>NZ_FODZ01000016.1 GCF_900110505.1 Luteibacter sp. UNC138MFCol5.1
GTGTAGGAGCGGACCCGGCCGCGACCGCTCCTCGCCGCACGCCACAGGTCCTGCGGCGCCTCGCGGATTGGCCTGACGTCAGAGGATTTCGAGCGAGTCGCTGCGCGACGGCCCTTCGGCGGGAATGCTTTCGTGACGGAACTGGCCGCCGTCGGAATCGCCGAGGTCGTACTGCAGGAACGTGCCTACCACGGTGCCTGACGAGCACGGCCAGCTGTACTGCCCCTCGATGATGCACACGGGGAACGTGTACATCGGCGCCACGTTCAGCGCGACGCCATCGAGCGTCAGTCGCCGCTGGGCGGCGATTCCGATCTCGAGCACGCCGACCTTCAGGTAAAGACCATAGTGATCGTTCGACGTCCGGGTCTGATCCTCGCGGATCGTCTCGGCACCGCCGTACTGGGACTCCACGGAGAGGATCCAGACTTTTTCGATCGCACGTGGATCCGGACTCGCCGATGGCTGTCCGGCGTCGCGATACGGTGCCGGAAGCTCGAAGGGCAGGTCGGCGGAACGGCTGTATGCGGGCACGGTGCGGTAGCCATCCAGGCTTTCCGCGAGGGCACTAGCGAAGGGGAAAAGGGAGAGCGCGGTAGCGCAGGCGACACGAGTCGCCGGACAGGAAGTGAACATTGAAACTCCTTGTTCGTAAAGCGCCCGCTCCAGCGCGGGCGAACCGATTCTCTCATCGCGACTACCCGAGCGACCACCGGCATTCACTCACCGACGCGCCCGCCGCATGACTTCCACCCGCCACACGCGCCATCATGTCGGGAAGTGGAACGTTGATGGGGTAGCCGATGGAGCCAAGACTCAACAGGCGACAGGAAGAATTGATCGCGATCGTGCAACGCGAAGGGTTCGTCGGTGTCGACGAGCTCGCGAGTCACTTCGACGTCGCGCCGCAGACGATCCGACGCGATCTCAACCTGCTGGCCGACGGGGGGCTCATCCGTCGCTATCACGGTGGCGTCAGCGCGCCGTCCTCCAGTGTCGAGAATGTCGCTTACGCCGCGCGCCAGTCGCTCCAGGCGGCGGAAAAGAATCGCATCGCCGCGTCGATCGCCGCGGCGATCCCGGACGGCTCGTCGCTCTTCATCAACCTCGGCACCACCAACGAAGGCGTCGGCCGTGCGCTGCTGAATCATCGGGACCTGCGCGTCATCACCAACAACCTCAATATCGCCATCCTGCTCAGCGACAACCCGACATTCGAAGTGATCGTCGCCGGCGGCGTCGTGCGCGGGCGCGACCACGGTGTGACGGGCGAGGCCACGATCGAGCTGATCCGTCAGTTCAAGGTCGACTTCGGCATCATCGGTATCTCGGGGATCGAGCTCGACGGCACGCTGCTCGACTTCGATTTCCACGAGGTGCGTGTGGCGCAGGCGATCATCGAGCACTCCCGCCAGGTGTATCTGGGGGCGGACCATACCAAGATCGGCCGCAACGCCATGGTCCGCCTTGGCGACTTCTCGCGTGTCGACGCCTGGTTCACCGACCGCCCCCCTCCGGACGCGTTGCAGCCCGTGCTCGAGGCATCGGGTACCCAGGTCTTCGTGGCCAAGGATTGAGCTAGAGCCCGGCCTCCACGGCGATCGTGCCCGCTGCCGCGGGATCGCCGATACGATCGGCTCACACCAGAGCCGCCAGCTCTCACCCCATGGAATGGTTGGGCCCGCTACCGAAGGGTGGGAGCCGATCGCATCGGCGACGGGTCCTCGCACGGCGGCCCGGTTCTGCCCTGCATGAAGGCCGGCCGGAGCGGATACACCGGCACGTTGCCCGCTGCCGCGGGATCGCCGATACGATCGGCTCCCACCAGAGCCGCCAGCTCTCACCCCATGGATTGGTTGGGCCTGCTACCGAAGGGTGGGAGCCGATCGCATCGGCGATGGGTGCTCGCGGCGG
>NZ_FODZ01000013.1 GCF_900110505.1 Luteibacter sp. UNC138MFCol5.1
GGTCAGGCCGGTGACAACGTCGGCGTGCTGGTCCGCGGTCTGAAGCGTGAAGACGTCGAGCGTGGCCAGGTGCTGGCCAAGCCGGGTTCGGTGACGCCGCACACGCAGTTCGAGGGTGAGGTGTACATCCTGTCGAAGGACGAGGGTGGCCGTCACACGCCGTTCTTTAGCAACTACCGTCCGCAGTTCTACTTCCGCACGACGGACGTGACCGGTTCGATCAAGCTGCCGGAAGGCACCGAGATGGTGATGCCGGGCGACAACGTGAAGATCACGGTCGAGCTCGGTTTCCCGATCGCGATGGACGAAGGTCTGCGCTTCGCGATCCGCGAAGGCGGCCGCACCGTCGGCGCCGGCGTGGTGTCGAAGATCATCAAGTAAGCCGGGTTCCCGCTACGGGAAGACGAGAGGCGAGGACGCGAGTCCTCGCCTTTTTTTGTATTGGGGACTGGGGATAGGGGTGGGGCGGCATGGCCGGCGTGCGATCTGGGTTGCGGGATAGTCTGCGCTGGCGCGTCGCGTTGAATTGCGTGGCAGCGTTCGATCGCGCGCCCCCATTTCCCACCTCCCATCTCCCGCTCCAACCACCCCCTTCCATTCCCGCAAAGGCCCTGCTACAATTCGCGGGCTAAGATTCCCGGGTGCCTCCACGGCCCCGGACCACGCGAAATGAGGTGCACGGAAGGCGCTTCGAGTTCGCAGGCAGGGAAGCCGGGTAGGGTGCCAATCGCCGACGGGGCTCACGCTCTGTTGACGTTATTTTTTGCGCATTCTATACTTTTTCGTCTAGGCAGGCTGTTTATTCGGCCTGCCTGACTTTTTCGGGTCGTTCGGGTGGCTTCCAGCCGCTGCGGAGCGGCCCGTTGCGGTACCCGTAGTTTGTAGTTTTGGGTTGTGCGGGGGTGGCGAGAAGCCCCTCCGAATCACAAGAACGTTCTTTCGATAACAGGACACGGTTTTATGGCGAACCAAAAGATTCGCATCCGGCTCAAGGCGTTCGATCATCGTCTGATCGACCGTTCGGCCAGCGAAATCGTCGAGACGGCCAAGCGCACTGGCGCCACGGTCCTCGGCCCGATTCCGCTGCCGACCAAGATCGAGCGCTACACCATTCTGGTGTCGCCGCACGTCGACAAAGATGCCCGCGACCAGTACGAGACCCGTACTCACAAGCGCGTTCTGGACATCGTCGACCCCAACGACAAGACCGTGGACGCGCTCATGAAGCTCGATCTCGCGGCTGGCGTTGACGTCCAGATCAAGCTCGGCTGAGCGGACTAAAGGATACGAAGATGAGTATCGGACTGGTTGGCCGCAAGTGCGGCATGAGCCGGCTCTTCACCGAAGACGGCCGCTCGATTCCGGTGACGCTGATTGAAGCGACCCCGAATCGCGTGACGCAGGTGAAGACCGAAGAAAACGACGGCTACAGCGCCGTGCAGGTCACGACGGGCGCGAAGCGCGCCTCGCTCCTGACCGCCCCGCTGAAGGGCCATTACGCTAACGCCAAGGTCGAGCCGGGCCGCGGTCTGTGGGAGTTCCGCGTTTCCGCGGAAGACGCAGGCAAGTACGCGATCGGCACCGAGATCAAGGCGGACGACGTGTTCACCGTCGGTCAGACGGTCGACGTCGCCGGCGTGTCGAAGGGTAAGGGTTTCCAGGGCACCATCAAGCGTCACCACTTCAAGATGGGCGACGCCACGCACGGTAACTCGCTGTCGCATCGCGCCCCGGGCTCGATCGGCCAGCGCCAGACGCCGGGCCGCGTGTTCCCTGGTAAGAAGATGTCGGGCCACATGGGTGCGGTGAACCGCACGCAGCAGGGCCTCGAAGTTGTCAAGGTCGACGCCGAGCGCCACCTGATCGCGGTCAAGGGCGCAGTCCCGGGCGCGCCGGGCGGTGACGTCGTGATTCGTCCGACGACCAAGGGCTGAGGAGAGACGCCATGGAACTCAACGTTATTGGCGCCAAGGCGCTCACCGTGTCGGACGACGTGTTCGGCGGCGAGTACAAGAAGGCCCTCGTGCACCAGGTCGTCACCGCCTATCAGGCGGCTGGCCGTGCCGGTACGAAGGCTCAGCTGTCTCGCGGTCAGATGTCGGGTACGACCAAGAAGTTCAAGAAGCAGAAGGGCGGCGGCGCTCGTCACGGCGATTACCGCGCTCCGATCTTCGTCGGTGGTGGTGTGACGTTCGCAGCGAAGCCGCGCAGCTTCGAGCAGAAGGTCAACCGTAAGGCTTACCGCGTCGCGATCCGTTCGATCGTCGCCGAGCTGAACCGCCAGAACCGTCTGAAGGTCGTCTCCGAGCTGTCGATGGAAGCCCCGAGCACCAAGGGCATGATCGCCAAGCTCGCCGAGCTCGAAGTCAAGGGTCGCGTGCTGCTGGTGTCGGAAGACGCCACCGAAGCGCTGTACCTGTCCGCTCGCAACATTCCGTACATCCACGTCGTCGACGTGCTGGCCCTGAATCCGGTCAGCCTGGTCGGCAGCGACTACGTCGTCATGACGGTGGACGCGGTCAAGAAGGTCGAGGAGTGGCTCGCATGAGCACCGAACGCACGCTCAACACGCTTCGCGCGCCGCACATCTCCGAGAAGTCGGCTCGCCTTGCTGAGAACAACCAGTACGTTTTCGTCGTGGCGCCCGAGGCGACCAAGGCCGATGTCCGCGCAGCGGTGGAACACCTCTTCGACGTCAAGGTCGTGGACGTGAACCTCGTGAACACGAAGGGCAAGGTCAAGTCGTTCCGCTTCCGCACTGGCAACCGCCAGGGCAAGCGTAAGGCCTACGTGCGCCTCGCCGACGGTCACACGATCGACGTGTCGGCCAAGGCCTGAGCCAGGAGTTGAATTGAGATGGCACTGATCACTCACAAGCCGACCTCCCCGGGCCGCCGCGACGCAGTCAGCGTGCGGACCGAAGGTCTGCACAAGGGCGCACCGTACGCGCCCCTGACCGAATCGCAGTCGAAGACCGGCGGTCGCAACCACTTCGGTCGCATCACCACGCGTCATCGCGGCGGCGGTCACAAGCAGGCTTACCGCATCATCGATTTCAAGCGTGACAAGGAAGGCATCGCCGCCGTTGTCGAGCGTCTGGAATACGATCCGAACCGCACCGCGCACATCGCGCTGCTGTGCTACGCCGACGGCGAGCGCCGCTACATCATCGCGCCGAAGGGCGTGGCGGTGGGCGACCGTCTCGTGTCGGGTTCCGACTCCCCGATCAAGCCGGGCAACTGCCTGCCGCTTCGTTCGATCCCGGTCGGTTCCACGATCCACTGCATCGAGATGAAGCCGGGCAAGGGTGCGCAGATCGCGCGTTCGGCCGGCGCCTCGGTCCAGCTGGTCGCTCGCGAGCAGGGCTATGCCACGCTGCGTCTCCGCTCCGGCGAAATGCGTCGCGTCCCGGTCGAATGCCGCGCCACCATCGGTGAAGTCGGCAACTCCGAGCACAGCCTGCGCAAGCTCGGCAAGGCCGGCGCCAAGCGTTGGAAGGGCATCCGTCCGACCGTCCGCGGCGTGGTCATGAACCCGGTCGACCATCCGCACGGCGGTGGTGAAGGCCGTACCTCCGGCGGCCGTCATCCGGTCAGCCCGTGGGGCACGCCGACCAAGGGTTACAAGACGCGCAACAACAAGCGCACCCAGCAGTTCATCGTGCGTCGTCGCAAGTAATAGGAAACGATCATGCCGCGCTCTCTAAAGAAAGGTCCGTTCGTTGACCTGCACCTCGTAAAGAAGGTGGAAGCCGCCGTTTCCGCCAACAACAAGCGTCCGATCAAGACCTGGTCGCGTCGCTCGATGATCCTGCCGGAGATGGTCGGTCTGACCATCGCCATCCACAACGGCCGCCAGCACGTGCCGGTGCTCATCAACGAGAACATGGTCGGGCACAAGCTCGGCGAGTTCGCGGTGACCCGCACCTACAAGGGCCACGCCGGCGATAAGAAGGGCAAGTGATGAGCACCGAAGCCAAAGCGATCCTGCGCAGCGCCCGCATCTCGGCGCAGAAGGCACGCCTGGTGGCTGACCTGGTCCGCGGTATGCCCGTGGGCCGAGCCAGCGACGTGCTCGCCTTTACCAACAAGAAAGCCGCCCACCTTGTCCGCAAGGTGCTGCTCTCCGCCGTCGCCAACGCCGAGAACAACCTCGGTGCCGACGTCGACGAGCTGAAGGTGGCTCGCATCTTCGTCGACGAAGGTCCGGCGATGAAGCGTATGTATGCCCGCGCCAAAGGCCGCGGTTCGCGCATCCTGAAGCGCACCAGCCACATCACTGTGGTTGTGGGCAACTGACTGGGGTAAGAAACGATGGGTCACAAAGTTCATCCCACCGGTATCCGCCTCGGCATTGCCAAGGACTGGAACTCGAAGTGGTACGCCAACAAGGGTGAGTACGCCCAGTACCTCGCTGCCGACCTCAAGGTCCGCGAGATGCTGCGCAAGAAGCTCGCCGCCGCCGGTATCTCGAAGATCCAGATCGAGCGCCCGGCCAAGACCGCCCGCGTGACGATCCACACCGCCCGTCCGGGCGTGGTGATCGGCAAGAAGGGCGAGGACATCGAGAAGCTCCGTAAGGAAGTCACCGACATGATGGGCGTCCCGACGCACATCAACGTCAGCGAAGTCCGTAAGCCGGAGCTCGATGCCCAGCTCGTCGCGGAGTCCATCGCTCAGCAGCTCGAGCGTCGCATCATGTTCCGCCGCGCGATGAAGCGCTCGGTCGGCAACGCGATGCGCCTCGGTGCCCTCGGCATCAAGATCAACGTTTCCGGCCGTCTCAACGGCGCCGAAATCGCGCGCTCCGAGTGGGCCCGCGAAGGTCGCGTTCCGCTGCACACCCTGCGTGCGGACATCGACTACGGCACCGCCGAGGCCAAGACCCAGTACGGCATCATCGGTGTCAAGGTGTGGGTCTACAAGGGCGAGATCTTCGATCTGGCGGCCGCCACGGCTGAGTCGAAGGAAGAACAGCAGCCTCAGCAGTCGTCGCGTCGCGAGGGTGGTGAAAACCGCCGCGATCGCGATCGGGCTGCCAAGTAAGGAGCGTTGCCATGTTGCAACCGAAGCGTACCAAGTACCGCAAGATGCATAAGGGCCGTAATGACGGCCTGGCATTCAACTCCAACCTCGTGAGCTTTGGCGAGTACGGCCTGAAGTCGACGACGCACGGTCAGCTGACCGCGCGCCAGATCGAAGCGGCCCGTCGTTGCATCACGCGCTACGTGAAGCGTGGCGGCAAGCTCTGGATCCGCGTGTTCCCGGACAAGCCGATCACCCGCAAGCCCATCGAAGTCCGAATGGGTGCAGGTAAGGGTGGCGTCGAGTTCTGGGTGGCCCTGATCCAGCCGGGCCGCATGCTTTATGAAATCGAAGGCGTCGACGAGGCGACCGCGCGCGAGGCGTTCCGCCTGGCCGCTGCCAAGCTCTCGGTCCAGACCCAGTTCGTCTCCAGGGCGGTGATGTAATGGCCATCAAAGAAATCAACGACAAGTCGGCGGAAGAGCTGAAGCAGCATCTGCTGGACCTTCGCAAGGAGCAGTTCAATCTGCGCATGCAGAAAGGCTCCGGTCAGCTCACTCAGCCGCACCAGCTGCGCCGCGTTCGGCGTGACATCGCCCGCACGAAGTTCGTGCTCGGCGGCAAGAAGTAAGGACGGCGGACATGAGCGATAACACGAAGGCGGCACGCACCCTCACGGGGCGTGTCATCAGCAACAAGATGGCCAACACGGTAACGGTCCTGATCGAGCGCCAGGTGCAGCACCCGCTGCTCGGCAAGATCATCCGCCGCTCCACGAAGCTCCACGCACACGACGAAACCGGTGCGAACGAGGGCGACGTGGTCCGCATCGCGGAGTGCCGTCCGCTGTCGAAGACGAAGCACCACCGCGTGGTCGAAATCGTCACGCGCGCTGAAGTTTAAGGAGAGCTGCGATGATCCAGATGCAAAGCACGCTTTCCGCGGCGGACAACAGCGGCGCGAAGGAACTGATGTGCATCAAGGTGCTGGGCGGCTCGAAGCGCCGTTATGCCAGCGTCGGTGATGTCATCAAGGTGACCGTCAAGGACGCCATTCCCCGCGGCAAGGTCAAGAAGGGCGAGGTGTACAACGCCGTGGTGGTTCGTACCGCCAAGGGTGTGCGTCGCTCGGATGGCTCGGTTATCCGTTTCGACGGTAACGCGGCCGTCCTCCTCAACAACAAGCTCGAGCCGATCGGCACCCGTATCTTCGGGCCGGTTACCCGCGAGCTGCGCAGCGAGAAGTTCATGAAGATCGTCTCGCTCGCGCCTGAAGTGCTCTGAGCGGAGGCCAGACCATGAACCGTATCCGCAAGGGTGATAACGTCGTCGTCATCACCGGCAAGAACAAGGGCCAGCGCGGTGACGTGCTGCGCGTCGATGGCGACCGCGTGGTCGTTTCGAACGTGAACCTCGTCAAGCGCCACACCAAGCCGAACCCTCAGGCCAACCAGCCGGGCGGTATCGTCGAGCGTGAGGCCTCGATCCATATCTCCAATGTCCAGCTCTTCAACTCCGCCACGAACAAGGGCGAGCGCGTTGGCACCAAGACGCTCGAGGACGGGCGCAAGGTGCGCGTGTTCCGTTCGGGCGAAGTGGTCGACGCGTAAGGAATCGAAGTCATGACCCGCCTTGAAACGTTTTACAAAGAGTCGGTAATGAAGAAGCTCACCGAGCGCTTCGGTTACCAGAACGTCATGCAGGTTCCGCGCATCACGAAGATCACGCTCAACATGGGCGTCGGCGAAGCCGCCGGTAACAAGAAGATCCTCGAGAACGCGGTCGCCGACATGACCAAGATCGCTGGCCAGAAGCCGGTCACGACGAAGGCCCGCGTGTCGGTCGCTTCGTTCAAGATCCGCGACGGTTGGCCGATCGGTTGCAAGGTCACGCTCCGTCGTGCCCAGATGTGGGAATTCCTGGACCGCCTGATCAACATCTCGCTGCCGCGTACGCGCGACTTCCGTGGTGTCTCCGGCCGTGCCTTCGATGGCCGTGGTAACTACAACTTCGGCATCAAGGAACAGATCATCTTCCCGGAAATCGACTTCGATCAGGTCGACGCGCTGCGCGGTATGGATATCTCCATCACCACGACCGCCAAGTCCGACGAAGAAGCCAAGGCGCTGCTGGAAGCCTTCAGCTTCCCGTTCCGCAACTGATTACAGGTAGAACATGGCCAAGACCTCGATGATCGAGCGCGATATCAAGCGCTCCAAGCTCGTCAAGAAGTACGCCGCCAAGCGCGCCGAACTGAAGGCGATCGTGCTGAGCGCCACCGCCTCGTATGACGAGAAGATGGAAGCCCAGACGAAGCTGCAGAAGCTTCCCCGCGATGCGAGCCCGTCGCGCCAGCGTAACCGCTGCGCCCTGACCGGTCGTCCGCGTGGCGTCTACAGCAAGTTCGGCTTGGGCCGCAACAAGCTCCGCGAAGCCACCATGCGTGGCGACGTGCCGGGCCTGCGCAAGGCTAGCTGGTAAAAAACTCGCCAACGGCGGGACAAGCTGTTATAGTCGTCGGTCTGCGCAACGCAGACCGACTTCTGTCGGCTTTACAATTTAAGATTTCCGGTAATTCGGATATCGGTGCACTCTCAAGGGTTTTCTTATGAGCATGACTGATCCCATCGCCGATCTGTTTACGCGCATCCGCAATGGCCAGGCCTCTGGCAAGTCGGTTGTCCGTATGCCGTCGTCGAAGATGAAGCTGGCGGTTGCCACGCTTCTGCAGAACGAAGGCTATATCCTCGACGCCCGCACCGCCGACGAAGGCGGCAAGCCGGTCCTCGAGATCAAGCTGAAGTATTTCGAAGGCCGTCCGGCCATCGAGTCCATTTCCCGTGTCAGCCGTTCCGGTCTCCGCGTCTACCGCGGCAAGGACGAGCTGCCGAAGGTCCTCGGTGGCCTGGGTATCTCGATCATCTCGACTTCCGCCGGTCTCCTGACCGACGCGCAGGCCCGTGCCAAGGGTCTGGGCGGCGAAGTCATCGGCCAGGTGGCGTAAGGAGTCCCGACATGTCACGTGTAGCCAAAAAGCCCATCACGCTCGCCAAGGGCGTCGAACTCTCGGTCGCCAACGGCACCGTCACCGTCAAGGGCCCGAAGGGCACCCTGACCACCCATGAACTGCCGGGCGTTTCGTTCCAGCAGGAGAATGGCGTGGTGAACATCGTTCTCGCCGACGGCGCGGACGACAAGTTCGGCGGCACGGCGCGTGCGATCGTCGCCAACATGGTCCAGGGCGTGTCGGCCGGCTTCGAGAAGAAGCTCGAGCTCGTCGGCGTCGGTTACCGCGCTCAGCTCACCGGCAAGTCGGTGAACCTGTCGCTCGGTTACTCGCACCCGGTCGTGTTCGAGGCGCCGGAAGGCATCACCATCGAAGTCCCGACGCAGACGGAAGTCCTCATCAAGGGCGCCGACAAGCAGCTCGTGGGCCAGGTGGCAGCCAAGATCCGCGCATTCCGTTCGCCGGAGCCCTACAAGGGCAAGGGCGTCCGTTACGCCGGCGAGACGATCATCCTGAAGGAAGCCAAGAAGGCTTAATAAGCCTATCCGCTTCCTGGAGACGAGACGATGAACAAGAACGAATCCCGCCTGCGCCGCGCCAAGTCGACCCGCGCCCACATCCGTGAGCTCGCCGTCGCCCGCCTGAGCGTGCACCGCACCGGTCAGCACATCTACGCCCAGGTCTTCGCGCCGAACGGCACCGTCGTGGCAGCTGCCTCGACCGTGCAGAAGTCGGTCGCCGAAGGCCTCAAGAGCAAGAAGAACGTCGAAGCCGCCTCCACGGTGGGTCGCATCGTTGCCGAGCGCGCCAAGGCCGCCGGTATCGAAGCCGTCGCGTTCGATCGCTCGGGTTTCCGTTATCACGGTCGCATCAAGGCACTTGCCGACGCGGCGCGTGAGGCCGGCCTCAAGTTCTAAGAGGCGTCAGGCCACGGCATCGGCCCCTCGGGGCCGGTGTCGCCCGAAGTACCTACAACTCCAAGCGGCGACCAAGCCGTAAACGTGAAGTCCCGGGGTCCTTCCCGGGCAGACAGGAAAAGAGATGTCCTCGACAGATCGCGAAAATTCGGACGGCATGCTTGAAAAGCTGATCGCCGTCAACCGCGTGGCCAAGACCGTCAAGGGTGGCCGCCAGATGAGCTTCACCGCGCTGACGGTCGTCGGCGATGGCGAGGGTCGCGTCGGCTTCGGTTATGGCAAGGCCCGTGAAGTGCCGGTCGCCATTTCCAAGGCCATGGAGCGCGCCCGCCGCAACATGGTGACCATCGAACTGAACAACGGCACGCTGTGGTACGCCATCAAGGCCAACCACGGTGCGGCCCGCGTCTTCATGCAGCCCGCCTCCGAGGGTACCGGCGTCATCGCCGGCGGTGCCATGCGCGCCGTCCTCGAAGTCGTCGGCGTGAAGAACGTCCTTGCGAAGGCCGTCGGCTCGCGCAACCCGATCAACCTCGTCCGCGCGACGATCAAGGGTCTGCAGGCCGTCGCCTCGCCGAAGCGCATCGCCGCCAAGCGTGGCAAGACGATCGAAGAGGTGCTGGGCAATGGCTAAGAACAACGAAACCGCCGGCACCGTCCGCGTCCGCCTGGTCAAGGGCCTGCGCGGTGTGCAGGGTCGTCATCGTCTGAGCGTCAAGGCCCTCGGCCTGAACAAGCTCAACGATGTGCGCGAACTGAAGGATAGCCCCCAGGTCCGTGGTCTGATCAACACGGTCTACTACCTGGTCCGGGTCGAGGAGTAAGCATCATGCGTCTTAACGACATCAAGCCCGGCAAGGGCGCCCGCAAGACCCGCACCCGCGTCGCCCGCGGTATCGGCTCCGGCCTCGGCAAGACCGCCGGCCGTGGTCACAAGGGTCAGCACGCCCGTGCCGGTAACACGCACCGCGTCGGTTTCGAAGGCGGTCAGATGCCGCTGCAGCGTCGTCTTCCGAAGGTGGGCTTCCGCTCGCTGAAGAAGGCCGACACCGAGCAGGTCATGCTGTACCAGCTGGCTTCGATCCAGGCCGACACGATCGACCTGATCGCTCTGCACGCCGCTGGCCTCGTGTCCAGCCGCGCCAAGAAGGTCAAGGTGGTGCTGAAGGGCGAGATCTCTCGCGCCATCAAGCTCCAGGGCGTGCTTGCGACGGCCGGCGCCAAGGCGGCCATCGAAGCCGCCGGCGGCAGCGTGGAGTAATCAGGTGGCTGCAGCGCAGGGCACAACGCTCGGCTCGCTGGGCAAACTGACGGAACTGCGTCAGCGCATCTTTTTCCTTATCGGTGCGCTGATCGTCTTCCGCCTCGGTTCGTTCATTCCCGTTCCGGGCGTGAACCCCGAGGCGATGACGAGCCTGGTCGAAGGCGGTGGCGGCCTGCTGAACATGGTCAACATGTTCTCGGGCGGTTCGCTGTCCCGCTTCTCGGTGTTCGCTCTCGGTGTGGTGCCGTACATTTCGGCATCCATCGTGGTGCAGATGATGGGCTCGGTCATTCCGTCGCTCCAGGCACTGCGCAAGGAAGGCGAGTCGGGTCGTCGCAAGATGACCATGTACACGCGCTTCGGCACGGTCGGCCTCGCGGCCTTCCAGGCGTTCGGCATCGCGGTGGCCCTGCAGAAGCAGGTCGCGGCGGGTGGTGCGCCGGTGGTCTACATGCCGGGTGCGGGCTTCGTCCTCGCGTCGGTCGTCGGCCTTACCGCCGGCACCATGTTCCTGATGTGGCTGGGTGAGCAGATCACGGAGCGCGGCATCGGCAACGGCATCTCGATGCTGATCTTCGCCGGTATCGTCGCGGGTCTGCCCGGTGCGATCGTGCACACGCTGACCATGGCGAACAACGGCGAGCTGTCGGTGCTGAAGCTGCTGATGGTCACCGTGGTGATCCTCGCGGTCACGGCGTTCGTGGTGTTCATGGAGCGCGCCCAGCGGCGTATCACCGTGAACTACGCGAAGCAGGGCAGCCAGCGTCAGTTCCAGCGCCAGACCTCGCACCTGCCGCTGAAGATCAACATGGCGGGCGTCATTCCGCCGATCTTCGCGACCAGCCTGCTGCTTTTCCCTGCAACCGCGGCAACCTGGTTCGGCTCCGCCCACCAGTCCCGCTGGCTGCAGTGGCTGACCACGGCGCTGAGCCCGGGTGAGCCGGTCCACGACATCGTGTTCGCGGTGCTGGTGATCGGATTCGCCTTCTTCTATACGGCGATCGTGTTCAACTCGCAGGAAACGGCCGATAACCTCAAGCGTTCGGGCGCGTTGATTCCGGGCATTCGTCCGGGTCGCGCCACGGCGGACTACATCGATGGCGTCATGACCCGGCTCACCGGCGTCGGCGCGCTCTACATCGTGCTGGTCTGCCTGGTGCCCACGTTCATGCAGAACGCCTGGCACGTCCCGTTCTATTTCGGCGGCACTTCGCTGCTGATCGTGGTGGTGGTGGTGATGGACTTCACGGCTCAGGTCCAGGCCCATCTCGTCAGCCACCAGTACGAGAGTCTGCTCAAGAAGTCGAATCTCCGTCGCAGCTGAGACGCGACGGAACAGCCCCCAAGTAGGGGAGGCCGCGGCGCCTGGCGCCGCAGGACTTCCCGTTTAGGTTAATTCAGGTTAGAATTGCGCGTTTACCGCGCACGAAACGCATCGGAGACAGTACATCATGGCGCGCATCGCGGGTGTCAATTTGCCGGTCCAGAAGCATGTCTGGGTCGGTCTGCAGAGCATTTACGGAATCGGCCGGTCGCGGGCCAAGCAGGTCTGCGTGGACGCGGGCGTGGTTGCGACCACTCCCATCAAGTCGCTGAGCGAAGGCGAGGTCGAGAAGATCCGCGCCGAAGTCGCGAAGTACACGGTCGAAGGCGACCTCCGCCGCGAAATCGGCATGGCGGTCAAGCGCCTGATGGACCTCGGTTGCTACCGTGGCCTGCGCCATCGTCGCGGCCTGCCGGTGCGCGGCCAGCGCACGCGTACCAACGCCCGTACCCGCAAGGGTCCGCGTCGTCCGATCAAGAAGTAACGGATACCGAACATGGCTAAGCCTGTTAAGACCAAGAAGAAGATCAAGCGCGTTGTCACGGATGCCGTGGCCCACGTGCAGGCTTCTTTCAACAACACCATCGTCACGATCACCGACCGCCAGGGCAACGCCCTGTCGTGGGCGACCGCAGGCGGCGCGGGTTTCCGCGGCTCCCGCAAGTCGACCCCGTTCGCAGCGCAGGTCGCCGCCGAGAAGGCTGGCCGCGCCGCTGGCGACTACGGTGTGAAGACCGTGGAAGTGCGCATCAAGGGCCCCGGCCCGGGCCGCGAGTCGGCCGTGCGCTCTCTGAACGCGTTGGGCTACAAGGTGCTCAACATTATCGACGTCACGCCGATTCCGCATAACGGCTGCCGTCCCCCCAAGAAGCGTCGCGTCTAAGGAGCATAACCATGGCCCGTTATCGTGGAGCTACCTGCAAGCTGGCGCGTCGTGAGGGTACGGACCTCGGTCTGAAGAGCCCGGCTCGCGCGCTTGATTCCAAGTGCAAGCTCGAAAACAAGCCCGGTCAGCATGGCGCCAACAAGCGCGCCCGTCTGTCCGACTACGCTGTGCAGCTTCGTGAGAAGCAGAAGGTCAAGCGCATCTACGGTGTGCTCGAGCGTCAGTTCAGCAACTACTACACCAAGGCTTCGACCCAGAAGGGCAACACGGGTGAAAACCTGCTTCGCCTCCTGGAAAGCCGTCTCGACAACGTCGTCTACCGCATGGGTTTCGCGGTCACCCGCGCCCAGGCTCGTCAGCTCGTTGCCCATAAGTCCGTCACGGTCAACGGTAAGAAGGTCAACGTGCCTTCGTACCACGTCCGTCCGGGCGATGAGGTTTCGCTGACCGAGAAGGCCCGCACGCAGCTGCGCGTGCAGGAAGCGGCGACGATCTACGACACGATGGATCTTCGTCCGTCGTGGGTCGAGGTCGACAGCAAGAAGTTCGCGGGTACGTTCAAGGCCGTCCCGGATCGTGGCGATCTGCCGGCCGATATCAACGAAGCCCTGATCGTCGAGCTTTACTCGAAGTAATCCACCGGAGCCTTGCATGGCAGTTTCGTCAACTAGTGTGCTGCGGCCTCGTGGCCTCAGCGTCGAGCAGCTTGGAGCGAACCGCGCTAAGGTGGTGGTCGAGCCGCTCGAGCGTGGCTTTGGTCACACCCTGGGCAACGCGCTGCGCCGCGTGCTGCTCTCTTCGATTCCGGGCAGCGCGATCGTCGAGGTCGAAATCGACGGCGTGCTGCACGAGTACACCACTCTGGAAGGCCTGCAGGAGGACGTGATCGAAGTCCTGCTGAACCTCAAGGACGTTGCCATCCGTCAGCACAGCGGTGATGAAGTCACCCTGACGCTGGCCAAGAAGGGCAAGGGCGTGGTCACCGCGGGCGACATCGCGGTCGATCACTCCGTCGAAATCGTCAATCCCGAGCACGTGATCTGCCACCTCACCAAGGATGTGGCTCTGAACATGCGCCTGAAGGTGCGTCGCGGCGTCGGCTACCAGCCGGCCAGCGCGCGCCAGCATCCGGATGACGAGACGCGGCCGATCGGCCGTCTGCAGCTCGACGCGTCGTTCGCGCCGGTCCTGCGCGTGGCTTACGAAGTGGACGCCGCTCGTGTCGAGCAGCGCACCAACCTCGACAAGCTCGTGCTCGACATCGAGACGAACGGCACGATCGGTGCCGAAGACGCCGTCCGCAAGGCGGCTGAAATCATCAACGACCAGCTGTCGGTGTTCGGCGACTTCTCGCGCCGCGAGAGCGACTCGACCAAGGCGGAGAAGGGCGGTTTCGATCCGCTCCTGCTGCGTCCGATCGACGATCTCGAACTGACGGTCCGCTCCGCGAACTGCCTCAAGGCCGAAAGCATCTACTACATCGGCGACCTGGTCCAGAAGACCGAGGTCGAGCTGCTGAAGACGCCGAACCTGGGCAAGAAGTCGCTGACGGAAATCAAGGATGTCCTGGGCGGGCGTGGTCTCGCACTCGGCATGAAGCTCGAAAACTGGCCGCCGCCGGGCCTTTCGCACGGCATGCAGCTGGGCTGATGCATCACGGGGCGATCGCTTTTCGATCGCCCCGATCCTTTGCGCCATCCGGTCGATGCCCAAGGCACTTCGATCGGCTTACCAAAGCGGTCCACAGAGGCCGTGCTCTTATAACGGGGCGTTTTGACAGCCTCGAATAGCGGGTAACCGCGGGAAGTCGACTCATCCTGATCGGCTTTTCATAACAACAGACATAGAGAGTAGACGTCATGCGCCACCAGAAATCCGGTCGCAAGCTCAACCGCACCAGCAGCCACCGCGAAGCGATGTTCAAGAACATGGCCGCGTCGCTGATCAAGCATGAGCTGATCCGCACCACCCTTCCCAAGGCGAAGGAACTCCGTCGCGTCGCCGAGCCGCTCATCACGCTCGCGAAGACCGATGGCGTCGCCAACCGCCGCCTCGCTTTCTCGCGCCTGCGCGACAAGCAGGCCGTCGGCAAGCTGTTCGTCGAGCTCGGCCCCCGCTACCAGCAGCGTCCGGGTGGCTACCTGCGCATCCTCAAGTGCGGCTTCCGCCCGGGCGACAACGCCCCGATGGCGTACGTCGAGCTGGTGGATCGCCCGGCCAAGACCGACGCCGTCGACGCCGAGTAAGCCTTTCGGCTCACCGTTGTCACGAAACCCCGGCAGGGTGACCTGCCGGGGTTTTTTTATGCCGCAAGTCGTTGTCACGGTTACAAATGAAACTGCGCGCGCCTACTGACAAACCCCTCCACAAAGCGTTAACGTGGGTGTCCCGCAACGCACCATCCCCCGAATGAACCCTCGTACCTGGTCCTTCCGCACGCGCTACCTCGCTGGATTCGTCGTCTGCATCGGTCTCATGGCGTTCGCGCTGTATTCGCAGTACGTCATGCACCTCGACCCGTGCCCGCTATGCATCTTCCAGCGCATCGCAGTGTGCGTCATGGGGTTGTTCTTTCTCATCGGGGGCCTGCATGCGCCGCGTACCACCGGCAAACGCGCGGTGTATGCCACGCTGATCTCGCTGGGTGGCCTCTGGGGCATCGCGACCGCGGGGCGCCACCTGTGGTTGCAGTCGCTGCCGGCTGACCAGGTCCCCGCGTGTGGGCCGGGCCTTGGCTACCTTTTCGACGCGTTTCCGTTCGTCAAGATGCTGAAGCTGGCGTTCACCGGCTCGGGCGAGTGCGCCAAGATCGAGCCGATCCTCGGCGTGCCCATGCCGGGCTGGACGCTGATCTGGTTCGTCGTTCTCACCGTGTGGGCCATCCTGGCCGTTCGTCGCACCGTTCGTTGACTTCCCGCGCCCCGTGGGGCGCATCCAAGCAGAGCACCGTCATGTCGCACATCCTCAAAGCCGTAACGCCCCCGTCCATCGACTGGACGCCGGCATCGTGGCGGTCGAGGACCGCCCTCCAGCAGCCGACCTACGAAGACGCCGACGAGCTCAACCGCGCGCTCGCGCAGCTCGGCGAGCTGCCGCCGCTGGTGACGTCGTGGGAGATTCTCGCGCTGAAGCAGCGCATCGCCGAGGCGCAGGAAGGCGAACGTTTCCTGCTGCAGGGCGGCGATTGCGCGGAAAGCTTCGCCGACTGCACGAGCCCCATCATTTCGAACCGCCTGAAGGTGCTGCTGCAGATGAGCCTCGTGCTCGTGCACGGCCTCAAGAAGCCGGTATTGCGCGTCGGTCGTTTCGCCGGCCAATACGCGAAGCCGCGCTCCGCGGACACGGAAACGCGCGACGGCGTGACGTTGCCCGCGTTCCGCGGCGATCTCGTCAACAGCCCGGAGTTCACGCCCGCGGCCCGTCGCGCCGATCCGAATCGCCTCATCAAGGCGCACTCGCGCTCGGCGATGACGATGAACTTCGTCCGCGCGCTGATCGACGGCGGCTTCGCCGATCTGCACCATCCGGAGTACTGGGACCTGGCCTGGGTCGAGCACTCGCCGCTGGCCGCCGAGTACCGCCGCATGGTCGCCAGCATCGGCGACTCGCTGCGCTTCATGGAGACGCTGGCCGGTCAGTCGATCTCGAGCTACTCGCGTGTCGACTTCTACACCTCGCATGAGGCGCTGCTGCTCCACTACGAAGCAGCCCTCACGCGCCAGGTGCCGCGCCAGGACGGCTGGTTCAACCTGTCCACGCATTACCCGTGGATCGGCATGCGCACGGCCGCGCTCGATGGCGCGCACACGGAATACTTCCGCGGCATCCGCAACCCGATCGCCGTGAAGGTCGGCCCGACCGTCCAGCCAGACGACCTCCTGCGCCTCATCGACGTTCTGAACCCGAACGAAGAGCCGGGTCGCCTCACGCTGATCCATCGCATGGGCAACGACAAGATCGCCACGCAACTGCAGCCGCTGCTCGAGGCGGTGAAGCGCGAAGGCCGTCGCGTGCTGTGGGTCGCGGATCCGATGCACGGCAACACCGAAAGCACCAGCAACGGCTACAAGACCCGCCGCTTCGCGAACATCGCCGGCGAACTCGACCAGGCGTTCGACATCCACGCGGCGGCGGGCACGCGCCTCGGCGGCGTGCACCTCGAACTCACGGGCGAGGACGTCACGGAATGCCTCGGCGGCGCGCGCGACCTGGTGGAAGGCGACCTCGACCGCGCCTACCGCTCGATGGTGGACCCACGCCTGAACTACGAGCAGTCGCTCGAGATGGCGATGCTGATCGTGCGCAAGTCGGGCGGCATGGGCTGAGCCAGGGCGCTATCGCCCCACCGACCACCCCGCCGTGGGCACCGGCGTACGCCGGTGC
>NZ_FODZ01000015.1:2500-5424 GCF_900110505.1 Luteibacter sp. UNC138MFCol5.1
ACCTTTTGTATAATGGGTCAGCGACTTACTGTCAGTGGCAAGCTTAACCGTATAGGGGAGGCGAAGGGAAACCGAGTCTGAATAGGGCGAATAGTCTCTGGCAGTAGACCCGAAACCGAGTGATCTATCCTTGACCAGGTTGAAGGTGCGGTAACACGCACTGGAGGACCGAACCCACATCTGTTGCAATAGATGGGGATGAGTTGAGGATCGGAGTGAAAGGCTAAACAAACTCGGAGATAGCTGGTTCTCCTCGAAAGCTATTTAGGTAGCGCCTCGTGCGAACACTGTTGGGGGTAGAGCACTGTTATGGCTAGGGGGTCATTGAGACTTACCAAACCATGGCAAACTCCGAATACCAACACGTGCTACACGGGAGACACACGGCGGGTGCTAACGTCCGTCGTGAAAAGGGAAACAACCCAGACCCGCAGCTAAGGTCCCAAAGTCATAGCTAAGTGGAAAACGATGTGGAAAGGCATAGACAGCCAGGAGGTTGGCTTAGAAGCAGCCACCCTTTAAAGAAAGCGTAATAGCTCACTGGTCGAGTCGGTCTGCGCGGAAGATTTAACGGGGCTAAGCTATGCACCGAAGCTCGGGGTGTACAGGTTTTGACCTGTACGCGGTAGAGGAGCGTTCCGTAGGCCTGTGAAGGTGAGTCGTAAGGCTTGCTGGAGGTATCGGAAGTGCGAATGCTGACATGAGTAACGATAAGGGGGGTGAAAAGCCCCCCCGCCGAAAGCCCAAGGTTTCCTCGCGCAACGTTCATCGGCGCAGGGTGAGTCGGCCCCTAAGGCGAGGCAGAAATGCGTAGTCGATGGGAAGCAGGTTAATATTCCTGCACTTTTCTACAGTGCGATGTGGGGACGGAGAAGGTTAGGTCTACCAGGCGTTGGTTGTCCTGGGGAAAGGCGGTAGGCAGTGATCTTAGGCAAATCCGGGATCACTTATGCCGAGCACCGAGACCAGTCCTATGAGGACGAAGTGACTGACACCACGCTTCCAGGAAAAGCCACTAAGCTTCAGCTGTAGAAAAACCGTACCGTAAACCGACACTGGTAGGCAGGGTGAGAATCCCAAGGCGCTTGAGAGAACTCGGGTGAAGGAACTAGGCAAAATGGCACCGTAACTTCGGGAGAAGGTGCGCCCCTTGGTGTGGTCACGTGCGTGACTGAGCATCGAGGGGTCGCAGTAACCTGGCCGCTGCGACTGTTTATCAAAAACACAGCACTCTGCAAACACGAAAGTGGACGTATAGGGTGTGACGCCTGCCCGGTGCTGGAAGGTTAATTGATGGGGTCAGCCGCAAGGCGAAGCTCTTGATCGAAGCCCCAGTAAACGGCGGCCGTAACTATAACGGTCCTAAGGTAGCGAAATTCCTTGTCGGGTAAGTTCCGACCTGCACGAATGGCGTAACGACAGCGGCGCTGTCTCCACCCGAGACTCAGTGAAATTGAAATCGCTGTGAAGATGCAGCGTTCCCGCGGCAAGACGGAAAGACCCCGTGAACCTTTACTATAGCTTTACACTGAACGTTGAGTTCTTCTGTGTAGGATAGGTGGGAGGCTATGAAACCGAGACGCTAGTTTCGGTGGAGCCATCCTTGAAATACCACCCTGAAGTGCTTGACGTTCTAACCTAGGTCCGTAATCCGGATCGGGGACCGTGTATGGTGGGTAGTTTGACTGGGGCGGTCTCCTCCCAAAGAGTAACGGAGGAGCACGAAGGTACGCTCAGCGCGGTCGGACATCGCGCACTGTGTGCAAAGGCATAAGCGTGCTTGACTGCGAGATCGACGGATCAAGCAGGTACGAAAGTAGGTCTTAGTGATCCGGTGGTTCTGTATGGAAGGGCCATCGCTCAACGGATAAAAGGTACTCCGGGGATAACAGGCTGATACCGCCCAAGAGTTCATATCGACGGCGGTGTTTGGCACCTCGATGTCGGCTCATCACATCCTGGGGCTGTAGCCGGTCCCAAGGGTATGGCTGTTCGCCATTTAAAGTGGTACGCGAGCTGGGTTCAGAACGTCGTGAGACAGTTCGGTCCCTATCTGTCGTGGGCGTTGGAGATTTGAGGGGGGCTGCTCCTAGTACGAGAGGACCGGAGTGGACGTTCCGCTGGTGTTCGGGTTGTCATGCCCATGGCATTGCCCGGTAGCTACGAACGGAAGTGATAACCGCTGAAAGCATCTAAGCGGGAAGCACGCCCCAAGATGAGATCTCCCGAGAGCTTGACTCTCCTTAAGGCACCATCAAGACTAGGTGGTTGATAGGCGCGGTGTGGAAGTGCAGCAATGCATTGAGCTTACGCGTACTAATGAGCCGTGAGGCTTGACCATATAACCCCAAGACGCTTCACCGTCTTAATACAATCCTCCGGTCGTTCCCGGACGCTTGTCACTCGTTTACATCCCTCTGTGGAGCCGGCGCACCTGCGCTGCTCCCACCCCTTCCCTGGCGGCCATAGCGGCGTGGTACCACCTGATCCCATCCCGAACTCAGAAGTGAAACGCGCATGCGCCGATGGTAGTGTGGCTCAAGCCATGCAAGAGTAGGTCACCGCCAGGGGCTTTATCCTAAAAACCCGGTCTCATTGAGGCCGGGTTTTTTCTTTTGGCGCATCGCGCGACCCGCAACAGGTCACCGCCAGGGGCTTTATCCAAGAAGGCCTCCCCGATCGGGGAGGCCTTCGTCTTTTCCGCCGTTGCTGTCGTGCCCGCAGGGCACGCACTGCAACAGGTCACCGCCAGGGGCTTTATCCCAAAAACCCGGTCTCATTGAGGCCGGGTTTTTTCTTTTGCGCTGTGGGAGCGGACCTGGCCGCGACCGCTTCTCGCCGCACGCCACAGGTCCTGCAACACCTCGCGACGAGCCGTCGCGCCCAGGTGCGCTCCCACAGGCCGCCGTGTCGCGCGCTTGTGT
>NZ_FODZ01000012.1 GCF_900110505.1 Luteibacter sp. UNC138MFCol5.1
GGCATGGCGGCCTGTCGTTCCCGATATTGCTCGACCCAACGACGCAGCGCCGTCGGGCCAATACCCATCATCCGGGCCGCTTCAGGCGGGGAATGCCCCGCCTCGACCACCAGTCGGACCGCTTCGGCCTTCAGAGCCGACGAAATCTTCTTGTATCCCATGGATCACCTCGCAGGAGATTTTGCTCCTACTCGGTGGTCCAGAAATACCCGGACACTACAGGCGCGCTCCTACGGGAGGAGCGCGCCCTGCGCGGATGTCTTATTTCTTCTTCGAAATGTACAGATCGGTGATCGTGCCCTCGTACACCTCGGCCGCCATGCCGACGGACTCGCCGAGCGTGGGGTGCGGGTGGACGGTGCGGCCGATGTCGCCGGCTTCGGCGCCCATTTCGATGGCGAGCGCGAGTTCCGAGATGAGGTCGCCCGCGTGCGGGCCGACGATGCCGGCGCCGACGATGCGGTGGGTTTCCTCGTCGAAGATGAGCTTGGTGAAGCCTTCGGTGCGGTCGATGCCGATGGCGCGACCGGAAGCCGCCCAGGGGAACTTGCCGACGCCGACCTTCAGGCCCTTCTCCTTCGCTTCGCGCTCGGTGACGCCGACCCAGGCGATTTCCGGATCGGTGTACGCGACCGACGGGATGACGCGCGCGTCGAAGAAGCTCTTCTGTCCCGCGGCGGCTTCGGCGGCCACCTTGGCTTCGTGCGTGGCCTTGTGCGCCAGCATCGGCTGGCCGACGAGGTCGCCGATGGCGAAGATGTGCGGCACGTTGGTGCGCATCTGCCGGTCGACCGGGATGAAGCCGCGATCGGTGACTTCCACGCCGGCCTTGTCCGCGCCGACCTTGGCGCCGTTCGGCGAGCGGCCGACGGAGACGAGCACGCGATCGAAGAGCTTCGTGTCCGGGATGCTCTCGCCTTCGAACGTGACCTCGATGCCCTTCTTGGTCGCCTTCGCCTCGACCACCTTCGTCTTGAGGTGGATGCCCTTGTACCGCTTGGCGATGCGCTGCTGCAGCGGCTTGATCAGGTCGGCGTCCGCGCCGGGGATCAGCTGGTCGGCGAGTTCGACGACGGTGACCTCGGAACCGAGGCCCGCGTAGACGGTGGCCATTTCCAGGCCGATGATGCCGCCGCCGACGACGAGCAGCTTCTTCGGCACGTCGCGCAGTTCGAGCGCGCCGGTGGAGTCGATGACGCGCTCGTCGTCCCACGGGAACGACGGCAGCTTGACCGACTGCGAACCGGCCGCGATCACCGCGTTCCTGAAGCGGATGAGCTTCGTGCCTTCGGCCGTCTGGACTTCCATCTCGTACGGCGAGACGAACGCGCCCACGCCCGTGACGGTGCGGACCTTGCGGGCCTTGGCCATCTGCGCGAGGCCGCCGGTGAGCTTGCCGACCACCTTCTCCTTGAAGGAACGCAGCTTGTCGAGGTCGATGGACGGCGCGCCGAACGTGATGCCGTGCGCTTCCATGTGCGCGGCTTCGTCGATGACGGCCGCGGCGTGCAGCAGCGCCTTCGATGGGATGCAGCCCACGTTGAGGCAGACGCCGCCGAGCGACGCGTAGCGCTCGACGAGCACGGTGTCGAGGCCGATGTCCGCGCCGCGGAACGCGGCCGTGTAGCCACCCGGGCCCGAGCCGAGCACGACGAGGTCGCATTCGATATCGGCCTTGCGGCCACTGTCGCTGCCCGCCTTCGGTGCGGCGACCGGCGTGGCCGGCTTCGGCGGCGCCGGAGCGGGCGACGGCGCGGCCGGCGGCGGCGCGTCCTTCGTGACGGACTGGCCGACGACCTTCTCCGCCACCGGCGCGTCGGCGCCTTCGGCCTCGATCAGCGCGATGACGCTGCCGTCGTTGAGTTCGTCGCCGATCTTGACCTTGATCTCGACGATCCGGCCGCCCTGCGAGGCGGGCACGTCCATCGTGGCCTTGTCGGATTCCAGCGTGACCAGGCTCTGGTCCTTGGCGACGGTGTCGCCGACCTTCACCAGGATCTCGATGACCGGCACATCGTGCGAGCCGCCGAGATCGGGAACCTTCAGTTCGATCGTGTTAGCCATGTGCGTGCCTCCGTCAGAGCAACAGGCGACGGATGTCGCCGAGCTGCTGGGCCAGGTACACGGCGAAGCGCGCGGCGAGCGCGCCGTCGATGACGCGGTGGTCGTACGACAGCGACAGCGGCAGCATCAGGCGCGGCGCGAATTCCTTGCCGTTCCACACGGGCTTCATCGCGGCCTTCGACACGCCGAGGATCGCGACTTCCGGCGCGTTGACGATCGGCGTGAACGCCGTGCCGCCGATGCCGCCGAGCGAGGAGATCGAGAAGCAGCCGCCCGACATGTCGGCGGCGGTGAGCTTCTTGTCGCGCGCCTTCTTCGAGATCTCGCCCAGTTCGGCGGCGAGCTCGAGCAGGCCCTTCTTGTCGGCGTCGCGGATCACCGGCACGACGAGGCCGTCCGGCGTGTCCACGGCGATGCCGATGTTGTAGTACTTCTTCAGCGTCAGCACTTCACCCGCCGCGTCGAGCGACGCGTTGAAGGTGGGGAATTTCTTCAGCGCCGCGACCACCGCCTTGATCTGGAAGACCAGCGGGGTGACCTTCAGATCCTTGTTCTCTTCGCCGAGCTTCTTGCGGAAGGCTTCGAGTTCGGTGATGTCCGCGTCCTCGAACTGCGTGACGTGCGGGATCATGGCCCAGTTGCGGGCGAGGTTCGCAGCGGAGATCTTCGGGATGCGGCCCAGCGGGCGCTCTTCGATCTCGCCGAACTTCGAGAAGTCGACCTTCGGCCACGGCAGCAGGCTGAGGCCGTTGCCGCCGGCGACGGCACCGCCCTTGGCCGGCGAGCCGGCGGAGGTCATCACCTGCTTCACGTAGGCGGCGACGTCGTCGCGCTGGATGCGACCGCCGCGACCGCTGCCCTTGACCTGGGCGACGTCGACGCCGAGCTCGCGCGCGAAGGCGCGCACGGCCGGGCTGGCGTAGGGGGCGTTCTCCGGCATGATCGTGCTGGCGTCGAACGACACCGGCGGCGTGCGCGGCGCGCCGCCGGCCGGTGCTTCCGCGGTCTTCGACGGCGCCGGTGCCGCGGCGGCGACGCGCTGCGGCGCCTCGGCCGGGGCTTCCGAGATACCGGGCTTGTCCGTGGACGGCGCAGGCTGCGTGTCGTCGGCAGCGCCCTCGCCTTCCAGGATCGCGATGACATCGTCGTCGTTGACCTCGTCGCCGACCTTGACCTTCAGTTCCTTGATGACGCCCGCGGCGGGCGCCGGGATATCCATCGTGGCCTTGTCGGACTCGAGCGTCATGAGGCTCTGGTCCTTCTCGACGCGATCGCCGGCCTTGACCATGATCTCGATGATCGGCACGGGCTTGCCGCCGATGTCGGGCACCTTGACCTCGACCGGGCCGGACGACTTCGACGCCGACGGCGCCTTGGCGGCGGCCGGAGCCGGCGCGGGTGCCGCGGCCTTCGGGGTCTCGGCCTTGGGTGCTTCGGCCTTCGGCGCGGCGGCGGCCGGGGCGTCGCCCTCGGCTTCGACCAGCGCGATCACGGCGCCTTCGTCGACTTCGTCGCCGACCTTGACCTTCAGTTCCTTGATGACGCCGGCGAACGGCGCCGGCACTTCCATGGTGGCCTTGTCGGACTCGAGCGTGACCAGGCTCTGGTCCTTTTCGACGCGATCGCCGACCTTGACCATGATTTCGATGACGGGGACGGGTTTGCCACCGATATCGGGGACGAGGGCTTCTTTGACGTCGGCCATGGAACCTCCTGAAAACAGACGCATGCGGGCGGACGGACCCGCGGGCGGGGGATGGGAGCGCGCCATGCTGCGGCGCAACCGGTCGATTGTAATCCCTCGGGAGGCTGGCGGGTCCCGTTTTTCCTCGATTCAAACGGTTGTTTGGGTGGGACGGGGCTGCTGAGCCAACCCGCCAGCTCGTGACTCCCGATCCTGTAGGAGCGCGCCCTGCGCGCGACATCTCTTCGCGAAGCGCACCAGGGCCTGTGGCTCACGGCCCCAACATATGTCGCGCGCAGGGCGCGCTCCTACAGGGCGGGTGCTACTTCGGGGGTTGCAGGGGATTTCCCACCACGCGGATCTCGCTCTGCGGGTACGGGATGGTGATGCCGTTCTCGTCGAAGCGCTCCTTGATGCCCCGGAGCAGCGTGGTCTGCGTTTCCCACATGTCGCCGGTGGTGGTCCAGCCGCGGATGACGAGATTGACGCTGGAGTCGCCCAGGGCTTCGGTCCAGACGCCCGGCGCGGGATCCTTGAGGATGCGCGGGTCGGCGGCGAAGAGGTCGCGCACCACCTGCATGGCCTTGCCGATGTCGTCGCCGTAGCCGATGCCCACCTTGAGCTCGAAACGGCGCGTACCGCGGACGTTGTAGTTGATGATCGCGTCGCCACCGACCTTCGCGTTCGGCACGACCGCCTGGCGGTTGTCGGGCGTGATCAGGTACGTGTGCATCAGGTTGACGCTTTCCACCGTGCCGTCCACGCCGCCGACCGTGACGTAATCGCCGACGCGGAATGGACGGAAGAGGATCAGCAGGACGCCCCATGCGAGGTTCGAAAGCGAGCTGTTGAGGGCGAGACCGATGGCGAGGCCGGCGGCGCCGATCGCGGCGATGAACGAGGCGGTGGGCACGCCCGCCATCCCGAGCACCTGGATCAGCAGCAGTGCGATGAGGATGCCGTAGATGATGTTGCGCAGGAAGCCGGCGAGCGTGACGTCGACGCGTGCGCGTTCGAGCGCGCGGCGACCGAAGTTGGCGAGGCGCGCGGCGATCCAGAAGCCGACGAAGAGAAGCAGCAGCGCGAGGCCGATGCGGATCGAGTAGGTGATGATCAGCACGCGCATGGCGTGATCGACGCCGAGGCGATCGAGGAAATCGGTCATGGCCCTGCCTTTGAGCGTTGGGAAAAGCGCGTCGAGGCTAGCAGGGAATGAGTGAACGGGTGGTCGGGAGCCACGTATCCCATGTAGGAGCGCGCCTTGCGCGCGACAGCTTTTTGCGAAGAGCGGCAGGGCCTGGTGCTCGCGGCCTCAAAAGATGTCGCGCGCAGGGCGCGCTCCTACCGGGTCAGGCTAAAAAAAAAGGCGCCTTTCGGCGCCTTTTCGTCTTACGGGTTGCTGGCGGGTGCCGGTTTCGGGGGCACCTGGGCCGTCTGCGGTGCGTCGATCTTGCGGCCGCCATAGGGCAGCACGACGGAGGCGACCTTCGGGTCCGCCTTGATCAACGCCACCTCGTCGCCGACGATGTGGGCGGCCTCGTCGAGCGGCGTGTCCTTCGCCTTCTTGGCGTCGGCTTCCTGCTTGATCTCGGACTTGATGCTGCGCTCGTTCGCGTTGAGGCCGTCGTCGGACGTGGCCGCATCGTCGGTGTCGCCCGGGCTGCCGTCGCCGCCGAAGATCGCCTTGCGGCGGTTGCGGAAATCGGTCTGGATGGCCTCGTACTGCTTGCGCTCCGCCTGGCGAGCCGCGAAGTTCAGCGAGATGTCCGTCTTGTCGCGCAGCGTCTGGTACTGCTTCAGCTCGTCGAGCATCAGCTTCCAGGCCGGCGACGTGGCGACGCGCGCCTGGTGCTTCTGGTTGAGCGGTCCGATGATGGGCTTGAGGTCGGCCACCGGCTTGTAGTCGGCCGGGTCGATGTGACGCCACGGCAACGCGTTGTCGTAGGTCGACTCGCCGAATTCCTTCGCGTCGCCGTTCTGCGGGAACTGGATGTCCGGCGTGACGCCACGCAGCTGCGTGCTGTCGCCGTTGATGCGGATGAACTCCGCGATCGTCATCTTGAGCTCGCCGTACTTGGCGTCCTCGCCGGTGGTCGCCTTGCCGAACCGGTCGAGGTCGACCAGGTTCTGCACGGTGCCCTTGCCGAAGGTGGGCTCGCCGATGATGATGCCGCGGCCGTAATCCTGGATGGCGGCGGCGAAGATCTCGGACGCCGAGGCGGAGCCGCGATTGACCATGACCGCCATCGGGCCATCCCACGCCATGCCCGGGGCGTCGTCGCCCTGCGCGTCGATCTGGCCGCGCGCGTCGCGCACCTGCACCACCGGGCCGGTGTCGATGAACAGGCCGGTGAGTTCGGTGGCTTCGTTGAGCGAACCGCCGCCGTTGTTGCGCAGGTCCATGATGACGCCTTCGACCTTCTGCGCCTTCAGTTCGGTGAGCAGCTTGGAGACGTCGCGGGTGGCGCTCTTGAAGTTGGCGTCGCCGTTACGGCGCGCGCCGAAATCCTGGTAGAACGTGGGCAGTTCGATCACGCCGATCTTGCGCGTGACGTCGCCGTCCTTGACGTCGATGACCTTCGACTTGGCGGCCTGCTCTTCCATCGTGACCTTCTTGCGGACGAGCGTCACGATCTCGTGCTTGCCGTCCACGCCGGCGTCGGCCGGGAGGATCTCGATGCGGACGGTGGTGTCCTTCTTGCCGCGGATGAGCTTGACCACGTCGTCCTGGCGCCAGCCGACGACGTCGACCATCGGGCCGGTCTCGCCCTGGCCGATCGCGACGATGCGGTCGCCGGGCTTCATCTTGCCGGACTTGATGGCCGGGCCGCCGGGCACGAGCTCGCGGATGGTGGTGTAGTCGTCGCGCGCCTGCAGCACCGCGCCGATGCCTTCCAGCGACAGGCGCATGGCGATGTCGAAGGTGTCGGCGGCGCGGGGGCCGAGGTAGTCGGTGTGCGGGTCGGTGGAATTCGCGTACGCGGTCATGAACGCCTGCGTCGCGTCTTCGTCGTCGAGCTGGCGCACGCGCGTGATGTAGGTGGCGTAGCGCTTGTCGAGCGTCTTCCGGATCTCGTCGTCGTTCTTGCCGGCGAGCTTCAGGCGCAGCCAGTCGTTCATCGTGCGCTTGCGCCACACGTCGTCGAGCTCGGCCTGGTTCTTCGGCGCGGCGGCCTTCTTGCGGTCGAAGTTGAAGCTCTCGTTGCCGCTGAAGTCGAAGCCCTGCTTGAGCAGGCCGCGCGCGTAGTTCATGCGGTCGACCGCGCGCGTGATGTACAGGTTGAACACCGAGAACGGGCCGGTGAGGTCCTGGTTCCAGATGGCGTCGTCGAACTGCGTCTTCAGCGGTTCGAACTTCGCGAGGTCTTCCTGCGTGAAGAACACCTTCTCGCTGTCGAGCGACTCGATGTAGGCCTTGTAGATCTTGGCCGACATGGCGTCGTCGAGCGGCTGGGCCTGGTAGTGGAAGCGCGTGAGGAAACGCGCCGACAGCTGCGAGGCCTGCGCCTCGGCGGCGGTGGGCTTCAGCGGCAGGCTGGACTCCTTGCGCTGCGGCTCGGGCGAGGTCGCGGCTTCCGAGGCGTCCTTCGGCTGCGGCGCGGGTGCCGTCTTCGTCGCGGGCTCGGTCGCTCCCGGCTTCTGCATCGGCGCGGGCGCGGCGTTCTGGGCGTTGGCGCCCGCGGCCGTGAGGGCCAGCAGGAGAGCGATCGCGGGGCGAAGAGTCATGTAATCGAAGCCTCAGTGCGATGGAGCGTGTTTATTCGACGACGCCGGCGGCGTGGGCCATCAGGTCGGCATGGTAGGAGGATCGCACCAACGGGCCGGAAGCGACATGGGAGAAGCCCATCTCCTCGCCTGCGACGCGCAGCGCCTCGAATTCGTCCGGCGTCCAGTAACGGACCACCGGGTGGTGATGCGCCGTCGGCTGCAGGTACTGGCCGATGGTGATCATGTCGACGTCATGGGCGCGTAGATCGCGCATGGTCTCCAGGACCTGCTCGAGGGTCTCGCCGAGGCCGAGCATGATGCCGGACTTGGTCGGGACCGTCGGGTGCTGGGCCTTGAAGCGCTTGAGCAGATCCAGCGACCACTGGTAGTCGGCGCCCGGACGAACCTCGCGGTACAGGTGCGGGACCGTTTCCAGGTTGTGGTTGAAGACGTCCGGCGGGAAATCCTTGAGGACGTCCAGCGCGCGCTCCATGCGGCCCTTGCCGCGGAAATCCGGGGTGAGGATCTCGATGCGGATGTCCGGGCTGGCGTGGCGCACCGCGCGGATGCACGAGGCGAAATGCTCGGCGCCGCCGTCGCGCAGATCGTCGCGATCAACCGAGGTGATCACCACGTAGCGCAGGCGCATGTCGCGGATGGTCTCGGCCAGGCGCGCCGGCTCCAGCGGATCCGGCGCCAGCGGGCGGCCGTGGGCCACGTCGCAGAACGAGCAGCGGCGGGTGCAGACCTCGCCGAGGATCATGAAGGTGGCGGTGCCCTTGGAGAAGCACTCGTGGATGTTCGGGCACGAGGCCTCTTCGCACACGGTGACGAGCGAGTTCTCGCGCAGGCGGGCCTTGAGCTCCTGCACCGCGTTGCCCTGCGGCAGGCGCACGCGGATCCAGCCGGGCTTGCGCAACGCCGGCTGCGTGCTGTCGAAGCTCGCGCGGTTGAGCCCGATCTTGTCGTTGCCGAGCATCTTCTCGCCGGGCTTGTCGACCACGGCGATCGGGATGCTGCGAAGGGGGGTGGCGGAAGTCTGGGTCATAACGTCTGTGAAGCCTCAGACCGCAAGGCGCGCGGGGAGTTCGGGGAGAATGGGATCGGCGGGCACGGCGTGGAAGCCGAATTGCTTGCAGAATTCCTGAACCAGGACGTCTTCCACGTCTGCCAGTCGCGACGGACCGCCCAAGTCTACCACCTGGGTGACTTCCAAACCCTTGTAGCCGCAGGGATTGATGCGGTGGTAGGGCTCGAGGTCCATGTCCACGTTGAAGGCCAGGCCGTGGAAGCTGCAGCCCCGCCGGATGCGCAGGCCGAGGGCCGCGACCTTGGCGTCCGCGACGTAGACGCCGGGGGCGCCCTCGCGGCGCTCCGCGCCGATATTCCACTCGCCGAGGGTGTCGATCAGGGCCTGCTCGATCCGGTTGACCAGCTCGCGCACGCCCACCCCGGTGCGCCGCAGGTCGATCATCGGGTAGGCCACGATCTGGCCGGGCCCGTGGTAGGTGACCTGCCCGCCGCGGTCCACGCGCACCACCGGGATGTCGCCGGCGAAGAGCACGTGCTCGTCGAGACCGGCCTGGCCGAGGGTGAAGACGGGATCGTGCTCCAGCAGCCACAGCTCGTCGACGGTGTCGTCGGTGCGGTTGTCGGTGAAGGCGCTCATGGCCTTCCAGCTGGCTTCGTAGGGGACGCGCCCCAGCCGGCGGACGTTGAGGGGGAGGGTCATGGCGGTGCGGTCGTGGGGGATGTCGGGGAGTTGTGGGCGTGGGGCCCACGATACAAGACCGACGTGATCCGCTCGACGCCGGGGTCCGTAGGAGCGCGCCTTGCGCGCGACATCTTCTGGGGCCGTGAGCCGCAGGCCCTGCGGCTTCTCGCGAAAAGATGTCGCGCGCAGGGCGCGCTCCTACGGGGGCCGGACGGCTACATGGTGAAACGGATGTTCGCGTCGGCGCGCAGGGTGCTGTGCGCCTCGAGGTATTTCTCGCGGGTCGGCGCGACGAAGCTCACGGTGACCGACTGGTAGTTGCCGGCCGGGGTGAGCTTGGTCGACAGGGTCTCGTGGAGCACCTCCAGACCGATGCCATGGAGCAGGAACGGCACGTGCTTCTCGAGTCCCGCGTTGGCGTTGCCGATCGCGGTGATCTCGAACTCGCCCGGGAACTGGAAGCCCTTGCCGTCCTTCTGCGCTTCGCTGAAGTCGATCTCGCGCATGAGCGTAATCCTCTTACTTCTTGTCGCCGTCGCTGTGGAACCACAGCATGATCGTGTCCCACAGGCGCGAGAAGAAGCCGCCTTCCGGCGCGTCGGCCAGGGCGACGAGCGGCGCGGTGAACACCGGCTGGTCGTCGAGGGTCACGCGCAGCGTGCCGACCTGCTGGCCCTTCTTGAACGGGGCGATCAGGGTCGTCGGGATGTCGAGGTTGGCCTTGAGCTTGTCGTAGTCGCCGCGCTTGACCGAGACCATGGCGTCTTCCGTCAGGCCGAGCGGGAGGGTGTTCTCCGCGCCCTTCCACAGCTTCGGCGTGGCCAGCGGCTTGTTGGCCTCGTAGAGCTTGTGCGATTCGTAGAAGCGGAAACCGTAGTTGAGCAGCGCCAGCGCGGCGTCGGCGCGGCCCTTCTCGCTGCCGGCGCCCATGATGATGGCGATCATGCGCGCGTCGCCCTGCTTCGCCGAGGCGGCGAGGCAGTAGCCGGCGGCGGCGGTGTGGCCGGTCTTGATGCCGTCGACGGTGTTGTCGCGCCACAGCAGCAGGTTACGGTTGTGCTGCTTGATACCGTTCCACTCGAATTCCTTCACCGCCGAGATCGCGTAGTCCTCAGGGAAGTCGTGGATCAGCGCGCGCGACAGGACCGCGATGTCGCGGGCGGTCGTGTAGTGGTTGGCGACCGGATAGCCCGACGCGTTCTGGAACTGCGAGCGCGTCATGCCCAACTGCTTGGCGTACGCGTTCATCAGGTTGGCGAAGGCCGGCTCCGAGCCCGCCGTGTGCTCGGCGAGCGCGATGGCGGCGTCGTTGCCCGACTGGATGATCATGCCGTAGAGCAGATCCTTCAGCGGCACCTGGCTGTTGAGCTTCAGGAAGCTGGTGGAGCCGTCGGTGCCCGCACCGCCGCCGCGCCACGCGTTCTCGCTGATGGTGACCGGATCGGTCATGTGGATCTTGCCGTTGCCGATCTCGGCGGAGACGACGTAGTCGGTCATCACCTTGGTGATCGAGGCCGGCTCGACCTGGAGGTCGGGCTCCTTCGACGCGATGATCTGCCCGGTGTTGTAGTCCATCAGCACCCAGCTCTTGCCTTCGACGTCCGGCGGCGGCGGCACCGGTGCCTCGGGCACCACGGGGCGCGGCACGGGGGCGGGACGCGGAGGCGTCTGCTGCGCCACGGTCACGCCCGCGACGAGCGCGGCGGCGGCGAAAGCGAACAGGGAGCGAGGGAAGAGCTTCATCGTTTCAGCGGTCCAGTCAAAGCAACAAAAAAGGAGGTCAGTCTACCGCGACGGAGGGCCTTGGCAGGCCCATGCCGGCGATCTGGTCGGTCACCCGGTCGGCGGTGTCCACGTCGGCCAGCGGGCCCACGCGGACCCGGCGCACGCTGCGGCCACCGATGGTGGCCTCCACCACACTGACCGGGCCGAGGCCGGCCTGGTTCAGTCGGTCGGCCACGCGGTTCGCGTTGACCGCGTCGGAGAAGGCACCGACCTGGAGGTAGATGCTGGGCTTGCCCGCGACGGGGGCCGTGATCGTGGGACGCGGGGCGGCCTGGGAGGCCGGCTTGCCGGCCGGCGCGGACGCGACGCCGTTGCCGGCGCTGGCGAGCGGCGGCAGCGCTTCGGCGGGCGAGATGCCGGTCATGCCGGGGACGTGATCGTCGGCTTCCGGATCGGCGGCGGCGGGACGCGCGCTCGGGGCCGCCGCGACCGGGGCGCTGCCCACGGGGGCCGCGATGGCATCGGACGGCGGCCGACTCACGGCGCGCTCGGGCGTGGCGACGGTGCGGGCGCCCACCGGCGTGCCGCTCGCGACCCGCGCGGGCGGCGGCGGCGCGCTGACGGGGGCGGGCTTCGGTGCCGTGTTCACGTAGGGCGCGCCGCGGTCGCTGCCGGGGTCGGACGGATCGATCGCGCGCACTTCCACGAGCCCGGTGCCCTTCGGCCAGACGCCGATCTTCACGGCGGCGGCGAACGAGAGGTCGATGATGCGGTTTTCGTGGAACGGGCCGCGATCGTTGATGCGGACGATGACGCTCTTGCCGGTCTCGAGGTTGGTGACACGCGCGTAGCTCGGCAGCGGCAGCGTCTTGTGCGCGGCCGAGAACTGGTACATGTCGTATTCCTCGAGGCTCGAGGTCTTGTAGCCGTGGAACTTGTTGCCGTAGAACGACGCGATGCCGCGCTCGACGTAGCCGCGCGAGCTCGGCAGCACGGTGTACGTCTGGCCGAGCACGGAGTACGGCGACTTGTTGCCGTACAGCGCGCGGGGCTCGACCTTCGGCACGGGCTCGGGAAGCTTGCTGACGTCGGGCGCGTCGGTCGGCACGCTGTCCGCGTTGGAGCGGTAGCGCGAGCGCTGCGACTTGCGGATGTCGTCGTAGCCGCCGCGCGAGGGGGACGATGTGCTGCCGCCGCGCGATGCGGGGCGCGTGTTCTTGCCCCCACCGCAGGCGGTGAGGAGGCCGAGCAGGAGTGCGATGAGCATGACCGATGCGATACGGCGGGCACCCATCGCCGATACGATCGGCTCCCACCCCTTCGGTAGGGGGCGTGACGCGACGCACGGGCTTCCCGTGGGAAGCGCGCTCGCGCGCGAATGGGTGTTCATCGCGGGGCCGGTCCGTTCACGCGGGCGCGGATCTCGTGCGCCAGCTGGTCGACGGCCATGGCGTACATCGGGCTGCGGTTGTAGGTGGTGATGACGTAGAAGTTCTGGAACGTGAACCAGTATTCGTCGCCGGTGGGGCCATCCAGGCGGACGAGCTGCGCGTCGCGACCGGGATTGACGTGCTTCAGCGGCGCGAAGCCATCGGCGACGAAGGCCTCGACGGGCGCGACCGGGCGCCAGTCCTTCGGCACGGCGGGCGCGACGGCGCGACGGTCCGGCTGCGCGCGCGTGGCGACGGGACCGCCGGTTTCCCAGCCGTGTTCCTTGAAGTAGTTCGCGACGCTGGCGAAGATGTCGCCCATCGAGCCCTTCATGTCGATACGGCCGTCGTGGTCGTAGTCGACGCCCCAATCTCGGATCGACGAGGGCATGAACTGGCCCCAGCCCTGCGCGCCGGCGTACGAGCCGGTGAGCGTGTCGAGCGGACCGCCGAGGTGGTTCTGCGGCAGCTCGAGCAGCACCTTCAGCTGTTCGCGGAAGAACGGCGCGCGCTTCGGGTAATAGAACGCGAGCGTCGTCAGCGCGTCGATCACCTTCCACTTGCCGGTGTTGCGGCCATAGAAGGTTTCCACGCCGACGATGGCGACGATGTATTCGGGCGGCACGCCGTACGTGCGGCCGATGCCGTCGAGCAACTGGCGATGTTCGCGATAGAAGTCCGCGCCGGCCTGGATACGCTGTTCCGTGAGAAAGATCGGACGGTAATCGCGCCAGGGCTTGCCTTCCGCGGGCCGGCTGATGGCGTCGAGGATGGCCTGCTGCTTCTTCGCGCCATCGAGCAGCGAATTCAGCGAGGCCTTGCTCTTGCCGGTGTCCTTCGCGACTTCGCGGACGAGCTGTTCCTGGCCCGGATGGGTTTCGGCCATGGCGGCCGAGGTGAACAGCAGGGGGAAGGCGAGCATCGCGCCGGCGAGGCGCGGGAGGTGTCGTGCGGGGCGGGCGCGGCGCGCGGCGAGAACTTCATCCATGCAAGGAAGCGTATCACGCTGTCGTGGCGCGGCCGGGGCCGTCTTCGGCGAATGTTCAGGCTGAGGCGGATCGTCAGTCGTGCAGCTTGCGATTCGCGTGGATGGACATCAGCACGCCGAAGCCCGTGAGCAGCGAGACCGCGGAGGTGCCGCCGTAGCTGAGCAGCGGCATCGGCACGCCCACGACGGGCAGGATGCCCGCGACCATGCCGCCGTTCACGGCCACGTACACGAAGAAACTCATGCCGATGGCGCCCGCGAGCAGGCGCGAATACGTGTCGCGCGCGTTCATCGCGATCCACAGGCAGCGGCCGATGATGAAGGCGTAGAGCAGCATGATGAGGATCACGCCGATCAGCCCGAATTCCTCGGAGAACACGGCGAACGCGAAGTCGGTGGTGTGTTCCGGCAGGAACTCCAGGCGCGACTGGGTGCCGTGCTGCCAGCCCTTGCCGAACGCGCCGCCGGAGCCCACCGCGATCTTCGACTGGATGATGTGCCAGCCCTTGCCCAGCGGGTCGGATTCGGGATCGAGCAGCGTGCGCACGCGGTTGCGCTGGTATTCGTGGAGAAACTGCCACGCCACCGGGATCACGGCGCCCACGGCGCCGCCGAGCAGGCCGATCCGCCACCACGCCATGCCCGAGAGGAACAGCGCGAACGCGCCCGCGCCCGCGACGAGCAGCGCGGTCCCGAGATCGGGCTGCTCGGCGATGAGCCCCGCGGGCACGGCGATCAGGAGGCCGACGACGGCGATGTCCTTCCAGCCCGGCGGCAGCTGCCGCGGATGCAGGTACCACGCGACCATCATGGGCATGGTCAGCTTCAGCAGTTCCGACGGCTGGAAGCGCATGACCCCCAGGTCGAGCCAGCGGTACGCGCCACGCCCTTCGCCGAGGATCGCGACGACCACCAGCAGCGCGGTGCTGCCGAGGTAGAGCCACGGCGTCCACGAGCGCAGCACCGGCGGCGGGATGCGCGAAATGACGAGCAGCAGCACGCCGCCGAGCACGAAGCGCGCGGCCTGGCCGATCACCAGCGAATCGTTGCCGTTGCCCGCGCTGTAGAGGTTGGACAGGCCCACGATCGCGAGCACGAACAGCGCGAGCAGCAGCGGAATGTCGAGGCGCGGCTTGGAGAGCAGGCGCAGGCCGAAGCGTTTCAGACGGAGGGCGAGTTGCGGGAACATCGTTACTGGTCCTCTCCATCGTCCTGCGGCGGCGCACCCGCGCTGGCCGGCGCGGCCGGCGGCTCGGGTTCGTCCTCCGTCGCGTCCGCCGGATCGGCGTCGGCCGTCACGACCTGGCCCGGCGCGGGGTCGACCGGCCGCGGGCCGCCCTCGTCCACCACCCACTGATCGAGGATCTTGCGGGCGATGGGACCGGAATCCGCCGCGCCCCAGGCGCCCGCCTCGAGCACCACCGCGACGGCGATCTTCGGATCGTCGGCGGGCGTGTAGGCGATGAAGAGCGCGCGGTGGCGACTGGCGAGGTACGCGGTGTTCTTGTTCGTGTCGTACGCGTCGGTCTTGCGCGAGAAGCGTTCGGCGGTGCCGCTCTTGCCCGCGATGATGTACGGAAATCCGAAACGCAGCGCCTTGCCGGTGCCCTTGCCGGAGTTGATCACCGCTTCCATGCCCTCGTTCACGGCGTCCCAGTCGGAGGCCTTGCGGATCACGGAGGGGCCACTCGGCGGGAACGGCTGGTGCACGCGCGGGCTGTCCACGCCGTCCTGCGTGTCGAGCAGGAGATGCGGCGTGTACGGGATGCCGCGGCCGGCGAACGTGGCGGTGGCGTGCGCCAGCTGCAGCGGCGTCACGGCCCAGTAGCCCTGGCCGATGCCCGCGATGATGGTCTCGCCGGGATACCACCCGGACTTGCTCCGCGTGGCCTTCCACTCGCGCGACGGCAGGATGCCCTCGACTTCGCCGACGAGGTCGATGCCGGTCTTCTTGCCGAAGCCCAGGCCGCCCATCCAGGTCGCGAGCCGGTCGATGCCCATGTCGAGCGCGAGGCGGTAGAAATAGGTGTTCGTCGACAGCTCGATGGCGCGGATCATGTTCACCGTGCCGTCGCCGCCGCGCTTGTCGTCGCGGTAACAGCGCGACTGGCCCGGGATGCAGAACTCGCCCGTGGACAGCACGGTGTCGCTCGGACGGCGGATGCCCATCGAGAGGCCGCCGAGCGCGAGGAACGGCTTCACGGTGGAACCCGGCGGGTACACGCCGCGCAGGGCGCGGTTGTACAGCGGCTTGTCCGGTGCCGTGGTCAGCGCCTTGTAGTCGGCGGAACTGATGCCGTTGACGAAGAGGTTGGGATCGAAGTCCGGCACGCTGACGAACGCGAGCACCTCGCCGTTGCGCGGATCGATGGCGATCGCCGCGCCCGCCCTGCCCGCCATGGCCTGCTCCGCCGCCTTCTGCAGGCGCACGTCGATGCTGAGGTACACGTTCTTGCCGGGCGTGGGCGGCGTGGTGTCGAGCACGGCCTGCGTGCGGCCGTCGGCGTTCACTTCCACCAGCTCGTAGCCGGGCGAGCCGTGCAGCAACTTCTCGTACGAACGCTCGATGCCGATGCGGCCGATGTGCGTGGTGCCCTTGTAGCTGGCCTCCTCGTCGTCGTCCATGCGGTCGAGGTCGTCGGCGTCGATGCGGCTGACGTAACCGATGACGTGCGCCATGGAAGGGCCGAGCGGATAGCGACGCGTGAGGTACGGCACGACGTCGACGCCGGGGAAGCGCCAGCGGTTCACGGCGAAGCGGCCGATCTCGTCTTCCGTCAGTTTCAGGCGCAGCGGGATGCCTTCGAAGCGCCGGCCCTGTTTCACCTGCTTCTTGAACGTGGCGATGTCGTCGTCGCTGATCGGCACCACGGCGCCGAGCTTGCCGAGCATGGCATCCATGTCGTCGACCTGCTCGGGCGTCACTTCCAGGCGGAACGCTGGCACGTTGTCGGCCAGCAGCACGCCGTTGCGGTCGTAGATGAGGCCGCGCGCCGGCGGGATCGCGCGCGGCTTGACCCGGTTCTGGTCCGAGCGCGCCACGAATTCCTCGTGGTGCAGCACCTGCAGGTAGACGTAGCGCACGCACACGGCGCTGAGGCCGAGCAGGATCAGCGCGAAGCCGGCCAGCGCGCGACGGCGGAACAGCGCGACTTCGCCGCGCGTTTCCTTGATCGAGGCGCGCCGGCGCTTCATGCGTCGTGGATGCGCAGACGCGCGCGCAGGTCGTCGAGGATCAGGAACACGAACGGCCACAGCGCCGCGCCGACCAGCGGCGAGATCCAGTACTCGGCCGGCGGCAGCGGATCGCCGCCGAACACGCGCACGAGCAACAACAGGATGCGATCGTTCACCAGGAACCCGAGCACCGCGAGCGACTGCTGCCACATCGGGAAGAAGCGCAGGCGCGAGCGGAAACGCAGCGCGATGAACACCATCGCGGTGAGGCGCAGCGCCTGTTCGCCGAGCAGCACGCCATCGAAGAGATCGGCCGCGACGCCGAGGCAGAACGCGAGCCCGAGCGTCACACGGTCGCCCGACTGCAGGCACCAGTAGAGCAGGATGAGCGCCGGCCAGTACGGCTTGAACGGCGTGAGCGGACCCGGCAGCGGGATCAGCATCAGGAACAGCGAGATCAGCAGCGTGGCGGCGAACCAGAGCTGGCGGACGCGGACGCGGTTCATGGCGTGCTCCCCGCCGGCGAGCCGGCCGTGGCGGCACGCGCGGGCAGCGGCGTGGCCGTCGGCGAGGTGACCGCCGGCAGCGTCGGCGCCGGCGGCGCGTTCGGATCGGGCTTCATGTCGGACGGCGGCCCGACGTTGGGCGCGGGCGGCGGCGGACCGGCGGATTCCGCCAGATCGTGCAGCAGCAGGACGTCCTCGCTGCGGTCGAGGTCCGCGGCCGGCTTCGCCTGCGCGGAGAGGAAGGTGCCCGACGCGGTCTGCGCCACATCGCGGATCTCGCCCACGGGGAAGCCGGGCGGGAAGCGTCCGCCGAGACCGGAGGTGACGAGCTTGTCGCCCACCTGCACGTCGGCGGACACGGGAATGTTCGGCAGCGTCAGCAGGTCGCCCGCGCGCGAGCCATAGGCGATGGTGCGCAGGCCGGTGCGTTCGATGGTCACGGGAATGGCGTGGTTCGGATCGGTGATCAGCATCGCGACGGAGGTGGTGGGCATGACGTCCACGATCTGGCCCATGACACCGCGGGCGTCGATCACGACCTGCCCCGGCTGCACCTTGTCGCGCGCGCCGACGTTGAGCACGATCCGGTGGCGGAACGTACCGAGGTCCACGCCGATGAGCCGTGCGAGCTGCACGTTCAGCGACAGGCTGTGCTGGGTATCCAGCAGTTCCTTCAGGCGCGTGTTCTGCTCGGCCACGGACGCCATGCGGTTGAGCTTGGCGTTGGCGAGCAGGAGATCTTCACGCAGGCGCTGGTTCTGCTCGGTGAGGCGCTGGCGGTCGGCGAACGCCACCGTCGCCGCCTGGAAGCCCTGCGAGGGCAGTCCGGCGATCCGGTACACGGGTTCGACCACGAGCGAGAGACCGTAGCGGACGTTGGCCAGCCAGCCGCCACGATGATCGAGCACCATGAGCACGCAGGCGAGCGCGAGGTACACGATCAGGCGCAGCGTTCCCGCCACGCCCGGTGCGAACAGGGGCGACTTGTCGTCGCGATTCAGGGCCATTCAGCGCGCTCCGGCCATAGCGCCGCTGCGCGCCGTCATCATTCGAACGCGAAGAAGTCGCTGCCGTGCTGGTCGATCATCTCCAGGGCCTTGCCGCCGCCGCGCGCCACGCAGGTGAGCGGATCGTCGGCGACCTGCACGTGCAGGCCGGTTTCCTCGGAGATCAGGCGATCCAGGTCGCGCAGCAGCGCGCCGCCACCGGTGAGCACGATGCCGCGCTCGGCCACGTCGGAGCAGAGCTCCGGCGGGGTCTGCTCCAGCGCCGCCTTGACCGCCGCCACGATGCCGGAGAGCGGCTCGTGCAGGGCTTCCAGCACCTCGTTGGAGTTGATCGTGAACATGCGCGGCACGCCCTCGGCGAGGTTGCGGCCTGAGATCTCGATCTCGCGGACTTCGCTCTGCGGGAAGGCGCAGCCGATTTCCAGCTTGATGCGCTCGGCGGTGGATTCGCCGATCAGCGTGCCGTGGTTGCGGCGCACGTAATTGATGATGGCCTCGTCGAAGCGGTCGCCGCCCACGCGCACGGACTGCGAGTAGACGATGCCGTTGAGCGAGATCACCGCCACTTCCGAGGTGCCGCCGCCGATGTCCAGCACCATGGAGCCGCGGGCCTCGTGCACCGGGATGCCGGCGCCGATCGCGGCCGCCATCGGCTCCTCGATGAGGAAGACGTCGCGGGCACCGGCGCCTTCGGCCGATTCCTTGATCGCGCGGCGCTCCACCTGGGTGGAGCCGCAGGGCACGCAGACCAGCACGCGCGGGCTCGGGCGCAGCATGCGCGAGCGGTGCACCTGCTTGATGAAATGCTGGAGCATCGCCTCGGTCATGGTGAAGTCGGCGATGACGCCGTCCTTCATCGGACGCACCGTGGCGATGTTGCCCGGCGTGCGGCCGAGCATGCGCTTGGCGTCGCCACCGACGGCCGCCACGGCACGGGGGCCACCCGGGCCGCGGTCCTGGCGGATCGCCACCACCGACGGCTCGTTCAGGACGATGCCCTGACCGCGCACATAAATGAGCGTATTCGCCGTGCCGAGATCGATGGAGATGTCGTTCGAGAAAAGTCCGCGGAACTTCTTAAACATGGTGCGGCGGGCGCCCGTAGCGGGAAAAAGTAAGCGTGCGAGTCTAGATTGGCCACCCCTCCCACGCAAGGGCGGATACGTTAAGAAAGCCTTGTAAGTCCGGATGATGCGTGCGGCAGAGCGCCCTGCTCCGGGCACGCGATGCCTCCGGATGGTCGCCTCGCGGCCCTTTTTTGGGTAGGATTCGCAGGTTTGCCGGACCCCACGCGGGCGGCGTTTGCGGCGGCCCGCCCGGGTCGTCCCACCACTACTTCCAGGGTCACCGACGCATGACTGCCGTTATCTGCGGATCGCTCGCCTACGACACCATCATGGTGTTCCAGGACCAGTTCAAGAACCACATCATTCCGGACCAGGTGCACATCCTCAACGTGTCGTTCCTCGTTCCCGGCATGCGTCGCGAGTTCGGTGGTTGCGCGGGCAACATCGCGTACAACCTGAAGCTGCTCGGCGGCGACCCGATGCCGGTCGCGACGGTGGGCCAGGACTTCGGTCCGTACCGCGCGCACATGGAGAAGCACGGCATCCGCCTCGAGGGCGTGCGTCAGTACGACGACATGTTCACCCCGCAGTGCTTCATCACGACCGACCTGGACAACAACCAGATCACCGCGTTCCACCCGGGCGCGATGTCGAACGCGCACGACAACCACGTGCGCGACATTCCCGATTACCAGTTCGGCATCGTGGCGCCGGATGGCCGCGAGGCGATGCTGCAGCACGTGGACGAGTTCGCCGCGCGTGGCGTGCCCTTCATCTTCGATCCGGGCCAGGCGATGCCGCTGTTCAACGGCGACGAGTTCCGCTCGATGATCGAGAAGTCGACGTACGTGATCGTCAACGATTACGAATCGCAGCTGCTGCAGCAGCGCACCGGCTGGGACGCGAAGACGATCGCGTCGAAGGTGAAGGCGTACATCGTGACGCTCGGACCGCGCGGCTCGCAGATCCACGCCGATGGCGAGACGATCGAGATCGGACCGGCGCGCGAGCGCCAGGTCGTCGATCCGACGGGTTGCGGCGACGCGTACCGCGCCGGCCTGATCTTCGGCATCATGAAGGGCTACGACTGGAAGACGGTCGGCAACATGGCGTCGCTGATGGGCGCGCTGAAGGTCGAGCATCCGGGCACGCAGAACCAGTACTTCACGTACGCGCAGTTCGCGGAAGCGTTCGAGGAACAGTTCGGCTACGCGATCGGTTGATCGGTCGAAGAGCCTGAAGGCAAAAGGGGCGGCGCAGCGATGCGCCGCCCCTTTTCGGTTGTGCGGTTCGCTTCGTCGTGATCGCCGATACGATCGGCTCCCACCCTTCGGTAGCCATGCTTGCGAAGGCCGACCTACCAGAGGGTGGGAGCCGATCGCATCGGCGATGCTCTTTAGTTGCGTGGCTTGAAGCCCATGGTCGCGTTCACGGCCTGCTTCCAGCCGTCGTAGAGATCGTCGCGGCGTTCTTTCGTCATCTCCGGCTTGAACTCGCGATCCACCGCCCAGCGCGTGGCGATGTCCTTCTTGTCCTTCCAGAAGCCGACGGCGAGACCGGCGAGATACGCCGCGCCCTGCGCCGTGGTTTCCTGCACCTTCGGACGCAACAGCGTGACGTCGAGGATGTCGGCCTGGAACTGCGCCATGAAGTCGTTGGCGATCGCGCCGCCATCGGCGCGCAGTTCCTTGAGCTGGATGCCGGAGTCGGACTGCATGGCCTCGAGCACGTCGCGCGTCTGGTAAGCCATCGATTCGAGCGCCGCGCGGATGAACTGTTCCTTCGTCGTGCCGCGCGAAAGGCCGAAGACGGCACCGCGCACGTCGCTCTTCCAGTACGGTGCGCCCAGACCGACGAACGCGGGCACGAAGTAGACGCCGTCGTTGTCCTTCGCGCGCTCCGCGTACGCCTGCGAGTCCGACGCCTTGCCTAGCATGCGCAGGCCGTCGCGAAGCCACTGGATGACCGAGCCCGCCACGAAGATGCTGCCCTCGAGGGCGTATTCCACCTTGCCGTCGACGCCCCACGCGATGGTGGTGAGCAGACCGTTCTTGGAACGTACCGCCTTCTCGCCGGTGTTCATCAGCATGAAACAGCCGGTGCCGTAGGTGTTCTTCGCCAGGCCTTCCTCGAAGCATGCCTGACCGAACAGCGCGGCCTGCTGGTCGCCCGCGATGCCGGCGATCGGCACTTCGCGGCCGAAGAAATGCTTCGCCAGCGTGTTGCCGTAGACCTCGCTCGAGGACTTCACCTCCGGCAGCATCGCGCGCGGCACGTTGAGCATCTTCAACAGCTCGTCGTCCCATTCGCGTTTGAAGATGTCGTACATGAGCGTGCGCGAGGCGTTGGTGTAGTCGGTGACGTGCACCTTGCCGCCGGTGAGGTTCCAGATCAGCCAGGTATCGATCGTGCCGAACAGCAGGTCGCCGGCTTCGGCTTTCTCCTGCGCGCCTTCGACATGGTCGAGGATCCAGCGCACCTTCGTGCCGGCGAAGTAGGCGTCGATCAGCAGGCCCGTCTTCTCGCGGACCATGTCCTCGAAGCCGTCGGCCTTGAGCTTGTCGCAGATCTCCGCCGTCTGGCGCGACTGCCAGACGATGGCGTTGTAGATGGGCTGCCCCGTGTGGCGATCCCACACCACGGCCGTCTCGCGCTGGTTGGTGATGCCGATGCCTTCGATGCACGACGCGTCGATCTGTGAGCTGCTGATGACTTCGGTCATCGTCGACAGCACGCTGGTCATGATCTCGCGCGGGTTGTGCTCCACCCAGCCCGGCTGCGGGAAGATCTGCGGGAACTCGCGCTGCGCGGTGCCGGCGATGTTGCCGTCGTGGTCGAAAAGAATGGTGCGCGAGCTGGTGGTGCCCTGGTCGATGGCGAGGATGTATTTCTTCTTCGTGGTCACGATGCGGGTCCTTGGGTTCACGCCGCGAAGGCGGTATAGGCGAAGGCGGCAAGCAGTGCGCCGATGATCGAGCCGACGATCGGCACGGGTGCGTAGGCGAAGTCGGAACCACCCTTGCCGGGGATGGGCAGGATGGCGTGGGCGACGCGCGGCCCGAAGTCGCGCGCGGGATTGATGGCGTAACCGGTGGGGCCGCCGAGACCCATGCCGATCACGACCACGAGCAGCGCGACGGCGATCGGGGCGAGACCCTTCGAGAGATCGTTGCTGCCGATGGCCAGCACGCAGTAGACGAGGACGAACGTTCCGATGATCTCGGTGACGAGGTTCGCCGGAATGGAACGGATGGCCGGGATGGTGCAGAAGATGCCGAGCTTCGCAGTCGCATCCTGCGTGCCCTTCCAGTGCGCGAGGTAGGCGAAGTACACGAGCACCGCGCCGGTGAACGCACCGGCCATCTGGGCGGCGATGTAGCCCGGCACCAGCGTCCACGACAGCTTGCCGATGGACGCCATCGCGAGCGTGATCGCGGGGTTCATGTGGGCGCCGCTCTTCGCGGCGACGAAGATGCCCATGAGCACGGCGAGGCCCCACGCCCACGTGATGACGCTCCAGCCCGCATCCTTCGCCTTCGAATCCTTCAGCAGCACGCCGGCGACGACGCCGTCGCCGAGCAGGATCATCACCATCGTTCCGAGGAACTCACTCAGGTACACCGACATGCTGAGTACTCCTTATCTTGGGGACGCGCGACGGTCAGCAGTCCGGCGCGCGCTGGGGGTGGCCGCGAGCGTTCAGCGCTTCGTGGACAGGTAATCGGAAAGGCGCCGCACGTCGGCCGGCGTGACGCGCAGGCCCAGCTTGCTCCGGCGCCAGAGGATGTCCTCGGCCTCCGTCGCCCATTCGTGGCGGACGAGGTAATCGACCTCGGCCTGGTAGAGATCGGCACCGAAATGCTCGCCAAGCGCGTGCAGACCATCGGCTTCGCCCAGCAGGTCGCGGGCGCGCGTGCCGTAGCTGTGCACGAGACGCCAGGCGAAGGCATCGGGCAGCCAGGGACGCGAGGCGCGGATGTCCGCCTGCAGTTCGTCGATGTCGCGTTCGCCGCCACCGGGCAGCGGCGGCGCATCGGCCGTCCACGCCGGCTGCGTGTTGCCGAGCAGCGGCGCGAGCTTGTCCACGGCCTCCTCCGACAGCTTGCGGAAGGTGGTCAGCTTGCCGCCGAAGACGTTCAGCAGCGGCGGGCCGTTGGCGTCGATGTCGAGCTGGTAGTCGCGCGTGACTTCCGAGGCGTTGCCGGATTCGTCCTGAAGCAGCGGGCGCACACCGCTATAGCTCCAGACGACGTCGGCGGGCGCCAGCTGCTTCTTGAAGTAGCGGTTGGCGGCATCGCACAGGTAACGCGTCTCCTCGTCGGTGATGACGGGGCGCGACGGGTCGTCCTTGTATTCGATGTCGGTCGTGCCGACAAGCGTGAAATCGCGCTCGTACGGAATGGCGAAGACGATGCGGCGGTCGGGCTGCTGGAAGATGTACGCATAGCGGTGATCGAAGATCTTCGGCACCACGATGTGACTGCCCTTGATCAGGCGCAGCGAGTGCTGATGCGGCACGTGCGCCACGTCGTCAAGGAACGTCGCCGCCCAGGGGCCGGCGGCATTGACGAGCGCGCGCGCCCGGATGAAGTGACGACTGCCGTCGCGACTCTCGAGCTCGGCGGTCCAGCCTTCGCCGTCGCGGCGCGCGCTGACGCAGCGCGTGTGGGTCTCGACGCGGACGCCGCGGCGCGCCGCGTCCATCGCGTTGAGCACGACAAGGCGCGCGTCCTGCACCCACGCGTCGGAGTACACGAAGCCCTGCGTGAACTCGTCGCGCAGCGGCTCGCCGGTGACGTGCTTGCCGAAGCGGACGCGCCGCGAGCCGGGCAGCGTGCGCCGTCCGCGGCCGAGATGGTCGTAGAGGAACAGGCCGATGCGGATCATCCACGCGGGGCGCAGGTGCGGCTGGTGGGGGAGTACGAAGCGCAGCGGCCAGATGATGTGCGGGGCCGCGCGCAGGAGCACCTCGCGCTCGGCCAGCGCCTTGCCGACGAGGGCGAATTCGAACTGCTCGAGGTAGCGCAGCCCACCGTGGATCAGTTTCGTGCTCGCGCTGGAGGTGTGGGACGCGAGGTCGTCGCGCTCGCAGAGCCAGACGCTGAGGCCACGGCCCGCCGCGTCACGCGCGATACCGACGCCATTGACGCCACCACCCACCACCAGAACATCGACCTGCTCGACCATCGCACGCTCCGTCATTCGGGAGGCGGCGCCGGCAACCGTGAGAAAGACCCTACGCCCGGGTACGTTCGTTTGGGTGGAACTCGCGCGTGAATCCTTGCGCATTCGAACATTTCTTACGCGCTGTCAGGCACCGCCTGTTGGTAAACGAGCATATTCGAACACAAACGAACATCGCACGCTGCGGTGCAGCGAAGCCGTGTCCGTGCGAGCACCCATCGCCGATGCGATCGGCTCCCACCCAGGGTGAGAGCCGGGCGACTCTGGTGGGGAGCCGATCGTATCGGCGATCCCGCGGCAGCGGGCAACGTGCCGGTGCAGCCGCTCCGGCCGCCCTTCATGCAGGGCAGAACCGGGCCGCCGCCGCGAGCACCCATCGCCGATGCGATCGGCTCCCACCCTTCGGTAGCGGGCCC
>NZ_FODZ01000001.1:0-195617 GCF_900110505.1 Luteibacter sp. UNC138MFCol5.1
CAGGATCAAACTCTTCACTTAAGTTTTCGACCGTCTAAAAGACGATCTATCTTTCTGAAGTGTTTAACCCCAACAAGAAAAAACTCATTGCTGACTTCTTTCTAGTGGGACACTTGCATTTGGTTGACATCGTCAATCCACCGCAAGGCGTCCACACAATTCACCTGCGCACACTGTCAAAGATCAATCACTTGCATCATCTTTCGTTGATGCCCTCTGAACATTTCGTCCCGAGGTGAGCCGCCCATTCTATATCGTTTTTCGTTTCCGTCAACACCCTCGTGAAACTTTTTTTCGAGGTCGCCGACCAGGCGATACAGCTGCCGTAGCGTTCGTCTTTCGACGTGGGCCGCTGCGGGGAGGCGAATAATACGGATTCCTAAGAATGCCGCAACCCCTTTCGTGAAGTTTTTTTGAAACCTGCGTTAAATCAGCCGGATACGCGCGAAGTTTCGTTTGCCGACCTGGAGCACGCCCTCGAATCCGGCCGTGAAGACCCGCGAAGCGTCCTCCACGACCTCGCCATCGATGCGCACCGCGCGCTCTTTCAGCTTCCGGTTCGCTTCCGAATTGCTCGGCGTGACGCCCGCGGCCGTCAAAAGGGCGGCCAGACGGAAGCCTTCGGCAGGCGCCGCGATGTCGGTGAGCGGCAGGAGCGAGGTATCGCCCTCCCCGCGCACCACCGCATGCCAGCCGGCGATGGCCTGTTCGGCGGCGCCCGCGTCGTGGAAACGCGTGGCCAACTCGCGCGCGAGCCTCAGCTTGGCGTCGCGCGGGTTCAGCGCGCCGGAGGCGATATCCGCCTTCATGGTCGCCAGCTCGTCGAGCGACACCTCGAAGCTGAGCAGCTCGAACCAGCGCCACATGAGGTCGTCGCCGATCTTCATCGTCTTGGTGACGATGTCGATCGCCGGCTCGTTGATGCCGATGTAGTTGCCCAGCGACTTGGACATCTTGGCCACGCCGTCCAGTCCCTCGAGCAGCGGCATGGTCAGCACGATCTGCGGCGCCTGGCCGTGATGTTCCTGAAGGGCGCGCCCCATCAGCAGGTTGAACTTCTGGTCCGTGCCGCCGAGTTCGACATCCGCCTCGAGGGCGACGGAGTCGTAACCCTGCACCAGCGGATAGAGGAATTCATGGATGGCGATGGGCTGCTCGGCCTTGTAGCGCTTGGCGAAGTCGTCGCGCTCGAGCATGCGCGCCACCGTGTGCTGCGCGGCCAGGCGAATCATGTCGGCGGCGCCCATCTTGCCGAACCACTCGGAATTGAAGCGCAGTTCGGTCTTTTCGCGGTCGAGCACCTTGTAGACCTGCTCGGCGTAGGTTTCCGCGTTCGCCAGCACGTCCTCGCGGGTCAGCGGCTTGCGCGTCACGTTCTTGCCGGTCGGGTCGCCGATCATTCCCGTGAAGTCGCCGATCAGGAAGATCACCTGGTGCCCGAGGTCCTGGAACTGGCGCATCTTGTTGAGCAGCACGGTATGGCCGATGTGCAGGTCCGGCGCCGTCGGATCGAACCCCGCCTTGATGCGCAGGGGGCGCCCGGTCTTCAGGCGAGCCTCGAGGTCTTCCTTCTTGATGATCTCGTCGGCGCCGCGGGCGATCAGTGCCAGGGCCTGCTCCAGCTCGTTCATGCTTGCTCTCTATATAGGGGGATCGACGGCCTTCACATTCGTGTGTGAAAACGCCGTGGGGGTTAATTGTGCGTTAACCGCAAGATGTGATGCAAAGCCTTGATGGAAAAGGCGTTGACGGCCTTTGCACATGGCCGTTATGGTACGCGACAACTCGGGGCGAGCGGATACAATAAAGACAATGGGTGATGTGAACCGCGGAGCGCACAGCGCTCGCAAGCAGGCCATCCGGCGCAAGGCGCAGCGCCGTCATTCGCACTTCTACGACAGCCGCGCCCACTGGTCCTTCAGTCGCAACGCGTCGGCCGAGCCGCTGAGCTGGTCGCGCGAGCGCTGGATCCTCGCCGGCACCGCTTTCTTTCTGGTCATCCTTTCGGCACTCGTGATTCCGGCCTGGGCCGGCGCGATGCGCAAGGAAACCGTCGCCACCGCGCTGCCACGCGTCAACACGGACATCCCGCGCCCCGACGTGCAGTCGAACGTCGCCCTCGCCGTCGTGCCGCTCGCCGTGCCGCGCCTCGATCCCGCCAGCGTGAAGCCCCTCCCGCCGGTGGAAACCTGGAACACCGTGCAGGTGCAACCCGGCCAGACGCTCGCGGACATCTTCGTCGCGCAGGGCTTGTCGATGACCGATCTGCAACGCGTCATCGACGCCGCCGGCGGCACGAAGGTCTTCCACCAGATCAAGCCCGGCCAGGAATTCCAGTTCCTCGTCAACGCCGACCACACGCTTGAGGGCGTGCGGTTCGACCAGGACGAAACGAGCGTCGCCACGCTGCGTTTCACGAGCGGCAAGGCCGAACTCACCACGCAGAAGCGCGACGTGCAGCGTCGCGAGCACATCGCGCACGGCCTCATCGACAGCTCGCTGTTCGGCGCGGCGTCGAAGGCCGGCATGAGCAACGCGATGGTCCTGAAGCTCGCCGAGGTCTTCAAGTTCGACATCGACTTCGTGCAGGATCTCCGCGTCGGCGACAACTTCACCGTCGTCTACGACGACGTCTATAGCGACGGCGCGTTCATGCGCGAAGGCGACATCGTCGCCGCCGAGTTCATCAACCAGGGCAAGCGCTACACCGCGTACCGTTACAAGAACGGCGACAAGGTGGGTTACTACAGCGAGGAAGGCCGTCCTCTGCAGGGTTCGTTCCTGCGCATCCCGGTCGACTTCACGCGCATCTCGTCGCAGTTCAGCGCGGGCCGCATGCACCCGATCCTCGGCAAGATGCGCGCGCACAAGGGCGTCGATTACGCCGCTCCCTCGGGCACGCCGATCCACGCGGCCGGCGACGGCGTCGTCAAGTTCCGTGGCTGGATGAACGGCTACGGCAACTTCGTCGTGATCCAGCACAACGCGTCGATCAGCACCGCCTACGGCCACATGTCGCGCTTCGCGAACCTGCGCGTCGGCCAGCGCGTCAGCCAGGGCAGCACCATCGGCTACGTCGGCATGACCGGCCTCGCCACCGGCCCGCACCTGCACTACGAATTCCGCGTCAACAACGCGCAGCGCGATCCGCAGACGGTCACGCTGCCGAAGCCGGAGCCGCTCCCCGCCGCGCAGCTGGCGAAGTTCAAGAAAGAGATCGTCGGACCGCAGCTCGCTCGCCTGAACCAGGTGGACAACAACACGAAGCTCGCCCGCAACGAGACCGCGAAGAACGACGGCGGCTGATCCGTGGCGACCACGGACGGCCTCTACCTCGGCCTCATCTCCGGCACCAGCGCCGACGGCATCGATGCGGCCCTGGTCCGTTTCACCGACGGACGGCCCGCACTCGTCGCGGGCCTGACGCATCCCTGGGAGGACGCGCTCCGCGCGAGGATCCTCGCGGTCGCGCAGAACGAGCTCCGTCTCGACCTCGACGCCTACGGGCGCCTCGACGTCGCCGTGGGGATGGCGTTCGCCGATGCCGCCCGCGCCGTGATCGCGAAGGCCGGCGTGCCGGCATCGTCCGTTACCGCCATCGGCTCGCACGGGCAGACCATCCGCCACCGCCCGTCGGGCACGCACCCGTTCACCCTGCAGATCGGCGATGCCTCGGTGATCGCGGAGCGCAGCGGCATCGACACCGTGGCCGACTTCCGCCGCGCGGATGTCGCCGCCGGTGGTCAGGGCGCGCCCCTCGTACCCGCCTTCCACGCCACGGTGTTGCGTCCGTCGAAGGGCTCGCGCGTCGTGCTCAACCTCGGCGGGATCGCCAACGTCACGCGATTGACGCCCGAGGGCGACGTCACGGGTTTCGACACCGGTCCGGCCAACGGACTGATGGACGCCTGGTGCCTTCGCCACCGCGGCGAAGCCTTCGATCGCGACGGCGTTTTCGCGGCCTCGGGTACGGTCGACGCCGCCTTGCTGGCCGAGCTGCTCGACGACGCCTATTTCGTGCTCGACCCGCCCAAGAGCACCGGCAGGGAACACTTCCATCTGGCGTGGCTCGACGAACATCCGCGCGTGGCCGATCTGAGTCCAGAGGACGTGCAGGCGACGCTGCTGGCGTTGAGCGCGGCCTCGATCGGCGACGCCATCGCGCGTTACGCGCCGGACGCCGTCGACGTCGTCGCATGCGGCGGCGGGGTGCACAATACGGCACTGATGCGTGCGCTCACGGCGCGCCTCGAAGGTCGCGTGTTGCGTTCGAGCGCCGAATTCGGCATGGATCCCGACCAGATGGAGGCGATGGCCTTCGCATGGCTGGCGTATCGCCGCGTCCGCGGCGAGCCGGGGAATCTTCCGGCGGTGACCGGTGCGCGGGGCCTTCGCTTGCTGGGTGCGGTTTACGCCGCACCGCAGGAATCGCGCTAGAACGTCTCCGGAGCCTTCACCGGCCGCGCACCGGCATCGGCCAGCGTCGACGGCGACGCCTGCGCCAGCGCGGACAGTGCTTCCTGGAACGCGGCCTGTTCCTCGGCGTCCCACGCACCCGTCAGATGCGCGATGTCCCCCGGTTCGAGCAAAAGCTCGTTGAACACGTCGCCCGGGCTCAGACCGAGCCCGTAGCGCAACGCGTGCAGAATGACTTCGTTGATCGACCAGCGCCGTTCACGGGCGAGCGTCTTGATCCGCTCGGCCATCTGCTCGTCGATATGTCTCACCACTATATCTGGCACGTGCGTGACCCTCCTCGCGCATGCCCCCTGTGGGGCCGATGGTACACATTTCTGGCATGACGCGAAGATCGGCCATTCGGCTTACGTCGCGTCGCCGCCTTCAGGCCGCGGCATCCGTTTCCACAGCCACGCCAGCACGATGAGCGTCGGCACGATCGAGACGGTACTGACCACGAAGAGCGACGCGTAGCCCGAATCCTTGACGAGGAATCCCGAGAATCCACCGATGACCTTGCCCGGAAGGTTCGCCAGCGCGCTCAGCAGCGCGTACTGCGTGGCCGTGAAGCTGCGGTTGACCAGGCCGGACATGAAGGCCACCAGCACCGGCCCGGCGAAGCCCTGCGCGAAGTTGTCGCCGGAAAGCGTGGCGACGAAGGCCCACGTCTGGCCGGGATTCGCGGCCATAAGCAGATAGAGCATGTTCGACAGCGCCACGCCGATGGCGGCGACCACGAGCAGCCGGCGCATCTCGAAACGCACGACGGCCCAGCCGCCCAGCAGCGCGCCGAGGATGCCGATGACCACGCCGTAGACCTTCGAGACCTCGGCGATCTGCGTCTTGCTGAATCCCGCGTCGAGATAGAACGGATACGCCATCACACCGAGCATCTGGTCCGGCAGCCGGAACAGCGCCACGAACAGGAGCAGGCCAAGGGCCAGGGGCGCACCGAACCGCGCGAGGAAATCGCGGAACGGCCCGACGAAGCCTTCCTGCACCGCGACGCGCAGGGGCACTCGCTCACGCACCCGATGCTCGGGTTCGCGTGCCACGAGCACCGTGACGAAGGGCACCACGAGCAGCGCGCAGATGGCCACGTACCCGCCCTGCCAGCCGAACGCGTCCGCCACGATCAGGATGCCCGCGCCGCCGGCGATCAGCCCGAGCCGATAGCCGAGCGTGTACGTGGCGGCCAGGGCGCCCTGCGCTTCCTGCGGCGCGATCTCCACGCGGTACGCGTCCACGACGATGTCGATCGTCGCTCCCGCGATGGCCGCGATCAACGTCATGCCCATGAACCGCGGCAGCGACGCGGTGGGTGGCATCGCCGCCATGCCCAGCAGCCCGGCACCGAGCAACAGGATCGCGAACATCAGCCAGCCACGGCGCAGGCCGAGGCGCCCGAAGATCGGCAGCCGGAACCTGTCGACCACGGGCGCCCAGAGGAACTTGAAGTTGTAGGCGAACGTGACATAGCTGGCGATGCCGATGGCGCCATAATCGACGCCGGATTCCTTCAGCCACGCCGACAGCGTGTTGCCCACCAGCAGGAACGGCAGCCCCGAAGCGAGGCCGAAGAACAGCATGATGACCGCGCCCGGCTGGGCGAACGCCGCGAACAGACCATGCCAGCCCTTGTAGCGCGCGGCCTCCCCGCCGCTGCTCACTCGGCGTAGTCCACGGTGAACGGCGCATGGTCCGAGAAGCGCTCGTCGCGGTAGATCGAGCAGTCGCGCAGGCGGTCGCGCAGGCTGGGGGTGACGATCTGGTAATCGATCCGCCACCCCACGTTGTTCGCCCGTGCCTGGCCCCGGTTCGACCACCAGGTGTACTCGACGGCGTCGGGCTTGATGGCGCGGAAGCTGTCCACCCAGCCGATCTCGTTGAACAGCAGGTCGAGCCAGGCGCGTTCCTCGGGCAGGCAGCCCGAATTCTTCTGGTTCGAGGTCCAGTTCTTGATGTCGTTCTTCGTGTGGACGATGTTCCAGTCGCCGCACAGCACGTAGTCGCGGCCGCTGGCGGCCCACTCGCGCAGGATCGGCGTCAGCCACTCCATCACCCGGAACTTGTACTGCTGCCGTTCGTCGCCGGACGATCCCGACGGGATGTAGAACGAGACGACGCTCAGGTTGCCGTAGCGGGCCTCGATGTAGCGGCCCTCGCAGTCGAAGTCCTCGCGGCCGAGCGACACGCGCACTTCGTCCGGCTCGCGTTTCGAATAGATGGCCACGCCGCTGTAGCCCTTCTTGCTGCGGGCGTCGTGGTAGAAGCAATGGTGACCGTCGGGCCGGAACATCGGGTCGGTGAGCTGCGATTCCTGCGATTTGGTTTCCTGCAGGCAGACGACGTCGGCGTCCTGCTTGCGAAGCCACTCGAACACGCCCTTGGTGGCGGCGGAGCGGATACCGTTGGCGTTCAACGAAATGATGCGCATGGGGCCCTGTCGATGCGTTCGGCGATCCGCCCATGATAACCCGCGGGTGGGCCGCCCCTCGGACCCGGCTGTACCATGGCGGTCTCCCATCGCTCCCGCCCGAGATCGCCCGTGCACGACTACCAACGCGAATTCATCGAACTCACCCTCGCCCGCGACGTCCTCCGCTTCGGCGAGTTCACCCTGAAGTCGGGACGCAGCAGCCCGTACTTCTTCAACATGGGCCGGATCGACTCGGGGGCCGCGCTGGCCCGCCTGGGGCGCTCGTACGCCGAGGCGGCGGTGCGCTCGGGCGTCCCCTTCGACATGCTGTTCGGCCCGGCGTACAAGGGCATCGCCCTCGCCGCCGCCACGGCGATCGCGCTGGCCGACACCCAGGACCGCGACGTGCCCTGGGCCTACAACCGCAAGGAGGCCAAGGATCACGGCGAAGGCGGCACGCTGGTCGGCGCGCCGCTGAAAGGCCGCGTGCTGATCGTCGACGACGTGATGACCGCCGGCACCGCCGTGCGCGAATCCCTGGAACTGATCCGCGCGCAGGGCGCCGAGCCCGCGGGCGTGCTCATCGCGCTCGATCGCCAGGAGCGCGGCCAGGGCGACCGCTCCGCCGCCCAGGAAGTCGCGGCCCAGTTCGGCATCCCCGTGATCGCCATCGCCAGCCTGGCCGACGTGCTGGCCTACGCCGGCGAACGGCCCGAACTCGCCGCCGAACATGGCCGGCTGGTGGCCTACCGCGACCGCTACGGCGTGAGCGGCTGAGGGAAAACGGCGATTGCGTCACGCGGCCGGCGCGGCTTGCCGGCCGCGCGCAATCCGCCTGCCCGCGCTGGCTATACTTCGTCGACAGGAGGGGAAAGCATGCGAGCAGCGCGATACATCCTGGCGGGGGCGGCCCTGTGCATCGGCACGGCCGCGTTCGCCCAGAACACCACGAACAACAACGCCTACCGGTATCGCTGGAAGGATGCCACCGGGCATTCGTATTTCAGCGACAGCCTCTCGCCGGAGGCGATGAAGGCCGGCTACGACATCGTCAACGCCCAGGGCATGGTCGTCCGCCATGTGGATCGCCAGCTGACGGCCGACGAACGCGCCGCGGCGCGGAAAGTGGCCGACGCCCAGGCGGCGGCGCTGCAGGCTCAGCAGCAGCGCCAGCGCGAAGACGCCCAGATGCTCAACGCGTACCCGAACGAGGCCGCCTTCGCGGCGGCGAAGGGCGCCGAGCTCGACAACTTCGAGCAGGCGGCGCGCACCACGCGCCTCAATCTGCAGGGGCAGGAGAAGGCCCTCGCCGATCTCCTCGCCCGCGCCGGCGACCTCGAACGCGCGAAGCAGCCGGTGCCCAAGTACCTCAACGACCGCATCGCCGAGCAGCGCAACACGGTGGCGTCGCTGCGTACCACGCTGCAGCGCCAGCTCGCGGCGAAGGAATCGGCCAAGGCCAGCCTGGACGCCCAGCTCCGCCACTACAGGGAACTGAAGGCCGCCAGCGCCGCGAGCGGCCCGCAGTAGCCGCCGCTAGAAAGGCAACGCGAGGGACTTGTCGACCGCCAGCACGCGCTGGCGGAACGATTGCTTGATGCGCTCGAGACTCCTGGCGCTATCGGCATCGAACCGGAAGATGAGTGCGGGCGACGTATTGGACGCCCGGACAAGTCCGAAGCCGTCCGCCCAGTCCACGCGAACACCATCGATCGTCGTGATCCGCGCATCGTCGAACGTCGCCGACGCGCGGAACGCGTCCATGAAACGGAAGTGCGCGCCCTCTTCCATGGGCAGACGCAGTTCGGGTGTCGAGACGCTCTTGGGCAGCGTGTCGAACAGCTCCGCCACGCTGCGTTCCTCCACGTCGCCGGCGACGATCTCGAGCAGGCGCGCCGCGGCGTAGATACCGTCGTCGAAACCGTACCAGCGATTGTTGTCGGCGAAGAAGAAGTGGCCGCTCATCTCGCCGGCGAGCGCCGCGCCCGTCTCGCGCAGCTTGGCCTTCATCAGCGAGTGCCCCGTGCGCCACATCAGCGGCACGCCGGCCGACTGCTGGATCACGCCACGCAGGTGGCCGGTGCACTTCACGTCGTAGATGATCGTGGCGCCGGGATTGCGTGCGAGCACGTCCTGCGCGAAGAGCATCAGCAGGCGATCGGGCCACACGATCTCGCCCGCCTGCGTCACGACGCCCAGCCGGTCGCCGTCGCCGTCGAACGCGATGCCGAGGTCGGCGCCGATCGTGTGCACGGCGGCGATGAGGTCGGCGAGGTTGCGCGGATCGGATGGATCGGGATGGTGGTTCGGGAACTGACCGTCGACATCGCAGTACAACGGGATCACTTCACAACCGATGTCCTCGAGCACGCGCGGGGCCACCGCCCCCGCCACGCCGTTGCCGGCGTCGACGACGACCTTGAGGCGCCGCTCGGCGGCGACGTCGCCGGCGATGCGGGCCACGTATGCCTCGGTCGCCGACTGCTCGCGCCAGGTGCCCACGCCGTCGCTGGGCAGATTGCCCGCCACGATGCGCCGATGCAGGTCGGCGATCGCGTCTTCGGAGAGCGTCTCGCCGCCGATCACGATCTTGAAGCCGTTGTGGTCGGCCGGATTGTGGCTGCCCGTGACCGAGACGGCGCAACCCGTGCCGAAGTGGTACGCGGCGAAGTAGACGACCGGTGTCGGCACCATGCCGAGGTCGATCACGTCGATGCCGGCGGCCCGCAGGCCGTCCGACAGGGCGTGGGCCAGCTCGGCACCGGAGAGCCGCCCGTCGCGCCCGACGACGATCTCGCGGAGGTCGGCGTCGAGCATGCGCGCGCCGATGGCCTGGCCGATGCGATGGGCGATGTCGGCGGTGAGCGTCTTACCGACCACGCCGCGGATGTCGTACGCGCGGAAAATCGCCGGATCGAGCGACGGCTCGCCGGCCGGCGGAGCGGCGACGGGCGTGGGCGCCACGACGGCGGCCGGCGTGGGCGTCGGGGGCAGCCTCGGCTTGCGCACGATGTCGGCCACCATCACGTCCGGCTCGGGCATCGCCTCGGGTTCGACGGCCGGGCGGCGACGCAGCCCCCAGAGCAGTAAGGCGCCACCGCCGAGTCCCACCAGCGACAGCAACGCGCCGAGCGCCTCCGAGTGCGGAATGACGATGAAGGCCTTGGGCATCGCGGCGAACACGAAGAGCGACGTGCCCTCCACACGCTGCCCTTCGGCTTCGAGTTCGGCGGACCGGGAACCGACGTCCAGCAGGCGCAGGCTCTCGCGCCCCTCGCCCTGACGCAGCTCGAGGCGGCCACCGCCCGGCGACGCGGCATCGAACCGGGCCGCGATGTCGTCGAAGGGGTATTCGAGCCAGATCCAGGCGCGAACCGTGCCCTCGCCCGCCACCGGCTCGACCATGGATAGCCGTCGCTCGCCGTCCTTCAGCGACGTGGACGCCCGCGGCGGTCCGCTGCCGCCCAGGGCGGCCATGAGCTGCGCGGCCTTCGCGTAGCCGAACTCCCGGTAGTTGGCACGCACCACCTCGTCCAGGCCGCCGCTGTAGACCTCGACGACGCGGACGGAAGGGAGCGCGGCGCGCAGCCGTTCCGCGGCCGCGGCGTGATCGTCGATGGACGTCGCGATGCCGCCCGCCACGAGTGCGCGCTGCAGGGCCTCGCGCTTGCCCGCGATCAGCGCGCCGAGTTCACGCGTGGTGTCCCGCTGGGCCGCATGCGTGCGTTCGGCGGCACTTCCCTCATCGGCGATCAGCCAGGTCTGCCATGCGCAGAAAACGCCGGCGACGAGCAGCAACGTCGCGCCCGCCAGGGGCAGCAAACGTCGCAGATCCACACGGGACATGCGTCCCGCCCCTCCCTCTTTCGATGCCATGTCGCCCCTTCGCTACCCCGGCAGAATCAGCCAACACCCGTCGAGCCGAATCCTCCCTCGCCCCGCTGCGAGGGGGTGAACCCTTCTACCACCCGGAGGCGCGCTCGGCCGACCGGCACGAGCAATAATTGCGCAATCCGGTCGCCGGGCGCGATGGTCACCGGCGCGCTTCCGCGGTTCCAGCACGAGATCATCAACGGGCCCTGGTAGTCCGCGTCGATGACGCCGACGAGGTTGCCCATCACGAGTCCCTGCTTATGACCCAGGCCGGAGCGCGGCACGATCAGTGCGCACCATGCCGGATCGCCGATGTGGATCGCCAGTCCCGAGGGCACCAGCACGCTCTCTCCCGGTACCAGCGTCAGCGGCGCATCCACCGCCGCGCGCAGGTCCATGCCCGCGCTGCCCGCGGTGGCCGGTTCCGGCAGCGGAATGGAGCTGCCCAGGCGCGGATCGAGGATCTTCAGTTCGATGTCTATCAAGGCGTGGTTCCGGTGAGGAATCGTTCGGCGATGAGCGCGACGAGCCGGTGGGCCAGTTCGGTCTTGGGCATCTCGGGAAGCGCTTCGTCACCGCCATGCCAGTAGACGTGCAGCGCGTTGTCCGCCACCTCGAAACCCTTGCCGCTCGTGACATCGTTCGCCGCGATCATGTCGATGCCCTTGCGGGCCAGCTTGCCCTGCGCGTACCCCTCGATGTCGCGGGTCTCCGCGGCGAAGCCGACGAGGTACGGGCGCACGGACTGAGCGGCGAGCGCCGCGATGATATCCGGGTTTTCGGTGAGCTCGAGGCGCAGCGGCACGCCGCCCGCCTTCTTCAGCTTGTGGTCCGCCGCTTCGACGGGGCGATAGTCGCCCACCGCCGCCGCGCCGATGTAGATGTCGGCACCCGCGCACGCCGCCACGACGGCGTCGTGCATCTGGCGCGCGCTGCGGACGTCGACGCGCTCGACGCCCGGCGGCGTGGGAAGCGACACAGGGCCGGCCACCAGCGTCACCGACGCCCCCGCGTCGCGCGCCGCGGCGGCGACCGCGAAGCCCATGCGACCGGAGCTCCGATTGCCGATAAAGCGCACGGGATCGATGTCTTCATACGTCGGGCCGGCGCTGACGACGACGCGCCGACCGCGCAGCGGTTGCTCGCCGAACGACGCCACGAGGATGTCGCGCAGTTCGTGCGGTTCCAGCATGCGGCCGGAGCCGATGTCCCCGCAGGCCTGGTCGCCGTCGGCTGGGCCCAGGACGCCGACGCCGCGGACGCGAAGCGTGCCGACGTTGGCCTGCACGGCGAGGTTCGCCCACATCTGCTGGTTCATCGCAGGCGCCACGTACACCGGCGCCGCGGTGGCCAGCACGACCGTCGTCAGAAGGTCGTCGGCATGGCCGTGCGCCAGGCGCGCGATGGTGTCGGCGCTCGCGGGCGCGATCAGGACGCGCTCGGCCCAGCGGGCGAGCTCGATATGCCCCATCGCGGCCTCGCCCTGCTCGTCCCACAGGCTCACCCGCACCGGCTGGCCGGAAAGTGCCTGGAAGGTGGTGGGCGTGACGAAATGCGTGGCGCCTTCGGTCATCACGACGCGCACCTCGGCCTCGAGGTCGCGGAGGCGCCGCACGAGTTCGCAGATCTTGTACGCGGCGATACCACCGGTAACGCCAATCAGGATGCGACGCTGGCGAAGGCTCATGGCGGGACGGCGGTTCGGAAGGCACGTTAGCTTAACGGATTTCCACCATCGCACTTCCGGAGCGATTTTTCAGAATCGTTCTATCGCCACATCGCGATCGCAACCCTACCTTGTACATCGTGCCGCAACCCCCGTGCGGCCCTCATCGAAGGGAAGCCATGAAGTCGCCCACGAATCCGCCCTCCACGGTCCGCGATGCCACCGTGCCACCCGTCGCGTATCGCCAGCCGCCGATCCGGCAATGGGCCGCCAACGACCGGCCGCGGGAGCGGCTGTACGCGCACGGTGCGGCGGCGCTGTCCGACGCCGAGCTACTGGCCGTTCTGATCGGCAACGGCACGGCGGGCTGCGACGCCGTCGCGACGGGGCGCGCCCTGCTTTCCCGCGCGGGTAGCCTCGGCCGCCTCCTCGCCGAGCCGGACCACCTGCCGCCCGTGCCGGGAGTCGGCCCGGTAAAGCGGGCGCGGCTGGTCGCCGCCCTGGAGCTGGCGCGTCGCGCCCTGGGCGAAGGACTGACCGACCTGCCCCGCATCGAGAGCCCGCGCGACAGTGCGCAGTACCTGCAGGCGCGACTGAGTCACCTGTCGCACGAGGTGTTCGCCTGCCTCTTCCTGGACACCAGGCATCGGGTCCTCGCGTATGAGGAACTGTTCCGCGGCACCATCGACGGTGCCAGCGTCTATCCCCGCGAGGTGGTACGCGCATGCCTGCGCCATCACGCCAGCGCGGTCATCCTCGCCCACAACCACCCCTCGGGCGTCCCGGAGCCCAGCCGGGCCGACCGCGACATCACGCAGGTCCTGGTCGACGCGCTCGCCCTGATGGACATTCGCGTGCTCGATCACATCGTGGTGGGACGGGGCGAACCCGTTTCCATGGCGGAGCGGGGCCTGCTGCTGGCCAGGAGCCGCTGAGCGGCCAAAAAAAGACGGCGCGAGTGCCGCTCGCGCCGTCTGGGGGTCACCTTTCGAGGGAGGGGTGGGCGACCGTCGTGCCGTTGGGCCGGGGAGACACCGGGCACGAGAGACATTGTGACGATGAGCGATGACAGCGCCGTGACGTGCCGCTTTCGCGCCTGCTTCGCCACTGCGCCGTCGAAGTTATGCACACGGGCGCTTTTTCCCACTTGGCCGTCACAGTTGCTGTCCCGGCGCAAGTCAGGATTGCAATGCATTGATTTAAATGATTTTCATGTGTTGCAGGGTCATGTCACGATGCGTACCTGCCTGTCGCCGTCCTGGCGGCTCCGTCTTGCCCACAGAGTTATCCACAGGCTGTGGATGGACGGGCTCCCCCGGCCGGCCGACGGCCGCGCGCCATCTGATAGGATTGCCGGTTCCATATCCGCGTCGCCCATCCCGTGAAACAAGAGCTGAAACAACTCGTCCTGCAGGCCATCGGCGCATTGCGGGAGTCCGGCAAACTGCCGTCCGACTTCGTGGCCCCGGATTTCGTGATCGAGCGGACCCGCAACCGCGAGCACGGCGATTTCGCGACCAACGCGGCGATGATGATGGCCAAGTCCGCCGGCCGGAAGCCGCGCGACATCGCGACCGATCTCGTCGAGGCCATGCCGGCCTCGGTCCGGGTGGGCAAGGTGGAGATCGCCGGACCGGGCTTCATCAATTTCTCGCTGGCGCCGGCCGCGTTCCACGCGGAGATCGAGCGCGCCCTCGCGGAAACCGACCGCTACGGCCGCAACCGCGATGGCGCCGGCCGCACCGCGGGCGTGGAGTTCGTGTCGGCCAACCCGACGGGCCCGCTGCACGTCGGCCACGGCCGCGCGGCGGCCATCGGTGACAGCATCGCGCGTCTTCTCGATGCGGCGGGCTGGAAAGTGTTCCGCGAGTTCTACTACAACGACGCCGGTGTCCAGATCGCCAACCTGGCGCTTTCCACGCAGGCCCGCGCCAGGGGCATCGCCCCGGACGAAGCGGGCTGGCCGGAATCCGGCTACCGTGGCGACTACATCGCCGACGTGGCGCGTGCCTTCCTGGCCGGCGAATCGGTCGAGGCCGACGGCGAAACCGTCGTCGCCACCGGCGATGCCGACAACCTGGACGACGTACGCCGCTTCGCCGTCGCTTACCTGCGCCACGAGCAGGACCTCGACCTCAAGGCCTTCGGCGTCGGCTTCGACGTCTACTACCTCGAGTCGTCGCTATATGGCGAAGGCAAGGTCGACGAGACCGTTCGCGAACTCGTCGCCCACGGCCACACCTACGAGGAAGGCGGCGCGCTATGGCTGCGCTCGACGGACTTCGGTGACGACAAGGACCGCGTCATGCGCAAGTCCGACGGCACGTTCACCTACTTCCTTCCCGACGTGGCCTACCACCGCACCAAGTGGCAGCGCGGCTATGAGCGCGCCATCACCGAGCTGGGCTCCGACCACCACGGTTCGCTCGCCCGCGTGAAGGCCGGCCTGCAGGCGCTGGACACCGGGATTCCGAAGAACTGGCCCGAGTACGTGCTGCACCAGATGGTGACGGTGATGCGCGGCGGCGAGGAGGTGAAGATCTCCAAGCGTGCCGGCTCCTACGTCACGCTGCGCGACCTCATCGACGAGGCCGGCCGCGACGCCACGCGTTATTTCCTGATCGCGCGCAAGGCCGATTCGCAGCTGGTGTTCGACATCGACCTCGCCCGCTCGCAGAGCAACGACAACCCCGTCTACTACATCCAGTACGCCCACGCCCGCGCCAGCCGCGTGTTCCGCGAACTGGCGGAGCGCGGCCTGGCGACCGATCGCGGCAACGGGATCGCGAAGCTTGGCCGTCTCGACACGGAGCACGAGTCGATCCTGATGGTCGAGCTCTCGCGCTACCCCGAGATCGTGGAGTCCGCCGCGGCGAACCTGGAACCGCACCTGATCGCGCAGTACCTGCGCGAACTCGCGGGCGCGCTGCACAGCTTCTATCACGAGCACAAATGGATCGTCGACGACGCCGATCTGCGTGACGCGCGCCTCGCGCTGGTGGCCGCCACGCAGCAGGTGCTCAGGAACGGTCTGGATCTGCTGGGCATTTCGGCCCCGGAGAGCATGTAAATGGCAACACGCAAGAAGGGCAAGGGCCGCCAGGCCGTCCGCAACGGCTCGAGCGGCATGCCAGGCTGGAGCTGGGCGCTGATCGGCATCCTCGCCGGCGCCCTGCTCATGGCCTTCGCGATGCGCGGCACGTGGATGCCGATGATGCGCCAGCACCAGGGCCCGGAACCGAACCCGCAGGCCACCGCGCAGAAGGGCAGCGATCCGGGCGTCGTCGACCAGGCCGAGGCGGAGAAGCCGAAGAAGCCCTCGTACGATTTCTATTCGGTGCTCTCCGAGAAAGAGGTCCGCATTCCCGACGCCGAGATCCGGGCGCAGGCGAGCGCCGAAGCGCAGCAGAAGCAGCAGCAACAGGCCGCGCAGGCGCAGGCACAGGCCGCGGCGGCGCAACAGGCACAGGCGCAGGCGCAGCAGCAGGCGCAGACGACCGCCGCGGCGGCGAACCTGCCGAAGGCGACGACGCAGACGGTGACCGCGACGCCGTCGCAGCCGGCACCAGCCGCGGCGTCGGGCAGCTCCGGGTACCTGCTCCAGGTGGGCGCGTTCCCGAGCGCGGCGGATGCCGAGGCTCTCAAGGCAAAGCTCGCGCTGCAGGGTTTCGTGGCCAACGTTCAGTCGGTCAAGGTCGGTGCGCAGACCTACAACCGCGTCCGCCTCGGCCCCTTCAAGTCGGCCACCGATCTGGAGAGCACGAAACAGCGCCTGCAGTCCGCCGGCATCAGCGCCATCGCCCTGAAAGAAGGCAGCTGATCCGTCGTGGCCCGCGCGACGAAAAGACCGCCCTCGTGGCGGTCTTTTTCTTTGCAAGGAACGGCGCGCGGTTGCCGCTTTCGTGCCCGTTGACGCCAGTGGGATCCCGGCGTAGACCTGCGCGAACCGATGGGTATCCAGGGAGGACACCCGCGGTTGCCAAGCTCAAGGAGGAGTCATGCGCAACGCCAGAACGAAAGGGGCCGGCCGCCTCATCGATACGCTCGCGACGCGGCTCGAAACGCGCCATCGGAGCGAATGGGGATTTTCATGTACCGTCAACGACGTGTTCGTGATGAGTGCCGTCGCGCGTGCTGAAGAGGATCTGCACCCGTTGACGGGCGATCGCTTCTTCATGGTGGACGACGCATGGACCGAGCGTTCCGCGCTGATCCAGTTGCTGGCGTTCCCGGCCGCCGGCCATGCTCACGCGGCGAGCGGCCGATACGACATTGGCCTATCGGAACAGCCCGGGAGCGGCGAAGCCGTTTACTTCGAAGAATGGCCGTTGGGATTCATCAGGTTTCTCCCGACCGGCGGCTGGATCGAGATTGAGTTCGCCGCTGATCGCACGAGCGTCGAGGGCACGTTCGAGTTCGACGCCACGAACGACACCGAGGGCAATCGATTTATCCGCCGCGGCAAGTTCTTCCTCCCCTACGCCGATCTCCCGGACCCCAACGCGCCTTAGCGCGAACCTGTGCGTCGCTTCACGACGTGTAAGTCGACGGATTTTTCAGACAAGTCTGATTCTTTCCGGGGTGTGGGCCGGGCAGCATGCGAGGCGCGTCCTGACACACACCACGGAGTTTTCATGCACCCATCGTTCCGCTCGCGCCTGTCGCGGGCCGTCCTTCTTTCCGCTCTTTCCAGCACCGTGTTCGCCATGCCGGCGATGGCCGACGACGCCACGATGTCCATCAAGGACTTCGCCACCCGGACCCTCGAGGCGTCGGCTCTCGGCGCCCGGTCCGACGGGATCATGACGGCGTCGGTCAATGGCGGCCTTCTCATGGAGCGGCAGGCATATATGAGGGAGCTGACCTGGCAGGGCACGCCGTTTTCGACGCTTTACGGAACAGACAACGGGAAGGGAGGCTCGATAACCATTGGCGTCATCCCACGACGCGGCGAGCTGCACGCCGTCAGCGGCCGGTATGAGCTCGGCGTTCCGGAAGGCCCTGGCACAGCTTTCGCCACCTACAGAGAGTGGATTCCCGCGCCGCCCGGATTCACTGGTTTCACGTCCTTCGACATCAAGGAAGGCTGGGTCGACGTACATTTCAGTCCCGACCGGACGCGCGTGGACGTGACCTTCGAATTCGTCGCGCGGGGCGGCGAGCTCGGTACCCGCGTGGTGAAGAGCGGCCGTTTCTCCGGCCCGAACTACGACCTTCCGCCGCAAGACGTGCGGACGCCTTAATCGAATTTCAGCGAGGATCGCCCGACCATAAGACCGCCCTCGTGGCGGTCTTCTCTTTGACCTGCACGCGCCACGCAAATCGTCGGATTTTTCAGAATGGTCTGATTCTTTTGTAGGTATATCCCCGGCAGGATGCACAGCGCGTCCCGACACACACACCACGGAGGCTTCATGTACGGATCGTTCCGCTCGCGCCTGTCGCGCGCTGCTCTCTCTCTTGCCCTTTCCACCGGCGCTTTCGCCATGCCGGCGATGGCCGACGACGCCACGTATTCCGTGAAGGACTACGCCACCCGAACCCTCGAGGCATCGGCTCTCAGCGTACAGGGCGACGGGGTCCTGAAGGCGTTGGTCAATGACAGCCTTCTTGTAGGACGCCAGGCGTATGCGATGGAGCTATGGTTTATGGGCCAAAGTTTCACGACGTCTCGCGCAACTTACGACGGCAAAGGCGGCTATGTTCTCCTGGGCGTGGTTCCGCCACTCGGGGAGCCGCACGCCGTCAGCGGCCGATATCAGCTCGGCGTACCGGAAGGCCCTGGCACCGCTTTCGCCAGCTTCATCGAGGACATTACCTCTCCGCCGGGATTCACTGGTGGTATCGCGAGCTTCGACATCAAGGAGGGCTGGGTCGACGTGCAGTTCAGCCCGGACCGGACACACGTGGACATGACGTTCGAGTTCGTCGCGTTCGATGACGAACTCGGTACCCGCGTGGTGAAGAGCGGCAGTTTCTCCGGTGCACCAAACCTTCCGCCGCAAGACGTGCGGACGCCTTAACCGAATTTCAGCGAGGGTCGCCCGACCAGACGACCGCCCTCGTGGCGGTCTTCTCTTTGGCCTGCACGCGGCACGCGAATCGTCGGATTTTTCAGAATGGTCTGATTTTTTCGTAGGTATGTACCCGGCAGGATACACAGCGCGTCCCGACACACACACCACGGAGGCTTCATGTACGGATCGTTCCGCTCGCGCCTGTCGCGCGCTGCTCTCTCTCTTGCCCTTTCCACCGGCGCTTTCGCCATGCCGGCGATGGCCGACAACCCCACGTACTCCATCAAAGAGTTCGCCAACCGGACCTTCGAGACGACGACTCTCAGCTCCCGGTCCGACGGGGTCCTGAAGGCATTGGTCAATGGCAACCTTCTTGTAGGACGACAGGGATATTTCGTTGAGCAGTACTGGTTGGGCCAGCCGTTTTCGGGGCTCTTCGCAACGTACGACGGGAAGGGCGGTTATGTAACCCTGGGCGTCGTTCCACCCGTCGGGGAGCCACACGCCGTCAGCGGGCGGTATCAGCTAGGCGGGCCGGAAGGCCCTGGCACCGCTTTCGCTACCTTTTCCGAGAACATCCCCGCTCCGCCCGGGTACATTGGTGTCAGGGCCTTCGACACGCAAGAAGGCTGGGTCGACGTGCAGTTCAGCCCGGACCGGACACACGTGGACGTGACGTTCGAGTTCGTCGCGTTCGATGACGAACTCGGTACCCGCGTGGTGAAGAGCGGCAGTTTCTCCGGCCCGAACTACGACGTCCCGCCGCGGGAGGCGCCGACGCCGTAACCGCAGTCCCCTCGCGTGCGCCGGCGACAGCCCGGCGCACGCGTCATGTCAGGATGCGCGCTTCAGGCGGATGAGCGCCGAGATGTCGTCGTCGCCATAGCCCTGCGACATCAGCTCGGCGAAATCGGCCAGCGACTGCTCGATGATCGTGCGATCCGTGCCCGCGTCGGTGGCGATGCCACGGACGATGCCGAGATCCTTGTGCAACAGCGCCAGTTTGAAGCCCACCGAGAACTCGTTGCGCAGCATCGTGGCGCCGCGCTTGTCGAGGAACCAGTTGCCTGCCGCGCCCGCGGCGAGCGTCGGGATCAGACGATCGGCATCGAGACCCAGCGCCTCACCCAGCGCCAGCCCCTCCGTGACCGCGTGGGCGATACCCGCGACCAGCACCTGATTCACGGCTTTCGTCGCCTGGCCGCTGCCGACCTTGCCCATGTGCGTGATGCGCGCACCGTAGGCCTCGAGCACCGGTCGTGCGCGGTCGAGCACATCGGCGTCGCCGCCGACCATCACCGACAGCTTCCCGTTCTTCGCGCCTTCGACACCGCCGGAAACCGGTGCGTCGAGAAACGACCCGCCCGCCTCGGCGATCAGGCGTGCCGCTTTCGTCGCGGTCGCTGGCGCGACGGTCGAATGGTCGATCACGATCGCGCCGGCCTTGAGCGAGGGAGCGAGCGCTTCGACGACGCCGATGACGTCGGCATCCGCGCTGACACACAGCGCGATCACGTCGCAGGACGCCGCGATCTCCGCCAGCGAAGGCGCGGCGACACCGAGCTCGCCCGCCAGCGCATCGGCCCGGGCCTGTGTGCGATTGCCCACGGCGGCCAGCAGGCCCTTCGCGTGGAGGTGACCGGCCATGGGCGCGCCCATCGCGCCGAGTCCGATGAAAGCTGCCTTGAGTGTCATGGTCGTGCCTGGAAGAAAGAGGAAACGCGGTGCGGCGCGCAGCGGCGCCGCACCGTCCGGTCAGCGGCCTGCGGTTTCCGCGAGGTAGGTGTATCCGGTGAGGCCCTTGTCGAGCGCGGCGGCCAGGGTCTCGGCCTCCGTTCCCGCGATGCCGGCGGCCGCGAGGCGATCCGCATACGACTGGCGCAGCGCCTTGAGGTCGTAGCCGACGTAGTCGAGCATCAGGTCCGTCGTGTCGCCGCGGCGGATATGCGCGAACGCGTACCCGTCGTCCGTCGCGCGCACGTTCACCGCATCGGTGTCGCCGAAGAGGTTGTGGATGTCGCCCAGCGTCTCCTGATACGCGCCGACCATGAAGATGCCTAGCCGGTACGACTCGTCGTCCTTCAGATCATGCAGCGGCAGGCTGACGTCCACGCCCTCGGCGTCGACGTAGTGATCGATGCGGCCGTCGGAATCGCAGGTGAGGTCCGCGATGACGCCGCGGCGCGTCGGCTCTTCGTCGAGGCGCGAGATGGGCACGATCGGGAAGATCTGGTCGATGGCCCAGATGTCCGGCACCGACTCGAACACGGAGAAGTTCACGAAGTACTTGTCGACCAGCTTTTCGTCGAGATCGTCCAGCGCCTGCCGATGCGCCCGCTCGGCGGGCAGCAGGCGCGGGCGCACGGCGTTGGCGATGGCGTAGAACAGCTCGTCGAGGCGGGCGCGGTCGCGCAGGTCGAGCTGGCCCAGCGCGTACAGCGCCTGGCCTTCGGCGAAGTGGTGCTGGGCCTCGTGGAACAGCTCCAGCGCCGGACGATGGTCGAGCTCCGCGTGCGTCTCGCGCAGGTGGCGCAACACCGCCGGCTCGCCCGCGCGCTCGGCCGGAATCGCGCCCTGCGGCACCGGTTCGACTTCGCTGACGTTGACGACCATCACGGCGTGGTGCGCGGTCATCGCGCGGCCGGATTCGGTGAAGATGACCGGCGCCTTCATGCCGTGCTCGGCCACGGCCTCGGCGAGCGGCTGCACGATACTGGCGGCGTACTGGCCGAGGCTGTAGTTGATGGAGTTGTAGCTGCGCGACCGCGTGCCTTCGTAGTCGACGCCGAGGCCACCGCCCACGTCGACGACCTCGATGGGCACGCCCAGGCGGTGCAGCTCGATGAAATAGCGCACGGCCTCGCGCATGCCCGCGGCGATGTCGCGCACGTTGGAGATCTGCGAGCCCATGTGGAAATGCTGCAGCTTCAGCGTGTGCTTCAGGCCGGCCGCTTCGAGGCGCTCGATCAGCTCCAGCACCTGGCCCGGGCTCAGGCCGAACTTGCCCTTGTCGCCGCCGGTGTTCTGCCATTTGCCGGCGCCGATCGACGCCAGACGCACGCGCACGCCGAGCAGCGGCTCGACGTCAAGCGCCTTCGCTTCGGCGAACACGTGGTCGAGCTCGGAAAGCTTCTCGATGACGATGTGCACGCGCAGGCCGAGCTTGAGGCCGATCAGCGCGAGGCGGACGTATTCGCGATCCTTGTAGCCGTTGCACACGACCATGCTGCCCGGGCGCGCGTGCGCCAGCACGGCCATCAGTTCCGGCTTCGAACCGGCCTCGAGGCCGAAGCCCTGCTCCCCGGCGGCGACCAGCTCGCTGACGACGCCGCGCTGCTGATTCACCTTGATGGGATAGATGGCCGTGTACGTGCCGGCGTAATCGGCATCGTCGATCGCCTTGGCGAAGGCCTGCTGGAGGCGCGCGAGGCGGTCGGCGAGGATGTCCGGGAAACGCACGAGCAGCGGCAGGCGCAGGCCCTCGCGGGTGGCCGCGTCGACGATCGCCGGCAGGTCGAGGGCCGGGCCCCCGTTGCCGCGCGGGCGGATCGTCAGGTGGCCATCGCCGGCGACGTCGACGTAGCCGTCGCTCCAATGGGGGATCGCGTAGGTCAGCTTCGCGCGATCGGTGGTCCAGTTCGTCATGGCTGTGACGATCTCCAAGTGATTGTGTCGTGTCCCCATGGGGGGCGCGGAACAGTCGCAGCGGCGAACCTTGACCTGAAGCGGGCCTGGCGGCCGGGAGCCTCGCACGCCGCGGGGCCGACCAGACTTGGTGCTGCGCGCCCCGGACGGGGCGGCAGACCGCCTATTGTAGCGGCCGCTCGTGACAGGGGGGTAACCCGCCCGGCGCTGGGTCGGAATGAGCCTACAGGCCGCCCCGGGCAAGGACGTGGCCGCACGGCGCCCCGGAGCCGGTACAATGCCCGGTTAGCCCCCTACCCGTTTTCAGGAAAGCGTCATGTCGCAGCAGCTCAGCTGGTTCACCGAAGCCCACCAGGCCTCGGGCTCTTCCATCGGTTTCCGCGTCGAGCGCCTGTTGCACGCCGAGAAGACCCCGTTCCAGACCATCGAGATCTACCAGACCACGGACTGGGGCAATCTCATGGTGATCGACGGATGCGTCATGCTGACGAGCCGCGACAACTTCCTGTACCACGAGATGATGACCCACCCGGCGCTGTTCACCCATGCGCGCGCCAAGCGCGTGGTGATCATCGGCGGCGGCGACTGCGGCACGCTGCGCGAAGTGCTCAAGCACGAGGAAGTCGAGAAGGCCACGCAGGTCGAGATCGACGAGCGCGTCACGCGCCTCGCCGAGCAGTACTTCCCGGAGCTGTGCGATGCGAACGGCGACCCGCGCGCCGAGCTGCTCTTCATCGACGGCATCAAGTACATGGCCGAGGCCGAGCCGGAGTCCATCGACCTCATCATCGTCGACTCCACCGACCCGGTGGGCCCGGCGGAAGGCCTGTTCAACGCCGCGTTCTACGCGAGCTGCTACAAGGCCCTGCGTCATGGCGGCATCCTCGTGCAGCAGTCCGAATCGCCGCTGGCGCACATCGAGCTGATCAAGGCCATGCGTTCGGCCATGCGCACCTCGGGCTTCAAGGCGGTGCGCACCCTGCCGTTCCCGCAGCCGTGCTACCCCACCGGCTGGTGGAGCTGCACCATGGCGCGCAAGGACGGCGATCTGTCGGGCTTCCGCGAGCGCGGCGCGATCAGCAAGAACTTCGCCACGAAGTACTACAACGCCGACGTCCACAAGGGCGCGCTGGCGCAGCCGGAGTTCATGCGCGAGCAGCTGGGCGACTGAAACCCCCGGATTCCCCGCAAAGAAAAAAGGCGCCCCATGGGCGCCTTTTTTTATTTCTCCAGTTTCGCCGGCTCCCAGCCCGCGGGCGCCTCCGGCGGAAGGCCGTAGGCGCGGAGCGAGGCGAGGACGACGCTCATCTCCGTGCCGCCGGTGCGGGCCAGCGACAGCAGCTTCTGCGCCGTGGCCTTGTCACCCTGCGCCTGCACGTTCAGGCGCGCGAACTGCTGCATCTGCCAGACGAGATTGAGACGGGCGTTCTTCGCGCTCTGCTGGTCGGCCGCGTCGGGCGACAGCGTCTCGCGCAGGTGCAGGCCGAGCGACCGGCCCAGCGGGCTGCTCCCCCACTCCAGCACCTTCGCAAGCTTCAGGCAGTCGGCGACCACGGAAGCATCGGACTTGTTGTCGTCGCAGTACTTCGCGGCGACCTGGAAGCCCGGCATCGGCTGCGCACTGGCGAGGCCGAACACGAGCACCATCTGCACGCCCGCGGCGCCCGAACCCTGCAGGGCGTTGAACGTATCGGGCGGCGGTGGGAGCTGGCTCACGTGATTGGCCAGCGCCTTGAGGCTCGCGCCGAGGTAATCGTCGTAGAGCTTCGCGTTGGCGGCCTTCGCGAGGTCCGTGCGAACGGCGTCGCTCGCCCCGGCATGCTCGTCGATGCCGAGCTTCAGCAGCCAGAACGCCGCGTTGTCCGATGCCTTCGACTGCAGCGCCGTCACGGCCTCGGGGTTGGGGCAGTTACCCGCCCTGGCGTCGCAGTCGGCCAGCTGGGCCCACGCGACCTGGGGACCTGCGTCGGCGTTGCGCGATGCGCGCTCGAGCAGCGAGTGATAGGTGAGCGTTTCCGGGACGCCCGACAGCGGCCGCGCGAGGAGCGCGGCGGCAAGCAGCGGCTCCGACTCGGTCCGCAGCGCCAGCACGCTGGCGAGGTCCTTCTGGAACTGCAGGAGGGACTTGCTCTGGTCCTTCGCGACCGGCCCCTTCGCGGGGTCCTTCGCGGCGCCCGGCCAGGGCGTGGCTGCCAGGGTGGGCAGGGAAAGCAGGCCGGCCAGGGCCAGTGTCGCTACGCGGCGTCCCCGCATGGGCCATCTCCGTGACATAAAAGACGAGAGGATACGGTTCGACCATGAACGGAAGCTGCGCCGAACCGGCCCCATCTTGCACGAGATTGTTACTATCGAAGCCTGCACGGGGGGATTCCGGGCCGACACACGACCGACCGCAACACTCAATCCTGCGACAGAACAGGAGCTTATCGTGGATCAATTCGCCTTCCTCACCAGCGGGGGCGCTGGTTTCTTCGTCGGCTGGGGCACGCTCGCGCTGATCAATGCCGGCCTCGCCCAGGGAAAGAACCGCAGCGGCCTGCTGTGGTGGTTCCTCTCGCTCATCCTCGGCCCGATCGCCACCCTCATCCTCGTCGTGATGCCCAAGGTCCGCACGAAGATCTTCTGAGCTTGGACCCATGCCTGGGGGTGTGTAGATTAGGAACACTCCCCATGGCAGGTGCGCGCGGATGCTTACGACGCTCGTGGCAAGCAGCAAGGGCGGTTGCGGCAAGACGACGGTGGTGACCCAGCTGGCGACCCACTGGGCGCACGCGGGCAAGCACACGGCCATCGTCGATGCGGACCGGCAGCATTCCAGCCTGCGCTGGGCTCAGCGCCGTCCGGAGAACGCACCGGCGATCGCCGCCATCGAGGGCAGCCGCCGCGCCTTCGACCGGCTGCCGGGCGGCGTCGAGCGCGTCATCGTCGATACGCCCGCCGGCGTCGACGAGAAAGACCTCGAACCCTACATCGAGCAGGCGGACGTGATCCTCGTGCCCGTGCTGCCCTCCCACTTCGATCTCGACGCCACGCTCGATTTCCTCAAGGTGCTCAAGGGTATCGGCCGCGTGAAACGCGGCAAGCTCCCCGTCGGGCTCGTCGGCAACCGCCTTAAACCCTGGACCAACGCCAGCCAGTCCGCACTCGCGGAACTCGGCGAGCGTGCGCCGTTTCCCGTGGTTGCGGAACTTCGGGACTCCCAGGCGTACGTATTGCTCACGGCGCTCGGTAAGGGCATCTTCGACTATCACTCGGAAAACGTGCGCGGACACCAGGACGACTGGGCGAAACTGCTTCGCTGGATCAAACGAAGCACCTGAAGTCGCAAGGGCAACGCGTCGGCAGTCACGCCACCACCGGTGGCATCGAGGAGGGCGACACCCATGCAAGAGCTCATCCTGTTACGCCACGCCGAAGCCGCGCCGCAAGGCAAGGACGGCAAGGACGACCGCGAGCGAAAACTCACGGAACACGGCCGCAACGAGGCCCGCGCCGCCGGCGAGTGGCTCGCCTCCCATCATGTCCGCTACGACCGCGTCCTGTGTTCACCCGCCGAACGCACGAAGGAAACCGCCGCCCTCGCCCTCGGCCAGGTCGAACCCGAATACGTGGACGGCATCTACGACGCCACCGTGGGCGACCTGTTCGAGCTGCTCGACCAGCAGCAGGGCGCCGAGCACGTGGTGCTCGTCGGTCACAATCCCGGCATCGAGCAACTGGTAGCCTTCCTCGTCGAGGGGCGCTCCGAAGATTACCGGGGCATGCCGCCAGGTGCGCTGGCGCGCCTCACGTTCCCCCATGGCCCGCTCGAACCCGGCAAAGCCAAGCTCGAGACCTTCTGGTCGCCACCGAACTGAGTTTTCTCCATGCGCCACCTGCTGTCGGCGTTCGTCGCGCTCCTGGCGACGACGCCCCTGTCCGCCGCCGACCTGCGCATCGACCCCGTGCGCTCACGCGCCGAATTCAGCGTGCGCCTCCTCTGGGTCAGCACGGTCACCGGAAGTTTCGACGGCATCCGTGGTGAGGTGACCATCGACCCGCCGACGCAGACGGCCGTCGTCAACGCGGACATCGACACCGAGAGCATCCGGATGGAGTCCGCCCGCCTGCGTCGCTGGGTCCTGGCCCCCGAGTTCTTCGACGCGGGTCACCACCCGCGCATCCACTTCGAATCCTCGCCTACCGCCCTGGAGGTCCTGAGCCAGGGCGGCAACGTGCAGGGCAGGCTGACCATCCGTGGCGTCACGCAGCCCGTGTCGTTCCGGCTGCAACCCACGCGGTGTCCCACCCACGGCATGGCGGGTTGCGTCCTCCAGCTGCAGGGGATGATCGATCGGACCGACTACGAGATGCGCGGGCGGCGCGGCGCGCTGTCCGACCGGGTCAGTCTGGGCATGGCGATAGTCCTGACGAATCCCTGAGACCGGGAACGCCGCGGAACTCACGTGGCGTTGTTGAGCGTCGCCTATCATCGCCGGCATGCGCCGCTTCCTTACGATCCTGCTCCTCGCCGCCACGCTCGCCAGTGGTGGCTGTTCCCTGTCCCGCGAGCGGATCCGCAAGGCCGACGCCGTGGTGACGCTGACCGTCGACCGCCAGGATGCCTGCCCGTCCTCCGACGCCACCCGCTGCGCCGTCCCCTCGCCGCTGATCGACGCGGCCATCGAGGCCAACGGCGCGTCGACCGTCCAGCGCCCCGTCCACGTGGCGACCCTGCTCGAGGACGGCGAGAGCGCCATGGCCGCGCGCATCAGCCTGATCCGCGCGGCGACGAAGACGATCGACGTGCAGACCTACATCTGGGAGCAGGACGACGCGGGCAAGCTGGTGCTCGACGAGCTGGTGCATGCGGCCCGGCGCGGCGTCGAAGTGCGGATCCTGGCGGACCAGCTGTTCTCGTTCCGCGACCCGGGCCTGCTCGCGCGGCTGGCGCGCGCCAGCGACCACATGCAGATCCGCCTCTACAACCCCACGTTCCAGAGCGCGCGCACGCCGCCCCTCGAGTTCGCGGCGGGCATCCTGTGCTGCTTCTACAAGTTCAACCAGCGCATGCACAACAAGCTGATCGTGGTGGACGACCTGATCGGCATCACGGGCGGGCGGAATTACGAAGACCGCTACTTCGACTGGGACGGCGCCTTCGACTACGTGGACCGCGATGTCATGGTCGGCGGACCGGCGGCCCGCGCGATGGGCGCCAGCTTCGACCAGTTCTGGAACCACAAGCGCTCCGTCCCGCTCACGCACCTGCGTGACGTGAATCGCGAGCTGATGGCCGACACCGACGATCCCCGCCATTGGGATCCGCCCACGTACGAACACCCCGAGCGAGTGAACCAGATGATCGCCGACGCGACGGATGCCGGCTGGATCGCCACCCGTCTGCAACGTGCCACGCTGCGTCTCAACCGCGTCGAATACCTCTCCGACCTGCCCGGCAAGACCGACGAGCCCAAGCGTCGCGAGGTCCGCGCCCTGACGCGGCACATCATCGGCCTGCTGCGCAACGCGAAGAGCGAAATCGTCCTGCAGACGCCGTATCTGGTGATGAGCAAGCCGGCACAGAAGGTCTTCAGCGGCCTGCGCAAGCGCCCCGACCCTCCGCGCGTGGTCGTCTCCACGAACTCGCTCGCCTCGACGGACGCGTTCGCGGTCTACGCCCTGTCGTACAAGCATCGCAAGCGTTACCTCACCGACTACGGCTTCGAGATCTACGAAATGAAGCCGCACCCGGCGAACGGCGATCCCGATGCCCTCGAAGGACGATCCGTCAGCATCGAGACGCCGCCCGTCGCTGTCGCGCACCAGGGCAGCGGCGGCGGGCGCACGCGCCGTTCGGACCGTGCGGCCCAGGCCGCCGCCGGCACGCCGTCCGAGTCGTCGGGCTTCCTCGCCATGGGCAGCCGCGCCGGCCGCGGTCCGCGCAACCGCCCCGCCCCGCTGCTCACCGCCGGCGTGCGTTTCGGCCTGCACGCGAAGTCGATCGTCGTGGACGACACCTTCGCCATGGTGGGCACGCACAACTTCGATCCGCGCTCCGACCACTACAACACCGAGTCGGGCGTGATCGTCTACGACAAGCGGTTCGCCGACCGTCTGCGCGATTCGATCCTCCAGGACACGCAGCCCGAAAACGCGTGGGTGATCGCGCCCCGTCAGAAGACCATCCCCGTCCTGTCGTCGGTCAACGAGTTCATCGGCGACGTCTCGGAACGTCTGCCGTTCTTCGACCTGTGGCCGTTCCGCTACGCGACCAGCTACGAGATCAAGCCCGGCTGCATCCCCATGCGCTGGACCGACCCGAAGTTCTTCGAGTGCTACGAGCCCGTCGGCGACTTCCCGGAAGTGGACGTGTCGCTGAAGCTGATCTACACGCGCATGATCACGGCCTTCGGCTCATCGGCCGCCGGCATCCTCTGATTTTGGAGGCCCGGTGCGGCCCCGATCAGTACCGCTGCGTCAGCTCGAAATTCACCGGCAGTTCCGCCGTGAAGCGCTGCGGGCGGTCGTCGGAGGCCGCGAAACGCCAGCCGCGCACGGCCTCGCGCGCGGCCCGGTCGAGATCGTCGTCGCCCGACGAACGGCCGATGGTGACGCTGGTGACGTCGCCGTCGGGCGTGACGGTGACGCTGAGGACCACCTTCCCCTCGCGCCGTGCGCGAAGCGCGGACATGGGATAGCGGGGCGACGGCATATAGACGGGCTCGAGCGGCGCCGACGCCGCCGGAGCCGCCGTGACGGGCCGTTCCGCACGGGGTGCGACACGCGACGCGACGCGTGCCGTCGGCGTCGCCTCCGCGGCTTTCGGGGGAGCGAACCGCGACACCGTCTTCGACACGAGCGCGGGAGCGGCCGTGGGCAGCGTCACCTCGGCGAGGCGGCGCGTCATCGGTGCGCGCTCATAGGTGAGCGCCGTCAGCCAGCTCGTGCCGGCGATGCCGATCACGAGGGCGAGTGCGCTCAGGGAGGTACTGGTACGTAGTGCGAGCATGAGCCTTGCAGCGGCGGCGCCGTGGCACCGCCTTTCATCGAATCAGGGACGTTCGAGGATCGCCGTGACGCCCATGCCGCCGGCCGTGCAGATCGAGATCAGGCCGCGGCCCGACCCCTTCTGCTCGAGCATCTTCGCCAGCGTGGCGACGATGCGCGCGCCGGTCGCCGCGAACGGGTGGCCGGACGCGAGACTGGAGCCGTTGACGTTGAGCTTCGCCGGATCGATCGATCCCAGCGGGGCGTCGAGGCCCAGCCGGTTGCGGCAATAGTCTTCGCTCTCCCATGCACGCAGCGTGCACAGCACCTGCGCGGCGAAGGCCTCGTGGATCTCGTAGAAGTCGAAGTCCTGCAGCGTGAGGCCTGCCTGCTTGAGCATGCGCGGCACGGCAACCGTCGGAGCCATGAGCAGGCCCTCGCCGTGGACGAAGTCCACCGCGGCGACCTGCGCGTGGGTGAGGTACGCCTGGATCGACAGGCCGCGCGAAGCCGCCCAGTCGTCGCTGGCGAGCAGCACCGCCGCCGCACCGTCGGAGAGGCCCGTGGAATTGCCGGCCGTGAGCGTGCCCTGCCCCGAGGTCTTGTCGAACGCCGGCTTCAGCGAGCCCAGCTTTTCGAGCGTGGAATCGGCGCGGAGGAACCCGTCGCGCTTCAGGCCGCGGAACGGCACCACCAGGTCGTCGAAGAAGCCGGCCTCGTAGGCCGCGCCGAGCTTACGATGGCTGGCCAGCGCGAGTTCGTCCTGCTCCAGCCGGCCCACCTTCCACTCCTTGGCCATGAGCTCGCAGTGGTCGCCCATCGACTTGCCGGTGCGCGGTTCGGCCACGCCCGGGAACGACGGCTTCAGTTCCTTCAGCGCGAAGCCACGCGTGGCGACCTGGAATTTCTCTTTCAGCGTCTTCGCGCGGTTCAGCGCCAGCAGGCGCTTACGAAGTTTCTGACCGTAGACGATGGGAACATCGCTCGTGGTATCCGAGCCGCCCGCGATGCCGGCATCGATCTGGCCCGTGGCGATCTTGTTGGCGATGAGGATCGCGTTGTCCAGCGAGGTGCCGCAGGCGCGGGCCGTCGTGATGCCCGGAGTGGTCGGGGCCAGCCCGGACGACAGCAGCGCCTCGCGAGCGAGGTTCCAGTCGGACGAGTGGCGGATGACGGCGCCCATGGCGACCTCGCCCAGCTCCACGCCGTGCAGGCCGAACTTTTCCACCAGCGACCCGAGAACCTTGACCGACATGCCGAAATTGCCGACATCGGCGTAGGCGGTGTTGTTGCGGCAGAAGGGAATGCGGACGCCGCCGACCACACCCACGCGCTTTTGCGTCTTATCCATGCTTGAAGAACGATCCAGACCGAGGGGTTTGCCCGCTGGCGGGCCCAAATGCGATGACGAAGGGATCGCGGACGCCGACGATCGCCGACGAACGCGTATCGGCAAGGCTAACCCGCATCCCCTCCGGGCGAAAGCCCGTCGTGGCCCGATGGTAGAATCGCGTTCCTTTGCCGTTCGGAAAAACCTGCGTGAACGAGTCCCTGATCGCCCGTCCCGCCGTCCTGGCGCTGGAACTGGCTGCCGGCGAGACGCCGGAGCGCCTGGAACTGACCCGCGACGAGGCACAGACGCTCGCCGGGCTGATCGCCGACGACCTGCGCGCCCTCCTGCCCGGCGTCGAAGCCTCGCGACTGGCCGTGGCCGGGGCGCTGTTCGACGGCGTGGAGCTGCTGCGTCCGGGCTTTCCCGTCTTCGCCACCCTCGAAGAGCTGGCGCGGCGCATCCCGCGCGTGACGACGGCGGGCGGCGTGGTGGCCTTCGGCACGAGCGACGGCCACATGCCCGCCCAGCCGCTGGTCCCCGACCCAGCCTATGCCGGCGGCCCGATGCGGCTGATCCCCTGGATGCTGCTCGCCCCCGCGGATATCGCGGACGAACTGGCCGAGCGCATGGAAGTGGAACTGGTCGGCCGTGGCGAAGCCGGCACCGCCACGGCGGATTTCCTCATGCGCACGCTGGGCATGCGGCTGGAGCACGCCCGTTTCCTGAGCCGCGACGACCTGATGGCCCTGACCTGCGTCCAGTACGAACACGTGAACCTCGCGCCGCTGTGGACGATGCTCGAAGCTGCGCTGCTCACGCCGTACAAGGAAGAGACCGCGCTCGGCTCGCGCGGCCTGCCGCTGCATTACGCCGAGGGCCGCGTCGGCGTGCCCCGCATCGCCGACTGGTTCGCGCGCGCGGGGAACAAGGGCGCCAACCCCGTGCACGAATTCGCCGGCACGCTGTTCGAACTGCGCCAGTACGCGGCCCTGCTGGCCGCGCACCATGTGCCCCTGCACCTGGAAGGCGAAGCGGCTCGCACCGCCGGCTACCTCGTCGAACCGGTCGCCGACGCCGATCCGGCCCAGCCAGCACCCCTGCTCTACGCGCACGAGGCTGCCGGCCTCGGCATGGCCGCGATCACCGTGGCCCAGCCGGTCCCGGGCAAGGCACGCGTGCTCGCGCATGGCTACCCGCTGGCACCGGATGCCCTCGCGCCGCTCCTCGACGCCCTGGCGGAGCGGTATGGCGCCGCCAGCGAAGTCCACGCGCTGGGGCGGATGATGCTGGACGCCGATGGCGCGCTCACGGCGCCCGCACCTGCCCTGCATTAGCCGGAAATCCCCGAATAGTTCGATATACGGGCGGCGGACGACGAATTAGAGTGGGTGGCGAGTCAATTCATCGGCGACCCACGTGCCATCCACCCCGTCTTCCTCTCCCCTCGAGACCCAGCTGAAGGAAAGCGAGCGCCGGTTCGCGCAGGCCTTTCAGTACGCCGCGATCGGCATGGCGCTCGTCCTGCCCGAAGGCCGCTGGCTGCAGGTCAACGATTCGCTGTGCGCGATGCTGGGCTACACCGAGCGGGAGATGATGTCGCTCACCTTCCAGGACATCACCCACCCCGACGACCTCGCCGCGGACCTCGCCCTGGTCGGCAAGCTGATGTCCGGCGAGTGCGCCTCGTACCACATGGAAAAGCGCTACATCCATCGTGACGGCCACGTGGTGCATGCGCAGCTGAGCGCGTCGCTGGTGCGCGACGACGAAGGCGAACCGTTGTATTTCATCTCGCAGATGCAGGACATCAGTGAGCGCAAGGCTTTCGAAGACGCCCTCTTCCGCGAGCGCGAGCTCGCCGAAGTCACGCTGAAGTCGATCGGCGACGCCGTGATCACCACGGATCCCCGGTTGATCGTCACCTCGCTCAACCCCATCGCCGAGGCGATGACCGGATGGCCCAGCCACGAAGCCGTGGGCCGGCACATGGACGAGATCTTCCAGTTGCGCGATCCGCTCACCCGCCAGCCGATCGCCAACCCGCTGCTCGTCGCGATCGACAAGAACAGCATCGTCGGCCTCACCACCGACGCCATCCTCATCCATCGCAATGGCTTCGACAGCCCGATCGAGGACTCCGCGGCACCGATCCACGACCACGCCGGCAACGTGGTCGGCGGCGTCGTGGTGTTCCACGACGTGAGCGAGACGCGCGCCCTCGCGCTGAAGATGGCTCACCAGGCGCACCACGACACCCTCACCGGCCTGCCCAACCGGGCACTGCTCACCTCGCGCCTGGAGTTCGCCGTATCCGTCGCCGCGCGACGGCACCAGCGGGCGGCGCTGCTCTTCGTCGACATCGACCATTTCAAGCAGATCAACGATTCGCTCGGTCATGCCGCCGGCGACGCACTGCTGCAGAACGTCTCGCGGCGCATCCGCGCCGCGGTGCGCGCGGACGCCACCGTGGGCCGGCTCGGTGGCGACGAATTCGTGGTGTTGCTGCCCCACGTGGAGACACCCGCGGATGCCAGCGAAGTCGCGGAGAACGTGCTGGCCGCGTGCAGCCAGGCCGTGAACCTCGATGCGGCGGCGTTGAGCATCAGCTTCAGCATCGGCATCAGCGTCTATCCGGACGATGCCGAGGACGCCGGATCGCTGCTGCGGAACGCCGACACCGCGATGTACGAGGCGAAGATGCAGGGCCGCAACGGCTACCGCTTCTTCAACGCGAGCATGAACGAGCGCAGCACCGCGCGCGTGCGCATCGAGGTCGATCTGCGCAAGGCGCTCGCGCGCAACGAGCTCACCCTGCAGTTCCAGCCGAAGGTCGATACCGAGCTCGGAACCATCGTCGGCGCCGAAGCGTTGCTGCGCTGGCAGGTCGATGGCGAGGACGTCTACACGCCCGAGCACTTCATTCCGGTGGCCGAGGATTGCGGGCTCATCGTTCCCATCGGCGAGTGGGTGCTGCGTTCGGCCTGCCTCCACGCCGAGCGATGGGCGCGCATGTACCGCCCGCTATCCGTGTCGGTCAACGTTTCCGCCCTGCAGTTCCAGCACACGCGGTTCTTCGAATCGCTGCAGTCGGTCCTCGACGAGACCGGCCTGCATCCGACCCTGCTCGAACTCGAACTCACCGAGCGCACGGTGATGGAAGGCGGCGACCACATCGTCGAGCTGCTGCGCAAGGTCAAGTCGCTGGGCGTGTCGCTGAGTCTCGACGATTTCGGCACCGGCTATTGCAGCCTCTCCTACCTGAAGCATTTCCCTGTCGACACACTCAAGATCGATCGGGCGTTCATTCGCGACGTCGCCTGGGACAACGACAGCGCCGCCATCGTCGGCGCCATCGTGACCATGGGCAAGGGCATGAACAAGCACGTGCTCGCCGAGGGCGTCGAGAGCGTGGAACAGGCGAGCTTCCTGTCCTCCGTGGGCTGCTCGCAGATGCAGGGCTTCCTCTTCGGCAAGGCGATGTCCCCGCGCGAGTTCGAAGAACGCATCGCGGTCGTCGACACCGGCGACCCCACCGTCGACCCGTAGGAGCGCGCCCTGCGCGCGACATGTTCTGAGGCCTCGAGCAACAGGCCCAGCCGCTGTTCGTCGCACGTACCCAAGGAACACGAACGCGAAAGCCGCGCTCCTACAACGGGGCCTCGTACATGAAGTAATGGCAGCGCTCCATGCCCAGCCCCGCATACGTCGCCTGCGCTCGCTCGTTCTCGAGCTCGACGTAGAGGCGCAGACCCACGGCGCCCGCGCCCTCGGCCATCGCTTTCACGTGCGCGTACATCCCGCGGAACACGCCGGCGCGCCGCGCCTCGGGCGCCACGTACACGCTCTGCACCCACCAGAAATCGCCATCGCGCCAGTCGCTCCACTCGTAGGTCACCAGCAGGCATCCCACCGCGCGGCCATCGAGTTCGGCGACGAGGTAGAATCCCCGGCGGGGCTCGTCGAACACGGCGCGCACGCCGCGCCCGATGATGTCGGGGTCGAGGCGCTTCTGTTCGGTCTCCCACGCCATGGCGATGTTCCAGCGGGCGATGGCATCGGCGTCGTCCGGGGCGGCGCGGCGGATTTCGAGCGGCATGGCGTTATCCATGGGGCGGCCGCCGCTTGCGCGACGCACCGAGTTTGCGAGTGAGGGTGTTGCGGCCGACGCCGAGCGCCGCGGCGGCATGCTGGCGGTGGCCATCGTTCGCGATGAGCGCCACCTGCAGCAAGGTCTTGTCCAGCGCGTCGCGCGCGCGGGCATGCACGTCGGCCTGGCCGTGAGCGAGGGCGTCCTGCGCCCATACGCGAAGGGCTTCCGTCCATTCCTCGCCGCGCGCCGGCGTACCCGGCAGGCTGCCGAGGTCGCCGGCCTGGATCTCCAGGCCCGGTGCGACCACCGCTAGCCGGCGGCAGAGGTTTTCCAGTTCGCGCACGTTGCCCGGGTATTCGCGCTGCTCGATGGCTTTCATCGCACCGCGCGAGAAACGCTTCGGCGGCAGGTTGAGGTCCGCGGCCGCCTGCGCGAGGAAGTGCCGCGCCAGCAGAGGAATGTCGCCGCGGCGCTCGCGCAGCGCCGGGAGCGCGATGCGGACGACGTCGAGCCGGTGTTTCAGGTCGGCGCGAAACTGACCGGCGGCGACACGCGCGTCGAGGTCCTGATGCGTGGCGGCCACGATCCGCACGTTGCCGTGCATCAGTTCACGACCACCCACGCGGTAGAACTCGCCTCCCGCGAGCACACGCAAGAGGCGCGTCTGCAGGCCGAGCGGCATGTCGCCGATTTCATCGAGGAACAGCGTGCCGCCGTCGGCCTGTTCGAAGCGTCCCGCGTGACGACGCGTCGCGCCAGTGAACGCGCCAGCCTCGTGACCGAACAGCTCGCTTTCCAGCAGCTCCGACGGAATCGCCGCCGTGTTCAGCGCGACGTACGGCTTGCCGCTGCGCGCGCTTTCATCGTGCAGGGCACGGGCGACCAACTCCTTGCCCGTGCCTGTCTCGCCGGTGATCAGCACGTTGAGGTCGCTGGCCGCGACGCGGCCGATCAGGCGGAACACTTCGCGCATGGCCGCGCTCTCGCCGAGCAGCGCGTTCGTGTCCGAGCGCGTGGCGGGCACGACGACCTCTTCGTTCGCGGCGGCGAGCGCGCGTTCCACCGCCTCCACCGCGCCGTCGAGATCGAAGGGCTTCGCGAGGTAATCCGCCGCACCCGCGCGATACGCCGCGGCCGTCGTCGCCACGTCGGTGAACGCGCTCATGACGATCACCGGCCCGATGTTGCGCCGGGTGAGGTCCTCGAGGAGATGCAGGCCGTCTTCGCCAGGCATGCGGACATCGGTGACGAGCAAAGCGGGGCGGCTTTCGTCGAGGGCCGCGCGCACCGCGTCGCCCGCGCTGAATTCGCGCACCGCGTGGCCGGCGTCGCGCAGCGCCTCCGCCAGCACGAACCGTACCCCGCGATCGTCGTCGGCGATCCATACTTCACTCATGCGTGCGCTCCATCGGCAGGTACAGCGAAAAGACGGTTTCGCCCGGGCGGCTCGTGTAACGCAGGTCGCCGCCGTGTTCGAGCGCGATCTCACGCGAGAGGGCCAGGCCGAGGCCGGTCCCGTCGGGGCGGCCCGACACGAGCGGCTGGAACAGCGAATCGCGCAGATCGTCGGGCACGCCTGCCCCGTCGTCCATCACGTCGATGCGCAGCGCCGCGCGCACCGTACGATCGCCCAGACGCGCGCCATGCTCCACGCGCGTGCGCAGGGTGATCGTCGATGCGCCGGCTTGTCCGGCGTTGCGCGTCAGGTTCAGCAGCACCTGCATCAGGCGATCCGTGTCGCCGACGCTGTCGGGCAGGCTGGGATCGAAGTCGTGTCGCACGCGTGGCGCATCGGGCTCGGCGACCACCAGGCCTTCCAGCCGGTCGAGCAGTTCGTGGACGCTGACCGGGCCGATGCGCGCCGCCCCGCGATGCCGCAGCAGGCCATCCGCCAGCGCCGCCAGGCGGTCCGCCTCCGCGATCACCATGCCCGCGAGCTGACGCAGATCGTCGTCGCCCACCCGGCGTTGCAGCAGCTGCGCCGCGCCGCGCAGACCCGCCAGCGGGTTCTTCACCTCGTGGGCGAAGCCACGCAACGTGGCGGACAGGGGCGTGGCGCCCGACGCGACGTCATGCGCCAGCGGATGGACCTCCACCAGCACCCGCTCGTCGTCGATCGGCTGCAGCGACACATCCGCGCTGACCTCCCGGCCTCGCAGACCGAGCGCCAGACCGCGCAAGTGAAATCCCCGCCCCTCCGCCAGCACCCGCGCCAGCTGCGCCGAGAGCGAAGGCGCCCGCATCAGCACCGCCAGTTCCTGCCCCTGCGCCGTACGCGGCCCGACATCGAGCACCTCGCCCAACGCGGGATTCAGCCAGGCGACGCGCCCGTCGAGGCCCACGACGGCGAGGCCGGTTCCCAGCAGGGTCAGAAGGTCTGTCTGATCGGGTGCATGCATTGCACCAATTTAGGGAGTGGCGGGGTGAAAGCGCAAGCCGCTTGGAAGCACGCGTTCGGACGGAATGGCAAAGTGTGTGCACTTTGCTATCAGATGCTGGAAAACCCAGGCTGCTAGTCGATCCGTTGCAAGAATCCATTGATGCTTACGCGGTAGCCATTTAGTGACTCGACCAGTGATGGAAGCCACATGTTGACTGACGAAGGAAAACGACGGCGTGCCACTCTCGACGCGGAGATCGCAGAGCGCATCGCTGCCTTCAAGGTCGAACAACGGGAAATGCTGGGGCAGCTAGCTGAAGTAGGCGTTCACGTTGACATGGTCAATGAGCTGCCCAACGTCCCCACCTCGGACTACGTGCAGGCGCTGCCGATCCTCATGAGGCACCTGCGTCGTGAATATTCGGAGGGCACGCTTGCATCGTTGGCCCGGTCGCTTGCTACGCAGGAGGCAAGCGAATATTGGGATGAGCTGGTTGCCATCTATAAGGCGTCCCCGGATCGGGCTTCCACTGGACCCGGCAACTTGCCAATGGCTCTCGCCGCCGCGGTCGCTGCTGCGTGCCCGAAGAATCGCCTCGGCGATCTGGCGACACTCGTTAAGGACCAACGACTACCGCACCGAGTCCTTCTATTGACACCATTCAAGAAGCGCCGAGGCAGGGACCCGGCTGTAGCGAACCTTATCGACGAGCTACGACATGACCCAGCGCTAGCGAAGGAAATTGGACGCTGGAAAATCCTCCCCTCGCAGGCGGACCCGAGGAGCCATTAGCGTCAGTGGCCGGGGCGTACACTGGGAGTCCTGGATTCGGGCACAGTTGATGATGGCCACGCCGTCCGCCTCGCCCCCGTCGAGCGCAACGCCCCACGTTTTGCACCGAGTGACTGCGGGCTGCAAGACGAGGCGATCGTCGGCTAGCGGGAGGTTGGCGAAGGCCTTCGTCTATGAACGGTACTTCACGCGTCGGGAACTAAATGAGATGAGCCATGGGCAAGGGATAGATGGATCGTCAGTCGATTGGTTGCTGATCGCCAAGCACATTGAAGCGGCAAAGAATACGGTCATCCGTGAACACACCTCAGCGCTCATCAAGTTCGATGGTGAGCGCACCAACGGCAGGATCTACACCGTGATCGTCTTCGGCGCAGGTTCGGATGATCATATTTTTCAGGCAGAAACGAGTGGGTTGGAAGGCGCCGTAACCAATGCTTTTCCCGTCGACAGTGATGTTGAAACGTCTCAAACGGTGGGGCTGGCAGATCTCTTGAGAAAGTGGGACAAGTGGGCGAGGTCTGGGCTGATACTACTGCTTCAGATTTTTGTGAAAGATGATTCGGTCGTTCACATGGCTTGCATCCGTGAAGGTCGCGGCGATGTTGTCGATATTCGCGTGCAAGCGCCGAGTGTGTTTATCGCGATATCCGAAAGTGTTCGGCAGTACGAACAAGTGCGCAGTTGAGAAAGGTGCCAGCTCAGTCCGTCGTCATTTGCGTGCCAGCTGGGCTAACTCTCCAAAGCCGTGGCTCGTACGTGAGCGCCACCTCACCTGATACTCTGCAGGGATATCTCGCGCCATCAACACCGAAGGCATGCACTACACTGCCTTTCCGCTCCCAACTCGATGCCTTCGGGTTCGAGCCCTCGGTATCGGGCTCAGACGTCGCGGCGCAGCATCCAAGGGGATCGCCGCGTTCAACACGACGAGCGTGCATCAATCGGCATCTCTGACTCAGCGTGCGTTCTCTTGTGAATCGTTTCTGCCCGCTCGCTCGGCCTGCAGTCGCGCGACTTCAAGCAAGGTCAGAGCCTCTCTCGGATAGAGGGCATACGATAGAGATTCGACAAAGCCGTAAGGTGCAGGCTGCATCAGTCTGGCAGACTTTTCACCGATATCGACCCGTCGAGCGAGATTTGCCTGTACTAAGGTGACGCTGCCCTCCTTAAGTTGCTCAAGCATCACTCTCTGATCGAGTAGAACGCGCTGATCGTCCAAGCGGCGGCTCACAAAAGAGACCTCCTGGCTCTTGAGAAATCCGAGCCAGAACGCGATCCATAGCGAGAGCAGCCATAGAACTAGAAGCCCGGCAGTGAAATATAATGTTTTCATCGAATGTCTATGACGTCGATATCCGACCTTGATGTCAACGAGAACCATGGGTGGACAAGTATGCATCGCCGTCTTTCAGTGAATCAGAAACCATAGCTCGCTCGTTCTTGGCTGCATACGGTTCAAACGACTTTAGCTTAGTAACGCTGGAGCGAATGTGGCTAATCAAGACATCCCTCGCCAGGCCGACCTGATTGTTATCCAGGAGCGATGCAACGGCGATGCTGCCTTCCAGGGCACTGGCCTCGCACGCAAGCGGTATGCCAAGCCCGCTAGTTGGCTTCCTTTCGCCGGTGTTGCCTTGCCAATGACGCCCAGCAATGAAAGCCGCGCCGGAGGCAACCGCTATAAGCAACGTCGCAGAAACGAGTTCAGCTCTTTTCATGGTTTGCACGTCATTTAAAAGTTTCCAGACACTGTCTGCATGTCGCGTTACGATCCAATGATTTATTCCACCGGATCATCAAGCGAAGACGTTCTTGTCTTCACCTCAACGTCGCCTGTTTCCGAGACGTCAACGTATACCAATTTCTGACTGCCGTCAGACTCTTTCTTGCATGCCCAAATGAACCGAGAGCCTCCGCCCTGGACCCAAGTCGTTTTACTGACAAAAAGTGGAGCCTCACATCTTCGCGTGCGAGCAGCCGCAGCCGAACTTAGAGCGTTAGCGTCTTCGTCATTTATCTTCCCGCCGCAACCGACGAGAGAGAGTGACGCAACAAAAAGAGAGAGGAACTTCACTCTTCGACATCCGTTCTCAGTGTTCGCCTGCGACGAATCCATACATCGAATGCCGCCTCCTGCCGCGTAGCTTCTCGGTGCCCCATGTCGGCACACGTCCGGACGGGTCGGTCCCATGGGATGTCAAAGTCATAGACCCCAAGGGCCTAGATGCACATCAAAGCCCCAGCTGGAGCCTCCCTGATGCGGCGCGCAGCCCAATTACCGCCAAGACGAACACATGGATGGACTGCACAATCGATCCGCTGCAGCGCGCAGACCCCCACCCAGCTGTCGACCACCGTCACATCTCTTCAGGCGTAAGCGTGACATAGCCCTCTTCCCAGTAGTCCTTACCGACCTCCATCGTCACACCGCTAAACGCGTCTGGGAATGAAGAAAAGCCAGGAAGTATCAGCGCTTGCGCCTTCGCCTTCTCGCGATCAGCCTTCGTGGCGAACAACCCGACCAGTCGTTCGTTGTCGACTTCCTCGGGCATCTCGTAGTCGTGAATCAGCAAGAAGCCTTCCGACCCCAGGACCGACCCGGGGGAATCCGTGACGACATCTCCGTCAGGCTCGACGGGCTGACCATGGATGAACCCAGAGGCGAATCGTCGCTCCCCCACGACATGGCGGTCCACGAAGAAGCCGTCAGGAGCACTGGAGAATCCCGCTCGATCCAGGTATCGAGGTATCGCATCCAGTGCATCCTTCTCGGAACGATAAAGACCAAGCATCTTCACGTCTACATTGGTGTCGGTAATGCGATGCGTATGCATGAGAAAATAGCCGATGGTCATACGCTTACTCCATCAAGGCGTCTTGAAGTTCCGGTCTTCGTACGTCGTCTCGATATTACCGAAATCGTCGTGCCCTTCGTGGTCTCCGCGGCCCTATCCGCCAAGGGTCGATCAGTCAAGTCTTTGCCGTTTTCGCCGACGCATGGCCGCCGACCACGGCCGTCGCCAAGCGAGCGGACGCCCCTCGGCCCGAGGCGTCGAGCGTAGCCGCTCTTCAAGATGCGGGTCCACCGCCTTGATGAACTCGACGCCTACCCACCGTCCGCGTCACGACGGGCGCGAATGAACCAATAGGTCAGCCCCAGGGCTAAGGTCGCACCCGCCAGTGCAAGCACCTGGGACGCGCTTACCGCTTTGAGATCGAGCAGGATGAACTTCCGCGCAAGGGCGAGAATGGCGATGAGCAACAGTACCGATGTCTGCACGATGCTCTGCTGTCGCGCGACCATGTACTGCGTCGTTGACTCATGTTTGCGCCGTAGGTGGCGACAGGACAATCGCCGCGTTCTTCCCCCAGGTCCGGCCCCGCTGTGCCGTCATCGTCGATGTCACGAAGCGCGAAATGATTGCCACCTGATGACGCGATCAGCTCTTAACGCGCCCCAGTCGATCGAGCCGCAGGCGCTGACGCTCGTCGGTCAGACGCGTCAACGCAAGGCGGACCGAGAGAATGGCTGCCAGCCCACTGCCGCCCGCGAGGAGCAACATCAGTGTGATCTGGTAGGTAGCGGCCTGCAGCGGATCGACGCCGGCGAGAACCTGGCCTGTCATGATGCCTGGCATGGTGATGATGCCGGCGGCGCTCATCTGATTAACGAGCGGAACCATCGCTCGGTATACGGAGCGCCTCTGAAGCGCAGCGGTCGATGTGCGATATGTCTGTCCCAACATCAAGCGAGCCTCGATCCCGGGCGCGTCCTGCGCCACGGATTCGAGCGCGCTGGCCATACCGATGCTTACTGCGTTGAGCACATTCCCAAGGAGAATGCCGACAATCGGGACGATGAACTGAGGCGACCAATGGGCGCCACGGGGAAGCAGGCAAGCGAAGGCAAACAGGGATGTGAGAACAGCCGGCGCGGCAACGCTTGTCAGGCCGACGACGAAGTGACCGTGACGCAGCCGCTGCCGCGGCCGCGCTGCGGCTTCGCGTGCCGCAGCCAAGGTCATAGCGAGCACAAGAGTCGCAGTTAACCAAGCGGCATCAAGCGCGAAGACCATGCGGAGGATGAATCCCAAGGCGACGAGTTGCGCAAGCATCCGCAGGGACGCGATCACCAACGCACGATGTATCTGGAGCCGCAATATGACTGACAGCACCGCGTCCAGCACCACTACGACGGTGGCTATGGCGATATCGCCGGCATTGAGCGGAAGGGCAGTCATGCTGATCGTAGAACGCCACCTTCGAGTCGATAGATCGTGCTGGCGAGCCGCCGTGCTTGTGCCAGGTCATGGGTCACGAGCAACATCGCCGTGCCCGCCTCCCGGACGTTCCTGAGGCATCCTTCCACCGCCATGGAAGTATCTCCGTCCAAGCCGCTGGTTGGCTCGTCGAGGAGAAGTATGTCGGGCCTTGCAATGAGTGCCCGCACGAGGGCCAGACGTTGACGTTCTCCCGTGGAGAGCTCGACGATGCTCCGCTCCATGACGCCTGCCGGCAGCCGCATTGCGGCGCACAGGCGCGATGCTTCGTCGATTCCTTCGTCCGGAAAATGCTCCGCGACCGTCGATGCCCACCAGCCAGCCACCGCGGGAACAAGCATGACCCGACGGCGCCATTCGGGGGCGGAATAGGTCTCGCGGAGGCGACCGTTCAAGGCGACGTGGCCGGTTCCCGGATCCAGATCGACCAATTGGCGCAACAGCAACGTCTTTCCGGCACCCGATGGTCCCATGACCGCCACGCAATCTTTGGGAGCGAGCACGAACGACAGAGGCCCGATGCGCGCAGCGCTCAACTGCTCAACTGTTAGTCCGTTCGCATGCTCGTTTCGACATGGCGGGGACGGGTGACACGCTGGGCTGGCAAAAGGCACGGGCACGTTTCCAAGGCGGCTTGTTCCAGCCTGAACTGTCAGCCTTAGGTTTTCCTTGCGCCGAGGTTAACAGGCCGTGGAGGAGGGCTGCCTCCGCCTTGCATCCACGTGCTTTCGCTAACAAAGAGTGGAACCTCACAGCGCCGGCTTCCACGTGGAAGCCGGCGGGAGCGCTGGAGAATCTCGCACGATCCAGGTATCGAGGTGTCGGATCCAGTGCATCGTTCTCGGCACGATAACGACCGAGCGTCTTCACGTCGACTTTGGCGTCGGTAACTCGATGCGTATGCGAGCGTAGCCGCTCTTCAAGATGCGGGTCCACCGCCTTGATGAACTCGACGCCTACCCACCGTCCGCGTCACGACGGGCGCGAATGAACCAATAGGTCAGCCCCAGGGCTAAGGTCGCACCCGCCAGTGCAAGCACCTGGGACGCGCTTACCGCTTTGAGATCGAGCAGGATGAACTTCCGCGCAAGGGCGAGAATGGCGATGAGCAACAGTACCGATGTCTGCACGATGCTCTGCTGTCGCGCGACCATGTACTGCAACGTGTGATTGAATTCGAGGGCGATCAACAGCGTCATGATCTCGCCGAACACCGTCTGGAATACCGCGTGGTCCAGTGGATCCATCGCGCTGAACACCAGGCCGTTCACGACGCCCATCGCAAGGCGAACCAGGGCGACGATGATGATCACGCTGATCAGGAAGGTGAGAGCCAGCGCGACGAGCGCTTCGAAACGCTGGTAATAACCGAGAAGCGACCAGCTGACGGTGAGCTGTTTCAATCGACTCGATTGCATGGAGGTGATCCTCTACCGGGCGCCGGCCTTGGCAGCGAATGCGAAGGTTCGAAGGAGCTCGCAGAACTCGATGCGGCCCCCTCGATCCGAACTGACTGGCCCCCTCAGCCGGGCAGCTTGTCGGCCAGTACATCGGCCTTGCGAATCACCGGTGCGCTGGCGAGCAGCTCGCTCGCGTTGTCCATCAGCGCCGCGGCGACCTTGCCGTTCAGATGGGCGTCGCGGCCCGTGTCGTCGCCGAAGGCATCGAAAATCGCGAACGTGCTCGAGTCGAAACGCACGGCGAACCAGGTGGTGGTGCCGGGTTCGGCATCGACGAGTCCCTTCGCGCTCTCGAGGAAGGAGGCAACGTCTTCTTCGCGGCCGGGCTTCGCGTGCAGTTCAACGTAGAGGCTCTTGGTCGTCATGTCGATCTCCGGTGGGTGGTAGATCCGAACGACTCGATACTGCGCCGATTGGCGACAGGATGCACGTGCCGCGTCACGATGAAGAGCGAATCATGATCGCGGGACGAGTTCGACCTTTATTCCCGGTCGACCAGGTGGTATCAACGGCTGGTCGCCACACGGGTGCGCGTCGTGACGGCCTCGGTGCTTCGCTCCTGCGCGTCGCTCAGAACCAACGAGAAAAACATCACCTCGGCGCCGTTGTACAGCTTGAAGAGCACCCGATGGCGGCCCGCGGAGAGACGAAGGCGTATCTTGCCCTCGCTAAGGTTGTAATCGGCGATCTCGCGTTTCATCGATCGGGCATCCCGCAGAAACCAGGGCTTTACCGGCGCGCCGCCTTTCCAGACGAGTCGATCGTCCACCCACACTTTCGCCGCGTCGTCCGCGCCGATCCACGCCCATAGTTCACTGTCGCGGTCGAGCCTCAACTCGGTGTAGCCGTAATAAACGGCGCTCTCGGAAGGGTCGGGGAGGAACAACGGGTATTCGCTTGCCCGGACATAGCGCCACGTGAGCGTTCTGCCCGACTTTCCTGCGTAGGTTCCGTCGAGATCGACGGCCAGCTCCGGCAGCTCCGGATGCTCCAGTGGCTGGTCGCCGATCGCATCGAATGGCCCCACGACATACCACGTGTCGACGTACAGGCGGTTGGCATACGTGCCACCGGGACCGACGCTGCGGCCCCCTGCCGCCCGGACCGGCGCATCGAGGGGCGGGATGGACGAGAACCGTCCCCGCGGCACGACGTCCGCGCCGCGCCCACGAACCGTGGCGACATCGAACGGGGTCAGCTCGGCATCCCCTGCAGAACCGGCCAATCGGGCGCCTCCCGGCCCACCCTTAGCGTCCCCGGCCGCTGATGCGGCGCCGGGCGATCCCGACTGTGCGTCGCGCATCGACGTCGCGGCGAGCTGGGTTTCGAGCTGGGCCAGTTGCGCGAGTGCCTCGGCCTCCGTGCGCGGCATCTTCGGCAGCGCTGGCAGCTCGGCATGCTTTTTCTTCAGGGCGTCGTAGCGCGCTCGCGCTTGCTCGAGAGCGTCTCGCGCCGAATGAATGGGGCGGAACGGACGTGGCGCGGTGTCCTGCGAACGCTGCGCAAGTGCAGCCTCGGCGGATGACAGGTCGTTCAGACGCTGGGTCGCCGCCGCCCGGAAGGCGGCGTTGCGGGTCGCCTGCACCCGCCCGTACACGTCGTTCGAGGCCGGGCGGAGCTGAGTCAGGTAGTACGCCAGGCCCAGCACGAGGGCGTGCGTCAGGATGGACCAGAGCACATCGCGTGCCGGGCTTTCGTTTCGGATCGGGCGATACGGATCCCACGACGATCGCCTGGCCATGCTAATTCCGGACGTGGACCGCGAGGTTGGTGAGCCCTTCGAAGGCACACAGATCCATGATGCTTACGACGTCTTCGAACGGGGCATGGCGATCTCCGTCGATGCGAATCACCGCATGCGCATCGCGCGCCGCGAGGTCGCGCAGACGATCGTGCAACTGGTTCTGCGTCGTCGCGACGCCATCGACGTAGATCGCTCCGTCGCGCGCCACGGCGATGACCATGCCCGTCGTCGATGCTTCGTCCGCGCGAAAGGTCGCCGCGGCTTTCGGAAGATCGACGGGAATGGACCGATCGCGCTTGTTGTCCTGGTTCGCCTTGAAGGTGGTCGCCACCATGAAGAACATCAGCAGGAAGAAGATGCAGTCGATCAGAGCCACCAGCCCGATTTCCGGCTCATGATCGTCCCCCAGATCGATCTTCACGATGTCGCGCCGCTCGTCGTGCCCATGAAGTGGGTCCGCAGGAGCGCGCCCGCCTGCCGTTCCAGCTCGAGGCCAAAGGCGGTGATGCGGTATTTGAAACCGTGGTAGAAGGCCAGCGCCGGCAGAGCCACGCAAAGGCCGGCCGCCGTGTTGACCAGGGCTTTCGAAATCCCGCTCGCGAGCAATGCCGGATCGACGGGACCGGAGAAGGCGAGCGCATGGAATGCTTCGATCATGCCGGCCACCGTGCCGAGGAGGCCCACGATTGGCGCAACGGTAGCGATGATCGCCAGGGGATAGATACGGCGAAGATGGTCGCGAAGCTCGATGGAGGCGATGTCTTCCACGCCCTTCGTGATCGACGCCAGATCGTGCGCACGATAGTCCAGCATGTAGCGCAGCATGCGCGAGAGCGTACTCGGATCGCTCGAGATCAACGTCTGGACCTGGTCGATCCTGCCCTCTTGCCACAAGACATCCGCCCGGCGCGCGAGGCCCTCGGGGACGACAAGTCGCTTGCGAACGCTCCGAAACCTCTCGATAGCCACCAAGAGCGCGATCACCGACATCGCCAGCAAGACCAGGATGGCCAGCCCCCCTTCTCTCAGCTCACCCATCACGGAAACCCCGGCCGGGCATAAGCCGATGACAGCTGGTGAGACGCAGGGAAGTCGGGGACGATCGAGCCGGCAGAGCAGGCAAACAGGCGACGATTCATAGGCGTCCGTTCATCAGCGAGTGCGCCGAGTATAGGTCGATTTCCCGCTTCTCGCGGACCAGGGTTAGGGTCGCGAACGCACTGCCGCCCACCGGGCAGCAGCGGTCCAGGCCAAGTCGACGAATTCGGCATCAGGATGACGGTTCGAGTTCGACCTTGATCCACCCGGGCTGCCGCTGGTCGAACTGCTCGTAGGCCGCCAGTGCGTCGCTCAGTGGCTCGCGTTCGGTCAGGATCGACGTCGGAACGACCTGCCCGCTGCGCACGAGCTCGACGAGCATGGGCACGTACTTGCGATGGTTGCAGTTGCCCATGCGCACGGTGAGGTTCTTGTTCATCGCCGCGCCGATGGGAAACAGGTTATCCGAGGGCGGGTAGACACCGATGATGGCCACGGTGCCCGCCTTGGCCACGGCGTCGACGGCCCAGGCCAGCGACTGCATCGGTCCGTCGCCCGCCTGGAAGTGGTCGGCGTCCTCGCGCGCGGCGGGCGACGCCTGCTTCGCCGTCTCGGGCGTATTCGACTTCTTCGCCGGTCCTTCGTGCGCGTGTTCGGCATCCACGCCCACCGCGTCGATGACCGAGTCGACACCGATGCCGCCCGTCAGCTGCTTGATCGTTTCGACCGGGTCTTCCTTCGAGAAGTCGATGACTTCCGCGCCCTGGTTCCTCGCCATCTCCAGCCGATCCGGATGCTGGTCGATCGCGAAGACGCGACCTGCGCCCATCAGCTTCGCGGATGCGATCGCGAACTGCCCTACCGGTCCGCAGCCGAACACGGCGACGAGGTGACCCGGCTTGATGCCGGCAAGGTCGGCACCGAAATAGCCCGTAGGAAAGATGTCGGAGATGAGGATCGCCTCGTCGTCGCTGACCTCGTCCGGCAGGCCGACCAGGTTGACGCCGGCGAACGGCACACGGACCTTCTCCGCCTGCATGCCATTCAGGCCGCCGGCTTCCTTCGGGCCACCGTAGAACGCGGTCCCCGGACCGTTCGGATTGGCGTTGTCGCACTGCGCCGAATAACCTGCGCGGCAATACGAGCAATAGCCACACGCGACCGTCGACGGGATGACTACGCGGTCGCCGACCTTCAGGTTGCGCACGGCCGAGCCGATTTTCTCCACCACGCCGACGCCTTCGTGTCCAAGGATCGTTCCCGGCTCGACGCCCGCCATCGTGCCGCGGATGAAGTGCAGGTCGGTGCCGCAGATCGCCGAGCTGGTCAGCCGGACGATGGCGTCGGTGTCGGCTTCGATGGTCGGCTCGGGCACGTCGTCGAGGCGGATGTCGCCTGTCCCGTGGAAGACGATGGCTTTCATAAGATACTCCGGCATGTGAGAGCCACGACGTTATCGGTCGGGCCGTGAACGGCCGGCCCGCAAACTGTCGCCGTCCGATGATCGTCCGCGTCCGCGCGGTCAGATCGCCTTCTTCACGGGCGACGCAGGTGCCTCCACCCGCACCAGCTTCATCGGCGGCGAGCCTTCGATCATCGTGAAGCTCGAGAAGTCGCGCGTGAATTCGACCGTGATCCCCAGGGATTCGGAGCGAAAGCGTCGTCCGGAGAGCGTGACGAGTCGCTCCGCGATGGGCGCACCGGCATGCGCGTAAAGACCGTCCGGCCGGGCTTCGAGGACGACATCGAGTCCGCCGCCGACGAAGTGCCCGGCCGCTTTGGCGTACTCGGCAAGGCTGAGCGTTCTCTCTTCGCTCGCCGGTGCGGCGATGTCGGGCCAGCCGTAGTCGGTGGCCACCGCCCGGACGACATCGGCCACGATTCGCCGGTCACCGCCGTTGGTCAGCACGACGACGCCTTCGCCCTTGTCCGCATAGGCGATCATGAACACGTAATACCCGACGTTGACACCGTCGTGCATGAAGCGCGACGGACCGTTCGGATAGACGGCCACGCCCATGCCCCAGTTGTCCCTGACCGCGGTGAGCATCTGCCGCGTCATCGCCGGTGACAGACGATGACCCGTCTTGCCCTGGGCGGAGGCCTGGATGTCCATGATAAGGCGGGCCAGATCCGCGGCGGTCGTCCACAGGCCCGCGGGCGCGAGCTCCGGCTGGAGGCGGTAGTTGCCGGCAACGACGCTGCCGTTTTCGTGCCCGAACGCCAGGTTGGTGACCAGCTCGGGCGACGGCGGCATGGCGAAGGCGCTGCGTGTCATGCCGAGCGGGCCTAGCACTTCGCGTCGCTCAAGCTCGGCGAACGGTGCACCGCCTGCGTCGGCGAGTGCGACCTGCGTCACGACGTAGCCACCGCCGGAATACTCGAACGTCTGCCCGGCGGGAAGCACGCTGCGCACGGCGGGCGTGTTGGCGGGCGGCACGCCGTCCAGGATCTGTTCGGGCGTGGGCAGCGGCACGCCGGGCATGTAGCCGATGAAGCCATGGACGCCGAGCCCCGACGTATGACTGAGCAACTGGCGTAGCGTGACGCCGTGCGGCGCCAGCGCCGGGTCCGCCGGAAGTTTCCAGGAACGAAGCGCGTCGTCGATGTTCGCATCCAGCCCGAGCTTTCCCTGCTCGACCAAGCGCAACGCCAGTACGGCGGTGGCGACCTTGCTGATCGAGGCTGACTGGAACACCGTGTCGGGCGTCACGGCCTTGCAGCTCACGACATCGCGCACGCCCCACCCGCGCGCCCAGGCGAGCTTGCCGTCGTGGATCACCGCGACGCTGATGCCGGGCACGCCGTACTGGCGCATCCGCTCGGCCAGCGTAACGGGCTTGTCGCCCTTCCGGATGACGGGCGGCAACAGATGCGATTCCACGTAGCGCGTGTGCGCGTTGTCCGGCCCACCCGCGGAAGCGGCAGGCTCGGGACACAGGGCGAACGCCGGCGCCGCGGCGAACCCGGCCACGACCATCGCTCCACGCATGACGAGTCTTTCGATGCCTCGCATCGTTCGTGTCCTTTCAGGGGGTATCGGGGTGGCAGACGTCCTACTGACGACGGACCACGCTGCTGACGATCAGGCCGTCGCGGTCGAGCAGGAAGAACACCTGCTCGGCCCCATGTTCGTGCTGCACGTCGTAGCTGTCCCAGCCATAGTCCGTGACGCCGTTGAATCGATACGACTGCACGGGACCGAGCGCGTCGAAGTACTTCGCCAGCGACTCGCGCTGCGCCGCGCTCTTCGGCGGCGTACCGGAGCGCGTGCCCGCGTCGGTGGGAGGATTGGTCAGAACGAGTCGCAGCGCTTTTTCGCTCTCGGGGTACGGTGTCTGTTCGCGGATCCTCGCGGCGAGCGCTGCCCGGATCGCTTCGGCACGCGCCTCGTCGACGCGGTTCGCCGTCGCGGCCAGCGCGCCGTGGATGTAGACCGCCATGGCCTCGACGCGATCCCCCGCACCGCGGGTGAATTCGAGCCGCGCGTCGAGCACCGGAATCACGAACGACGTTTCGCTGACCGCGGGTGCGTCGATGGTCCCCTGCGCCATGAACTGGCCGATCGGCGTCACCGTCAGGTCGTCGCCCTTGCGCGCCACGGTGACCAGCGAGTAGTCGCCGAGTTCGTACTCGCCGGCGTAGGCATCGAGGAGATCCGGGCTGATCCGGATGGCCCCGTTCGTGGCCGGCACGGCGGTGGCGGGAGGCGTCACCTGTGCCGCGAACACCGCCATGCCAAGCGCGACGCTGATCAGGGCGAACGCGGTGGCGCGTGCCCAGCGTCCTGGCTGCGAAAGCATGATCCTGATCCGGTGTTCGAGGAACGATCGCGATTCCGACATGGCGGTGACCGAACCGATGAATTCGGACTGGTTCTGCCCTACCTGGATCAGCGTCTCGCAGTACTCCTGCACCTGGCCACCCGAGCGCAGCACGCGCGCATCGCAATCGACCTCGATCGCGCAGCGAAGGCGATGGAACTGCCACCACAGCAGCGGATTCCATGGCATGGCTGAGAGCAGCACCAGGGCGCCGGCGACGAGCAGCGGATCGCGCGCCCGCAGATGCGACTGCTCGTGGGCCATGACGTAGCGCTGCTGCCCGACCGACTCGCGCATCACCCACGCCGGCACCACGATGCGCGAGCGGATGAGGCCGACCACGGCGGGGCCGGCGCTGTCTGAAACCAGCACGGGAACGCCGCACAGCTGGCCCGTGGTCCATCGGCGCTTGCGTCGCTGAAGGATGAGCGCGCTGGCGGACAGGAAGGCGACCAGAGTGAACGAGCTCGCGGCCCATATGTCGATCGCCGCCCTGTTCACCGACGGGGATGCCGTGTAAGCACTCGCTCCGCTCCAGTCGATTGCGACCGATGCCAGGGGAATCGAGGTGGTGTCCCGCAAGGCGATGGCGGACGCCGCGCGCGTCGGCGTTGCGGGCTTGGGCACCGAAACCGTCGCCATGCCGATCGGCAGCGCCACCGAGGCGACGATCGCGGCCATCCACGGCCAGCGCTTCGGCATTCGCCGGGACGTCATCGCCTTTTCGGTCATGAGGGCCGCCGCGCCGAGGGCCATCGCGACGAGGACGGCATACACCATCCAGGCCAGCATCATTTCGTGTCCTTGTCGGCGTGCTCGGCGAGCAGCTTGCGCATGCGGCCGATCTGCTCGGTCGTGAGCTTCTGCTCGGAGACCAGGTGAGAGAAAAGGAGTTCCGTCGAGCCCTTGAACAGTTTGTCCGTCAGGTGCTGCAACGCGTTCTTCCGAGCGGCCCGCTGCTTCACGCTCGCGAAGTAGCGGTGGCCCCGTCCCTCTTCTTCGTAGCCGACGTATCCCTTCGCCTGGAGCGTGCGCAACACCGTCAGTACGGTGGTGTAGGCGAGCCTGTCGCTCAGCTTCTCGCGAACGTCCGCCACCATGGAAGGCCCGTGCTCCCACAGCACCTGCATGACGTCAGCCTCGCGGTCGGTGAGGGAGATCTTCATGCACGGCCCCTGCGGCGATATCTACTAAAGATGTAGTAGTGATACGCCCGAAGGGCCGCCCGCGTCAACTAATTATTTAGTAGATGACGCGGGAGGGCGCTTCGCTTCGTAGGTCCCGACTTCACCGTCATCCGACAGTTCCGAGATCCTGGGCTCTCCACTGTAGGTGCTCAGCATGAGCGCCTTGCGCGCATCGCCCGTGACGATGAACAGGCTCGCGCCGGACGCGGCATTCGATACGACCTTGAAGTGCTCCACCTTTCCGTTGGCGGAATCGAGCGTCAGCACGGCTTCACCGCCCTGGTCGACGGTGCCGTACCCCCCGCGCTCGGTGCCGTCCGGGCCGTTGATGACGATACCCGAGAGGTCACCCGCCCGGGTGCCCGTCTTCCCGTCGATCGTAGGTCCCGGTACGGGCGCCCCGATGACGACGCGAGGGATACCGGCCGCATCGTCGATCACGATGCCCCTCGCGTGCAGGATTCGATCGCCTCGCTGCGTGGCGATGAAAGCGGCCGCCGAAAAGCAGACCGCGATCGACGACAATCCGAGGCTCAGCCATGACACCACCGCTGCGCGCACCGTGAACTCCTTTATCGAATGGGTGGTTCCGGCCACGTAGCACACCGCCGTTGCGCGGCCACCGAACGTCCGGCGACCATTTAGCCCGAGACGGCGCGAGCCCGCAACGATGCGCCATCCCTATGGATGATTGCGTGGGGCCGCGGGGTGTGATTTTTTCGACAGACCATCTTCAGGGAGCGTACCGCGCCTCGATGTCCGCCTCGACGACCAACCGGTCGATGCGCTACCTGCGCGTCGACGACACCGAACTGCGATACGCGGCGATGAACCGCAGCGGGCTCACCGTGAGCCGGCTGACGTGCGCGCGCGAAGGGCACGGCCCCAGCGATCCGCACGCGCTCGAAGGCGCTTTTCTCGTCGCGCTTCAGCTGGCCGACTATCGCGGCGAACTCTGGCGGAACGGACGAAGGGTGCCGACGCGCATGTTCGGCGCGGGCGAGTTCACGGTCTACGACTATCGCGAACGCTGGCGGGCGAACCTGCTCAGCCGGTTCGACTGCATGAACTTCCATGTTCCGTTGTCGTCTTTCGACGCGACGGCGCTCGAGCTGAGACGTCCCGTCGACCGGCTCGACGTCGCCCCGGGCGTGAGCGTCCGGGACACGGTGGTGGAGAACCTCGCGAGCGCCCTGCTTTCTGCCACCGTCGCCCCGCAGGAAGCCAGCCGCGTCTTCACCGACCACGTGGAGATGGCCTTGCTGGTCCATCTCGCGACGCGCTACGGGGCCAGCGCGCCGGTGCCGACGCGACATGCCGGCGGCCTCGCGCCAGCGCAGCTCCGGATGGCGACGGAGATGCTCGCCGACGATCTCATGGGGCGGCTCTCCATCACTGACATCGCCGCCGCCTGCGGCCTTTCCAGCGGTTATTTCATCAAGGGGTTCAAGGTCTCCACCGGCCTTCCGCCGCACCGGTGGCTGCAGCGGCGACGTGTCCAGGTCGCCATGCAACTGCTCGCCGGCTCGACGGACGCACTGAGCGATGTAGCGTCCGCGTGTGGCTTCGCGGACCAGAGCCATTTCACGCGCGTGTTCCTCCGGATCGCCGGCGTCACGCCGGGCGCGTATCGCAGCGTGCGAGGCCCGGCTGCCTGAGACCGCCGCGATCCGTCGCGGCGGTCGTACCCCGGTCACTTGCCCGCGTTGGCGCGTGCGCGGCGCTCGATGCTGGCGGCGAAGAGCGGCGTCTCGCGGCTGTTGTGATCGCTCGATGCCGACTGCCGCGCGGCGGCCGCCTGCTCGATCGTCATGCCGTTCTCGGCGAGCCACGCCACGTACTCCGGCGGCGCCGACGAGACGACCGAGTTCGTGTACTTGCAGCTCGTCTCGTCGATGGCCTCGACGGACAGATCCCAGATCACCTGCACGCGGCTACGGCCCTGCGGCGCGAAGACGTCGGACAGCGACACCATCCGGCAGTGATTCGGTTCGGCGACTTCGGCGACGTATTGCTGGATCACGAGCCCCTTGCCGATCATCTCGACATTGATCGACATCCGGCGGCCGTCGTCGGTCCAGGTGGAGCCGGCGGCGATGTGATCGGGTGGGCAGCAACGCTTGTACTCATCGCTCGGCAAGCTGAACAGCCATTCGGCGATGTCGACCTTGTCGACGGGCAGATTGATGACGGCGCTGTAGGCGGAGCGGGAAAGGACGTTATCGGACATGACGGGGTTCTCGTGGAGAAGGGTGTGACGAGATTCTCCCTGCGAGAACGCGGACGTTCTTGGCGTAACCGCATTGCAGTTAATCGTGGAACGAAATCATCGGCGTGGAACGTTTCGGCTGTGCGAACCGAAAGAAAGGCCGTTGAAAATTACGAGGCGTATGCTTCCGCCCAAGTCCTCATCGAGCGGCACCGTCATGGCCAGGCTGGTTTTGTTTCTTCTCTTGTTGGGTGCGTCGCTGGCACATGCCGCGGATTCTCCCAAGGACGTCCAGGCGCTGATTGCCCGCGGCGACTATGCCGGCGCGGAAGCGATGCTGCGCGAGGCGGTGGCGGAGCACCCGCAGAGCGCGAAGGCGCATTACGTGCTCGCGGAGGTGCTGGCGCACCGGGGCAACATCGCCGATGCGAAGGCCGAGGCGACGAAGGCCGTCACGCTCGATCCCTCCACGCGATTCACCGACCCTGCGAAGTTCCAGGCGTTCCAGCGCGAGCTGGACGCGGCGCTCGGGTCCACGACGCAGGCACCACGCGGCGATACCGCCGCTCGTTTCGGGGATGACGCGCGATCCGCGACCGGCTCGGGCGGCTCGTCGCACTTCACGACGATCCTCGTCATCGGTGGTGTCGTGATCCTCGCCCTCATCCTGCTGATGCGGAAGAAGCGCGATGCCACGCCTGTCCCGGGCCCGTATGCCGGGACGCCTCCCACCGATGGCGTGCCGCCGTACTCCGGCTACACGTCGAACGGTCCTTATCCGCCCATGCCCCCACAGCCGCAGGCGCCTCACTCGGGCGTCGGCACGGCGGTCGCCGCCGGACTGGGCGGCGTCGCGGCGGGCATGTTGCTCGACGAGGCGCTCCGCTCGCACGGCGAAAGCACCGAGCCGCGCGACGTGACGCCGGTGAGCCGCGACGACCGCGACCCCTCGGGTCAGGCCTACGACGACCTGCGCGACCGTCCCATCGACATGGGCAACGACGATAGCTCCTGGGGCGACGGCTCGTCGGGCGACGACGATTCCTCCGACGACAACAACTGGTGATCGTCAGCGCGGCGCCAGGATGGCGTCGAAGGCCGGGGCGAGGATGGCCGCGAGGGCCTCGGGAGACGCTTCGGCGAGCGCCCGCATGCCCAGCATCTGCCGCATGAACTGGAACCCCGCGATCAGCGCGAGCGCCACGCCGGCGCGGAGTTCGGCCGACTCGCCCCCGAGAGACGAGGCCAAGGTGCGCTGGTGGTGCTCCTCCACCTGCTCGCGACAGATGGCCGCCGCGCGCTCGTTCGACGCCGACTTGAGCAGGATGAGGAAGCCGTCGAGTCGGGATACGTCGCCGGCTGTCCGCTCGATCAACGCACTCGCGAGATCGCGGCCTCGTTCCCTGGAAGCCAGCACGTCGTCGCGCAGGATCTGCGGCTCGGCGAGTGTCGTCGCCACCACCTCTGCGAACAGTTGCTCCTTCGAACCGAAATAGCGGTTGACCAGCATCGCGGTGACGCCGACCTGCTGCGCGATGTCGCGAACGCCCGCGCCGTCGTAGCCGAAGGTCGCGAACGCGTGGCGCGCCGAGGCCAGGATCGAAGCCCGCGTCGCCGCGGCGTCGCGCTTTCTCGGAACATCGGAGGACGTCATGGCGGGATCCTAAGTAAACAGGTGTAGACAAGGGTTGCCGCCTAAGTATACTGGTGTAGACATCATGATGGGGTGGCTACAGTGGATCTTCGTCTCAGCGGAAAAACCGCACTCGTTACGGGCAGCACCTCCGGCATCGGCGCGGCGATCGCCCGGATGCTCGCCGCGGAAGGTGTGTCGGTGGTCGTCCACGGTCGCGACGCCGGCCGCGCAGCGGCCGTCGTGGAATCGATCGAGGCGGCGGGGGGCCGCGCATCCATGGCCCTCGGCGATCTGGCAATCGCCGCGCAGGCGGAAAGCGTTGCCGATGTGGCGCGTGCCGCTTTCGGACACATCGACATCCTCGTCAACAACGTCGGCGGCTCGTCCGACACGTCGCATGCCGACTGGTTCGGCGCCTCGGTGGATGAGTGGGCCGAGAACTACAACGCGAACACCCTCGCCGCCGTGCGCCTCACACGCGCCCTCGTTCCCGCCATGTGCGAACGCGGCTGGGGACGCGTCATCCAGATATCGTCGCGTAACGCGATTTCCCCGCATGCGCAATTCCCCGCCTACGGGGCCGCCAAGGCGGCGCTCAACAACCTTACGCTCAGCCTTTCGAAATCGCTCGCAGGATCCGGCGTGACGGCGAACGCGATCATGCCGGGACTCATCTACACCCCGCAGCTCGATCACTGGTTCGCCACGACCGCGAAGCAATTGGGCAGCGACGACCCCGAGGTCGGCAAGCAGTACGTACTGCGCAACGTGGTAAGACAGACCGTGGATCGCCTGGGCATGCCGGAGGACATCGCGATCGCGGCCTGCCTGCTGGCCAGCCCGCTCAACGACTTCATGACAGGCACGATCTTCCGCATCGACGGCGGTGCCACGCCGACCGTCTGACGCCGATGCCGCGGCGCAGTCGCACGCAACGACGAGACGAAACCTGCTTGCACGATTCATCCTGCCGCAAGGAATCGGAAGGCAGACTCCGGTGACGTTGATTCCGGCCTCGTGCCTCGTACGGAGATAGATCCATGCGTACTCCCACCCTGCTCATGGCCGCCTCGCTCGGTCTCGTCCTCGCCTCGGGCGCCTTCGCTTCCGACCGTCCCGATCCGGGCAAGCTGACGAACAAGTGCCTCGACGCCGCGGGCAAGAAGTTCGACGTCAAGAACGACTACATCAAGCTGCAGCCGCTCGAAGCCGCGGACTCGGGCTACTCGATCGCCGGCGTCGCCAACGCGGGCATCGACGGCGAGAAGAAATTCACCTGCGAGTTCGACAAGAAGGGCAAGCTCGCGAACCTGGTGCCCGAGGGCAAGTGAACCTTCATCGCGCCACGGCCGCGACGACCCGGTAACTATCGCGCCGGGTCGTCGTCGCCGGCGCGAGACGCCGGATAGGCCCACCGCAAGGCCGCCCGCTCGGATGCACGATAGATGGTGTCGTGCCGCTGCTCCGGGCGCGGAACGTACGTCCACACCAGCCCTGGCGGTTTCGCCGCGCGCAGCGCGCGATCGAAGGCCGCGACGTTCGGTGCGATGTTTTCCTCGTCGGCCGATGTCAGAAAGAGGTGCCGCGAAGCGGCCGGCAAACTCCGCAGCAGCGCCGGGGCATCGCGGACGATGCCCGCATCGTTCCACCAGAGACTCGGGCTGATGGCGATGACCGTATCGAAGAGAGCCGGCTCGTGAAGCAGGCTCTCGATGGCGAACAGGCCGGCGAGCGACTCGCCGATGACACCACGGTGTGCGTCGGCCCGGTAACGCTTCTGGATTTCGGGCACGAGCTGCTTCGCGATGAAGGCACGAAACGTCGCCGAACCTCCCACCCGGGGCGCGATCTTCCTGTCATCGGCGACGGCCGTCGGACCGGTCATGTCACGCCGGCGCTCCGTGTTTTCGATACCCACCAGAATCAGCGGCTGGATCTCGCCGGCCCGGATGCCTTCGTCCAGCGCCCGCGCGAGATGCGGAAAGTCCTCCTGCAGGCCGCCGTCCGGCATGTACAGAACGGGAAACCGGCGGGCCGATGTCGCGTAACCCGGCGGTGTGTAGACGTTGATGCGCCGCGTCTCGGCCGGCGATGCCGACGCCAGCGAGAAACTCTCGTGAGCCGGCGGGACGTCGTCGGCATGGGCCACGAACGTGGCGGCAAGCACGACGAGGGCGATAACGGTGGTCCGTGGCATGAAAGCGTCCCCTGAGCGCGACCTTCGACTCTAGCGGCTGTCGTGCCCCAGGTCACCACCGCGCGATCGTCATCGCGATTTCGAGCGCGATCAGGGCGATGATGATGAGTTCGAGCAGCCCGGCACGGCTTGCCGCGGCTTCGTCGTAGAGCGCAGCATAGGTGTCGCGCACGATGGCGAGCTTCCGGTCGACCGCGCTGCCAAGCGCTGGCACCTGGAGCAACTCGAGCGCCTTCGCATACGCCATCGCGAGGTGGGGGCTACCCGGCACCTCGATGCTCGTGTCGAGCTTCTCCATCAGTTCCGTGACTTCGCCCACCAGCGTGTAGAGCCTGCGGGCCAGCGTCGCCATCCGCCGGGGCGCCAGCGCGGCGAACCGCTCGTGGGCGCGCGCGACCAGCGCGTACATGCGGGGGAGTTCGTCGTAGAGCAACGTGTTGTAGAAGCGCAGTTCGAGAACGCGGGCGTGCGCGGCCTCGAGCACATCGGTCATCCCGGGCACCCACGCGGCGCCCTGCATGTAGCTCCGCGATGCCCCCAGCGCGAGCAGGTCGTCCGCGTGATGCGAATAGCGATGCTCGAGCAGCCGCTCCCGCGCCGGCCCGGAGAGCTCGCCCGCATCGCCGGAGAGCAGGCGCGCGAGCTGCGTGTCGTCGGGAGCGTCGCGACCGGCGGTGGCCGTGACGACGACCATCAGATGTTCCTCGGCGAGAAGATGCTCGTCGCGCCGGGGAGGTACGCCGCATGTATCGAGCAGCCGGCGCAGCGCAGGATTCCAGACGCCAGCCGGCCATCCCGTCGCGGCGACGGGATTCAGCGCATCGACCAGCGACAGCAGTCCGTCCCAGTCGAGATCGACGATCTCACAGGAGAACGACAGCGCGGCGACGCCGAATTCGTAGAGGCGCGCCGTCGTGTGCCCTTCGATGCCACGGCTTCCTGCGGGCCATGTCGCATAGCCGAGCACCACCGCGAGCGGCTCGAGGTCGACGATCCGGTCCCCCGGTGCGGCTTTCATATCTTCGTCGGAGGACGTCCTGCCGCGCACCGCTCCCAGGTCGATCGTGTCCGCGACGTCGACCAGGCGCTGCACGACGACACGGCCGGACTGGATGCGGAACGTGGCGGTACCCGCAGGGAGCGGTGTCGTATGACCTTCGTCGCCGGCCATGGCGTCCCTCCGCCGGCGATCAGTCGAGCACGAAGCTCACGCGCATGCAGACGCGCCATACGGTGATCTGGCCATCCGGGCCGGTGCGTGCCTTGATGTCGCTCACCCAGGCGCCCTTGATGCCGTCGAGGGTTCTCGCCGCGCGCGTCAGCCCCTGCTGCACGGCGTCCTCGATGCTGCTCGACGACTCGGCGACGATTTCGATGGTCTTGGCGAACGTGTTCATGTCGGGGCTCCCGTCGAGAGATCGTCCTGGAGGACGAATGGCATGAGGGATTTCAGCCAAGTCTGCCCACCCCACCCGGCGCGGACATTGACCCCGGTCAACCGCCGGCGATTGGCGCCGCGCGCGAAAGCCAATACGCTGCCATGCACCCTGCCGGGAACGACGCGATGCGCAACGGCTCCACACAGCGGCCATACCTCGTCGCGATGCTGACGGCGGCTCTCGTCGTCGTCGCGATCTCCGCCTGGCGTCCTTGGGACGTGCAGGACTGGCTCCTTGAGAATGCGCTCGTCGCCGTGGCGCTTCCGCTTTTCGTGCGAGGGCATGCGCGCATGCCCTTCACCCTGCTCAGTTACGGCGCGCTGCTGCTTTTTCTCTGCCTGCACGAGATCGGGGCGCACTACACGTATTCCGAGGTGCCTTATGGCGACTGGATCGTACCGATCGCGCCGTCTCACGGCCCAGGTACGGACGCGCGCAACCACTACGACCGCTTCGTGCACTTCTGCTATGGGCTGCTGGTGATCCCGGCCGCCATCGAGCTGTTCGCGTGGCGCGCGCCTGCGAGGGGGCTTTGGCGATGGATCCTTCCTCTGACCTTCATCATGGCGCACTCGGTCGTTTACGAGCTGGTCGAATGGGGCGCCGCCGTGACGTTCGGCGGCGACCTCGGCCAGGCCTATCTCGGATCACAGGGCGACCCGTGGGATGCGCAAAAGGACATGGCCCTGGCCGCGCTGGGCGCCATCGTGGGCATGGCCCTGCTGGCGGCCATGCGCTGGACGCCGCTGGTCGGGCGACGCTGACATATCGACATATCGATATTTATAGAAATGTAGTAGCCTTGTGGTGCATAACGGCCTGCGGAGCACGACCATGACCACGCGCGCGTTGAACGTGCTGTTCCTGTGTACCCACAATTCGGCTCGCTCGGTGCTTGCCGAGAGCATCCTGCGCAAGGAGGGTGCCGGACGTTTCCGGGCGTTCTCCGCGGGTAGCTCGCCCCGGACGTCGGTCAACCCCATGGCGATCGAGGTGCTGGACGAGTTCGGTTACCCCACGACGGGGCTCGAGTCCAAGAGTTGGGACACCTTCGAGGCGGAAGGCGCGCCGACGATGGACATCGTGATCACCGTCTGCGACAACGCGGCGGGCGAAACATGTCCGATCTGGCCGGGACGGCCCGTGACCGCCCACTGGGGCATCGAAGACCCGTCCGCTGTGGAAGGCTCGCCGGTCGATCGCAAGCGTGCGTTCGTCACGGCGCTACGTTACCTGCGACAACGCATCGGCGCGCTCGTCGCATTGCCGACGGAACGGCTCGATGCGCTTGCCATGCGGCAGGAGCTGGTCCGCATCGGAAAGGGCGAAGGCGCTTCGCCGCTGGCGCGCGGAAACGGATGACGAATCAGCGCGTGGCAGCGTGCCGCCTCTTCGGCGTTTCACCGGCGGCTTTCGCGCCGCGCTTTGCCGGCAGGCAGTCGCCGCCAGTCGCCGCGCAGCAGTTCTCGGTGAGGAACGCGACAAGCCCGTCCACCGCGGCGATCACCGGCGCGTAATAGATGAACCGGCCGGACTGCCGGCTCGTCACGAGCCCGGCGTGAAGCAGTTCTTTCAGGTGAAACGAAAGCGTGGCGTTCGCGAGGCCCAGACGCTCGCCGATCGCGCCCACGGGAAGGCCGTCCGGCCCCTGCTCGATCAGCAGACGGAAGATGGCCAGGCGCGATTCCTGAGCCAGTGCGGAGAGGACCTTGATGGCTTCGGGCGTCTTCATCGAATGGGCCGGCAACGAATGGCCAGTGTAACAAATGCGCGCGCGGCGCCGTCGCCGCGCTTCCCTCACCTTCAGCACACCGGATCCGCATGCTCGTTGCCACCGCGCTCTTCGTCCTGACCCTCATACTCGTCATCTGGCAGCCCCGGGGGCTCGGCATCGGCTGGAGCGCGGCAGGCGGCGCGATCCTCGCGCTGGCCCTCGGCGTGGTGCATCCGGGCGATGTTCCGGTCGTCTGGCACATCGTGTGGAACGCCACGGCGAGCTTCGTCGCCATCATCGTCGTCAGTCTCATCCTCGACGAAGCCGGTTTCTTCGAATGGGCGGCGTTGCACGTGGCACGCTGGGGCGGCGGAAACGGACGTTACCTGTTCGTCGCGATCGTGCTGCTTGGCGCCGCGGTGTCCACCCTGTTCGCCAACGACGGCGCTGCGCTCATCCTCACGCCGATCGTGATGGCGATGCTCGGCGCACTCGGCTTCGGGCCCGCGGCGACGCTCGCGTTCGTGATGGCTGCCGGCTTCATCGCCGACATGGCCAGCCTGCCCCTGGTGGTGTCGAACCTCGTGAACATCGTTTCAGCCGATTTCTTCCGTCTCGGCTTCAACGGTTATGCCGCGGTCATGGCGCCGGTCACGGTCGTCGCGGTGGCGGCGACCCTCGCCGTGCTGCTGGCTCGCTTCCACGGCGACATTCCCACGACGTACGACATGGCACTGCTGAAATCGCCGGCCTCCGCGATCCGGGACCGCGCGACCTTTCGCACGGGCTGGGCCGTACTCGCGCTGCTCCTGGGCGGATTCTTCTTCCTCGAGCCCCTGGGCGTGCCGGTGAGCGTGGTCGCCGCGGCAGGCGCGATCGTGCTGCTGACCGTCGCGGCGCGTGGTGGGCACATCGCCATCCGCAAGGTCGTGAGTGGCGCGCCGTGGCAGATCGTGCTGTTCTCGCTCGGCATGTACCTCGTGGTCTACGGGCTGCGCAATGCGGGCATGACTCACTATCTCTCGGTGGTGTTCGACTGGCTGGCAGGACGTGGTGTCTGGATCGCCGCCGTAGGTACCGGGCTCATCAGCGCGGTCCTCTCGTCGGTGATGAACAACATGCCGACGGTACTCGTCGGAGCACTGGCGATCGATGGCACGCACGCGAGCGGCGCCGTGAAAGAGGCGATGATCTACGCGAACGTGATCGGCTGCGATCTCGGCCCGAAGTTCACGCCCATCGGATCGCTGGCCACGCTATTGTGGCTGCACGTGCTGGCGCGCAAGGGCCTCATGGTCGGATGGGGCTATTACTGCCGCGTCGGGGTCGCGCTCACCGTACCGATCCTCCTTGTTACCCTGCTCGCCCTCGCGTGGCGTCTCGATCCGGGATAGGGTTGATCCAGGTCAAAGCCGGCCCTCGGCGACGAACCATCATGGCGCCCTCACTCACGCGACGGCCCCGCCATGGACATCCTCATCGACATCCAGTCCAGCGAGCGCGACACCCCGCACATCGCCTTCGCGTTCGCGCTCGCCCGTAGCTTTGCCGCGCATGTGACGGGCCTGCAGGTGATCGCGATGGACGCCATGGTCGTCGCCCTGCCCGATCCGCTGATCGTCCTCGAGAACGAAGAGAACGTGGCGCACCAGCGGCACGAATGGTGGGACGCCGCCTGCCGTCGCCACGGCGTGGCTGGTAGCTGGGAAGTGCAGCGCGGCGTGCACCGGCGCGTACTCGTGCGCCGTGCGAGCTTCGCCGACCTCCTCGTCGGGCGCCTGCCAGGAAGCGGCTCGGGCATACCGCTGGGGACCGGCCTCCTCGCCCGCGTGCTGATGACCCGCGTCGCGCCGATGGTCCTGGTTCCCGACGCCTGTTCCGGCGCGCTGCCCAGACGCCTCCTCCTCGCATGGAACGGTTCCGCGGTCGCCGCGCGTGCGATCCGGGCCGCCCTGCCGGTACTCACGCGCGCGCGCCACATCACCCTTCTGGCCGGCGACAGAGCGGGACGACTCAGGACAGGTGCCGACGCGTTGCTGCGCGGGTGGCTGGAGCGGCATGGCATCGTGTGCGACTGGATCGAGTTGCCGGCGCAGGTGGCGGCGGGCGAAGCGATCTGCCGCTATGCCACGGAAGCCCGGGCCGACGCGATCGTGATGGGCGCGTGGGGTCGTTCGCGGCTTCGCGAACTCGCTCTCGGCGGCACGACCCGCCACCTCCTCGCCAACGCGTCGGTCCCGCTCTTCCTCTCGGCGTGAGGGCCTTCCGATTGATTTCGGTCAACGCCACGCGAGATGCGAGGCGGACACTCGGTGCGTCGCGGTATTCCGGAGAGCGTCCATGAGAGCGATCGATATCGGGCGGCGCCACGTGCCGACAGTGGCGGGCGACACACCCGTGACCGAGGTAGTCCACCTCATGCGCCACCACCAGGTCTCGTGCATCGTCGTCGCGGAGGCGAGCCGCAGGCCGGAGGGCGTGGTCTGCGAACGCGACATCGTGATGCGCGGCATGCCACCCGACGCGGACCTGACGCATCTCACCGCCGCCGCGATCATGTCCACGCCCGCCGTCGTCTGCCACGTCGACGGCTCGCTCGCGGACATCGTCCAGGCGATGGCGGGCGGTGGCGTCGGCCATCTTCCGCTGGTCGACGATCTCCACCGCCTGGCCGGGATCGTGTCGGCGACGGATGTGACAGCGGCGGTCGCCGAGCTTCTCGGCGAGCTGGCCAGGGCGCTCGCACCCGACGCGCTCGCCGACCGCCCCTACGCCTGAGCGGTCGTGTTCCCGCTCCCACCGGAAGTCACCGCGCTCAGCGTCGCGCTCGGGGTCGGTTTGTTGCTGGGTCTCGAGAGGGAGCGGGCAAAACGCCACGGCTCGCGCGTGGACCAGGCCGGTGTCAGGACGTTCGCGCTGTTGTCGCTCGCGGGAGCGATCGCGGGCCTCATCGGTCTACCCGCGGTGTACGTCGCGGGGTCCTTCGTGGTGCTGGTCGCGGCCCTCAAGCATGCCGCCGCCGAGCCGTCCGACGCGGGTCTCACCACCGAGGTCGCCATGGTGGTCACGTTCCTGCTCGGACTGCTCGCCGTGTCCGCTCCCGCCGTCGCAGGCGGCACCGGTGTCGTCGCGGCGATACTGCTGGCCAACCGTCGTCGCCTCCATCGTCTGTCCCGCCAGTGGCTGTCGGAAGAGGAGCTCGGCGACCTGCTGACGCTGGCGGCGGCCGCGTTCGTGGTGATGCCGTTGCTGCCGGACCGCCCCATCGACCCCTGGGCCGTGATCAATCCGCGCGAGCTGTGGATGCTGGCGGTGGCGATCATGGCCATCGCCTCGCTCGGGTACCTCTCGCTACGGCTGCTCGGACCGCGCTTCGGGCTCGTGATCGCGGGACTGGCGGGCGGATTCGTCTCGAGCACGGCGACCGTCGCCGCCATGGGCGATCGCGCGAAGAGCACACCAGCCGCGACCCGCCTCGCGATAGGCGCGGCTTTGATGTCGAACGTCGGGACGCTGGTGCAGCTGGGCGTGATCGTCGCCGCGGTGTCGCCTGTCCTGGCACGGCAACTTGCCGTGCCGCTCGCCGCCGCCGGCGGCGCGGCCGTCGTGGTCGCCCTCGCGGCCGGGTGGCGTTCGCCATCCCATGGCGAATCCTTGTCGACGCTGGATGGCGGCCGGCCCTTCGAACTCGGCGAGGTGTTGCGCTTCGTCGCCCTGCTCGGTGGCGTGACGTTGCTGGTCGCCATCGCACGTGACGAGCTCGGCGACGCGAGCCTCCCGTGGGTGATGGTCGTCTCGGGCATCGTCGATGTGCATGCTGCCGGCGCGTCGCTGGCACGAGCCGTCTCGGGAGCGCACCTGGACCCAGGCGCGGCAGCGGCCAACATGACCGCCGCGCTCGCCGCGAACGCGACCCTGAAATGTACGCTGGCGGCGTGGCGCGGCGGACGCCGCTTCGCCCTCGGCGTCGTGCCCGGCGTGGCGTTCATCGTGCTCGTCTTCGCCGGCGGCGTGTTCCTCCCCTCGATGCTCGACGAGATACGCCGCTAGCGGGCGGTGTAACCACCGTCGACGACCAGTTCCGCCCCCGTGACGAACGAGGATTCGTCCGAGGCGAGGAAGACGACACACCAGGCCACTTCGTCGGCGGTACCGAGACGACACAGCGGATGCAGCGCGGCGAGCTCCTCGAAGTGTGCGGCATCGTCGCCGCCCATGCTCGCCACGTGGCCCTCCACCATCGGCGTGCGGATGAACCCGGGATGGACCGAATTCACGCGGATGCGGTCTTTCGCGTAAAGCAGCGCGTCGGTCTTCGACATGAGGCGCACGGCGCCTTTCGACGCGTGGTAAGGCGGAAGGTCCGGCGCGCCGATGAGTCCGTAGATCGACGACAGGTTGACGATGCTGCCGCCGCCCGCCGCGCGCATCGGCCGTATCGCGTGCTTCGTGCCGAAGAACACGCCCTTGACGTTCACCTGCTGTACGCGGTCCCACTCATCCTCGGAGAGTTCGTCCGTCGGCTTGTTCGCGCCGGTGATCCCCGCGTTGTTCACCATCACGTCCAGCCGCCCGTAGAGGGAAAGCGCGTGCTCGACCGCGCCGGCGACGTCTTGCTCGCGACACACGTCGGTACGGATGAAGCTCACCGACGATGCCTGCAGGCGATCGAGGACCGAATCCGGCGGCCGATGGATGTCCGCGATCACGACGCGCGCGCCCTCGCCAGCCATGCGCTCGACGCACGCGGCGCCGATACCGACGGAACCACCGGTCACGACCGCGACCTTGCCGTTGAGTCTTTTCATGGTTCGTACTCCGTCAGGGAACAAGGACCGCGGCGCCACGGATCCGCCCGTGCCGAAGGTCGTCCAGTGCTTCGTTGGCGCGCTCCAGCGGATAAGCCCGCGTAGTGGTGACGACGCCCGCGGATTCATCGGACGCGAAGAACGTGCGTGCGTCGTCACGCGTGAGATTGGCGATCGAGGCGATCGAACGCTCTTCCCACAGCCAGCGATAGTCGAACGCCGGTATCGTCGACATGTGGATGCCCGCGCAGACCACCGTGCCGCCTTTCGCGAGCTGACGAAGCGCGCGCGGCACGAGGCTACCGTCGGGCGCGAAGACGATCGCGGCGTCGAGCGGCACAGGCGGGTCGTCGAGCGACGAACCGGCCCAACCGACGCCGAGCGAGCGCGCGAACTCCTGCCCCGCGGCGTCGCCATCACGGGTGAATGCGAGGACCTCGCGGCCCTGCGCGATCGCCACCTGGGCGACGATGTGCGCCGACGCGCCGAAGCCATAGAGGCCCAGACGCCGGGCGTCGCCCGCACGCCGCAAGGCGCGCCATCCGATCAGGCCCGCGCAGAGCAACGGCGCGAGCGCGACGGCTTCGCGATGCGTGGGCAGGGCTATGCAATAGGCCGCGCGCGCGACCACATGCGTCGCGAAGCCGCCCGGCCGCGTATACCCGGTGAACTCCGCCGCATCGCACAGGTTTTCCCGACCGCTACGGCAGTAACCGCAGACCTGGCAGGTGCTGCCCAGCCAGGGCACGCCCACGCGACTGCCCGCGGTCGGCCATTCGACGCCTCCGCCGACCGATTCCACCCGCCCCACGATCTCGTGCCCGGGAACGATGGGCGTCACGATGCCGGGGAGCTCGTCGTCCACGACGTGCAGGTCGGTGCGGCAGACGCCGCAGGCCTCGATACGTATCAGCACCTCGCCAGCCGACGGTACGCCGGGTGGCATGTACTCGAGCGACAGCGCTTCCCCCGGCCGACGCTGCACCATCGCGCGCGCTTCCATACGGCAACCGGCGTCGTTCGTGATCGGTCCCACCGCCATCCGGCACCTCCGCGCATCGTCGATGCGGGGCAGGATGCCGTGACGGCGTGTCGCACGCCTTGACCAGCATCAAGTGGCACGGCCGTCGCGGTTGGCGCTATCGTAATCGGGTCCGGGGCGGCGACGGGGTACCGCGCCGCGGTACGGCATCCAGAGGTTCGACGGACGGCTCCGAGAAGGGTGGCCCGATGAAGTCCAGCGACATGCCGGTCGACAGCCTGCTGATCGTCGACGACGAGCCCGACGTGCGGAACCTGCTCGCGCGCTATTTCAACGCGCAAGGATTCGCCACCGCGACAGCGGCCGACGGCGCGCAGATGCGCGAACACCTGCAGCGCAGCCGTGTCGATCTGGTGCTGCTCGACCTCGGGCTACCGGGCGAGGATGGCCTCTCCATCACCCGTTACCTTCGCGAGGCCTGGCAGGGTCCGGTGGTCATCGTGACCGGGCGCGGCGAGCCGGTCGATCGCGTCGTAGGGCTCGAGCTCGGGGCCGACGATTACGTCACCAAGCCCTTCGACCTCCGCGAGCTGTTGGCCCGCGTGCGTAGCGTGCTGCGTCGCGCGAGGCAGGCGTCGCAGGCCCCTGCGCGAAACACCCCGCCGGCCTTCGCCTTCGCCGGGTTCACGCTGGATACCGCGGCGCGCACGCTGCATGCGCCCGACGGGCGCCCCATCGCGTTGACGACCGGCGAGTACGCGCTGCTGCGCGTGCTGGTGGACCATCCCAACCACGTGCTGACACGGGACCAGCTCATGACGAAGTTGCACGGGCGCGACACCGGTCCGTTCGACCGCGCCATCGACGCCCAGGTGGGCCGTTTGCGCCGGAAGATCGAAACCGATCCGCAGCGGCCCCGGCTGATCCAGTCCGTGCGCGGCACGGGTTATGTCTTCACGCCCACGGTGCGCAGCACATGACCGCGCCGGCGCCCGTGTTCGACACCGAGCTCTACCAGGCGCTCTTTCGCACCGCGCCCGATGCGATGGTCGTCGTCGACCGGAACGGTACGATCGTCCTGGCCAATCCCCAGGCGGACGTCCTGTTCGGTTACGCTGCGAATACACTGCGCGGGCACCCGATCGAAGACCTGCTCCCGGGTGCGGTGCGTGACGTGCACGTCGCGCACCGGACGGCATACATGCGCAATCCGCGCGTACGTCCGATGGGGGCAGGCTACGAGCTGACGGGCGTTCGCGCGGATGGCACCGCGTTCCCCGTGGAAATCGGGCTCAGCCCAGTGTCCGGCGGCGCCACGCCGCTGTTCGCCGCGTCGATCCGCGACATCTCCGAGACGCAGCGCGCACGCCAGGCGCTCGCGCGAGCCCGATACGACGGCGGACTCGCGGAGATCAGTCGGCGCATCCTGCTCGCCGCGAACGTCGAGGCTGCGATGGAGGGCATCCCCGCCCTCGTAGCGCAGGCGCTTTCCGTGAGCGTCGTCGCGCTGCTGCTTCCCGATCCGACACGGGCGGGATTCCGTGTGCCCGCGGCCACGGGGGTGGACCTGGACGCGCTGGAGAACTTCGCGCGACGCATCGATGTCGCGACGCTTGCCGCGCTATTGCCTCCGGCCCTGGGGCCCGATCCGACCGCCCGCCTGCCATTTCCCGATCCGTCCGACGAAGCGGGCAAGCGTTCCGCCATCCGCGACGGCGTCTGGGCCGCTCTGCCCGATCGCGAGGCACCGGCGGGATACATCGTCGTCGGGGTGCCGGCCGACGAATCGTTCGACTGGGACCGCAAGCATTTCCTCGGGTCCGTCGCCAACATCCTGGCCGCGACGATCCAGCGCAGCCGCAGCGAGGAGCAGCTGGCGCACGCGCAAAGGCTCGACGCACTGGGACAACTTACCGGAGGCATCGCGCACGACTTCAACAACCTGCTGACGATCGTGTCTGGCAACCTGCAACTGCTCGAGAGCGACATGCCCGTGGATCCCGAGGTACAGGAGACGATCGCCAGCGCGTCGCGTGCGGTGGAGCGTGGGTCCGTGCTGACGCGCAAGCTGCTCGCATTCTCGCGGCGGCAACGGCTCAATCCCCAGCCGGTGCGCTGCGAACTCCTGCTCGCCGACCTCAACGACATGCTCGGCCGCACGCTGGGCGAACGAATCGCGCTCGTCGCCGAATGCCCGGAGGGCTTGCCCTCCGTCTATGCCGACCCCGGCGAGCTCGAAGCGGCGATCGTCAACCTCGCACTGAATGCCCGCGACGCCATGCCGCGCGGCGGCAAGCTGACGATATCCGCGCGGACACACGACGAACGACACGGCGGCGGCGACCTCGCGCCCGGGCGCTACGTCGTGTTTTCAGTGGTCGACACGGGCGAAGGCATGCCGCCGGAGGTGCTCGCACGCGCGCTCGAACCGTTCTACACGACCAAGGGGCCGAACCACGGCAACGGGCTCGGACTCAGCATGGTTTACGGGTTCGCCACGCAGTCGCGCGGCCGCCTCGCGATTCACAGCCAGGCCGGTGCCGGCACGCGCGTCGAACTCTTCCTGCCCGGGGCAGTCGACGCGGCGGATGCCACCGCGCCACCCTGCGACATCCAGCAGGGCACGGAGACCGTGCTCGTGGTGGAAGACGAAGCGGGCGTGAGGCGCATCGCGGTCGCCTTCCTGCGTGGTCTCGGATACGAGGTCGTCGAGGCGGCCAGCGCGACGGCCGCGCGAGCGGCGCTGGAGATCCACCCCGGGATCGATGTGCTGTTCACCGACGTGGCGCTCGGCGAGGGGGAATCGGGTTTCGAACTCGCCGCGGAGCTGCGTGAACGTCATCCTGCGCTGCGCGTGCTGTTCACGTCGGGATACGAGCATGGATCCAGCGAAGACGACGCAAATGCCCCCTTGCCGGGCATGCTGCTGCGCAAGCCCTATCGCCGCGAGCAGCTCGCGGCGGCGCTGCGACGGGTGCTCGATGGCGATCCTTGAGTCATGCGGCCTGCGCCATGGCTCGCAGGCCGTCGATGTCGAGCAGGTGCACCTCGCGACGCCGCACGTCGATATAGCGCATGTCGACGAGCCTGCCGAGGACACGACTGACGGTCTCGTGCTTCAGCGCGAGGAAGCTCGCCATGTCGAGCCGTGTCATGCGCAGCACGAAATGGCTGGCACTCATGCCGAGACGCGCCTGGCGAGCCGCGAGGTCGATCAGGAAGGCCGCGACCCTCGGCTCGGCGGCAAGGGTGGCAAGCAGGAGCATCCATGCGTGATCGAAGCGGATCTCCGCGGCGAGCGCGGCGTGGATCTGCTCCTGCAGTCCGGGAATATCGGCGGCGGCTTTCAGCACGGCGGGATAGGGAAGCGCCCACGTCTCGCTGTCTTCCAGGGCGACGGCATCGCTCACGTAGTCGGCCAGTCCGATCGCATCGACACCGACGAGTTCGTGTTTCATCTTGAACGCGGCCACCTTCTCGCGGCCGTCTTCGGTGAGGTCGGACACCTTGAAGGAGCCCTCGTGCACGAGGTGGATCGCGCGGAATGGCTGTCCCGCGCGAAACAGGTGCTGTCCACAGGCGTGGCGCCGTCGCGCCAGCGGGAAGGCACGGCAGAGCGCGTCGATATCGATGGCGGGCAAAGCGATGGACGGGCGACCGGTGTTCATGCTCCCTCCCGGGGATTCACCATTCGGCTACGAGCTTATGGAGCGAGGACTCCCGCAGCATGACTGCGGGAAGACGCCGCGTAACGGCGTGTAACGGCGTGTAACGGCGGCCGGCGTGAACCTCACGGTGATTGACCGGCATCAACGTCGGCACGGTCGTGGCGGGATGTCATACCGTCCATGCCTGCCACGGGAATGCTTCCTTGTTCCGACACCTGCTCGTCGTCGTCGATGGTCGTCCGGAGTCGTTCCGGGCGGTACTCGTCGGCATGCGCCTCGCGTGGTGTCTCGGCGCGCGTGTCACGATCCTCTTCATCGTCCTGAAGCGGCCGGTGCCGGGCGCCCCGGCGCCCGGTGCGTCGCGCATCGGCGTCGGGAACGCGCGCACGCTCTTTCAGCGCGCTCGTCGTGTCGCGAAGGCCCTGGGGGTCGAGCACGCGTTTCGCTTCGCGTTCGGAAGCGATGAGAGCGTACTGATCGCCGCGACCGTCGATTCACAGGCCTGCGACCTCGTGATCGTCCGTTCCGGTTCCCGCCTGGAGGACGAGCCGCGGCTACGCCGTCCTCTAGCGGCGGACCTGCTTCTGTGCCGCTGAGTCAGTGCGCCATCAGGATCGGCAAGCGGCAGCGCGAGAGGAGGTTGATCGTCGTGCCGCCAAACACGAACTCCAGCGCACGCGGATGCCCATAGGCGCCCGTCACGATCAGGTCGGCGCCCATCGCCCCCGCCTCGTCCATCAGCGCGTGTTCCGGCGGCCGGTTCTGCGCGTCGACGCAGGCAACGGTCGCGGTCACGCCGTGGCGCGCCAGGTGGCCACGAAGCCGCGCCTCGCCCGCCGCGGATTCCCGCTCCGCCTGGGAAAGCGATGGCCCGAGCACGGTCACCACCCGGACGGCGTGCGCGGAGCGGAGCCAGGGCAGCGCTTCGTGGACGGCGCGACTCGACGCCGGACCGTCACGCCATGCGACGAGTACGCGTCGTGGCCTCGTCACGAGATTCGCCTTGCGTGGCAACACCAGCAGCGGCCGGCCGGTGGCGACGAGCGCGTCCGTGAAGCGGCGATCCGGTGTCAGCGTGCGACCGATGTCCGCCGGCACGCCCAGCACCAGGAGGCGCGCCGTCCGAGCCACCGACAGGATGCTGCCAATCAGTCCATGGTTGGCATGTTCGAGTGCCAGGCAATCGACGATGCCACCGCAACGCGTCGCGGTGCGCCGGAGCATGGCGAGATGCGCGCTCGCGTCCTCGCGACGCGCGCGATGATCGGCGAGAAGCGCGCTCTGCGGCGACACACCCCAGGGACAGCGAACACGGTCCGGCAGGCCGACGGGCAAGATCGCTCGCGCCGGCATGCCGTCCGCGATCGCCACCGCCGCCTCGACCAACGCACCATCCTGCGGATCCATGGTGAGCAGCGCGAGCACGTCCGCGAAACAGGATGCTTGCATCGCACCGGCTGGCGATGATGGGACCGGCTCCGTGGAGGGCGGTGCGGAGGTCGTGCTCATGGCGGCGCCCTTTCAGTGCGAGAAGAGGATGGGAATCGGTGCGTCGAGGAAGAGTTCGCGCGTCACGCCCCCGGCGGCCCACTCGCGCAGACGCGAATGTCCGTAGCCGCCCGATACCAGGAGCTGCGCGCGCGTGCGGGAAGCGTGCGACAGCAATGTGGCGGCGACCGTCGACTCGCCCGGGTCGACCACGAGGCTTCGTGCGTCCACGCCGTGGCGCCGCAGGTGCCTGCACAGGTCGTCGAGGCGACGCCCCGCGGGGGGCACCGCCGGGTCGCGGCGAACCGAGACGATGTCGACGGCGTCGCAGCCGCGCAGAAGCGGCAGCGCGTCGTTCACCGCGCGCGCGGCTTCCGGCGCGTCCGTCCAGGCGACCATCGCGCGACGCGGCGGCAGCGTGGCGGTCGAGGTCGACGGGACGACGAGCACGGGACGTCCCGCACCGGCGAGCAGTCCGCTGAAATACGCGTGCACGACGGAGGTGTCGATCGGCGCCCGGAACGGCAAGGACAGCACGACCAGATCCGTCGTGCGCGCGGCGTGCGCCGCCAGCGCGGACGGTTCGATGTACAGCGCTTCCAGCACACGGACATCGCCTTCCACCCGCTGCGCCGCGAGCTTCCCACGCCACGCTTCGCTCTCCTTCCGCGCGAGCTGCCGCATGTCGTCGTACACCTGGTAGAAACTCGCGTCCGGCACCAGCGACCATGCATCGACGAACGGCGTGGGCATCAGGAGCATCTGTAGCAGCTCCAGCCGGCTGCCGAAATGCCGTGCGAGATCGACGGCTGCCTCGAAAGCGGACGAATCGCCCGGGACGCCCGTAAGCGCCACGGCGATATCGCGGAAGGCGTGGCCGACCACGTGTTGGGAGGCCTCGACGGTTTCGTGCGCGGTCGATTCGGTCATGGCGGGAGTCCGCTTGCTCGGGCTTTCGTTATAGTCGCGGGCGTCCGACTGGCCTTGATGTGGATCAAGGTGGCATCGCATGACATCGCGACCATGGCCACACCCACCAGAGGGACCCACCGTGGCCGCGGCGCAGCACGACGACCGTTCCGGAAGGAACCCGCCCGAACGGCGCGGGCTCGACGACGCTGAAGCACGCCGTCTCCTCGCGCAGGACGGCCCGAACGACCTTCCAGAAGGCGCCGGAGGTCGCTGTTCCGCCGTGCTGCTCGGCATCGTCGGGGAGCCGATGTTCCTTCTGCTGATCCTCGCCGCGACCGTGTACGCCTGGCTCGGCGACGCCGCGGAAGCCATTTTCCTGGGCGCATCGGTCGCGCTGGTTGTCGCGATCTCCGCGGTGCAGGAGTGGCGAGCACGCAGTGCGCTGGCCGCACTCAGGCGGCTCGCCGCACCATCGGCAAGGGTGCTCCGCTCCGGCGTGCTGCGGACGATCCCGGCTCGCGAGGTCGTCCGTGGCGATGTTCTCCTGCTCTCCGAAGGCGAACGCGTGATCGCTGACGGCGCTCTCCTCGAGGGGCACGTGTTGGTCGACGAATCGCTGCTGACGGGTGAATCGATCCCCGTCGAACACGAACCCGGTCAGCGAGGGCCGCCGCTTCGCGCTGGCACGCTCGTCCTGGCAGGCAGCGGCTGGATGGAGACCACGGCGACCGGAACGCGGACGATGCTCGGCGGCATCGGCACCTCGCTCGCAGACGCGCGTACCGTCGCGTCCGCGCTGCAGCGTGCCGCCAGCCGGATCGTCCGGTTCTTCGCCATCATCGCGCTGTTTCTCGCCGCCGGCGTCGCCGTCGGGTCGTGGTGGTGGGCTGGGCGTCCGCCCTCCGAGGCCGCGCTCTCGGGAATCGCGCTGGCCATGGCGATGCTGCCTGAGGAGATCCCCGTGATCCTCGTCGTGTTCTACGCGCTCGGGGCACACCGTATCGCGCGTCGGGCGGTCCTCACGAGACGATTGGCGGCCGTGGAGACCCTGGGCGCCATCTCGCTGCTGGCAGTGGACAAAACCGGGACGCTGACCTGCAACCGGATGTCGGTCGTCGCCGTCGCCAGCGCGGACGGTGTGGTGAATGCGACAGGCGCGGCGCCACGCGATCTTGTCGCCACGCTGATCGATGCGACTCCACCGCGATCGATCGACCCCACCGACGAGGCTATCGCCCGGTTCGCGCGCGACCGCCTCGATCGGCAGGGCACCGCCGTGCCGGCGCACGCTCCGGCGCGAGAGTTCCCGGTCGCGGAACACCGTCCGTTCACCGCGCGCGTCTTCGGCGTCCCCGGTGGCGGTCGCTGGACGTCCGTGGTGAAGGGTGCCCCCGAAGCGGTGCTCCGCCTTTGCGATGCCGACGAGCACCACCGGGACCGCATCGGCGAACTCGCCGCGTCCATGGCGTCGCGCGGCCAGCGCGTGCTGGCGGTCGCCACGGCAACGGTATGCTCGCCGCGCCTGCCGGACGACCCGTCCGTGGCGACATACCGCCTGGCGGGCCTCGTCGCGCTCGCCGATCCCCTCCGCGACGAAGTCCCTTCGGCGATCCGCGAATGCGCCCAGGCCGGAATCCGCGTGGTGATGCTGACGGGCGACCACGCGGCTACCGCCTGCTCGATCGCGGCGCAGGCGGGGCTGCGGCCGGGCAGCATCCTGACCGGCGACGACATCGATGCGATGGACGACGCGCAACTGGCGCGACGCATGCGCGACGTGGACGTGTGCGCGCGTGTCCGGCCGACGCAGAAGCTACGCCTTGTCAGGGCGTTGCAGCGTGCAGGCCATGTCGTCGGGATGACGGGCGACGGCGTGAACGATGCACCTGCGTTGCGCGCCGCCGATGTCGGTATCGCGATGGGCCGTCGCGGAAGCGATGTCGCACGCGACGCGGCGGACATCGTCCTTCTCGACGACCGCTTCGCGGCGCTGGTCGAGGGTATCCGCTCCGGCCGGCGGATCTTCGACAACGTGCGGCACGCCATGCGCTTCGTGGCCGCGGCGCACGTGCCCGTTCTCGCCCTCACCGTCGTGCCCTTGATCCTGCGCTGGCCTCCCTTGCTCCTTCCCGTACAGATCGCGCTGCTCGAAATGGTCATCGATCCGGCGTGTTCCGTCGTGTTCGAGGCGATGCCCGAACGCGCCGGCATCATGCGACGGCCGCCACGCCGCGCCTCCGACTCGCCGTTCGGCTGGCGCAATGTTTCCACCGGCATGCTCCAGGGCGTGGGCGCTTCCGCCGCGCTGGTGGCCGGCCATGGCATGGCCCTCGCCGCTGGCGTGGCGCCTTCCACCGCCGCGCTTTCGTCGTTCCTCGGCATTCTCGCCGTCACGTTGCTTCTCGTGATGGCCGGTGCCCGTGTCCGGCACCCTTCGCGTTCGCCATGGCTCGCCGTTCTGGCACTGGTCACGGGACTTATCGGCGCGGCGGTCTGCGGCATTCCGTCCTTGCGCGCCCTGCTCGGCTTCGGTCCACCGACGCTCGCCACGGTCGCGCAGGTCGGCGGCGTCCTCACCCTCACAGCCGGCTGGCTCGTGGCGATGCACCGTGTCGTCGCGCTCGCCTTCGGCACCGCGCCGGCCCGGAACCATACGGGCTACGCGACGGTCGCCGGCTTCCATCGGAACGAAAGGAGACCTCGCCATGAAGATCCTGATTGCTGTCGACGGTAGTCCATACGGCGCGCGCGCCTTGCGGTTCGTGCTCCGCCAATGGGCAACATCCAGGAACGCGGCCGATCTCACTTTGCTGTATGTCGACCCCCCTCTCAGTGCGCACGTGAGCGGTTACCTCGACGCCGTGGCGGTGGCGCAGTTCCACGCGCACAACTACGCGCACGCCATGCGTGGCGTGCGGAGGCTGCTCGCCCGGGAGCGCCGGGCCCATGAAGAAGCCATGCTCGTCGGGGATCCGCCCGTGGAGATCGTGCAGTTCGCCCGCAAGGGACGCTTCGACCTCGTGGCCATGGGGTCGCATGGACGTGGCGCGGTCGGCAGCGTGCTGCTCGGCTCCGTCGTGCTCAAGGTGCTCTCACATTCGCGCGTTCCCGTCCTGGTGGTTCGCTAGTCGCTTGATCCACGTCAATAGGCCAGGCCGGGCGCCGAGAGACGATCGGTCCAGACCGACGAGGGCCTCTTCATGTTCAAGCACCTGCTCGTGGCGACCGATGGCTCGTCCGTCGCCGCCATCGCCATACGTACCGCGATGGGCCTTGCGAAGGCGTGCGGCGCATCCGTCACGGCCGTGCACGTCATCGAGCCATTCCGTGCGACCACCTACGGCGAGATGATGCTCCCCGGTTGTGAAACGACGTACCTCGATACCGCACGCAACGACGCGGCGCGTTACCTGCTCGACGTCGAGCGTGCCGCCGCGGCTGCCGGCGTGACCTGCCACACGTTCTGCGAGATCGGTGCGCCGATCCATTGCACGATCGAGGAGGTCGCGAGAGCTCGCGGGTGCGACCTCCTCGTCGTCGGGTCGCATGGCCGACGTGGCCTGCAACGCCTGCTTCTCGGCAGCGAGACGCAGAAGATCCTCCTGACCACCCAGCTTCCCGTCCTCGTCTGTCGCGCCCCACATGTCGCCCACTGAGGCTCCCCATGACCAAGCAGACCTCCGCACCCAGTCCGTCGCTCACCGGCATGGACACATGCCTCCAGCCCGTCGGCGATGTGCTGGCGATCGTCGGCGCGCCGCGCGATGCCGCGTCATTCGTCGCCAGCCGCCTGGCGGCGCGCAACAAGGGCTCCGTGACCGGACTGGTCGTGTCGCCGGCTTTCCTCGGCGCTCACGAGCCGAGCCATGACGCCACCATCTTCTCGCTGCTCGACCGGCCGCCCGAAGCCGTGCACGCACGTGATCTCGAGCCCGGGGGCGATGGCGACTGCTTTCTCCAGCTCGCCCGCACGGTCGGCACGTCGTCGGCACGATGGACGACGGCGGAGGTGGACGTCGCACGGCGTCTCGCTTCACTGGCCGCCTGGCATGACCTCATCGTCGTGCAGCGGCCTGGCGATCCGCATCTGAAGCCGCTCGATGGCCTCAGCCACCTGGTACGGCTCGGCGTTCCCTGTCTCATCCTGCCGACCGTATGCGCGCCGTCCGGTGTCTTCGACCGCGTCGTCGTCGCATGGGACGGCAGTCAGCCCGCCACGCGTTCGGTGCGCGCGGCACTCCCGTTCCTCTCCGCCGCCAGGGAGGTCCTGCTACTCGTCGGCGGCATGGAGAAGGCGCCCGACGATCTGCCGGTCTTCGACCCGATGGCCTTCCTGACGGGTCACGGCATCGAGACGACACGCGGCCGCCTCAGCGCGGCGCCGGCGGTCGCCGGCACCGCCCTGCTGGATCGGTGCCGCCGTTTCAAGGCCGACCTCCTGGTGATGGGTGCCTATGGCCATGCGCCGCTGCGCGAGCGCTTGTTCGGCGGCGCGACCCGTCACGTCCTGGAGCACGGGTCGATCGCCACCTTTCTCTGTCACTGACACTCACGCCAGACGGCACGCCGTATCGAACGAGGGACAGACCACGGACACGCCGCGGTGGCGTAGCGTATCGCGCATCGCGGCCATGCCGCGCGTCGCCTCGCCATGGACGAGGAACACCCGCTGGCGGCGTGCGTCGCCCAGCCACGCCAGCAACTCGGGCGCGTCCGCATGCGCGGAGAATCCGTTGATCGTCCAGACCTTCGCCCGGACTGGAATGTCGTGGCGTCCGATGCGTACGCTCGTGCGGCCGTCGACGATCTCGCGCGCCAGCGTGCCTTCGGCGGCGTAGCCGACGAACACCACGGACGAACGGCTACGCGTGAGATTGTGGCGCAGGTGATGACGAACGCGGCCGCCGGTACACATGCCCGAACCGGCGAGGATGATCGCGCCACCCTCGATGTTGTTGATGGCCATCGATTCCTCGACGCTGCGGGTGAAGTGCAGGTGCGGCGTGGCGAAGGGGTCCTCGCGCCGCAGTTCGTCGCGGAAGCGGTCGCTGAACATTTCCCCGTGCCGGCGAAACACCTCGGTGGCCGAAATCGCCATCGGCGAGTCGAGGAACACGGAAAGCGTGGACGGTAACATGCCGCCCCGCACGCCGCGGTGCAGGCAATAGAGGATCTCCTGCGCGCGCTCGAGCGCGAACGTCGGAATGACCACGTTGCCTCGGGCGGCCAGGGTGTGCGCGACGGCTCCGTAGAACTCCGCCCGCGTCGCTTCGAACGAACGGTGTGGCCGATCGCCGTATGTCGTCTCCATGACCACCACGTCGGCATCCGGCGCGGGCCGCGGCTCGCGAAGGATGCCTGATCCGTGGTGACCGAGGTCGCCGGAGAAGACCATGCGCCGCTGGCTTTTACCGTCGTCGAGATCGAGCACGATCGAGGCCGAACCGAGAATGTGGCCCGCGTCGACGAACGTCGCGCGGATGCCGGGTGCGACCTCGATCGCCTCGTCGTAGGTGGCGACGCGGTCGAACGACTCCAGGGCGCGGAACGCGTCGGCCAGATCGGAGACCGGCCTCGCCGACGATCCGTGGGCGGCGGCGCGCCGCGCTTCTTCCTCCTGCAGCGAAGCCGCGTCGAGCAGCACGATACGGGCGAGTTCACGCGTCGCGGAGGTGGTATACACCGAACCCGTGAATCCGTCGCGCACCAGCTTGGGCAGACGGCCGCAGTGGTCGAGGTGTGCATGCGTCAGCAGCACGGCGTCGATGCTCCGCGGCTCGAATCCGAAGCCGCGAGCGTTCGCATCCATGGCGTCCGGTCCGCCCTGGAACAGGCCGCAGTCTATGAGCACCCGGCTCTCGCCACATTCGACGAGATGGCACGATCCCGTCACGCCAAGCGCGGCGCCGTGGCACGCGTACACGATCATGCGACGTTCTCCTTGGACGGCCGGCCATCGCCGGCCAGGCGCGTGTACCGTGTTCGCGGCCTCAGAGCCTCAGCGAATGCATCACCAGCGTCGCATCTTCGGGGTCGCGCATGCGCGTGAATCCCAGATAGCGCGCGAGCTCTTCCATCTCGCCATTCTCGGCGAGGTCGATGGAGTACATCGTCTTGAATCCCTTGCTGCGCGCGACGGAGATGAGATGGCGCATCAGCGCGACGGCGAGACCTCGGTGGCGCCAGTCGTCCGCGACGGTGACCGCGCACTCGCATCGCGTCCCGTCGTCGGATGCCGCGTAGCGGCTGACGCCGACCTCACGGAGTTCACCGTCGTCATGCACGAGTGCGACGAAGGCCATCGCGTGCACGTAGTCGACTTCCATGAGGTTGTCGAGAAGTTCCTTCGAAGCTTCGCGCAGTTCGCCGAGGAAACGGCAACGTTTCGCTTCCGGCGACAAGCGGCGTATGAACGCCGCCTCGCGCTCGCGATCTTCCGGCTGCAGCGGACGGATGAGTACGTGACTGCCGTCCAGCAGCGTCTCGATCCAGTGATCGCCGTTGATCGAGGCGAAGGCGGGCGGCTTGTCCGTGGTTGCGGCGCTGGTGTTTGACATCGCGTTCTCCGGGAGTGTTCGGGAGGGCCTGCGCGGGCGATCAGTGCGAGAAGAACAGCGGGACGGGCGAGTCGTGGAACAATGCGCGCGTGGTACCGCCCACGACCCATTCGCGCAGGCGACTGTGCCCGTAGCCACCCGCGACGATCAGATGCGCGCGCGAGCGGCTCGCGCGATCGAGGATGACGCGGCTCACGTGCCGTCCCCTCGACTTTTCGACATGAAGCCGTGTATTCACGCCGTGGCGCTTCAGGTGCGCTGCGAGCGTGTCGCCGAAAGCGCCCGCTTCTTCGAGCTGGCTCGCGACAGGGTCGACCATGACGACGTCGACGCTCTCGGCCGTTCTCAACAGCGGCAGCGCATCGTGTACCGCGCGCGCCGACTCCGACGTATCGGCCCACGCGATGGTCACGTGCCGCGGCGGCAAGCACGGCGTGTCGAGCTCCGCCGGCACCACGATGACGGGGCGCCCCGACTCCAGCAGCAGACCCGCGAACTGCGCGTGGACGCGGGCGGTGGACGCGGGGGCGTTCACCGGCCGGGCGAGGACACTGATGTCGGTGCGACGCGCCGCGGCCGCGAGGACGCTGGTCGGCGACTCGTAGAATGCCTCGAGAACCTGCACTCGGCCCTGCACGCCCAGCGTCGGCAGCCGCCGTTCCAGTTCGGTCGTATGCTTCGCCGCCGCGGCGCGGAGCTCCGAGTACCGTTCTGTCAATGATGGGTCGGGGATGAGTGCCCACGCGTCAACGGCCGGCAGCGGCATCGGCAGAACCTGAAGGACGTCCAGTTCGGCACCGTGGTTCCTGGCGAGCGCCGCGGCCGCCGCCAGTGCGGCGCCATCGGCGGGCATGTCCATGACGGCGACGGCTATGTCGCGGTATGCGGGCTGACCCAGCGCGGGTGCGGTGGATGGCTTGCTTGCGGTGGTCGTGGACATGGTGATCTCGTCTCCGTCGGTGGGCCATATGCTTCGACGACTGGAGTGTCCCCGGGAGGGCAGACGCTCGCCTTGATCCAGGTCAAGTGGATGGCGCAGCGGTCTGGCAACGTGGTGTCGACGCCGGCCGCCGTCGGCGGGAATGCATCCATGTTCCGCAACATCCTTCTCGTGATCGACAATTCGGAAGGGGCGCACCGATGCGCCGGGCGTTGCGTCGACCTTGCCCGCGCGTTGTCGAGCCGCCTGCAGGTGGTTTTCGTCATGTCGCCCTTGCCCGCGGTCGCCCGCCTGGCCGACTTCATCGGCCCCGACGCCTGCCAGCGCCGGGCGATCACCCACGCGCAGGACGCACTGGAGCACGTGGCGGCCATCGCAACGGCGCAGGGCGTCGCCGTCACCACGCGGTACATCATCGACACGCGCCATGCGGTGGCGATCGTGGACGCCGCCGACCACGGCGGATGCGACCTCGTCGTGCTCTACGGACACCCCCAGGACTCGCGATCGCTGCGTCACGTGGCCCGGAACGTCGTACTGGATGGCGATACGCCCGTGATGGTGTTTCCGTAACCGACGCCACACATGACGTCCCTGCTGACGGCACGCTGTCAGCAGACCACGCCCGTCCGGCGGTTTCCTCCGCCCGCGCCGCTGTAAAATCGCGCGATGGTTTCCCCCGCTCGACGTGGCTACATCCTCACGCGCCACTGGCGCGACACGCGCGATGGCGTGGAACTCGAATTCTGGCTGGCGACGGACGACGGCCCGCGACACGTCGTGGTGAATGGACAGACGGCGGTCGCCTTCGTGCGGGAATCGCAACGCGGCGAAGTCGAGGCGGCGGTCCGCAACGACCCGGTGTTCGAACTCAGGCCCCTGGCGATGAAGACCCTGGACCAGGAGCCCGTGGTGGGGCTGTACGCCCGGAACTACCGCGCCATGCTGCGGCTCGAGAAGCGGCTCGCCGAACGCGGCATCGCCCTGATCGAAGCCGATGTCCGGCCGACGGATCGGTATCTCATGGAACGCTTCATCACCGCCTCGGTGACGGTCGAAGCGGCTGAAGACGACGCGCACGCCGTCCTCGTGAATCCGCGGATTCGCCCCGGCGAGCCCCATCGCCCGACGCTGCGCATCGTGTCGCTCGATATCGAAACCAGTGCGATGGGCGAGCTTTATTCCTTGGCGCTCGAGGGGTGTGGGCGGCGCGACGTCTACATGCTCGGCGAGCCACCTGCCGGCGAACCGGGCCCGCGGGACTTCGTCCTGACGTACTGCGCGGACCGCCGCGCGATGATCTACGCCATCAACGCATGGTTCCGCGAGCACGATCCCGATGCGATCATCGGCTGGAACCTCGTGCAGTTCGACCTTCGGCTCCTGCAGGCGTGCGCGGATCAGTACGGGCTCGTGCTGTCGCTGGGCCGCGGTGGCCGACCGGTCGACTGGCGCGAACACGGGCGCCGGGAGAACTACGTGTTCGCGTCGATCCCCGGTCGTCTCGCCATCGACGGCATCGAGGCGCTGCGTTCGGCGATGTGGTCGTTCCCTTCGTTCAGCCTCGAATCCGTCGCGCAGGCCTTGCTCGGCGAAGGCAAGGACGTCGACGATCCGTACCATCGCATGGACGAGATCGAGCGTCGTTTCCGCGAGGACAAACCGGCGCTCGCACGCTACAACCTGGTGGACTGCGAACTGGTGACGCGCATCTTCGCGAAGACGCGGCTGCTCGACTTCGTCCTCGAACGCGCGAACGCGACGGGCCTGCCCGCCGACCAGTCCGGCGGCTCCATCGCCGCCTTCAGCCACCACTACCTGCCGCGCATGCATCGCGAAGGCTACGTGGCACCGAGCGCCGGTGCCGCGCATGGCGAGTCCTATCCCGGCGGCTTCGTGATGGATTCGCGGCCGGGCATCTACGACTCGGTCCTCGTGCTCGATTACAAGAGCCTGTATCCCTCGATCATCCGCACCTTCCTGGTCGACCCCATCGGGCTGGCCGAAGGCATGCTGGACCCGTCGAACGCCGTGCCCGGACCGAACGACACCTATTTCTCGCGTACCCGGCATTGCCTTCCTGGCATCATCGACCACCTATGGAAGCGGCGCGATCAGGCCAAGGCCGAAAGCAACCAGGCCCTGTCGCAGGCGTTCAAGCTCCTCATGAACGCGTTCGTCGGCGTGCTCGGCGCGTCCGGTGGCCGCTTCTTCGATCCCCGGCTCGCGGCCGCGGTCACGCTACGCGGCCACGAAGTCATGCGCAGCACGCGCAGGCTCGTGGAGGACGAAGGGTACGAGGCGATCTACGGGGATACCGATTCGATCTTCATCTGGCTGGGCCGCGCGCACGACGAGACCGAGGCGATGGCCGTCGCGGACCGGCTGCGGCAGCGGATCAACGACTGGTGGAAGACGTCGCTCGCATCCGCCCACGGCATCGAGAACCACCTCGAGATCGAGTTCGACACGCACTATGCCCGCTTCTTCATGCCGACCGTTCGCGGCGGCGAGGCGGGAAGCAAGAAGCGTTATGCCGGCCTCTTCGTCAACGATGACGGCGAGGAGGAGCTCGCCTTCCGCGGCCTCGAAACGGTCCGCAGCGACTGGACACCGATGGCGCAGCGCTTCCAGCGCGAGCTCTACGGGCGCATCTTCCGTCGCGAGCCGTATGCCGACTACGTCGTCGATTACGTGAACCGCCTGCAGGCCGGCGAGCTCGACGACCAGCTCGTCTACCGCAAGCGTCTGCGCGGAAAACTCGACTCGTACGACCGCACCACTCCACCCCAGGTGCGCGCAGCGCGCATGGCCGACGAGTACAACGCGCGCCACGGCCGGCCGCTGCGCTATCAGAACGGCGGATGGATCAGCTATGTGATGACGCTGGCCGGTCCCGAGCCCATTGAGGCGCGCGCCTCGGCCATCGATCACGAGCATTACCTGTCGAACCAGCTGGAACCCATCGCCGACGCGATCCTGGCGCCTCTGGGCGAAAGCCTCGCGGCGCTGACGAACCGCCAGCCGGGTTTGTTCTGATCCCGGCTGAGCACGGGCGTCGCGCTTTCACCCGGCCGTCGATGCGCGGGCGAACATGCCGTTCACCGCCTGGCTGAAGGCCGCGAGTTCGAACGGCTTGAGGATCATGCTCATGCCGGGGTCGAGGAACGCCGAGCGTGTCGCGGCGCCTTGCGCATACCCCGTCATGAAAAGCACCGGTAGCGACGGCTGCGACTGGCGAACGATGCTGGCGAGCTCGCGGCCGCTGCGCCCCGGGAGGCCGACGTCCGTGATCAGCAGATCGATCGCGGGATCGTCCGCGAGCGTCGCGAGCGCGGCATCGGACGCGTCGGCCGTCCGTACCCGGTAGCCGAGTTCGGTGAGCAGGTCGGCCACGAGCACGCGCACCTGGGGATCGTCCTCGACGAGAAGGATGCGCTGGCCACGACCGTCGGACACGGCGGCGTCCTGGCGCGTGCTTCGCTCCGCGGCTTCCTTGTCATGGCATGGCGGCAGATAGAGCGCGACGGTGGTCCCGGCGCCGGGTCGCGAATGGACGCGGATGTGTCCCTGCGATTGCTGGATGAATCCGTAGATCATGGACATGCCGAGGCCGGTGCCCTGGCCGATCGGTTTCGTGGTGAAGAACGGCTCGAACACGCGGGACAGCGTGTCCTCGTCCATCCCGACGCCCGTGTCCGTGACGGAAATCACCACGTGCTCGCCCTCGGGGACGTCCCACCGCGTCGCCACGTCCGCGACCTCCCTACAACCGACCACGCCCGACCGGGCGCCCACCGCGACGCAGAGATCACCGCCCTCGGGCATGGCGTCGCGGGCGTTGATCGCAAGATTGAGCAACGCGCTCTCGAGCTGGTTGCGGTCCACCATGGCCTTCGGAACATCGTCGTCGAGGGTGACGGTCAGGCGCACCCGCTCGCCAAGCGTGCGCGCAAGCAGGTCCTCGAGCGAACGCACGAGCCCGGCCACGTCGACCGGCCTCGGGTCCAGCGACTGACGGCGCGAGAACGCGAGCAACCGCTGCGTCAGCGCGGCCGCCCGCTCGGCCGAACCGCTGGCCACGTCGATGAAGCGGCCGAGATCGTCGGTGCGACCCTGGGCGATACGCATCCGCATGACGTCCATGGCCGCAAGGATGCCCGTGAGCATGTTGTTGAAATCGTGCGCGATGCCGCCGGTCAGCTGGCCGACGGCTTCCATCTTCTGCGCCTGGCGCAGCGCGGCCTCGCTGCGTTCGCGCGCCACCATCTCCGCCTCGAGCTCGGCCGTGCGCTCGGCCACGCGGGCCTCCAGCCGCGCCGCCTCGTGCTCGATGGCCTGCAGGGCGACCTTCCTCGCGGTCACGTCGGTGGCGAACACGTGGAAGCCGTCGACGCTGCCGTCGGGGGCGTGCCGGGGCAAGTACCGTATCTCGGCGTCGCGCCGCTGGCCGCTGCGGTGAGGCCAGCTCACCTCGATCCGCACGGGGCGCCCGAGCAGAGCCTGCGCGATGGCGTCCTTTCGCGTGGCCCAGGGCTCGGGTCCGATGACGTCCTCGACCTTTTGCCCGACGATCTCACTCAGCGGCTTCCCGAGCCAGGATTCGTACGCGGCGTTGGCGAAACGGTAGACGAGATCGCGATCGATGAAGGCGATCAACACCGGGAGCGAGTCCGCGATCAGCCGGAGCTCGGCTTCGCTCGCGGCAAGCGCCGCCTGGCTCGCCGCCAGACGGAGGATCTGATCCCGGATGACGAACTGCCTCTGCCGGGCCTTCAGCGCCGCGGCCACCGCGCTGACCAACGAGGCCTCGCCCAAGGGCCGTTCCAGTTCGACGAGGTTGATGACCTCGGGCGGCAACGCGGCGCGGTGCGCCAGCGTGTGTGCACGCGCGGGACGCAGCAGGATGAAGGGAATGTCCGACCATGCCTCCTGACTTCGGAGCACCGCCACGAGGACCGACAGGTCGCCGGATATGGCTTCTTCGGTCAGCACGACGGCGCCGACGCGTTCGTCCAGCGCCGGCGCCATCGCCTCCAGCGACGGATGGACGGTCGAAAGGTAGCCGGCCCGGCGGAGCACGTCGGCGATCGTGTCCGCATCGCGGCGATAAGGCGCCGCGATATAGACGGGCTTGCTAGCCGGCACCGCGCTGCTCCAGGAGCGCATCGGCGGCACCGACGAACTGCGGCGTGCCCGTCAGCACGCCGCGGAACTGATCCAGAGGCGCGCTGAGGCGCAGTCCGTGATCGTCGACGCGCAGCTCTCGAATCGTGTCCTCGTGCGCGCCGCTACGGTTCTTGATGACCGAGATGGCCTTGCGGATACGGCCCTGTGCCTCGAAGAAGCGAAACAGGATCACGGTGTCCGCCATGTAGCTGACATTGATGTCACCCACCGACATCGATCCCACCAGTCCGTGCTGCGGGTGGATCAGGATCGTACTGACGCCGTTCTGGTTGAGGAACGAGAGCAGCTCGTGCACCTGCAACATCAGCTGCTTTTCCTGCGGCATCGACGTGAAGTACCCGTTGAGGCTGTCGATCACCAGTATCCGGCATCCATCCTCCACCGCGCGGCGGATCGTCCAGGCGAACTCGCCGGGCGAGATCGCCGCGGGATCCATCTGGCGCAGCGTGAGCAATCCGCTCTCGATATGCGGCCGAAGATCCAGGCCGAGCGATTCCGCTCTCGTCAGCAGCGTCCCCGTGCGTTCGTCGAACTCGAAGATGGCGCATGCTTCTCCGCGACGGCAGGCCTCCGCGACGTACTGCAACGCGAGATTCGTCTTGCCTGAGCCCGCAGGCCCGGTGAGGAGGGTGCTAGTACCGCGCAGGGGGCCGCCGCCGAGGAGCTCGTCGAGTTCGGCGATCCCACTGAGCACCGGCTCGCCGACGAAAGGCGCGTGGTAAGCGGAAGCGATGAGACGGGGATACACCTCGAGCCCACCCGTGCGTATGGCAAGATCGTGATAGCCGGCCATGAAGTCGACGCCGCGTAGTTTCTGGACCTGAAGCCGGCGCCGGGCCGCGCCGAAATCGAGTGTCAGGCGTTCGAGCGAAATGACGCCGTGGCAGAGGCTGTGCAGGTGGGCGTCGCGTCCTCCGCCCTCACCCGTCAGATCGTCCACCAGCATCACCGTGATGTTGCGCGGTGCGAAAAACTGCTTCAGGGCCAGGACCTGGCGCCGGTAGCGAAGCGGATCCTGCGCAAGCAGCCGCAATTCCGAAAGCGAATCGAAGACGATCCGGCTCGGATTGGTACGTTCCACTTCGGTCTGGATCAACCGAACGGTGCCGTCGAGTTCCATCTCCCAGGGATGCAGCACCGACTGCTGGCGACCGTCGCCCAGAACGGCTTCCGCCGACGCGAGCTCGAACAGGTGGAGGCCTTCCAGTGACCAGCCATGCGCCTCGGCGACTTCGGCGAGCTCGTCGGCTGTTTCGGAAAGGGTGACGTAGAGGCAGCTCTCGCCCTTGGCCAGGCCGTCGAGCAGGTAACTCAATGAAAGCGTCGTCTTGCCCGAGCCGGGTTGTCCTTCGAGCAGATAGAGCCGGTTGGCGGGGAGCCCACCGCCGAGGATGGTATCGAGACCGCTGGTACCGGTCGAAACGCGCTTTGGGGGCATGGACGGCTACCGGACTATGAGGCGACAGGACGAGCCGGTACATGACCGGCGCGGAGCGCTGTGTATCGTGGCCCGGCGTGAGTAAGCGCGACGTGAGCGCCCGCCACCAGGGTCGGGCGCTCGCATCGCATCGTCAGGCCGCCGCCTTCAGCTCGGCAAGCAGCTCGGCCTTGCGAGCCTCCATGCGGGCTCCCAGGTCCTGCAGCTCCTCCTTGCTCAGGAGCTTCTTCGCATCCTTGAACATGTCGCCCTCTTCTTCCTCGACATGATGCTCGATCAGTTCCTTCAGGACCTTGGCGCGACCGGAGAACTGCTCGGTCGACGGGTCGGTGTTCAGGAGATCGGGCAGAACGAGGTCTTCCGCGGCACGATGCTCCTCGAGGGCCTCGTAATACATCTTTTCCTCGTCCTTCTTGCCGGCGGCCTTGAACGCCGGATAGAAGATCTCCTCCTCGATGGTCGTATGCGCCTTGAGGTTCACGTGGATCTTCTGAAGAAGCTCCTGACGCTTCTTCACGGCACGGGTCGTGGACTCGGCGAGTTCTTCGAGCAGCTGCTTGACCACCTGGTGGTCCTGCTTGAGCAATGCGATGGCATCCATGGGTTCTCCTGGCGATGGCTGGGGAGGTCTAGCCTCACAGCGACACGGTGACGGTCGCGTAGCGCCCAACCGTTATGCCGACGACGAAAAGTTGACCCGGAAGGGCGATCCCGATGGCGTGGGTTGGCGTGTCGCGATCGATCGCTAGTCAATTTCGGCCAGAAGGCCGCCCGCGTGCCGTTTCGTCGACACGGCGCTTTCTTCAATGACGCCATGAAGACACCACAGACAACGGCACAGGCGGTCGCGCACGACGAGACCGATGTCTCGCGACGCGCGTTTCTTCTCCGGAGTGCCACCGTCGCTGGCGGCCTCGGCCTTGCGGGCGCCGGATGGTCCTGGCTGCTCGCGACGCCCGCGGTCGCCGCCGATGCGCCGGCCGTGGAAACGATCGTCCGCGCGCGCCGGGAGCTCATCATGTTCCACGGCCAGTCCAATGCCGTGGGTACGGGCGGCCGGCCGGCGCTGACGCTCCAGCAGATCTATGCCAACGTCACCTTCAACGGCGGCGTGCGCCCGGGCACCGATACCACGGCGATGACGAGCCTCGCGCCACTGGTCGAGTACGACGGGGGTCACGGCACCGGCGGCGAGGTGGGCACGAACGCCTGCGCGGACGGGCTCGTCGAATACACCGCCGCGCTCGATGGCGTTCCCTACGAAGCGCAGTACAGCCGCTACAGCGCCTTCACCAGCGCGGAGGGCGGCCGGCCGATCGGTTACTTCGCGACGTTCCTGGACGATACGAACCCCGGTGGTTACCAGGGCTGGCTGAACAGCCAAACGCGTCTGAAGGCGATGCTCGCGTTGATGCGCGAGGAAGGCCGGCGCGACGGCACCAGCATCGGCTGGCTCGCGACGACATGGCAGCAGGGGGAAACGGATTCAACGGGTCTCACCGAAACGCGTGCCAGCTACCGCACGAAGCTCGTGGCGCTGGAGCGCGCGCACTGGCTGAAGCTCTGTCAGGTCGACCTGCCCGAGCAGGCATGGCGCCCGCTTTGGCTCGTCGCACAGGTATGCAGCCACAACAGCTACGGCGCGACGAGCATGGCGTTCTGCAATCCTTTCATCGCGCTCGCGCAGCGCGACGCCTGTGCGTCCAGCCCGTACCTCCGCATGGTGAACCCGCAGTACGTCTTCGATTACGTCGACGAATCGTCCCTCGACCAGCCGATGCTCCACCTGACCAACGAGAGCCACCGCTGGCAGGGCCGCTATTTCGCACGCGCCATCCATCAGCTGATCCGGGACCGCACCGCCGGCGTCCCGCTACGCCATCCGGCGCTGGACATGGTCGCGGCCGTCCGAGTCGACGCACGAACGATCGACATCGTCTTCAACGTCCCCGCGGGTGGCGTGACGATCGATACGGGCTGGGTCGGCGCGACGCGCAACGCCGGCTTCGACGTGCGCGACGCCAACGACGCGCTCGTGATGGCGGACGACGCCGACGACAACCTGATCGACACGGTGGAGGTCGTCGCTGTCGACATGATTCGTCTTGGCCTGAAGACCGACTTGCCTGACCATGCGCGCAAGGTCACGCTGGGTTGGGGCGACGTCGCGGAGCCCGCCGGCATCGCGGGCCGTGTCGGCGGACCGCGCACCAACATCCGTGACGGTGCGGGCGACGTCGACGTCTACATCGCCAGCGACGGCAGCACGCGGCCGATGCACAACTACGCGCTAGTCGGCGACATCGACCTCGTCTGGATGGCGCGGACTCAGCCGGACGGCGAATGGCATTTCGATGGCGATGCGCGCAACGACCTCATCGACCGATCGGGAACCGGCGCCGCCGCGCTCGCGCCGATCGGCCGGCCGGCATTCACGAGTCGTGGCGCGCTCTCGCCCAACAACACCCACGGCTTCCGGACGGACATCGACGAGACGGCGAGCATCACCTACGCCGCCGTGTTCAGCACGCCGGTCGGCGTCGGTCCGGCCAGTAACGCCGGTCGCGCGCTCGGGACGTTCCAGGGTTTCGCGCCGCGGCTCGCGGGTTCGACGCTGCAACACTCCTACGACGCCGCGGTCGACGACTCCGGGCGCACCGGCTTCCGCCTGGCGCTGACGAACGAAGTGAAGGCCCTGACAACGGCGACGCCGCAACCGGTGGCGACCCGCGCGGAGCCGCGTTTCGCGATCGTGTCCATCGACGCGGCGAGGGGGACGGTACGTTTCTACTGCCCGGCCGTCGAAGGTGAGCTACGGGAAGAGGCTTACGGCGGGCTCGCGACGCGGCCGCTCAACGGCAAGGTGCTCGTGAACGCGTGGAAGGACGGCGGCGACGCGGGCGGCATGGGGCGATCCTCACGCGCTACGTCGCGGTGTGGCAACGGGCATTGAGCGCCGACGAGATGCGTCGGGAATACGAGCACGCGCGTCGCCTGTTCGGCCAAGTCTGACCGGATCGCGTGCCGGCTAGTGCAGGTGTGGATGGGCGCGCAGGTATTCGACCAGCCGGTCGATGAACTGGCGAACCTTGATCGACCCGAACTTGCTCTCCCGATGGAGCACGTGGATCGGCCAGGGGGCTTCCTCGTACTCCGCCAGCACGACGACCAGCCGCCCCTCCTCCAGCTCCGCGGCGACCTGGTAGGACAACAGGCGTGCGATGCCGAGGCCGGCGACCGCGGCGGTGATGGCCGCGTCGTTGCTGGTGACGGTGAGTCGCGGATGCATGTGCACCATCGTCGGGTCGTCGGCGGTGCCGAACTTCCAGTCCACACGGGGCGAGACGCCGCTCGCGGCGACGATGGTGTGGCGAAGCAGGTCGGCGGGATGGTCGGGCGTGCCGTGGCGCGCCAGGTACTCCGGCGACGCGCATAGCACGCGACGTGTGCGTCCCACCTGGGTGGCGCGCAGGCCGGAGTCGGGCAGCGGCCCGATGCGGATCGCCACGTCCATGCCCTCGTCCACGATGTTGACGACGCGATCCAGGAAGTACGCGGCGATGTCGACCTCGGGAAAGTCCTTCAGGTAACGAACGATGCACGGCATGACGTACGCCTTGCCGAACAGCACCGGTGCCGTGATGGCGAGATTCCCCCTGGGCGTGGCGTTGACGCCGGCGACGGCCTCGTTGGCTTCGGCGATGCTGGCCAGGATGTTGCGGCTGTCGTCGAGGTAGCGCCGGCCCGCGTCGGTGAGGCGCACGCTTCGCGTGGTGCGTGCCAGCAGCTTGACGCCGAGGTGCTCTTCCAGCGACGCGATGGCGCGCGTCACGGCGGCGGGCGACAGGTCGAGGCGTCGCGATGCCGCGGCGAAGCTCTCTTCCTCGCCGACGCCCACGAAGACTTTCATGAGGTGGAGCTGATCCATCGTGCGGTTCCGGACGGGCGACGGTCCGATTATTTCGCAAGGCGACGGCGAGAGGTAGCTGGCGGCATCGTTCCGCAGGGCGAAAGAGTCAATTACGCCTCGCCACGTTCCGCCCGCTCGGGCCGCTGGCCAGAATGAACCCATTCCAGGCGAAACGACGGCCATGAACGATTCCTTCTCCTTCCACCCCGGTGAACGCTCGGCGCAGGAACGGGCCGGTGAGTCCGCCATCGCGATGCGCAACCGGGCCATCGTGGCCAATTCCGTGGTAGCCGGTGCAAGACCCTTCATCGCGCAGCAGTTCATGGTGATCGTCGGGAACGTCGACGCATCCGGAAAGGTCTGGGCCTCGGTGCTGTATGGCCAGCCGGGCTTCGCGAAAACCCTCGACGGTCGATCCATCCACCTGACTCTGGCCGCTCAGGCGCGTGACCCGATGGATCCGATCTGGAGCGGTGTCGCTCCGGGCAACGACCTGGCCATGTTGTTCATCGAACTCGGCACGCGTCGCCGGTATCGCGTCAACGGCACCGTGCTTCGCGTCGACGACGAAGGGATCGAGATGGCCGTGCACGAAGCGTTTCCCAACTGCCCGAAATACATCCAGCGACGCGAACTGCGTGGGTTCGCCGATGTCGCAGCGGCCCCGCAGGCGGCTTCGGGCCGTGTGCTCCGTGGCAGCGTCCGCGATGTCGTCGATGCCGCCGACACCCTTTTCATCGCGAGCCAGCATGCCGAACACGGCGCGGACGTGTCGCATCGCGGTGGCGACGCCGGATTCGTGCGCGTCGTGGATGAGGCGACGCTGCGCATACCCGATTTCGTGGGCAACAGCCTCTTCAACACGCTCGGCAACCTCGGCGTCGACCCGCGCGCCGGCCTCGCGATCCCCGACTTCGCCGGCGGCCGGTTGTTGCAACTGACTGGACGGGCGTCCGTGCGGTGGGACGGTCCGGACGCCGCGAACGAAACCGGCGGCACCGGACGGTTCCTCGAGTTCCACGTCGATCGGTGGGTGCTTCGCGACGCGATGCCACGCGCGGAGTGGGAATACCTCGACGCGTCGCCGTTCAACCCGCATAGCTCGGCACCCTGACCATCTCTCTACGAACCTCGCGCACACCCTCAAAGCACACGGAGAAACCGCCATGAGCACCACGAACCTGAAGAAACTCCCCGTCACGTTCCATCGCCACGTCGATATCGACGGCGTCAAGGTCGCCTGGCGCGAAGCCGGCCCCGCCGACGGTCCCGTGATGCTCCTGCTGCATGGCTTCCCGACGTCGTCGCACATGTTCCGCAACCTGATCCCGGCCCTCGCGGACCGTTATCACGTGATCGCGCCGGACTACCCGGGCTACGGTGAAAGCGGCACGCCGGATCGATCGACGTTCGATTACACGTTCGAGAACTTCGGCAACCTCGTCCGCAAGCTGCTCGCGCACCTCGAGGTCGAGCGTTATGCGATGTACGTCATGGACTATGGCGCGCCGGTGGGCTGGCAGTTGTTCCTGAAGAATCCTGAGAAGCTGACCGCGCTCGTGATCCAGAACGGCAACGCCTACGAGGAGGGGCTGAAGGGTTTCTGGGATCCGATCAAGAAGTACTGGGCCGACGGCTCGAAGGAGAGTCGCGACGCGATCCGCAACCTCGTGTCGCTCGAAACCACGATCTTTCAGTACACCGACGGCGTCGACGACAAGGAGCGCATCTCGCCCGACAACTGGATCCACGACCAGGCGCTGCTCGACCGGCCGGGTAACGAGGACATCCAGATGGACGTGATGTACGACTACCGGAAGAACGTGCCGCTGTATCCCGAGGTGCAGCGTCTGCTGCGCGAGCACCAGCCGCCGTCGCTGCTGGTGTGGGGGGAGCGCGATGTCATCTTCCCCGCCGATGGTGCGCACCCGTACAAGCGCGACCTGAAGGACCTGGAGTTCCACCTCATCCCGACCGGCCACTTCGTCCTCGAGGACCGCGGTGACGAGGTGATTCCGATGATCAGGGATTTCCTGGATCGCAAGCTCGCTTAGGATGCCGTCCGCGAGGACGTCGAGCCCGGGTGGAATGCCGCCCGGGCCGCGACGAAGACGAGGCTTTCGGCAAGCGGCGGCGCATCGTCGAGCGTGCCGAAACGGCGCATGCCGACCTTCTCGAGCACGCGGATCGATGCGGCGTGGTCCGGCCTGACGAGCGCATAGACGTCGTCGAGCCGGAGCGCGCCGAAGGCGTTTTCCAGGGCCACACGCGCGACTTCCGTCGCGTATCCCCTCCCCCACGCCTCGACAGCGAAGCGGTAGCCAAGGTTGATGCGGTTGACGCCGCCGTAGTCGTAATGCGACAGGCCGCCGAACCCGATGACGTGCGCAGGCTCGTCGTTGGTCGAGACCGCCCAGGGGCCGAAACCATGATTCCGCCAGCAGGCCAGCCAGGTGTCCAGGACATGATCGGCCGTCGCCTGGTCGGGCAACGGGCCCGCGGGGTTGAACGTGTTGGTTGCCGGGTCGCCGTAGATGGCGAACACGCATGCCGCGTCGCCGGAGGCCACGGGCCGCAGTTGGAGACGCGCGGTTCTGGTCATGCGGAAACGTTACTTCGCGACGAAGTAGATCGCCAGTACCAGCACGGCGACGACGACCAGCACCGCGAGACCGACCGCCGCGAGCCGCCCGAGCACGGACGCGCCCACGTCGCTCGGTGTCTCGTCGGGCTCCGCCTGGTGCGTCACGCGTGGGTCGTGCTTGGCCATGTCGTGTCTCCGTGTCTCGATGCACCGAGTGGAGCACCCGCCCGATGCGGGTTCGGTGAAGATTCGCACGATGTCAGCGGGCGCCCGGTCCGGCCCGTCGATGCAGCAATCGGTCGAGAACCTCGTCCGCGGCGCGTGTGCCGGTCTCGAGTGCGCCATGGGCGGTGGAGAACGACGCGGCATGCGTCGCCTCTCCCGCGAAGAACAGCGTGTCCTCGAATGGCGCGGCCAGAACGGCGCGCTCGCCGGCATGAGTCGGCAGCGCGTGGCTGTAGGAGCCACGTACGTAGGTCTCGCTGCTCCACGACGAGGCGACCAGGGGGCGCAGGTGACGGCGCGCGTCGCTGCCGAGCAGGCCCTCCAGCATCCCGAGAAGAGCGTCGAATGTCGCGGCTTCGCCCTCGGCCGATACGCGCCATGCGCTCCGGCCGCCAAGGAAGGTTTCGATCACCGGACGGTCGAGCGGGCGCAGGTAGAACACCGGACTGTCCGGGTCGTGGGGATCGGCGATCAGGGCGGTTTCCGTCGGCAGGTCGATGTCGCCATCGATGCGCAGGAACAGCTTCTCGTCGCAGCCGAGGGGAAGGTGCGAGGCCGCGTGTCGCCATGGGTCGAGCGCGTCGGGAAGCCGCGGGGTGTCGCCGGTCAGGACGTTGGTCGACATCGTCAGAATCGCGGCGCGGCAACGCACGGCGCCGGACGGCGTCGACAGCGTGACGCCCCGCGCGCCGAGCGAGATAGCCTCGACCGGTGTCGCCAGGCGACACGCCACGTCCTGAGGCAGGCTCGCCGCGACCAGGGTGCCGTATCCACGTGGAACCCGCCAGTTGTTCTCGGTCGCCGCGCGCTCGTAGGCATTGTAGTCGGCCGCGGAGATGCGCTCGAGCGGTGCCCCGCTGATGTATCCGCTCATCGCCTGCAGGTAACCGTTCCAGCGTCCGTCGTCGGCGAGCGCGTCGGACGCCTTGTCCGACGCCGGCGGCGATGCCATGAGCCGATCGTGCCAGGCACGGAACGCCGCATGGGCCTCGGCCTGTTCGCTGGCGGAGAACCGTGGATGCGGCTGGGGTTTGTCCCACGCCGCGGGGCGGTGGTCGATCTCCCAGCCCAGGTCCTCGGCGATGGGCCGCCACGCGTTGCGGTCGGCCGTATGCAGCCAGCCGCAACCCATGTCGAGGGCCATGCCATCGACATGGCGTGTCCACGCGCGGCCGCCGAGGCGCTGCGACGCTTCGAGCAACCACACCGTCAGACCCTGCCCGGAAAGGCGACGTGCCGCGCCGATGCCGGCGGCACCGCCGCCGACGATCGCCACGTCGACATCGAACGTCTTGCCTGTCACCCGATGATCTCCCGGACGCCACGAGACTATCGTGGCGCGGGAGTCATCGACGCCGCGTGATCAGCCGCCGGCCTCGCACACGTCGTTCTCGCAAGCGAAGTCGATCTGGCTGTTGGCACCGACACGGATCGGGATGTTCTTGCGTGTATCCACCGTCGTGCCGTCCTTGTCGAGCGTGACGGTGTACGTCCCCATGGGCAGGTTGCCCAGGCGATAACGACCCTTCTTGTCGATCGTGGTGTCGCGGTGCAACCCCGCGCTGCTCACCGCCACGACCTTCGCCCCCGCCGGACCGTGACCGCCGATGGTGCCAGCGGTCGACTGGGCCTGCACCGGCGCGCAGATCGCCGCTCCCACGGCGACGGCGGCGACGAGCGCCACGCGGCGCATGCCGTTCGTCGAAAGTATGTGGTTCATGTGTTCCCCCTATGCATCGTTTGCTGCCCGCACGGCAATCTAAGCGATGAGGACGCCGCGGGAAAGCGGGATCGGCCTCGTCTGGAGCTTTGTTACAAAACGATACGAATGCGGCGGCGGGACGGCCGCGAATGGTGCGTCCAGGGAAGCGATCCTCGGTTCGAAGCGACCGGGTGGCGTCCCCCAGACCGTGTTTCACACAATGAACCAATACTCGGGGGTCCGAAGGGGTAGGATCGGTGGACGCGCGAGGTAGGAATCATGAAGAACATACTGCTGCAGACGACCATCGAACACGACGACAACGACTGGGCGATTGAACGGTTCAGCCTGCTGAAGGCCCATCTCGAGGGTCTCCAGGACGAAACGGGCGAGGTCGCTTTTCGCGTCACGGCCCGGAATCGCGATCCGCTGCCGCAAGACGACAGCGTTCTGTCGCGCCTGCACGAGTCGGATGTCGACCAGCTCTGGCTTTTCGCGGTCGATACCGGGCACGGCCTCACGGCCAACGATTGCGAGGGCATCAGCCGGTTCCGCCGCAGAGGCGGAGCGCTGATGGTCACACGCGATCACATGGACCTCGGCAGCTCCGTCTGCACGCTCGGTGGGGTCGGCGCGGCGCACCACTTCCACTCGCAAAACCCGGAGCCGGATCCGAGCCGGCATTGCATCGACGATCGCGAAACCACCTATATCTCGTGGCCCAATTACCACTCGGGCGCCAACGGCGACTATCAGGACGTGTTCGTCGAAGGCCCGGCGCACGCGGTACTGGCCGATCCGGAATCCGAGACGGGCGTGATCCGTTTCCTCCCCGCGCATCCTCACGAAGGCGCCGTCGGCGCGCCGCCGGACGACCCGTCCGCTCGCGTGATCCTGCGCGGAAAGAGCCAGACCACCGGCCGCGACTTCAACGTCGCCGTCGCCTTCGAGGCATCGAACGAGGGCGGCCGTGCCATCGCGCAGTCCACCTTCCACCACTTCGCCGACTACAACTGGGACGTGCAGGCGGGTTGCCCGTCGTTCGTCTCGGAGGCACCCGGCGACAAGATGCTCGCGTTTCCCGAGGCGCTCCGCTCGACGCACCGCTACGTCCGCAATCTCGCGTTCTGGCTGAGCGAACATCCGCGGACGACTGGTGCCTCCAGGGAAACATCCCCTTGACCCGGCCGTGCCTATCGCGCCTTCCGCGGGCGGCATAGCATCGAATGCCGGCGGCCGTTCCGCGTCGCCGGTCATCGTTGCGAGGTAGGCATGAACATCGTCGTCCTGGGTGGCAAGGGTGTGGTGGGACACCATGTGGTGGACCGTCTGCGTCGCGAGGGTCACGACGTGACGGTCGCGTCGCGATCGACGGGTGTGGACATCGGCACCGGCGAAGGCCTGGTCGATGCGCTGGCAGGTGCGGACGTGGTCATCGACGCGACCAACGCATCGTCGTACACCACGCAAGAAACGTTCGACTTCTTCCGGAAGGGCATCGACAACATCCTGGAGGCCGAGCGGATCAACGGCGTCGGTCATCACATCGCCATTTCGGTCGTCGGCACCGAACGCATCGACGACAGCATCTACTTTCGCGGAAAGCGCTATCAGGACGAGCGGATCCGCAAGTCGGGCGTTCCTTTCTCGATCGTGCATGCGACGCAGTTCTACGAGTTTCTCGTGGCGATCGTCGTGTCGGCCGAGCGCGAGCAGATCGTCGAACTCGCGCCCGCGTGGATCGAACCGGTGGCCGCCGCCGATGTGGCGGCCGTGATCGCGGAACTCGCGTCGGGCGATCCCCTCCTTGGTTCGGTGGAGATCGGCGGACCGGAGCGGGAACGCCTGTCCGACCTGATTCGTCGTTTCGTCACGATCATGGAAGCGCCGTGCGACGTACGCACCATCGAAGACGCCCCGTACTTCGGCGCGCGGGTGAAGGAACGCGTGTTGTTGCCCTGCGACGGCGCGAGGCGAGGCGAACTCGGGTTCCAGGCCTGGCTGTCGCAGTCCGAGTTCGCCCGCGTGGACTGGTAGGTCACCGCGTCGTTCATCGCGATCCCAACGCTCCACCGTCCGCGGTGGCCACCTGGCGGACAGGCGGTTCGTCGGCCGGGTAATCGACACGGTGATCCCGCAACACCGCGAGCAACGCCGCGTCGCGGTATCCCCCGGCGCGCAGTCGCTCGATCAGCGGCGCCGCGTCGTCCTTGCGCTCCAGCGCCAGCAGCGCTTCGGCGCGCAACGCGAGCAGGCGCGGGTCGTCCTTCTCCCTCTTCGCGTTGGCGGTGTCGCGGAAGGCGTCGACGCGCAGCGCATGCGCGGTGCCCGGGTCGGCCGAGGCGTTGGCCTGCACCAGTCGCGCGGAAGCCATGGCCAGCACCGTCGCCCGGTCGTCGGGCTGCTTCGTGCGAAGGGGAGTCAGCAGGCGCAGCGCCGCCTGGGCCTGCTGTCGCGCCGCGGCGGCATCGCCGAGTGCGCGCCACTGCGCCGAGCGCTCGACAAGCGTCTCCGCGTACTCCCGCTGCCAGGCGGCGTTGGACGGATCCTGTCGCGTCAGCCGGAGGAAGATCGACTCGGCTTTCGTGGTCAGACGGATCGCCGCGAGCAGGTCGCCGGAAAGACGGCGGAGCCGCGCCAGTTGGGTCCCATACAAGGCGATCTGCTCCTGCAGGTCGGCGTTGCTGGGGTCGAGCGCGGCCAGTTCCGTCGCTTCGTCCACGGCGTGCTGCAGGCGCTCCATTCCGGATGCGACGTCGCCCGCGAGCGCCTGCGTGCGACCGAGGATCGCCTGGACGCTGATCAGGTTGCCGCGGCGGTCGATGTTCTTCGGGTCGGCAAGCGATAGCCGGGTCTGCAGGCGCTCGTCGAGCGAGTACTTGGCGACGGCGTCCCCGAGGTCGCCACGCATCAACGCGAGCTTGCCGAGGTTGTTGTACGCGATGCCGAGCGATTCGGCCCATTCGCCGTTCGCCGGCTGCAGGTCGACGAGGCGCCGCATCAGCACGAGCATGCGCCGGTACTGCTTATCGGCATCGTCGAGCTGGCCACGCATCTCCATGACGTGCCCGATGTGGTTGTCCACCAGGGCCAGCTGGAACGTGAGCGCGGGATCGTCGGGCGTCTGCTCGAGCGCGCGTCGCAGGATCGCCTGCGCGGCGGCGTAACTCGTCTGCGCGTCGTCGAGACGGCCCTGCCGCCAGTGGACGATGCCGATGAACCCATGCACTTCCGCGAACGCGGCCTGGCTGGCCGCATCCTGCGGCCTGTTGCCCGCGAGTCGCGCCGCCAGGGGCAGCGCGGCCTGGTACGAGGCGAGCGCGTCGCCAGGCTGGCCCTGGTCGAGCCGCACGCTGCCGATCTTTTCCAGCGCGCTCACGCGCTGGGCGAGCGAGTGCGCGCTCAGCTCGTCGGCAGGCTGCGCCTGGAAATAGCGGATCGCCCGATCGTCGACGGCGGCCATGACGTCGAGGCGCGCGACCTGTGCGAGCTTGTCGTTGAGGTCGCCCAGCATGAACGCGACGAGATCCTCGGCCTCTTTCTGCCGACGCTCGGCGGCGTGCCGCGCGAGCCAAGCCTGCACCGCGAGCGCGCTCGTGATCGCCATGACGCCGGCGGCGACGACGGCGAGTGCGACGGCACGACGCGTCCGGCGCTGTACGTCCCGGCGCCCCAGCTCGTCGCTCACGCGAAAGGTAGGCCAAAGCTTTCGCGGTACCGGTCCGAACGCAGTGGGACGGCCGATCATCCTCCTCGGCACCGCGTAACTCTCCAGCGCGCGGTGCGGCCAACGCGCCCAGCCGTCGTCCTGATGGCTGTAGCTGACGAAGACGCGGTACCGGAATGCCGGAACCGGGGCGGCCTGGATCGTCACGCGCGTCGTTCCCATGGGCTGGCGCTCCCTGCACCGATGTCGGCATCCACACGGGGTGGAAGCCGGACGTGGGCGACCGGCCCTGACGGTCGCGGGCAACCACCCTAGCACCAATAAAGGGGGACGCGCGTCATACCTTTACGCGAATTGCACGTTTCCGGCGCTCTCTTGCGCAAGTCTCGGCGCACCGCTTTACCTTTGCCCGAAAAGCCTCGTATAAGCGATTCATCCTTACGCAGGCGGCAACGATGAACATCACGCTCGACGAGATCCAGAACTTCATCGCCGTGGTCGACACAGGATCGATCACCGCCGCCGCGCAGCAACTCGACCAGACCGTCTCCGCCGCGAGCCGCACCCTCGGTCGGCTCGAACAGAAACTGTCCACCACGCTGCTCCGACGCACGACGCGCCGTCTCGAGCTGACCGAGGAGGGCGAGGCGTTCCTGGAGCGTGCGCGAGAAATCGTCGCGGCCGTGGAAGGCGCCGAGGAACAGATGGCGTCGCGTCGCAGTCGTCCCGCCGGGCGACTGCGTGTGGATGCCGCGTCGCCCCTCATGCTCCACGTCGTCGTGCCGCTGGTCGCGGGCTATCGCGCGAGATACCCGGATGTCGAGCTGGAGCTGCACAGCAGCGAGGGCTACATCGACCTCCTCGAACGTCGCACCGACGTCGCGCTGAGGATCGGGCGCCTGAGGGATTCCACGCTGCACGCGCGACCCATCGCCACGAGCCGCGTGCGCTGCCTGGCCAGCCCGGCGTATCTCGCGAAGGCGGGCACGCCCCGCAAGGTCGCCGACCTCGCGAAGCATTCGCTGCTCGGCTTCACCGAGCCGGACTCGCTGAACCACTGGCCCGTGCTCGACCAGAAGGGGCAGAACGTGCACATCCGGCCGACGCTGAGTTCGTCCAGCGGCGAGACGCTCCGGCATCTCGCCCTGGAAGGGAACGGCATCGTCTGCCTTTCCGATTTCATGACACGCGCCGATCGCGCATCGGGCGCACTGGTACCCGTGCTGGAGAAACACTGGTCCGAGCACCGTCAGCCGATCAACGCGGTGTATTACCGCAACACCGCCATCTCGGCGCGCATCGCGTCATTCGTCTCGTATCTCGTCGAGGCCATCGGCGACGACGGTTTCGAGTTCTGACGATCGGCTTCCTTGCCGAATGCGCGGCCAGACGAATGCTCGCTCAGACGCCCGGCGGGTTCGAGTCGAGGACCTTGACCTTCGGGCCCGTCGATTCGGGCTGCATGCTCTCGTCGGTCGCGAGGAGGACGGAACCCGGGGTAAGGAAGGGCAGCACCTTCTCCATGAATTCGCGTGGCACGGCGACGCGATCGACCAGCGCCTCGCTGACGACCTTGCCGGCTTCGTCACCGTGGCCGGGAATGCCGATGGTGATCCAGTTCGGCATGCGCAGGCCGTTCCGTTCCGGCATGAAGCCCGCGGCGACGATGAAGGCGTGCGTGCCCACCAGTGGGTCGGTGACCTGCACGCGGCTGCGTCCGATCTCGATGCCGTTGCGCATCACGATCACGGTGCCGTCCGCGACACTCAGGACCATGGAGATCGGACCGCTCGGCGACGCATCGGGCGTCCATCGATAGGGCTGCCCATCCGCCAGCGGCGCCAGCGCGAGATCGGCGCCGTTGCGCGGGTCGATCGGAATGACGGCGCTGGGATGCACCACGGATACCGGCGCCGTTCCTTCCTCGGCCACGACGACCGTCATGCCCATGTTCGTGGTGTCGAACAGGAGGCGCGCGAACTCCGTCGGCATGTGCACGCAGCCATGCGACTCCGGATACCCCGGCAATCCACCGGCGTGCAACGCCACACCATCCCAGGTGAGGCGCTCCTGATAGGGCATGGGCGCGTTGTCGTACTTCTTCGAGTGGTGATCCTTGTCCTTCTGCAGGATGGAGAAGACGCCGGTCGGTGTTTCGTGCCCCTTCTTGCCGGTGCTCACCGTGCTGACGCCGATCAGGATGCCGTTGCGATACACGTACGCGCGCTGCTCGGTGAGGCTGACGATCACCGCCATCGGACCAGGCGACTTGTCGCGGGCGCCCCAGATCCATTGCCCGGGCTTGAGCGCGGATGGCGGCGTATCCGCCGGACTCGACTGGAGGGAGCCCCAGATGGGTACGGCGGCCTGAGCGGCCGAGGCGAGCGCGACGGACAGCGCGATGCCGATGAGCAAGCGTTTCATAACGACTCCAGATCCCCGATGCGCCGCAGGTTAGCCGCATCGGCGGACGCGTGCGAGTACGTTCGTGCCGTCGATTGTCCACGCGCTTCGTCCCGCTCCCACCGGCACCGGCGCCGGTGGGAGCCGTCTTGCGCGACGACGCCTAGGGAAGCGCCATCGCGTGTCAGGCGGCCGCGTGGACCTGACGATGCACGTGGACCATCGGGAGGTGTTCGTCGAGCATGAACGACGCGGAGGCGCCACGCCGCAGTCGATCGAAGAAGGCGGCCACGCCGGCATTGCCGGTGGCGAGGTCGCAACTCAGGCGGAGCAGTTCGGTGCCAGGCACCGCGAGCCCCTGGGCACGCCGGACGAGGAACGGCTCGATGCCCCCTGCCACCTGGCGGGCCGCGGCGACATAGGCCTCCTCACCATCCGGGAACAGCATGGCGAGGTCGAGCAGGACCTCGCCGATGCCAGCGAGGCCTTCGGCCATGCCGGGCGAAATCGCGTGCCGTCGCATGAGGTCACGCTGCATTTCCTTCGTCATATCGAGGTAGCGCTGCTCGCCGGTCACCGCGTGGAATCGCGCGGCGACGGCCGCCACACCCGCCGTGCCATGCCGGAGGTACGGGTACAGCGTCACCCCATCGACCTGCTTCGGCCAGCTGGGATCGCCATCGGGATTCGCGCGGCGTTGCGCGATGTCGAATGCCAGCGCTTCCCGCGCCGCGCGGAGGAAGCGCGCGTTCGCGCCCGCCGCGACATGCAGGTGAAGAAGGAAGAGCGCGACCCCCGAGGCGCCATGCCCCAGTCCGACCGGCTGTGGCCGGGACGAATCCCAGTGCAGCGTGCCGTCTCCACCCCGGTCGTAACCGGCGTCGTGCAACAGCGTTTCGCCCACGTCGATGGCCGCATCGAGGAAATCGTGATCGCCCGTCTCGTACCAGGCCTTCAGCCGCGCCAGGCCCCACCCCGCCATGCCGTCGTAGAGCCCGGCTCGCGCCCGGATAGCCTCGTCGAGCGGAGCCCTAAGCAACGTCAACGCCACTTCCCGCTCGCCGGCGTCCAACAGCACCCAGGCGATGCCGGCGTCGCCATACATCAGGCTCGACCCGCGGTCCCGCTTGCTGCGCGCACCGGCGAGGACATAAGAAAGCAAACCCTCTGGCGCACGGCGGCCGCCGCGCATGTAGGCATGGAGAACGCCGGCGGCACCGTGCGCGACGCCCCACGGGTGGCTCTCGAATACTTCGGGACCGGCGGGAACGAAGCGGTCCGGACGTGCCACGGACGCCATCGCGTCGATGAACGCGAAGAGCTCGCCGGCCGGGTCCATGCCGCCGGGATGTGTCGCGGGGCGCGCAGGCAACGGCCCGTCATCGCGGTGAAGCGCTTCGACCGCCTCGCGCAACGTGGCCATCGCCGCCGTCGGCGACGGACGCCGCGCGGGGTCGCTCGACAACAGCGCGTCGATGGTCTCGACGAACACCATCGGATAGCCCATGTCGCGGCACATCGTGCGCGTGAAACGCAGCGCCGCGTCGCGGTCGAGCGGCAGCATCGCGTTCATGGGCATCATCGCCGCGAGCAGGTTCGAGCCGAACGCGTATGCGTCCTCGGCGCGGGTGTCCACCGGTTCTTCACGCCGGGGGCGCGGCGATGCGAAGCCAGGCGTCCGCACGTCCAGGGGCATATCGAGCCCATCTTCGACCGCCGCCTCCATGTCGATGAGGCGGATGTCGCCATCCCGCATGACGATGCAGTTGTGGAACGACAGGTCGCCCAGCGACACACCCGCCGCATGCACGCGCTCCACCGCCTGCGCCATGCGCGTGAAAACCCGCACGACGTCGTCGAGGTAGGCAAGTACGTCCTTGCGCCCGGCGCGCGTCTTCAGCCACGGGTACCGGCGCGCGAGCCAGCTGCGTAACGTATCGCCCTCGATGTACTCCTGGACGAGATAACTGTGCTCCCAGTCCTGGAAGTGCGCGACGGGGAGCGGCGCCACGTGCAACGGCGCGAGGCGACGAAGCAGACGGAACTCCTTGCGCAACGTCGCGGTGGCGGTTTCGCCACCGCCGACATACGGCCGCGCCTCCTTGATGACGATGGGCCGGCCTTCGTCAAGATCGTCGCCCAGGTAGACGCCGCCCGCGGAAGAGAAGGTCAGAGCGCGGCGTATCCGATAGCGGCCGCCCGCGAGGTGCGCGCCGCGGATGCCCTTCGCATCGTCGTCGCGAGGAAAGGGGTCGCGCAGCCACTCGGGCAGGTGGAAGTGCGGCTTGCGCTCGTCGGGCTCCATCGCGCCGTCGGGCCGGCGCAAGAGCCACTCGCGCCGTCCATCCGCGAGGGTGCGATGCTCACCGGCGATCCCACCGTAGCGGTAGTAGAGCACCCGCGAGTCGCGGTAGCGCCGGTCGCTGAGCACATAGGGCCCCGCATAGCCGGACAAGGCTTCGTGCAGGTCTTCGATCACGCGCCGGAAGTCTTCCACGCCGCGCGGGTACACCGTGATGAACTTGCCCGAGCCGCCGCGCGGCCAGCGCTTGCCGTTGACGGCCGCGTGCATGCGTGAGTCCGCGGCGAACTTGAATGCCGTTCCCGAGGCGACCAGCGTGGCCGCGGCGATGGCGAGCACGATGCGGGCCGTCGAAGCGACGCTGGAGATGTGGATTTTCCATCCCTGGGTGGGCAGACAGGCGCCCGGTGGTGTGCACTGCATCCAGATGCCCGACCTGTGGAAGGTCCATGTGCCGGGAACGATGCGTCTTACGGGTTCAATGAAGTCGGCGGTATCGACATCGCGTCGTGCGAAGGGTTCGAAGAATTCCCGATCTACCGCCGTGTACTGCAAAAGCTCGGTGCGTCGCTCCATGGCTGCCGAATCGTCCCCTGGTGTTGTGACCGGAACCCGGCGGCGGACGAGGACTCCGCCCCATCCACCGCCTTCGCCTCCCGTCTTCCGTCGATGCCGCCGCCGCTACCCACAGCGGACGACATCACGCTTCCCGCGCGTCGTGGCGCGTCCCCTACTCTTCGAATCCGTCCGCGTTGGCGGCCGAGCAGCCTCGGTTGCTGCAGCTGCTGTAGTTCGTCGCAGTTTCGTCCGCCTGTCCCATGTCCGCTTCCAGGCGTTGTAAATCGAGTATCCGCTCCATCGTGCCTCCGTTGCTGGTTTGGAAACGTACGCCTGCGGAAGGTGCGGGCGCGGGCAGAATCTAGGACCGCCAGGAACGGGCAGACAACACCCTGACTGCGGTTTGCGCGTCGATCGATGCCTGGCGCGTGATGTTTTTGTGCCGACCGTATCGAATCCGGTCAGACGGTCGTCCGGAAGCGGACGCACCCGTCCACTTCCGGACAGCCGCGGATGTCATCGCAAGGGTTCGAGTGGAAGACGGACGCTCGCTATGGCGCCACGGCCGTCCCGGCGCGGAACGAGATCCACGCTGCCCGCATGCGACTCGACGATGAGCCGTACCAGGCTGAGTCCGATACCCGAGCCTTCCGCCTTCGTGGTGAAGAACGGCACGAACAGGGCATCGCTATCCGGGAGCCCGGGTCCGTCGTCTTCGATCACGACGCAGACGAAGCGTTCGTCCGCCGACCAGTCGAGGCGGACGCCGCCGCCCAGGGGGAGCGCCGCCTCCACCGCGTTGCGCAGCAGGTTGATGAACGCCTGGGCGAGCTGGTCCTCGTCGCCGTGGATCGTGACAGGCGCCGTCCCCTCGACCACGATGCGTAGACGGCGCTCCAGGACCGCGAGGCGCAGCAGCGACAGGTCCAGCCGGAAGATGGATGGGCGCAGGGGCGGAAGTCTTGCCAGCTTCCCATAGCCCGAAAGGAAGCGACCGAGGGAATCGGCCCGGCGTCCGATCGCCTCGAGGCCCAGACGCATCTCCTCGGCCGCGTCGAGCTCCGGTCCGAGCAGCGAGGCAAGACTTCCTGCGAGTGAGCCGATGGGACCGAGCGAGTTGTTGAGTTCGTGGCTCAGCACGCGAATCAGTCGTTGCCATGCGCGGCGCTCTTCCTCACCCAGCGTGACGCTGAGGTCGCGCAACATGATCAGCCGGTGATCGCGCCCGTTACTGCGCCATGATGCGCGACGGATCGCCCAGCGCCCATGCCCCCCGGGAAAGCGACCGGAGATCACGGCGTTGTCGGGCGCTTCGAGCGCTTCGCCGAGCGCGAGGCTCGACAGATCGCGGCCGACCACCGAGGTGCGTTCCGCGCCGATCAGGCGACGCGCCGCCGGATTGATGAGGCGCAACCTGTTCTGGTCGTCGACCACGAAGATCGGATCCTGCAAGGCGATCAGCGTCTTACCGAGGAACCGCGATGCCTCCGTGCGCTTGCGGCGCCCGTCCCGCAGCTCGTCGCCGAGACGGTTCACGTCGCGCACCAGTTGCTGCAGCGGGTCGTAGCCGGGCCGTACGCGACCGCGGATGCCCAGGTCTCCCTCGCTCATCGCGGCGAGCAGGTCGGACACCGTGGTGAGTGTGCCGAGCATGCGGTTCGTCGCGATCCAGCCAAGCAGGAGCGTCGCCCCCATGCCGAGGCAGAAGATGAGTAGCCGATCCGTCCAGCCGAGGTTGTCGATGAGTACCAGCGTCGCGCCGGCGATCGTCGTCGGCGCCAGACTCGCACCGATCCATGCGGCCGCGCCGAGCCGGACGAGGCGTCCATCCACGAGTGCGATGCCGCTGGCGTCCTGCGTCATGGAGACCTCAATCGACGGACTCGAAGGTGCCACGCGATCGCTGCTTCTCGAGACGGCGGTACAGCGCTTGCCGCGAGATGCCGAGGTCGTCGGCGGCCCTCTGCAGATTCCGGCCATGACGGGCCAGCGCCTGCCGGATCAGCAGGTCCTCCGCTTCCGGCAGGGTCAGCGTGTCGAGCAGCAGCGGGGTGCCGGACGGACGGTGCAGGCCGAGCGAATCGGCGTCGATCTCGTCTCCCGCCGCGAGGAGCACCGCGCGCTCGACCGCGTGCTCGAGCTCGCGGACGTTGCCGGGCCAGTCGTACCCGCGCAGCGCGCGCTCCGCCGATGGCGCGAACGACATGGCCGAGCGCGACCGCCGCCGGCACTCGTAGAGCAGAAAGTGGCGCGCGAGCGGCACGATGTCGTCCGAGCGCTCGCGAAGCGGCGGCAATCTCACCTGCATCGCATTCAGGCGGTAGAGGAGGTCCCTCCGGAAACGCTCGCTGCGTATGGCCGCCTCGAGGTCCATGTTCGTGGTGGAGATCACGCGTACGTCGACACGCCGTGTGCGCATGGTGCCGCCACGCTCGAGCTCGCCCTCCTCCAGGACGCGCAGCAGCTTCGCCTGTTGCGAAGGCTGGATGCTGCCGATTTCTTCCATGATCAGCGTGCCGCCGTTCGCCAGTTCGAAGCGCCCGGGCCGCGACACGGGACCCTCCTCGCCGAACATCTCGTCCGCGAAGCGCGACTCCGGCAGGCTGCTCATGTCCACGCGGATGACCGGCTCCTCCGCACGCGGCGAGCGCGCGTGGATCTCGCGCGCGAACAGCGATTTGCCGGTACCGTTCTCCCCGCTGATGAGCACATGGGCGTCACCACGGGCGATGCGGTCGATGAGCTCCACCACCCGGCGCATGGCCGAGGATTCGCAAGCCCGAAGAATGTCTCCCGCCTGTCGTGCGAGCGCCGTTTCTTCACGCAGGCGCCGGTTTTCGTCCCGCATCGTCCGCAGCGCGATCTGGCTACGGACCGAGTGGACCAGCCTTGCGTTATTCCACGGCTTTTCGACGAAGTCGGCGGCGCCGAGCTTCATGGCGCGAACCGCGAGGTCGACGCTCCCCCAGCCGGTCATCGCGATCAACGGTACATCCGGCGCTTCGTGGCGCATGCGCGTGACGAGTTCCAGGCCCTCGTGCCCCGAGGTCGTGTCCGCGGCATAGTTCAGGTCGACGAGCGCGCACCCGAAGTCTTCACGAGCGATCGCGTTCATCGCGCCCGCCGGCGAGTCGACTTCGACCGAGCGAATCCCCTCGGCGCGGAGCAGGATGCGCATGGCCAGCCGAACATCGGGGTGGTCGTCGACGACGAGCACGGCGGCGCCCGCAGCGTGGGCATCGAACTTCATGGCACACCTCATCTGGACGTTGTGACGCCACGGCGCGTCACTCGCGGCGAAACGCGCGCCACGGGTCGATCGATGCCGCGCGAAGCGCCGGCCCGAGGACGGCGAGCGTCGTGAAGAGAATCATGATCGCCGCACCCGTGGCGGCATCGGAACCATCGACGGCCTGCGCGCCGGCGTGCGTCGGCGACAGCCAGTGACGGAGTACGAGAACGCCCAGCAGGCCCAGCGCGACGCCGGGCACCGCGTTGCCGAGCGCGTGGCGTACGATCAGTGTCACGAGAGCCGCGGGCGTTGCGCCGAGCGCGCTACGAATCGCGAGAGTGCGCGTTCCCGCGGCTACCTCGAAAGCCTGTACCGAATAATGGCCGACGCAGGCGAGCGACACCGCGAACGCGGCGAGCGTGGCGAACAGGACCGCATCGCGTCGCGCAGCCGCGTTCGCAAGTCTGGCTATCCGGTCGAGGGGGCGTACATGGCCGAGCGCAAGCCCGGGGGCGATGCCACGCACCAGATCGGTGAACGCTTCGTGCGCCGCGATGCGCGCTCCGGGCCCGCGCAGGACCGCGTAGATGGGCAGGAGATTTCGCACCGCGCCGTATGACGCCGTCACCTGGGCGATAGGCATCACCACCAGGGGCTCGCCGTCCATGGCGTCGCTGCTCTCCGATCGCCGGGTATCGGCGAGGACGCCGACGATCCGGGCCGTTCCGGTCGCCGACCCGGCCTGACGCAGGTCCGCGCCGAGTCCTCGCCCGTCGATCTTCTCGAGATAGGCGCGGTTGACGATCGCCACCGCCGGCGCGCCGGCGACGTCACCCTCGTCGAACCAGCGCCCGGCGACCTTCTGGAACCCGAGCGCCTTGGCGGCACCCGGCGTCACCATCGCGAACCTCAGGTAGTCGGTGCCGCCGTCGCCCCGACGGAATGGCATGACGAAGCGCGTGCCGAGCGGTAGTTCGCTGGACCACCCGAACATCGCGACGCCCGGCAGCCCCGTCGCCTTCCGCCTGATCTCATCCAGCAGGCTCATGACGTTCCTCGTCTCGGGATAGCGGTTCCGGTCCGGATGCACTTCGACCACGGCGGTGTTCGCCTGATCGAAGCCGAGCGGCAGGCCCTCGAGTTGCGTGTATCGGGTGACGGTGGCGACGCCGAGGATCAGAAGTACCGTCGCCAGCGCCGACTGCGAGAGGGTCACCATCGCTCGTGCGCGACGCATGCCAGGGCTGCCGATACCGGCGCCGTTCGCGGCGAGTTGCTGTCGCAGGATCGCGTCCGACGTCCGCCGCGCGGCGACGCAGAGCGCGGCGACCAGCGCGATCGCGGCCGTGACGAGGAAGGTGGCGCATACCGTGCGAACTTCGGGAAAGGGCGGCGCCGCGGAGGCGATCCACAGGTCCGGCAGGAACGGGCGGTACACGACGACGACCAGCGTGCCGAGCGGAAGGCCCAGGAGCGTGGCCACGATCGCGACCATGGCGCCCTCGGTCAAGGCGGGAATGAAGGGGCGCCACCCGCTCGCCCCGAGCGCGACCTGGAGGGCTATCTCCGGCGAACGCCGGAGCGAGCGGACGAGCATCAGGTTCGCTACGTTCAGTGCGGCGAGGATGAGTACCAGCCAGGCACAGAACACGAACGGCCAGACCGGTGCGCGTCCGGTGCGCGCGACGAGATCGTCGATCGGCGTCGCCCCGTACCACGGCATGTCGTCCGGACCGAGGTGCAACGCCGCGGCATCGCGGTTCACGGCCAGGGCGACGGCGCGCGACAGGGCGTCCGGACCCACCCCAGGGCCAAGCAGACCGACCGCGGTCATGTTTTCCGCGGTGGCGCTGCCCACGGGCGGTGCGGCCGGCAGGATGAGCAGGTCGACATCGCTGAAGAAGCGGTAGTCACGCGGCAGCACGCCGACGACATGCATCGCGCTTCCGTCGACGACGATCGTGCTCCCGACCGCACCCCCGCTTCCGCCGAAGCCACGTTTCCACAAGGCATGCGAGAGCATGACTTCGCTGTTGCCGGTCCCGCCGCGAAAAACACGACCGGCATCGGCACGCACCCCCAGGGTATCGAGGAATCCCGCGTCGACGCGCTGGGCGCGCAGCAGTTCGTCACGGCCGTTCCATGTCGCGTTGACCGGCTCGGGCATGTAGGCAAGACCATGCGACTTCAACAGGGGCGAAGGCGCGATGGCCGCGTAGAGTCGTGGCGAGATCGCGCGCATCGGGTCGCCCGCGGTTCGCCCGCCGAAGATGACGACGCGCTCGTGGTTGGGCCACGGGAGCGGGCGGACGAACAGCGCGTCGAGCAAGGTGAATGCACCGAGCAACGCGGCGACGCCCAGGGAGAGAGTGACCGAAGCGAGCGCAAGGAAGGCGGGCTGGCGCAAGAGCGCACCACCCGCTCTTGCGACCTCGGTCGCCCATGTCACCACAGCGTATCGCCGGCGCGCAGGGCTTCCAGTCCCGACTCGGACTCGCTGCGCAGCTGCTGGAACGTCGACTCGTCGACGACGCGGCCGTCGAGGAGGCGGATCGTACGTTCGGCCATCGCGGCGAAACGGTCGTCGTGCGTCACCATGCAGACGGTCCGGCCGGCGGCGTGCTGGCGGGCGAGCAGGCCCATGACGATCTCGCCATTGCGCAGATCCAGGTTTCCCGTCGGTTCGTCGGCCAGCAGGATGGCTGGATCGCCCACGAGCGCCCGCGCGACCGCGACCCGCTGCTGCTGCCCGCCCGACAGCTGCGTGGGGAAGTGTCGCATGCGATGGGCCATGTCCACGCTGGCCAGCGCGCTCGCGACCATCCTCGTGCGCTCGCGCCAGCCGATGTCCTTGCGGTAGGCCAAGGGCAACGCGACGTTGTCGGCCACGGTGAGGTCGTCGATCAGGTTGAACGACTGGAACACGAATCCGATGTGCTGGTTGCGCAGCCGCGAACGCTCCGCTCGGCCGAGCCCGCGCATGGATTCGCCCGCGAAACGGAAATCGCCGTAGGAAGGCACGTCGAGGAGTCCCATGAGCGACAGCAGCGTGGTCTTGCCGCATCCGGACGGGCCGCCGATCGCCACGAATTCTCCAGCGCGCACGGAGAGATGGATGTCGGTAAGCACGTGCGTCTCGACCGACCCGGTCTGGAAGACCTTGCCGACCCCTCTCATCTCGACGATCACGGGCCGATCCGGGGCTTGCATGGGCGCACTCACTTCGGGAGCGATTCGCATGAAGCCTAGCGCCGCCGTTCACGCGTGTCGCGGGGCGCACCACGTTTCGGGCGAATTAAAGGTCAAAGCTGCCGAAAAGACACAGCGATTGGAAAACCCTGCGGTCGGGGGCGCATGGTTTAACTAGATTCTAACCGTGACGAAAGCTGATCCTAGGTCCGGTATCGCTAGAAAGTGCGACGCGCCTTACAATTCGCTGATGGGGAGGAACGCGCCTCGATCGGCGCGGTGTTTCGACGTGTCGGAACCGGACCGCGAGCGGGGGCGCCGCGGCGAGGTACCGACGCACGGAGATCTCTCATGGTTCAACGTTTGTCCCTTGGCGGCAGCGCCGCCTGGCTGAAGCGCTACGACCCCGACGGCTGGCTTCGCCCCGCACTGGTCCGGCTCTGGAATGGTCTCGCCCGTCGCCTCGGGCTCGACGCGCTGCGATCGCCGCCGCGTCACGTGGGCGAACGTGCGAAGGAAGTCGAGGCGCGCCGCCTCGAAGCCCTGCGTGCGTGTGGCGCTCCCGTGCCCCGGATCCTCGGAGAGGGCCCGCGCAGCCTCATCCTCAGCGACATGGGGCCGACGCTGGCGCATCGCCTGAAGCGCCTCGAGAGCGCCAACGACGCCGACATGCTTGTCCGGCAGACGGCGCACGCGATCGGCAGGCTGCACCGCCGGGGCGGCTATCACGGCCAGGCCTTCGCGCGCAACATCACCGTGGGCGACCAGGGTGTCGGCTTCATCGATTTCGAGGAAGATCCCAGCGAAATCATGAGCCTCGCGCAGGCGCAGGCCCGTGACTGGGTGATGTTCACCACCGGCGTCGGCATCTACTACACCGGTCGGATGGACGTGCTCATCGGCCTCATCCGCGACGAAGCCCACGAGGTCGAGCCACAGGTGGCGCGCGAGGTCCAACGGATCGCCGGACGGCTAGGGTTTCTCGAACGCACCGGCCGCCTGTTGGGCCGCCGGATGGGCGTTCTCGGAGCTGCCGTCGGCGCGATGCGCAAAGGATTCGCCAGCGTGGCCATCGCCGCCCTGCTGCTGGATGTCCTGAGCGACGGGGACTGCGACGTCCTGATCGCGGTTGTCGACGCCGTGCGCCAGGCCGCCATCTGACCGTTCCGGAGGCTCACGATTTCACGTGCGTGAAGTCATTGCGGCCCAAGGCCGTAATCGTTTACGTGTAACGCCATTTACGTGCCCACTTCACGTGCGGATGCCGGTATCCTTGCCCGCCTGACGCGCCGCCGCCGCGTCATCCCGTCCCCAAGGCCTTACCCATGAAACGTAACCCCCGCATCGAAGACCTGATCGCCCGCATGACCGTCGAGGAAAAGATCGGACAGCTGGGGGTATTCGCCGATGCGGTGCGTCCCTTCGCGCCCGACATCAATCCGGAGGTCAACGCGAAGGGCGCCGCCGAAGTGCTCGACCAGGTGCGGGCCGGGCGCGTGGGTGCGCTGTTCAACGGCGTGGGCGCCGCCGAAGGTCGCGAAGCACAGCGCGTGGCGGTGGAGGAGAGCCGTCTCGGCATTCCGCTGCTGTTTGGCGCCGACGTGATCCATGGCATGCGTACCGTGTTCCCCATTCCCCTGGGAGAGGCGGCGTCGTTCGAGCCGGACCTCGCGGAGCGCACCGCGCGCGCGACCGCGATCGAAGCCACCGCGGCGGGCGTCCACTGGACGTTCGCGCCCGCCGTCGACATCGCGCGCGATCAGCGCTGGGGCCGCGTCGCGGAAGCCGCGGGTGAAGACGTGGTGCTGGGATCGGCGTTCGCGGCCGCGCGCGTGCGCGGTTTCCAGGGCCCGGATCTCAAGGCGTCCGACGCGCTGCTCGCCACGCCGAAGCATTTCGCCGCCTACGGCGCCGTGGCTGGCGGCATGGAATACAACGCGGTCGACATCGCGCCGCAGACCCTGCGCGACGTGCACCTTCCGCCCTTCAAGGCGGCGCTCGATGCCGGTGCGCTCACCTTCATGAGCGCCTTCAACGACATCAACGGCGTGCCCGCGTCGGCGAATCGTGAGCTGATGACCGACATCCTCCGCGGCGAGTGGGGATTCAAGGGCCTCGTGGTATCCGATTACACGGCCGACATGGAGCTGATCGCGCACGGCTTCGCCGCCGACGAGCGCGACGCCACGCGCCTCGCCTTCCTCGCCGGCGTCGACATGAGCATGCAGAGCGGCTTCTACGCCGACCACCTGGGCGACCTCGTCGCCTCGGGCGAGGTTCCGATGGACGTGCTCGACGAAGGTGTCCGCCGCGTCCTTTCGGTAAAGGATGCGATCGGGCTGTTCGACAATCCCTACCGCTCGCTCGACCCCGCCGTCGAGGCCGACACGTCGACGAACGGGGCGCATGCGGCACTGGCGCGCGACGGCGCGCGCCGTTCGATCGTGATGCTGAAGAACGACGGCGTGCTGCCGCTGAGCAAATCGGGGACGAAGATCGCACTGATCGGGCCGTTCGGTGCCGACATCGACAACCTCGAAGGATGCTGGACGCTCTTCGGCGATGCCCGTCGTCACGTGAACATCGAGACGGGCATCCGCGACGCGCTCGGCGACGACGCCTCGATCGAGGTGGTCGCCGGCTCCGGTATCGAGGCGGCGATCGAAGGCGGCATCGAGGCCGCCGTCGCCGCGGCGCGCCGCGCGGATGTCGTGCTGCTCGCCATCGGCGAGCCGCAGAATTATTCCGGCGAAGCGCAGTCGCGCACGCAGATCATCGTGCCGCCTGCGCAGCAGGCGCTCGCGGACGCCGTGATCGGGGCCGGTACGCCAGTCGTCGTGCTGCTGAAGAACGGCCGCGCGCTGGCGCTTACGGGCAAGGTGCGCGACGCCAGCGCGATCCTCGTCACGTGGTTCCTCGGTAGCCAGACCGGTCCGGCCATCGCCGACGTGGTTTTCGGCGACTACAACCCGGCGGCGCGCCTGCCCGTCAGCTTCCCGCAGGACGCCGGCCAGCAGCCCTATTTCTACAACCACCCGCGTACCGGTCGTCCCGAACTGGCCGACCAACCGCCGGCGTTCAAGTCGCGGTACCGCGAGATCACCTTCGACGCCCTGTACCCGTTCGGGCACGGCCTGAGCTACACGACGTTCGCGTACACGGCACCGGAGGTACAGGCCAGCATCGGCTGGAACGAGACCATCGCCGTCTCCACGACCGTGACGAACACCGGCAAGGTCGCCGGCGAAGAGGTGGTGCAGCTCTACATCCACGACCGCGTCGCCAGTCGCGTCCGGCCGGTGCGTGAACTGAAGGCGTTCCGGAAGATCATGCTCGCACCGGGAGAGTCGGAAGACGTGTCGTTCGAACTCACGCGACGGGACCTCGCGTTCACCCACCGCGACGGCACCACCTTCGACGCCGAGCCGGGCGAGTTCGACGTCTGGATTGCGGGCTCATCGGCTTCCGGCGAAAGCGCGCGCTTCGTGCTCCGCGATTCCTGACGGCTTCGCCCGCGGACGCGGCGAGGGACTCTCGCACGGCCGCCATCCGACGCCACCGCTAAAGCCGGCTCGGTAGCCTCCCTACGGTAGGCGCTCCCCACCCAAGGAGCGTCACCCATGACACCACGCGTTCGTCCTCTTTCCCTTGCCATCGCCGCCGCGGCGCTGGCGCTGACCGTGTGCCGCACCGCCGCGGCGGAGACCACCCCCTACCCTCCGGTCATAGCGTGGGGCCCCTGTTCGCCGGAGCAGGTCGACGAGGGCGCCATCGACGATTTCGGTGCCCGCCTGGAATGCGGCACCATGAAAGCGCCTCTGGACGAGGACGCTCCGTTGCCCCAGCTCGTCGATGTCGGCGTCATACGCGTCAAGGCGGGTAATGCCGCCGCCCGACAGGGCTCCCTCTTCCTCAACTTCGGCGGTCCCAGTGGCAATCCCCTGATCTTCATGCCGATGCTGGCGGGAGCGTGGTCGAAGACGGAAGACGACGGTTCGGTCCGGGGTTATCGGCGCCGGCTCGCAGATCGCTACGATCTCGTCGCCGTCATTCCTCGCGGGCTGCGTGGCGGCATTGAGTTCACCTGCAGCGAGCCCCGGGCGATCATCGGAGACCCCTCGTTGTTCAGGAGCGACGAGGATTGGATCACGGCCATCCACAGCGGCATACGCTTCGCCGACAGCTGCGCCGCCGGAATGCATGCGAGCGTCGGTACGCTCGGTCATGTGCGCGACATGGAGCGCGCCCGGGTCGCGCTCGGCGAGCCGACCCTGAACTTCCTCGGTTACTCGTACGGCACGTGGGTCGGCGCGTTCTACGCCGCTACGTATCCCGAGCATGCCGGCCGCGTCGTCCTCGATTCTTCCGTCAACTTCCGAAGCACGTTCGAACACCACTTCGAAGCGGTCACGAACGAGCGCAGCGCGTCCTTCCGTCGTGAGGCGCTCCTCCCGGCCCTCGCGGATCCCGCGTACGGCCTCGGCAGTGACCCGGACGACATCATCCGGCGCCTGCGCGACATGCCGCTTTCGGCGCGCAAAGCATGGGCCGCCGACATCGAAACGCCGGCTCAGCTTGCCGCCGCGCTCACCCTCGCCGATTGGATGGCGGAGAATCCCGATATCGAACCGACGGCCGTCATCGATCGGGTGACACATCACCATTTCAGTCAGGTGCCAGCCGTCGACGAAGCGATTCGTGACGCGGCTACCGAGTACGCGTCCACGCTTCAACCGGTTGGGTCGGCGAAGTCGTCAGAGCAGGAAGAGGACGAGCCGTCCTGGTTCAATGAGCACATCTACTTCGGCGTGGTGTGTGGCGATTCCGCATGGAATCACGACTTCAGCATGGTGCGAAAGCGCGCTCGGGAAATTGGAGAGACACAGCCGGAGTCCCATGCGACCTACCTTGCCATGAACCTCGTCTGTCGCCAGTGGCCTATCGCCACCCAGTGGCGGCCACCGTTGAACGCACTGTCGTCTGCGCCGCCGCTGCTCATGGCACAGGCCGAGTTCGATGGCGCCACGCCATTGGTCACTGCCCGGGAGGCATTCACGGAGACGCCCGGCGCGTACATGGTGATGGCGCGGGGGATGCGCGGACATTCCATCTTCAGCATGACGAGTACGCCTTGCGTCGAGAAGACGGTAGGCGACTATCTGCTGGATGGCGTGCTCCCGAAGGAGCACGACATCCAATGCGATTACGAGCCGGACCTGGCCGACGCCGTGAACGAGCGTACGGGCGAGGGCGATTCGTTGCAGGCATTGCGCGAGCGCCTGCGGCGAATACTGGAGAAGAGCTGAGCCCAGGCAACGCGGGAGCCGAGGCCGGGACGAGCGCTCGGCCCCGGCCTTTCGAATGCTCGGCGCCCGCACGTCGCCGGTGTGCTTCGCCTGTCACGTCGTATGACGGCGACGCCCGCGGAAACGACGAGGCTCATTCGTACCAATGCGCTGCACGTTCGCCGCTGACGCCGGCTCGACGCCGTCCTTAAGGTGAGCGCTCCCCCCCAAGGAGCGTCACCCATGACACCACGCGTTCGTCCTCTTTCCCTTGCCATCGCCGCCGCCGCGCTGGCGCTCACGGTTTGTCGCGCCGCCGATGCGGCATCGACCGCGGCGGATCCCGCCATCGCCTGGACCTCCTGCGCGGCCGAATTCGTCGATGCCACGTTCATCGACGCCCTCGGCGACCGGCTCGAGTGCGGCGTCATGAAGGCACCGCTCAGCGAGGCCGAGGCGCTGCCTCGCCTCATCGACGTCGGCGTCGTGCGGATCCGGGCGGGCAAACCCGCGGCGAGGCAGGGCTCCCTGTTCTTCAACTTCGGCGGGCCCGGCGGCAACCCGCTCAGCTTCCTTCCGCTTTACGGCTACGTCTGGTCGGAAACCCCGGACGATGACTCGCCCGCCGCCTACCGACGTCGCATCGCCGACCGCTACGATCTCGTCGCCGTCATCCCGCGTGGGATGCACGGCGGGGAGCGCTTCACGTGCAAGGATCCCTACCCCTACTTCATGCACGATCCCGCCGTCCGCCGCAGCGACGACGACTTCCTGCAGTTCATCGAATCGGGCACCGCGTTCGCCCATGGCTGCGGCGGCGAAAATGGCATGCCCGCCAGCGCGGGAACACTGGGCCATGTGAGAGACATGGAGCGGGCACGAGTCGCCCTGGGCGAATCCAGGATGAATTTCCTGGGGGTCTCCTACGGAGCGTGGGTGGGCGCGTTCTACGCCGCGACCTATCCGCAGCACACCGGCCGCATGGTACTCGATTCCTCGATGAACTACGCGGGCACCATCGAACAGCAGTTCGACGACCAGCCGGCGGAACGCAGCGACCTCTTCCGCCGTCTGGCACTGCTGCCTGCCACGTCAACGCCCGCCTACGGTCTCGGATGCGATCCGGATGCCGTGATGCGACGACTGGGCGACATGCCGCCACTCGCGCGCGAGGCCTGGGCCTCGTCGATCACCACGCCTGCACAACTGGCGGCGGCGCTCACGATGGCCGACTGGATCGGCGACGAGGCCAGCGTGACGGCGGCCGACCTCATCGAACGCGCCGGGGTGCACCACTTCAGCGAGGAAGCCGACATCGACGACGAGATCCGCAAGGCGGCGATCGAGCTGGCACCGACGATCCGCCCGAAGCCCACGTCGTTCATCGACTGGAACGTGTATTACAGCGTGATCTGCGGCGATACACCGTGGCAGCGCGACCTTCGTGGACTGCGGACACTGGCGAACGAGATCGGTACGACGAGGCCCGAGGCTTCGGGTGAGGGCATCAGCGCCGCGCTCGCCTGCAGGGCCTGGCCCAACCCCACCCAGTGGCGACCGCTCCTCAGTTCACTGTCGGAGGCGCAGCCATTGCTTCTCGTGCAGGCGGAGTTCGATCCTGCCACGCCGCTGAAGCTCGCACGCAAGGCATTCGAAGCATCGCACGATGCATACATGGTCACGGCGCGCGGCATGTTTGGCCACGGCGTCTTCGGCATGTCGGACACGCCCTGCATCGAGGCTTCGGTCGGCGATTATCTGCTCGACGGCAAGCTTCCCACGTCGCACGACACGCAATGCGACTTCGTTCCGACCGTCCGCGCGACGGAAGAGGGGCGTTCGGACGAGCGTGACGCCGTGCGAATGGCTCAGGACGAGCTGCGACGGATGCTCCGTCATAGCTAAGCGATTCGGGCAAGGCCGACACGATTTCTCGGCCTTGCCCTCTGTCTGACCCGGCGATGGGAACCTACGGTAGCGCTCCGCTTCCGTGGACCCTTCGATGCACCTCCAACACCATTCCCTTGTTCTCGCTGCGTTGTGCCTGGCGGCATCCGCACCCCTTGTTTCCGCGACACCGACGGCGCCGGCTACCTCGTCGCTCATGTGGTCGGTGTGCCCGGCCTCGCTCGTCGAGTCGCACTGGCAACACACATTCGGTCCGCGTCTGCAGTGCGCCACGATGCGCGTTCCACTGGACTACGACGAACCGGGTTCGCGCGAGATCGAGGTAACGCTGATCCGGGTACGTGCCCGAGACTCTCCGACCCGCCAGGGTGCGTTGTTCGTCAACTTCGGAGGGCCGGGCGTCAGCCCACTGGGCATGCTTCCGGACCTCGCGCTGTTGCTGCGCCTGTCGCCTTCCGAACAGGACGCGAACATCGACAGGCAGCGGATTCCCCGCGAATTCGATCTGGTCGCCGTGGTGCCTCGAGGGTTGCCGGGGAGCGCGCCGTTCACTTGCCCGCAGCCCTTGCCGATTCCAGCGTGGCTCGACTCGACGGTCTACCTTGCCGACTGGAACTGGGCGGGCTTCGTTCGCGACACGCGAACCTTCGCTGAGGGCTGCACCGCCGAACCGATGCACCGGCACATGGGCACGTACGAGCACATCCGCGACATGGAACGTGCTCGTATCGCGCTCGGCGAACCGAGACTGAACTTCTACGGCGTGTCCTACGGCACCTATGTGGGCGCGAGCTATGCGGCGACATTTCCCACGACGACAGGACGAATCGTCCTCGACTCGGTGATGGATTATTCCGGGACGTTCGAGAGCCAGTTCGCGCGACACGCGCCGGCGCGACACGGGCTCTTCAAACGCCTCGCTCTCGAGCGGGCGGTCGCGAACCCGGCGTATGGCCTGGGTACGGATCAGGAGGCCATCATGCGACGGCTGACGAACATGCCATCGCGTTTGCAGGGACCGTGGCAGGCGAAAGTCGATTCGCCGGCACGGCTCGCAGCGACGCTCACACTGGCGGACTGGGCACGCGACGACATGGCGGGGTGGCAGACCGACGACTGGCAGGCACTCGGCGACCGGCTCCTGACGCGCGCCGGCACGCATCGCTTCAGCAATGACACGGCGATCGACGGCGAGATCCGGGCCGCCGCGATCGCGCTGGCCTCACCGCTTCGTGCGGGTCCCGGTGCGCGCAGCGATCTGTCCGCGTACTACGCCGTCGTCTGTGGCGACACGCCGTGGCGCAAGGATATCGGCGACCTGCGCACGATGGCGAACACGATCGCCGCGACGTATCCGACGGGCGGCGGAGCCCCCGTCACCGTCGGCCTGATCTGTCGCCATTGGCAGTCGACGCCACGTCCCGCGGCGTCGATGGCCTCGCTGGCGCAAGCGCCCGCCATGTTGATGCTCCAGGCGGAATTCGATCCCGCGACCCCCCTCGAAGGCGCGCTGAACGCCTTCGACGTCTCGCCGGGGTCCCGTCTGGTCGCTGTGCGTGGCATGTACGGCCACGGCGTCTTCGGCATGTCGGCCACGCCCTGTGCCGAGCAGTCCGTCGCGCGGTTCCTGCTGACGGGCGTCCTGCCGACGGAGCGGTTCAGCTACTGCGACTATGTGCCGAGCCCGGCGGTCCGAGCCCGGCGGGACGAAGGCGAAGAAAGGACCCTCCACGAGGTACGCGAGGACCTCCGCGCGCGCCTCGCCGATAGCTGAGCGAAACGAAAAGGAGTTCCTCATGACGTTCTTAAGAACACGCTTGCTCTCCGCGAGCCTCACGCTCGTGGCCCTGGTCCCCGTCGCCGGCATGGCAGCCACTGACCAACTGGCTCCGGGACGGATCACCTGGGCGGCCTGCACCGATGACCTGGTCGACGCCGAGTGGAGGGATGCCTGGGGACCCAGGCTCCAGTGCGGAACCCTCTCCGTGCCCCGTGCCTACGGCGCGCCCGAATCCGGCGCGGTCGACATCGGTCTCGTCCGCGTCCGCGCGGGTGAGATGTCCCAACGACAGGGCACGATCTTCTTCCATTTCGGCGGCCCCGGTGCGAACCCGCTCGACTTCCTTCCGCAGGTGGCTGCGACGTGGGCGCTCGCCTCGCCGGATAGCGCCATCGACGGAGACAAGCGTCGTCTTGCCGACCGTTACGACCTGTTGGCGATCGTTCCGCGCGGACTGCGCGGCGGTCCGCGCGTCACCTGCGGGACACCGCCCGGCTTCAGCGGTGGCCCCGATCCCACCATCGACCTGGCGGACTGGAACTGGTCGGCGTTCGTGCGCGAAGCGCGCGAGTTCGCGACGGCATGCTCCGCCGACGCGGTGCAGAGCACGGTGAACACACATACGCACGTCCTGGACATGGAGAAGGTGCGCCGCTCACTCGGCGAGCCCACGGTCCATTTCCTGGGGGTGTCCTACGGCAGCTGGGTCGGCGCGTTCTATGCCGCCCTTTTCCCAGGCAATGCCGGACGGATGGTGCTCGACTCGTCGATGGACTACACCGGCACGTTCGAGCAGCAGATCGACAGCCTTGCCCCCGAAACGCACGACCTCCTCCTGCGCCGCGCGGTACGGCCCGCGTTGCGCGACCCTGCTTACGGTTGGCGCGAGCGAACCGAAGCCAGCGTGCTGGATGCCATTCGCGCCGTACCCGGTGAAGCGCTCCGCGCATGGCTGGGCGGCATTGAAACGCCCGACGAACTGGTGGCCATGCTCTCGCTCGCGGAATGGATCCGCGAAGTGCGCGCGACATGGACGGATGCCGAGCGGTGGGCGGACGTTCCCGCGCAATTGACGCGACGCGCGCGAGACCACGTGTTCAGTCCCGACGCGGCGACCGACGCGCGAGTCCGCGATGCCGCCGCCGAGCTCATCGACCGGCTCGATTCGCCGCAGGCGCCGTCGTCCATGACCGATATGGCCGTCTACTTCGGCACCACCTGCGGCGACGGCCGCTGGACGAAAGACCTCAAGCAACTTCGCCACCTTGCCGGTGTGCTCGGGCAGCGCTATCCCCTGCACGGTGGCGGGCCCGTACTCACCGGCCTCATCTGCCGGTTCTGGCCCCATGCGCCGCGCCTGACCATCCCGACACAGCGCCTCGCGGAATCGGTTCCACCGATTCTCATGGTGCATGCGGAGTTCGATGTCATCACGCCCATCGACGGTGCGTTGCGCGCTTTCGAGGGCACACGCGACGCTCGCATGGTGGTCGCGCAGGGCATGGTGGGTCACGGTGTATTCGGTATGTCCGACACCCCTTGCGTGGAGCACACGGTCGGCCGTTTCCTGCTGACGGGCACGCTCCCGGACGAGCGCGTCACGGCGTGCCCGTTCGTGCCGCGGGCCGCGGGCCGCGAGGAACGTGCGGCGGACGGCTGGCCGTCTCTCGACAGTATCCGCGAGACCCTGCGCGAGCGACTGCGGCGAAGCTGACGCCGTCGCCGGTCCCGCCACGTACCTTCGTACGATGCCACCTGGGGTGCGCGACGCGCATAATCGTCCGCGACATTCCTCAGGAACCCATCGATGAAAGAGCTCGAAGGCAAGGTCGCCCTCGTCACGGGCGCGGCCAGCGGCATCGGTCGCGCCATCGCGACGGCTTACGCGAACGCGGGCGCGCGGGTCATCGTCGCCGACCTGGCCATCGATGCCGCGCGCGAAGCGGCGGCGTCGATGGCCAACGGCGCCCTCGGCATCGCGATGGACGTCGCCGACGAGGCGCAGGTCGACGACGGCTTCGCGCGGACGGCGCGCGACATCGGTCCCGTCGACATCCTCGTCAGCAATGCCGGCGTGCAGATCATTTCGCCGCTGGTGGAATTCGCGTTCGCCGACTGGAAGCGCATGCTCGCCATCCACATGGACGGCGCGTTCCTCACCAGCCGCGCCGCGATGCGGCAGATGATCGCCTCCGGGCGAGGCGGCTCCATCATCCTGATGGGCTCGGCGCATTCGCACGTCGCATCGAAATTCAAGGCGCCGTACGTCGCGGCCAAGCATGGTCTGCTGGGCCTCGCGCGGGTGATCGCGAAGGAAGGCGCGCCCGACAACATCCGTTCGAACGTGATCTGCCCCGGCTTCGTGCGCACGCCGCTCGTGGAGAAGCAGATCCCGGAACAGGCGCGCGGGCTGGGAATCAGCGAAGACGAGGTGGTGCGGAACGTGATGCTGCGCGATACCGTCGACGGCGAGTTCACGACACTGGAGGACATCGCCGAAGCCGCGCTGTTCCTCGCCGGCTTCCGTTCGAACGCGCTGACCGGCCAGTCGCTCGTCGTCACGCACGGCTGGCACATGCAGTAGGCGCGCGACATCTTCGATGCGGGCGCAGGCGGACGCGGTGCTGGCGTCCGTCCTATCGCCGCGGGGGCGTGGACGACGCGCGCGAAAGAAGTCGGCGTCTGCGTGTTCGCCGCGGCGGTCGCTACGCTACCGGCGCCCACACGGGCACCTCCGGCCGGCAAGCCCGCCGGGGTCCACCCTGGACATGGATCGCCATGGCGCCGACAGCCACTACTGGCACGAACGCATGCGCGAACTCGACGCGTCGTGGCCGGGCAGCGTCGGCAACGAGCTCTTCCAGGGCATGGTGTGCAGCTACTGGCCGGGCGCATTCGGGCCATCGTCGGTCCCGGTGCTGATGCGGTCGTTCCTGATGGTGCACGCGGAGTTCGACGCCGAAGCGCCGCTGCGCGGCGCCGCCATGTCGATGCAGGCGCACGCCAATGCGAAGCTCGTCGTCGCGCGTGGATTACGCGGGCACGCCGTCGCCACGCGTCACGACCGTCCCTGTGTGAGCGGCGCCGTGGCGCGCTATCTCGGCGAAGGCGTCTTGCCGTCGATGCCGCTGACGAACTGCCGCCCACCGGAGAATCCGCCGGCGAAGTGATCTCGCCGGGCGGCGTCCGACTCGTGCGACAACGTCAGAACATGATCTGGGCGCGCACCTCGAGGATGCGCGGGTCGGCGCGGATGTCGCGCCGATCGCTCACGGCGCGCACATAGTTGGCCTGCAGCTTCAGGTATTTCGTGACGTACCAGTTGGCGCCGATCGTCCAGTCGTGCTCGGTGCCGCCGAGCACCAGGCCGTCGTCCAGGTCGAGCGTGCTGTAGCGAAGCAGCACCTCGACCGCTCCCCAGGGTCCTTTCGGAACGACGTCCGCGTTGTTGCCACCGCTGTAGCCACGCGATTCACCGGTCAACACCCAGCTTCCGAACGCGTACCAGCCGTGGGCCCTGTACGCCGGTTTGTCGACGAGCTTCACGCGGGCATCGAGGTATTCGCCCTGCACGGACCACGGGCCACCGATCCACAGAAGTTCGGTACCCCGCCGGTCGACGTGGTCGGCGACGGCGAGCACACCGGTGTCCACGAGACGCGTGGTGGCGAGCCCCGCCTCGGGCACGGCGCGCAGACGAATACCGGGCGGCGTGTAACGGCCGCGACCGTCGGTACTGCCATAGGGAACTTCGCGCGATGCCGAGATGCCGAGATGCAGGACGTCGCCGGGATCGTTGCGCGGCGTCCACGCCGCGCGCCCCGCCACCATGCGGCCGTCGAGTTTCCCCTGTAGATTGCCGCCGTTGTAGTAACCCAGCTGCAGCAGGTACCGCTTCCGTGTCAGGGCCCAGTCCACGCCGACGCGCCGGTTGGCGTAAATGGCCTGCATGGGAATCGACGCTTCGAGGAACGACGTGCTGCCGGTGTTCGTGTTGCCTTCGAAGCCCACGGGTGTCTTCGTGAAGCCGACGCGCACGGCGCCGAGATCGTTGCCGACCACGGCTTTGGTCTGCAGCCGGAAGAACACGTCGAGCCACACCTTCGCCTGGAAATCGAACAGACCCATGGCGTCGTAGACGCCCTTCTTCTTCACGAAGAATCCCAGCTCCTTCCGCCGGAAGCTTTGCGCATTTTCGTAAAGATCGCCGTCGTGCGAGAAGCGATCGACGTCGTACTGGTACTTCAGCATGAGGCCGAGATCGGTACCGTCGGCGAAGACATGATGGGTCGGCCAGTGCTCGCGCCAGCTGAAATCGGCGGTTCTGGCGGCGAAAGGTGCCAGCAACGCCAGCGCGCCGATGATGAACGTCTTCAAGGATCCTTGCCCCTTCCAGGGCGCGCTACGGAGGTTGGCGCGCGAGTCAGCCCCCGACCTTACCCCGCGCGGAAGACGCCGATCAATCCGGCGCGCGACTCAGCGTTTCGGAACCAACCGGATCTCGAACACCTTCGGCCAATGCTTGCCGGTGACGAACAGGCGGTCATGCGCGGCATCGTAAGCGATGCCGTTGAGCACGTCGTCCACCGGATTGTCGAGCTTCGAGACATCGAGCAGTCCGGCGAGATCGATCCAGCCGACGACATGGCCCGTCTTCGGATCGATGCGCGCGATGCGTTCGGTCTGCCAGATGTTCGCGTAGATCTCGCCCTTGACCCACTCCAGCTCGTTGACCTGCCGCACAGGCTTCCCGTTCGCGGTGACGTCGATCGACCCGGTGCGCTGGAAGCTGGCCGGATCCAGCACGCGGATGGTCGGCGTGCCGTCGCTCATGTAGATGTGCGTCGCGTCGCGCGTCAGCGCCCAGCCTTCGCCGGGATAACGGAAGCCGCCCGCGAGTTTCATCGTGGCCTTGTCGTAGACGAAGGCCACGCCATCCTGCCAGGTGAGCTGCACGAGTTTCGTGCCCGAGGCGATGATGCCCTCGCCGAAATAGCCCTTCGGCGTATCGACCTGCTGTACCACCTCGCCGGTGTCGAGACGGACCTTGCGCACCGTCGACGCGCCGAGTTCGCCGGTGCTCTCGTAGAGGAACCCGTCTTCATAGAAGAGACCTTCGGTGAAGGCGCCCGGATCATGCGGAAATTCGCGCACGATCTTGTACCCGTAGACCGGGATCGTCGCCGCGGCCAGCGAAGGGACGCACGCGAGGGATAGAAGGGCCGCGGCGAGGCGGAGATACGGGAACCTGGGCACGAGAGACTCCATGGCGGACGGCGCATGGTAAGAAAAAGGGGCGCCGGAGCGCCCCTTTTCGTCGCACGCACGCGATCCGGGAGGATCAGATGGCGTAGTACATCTGGAACTCGAGCGGATGCGTGCTCGCGCGGTAGCGCGTGACTTCCTGCATCTTCAGCGCGATGTAGCCGTCGATGAAGTCGTCGGTGAACACGCCGCCCGCCTTGAGGAACTCACGATCCTTGTCGAGCGCGACCAGCGCCTCGTCGAGGCTCGCGCAGACCTGCGGGATGTTCTTCTCTTCTTCCGGCGGCAGGTCGTAGAGATCCTTGTCGGCCGGCGCACCCGGGTCGATCTTGTTCAGGATGCCGTCGAGGCCGGCCATCATCAGCACGGTGAACGTCAGGTAGCCCGACTGCATCGGATCCGGGAAGCGGATCTCGATGCGGCGACCCTTCGGGCTCGACACGTACGGGATGCGGCACGAGGCCGAGCGGTTGCGCGCCGAGTAGGCGAGCATGACCGGTGCCTCGTAGCCCGGGACGAGGCGCTTGTAGCTGTTCGTCGTCGAGTTGGCGAAGGCGTTGATGGCCTTGGCGTGCTTGAAGATGCCGCCGATGTACCACAGCGCGGTCTGCGAGAGGCCACCGTAGAGGTCGCCCGCGAAGAGGTTCTCGCCGTTCTTCGACAGCGACTGGTGCACGTGCATGCCCGAGCCGTTGTCGCCGACGATCGGCTTCGGCATGAACGTCACGGTCTTGCCGGCCTGGTGCGCGACGTTCTTGATGACGTACTTCATCGTCATCAGTTCGTCAGCCTTCTTCACCAGCGTGTTGAAGCGCGTGCCGATCTCGCACTGGCCGGCGTTCGCGACTTCATGGTGGTGCACTTCCACCACCTGGCCGAGCGACTCCAGCACCTTGCACATGTCGGCGCGCAGGTCGCCGAGGCTATCGACCGGGCTGACCGGGAAATAGCCGCCCTTCACGCCCGGACGGTGGCCGGTGTTGGTGCCGTCGTACTTGTAACGCGAGGCCCAGGCGGCTTCTTCCGAGTTGATCTCGTAGAACACGCGGCCCATGTCGTTCTGCCAGCGGATCGAGTCGAAGATGAAGAACTCGGGCTCCGGACCGAAGAACGCCGTGTCGGCGATGCCGGTGGACTTCAGGTACGCCTCGGCGCGCTTCGCGATGGAACGCGGATCGCGGCCATAGGCCTGCATGGTGCTCGGCTCGAGCACGTCGCAATGCATGATCAGCTGCTTGTGGGCGCTGAACGGATCGAGGTGCGCCGTTTCCGGGTCCGGCATGAGGACCATGTCCGACTCGTTGATGCCCTTCCAGCCCGCGATCGACGAGCCGTCGAACATCTTGCCGTCTTCGAAGGTGCCTTCGTCGATGGCATGCGAGGGGAACGTCACGTGATGGTGCTTGCCGAGGATGTCGGCGAAGCGCAGGTCGACGAACTCGATTTCCTCGTCCTTGATCAGGTTCAGCACTTTGGAGACGGCGGACATACAAACCTCGAATGGGTGTTGGGCTTCGGGGACGGAGCAAACGTTGTGCCAGCGCTTCCGCGTCTCGCGGACCGGCCTGGGCCAAGCCCCGGCATCATAGACCGGGCGGGGCGGCCATGTGCAAATGCACCGATATGGTGCAACGGGACGAATCTTGCACCTCCTCCGGTCCGATGTCGGCGCCTCGGGGCGTAACGGGGTTTACGCTGGCACCATGCGGCGGTTCCCGCCCCCGGCCGCCGCCATGCGTTTCGCCCTCCTCGCCTCGTTCATCGCTGTCGCCACGTCCGCCGCCGTGGCGGAAACCGCGCCCCGCACCTGGGCCAACCCGATCGACATCGACTACCGCTACAACTTCGAGCAGATGAACGAGGGGATCTCGTATCGCACGGGCGCGGATCCGGCGATCGTCCGGTACGACGATGCGTACTACCTGTTCCAGACGCTGGCCGACGGGTACTGGATGTCGAAGGATCTGGTGGACTGGCGCTTCGTGAAGCCGGATCACTGGCCCTTCGACAGCGAGGTCGCGCCGGCGACGCTCGTGGCCGACGGCAAGCTGTTCCTCATGCAGTCCGCGTTCGCGCCGCGCCCGCTGATGGTCTCGACCGATCCCGCGCATGGTCGCTGGTCGTTCTGGACGCGGCAGTTACCACCGGTACCGGGCGCGACGCAGTACGACGAGACCGGCACGCGAGTAGCGAACGGACCGCTGCCGCCAGGACCGTGGGATCCGGGCCTGCTCCGGGATGACGACGGCCAGGTGTACCTCTACTGGGGTTCGTCGGACAGGCACCCGCTCTACGGTGCGCGGGTGGATTTCCGGCTCGACTCCGACGAGGGCGAAGGCAAGCGGCTCGCATTCCTGACGACACCGGCGGCGTTCATCCACCTGGATCCCGCGAATCACGGCTGGGAGCGCTTTGGCCCCGATCACACCTTGGGCGACCGGCCCGCGTACATGGAGGGCGCATGGATGAACCGGCACGGCGACCGCTATTACCTGCAGTACGCGGCGCCCGGCACCGAGTACAACGTCTACGGCACCGGCGTTTACGTCGGCAGGGCGCCGCTCGGGCCGTTCGAATACGCCCCGTACAACCCGGTGGGCTACAAGCCGGGCGGCTTCGTCACGGGCGCGGGTCATGGCTCGACGTTCGAAGACGCGTTCGGCAACGCCTGGAACGCGGGTACCGCGTGGCTCGGCGTGAACTGGACGTTCGAACGTCGCATCGACCTGTTCCCTGCCGGCTGGCATGACGACGGCCAGATGTGGATCGATACGCGATTCGGCGACTTTCCCCGGCGCATGCCGGATCACAAGCTGCGCGACGGGGAAAGCACGTTCACCGGATGGATGCTGCTGTCGTACCGCAAGCCCGTCACCGCGTCCTCTTCGCTGCCGGACCACGCCGCGTCCACCGTGACCGACGAAAACCCGCGCTCGTTCTGGGTGGCCCGCGACAACACGGCCGGTCAAACGCTGACGGTCGACCTACGCGGCACGCCCACCGTGCGCGCCGTACAGGTGAACTACGCCGACTACCGATCGGATCGCTACGGCGACGCTCCCGATCTCGTGACGCAATTCGTACTTCAGGGTTCACTCGATGGCCGCCAGTGGAACGTGCTCGCCGATCTCTCGAACGAGTCACGCGATCGACCCAACGCGTACATCGAACTGACACACCCGACGAAGCTGCGCTACGTGCGCTATGTGCATAAACATACCGGCGGGAAGCATCTTGCGATCTCGGACCTGCGGGTCTTCGGAAACGCGGAAGGTCCTGCGCCCGCCGCGCCCATCCGTGTCACGGCGACACGCGGCGCCGATTCCCGGGAGGCCACGATCTCGTGGGCGCCCGTCGGGGGCGCGGTGGGCTACAACGTGCGCTGGGGCCTCGCCGCCGATCGCCTGCATTCCACGTACCAGCGTTTCGCGGACCAGCCCACATCGTTTACGCTTCGTGCTCTGAACAAGGGCGTTCGCTATGTCGTGGCCGTGGAGGCGTTCGACGAGCGTGGCGTTTCGGCCTTGTCGCAGACCGTTGTCATCGCTCCGTAGCTTTCGCGCGCGAGCGCGCTCCCGCCCGACGGCGGGAATCGTTCCACTTCCCTGGGTTTTCGCATGACCAACCGACACGACGACGATACGCCCGACGAAGGACGTCGGCGCCTGCTTGGCGGCATGGCCACGACCGGCGCGCTGCTCGCGCTCGGCGGCCTCGATGCCGCGGCGGCCGACGGCAAGCTCGCCCCGACGCCGGCACCGGGCGGCAAGGCACTCGACGCCCTGCTCGCGAAGCACATCCACAACGTCGTGGTGATCTACGCCGAGAACCGCAGCTTCAATAACCTCTTCGGCGACTTCCCCGGCCTTCAGCAGCCGCTGAGCGGCGTGCCCGCCGAGCGGCTGGTGCAGCGCGATCGCGACGGGACGCCCCTGAAGACGCTGCCGCCGATCTGGGGCGGAATGGTGCCGCACGAACAGGTCGTCGACCACAAGACGTACAAGATCGGCGAGAAGGACATCACCGGCCTGCCGAACGCGCCGTGGGCGCTGCACACCGGCGACGGCACGCCGCTGCCGCACGGCCTGGTCACGCGCGACCTCGTGCATGCGTTCTACAACAACCAGCTGCAGATCAACGGCGGCAAGAACGACGGCTTCGTCGCCTGGGGCGACAACGGCGCGCTGACCATGGGTCATTACGCCAGCGCACCGGTCCATCTGCGTCTCTGGCGGCTCGCCGAGCAGTTCACGCTGTGCGACAACTTCTTCATGGGCGCTTTCGGTGGCTCGTTCCTCAACCACCAGTACCTCGTCGCCGCCCGCCCGCCGTTCTATCCTGATGCCGACAAGAGCCCGGCGCAGTTCAACATCGCGGTCACGGAAAGCGGCGACCCCACCGATTTCCGCCTGAAGATGGCCGAGGATTCGCCGAAGAGCGCGATGGACGGCAAGCCGAAGTTCGCGCACCACAACACGCTGACTCCGGACTTCTACGCGGTGAACACGATCGGCCCGCCGTACTCGCCGGGCTTCAACGTCGACCGCACGAACCCGCTGCTCGCGGATGCCACGAGCGCCAACACACTGGTCGCGCAGACGCACAAGCACATCGGCGACATGCTCTCGGCGAAGGACGTCGACTGGGCCTGGTATGGCGGCGCGTTCCAGGCCGCGCTCGATGGCAAGGGCGATGGCGACGACGCCAGCTTCCCGCAGACGCCGAACTTCCAGCCTCACCATCAGCCGCTGAATTACTTCGTGTCGCTCGCACCGGGAACCGACGCGCGCAAGCGGCACCTGCGCGACGGCGGACTTGGCGAGACGGCGTCGACGAACCATTTCCTGGCCGATGTCGCCGCCGGCAAGCTGCCGCCCGTGACGTTCTACAAGCCACAGGGCGACCTCAACATGCATGCCGGCTACTCGGACGTCGAGGCTGGCGACCGCCACATCGCTAACGTCGTGCATGCGCTGCAGAAGAGCCCGCAGTGGAAGAACATGCTCGTGGTGGTGACGTTCGACGAGAATGGCGGCTGGTGGGACCACGTCGCACCGCCGAAGGGCGATCGCTGGGGACCGGGCACGCGCATTCCCGCGCTCGTGATCTCGCCGTTCGCGAAGAAGGGCCACGTCGAGCACACCATCTACGACACGGGTTCCATCGCACGCTTCATCACGCGACGCTTCGGACTCGAGAAGCTGCCGGGCCTCAAGATGCGCGAGGATGCGATGGTGGCCGCCGGCGGTCCGGCGCCGGGTGATCTGACCGAGACGCTGGCTTTTCCGGCCAAGGCCTGACGGCGCGGCTACACCGGCATCCTGCCCGCTGCCGCGGGATCGCCGATACGATCGGCTCCCACCAGAGCGGCGCTGCTTGGGTGGGAGCCGATCGTATCGGCGATGGGTGCTCGCACAGGTTCCTGTTCAGTGGCCGCCCGTGCCGCCCGGCGCGAAGGGTGGTTTGGCGAACCACACCGCGATCATCGCGATGCCGAACATCAGCCCGAAGACCCAGAATACGTCGTTCACCGCGAGGGTCGCCGCCTGCAGGTCGACGATGCGGTTCAGCGCGGCGTTGGCGCTCGGTCCCTGCGCACCGAAGGTCTGCAGCCGGTCGAGGTATTCGGTCGTGGCGCGTCCGCCTTCCGTCACGTTCTCGGACAGCACGGCGTGGTGGTACGTCGTGCGATGCGAGTACATGGTGGTACTCACGGCGGTGGCGATGCTGCCCGCGAGCGTACGGAAGAAGTTGGACAGGCCCGACGCGCTCGCGACCTGATCGTCGCGCAGGCCCGCGAGGATGATCTGGTTCACGGGCACGAAGAACACCGCGACACCCGCGCCCATGCACATGCGCGGTATGGCCAGCTCGCTGTATGGCGCGTTCGTGCTCAGGTTCGCCATGTAGAACGACGCCCCGGCGAAGATCGCGAAGCCCACGGTATTGAGCACGCGCAGGTCGAACCGGTTCTGGAAGGCGCCAACGAGTGGCGACATGATGATCGCGAGCACGCCGATCGGCGCCACGACGAAGCCGGCCCATGTGGCCGTGTAGCCCAGGACCTCCTGCACCCACATCGGCATCACCACCGTGCCACCGAAGAACGCGAACATGCCGAGCGACAGGCACAGGACACCGACGAGGAAGTTGCGTTTGGTGAGCAGGCGCAGTTCGACCACCGGGTGCTTGTGCATCAGCTCCCAGGCGATGAGGAAGGTCAGGCAGACGACGGCCACGATCGCGAGGATGACGATGTTGGTCGAGGAGAACCAGTCGTCGTCGTTACCGTTGTCGAGCATGAACTGCAGGCAGCCCACGCCAACCGCCAGCAGGAACAGACCCACCGCGTCGATGGGCATCTTCGCCGTCTTCGACTCGCGATCGCGCAGCAGCGCGTACGTGATCACGAGCGCGAAGATGCCGACCGGTATGTTGATGAAGAAGATCCACGACCAGTGGTAGTTGTCCGTGATCCACCCGCCCAGGATCGGGCCGAACACGGGCGCGACGACCACCGTCATCGCCCAGAGCGCCAGCGCGATGGGTCGCTTGGCCACCGGGTAGTTGTTGAGCAGCAGGGTCTGCGACAGCGGCACCATCGGACCCGACACCGCCCCCTGGCAGAGACGGAACACGATCAGCATCGGCATGCTCTGCGCGAGCCCGCACATGGCCGAGAACACGACGAAGAGCAGCACGGAAATCGTGAACGTGCGCACTTCGCCGAAGCGCTTCGCGATCCACCCCGTCAGGGGCTGCATCACGGCGCTCGCCATCGAATAGGCGCTGATCGCCATGGTGCCTTCGTTGCTGCTCACGCCGAGGTTGCCGGCGATGGTGCGCACCGAGACGTTGACGATGGAGATGTCGAGCACCTCCATGAACGTCGCGAGCGCGACGCCTGCCGTGAGCAACGCGAGCGCGCCGCCCTTCAGCGGCGGCTTCGCCGGTGCCTGCTTCGCCTGCGCCATCGGTCAGGCGCCGCGTCGGGCCGGTAACGGCTTCGGTGTGGCGTCGACGGTGTTGGCCCTGATGATCTCCTCCGCGCGCTGGTCGGCCTCGCCCATCTCGCGCTCGTAGACGTTGGTCACCGCCAGCGGCTTCGTGCGCGGCGTCTCGGCCAGCACCTTGCCATCGCGATCGTGGGTATCGACGTTGACGTCGGTCGACAGGCCGACGCGAAGCGGATGGCGGCGCAGGTCTTCGGCATCGAGCGCGATGCGCACCGGCAGGCGCTGCACGACCTTGATCCAGTTGCCCGTCGCGTTCTCGGCCGGCAGCAGCGAGAACGCGCTGCCGGTGCCCGCGTTGAGGCCGACGACCTTGCCGTGGTACTCCACGTCGGAGTACATGTCGGTGCTGATCTTCACCGGCTGGCCGATGCGGATGTGCTCGAGCTGCGTCTCCTTGAAGTTCGCGTCCACCCACAGATCCTGCAGCGGCACGACCGTGAGCAGGTCCTGCCCCGGCTGGATGCGCTGGCCCACCTGCACCTGGCGTCGCGCCGCGTAGCCTTCGATCGGCGAGACGATCGCGTTGCGCCCGTTGTTCACCCACGCGTTGCGGAACTGCGCGCGTGCCTGGATCACGGCCGGGTAATCCTCCACGGTCGTGCCGTCGACCTGCGCATGCGCGGCCGCCGCCTCGCGCTCCGCGGCCTGCAATGCCGCGAGCGCCTGCTGCATCTGGCGCCGTCCCGTGTCGACTTCCTCGGCCGAGACGGCGCGGCGCTCGAGCAGCGGATGACGCCGGTTGTACTCGTCGCGTGCCTGTTCGTACTGGGCGCGGCGCTGGGGAATCGCGGCGTCGGCCTGGTTGGCCTGCTGCATCCGTGCCTGCGCCTCGCGCACGGCCTGCGCTAGCTGGCCTTCGGCGTTCATCAGGCTCACGCGTGCGTCGACCGGATCCAGCCGGATCAACACCTGCCCGGCGTGGACGCGGTCGGTTTCCTCCACCGCCACTTCGACGACGGTTCCCGCGACACGCGAGGAGATCGTCACCATGTCGCCCTTCACGTAGGCGTCGTCGGTGGTTTCGCGCTGCGAGAAGACGAAGATGTACAGCAGGAGCCACGTGAGGCCGGCAAGGATGAAGACGGCCGCGATCACCGACAGGACGATGACCTTCTTCCGCTTCGCCTTCGGGTCTTCCTTCTTGTCGTCGTCCTTCTTGCCATCTTCCTTCTTTTCTTCCTTGCCCTGCTCGCCATCCTTCCCGGCGTTCTCGTCCTCGCCCTTCCCGGCTTTCTTCTCGTCGTCCGTGTCGTCGTCGCGCTCGCCACGCGGCGATGCGTCCCCGTACTTGTGCAGGTACTTGTAGCGGTACTTGTACGGCTGCGGCGGCGGGGTGTCGTCGTTGTCGTCGCGCGGGCCTTCGTTTTCGGGAGTCATCGGGTGGAGTCCTTGCCGGCATCCGCGGCCGGAAGATCGGGCAGGTCGTCGGCGCGGTAACCGCCGCCGAGCGCGTGGATGAGCGAGAGATTGGCCGAGAGCGTCTGGCTGGCGAGTTGCAGGCGCGCGTCGCGTTGCTGGTCGAGCTGCATGTCCGCGTCGAGCCAGGTACGGTCGTCGATGAGGCCTTTCGAACGGCGGTCCGCCGCCTTGGCCTTCTGCGCGGCGCTGGCTTCGTACTGACGGTCCACCTGCGTGCGCTGCGCCGCCAGCGTGGTCAGCGTGGCGACGCCCTGCGCGACCTCGCCGGCCGCCTGCACGACGGCGGCGTCGTACTGGGCCACGGCGGTGTCGAGCTGCGCCTGCGCGCCTTCGTACTGCGCACGAAGACGTCCGCCGCTGAAGATCGGCAGCTGCACGGACGCGCCGATGTTGCCAAGCGTGAGATCCGTCCGCGTGCCGGAGCCGAGGTCCGGATACGTGCGCAGGAACGCGCCCAGCGCGGTCAGGCTCACGTTGGGGTAGTACGCCTTGCGCGCCTGGTCGATGTTCTTCGCGGAGGCCTCGATCTGCCAGCGCGCGGCGGCGATGTCGGGTCGACGCGCCAGCAGGCCGAGACGCGCGTCGGCGGGCAGGCTCGTGTCCGCGACCGGAAGGGGCGACGGCACGAGCGTGCCCAGTTCCTTCGGCGAGACGCCCGCGAGCGCGGCGAGCTGGACGAGGTCGAGCTCCGCCGCGCCTTCGAGCCGCGCCACCGAGAGACGTAGCTGCGCTTCGCGGCCATCGGCCTGATCGAGCGCCGTCGGGTCGTCGAGGCCACTACGCACCCGCAGCGCGACCAGCTCGCGATACTGCGCGGCGCTTTCGGCGGCGTGCCTGGCGACGGCGAGACGCGCCTGCTGCGCCTGCCAGTCGAAATAGGTGTTCACCACGTTGTACTGCAGGGACGCGGCGGCGGAGGCGCGTTCGGCCTCCGCGGCGCGCGCCTGGCCCACCGCCGCGGCGACGGCGTCCTTCTGCCGGCCCCACAGATCCAGGTCCCACGTCGCGAGCGCGCCCGCGACGCCGCTGTTGCTCCAGCTGTTGCCCGGATTGAGCTGGAAGCCCTGCGCGTTGCCCGCCGCACCCGGCGCTTCACCGCGCACGTCGACGTCGCTGTAGCCGTGGCTGCCGGTCAGAAGACCGCGTACCTGCGGATTCAGCTCCGCGCGCGCCGTGTCCACCGCGCGCAAGGCCGCGCGATAGCGTGCCTCGGCCTGCTCCATGTTCGGCGAACCGCGCATCGCGACATCGACGATCCGGTCGAGCTGTGCGTCGGAGTAACTCCGCCACCATTCGCCGGGTGGCCACCCCGCCTTGCCGCCGGGGAGGCCCGCGATGGGCACCTCGTCGCGCGGAACGAAAGCCGGGGGCCGCACCGGCGGTGCGCACGCGCCGAGCAGGAGCGCCGCGACGACGACGGCGACGCGCAGGTCACGGCGTCGGCGGCCCGGCGAATGGAGGAGAAACGCCATGGCAGGTCCGTATGGAAAGTTCTTGCGAACCGGACGGGCGAGATGCGCCCTCCGTCACGTATCGGGACGATATCAGCGCCCCGCGTGGGCGCCGCGTGACGGTGCGGGGCGTGCAGCGGCTAAGCTATGCCGTCGTCCCCCACTGGAATCCCCGCCACGTGAACGATCTGCTCAGCGCCATCCTCCTCGGCATCGTCGAGGGGATCACCGAGTTCCTCCCCATCTCCAGCACGGGCCACCTGCTCATCGCCGAACGCTGGCTCGGTGCGCGCTCCGACCTCTTCAACATCGCGATCCAGGCCGGCGCGATCCTCGCCGTGACCTTCATCTACTGGCGCACGCTGTGGAGTTTCGTCGTCAACTGGCGGCGTCCCGAGACGCGCGATTACCTGATGAAGCTCTCCGTTGCTTTCGTGATCACCGCCGTGCTCGGTCTGGTCGTCGCGAAGCTGGGCTTCAAGCTTCCCGAGACCGTGACGCCCATCGCCTGGGCCCTCATCGCCGGCGGCATCTGGATGATGCTGGCGGAGAAGCTTGCGGAAAACCGCCCCGAGCGCGCCGCCATCACGTGGAAGGTGGCGATCCTGGTCGGCCTCGCGCAGATCGTGGCCGGCGTCTTTCCCGGCACGTCGCGCTCGGCCGCGACGATCTTCATCGCAATGCTCGCGGGTACCAACAATCGCGCCGCCGCCACGGAATTCGCCTTCCTCGTCGGCATCCCCACCATGTACGCCGCCACCGGCTATGAGCTGCTGAAGACGTTCACGCACGGCGGCGCGGCGGGCGAGGACTGGACCGGTCTCGGCGTGGCCTTCGTCGTCTCGACCATCGTCGCGTTCGTGGCGGTGAAGTGGCTACTGGGCTACATCCGTTCGCATCGTTTCACCGCGTTCGCGGTCTACCGCATCGCGCTCGGCATCGCGCTGCTGCTGCTCCTTCCCGCCGGAGGCTGACCCGCTTCCATGGAAAGCACCCGTTACCGGCTGATGGACCTGACGATCGATCTCGCGCGCCAGCGGGTCGAGCGCGATGGCCGGTGGCTCGACGTGACGGGGCTCAGCTTCCGGCTGCTTGCCTGCCTGCTGGAGCACGCGGACCGCGCCGTCGGCTTCGACGAACTGATGGCCGAGGTCTGGGCGCCGGCCGTCGTGAACGAGGAGACCGTCACGCAGCGCGTGCGCTTGCTGCGCCAGGCGCTGGGTGACGACGCCAGGCAGCCGCGTTACGTGCGCACGGTGCGCGGACGCGGTTACCAGCTGGGCGCGCCGCCCGTGCCGCTGGCGAACGGTGGAGCGCATCGCCGCTTCCTCTGGCCCGCCGTCGCCGCCGTCGGCGTGCTCGCGGTCGGAGGCGTCGCCCTGGCGTTCCTTTCGCACGACCGCAAGCCCCCCGCGAGCGCGCAGCGCGACGTGCTCGATCGTGCGCGCTGGTACGCGGCGATGGGCCAGCGGGAGAACAACGAACGCGCGCTCGCCCTGTACGAGCGCGCGTTACGCGACGCGCCGGACGATGTCGACGCGCTCGCAGGCGCCAGTCGCGCCCGTTCCGCCCGTACATGTCTTTACAACGCGAGTGCCGACGAGGCCCGCGAGGGGCTGAAGCTGGCGTCGCGCGCCGTCTCGGTCCGGGCCGACAGCGGCAACGCGTGGTCGGCCCTGGGCTACGCGCGCGATTGCCTCGGCGACATCGCCGGCGCGATCGGCGGCTACGAGCGTGCCGTCCGGCTCGATCCGGATGACGACGCGAGCCGCGCGTCGGCGGCCTACCTGTACCAGGAGCAGGGCCGCCTCGCGGACGCGCTGCGCGCGAACCTCGACATGCGCGGCGATCCGGCGCGCGTGCGCTTCCGCGAGGTGCAGGTGGCTCGCGAATACGAACTGCTCGGGTTCACTGCGCAGGCGGAAACCCATTACCGCCATGTGTTCGACCTGTCGCCGGACAACGTCTTCGGCAACATCGCCTGGCCCGCGTTCCTGTTCGCGCAGGGACGCCTCGACGACGCGCGCACGGCGGTCGCCGAGTCCCGCGCCCGTGGCACGGCGCGCGCCGAACTCGCCCAGCTCGACGGCGAACTCGCGCTGTCGCGTGGCGACCGCGCCGGGGCCGCCCACGCGTTCGCCGAAGCGAAAGCGTTGCGGCCCGACGCGTCCCTCCCTGCCACGCTCGCGGCATTGCATGGCGAGGCCCCGGTCGATCCGGCGTGGCTGCGCGAACGCATCGCCGGGCTGCGCACCGCGCTGCACGACGATCCCTGGCCCTCGAGCCGGCTGGAGCTCGCGCTGCTGCTCCAGGCGGCGGGCGACACCGAGGGCGCGGTCGCGGCGCTGTCCGACGCGGTCGAGAGAGGCTGGCGCGACGCCGCTTACCTGCGCGTGTCGCCCCTGTTCGCCTCGTTACGCCAGGCGCCCGCGTTCAACGACGTCGTGGATGCCATCGCACGCCGCGTCGCCGCGGAGCGGCAACGGGTTCGGGAGGCGCCCTGGTGCCCGCCGGAGCTGGGGTCGCACTGAGCCAGGCCCTTACCGCGGCAACGCGGCGAGCACGATGTCCCGGAATATCCCCTGCGACTGCGGATGCGCGAAGCCCTGGTTGTAGGCCTGGCTCGTGACGACGGCGACCAGTCCGCGCTCGGGCAGGACGAAGACGTAGTTGCCCCCATTGCCGCTCATGGCCCATACCTTCGTTTCCACGCCGTGCACCGGAAAGCGGAACCGCCACCACTGGTAGCCGTAATCCGCATCGTCCCGCGCCTGTGCGCGGACGGTGAGCATCGCGTCGATCCACGCGGCTGGCAGCACCGGCCTGCCCTGCCAGCGTCCTCCGTCGACGGCGAGCTGGCCCAGCTTCGCCAGGTCGCGCGACCGGTAACGCGTGCCGCCACCGCCCATGCCGATGCCTTCGCTCGACGTGTTCCAGCGCACCGCCGTGATGCCGAGCGGGGCCTCCAGCACGTCGTGGGCGAACGCGGCCAGCGGCTGCTTCGTGGCGCGCTCGACGACGGCACCCGCGACGAAGCTGCCGGCCGTGCAGTAGGAGAACGTGCGGCCGTGCGGCGAGTCCTTCGGACGCGTCACCCATGGCGCATAGCCGCGGATCGGGAGGTCGAGCGCGAAGTCGAGCCACCGCTCGGTGACGTACATCCGCTCCTCGTTACCGGACGAGAACGGATTCTCGTCGTCGCATTCCCAGATGGAGCTCATCGTGAGCAGGTCTTCGAGGGTGATGGTGGCCTTCCGCGCATCGGGGTGCGCGAGCCGCACCTCCGGGAAGAAGGCGTAGACCGGCGCTTTCACGTCGCGGATGGCGCCGCGCTGGATCGCAGCGCCCACGAGCATGGCCGTGACGCTCTTGGTGGCCGAGCGCACGTCGTTGAGCAGTTCGGGCGAACCTCCGTTGAAGTAGCGCTCGAACACCAGTCGACCGTGGTCGGCGACGACCAGGCTGGTGATCTTCTTATAGGTGCCGTCGGCGACCTTGTCGTCGAGGGTGGCGAGCGTGGCGGTGTTCCAGCCGAGCGTGGCGGCGTCCGCGACGGCCCAGCCGTCGGACGCCGCCCGAGGTGGCTCGTAACGGCCCGCCGCGGCGGTGGACGACGCAAGAATCAGGGTGATAAAGCAGAGGTGACGCGCGATGCGATGCATGGTCCGGGACTCCCTTGGTGGAGCCCCGAGTCAACCGTGACGGCGTCTGAAGTGCCTGAAACCGCGATGAAGTTTCATGAAGGCGCCATATCGGGGATCAGGCGACGGCCGCGATCTCCATCGCCGGCGGGTTCGCGCGCAGCCGGGCCAGCTCGGCCTGCTGCTGCTCGACCAGCTTGCACTTGGGCTCGCTGGTACGGGTGAACAGTTCGCTGGTCCACTCGATGAAGGCCTGCACGCGGGCCGAGAGGTGGCGCTTCTGCGGGTAGACGATCCACAGGTTGGAACCGGTGGAGATCGTGTCCGTCATGATGATTTCGAGCAGGCCCTTCTCCAGCGCCGTGGCGGCGAGGCAATGCGGGGCCTGGATGACGCCGAGGCCCGCGATCGCGGCCTGGATCACCGATTCGCCGTCGTTGATCAGCATGTTCGCGTCGACGTCCACCGAGACGCGGCCGCCCGGCGAGTCGAACTGCCACTGATACGGCTTGCCGGTGCTGGGATGGACGAAGTTGACCGTCTTGTGCCGCTTCAGGTCGTCGATCGACACCGGCCGGCCGTGCCGCGCCAGATACGAGGGCGCGGCGCAGAGCACGTTGCTGAAGTGCCCGATCTTGCGGGCGATGAGGCTGGAATCCGCCAGTTCGCCCATGCGGATCGCGCAATCGAAGCCTTCCTCGTTCAGATCGAACGGGAAATCGCACATGGTCAGTTCGAGGCGGATATCGGGATAACGGCTCTCGAATTCGGCGAGGTTCGGGATGATCGCGGCGCGTCCGACGGCCGAGGAGGCCGCCACGCGCAGCTTGCCCGCCGGCTTCGTCTTCGCATAACCGAGCGCCTCTGTCGCCTCCGTCAGGTCGGCGAGGATCTCCTTGCATCGTGCATAGAACGCGGAGCCATCGTCGGTCAAACGCAGCGAACGTGTCGAGCGGAAGAAAAGCCTCGCGCCGAGGCTTTCTTCGAGGCGGGAAATGGCGCGACTCACCCCGGAAGGCGTCATCTGCAGGTGCTGGGCGGCCGCCGAGAAGCTCTTGGCCTCGACCACGCGGACGAAAACGCTGATAGCGGAAAAGTCTTCCATCGCCGACTCCATCGTTTGATTCATGACTGAGCGTCAAAGGCGAGGTGATTGTAGACCCATTTTTCGCTTGACGGTCAAGACCTAGATTTCGCCACCTGCGACGGACCGTCTTGACCTCGAGCGCGCTTGAGGTCGTAGGCTCCGCCCCCGCTGTCCGTCACACCCCTTTCTTTCGAAGCTCCAGGACCTCCCCATGAAGAAGAAAATCCTGTTCGGTTCGTCCGCCCTGGCGGTCGCCGTGGTCTCGGCGATCTGGCTCAGCGCCGGCAGCACCGCCAGCCGCGCCGCGGAGCCCGCCGCGGCCCCGCCGGCGCCGGAAGTGACGGTGGCGCAGGTCCTGCTCCGCCCGGTTTCCGACGCCAACGCGTTCACCGGCCGCATCCAGGCGGTGGACACGATCCAGATCCGTCCGCGCGTCAACGGTTACATCGACTCCGTGCACTTCCGCGAGGGCGCGGCGGTGAAGAAGGGCGACCTGCTGTTCACGATCGACCCGCGCCCCTACCGCGCCGAGGTCGACCGCCTCGCCGCCAATCTCGCCCAGGCGAAGGCCGAAGCGAAGAACGCCGATGCGAATGCCGCCCGTGGCGCCAAGCTGATCGAGCAGCACGCCGTCTCGCGCGAGGAGGCCGACCGCCTCGACACCGCCGCCGCCAGCGCCAAGGCGCAGGTCGCCTCGGTACAGGCCGCGCTCGACAACGCCCGCCTCAATCTCTCGTTCACCGAAGTCCGCGCGCCGGTCGACGGCAAGGTCAGCAATGCGCAGATCACCGCTGGCAACCTCGTGACGCCCAGCGACACGCTGACCAGCGTCGTCACCGTCGACCCGATGTACGTGTACTTCGACGTCGACGAGCAGACCTTCCTCAAGCTGGACCGCCTGCGCCGCCAGAACGGCCGCGCGCCGGACGTGGAGATGGGCCTGGCCGACGAGGAAGGCTATCCGCACACCGGCAAGATCGACTTCATCGACAACCAGGTGCGTGCGGGCGCCGGCACGATCCGCCTTCGCGCGGTGTTCCCGAACGCCGACGGCGCCTACACCCCGGGCCTCTTCGCGCGCGTCGAACTGCGTAGCGGCAACAGCCAGCCGCGCGCGCTGATCGACGACAAGGCCGTCGGCACCGACCTCGGCAACAAGTTCGTCTACGTGCTCGGCAAGGACAAGAAGGTCGAGTACCGCCGCGTCTCCACCGGGGCGCTGGTGGACGGTCTCCGCGTCGTCGATTCCGGCCTGACCGCCGACGACGTCGTGGTCGTCAACGGCCTGCAGCGCGTCCGCCCGGGCGTGGAAGTGAACGCGAAGCGTGTCGCGATGGCGTCGCTGGTACCGGACAACGCGCGCAACGTCGCGTCGCGTCCTGCCGGCGTCGACGCCGTGGCGCAGAACCAGGACTGATCCACCCATGAAAATCGCCCAATTCTTCGTCGAACGCCCGATTCTCGCGGGCGTGCTGTCGGTGCTGTTCCTGATCGCGGGCGGTATCGCCGTGTTCAAGCTGCCGATCAGCGAATACCCGGAGGTCGTCCCGCCGACCGTCGTGGTGAAGGCCAGCTACCCGGGTGCGAACCCGAAGGTGATCGCGGAAACCGTCGCCACGCCGCTCGAAGAGCAGATCAACGGCGTGGAAGGCATGCTGTACACCTCGTCGCAGTCGACCAGCGACGGCACGATGACGCTCACCGTCACGTTCGCGCTCGGCACCGACCTCGACAACGCGCAGGTGCAGACGCAGAACCGCGTGTCGCAGGCGCTGCCGCGCCTGCCCGAGGAAGTTCAGCGCCTCGGCGTCACGACGACCAAGAGCTCGCCCGACCTGACCATGGTCGTGCATCTCACGTCGCCGGACAGCCGCTACGACATGCTCTACCTGTCGAACTACGCCCGCACGCGCATCAAGGACCAGCTCGCCCGTCTCGACGGCGTGGGCGACGTCCAGCTGTTCGGCGCCGGCGAGTACAGCATGCGCATCTGGATGAACCCGGAAAAGCTCGCCATCCGCAACCTCACCACCGGTGACGTGGTGAAGGCGATCCGCGAGCAGAACATCGAGGTCGCCGCGGGCTCGCTGAACGCGCCTCCCGGTCCGAGCAGCAACGCGTTCCAGGTCAACATCAACACGCGCGGCCGCCTGGTGACCGAGGACGACTTCCTCAACATCATCGTGCGCAGCGACGCCTCCGGTTCGGTCACGCACCTGCGCGACGTGGCCCGGGTGGAGCTCGGCTCCAACAACTACGCGCTGCGCAGTCTGCTCAACAACAAGGAAGCGGTAGCCATTCCCATCTTCCAGCGCCCCGGTTCGAACGCGATCGCGATCTCGGACGAAGTGCGCAAGGAGATGGCGGAGCTGAAGAAGGACTTCCCGCAGGGCGTCGACTACTCCATCGTCTACGATCCGACCGTGTTCGTGCGCGGCTCGATCGAAGCCGTGGTGCACACGCTGTTCGAAGCGATCGTGCTGGTCGTGCTCGTGGTGATCCTGTTCCTGCAGACCTGGCGCGCCTCGATCATCCCGCTCGTCGCGGTGCCCGTCTCGCTGATCGGCACGTTCGCGGTGATGTACCTCGCGGGCTTCTCGCTCAACGCGCTGTCGCTGTTCGGCCTGGTGCTGGCGATCGGCATCGTCGTCGACGACGCGATCGTGGTCGTCGAAAACGTGGAACGACACATCGAGCACGGGCTCGATCCCAAGATGGCCACGCGCCAGGCGATGACCGAGGTGACCGGCCCGATCGTGGCCACCGCCCTCGTGCTGTGCGCGGTGTTCGTCCCGGCCGCCTTCATCAGCGGCCTGACCGGCCAGTTCTATCGCCAGTTCGCGCTGACCATCGCCATCTCGACGGTGATCTCCGCGTTCAACTCGCTGACGCTCAGCCCGGCGCTCGCGGCGATCCTGCTCAAGGGTCGCGACGAGCCGAAGGACAAGCTCACCGTGTGGATGGACCGCGGCCTCGGCTGGCTTTTCCGGCCCTTCAACCGCACGTTCGAACGCGCGGCGGACGGCTACGTCGGTGGCGTGAAGAAGATCCTCCGCTTCTCGGCGGTGGTGCTGATGCTCTACGCGGGTCTCGTCGCGCTGGGCGTGTTCGGTTTCATGAAGACGCCGACCGGCTTCGTGCCCCCGCAGGACAAGCAGTACCTCGTGGCCTTCGCGCAGCTGCCGGACGCCGCGTCGCTCGACCGTACCGAGGCGGTGATCCGCAAGATGGGCGAGATCGCGATGAAGGACCCCGGCGCCGAAAGCGCCGTGCAGTTCCCCGGCCTGTCGATCAACGGCTTCACGAACAGCACGAACTCGGGCATCGCGTTCGTCACGCTCAAGCCGTTCGAGGAACGCCGTTCGGCCGACCTCTCGGCCGACGCCATCGCGGCACGCCTCAATGCGCAGTTCGCCGGTATCCAGGATGCGTACATCGCGATCTTCCCGCCGCCGCCGGTCAACGGCCTCGGCACGATCGGCGGTTTCCGCATGCAGATCGAGGACCGCGGCGACCTCGGCTTCGAAGAACTGTTCAAGCAGACGCAGGGCATCATCGCGGCGAGCCAGAAGACGCCGGAACTCGCGCACCTGTTCACCAGCTACCAGGTGAACGTGCCGCAGTTCGACGCCGACGTGGATCGCGAGAAGGCGAAGTCCGAAGGTATCGACCTGGGCGACGTGTTCCAGACGATGCAGGCCTATCTCGGCTCGCTCTACGTGAACGACTTCAACCGCTTCGGCCGCACCTACCAGGTGAACGTGTCCGCGGAGCCGTCGTTCCGCCACGAGCCGTCGGACATCGTCGGCCTGAAGACGCGCAACGCCGCGGGTGACCTCGTGCCACTCGGTTCGTTCCTCACCGTGCGCCAGACCAACGGTCCGGATCGCGTGCAGCACTACAACAGCTTCCCGACCGCGGAAATCAACGGCGGCGCGGCACCGGGCTACAGCACCGGCCAGGCGCAGGCGGCGATGGAGAAGCTGGTCAAGGAAAACCTGCCCAACGGCATGACGTACGAGTGGACCGAGCTGACCTACCAGCAGATCCTCGCCGGCAACACCGCGGTGCTCGTCTTCCCGCTCTCGGTGCTGCTCGTGTTCCTCGTGCTCGCGTCGCTTTACGAGAGCCTGAGCCTGCCGCTGGCGGTGATCCTGATCGTGCCGATGGTGCTGCTGTCCGCGATCGCCGGCGTGATCGTCACGGGTGGCGACAACAACATCTTCACCCAGATCGGCCTGATCGTGCTCGTGGGCCTCGCCTGCAAGAACGCGATCCTGATCGTGGAGTTCGCGCGTGAGGCGGAAATCGAGGGCATGAACCGCGTCGATGCCGTGCTGGAAGCCGCTCGGCTGCGACTGCGCCCGATCCTGATGACGTCCTTCGCGTTCATCATGGGCGTCGTGCCGCTGGTGACCTCGCACGGTGCGGGTGCGGAGATGCGTCACGCGATGGGTGTGGCGGTGTTCGCCGGCATGCTCGGCGTGACGTTCTTCGGCCTCATCTTCACCCCGCTCTTCTACGTGCTGATCCGCGCGTGGAACGAGCGTTCGCAGGCACGCCGCGCGGCGCGCCGCGAGCGCCGTCTCCTCGAACACGCGGCCCGGGAGTCCTGATCCATGAAAACGATGTTCCGCAGTACCGCCCTGTTCGCCGCCCTCGTGCTCGCCAGTTGCGCGAGCGTGGGGCCGGACTACCACGCGCCGGAGCAGAAGCCGGTGACCCTGCAGGGTGTGGATCCCGCCGCGCAGTCGACGGGCGACTTCCAGGCGCAGTGGTGGAAGCAGTTCGGCGACCCGACGCTCGACACGCTCATCGTGCGCGCGGCGAAGAACGCGCCGGACCTGAAGATCGCCCTCGCCCGCCTCGACCAGGCGCGCGCGGCGCTCGGCACGGCGAAGTCGCAGCAGATCCCGGATATCGAGACCGGCGTCTCGTACCAGCGCAGCCGACAGCAGCAGCCGGGCTTCAGCGACCAGCGCCAGACAATCACGGCCTACCAGGCCGGGTTCGACGCGTCGTGGGAGCTCGACCTCTTCGGTGGCATCCGCCGCTCGGTCGAAGCCGCGCGCGCCGATGCCGGCGCGGGCGAGGCATCGCTGCAGGATGCGCAGGTCACGCTGTTCGCCGAAGTGGCGCGCAACTACTTCGACCTGCGCGGCACGCAGCTGCGCATCGACGTCGCGAAGCGCGACATCGAGAACCAGCGCGATTCGCTCAAGGTGATCACCGCCCGCGTCGAACTCGGCACGGGCGCGGAGCAGGATCTCGCCAGCGCGAAGGCACGCCTCGCCGCCGTGGAAGCCCAGCTCCCCGTGCTCGAGACGCAGGCCAGCGCCGATCAGTTCCGCATCGCGGTGCTGCTCGGCGAGCGTCCGGGCGAACTCGACGTCGACCTTTCGGCGGCGACGTTCAAGCCGATCGACACCACGCTCGCCATCGGCGGCGCGGACGAGGTGCTGCAGCGCCGTCCGGACATCCGCATCGCCGAACGCGAACTCGCCGCCGCGAACGCGCGCATCGGCGTGGCGAAGGCCGATTACTTCCCGCACATCTCGCTGGGCGGTTTCATCGGTTTCCTCGCCGGCCGCAGCAACGACTTCGGTGGCGCGGACTCTCGCGCGTGGTCGATCGCCCCGAGCATTTCGTGGTCCGGCCTCAACGTGCAGCGCGTTCGCTCCGGCGTGGAGGGCGCACAGGCCCGCGCGGATGAAGCACGCGCCGCGTACGACCGCACGGTGCTCACCGCGCTCGAGGACGTCGACAACTCGCTGGTGGGCTTCAATCGCCAGCGCGAACGCGTCGAGAAGCTGATCGTGCAGGCGAAGGAAAGCCGTCGTGCCGCGGAGCTGGCGAAGCTGCGCTACGACGCGGGCCGCACCGATTACCTCGAGTTGCTCGACGCCGAGCGCACGCAGCTCTCGGCCGAAGACCAGCTGGCGGAAGCCGAGGCCGGCATCAACATCCGTGCCGTGCAGCTGTACAAGGCGCTCGGCGGCGGCTGGCAGGCCTGCGGCGACAACGCCTGTAACGAGGTCGCGAAGGTGCCATGAGTTCCGCGAAGGTCCACCGCCTGCCCGTGCAGGCGAAGCGCCAGACCACCCTCGCGGTGGAACCGCCGCTCGGCCAGCGCGTCGCGCTGGTCAGCGGCGCCAGCCGCGGCATCGGCCTCGAGGTGTCGCGGCAACTCGCGGCACTCGGCGTCACGGTGTTCATGGGCATGCGCGAGCCGACGAAGGGCGAAGCGCTTGCCCGTGCCATCCGCGACACGGGTGGCGACGCGCACGCGATCCGGCTGGACGTCACCAAACAGCGGCAGATCGATGACGCGATCGCGCACATCGAAGGACGCTTCGGCCGGCTCGACATCCTCGTCAACAACGCGGGTGGCTTCTACGATCCCACCGGCAGGCCCTCGAAGGCCGACGTCGACGCGATCCGCGGCGCCATGGACGTGAACCTGATTGGCGCGTGGAGCCTCTCGTCCGCGGCGTTGCCGTTGATGAAGCGTCACAACTACGGACGCATCGTCAACGTGTCGAGCGAATGCGCGGCGCGCGCGATGTGCGGCGAGAACAGTCCCGCGTACCGCGTGTCCAAGGCGGCGCTCAACGCGTATACGCAGGTGCTCGCGCGCGAACTCATGGGCAGCGGCATCGTGGTCAACGCGGTCTGCCCCGGATGGACCGCGACCCGCCTCGGCGGCGGCGGTGGCCGCCCGGTCACCGAAAGCGCCGAAGGCGTCGTCTGGGCGGCACTGCTGCCCGACCGCGAATCGACCACGGGCGAGTTCTTCCGCGACCGCGTCAGGTTGCCCTGGTAACAAAGCCGCCGCAGTAGGAGCGGACCTGGCCGCGATAGCTTCTCGCGGCGGTCTGCAACCTCGCGCGCAAGACATGAAGACAGCCGCGAAAGGCTGTCGCGGCCGGGTCCGCTCCCACAGGCATGAAGACCGCGGCAGCCATATACGGGTTCGGGCCAGCAGCGGCTGCTTTAGGCGCTGTGTCAGGTCGGAACGAGCCTGTGAACGAGGAGTTCAGTCTGATCGGTCAGCAGAAGAGCTGTCCCGATCGCGTAACGCGTCGCCCCTAAATCGATGCGAAGGCTGTTGCCGGGCTGCCAACCCACATTTGCCGCATCGAACATAAGATGCTCCCCAGCGTCCGTTTCGAAAGTACCAGCCGGCTCGAAGGTCAGGTTTGCCGATAGGTTCTCGAAGTCGCTCATGAGAGTCACTTCTGACGTGGCGGCTCTCCAACGAAGGAGGAAGATGGTCGTCCCGTCGATACGTGCGGTCGTGCGGTCGGGCTCTTCGCCCATGACCAGTATCTGCGGCGCGGCCAAACCCAATACGCCTATCTCGGTTTCGATATCGCAGGCTCGCGCGTAGTCCGTCTTCCCACTGCTGGGTATGTCACGATCTTGTTGGGGGCCAAAGGCGCCCCACCATGTCCGCAATTCCGATCGATGCATCACGATCAACGGCCCCCCAGAGGATTCGACCCAAGATAGTGACGTCATGGTGGTACCGGATCCTCAGGCAGGGGCGGGCGAACGTGGATGTGAAACCTACGAAGGGGCCGACGCCCGTCGACGTCGTGGGGTCGGGGCCCTTGGTTTCGGGATCAGCGGGAAATGATGTGCGCGAACCACTGCCAGCCGCGGAGCTTCGCGGTGATCAGCTTCACGCAGGTCAGCATCGGCACGGCGAGCAGGGCGCCGGGGATGCCCCATAGCCAGCCCCAGATCAAGAGCCACAGGAGGATCGCGACGGGACTCAGGCGCGAGCGCCGTCCCTGCAGCATAGGGGTGATGAGGTTGCCTTCGATCGCCGTGATACCGGCGAACGTCGCCGCCGGCAGCAACGCAGGGCCAAGTTCCTGGAAGTGCAGCGCGCCGACCACGGCAAGCACCGTGGTGGTGGTGATCGCGCCGACGTAGGGGATGAAGTTCGCCACCGTCGCAACGGTGCCCCAGAGCAGGGGATCCGGTACGTCGTAGAGATACAGCATGCCGGCGGTGACCAGGCCCAGTGTCACGTTGATCGCCGCGGTGAGCAGCAGGTAGCTCGACACCTCCGTCTGGATGTTGCGGACGATGCTGACGGTGTGTCGCTTGTACGAGAACGTCGGCGATATCTCGACCGCGCGCCGGAGGATCTCGTCGCCGTAGACCAGGAAGAAGAAGACCAGCAGCGCCACGGTCAGCACGCTGGCGAGCACCTTCGGCGCGCCGGCGACGATGTCCCATGCCGTGAACGCGAAGCCGTTCGCCGTCTGCGGCGCGTTGCGCGCGACGGTGCCACCGACGAGGTTCTGTGTCGCGCGGCTGGCGGCCTCGATCTGTTGCGTCATCGGCTTGATCTTCGGCGCGAACGCGCGCATCGCGGTCGGAGCCTGATGGAACCAGTTGAGCGCGGGCTCGGAGAGCGTGGCGACACCCGAGACGAGGCCGGTTCCCAGCATCAGCATCACGACCACCGCGGCGAGCCAGCGTGGCACGTGGACGCGCGCCGCGGAGGCCACGATGGGGTTGAGCGCGAGGCCGATGAAAGCGGCGAGCACGAGGGGAACGAGGATGCCCTTGCCGATGGCGACCGTGTAGAGCAGCGCCAGCAGGATCATGCCCGTGAGCGAGATCCGGATGGCTTTCAGGTGGCGCGAGATGCGTCGCGTGCTTCGGCTGCTCCGCGCGACGCGGCGGGAACGCGTACCCAGTGTGGAAACGGCGACGCCAGGCGCCGCCGTCGAAGGCAGGGGTGTGGGTAGGGGACTAGGGAAATCGCTCACGGCACGGGCTCGGCCACATCGGTCGCCGCGCCGGCCAGGTCGCCGAGGAAGCTGCCCGCCGCGATCGATACGCCACGCGCGATGAGGTCGGCCGCGCCTCCCGCGACGATGCCGCTGACGCCGGGAACGGCAAGCGGATTGAGCTTGACGTTGCTCAGCAGGAAGCCGGCACCGGCGGCGACACCGACGACGGTCAACGGATGTTCGTAACCGCGGGCGATGAGCGCCGCGGCGGGACGCACCGTTTCCTCGCGCGCCGCGACGACGCGGGCCCGGGCTTCGGTGACGTTGGCGATACTCCGGAAGATACCCACGTTATTCCCCTGTCCGTTCGCTTTCCGCCTTGCCTTGCTTCGCCGCTTCCCTCGCCAGGATGGCGAACTCGGCGCGCGTGGCCGGGAGCGTAAGCCAGTGCATCGCCCGGCGGAAGACGAGGATCGCCACGACCAGGAGGACCAGTTGCAGTCCGGCGAGTGCGGTCAACGCCCAGGCCCACGATCCAAACCACTGGGCGAGCCCCCAACCCGCGAGCGCCAGCAGCGTGAAGCCGAGTGCCACGGCGAACACGATGGCGGCCAGCCCCATGAAAAGCATCATGACGATGCCGCTCTTCGCCAGACCGAGCTCCGCCGACGCGAGCTTCAGCTGCGCGCCGAACAGATGCTTCAACCCGGCGCCCAGCGACTTGAGGTCGTCCAGCCACGACGGTGCCGCCGGCGGCGGCAACGCCTTTGGCGCGTCACCCGGCATGGGCCCACCGCCGCCGTGCTGCCCCGAGGGACCGTCGTCAAGCATGCTCTAGCCCCTTGGGAAGGTTGGATCAGTTGCGCAGGATACGGCCTGCGAGCCAGCCGGCGGCAAGCGCGAGCGCGATCGACTGAACCGGCTTCTCGCGAACGTACTCGCGCGCGGTGTCGAGCCAGTCGTTGGCGGTGTCCACCGCCTCGCCGTAGGCCTCCTTGCCGCGAAGCTTGGCTTCCTCGGCACGCTCGGCGGCGCGGGTCGCGCCATGAGCCGCCTTGTCCGTGGCGGTGTGCAACGTGCTCTCGACCTTGTCCGCGGCGCGGTCGACCGCGTCCTTGGTACGGTCGACGGCCTCGGACGTGGCCTGCTTCACTCGCTCGGCGCGTGCGTCGATGCGCTCGGCGGCCGAAACGGTGTTCGCGGCGGCTGTCGCGGCGTTGGCGACATGGTCGGCGGGCTTGTTCATAAGCTTTATCTCCGAGGTGCTGGGGTCGGACACGTTAGGCGATGGGAAGTGACGCCGGGGTCATGGCCCGGCGACGCCGGGAGGAACTCCCGGAGCCGTCCGGTGGTGCGTTTACGGCAAGATCGAAGCTATACGCTCCTGCCGCGGAAGAACGAGATGATCGCCAGGATCAGGAAGATCACGAACAGGATCTTCGCGATGCCGGCCGCCGTACCCGCGATACCGCCGAAGCCGAAGACGGCGGCGATGATCGCGATGACGAGGAACACGAGGGCATAGTGCAGCATGGTCGGGGTCTCCTTGGATGGCGCGGAACCATTTAGTCCCGCGCCCCGCGCATGCCGCGTGAAGCCGCGACGCGCCGCTCAATGGGCGTTCAGTCTCGCGGCCAGCCGGTCAGGCCTTGACCTTCGGGTTCAGCGAGTACGTGCCGGTGATCACCGCCTCGTCGACCACGTGCCCCTTGATCACGTCGCGGAACTCCTCGAGCGAGAAGCCGTTCTCGAGCTCGACGCTCGGGACGTCGAGCGCATAGACGTGGAAGTGGTAGTGGTGCGGGATGGTGTCGTTCCAGGGCGGGCACGGGCCGTCGTACCCGTGGTAATGGCCTTCCATGTCCGGATCGCCCTTGAACCAGGCCGTGTAGCTGTTGATGCCCTGCACCGAGCCGGGCGGGCCGACCAGGTCGTCCTTGATCTTCCCGTTACCCTTGCCGCGCGGCACGATGCCTTCGCCGCAGGCGCCCTCGCCCAGCTCCCGGCACTCGAGCGGAATGTTGGCCATCAGCCAGTGGACGAACTCCACGCGCGGCAGGTCGCGGCGCACTTCCCGGCCCTCCACGTTCACGTCGTCCGGCTTCGAGGGAACGTCGGTATCGATCACGGCGATGGCGAACGATTTCGCGGTGGCGGGGACTTCGGTCCACGCCAGGTGCGGCGTGACGTTGCCGGCCGGTTTCACCGGCTCGCCGAGCTCCATGAAGGCGTGCTTCGCGGGGATGGGCTTGCCGTGCTCGATGCTGTCGCTCTTGAGTCGCATGGGAATCTCCTTGCTGGTTCAGACCCTACTGCAACATGGACCATGTGTAGCCGTTGCAGTGTTACCGCACGGCCGCTCGTCAGCGCGCGATGGCGTCGAACCGCGCCGCGATGTAGTCGTCGGTGAAGCTGGTCATGCCGTAGTCGCGGATGAAGCCGCAATGCCCGCCATACGGCGCGATGTCGAGCTCGACGTGCGGCGGCAGGCGAAGCTGGTCGAACGCGGCCACCGGGATGACGGGATCGTCGCGCGAGGTGAGGATCGTGGCGGGCAGGTGCAGGTCCATCAGGCGGTCTCCCGCCACGGAATAGCCTTCGAGGTACGCCTCAAGCGACCCGAAGTCGGTATGCCGCAGCACGAGCGAACGCGTGAGGTCGCGCATGTTCTGGCGCAGCTCGTCGAGTTCGAAATACGTCTGCTGCGGGAACGCCTGCTGCTTCATGCGCAGGGAGCGCCGCCACTTCTGCATGAAGTACGCCTGGTAGAACCACGGCGCCTCGCTTTCCAGCGAGAACAGGCCTTCGCTGGGATCGATGATCGGGCAGACGGCGAGCACGTAGTCGATCGGGACGCCCTTGGCCGGCGCCATCATCCCCGCGCGCAGCGCGAAGTTGCCGCCGAGCGAGAAACCCGCGACGCCGATGACGCGCGCCGGGAACATGCTGGCGATCTCGCCCAGCGCCACCACCACCTCGTCGATACGGCACGAGTGGAACAGCGCTTCGTTGAGGCCGTGGCTGTCGCCATGGTCGCGGAAGTTGAGCCGGAAGATGTCCCAGCCCTCTTCGAGCAGACGGCTGCCCGTTTGCAACACGTAGGTGGAATCGACGCTGCCTTCCCATCCGTGGAAGAGGATCGCGAGGCCGCGCGACTCGCGGCCCGTTCGCTGCGCCGTGTAGCGTCCGCTCAACCGGTCGCCGTGGCCGACGTCCACCAGCACTTCCTGCGCGTCTTCCTGCACGCGATGCGCGCGCCGGGGCAGCAGCTTGCGGCGGATACCGCTGGAGGAAAGCATGGTCTGGATGTGGCCGCTGCGCAGCGGCCACGGCGGGTTGAAGTCGGAACCCTTCGGCAGGCTCATGCCGGCGTGTCGGTATCCAGGGCCTGCGCGATGCGCTCGCGCGAGGCCTCCGCCATGCGGCGGCGACCGTCCGGCGATACCGGCACCGGCTCGAGGAAGTGCACTTCCACGTCCAGCGGCGGCTCGCCGAGGAGGCGAACGAAGTTCGCCATGAAACTCTCGCCATCGCGGAACCCGGCGTCGATCACGCGCCGCCCCTGCCGGGCGAAGCGCAGCGCGACGGGCTGGACGGGCACCTCGGCGTCGAGCGCCGCCTGGAAGATGCGGGCATGGAAGACGCGCAGCACGCCGTTGTGACCGGTGCCGCCTTCGGGGAACACGGCTACCGAACGGCCTTCGCGCAGGCGTTCGACCATGGCGGCCATCACGGAGGCGAGCGAATGGTTGTTGCCGCGACGATGGAAGATCGTGCCGCCACGCGCCGCCATCCAGCCGACCAGCGGCCAGCGGGCGATCTCGGCTTTGGCGACGAAGCACGCCGCGCGCTGCGAATGAAGCAGCTCGATGTCCAGCCACGAGGTGTGGTTGGCGACGAAGAGGACCGGGTCGGGAAGCGGTTTGCCGAAACGCAGGCTGCGGAAGCCGAACACCCGCAGCAGCATCGTGGACCACATGCGGATCGTGCGATGGGCCAGGGGCTCCCGACCGTTCTTCATGACGCCGCCGGCCCAGCTGAGGATGAACGCGCAGACCAGGATGCCGAAGACGATATGAAGAAGCAGCAAGGGTACCCGCCACACATAGCGCAAGGGGCGCAGGCGGTCGCGAGGCGTCGGGTTGGCGGTAGCGGCTTCCATCGAGCGCACAAGATTAGCGACGGGCGCGCCCTGCCGCTAGGGGAATGTTTCTTTATCGTTAGAAGACACAGGCTTGCAAGAAATCACGATCGGGCCCCGCCCAGCGGCAAGGCCGTGGACGCCTTGACCGTCCTCAGGACGAAGCTCGTGTTGACGTCCGCGACCCCCGCCGCGTTGAGCAGGCGATCGAGCAGGAAGCGTGAGAATCCGTCGAGATCGGCGACGTAGACCTGAAGCAGGTAGTCCATGTCGCCGGTGAGGGCGTAGCAGGAGACGACCTCGTCCCATTCCGCCACGCGCTCGGTGAAGGAGTCGATGGCCTCGGACTCGTGCCGGGAAAGCTGCACCCGGACGAACGCCTGCAGCCCAAGGCCGAGGGCGCGCGGTTCCAGCCGGGCGCCGTACCCGGCGATCACGCCGTCGGACTCCAGCCGCTGCACCCGGCGAAGGCAGGCCGAGGGCGACAGGTTTACCTCCGCCGCCAGTTCGGCATTGGTGATGCGGCCCTGCGCCTGGAGGGTGGCGAGGATGCGCAGGTCGGTGCGATCGAGCGTGGCTTGCATGATTGTTGCGCCTCGGTGGCGTGGTCGGGTTGAAAGTTGTTTAGATCGGCGTCTATCGCGCAAGATAGCAAGCCTCTTGCGCCCTCGCATCGCTATCCTGTTGCTTCACCGATCCCACAGTCGCCAGGAGCCCGTCATGGACACCCCACGCCGCGTCGAACACCAGCAGACCGACCGCGGATACGTGCCCGTCTATGCGACCGGCACCGTGGAGCAGCCCTGGGCCAGCTATTCGAAGACCGATCACGAGGTCTGGGACACCCTCTACCGCCGCCAGCGCGAGCTGCTGCCCCGCTACGCCTGCCGGGAATTCCTCGAAGGCGTCGAGCGCTTCGGGCTCGGCGATGGCGGCATCCCGCGCTTCGACGACCTGAACCGGGTGCTCGGCGAGGCCACGGGCTGGCAGCTCGTCGCCGTGGAAGGCCTGCTGCCCGACGAGGTCTTCTTCGACCACCTGGCCAACCGTCGTTTCCCGGTGAGCTGGTGGATCCGCAAGCCCGACCAGCTCGATTACCTTTCCGAGCCCGACCTCTTCCACGATCTGTTCGGCCACGTCCCGCTGCTGCTCAATCCCGTGTTCGCGGATTACATGCAGGCGTACGGAAAGGGCGGCATGAAGGCACACGCCATCGGGCCCGAGGCCCTGATGAACCTGACGCGCCTGTACTGGTACACGGTGGAGTTCGGCCTGATCCGCACGAGCGAAGGCCTGCGCATCTACGGCGCCGGCATCGTCAGCTCGAAGGGCGAGTCCATCTATTCCATCGACTCGCCGGCGCCGAACCGGATCGGCTTCGACCTCGAGCGGGTGATGAATACCCGTTACCGGATCGACACTTACCAGCAGACCTACTTCGTCATCGACGACTTCGCGCAGCTGTTCGAAGCGACCGGCCCCGACTTCACGCCGATCTACGCGAGGCTCGCCAACGGCACGCCGGTCGCGGCCGGCGAGGTGCTCGAGAGCGACATGGTCTACCAGCGCGGCTCGAAAGAAGGCTTCGCTTCCGGTTCGGACAACTGAAACTCAACGGCGGCCTAACGAACGGATCCCTACGATGGACCCACTCCAGCAATAAACAGGGTGGATCCATCGTGGTTGTCTTCGATATTCCTTTCGAGTCCGTCGGTCCGGGGCTTTGGGCCCTGCAGAAGAACGAGTTCGAGATCGGCGAGTTCTGCTCGCGCGACGATGCGCTCGAATGCGCGCTGGCCGAGGCCCGCCGCATCGAGGCCGCCAACGCGGCGTCGGACATCGTGCTGAACATCGAAGGCAACGACGGCGTGTGGCGAGCGTTCGACACGTCGATCCGGCCCTACGCGCCGCGTACGCATCACGTCTGATCCAAAGCTTTCGCTCACCTGGCGGGCGGTCCGGCGACGAGTCGGGCCGCCCGTTTTCGTTGGCGAGACCGCGCGCTGCCGCTGCGATCGGCTCCCACCAGAGCGGGCCTGCTCTCGTTCACCGGGTCAGGCTGCTACCGAAGGGTGGGAGCCGATCGTATCGGCGATGGGTACTCGCGCAACGGCCTGACTGAGCGGCTACACCCGCACCCTGCCCGCTGCCGCGGGATCGCCGATGCGATCGGCTCCCACCAGAGCGGGCCTGCTCTCGTTCACCGGGTCAGGCTGCTACCGAAGGGTGGGAGCCGATCGTATCGGCGATGGGTACTCGCGCAACGGCCTGACTGAGCGGCTACACCCGCACCCTGCCCGCTGCCGCGGGATCGCCGATGCGATCGGCTCCCACCAGAGCGGGCCTGCTCTCGTTCACCGGGTGAGGCTACTACCGAAGGGTGGGAGCCGATCGTATCGGCGATGGGTGCTCGCGCAACGGCCTGACGGCAAGGCGACACCGTCAGCCTGCCCGCTGCCGCGGGATCGCCGATCCGATCGGCTCCCACCAGAGCGGGCCTGCTCTCGTTCACCGGGTGGGGCTGCTACCGAACGGTGGGAGCCGATCGGCAGGCATGAATCGCGGGCAAAATAAAACCCCGGCAGCCAGGGGAGGAGCTGCCGGGGTCGCGTCGGGTCCAGGCTATCAGGGGAAATAGCGGGACCCGGGACAACCGCTCGACCCGAAGATCGTCGGTTGCCAACAGGTCGCCTCTCGGCGATCGAATACTTAGATAGGGCCGGAGCCGTGAAGTTCCCGCATTACGGGGTGGTCGCGTTTGGTTGCCGTTTAACTTCGGCCGCCGTCGCGTGATCCGCCAGCCACGGTCGCACCTGGGCCACCCAGAGCGCGTAGCCCGCCGGTGTCATGTGCAGGCCGTCCTCGCGGAAGAGTTCGGGCTTCGGCTGCCCCTTGGCGTCGACCATCGCGGGTGCGATGTCGAGGAACGCCACGTTCTTCTGCGTCATGGCCCACTGACGGATCAGGGTGTTGGCGCGCTGGATGTTCGGCAGCAACGACAGGCGGGCGATGCTGGGCTTGATCGAGATGAAGGCGATGGGCACGCCGGGCTGTTCCTGCCGCGCCTTGGCCACGAAGGCGGCGAAGTCGTCGCGCACCTGCTCCGGCGTGTCGCCGTTCTGGATGTCGTTGTCGCCGGCGTACATCACGATGGCGACCGGGTGGTACGGCGCGAGGATCCGGTCGGCGAAGGCCGTGCTGTCGTCGATGTCGGAGCCGCCGAAGCCACGGTTGATGACGCGATAGCCGGAGAAGTCGTCCGCCAGCGTCGACCACATGCGGATCGACGAGCTGCCGATGAAGAGCACGGCGTTGGCGGGTGCCGGATTGGCCTTGTCCGAGGCTTCGAAGGCCTGGATGTCGTTTTCCCACTGGCTGTGGTCGGGACCCTTCGCGTGGCCGGCGAAGGAAAGGACGAGCAGGGTGAGGAGGATCGTCAGCTTCTTCATCCGACCGACCGTACCCCCTCAGGACCCGTGGGGTAAACCCTGCCGCTGGACGGGAGTCACCTTCAGTACCGCTTCGATCCGCGTGCCGTTCCAGCGGTAGATGAAGTGTTCGGCCTGGATGCACGGCGCGACGAGGTCGGGATAGAACGCCGCCACGCACTCGCCACCGGGATGCCGCGCGCTGTCGTAGACGATGCCATTGGAGCCCTCGTCGCGCAGGCGGCGGGCGAGCGTCACGCTGGCGGCGTAGGAGTCGGGATCGTGCTCGGCGCCCCAGCCGCCGCGGATGTCATGGAAGCGGCCGGCGATCGCGGTCTTGTAGCAGCGCACCTGCACGTCCATCGGCGGCTCGTGGGTGGCGGCGAGGAACGCCTCGCGGTGGAAGACGGTCTCCTCGATCGCCGTGGGGATGCTGTGCGCGGCGTAGAACACGCCCCAGTGCCCGTCGCTGAAACGGCTGCCGTCGGGCGGGATGTGCGTGAAGGCCGCCATGATCGGCGAGGTGCCGGGCCCGGACACGCGCCGGTCCGGCGGGGTCAGGCGCAGCGCGCCCATCTCCTCGCGCAGGCGCGGGTTGGTCAGCGATTCGACCGCCATGACGGCGTCGATGTCCTTCGGATCGGCGATCCGGTCGAACAGGCCGACCGGCGGAAACCGGCTCGGCACGATCCGATAGGCCTGGCTCCAGCGGATGCGGCGGAGCGGCGGTGTCGCGCTCATCCGTTCCAGCCGCGCTGGGCGTCCAGGTACTGGCGGACGACGTAGAGGTCGGCGACGTTGCCCGAAAGCATGCGGTCCAGCGCGGACCGGCCGGCGAAGAGCGGGGCGTCGTTCGGCCGGCGTACCCAGGCGTCGGCCTGCGCCGGATCGGGGAACAGGATCTGGAGGTCCTTCCAGATACCCAGCAGGTAGCTGATGCGCTCGATCACGTCGCGCGAGGGCGTGCCGTCCTGCTGTTTCTTCCACTTGAAGTACGTGGATTCCGGCGGCTCGCCGAGCAGCGTCCGCTGCTCGGCCGTGCGCAGTTTCCAGCGCTCGGCCAGCGCGAAGAACGCGCGGAGGGCCGGACCGCCGAGGTCGGCGGAGGATGTCGGTTCGGCATGGATGGCGGGTTGCATCGCGGCTTCACCTATGGAGTTGTGACGCATTGTACTCCATCGGTGTAGTTTTTGGTGTAGGCGCCCGCCCTACTTCGCTTCGATCCAGGCGTCGACGTGCTGCTCCAGCACCGGCAGGGGCACGGAGCCCAGCGCCAGCACCGTGTCATGGAACGCCCGCAGGTCGAACTTCTCGCCCAGCCGCTTCTCGGCACGCGCGCGCAACTCGCGGATCTTCAGGTAGCCCAGCTCGTACGACAGGGCCTGGCCGGGCCAGCTGATGTAGCGGTCGACCTCGTTGGCGATCTCGCGATCGCTCAGCGCCGTGTTCCGCGTCAGGTAGTCGATGGCCTGCTGGCGCGTCCAGCCGAGGTGGTGGATGCCGGTATCGACCACGAGGCGGCACGCGCGCCACATCTGGTAGGTGAGATAACCGAAGTGTTCGTAGGGCGTGTGGTAGATGCCCATCTCTTCGCCGAGGTATTCCGCGTAGAGCGCCCAGCCCTCGCCGTACGCCGAGATGTAACCGTCGCGGCGGAACGGCGGCAGTCCCTGCTGCTCCGCCGAAAGCGCCAGCTGCAGCGAGTGTCCCGGCATCGACTCGTGCAGCGTGAGTGCCGGCATGTTGAACAGCGGACGCGACGGAAGATCGTAGGTGTTGACCAGATACACATCGGCACCGCCGCGTCCCGATGTGTAATACGGCGCGATGTCGGCCGGTACGGGCTCGATGGCGAAGCGCTGGCGCGGCAGCAGGCCGAAGTACTTGTCGAGCTTGCCGTCGACCTGCTTGGCGACCCAGGCGGTACGCATCAGCAGTTCGTCGGGCGTCTTCGCGTAGAACCGCGGGTCGGTGCGCAGGAAGGCGAGGAACGCGGGGAAATCGCCCTTGAAGCCGGTTTCCTTCATCGTTTCGACCATCGCCGCGTGGATGCGATCCACCTCGCGCAGGCCGATCGCATGGATGTCGTCGGGGGACAGGTCGAGCGTCGTGTATTCGCGGATCTGCTGGCGGTAGTACGCCTTGCCGTCCGGCAGCGATTCCGCCGCGAGCGTCTTGCGCGCCTTCGGCACGTATTCGCCGCGGAAGAACGTCAGCAGCTTGCCGTAGGCGGGAATGACGCCATCGGCGATCGCCGCGCGGGCGTCCTTGCGCAGCGCGTCGGCGTCGGCTGCCGGCAGCGTCTTCGGCATCGCCTTGAACGGCGCGTACAGCGCGCTGGCTTCGGGATCCTTCAGCTCCGCGACGGCGGCGATGGAGACGTCGCGACCGTCGAGCACCTCGCGCGGCACGGTGAATCCGCGCGCGAGGCCGAGGCGCATGTTCGCGATCTCCTGGTCCATGTAACGCGGGATCTGGCGAAGCCGCGCCACGTAGTGCTCATAGTCCGCGCGCGTGCGCAGGTTGTCGCCATGCAGCACATACCCGATGTCGGACCAGAAGGCGGAGTCGCTGTTGAACGGCATCTGCCACTGGCCAAAGCGCTGTGCCGCCGCGAGGTTGCCGATCTGTTCGCGATAGACCGCATAGTCCACGCGCGCGCTGCCGCTGAGCGTCTTCGTGTCGATGCGGTCGAGCTGCGCGAGCACGTCGTTCCAGTAAGCGAGCCGCTCCGCCTGGCTCTTCGCGTCCACGGTGTCGAGCCGGCCGTCGCCCGGCTGCGCTTCGCCCGAGGTGAGGATGCCCGCCTGTCCGTTACGCCACGTCCATTCCTTCGTGTAGATGGCCTTGAAGGCGTCGTCGGCCGTGGTGGCGGCGTGCGCGGTGCCGACGAAAAGGCCGGCGAAGGCGATGGCGCGGATCCAGGGGGACATGCGGGCTCCGTGTGTCGGGGAGAATCCCCGATCATCGCATGCCGTTGCCCCTAGAGGCCCGCGTAATGCCCACGCATGGTCTGCAGGTAGGCCTCGAGGTCGCGGCCGGGCGCGTCCTCGAACGTCTCGCCCGATTCGCGGCATTCCGCGATGCGGTCGGGCCGGAAGTTGCGGAACGCCTGGCGATGACGGCACCACGCGCCGAGCGTCCAGGCGCCGCCCCAGAACGACAGGCACAGCGGTTCGACCTCGCGCGTGCTCGTGCGGCCCTCCGCGTCGCGGTACTCGAGGCACAGCACGCGATGGGCGATCACGGCCTCATGCAGGCAGTCGAGCATCGCGGCGATCTGGTTCTGGAACGTGTCGCGCCAGATGGGCGCGAAGATCTTCGCCTGCGCCGAACGCTCGCGCAGGTCGGGCGGCAGCACGGCCTCGATCTTGATCAGCGCGGCCTGCGCTTCGCGCGCCAGCCGCTCGCCGGCGAACGCGCGGACGAACCGCGTGCCGGCGACGAGCGCTTCGAGTTCGTCGGCGGAAAACATCAGCGGCGGAATGTCCGAGCCCTTGCGCAGGAGATACCCCACGCCGGCCTCGCCTTCGATGGGTACGCCGGAGAGCTGGAGGTCCGCCACGTCGCGATAGACGGTGCGCAACGAGACCTCGAGCGTGCTCGCGAGCTGGCGCGCGGGCAGCGCCGTGCGCCGCCCGCGCAGGGCGTTGATGATGAGGAACAGGCGGTCGGCGCGGCGCATCCCCGGATCATCGCCTCCCGCGGGCTGCGCGGGAAGCGACGATGGTCACGACCGCGCATCGCCGGGCGCTCAGGCGGCGGCCAGCATCTGGGCGCGGGCGAGCGCCGCGTCCTGCGCCGCGGCGCGGACGATGGCCGGCCGCACCATCAGGCGCGCCACGTAGGCTTCGAAGACGTCGCGACGCGGCACGATGCCGAACTTCATCGTCCAGTCGAGCGAGCTCGCCCAAAGGATGTCCGCGGCCGTGAAGCGCTCGCCGAAGAGCCACGGTCCCTGCGCCAGCTGCGCCTCGATCTGATCAAGCACCATGTCGAAGCTGCCGTAGGGGCAGGTGGAGACCGGAGCGGGCGCGTTCTTCATGAAGCGGTCCATCACCGCCGGCTCGAAGCACGAACCGTAGAACGACAGCCAGCGCAGGTAGGGGCCCCGCAGCGGGTCGCCGATCCCCGGCGCCAGCCCGGCCTCCGGATGCAGGTCGGCGAGGTAGGTGAAGATCGCCGGACGCTCCGTGACCAGACCACCGAGGTGCTCGATCGCCGGCACCTTGCCCATCGGGTTGATCTTCAGGAACTTCGGCTCGCGCTGCTCGCCGCGGGTCAGGTCCATCACGTGCATGTCGTACTGGGCGCCCAGTTCCTCCAGGAGCATCAGCGTGCTGCCCGATCGGCTGTTGGGCGCGTGGTGGAAGACGATCCGGCTGGGAGTCATGCGAGCGGTTCCTTTGTCGGTGGTGACGTGGGTGGTGGCGATATGGATCGGCCCGTCCATCAGCAGTCCGCGCAGGCGGAGCGGTGAATACAGGTCGACGAACCGTTCGAACAGGCTGGTCATGTCGGTGGCCCCTTCCGTATCGGTGGGGAGAGTCTGCGCGGGGGCTGCTGACAACGTGCTGTCAGCAGTCCCTCTGGCGCGGTTCACGTGCCACGCGGACAATGCGTGTTCCCGACCCAGAGCCCCTTGCGATGTCGAAACCGATTTCCCTGATCCAGTTCCTGATCGAAGAGAAGCGCGCGGGGCACATCAACGCCCAGCTCAGCCTGCTGATCGAGGTCGTGGCCCGCGCCTGCAAGCGCATCTCCGTGGCCACCGGCAAGGGCGCACTGGGCGGCGTGCTCGGCAACGCCGGGTCGGACAACGTGCAGGGCGAGGCGCAGAAGAAGCTCGACGTCATCTCCAACGAGATCCTGCTCGAGGCCAACGCCTGGGGCGGCCACCTCGCCGCGTGCGCGTCGGAAGAAATGGAAGATCCGCAGCCGATCCCCGACGCCTATCCGAAGGGCAACCACCTGCTACTGTTCGATCCGCTCGACGGCTCGTCGAACATCGACGTCAACGTGTCGGTCGGCACGATCTTTTCCGTACTGCGCTGCCCGGACGGCGTCACCGAGCCGAAGGTCGCCGACTTCCTCCAGCCGGGTACCGAACAGGTCGCGGCCGGCTACGTGGTGTACGGCCCGAGCACCCTGCTGGTCCTCACCTTCGGCCACGGCGTGCACGAATTCACGCTCGACCGCGAGCACGGCAGCTTCGTGCTGACCCGGCGCGACATCGCCATCCCGGCGGAGACGGCCGAGTTCGCGATCAACATGTCGAACCAGCGCCACTGGGAAGCCCCGATGCAGCGCTACATCGGCGAGCTTCTCGCCGGCACGGAGGGCCCGCGCGGGCGCGACTTCAACATGCGCTGGGTCGCCTCCATGGTCGCCGACGTGCATCGCATCATCACGCGCGGCGGCGTGTTCATCTATCCGCTGGATGCGAAGATCACGGCCAAGGGCGGCACCGGAAAACTGCGTCTGATGTACGAGGCCAATCCGATGGCCTTCATCGTCGAGCAGGCCGGCGGCGCCGCCACGACGGGGCGCGAGCGCATCATGGACCTGCAGCCCACCGCGCTGCACCAGCGCGTGCCGGTATTCCTCGGTTCGAAGAACGAGATCGAGGTGGTCACCCGCTACCACCTCGAGGCCGACGATACCCGCGCCTGATCGTTCCATCGGGACCGGGCGGCCCGCCGCCCGGTTTTCGCCCTTCCCCGGACACGCGGCCGCCGCGAGCGTGCCCGATGATCCGCCAGCCCCGACACGGTAGTCCCGACATGTTTCCACGCCCTTCCCGTTCCTGGCTGCCGCTGGTGTTCGCGACCCTGCTCGCCGGCTGCTTCGGCGGCACGAAGCCCGACGCACGGCCCGACAACGCATTGCCTGTGCTGGCGGCCAAACCGCGCATCGGCCTCGCGCTCGGCGGCGGCGCCGCGAAGGGCTTCGCGCACATCGGCGTGATCAAGATGCTCGAGGCCAGCGGCATCCATCCCGACGTCGTCGCCGGCACCAGCGCGGGCAGCGTGGTGGGCGCGCTCTATGCCAGCGGCATGGACGCGTTCCGCCTGCAGGAGCAGGCGTTCTCGCTCGACGAAGCCAGCATCCGCGACGTGCGCCTCTTCTCCGGCGGCCTCGTGCAGGGCCAGAAGCTCCAGGATTACGTGAACCAGCTCGTCGGCAACCGGCCGATCGAAAAGCTGCGCATCCCGTTCGCCGCGGTGGCGACGCAACTCGAGAACGGCGAGCGCGCGATCTTCGTCCGCGGCAATACCGGCCAGGCCGTGCGCGCGTCGAGCAGCATCCCGGGCGTGTTCGAGCCCGTCGACATCGCCGGCAGGCACTTCGTCGACGGCGGCGTGGTGAGTCCCGTTCCCGTGGATGCCGCGCGCCAGCTCGGCGCCGACATCGTCATCGCGGTCGACATCTCGGCGCGCCCCGACGGAAAGAACCCCGACAGCATGATGGGCATCGTGGGCCAGTCGATCACGATCATGGGACGCAAGCTGGCCGAGCAGGAGATCGCGCGCGCGGACGTGGTGATCCGTCCGAAGGTGGGCCAGATCGGTCCCACCGATTTCGATCAGAAGAACGTCGCGATCCTCGAGGGCGAGCGCGCGGCGCTCGCCGCGATTCCGGCGATCCGGGCGAAGATCGCCGAGAAGACGGCCGCCATGGGCAAGCCGCCCGTCCCGGCGCGCTGATCAGCCCGCCTGCACCAGCTCCAGCGCGGACTGGCGGCCGAGCGAGAGGATTTCGTCCGAGAGCCGGTCTTCCGCCACGGCGCGCGCCAGCGACAGCGAGCCGACCATCGATGCGAACACGGCCATCGCGAGCGTGCGACGACGCTTGCCTCGCACGCCGTCCGGCAGCGTCGAGGCGATCAGTTCCACCATCTCCGCGTAGCCATCCGTGAAGGCCTCGCGCGTTTCCACCGGTCGGCGCGCCATCTCGGCGGAGAGCGCCGCGGCCACGCAGCCGCTTTCCGGGTTGTCCCGGTGCTCGGCCGACAGATAAGCGTTGATCAACGCGCGGTAGCGCTCGCCGCGCGACGCCGCCACCCTGGCGGCCATCCGTTCCATCGCACCGGTCGCCGCGACGGCGACGCTCTCGCGGACCAGTTCTTCCTTCGATTCGAAGTGGTTGTAGAAACCACCCTGGGTCAGACCGACCTCGCCCATCAGGCTGACGACGCCGACGGCATCGATGCCGTCCGCGCGAAACCGCTGCGCGGCCGCCTCGACGATCTTCTGCCGCGTCTGCTCTTTGTGACCTTTCCCGTAACGCATGCTGCTTTCGCTCCCTTGGGGAGTACCCCCTGCCCGGGATCGATTGTAGCGAATCCTTGCGTATTGAAATGTCGGCGAACCCGGTACTTCCGGCACACGCGGAGCGGCGCGGGAGCGCGCACGGCGCGCTCCCGCCAGAGAGACATCTACGAATTTTCGTGGATCATTCCGCGCGGCGCTTCGCCACGTCGGCCGGTGTCACTTCACCCTGCTTGCCGCCGAAATGACGGATCACGTAGTTCGCGAGCGCCGCCACCTCGGTGTCGCTATAGGCGTGGCCGAAGGCGGGCATGTAGACGTCGTTGTCGCCGATGCGCATCTTCACGCCTTCCAGGATGGCCTCGGTGACGTTCGCTCCCTTCGGATCGTTGACACCGCGGGTGCCCGCGAGCGCAGCGTATGCCGTCTGCTGTCCGGCACCGTTCCACTGGTGACAGCTCGCGCACGCGCCTTCGAACAGACGCAGACCTTCCGCGTCGGCCTTGCCGTCGTCGCCGCCCGGTGCCACGGCGCTGGACGCGACCATCGCCTTCGGTGCCGCGTCGACGACGATGGGATCGTCGCCTTCGCGCGCCGGCACCGTGCGCAGCCACGTCACCAATGCCGCCGTGTCTTCCGGCTTCCAGTGCTGCAGGCTGTACGCGATGGCCTCGCCCATCGGTCCATTCGCGGAAGCATGGCCCTCGGCGTGACCGGTACGCAGGTACTGGGTCAGCGCCTCGTCGCTCCACTTGCCGATGCCGTGCGTCGGATCGGAGGTGATGTTGTACGCGCGCCAGCCCTGCACGACCTCGCCCGCCAGCGCTTCGCCGTGCTTCAGCGCGAAGCCGAAGTTGCGTGGCGTGTGGCACTCGGCGCAATGCCCGAGCGGACCGCCGAGGTACGCACCCGCGTTCCATTCGGGCGACCGCGACGCGTCGGCCTGGAAGCGCTGGCTGCGGAAGAACGCCGCGTTCCAGAAGCCCATCGCCCAGCGCTGGTTGAACGGGAAGCCGAGTTCGTTCGGCTTCTCCGGCTGGTGCACCGGCGGCAGGCTGAACAGGTACGCCTTGATCGCCAGTACGTCGGCGCGGCTCAGCTGCGTGTACGCCGTGTACGGGAACGCGGGATACAGGTGCTTGCCGTCCTTGCGGATGCCTTCCCGCACGGCGCGCACGAACTCGTCGTCCGTCCACGTGCCGATGCCGGTTTCCTTGTCGGGCGTGATGTTCGACGAGTAGATCGTGCCGAACGGCAATTTGAACGCCAGACCGCCCGCGAACGGTTTGCCGCCATCGTGCGACGTGTGGCAGGCCACGCAGTCGGCCGCGGTGGTGAGGTATTCGCCGCGCGCGACCGGATCGGCGTTCGTGGGCGCGCCGGCCAGCACCGGCGCGGTGCCGTCGTCGGGATCGGTACGGTTGAGGAAGAAGTACGCGCCGACGCCGACCGCCAGCAGGACGACGACGATGATCAGGAAGCGCCTCATGCCACGTCCTCCTTCTCGCCGCCGACCGCCGCGACGCGCTTGAGCGCGTCGGGCGACGCGGCCAGCTGGGCCAGGGCCACCGGGAGCCGCCTCAGACGGATGCCGGTCGCGGCGAAAATCGCATTCGTCAGGGCGGGTGCGGCGATCGCCGTGCCCACTTCGCCGATACCTCCGGGTACCTCGTCGCTTTCGACGGAATACACCTCGAGTTCCGGCACCTCGTTGATGCGCAGGCTGCGGTAGTCGTGGAAGTTGCTCTGCTCGATCGCGCCGTTCTTCAGCGTGATGCCGTTGTACAACGCGGCGCCCAGGCCGAAGAGCAGGCCGCCCTGCATCTGCGCCTGCACGGAGCTGGGGTTGATGGTGATGCCGTTGTCGATCGCGACGACGGCCTTGCGCAGGCGCACCTGGCCTTGCTCCGTCACTTCGGCTTCGACGATCGCGCAGACGTGGCTTCCGAACGGCGAGCCGACGGCGATGCCGCGTCCGACACGGGCCGGGAGCGGCTGTCCGCCCCAGCCGATCTTCTCGGCGGCGAGGTTCATCACGCCGAGCGCGCGCGAGCCGGGCTTCATCAGCGACCGACGGTATTCGAGCGGGTCCTTGCCGGCGGCATGGGCGAGTTCGTCGACGAAGCTCTCGACCACGAACAGATTGTGCGTGGGGCCGACACCGCGCCACCAGCCGACGACGAGGCCGGGCGGCATCTCGTGGCGCACCCACTCCACGAGGACGTTGTCCATGTCGTATGGCAGGTCGGCGGCGGATTCGATCGCGTCGCTGTCCATGCCGTCCTTGCCCATCGCGCCCGGCGCCCAGCGCCCGAGCACCGTGCCGCTGGTGATGCGATGCTTCCACGATGTCGGCTTGCCATCGGCACCGAGCGTGGCCGAGATGCGGTCGAAGTAGAGCGGACGCACGCGATCGTGGCGGATGTCCTCCTCGCGGCTCCAGATCACCTTCAGCGGATAGCCCACCTGTCTGGCGAACGCGACCGCCTGTTCGACCTGGTCGGTTTCCAGGCGACGTCCGAAGCCGCCACCCAGGTAGGCCGCGTTAAGAACGACCCCCTCGGCCGGGATGCCGCAGATGCGCGCGGCTTCCGCGACGCAACGGGTCGGCACCTGCGTGCCCGTCCAGATCTCGCACTTGCCGGGCGTCACGTGCACCGTGGCGTTCAGCGGTTCCATCGGCGCGTGGGCGAGCATCGGCGAGATGTAGGAGGCTTCGATCAGCTTGCCATCGGCGGCGGCCTCACCCTTGGGCTTGCGGCCGATCAGCGCCGGACCGTTGCGTGAGCTTTCCTGCAGGGCGGCGATGAGCGTCTCCGTATCGAGGTTGGCGTTGACGCCATGTTTCCATTCGATATCGAGCGCATCGAGCCCGCGCTGCGCGAGCCAGAAATTGTCCGCGACGACGGCCACCGCGTTGTCGAGGCGCAGCACGTCGACGACGCCCGGGATGGCGCGGGCCTTCGCGTCGTCCACCTTGCCCAGCGTGCCGGCGAGTTCGGGACTCGTGATCACCGACGCCACCTTCATGCCCGGGATCTTCGCGTCGATGCCGAACTGCGTGCCGCCGTTGACCTTGTCCGGCGAATCGACGCGACGCATCGGCTTGCCGATGAGCATGAAATCCTTGCGCTGCTTGAGCGTGACCGTCGCCGGCTGGGGCAGCTTGCCGGCCGCCTCAGCCACCGCGCCGAAGCCCAGCGTGCGGCCCGACGGCACGTGCGTGATCACGCCGCGCGCGACCGAACAGCTGGTCGGATCGACGTGCCACTGGGCGGCGGCCGCGGCGACCAGCGTCTCGCGCGCCACGGCGCCCGCCTCGCGCAGCGCCTGCCACTGGCCGCGCGTGCTCGTCGAGCCGCCCGTGATCTGGCCGCCGCCGAGCAGCGGCTGTCCGTAGAGCGCGTCGCTCGGAGGCGAATGCTCGACACGGATCTGGTCGAGCCCGACGCCGAGTTCCTCGGCAAGCATCATGGAGATGCCGGTGTAGATCGCCTGGCCCATTTCCACCGCGGGCATCACGAGGCGAACGGCGCCATCGGCGTCGACGCGGACGAAGGCGTTGGGCGCAAAGGCAGGATTGCCGTCCGCCGCGGCGGCCGCGGCATCGGCCGCCTGGCGGCGCGGGCTCATCTGCGCGACGGCCGGTCCCATGCCGGCGGTCCAGAGGAAGGCCACGGCGAGGCCGCTTCCCGCCGCTCGCAGCGCGTTGCGCCGGCCCGCGTCGAACGCGTCGCCCTGATCCCGACGCGCGTTCATGCCGCGCTCCCGTCGACGACGACCTGCAGGCCGTGCTGCTGGCCGGTGGCCGCCTGCTTGATGGCTTCGCGGATGCGCACATAGGTGGCGCACCGGCAGATGTTGCCGGACATCGCCGTATCGATGTCGCGGTCGGTCGGGTTCGGCACGCGCGCGAGCAGCGCCGCGGCCGCCATGATCTGGCCGGACTGGCAGTAGCCGCACTGCACGACATCGACCGCGAGCCACGCCTGCTGCACCTTCGCGCCTTCCGGCGTCTGCCCGATGGCCTCGATCGTGGTGATCGCGCGGTCGCCGATCGCGGAGACGGGCAGCTGGCAGGACCGCACCGGCTGGTTGTCCAGGTGCACCGTGCAGGCACCGCACTGGGCGATGCCGCAGCCGAACTTGGTGCCCGTGAGCCCGATCACGTCCCGCAACACCCATAGCAGGGGCATGTCCGGCGGCACATCGACCTGGCGGTCCTCACCATTGACGCGCAACGTGACCATAAAGACTCCCCTGGGCTGGGCGGAACCGGGCGGCTCCGCTGGCGGATGAAACGAAAGGAAGCTTACGACGATCGCGTGACGTCCGGTTTTGCCTAACCCCGCGAATTTGGAAAAAACGACTGCCGTGTCCTTTTTAGTCGAAAACTCGACCGGATTCTCCGGAACCGCGTCGACGACAGGGACCGCTAAGGCATACCGACGAGCCGGTCGACTTCCGCCACGAACGCACGCAGGCGCGGCAGGTGGCGGAGATCGCGGTGGTAGCCCATCCACACGTCCCTTCCCGGCGGCTCGTCGCCGAGATCGATCCGGCGCAGCCCCGGCGTGACGTCGCCCAGCGCGACAGGCAGGATCGCGACGCCCAGACCGAGCGCGCAGGCGCGTGCCTGCGCTTCGCGACTGTTGCTGCGAAAGGCGAGCGGCGCATCGGGCAGGCGCTCGCGCAGCCAGGCCACGTCCGGCATGCCGCCGAAGGCCGTATCCATGGTGATCACCGCATCGGGCACGGCTGGCCCATCGACGGCGGCGTACGCTGCGTAGGCCACCCGCAGTAGCTTGCGTTGCGCGATGTCCGGCTCGTCGAACGGCGCGATGCGGAACACGAGGTCGGCTTCGCGACGTGCGAGGCTCAGGAGTCGCGCGTCGGTCACGAGCTCGACGACCACACCGGGATGTTTCTCGCGCAGGCGCGCGATGGCCTGGGTAAGGACATGCGCGCCGAACCAGTCGGACGACGACACCCTGAGCAGGCCCTCCACCGCGTCCCCCTGCCCGTTCGCTCGCCGAACGATGCCCAGGGCTTCCGACTCGATGCGCAGCGCATGCGCGAACACGTCGTGCCCCTCGTCCGTCAGCACGAAGCCTTCGCTGGTGCGCTGGAACAGCGTCTGCCCCAGCGCTTCTTCCAGGACCCGGATGCGACGGCCCATCGTCGGCTGGGTCTGGCCCAGCTCGCGCGCGGCCGCGCCGAGCGTGCCGCCGCGCGCGACGGCCAGGAAGATGCGGAGGTCGTTCCAGTCCATGTGCCGACTATGCATTTCTGCATGATAGGCGTGCAACTTCGGGCGTTCTCATGCGTATTCGCATGACCTACCTTGGATGCATCTTCTACCGGAAAACGTCCATGAATGCCTCGCCCCTAATGACCGCCCTTCGCCTCGAACACGCCGGCACGGCGCTCGTGCTCGCCAATCTTCCGGTACCGTGGCCCGGAGCGGGCGAGGTCCGGGTCCGCGTCGTCGCGGCGGGTCTCAATCCGCTGGACGCGAAGATTCGCGCCGGCCAGGCCGGGCACGCGAAACATCCGGCGCCCGCGGTCCTCGGTCTCGACATGGCCGGCATCGTCGATGCCGTGGGGACGGACGTCACCGGGTTCGCGCCGGGCGATCCCGTCTACGGACTGACGGGCGGCGTCGGCGGCATCCAGGGATCGCTCGCGCCATTCGCCGTGGTGGATGCCGCGCTGCTCGCGCACGCTCCCACCCACCTCCCGCTTGCCGATGCCGCCGCCCTGCCCCTCGGCTTCATCACCGCATGGGAAGGACTGGTGGACCGCGCCCATCTGGGCGCCGGCCAGACGCTCCTCGTCCACGGCGGCGCCGGCGGTGTGGGCAGCATGGCTGTGCAGCTCGGCGTGGCGCTGGGCGCGCGCGTCGTGGCGACGGGCAGCGCCGGCCAGGCCGACGTCATCACGGCGATGGGCGCCACCTTTTTCGATTACCGGGCCTCGTCGATCGAGTCGATCGTCGAGACCTGCACCGGTGGCGAGGGCTTCGACGTCGTGTACGACACGCTCGGCGGGGCGACGCTCGACGCGTCGTTCGTCGCCGCCCGACGCCATGGCGGCCACGTCGTCAGCAGCCTGGGCTGGGGCACGCATTCGCTCGCGCCGCTCTCGTTTCGCGCCGCCACCTATTCGGGCGTGTTCACCCTCGTGCCGTTGCTGACAGGAAACGGACGAGCGGCCCACGGCCGCATCATGGCCGAGGCCAAGCGACTGGCGGACGCGGGAAAGCTGCGACCCGTGCTGTCGGCACGGCGGTTCGCGCTGGCGGATGGAAATGCCGCCCTCGACCTGGTCGAGAGCGGCGACGCCGGCGGCAAGGTGATCGTGGAGATCGGCTGATCAGCGCAACGGGTGCGCTTCGACGCCCTCGTTCGTCAGCTTGACCGGAAGAATCCGGCCCTGCGCGTCGAACGACATGCGCTCGATCGACACCTGGCGATGGTTGCCGTTGGTGTCGCCGAGCGGGTGGCGATGATAGACGATGAACCAGCTGTCGTCCTTCGGGTCGTGGAACACCGAGTTGTGCCCGGCGCCCGTGGCGATCTTCGGGTCCTGTTCGAGGATCTTGCCGATGCGCTTGAACGGACCCATCGGCGAATCGCCGATGGCGTACGCCACCGAGTAGTCGGGGCCGGTCCAGCCGCCTTCCGACCACATGTAGTAGTACTTGCCGTTGCGCTTGAACATCAGCGAGCCTTCGACATACGCCTTGTCCGGCGTGATCTCCTTGTAGACCGTGCCGTCGGGAAGCGGCTCCAGCCCGGTGAAATCGGGTTTCAGCTTCACGATGTTCGCGTGCTTCCAGCCGCCGTAGATCATGTAGTACGTGCCGTCGTCGTCGCGGAACACGAACTGGTCGATGGGCTGCGCACCGTTATGGAACGCGTCGATGAGCGGCTTGCCGATGAGGTCGCGGAACGGGCCGGCCGGTTTGTCGGCCACGGCGACGCCGATGCCGCCGACTTCCTTGTCGCTCTGGATGTCGTTGGCCGCGAAGAAGAAATAGTACTTGCCGTCCTTCTCGACCACCGCGGGCGCCCACAGGGCTTTCTTCGCCCAGGGAATGTCCTTCATCGCGAGCACGTTCGCGTGCTTCGTCCAGTGCACGAGGTCGGGCGACGAGAACGCGTCGAAATGCACCTGCTCGGCGTATTTCAGCGAGGTCGTCGGATAGATCCAGTACGTATGGTCGAAGATCGCCGCTTCGGGGTCGGCGTACCAGCCCGGGAAGACGGGGTTGCCGGCGTGGCCCGGCGGCGGTGCCGCCGCGATCGCGGCGGTGGACAACGTCGCGGCGATCACCGCGCTCCCGAGCAGCTTGCGAATCCCCATCCGGTCGACCCCATCCGTTCGTGTGAACGTTCGATCCTAACGGGTCTGGACGTCCAAAAGCGAATCCTTGCGCGCTCCCACCTTGCGTCGCGGGTCGCGGCCGGTCAGAAGCGGTAACGCGCCTGCCCGACGATGCTGCGACGCGGGCCATAGAAGCAGTCGCCGCGGGCGAGGCAGGTGGCGCTGTAGACCTGGTCGGTGACGTTGGCCGCGTTCACCGAGAAGCGCCACGGACCCTGCGTGTAGGCCACCATGGCGTCGAACAGCGTCTTCTTCGGCACCTCGAGCGTGCCCGTCTCGTCGTAGTTCTTGCCGATGTACCTCGCGCCGATGCCGAAGCTGAAGCCATCGCTGTCCGCGTCGTTCACATGGTAGACGCCCCACACGGAACCCTGGTTCTTCGGCAGGCCGGCGACGATGCTGCCGTCGTCGGGTCGTGCCTTGGTCCAGGTGTAGGTGCCGATCATGTCGACGTGGTCGGCGATGCGCGTGGACGCCTCCAGTTCGACGCCACGTGTCTTCGCCTTGCCGGCCTGGATCTGGTTGAGCGGATTCTGAGGATCGGGCGCGAGGCGGTTTTCCTCGCGCAGGTCGAAGTACGTCGCCGTGACGAGCGTTGGCGAACCGACGGGCTGGTACTTCAGGCCGGCCTCGTACTGCTTGCCGCGCAGCGGCTCGTACGGACGGTTGTAGAAATCGAGGCTGTCGAGCGGCTGGAACGATTCCGTATAGCTGAGGTACGGCACCAGCCCGCTGTCGAAGCGGTACATGAGGCCGAAGCGCGAGGTCGTCGCGTTGTCGACCGAGCGGTCGTCGCCGGTCGTCAGCGTCGCGCGGTCGTGGCGCACGCCCACCGTGCCGATCCAGTGCTCGCCCCAGTTGATCTGATCCTGCACGTACAGGCCCGTCTGGCGCGTGCGGCTGGACGCGATCGGAGCCACGTCCGGCGGTGTGAAACCGTTGCGGTAGACGGGATCGTAGAGGTTGAACGGCACGTCGTCGAAACCGTAGCCCTGGCGGCTGTCGGTATGCGAGTAGCCGATGTCGAGCCCGACGAGCACGCGATGGTGCATCGAGGCCAGGTCGAAATCCGCCTGCGCGTGCGTGTCCGTGACGAAGCGCTTGTGCCGGTCGATCGAGATGTAGCTGTAGCGGTTGACGGTGCTCGCCGTGTCGTCGAGGAACGGGTAAGCGGGGTTCGAGTAGACGTCCGGATAGAGCGAGCGGTAGTTCACGTTGTCATGCGAGTAGCGCATGTTCTGCTCGAACTTCCACGTGTCGTTGAATCGGTGCTCGAACAGCGAGGTGAGCGACCGCTGGTCGGTGTCGTAGCGGTCGAAGCCCGGTTCGCTGACGAATCGCTGCGTCGGGATGCGGCCGTTCGGGTTGGGCAGCAGCGTGCCCGAGTGCGGCAGGAAGTTCAGCGACGTCCCGTTGTGGTCGAACTGGAGGTTCGCAAGCAGAGTCCATCGCGTGTCCTGGTCCGGCATCCAGGTGATCGACGGCGCGATGGCCTTCCGATCGTCGGGCACGTAGTCGATCTGCGAGTCGGAATCGCGATAGACGCCGATGAGGCGGTAGGCCCAGTGACCCGCGGTGTCGAGCGGGCCGGTGAAGTCGAACGCGACCTGCTTGCGGGCGTTGTTGCCCAACTGCGCATCGATCTCGTGGGATGCCGTGAACTGCGGGCGCTTCGAAGCGAGGGCGATGAGTCCGCCCGTGGTGCCCTGCCCGTACAGCACCGACGACGGGCCGCGGACGATCTCGATGCGGTCGATGAAGTACGGCTCGGTGCGGGCATACGAATAGCCGAACGCCTGGCGCAGGCCGTCGAGGTACTGCACGAACGACGTGCCGCGCAGGAACGCGTCGTCGCCGCGGCTGTCCACGCCGTACGCGTCGGCGCGCACACCGGCCGAGTAGCGCAGCGCGTCCTGGATGGTCAGCACGCCCTGGTCGAGCATCTGCGCGTTCGAGATGACCGAGATGGCCTGCGGCGTCTCGATGATCGGGGTGTCGGTCTTGGTCGCGCTGCTGGCGTCGGTGCGCGTGTAGCCGGCATCGACGCTGACCCCGCGCACGTCCACCGGGGCGAGCTGCACGGCCTTGTCGCCCCCCTGCTGCTGGGCGGAAGCCGTCTCCTGGGCGGAGGCGACGAGCGGGAGCGACGCGCTGGCAAGCAGCAACGGCAGAGTCTTCCTGCGGAGAAGCATGGCGTTTTCCTGGGGCTGGGGCAGCGGCGTGGCGCCCTTACGCCGCGCCGCCATTGCGAATGAATCTCATTTCATGATGCCCCAGAAGCATCGCCCCGCGCAATATTGCGAATAACTCGCATTTGCTTTTGCCCGTCGGGCTCGCTCTCGCCGTGCCCGCGCCGCAGCTATGCGACCAGCAGGTCCTCGTAGAACGCACCGATCGCTCGGTCCGGATGCGCGATCTGGATCTCCAGGATCCAGAGGCCCGGCACCGGTGTCGCGTCGAAGTCGCCGAGGTTGCCCGCCTTGTGCACGGCGTGCGGGTAATCGCCCACGCGGTGACCCTTCGTCGCGTGGTTGAGGCGCCAGCCCATCGCGCGCGCCTGGTCGTCGGCGAAGGCGTAGAGATCGGCGCCCGTCACGCCTTCGCGCCAGCGCCTTGCGGTGATGTCGAACAGGTCGCGCGCCGCCTGCGCGCATGCCTTCATCTGTGGGTCGTGGCCCGTCACGAAGGTGTCGCCGACGTCGCCCTCGTGGCCGTCGAACACCGGGCCTAGGTCGATGAAGAAGATATCGTCCTCGCCGAGTCGCGTGTCCGGCGCCGAACGCTGGCGGAACGTCTTCAGCGTGTTCGGTCCGAACCGGATGATGCTCGGGTGCCAGATGCGCTGCATGCCGGCGGCGGCGAGCCGGTCCTTCGCGATCTCGCCCGCTTCGGGCTCGGTCATGCCGGGAATAATGCGTGAGGCGATGGCGGCCAGCGCGGCCCATGAGCGTTCGCGCGCGGCGAGCATGCGCTCGTGGGAGAAGGAGGCACCGACGTTCTGGGCGGTCGAGGATGGCATGATTCAATCCCGTGGATGCCTCATGGTAACGGCGGTTACGGCGGGCTGCCCACCATCGCCAGCGCCGCGCGCCGGCCGCTTTCGAGGATCCGATCCGATAGTCGCGCGTCGCTCGTCGCGCGCGCCAGCTGCATCGTGCCGGCCATCAGGCCATAGAGCGACATCGCGCGGGACATCGCTTCGTCGGCCGGAAGGGCCGGCCACTGCGTGGCCGCGAGTTCCACGAACGCGAGCATCCCTTCGGTGTACGCGGTTCGCACATCGTCCGAATGCCGCGCGATTTCGGCGGCGAGCACCGTGGTGGGGCAGCCTCGGCCAGGGTTGTCCCGATGGCGGATGGAGAAATAGCTTTCGATCATCCCCTGCAACCCCTCGCCCGAGGCGATCCAGCGTCGCAGGTAGGCCACGCGTTCGTCCATCGCCGCGGTCACCGCTTCCCGCGCGAGATCTTCCTTGGAGGCGAAGTGGTTGTAGAACGCGCCGTTGGTGAGCCCCGACGCGGACATGAGCGACTTCACGCCCTCCGCTTCGATGCCGTGCTCCCGGAAACGCCGCGACGCCGTCTCGACGATGCGTTGCCGCGTCTGCTCCTTGTGCTCTTTGTCGTAACGCATGCCGGATCCTCTGTGGCGCAGGTCAGTGGGCGTCTGCGGAAGGCGCCTTCGGCGGCTGCACCTTGCGCATGAGCGGCACCATCACGGTGGCCACGATGAAGCAGAGCATGATCGCGTAGAACGCGTCGCTGTAGGTCATCGTCTGCGCCTCGCGGAACGTGAGTTGCCACAGCGACTTCAGCGCCGCCGTATAGGCGTCGGAGTCCGGCGCCAGACCGTCCAGCAACCGGTTCATCGGCTCGCTCGCGGGGGTGAGGTGTTCGGCCAGCCGGAAGAAGTGAAGGTTGGTACGGTCGTTGAGGATCGTCGCGCACGCCGCGATGCCCATGGCGCCGCCGAGATTGCGCATCAGGTTGAACAGGCCCGATGCCTGTTTCAATCGGGCCGGCGGCAGGCTGCCGAGCGTCAACGTCACGGTCGGCGCCACCGCGAACTGCTGGCCCATGCCTCGCAGCGCCTGTGGCAGCAGCAGCTGCGGTGCGCCCCAGTCGTGCGTGATCGGCGTGAACTCGAACATCGAGATCGTGAAAAGCAGCAACCCGAACATGAGCAACCAGCGCAGGTCGACGCGGTTTGCCAGCATCGAATACACCGGAATCGTGAGGATCTGGAAGATCCCGGTGGAAAGCACCGCCTTGCCGATCTGCAGCGCGCTGTAGCCCTCGACGCGCCCGAGGAAGAGCGGCGTCAGGTAGATCGTGCCGAACAGACCGATACCGGTGACGAACGAGAAGAAGCAACCCAGCGCGAAATTGCGTTCGCGCAGTGCGCGCAGGTCCACCACCGGGTGCGCGGCGGTGAGGCCGCGCCAGACGAACAGCAGCCCCGCGACCAGGCTCGTCCAGGCGGTGGCGCGGATGGTGTCGTCCTCGAGCCAGTTCCAGCGCGGCCCTTCTTCGAGGGTGTATTCGAGGCAGCCCAGGAAGATGGCGATGAGCGCGATGCCGGCCCAGTCGCCCGTCTTCAGCAACGAGAGGTCCGGATCGTCGATCTTCACCAGCATCGGCACGGCCACGGTGACGAACGCGCCCGGCACGAGGTTGATGAAGAACAGCCAGTGCCACGAATAGTTGTCGGTGATCCAGCCACCGAGCGTCGGGCCGAGCGTGGGCGCCAGCGAGGCGATCGCGCCGATGGTCGCCGCGGCGATCACGCGCTGCTTCCCCTCGAAGAACACGAAGGCCGTGGTGAACACCATCGGGATCATCGAGCCGCCGAGGAAGCCCTGCGCGGCACGGAACCAGATCATGCTCTGGATATCCCATGCCATGCCGCACAGCAGGCTGGTCAGCGTGAACCCCGCCGCCGACGCCGCGAAGAGCCAGCGGGTCGAGAAAACGCGGCTCAACCAGCCCGAGAGCGGGATGACCACGATCTCCGCGATGAGGTAGCTCGTCTGCACCCAGGCGGTGTCGTCGGCACCCGCCGAAAGGCCGCCACCGATGTCGCGCAGCGAAGCCGAAACGATCTGGATGTCGAGCAGCGCGATGAACATGCCCAGGCACATGGACGCGAAGGCGAAGATCTTCTGCCCCGGCGACAGGTGCGCGACGGGGCTCATGGCGCCCTGGTGTCGATGCGCGCCGTCACCGAAAGGCCCGGGCGGAGGAGGCCGAGGTCGCCATCGCTGCCGTCGAGCGTCACCCGGACGGGGACGCGCTGGACGATCTTGGTGAAGTTGCCGGTGGCGTTCTCCGGCGGCAGCACGCTGAACTGCGACCCGGTCGCGGGCGCGAGGCTGGTCACGTGGCCCTTGAGCACCTTGCCGGGCATGACGTCCGCGCGCACGTCGACACCCTGGCCGACGCGCATGTGGGCGAGCTGATCTTCCTTGAAGTTCGCATCGACCCAGAGCCCGTGCGAGGGCACGACGACGAGCACCTGGCTCCCGGCCGTGACGTAGCTGCCGACGCGCGCACGCCGGTTTCCCACCACGCCGTCGACCGGCGCGCGCATTTCGGTATACGACAGATTGAGTCGGGCGACGTCGGCCTCGGCCCGCGCCTGCGCCAGGGCCGCGAGCACCTGGCGTTTCTGGGTGTCGATCACGTCGAGCTGCTGCTGCGACGCATGCACCGCCGCGAGCGCGCGCTGCGTATCGGCACGCGCGGTCTGGAACGTGGCGGTCGCGCGCTGCGCGCTTTCCACGGACACGGCGGAACGCACGACGAGATCGCGATAGCGTTTGTCGTCCAGCTCGGAGCGTGTCGCCTCGGCCTGCGCCGCGTCGAGGCCCGCCCGTGCCTGGGCGATCTGGCTGTGCTGGAGGGTCACCGTCGCGTCGAGGTTGCGTAGCGCGGCCTCCTGAGCCGCCACCGCGGCGTCGGCCTTTTCCACGGCCGCGCGATAGTCGCGGTCGTCGAGCTTGACCAGCAGATCGCCCTTCTTCACATGCTGGTTGTCGGCGACAGCGATCGTCTGCACATAGCCGGACACCTTCGACCCGATGACCGTGATGTCGCCTCCGACGTACGCGTCGTCGGTGTCCTCGATGTGGCGCCCGGTGGTCCACCAGTGGCCGGCGTAGGACGCCACGGCCACGACGACCGCCGCCATGGCGATGATTTTCAACGGCTTTCTGCGCCCGGTGGCGGGGGCTGCGACTTCGGCGACGGTGGACACGGGGCACCTGGGGACAAGATGAATTACGATCATACTTTTATGGATGATGCGCGTCATTTCAAGTGCCTCGGCCGAGGGCGCCTGTGGAAAGCGGGTACGCGCTCAGCGCAGGTCGAGGAGCTGGCCGATGTCGCGCAGGGCCTTGAAGCGGCGGATCAGGTTCAGCGGCTTGCGTTTCAGCGTGCCGAATTCGCCGCGCTGGAACGCCGCCACGGCGTCGAGCACGCGCTCGCTGGAACGACCGTCGCGGTAGGGATGGATGTCGTCGCCGTGCGCGCGAATCGCCGCCATCAGTTCCGGTGGGTGCGACAGGGCGCGATCGATGGCGGCATCGACGTCGGCGGGTGTCGGGACGTCCAGCATGAAAGGCTGCGGCACGCGGTTGGCGATCGTCACGACCGGCTTGCCCATCACCGCGAATTCGTGGATCACGGACGAGGTATCGCATACCAGCACGTCGGCGGCCCGCTCCATCTCGACGAGCCGCTCGGACGTGAAGAAGCGCGCGTTCGGCGCTTCGAGTCCGCGGTACGCATCGAACAGCTCATCGGAGCACTTCGGATGGAGCGTGAGCAGCCACTGCCGGTCGCCCCGCGCGATCATCGCGCGCAGCGGTTCGACCATCGCCGGCGCGCTGCTGAGCCGGTGGCTGAAGGTGGACGCGTACATCACGATGGGACGGCCATCGCGTGCGGGCATGTCGCTTTCGGCGGGTGCCGGGCCGAACAGCGGATCGAGCTTCGGCCATCCGGTTTCGCGCACGGCGAAGTAACCGTGTTCGCGCGCCAGCTCGGCGAAGGGTGCCGTCGTCGACGGTCCCTGGGTGGCGTAGAGATCGAAGAAGCCGCGGATCGCGAAGTGGCCGCGGTCCGGTTCGCGCTTCTGCGCGTTGAACCCGTGGAACACCTGGACCTTGATGCCGGGCAGCGCCGGCGACACCCAGTTGGCGGCGCAATACACGGCCTCGGGTTTCATCGCGCGCGCGTCGCGCAGGCTGCGGATGCGGCGTTCGTCGGGCGTGAGGCTCGCCGCCATGGCGGCCGGCACCACCCAGCCCACGTCGATGCCTCGCGCACGCGCGGCCGCCGCGAGCGGACGCAGGATGGGCAGGGCGTAGGTTTCGGTGGCGAACATCAGGCACGCGGCCAAGGGCGGCACTCCGCGGTGGGTGACGTGGCATTATGACGGCTCGCTACCCCTTCTTCCGCATCCCGATGACCCGACGGCCCATTTCCCTCTGCGTGATCACCCAGAACGAGGCCGACCGCATCCGGGATTGCCTGCTTTCCGCCGCCCCGTTCTGCGACGACATGGTGGTGGTGGATGGTGGCTCGACCGACGACACCGTCGCCATCGCGGAGGCGGCGGGCGCGCGCGTCATCCATCGTCCCTTCGACGGCTTCCGCAGCCAGAAGGCGTTCGCCGTCGCGCAGGCGAAGAACGACTGGGTGCTCTGCCTCGACGCCGACGAGCGCGTCGGCGCGGACCTTCGTGCCGCGATCGAGCAGGTCGCCGATGCCGGTTTCGGAGCGGCGGGCTACCGCTTCCACCGGCGCAACGACTTCTTCGGTCGATTCATGCGCCACGGCAACGCCGGCGCGGACAAGGTGCTGCGTCTGTTCGATCGCCGCCAGGGCGGCTGGCGCGGGCCGCGCGAGATCCACGAATCGGTGAGTCTCGATGGTGACGTCCGCATGCTGCCGGGCTTCCTGGATCACTACCCGTACCGTTCGCTGTCCGAACTGATGGCCAAGCAGGAACGCTACGCGCACATGATGGCCACCGAGGAGTTCGCCGCCGGCAAGCGCGCGACGCTCGGCCAGATCGTCGTCAGCCCGATGTGGCGCTTCTTTCGCGGCTACGTGCTTCGCGCGGGCTTCCTCGACGGCTGGCGCGGCATCGTCTATGCGCTGCTACGCGTCGAGTACGTGCGCCGGAAGTACGTGAAGCTTTGGCTGTTGCAGCACGGCCAGAAGGCCTGACACCGCGCCGCGTCAGAGCCTGAGGATGCGCGCCGCCTCGTCGACGATGCCGCGCGCGATCTCCTCGGCGGGCAACTCGCGCGCCATCGAGGCCGCCTGACCGGCCCAGAGTGGCTGGAAGTCGCCGCGCCCCTGCGCTTCGGCGATCTTGCGCAGCGGCGCCAGCGGCCCGCCCGCGAGGGGGAACGGCAGGGCGTCGGGCGACATCGGCCCGATCTCCCGTATGATCCGGTTGACCACGCCGCGCGCCGGGCGCCCCGTGAGCACGTTGGTGATCGCGGTGTTGTCGTCGCGCGCGGTGCGCAGCGCCTGCCGGTGCACGTCGACGCTGGTGGATTCGTGCGAAAGCAGGAACGCGCTGCCGATCTGCACCGCCGACGCGCCGAGGCACAGCGCGGCCGCCATGCCGCGCCCGTCGCCGATGCCGCCCGCCGCGATCACCGGCACATGGAGCGCGTCGACCAGCTGCGGCACCAGGGCGAGCGTGCCCGGCTGCTCCGACATCTCGTCCGTGAGGAAATTGCCGCGGTGGCCGCCTGCTTCGTAGCCCTGCGCGATGATGGCATCGCAGCCGCGCTCCTCGAGCCAGCGGCCTTCGGCCACGGTGGTCGCCGAGGAAAGCACGATGGCGCCGGTCGCCTTCACGCGGGCGAGCAGCGGTTCGTCCGGCAGCCCGAAGTGGAAACTCACGACCTCGGGCCGTACCGCCTCGACCATGGCGCACATCGCCTCGTCGAAAGGCGCCCGCCCGCCCGCCGGCGGGAGATCCGATGCCTCGATACCGAACTCGGCGTAGTACGGGGCCAGCCGTTCCCGCCACCGCGTGGCCTCCTCGGCGGTGGGCACCCGCGGCCGATGCGCGAAGAAATTGAGGTTGATCCGGGCACGCACCTTCGCCCGGAACACGGCGACCTCGGCGGTCGCCGTCCCGGTGCTTATCGACGAACAAGGAATCGCACCGAGACCACCGGCACGTGCCACACCGATGGCCAGGTCCGATAGGCCCGAGCCCGCCATGGGCGCGAGGAGCAGCGGATGCTCGATCGCGAGCAGGTCGATGAGGCGGCGGTCGGTCCAGGCGTGCACGGCGATCTCACGATGGAAAGGAAACGGGGACGGGCCAAGGATAATCCGCGGACGGTCGCCGCGCCGACATCCCGGCCCGGCCGGGCCTCGCTTCGTCCCCGGAAGACGTCGGTTCGGCCCCGCATCCGCAACGGAGGCCGCGTCGCAGCGCAGGATGGACCCCACCCGACCTCCGAGGCACCCATGGACCGCCGCACCCTCCTCAAAGCCGCACTCACCCTGCCCCTCCTCCCCTGGACGCTGAAAGTCGACGCGTTCGCCGCCCCGCCGTTCGCGCGAGTCCGTCCCGGTGGCACCGGATGGCCATCGGCCGAGCAGTGGGACGCCCTGAACCGCGAGGTCGGCGGCCGACTTTCGGTTCCGGCGTCGCCGTTTCTCGGCGACGCGGCGAGCCGCGCCGAAGCCGTCGCCCAACGCGGCAACGCGTTCTACATCGGTGACCAGCCGGCGCTCACGCAGACCAGCGGCTGGTTCGGCGCATGGGACTCGCGGCCGAGCGCCTGGGCCCTGGCCGCGGAAAGCGCCGACGACGTCGCGGCCGCCGTGCGCTTCGCCCGCCGGCATCGCGTGCGGCTGGTGGTGAAGGGTGGCGGCCATAGCTACCAGGGCACCTCGTGCGCCCCGGATTCCCTATTGGTCTGGACGCGGCGGATGAACCGGGTCGAGTTGCACGACGCGTTCGTCCCCGAGGGCGCCCGACCGGGCACGGCGCCGCAACCCGCCGTGAGCCTCGGCGCGGGCGCCATGTGGATCGACGCGTACGATGCCGTGACCACCCGCGGCGGCCGTTACGTCCAGGGCGGCGGCTGCACGACCGTCGGAGTGGCCGGGCTCGTCACCGGTGGCGGCTTCGGCAGCTTCTCCAAGCGCTTCGGCAGCGCCGCGTCGAACCTGCTCGAAGCGGAGCTCGTCACCGCCGACGGACGGATCCGGGTCGTCAACGCGCACACCGATCCCGATCTGTTCTGGTCGCTCAAGGGGGGCGGAGGCGGGAACGTCGGCGTCGTGACCCGCCTGACGCTGCGCACGCACGACCTGCCCGACCGCTTCGGCGGCCTCTCGGGCGAGATCGCTGCCGACTCGGACGCGTCCTTCCTCGCGCTCACGCACGAGGTGCTGCGCTTCTACCGGGAGACGCTGTGCAACCCGACCTGGGGCGAACAACTCCGCTTCACCCACGACCGACGGCTCGTCGTGTCCATGGTCTTCCAGGGCATCGACAAGGCCGCCGCCGAGGCGGCGTGGGCACCGTTCGTCGCCTGGGTGAACGCGCGTCCGGCGTACGCGGTGCGTCGTCCGCTTCGCGCGCTCGACGTGGAGGCCCGTCACTTCTGGGACGCCGCGTTCTTCCGTGAGCACGCGCCACAACTGATCGTGCCGGATGGGCGTCCGGGGGCACCGTCATCGCACTTCGTCTGGAAGGGCGACCAGGACCAGATCGGCTGGTACATCCACGGTTACGCGTCGGCGTGGCTGCCTTCGGCGCTGCTGCGCGACGACGCCCTGCGCAGCCTCGCGACCGCCATCACCGAGGCCGCCGGACACTCCAGCGTCGAACTGCACGTCAACAAGGGCCTCTACGGCGCACCGCCCGACGCCATCGCCGCCTCCCGCGACACCGCCACGAATCCCGCCGTGCTCGACGCGTTCGCCCTCGCCATCGTGGGCCACAGCGGCGCGCCGAACTATGAAGGGCTACCGGCCGCGCACGTCGACGCCGCCGTGGCCCGTCGCGGGGCCGATGATGTGAATGCCGCTTATCGGCGCCTGCGCCGGGCCGCGCCACGCGCGGGGTCTTACGTATCGGAGAGCGACTATTTCCAACCGGACTGGCAGGACGCCTTCTGGGGAACGAACTATGCCCGGCTGCTCGCGATCAAACGAAAGCACGACCCCGAGCGCGTGTTCGTCGTGCACCACGGGGTCGGAAGCGAAGGAACCAACGTCTGATCGTGTGGGAGCGCACCTGGGCGCGACAGCTTTTCGCCAAAAGCCACAAGGCCTGTAGCTTTTCCGCGAAAAGCTGTCGTACCCAAAGGGCATAAACGCGCAGGGCGCGCTCCTACCCGTCTCGGTGGATCGTCAGGCCAGCGGCGGCAGTTTGTCGATGATCTTGTCGAGCGTGACGGGGTAGTCGCGCACCCGCACTCCCGTCGCGTTGTAGACCGCATTCGCCACCGCCGCGCCGACGCCGCAGATGCCCAGCTCGCCGACACCCTTGGCCTTCATCGGCGAGGACGCCGGATCGGTCTCGTCGAGGAACACGACGTCCTGATGCGGGATGTCCGCGTGCACCGGCACCTCGTAGCCCGCGAGGTCGTGATTGACGAAAAAGCCCAGCCGCTTGTCGACGACGAGCTCTTCCATCAACGCCGCGCCCGCGCCCATCGTCATCGCGCCGATGACCTGGCTCCGCGCGGTCTTGGGATTGAGGATGCGCCCCGCCGCGCACACGGCGAGCATGCGTTCGATCCGGATCTCCCCCGTCGCGGCGTCCACGCGTACCTCGACGAAGTGCGCGCCGAACGTCGACTGCTGAAACCGTTTGGCGAGATCGCCGTATTCCATCGCGTCCTCGCCGACGAGCTCGCCGTCCGCCGCCGCCCTGGCGAGCGAAGTCCGCTTGCCGTCGGCCACCACCTCGCCGTTCTCGAACGACGCCTTCGACGGGTCGACGCCCACCTTGCGTGCGATCGCCTCGCGCAGCTTCATGCTCGCGGCATACACGCCCGCCGTCGAACTGTTGCCGCCCCACTGCCCGCCCGAACCGGCCGAGACCGGGAAGCTGGAATCACCGAGGCGCACGTCGACGCGCTCGACCGGCACGCCGAGCATCTCGGCGGCTGTCTGCGCGATGATCGTGTAACTGCCCGTGCCGATGTCCGTCATGTCGGTTTCGACCGTGATCCGGCCGTTTCGCTCGAGCCTCACGCGTGCCGCCGATTTCTGGACGAGGTTGTTGCGGAAAGCGGCCGCCACGCCCATGCCCTTCAGCCAGCGGCCGTCGCGCGCGCTGCCCGGCCGCGCGGCGCGCTTGTCCCAGCCGAACCGCTGCGCGCCCGTGCGCAGGCACTCGACGAACCGGCGCTGCGAGAACGGCCGTTCGGGATGCTCGGGATCGACCTGCGTGTCGTTGAGGATGCGGAACTCGACCGGGTCGATGCCGAGCTTCTCCGCCATCTCGTCCATGGCGATTTCCAGCGCCAGCAACCCGGCCGCTTCACCCGGCGCGCGCATCGCGTTGCCTTCCGGAAGATCGAGCACGGCGAGGCGCGTCGCCGTCATGCGGTTCGCGCCGGCGTAGAGCAGGCGCGTCTGCTGCACGGCGGTCTCCGGGCCGCCACCCGGCAGGTCGCCCGACCAGCTCTCGTGCGCGATCGCGTCGATTTTTCCGTCCTTCGACGCGCCGATGCGGATGCGCTGGATCGTCGCCGGGCGATGCGTCGTGTTGTTCACGATCAAGGGACGCTGCAGGGCGACCGCGACGGGACGGCCCGCCGCGCGGGCGCCGAGCGCGGCGAGGATGGCATCCGCACGCACGAACAGCTTGCCGCCGAATCCGCCACCGATGTACGGCGAAACGAGACGTACGTTGTCCTTCGAAATGCCCAGCGTCTTGGCCACGTCGCCGCGGCTCCAGTCGACCATCTGGTTGGCGGTCCACAGGGTCAGCTTGTCGCCTTCCCATGCCGCGATCGTCGCGTGCGGCTCCATCATCGCGTGCGACTGGTCGGGCGTGGTGTACGTGGCGTCGAGCTTCACCGCCGAGGCGGCGAACGCCGAAGCGAAGTCGCCCTTGGCGCTGTCCGGATCGCCGTCCTTCGGTTTGATGGCCTTGTCCTTCTCCGACGCGAGATCGAACGCGCCGCCCGTCCGCGCATAGTCGACCTTGATCAGTTGTGCCGCCGCACGTGCCTGCTCGAACGTCTCGGCGACGACGATCGCAACGGCCTGGTGATAGTGCTGGATGTCGGGACCACCGAGCAGCTTCGCCGTGTTGTAGTCGCCTTTCCCGAGCTTGCCGGCGTTCTGCGCCGTGACCACGGCTAGCACGCCGGGCGCGCGCTGCGCCTTGCTCGTGTCGATGGAGACGATCTTCCCCTTCGCGATGGCGGAGCCCACCACGTAACCGTAGGCGTGGTTCGGGGCGACGTCGTGGCGCTCGTAGGCGTATCGCGCCGTGCCCGTGGTTTTCAGCGGGCCTTCGACGCGGTCGATGGGGTGGCCGACGACCTTGAGCCGATCGATGGGATTGGTGGTGGCGGGGGTATCGAACTTCATGCCTTCCGCTCCTTCGCTTCGGCGAGCGTCGCCGCGAGGGCGCGCTCCGTCAGGGTGACCTTGTAGGCGTTGTCATGCGTCGTCTGCGCGCCGGCGAGCAGCCTGGCCGAGGCGGCCTTCGCGCCCTTGGGCAGTTCGGCATCCGCCGCGTCGACCCGCCATGGCTTGTGCGCGATGCCACCGACGGCGACACGACCCGTGCCGTCCGGCTGGGCGATCAGCGCGATCGACACCAGCGCGAACGCGTAGGACGAGCGGTCGCGAACCTTGTGATAGAGCTGCGTGCCGCCGACCGGTTTCGGCAAGGTGACCGCGGTGATGAGCTCACCGCGTTCGAGCACCGTCTCGATGTGCGGCGTGTTGCCGGGCAACGTGTGGAAGTCCGCGATGGGAATACGACGCTTGCTCCCGTCGGGCTTCACCGTTTCGACCGTCGCGTCCAGGGCGCGCATCGCCACCGCCATGTCGCTGGGATGCGTCGCGATGCAGGCCTTGCTCACGCCGACGATCGCGTGCTGGCGGCTGACACCACCGATCGCGGCGCAGCCGCTGCCGGGAAGGCGTTTGTTGCACGGCTGGTTGGTGTCGTAGAAGTACGGACACCGGGTGCGCTGGAGCAGGTTGCCCGCCGTCGTCGCCTTGTTGCGCAACTGGCCCGACGCACCGGCGAGCAATGCGCGGGAAAGCAGCGGATAGTCGCGACGGATGCGCGCGTCGGCGGCGAGGTCGGTGTTGCGCACGAGCGCGCCGATGCGCACGCCGTCGCCGTCGGTCTCGATGGCGTCGAGCTTGAGGCCGTTGACGTCGATCAGGTACGCCGGCTCCTCGATGCCGAGCTTCATCAGGTCGAGCAGGTTGGTGCCACCGGCGATGAACTTCGCGCCGGGATGGCTGACCGCGCTCGCGGCGGCGGCCGCGGGTGTTTCCGCGCGCTCGTATCCGAAGGGCTTCATGCGGCACCTCCCGCGACATCGGCGATGGCGTCGTGGATGTTGGAGTACGCGCCGCACCGGCAGATGTTGCCGCTCATGCGCTCGCGCACCTCCATGCGGCTCAGTGCGGCCTTCTTGCCGAGGTCGGCGGTCACGTGGCTGGGGATGTCGCGCTCGATTTCGTCGAGGACGGCCACGGCCGAGCAGATCTGGCCAGGCGTGCAGTAGCCGCACTGGTAGCCGTCATGCTTCACGAACGCCGCCTGCATCGGGTGCATCTTCTCCGGCGTGCCCAGGCCTTCGATCGTCGTGATCTTCGAATCCTGGTGCATCACCGCGAGGGTGAGGCAGCTATTGATGCGTCGCCCGTCGACGATGACGGTGCAGGCGCCGCACTGGCCGTGGTCGCAGCCCTTCTTCGTGCCGGTGAGGTGCATGTGCTCGCGCAACGCGTCGAGCAGCGTGGTGCGCGTGTCGAGGTCGAGCGCCTGCGGCTTCCCGTTGACCTCCATCGCCACCTTCGCCACCACGGGGGGCCGCGCGGCCTCGGTCGCCGGCGCGGCGACGATGCGCGGGATCGCGAGGGCGCTCATCGAGACGGCGCCCAGCTTGAGCACGTCGCGACGCGTGAATTTCCAGTCGTTCGATAAGTCCATCGTGGAGACCTCGGCACTGTTGGGTTCGGCCTGGACAGGCGGGGCTGGTCTTGCCCGACGAGAGTAGGCCATGCCATGTGTGCAGAGGTCGCCACGATGCCGAAGAAATCATGTCGATTTCTTCATCTGCCGGCGTTATGTACGCCACGTGATAGCGGCAGCGATGGGCGCCTCAGCGGCCGAACTGGTCGATGATCGCCTCCGCGATCTCGGCCGCGTGGGTCTCCAGCGCGAAGTGCCCCGTATCGAGCAACCGCACGACGGCGTCGGGCATGTCGCGCTTGTAGGCTTCGGCGCCCGCCGGGAGGAAGAACGGGTCGTGCTTGCCCCAGATCGCCAGGAACGGGGGTTTGTGCTCGCGGAAATACGCCTGGAACGTCGGATAGAGGGCGACGTTGGTGCGGTAGTCGCCGAAGAGGTCGAGCTGGCTTTCGTCGGCTCCCGGGCGCGCAAGGTAATGGTTGTCCAGGGCGATCCCGTCCGGGGACACGAGCGATTCGTCCGCGACGCCGTGCACGTACTGCCAGCGCGTCGTCTCCGGCTTGAGCATGTCGCGGAGCACGCTCCGGTTCTCGGGCGTCGGATCCTGCCAGTAGGCCTGGATCGGGTTCCACGCGTCGCTGAGTCCTTCGAGGTACGCGTTGCCATTCTGCGACACGATGCCGGTGATCCGTTCGGGATGGCGACTGGCGATGCGGAATCCCGTGGGCGCGCCGTAGTCGAACACGTAGAGCGCGAAGCGATCGAACCCCACGGTGGTGGTGAAGCGGTCGATGACATCGGCGAGGTTGTCGAACGTATAGGCGAACGTGTCGCGCGATGGCATGTCCGACTGGCCGAAGCCGGGAAGATCGGGCGCGACGATGTGAAAGCGCTCGGCCAGGAGGGGGATGAGGTCGCGGAACATGTGACCCGAGCTCGGGTAACCATGCAGCAGAAGGAGCTTCGGGGCGCCGGGGCGACCGGCCTCGCGATAGAAGATGTTGAATCCGTCGACGTCGGCGGTGCGGTAATGGATGGCGGCCATGGGAGATTCCTCGGGATGGGGGTCACGGAGCGACCGCCGCCAGTAACCGGACAGCGGTTGTTTTTCAGGTTAGGTGTGCCTACGTAACTTGTCAACAGGCGTTTTGAAGGTTACTGTCTGCCCATGCTCCCGGATGCCTTGCCCATGACCCGCTCCGCTCCCGCCCTGTTCGTCGCCGACGCACCCGGGCTCGATTTCCTCAATTCCGTCGCCACGCCCGTAGACGCTCCCGTCGACTGGATCGCGGACGGCGACGGGCTCGTCGACTGGCTTGCCCAGGCGGGATGGGTGCCGGCGGAGGTGCTCGCGGACCTGCGCGAACGGGCAATGCCGGGCGAGCTCGATCGGCTCGCTGACCAGGCGCGTAGCCTTCGCGACTGGTTCGCCGCGTTCGTGCGGGCCCACATGGGGCGCCCGCTGGCGCCGGGGGTCCTGAGCGATCTCGAGCCACTGAACCGGTTACTGTCGCGCGACGATGGGTTCATCGAGGTCACCGCTGGCGAAAGCGGGCTCGCGTTCGTCCGCCGCCGCCGCTGGTCGTCCCCCGAGTCGTTGCTCCTGCCGATCGGCGAGGCGATGGCGCGTCTGGTGACTGGCGAGGACTTCTCGCACGTGAAGGCCTGCGAAGGGCCGTCGTGCACGCTGCTGTTCGCCGATCACACCCGCGGCCGCGCGCGGCGCTGGTGCAGCATGGCGTCCTGCGGCAACCGGGCGAAACAAGCCGCGCATCGCGAGCGGGTCAAGGCAAGGGGCTGAGCCCACAGCGGTCTTGTCCAAGGCGCCGGGCGAACCGATATCGCAACATGGAACCCACCGCCGAGGTCGCCATGTCCCCCGCTCCCATCGTCTTCGCCTGTCCCCATTGCGCCTCGATGAACCGCGTCGCCGCCGAACGGCTGGGCGAAGGTCCAAAGTGCGGCCGCTGTCACCAGCCCTTGTTCACCGGTCACCCGGTCGCGCTGAAGACCGATGTCTTCGATGCCTACGCGACGCGCGGCGAGCTGCCGCTGGTGGTGGACTTCTGGGCGACCTGGTGCGGGCCCTGCGTGGCGATGGCGCCGCAGTTCGAGGCCGCGGCAAGGCAGCTCGAGCCGCGCGTGCGCCTGGCGAAGGTCGATTCGGACGCGGAGCCCGCGTTGTCGGCGCGCTTCGGGATCCGCAGCATCCCCACGATGATCCTCTTCGCGGGCGGGCGCGAAGTCGCGCGCCAGTCGGGCGCCGTCTCCACCTCGCAGATCGTCGGATGGGTGAGGGCCAACCTCTCCTAGGCCGGCGTGCCGCGCGTGTGCGCCGGAACCTCCATCACGAAGCGACAGCCCCAGCTTTCCTGGCGTTCCGCGAGGCGGAGCATGCCGCCATGCGCCTGCACGATCGTCTGCGAAATGGGCAGGCCCATGCCCATGCCGTCCGGCTTGGTGGTGTGAAAGCGCTGGAAGAGTCGCGCCTCGTCGCACGCGGGGACGCCCGGTCCCGTGTCCTCCATCCATAGTTCGACCCAGTCGCCCGCCGTGAGTCGCGTGGTGACGCGCAGGCGCCGCACGGCGCTCAGCGCGCTCGTCATCGCCTGGATGGCGTTGAGCGCGAGGTTGATGAACACCTGCTGCAACTGGACGGCGTCCCCCAGCACCATCGGGGACGTTGGGTCGAGCCGGGTCTCGACCTGAACGTCGCGACGGAGGAACTCGTGGTGGAGGAAGCGACAACCGTCCTGCACCAGCGCGTTGAGCGCGACGGGACGCATCAGGGGCTCGGCCCGTCGCGCCATGCGGCGGATGCGCCCGACGACGTCGGCGGCCCGCGCCGTCTGTTCCGCCGTCGACCGCGCGAGCGCACGAAGTTCGTCGAGATCGGGCTCGTCCAGTTCCAGCCATCGAAGCATCGCTTCGCTGGTGAGCGCGATCGTCGACAGCGGCTGGCTCACTTCGTGCGCGATCGACGTGGTGAGCTGGCCTAGCACGGTCACGCGTGCGGCATGGGCGAGTTCGGCCTGGACGCGCGCCAGCTCACGCTCGGCGACGAGCCGCGCGCCGACGTCGACGAGGACGGAGATGGTCGAATACGGACGGGATGCCACCGCGCCATAGGCCGACGAGACGAGGCAGTCGATGGTCGTTCCGTCGACACGCAGCATCCGTGTCTCGGCTTCGTGCGTCGGCTTGCCGTCGAAACGCGCCTCGATGAACTGCCGGTACACGTGCGGCGACGGCGACCAGTAACCGATGAGCGGGATGCAGGCATCGGCGAGCGTGGAGGCCCGCATCAGCGTCAGGAAGTGCTCGTTCGTCGCCACGACGCGGGTCCGCTCCAGCGCCGCCAGGACGAACGCCGGGTGCGCGTCGATGTAGGAACGGATGTCGACGACCCCGTCCTTCCTGAGCTCGTCCAGCATCGCGTGGAGCCCCGTGCAATCGAGCTCCACGATCGCCGCGGGCGTGGCATCGAACAGTTCGCGGAAGCGTCGCGCCTCCAGCGCGTCCGCGCAACCGTCGCCCGACGGGCGCGCATTCGTCGTCATCGTTCTCCATCCCGTGCATCGGTTCGTGCGGGCGGCGTGCCGTCGAGCGACGGCACCGGTCGGACGGCGCCTTCCACGCGCCCGCGATCTGGATCGTGCCGTGTCCCGGTCCGGCGGTTCTTGCACACTGGCGTCGGATTGGCGATTTCAAGCACGTCGTGCGGCGCCAATGTGACGAAGGTCCGCTCTGCGCTTTACGGGACCATTCGGCGGTAAGCTGGTCAGGCTATACGACCTCTTCACGGACCGACGGTCATAGAGGCCGCGAATCCGGACATTTCCCGCCGCCGCAAGCTGGAATGGCCCGCATCACGGCCGCACCTTTCCCGCTCCCACAACGATCAGAGCCTGTTCCATGCGTCGCGTCGGACTCCTCGTCTACCCCGATTTCCAGATCATGTGCTTCGCCGCGCTGTCGGTGTTCGAGGTGGCGAACAAGGAAGCGGGCGCCCGCCTGTACGACATCGAGTTGCTCTCCGAGTCGCCCGGCACCGTGCGCTCGTCGATGGGACAGGCGATCTCGTGCGCGCCGCTGCGCGCGGACGCGCTGGATACCCTGATGATCGGCGTGGGCATGGAGATTCCGGAGACGTCGCCCACGGTCAGCGCGTTCCTCGTCGACGCCGCCCGCACCACGCGCCGCCTGGCCTCGATCTGTCTCGGCAGCTTCGTGCTGGGGGACGCCGGGCTGCTCGACGGCCGCAAGGCGACGACGCACTGGAATTTCGGCAACGAGATGCGCCGCCGGTACCCGGCGTGCCAGGTCGAACTCGACCGCATCTACGTCAAGGACGGCCCGATCTGGTCGTCCGCCGGCATGTCGGCCGGCACGGATCTCGCCCTCGGGCTGGTCGAGGAGGATCACGGCCGCGATCTCGCGCGCCACATCGCGCGCGGGATGGTGATGCACCACCGCCGCGGCGGTGGCCAGTCGCAGCATTCGACGCTGCTCGATCTCGACGCCCGCAGCGACCGGGTGCAGACGGTGCTGGCCTATGCGCGGCGCAACCTGCGCCGGCCGCTTTCGCTGCCGGAGCTCGCCGGCGTCGCGAATCTCAGCCCCCGCCAGTTCACCCGTCTGTTCCGCGGCGAAACGGGACACACGCCCGCCCGCGCGATCGCGATGCTGCGCCTGGAACAGGCGCGCGCGATGCTCGAACAGGGAAGCCTCGCGGTCGAGGCGGTCGCCCGCGACAGCGGCTTCGGCGATACCGAGCGCATGCGCCGCGCGTTCATCCGCCTGGTCGGCGAAACGCCCCTGCGGCTGCGCCGGCGCGCGAAGGACCAGGACGACGCGCCCGCTACGAAGGAGCGCGAATCCCGGCGGTGACGGCCAACGCCGGCGTCAGCTCCCGCGCGTCGCCGCCACGGGTGGAACGTTCGAGGCGCGGCGCGCCGGCGCGAGCACGGCGGCCTGGCCGAGAACGAGCACCGCGACGATGCCCACCGCGATCCACGCCAGCGGCAGGCGCGCCATGTCGAACTCGCGCATCAGGCAGAAGTTCACGCCGACCGCCAGCACGGTGCCGAGCGCCGCGCCGCCGCTCGCGATGGCGAGGTTCTCCATCTGGAAGTAGATGAGGATGTCGACCTTGCGTGCGCCGAGCGCTCGCCGCACGCCGATCTGCCGGTGCCGCTGCCCGACCCAGAAGCTGGTGAGACCCACGATGCCGGCGGCCGTGACGCCGATGAGGATCAGGCATACGGCGCCCATGAGGATCGCCATGCTGAGGTCGGCCTGGTAGGCCTCGCCGCGAATCGTGGCGAAGGTCTTCAGGCCGTTGTCCTCATCCAGGATGCGCATCGGGTTCGTCCGGTAGAGCACGCCCGGCGTCGCTTTCATCGCGGAGTCAAGCCTTCCGGGCTTCGCGCGCACGACGTATCGGGAGAAAAGGCTGTTCAGCCGCGCGGGAATCACCACGGTCGCCCAGGGCACCTTCCTCACCACGGCGGGAGACTGGAGACGGTCGAGCACGCCGACGATCGTCGACGGCTTCGTCGCGCCGTCGATGTAGAGCGGCTTGCCGAGGGCGCTCTCGCCGGGAAACAGTTTCTGCGCGAGCTGCTTCGAGATCACCGTCACACCGGATGGCGCCCGGTCCTTCGGACCGATGTGCGCGACCTCGTCCGCGCGGAAGAAGCGCCCCTCGGCGAGCTTCGCGCCCAGGACGGCCAGCGCCTGCTCGTCCATGTAGTAATAAGAGACCAGCGCCGTGCCGTTACTCGACCCGTCGTACTCGCCGTGGCCGGGATTCGCGCTCACCGCGCCCGTCCAGGAACTGTTGTATAGCGGCAGCGAGTTCGCCGGCGTGACGGCCGCGACATCCGGCATGTTGCGCAGCGCCGCGATGTCCTCGCGCTGGAGCGCGTCCAGCTTCTCGACGCTGGCCGGGTCCTCGACGTTGTCGACGCCCACCCATTGCTGGCTGACGACGAAGAGGTCGCTTTCGTCCATGCCGCTCGGCCGGCCGATGATCTGCACGCGCTGCCCTATGATGAAGATCGCGTTGCACACGATCGCCAGCGTGAGTGCGATCTGCAGGGCGATCAGCACCACGCCCGCCTTGTGCCGACGAAGCGCCGCGAAGATGGGATGCAGCCTCATGGACGACTCCTCAGTTCGACTTCAGTTGCCACGCCGGCTGCACCTGCGATGCGCGTAGCGTGGGATAGAGAGCGGCGAGGATCGTCGAGGCGATGGCCACCGCGAGGGTCAGCAGGAGCAGCGGCATGTCCAGCCGCGCCAGCGCGGCGATGTGCCGGGGCAGCAGCCATCCCATGGCGAGCACGCCCAGGCCCGTCAGAACGAGGCCGAGCACGCCGCCGGCGAGCCCGACGATGCCCGCCTCGGTGAGGAACTGGGCGTAGATCGCCGTCCGCGGCGCTCCGAGCGCGCGACGGATGCCGATCTCCCCGCTGCGGCGGAGAAACTTCGCGAGCAGCAGCCCGACGGTGTTCACGAGGCAGACGACCAGCAACCCGATGGCGACGATCAGGGAGATCTTCGTGTCGCGCGGCGCGACTTCCTCGGACACCAGAAAAGTGGGGATATCGCTCAGGCGGACGTTGGGCGCCCAGTTGAAGCGGCCGGCACGCTGCTGTTCGCCGGCGTAGTCGTGCAGGTAACGGCGGAACGACGCGACCGCGGCCGCGTCGTCGAGCTGGAGCATGTAGGGCACCCATACACAGGACGACTTCTTCAGGCCCTCGAAGCCCGTGTCCTTCGGCACGACATAGCAGCTGTTGCTGCCGTCCCGCGTCACCGCCGATTCGATGGCCCGGTCGAAGGGGATGAAGATGTCGTCCCGGTCTGTCGAGAATCCGTTGCTGTTGTAGATGTCGTAGTAGCGCGGCTGCGGATTCCAGTCGCCCAGAACACCCACGACGCGATAATCCTTGCCGGCGATCCGTATCGTCCTGCCGACGCTGTCCTGGCCGGCGAAGAGCTTCCGGTTCAGCCGTTCGCTGATGACGGCGACCGCGGCACGGCGGCGGTCGTCGTCGGTCGTCCATCCGGCGCCATGCGCGAACGGGGCCTCGACCATCGGGAAGAACTCGCTCGACACGGCGTGGCCGGTGACGTTGACCGGATGCTCGCCGGCTCGGGTCGGCATGATCGCCGGAGCGATCATGTAGAGCGGCGATTGCAGCTTCGCGCGATGATCGCGCATCAGCGCCATGGCGTCGGTATAAGTCAGCGCCTGTTGCAGGTCGGCGACCTCGCGCCCCTTGCGTGGCCCCCACGCGTCGATCTGCGGCACGAACAGCCGCGACGACTTCCACGGAATGGGATCGCCCGATACGGCGCGGAAGACGGAATACGTCGTCATCGACGCCGCCACGCCGAAACCGATGGCGAACACCATCAGCACGGTGAGGCCCCGGCTGCGCTTCAGGCTGCGCACGGCCAGTTCCAGGTAATAGCCGAACATGCAACGCTCCCTTCGATCGGTGAATCCACCTGCCACCCGCACACCCCGCGGGATCCTCCGCGTCGCGCGGCCGAAGCATGGCTCTGCACGCAGCGTGCCAACCCGATCGCGGCCCGGCACGGCGGTCGGCCTGCGCCATGTCGACTGTCCGCGGACAAACCTGTCCGGACAGGGCCCTTTGCACGGACACCCGATGACTTCCGGCCGATACCCCGGATCGCGGCGACGTTCTACTGTCCTGCGAACCCAGGGGAGATCACGCCATGTCGTCGCACCTTCGCCCGCTCGTCCTCGCACTGCCCATGTTCCTGCTCGCTCCCGCCGCGTTCGCCGCCGCGCCGAGCGCGGAGGAAGCGGCCCGCCGTTATTTCCAGGCGGAGAACACGTTCGATCAGAAGGCGCTGGCCGATGTGCTGCATCCTCGCTTCGTGGAAGTCAGTCCCTTGGGCGAGGTCGACGCGCACGATGCCGTGCTGTCGTTCTACGCACCCGAGAAGAAGGCCCCGGCGCCCGTCGTGAAGGTCGGAGACATCGCCACGCAAAGTGACGGTACGACCGCGGCGATGACGACCCGGGTCAGCTTCGACGCATCCGGCCGGACGATGCAGCTCACCGTCGGCCTGGTCGCCGTGCAGGACAAGGACGGCTGGCGGCTGCTTTCCGCCCAGTACACGCCTTACCGGCCCAAGCCGCCCAGCCACTGACGAGCGGCCGCCACCTCAAGAATTTGACGAATCTGCCGAAATCCTCAGAACGACCGCCTCCGCCGGTCGGCAGGTCCTGGCAGGTTCACCATGCTCGCAAGCAGCTACAGCGGCATCCTCGTCGTGTTCTCGTTGATCGTGGCCGTCCTGGCGTCCTATACGGCGCTGAACATGGCCGGCCGCGTGGCCAGCACCCGTGGGCGCGCGTCTGCGCTCTGGCTCGTGGGCGGCTCCGTCGCCATGGGCTTCGGCATCTGGTCCATGCACTTCGTCGGGATGCTGGCCTTCCGCCTGCCGATCCAGGTGGGCTACGACCTGGGCCTGACCGTCCTGTCGCTCGTGATCGCCATCGTCTCCTCGGCCTTCGCGTTGTGGCTGGTCTGCCTGGAGGCGCTGCCGCGCCGCCGCCTCGCGGGGGGTGCCCTGCTGCTGGGCGCAGGCATCGCCGCCATGCACTACACGGGCATGGCGGCGATGAAGATGGAGCCCGGGGTGATTTACGACCCCTGGCTGTTCGCCGCGTCGATCGTGATCGCCGTGATCGCCTCCGGCGCCGCGTTGTGGATCGCGTTCCGCCTGCGCCGCGACGGCGAGCGCGTCGCGTTCGCCCGCCTCGGCGCGTCGCTCGTGATGGGCTGCGCCATCGTCGGCATGCACTACACCGGCATGGCCGCCTCGCAGTTTCCGCTGGGCAGCTGGTGCGGCGCGGCCAACACCGGCATCGATCCCAAGTGGCTGGCCGTGGTGGTGATCCTCGTCAGCCTGGCGGTCTTCGCGATCGCGCTCGTGGTGTCGCTCCTCGACGTCCGTGCCGACGCGCTTGCCACGTCGCTCGATCGCGCCAACAGCGAACTCGTGCAGCTTGCCCTCCACGACAACCTGACCCGCCTGCCGAATCGGGTCCTGCTGGGCGATCGCATGGACCAGGCCATCCAGAAGGCTTCGAGGGAACGGACCCCGCTTGCCGTGCTGTTCATCGACCTCGACGGTTTCAAGGCGGTGAACGACGTCTACGGCCACCACATCGGCGACCTGCTGCTGAAACAGGTATCCGCGCGCATCCTCGCCACCCAGACCGACGAGGGCACGGTCGCGCGCCTGGGCGGCGACGAGTTCGTCATGGTGCTGGACGTCGCGCGTCCCGAGGACGCCGCGCTTCACGCGCAGCGCCTGGTGGACTCGCTCATGGCGTCGTACGACATCGACGGCAACACGGTGCACGTCTCCGCCAGCGTCGGCATCGCGATCTATCCCGAGAACGGCCGCACGACGCACGAACTGATGGTCAACGCGGACGCCGCGATGTACCACGCGAAGGAGCAGGGCCGGAACGGCTACTGCTTCTTCGAAAGCGCGATGAACGCCAACGTGCACCAGCAGCTCCAGCTGCAGCAGGACCTGCGCCGGGCCGTCGATCGCGGCGAGTTCCTGCTGCATTACCAGCCGAAGCTCGTCTCGCCGAAAGGTCCGATGGTCGGCGTCGAGGCCTTGCTGCGCTGGCAGAAGCCCGGTGTCGGCCTGATGCCGCCCGACGCCTTCCTCTCGGTGGCCGAGCGCACGGGGCTGATCGTGCCCATCGGCAACTGGGTGATCGACGAAGCCTGCCGCCAGATGCGTGAATGGCAGGCCGAAGGCCACGGGGACTGGACGGTCTCGGTGAACCTTTCCACGGTGCAGCTCACGCACGCGGGTCTCGTCGACGTGCTGAAGGAGACCCTCGACCGACATGACCTGGATCCGCGCCACCTCGTGCTCGAGGTCACCGAATCCACGGCCATGCGCGACGCGGAGGCGAGCCTCGCCATCCTCAACCAGGTCGCCGCCCTCGGCGTCGGCATTTCCATCGACGACTTCGGCACAGGCTATTCGAGCCTGCTCTACCTCAAGCAGCTTCCCGCCGACGAACTGAAGATCGACCGTGGCTTCATCACCGAACTCACGCACGGCAACGACGACGAAGCGATCGTCGCCGCGATCATCGGACTCGGGAAGACGCTCGGCCTGAAGATCGTCGCCGAAGGCGTCGAAACGATCGAGCAGCAGGAGCTGCTCACGCGCCTGGGGTGCAACGCCCTGCAAGGCTACCTCCTCGGCAGCCCCGTCCCCGCGCACCAGCTCGTGCGGAGCGCCGCGGCAATGGCCTGATCCCACGCACGCTCCGCTGTGCTGTGGGAGCGGACCCGGCCACCACGGCTTCTCGACCCGGTTCCCAACTTCGCGCGCCAGCTTCACCACTGACGCGAACAGCTGTCGCGGCCAGGGCCGCTCCTACAACGCGCTGTGG
>NZ_FODZ01000001.1:196487-315562 GCF_900110505.1 Luteibacter sp. UNC138MFCol5.1
ACGCGCTGTGGGAGCGGACCCGGCCGCGACGGCTTCTCGACCCGGTCCCCAACCTGGCGCGCCAGCTTCACCATTGACGCGAACAGCTGTCGCGGCCAGGGCCGCTCCTACGGCGGTGTGGCGAACTCGGGTTTGTCTTCGGCGAGCGGCACCGAGAGCGGTGTGTCCTTCGTGCCCGCGTACATGACGACGAGCACGACCTCCTCGTCGTCGGTCACGCCTCGGTGCACGACGCCTACCGATTCGGGCAAGGCCTCTCCCGCTCGGATCACCTTCTTCCTGCCCGTGGCCTTCTCCTCCACGGTCAGGTGGCCCGAGATCACATAGGCCGCGTTCGGCACCACATGCGTGTGCCAGGGCAACGCGGAGTTCGCCGGGATGACGATCCGCAGCACGGTCAGCTCGGGCCGGCCCTTCGGATACGCGGTGTATGGCGCACCGGTCCAGCTGCTTTCGCTCTTCAGCACCGTCTCCGCTTTCGGCTTCGCGTCGGCTGCCGCCGCCAGGGACGGAAGCCATGTGGCGAGCATGACGGCGTGGATCAACCTGACCGACTTCATGGGCAACCTTCGTTTTTTCGCGCGCGGGGACGACGGAACCTACCCCGCATCCGCCTCGACCTCTTGATCCAAAGCCGCGATCGATGCGCGTTTTGTGACGGCCATCGCGCAAAGTTCCACGCCGCTGATCGATCGGCCCGGAAAGTTTTTGCAGCGCAGCGTGACAGCCTGCGACTTCGAGGTCTTAATTCGCACCGGGGACTTAGATCGATCCAAGTCAAAGTGAATCAGGTCACGTCGCGGAAGCGCCGGATCTGCGAGATTTAAATCGGGGTGAGCCAGAGCCGTCAGGGCAGGCGCGTGGAGCGTCGGCCGAAGGCTGCCTGCTTTCCGCCGGATTCGCGAGGGGTATGGGAAGCGGGACATGCAGACACATCGTGCCGACCATTTCATGAAACGAGCCACGGGTGCCCGAGCGATGCCGGCGCCGACGAAGGCCGTTGCCCGCCACCTCGACGATGCCCTCCCGCGCGAGGAGCGCGACCACCCGACATTCCGTTGAAAGCACCGTGCCGATGGAAACGGGGTCCGTCGGCACCCGTCATTTTGGATCGATCCAATTGAGGTCAGGAGGGTTTGTGGAGCCATAGAACGGGCATCTGCAGCTGTGATGTAGCGGGGGACCAACGCGCCGGAAACACCAGGGCGCTTCTTCGAGGGAAATAAAAAGAAATGACGTACCAACACATGCTCAAGCGCAAGCCGCTGTCTGCCGCGCTCGCCGCGGCTACCCTGTCGCTTGTCGGTTACATGGGAGTGCCCGCGTCCGCGTTCGCGCAGACCGCCGCGCCCGCCACGGCCGCCGCCGTCGCACCCGCGCAGGCCCAGGCGCCCGCCGGTGCCGCCACGCCGCAGGACGAGAAGGACAAGGAGGCCGACAAGAAGAAGGTCGGTCCGACGAACCTCGACACCGTCGTGGTCACCAGCTATCGCCAGTCGGTCGAACAGAGCGTCATCGAGAAGCGTGACGCGAATTCCATCGTCGAAGTGATCAACGCGCAGAACATCGCGCAGTTCCCGGCGAAGAACATCGCGGACGCGCTGGCGCACGTCCCGGGCGTGGTCATCAGCCGCGAATCCGGCGAAGGCAAGACCGTCAGCATCCGCGGCCTCGCGCCGGAACTCACGTACACCCAGTTGAACGGCAACTACGTCGCCTCGGCCGACACCTCGGCCGGCCTGACGCGTTCGTTCAACTACACGCTGTTCCCCGCCAACATGTTCTCGGACATCAAGCTCTACAAGAGCCTCGAGGCGCGTCTGGACGAGGGCGGCATCGGCGGCAACGTCGACCTGCGCACGCGTCGTCCGCTCGAGATGGGCGTCAACGAGGGCTTCGTGACCGGCACGGCCGCGAGCTCCGATACCAGCGCCAAGACGGAACCGCAGGGCTCCGCGCTGTGGTCGTGGAAGAACAAGGACGAGACGTTCGGCGTCCTCGTCGCCGGCGCGTACCAGAAGCGCCAGGCCACCACGTACTCCGCGGACGCGACCAGCTGGCACTGGTGGTCCGACGATTGCCGTGACCACACGACCTGCACGCAGCCGCCGGTGAACGTGCACGGCAAGCCGTATGGCGCCGCGGTCGACAACAACATCGACCTCTGGGGCAACGGCGTCGTCGACCAGGCCGGCAACATCTCCAACGGCTTCTGGATGCCGCAGCAGTTCGCCACCAGCCGCAACGACCTGAACCTCAAGACCAAGGGTGCTCAGGCGACGATGCAGTTCAAGCCGAGCGACCACCTGCTGTTGACCGGTAACTACTTCCGCTTCGAGCGCACCCAGAAGCAGATCACCAACACGCTCGAGATTCCCGAGTGGGGCCTGCCGAACAACACGAACTTCGCCGACCAGAACGGCCGCCTGCTCGCTCCGAACGGCCTGACGTTCGACAAGTCCGGCACCATCGTCACCGGCGCGAACTACGTGCTGCCGCCGGCCGGCGTGGGCTGTAATTCGACGGTGAACCCGGTCACGGGTGCCACCCGCCAGGCCGTCGACGTCTGCAACACGGAAATTCCGTGGCTCAACGGCAACTACTCGATCGAGAAGGCCAAGTCGCAGACCGTCAACATCGAAGGCGAATGGGACACCGGCGGCGCCCTGAGCGGCAGCTTCAACGTCGGCCGCACCTGGGCCAGCGGTGGTCCGTCGGTCGAGCTGGGCATGGCCGCCAAGCCGCGTAACTTCGTCAACGGCGCGTGGGTGAACGGCAGCAACGGCGCCTCGTGGGACCTCAGCGGCAAGCCGGGCATCAGCGCCGCACCGGACGTGCTGCAGAACATGCTCGCCGGCGCGGGCCAGGTCGACCTCGGTTCGACCGGTTCGAACATGGTGAACACCACGAACTCGCAGAACTTCGCGCAGGCCGACTTCACCTGGTCGCTCGACTCCAGCTGGCTGCAGTCGATCCAGTTCGGCGGCAAGTACACCGACGCCAACGCCGAGCAGCAGAGCAACGAAGTGCGCTGGTACTGCAAGGGCACCACGCTGCAGTTCCAGACCTGCGATCCAAACGCCGGCCAGCTGCCCCCGGGCTTCCTGCTGCCGAACTACCTCGACGGCGTGAACCACGCGTACGGCGACGACATCTTCCCGGCGATCAACTTCCCGGCCTACTACAACCACCTCAATTCGACCTACGACCGCGTCATCTACAACAAGCCGCAGAACAAGTCGTCGATCGGCGAGAAGGTGGCCGCGGCTTACGTGCAGGCCAACTTCGACACCGGCACCATCCGCGGTAACGTCGGCGTGCGCTTCGTCACCACGAAGCAGGACCTCACGGTCGCCAACCAGGTCACCACCAACAACGCGACGTACTACCACGACGCCGGCGGCAACATCCTGATCTGCCCGGCTTCGGGCGTGAACGCGGGTGGCGGTCCTTGCGCTCCGGGCGACTTCCAGTACCTGCCGCGCGAAATCGCGGTGGTGGAAGGCTTCACCAACTCGACGACGAACAAGCGCTACAACAAGTTCCTGCCGAGCTTCAACATCGCCTGGACCATCGCCGACGACTTCGTGCTGCGTGCGGCCGGTTCGCAGGCCCTCGCCCGCGCGAACTACACCGATCTCGCGCAGCTGGGTCAGCTGACCAACAACACGCAGGAGTACTACAACGACCGCAAGCAGTTCGGCGCTCCGCTGCCGGGCTGGTACGGCTCGGGTGCCAACGCCGACCTGAAGCCGTTCACGGCGACGCAGTTCGACCTGGCCGGTGAGTGGTACTACGCGACGCACGGCGTGGTCGGTATCGACCTGTTCCAGAAGAAGGTGAAGAACTTCGTCGTCCCGGTCACCGTCAACAACATCGATGTCGATGTCGGCGGTACGGCGACGAACTTCCGCCAGTACAGCACGAACGCCAACGGCCGCTCCGGCACGTCGAAGGGCATCGAGGTGTACGCGCAGCACACCTGGGACAACGGCTTCGGCTACATCGCCAACTACACGCTGAACCACACCAACGAAACCGCCGTCTCGCTCGGCGACACGCAGGTGGGCAAGGCGGAGCTGATCGGTAGCGCGAAGTACGCCGCGAACGTGTCGCTGTTCTACGAAAAGAACGGCCTGCTGCTCCGCGCCAGCGACAACTGGACGGGCCGCCGCATGAACGGCCTCGCGGCCGGTCTGCCGATCTACTCGCAGCCGTACCACCAGATCGACCTCAACGGCGACTATGAATTCAACAAGCACTTCATGGTCACGGCGTCGATCATCAACTTCAACAAGGGCACGCCGCACACCTACCTGGGTGGCGATACCCGCGCCCGTCTGGTGAACCTGCTGTATCCGGGACGCCAGTACTACGTGGGTGTGACCTACAAGTTCGGTGGTGAGAGCGACAAGTGACAAAACGAGCGGGGCCGGGCGATGAGCCCGGCCCCGCTTCCTTTTTGAGCGAAGGAAACCCGATGACACCATTCGCGCGTCTTCCCCACCGCGCGCCGCTCGCCTTGGCACTGGCGATCATTGCGCTGGGCACCATCGATACCGGGCACGCGGCCGCCAGCAAGGCCGCCCCGACCTCCACCGCCAACGTGGACCTCGCCAACCCGCTCGTCGGCACGGCGCCGCTGGACCGCCAGGACCTCATCGGCAACGCGCCACCCGAGGGCGAGCCGCTGTACACCGGCATGACGACACCCGGCGCCAGCCTGCCGGAGAGCGCGACCGAGGCCGCGCCCGTCAACATCAACGCCGATCTCGGCTTCGCGACCGGCGTGCCGGTCGCCTACGATTACCGTCGACCCGCCATGATCGGTTTCACCGGCGGCGGTTCGACCTACGGCGCGCGCGGCGCGCCCATGGTCATGCCCGTGGTCGGCGACTGGACGGTGCCACCCGATTACATGACGTCGACGTACGACAAGGCGACCGAGAAGGCGTCGCCGGGCTACTACGCCGTCGATCTCGCGACGTTCCATACGAAGGTGGAGCTGACCGCGACGCAGTGGACCAGCCTGATGCGGTTCACCTTCCCCGAGAGCCATCGCTCGCATGTCGTTCTCAACCTGCGTCGCTCGGGCGGCGACGTCGAAGTCGTCGGCGACCGCGTCATCCGTGGCACGGCGACGGCAGGCCGTCGCGACCGCGATTCGGATGGTCCGTACTTCGTGGCCGAGTTCTCGCGACCCTTCCGGCAGTTCGGCACGTTCACCGCCGACGTGACCAACAAGGGCGAAGGCCTCGGCCGCACCGACGTGCAGACCGATCGCCGCGCGGCGTCCGGCGGCTATGCCGGCGCCTATGTGACCTTCGATACGAAGGCCGGCGACCAGGTGGTCGTGCGCATCGCGCACGGGCATAGCGCGGCGGAGGCCGAGCAGCGGCTTCGCGCCCAGGACAGCGATGCCGACTTCGACCGCGTGCATGCGAAGGCGCGTGCACGCTGGGCCGAGCTGTTCGATCGCGTGCAGGTGAGCGGCGGCACGCCGAAGCAACGCATGCTGTTCTATTCCACGCTCTATCACTCGTTCGCCAGCCCGCGCATGATCGCGCGCAAGGGCGAGGGCTACATCGACGCCGACGGCAAGGACCGCATCGCCGACTACGACCATTACGGCCCCGTGCCGTTCTGGGATACGGGCCGCAACCAGATCGCCCTGCTCATGCTGCTGCAGCCCACGGTGGTGCAGGACATCATGCGCTCCGAGCTCGACCGCGCGCGCGAGCGTGGCTACATGAACACCTCGTTCCACGGCGACCACGCCGTGTTCCTCTACAACGGCGCGTGGACTCGCGGCATCGACTTCGACTATGCCGCGGCCTACGAGTACCTGCGCAAGAACGCCACCGATCCCAAGGGCCCGCGTGGCTACCTCGCCGAGTACGACAAGAACGGCTGGATCTCCGATATCGTGCCGCCGAACAATCCGAGCCCGCCGTACGCGGGTGGCAAGGCGGGCGCGGCCACCACGCTCGAATACGCGTGGGACGACCACGCGCTCGCCGACTTCGCCCGACGCCTCGGCAAGAACGACGACGCCGAGATGTTCGAGCGCCGCGCGGGGAACTGGCGCAACGTGTTCGATCCGTCGGTCGGCTTCGTTCGCGGCCGCACGGAAGACGGCAAATGGATCTCGCCGTTCGATCCGGGCGAGCCGTACTACAACTTCATGATGAAGGAGGCCTCGGGCTGGTCCACGCTCTGGCTGGTGCCTCACGACGTGCAGGGCCTCATGAATGCGCTCGGCGGGCGCGACGCCTTCAACGCGAAGCTCGATCAGTTCTTCACCACGCCGTACACCGCCAAGGGCATCTGCCGCGATTGCACCGGTCTGATCGGCCAGTTCGTGCAGGGCAACCAGCCGGACCAGCAGGCGCCGTACCTCTACGCGTGGAGCGGCCAGCCGTGGAAGACCGCGGCACTGACGCGCCGCGTGCTCGCGGACATGTATGGCAGCGACGCGACCGGCTACGGCTATCCGGGCATGGACGACCAGGGTTCCACCTCGTCGTGGTACGTGCTCTCCGCGATGGGCTTCTACCCGGTGGATCCCGCCACGCCCGACTACATCATCGGCAGCCCGATCTTCGACCACGTACGCCTGCGCCTCGGCAACGGCAAGGTGTTCGAGATCGTCGCGCGCAACAACTCCGCGAAGAACATGTACGTCCAGTCCGCGACGCTCAACGGCAAGCCGTGGACGAAACCGTGGTTCAGCCACGCCGACATCGTGAACGGCGCGACGCTTGAACTGACGATGGGCCCCACGCCGGGCAAGACCTGGGGCACCGACCCGAACGACGCGCCGCCCTCCATGTCGGCCGCCGGCAACGTGAAGAAGGACTGAGGATGACGAGCAAGATCAAGGCAAGTGGCCTCGGCGCGTGCATCGCGCTCGCGCTGGGCTTCGCACCCATGGCCATGGCGGACCAGGCGTCGACGTCGTGGAGCGGCAAGACGCCGCCCCTGGCGACGCCGTGGACGGCGCAGGTTTCTCCCACCAACGCCCTGCCCGAGTACCCGCGCCCGCAGCTCGCGCGTCCGTCACTCGAGTCACCGCGCTGGATGAGCCTGAACGGTCTGTGGGAGTTCGCCGCCACGACGAGCTCTGCGAAGCCGGCCTTCGGCCAGACGCTCAAGGACAAGGTGCTCGTGCCCTACCCGATCGAGTCGGTGCTGTCGGGTGTGCAGAAGCATTCCGACGACATGGTCTACCGCCGCCTCGTCGACGTGCCCGCGGACTTCACTTCGAAGGGCCAGCACGTGCGCCTGAACTTCGGCGCCGTCGCGCAGGACGCCACGGTGTACGTCAACGGCAAGGAGGTCGTGCGCCACACCGGCGGCTACACCTCGTTCGGCGCGGACATCACGAGCGCGCTGCGTCCCGGCGGTCAGCAGGAAATCGTGGTCGCGGTGCATGCGCCGGTCGACGGCGTGGACGTCATGGTCGGCAAGCAGCGCCTGAAGCCGGAAGGCATCTTCTACACGGCCGCCTCGGGCATCTGGCAATCGGTGTGGATCGAGCCGGTGCCGGCCGTCAGCCTCGCGAAGCTGCGCTTCACCCCGGCGAAGACGCTCGATGCGTTCATGGTCGACGCGACCGTGCAGGGCGCCGGCAAGGATGCGCCGTTGCACGTCACCGCGTATGCCGACGGCAAGGCCGTGGGCGAGGCGACCGGCCCCGCCGGGAAACCGCTGCGCATCGCGATCGCGAATCCGCGCACCTGGAGCCCGGACGACCCGTTCCTCTACACGTTCAAGGCCACGCTCGGCCAGGGCGAGCAGCGCGACGAGGTCACCAGCTACGCCGGCCTGCGCACCATCGCCATCGAGAAGGTGGACGGGCGTAACCGCATCGTCCTCAACGGCAAGCCCACGTTCCTGCTCGCCACGCTCGACCAGGGCTACTGGCCGGACGGCCTGCACACCGCCCCGACCGACGCCGCGCTGAAGTTCGACGTGCAGAAGACGAAGGACTTCGGCTTCAACACGATCCGCAAGCACATCAAGGTGGAACCGGCACGCTGGTACTACTGGACCGATCGCATTGGCCTGATGGTGTGGCAGGACATGCCTTCCCTGCCGAACGGCCACAACGAGAAACTTTCCGAGGCCGCGAAGGCTGGCTTCCGCAAGGACGTGACCAGCATCGTCGAGCAGCTCAAGGGCGAGACATCGATCATCGGCTGGATCCCGTTCAACGAAGGCTGGGGTCAGTGGAGCATCGGCGCCGCGGGCGAACTGGCGGCGCAGATCAAGAAGCTGGATCCCACCCGCATCGTCAACGCGCGCAGCGGCTACAACTGCTGCGACACGAAGGGCGACGTGCACGCCGGCGACATTATCGACGTCCACGACTACCAGGGCCCGGGCCTGCCGGAGCCGGATGCCACCCGCGCCTCCATGGATGGCGAGCACGGCGGTCTCACGCTCAACGTCGACGGCCATCTGTGGCCGAACACCGCCATCAACCCCTATGGCGCGGTGAAGGACGTCGCGGCCCTCAACGACGGCTACGTCGCCAACACCGCGGTGCTCCGCGACAAGGGTCCCGGCGTCGGGATGTCCGGCTCGGTGTACACGCAGATCACCGACGTGGAAGGCGAGCACAACGGCCTCTACACGTATGACCGAAAGGTCGAGAAGGTGGACGAGAAGCGCGTGAAGGCGATCAACGAAGCCACGATCAAGGCGTTCGCGAGGTAACCGTAGCCCCGTTGGAGCGGACCTGGCCGCGACAGCTCTTCGCGTCAGGGCAGCAGGACCTGATGCTCCTCGCGAAAAGCTGTCGCGGCCAGGTCCGCTCCAACGGAGCAAAACGACGCAAATACACGTGTTTTCGTCACGCGCGCCAGCCGGGATCGAACGTACGATAACGAGCGTTCTTACCCAAACACGGCTGGAGACACGACATGACACAGGCAAACGCCTCTGCGAGTGGCACGTTCCGGATCGGCGGCGACCTCGAGGTCAACCGCCTCGGCTTCGGCGCCATGCGCATCACCGGCAAGGGCATCTGGGGCGACCCGGAAGATCCCGCGAAAGCGAAGGCGGTGCTCAAGGCCCTGCCGGAGACCGGCATCAACTTCATCGATACCGCGGACAGCTACGGTCCGTACGTCAGCGAAGACCTGATTCGCGAAGTGCTGCACCCGTACAAGGGCCTGGTCATCGCCACCAAGGGCGGCCTGACCCGCCACGGTCCGGACAAGTGGGCGCCGGTGGGCCGTCCCGAGTACCTGCGCCAGTGCGTGCTGATGAGCCTGCGCCGCCTCGGCGTCGAGCGTATCGACCTGTGGCAGCTCCACCGCGTCGACGAGAAGGTTCCGGCCGACGAACAGTTCGACGTCATCAAGCAGATGCAGAAGGAAGGCCTCATCCGCCACGCCGGCCTGTCCGAGGTTTCGGTCGAGCAGATCGAAGCCGCGCAGAAGTACTTCAAGGTCGTCACCGTCCAGAACCTCTACAACCTCGGCAATCGCCAGAGCGAGTCGGTCCTGGATTACTGCGAGGCGCACGATATCGGCTTCATCCCCTGGTTCCCGCTCGCCGCGGGCGAGCTCGCCAGGGAGGGATCGGTGCTTTCCACGATCGCGAAGCAGCACGGCGCCAGCAACGGCCAGGTCGCACTCGCGTGGCTGCTGCAGCGGTCGAAGGTGATGCTGCCCATTCCGGGTACCGGCGATGCCGAGCATCTCCGCGAGAACGTGAAGGGTGCGAGCCTGCACCTGTCGAAGGAAGACTACGAAGCGCTCGAGCACGCGGTTCGTTGAAGAATCGCCCCCGCCCCGCGCATCGCGGGGCGGGACGCGGTATCAGCGAGCGCGGGTGAAGTAATTCGCCCGCATCGCGCGATCCCTGTCGTTACCGGGATAGACCACGGTCTCGACGAGGTTCCTGCCATCCGGCGTGACCGCATAGGTGCGCGTGGACACAAGCACGCCGTCCTTCTGCAGCGCCATGACGAGGACGTTCGGCGTGGGCTTCCGCAGCGCCACGTGATCGGCCTCGGGACTGTTCTCGATCACGACGTACGTGCCGTCGAGCGGCGTGGTCGAGGTGGAGTGGACCTCCTGCCCCGGTGCGTAGACGATGTCGACCTGCGTCGTGAGTCTGTCGACGCCCGCCTCGGCGAACCGGAACGTCACGCTCTTCGGGCGCTGGTCGGGAGGCATGGGTAATCGCGACGTATCGAGCGACCAGGTGCCGATGAGCGGCGCGGATGCCGGATGCGTGTCCGCGCTTCGGGCGTAGGGCGCCGGCACGGCGAGGCATGCCACGACGAAGGCTGTGCGAAGAGGCTTCATGTCCGATCCTGTCCGGGGAGGGGGAGGCGCAGCGTCACCGAGTATGGACGGCCCGGTCCGCGTCCGCACCTCCCCTCGCCGGTCAGGCGGACCGCTCTACCAACCCGGCGATCACCTCGTCGATTCGGGTCGTGCCCTTCAGCGCCGTCGCGCCGAAGTCGATCCATCCTTCGTTGAAGCCGTCGATCATGCGCATGCGCGGTTCGGGATTCGTCATGCCTTCCGCGACGAACCGCGCCTCCCAGGTATCCCGCGGCACCACGTTCGCCTTCACCGGTTTGCCCAGCGAGCGGGACAGGGCATCCGCGAGGTCGTTCGGGCTGACGCGCTCCGGGCCTTCCAGTTCGACGACACGCACGCCCTTGCCCGGCTCCATCAGCAGCTTCGCGGCGAGACCGCCGATGTCCTTCGTCGCGACCATCGCGATCTTCCGGTCGAGAGGCGCGAGGTAGCTGTCGATGCTGCCGCGCTCGCGGGCGGACGCGAGGTCCCACTGCACGTTTTCGATGAACCAGCCGGCGCGCAGGAAGGTGACCGGCATCGGAAGCGTGGCGAGCACCCGCTCCATCCGCCCCAGCCGGGAGAGCAGGTTCGCCTCGGCCGCGTCCGCGCCGATGGTCGACAGCGCCACCACCCGATCGGGGCGCGCGGCGAGGATGGCCTCGTGGATCGACGCGATGACGGGGTCGGGCGCGGTCAGGAAGTCCGGCGCCGGATCGAATTCGGGCGGCAGGAGGATGAAGACGGCTTCGGCGCCGGCGAAGGCGCGGGCGAGCGACGCCGCGTCGTCGATGGCCGCCGTGGCAACCTCGGCGCCTCGCGCGGCGAGAGCTTCCGCGCGACCGCGGTCGCGCACGACGGCCCGGACGGGCTTGCCCGCTGCGAACAGCGCGTCGGCAAGCGCGCCGCCGACCTGACCGGTGATACCTGTGATGGCGTACATGGGATTTCCTCGTTTTCGTGGGGACGAGGAAGAAGATAGGATGGCGCCAGCCATGACTGAATAGGCGGTCGATCAGTTCTTTGGTGACTTCCGATCACTAATCGGACCGGACGCACCCGGAGCCAGGAGTAACGCATGCCCACCGACGGTCGCTTGCTGGGGAATCTTTCCGTGCTGGTGTCCGTGGTGGAGACCGGCAACTTCGCGCGTGCGGCCGAGGCGCTCGGTCTGTCGCCGTCCGGTGTGAGTCGCGCCGTGTCGAGGCTCGAGACGCGGCTCGGGGTTCGCCTCCTGCATCGGACGACGCGCTCGGTGACCCTGACGGACGAGGGCGAGCGGCTGTATGCGAAGGTCGGCCCGCTGTTGTCCGGCCTGGAGGATGCCGCCTTGTCGGCGGCTGGCGACGCGCACGCCGTGCGGGGGCGTCTTCGCGTGAGTCTCGATCCGATGTTTTCGTGGCAGGTCGTCGCGCCACGTCTGGACGACTTCCTGCGTCGCTACCCGGAACTGGAGATCGAGATCGTCGCCCGCGACGAGCTCGGCGACCTCATCAGCGAAGGCATCGACGTATCCGTGCGCTTCGGCGAGCCGCCAACGTCGTCGCTGGTGGCGCGCAAGCTGCTCGATACCCGCGTGATCACCGTCGCCACACCCGCCTATCTCGTGGCGCACGGCACGCCGAAGACGCCGACGGACCTCGCCCGACATCGCTGCCTGCAGTTTCGCGACCCGGTGACGCGCCGGCCCTTCGAGTGGGAGTTCCACCGACGCGGCAAGGTGGTGACGGTGGAGACCGACGGGCCGTTGCTCGTCAACGATTCCGGCACGATGACCGCGGTATGCCTCGCTGGCGTCGGCATCGCGCAGCTGCTCGCCGTCAGCGTGCGCGATGCCGTCGCGGATGGACGTCTGGTCGAATTGTTTCCCGACTGGCCCGACGAGACGTTTCCGCTCTACGCGTTCTATCCCTCGCGCCGGAACGCGCCGCCAAAGGTGCGCGCGTTCGTCGACTTCTGCGTGGAGCTGGCCGGCTGAGGACGCGGCGGTCGGGTGAGCCTACGGTGCCGCGCCAGCCCCATTCGCCGCGCGCAGGTGATCGATGAACACCCTCAGCTTCCCGGGCATCTGCCTCGTGCTCGGGTAATAGAGGTGGAACATGCCGCGGGGCTGGCTGTGCTTTTCCAGTAGCACCTCCAGCGCACCCGAGGCGATGTCGTCTTCGACGAACTGCCGGAAGACGTAGGCGATGCCGATCCCGTCGAGCGCGGCCCTCGCCGCGAGGCGCATCTCATCCACGATCATCTGCCCGTCGACGTCGATGGTGACGGGCTTACCGCCGACCTGGAATGTCCACTCGAAGAAGCGGGTCTGGCTGGCGAAGCGCTGGCGGATGCAGCGGTGGCCGAGCAGATCGTGCGGGTGCGCCGGGCGGCCGTGCGTGGCGAGATAACCGGGTGACGCGACCGCGACCAGCGACTGGGTCGGCCCCAGGCGTACCGCAACCATGTCCCGCTGCACGGCGTGGCCCAGCCGGACGCCTGCGTCGAACCCGCTCTCGACGATGTCGACCATCGTGCTGTCCAGCGAGACCTCGAAGCGGATCCCGGGATGGGCGGCGAGGAAGCTGGCCAGGTGCGGCTCGATCAGCGTGGCATAGGGGACGAACGAGGTATTGATGCGCAGAAGGCCCGCAGGTCGCTCTGTATCGCTCGTTGCCGATTCGAGCGAGTACTTCAGCTGCCGCAGGGCCGGTTCGAGGTGGGTGGCGAGCTTCTGGCCCGCCTCGGTCAGCGCGGTGCTGCGCGTGTTCCGGTTGAACAGGCGCACGCCCATCTGTTCTTCGAGTTGCTTGATCGCCTTCGAAACCGCGGTCGGCGTGACCATGAGCTCGTCCGCCGCGCGGGCGAAGTTGAGGTGGTGCGCCACGCTCTGGAACACGAGCAGGCCAGGCAGCCGCGCCTGCAATTCCCGCAAGGTCATGTCGCTGAATTCGCCCGCCATGTTCGCCCGTTATCCACAAGCCACTATGAGCTACAGGTTCATAGTGTAAGGAAGATTCCGCAGATTCTCTCCACAGCGGTGCGGGCGTAGCTTGGATTCACCCCAACGAATCCGAGGTCCAGCGCCATGTCCGTCGTCACCTTTCCCGCGAAAAACACCACCAGCAAGCTCGCCTCGATGGCGGGTAACCACGTCGCCGTCCGGGTGCCGGATTTCGAACAGGCAGTGGCGTGGTACGTCGAGAAGCTCGACTTCCGCGTCGTGCACCGCTGGCCGTACGCCGACCAGCAGCTCGCCTATGTCGCCCCCGCGACCGACGACGGCTTCACCGTGGAACTCCTGGCCGGCGGCGAGCCCAAACCTATTCCGAAGCCCGTCTACTCGGACCTCGGCGACAGCCTGCGCCTGGCCGGCTACCACCACTTCTGCCTCACCGTGCAGGACATGGAAGCGGTGGTCGAGGAACTGCGCAGCCGGGGCGTGACGATCGTCACCGAGCCGTTCTACCTCGATGCGATCAACCGGAAGCTCGCCTTTATCGCCGACCCGTTCGGCAACCTGATCGAACTCGCCGAATCCGTGGCCTGAGCGAACCGAGGAATCCGCATGAAGACCTACATGTGCATAGGCGCAGGTCCCGGGATCGGTGTCGCCACGGCGCGCCGCTTCGGCCGGGAAGGTTACCGGGTCGTGCTCGTCTCCCGCAGCGCGCGCGACAACGAACACCTCGCGGCGCGTTTCGCCGACGAAGGTATCGACGTCGTCTTCGAGACAGCCGATGCGTCGAATCCCGCGGAGATCGCATCGCTCATGGATCGTTATGCGGGCCGGCCACCCGACGTCGTGCATTACAACGCCGCCGCGATGCGCTTCGACGGCACCGGTGCGCTCGTGATGCAAGGCATCGAAAGCCAGTCGACCGATGAACTCACTACCGACATCACCGTGAACGTGTCGAGTGCGCTCGTCGCGCTGGCGAAGGTCATCCCGGCAATGACGAAGCGGGGTGAGGGCACGATCCTGCTCACCGGTGGTGGCCTCGGCGTCGAGCCATCGGCGGACCTGCTGACCCTGAGCATTGGCAAGGCGGCCACGCGCAGCATCGCGCAGGCGTTGTTCGAGCCCCTCAAAGCGCACGGAGTCCACGTGGCCACCGTGCGGGTGTCGACGCTCGTGGCGTCCGATCCGGAACACCCGGGCAGGATCGCCGAGGCGTTCTGGTCGCTGCACGCGCAGCCCACCGGAGCGTGGACATGGGAAACGCTCTATCCGGTGGCGGACTGACGGCCAGGGCCATCCGTGGCCCCGGCCCCGTCATGGCACCCGCGGATGCTTCAGTCCCGCGAACCCGATGCGATGCAGGAACTCCGAGCGCACCCGATCGATCACCGCGTACGACACGGCGGCGCCGTCGCTGGCGGGATCGACCACCACGCGGAACGGGCGCTTGCCGAAGGGCGCGTTCACGACGTTTACGACGGCATCCGCGACCGACGCCGGATCGGCGTCGTCGGGCACCGTCTTCGCCAGCGCCGCGAGCATGTCGTCGGCGAAGCCGGCAGGCAGCGCGGCGTCGTACTCCGCCGCGCGCGCCTTGTCCGATGGCGAGCCCGCGTGGGCGAAGTGATTCGTGCCCTTGGTGAACGCGCCCGGCACGACGATGGACGTCTCGATACCCCATGGCGCGAGTTCGCGCGCATAGCAGACGGCCAGGGCATCCATGCCGGCCTTCGCGGCGAAGTAAGGCCCGAGCATCGGCGGGACGCCGCCCGCGGCGCTGCTGCTGCCGATCCATACGACGAGGCCCTTGCCCTCTTTTCGCATCGACGGCAGCGCCGCGCGGTTGACGCGTTGCGCGCCGAGGACGTTGACGTCATAGAGGTGGGCGAGGTCGTCGGGCGAGAACGCTTCGCTCGGACCCCACACCATATGCCCGGCGTTGTGGATCAACACATCGAGCCTGCCGTGTTCGGCGACGATGGCGTCGATCGCCGACTGCGCCGAGGCCTCGGACTGGACGTCGAGCTCGATGGTTCGTAGATCGACCTCATGCGCTTTTGCGTAGACGGCCACTTCCGCGATCTGGCTCGCGTTCTTGCCGCCGAGGTCGCGCATCGAGGCGTACACCGTGTGTCCCGATGCGGCGAGGGCGTTGGCCATCAGGCGGCCGAAGCCACTCGATGCGCCGGTGACGAGAATGGTCTGCTTCATGCGCACGCCTCCTCAGACGACGCCGCCGTTGACGCGGAGCACCTGGCCGTTGATCCAGCCGCCGTCGGGGCCGACGAGCATGGACACGACGCGCGCGATGTCGTCGACCTCGCCGAGTCGACCGAGCGGGATCATCTGGCGGATGCGATCGAGCGTCGCCTGGTCCTTGCCCTCCAGGAACAGGTCGGTGGCGACGGGGCCCGGCGCGACGGCATTCACGGTGATCTTCCGCGCGCCGAGTTCCTTCGCCACGATGTGCGTCAGCGCCTCCACCGCCGCCTTCGTCGCGGCGTAGACGCCATACGTCGGCTGGTAGAGTCCGACCACGCTGGTCGAGAAGTTGACGATCCGGCCGCCTTCGCGAAGACGCCGGGACGCTTCGCGCACGCCGTTGAACGTACCCTTGAGGTTGATCGCGATGGTTTCGTCGAACGTCGCATCATCGGTCTGGGCGACCGGCGCCAGCTTCATGATGCCGGCGTTGTTCACCAACACGTCGACACCGCCGTAGCGCGTCTCCGCCGCGTCGAACATGCGCTTGACGGCCTGCGGGTCGCCGACGTCCGCCTGGCAGGAAATCGCGCGGCCGCCCGCCTTCTCGATCGTTTCGACCAGCTCGGCGGCCGGCTTCGCGTTGTTCGCGTAGTTCACGACGACGGTGAAGCCGTCGCGCGCCAGACGCGCGGCGATGGCGGCGCCGATGCCACGCGATGCGCCGGTGACGATCGCGACCTTGTCGTTCGAAGTAGTCATGTCGATGCTCCTATAAGGATGGAAAGGGCGGATCAGTCCTTCACGCGATAGGCGTCGGGGATGGTGAAGACCTCGTCGGCACGGGCATAGCCGCCGTCCTTGATCTCTTCGATCAGGACCATCGTGTGCGGCCGGGCGGCCTCTGAGAAATAGTCCACGAGCATCGCGGTGGTGCGATGGACGAGCTCTTCCTTCTGGGCGCGGGTGAGGGCGGCCTCGGGGAGCTTGAAGTTGGCAAAAGGCATGGTCGTGTCTCCGGATTCGCTGTGTCAGAGGGATGTGGCGGGCCTCGTCCCTTAGGGAGACGCCCGGCACCCACTAAGTTAGGCGTTATCGAAAATGGCGCTAGAATGCCGATCCAAACATCACTGTTTCACCAGACCTAACAATCGGGGCACGGATCGTGGATCGAATCGAGGTCATGCGGCTGTTCGTGAGGATCGTGGAGCGCGGGAGCTTCGCGCAGGCGGCCCGGGATCTCGTGATACCTCGCCCCACGGCTACACATGCCATCCAGCACCTCGAAGCCGACCTCGGCGTCCGCCTCCTGGAGCGCACCACGCGCAGCGTCCGGCCGACACTCGACGGCGCGCTCTACCACGAGCGCTGCGTCCGCCTGCTGGCCGACCTCGACGAGATGGAAAGCGTGTTTCGTAATCCGGAGCCGAAGGGGCCCTTGCGCGTCGACATGCAGGGCACGATCGCGCGTTTCTTCATCCTTCCCGCCTTGCCGGGATTCATGGCGCGCTATCCGGGGATCGCGCTCAACCTGAGCGAGTCCGACCGCATGGTCGATCTCATCACCGAAGGCTTCGACTGCGTCGTGCGTGCGGGCGACCTGCCCGATTCCTCGCTCATGGGGCGGCGCGTCACCGTCTTCGAGCAGGTGACACTGGCGAGCCCCGACTATCTCGCGCGGTACGGCACGCCCGCGACACCGGACGACCTCGACGGCCATCGCATGGTCGCGTACAGCACGTCCGCCACCGGCAAGCCTTATCCGATGGACTTCACGGTGAACGGGCAGCTGCGCGAGATTCCCCTGCCCTTCGATGTCGTCGTGCGTGGCGCGGAAATCTACACGGCGGCGGGCGTGGCGGGTCTGGGGCTGATCCAGGTACCGCGGTATCGCGTGGCCGAACAGATCGCGACGGGGAAACTCGTGCCGATCCTCGAGGACTTCCCGCCGGAGCGGATGCCCGTGTCGGTGCTCTATCCACAGAACAGGCATCTGTCCCCGCGCGTGCGGGTGTTCATCGACTGGCTCGCGGGGGTCTTCGAGGCCGCCGACCCGTAAGGCCTCCCGGAATCACCCCCGCGCTGCCATTGTTCCGCCCTGCCTGCCCTGCACGCTTGGGCTTCGACCATCGCGTCATACCTGCAGGGGGTTGGAATGAACTGGCTACGCGCACTCGCCGTGCTCGTCATCGCTCTGATGTCATCCGTGGCTTTGGCGACCACAGGATCCGAGCCGCTACGGGATCGCCAGCAGCGCCCGTGGCAACCGCAGGCACCCGCTGAGTCCGTCACGCTTTGGCCGAAGGGCCATGCGATCGCTCCGCCGGCAACGCCGGGCGACGAGGTGTACGGGCTGGGCCCGAAGGACATCGCCGGAAAGCCGGTGACGTTCGTCCAGCACGTGTCGACGCCGACGATGAGCATCTTCCGGCCAAAGGGATTCAATACGGGCGCGGCGGTCGTCGTGTTTCCGGGCGGAGGCTATCGCGTGCTCGCCATCGATCTGGAAGGCACGGAGGTGTGCGACTGGCTCACCACCAAAGGGATCACGTGCGTCGTCCTGAAATATCGCGTGCCGGGCTCAGGCCCGTACTGGAACGACGAGTGCAACTGCCGCCGCGATCCGCACGAGCCGATGGCCCTGCAGGACGCGCAACGAGCGATCAGTCTGCTGCGAACGCGTGCCGCCTCGCTCGGCATCGATCCGCACCGCATCGGCGTGCTCGGCTTTTCCGCCGGGGGACGGATGGTCGCCGACGTCAGCCATCACGCCATGCGCAGCTACCGCGCCGTGGACGACGCCGACAAGGTGAGCGTGCGTCCCGATTTCGCCATCGCCCTGTATCCCGGTCACCTGTGGACCGAGCCGGGCCTCACGCTGGATCCCGACGTGACGATCGATCCGCACGCACCACCGACGTTCATCGTGCAGGCGGAAGACGATCAGACCGACGACATCCGCGAATCGCTGACGTACTACCTCGCGCTGCAGAAGGTGAAGATCCCGGTGGAGATGCACCTGTACGCGAAGGGCGGGCATGCGTTCGGGTTGCGGCGCACGGAGGATCCCGTCACGCGCTGGCCGGAACTGGCCGAGGTCTGGATGCGGACCATCGGCGTTCTGCCTGCAGTCTCACGCTGACGAACTTGCGCCAGGATCGAGCCGACTACCCAGCCTTTCTTCACGCCCGATGAGCGCACGCAGGTGCAGGTTAGCGGGGCCTTCCGATTGAAAGATGGACGACTGATGAAACTACGCGAAGACCACGACGAAACGACGCGAACCACGAGACCCGGCGCATGAAAGCCATCGACTTCGCGGAGTTCGGCGAGCCCGATGTGCTCAGGCTGGTGGATGTTCCGGAGCCGGTGGTTCGCGCCAGCGACCTGTTGGTGCGCGTTCGCGCGGCTGGCGTGAACCGTGCGGACCTGCTCCTGCGAACGGGACATTACGGCCGGCCCGACTTCGGCGATTCGCACCTGATCGGCCTGGAGATTGCCGGCGAGGTCGTTGCCAAGGGACCCGACGTGGTGGGCTACGAGGTGGGTGATCGCGTGATGGGTATCACCGGCGGCGGTGCCTATGCCGAACTCGCCCGCCTTGACTATCGCATGGCGATGCCGGTGCCGGACGGCATCGACGACGTGCATGCGGCGGCGATTCCCGAGGTATTCGTGACGGCGAACGAAGCGCTGTTCCATCTGGGGAAGCTGCGGCCTTCCGAGGCGGTGCTCGTGCACGCCGCGGCGGGTGGCGTCGGATCCGCCGCCGTGCAGCTCGCCCATGCCGCCGGAGCACGCGTGTTCGCCACCACGCAGGCGGCGAAGCGCGACCGCGTGCTGGCACTGGGTGCGGACATCGTCATCGACTTCAAATCGGACGATTTCGTCGCGGCGGTGGAAAGCGAAAGCGGTGGTGACGGTGTCGACGTGGTCGTCGACTTCATAGGCGCGCCGTACCTGGATCGGAACCTTCGCTCGCTGCGTCACGGCGGCCGCCTCGTGCAGGTGGGCCTCTTGGGTGGCGGCGCGGGCGCGACGCTCGACATGGAGCGCCTGCTCTACCGTCATCTGCAGATCCTCGGCACGGTGATGAAAACGCGGCCTCAGGCTGTCAAACAGGCGATGGTGGCGCGCTTTCGCGAAGCGTGGCTTGCACGCTTCGCGGACGGCACGCTGTCGCCGCTGATCGATCGGGTCTATCCGATCGCCGAGGCCGCGGCAGCGCACCGCCGCATGGAGACGAACGAGAGCATCGGAAAGATCATCCTGCGCATGTGACGGTAGCGTGCTCGGTGGAGAGGCCGACGGTCCGTCTCCACCGAGCCGGTCTTAGCTTCGCTCAGCCTGCGGAGCCGGGAGGCGTGTTCAGCAGTTGCTGCTCCCACTGGTATGCGATGCCGCTTCCGCCGAGATGGGCGATGAAGATCTCGGTGAGTTCCTGCACGTGTTCCGTACGGGCCCAGTCGCGCTGCCAGTCCCCGGCGAGCGCCATCCACGTCATGACGTTGGCGCCAGCGGCGATCATTCGCTGGATGGCCACTTCGTGCGATTCCTTCGAGATACCGCCCGAGGCGTCGGTGATGACGGAGACATCCCAACCGTCGCCCAGCGCATGAATGACGGGCATCGCGACGCACACCTCCGTCCACAGCCCGGCGATGATCAACTGTTTGCGGCCCGTGGCCTTGACCGCGTCGACGACGTTCTTGTCTTCCCACGTGTTCACCCATGTGCGGTCGATCACTTCCTCATCGGGGAACACGTCCGTGATGCTCTTGAAGAGATAACCACCGCGGGCGGCAAGCACGCTCGTCAGGATCGTCGGCACCCTGAAGGCCTTCGCCAGCTTGGCCAACGCCGTCACGTTGTTGACGATGGCTTGCGGGTCGTGGCTACCGACACCTGCGAGCTGGTAGGCCTGGTGGTCGATGAGCACGAGAACCGAGTCCTCCGGTCGGAGAAGCGAATCGAGTCCGTTGCGGAATGCCATGGTAGTCCTCTGGTGTCGTTAGATGAGATGCTCTGCGAAGGTTGGCCATCGCCGTGGCGAACCCCTCGTAGACAGTGCCATCGTCATCCCAGGCGAGGTAGCACCGCAGAACGCGACGTGACGTCGCCTAATGGGGAACACCTATGGAAACCGATGATCTGAGAACGTTCGTTGAGGTGACGGAAGCGGGTGGAGTGTCGGCGGCGGCGAGGCGGCTCGGCGTCACCAAGTCCGTCGTCAGCCGACAGATCGTCCGGCTCGAAACCGAGCTGGGTGTTCAACTGCTTTCACGCAGCACGCGTGGCGCGGTTGTTACCGCGGCCGGAGCGACCTTCCGCGAATACGCGGCGAGGATCTGCCGCGAAATCGACACGGCGCTGGAGAGCATCGCACCCGAAGGCGAGTTGCGAGGCCGACTTCGCATCGCGGCGCCACTGACGTTCGGGCTCACGCATCTGGCACCCGTGCTGGCGGGCATGGCGACACGCCATCCGCGGCTGCACATCCATACGTCCTACAGCGACAGATTCGTCGATCTTCTCTCCGAAGGCTTCGACTGCGCCATCCGGTTCGGTTACATGCCCGACTCGAATCTGGTCGCGCGAAGGGTCGGACCCATCTTCGGAAAGCTCGTGGCGAGTCCGGCCTATATCCGCGCCCACGGCGCGCCGGAAACGCCCGACGACATCGTCGAGCACGAGGCGTTGATGCAGGGAACGGAAAGCTGGACCTTCATGGACGGCGACCGCGCGATCACCGTGAGGCCGCGAGGCAAGTTCAAGAGCGACAACGGCACCGCACTCGTCGCCGCGGCGCTGGCCGGTCTCGGCATCGCCTATCTGCCCGACGGCATCACCAATGCCCACGTGGCGTCGGGCGACCTCGTACCGATCATGACGCGATTCCCGCTACCCGTCGCCGGCGTGTTCGTCGTTCGCCCGCCCGGACCTCAGGCACCTCGCACGGTACGCGCGCTGACGGACATGCTCATCGAGTGTTTCGATGCGCATGAGGATGGCGACGCCTTGTAGTCGTGCGTGGGCATGTGCGCGGGTTCCTGCGTCTGCCGCTAGCTCACCGATCTTCAAACAGCTGTAGTAGGTCATGGAGCTTGTCGCCGCCTTGCCTCCTTATGCCATAGCCTGGCGGAAACACGCGGGAGCGCGGACCGTCCGTGACCAACGTACAGGAGCCATCCGCGATGTCGCTTATCTCTTCGATGGGTAGCGACATCACATCATCGAGTAACGATTTCAGCTTCATCTGCTTCAAGTCATTTATTACCCGATGTTCGGGTCGCTCGTCGTCAACCACAGTAACGACGTCCACTTTGTCAGGCGACGCGATTAGCAAGCCGTAGAACGAGCTTCCTCCGCTCTCCGAGACGGTCCAGACCTGCGTCGTGAGCGCTCCTGATAGTGAGCGTCCAAGAGCGGTGAGTTGTGGCGAGGACGCGGCTTCCTGCACATCGCGAAGGTGAAGCTCGAACGCCTCCTTGCAATACTTCGGGTTGAAGCTTGGGTTCGCACGCTGGCCCTTCCAGGCTTCGTTCAGAGCCGAAGACATAGGCGTCTGCGCAACGGAGCTTGCTACGGGAGACAGTATCGTCAACGCGATCGCGATAGGAAGCGACCGCTTGATTCCGGATGACCGTTTCCGCATCGGATGGCGCCGTGCCATCTGCATATCCTTCGCCGCATCCACGCGACGGTCCGTCAGACTTGCAGCAGCGGCTTGAGACGTCTTCACGCGGGAGTTCTAGCCTGGGAACAGTCCCGCCTGCTGATAGCTTGCGATCAAACCATCGAACAAATCCAGGTCGGATCGACTGCGGGCAAGCAACTGCGCGCCTGCAATCGCGGCGAAGATGGCTTTGGCACGCGCCTGACTGATGGTCTGGTCGACGATGCCGGCGTCCGTCAGTGTCTTGGCGAGCCAAGTCACATTGACGTCCGCGAACGCCTGAACTTCGGTCTTCACCGCGTCGGGCAGATCGTCGTACTCGGCAGACATGAAGCTTCCCAAGCACAGGCGATTGTCGTTGACGAGCGAGCGCCGGAACATCTGCGGATAGTTTCGCAGTCGGTCCAGCGGGTCGGGGTACTCCGCGTCGATCGCCTCGAGATTGACGGCGGCGTCTTCCCAGTAACGGCGAGCGACAGCCGCCCCCAATTCTGCTTTGCTGGCGAAATGGTGATAGATACTTGCCGCCTTGATTCCCACTTCCGCCGCGAGGTCGCGGTAAGAGAGTCCGCTGTAGCCGTGAGCCTGCACGGTATTGCGTGCGGTCTGCAGGATGGCCTCTTTGGAATTCGTGCTCATGCAAACACTCCAGCGATGCGAACGGTCAGGCCCAGGCCATGAGGGCCCAGGCCTTGACCCGCATGTTAACCTACCGGGCGACAGGTAGGTTTTTCAGAGAGACGCGTGCAGGTCACGGACTGTGCTGACGCTTTCGAGGAGGCCAGCCACATGCAGGATCGTCGACTCGGCCAGCCAGCTACCCACGAGTTGCACATTGATCGGCAGGCCTTCCGAGCTCGTACCAAAGCGCATCGCAATGCCCGGCAGACCCGTGACGTTGAGCGGCACCGTGGCGCCCTGCAGGTACGTGGCATCGACGGTTTGGCCGTTGATGACGAATTCCTCGACACCGTGCTTGTGGGCAGGGATGGGCAGGACGTGAGTCAGGAGCACGTCGTACTTCGCAAAGTATTCCGCGAACCCGTCGCGCAGTCGCTCGGCAGCCTGTTCGGCGTCGATGTAGTCCTCCATCGAGGTATCCGGCAAGCCGAGCATGGTCCTGGCCATCTTGTAGATCTCGTCCGGACGACGGCCCGCCGTAGCCTCAGCGAACGCCGGCTTCATCTCCATGACATGCAGCCGATTGAATACGTCCAGCGCGAAATCACGCTCCAGGGCTGGAATTCGGACCGGCTCGACGACCATGCCCAGGCCTGCGAGCGCATTGGCTGCGGACTTCACCACCGCGGAAACTTCCGGATCCACCGGGCCGAAGCCAGGCTCGACCAACCAGCCCACGCGCAGCGGTCGCACCGGTGCCGAGCCGACGCCGGCATCGAACGGGCCGGTTATCGTCGAGAACGCGTCCTGCCCATCGGGACCATAGAGCTGCTCGAAGGCGAGTTTCAGGTCGCGGATGCTGCGAGCCATGGGACCCACATGCCAGAATCGGCGCGGAGCGCGTGGCCAGATGCCCGTCATCGGAATGCGCCCATGCGTGGCCTTCAAGGACACGATGCCCGTCTGTGCCGCGGGACCGCGTACCGAGATGGCCAGGTCGGTGCCGAGGCCAAGGGGCGACATGCCCGCCGCGATGGCAGCTGACTCGCCGCCACTGGAGCCGCCTGGCGTACGGGTCAGGTCCCAAGGGTTGTTCGAGCGACCGGTCAGCAGGTTGTCGCTCTCAATCCAGTAGGAGAACTCGGGGAGGTTGGTCTTGGCCAGGAGGATGCCGCCGGCCTTCTTCATACGAGCAACGCTGGTCGCGTCCTGGTCGGGCACCCGACCCCTGAAGATCGGCGAACCGCGCTGGGTCAGCACCCCGGCCGTATCGATCGAGTCCTTCACTGTGAACGGCACGCCGTGCAGGGGGCCGAGTTCCTTACCCGCCAGCACGTCCGCCTCGGCGACCTTGGCGGCGGCCATCGCGCCCTCGGCGACCGTCACGAGCGCATTCACTCGCGGCTCCACGGCAGCGATCCGATCGAGGTGGGCCTGCATCACCTCGACCGGCGACACCTCCCGGGTGCGGATGAGTTCGGCGAGGCCGGTGGCATCTTTGAAAATCAGTTCGTTGCTCATGGTCTTCTCGATTTGCTGGGTGATGGTGCAGGCACGGGGCGGACACCCCTGGGACGCACTTCAGGAACGCCATGGCGGCCGTGCTGGGCTTGAGCTACTCGACTCGGCGTCGAGCCTCACTCCCAAGTAACCTAACTGTCGTTAGGTTGGTTCAGGCTACGGCTGATACGGATGGGTGTCAACCCCTACCTAACGATCGCTAGGTCGCCTAGGGTAGGTTTGGCTATCCCACCGCGCGCTGCATGCGCACGCCTGAAGCAAGGGAACCCCGGCCTGGCATCACGGCGACCGACGGCACGGCGGCCTGCTCAGCAGACGGGCAGCCTGTCGATCATCTGACCAGAGCGCATGCATGCGACGTTGCAGTTCGATGCGCGTCGCCCAGGAATACCTCGGCAGACTCTTCGCTAATGCCACCGGATTCGCCCGTCCGGCGGCATCGCGAAGTGAGGAGCTAATGCATAAGCCGCGCGAAGCACGAGGCGGCGCAGTAGCGCGATTCAAGGGAGGCGAGGTTGGCGTGGTCGAACGTACCGGTACGCCTGCGATGAAGACCACCGCGAGACGAGTGAGCGCTGGTCGCTGTGCCGGCACAAGCAACGTGGTCGATTGAGACAACCTGGTAGACGGTCGTGAGCGGCTCGGGCTTCTACGAGTAGCCATCCGAACGCTTCTATCTTCCAACGTGCAGCTTCACTGCCGGGACGTCATGCCCGAGCTATAACAACTCACCCTGCGGCGAAAACACCCGCGGTGCCACGAACCTCGACGTATCCAGCACCGTATCCCACGCCCGATGCAGCCCGGCCTTGCGCGCCGCGACCTGCACGCGCTTGCGGATGATGTCCGCGAAGACGCCCTGCCCGCGCATACGCGTGGCGACGTTGCTGCGCTAGTCCTTGATCGACGGTATCGATAGCCAAGACCGCGTCGTTCAGCGTGTCTTGCCAGCCCATAAGTCCACCGGGCCGAAGCGATCGGCGCCCTGCGTCTCCAGCATCCAGCCCGGGTACTCGCGGGGAAGCTCACTTGCTTCGGAAAGCGAGGCTAGTTCCGCCTCGGTCAGCTCGATGTCGACGGCTGAGAGGTTGTCCTCGAGCTGGCTGAGCCGCTTCGCTCCAACGATCACCGAGGTCACAACGTTGCGGGAGAGCAGCCAGGCCAGGGCGATCCGCGCGATGCTGCAGCCTCGGGATCGGGCGATAGGCTCCATGGCTTCAATCACATCCCACGCCCGATCCTTGTCGACGATAGGGAAGTCGAAGGCGGATCGACGAGACCCCTCTGGATTCTGGTTCGTGCGGCTGAACTTTCCGGACAACAATCCACCGGCCAGCGGACTCCAGACCAGCAGGCCGAGCTTCTGATATTCCATCAGAGGGACGAGTTCCCGCTCGAGGTCGCGGCCCGCAATGGAGTAATAAGCCTGCACTGTTTCGAATCGCGCATAGTCTTTCGTTGTCGCGATGCCGTTGGCCACTGCGATACGCCAGGCAGCCCAGTTCGACACCCCGATATAGCGCACCTTGCCCTGTGTGACCATGTCATCAAGCGCACGCATGGTTTCCTCGATCGGCGTCAGGACATCGGTCGCGTGGATCTGATACAGGTCGATGTGATCGGTCTGCAGACGCTTCAGACTGGCTTCGACAGCATCCATGAGATGACCGCGGGACGCGCCTACGTCGTTTCGACCCTGGCCCATGCGGCTGTAGCCCTTGCTTGCAAGGACGACCTCGGTGCGGGGTACGCCAAGATTCTTGAAGGCCTGACCGAGGCTTTTCTCGCTCTCGCCGGCGGAATACACGTCAGCCGTATCGAAGAAGTTGATCCCGCCGTCGATACATGCCCTTACCAGCTCATCGGCGCCGGCCTGGTCGACATTGCCGATATGCTCGTAAACACCACCCGCGCCACCGAATGTCATGGTGCCGAAGCACAGCCGCGAGACCAATAGTCCAGTGTTTCCGAGCTGTTTGTATTTCATGATTTTCACCCTACTTCAGTCAGTGGTCCGCGCGCGTCCATAGCGGCTTTGGTTTTCGCGCGCTCCAAGCTTCTCGGCCATGCGGACAAGATCGGCGAGTGAGTCCGCCTTCATTTTTCGCATGGCATTACCGCGATGAATCTTGACGGTGATCTCGCTAATGGCGAGTTGCCCCGCGATCTGCTTGTTCATCAGACCAGCGGCAACCAGGCCAAGGACGTCGCGCTCGCGCGGCGTCAGCGTGGCAAAGCGGTCGCGAAGTTCAGCATGAGCGCCTTCCTCCCTTCGCCGACGTTCGCCGATGGCAATCGCTTCTCGGACCGCCGCAAGGAGGTCCTCTTCACGAAATGGCTTAGGCAGGAACGTGATCGCACCGGCACGCATCCCACGCACCGTCATGGGGACGTCGCCATGGCCGCTCATCAGCACAATGGGGATTGAAAGCTGGTCCTGCAGGAGCTCCTCCTGGAAATCGAGCCCATTCGCGCCCTTGAGCCTCACGTCCAGGACCAGACACGCCACTGCTCCGTAGCCACCGCGGTCTCTGAACTCTGCGGGACCACTGAATATCTCGACCGTGTGGCCGCACGAGCGCAGCAGGTTGGCGATCGACGACCGTACGTCTTCGTCATCATCGATAACGCATACCGGCAAGTCGATTTCGTCGTTCGCGGAGTTCGTCATGCTGTGCACGTCTTTTCGCTATCGGCTCGCCGTGTCACCGGTCAACACGGTGCGTATGAGAACCAGAAGGTTTTCCGGATCGACCGGCTTACACAGGAATGCGTGAACGCCAAGCTGTGTCGCCTGCGCACGAGCTTCCGCCGTGCCGAACGCGGTCATGAGCACCACCGGGAGGTCCGGCCGCCGTGTCCGTACTTCGTGCAGGAGGCCCAAACCACTCATGCCCCGCATATGGAGGTCGCTGACGATGAAATCCGCCATGGGCAACCACTGCGACGCCAGCAGGTCTTCGGCGGCGCGGAAGGTCGCCACTGACATGCCGACGGAATCGAAGAAGGAGGCGATGCTCTCCCGGACCTCGTCGTCGTCGTCCACAATGCACACGCGTGCCTGTGTAATCACAACCGTGTACCTCTCACGCCTTCCGCAACATGGTCTCCATCATGGCGATTCCAGCTGTGAGGCCAATAACATCTAGATATGAGTAGCCGGGAGACCAGGAAGGACGGTTCAGGCTGGCAAGCTGAACGCCACGGTTGCCCCGGCGCCTTCATTGTTCTGGGCCCAGATGGTCCCGCCGCCGGCCTCGATAATGGTTCGGCAGATGGACAGTCCCATCCCCATCCCATCCGACTTCGTGGTAAAGAACGGTTCGAAGATCGTCGTTCCCTGCCCGTCCGGAAAGCCCGTCCCGCAGTCGCGCACGTGAACCGCCACGTCGCCAGCGGGAAGCACCTTCACGTAGACGCAAAGCTCTCGTGTCGATCCAGTCGAACTCACCATTGCCTGAATGCCGTTGATGATGAGGTTCACGAGCACCTGCTGAATTTGGACCCGGTCCGCCCTGACCTTCGGCACCGGGGCGACAGGACGATTCCAGACAATCTGGACCGCTTGAGCTGCCGCCTCACGCCGGGTAATTGAAAGTGCGCCGTCGATCAGGTCAAGAAGGTCCACGTCCTCGGCCTGCGGCTCGGCTTTTCGGGCCAGAGACCGGACCCGGCCGATGACTTCCGCCGCACGCGTTCCGTTTGAAACGATACTCGCGAGGCACTTTTCCACTTCATCCAGGCGAGGCTCATCCCGATCGACCCACCGGCTAGCCGACTTCGCGTAGTTGATGATGGCGGTCAGTGGCTGGTTGACCTCATGCGCAATCGACGCGGCGAGTTGTCCAAGCATCGACACGCGCCCGGCATGTGCGAGTTCCGCCGAGGCTTGTTCAAAGCGCGCCCGAGCGTGATTTCGCTCGGTAACGTCGAACGCCATCACCAGGACATGCGACCAGTCCCGGCTCTCTGGAAGGAGCGTTACCCTGAGGACGATGTCGGCAACCCTGCCGTGGAACGTTTTCAGGCGGGTCTCGGCTTCGACCGAGGTCTCACCGTCTGCGAGGGCAGCCAGGATGGTCGAGAACGCCCCCACACCGGACTCGAGATACCGTCCGCATAGATTCGCGCCAGCCAGCTCCTCCCGGTGTCGAACACCGAAGAGATCCGCGGCTGCCTGATTCGCATGGCGAATAACCCCGGCCTGTATTGCAGGCCCAACGATCTCAGGGTGGGACGCGAGCCAAGGGCGTAGGTCACCCGGCGGGGCTGCATGAAGCACCGCACCAACCGTTTGCGACCAGTCCGACTCCCACATGGCAAAGCCGGCGGAGTCGAAGATCGCCCGGTACCGCCGCTCGGACGCAAGACGTTCGGTGTCCGAGCGAAGACGTGCGGTGAGGTCGGAACTCGATTCGATGATGCCGACGGGGCGGCCTTCGGGGTCGCGACGAAGCAGCCACCGGCTTGCCAGTACCAGACGGGTACCGTCCCGGCGGTTGCGGACGACCTCGCCCGACCAGTGGCCGTCCGTTCGCAGGCATTCGTCCACGTCGGGATCATCGTATTCGCAACGCAGAAGCTCGCTGCTTTTCTTCCCCAGCGCTTCGTGTCGTGCCCAGCCGTAGAGAAGCTCGGCGCCCTCGTTCCAATAGAGGATAACGTCCTCGTTACTCCGGATGATGACCGTATCGTGCGAAAGCTCGAGAATACGCGCCTGCTCGCCGAGGGTGGTGCGCGAAGACCGGTCACGAAGCGACAGTAGCGTTGTGATTCCGATCGCCACCAGACTGACCACGAAGCGCGAATAGGCGCCGTTGGTCGGATGCGAAAGGTGCCCGGTCAGGAAGGCGGCGGTCGTCAGTACTCCGGCCGTGATGCCGCTGGCGATGACATAACGACCGCCGAGCGGCGCGACCACGAGCACTACCGCAATGTAGAGAACAGCTACCGCGCCGTCGAGCGACTGCCGCAAATCCAGCGCGAGGATACAAATCGCAAGCACGGTCGCCGCGAGCAATAGCGCAGGCCGGCGTGCAGCCGGAGAACGATTTCTGACGAGTGCAACCGTATTGTCCGCCAACATCGACCTGGCCATCAGCGAGCGTCGATGCATTTTCGGCAGCCGGGTTTGCGGTGTCGCTCGCGAAATTGCGCCGAACTGTCGCCGGATTGCGGGTCAGCGGGACTTTCGCGAGCGAAACGCCTGCGGCGAGACACCGTAGGCCCGACGGAAGGCCACTGCGAAATGCCCGGGGTTCCCATACCCGCAATCCAACGCAACATCGGTGACGCTACGTGCTCGGTCGTCCAACAGGACCCGGGCCCGCTCCATGCGGAGCCGTGTCAACCGCTGAAACGGTGTTTCGCCGAAGGTGTCCTTAAAGACCCTCAGGAAGTGGAACTTGCTCAATCCGACTTCGGCGGCCAGTGCATCCAGGCTCAGATCAAACGAGAGGGAGGAGCGCATCAACCCATCGATTATCGCCATGCGCCCCGGATCGCGGCCAAGCGATCCCATGGGACGAATCCGAGCGTGAAACTGAAGGAGATGGCTGGCCAGAAAATGTACGGCGGAGTCGGCGTAGAGGCTGGGCATTTTCAACTCGACCGCGCGGCGCAGACTCTGGAGTACGGATTCCACGACCGGGTCGGGAAAGGTCAGCTGGTGCGGCAGACGGATCTCCTCCGTCCACGAGGGATCGAGCTTCGCGACGTCCGCAAGCGTCGAAGCAGGAATGTGCAGTTGCAAAGTCTCCTGGTCTCGCGCACCCCACCACCGAAGACTGACCTCCTCGCCGGGCGCAGTCATTCCGATGTCACCCTTGGCATAACGGGCGCGCTGCCACTTGCCGGCGTACAGGCCCTCGATCTCACAGCCTCCTCGTGTGACGAGCACGATGAGGTGGTCGTTAGTCGGTGCGGTGACAAGGCTCTCTACTTCGGTGGGTTCTTCGTAGCTGCGGAGCAGGAGGTCCCTCCATCCGAGCTCCCAGCTGCACAGCGACATACGTCCCTGAAGTGTCTGACTAGCGGCCACGCTCTGCGGTGAAATTGCCATGTCGATGTCCCCGTGCCAACGCGCAGGGAGCGATCCCCTACCTAGATATTAGATCCAACGGCGGATCGGCCCATCTTGTTCATTTCACGCCTGAATTCAGGTGTCTATGGACGCTTCGCGAGTGTCCCCCGGGCGTGTAACACCTAGGCATGAATTGTCGGCAAGCGATTGCCTGAGCCTCAATGTTCTCGCCGACATTGGCACCAGCGGCCCTTGGCCCACGTGAACACTTCCCAGGAAAACCGCCATGAACCGCCTCACTAAAATCGCGTCCCTTCTCATTGGAGCAACTGTCATGACCCAGCCCGTTCTTGCCCAGGACATCGCAAACGACTCCCACCTCGACCCGCAGGTGAAGCAGTTCCTGGAAAAGATCAACAAGGACCCAAGCCCATTCTGGGAGCTTCCGCAGCCGAAGCCGCAAGACATTCTGACCGGCATCCAGGAGCAGACCAAGGTCGACATGTCCGGCGTGACAACTTCCGAACGCACCATCACCCAGAACGGGCAGACAGTGAAGATCTACATCATGAAGCCCGATCACACCGCCCCTAAGCCGGGCGTCCTCCTCTTCATCCACGGCGGTGTCTGGATCGTAGGTAATTTTCAGAACCACCAGCGCATCCTGCGCGACCTCGTCGTCGGGTCCGGCCAGGTCGGTGTGTTCGTCGAATACACCCCGCTACCCCAGGCGAAGTTCCCGACTCAGCTCGAGCAGTCTTATGCCGTGCTGGAATGGATCGCCGCGAACGGCAAGGAACTCGGCGCCGATGGTAGCCGCATCACGGTCGCGGGCAACTCCGTCGGCGGCAACATGACTGCCGCGCTGACCCTCATGACCAAGGATCGTAAAGGCCCGAAGATCGACTACCAGGTCCTTCTCATCCCCGCTACCGACGCCAGCGTCGATACCGACTCGTATCACCAGTTTGCCACCGGTCACTTCCTCGCCCGTGACTTCATGAAGTACGGCTGGGACCTGTACGCACCGGACGCGAAAACCCGCGACAACCCGTACGTCTCGCCTCTGCGCGCTTCGAAGGAAGAGCTGACTGGCCTGCCGCCGGCACTCGTCATCACCGCGGAGAACGACCCTCTTCGTGACGAAGGCGAAGCCTACGCCCGCAAGCTGAAGGAAGCAGGCAACACGGTCACGGCCGTTCGCTATAACGGCACCATCCACGACTTCGTCTTCCTGAACGCGCTGCGCGAAGTCCCGTCGACGAAGGCTGCTCTTCAACAGATCAGCGACGGCATCCGAGAGCACAACGCGAAGTGATGTCCAGGGCGCGCACTCCTGGGTGCGCGCCTCTCCTCTCGCGAAGACCGATGCACGGCGTCTCCGCGTCACAAGATCTTCGGTCCGATATCCGGAGATCGTCCTCTATCATCCTCCGAAGGAGCCAAGAGCATGAGCAGCACCTCGAATAAGGTTGCCATCGTTACCGGTTCGTCGCGCGGCATCGGCGCGGAACTGGTTGTCCGACTCGCGCGCGACGGGTTCAAAGTCGTACTCAACTACTCCGGCAACGCCGAGGCGGCCAACAAGATTCTGGCGACGATCAAGGCAGCCGGCGGCGATGGCATCGCCGCACAGGCCGACGTCTCCGATCCGACGGCAGTCAAAGCGATGTTCGACGCCGCGGAATCCACTTTCGGTGGCGTCGACGTGGTCATCAACTGCGCGGGCATCCTTACCCTCGCAAAGATCGAAGACTTCGATGACGCCACCTTCGACGAGGCCATGGCCGTCAACGTCAAGGGCACGTTCAACTCCTGCCGCGAAGCCGCCAGGCGGATTCGTAAGGGTGGCCGGATCATCAATTTCTCCACCAGCGTGATCGGCGTTCGCCTCCCCACCTACGGCGTTTACGCGGCGACCAAGGGCGCCGTCGAGGCCCTGACGTCGGTACTGGCCCAGGAAATGCGTGGTCGCGAAGTCAGCGTCAACGCGGTCGCGCCGGGCCCGGTGGCGACCGAACTATTCCTGCACGGCAAGAGCCCTGAACTGATCGACCATATGGCCAGGCTGAATCCCCTGGAGCGCCTCGGGCAGACGAACGACATCGCCAATGTGGTTTCGTTTCTGGCAGGTCCGGAAGGCGCCTGGATCAATGGTCAGACCATCCGCGCGAACGGCGGCATGTGCTGAAGACGCAACCGTGCGTGTTCAGGCCCGGCCGAGCCGTTGCCACCCCACCAGGGATCTCATCGTATGAACAAGAAAATTATTCTGATTACCGGTGCGTCCAGCGGCTTCGGTCGCCTCGCCGCAGAAGCTCTGGCAAGGGCGGGACACACCGTCTACGCGTCGATGCGCGACGTAGCCGGCCGCAACGCAAGGAACGTCGCGGAATTGGCGGAAACGTCTCGCCTCGACGGTATCGATATCCGCGCGATCGAGCTCGACGTCCAGTCGGAGTCATCCATCGAATCCGCGGTGAGCAAGATCATCGCCGACAGCGGCAAGATCGACGTGATGGTTCACAATGCCGGCCACATGGTCTTCGGTCCCGCTGAAGCGTTCACACCCGAACAATTCGCGGAGCAATATGACGTAAACGTCTTGGGTACGCAGCGGGTTAATCGAGCGGTCCTGCCGCATATGCGCGCCGCGAAACAGGGACTCTTGCTCTGGATCTCAAGCAGCAGTTCCGCCGGCGGGACGCCACCGTATCTGGCGCCGTACTTCGCCGCCAAGGCGGCGATGGATTCCCTGGCGGTGGTTTACGCCCGTGAACTCGTGCGCTGGGGCATCGAAACAACCATCGTCGTCCCCGGCGCCTTTACGAAGGGCACGAACCACTTCGCACATTCCGGCCGGCCGGGAGACAAGGCGCGTCTTGCCGAATACGAAGCCGGCCCGTACAAGGCTTTCGGCGAACAGGTGATGAAGGCGTTCTCGGAGATCGTCCCCGAAGACGCCGACCCCTCCGGTGTTGCAGCCGAGATGGTGCGGGTCGTCGACCTACCCTTCGGCAGCCGGCCATTCCGCGTCCATTACGATCCCACCGAAGATGGCGCGAGCATCAGCTTTCCGGTGATCGATCGGCTGCGTGCAGAGATGCTGCACCGGGTTGGTTTTCCCGATCTGCTCAAGCCGGCCAATCTAGCTTAAGAGGTTCAATAGTCGGCGCCGTCGCGCCGCCGCTCCCGGGCTCCCCGGAACTAGGCCTGACGTAATACGCGGACCATCTTGAGAGCAGCGCTTTTCTAGCAGGCGTCATGATGGCTGCGGAAAGCCTCATGTCGTGACAGGAAGAGTGATTGGCGCTCTCCCGACGTTCAGAACAACTCCCCCTGCGGCGAAAACACCCGCGGCGCCACGAACCTCGACGTATCCAGCACGGTATCCCACGCCCGATGCAGCCCGGCCTTGCGCGCTGCGACCTGCACGCGCTTGCGGATGATGTCCGCGAAGACGCCCTGGCCGCGCATGCGCGTGGCGAAGTTGCTGTCGTAGTCCTTGCCGCCGTTCATCTGCTGGATGAGGCTCATGATGTGCGTGGCGCGGTCGGGGTAGTGGAGCTCGAGCCATTCGCGGAACAGCTGCTTGAGTTCGTGTGGCAGGCGGATGCAGGTGTAGCCGATCGATCTGGCGCCGTTGGCTCCGGCTTGCTCGATGATCGCTTCGAGGTCCTTCTCGTTCAGTGCCGGGATGATGGGTGCGACGAGCACACCGACGGGCACGCCGGCTTGAGCGAGCGTCTCGACCGCTTTCATGCGACGGTGGGGCGCGCTCGCGCGCGGTTCGAGTTTCGCGGCGAGCCGGTTGTCCAGCGAGTTGATCGAGATGAACACCTGCACGAGGTTGCGCTGGGCCATCGGCACCAGGATGTCGAGGTCGCGTTCGACCAGCGCGTTCTTGGTGACGATGGTGCACGGATGGTTGCACTCGTTGAGCAGCGCCAGCGCGGCGCGCGTGAGCCGCCAGGTCTTTTCGATCGGCTGGTACGGGTCGGTGTTGCTGCCGATGTTGATCGGCTTGCAGACGTAGCTGCGCTTCGAGAGCTCGTCGCGAAGGATCGACTCGAGGTTCGTCTTGGCGAACAGCTTCGTTTCGAAGTCGAGGCCGGGCGAGAGGTTGAGGTACGCGTGCGACGGGCGGGCGTAGCAGTAGATGCAGCCGTGCTCGCAGCCGCGGTATGGGTTCGTCGCGTGGTCGAAGCCGACGTCGGGCGAATCGTTCCGGGTGATGACGCTCCGGGCCAGTTCCTCGCGCACCTCGGTGGCAGGTCGGCGATCATCTTCTTCGCGGTGCCAGCCGTCGTCCTCGGCCTGATGGCGCGTGGATTCGAAGCGGCCCTCCGGGTTGGAGGCGGCGCCTCGGCCCTTGTGCAGGCGGGTCATAGGAATCGGCTGGGACATCGTACAAATGTACGTTACCGCCGTCTCAGATTGCGCGATATCCGTCACGGCCGCGGTGGATTCCGCAAGCCGACCGCCAAAACGGACAAGGCAGGGATATGGACCGGATGGTCCAATCCGCTACCCCCACCCACAAGGAGACAGACGATGACCCGTTCCCTGCTGCGTGCCGCCATGGTGGCCGCCCTTGCCGTCAGCCCGGCCGCCTTCGCCGCCGATAAGCCGACCGTCGTGCTCGTGCACGGCGCGCTCGCGGATGCCTCGAGCTGGAGCGGCGTGATCGAACAGCTGCACAAGGACGGCTACACCGTGATCGCCGCGGCGAACCCGCTGCGTAGCGTGAAGACCGACGCCGCGTCGATCGCCGACGTGGTCAAGAGCGTCAAGGGTCCGGTCGTGCTCGTCGGTCATTCGTACGGCGGCTCGGTCATCACCGAGGCGGCCGAAGGCCAGTCCAACGTGAAGTCGCTGGTCTATGTCGCCGCGTTCTCGCCCGATGTCGGCGAGTCGGCCGCCGGACTCTCCGGCAAGTTCCCGGGCAGCACGCTGGGTTCGGTGCTGACGCCGGTGCCGCTGACGGGTGGTGGCAAGGATCTCTACGTGATCCAGGACAAGTTCCCGGAGCAGTTCGCTGCCGACGTGCCGAAGAAGCAGGCGACGATCATGGCCGCGGAACAGCGTCCGATCACCGAGGAAGCATTGAACGAAGCCGAGACGGCGGCGGCGTGGAAGCACATTCCGTCGTGGCACATCTACGGTTCGAAGGACAAGAACATTCCGCCGGCGTCGATGAAGTTCATGGCCGAGCGTGCGAAGTCGAAGGAGACCGTGGTGGTCGAGGGCGCCTCGCACGTCGTGATGATCTCGCATCCGGACAAGGTCGCGAAGATCATCGAAGACGCGGCGAAGTAATTCCGCACTTGGTCGCCGAAGCCCCGAGGGCTTCGACGACCGGGGCCGTCACCCCGGCGTTCGCCGGGGTGACGGTGACGTACGATCAGTCCTGGATCGGAATGTCCTTGGTTTCGCGAACGAAGAACAGGCCGACGATGAAGGTCATCAGCGCGACGATGACCGGGTACCAGAGGCCGTAGTAGATGTCGCCCTTCCATGCCACGAGCATGAAGCCGATCGTCGGGACGAAGCCGCCGAACCAGCCGTTGCCGATGTGGTAAGGGAGGCTCATCGACGTGTAGCGAATGCGCGTCGGGAACATCTCCACGAGCCAGGCGGCGATCGGGCCGTAGACCATCGTCACGTAGAGCACGAGGATCGCGAGCAGCACGACGAGCATCGGGTAGTTGGACTGCGCCGGATCGGCTTTCTCGGGATAGCCCGCCGCCTTCACCTGCGCAGCGACCTTCGCCGTGAAGTCCTTGTTCGCCGCGGTGAATGCCGCCTTGTCCAGCTTGCCGCCTTCGAACGACTCGATCACCTCGTCGCCCACCTTCACCGTCGCCAGCGCGCCGGCGGGAGCCGCGGCGTTGGTGTACGGGATGCCCTTCTTCGCCAGCACGCTCTTGGCGACGTCGCACGAGCTGGTGAAGGTCTTCTTGCCGACCGGATCGAACTGGAAGGAACACGCATCCGGATCGGCCGTGACGACGACCGGTGCTGACGCCGCGGCGGCTTCGACCGCCGGATTGCCGAAGTGGGTGAGGCCCTTGAAGATCGGGAACATCGTCAGCGCGGCGATCAGGCAGCCCGAGAGCACCACCGTCTTGCGGCCGATGCGGTCGGACAGCCAGCCGAAGAACACGAAGAACGGCGTACCGATGAGCAGCGCGGCGGCGATCAGCAGGTTGGCGGTAGTGCCGTCGATCTTCAGGCTCTGCGTCAGGAAGTACAGCGAGTAGAACTGACCCGTGTACCAGACGACCGCCTGACCCGCGGTGGCGCCCAGCAGCGCCAGGATCACGAGCTTGAGGTTCTTCCACTGGCCGAACGCCTCGGTCAGCGGCGCCTTCGACTGCTTGCCTTCGGCCTTCATCTGCTTGAAGACCGGCGACTCCTGCAGCTGCATGCGGATGTAGACCGACACGCCGACGAGCACGGCGGAGATGAGGAACGGAATGCGCCAGCCCCACGCTTCGAAGCTCTCGGTGCCGAGGCCCAGGCGCGTGCCGAGGATGACGAGCAACGACAGGAACAGGCCGAAGGTGGCGGTGATCTGGATGAAGCTGGTGTAGAGACCGCGCTTGCCCTGCGGCGCATGCTCCGCGACGTAGGTCGCGGCGCCACCGTATTCACCGCCCAGCGCCAGACCCTGCAACAGTCGCAACAGGATCAACAGTACTGGCGCCGCCACGCCCATCGTCGAATAACCGGGTAGCACGCCGACGAGGAACGTCGAGGTACCCATGATCACGATGGTGACGAGGAACGTGTACTTGCGGCCGATCAGATCGCCGACGCGCCCGAACACGATCGCGCCGAACGGTCGCACGGCGAAGCCGGCGGCGAACGCGAGGAGCGCGAAGATGAACTGGCTGGTCTCGTTGAGGCCGGTGAAGAACTGCTTGCCGATGATCGCGGCGAGCGAGCCGTACAGATAGAAGTCGTACCACTCGAACACCGTGCCCAGGCTGGACGCGAAGATCACGCGCTTGTGGCTGGTGCCGATATTACCGTCGGCGCGGAGGCCGTCTACGGTCGTTGCCATGAAAGCTCTCCGATCAGAAACGATAGTTGCCGTTGAGCGTGAACTCGTTGGCAGACGTCTTCTCCCTGCCCAGACCGTTGGTCGTGGAGGAGTTGAGGTTCGAGTGGATCCATTCCACGCTGAAGTCGTAGGCACCGGCGGTGTACTGCAGGCTCAGCGCCTGCTGACGGTTCTTCAGCAGGCCCGCCGTGTTCGGCGCACGCCAGCGAAGGACGTCGCGATCGTCGGGATTGCTCGCGGCGAAGGTGCCGTAGGCGCTCCAGTTCGGCGTGAACTTGTAGCCCACCTGCAGGTAGCCACCCTTGTCCTTGATGTCGCCGAACTGCGAGAGGTCGCCGAACAGCTGGCCGATGGCGTTGCCCGTGTAGACCGCGCTCTTGAAGATGAAGTTGCCCGGCATCCACATGCCGCCGACTTCGTACGCCGTGCTCTTGATGTTGCTCTTGATCGGCGTGATGGTCGCGCCGTCCACACCGTGCAGGTCCACCTTGCTGTAGTGCGCGACGGCGAACGCCTGCCAGGTCTTGCCCTTGGCCGTGAGGCGCGCTTCCACCTGTGGCTTGAATCCGGCGTTGCCGGCCGTGAGGTAGTTGGTCGTCAGGCCCGGCCCGTTCCAGCTGCCCTCGAACGCGCCGAGGTCGAAGCGCCACTTCACGGGGCCGTCGGAACCGTGGTTGAGATCCTGCATCCAGATCACGCCGGGATAGCGCCAGCCGATGACGCCGGTGCCGTAGCCGAGCGGAAACGCGATGTGCGAGAGCGATTGCGGCAGGTATTCGAGCGGGAAGATGAGGTCCCACATCTGGCCGACGCGGAACGTCGTGCCGGTCGCGGCGTTGGTCAGGTCCATGTACGCCTGGCGGAGGCGGGGCGTGGGCTGCTGCTGGCTGTACGGCCCCGTGCCGTTGAAGCCGCCGAAGAAGTCCATCTCGATGCGGCCGCTTCCGGCCCAGGCCTCGGTGAACTTCGCGCCGGTGAAGTCGAGCCAGAAGCGCGTGTTGCGCACGTCGACGCCGCTGAGCGAATCGTTGACGCGTCCGCCCTGGCCGGGAATCGGGTATTCCGCATTGGCGCCGTTGCCGTACGTGTAACCCTTGCTCTGGGTGAAGGCGTTCGCGTTGATGAAACCGTGCAGCGCGACGGACACGCCCGGCGCCGAGGTGAAGGTCGGCTTCGCCGGCACGGCGGCCACGGTCTTCTCGACCCGGGCGACCTTCTCGTCGGTCTGCTGCACCTGCGTCTGCGCGGCCTGCGCGGTCTCGGTGGCCTGCGTGGTGGCGGCCTTCTGCTCCTGGATCATCGCCTTCAGCTCGGCGAGCTGCTGCTCGAGCTGGTTGACCCGGGATTCGAGCTCGGCCTCGCGGCTCGAGGATTTCTTCGACTTCGATTGCGCGTGGGCAAGGTCCGGCAACGCCGCCATCGGCAGCATCAGGGCACAGGCGACACTCAGGGCGATGGCCTTGCGGCCACCGGAACGGATCGTCTTCATCATGGTCTCCCCAACCATTGGCAAGCCGAGCATGTGACAGGGGCGTTGGGGCTGCCATTCGCCAAAGGTCTAACCTCGACCAAAGTCGTACCACCGGCACAGCCTTATGTTGCGTCGCGACGCTAAACTCCAGCCGTAGCCAGACGCATTCTTTCGGCCACGCCGAAACACACGCACCGCAGGAGCCAGCATGTCCGATCTACACCCGGTCGATCCCGCCTTCGCCGCCAGGGCGCGCATTGGCAAGGACGACTACCAGAAGATGTACGCCCGCTCGATCAAGGACCCGGAGGGGTTCTGGAAGGAGATGAGCGAACGGGTGGACTGGATCGAGCCGCCGACGCGCATCAAGGACGTCTCGTTCGACCCGGAAAACCTGCACATCCGCTGGTACGAGGACGGCAAGCTCAACGTGGCCGCCAACTGCCTCGACCGTCACCTGGAGAAGCGGGGCGACAAGACCGCGATCATCTTCGAGGGCGACGATCCGGGCGAATCGCGCACGCTGACCTACCGCCAGCTGCACACCGAGGTCTGCAAGTTCGCCAACACGCTGAAGAACCTCGGCGTGACGAAGGGCGACCGCGTGGTGATCTACCTGCCCATGATCCCCGAGGCCGCCGTCGCGATGCTCGCCTGCGCGCGCATCGGCGCCATCCATTCCGTCGTGTTCGGCGGGTTCTCGCCGGATTCGCTCGCGAGCCGCATCGGCGACTCGAAAGCCAAGCTCATCGTCACCGCCGACGAGGGCTGCCGTGGCGGCAAGAAGATCCCGCTCAAGGCCAATGTCGACGAGTCGCTCTCGCGCCCCGGCACGAACAGCGTGGAGACGGTGATCGTCGTGCGCCGCACCGGCGGCGCCATCCACTTCCAGTCGCCGCGCGACCGCTGGTACCACACGCTGATGGAGGGGCAGTCGGAGGTGTGCGCCGCCGAGCCGATGAACGCGGAGGATCCGCTGTTCACGCTCTACACCTCGGGCTCCACCGGCCAGCCGAAGGGCGTGCTGCATACCAGCGGCGGTTACCTCGTCTATACAGGCCTGACGCACGAACTGACCTTCGACCTGCGCGAGGACGACATCTACTGGTGCACGGCCGATGTGGGCTGGATCACCGGCCACAGCTACGTCGTGTACGGCCCGCTGGCGAACGGCGCGACGGTCGTCATGTTCGACGGCGTGCCGAACTATCCGGATTTCAGCCGCTTCTGGCAGGTGGTCGACAAGCACAAGGTCACGCTGTTCTACACGGCGCCCACGGCCATCCGCGCGCTGATGCGCGAGGGCGACGCGCCGGTGAAGAAGACCTCGCGCCAGTCCCTCCGTGTGCTGGGCACGGTCGGCGAGCCCATCAATCCGGAGGCCTGGAACTGGTACTACCGGGTCGTGGGCGAGGAGCGCTGCCCGATCGTCGACACGTGGTGGCAGACGGAAACCGGCGGCTTCCTCATCACGCCGTTGCCCGGCGCCACGGACCTCAAGCCCGGTTCCGCGACGCTGCCGTTCTTCGGCATCGTGCCCGCGATCGTGGACGCCAACGGCAAGGCGCAGGAAGGCGCGGCGAGCGGCAACCTCGTCATCACCGATTCGTGGCCGGGCCAGATGCGCACGGTCTACGGCGATCACCAGCGTTTCATCGACACGTACTTCAAGACCTACCCGGGCAATTACTTCACGGGTGACGGCGCGCGCCGCGACGAGGATGGCTACTACTGGATCACCGGCCGCGTCGACGACGTCATCAACGTGTCGGGCCACCGCATCGGCACGGCCGAGGTGGAGAGCGCGCTGGTCGCGCATCCGAAGGTCGCCGAGGCGGCGGTGGTCGGCTGCGCGCACGACATCAAGGGCCAGGGTATCTACGCGTTCGTGACGCTGAACGCGGGGGAGACCGGCAGCGACGAGCTGCGCAAGGAACTCGTCGCCGGCGTGCGCAAGGAGATCGGCCCGATCGCGGCGCCGGATCACCTGCAATGGGCGCCGGGCCTGCCGAAGACGCGTTCGGGAAAGATCATGCGCCGCATCCTGCGCAAGATCGCGGAGAACCAGCCGGACCAGCTCGGCGACGTGTCGACGCTGGCGGATCCGGGTGTGGTGAAGAACCTCGTGGAAGAGCGGTTGATCAAATAAGCCATGTCCGACGTCCTGATCGCCGATGACCATCCGCTGTTCCGCGACGCGCTCCAGCGCGCGGTGCTCGCGGCGGTGCCGGGTGCCACCGTGCATACGGCGGACAGCGTGCCCGCGCTGTTCGCCCTGATCGAATCGCTGCCCGACGCCGATCTGCTGCTCATGGACCTGCATATGCCGGGCGCGCGGGGCTACTCGGCGCTCGCGCACATTCGCGGCCAGTATCCCGGGTTGCCGACCATTGTCGTCTCGGGTCACGAGGAAGGGCACGTCGCGCGGCGTGCCCTCGCGCACGGCGCATCGGCGTACATCCCGAAGTCCGCCGCGGTGGAGCAGATCGTCGAGGCCGTGCGCACGGTGCTCGATGGCGACGTGTGGCTGCCGCACCAGCTGGTCGGCGGAAGCGTGGAGCTGAAAGAGGACGAGGCGCAGGTCGCGGCGCGCGTCGCGTCGCTCACGCCGCAACAGTTCCGCGTGCTGAACATGATCGCCGAAGGCCTGCTCAACAAGCAGATCGCCTACGACCTCGGCGTGTCCGAGGCCACGGTGAAAGCGCACATGACCGCCATCATGCGCAAGCTGGGCGTGTCGAATCGCACGCAGGTGGCGCTTGCGGCGAGCCATCTCGATGTGGAGAAGGAGACGTTTCCCGGGGTGTCGCAGGAAGGTTGAGGGTGGGTGCCGCTCAGGCGGCATGCGTGCCGCTGCGCTTGGCGAGCGCCACCAATAGCGCGCGCAGGGCCGCGGGACGCACGGGTTTGTGCAGCAGCGGATAACCCAACGCGCGCGCGCGCTGCTTCAGCTCCGTGCTGCCGTCGGCCGTGACCATCGCCGCTGGCGGCATCGCGGGAACCTTGTCCGCCAGGTACTGCAGTGCCTCGAGACCGTCGATGCTGTCGCCCAGGTGATAGTCGGCCAAGATCATGTCCACGTGCGTCGAAGAGAGGATCACCAGTGCCGCCTCGACGTCGATCGCCACGCGGCAGTCGACGCCCCAGCGTCCGAGCAGCGCGCGCATGCCCTCGAGGATCGTCTCGTCGTTGTCGAGGCAGAGCACGGTCAGCGGCAGCTGCTCGCCGCCCGGGCGGACGACCGCGGGTGCACGCTTGCGCGACACGGCCTCGGCACGTGGCACCGTGATGCTGAAACCGCTTCCACGGCCGACCCGCGAACGCAGCGCGAGCGGATGGCCGAGGATGCCGGCGAGGCGGTCGCAGATCGACAGCCCCAGGCCGAGACCCTTCTCACCCCACGGCGACGGACGCTCCAGCCGCTGGAACTCGCCGAAGATGCGAGCCTGCTGCTCGTCTGCGATGCCGGGGCCGCTGTCCCACACTTCGATACGCACCTGCGCGCCGTGACGACGCACGCCGAGCACCACGCCACCGGAACGCGTATAGCGCAATGCGTTGGAGAGGAAGTTCGCGACGATGCGCCGGAGCAGCTGCGCATCCGATCGCACGGACAGCGACGACGGCACGACGTGCAGCGTAAGACCGCGTTGCTCGGCGACGACGGCGAACTGCTGACGCAGCGAATCGAACAGATCGGCGAGCGCGAACGGTGCGATTTCCGGACGGTAGCTGCCGGCATCGAGGCGGGAAACGTCGAGCAGGGCGTCGAGCAGGTCTTCCGCCGCGCGGAACGAGGCGTCGATGCGCTCGGCAAGCTGCGCCGCTTCGCTGTCCAGTCCGGGATGCTGTCGTAGCGCCGACGTGAACAGGCGTGCCGCGTTGAGTGGTTGCAGGAGATCGTGGCTCGCGGCCGCGAGGAAACGCGTCTTCGAGGCGTTCGCCGCCTCGGCTTCACGACGCGCCGTCGCGGTGGCGTCGAGCGCTTCCGACAGTTCGGCGGTGCGGTCCTCGACGCGCTGTTCGAGCGTTTCGTTCGCGTCGATCAGCGCTTGCTCGACCGACTTGTACGCGGTGACGTCGGTGAACGTGGTGACGAAGCCGCCACCCGGAAGCGCGCGGCCGCGCATCTCGATCACGGTGCCGTCGGGACGCACGCGCTGGAACACGTGCGGGGAGCCGGCGCGCATGTAGCGGATACGCTTGGCGACATGGTCGTCGACTTCGCCCGGACCGCATTCGCCATGCTCGGCGTTCCAGCGGATGAGATCGGCCACCGGCAGCCCGACGTACACCATGCCTTCGGGGTAATCGAAGAGTTCGAGGTAACGCCGGTTCCACGCGACGAGGCGCATGTCGCCGTCCACGACGCTGATGCCCTGCGAGACGTTTTCGAGCGTCGTCGACAGCAGCTCGCGGTTGAAGCGAAGCTCCTGCGAGGCTTCGTCCATCAGCGCCATCGCCTCGGCGATGTCGAGCCCCGTGCCCGATAGCGCGCCCATGAGGATGCGTCGCGCGCTCGCCGCGCCCACGGCACTGGCGAGCAGGCGTTCGGTGAACTGGATCAGCGGGCGGTCCGCGGCGTCCGTGGGGGAGAGCGTCACGCCGTGGCGCTGTCCGTATTCGTTGAACGCGCGCATCGTCACGCGATCGCCGACGATGCGACCTGCGATCGTGCCCAGATCACGGACCGTGACGCGCCCGCGCCAGTCGCCGGCGCCGGTGGCGCTGCGCATGAACGGGTCGACGAACAGCGCGGCATGCAGGCGCTCCGCGACGCTCGGGCGGAAACGCAGGGAGAGGAACACGAGGCAACCGACGTTGGCCAGCAGCGACCAGAAGGTGCCGTGCGTCACGGGCTCCCAGCCGGTGAGGTGGAACAACTCCGTGGGTTTCAGCCAACCCAGCCCGAACGGGCCTTCGTCGATCCACCGCGTATGCAGCCATCCGGCGCGCGTCATCGCGGGAAGCAGGAGCGTGTAGCCCCAGACGAGGAAGCCGGCGAGCAGGCCCACGTACACGCCGACGCGACTCGCGCCTCGCCAGTAGAGCGCGGACACGATGGCGGGCGCGAACTGCGCGACGGCCGCGAAGGAGAGCAGGCCGGTGGCGGCGAGGTTCTCGGCGTCGGCGATGATCCGGTAGTAGATGTACGCGAGGCCGGCGAGCACGACGATGGCGATGCGACGCACGAGCAGCACGATGTTCGACAGGTCGCCGCGACGCTCCAGGTCGAGACCTTTCAGGCGAAGCAACATCGGCATCACGAGGTCGTTGCTGATCATCGTCGCCAGCGCCACGGCCGCCACGATCACCATGCCGGTGGCCGCCGAGAAGCCCCCGACGAAGGCGAGCAGGGCGATGCCGTTGTCGCCGAGCGCGACAGGAAGATTGAGCACCCACGCGTCGACGTGCCCGCGCGCGACGGCGGGAATGCCCATCCCCGCGCTCACGATGGGCAGGACCGCGAGCGAGATCAGCACCATGTAGACGGGGAAGAACCAGCGCGCGCGACGAAGATCGCGCGGATCCTCGCATTCGACGACGCCGATCTGGAACTGACGCGGCAGGCAGAACATCGCGCAGAACGCCAGCAACGTCTGCGCGACGAAGCCGGGCGGCATGCTGCCTTTCTCCACCTGCAGCATCGGCGCGCGGATCGTCTCCGCGATGCCCGGACCGTGCAGGTAGGCGTACACGCCAATGGCGACGAAGGCGAGCAGCTTCACCAGCGATTCGACGGCGACGGCGAGCATCATGCCGTGGTGGTGTTCGGTGGCATCGATCGTGCGCGTGCCGAAGAGGATGGCGAAGACGGCGAGCAGGCCGGCGCACCACAGCGCGGTATCGCCGAACCACCAGGCCGTGTTGCCCGCGCCCAGCACGTTGAACGACATCGCGACGGCTTTGAACTGCAACGCGATGTACGGAATGATCGCGATCACGGCGATCAGCGCGACGAGCGCGGCGAGTCCGTGCGACTTGCCGAAACGCGCGGCGATGAAGTCGGCGATCGACGTGATGTTGCGTTCGCGCGCGACGAGTACCAGTCGCTCGATGAGGCCGAAGCCGAGCACGAAAAGCAGCAGTGGGCCGAGGTAGATCGGCAGGTACGACAGGCCGGACACCGCCGCGGTGCCGACGGCGCCGTAGAAGGTCCACGAGGAACAGTAGACGGCGAGCGCGAGGCTGTAGACCACGGGCCGGAGCCTGGGCTGGCGAGGGTAGAGCGGGCGGCGGTCGCCGAAGTACGCGATCGCGAACAGCATGCCCACGTAGAGCAGCGACACCAGCAGCAAGAGCCAGCCTGCGATCACGAATCGGTTCCCCCCTCGGCCTCGCGTCCATTCTACTGACCTACGGACACCCGGCCTACCGAAGGGTGGGAGCCGATCGCATCGGCGATGGTGAGCCCGGTTTTCCACGGAGAAGACGATTGCGCGGCCCCCGGTTTGGCCTCAGCATCGAGCGGATGGCACATCCGCTCCCGACGATTCCGCCCCTCACCGAGAACGACATCCACGTCTGGCGCACCACCTGGTCCGGCGGCGCGGGCGAGGCGGCGTTCGCACGGCTTCTGGCCGTGTACGCCGGTGACGGCGCGCCTGCCATCGAGCGCGGGGAGCACGGCAAGCCGCGTTTTCCGGCTCCGTTCGACACGCTCGGTTTCAACTGGTCCCACAGCGGCGACGTCGCGCTGCTGGCCGTCGGGCGAGGGCCCGCCGGTTGCGAGGTGGGCGTCGACGTCGAGACGGTCCGGCCGCGACCCCGCGCCGTGGAACTCGCACGGCGATTCTTCGCCGGCACTGAGGCGGCCGAGCTCGAGGCGTTGCCGGATTCCGCCCGCCTCGCGAGGTTCCTCACCTTGTGGACGGCCAAGGAGGCTGTGTTGAAGGCGCACGGCGGCGGGCTTTCCTACGGTCTGCATCGCGTTTCGTTCAGCGTGGAGGGGTCGGAGGTCGCACCGGCCGCGTTCGACGGCGACGTCGCGCCGGCATCCGCGTGGCAGGTCCAGCCACTCCACCTCGGTGACGACCTGGTGTCCGCCGTCGCATGGCGTGGTGAGCCGCGTCGCGTCCGCGTCTTCACATTTCCGGTTTGAACCTTTTCGCCGCGCGACGGGTCGAAGTTGGCGTGTGTGGAGTGAGCCGTGGAGTGCTGCGCCACAGGGACGTGGCGCGTTATGCTGGGACGACAGTCATTACGCACGTCGCGATGGTGGCGTGCGTTTTTTTATGGACAGTCGATGACCCTACTCAGCGTCAACCTCAACAAGATCGCGGTGCTGCGCAACTCGCGCGGCGGTAACGAACCGGATATCGCGACAGCGGCGAATACCTGCATCGACGCCGGTTGCGGCGGCCTCACCGTGCACCCGCGACCCGACATGCGGCACGTCACGCCGACGGACGTCCGGACGCTCGCCGGCCTGCTGCGCGGGCGCGTCGAATACAACATCGAAGGCAATCCGTTCGCACCCGCGCGCGGCGCGTATCCCGGCCTGCTCGAGCTCTGCCGCGAAGTACGTCCGACGCAGGTCACGCTGGTTCCCGACGGCGACGGACAGATCACCTCCGATCACGGCTTCGACCTCACGAAGGATATCGAGACGCTGAAGCCCGTCGTCGAAGCGTTCCGCGAGATCGGTTGCCGCGTCAGCGTGTTCGTCGATGCCGGCGGCGAAGGCTTCGAACAAGCGAAGGCCATCGGCGTGCAGCGCATCGAGCTCTACACGGGGCCGTATGCCGAAGCGTTCCACCGCGGGGATGCGCGCAAGGAACTGGCGTCGTTCGCGGAAACCGCGCAGCGTGCGCAGCAGGCGGGGCTCGCCGTGAACGCGGGGCACGACCTGAGCCAGGCGAACCTCGGAACGTTCAAGGCGGCGATCCCAGGCCTTGCGGAAGTGTCGATCGGGCACGCGTTGATCGGTGAGGCGCTCTATCAGGGCCTCGCAAACACGGTACGCGCCTACCTCGACATCCTGAAGTAGGAGCGCGCCCTGCGCGCGACAGCTCCTGGCGAGAGCGTGACAGGGCCCGTTCGCCTCTTCGCGAAAAGCTGTCGCGCGCAGGGCGCGCTCCTACGGTTGGCGACGACGTATCGCCAAAAAAAACCCCGCCGTGAGGCGGGGCTTTTGGTTTTACCGGACGACCGGGCGATCAGTTGTTGACGAAACCGATCTTGGTCAGGCCCTGGCCCTTCGCGTCGGAAAGCACGCGAGCCACTGCCTCGTACTGAACCGCGTCATCCGCGTCGATCTGCAGTTCCGGCTGGTTCGACTGCTGGGCGATCACCGCGATCTGAGCCTTGAGGCCCAGTTCGTCGACCGGTGTGTCGTTCCAGTACAGCGAGCCATCCTGGCGAATCTGCAGGCGGACGGGATCCGGCGGATTTTCCGGGTTGACGATGTTCGGGTTCGGCTGCGGCAGATCGATCTTGATCTTATGCGACAGCATCGGAGCCGTGATCATGAAGATGATCAGGAGCACCAGCATCACGTCGACGAGCGGCGTGACGTTGATGTCCGACATCGGGCCACCGGAATTGCCTGAGCTGAATGCCATGGTTCTTTACTCCTTGCCGGTCGACATGAAGCCGACGTGGACCATACCGGCGTCCTTGGCATCGCCAAGGATCTTCTTCACCACGCGATATTCGGTGGTGCGATCGGCACGGATCTGGAGTTCCGGCTGCGGCGACTTCGCCGCCGCAACCGCGAACTGAGCCTTCAGTTCAGCCTCGCTGACTTCACCGTCATTGAGGAAGTACGTACCGTCCGGCTTGACCGCGAGATCCATCGGTTCGACCGGGGTGTCATCCTTAACGTTCGGATTAGCCTTCGGCAGATCGATCTGGACCTTGTGGGACATCAGCGGCGCCGTGATCATGAAGATGATCAGCAGAACCAGCATCACGTCGACGAGCGGCGTGACGTTGATTTCCGACATCGGACCACCGGAGTTGCCCCCGCTGCTCATAGCCATGGGTCAGTTCCTCTTACTTCTTGACGACGGCGACCGGAGCGGTGCCTTCGACGCGGGCGCCGGTGGCGAAGAAGTCGTGCAGGTCGTGCGCGAATTCGTCGAACTGGGCGTAGGTCAGGCGGTTCGAGCGCATGAAGAAGTTGTACGCGAGCACGGCCGGGATAGCGGTGAACAGACCGAACGCGGTCATGATCAGAGCTTCACCGACGGGACCGGCAACCTTGTCCATCGACGCGGAACCCGAGGCGGCGATACCGATAAGTGCGTGGTAGATACCCCACACCGTACCGAGAAGACCGATGAACGGAGCCGACGAACCGACCGTGGCGAGCAGGGTCAGGCCGCCTTCCAGACGCAGGCTCTCGCGAGCGACGGCCTGGCGCAGGGCGCGATCGATGAATTCCGAACGCGACAGCGTCTCGGCGAGGCGACCGCCAGCAGCCTGCTGGTGGTGAGCGACGGCCGAAGCGGCATCGAGAGCGATCTTCGAGAACGGTTCGCCCTTCGGCTGCTCTTCGAGCATGCGAATGGCTTCCTGCGTCGACGAGGTGTTCCAGAAGCCCTGGATGACCTTGTCGGCGCGCGAACGCACGAGGCTGTTACGGATGAAGTTGGCGACGATGAAGTACCACGAGAGCACGGACATCGCGACCAGCACCACGAACACAATCCAACCGAGGAAGTCGAAGTTGTGGATGAGGTGGTCGAAGCCCATCTGCTTCAGGGCGTCGGCATTCGAGTTCTGACCTGGATTAGCAGGCTGAGCGGAGGTGTCTTGCAACATAACGCTACCCTTGGGAAGTCAAGCGTGAACAGAGATGTAAGTGAGAGGACTTACAGCTGGTTTAGGTTGAACGTAACGGGGACACGTGCATAGCCTTCGACGGCCTGACCGCCTCGCTTGCCCGGGTTGAATCGCCAGTTCCTGGCCGCATCCTGCGCTGCCTTGTCCAGTTCGCGGAAACCGCTCGACTGGTCGACCTGGATGTCCTTCGGCGAACCGTCGACACCCACGAGGACCAGAAGTACCACCGTACCTTCATGCCGCTGGCGAACCGCCTGCGGCGGATACTTTGGCGGATTACGCTGACGGTACGACAGATTCTCGCTGGGCGCGATGTCGGCCGGCGGTGCTGGCGGCGCGGGAGGCGCCGGCGGCGGTGCCGGAACGGCATTCGTGCTCGCCTCTTCGACAGCCGGCGGCGGCGGAGCCGGCGGCGGCGGTGTCGGCGGCGGCTTCACCTGCTGAATGATTTTCGGCGGCGGCTGCTTGGGGGGTTCCGGCGGCGGCGGCGGAGGAGGCGGGGGCGGCGGCGGCGGTTCGATGAAGTCGACCTGCACCACCTTCTCTTTCTGCTTTTCCTGCGTCTTGGGCGGCGCCATGGGCGCGACCAGCAGCAGGAAGGCGAACGAGTGCAGCGCGATGGCTACTGCCAACGCACTTGTGCGCCCCCAACTGAACGGCGCTTGGCCGGTTGATTCGTTACTTGAGGCCATCAGTCACTATCAAGAGCTAATCAAGCGGAAGTGAGCCCGCACTGCTCTTCCGGCGCTCGGCGGGTTGACAATGCCGAAAACGCAGGTTTCTGCAAGCGGAAAGATAAGCAAGTTACACCAGCATATAGCGTTTGTATAGCACCTGAAGGGAAGATTTATGGCGTCGCACAAACCTTACTTTCGGGGCTTTACAAGCGCTTACTTGCCGGTACCTGCGGTTTTCAACCAGGCGTTGGCCTTGGCAGACGTTTCCGGATCCTGCGCCGCCTTCTTCATGGCGTCGATGGCACCCGGCTTGTTCTTCAGACCACGCTCGGCTTCCGCGAGCACCATGTAGGCTTGACCCTTATGTTGCACACCCTTGCTGATGGCATCCGTCGCGGACTTCTTGGCCGCGGAGTACTGATTTTCCTGTAGCTGCACACGCGCGACCTTCAGCGCCGGCTCGCCGTTCGTGGCGACCGCGGCGGCCTGCTGGTAGGCGGTGAGCGCGCTGGACATGTTGTCGCCGGTGACGTACGAATCGCCCAGCAGGTTGTAGTTCTCGGCCGACTTCTGCACGACGCCCTTGTCGAAGCCTTCCTTGAGCACCGCGGCGGCCTTGCCCGCGTTCGCGGCCTGGCGATCGGTGTGCTCCTGGCCGTCGATCAGGTAGACCTTGGCGAGATTGACGTACTGCTTCTCGTCCTTGAACGCGCCGGCGCTACGCGCCTTCTCGAGCAGCGCGATCGCTTCCGGATACTTCTGCGCCTGGATCAGCGACGAGGCTGCGTTGTTCAGCGTGGTCGCGTCGTTCGGGTTCTTGGCGAGCGCTTCGGTCGCGAGCGCCGCGGCCTTGTCGCCCTGGCCCGTCTCCGAGTAGCTGGCGGCGAGGATCTGGTCCCACGAACCCTGCGGCTTCGCGTCCGGCATCGACTTCGCCTTCTCGATCGCAGCGATCGCTTCCGGGTACTTCTCGAGGCGGTAATCGATGTTGCCTTCGAGGCCGTACGAGTCGGCCGTTTCCTTCTTGCCTTCGGCGCGCCATTCCTGCAGCGACTGCAGCGCGGCGGCGTACTGCTCGTCGGCGACGAGGAACTGCGTGTACATGTACTTCAGCTGGAAGTAGGTGTCGTTCGGCATCACGCCGATGTCGAGCGCCTTCTTCAGTTCGACGATGGCGCCCTTCACGTCGCCGTCGTTGTACTTGAGGTTGGCGAGACCCTGCAGCGCGAGGGCCTGAGCGTACTTGCTGCTGGTGCCCGAGCCGTCGGCGAGAGGCGTGAGCAGCTGCACGGCCTTGTCCTTCTCACCGTTGTTCGCGGCATCCAGACCTTCCTGGATGGCCTTCTGGTCCTTCTCGCTCTTGAGGTCGAGCTTCGGCTCGGAACGCGTGGCGTTCGGGTACAGCGCTTCCTTCTTGTCCTTATCGGCGGACTTCGTATCGCGTGCGGACGCAACGCCACTGACGAGGGAAAGCGCGATGGCGGTAGCGAGCGCGAACTTCGAGAAGGAACGCTGTTTCATTGACAGACCTCGGTTGTAGGAGTCGGCACACACAGTGGCTCTCCGGGGGACTACAGAGGTTAACCCGATTCGATTCCTAAGAACAAGTCGCAGCGCAAGAAAAAAGTACCGTCAAAACAATGACTTGTTAGAAGAATGTTGGCACTGACGGTTTTATGGGCCGAAGGTTGGCTTGAAAACGCCGTTTTCGTCCACGTGCGCTGTGTGGGTAATCCCCTACAAAAAATGCCCGGTCGTCGCCGACCGGGCATCGTGTGCAACCACCATACGCAGGCGTATCGATCAGATGTCGAGATTCGCCACCTTGAGGGCGTTCGACTCGATGAAATCGCGACGAGGCTCGACCGCCTCGCCCATCAACATCGAGAACATCTGGTCCGCGGCGACCGCGTCTTCGACGCCCACCTGAAGCATGCGGCGCGTCTCCGGATTGACCGTGGTTTCCCACAGCTGCTCCGGGTTCATTTCGCCGAGGCCCTTGAAGCGCTGGATCGTGCGGCCCTTCTTGGCTTCGTCGAGCAGCCAGTTGCGCACGTCGGCGAAGCTGAGCACGCCGCGCGAGGCGTTACCGCGGCGAACCACGGCGCCCGGCTGCAGGCCGAGTTCGGCGAGCTGCTGCGAGATCGACAGGATGGCGCGGAACTCCAGGCCGGTGAAGAACGCCTGCGGCATGATCCACGTGTGGCTGAGGCCATGCTGCATACGCTCGACCTCGATCGCCGCGCCCTGCTCGTTCTGGGCCGGGCGGAAGCGAAGCGCGTACGTCGGCTTGCCGAGGCCGCTGGCACTGAGGCGCGTGGCAAGGCCATCAAGCCAGGCCTGCATGCCCGTCGCGTCGGTCCACAGGCCTTCCACCATCGGCGTGTGCTCGATCATGGCCGTGAGCGCCGCGACGTCGAAGCGATGGCTCAGACGTGCGATCTGGTCCAGGGCACCCTGGTAGTCGCGAAGCAGCTTCTCGAGCGCGACGCCGTCGATGGAAGGCGCACCCTCCTCCGGCACGAGGGTCGCATTGTCGACCGCGCTGGAGATCAGGTACTCGTTCAGGACGGCGTCGTCCTTGATGTACATCTCCTGCTTGCCCTGCTTCACCTTGTACAGCGGCGGCAGGCCGATGTAGACGTGGCCGCGCTCGATCAGCTCCGGCATCTGGCGGTAGAAGAACGTGAGCAGCAGCGTGCGGATGTGCGAGCCGTCCACGTCCGCGTCGGTCATGATGATGATGCGGTGGTAGCGCAGCTTGTCGGGGTTGTACTCCTCCTTGCCGATGCCCGTGCCGAGCGCGGTGATCAGCGTGCCGACTTCGGCGGAAGAGATCATCTTGTCGAAGCGGGCCTTTTCCACGTTGAGGATCTTGCCCTTCAACGGGAGCACGGCCTGCGTGCGACGGTTGCGCCCCTGCTTCGCGGAGCCGCCTGCGGAATCACCCTCGACCAGGAACAGTTCGGAAAGCGCGGGATCCTTCTCCTGGCAGTCGGCGAGCTTGCCGGGCAGGCCCGCGATATCCAGGGCGCCCTTGCGGCGGGTCATCTCGCGGGCCTTGCGGGCGGCCTCGCGGGCGCGCGCGGCGTCGACCGCCTTCGAGGCGATGGCCTTGGCTTCGGCCGGATGCTCCAGGAGGAAGTCGGCCAGCCGGTCGTTGACGACCTGCTCGACAGCCGTCTTCACCTCGCTGGAAACGAGCTTGTCCTTGGTCTGCGACGAGAACTTCGGGTCGGGCACCTTCACCGAGAGCACGGCGATCATGCCTTCGCGCATGTCGTCGCCGGACAGGCCCACCTTGGCGTTCTTCGCCAGTCCTTCCTTCTCGATATAGCTCTGCAGCGTGCGCGTCAGCGCGGCGCGGAAGCCCGTGAGGTGGGTGCCGCCGTCGCGCTGAGGAATGTTGTTCGTGAAGCAGAACATCGTTTCCTGATAGGCGTCCGTCCACTGCATCGCGAGCTCGACGGTGATGCCGTCGGTCTGCGAGCTGAAGCTGATGACGGTCGGGTGCAGCGCGGTCTTCAGCTGAGCAAGGTGCTGCACGAACGACTTGATGCCGCCTTCGTACGCGAAGATGTCCTTGCGATCGTTGCGCTCGTCGACCAGCTCGATGGTGACGCCGGAGTTGAGGAACGCCAGCTCGCGAAGGCGCTTCGCCAGGATGTCGTAGTGGAACTCGATGTTGTTGGTGAACGTGGCCGGGCTGGGCGAGAAACGCACCATGGTGCCGCGACGGTTCGTGTCGGCGGCGACGGCGATCGGGGCCACCGGCTCACCATGGGCGTATTCCTGACGGTATTCCTTGCCGTCGCGCCAGATGGTCAGCCAGAGCTTCTCGCTGAGGGCATTGACCACCGACACGCCGACGCCGTGCAGACCGCCGGAGACCTTGTAGGAGTTCGCATCGAACTTGCCGCCCGCGTGGAGCACGGTCATCACGACTTCCGCCGTGGACCTGCCCTCTTCCGGGTGCGTATCGACGGGGATGCCGCGGCCGTTGTCGGCGACGCTGGCCGAACCGTCCTGATGGATGGTCACGGTGACGTAGTCGCAATAACCGGCGAGGGCTTCGTCGATGGCGTTATCGACCACCTCGAACACCATGTGGTGCAGGCCCGTACCGTCGTCGGTGTCGCCGATGTACATGCCGGGGCGCTTGCGAACGGCTTCCAGGCCTTTGAGGACCTTGATGCTGCCGGAGTCGTAGGCGTTCGAGTTGGTCGGATCGAGAGGTTCGTTCATGCGATGCCTGGTGATGGCGCCAGAATGCGGCCCCGATGCGGCGCGGATGGCTTCGGGACAGTCGGTCGATTATAGCAAACCCCTGACCTGACCTTGTTCCACGTGGAACACAGTCACTGGCTGGTCGACAAGGGCGGAAGGGATCTCCGTGCCCGTCACGAAGACCTGGACGTCGCGGCCAAGAAGTTGCGCGACTACCCACTCTTGATGGGTCCGATCGAGCTCGGATGCAAGGTCGTCCAGGCAGACCACGGGCCATTCCCCGCGGATTTCGGCATGCAGCGACGCCTGCCCGAGCAGGCAGGCGAGCGCGCATAGCTTTTCCTGTCCGCGGGAGAGGTGCTCCCTCAGCGGCGCCTGTTCGAAAGCCACAGAGAAGTCCGCCCGGTGCGGGCCGACCGTGGTGTGCCCTCGTCCAATATCGCGCAGCCGCCGGTCGGCAAGCGTGGTGGCCAGATCGTTGGCCTCGTCCCACCCGGCCTTGTAGCGAATCGAAAACTCGCCGAGCTCCGGCAGGACGTTCCGCATGAAGCCCTGGACATGAGGCATGAGACGCTCGAGGTACCCGCGACGAAATGCGGTGATCCCCTCGCCCGCCTGAGCCAGTTCCGCTTCCCAGGGCGCCAGGACCGCCGGGTCGACGTTCCCACCTTGCCGTAGGGCGGCGTTACGCTGTTTCAGCGCCCGTTGATACCGGCGCCATTGGTTCACGAAGGCATGTTCCACGTGGAACAAACCCCAATCGAGGTACCGGCGGCGCTCGTCCGAAGGGCCGGCGATAAGGTCGTGGGATCCCGGCTCGAAACAGACCACCGCGCATTCCTGCACCAAGGCACCGAGCGACGCCGCGGAATCGCCATCCACACGCGCCTGCCATCGCCCGCCCTCGCGCCCCAGGCCAAGCCGGCGAATTCGCTCCTCAGCGGTACGGACTTCGGCGAACACGGAAAGCGTCGTAGCGCCCCGCTTCAGAAGTACGTCCCGTGATCCCGCGCGGAACGAGCGGCCATGGGAAAGCAGGTAGGCAGCCTCGAGCACGCTGGTCTTACCGGCGCCGTTGGGCCCGACGAACACGTTGATCCCCGGCGCCGGCGTCAACGACACGCCGTCCAGGCAACGTAATCCGCTTATCCGCAACGATTCGAACTTCATCCCGCCGTTTTTCCCGTTCCCAAACGAAAGACGCCGGGGTGTCGAAGACATCCCCGGCGTCGTGGCCGAACTTTAACGTGCCATGCGTCAGAGGCGAAGCGGCATCACCACGTGGCGGGCCTCGTCGTTGCCCTCTTCCTGCAGGAGACAGCTCGACTGGGCGTCGCGGAGGTTGATACGCACCTTGTCGCCGCGCAGCGCACCGAGGGCGTCCAGCAGGTAGCCGACGTTGAAACCGACGGCGAGATCGTCGACAACGGTCTCGGCTTCGACTTCTTCCTGGGCTTCTTCCTGTTCCGGATTGTGGGCGACGATCTTGATGCGGCCCGGGCTCAGTTCGAGCTTAACGCCACGGTACTTCTCGTTCGAGAGAATCGCGGCGCGCTGCAGGGCGCTGCGCAGGACGTCGCGCTCGATCGTGGCCGACTTGTCGGCGCCGAGCGGAATCACCGCCTCGTAGTCCGGGAAGCGACCGTCGATCAGCTTGGACGTGAACACCACGCCCCCTCGGCGAACGCGCAGGTGATTCCGGCCGAACTCCAGTTCCACCGAGCCCTCGCCCGATTCGAACAGGCCGATCAACTCGTTCACGCCCTTACGCGGAATGATGATCTGGCGGCGTGCGGAAACGGAGCTTTCGAGCTTGGTTTCCTTCAGCGCCAGGCGATGACCGTCGGTGGCGACGCAGCGCAGCGTGTGCTCCTGGAGATCGAGGAGCATGCCGTTGAGGTAGTAGCGGACGTCCTGATTGGCCATGGCGAAGGCCGTGCGGTCCATCAGGTCGCGGAGGACTTCTTCCGGCAGCGTCACGCGCTCCACGAGTTCGATCTCGTCGATCGTCGGGAATTCGCTCGACGGCAGGGTCGCCAGCGTGAAACGGCTGCGGCCGGCGTTCAGGGCGATGCGTTCGCCATTCAATTTGATGTCGATCTTCGCGCCGTCCGGCAGCGCGCGGACGATGTCGAACAGCTTTCGCGCCGGAATCGTGATCTCGCCTTCCTGCACGCCGTCGGCGCCGGTGGTGGCGATCATCTCGACTTCGAGGTCGGTACCGGTGAACGAGACCTCGCTACCGGAGGCGCGAACCAGCAGGTTGGCCAACACGGGCAGCGTCTGGCGGCGTTCGACGACGCCCACCACTTGCTGCAGAGGTTTGAGCAGTACTTCCCTCTGGATGCTGAATTGCATGCGTCCCCTACTCCTGCTTTTATGTTTTTAAGATTTATTTAGTGGTTGTTGTTAGGCCGGTGGATATCTTGAAAACTCGTATTTCACTTTGAATTTCAGTGATTTACGAATTTATATCTACTGGCTTGAACAGGCGGTTTCGTGTGGGTGCCTTGTGGATAACTTTCGACCTCGAAACCATCCTCCGGTCATCCACCTATTATCCACAGCTTCTCAGCCCGTCAATATGCGGATGAGCTGCTCCCAGTCCTGGCGCATCCGCACGTCTTTCTCACAGAAACCGCGGATCGTCCGGCACGCGTGAAGCACGGTCGTGTGGTCCCTGCCCCCGAAGGCCTCTCCGATCTCCGGCAGGCTGTGCTCGGTGAGTTCCTTGGACAGGGCCATGGCCACCTGACGGGGACGCGCCAGCGAGCGCACACGGCGCTTGGAGAGCAGGTCGGACAGGCGCACCTGGTAGTAGTCGGCCACCGTCTTCTGGATGTTGGGCACCGTGACGGCCTGCGCATGCGTGTTGAGCAGGTCGCGCAGCGTCTCTTCGGCGAAATCCGTCGTGATCGGCTTGCGGTAGAAGTTGGCACGGGCCGCGAGCGTGTTGAGCGCGCCCTCGAGGTCGCGCACGTTGGAACGGATGCGCTTGGCCAGCAGCATCGCCACGTCCTCGGACACTTCCATGTCCTTCTCCGCCGCCTTCGACAGGAGGATCGCCGCGCGTGTCTCGAAATCCGGCGGCTCGATGGCCACGGAAAGACCCCAGCCAAGGCGCGACTTCAGTCGCGGCTCGAGCTTGTCGAGTTCCTTCGGGTAACGGTCGCAGGTCAGGATGATCTGCTGCTTCGCTTCGAACAGCGCATTGAACGTGTGGAAGAACTCTTCCTGCGTGGTGTCCTTGCCGGCGAAGAACTGGATGTCGTCGATCAGCAGCGCGTCGACCGAACGGAAGCGCCGCTTGAAGTCGTCCATGTTCTTCTGCTGCAGCGCCTTCACCATGCCGCTGACGAACTGCTCCGAGCGCAGGTACAGCACCTTGGCGCCCGGATTGTTCTGCATCAGCATGTTGCCCGCGGCGTGCATGAGATGGGTCTTGCCGAGACCCGTGCCGCCGTAGAGCAGCAGCGGGTTGTAGGCGCGGCCAGGGTTCATCGCGACCTGCATCGCCGCGGCCTTGCCGAGCTGGTTCGACTTGCCTTCCACGAAGGTCTCGAACGTGTAGTGCGGATCGAGGTTGTGCACGTGCGGCGGTTCGGGCGCGGCTTCGACCACGCGCGGCGCGGCCTGCGCCGGGCTCGGCGCGGTGGCCGACGCCGGGCGTGCGGGGGCCGGACGCGGTCCGGACGAGCCGACTTCGAGACGGACGGGCAGGGCGCGGCCCGTCAGATGCTCGACGATCGACTGGATCTTGCCCAGGTATTGCTCGCGTACGGTGTCCAGCGAATAGGGGTTCGGCGCGTACAGGAACAGTCCGGTCGCATCCTCCCTGGCCTGCAACGGCATGAGCCAGGTATGGACGTCTTCGGACGTCAGTTCGCCTTCAAGACGCTCGAGACAGCGCCTCCAGAGATCACTCATCGGGTATTCTTGCCACAGAAGGGGCGCGTGCGCGCGGGGTGGACGACGAAGTCTACCAGCGTTCCGTCTTCCGCCCTCCGATTCGCCGCCGCCGCGGGCGGCGCTTCCCTCTCTGGCCAAGCGGTTGACAGTTCTCGGGATTGTCACGCATACTTCTGGGCCTTTTTCCATCTTCACCCGGATGTAAGCGCCATGAAGCGTACTTACCAGCCCAGCAAGCTCAAGCGTGCCCGCACGCACGGCTTCCGTGCCCGCATGGCCACCGCCGACGGTCGCAAGATCCTCAACGCCCGCCGCGCCAAGGGCCGCAAGCGTCTGATCCCGTAAGCGGTTCGCCGGTCGTGCGTGCCGCAGCCATGCCGCGCGATGCGCGGATACGCCGCGCCGCCGACTTCGCAGCCCTGCGAACAGTCAGCGGTCGCCTCGGCGGCCGCTGTTTTCTTTTGCGCTTCGGAAACAACGACGGCGGTACCGCCCGGCTCGGCCTGGCGATCTCCAAGCGTTGCTCCAAGCGTGCCGTCGACCGGAACCGGATCAAGCGACTCGCGCGTGAGGCATTTCGTCGTGCCCGCCCCGCCCTGCCGCCGGTCGACATCCTGGTCATGGCCCGCGACAGCGCGGTGAACGAGACCGGCGCGACGCTCCTGGCGGAGCTCGACGCCCTTCTGCGCCGCATCCGGCCGTTGAAGCGCGACGGTGCCGACGGCACAATCGCGCGTTGACCTCATCGACCTTCCCGCCTTTCCCGGTCCCGCGCCGGGGCGCCATTCGGATCTGGCCTAAGCAATGAATCAAACGCGCACGCTTCTCTTCTTCGCGCTCATGTTCGTGGCGTACCTGCTGTGGACCGAATGGGAGAAGGATTACGGCCCCCAGCCGGCCGCCCCGACGCCCGCCGCGCAGACCGATGCCGCCAAGCCGAACGCCGATACCAGCGTGCCAGGCGCCGCCGCTCCGGCGAGCGTGCCGAACGAAGGCACGGCGCCGGTCGAAGGCAAGGCCGAACTGGTCACGCTGTCGAACGACGTCCTCCGCCTGACGATCGACACGCGCGGTGGCAGCATCGTCCGCTCGGAGCTCCTCGCCTACCCGGCCGAACCGGCGACCAAGAAAAACCCGACGCCGCCGCCGGCGCGGCTGCTCGACGACAGCGCGCAGCACTACTTCGCCGCGCAGGATGGCCTCGTCAGCAACACGGGCGCCGCGCCCGACCATCGCGCCCTCTTCCGCGCCGAGAAGACCGAGGCCGTGCTCGCCGATGGCGAGAAGTCGGTCAGCCTCGACATGGTCTGGACCGACCCCTCGGGCGTGAAGGTGACGAAGCGTTACACGCTCAAGCGCACCGACTACGTCGTCGATCTCGACCAGCGCGTCGAGAACGGTTCGGGCGTCGCCTGGACGGGCAACGCCTACCAGCAGCTGCAGCGCGTGCCGGCCGAGAAGGTCAACTGGTTCAAGGCCTATACCGACCCGGCCCAGCACAGCTTCTTCGGCGCCGCGTGGTACAGCCCGGAGAACAAGTTCGAATCGCTCCCGTTCACGGACTTCGCCAAGAAGCCGGTCAACCGCCAGATCACCGGCGGCTGGGTGAGCATGCAGCAGCATTACTTCTTCGTCGCGTGGATTCCGCCGGCGGACCAGAGCGTCACGTACAGCAGCACGATCATCGATCCGAATTCCACGACGCCGCGCTACCTCGTGCGCGCGTTCGGTCCGTCGATCTCGGTCGCGCCCGGCCAGGCCGCCGACAGCGTCGCGCGCCTCTATGTCGGTCCGAAGCTCCAGGGCACGCTCGACGTCATCGCGCCCGGCCTCGAGCTCACGGCCAACTACGGCTGGCTCACGATCATCGCGCAGCCGCTGCACTGGTTGCTCTCGCAGCTGCATGCGATCAGCGGCAACTGGGGCGTCGCGATCATCCTGCTCGTGCTGCTGATCAAGGCCGCGCTGTTCAAGCTCACCGACGCGCAGTTCCGTTCGGGCGCGCGCATGCGCAAGCTTCAGCCTCGCGTCCAGGCGCTCAAGGAGCGCTATGGCGACGATCGCATGAAGATGCAGCAGGCCATGATGGAGCTTTACAAGAAGGAGAAGGTGAATCCGATGGCGGGCTGCCTGCCCATCCTGATCACCTTCCCGATCTTCATCGGACTGCTCCGCGTGCTGTCGGAATCGATCGAACTGCGCCAGGCGCCGTTCTTCGGCTGGATCCACGATCTCTCGGCACCGGATCCGTTCTACGTGCTGCCGGTGCTCTACTTCCTGGTCACGCTGCTCACGCAGCGCATGATGCCGACCGCCGGCATGGATCCGACCCAGGCCAAGATGATGAAGGTGATGCCGCTGATCTTCGGTGTCTTCTTCGCCTTCTTCCCGTCCGGCCTGGTGCTCTACTGGACGGTCAACGGTGCCACCAGCCTGCTCCAGCAGTGGTGGATCAACCGCAGCGTCGATCGGGCCGACATCAAGGCCAAGACGGCTTAAACACCGGGCGGCGCGTCGAAAGACGCGCCGCTTCGCTTTGGAACCTCGCCGATGACACACGACGACACCATCGCGGCCATCGCCACCGGCGCCGGCGCGGCCGGTGTCGGGGCCGTGCGCATCTCGGGCCCGAAAGCGGGCGACATCGCGCGCGCGTTCCTCGGTCGCGACCCGACGCCGCGACATGCGCACTTCGCGGCGTTCCGCGATGGCGACGGCGAACTGATCGACCGCGGCATCCTCCTCTACTTTCCCGGTCCGCATTCGTACACGGGCGAGCACGTGCTCGAACTGCAGGGGCACGGCAGCGCGGTGCTGCTCGACGCCCTGCTCCGTCGTGCGATCGTCCTCGGCGCGCGCCTCGCGCGTCCCGGCGAATTCACCGAGCGGGCGTTCCTCAACGGCAAGCTCGATCTCGCCCAGGCCGAGGCCGTGGCCGATGTCGTCGCGGCGACCTCGGAGGCCGGCGCGCGCGCCGCGTTGCGTTCGATGGAAGGCGTGTTCTCCGCGCGCGTGGACGAGCTGCTCGCCGAGCTCATCGCCCTGCGCGTGCATATCGAAGCCGCCATCGATTTTCCCGAGGAGGAAATCGACTTCCTCGCCGACCCCGTCATCGGTGCGAACCTCGCCACGCTATGCGCGAACCTCGACGCCTTGCTCGTGGAAACCCGTCGCGGAGTTCGCTTGAACGACGGCATCGCCGTCGCCATCGTCGGCCGCCCAAACGCCGGTAAATCGAGCCTGCTCAACGCGCTCGCGGGTCAGGAGCGCGCGATCGTCACCGACATCGCGGGCACCACGCGCGACGTGCTGCGCGAAACGGTCACGATCGACGGTGCGACGCTCGAACTCGCGGATACGGCGGGACTGCGCGATTCCGATGATGTGGTCGAACGGGAAGGTATCCGTCGTGCCCGTGCGCAACTCGAACGCTGCGACGTCGCGCTGCTCGTCACCGACGAAGCGCACGCACGCGACGATCTCGCCTTCTTCGAAGGCACGCCCGCGCAGGCGAACCGCATCGTCGTGATCAACAAGATCGATCTCGCGCAGGCCACGGCGCATCGCGCGGAGCGCGATGGCCACGACACGTTATGGCTTTCGGCGCGAACGGGCGACGGTCTCGATGCCTTGCGTGCGATCCTGCGCGATCTCGCCACGGCGGGTGCGGGCGATGGCGCCTTCAGCGCGCGGCGGCGCCACGTCGTGGCGCTCGAACAGGTGCGCGATCATCTGGAACGCACGGCGGACGCGCTGCATGGCAGCCACGCCGGCGAACTCGCCGCCGAGGAGCTGCGGCACGCGCAGCAGGCGCTCGGCGAAGTGACCGGCGCCTACTCGTCGGACGACCTGCTCGGCGCGATCTTCAGTTCGTTCTGTATCGGTAAATAACGGACGCGAGTCCGGTAGGAGCGCGCCCTGCGCGCGACATGTTTTGGGACCATGCGCAACAGGCCCTGGCGCTCCGCGCGAAAGGCTGTCGCGCGCAGGGCGCGCTCCTACGCATGCCGTGTGCCCGACCGGTACCTATTCGTCGGACGACCTGCTCGGCGCGATCTTCAGTTCGTTCTGTATCGGTAAATAACGGACGCGAGTCCGGTAGGAGCGCGCCCTGCGCGCGACATGTTTTGGGGCCATGCGCAACAGGCCCTGGCGCTCCGCGCGAAAAGCTGTCGCGCGCAGGGCGCGCTCCTACGTATGCCGCGTTCTGCCGGACCGCGTCAGACGCAGGTTTCGGCGACCAGCGCCGGACGGCGCCGCTCGGCCGCCATCGACGCGGCCCAGATGACGAGACCGCCGATGGCGAGCAGCGCGCCGACCCAGCCGGGCGACGTCCAGCCGTAACCGTGCGCGATCGCGAGGCCACCCAGGAAGGGTCCGAGTGCGTTCGCCGTGTTGAACGCGGAATGGTTGAGCGACGCGGCCAGGCCCTGCGCATCGCCGGCCACGTCCATCAGGCGCGTCTGCAACACCGTGCCGAGCGCACCGCCGATGCCGATGAAGAAGACATCGAGGCCGAGCGTCCAGACGTTGCCCGCGGCGAAGGGAAACAGCGCGAGCATCACCATGCTCCAGAGGAGCAGTCCGCCGGCGGTCGGCATGAGCGCGCGATCGGCGAACGCCGGGACGACCATGTTGCCCGCGGTGAGGCCGACACCGAAGATGCCGATGATCCAGGGCACGGTGTGCAGCGGCATGTGCGTCACGGCGATCAGGATGTCCGCGAGGTACGTGTACACCGCGAACATCCCGCCGAAGCCGATCGCGCCGATGGCGAGCGTGAGCCAGACTTGCGAACGCTTCAGCGCGCCGAGTTCGCGCAGCGGGCTGGCGTCCTTGTCCGCCGGCACTTCCGGCGCGTAGATCGCCACCGCGGTCATCGTGGCGACACCGAGCACGGCCACGAGCGCGAACGCCCAGCGCCAGCCGACGGCCTGGCCCAGCCAGCTCGCCAGCGGCACGCCGACGACGGTGGCGAACGTGAGTCCCAGGAACATCTGGCCGACCGCGCGCGTGCGCCGGTTCGGCGGCACCAGCGACGACGCCACGAGCGCCGCGACGCCGAAGTACGCGCCGTGCGGCAGGCCGGCGAGGAAGCGGAACACCAGCATCCAGTGGTAGTTCGGCGACAGGCCGGTCAGGCCGTTGAACACGGTGAACATCGCCATCAGGACGATGAGCAGGCGGCGGCGAGGCACGCGCGCTCCGAGCACCGTCATGATCGGCGCGCCGACCACGACGCCGAGGGCATAGGCGCTGATCGCATGACCAGCGGTCGGCGCGTCGATGCCGAGGCCCTGCGCGAACAGGGGCAGCATGCTCATGGAGGCGAATTCGGTCGTGCCGATGGCGAAGCCACCGATGGCCAGGGCCAGGATGACCAGGCCGACATGGGGGGCGCGAACAGGCGGCAGACCCGTGGCGGGCGCGGGGGCGTGTGCTGACATGGCGGGACTCGGGAAGGTGGGGCGCGGCCGTGGTGCGGCGCAGCATGGAATCAGGATACGCCCGTCATGGCTTACGTGCCACGTCTGTTGGAGCGGACCTGGCCGCGATGGGGTGCTCGCGGCAACCCCCATCGCGGCCAGGTCCGCTCCTACGGACGGCTACGCCGCGTCTTCGTCGCGCACGAACTCGATGAACGCCCGTAGCGCCGAGGTGACACGCCTCTGCCTCGGGTAATAGAGGACGAACCCGGGATACGGCGGACACCAGTCCTCGAGCACCCTGACCAGTCGGCCCGCGGCGACCAGCTCGGTCACCTGATCTTCCAGCACGAGCGTGTAGCCGATGCCGGCCATGGCCGCGTCGAGCGCCAGGCGCAGGTCGCCGAAGGTGACCCGACCGCGGACGTCGAGCTCGAGCTTCTTCGGTCCTTGCTCGAATTCCCATTTGTAGAGCCGCCCGCTGGGAAAGCGGAAGCGGATGCAGTCGTGCTGGAACAGGTCGTTCGGATGCAGGGGCACGCCGTGCTTCGCGATGTGGTCCGGCGAGGCGACGCACGCACCCTGCTGCTGTCCCCCCATCGGCACTGCGATCATGTCCTCGGGCACGTGCTCGTGGAAGCGGATGCCCGCGTCGAAGCCGGATGCCACGATGTCGATGAGCCCGTCGTTGTCGACGGCCTCGAAATGGATGTCCGGGTAGCGCGCGAGGAAGCGCGGTAACAGCGCCGGCATGAGCAGCTGGGCCGCGACGCGGGGCATGTTCACGCGCAGGGTGCCCGCGGGGGTGGCGCGGAAATTGTTCATTTCCTCCAGCGCCTCGCCGACGTCGAACAGCGCGGGCTCCAGCCGCTCGAGGAGCCGCTGGCCCGCCTCGGTCAGCGACACGCTCCGCGTCGTGCGATGAAACAAGACGACGCCGAGCCGTTCTTCCAGACTGCGGATCGCGTAGCTGATCGCCGAGGTGGTGAGCGTCAGCTCCGCGCCAGCCTTGCGAAAGCTCGCGTGGCGGGCCACGGCAGCGAAGGCGGCGAGATGGGAGAGGTTGTCCGGTCGCATGATTATCAAGGATACCTCAACGATTCATCGCAAAATCCCCGTTGGCGGGCGGGATTGTTGAGCGTTATTGTTCCCGGCCTTAGCAGAGGAGACTCCCCATGTTCGAAGTCCATGCGTATGCCGCCACGGACGCGACGAAGCCGCTCGCGCCGTTCAAGATCAGCCGCCGCGATGTCGGCGCGCACGACGTCCACATCGAAATCCTCTACAGCGGCGTCTGCCACTCCGACCTCCACCAGGCCAAGGGCGACTGGGGCAATTCCACGTTCCCCATGGTTCCGGGCCACGAGATCGTCGGCCGCGTGAAGGCCGTCGGCTCCGCGGTGAAGAAGCTCAAGGTCGGCGACTATGCTGGCGTCGGCTGCATGGTCGACTCGTGCCGCGAGTGCGAGTCGTGCAAGAAGGACCTCGAGCAGTATTGCCTGGTCCATACCAGCTTCACCTACAACGGCACCGAGCAGGACAAGACCACGCCGACGCAGGGCGGCTATTCGACCGACATCGTGGTCGAGGAGCGCTTCGTGGTGAAGATCTCCGAGAAGCTCGACCTCAAGGCGACCGCACCGCTGCTGTGCGCGGGCATCACCACGTACTCGCCGCTGCGTCACTGGAAGGTCGGCAAGGGCCAGAAGGTCGGCATCATCGGCCTCGGCGGTCTCGGCCACATGGGCGTGAAGTTCGCCAAGGCGATGGGCGCGCACGTCACGATGATCACCACCTCGGAAGCCAAGGGTGCGGACGCGAAGCGCCTCGGCGCCGACGCCGTGCTGGTGTCGAAGGACGCCGACGCGATGGCGAAGGAAGCGGCGAGCTTCGACTTCCTGCTCAACACCATTCCGGTGTCGCATGATGTCGCGCCGTACGTCGCGCTCCTTAAGCTCGACGGCACGATGGTGCTGGTCGGTGCCCTCACGCCGATCGACGCGTTCGCCGGCGGCAGCCTGATGCTCCCGCGCCGCACGATCGCCGGCTCCGCCATCGGCGGCATGGCCGAGACGCAGGAGATGATGGATTTCTGCGCCAAGCACAACATCGTGTCGGACATCGAGATGGTCGACATGGCCTCGATCAACGAAACCTACGAGCGCCTGGTGAAGAACGACGTGCGCTACCGCTTCGTGATCGACATGGCGACGATGCCGAAGGGTTGATGCCCCGGGTCATACCGTTCGCGCGCAAGCGCGCTCCCACCCGAAGTTAGCGATGTCGCTGGCTCGGGTGGGAGCGATGACTTGCCCGGTGCGAAACGCTATCGTCGACGCGTGAAGCGCTTCCTCCGCATCCTCGCCCTGCTCGCCGCCGTGCTGGTGGCCTTCCTCGCGTTCGCGGCCGCATCGGCATGGCCGAACATCGGCAAACGCCCCGACGGCGACAACGTGAGCCGGTACCACGCCTCGCCGCAATGGCACGGCGATCGGTTCGCCAACCCGTTGCCGATGTACAGCAACCTCAAGGGTGGCATCCTGCAGATCTTCGAGTCCGCGCCGGGCGAAGAGCCCGATGCGCCGGTACCCACGAAGGATTCGTCGGCGCTGTACGCCACGCCGCCCGCGAGCGGCCTGCGCGTCACATGGTTCGGTCACTCCTCGATGCTGCTCGAAATCGACGGCGTGAACATCGTCGTCGATCCCTTGTGGAGCGAGCGCGCATCGCCCTTCCCCTGGCTCGGTCCGAAACGCTGGTACGAACCGCCCGTGCCGATCGACCATCTGCCGCGTGTCGACGCGGTGGTGATCTCGCACGACCACTACGATCACCTGGACCGCGCCTCCATCCAGGCGCTGAATGCGCGCGGTGTCCGCTTCATCGTGCCGCTGGGTATCGGCGCTCACCTTCTTCGCTGGGGCGTGCCCCAGGATCGCATCACCGAACTCGACTGGTGGCAGGAAACCACCGTCGGCGGCGTACGCGTGGTGTCGACGCCGTCCCGTCATGCGTCCGGACGTCTTGCAGCGCAGAGCGATCAGACCCTGTGGACGGGCTATGCGATCGTCGGGCCGGCGCATCGCGCGTTCTATTCCGGCGACACCGGCCTCAATGCCACGTTCGCGGATGTCGGCACCGCCTTCGGCCCGTTCGACGTCACGCTGATCGAGTCTGGCCAGTACGATCCTCAGTGGCCCGACTGGCACCTCGGTCCGGAGCAGGCCTTGCTCGTGCACGAACAGGTGCGTGGTCGCACGCTGATTCCCGTGCACTGGGGACTCATCAAGCTCGCCCACCACGCGTGGACCGAGCCGCCCGAACGGATCCTCGCCGCCGCGCGTTGCCGCGGCGTGGATGTCCTGGTGCCGGAGCCCGGCCAGGCCGTGGAGCCGACCACGCATCCGGCGGTGGCCCGCTGGTGGCCGGCGCAACACTGGTTCACGGGTGCCCAGCATCCGATCGTCGCCTCGCGCGACGGCGACCCGCGACACCTGTTCGACGTGCCGCGCTGTGCCTGAAGGAAATCAGGCGCCCTCGTCGGGCATGACGAGGCGCATCGGAACCTCGCGCAACGGCCGCCCCGACGCTTCGTCGACCACGAGCGCGCGCACCGGCTCGCCCGTCGACTCGTCGACGAGCTGCGACAGCGCCTGTCCGCCTCCGTTGTAACGACGACCCCATTCGCCCATGGCGGCGAGGACGGGGATGAAGTCGCGCCCGGCGTCCGTGAGGACGTACTCGTCGCGCGGGGGGCGCTCGCTGTAGCGGCGCTTCTCCAATACACCGGCTTCGGTGAGGGCCTTCAATCGACGGGACAGGATGTTCGGCGCGATGCCCAGGCTGGTGCGGAACTGATCGAACTGGGTCATGCCGCGACTGGCGTCGCGAAGGATGAGCGCGCTCCACGCGTCTCCCACCAGAGCGAGACCGCGGGAGATGGCGCAGGTGCCCGAAGAAAGTCTGTCGATGTCCATTGCATTATGATAGTCGAGTCACTATCGTATGGCAACGTAGTAGATATCACTTTGCAACTCACCATACGGAGTCACCCCATGAGCACTGAAACCAAAGGCACGGCCCTCGTCACCGGCGCTTCGTCGGGCATCGGCGAGCTCTACGCGGAGCGTCTGGCCGACCGCGGTTACGACCTGATCCTGGCCGCGCGTCGCGTCGACCGCCTCGAGTCCGTCGCGAAGAAGATCCACGACCGCACCGGCCGCAAGGTCGAAGTGCTCCGCGCCGACCTGAGCGACCGCGCCGACATCGCCGCCGTCGAGCGTCGCCTCGCGGAAGACGCGTCGATCACCCTGCTGGTCAACAACGCCGGCATCTCGCTCGACGGCAGCCTGCTCGAGAACGGCAGCGAGAACCTCGAGCGCATCGTGACGGTCAACATCCTCGCGCCGACCCTGCTGACGGGTGCGGCCGCGAAAGCGTTCGTCGCCCGCGACAAAGGCGGCATCATCAACATCGCCTCGGTTCTGGCGTTCGCGCCGGAAGCGTTCGACGGTGTCTACAGCGGCTCCAAGGCCCACCTCCTCAACCTGAGCCTGAGCCTCGCCGCGAAGCTGCCGACGAAGAACGTCCGTGTGCAGGCCGTGCTGCCGGGCGCGACCCGTTCTGAGATCTGGGAGAAGTCGGGCAAGGACGTCGACGCGCTGCTTCCGGGCATGGTCATGGACACCCACGATCTCGTCGACGCCGCGCTGCTCGGTTACGACCGTGGCGAAGTGGTCACCATCCCGCCGCTGCAGGACGAGAACCAGTACAAGGCGTACGAGTATTCGCGCCTCGTGATGGGCCCGAATCTCTCGCGCAAGGACGTGGCGCCGCGCTATCGCGGGTGATCGTCCACGCGTCGTAGGAGCGGAACTGGCCGCGATTCGCGAAGAGCGTCGCGGCCAGGTCCGCTTCTACAGCGGTAGGGTGCGTTGTGAACGCCAACAGCCGCTTAGCGGCATGTTCTGCTTCGCCGCGCACGAATGCGCGGTAAACTGTCGGACTCGCTAGGTTCTCGCGGTTCGGCATGCTTTCTTTCGTGTTCGCCGCCTTCGGGCTGTCCACCCTCTGGTTGCTTCCCCTGTTCTGGCGCCTCGCCGCCGCGCTCGTTCGCCGGCGCCGCCCGCCGACGATGGGCCCGGGCGCGATTCGCTTCTGGGCGGGCTTCGTCCTCGTGCTGTTGTCGAGCGCGACGCTCGAAGGACTGGTCGTCTCCCACTACACCGATGATCCGACCGTCGGTGCCGCCGTGTGTCGTTGGCTCGCGGGTGTCTTCACCGCGTTCCCGGGCGGCGCCGCGACCACGCTCACGGCGATCGTCGTGTTCGCCGTGGCGCTGCCGTGGTACCTCGGCGTGTCGTGGTCGTCGTTCCTTGCACGGACGAACGGCCTGCTCGAACCGATCGGCGCGCTGGCCATCGAAGGCACGCGTCGCCTGTTCTCACGCTCCGCAAGCCGCGTGACGGGGCGCCGCCCCGCCGCCGCCGTGCGTCGGGCAGACCGCGCGCCTGCTCGGCGCCGGCCGCGCGAAAAGGCGCCCGCGAAGCGCCCCGCCGCTTCCGCCGTCGCCATGCGCACCGAAGCGCCGCGCAACGAACCCGCGACGCCCGCGGTCCGTCCGTCGGTGACGACGCCCGTGCCGCCGCGTCATCGCGCGCGCCCCGACACGGTGATCCGCGAACCGTGGCTGGCGCCGCGTGCGTCGACGCCGACCGAGCCGGCGGTGGCACCGCCCGTCGCGCCCCCGATGGCAGGCGTCGGTCCACGGCCGGCCATGGCCATGTCGCCGGCCGCGAACCGACCGGTCGCCACGAACGCTGTCGCCGCCGACGTGGACGTCGCGCCGCGAGAATCGCTGACGGTGCCCGATCTGCCGCCGCCGATCGACATCGTGGCGCCCGCCGACGAGACGCCTGCCGTTCCCCCGCCGCCCCCGGTGAAACCCGTTTCGCGCTTCGCGATCGCGGCGAACGACGAATCGGTCGTCGAACCGCCGCGCACGGTCACGCTGACGCCGGTGCGCCCCTTGCGCGCGGGCAACCCGAACGCGGCGACGCTGCCGCCGGTGTCCCTGCTGGCCGGCGCACGTCACGACGCGCTCGCGATCATCTCCGATGCCGAACTCGCCGAGACCGGCGAACTCATCGAGCAGCGTCTGCGCGAGTTCAAGGTGCCGGTGCAGGTCGTCGGTGCCTCGGCGGGCCCGGTCATCACGCGCTACGAGGTCGAGCCGGCCGTCGGCGTGCGCGGCAACCAGATCGTCGCGCTGATGAAGGACCTGGCGCGCGGACTCGGCCGCTCGTCCATCCGCGTGGTCGAGACGATTCCCGGCAAGACCTGCATGGGCCTCGAGCTGCCGAACGAGCAGCGCCAGATGATCGCGCTCTCGGAGATCCTCGACTCGCACGAGTATCGCGATTCCGATTCGCTGCTGACGCTCGCCATGGGCAAGGGCATCACGGGTGAGCCGGTGGTGGCCGATCTGGCGAAGGCGCCGCACATGCTGGTCGCGGGCACGACGGGCTCGGGCAAGTCCGTCGCGGTGAACGCGATGATCCTCTCGATGCTCTACAAGGCGACGCCCGAAGACGTCCGCATGATCATGATCGACCCGAAGATGCTGGAGCTTTCGGTGTACGAAGGCATTCCGCATCTGCTGGCGCCCGTGGTCACCGACATGAAGCTCGCCGCGAACGCGCTCAACTGGTGCGTCGCGGAGATGGAGAACCGCTACAAGGTCATGTCCGACCTGCGCGTGCGCAACCTCGCCGGCTACAACCAGAAGGTCCGCGAAGCGCGCGCCGCGGGCAAGCCGCTGTTCAATCCGTTCCCCGCGCATCCGGAAGTGCCGGAGCATCTCGACACGCTGCCGATGATCGTCGTCGTCATCGACGAACTCGCCGACCTCATGATGGTCGCGGGCAAGAAGATCGAAGAGCTGATCGCACGCCTCGCGCAGAAGGCGCGCGCCGCGGGCATCCACCTCATCCTCGCGACGCAGCGTCCCTCCGTCGACGTCATCACGGGTCTGATCAAGGCGAACATCCCGACGCGTGTCGCGTTCCAGGTCTCGTCGAAGATCGACTCGCGCACCATCCTCGACCAGATGGGCGCCGAGAGCCTGCTCGGCCAGGGCGACATGCTGTTCCTGCCGCCGGGTACGGGTTACCCGCAGCGCATCCACGGCGCGTTCGTCGCCGACGAGGAAGTGCACCGCATCGTGGCGTGGCTGAAGCAGTTCGGCGAACCGGATTACAAGGACGAGATCCTCGCCGGGCCGCCGGGCGAAGCCGTCGAGGGCGAACCGGGCGACGAGGGCATCGACGCGGAACTCGATCCGCTCTACGACGAGGCGGCCGCGTTCGTGCTGCGCTCGCGCCGCGCGTCGATCTCGTTCGTGCAACGCCAGTTCCGCATCGGCTACAACCGCGCGGCGCGCCTCGTCGAGGCGATGGAAGCCGCGGGGCTCGTGTCGTCGATGGGCATCAACGGGCAGCGCGAAGTGATCGCGCCGGGGCCGCAGGACTGATCGATCGCCGATGCGATCGGCTCCCACCCTTCCAGTAGCCGCGTTGCTACCGAAGGGGTGGGAGCCGATCGTATCGGCGATCGACGCGTCGGAAGGCCGAGTCGTTATTCCTTCGTCAGGAGCTTCAGCGGCACAGCGATCGACTTCTCGACCGGCTGCTTATCGATGAGCTTCTTCGCCGTGTCGACGCCGAGCTTGCCGATCTCTTCCGGCTGCTGCGCCACGGTGGCGGCGAGCGTGCCGTTCGCCACGGCCGTCTTGCCGTCCGGCGTGCCGTCGAAGCCGACGACGAGCACCTTCTTGTTCTTGCCGGCCAGGGCCTGCACCGCGCCGAGGGCCATCTCGTCGTTCTGCGCGAAGATCGCCTGGACATCCGGGTTGCCCTGGAGCAGGTTCTCGCTCACCGAAAGGCCCTGCGCACGATCGAAGTTCGCCGGCTGCTGCGCGACGATCTTCATGCCCGTGGTGGCGACTTCGTCGTCGAAGCCCTTGCCGCGCTCGCGCGCCGCCGAGGTGCCGGCCACGCCCTGCAGCTCGATGATGTTGCCCTTGCCGCCGAGCGCCTTGGCGAGGAAGTCGGCCGCCATCTTGCCGCCGGCGACGTTGTCGGACGCGATGTGCGAGGCGACTTCGGCGCCGTCGACGCCGCGGTCGAGCGTGATCACGGGAATGTTCGCGCGCTGCGCGGACTGCACCGCGCCGGCGAGCGCGGACGAATCGGTCGGGTTGAGGAGGATGACCGACACACGCTTCTGGATCAGGTCTTCCACGCTGGAGATCTGGCGGGCCGGATCGTCCTGCGCGTCGACGACGACGAGCTGCACGCCGGCGTCCTTGGCGGCCTTCTGCGCGCCGTCCTTGAGCTCGACGAAGAACGGGTTGTTCTGCGTCGACAGCGCCAGACCGACGACCGGCGTACCGGACGACGCGGCGCCACCGGCCGTGCCGGCGGTCGCGGGAGCGGATTCGCCCGGACCCTGCTGCGAGCAGGCGGCGAGGAGCGTGGCCGCGGCGGCGGCGAGGAAAGTGAGTTTACGCATGGTGTGTCCTCGTGGGATTACTGCCGCCGGTCCAGCAGGACGGCGATCAGGATGACGATACCCTTGACGATCTGCTGATAGAACGAGCTTACGCCCAGCAGGTTCAGGCCGTTGTTCAGGAAGCCGATGAGCAGCGCGCCGACGAGCGTGCCGAAGAGCCAGCCGCGGCCGCCCGCGAGGCTGGTACCGCCCAGCACGACCGCGGCGATCGCGTCGAGCTCGTAGCCGGCGCCGGCCGTGGCCTGCGCCGAATAGAGGCGCGAGGTCAGCACGACACCGGCGAAGGCGGAGAGCAGGCCCGACAGTCCGTAGATCGCCAGCTTCATCGGCGCGATGCGCACGCCGGACAGGCGCGCGGCTTCCTCGTTGCCGCCGATGGCGACGACGTGGCGGCCGAACACCGTGCCGCGCAGCAGGAAGCCGCAGACGACGAAGGCGATGAACATCCAGATCACCGGCAGCGGAACGAGGTTCGCGACGTAACCGCCGCCGAGCAGCGCGAAGCTGCCGTTCGTCACGGGGATCGGACTGCCCTGCGTGTACGACAGCGTCACGCCGCGCAGCAGCGTGAGCGTGCCGAGCGTGGCGATGAAGGGTGCCACCTTGCCCCACGACACCAGCGCGCCGTTGATGATGCCGAGCACGAGGCCGAGCAGCAGGCCGGCGCCCGCGGCGAGCACGATGCCGTGTCCCGCCGCCATCAGGCCCGCGGTGACGGCGCCCGTCAGCGCGAGGATCGCGCCGACGGAGAGGTCGATGCCGCCGGAAAGGATCACGAACGTCATGCCGAAGGCGATCAGCGCGTTGATCGACACCTGGCGAAGCACGGTGAGCAGGTTGCCCGTGGTCAGGAAGTCCGGGCTCATCACCGACAGCACGATGAACAGCAGGATCAGGCCGATGACCGAACCGAGGCGTTGCAGGAGCGTCGCGGCGCGGCTCCAGTTGAGTTGGAGCGTCATGTCACTTGCCTCCGGTCGCGGCGGTCATCACGGCTTCCTGGGTGGCGCCGTGGGCTTCGAGCAGTCCGGTCGCACGACCTTCGTGCATCACCAGGATGCGGTCGCTCATGGCGAGGACCTCCGGCAGCTCCGAGGAAATCATGAGGATGGCCACGCCCTGCTCCGCGAGTTGGTTGATGATGTGGTAGATCTCGGCCTTGCCGCCGACGTCGACGCCGCGCGTGGGCTCGTCGAGGATGAGCACGCGCGGCTTGAGCGCCAGCCACTTGGCCAGCACGACCTTCTGCTGGTTGCCGCCGGACAGCGCGCGGACGTCGAGCTCCATGTCGCGCGTGCGTATCTTCAGCGCGTCGATGAGGCCGCGCGTCTGTTTCTTCTCGCCCGGGCGGTCGATCAGGCCGGCATGCGCGGGGACGCGCGGCAGGCTGACGTTCTCGCGCAGGCTCATGTCGAGCACGAGACCCTGCGCCTTGCGATCCTCGGTGACGAAACCGAAACCGGAATGAATCGCTTCGCTGGGCGACTTCGGCGTGATGACCTTGCCGTCGAGCGTGACCGTGCCGTGTTCCAGCTTGTCGAGTCCGAAGAGCAGTCGCGCCATCTCGGTGCGGCCCGCACCGAGCAGGCCGGCGACGCCGAGGACTTCGCCGGCGTGCAGCTCGAAGCTGACGTCCTGCACGATGCCGCCAGTGACGTGATCGACCTTCAGCCGCACCGCGCCGATGTTCGGCGTGCGCGTGGGGAAGCGCGCGTCGAGCGTGCGCCCGACCATCATCTTCACCACCTCGTCGAAGGCGAGTCCCGGGACGGGACGCGTGCCCACGAACTTGCCGTCGCGCAGGATCGAGATGCGGTCACATAGCGCGAAGATCTCTTCCATGCGATGCGACACGTAGACGATGCCGGTGCCCTGGTCGCGCAGGTCGCGGATCAGCTTGAAGAGCACGTTGGTCTCGTGCTCCGTCAGCGCCGCGGTCGGCTCGTCCATGATCAGCACGCGCGCGTTCTGGCCGAGCGCGCGGGCGATCTCCACCATCTGCTGCTGGCCGACGGAGAGGCGTTCGATCTTCGTCGTGGGATCGAGGCGCTCCATGCCGACGCGCGCCAGCCACTCCAGCGCGCGCTTCGTCATCGCGCGGTGGTCGAGCAGGCCGAAGCGCTGGATCTCGCGGCCGAGGAAGAGGTTGTCCGCGATGGAGAGCGCGGGGATCAGGTTCAGTTCCTGATGGATGATCGCGATGCCGTACTTCTCGGCATCCGCGGGTGTCGTGATGGATACGGCCTTGCCGTCCACTTCGACGGTACCGGAGTCCGGCGCGTAGATCCCCGTGAGGATCTTCATCAGCGTGGACTTGCCGGCGCCGTTCTCGCCCATCAGGGCATGCACTTCACCGGGCAGCAGCTCGAAGTCGACGCCTTCGAGCACCTTCACCGGCCCGAAGGCCTTGTGGATGTCCCGCATCGTGACGAGTGGCGTGCTCATCAGAAGGTCACGCCGGCGTGCAGGATGATGTTCGAGTAAGGCGAGGTCTCACCGGTACGCACCACCGCCACCGCGCGGGCGCAGAGGCGCTTGAAGTCGTCGTGCGAGACTTCGTCGACACCCACGCCATCCGCCCGCAGCCGGTCCGCGAGTGACTCCAGCGCCTTGTTGAAGCCGTGGATCTCGTGCGCGAGCGTCGCCCGTTCCACCGCGAGTTCGGCGTAGATCGCATCGAACACCGCGGCGAACGAGGGCGTGCCTGGCAGCACGGCGAGGTCGATGCACGGCACGCCGGGCGGCACCGGCAGTCCGACGTCGCCGATCACCAGCGTGTCGGTGTGTCCCATGGCCGCGATCACGCGGTTGAGTTCGGCGTGCAGCAGCCCGGTGCGTCTCATGCATGTGTCTCCAGGAAAGCCGTCACTTCGTCGGCGCGCGGCATGCCGCCCTGGGCGCCGAGTCGCGATACGGCGATCGCGGCGGTGGCGCAGGCCTTGCGGACGGCGACGTCGAGTCCCTCGGCGAGGTACACCGCGAGCGCGGCGTTGAACGTGTCTCCCGCGCCGGTGCTGTCCACGGCTTCCACGCGGAAGCCCGGCTGGTGCCGCGGCTCGTCGTCACCGTCGCGGAACCAGGCGCCGTCCGATCCGCGCGTCAGCACGACCGGGCAGGGAGCGCGGCGCATGAGTTCGCGGAAGTCGACGTCGTCGCCGGCGCCCAGCACCAGCGCCAGCTCGTGCTCGTTCGGCGTCAGGAAGCGCACGCGCGCGAGCCACTCGACCGGCAGGCGCTGCGCGGGCGCGGGATTGAGAATGACGGGTGTGCTTTCTTCTTCCGCGACGCGCAGCGTGGCCTCGACCGCGTCGAGCGGGATCTCCAGCTGCACCAGCACCGCGTCGGCCTCGCGGATGATCGCGCGGGCGGCTTCGACCTGCGCCGGCGTGACGCGGCCGTTGGCCGCGGGCACGACGACGATGGTGTTCTCGCCGCCGGCCACCGTGATCGAGGCGGTGCCGCTGCCGATCCCGTCGATGCGGGCGACGTGCGTGACGTCGATTCCTTCGGCGACGAGGCCGTCGTAGAGCTGGTCGCCGAAGGCGTCGTCGCCGATGCAGCCGACCATCGACACGGTGGCGCCGAGACGCGCGGCGGCGACCGCCTGGTTCGCGCCCTTGCCGCCGGGAATGGTGAGGAAGCGGTCGCCGGTCAGCGTTTCGCCCGGGCCGGGGAAACGCGGCGCAAGGGTGACCAGGTCCATGTTGATGCTACCGACGACGACGATTCGCGTCATGCTGCTCTGGCTCCGGAACGGGCTTGCGGGACATCCGTCGTTCGCTGGTGGATGTGGGTGGCGGGCAAATATACGCCCTGCTCGCGCACGAAGCTTTCATGCGCGTGCTTTCCACTAGCGGGAGAGACCTTTCGATTCGAGCTCGGCCAGGTAGGCGGCCCACGACGTTTCGTAGTTGCGCCCCATGGCATGGAGCATGTCCCAGCCGAAGATGCCGCTGGCGTGGCCGTCGTCGAAGTGGATCAGCACGCCGTAGTGGCCGGTGGGATCGAGGGCGGTGATGTTCACGTCGCGCTTGCCGTGCACCAGTACCTTCTGGCCGGGACCATGCCCCTGCACTTCGGCGCTGGGGGAGTTGACCCGGAGGTATTCGCACGGAAGGCGGAAGCGCTCGCCGTTGTCGAACGTCACTTCGAGGACGCGCGAGGCGGAGTGCAGGACGATATCGGTGGGACGGGGCATGGGGCCGGAGGTCTTGGCGCGGGAAGCAATGGATCGCAGGAGCGCGCGGGGGCGCCCCTACGTTCGAGGATTAATGCGCGCGGCCGAAGCCGTCGCCCGAGCCCTGCTCCAGCGGCGGCGGATCGCCCGCGACCGCCAGAAGGGCCGTGGCGTAGGCGTCTTCCATGCTGATGGTGGAGATCTCGTCCCACGAGAAGAACGACGGCTCGCGCAGCCATTCCGCGTCGGGAGTGATCTCCTGCATGTTGAAGCCTTCCTCTTCCACGCTGACGACGCGGCCGATGTAACAGACCTCGGCTTCGTCTTCGCTGTCGACGTGCACGCCGATCACCGGCGCATGCGCGGCCGCCGCCTGGACGACCTGATTGATGTCGTCGAGCGGGAAGTCGGCGGGCGGCGTCGGGTGGATGCCCTTCAGCGCGAGCGCCTTCTCGAGGAAGCCGGCATGTTTGTCCGGCGCCTCGAATTCGGAGATGTCGCGATGCCGCATGACGTACATGCCGTCATAGCTCACGCCGTCACCGACGACCCACAGCAGGAAGAACTCGCGACCCACTCCGCCGACGTAGCCGCAGAAGCTGCCGTGCTCGAGTTCGTCGCGCCACAGACGCACCAGCTGACCGCTTTCCTGCGCTTCGCGCAGGCTGGCTCGCTGACCGCTCGTTTTAAGTTGAATTACCTTGCCCATATCGTTCAATAGTTTAGCAGAGGGGGCCCATCCCGGTGTTCAGAGGATGTAACGGCTCAGATCCTCGTCCTTGACCAGCGACGACAGGTTTTTGTCGACGTAATCGGCGTCGATGTCGTATTTTTCGCCGGATTTGTCCGCCGCTTCGAAGGAGATGCGCTCCAGGAGCCGCTCCATGACGGTGTGCAGGCGGCGCGCGCCGATGTTTTCGGTGCGCTCGTTGACCTGGAAGGCCACGTCGGCGAGGCGGTCGATGCCCGACTCGGTGAACTCCAGCGTCACCCCCTCCGTATTGAGCAGCGCAACATATTGCTTGGTCAGGGCGTTGTTCGGCTCGCGGAGGATGCGCTTGAAGTCGTCCACCGACAGCGCGCTCAGCTCGACGCGGATCGGCAGGCGACCCTGCAGCTCGGGGATCAGGTCGGACGGTTTCGCCAGGGAGAAAGCGCCCGAGGCGATGAACAGGATGTGGTCGGTCTTGATGGGACCGTACTTCGTGGACACCGTGGAGCCTTCCACCAGCGGCAGCAGGTCGCGCTGCACGCCCTCGCGGCTCACACCGGCGCCGCCCCACTCCGAACGCTGGGCGACCTTGTCGATCTCGTCGATGAAGACGATGCCGTTCTGCTCCGCGCTGTCGACGGCGCGCGCCCGCAGTTCCTCGTCGTTGAGGAGCTTGCCGGCCTCTTCCTCGACCAGCATGGGCCGGGCCTGCCGGATCGTCATCTTGCGGCGCTGGGACTTCTGCCCGCCGAGGTTCTGGAACATCTTGCCCAGCTGCTGGCTCATCTCCTCCATGCCCGGCGGCGTCATGATCTCCACGCCGACGTTCATGGCGAAGTCGAGCTCGATCTCGCGATCGTCGAGGGCGCCCTCGCGCAGCTGCTTGCGCAGCTTCTGGCGGGTGTCGCTGTCGATGGCGGGCGCGCCGCTACCGGTGTCGTCCCAGCCGCTGGCCTGGCGGCGCGGCAAGAGCGCGTCGAGCAGGCGGTCCTCGGCCGCGTCCTCGGCCTGGCTGCGGACCCGGCTCTTGGCGTGCTCGCGAACGAGTTTGTAGGAGACATCGGCCAGATCGCGGATGATCGACTCCACATCCTTGCCGACGTAGCCCACTTCGGTGAACTTCGTGGCTTCGACCTTCACGAACGGCGCGTTCGCCAGCGTGGCGAGGCGGCGGGCGATCTCGGTCTTGCCCACGCCGGTGGGGCCGATCATGAGGATGTTCTTCGGCGTGACCTCGTCGCGCATCGCCGGGTCCAGCTGCATGCGGCGCCAGCGGTTGCGCAACGCGATGGCCACGGCGCGCTTGGCGTCATGCTGCCCGATGATGTAGCGGTCGAGTTCGTTGACGATCTCGCGGGGAGTGAGTTCAGACATCGGCTCAGAGCTCTTCGATCGAATAGTTGTGATTGGTGTAGATGCAGATATCGCCGGCGATCTTCAGCGCTTTTTCCACGATCGTGCGCGCATCGAGGTCGGTGTTCTCCATCAGGGCGAGCGCAGCCGACTGGGCGTAGGGGCCGCCCGAGCCGATCGCGATCAGCCCGTGCTCCGGCTCCAGCACGTCGCCGTTGCCCGAAATCAGCAGGGACGCTTCCTTGTCGGCCACGGCCAGCATGGCCTCGAGGCGGCCCAGGCGGCGGTCCGTACGCCATTCCTTGGCCATTTCGACGGCCGAGCGGGTGAGGTTGCCGCCGTGCTTGACCAGCTTCTCCTCGAACAGCTCGAACAGGGTGAAGGCGTCGGCCGTCGCGCCGGCGAATCCGGCCAGGACATCGCCCTTGCCAAGGCGGCGCACCTTGCGGGCATTGGCCTTCATCACGGTATTGCCGAGGGTGACCTGTCCGTCACTGCCGATGACGACCTTGCCGTCGCGGCGGACGCAGACGATGGTCGTGGCATGCATCGGTTCCATGGGGGGGCTCTCGTTCCATTTGGGGAACAGGTTAGGTGGGGATGGGTGCGGGTGAACCAAAGGGAGGGACGGTTGGGGGTGGGAGATGGGAAGTGGGGGTGCGCTCCGGCGAGCGCCCGAGGGTGCGTGAACCGCCCGGGCGCGTTGTCGCCGGGGTGAAGTGGCCGGCCCCCTCGAACGATCGCCGCGAACGGCGCCCCCACTTCCCGTCTCCCAGCTCCTATTTCCGCTTCGCCCTCGGATGCGCGGCGTCGTACACCTTCGCCAGGTGCTGGAAGTCGAGGTGCGTGTAGATCTGGGTCGTGGCGATGTCGGCGTGGCCGAGCAGCTCCTGCACCGAGCGCAGATCGCCCGAGGATTCCAGCATGTGGCTGGCGAAGGTGTGCCGGAGCATGTGCGGGTGGACGCGCTTGGCCTGGCCGCTCGACAGCTTCGCGAGCCGCAGCTGCACGGCCCGGGCACCGATGGGCGCCCCGCCGCGGCCCTTGAAGACGGCCTGATCGTGCCCCGCGCCGCCGAGCGCGGCCAGCGCCCGGAGCGCGGCCACGGCGAAGCGGCCGACGGGCAGGATCCGTTCCTTGTTGCCCTTGCCCAGGACGCGGACCTGGCCGCCATCGAGGTCGAGGTCGCCCCAGCGCAGGCCGCAGAGCTCCGAGAGGCGCAGCCCGCTGGAATAGAACAGCTCCATCATCGCCGTGTCGCGCGGGGCGAGCGTCCCGCCGAGGTTCGTCTCGACCAGTTCCTTGGCCTCGTCGGCGTCGAGCACCTGCGGCAGCTTCCGGCGCACCTTCGGCCCGCGGACGCCCGCCGCCGGATCGTGGGCGAGCCGTCCTTCGCGCGTAAGGTAGCGGAACAGGGTGCGGCAGGCGGAGAGCAGACGCTGGATGCTGTTCGGTTCGAGAGCCCGGGTGTCCGCGCCTTTCCGGCCCGGCGGCGGCCGGTGCAGGCGCGCAATCATCGTGCGCAGGCGGTCCGGGCTCAGGTCGTCGAAGCTGGCGAGCCCCTCGGAGTCCATGAAGGCAAGCAGCTTCTCGAGATCGCGCCTGTACGCGGCCAGCGTATGCGCCGAAGGCGCTCGCTCGGCCGCGAAATGGCCGAGGAAGGCCTCAACGGACGCGCGCGGGGTCACGCCACCTTCCGCGCCCGTTCGATCGCCGAGCCGACGGTCGTCGAGATCATGTCCAGGAACAGCGTGCCCATGCCCGGATGGAACCGGTCGGCGTCGGCGCTGCCGATCGCGAGGATCGCGTCGGGGCCGATGCGCATCAGCGCCGCCGACCGGACGTCCGGCGCGGCGTCGCCGAACAGGCGGTGCAGCTTGTCGGGAGCGAGGCGGCCCGCGACCGGATCGCCGTGCTCCAGGAAGGAAGCGAATTCGGGCAGGCCGGAAACCCCGTGCGGCTCGCGCAGGAGCCAGGGTTCGTCCGGCAGGCCGGCGAGGTCGCCGAAGAAGATCAGGCGGATCCGCTCCGACTGGAAATCCTCGGTGAGCCGGCGCACGACGTTACGCACCGTCTCCTCGATGTCGCGCGAGCCGAGCAGGGCGAGCATGAGCCCGTGGACGCGACGCATGAGCTTCTCGTTGTCGCCGGCCACCGCCGTGAGCTCGCGCAGGCGCGATTCGAGCTCGGCGTTCTTCTCGCGCAGGCCGCGCAGCTGATGCACGGCGAGCGACGCGGCCGGGCCGTTCGCGCTCGGCAGCACGAGGTCGTTCGCGAGGTCGGGGTAGTCCGCGAGGAACGCCGGATGCCGGCGCAGGTACGACGCCACGGTGGCTGGCTTGATATCGCCGTCGATCGCGGTATCGGTCATGGCTCGGTTCCTCGGGTGGTGCGATCTGCGTTGCCGGGCAGTGTGCCGCGTTCGGGCGTGAACGTCACACTTCGCCTTCGAAGACGAAGGCCGCGGGGCCCGTCATCCAGAGGGTGTGGCCGGGACCGTGCCATTCGATCGTGAGCGTGCCGCCGGGCAGTTCGACGCCCACGACCGGCGTCGCCAGGCCGAGCGACTGGGCCACCGCGGCGGCGGCGCAGGCGCCGGTGCCACAGGCCTGGGTCCAGCCGCTGCCGCGCTCGTGCACGCGGAGGCGGATCAGGTCGGGGCCCAGGCGCTGCGCGAAGCCGATGTTGGCGCCCTGCGGGAACACCGGGTGGGCGGTGAGCAAGGGTCCCAGGCGGTCGACACGCGGATCGGCGACATCGTCGACGAAGACGACGCCGTGCGGGTTGCCCATCGAGACGGCGCCGAACGAGACGTCCTCGCCATCGACCGACACCGTATAGGTGGCGTGCGCCGGACGGTCCAGCGGGACGTGCGCCGGATCGAAATCGGGTTCGCCCATGTCGACGACGACGCGGTTCTCGTCGAGCACGCGCACGACGACGGGGCCCGACGGGCTTTCGAGTCGGACATCGGTGTCGCGCTCGATGGCGCCGTCGCGGAACAACCAGGCGGCGACGCAGCGCACGCCGTTACCGCACTGCCCCGAGGGCGAACCATCGGCGTTCCAGATGCCGTAATAGAACGCGCAGGATGGGTCGCGGGCCGGCTCGATGCTGATCAGCTGATCGAAGCCGATGCCGGTGTGACGATCGGCGAGCGCCGCCACGCGCGCGGCGTTGGGCACGCGCGGCGCGTCCTCGCGCCAGTCCACGATGACGAAGTCGTTGCCGATTCCATGCATCTTGGTGAAGCGAGACGGCATGGCGGCTTACTGATGGATCACGGAGTTGAACGGCGTGCGGGCCGTGCTGGCCGGCGGCGGCGCGAGGGACGTCGAGCTCGCGGCCGGGTGCGCGGCGGGCGCCGCGGTGGCCGACGCCGGCGGCGGGGGCGGCATGAACAGCGGACCTTTCTGGCCACAGCCGGACAGCGCGGCGAGCGTGGATGCGAGGGCAAGCGGGAGGATGAGTCGGCGCATGGGCGGTTCCCCGGAAACGACCCGCAGTATAGCCCTGCCTCCCGTCAAAGCAGCTTCTCGAAGCGGAAGGCATCCGCGCCATCGGCGTAGTAGTTCGCGTATTCGCCGATGCGCGCGTAACCGAGCCGCTCGTAGAGGCGGATCGCCACCGCATTGTCCTTGCGCACCTCGAGGCGCAGGGCTCGGCATCCGCGCGCGCGCCCGGCATCCTCGGCCGCCTCGATCAGTGCGGAACCGACGCCCTTGCCCTGGGCCTCGGGTTTCGTCGCGATCGAATAAAGGCGCGCCACGGTGGTGCCCTTGCGGAAGAACACGACCGCCGTGCCGAGGAACCGCCGGTGGTTCGCGCTGGCGACGAGCACCGTCGCGCTTTCGCTGTCGAGATGCTTGCGATACTGGGCGCGGCTCAGGCGATCCTGCGCGAAACTCGATTCCTCGAGGGCGACAAGATCGTCGAGATCGCTCACTTCGGCGCGACGTACGCGCACCGCTGCGGTGACCGGGGCTGGACGCATGCGCTTGATCGGACTCCGGCGCGAGGGAAAGGCATCGACGGCCGCTGGGGCCGGGGGAAGCGCGGCACTGTAGACCCCGGGCCCGCGAGGATCAATGACTTTTTCATGAATCCGGCACCGATGGCGCTTGTGCGTGTCGCGGAGGAAGGCACACACTGCGCACCGGCGAAACGAACGGCTCCGGGCGGAGTCGAAACGACAGGTTCGCCATCGAACGAGGTCTCATGAGCCGGCTCGTCATCGTCGTGGAGAAAGCCTCGGACTGGGGCTCGTACTACCCGTCCGCCGATGTCGTCAGCGCCATGGATTACCTCCGCCAGCCGGTCGGCGGCGACGACGAACGCACCCACGTCATCAACCTCTGCCGCAGCTACAAGTACCTGGGCACGGGTTACTACGTGTCGCTGCTCGCCGAGGCGCGCGGGCACAAGGTGATCCCGTCGGTGCGCACGGTGAACGACCTGCGCCGTCGCTCGCTCTACGGACTGGACATCGACGACCTCAACCAGAAGCTGTCGAATTTCCTGCCGGCCGGCGGACGCGACACCACCGACTTCGGCGTGCTCGTCTATTTCGGCGAGACCGCGCTGCCCGATCTGCAGGATCTTGCGAGGCAGGTCTTCGACATGTTCCCGTGCCCGCTGATGCGCATCGAGTTCGAGCGCGACCGCGTATGGCAGGTGTCGGCGATCAAGGCCGTGGGGCTGCACACGCTGGACGATGCGCAGGAGGACGCCTTCGCGCAGGCCCTCGAGAAGTTCTCGCGGAAGATCTGGCGCAAGCCGCGCGCGCGACGCCGTTTCCGTTACGATCTCGCGATGCTCGTCGATCCGAACGAGGCCATGCCGCCATCGAACAAGAAGGCGCTGAAGCACTTCATCGAAGCCGGCAAGCACCTGGGCATGGAAGTCGATCCGATCGGACGCAACGACTACCAGCGCCTGGCCGAATACGACGGCCTGTTCATCCGCGAAACGACCGCCAGCGACAACCACACGTACCGCTTCGCGCATCGCGCCGAGAAGGAAGGCATGGTGGTGATGGACGACCCCACGTCGATCCTTCGCTGCACCAACAAGATCTTCCTGAACGACCTCATGGTCGCGCGCAAGCTCGCCACGCCGATCACGGAGATCCTCTACCGCGACGACGCGAAGCGCCTGCGCGACCTGCCCGAGCGCCTGGGCCTGCCCATCGTGCTGAAGATTCCCGACGGCTCGTTCTCGCGCGGCGTCGTCAAGGTGGAAACCCGCGAGGCGCTCGAGAAGGCGGCCGGCGAACTGTTCTCGCACAGCGCGCTGCTGATCGCGCAGGAATACCTGTACACCGAGTTCGACTGGCGCATCGGCGTGCTCAACCACGAGCCGCTCTACGCGTGCCAGTACTACATGTCGCGTGGCCACTGGCAGATCTACAACCACGGCGCCAAGGGCACGGCCAAATCCGGCGGCTTCCGCACCGTGCCCGTCCGTGACGCCCCTTCCGAAGTGGTGAAGCTGGCGCTCAAGGCCACGCAGACGATCGGCGACGGCCTCTACGGCGTCGACCTCAAGCAGGTCGGCGATCGCCCGGTGGTGATCGAAGTCAACGACAACCCGTCGATCGACGCGGGCGTCGAGGATGCCTACCTCGGCGAGGACCTGTACCTGCGGATCATGCAGGAGTTCCTCCGCCGGCTGGAGCTGAAGCGGCTGGGCATCCAGACGTGACATCGAGCTGATCCGAGCGTTGTGGGAGCGTCCCTGGGCGCGACAGCCGTTCGCGGGCCCGTGTCAGAGCCTGTTGCGCTTCGCGAAAAGCTGTCGCGGCCGGGGCCGCTCCCACAGGAACAGCGCGGCCAGCAACGACATCGGCAGGCCCGGCTTCATCGCCACCAGGATGCTCGCCGGGGCTAGCAGCAGCCAGAACGCCGGCGTCCAGCCCAGGCTCTCGCTGTGGCCGGTCAACGGGGTGAGCAGGAGCAGCAGCGCGCCGGCGGCCAGCCAGGCCATGGCGATGAGGGCGCGAAGGCGGCGCGGCGAAAGCGTGTCGTTCATGGCGGACTCCCGGCGGACGTGTCGATGGGCCTAGCCTCGCGCGCGCCCGTCTCAGGAGTCGCGACTGTTGACCGGCGCTTTACCCGACGCGCCGCACACTGAACGCGCGGACCGTCAGCCGCATTAGAATCCGTGACGCCGGGCGGCGTGTCCGGCGCCGTGCCAGGAGAGTCCATGAGCGCTGAAGCGCACCGTTTCGCCGTGTTCGGTCACCCGATCGCGCATTCGCTGTCCCCGGAAATCCATCAGGCGTTCGCCGAGCAGCTCGGTATACGCCTGAGCTACGAGACCATCGACGCCGCGCCCGCCGACTTCGACGCCGCGGTACGCGGCTTCTTCCGCGAAGGCGGCCTCGGCGCCAACGTCACCCTGCCGCACAAGAACGCCGCCTTCGCGCTGGCCAGCGCCCGGACGGACGCGGCCACCCGCGCCGGCGCCGCGAACACGCTCACGCCGCTGGTCGGCGGCGGCATCCAGGCACACAACACCGACGGCAGCGGCTTCGTCCGCGACATCACCGAGCGCCACGGTTTCGACCTGCGCGGCCACGACGCCCTGCTCCTCGGCGCCGGCGGCGCGGCGAAGGCCGTTGCCTGGGCGTTGATGGACGCCGGGGTGAAGACGCTGACGATCGTCAACCGCACGCCCGAGCGCGCCGACGAGATCGCCGACGCCATCGGCGAACCGGCGCGTTGCCACACCCGTTACTGGGACGGCCTGGAAGGCGAGTGTTTCGACCTCGTGGTCAATGCCACCTCCATCGGCGTCACCGGCGGCGACTTCGACCTGCCGATGTCCATCGTGCAGGACCATTCCACGGCCTACGACCTCTGCTACGGCGCGGCGGCCGCCGGCTTCAAGGGCTGGGCCGTCGCGGCGGGCGTCCGCCCCGACTGGTTCCGCGACGGCCTGGGCATGCTCGTCGAACAGGCGGCCGACGCCTTCGAGCGCTGGCACGGTCAGCGCCCGGACACCGATCCGGTCTACGCGCAGCTGCGTCAGCGCTTCTGATGAGCCTCGCCTGCCGCGCCGGTTGCGGGGCCTGCTGCATCGCCCCGTCGATCAGTTCGGCGATCCCCGGCATGCCCCACGGCAAGCCGGCCGGCGTGCGTTGCGTGCAACTCACCGACGACAACCGCTGCGCGATCTTCGGCCGCCCCGAGCGGCCGAAGGTCTGCGGCGGCCTGCGGCCGGAGGCATCGATGTGCGGCCCGGACCGCGATCACGCGCTGGCCTGGATCACCCGCCTGGAACGCGCCACGTCCGCGAGCCCCGTGTAGGAGCGCGCCCCGCGCCTCCTACATCGCCACGCTCCTCGGACACGCATACGTCGCTTCGTAGTCGTAGCGTGCGTTGGTACCGGGGCCTTCCGGTGTCGCGAGCACGAGGTGGATCGTGTCCACCGCCGGCGCGGCGCATTTCTCCTTCGCCATGGCCATGCAGGGCGCGTCGCTGAGCGATGCCTCGGTGCATGAAACGGCGATGGGTGCGACGCGTGGCGCGACGGCGACGGGCGTCGGCGTGGCTGCGCAGCCCGCCAGGGCGACCATCAGCGCGGCGTGGAGACAACGGCTCGTGTAACGCATCGGGTTCCTCCTTTCCGAGGGAGCGTGCGCCGGCCCGATGACCGGCTCGTGTCAGCGCACCAGCAGCTGGCGCACCCCCAGTGAAACGATGACCGCGCCGCACACGCGATCGATCCAGGCCTTGCCGCGGCGGTAGCGCGCGGCGACGGCAGGCGTGGAGAAGACCACGGCGACGAAGCCGTACCAGAGCGAGGCCACGACGGCGACGACGCCGAGCATGCAAAGAAAGGTGGGCAACGAAACGTGCCGTGGCGCGGCCGCCGAGAAGATGGCGGCGTAGAACGCCATCGCCTTCGGATTGCCGATATTGGTGACGATGCCCGCCCGGAACGCACGAGCCACACCACCCGGACCGCCGCGTGCGGGGCTATCCGCACCGGCATGGCGCGCGTTGGCGATGAGGCGTCCGCCGAACCAGATGAGATAGGAGGCGCCGACGATCTTCACCGCGAGCGCGATCCAGGGGAGCGTGGCGAACACGACGCCGATACCGAGGATCGCGCAGCTCGCCCAGAACAGGTTCACGAGCACCGTGCCACCCACCATCGCAAGCGCCTCGCGCGTCGTACCCGACGCGGCGCGGTGCGCGATCCCGACGAAGTTCGGGCCGGGAATCACGACACCGACGACGTAAACGGAAAAGACCAGGGCGATGGCATTGAAGTCGATCACGGGGGGGCTCCCGGGACGGGTAGACCCGACTGTAGCCAATCTTCGAATGGATGCCTAGACGTCCATCCGCCATGTAGGAGCGCACCTGGGCGCGATGGGTGCTCGCGGCAGGCACCCATCGCGCCCAGGTGCGCTCCAACGGGCGTTCGTCGCGGTCAGGCCGCCGTGACCACGGCGATCGCCAGCACGATCGCCACGATGTCCTCGATGATGGCGGCGGGAGCGTCCTTGCGGAACGCGGCGGCCATCTTCGCGCGCAGGGCCGCGCCGCCCCAGGTGCCGATCGCCGCACCGACCACGCCCGCGACGAGTCCGCCGACGAGCATGCCGTGCGCCGCGCCGATGCAGGCGCCGCTCAGTCCGCCGGTGACGAGGCGGGCACCGAACTGGACCGGTACCTTGCGGCTGGGCGTCGTCGGTAGCTGGTCGGTGACGAGTTCGCCGAGGGCGAGGACGCCGATGATCCACGGTGTCCACGCGTAGCCCATGAAGGCCAGTGGCGTGCCGGTGAGCGCGAGGCCGCCGAAGCGCGCCGCGAATGCGACCGCCGCGGGCGCCATGAGCGCACGTAGACCGGCGACGATACCGATGAGCAGGGCGAGCAGCAGAACCATGGCGTGCACCTCTTCCTGGAAGGTGAGGGCATTAGGCACCGCCCGGGCCCATGATGGCTAGTAGGAGCGCGCCCTGCGCGCGACATCTTTTGAGGCCGGGCGCAACTGGCCCTGTGGCTCTTCGCGAAAAGATGTCGCGCGCAGGGCGCGCTCCTACCATCGGGTCGGCGTCGGTTACAGCGCCGGCGTCACGCGGCGGCCGCCCTGGAAGCGGTTGGCGGGGATCGTCGCGTCCTTGCCGATGACGAGCGGCTCGCCATAGGCGTCGGCGACACGGAACGATGCGAAGCCCGTCTTCGTGCGCTGCCACTGGACGATGCGGTCTTCGGCGTCTCGCCACAGGATGTCGGCACGCCCGTCGCCGTCGTAGTCGCCGATGCCGGCGATCGACAGACCGGCCGGTATCGCTTCCGAGCCGCGCCCGGCGATGCGGAAGCCATCCATCGTCCACCACGACAGCTGGCCGCTGGTCGCGTTCGTCCAGATCAGGTCGGTGGTGCCGTTGCCGTCGATGTCGCCGACGCCGTAGAGCGTGTCGCCGGCGGCACGGTCGCCCAGCGCGCGCTTCGAGAATCCACCGTGCTGGTTGGAGATCCACAGCGCCACGCCGGTCCGGTTCGTCGCCGTCCAGACGAGGTCGGTATAGCCGTCGCCGTTCACGTCGGCGAGGGTCGGCGTCGCGCCCGCGATGCCGTCGACCGGCCACGACTTGCCGACCACGATGATGTCGTTCTGGGTGGCCGGATCGAGATCGAGCGCCCACCACGCGATCCGGGACGTCTTCGTGTCGTACCAGATCAGCTTCTGCACGCCGCTGGGGTCATGGACGCCGACGCCGAGCAGGCGGTAGTTGTCCGGAATCGGGTCGGCCACCGTGAACGTGAAGTAGCCGCCGGTGGCCGCCGACACCCAGACGTGCAGGCGGTTGTCGCTGCCCACCAGCAGCAGTTCGCCCGAATGCAGCGAAAGCGCGTTGAGGCCTGGAACGACGTCGCCATAGGTCACGATGTCGAGGTCCGCCGAGAGCGTCTGGCCCTCGTCGAACAGGCTGACCGCGCCTTTCATCGCCACGGAGTGCAGCACGTGTCGCGTCGGATCGACGTAGGCGAAGTCGCTGTAACCATCGCCGGTGAAGAGCTGGTTCAGGGCGAGGTAGTCCGCCGGTGCCGTATAAGCGCGGCGAGCGGGAGCATTCCAGTCCACCACCGCGTCGACGAGGTTCGCGGCGTTGATGGTGCCCAGGCCGGTCGCCATGCTGTAACCGACGTTGGCCTGCCATGCGGGTACCAGCGTATTGGTCGTCGGGTCGCCGGCGCGCACGATGCCGACGACGTTGTTGAGCTTGCGGCCCGTGTCGCAGTTCGGCGATCCGGCACCGCACGGCTGCACGATGTCGCCTTCGGTCACGTTGTTGAACACGCACTCCGCGCCGATCGTGGCGCCGCTGCTGGAATTGCACGCGCGCAGCACGTCCGCGTTCGGCGACCCGACCGTGCCGTACTGGCGTGCGGCGACGCCGTACAGCGCCGGCAGCATGTTGCCGTTGCGGCCGCCCGAGGCCTGGTTGATCAGCGCCTGCACACCCGCCATGGCCGGCGCGGCGAACGACGTACCGCCTGCCGAGTTCGCGAACACCGCGTTGGGTTTGCCGAAGTTGCAGCCCGTGCCACCGTTGGCGGCGTCGGACATGCAGAACACGAGCGCATGGCCGTACAGGCCATTGCCCGCGAACAGCGAGACGTCGGGCAGCGTGCGCGACGCGTGGTTCGTCGATCCGGCGATGCCGATCTGCGCGACGGGCTGCCCGTGCGTGATGCTGGCGCCGCCACCGGCGCCCGCGACGAGGGTGTAGCTGGCGCCGGGGCCGTACTCGTCGTTGCATGCCGTCACGCCGTCCTCGTAGCCGAGCAGCGTGTAGAGATGGCTGCTGGCGCACGTGTTGTTCCAGGTCATCTCCGGGATGTAGCCGATGGCGGACTGGTAATACGGGAGGTTGGACGACGTCCAGTACCGCGACTGCTGGCCGAGATCGTCGAAGTCGGTACCGCCCACCGCGACCGCGGACGGCGACGACGCCAGGCCGTTGACCGCGGCACCCGAGGTCGACCAGAACAGCGCGCCCTGGTCGCACGCGGTGGAGCCGGCGTCGCCGGAGGCCACGAAGACCGTCACGCCTTCGGCCGCAGCCGACGACCAGAGCACGTCGGCAAGGAACGCGTTGGACGGATCGGCGGACTCGCACGAGCCATAGCTCAGGTTCCAGACGGGCGGCGGCAGCTCGCCGTAGGGACCGGGCTCGAGCAGGCGCGATGCCGCCTGGAACGCGCCGAACGTGGCGCCCTCATCGGCGCACGTGGCGAGGACGATGTCGGCGTCGGGCGCGGCCGCGCCGGCCCACTGCACGTCGAGCGCGGCTTCGGCCTCGTCGCCGGCCAGGCCCGGCGCCTTGCACGCTTCACCGCGCCAGGTGGGATGGAGGATGCTGAAGCGGCCCTGCGCATCGGGCGGGAGGAACGCCTTGCGGAAGCTGGCGACATCCTGCGGCTGCACGTCCGAACGGCCGAGCACGGCGATGGTCTGGCCGGCGCCGCGCAGCGGCTGCGAGCGTTCCCATAGCGGCTTCACGTTGTACACCTGCGCGAAGTCCGCGGGAACGAGGTTGTACGAGACGTGCGGATTCGCCGTCCCCGGCGGCACCGTGAAGGACGGGCTTTCCGTCTGTGCGCCGGACCACTTGCCTGCCTTCGCGTCGAAGGTACTCGTGCCGACCTTCGTATGCTGCGCCGTCGGAAAGAAGTCGTGCAGCGTCACGCCCTGCACCACCGTCGACAACGCCGCCGGGACCCGCGTCGCGCTGTTGGCCGCGAAGTGACGCTGGCCGTCCACGTCGTAATGGCGCAACTCCGTGCCGAAGGCCTTCGACACCGACGCGGCCGGACCGGAGAACTCGATGCGCATCCGGTCGCTCGACACCCGCGCGATGGTCAGGCCCTGCGAGCGCAGCCACTGCTGCACGCTTTCGACGTCCTGCGGCGCGGGGCCGAAGCGCTCGCCGAGCTCCTTCGCGGTGAGCCAGTGGTGGAACTCGGGCGAGGCCGGATTCTTCTGCGCGGCGAGGAACGTGCGGAACGCCTTCTCCGTGTCGTCGTCGCGTTTGAGCAGCAGGGTGAGGTTGTCGATCGTCTGCGCCGGCGCGATCGCGCCGGCGTCGTGCTTCGCCAGGGCCGATGTGGGCGCGGTGCCGGGGAGCGCGAACGTCGATACGCTCTCGACGCGACCCGTGACGCGCGCGACGGCTTTGGGTTGCAGGGATCGCGTCGCCTGCTGCAGATCCGTCGCGGCGGACGGTAACGACAGGGCGCAGCCCGTCGTCAGGCCCGCGAGCGCGAGCCAGGTGTGGTACCTGCGTGACATCGTGATGGCTCCCTATGCGTGAGTGATGTTTGCCCACCGAGTTCCCTGCCGCAGGCTTTCCCCCCGTGCGGAATCCCGTGCGGATTCCAACGCCGTCGCCGGGCTATCAGTGCGGCAAAGCTAACCGTCGCCGCACGCGCGTAACGGGACGCGGGTCACATCTGGACGTCCAAACGCAGGGGCATCGCTCGAATATGTGATCCATCATGCCATGCGTCTCCGTATGGTCCGCCGTGAGTACGCCACGGAACTGCAACAATCGGGCGGGAAGATGGCGCGCCCGCCGGGGCCTGCCGACAGGGGGCTGGCCTGGTCGCGGGTCGTTCCCCCGGATCCATGCATGTCCAACCCAATCAACGCCGCGCTTCCCCGCCGCGCGGTCATCCTCGTCGGCGGCCTCGTCGTCGCGCTCGCCGCCGTCGCCGCGTACGCCACGCTGCGTGTCCGTCATCCCGGCACGGAAACCGCCGTCGCCACGACGTCGAGCCCGTCGTCCTCCGACGCCGGGCAATCGGGTGTCGACATCCTCCTGGGGCTGGCGCGAGACGCCACGCGCGAGGGTCGCCTCGTCGCCCCGCAGGGTAACAACGCGTACGAGTACTACCTCAGCGTCGTGCAGCTGGAGCCGGAGAACGCCACGGCGCTCGACGCCCTTCGCGAGACGCTGCCTTTCGCGTCGCAGGAGATCGAACGGCTGATCAACCGCCGCGAGCTCGAAGAGGCACGCCGGGAAATCGCGCTTCTGCGCGACTTCGACCCGACCAACTACACCTTGATCATTCTCGGCGCCAAGCTCGATGCGCAGCAGCAGGTCGTCACGGCCGAGGACGAGGCGAAGGCCGAGCAGATCCGCCGCCGCAACGGGTAGCTGTCCCGGGAGCGGCCCGCGATCCGCAACAGGGCCGGTTGCCTCGGGGCGAGAAGCTGTCGCGGCCGGGTCCGCTCCCACCGGATCACGCTACGATAGCGGCCCAACCCCAGGGCAAGGAGCCTCACCCATGAACCGCCACATCCGACTCTTCCTCGCCGCCGGCCTCGGCATCGCCACCCTCAGCGCCTGCCAGACCGCGCCGGCCGGCCAGCCGAAGCCCGTCTCCGGATTCGTCACCGACATGAAGGCCTTCGACGCCTTCATCGCCACGAAGCCGACGCCCGAGCAGTTCCATGCCGCCTATCCCGACGTCCTCCTGGTCACCCCGGACATGATGACGACGCGCGAGATGCGCCAGAACAACAGCCGCTATTTCCCGAAGCTCGACGCCGAAGGCCGCATCGTCGGCGGGTCGTTCCAGTAAACGCCGGGGTCATGGCGCCGGCGTTTACACTAGGCGCCATGACCCACTCCATCCGACCCTTCAAGGGCATCCTCCCGCGCCTCGGCGCCCGCGTTTACGTGGATCCGGCCGCGACCGTCATCGGTGACGTCGAGCTGGGCGACGACGCGTCGATCTGGCCCGGCGCCGTCGCCCGCGGCGACGTCCACCACATCCGCATCGGCGCCCGCAGCAATCTGCAGGATGGCGCGATCATCCACGTCACCCACGACGGCCCGTACACGCCCGGCGGCTTCCCGACCCTCATCGGCGAGGACGTCACCATCGGGCACGGCGCGGTGATCCACGCCTGCACGATCGAGGATGGCTGCCTCATCGGCATGCACGCCACGGTGCTCGACGGCGCGGTGGTGAAGAAGAACGGCTTCGTGGGCGCGGGAGCGCTGATTCCGCCCGGCAAGGTGGTCGGCGAGCGCGAGCTGTGGCTTGGCAACCCGGCGAAGATGGTCCGGGTGCTCTCGGACGCGCAGGTGGAGCAGCTCTACTACTCCGCGGCGAACTACGTGCGGCTCAAGGACGATTACCTCGCCTGACGCCCGCCGGTAGGAGCGGACCTGGCCGCGATGCTGTGGGAGGTCCGCTCCAACGGCCCCATGACACACCGCCGCTTGATTTGGGCGGCCCGGGACACCACGCTGACCGCCTGACAGGAGATCCGCGATGGACACCAGCACGAACCCTCTTCTCGACCCCAACGGCCTGCCCGCGTTCTCGGCCATCCGTCCGGAACACGTCGAGCCTGCCATCGACGCGCTGATCGCCGAACAGCGTGCCGCCATCGACGCGATCGCCGCGCCGGACGCCGTCCGCGACTTCGACCATGTGATCCTGGCCCAGGAGCGGCTCGATCAGACGCTGTCCCATGCCTGGTCGCCGGTCAGCCACCTGCACTCGGTGGCCGATACGCCGGCCCTGCGCAAGGCGCACGGCGCCGCGGAAGAAAAGCTCACCGACCATGGGATCGAGGTCGGACAGAACCGCGAGCTCTACGCGGCCGTCCAGGCCGTGGCCGACCGCCCGGATTTCTCCGGGCTTCCGATCGCCGGCCGCGCGGCGGTCGAGCACGCGCTGCGCGATTTCCGGCTCTCGGGCGTGGCGCTCGACGAACCGGCCCGCACGCGCTTCCGCGAGATCGGCGTGGCGCTGTCCAAGCTGACGACCGAGTTCTCGAACGCCGTGCTCGATGCCTCCGAGGCGTGGCACATGCACATCACCGACGAGCGCGACCTCGCCGGCATCCCCGCCTCCGGCCGCGCCGTGCTGCGCGAATACGCGCGCGAGATGAAGCTGGACGGGTATCTGGTCACGCTCAAGCAGCCCAGTGTCCAGGCCGTGCTGACCTACGCCGAGAAGCGCGAGCTGCGCGAGGCCGTCTACTACGCCTACCAGACGCGCGCTTCCGACCAGGGCCCCGACAAGGGCAAGTTCGACAACAGCGAGCGGATCGAGCAGATCGTGGCGCTTCGCCACGAGGCCGCGCAGCTGCTCGGCTTCGCCAACGCCGCCGAGGAATCGCTGGCGACCAAGATGGCGGCCTCGCCCCAGGTGGTGCTCGACTTCCTGCGCGACCTCGCCGCGCGCGCGAAGCCCGTGGCGAAGAAGGAACTGGAAGAGCTGCGCCATTTCGCCAGTGAGCAGCTGAAGATCGACAACCTGGAGCCCTGGGACGTCGGTTTCGCCGCGGAGCGCCTGCGCCAGCAGAAGTACGCGCTCGACGAGGAGCAGATCAAGCCGTATTTCCCGGCATCCGCGGCGATCGACGGCCTGTTCATGGTGGTCGAGCGCCTGTACGGCGTGCGCTTCGTGCCGCGCGACGACGTCGACACCTGGCACAAGGACGTGAAGTACTACGACGTCGTCAACGCCGATGGCAGCGTCTTCGCCGGTGCCTACCTCGATATGTACGCCCGCTCGGGCAAGCGCGGCGGCGCCTGGATGGACGTGTGCGCCTCGCGATTCCGCGACGGCGAGCACCTCCAGCTGCCGATCGCGTTCCTCACCTGCAACTTCCCCCCGCCGACCGCGGACACGCCGGCGTTGCTCACGCACGACGACGTGCTGACGCTGTTCCACGAGTTCGGGCACGGCCTGCATCACATGCTGACCGAGGTCGACATCCCGTCCGTCGGTGGCATCGATGGCGTGGAATGGGACGCGGTGGAGCTGCCCAGCCAGTTCATGGAGAACTTCGCGTGGGACCGCCAGGCCCTGCGCGAATTCGCACGGCATTACGAAACCGGCGAGCCGCTGCCCGACGATCTCTACGACCGCATGGTCGCCGCGCGTCACTTCCACGCCGGCCTGTTCCTCGTCCGCCAGCTCGAGTTCGGTCTCTTCGACTTCCGCCTGCACCTGGAGTACGACCCGGAGCGCGGAGCCCGTCCGCTCGACGTGCTCGAGCAGGTCCGCCACGAGGTGGCCGTGATGCATCCGCCGGCCTGGCAGCGTTTCCCGCATGCGTTCACGCACATCTTCGCAGGCGGTTATTCGGCCGGTTACTACAGCTACCTCTGGGCCGAGGTTCTCTCGGCCGACGCCTTCGAGGCGTTCGAGGAAGCCGGCGTGCTGGACCGCGCGACGGGCGAGCGCTTCCGTCGCGAGGTGCTGGCGGTGGGCGCGACGCGTCCGGCGCTGGCCTCGTTCACGGCGTTCCGTGGTCGCGGCCCGGAGCCCGACGCCCTGCTCAAGAGCTACGGCCTCGCCTGAGGCACCGCCGCGCGGCCCCGGCAAGCCGCGCGGCTTCCTTTACAATGGCGCGATGAAGATCGCGTCGTGGAACGTCAATTCCCTCAAGGTTCGCCTCCCCCACCTGCAGCAGTGGCTCACGGAGGCGAAGCCCGACATCGTCGCGCTGCAGGAAACCAAGCTCACCGACGACAAATTCCCCGTCGACGAGATCGCCGCCATGGGTTACCGCTCGGTGTATTCCGGGCAGAAGACCTATAACGGCGTGGCCATCCTGGCGAAGGACGAGCCCACCGATGCCGTCACCGACATCGAGGGCCTGGACGATCCGCAGCGGCGCATCCTCGCCGCCACGGTCGGGGACATCCGCGTGGTGAACCTCTACGTCGTCAACGGCAAGGCGCTGGGCGACGAGAAGTACACGTACAAGCTGCACTGGCTGGCGAAGGTCCGCGACTTCCTCGAACAGGAGCGGGCACGTCACGAGAAGCTCGTGGTGCTGGGCGACTTCAACATCTGCCGCGACGACCGCGACGTCTACGACCCGGTGGCCTGGGGCGAGGACATCTTCTGCTCCCCGCCGGAGCGCGCGGCGCTGCAGGCCCTGCTGGATGTCGGCCTTCATGACAGTTTCCGGCTTTTCACCGAAGATGCCGGCCTTTTCAGCTGGTGGGACTACCGCCAGGCGGCGTTCCGCCGCAACATGGGCCTGCGGATCGACCTCATCTTGATCAGCGATGCGCTCAAATCCGTGGCGACGTCGTCCATCATCGACAAGGCGCCGCGCAAGTGGGAACAGCCGTCCGACCACGCGCCCGTCGCGCTGGAGTTGAACCTTTGAATACACCGAAGTCCGAATGGCCGAGCTCCCTCGACGACAGGGAACTCGAAGAACTCGATACCTTCCTGCGCGCGCATGGCGGTGACGGCGCCCTCATGCTCGACGGCGTGCATGGGCTCCTGTCGGCGATCGCGATCGGCCCGCTCGAGGTCAAGCCCGAGGAATGGCTGCACGAAGTGCTGCATGACGCGTTCGACGACGAGGACGAGGGCAACCGCGTGCTCGCCCTGCTCGCCAAGCTCAACGATTCGATCAGCGCGGAACTGGACGTCGACGCCTACGAGCCGATCCTCGGCGAGATCGATACCGAGGAAGGCCCGCTGCTGTCGGCCGCCGGCTGGTGCGAGGGTTTCAGCCGTGGCATCGACATGCGTGCCGGCCTGTGGGAAACCCGGCTGGCCGAGGATCCGGGCCTGATGCAGCTGCTCGGCCCGATCATGGCGCTCGCGGTCGACGAAGGCGTGCTCCAGGCCGACGCCGAGTTCGAGAAGCTCACCGACGACGAATACGACGAATGCCTCGGGCAGCTGCCGGAAGTGCTCAACCAGGTCGGCAACTACTGGCGAGAGAATCCGCCGAACGAGGACGAACTCAAGGCGCTGGCGCGTCCGCGCGTCGAAGGCGAGGACGGCCCGCCGAGACAGCGGTCGGGCCATTGGGTGCATTGACGCCACGGCGTCGCCCGCACCGGCTCGCCGCATAGGGCGGAAACGCATCGTTCACCGGCGGGAGCTTCTCTGGCGGCGGCGAAAGCGGCATCTTGGGCGCATACCACGGAGCCCACCATGACCACTCATCGTCACATCGTCCGCCGCGTCACCGGCATGGACACCGCCGACGGCGCGGGCGTGAAGCTCAAGCGCGTGATCGGCCAGCCTGCCCTCGACATGCTGGATCCGTTCCTCCTGCTCGACGAATTCCGCTCCGATCAGGCAGGCGACTACATCGAAGGTTTCCCGGAGCATCCACATCGCGGTTTCGAAACCGTGACGTACATGCTTGCCGGGCGCATGCGTCACGGCGACAACCACGGCAACACGGGCGATCTCGGTCCGGGCAGCGTGCAGTGGATGACCGCCGGCCGCGGCATCCTGCATTCCGAGATGCCGCAGCAGGAAGAGGGCCTGATGTGGGGCTTCCAGCTGTGGGTGAACCTGCCGGCCGCCGACAAGATGGTCGAGCCGCGTTACCAGGACATCGCGCCGTCCGCGATTCCCGTCGTGCATCCCGCCGCCGGCGTCACGGTGCGCATCGTGGCCGGTGAACTGGCCGGCGAGACGGGTCCGGTCAGCGGCATCAGCACGGCGCCGGTGTACCTCGACATCTCGCTCGAGCCCGGTGCGCGGTTCGAACTGGAGGTCCCGGAAGACCACAGCGCGTTCGCGTACGTGTTCGAAGGCCAGGCGGTGCGCATCGGTGGCGAAGCCGTCGCGCGCAGCGAGCTCGCGGTGCTGTCGAGAGGCCCGAAGGTGGAATTCGTCGCCGATGGCCACAGCCGCGTGCTGTTCGTCGCCGGCCGACCGCTGAAGGAGCCCGTCGCCCGCTACGGCCCGTTCGTGATGAACACACCGGCGCAGATCCACGAGGCGATCGCGGATTTCCGCGCGGGCAAGTTCTGACGTTGATCGCGAGGTTGCCACTCGCGCCACCCGGCGCGTAACCTGAACGGCATGTCCAGACAAAAACATGCGTTCCTCTTCGATCTCGACGGCACGCTCGTCGACAGCGTCTACCAGCACGTCCTCGCATGGAAAGAGTCGCTCGACATGGAGGGCATCGACCTTTCCGTGTGGCGGATCCATCGCAAGATCGGGATGAGCGGTGGCCTGTTCACCGACATCCTGCTCCGCGAGACGAACACCGAGATCACGCCGGAGCGCATCGACCGCCTGCGCCGCAACCACGCCGCGGCGTACGGACGCCTCGCGGAAGCGGGCGCCGTGAAGCCGTTGCCCGGCGCGGTCGCGCTGCTGAAATGGCTCACCGACGCGAACATCCCCTGGGCGATCGCCACGTCGGGGCGCATGGAGACCGCGGCGCACAACATCGCCGCCCTCGGCGTCGATCCGAACAAGGTGCCGGTGGTGACCCGGGACCAGGTCCGCCATGCCAAGCCCGACCCGGACCTCTTCGTGACGGCCGCGGAGCGGCTCGGCACCGACATTCGCGACGCCATGGTCATCGGCGACGCGATCTGGGACATGCTGGCCGCGCAGCGCGCCCGCGCCCTGGGCATCGGCCTGCTCTCGGGCGGCTATGGGGAGAACGAACTCGAGCGCGCGGGTGCCTACCGTGTCTTCGAGGATCCGGCCGACCTGCTGCGCCACATCGACGAGGTCGCCGCCCGAAGCTGAACGAAGGTAGGAAGTTCCCTACGCCGTTTAGGGAAGGGTCTGGGTGGGCTTCGTAGCATCGCAGGCCTACGCATTCGCAAGGATTTCATTGGCCATGCGCCTCCTGCTCACGATCGTCCCCCTCGCGACCGCCTTCATCATCGCGGCCTGCACGCATTCGGAGCCGACCGCCCCGGTGTCGGACGCGGCCCCCGCCGCCGCGACGACGGCCGCCTCGCCCGCGCCGGGCAAGACCGCCCCGGCCAATCCCGCGTTGGGATCGGCCGAGTGGCTTGCGTGGGTGGACAAGACCCTGGCGGTCAGCGACGACGGGCATGGTCCGCAGCCGGGGACGGCGGAGTGGAGCGCCGCGGTGAATCGGAAGCTGGGACAGGAGGCTCCGCAGGCGGCGCCGGGCTCGGCGGAATGGCAGCAGGCCGTGGACGCGCTGCTACGGACGCGCGTGGCCACGCACTGATTCGCCGGTGCGATCGGCTCCCACCCTCCGGTAGCAGCGTCAACCGAATGCCGGTAGGGGCCGGGCCGTCAGGCCTTCGTGCGAGCACCCATCGCCGATACGATCGGCTCCCACCCTCTGGTAGCAGCGTGACCTAAATGCCGGTGGGAGCCGATCGCATCGGCGATCCCGCGGCAGCGGGCCCGAAGCCGGTGAAGCTGTGTGCCTAGGTCAGAGCGCCGCTCTGACCGACCTCTCGCCTTCCGGCACCCTCACCTCGCCCGACGGCAGCGACAGCACGACACCCCCCGGCGCCTTCACCGGCTGCGTGATCGTCAGCACCGCCTTCCCATTCACGGCCTTCAGCGTGTAACCGAAGCGTCCATACGGCGTGCGCAGGTCGCGGATGGCGACACCTTCGCCCGCGAGCCAGTCGGGCTGCACGCCAGCCGCCACGACGATGGCGCCATCCTGCGCGCGGTCGTACGCGAACATGTCGAGCGCGGACCGGACGTAATCCGAAGCGATCCACGCATGCGGCATGTCGCCGACGAAGCGCGGCTCCCGGGGATCGCGCCCCACCACTTCCGCCCACTGGTTCCACGCCGCCGGGCGGCGGTCGGCGAAGAAGAACGCGACGAGCTGGTCGAGGCGATCGCGCCACCCAAGACGAATGAAGCTCGCGATGGTCCGCAGCTCGTACGGGGTGTAATCCTTCCAGGCGGTCTTGCCGTCGCGGCGAGCGACGAACCCCTGCCAGTACTTCTCGAACGTCGCATCGACGAGCGCCTTCGGCAGGCGCGACTGCTCGTCGCCCGGCGAGAGCGCGATCGTCGTCGAGGTCGCGTCGAAATCGCCGAGCTCGGCCGAGCCGGGGATGAAATCGATGCCCTTCGCCTTCACCGCCGCGGCGATCGACGCGTGCACGTCGGCGCGGAACTGATCGCGCGATCCGCCAAAAGCGGAGGCGTCGCCCTGCTCGCCCAGCACCTGCGCGAGCTGAACCGCATCGTCGTAACCCTTCAACGCCCAGAAGTCGTCCCAGTACGAATGCATCGGCTTCGCCGAATAGCCTTCGTGACTGATCGAAGCCGGCATCAGGCCGTAGAGCGCGCGATCCGGACCGTCGAGGCGCGAGGGCTGGCGCTCGCTCGCGCGCAGCGTCTCCATGTACGCGACCGCCCTGCGAACATGCGGATAGAGCGAGGCGAGCGTGGCGCGGTCGTGCGTATACCGCCACAGCTCGGCGACGCTGAAGATCAGCTCGCCGTGACTGTCGTTCTCGGGCACGGGATCCGAACCGCGCGCGTCGACACAGCACGGCACCTTGCCGTTGGAGAACTGATGCGGCGCGTACCAGGTGATGAAGTCGCGCGCGACATCCTCGTGGCCTGTGCGCAGCAGGCCCTCCAGCATCATCGCGCCGTCGCGCACCCAGGTGCGCGAGTACGAACGCGTGCCTGGCTGCAGCGCCGGACCGTCACGCGACATCAGGATCTGCGCCACGCCGCTCTTCATCGTGTCGACGATGGGCTGCGCCACGGCGGGCACCGTCACGGATACACGATCCAGCTTCTCGCGCCACGCGGAAGCCACCGCATCGGCATGCGTGGCGATCCAGCGCCCGGCATCGGCCGGTATCGCCACCGCGTCGGCGGGATTCACTGGCACGACGACACCAAGATCGACATGACCGTGCGCGGGAACGCGCACGTCGTAGAGCAGCGCGCCCTGCGCGAAACCGCTGGCGTCGTGCAACGACGTCGTCGTCGGCCGCTCGCCGGCGTCGAGGCGCTCGCTCAGCGTCCGTGGTTCGTTCGCGCTGGCGACGAACGCGGTGGTGCGCTGGAGCGGCAGCAGCTTGCGCGATCCGTTCACCGTCAGCGCCTTGCCGTCGAAGGCGAGGTCGTCGATGCGGCTGATGCCGCCCGGCGCGTTGAGGAATTGCGTCGGCGGGTTGACCTGGAAAGGACGAGCCGCCAGCGCGAGTGTCACATCGCGCGCCGCGTCGCCGTCGTTGGCGACGCGATAGCCGACCACGAGTTGCGAAGCGCCTGCCTTTCCCTGGGCGAAGGCGGTCGTGGTCAGCGACAGCGTGCCGGCCTGCCAGCGCACCGACGGGATCGGCAGGTAGCGGTCGCGCAGCGACTGCGTCGTCGTGACATCGGCCCACGTGACGAGCTTGCCGCGCTCGATCAGGAACGGCTCGATGGAGAAGCCACCGCGCGTCACTTCGACCGCGCCGTCTTCGGAGATCAGCGCGGAGTCGCGGCTGCCGCCGTCGACGCCCACGATCGTCCAGTACGATTGCTCGCCCGAGAAACCGCGCGGATAGAGGCCACGGCGGACCGCCTTCGCCCGGCCTTCGAAGACCGCGTTCGGCGTCGGTGGCTGCACCGGCACGGCCTCCGGCGGGCGCGGCACGATGCGCAGGTTGTCGAAGCACACCTCGCCTCGGTTGCCCTCGGGTGGGAGCGCGCTCGCGCGCGAACGGGTGCTCGCTGCACCGGCCCATTCGTGCGCCACCCCACCCGACGCCACCGGCGCCTCCTTGTAAATGACGAACTCCACCTCGCGCGTATGCCGCAGCGTGCGGTCCTTGATCGGGCCCCACGCGTACTCCACCTGACGGCTGGTCGCATCGATGGTCTGCCAGGCGTCGGTCGGCATGAACGACGGCTTCTGCAGCCACCACACGTTGTCGCCGCTGTCGTCGATGAACTTCAGTTGCAGCGTGTTGGGCGGCATGTGCCCGCGAACGTCGAAGCTCAGCGCGAAGCCGCCCGGGAAATCGATGGGCAGTGTCCTGCGGATCGACGCGGCGCCCGATACGCCGTTGAGGTCGTAAGCGAGGCAGATGGCCTGCCCGGTCTTGCCCGGAACCGCGCGCAGCGACGCGCTCACGTCGTCGGTATGCGTGGCCTTCCAGCCAGCGGCCGTGTCGAAGGTGTCGAGGTCGGTGGCGCCCGCGACGCCTGCGAACAGCAGTAGCGCGTGCAGGAAGAAAAGCGTCGATCGCATGCTCAGCCCTTCACGCTGCCCAGCAGCAGTCCTTCGAGGTAATAGCGTTGCAGCGCGAGGAACAGCACCAGCACCGGGAGGATGGTGACGACGGAACCCGCCATCATCAGCTCGCTGTCCTGCACGTGTTCGCGCGACAGCGATGCCAGCGCGATGGGCAGCGTGTAGTGCTCCTGTCCGGTCAGCGCGATCAGCGGCCACATGAAGTCGTTCCACGCGGCGAGGAACGTGAAGATCGCCAACGTCACCATGATCGGCTTCAGCAACGGCATCACGATCGTGGCGAAGATGCGGAACTCGCCGGCGCCGTCGATGCGTGCCGCCTCCATCAGGTCGTCCGGAATGCCGCTGGCGTACTGGCGCACGAGGAAGATGCCGAAGATCGTGGCGAGCGCGGGCACGATCACCGCGCCATACGTGTTCACCAGGCCCATGTACTTCAACAGCAGGAACAGCGGCAGCATCGCGACCTGCGCGGGAATCACCAGCGCACCCAGCAGCACCTGGAAGATGCGCTGGCGTCCTCTGAACTCCAGCTTGGCGAACGCGTAGCCCGCCATCAGGTTGAACGCGAGCGAGATCAGCGTGATGGCCGTCGAGATCAGCAGGCTGTTGAAAAGATAGCGCCCCATGCCCGCGTTCATGAACAGCTGGCGGTAGTTGTCGAGCGTCGCGTTCTTCGGCAGCACGGGGGGCGGCAGCGAGCTGGCCTGGCCCTGCGGCATGAACGAGACCGACACCATGTACAGCAGCGGCGCGATCGCGATGACGGCCGCGCCGATGAGCAGGCCGTTGATCAGCGCCTTGGCGACACGCGGGCTCATGCCGGCTCTCCCCGCTTCGACAGGCGAAGCATCGCGGCGGTCACCACGAACATGATGACGAACAGGATGAAGGCCACGGCCGAGGCCGAGCCGAGGTTCCACCATTTGAAGCCTTCTTCGTACATCAGGTACAGCACCGAGGTCGTGCTCTGCAGCGGGCCGCCCTCGGTCATGACGTAGGGCTCGGCGAACAGCTGGAAATAGCCGGACACCGTGAGGATGCTGACCATGACCATCGTGGGCTTCAGCATCGGCAGCGTGATGTGGCGGAACTGCGCGAACGCCGACGCACCGTCGATGCGCGCGGCTTCGTAGAGGTCGCCCGGGATCGCCTGCAGCCCGGCCATGAAGATGATCATGTTGTAACCGAAGTTCTTCCACACGGCGAAGAGGATGATCGTCGGCATCGCCCAGTTCGGGTCGCCGAGCCAGTCCACGGTGGGGATGCCGATCGCATCGAACACGTAGTTCACGAGGCCGTACTTCGTGTTGAACAGGTAGCGCCAGATGACGGCCACGGCCACGACCGTGGTGACCACGGGCGCGAACAGCGCGGTGCGGAAAAACGGTTTGAAGCGAGCGAGCGGGGAGTTCAGCAACATGGCCGCGCCCAGCGAGGCCATCAGCGACAGCGGCACGCCCACGACCACGAAATACACGGTATGCCCGAGCGCCGACCAGAACAGCGGACGCTGCAGCAGCGTCCAGTAATTCTCCAGTGCCACGAAGCGCAGGTTGCGGATGTCCGCCAGCGCGTAGAGGTCGTAGTCGGTGACCGAGAGCACCAGCGCCGCCACGACGGGCAGCAGGAAGAACAGGCCGAGGATGATCAGCGCTGGCGTGATGAACAGCCAGGCGGCGCGGGAGGTGGTCATGGCGTGGCCTTCTTGCCGTGGTCGAGCATCCAGCGGCGTTTTTCCAGCAGGCGGTCGGCCCGGCGGTCAATCTCTTCCGCGGCCTGGTCGATGGTGAGGTCGCCATGCGCGGCCTGCGCGGCGACGAGCTGCATCTCGGTGACGATGCGCTCCCACTCGGCGACAGGCGGCGTCGGCTTCACGCGCTCGAGCTGGTCGCGGAACGCGGCGGTCTTGTCGTCGTTCTTCAGCGCGGGAATCTCCCACGACGAGCGGCGCGGCGGCATGTCGCCGAGGATCTCGTAGAAGCGCGCCTGGACCGCCGGGCGCGAGAGAAATTCGACCAGCGCCCAGGCGTCGTCCTTGTGCTGCGAGCGGCGGAAGATCACGAGGCTCGAACCGCCGGCGTTGGAAGCGCCCGGGCCCGTCGGACCCGGCAGCGGCGTGGTGCCCCAGTCGCCCTGCTGCTCCTTCGGCAGCCGCTGGCGGAATTCGCCGATGTTCCACGGGCCGGAGAGATAGAACGCGAAGAAGCCCTGGCCGAAGGCCGCCCACGGATTGCCGATGCCGACGTTCGTCATCATCGGAGCCTGCTGGTCCTTGAACAGCGACACGTAGAACGCGAGCGCCTTCTTGAACCCGGGGCTGCGGAAGTTGCCGTAGCGTCCGTCGTCGCGCAGCAGCGGGTCGTCCGACTGCAGCGCGAGGGCGAGCAGCTGCTCGAACTCGTTGGTGGGCAGCAGCACGCCATAGGCCTTGCCCGGCGGCTGCGAGAGCTTCGCCATCATGGCGCGCCATTCGGCCCAGTCGCGCGGCGGGTGGTCGTAACCGACCTTCGCCAGGAGATCCTTCCGGTAGAACAGCAGGCGCGTGTCGACGTACCAGGGCACGCCGTAGAGCCGCCCGTCGATCACGTTGGTGGCCCAGATCGCCGCGAAGTAATCCTTCGGATCCACGACCTTCGACGCGGCCACGCGTGCATCCAGCGGCTCGAGCGCGCCGAGCGCCATCATCTCGGGAATCCAGGTGTTGCCGAGCTGGGTGATGTCCGGCGTGGAATCGCCGGCGTACGCCGTGAGCAGCTTCTGGTGCGCGGCGGTCAGCGGCAGCTGCTGCACTTCGACGTGCAGGCCGGGATGCTCACGCTCGAACTCGGGCAGCAGCTTCGCCACCGCCTCGCCCTCGCGGCCGATCGTCCAGAACTGCAGCGTCCGCGTGCCCTCTTCTTTCTTCGCGCACCCGGCGACGCCCGCGGTGGCGAGCGCCAGCGCGAGCGTGAAGCGAAGCGTGCGGGCGAAACGCTTCACCACAGGTTCGCGGCCGTGTCGGCGTCGAGCCAGCCGCCGGTGAAGCCGGCGCGCTGGAGGCCCTTGCGGATGTACGGGTTTTTCTTCATCACGTTCCAGACGAACTCGCTGCGGTAGTTCTCGATCATCAGCACGATCGGGCCCTGGTCGATGCCGAGGTGCACGGAATCGGCCCAGCCGAAGCCCGGCACGAGGCGGCCCGTGCGCAGGTCGGTCTTCGTGTCGAACGTCAGGTTGAACGCGTCGACGAAGCCGTACTTCGTATAGATGTACTGACCGTACTTCTTCTTCATTTCTTCCAGCGCCGGGATCACGATCTCGGGCGCGAACGCGATCGAGCCGCCGGCCGCGGTCGGCACGATGGTGCCGTCGTCCGAGATGTAATCGCGACCGGCGCCGCGCGCCGTGTAGCCCGCGTACGTGCGCTCGCGGTCGCCCTGCTTGATGATCAGGCCGCCGGGGCCGTTGCTGGCCGTGAGGCCCCAGACGTTCTTGCCATAGCCCTTCCAGCCGCCCGGATTGGCGACGGCGTAGGCCTGCTGCGAGTACGTCGCGCGGCGGCTGTTCTCGAAGTAATCGAGGTCGTGCGCCTTGCTCCAGGCATCGCGGATGCCGCGGAAATCGACGAACGTGTGGCTGTACTGGTGACCGAACAGCGGTGCGAAGTTGAGGAACGTCTGGCCGTGGAACTCGCCCCACGTCTTGTCGTACGTCTTCGTCCAGGCCCGCCAGGCATCGTCGCCCACCGGATGCGTCGGCGAGCCGAGCGCGAGCAGGTAGACGAGCATGCCTTCGTTGTAGCCCTCCCAGTCGTGCGGAATCGCCTTGCCGCCCGGCGTCCAGCCCATGTTGATCAGCGGCGCGCGGGTCTGTGCCCAGGTCCAGTCCACGCGACGGTAGATCTCGTCGGCGATGTCGCGGATCTCCTTTTCCTTCGCCGTGTCACGGTCGTAGTAGCTCTGCGCGAAGAGGATGCCGCCGAGCAACAGCGTCGTGTCGACGGTGGACACCTCGACCCAGCGGTCGAAGCGGGCGCCCGTCTGCATGTTGAGGAAGTGATAGAAGAAACCCTTGTAGCCCGTCGCGCCGTCTTCGTCGGTGTTCTGCGGCGCATCGCGGAAGAAGCGCAGCGTGGCCAGCGTGCGGTCGATCGCCTGGTCGCGCGTGATGTAGCCGCGCTCGACGCCGACGCCGTACGCGGTCAGGCCGAAACCGACCGAGGCGATCGATGCGAACGAATCGGTGGGGTAATGATCGGGAATCAGGCCGTTCGACGGATTCGCGCTGTCCCAGAACCACTGGAACGTCCGCTTCTCCAGATCGGCGATCATCGGCGGCACGGTGTGCACGTCGCGGATCGCGGACGCGCTAGCGTGCTTCGGCTTCGCCGCCTCGGTCTGCGCCACGGCGAAGGGGGCGACGGTGGCGAGCATGATGCCGACGGCGAGGGAGAGGCGTTTCAGGGTCTTGGCTTGCATCGTGAATCCTGTTGCGTAAACGTTTACGTCGCGGGGTCGCATAAAGGCCCCGAAGGGCCTTGCGTGAACTCCGAACCATACGGGCCGGATGGTCCCAAGGCAATCGCCGTGGCCGTCTTCACACGGCCTCCGCCGCGGCGCGGCACTCGCGATCGATGAATTGCTGGTGGGCAGGCATGAGATCGACGTTCTTCGACACGATCTCGCGCACGCTGTTGAGGAACTTCGGAAGATCGTCGTCCGGCATCTGGTCGACCAGCGGGTTGTAGCCGGTCGGCATGATCCCCTGGCCGATCATCACCTGGATCCAGCTGACGGCGCCGAACATCTCCTCGCCGTTGCGGAAGAAGCGTCCGCTGTGGCGGAACAGGTCGATGTTCGCCTGCAGCGAATCCGGAATCTCCATCGTGCGGCAGTGATTCCAGAACGGCGAGTCGTCGCGCGTGGTGGCCTTGTAGTGCAGCACGAGGAAATCGCGGATGCGTTCGCACTCGAAGCGCGTCTGCTCGTTGAAACGGTCGGCGAGCACCGGATCCATCACGCCGTTCGAAGGGAACAGCTGGAGCAGTTTCGAGATGCCCGCCTGGATCATGTGGATGCTGGTCGACTCCAGCGGCTCCATGAAGCCGCTGGCGAGCCCGAGCGCGACGACGTTGCGGTTCCACGACTTCTTGCGCATGCCCGTGACGAATCGCAACGGACGCGGATCCGCGAGCGCCTTTCCGTCGAGCCGCGCCAGCAGCTTCGCGGCGGCGTCGTCGTCGCCGATGTACTGGCTCGAATACACGTAGCCGTTGCCGGTGCGATGCTGCAGCGGGATGCGCCATTGCCAACCGGCCTCGCGCGCGGTGCAGCGCGTATACGGCGTCGGCGCCTCCACGCGCTCGCACGGCACGGCCAGCGCGCGGTCGCAGGGCAGCCAGCGGGTCCATTCCTCGTAACCGGTCTTAAGGGCGCCTTCGATGAGCAGGCCACGGAAGCCGGAGCAGTCGATGAAGAGATCGCCTTCCACGCGCTCGCCGTCGTCGAGGAGCACGGCGCGGACATGGCCCGTCGCCGGATCGAGTTCGACGTCGCGAATCCTGCCTTCGGTGCGGCGCACGCCGCGGGCTTCGCTGTACGCACGCAGGTAGCGCGCATAGAGGGCGGCGTCGAAGTGGTAGGCGTAGGCGATGCCACCGAGCGGATTGCTGGCGGGCACGTCGACCGGCGCCGGCATGAATTTGCCGCGGATCGCCGCGACCGTGTTGACCGAATAGTCGATGAGGTCGGTGGCGCAGCCCGCCAGCCGGCCCTTGAGCCAATACTGGTGGAACGGCGTGAGGCCGATGTCGTGGCCCATGACGCCGAAGCCATGGATGTACGAATCCCCCGGGCTGCCCCAGTCACGAAACTGGATGCCGAGCTTGAAGGTGCCCTGCGTGCGCGCCACGAAGTCGGCTTCGTTGATGCCCAGCAGGTTGTTGAACGCCTTGATGTGCGGAACGGTCGCCTCGCCGACACCGACGATGCCGATCTCGTCCGATTCCACGAGCCGCACGGTCGCCTGGCGGTTGAGTACGCGCGACAGCGCCGACGCTGCCATCCAGCCAGCGGTGCCTCCTCCGACGACGACGATGTTCGTGATGGCGTGGCTCATGGATGATGACCGCTGGCGTCGTCAAAGAAAGGCGCCCGCGGGGAGAATCGCGGGCGCCGAATGAAGCGCATCCGGCCATGCGTACCGGATGCGCCGTGGCGCGGTTTAGAACTTGAAACCAGCCGTGAAGCGCGCTGTGCGCGGCACGAACTGGATGTTGCCCTTCTTGTTGAACACGACCGGCGTACCCATCGCCGGCACGCCGTTCGTACCGAAGTTCGTCGTGTAGTCCACGAAGTTCTTCCAGTTGAACACGTTGAGCACGTCGAAGCGGATGTAGAACTTCGTCTGGTCGTTCTCGTTGATCAGGAAGTCCTTCGTGGCCTGCACGTCGATGTCGCGATAGCCCCAGATCTTGCCGCCGACCAGGAACTTCGAGCCCGGCGGAGTGAACGCCATCGGACGGTTCGCCTCGCCGGTCGGGAAGATATAGCCGCCGCCGTAGCCCACCGTGCCGTTCCACGGCAGCGGGGTGGCGAGCGTCAGCTTCGCCGAGAAGCTGAAGCCCCACGGACCGTCCAGCGAACCGGTGGCGACGAAACGATGCTTCGACACCGCGTTCGAGGTGACGAACGGATAGGCGAAGATCGTCGGCTCGTCGAACGAGTAGTGTTCCTTGATGTCGCGATTCTGCTTCGCGCGGCTGTAGGTGTACGCGAAGTTGGCGCTCCAGCCCGACTCACGGGTGTACGGCTTGTCGGCCGACAGCAGCACCTGCGTGGTACGCGTGCGGATGCCGTTGTTGCCGATGATCATCGAACCGAAGCCCGGGATGCCGTTGTTCCACGGCTGCGTGCCGTTCTGGAAGAACGAGCCGTCCGGATAGCGGTTGCCCAGCGTGAACGCGAAGCCGTCATACGACAGGACGCGCGTGACCGTGGCATCCGTGTTCCAGTCTCCCAGCTTGTTCGACATGCCGATGCTGAACTGGTCCGAGTACGGTGCCTTCAGGTCGTTGTTGAGCATGTCGACCTCCTGGCCCTTGTTCGAACCGGCGACGAGCGCCTGCAGGTTCTGGAGGCCATTGAGGTACGCCGGATCCCAGGCGACGCAGTTCGTGTTCGGACCGACCTCGCAGGGACGGTTCGGGATGTTGAAGAAGATCTCCTGGTACGGCAGCGCGGACTTGGTCTGCTCCAGCTGCAGGTAGTCGTACAGGTTGCGATCGTACGAACGGCCCGCGCCGCCGTGGATCACGTGCTCTTCGTCGGCGAACAGGTCGTAGGAGAAGCCGAGGCGCGGCGCCCACTGGTTCTGCGCGTGGCGATTGTTGCCGGTGCCGATGTAGTCGCGGTAGTTGATGCCGCCCTTCGCCAGCGTCTGCGCGTACGTCTGGCCCGGGAACTGCGCCTGGGCGTTCTGATCCAGCGAGTTGAAGCCGTCGATGACGTTCTGCGGCGTCACGTAATCGAGGTACGACGGCGTCTTCTCCTTGTCCCAGCGCACGCCGAGATTGAGGATCAGGTGGTCGTTGACCGACCAGTCGTCCTGGATGTACGCGCCGTACTGCTTGCTCTTCGTCTCGGCGACCGAGTTCAGGCCGGGGACCGGGTTCGAGAACTGCGCCTTGTACGGCAGGGGCTGCGTGCCACCATCGTCGACGTTGTAGAAGAACTGCGGGTTCGTGTCCTGGGCATCCTGGGCGTGCAGGGTGACTTCCTTGTACTTGTAGCCGACCTTGACGACATGGTCGCCGTGCCAGGTGAGGTTGTTGAACGTGAAGTCGTCCTGGATCGACGGACCTTCCTGGCCCTTGATCTGCGTCGCAAGCGGCGAGGCGGCGCCGATGCCGATGATCGCGGCGTCGTTGTTCGGGCGCCACTGGTAGTTGTAGCCGTTGCCGTAGTTCAGAGGCAGCGGGTCGTTCGACGAGTTCTCGTAGGTCGCCTTGAACTCGTTGAAGTACCAGTCGCCGCTATGCTGCCAGCGGAACGTGCCACGGGTATCGTGGTTCTCGGTCGTGATCGACTGCGAACGCGACTGGCCGGCGCCGATGTTGTCGGCCTGCGTTTCGCGGCGGACCTGCGTGCTGATCTCGATGCGGTCGCGGTCGGAGAACTCCCAGTCGATCTTGCCGAAGTACAGCTTCTCGTCGAACGGAAGGTTCGCGGGGCCCAGTTCGGACTGCGCCGCGGCCGGGAGCAGGCCGATGGCGCGGTCAGGCACGTTCGAACCCGGGGTCACGGTAATCGGCGTGTCGAACTTCTTCTGCTCGAACGTCACGAAGAAGTGCATCTGGTCCTTGATGATCGGACCGCCGAGCGCGAAGCCGTATTCCTTTTCGAACGAACGGGCCTTCTCGCCGTCCTCCTCGGCCGCGGTGCGGCTGCGGTACTTGTCCGAGGTGTACGTGTAGAACGTCTCGCCGTGGAACTCGTTCGTGCCGGACTTGGTCTCGGCCGTGATCGCGGCCGAAGAGACCTGGTCGTACTCGGCCTTGTAGTTCGACGTGATGACCTTGTACTCGCCGATGGCGAGCTGCGGGAACGGGTTGCCCTGGCTGTTGACCTGGCCGGCGACGCCGCCCTCCTTCACGTAGCTCTTCTGGCCCACGCCGTCGATGAAGACGTTGACCGAGCTGTTGTTCTGCGCACCGCCGCGCAGCGAGGTGTGGCCCTGCGCGTCGACGCTGAAGACCATGCCCGGCACGGTATCGGCGAACTCGAGGAAGTTGCGCGAGACCTGCGGGATCGTCTGGATCTGGTGCAGCGAGATCGTCTTCGCGACTTCCGGCGTGCGGACTTCCGTCAGGGTGGTCGCGTTGACCGTGACGCCTTCCATCGCCGTCGCGGCGGACGCGTCGGCCGGTGCGGCGCCGGCGGCGGCCGCGGCCGGAAGGTTCAGCGTGGCGGTCGAGGCGACCGTCAGGGTGACCGTCTGCTGCGTACCCGGGCCGGCATCGACCTGATAGGTCGCCGGCGGCAGGCCGTTGATGGTGTACATGCCATCGGCGCCGGCCGTGGCCTTGCGCGACAGACCCGTGGACGGATTGAACGCGGTGACGGTCGCGCCCGGCGTGGCCTTGCCGCGCAGGGTGGCGACGACGGTCTGCGCATAGGCGGACGGCGCGACCGCGGCGGCGGCGACCGTCGCGGTGATGACGCCCGCGAGGATCTTCTTCTTCAACTGCATCGAGGCTTTCATTGTTCCCCTCTCCCAAACTCTTTCTGTGTGTTGTGTGATCCGATCCACGGACGAAACGTACGGTGGTCGAACTTGTTGTCGTTCTCGGGGTGGCTCGGGCGCCACTCTTGTCGAAGCATTCGCCCCGTATGTCTCATCCTTCCGCATGGCGGAACGGATGCATGCTGCGAAGTCCTGTCGAGCGCCGTCCTGGGAATCCAGTCCGCGGCCCGGCAAGCCGCGTGTCCGACGGGTATCAGGCCCGCCGTCGTACCGTGTCGCTGCCGCCACACGAGGCGCGGACGACGAGTTCGGTGCCGACGACGGTGCGCGGCTCGGGCGGCGCGTCGTCGGGTGCTTCGATCATGCGGACGAGACGTTCGAGTGCCGACTCGCCCAGTTCGGCGATGCGCACGCGGACGGTGCTGAGCGGCGGCGAGACATAGCGCGCCATGGGGATGTCGTCGAAACCGGCGACCGCGATGTCGGCGGGCGTGCGTACCTGCGCTTCGGAAAGCGCGGAGAGGCAGCCGATGGCCATCATGTCGTTCGCGGCGAAGATCGCGTCGGGGCGCGGCACCATCGCCAGCGCCTGCTTGCCGGCGTGATAACCGGATTCCTCGGTGAAGTCGCCCGGAAGCACCACCGCGCGATCGGCGAGGCCGGCCTTGGCCATCGCTTCGCGATAGCCGCGGCAACGCTCCTGCACGTCGTGGTTCACTTCGGGGCCGTTGATGAAGGCGATGCGCTTGCGGCCGAGCGAGAGCAGATGCTCCGTCATCGCGTACGCGCCACCGAAGTCGTCGAGGTCGAGGGCGGCGTGGCGCTCCGAACGCACGTGGCTGTTGATCAGCACCGTGGGGAGAACCAGCGGAAGATTCTCGTCGAGGAACGCTTCGTCGGCATGCGGCGACATCACCAGCAGTCCGTCCACGCGGCCCTGCATCGCGCGCAGCGCGATGGCCGCCTCCGTGGCGTCGCCGTGCGAGCTCGACACCAGCAGGTACAGCCCACGGGCACGCGCCGCGAGATCGATGCCGCGGATCAGTTCGGAGAAGAACGCGCCATGCAGATCCGGGAGCAGCGCGCCGATGGTCTGGGTCCGCCGGGTGATGAGGCTGCGGGCGGCGTTATGGGGCACGTAGCGAAGACGGGCGGCCACTTCGCGGATGCGCTTCTGCGTTTCCGCGGTCACGCCGCTGTGTCCGTTGAGCGCACGCGAGACCGAGGCCACCGACACGTTGGCCATCCTCGCGACGTCTTTGATCGTCACACTCACCAGTACACGCCCTTGAAAGCGACCCCTCCCGGGTCTCGACGGCGCGGAACGTAAACGTTTTCACAGGAGCTTGTAAAGCGTTCGAAAACAGGGGCTTGCTGCGATGCGGAACTATCTCACTCGAACTTGCAGACCACTTGATGAGAACCAGGAATTTCGCGAATGCAGACAGGCGCTTGAGTGGTACGTAGCAGGATGCTGCGACGCAGCGCGGGACCTGCACAATGCCTTCACTCAAATAAATACCTGCCATGGCCAGCACCACGTAACGGGCGTTACATGCAGACTCTGACGAGCGCACGAACGGGTGCTCGCGAGAAGCAGCCATTTGCCTGCCATGGGGCCGAACCCTCAATGAGGAACGGATCAGGCTTCCTGCAGCTCGCGAGTGTGCTGCTTCGCCTGCTCGCGCCGCGACGACCATACGCTGCATGGGTCGCCATCGACCGCACGGCGGCGCGTCGCGACGCCGAGCCAGGCGAAGCCCGCGCCCGTGGCGATGGCGACGAGATCGACGCCGAGCACCGTGTAGCGGCCTTCGGCCAGCGTGCGGAGCAGGCGGTCGTGGTGGACCACCACGTCGAGCACGCCGACGGCCACGCTCACGGCGGCGGTGGCGAAGAGCAGGTCGACCGCGGCTTTCGCGGGACGCCGCCAGAACGTCCACGCGATGGCGCCGGCGAAGGCGGTGAAGCATACCGGCTGCACGATCGCGGTCGGTTCGGCGCCGAACAGCGGACCGACGAGATTGCCGAGGAACGTCGTCGAGATCGCGAAGCATGCGCCGATGCACACGCCGACCGTGGCGGTGGCCATCGCGCGCACCTTCATCGGCTGTTCCGCGCTGCGCCGTTTGCGGCGCGACTCGATGTACAGCAGGTTGCCCGAGTAGAACAGGAACGCGCCCGCGAGGCCGAGCAGGAAGTAAAGCCAGCGCAGCGAGAGGCTGCCGAACGTGCCGAAGTGCAGGCCGAAGATCGCGGAATACGTCGCGTGGTTCGCGTCGCGCGCGCCCGTCAGCTGCACGTTGATCACGTGGCCGTCGATGGCGTCGAGCGCGACGGCGCCGTATTCGCCGAGGGTCTTCGCGGAGGTGCCGCGCACTTCGGCGGTGGCGCCCTGCTGACCGTAATGCATGTAGCGCATGTAGTCGGGATCGAAATTCGCGGCGCCAGCGGCGAGCGCGGCCTGGCGCGCACGCGCGCCGAGTTCCGCCGGCGAGAGCATCGGCGCGCTACCGCCCTTGCCTTGCGACGCGGGCAGCGCGCTGGTCATGCGTTCGAACGCGCCCATCACCTTGCCGTCGAACGTCAGCGTGTTGAACGCGACCAGCGTCACGAGGGTGAGGCACAGCAGCGCGCCCGTGATGGCGAAGACGATGTGGAAAGGCAGGCTGAGGATGCCGATGACGTTGTGCGCGTCCTGCCAGAGGCGTTTCAGGTTGTGGCCCGGGCGCAGCGCGAACAGCTCGCGCGCCAGGTTGGGCAGGTGGATCAGCAGGCCCGTGAGCAGCGCGAGTCCGTAGACGATGCTGACGACGCCCATGAGGTAGATGCCCACCACCGGGATGCCGAGGTCGTAGTGCAGTTCGTAGACGAAGTCGGCGAGACCGTGCTCGTGGTCTTCCGAGTCGCGCGGCGCGGCTTCGCCAAGCGACTGCGTCTTCCAGTCGCCGTTCTTTTCCATCCAGTAGGCGGCGACCTCGTGCGACGGGTGGTCGGCGGGGTAGGTGACGCCGATCTGCTCGGCCGCGGCGGGATGCTTCGCGACGATGTCCGCGAGCATGGCGTGCGCGCGATCCATCGTGTCCGCGCGCGCCATCTCGGCCTTCGGCAGCGCCCACGCGTCGATCTCTTCGTGGAACATCGTCAGGGCGCCGGCGTAGAACGCGATGAACAATGCGAAACCGGCGAGGAGGCCCGTCCAGGTGTGCACGGTGGTGAACGTGCGGATGGTGGAAGCTTTCATCGGTCAGAGCCCGGGCAGCGTGTGCTTGGCGAGGAACAGCGCGGCGAACGCGGCCACGTTCGCCACGGCGAGCCAGGCCCAGGCGCGGGCACCGCTGCGGAAGAGATAGGTGGCGGCCATGATGCCGATCCACAGGGGAAAGAACGCCACCATCATCGGGATGAAGACGGATTCGCTCGAATGCGGCCACACCCAGATGACGAAGGAGATGAGGGCCATCGACAGGGGCAGCCCGAGCAGGATGCCGGCGAAGGTCTTGCCCAGCATCAGCGCGTCTTCCGGGCGGTGGCGGGGCGGAACAGCCAGGTGATATAGGGCAACGCGACGGCGCCGAACATCAGGGCGGTCGCCGCGGCGAAGATCCCCGGCAACGACGTCTCGCCAGCGATCCAGGCGACCAGCGCCACGACGGCGAAGGCGGCCGCTCCGATCCGCCCCGCGGGATCGATGGGGCGCGCGAGAAGCCGCTGGTTGCGCGAGCAGAGATAGGCGAGCGCCATGGCGATGAAAGCCGCCAGACAACCGAGGATGTTCATGGGACGCGCCGGGCAGGTGACTGATTGATAATTATTATCATTCGCGCCGGACGGGTCAAACGGCCGCGGGCTGGCGTGTGCTGCGCGGCGACACCCTCGGTCGCTCCCCTGAGAAAAACCTTGGACCGGTGAGCAGAATTTGCCCACTGCTCAAGTTTTGACCAACCCGACCGCTAACTGAACATCGGGGTTTGGTAAAACTGGCGTTAACGGTCACCGTTAAATTAGAATTAACACCCCACCGATCATCGCGATGCGGCGTCTCGCTACGCGGTGCGACAGGAATAACCGATAACACCTTGATGTAGCAGCCATGTTGACCACCGCCCTCATCGTCACGACCCTCGTTGCCTTCGCTCTCGCGGCGGTGTCGGTCCGGCGTATTCCCGAGGGTACGGTCTACAGCGTTCGCCGCCTGGGCCGTTCGCCGGCGCTGCTCGGCGCCGGCACGCACGTCGTGCTGCCCGTCATCGACCGTGTCGCGCACAAGATCGACCTCGGGGGCCAGGTGCTGCGTTTCGATGGCGGCACCGTCTACTGGCAGGTGCTGGAGCCGGAAGTGGCCGACGAGGTGATCGACGAAGCGCCGGAACTCATCCGCACCAACGTCGTCGCCGCTCTGCGCGACGCGAGCACCGGCCACACGGCGGATCGCCGTGCCGTCGGCACCCAGCTCAAGCACGCGGTGAACGGTTCGCTCCGCGCTCGCGGCATGCTGGTCACCCGCGTCGAGCTCGACGCCGCCTGATCGTCGCGCTGGCGCCATCGCGCTGGCGCTTCCATACTTTGCGACCCTCGCCCCTCCCTGGTGCCGCATGACCGCGCGCGACGTTCTGCAAGCCCAACTCGAACGCGGCATCGCCAGCCTTGGCGTGTCGCTGCCGGACGACGCCGTCGGGCGCCTGCTCGATTATCGCGAGCTGCTGGAGCGCTGGAACGCGGCCTACAACCTCACGGCGATCCGCAACGACGAGGAAATGATCGCGCGCCACCTCGTGGATTCGCTGGCGATCCTTCCCTACGTGCATGGCCGCAGTCTGGCCGACCTCGGCACCGGCCCGGGCCTGCCGGGCATCCCCATCGCGATCGCCGAGCCGGCGCGCGAGGTGCTCATGGTCGATTCCAACGGGAAGAAGGTCCGCTTCCTGCGCGAGGCGATCCGCTCGCTGAAGCTGACCAACGGCCGCGCGCTGCAGAGCCGGGTCGAGGACGTGGAAGGCACCTTCGAATGCGTCACGGCGCGTGCGTTCGCCACGCTCGCCGACATGCTCCACTGGGGCGGCCACCTGCTCGCGCCGAACGGCACCTGGCTCGCGATGAAGGGCAAGCACCCGGCCGACGAGCTGGACGGTGTTCCGGAAGGCTTCCGCGTCGAGGCGATCCACGTGCTGAAGGTTCCCGGGGTCGATGGCGAGCGCCACCTGGTGGTCATCCGGCGGAGCTGACGCGCCCACGGCAGCGGCCATCGCGCGGCGATGCTACGCTAGCGCCCTTTCCGCGCACGGCAGCTACCGGTACCCCATGGCCCGCATCCTCGCAGTCGCCAACCAGAAGGGCGGCGTCGGCAAGACCACCACCTCCGTCAACCTCGCCGCGGCCCTCGCCGCCGCGAAGCGCAAGGTGCTGCTCGTCGACTTCGATCCGCAGGGCAACGCCACCATGGCGTCGGGCGTGGACAAGTACAACACCAAGCCGAACGGCTGCGAGGTCCTGCTCGATGAGGCCGCCATCGCGGACGTGCTGGTGCGTACCGAGGCCGGCTACGACCTTCTCCCGGGCAACGGCGACCTGACGGCCGCCGAGCTGAAGCTGATGGACGCCATGGCCCGCGAGCAGCGCCTGAAGGAGCAGCTCGCGCGCGTCGCGGATCGCTACGACACGATCCTGATCGACTGCCCGCCCTCGCTGCACCTCCTGACGCTCAACGCGCTGACGGCCGCCGATGGCGTGCTGATCCCGGTGCAGTGCGAGTACTTCGCGCTCGAAGGGCTGTCCAGCCTGCTCGACACGATCGAAGCCGTGCGCCAGCGCCTGAACCCGAAGCTCGAGGTCGAAGGCCTGCTGCGCACCATGTACGACGTGCGCAACAACCTCGGCAACGAGGTGTCCGCCCAGCTCACGCAGCATTTCGGCGAGAAGGTCCTGCGCTCGATCATTCCGCGCAACGTCCGCCTCGCCGAGGCGCCGAGCCACGGCCAGCCGATCCATCTCTACGACCGCGGTTCGCGCGGCGCCATCGCCTACATCGGCCTCGCCGGCGAGATCATCCGCCGCGAGCGCGCGCTGGCGACGCAGGGCGCGGCCGATCCCGCGACCGACATCGACGAAGCCGCGCCGGACCCCTCCGGCGCCGCCCCGACGATCTCTTAAGGAGCCCCCATGGCAGCAGCGAAGAAACGTGGACTCGGCCGAGGCCTCGACGCCCTCCTGGGCGGTGGCGCGGGGCCCGATGCCCCGCCGTCGATCGTCGAGCAGGAAGGCGAGTTGCGCACGCTGCCGATCCACCACATCCAGGCCGGCAAGTACCAGCCGCGCCGCCACTGGAACGATGAAGCCCTCGACGAACTCGCGGCCTCCATCAAGGCGCAGGGCCTGATCCAGCCGGTCGTCGTCCGCGCCATCGGCAAGAACAGCTACGAGCTGATCGCCGGCGAGCGCCGCTGGCGCGCCGCGCAGCGCGCTTCCATGAGCGAGATCCCCGCGCTGGTGAAGGACGTGCCCGAGCAGTCCGTGCTGGCCATGGCGCTGATCGAGAACATCCAGCGCCAGGAACTCACGCCGCTCGAGGAGGCCCAGGCCCTGCAGCGCCTGATCGACGAGTTCGACCTGACGCACCAGCAGGCCGCCGACGCCGTCGGCCGCTCGCGCGCGGCCGTGTCCAACCTGCTCCGCCTGATGGAGCTGCCGGCCTCCATCAAGCAGCTCCTCGACGAGAGCAAGCTGGAGATGGGTCACGCCCGCGCCCTGCTCACGCTGCCGTCCACCATCGCCGAGCCGCTGGCGCTCGAAGCCGCCCGTCACGGTTGGACGGTGCGCGAGCTGGAGGAAGCGGCCCGCAAGGCGCAGCTCGAACCCAAGGGCAAGGCGAAGGCGGCGCCCGTGGATCCGAACATCGCCAACCTCGAGCGTGAGCTCGCCGAGCGCTTCGCCGCCCGGGTGGAGGTCGCGCACGGCCGCGGCGGCAAGGGCAAGCTGGTGATCCATTACCACAGCCTCGACGAGCTGGACGGCATCCTTTCGAAGGTCCGCTGAGGACACGGTGTAAGGAACGGGCCATGGCGCCGGTCAAGAAGGGTGTGAATCCCAGGCAGCGCCAGTACGAAGCCATGGTGCGCGCCCTGTCGGCCGACCTTTACCGGTACGCCTACTGGTTGTCGCGCTCCGAAGCCACAGCTCAGGACCTCGTCCAGGAGACGTTCCTGCGCGCGTGGAAGAATCTCGATTCCCTGCGCGATGCCGAGTCCGCGAAGCCCTGGCTGTTCACGATCCTGCGCCGCGAACACGCGCGCCTGTACGAGCGCAAGCGTTTCGAGACCGTGGAACTCGACGACACCGTGGCCGAGGACGCGCCCTTCGCCAGCCCCGAACGCAGCGGCGACGCCGCGCAGGTGCGCGACGCCATCCTCAGGCTCCCGGAGAAATACCGCGACCCGCTCGCCATGCAGGTGCTCGGCGGGATGACCGGTGACGAGATCGCCGAACGCACGGGCCAGCAGCCCGGTGCGGTGATGACCCAGTTGTTCCGTGCACGGCAGCGCCTGAAGGACCTGCTCGGCGGACGCGCCGTGGCCGAAGGGGGCCGGAAATGAACTGCCTCGACTTCCGCCGCCGCATCGGCGCCGAGCCTCGCTCGCGCGATCCCGAGCTCCTCGCCCACCGCGATGCCTGCCGTGACGGATGCGGCGCGTTCTGGCAGCGCGCCCAGCGTTTCGAGGACGACATCGAAGCCGCCATGGCCGTGCCGGTGCCCGACGGTCTCGCCGATCGGATCCTGCTGGCGCAGGCGACGAGCGAGCGTCGCAGCCAGGTGGTCCGCCGTCGCGGCTGGCTCGCCATGGCCGCGTCGCTGATCATCGCCTTCATGGGCGCGGGCATGTACTGGCGCCACGCGGACCTGAACTCGCTGCCGGCGCTCGCGGTCGCCCACATGCCGGGCGAACTCGACGCGCTGGACCTCACGCGGCCGATGACCGACGCCCAGGTCGACGCGGGCTTCGAAGGCCGCGGCGCTCGCCTGAAGGGGCCCGCCCCGGCGGGCGTGACGTACGTCCACGATTGCTGGGTGGGTCCGTACCGCGCCGTGCACCTCGTCACCCGGATGAACGACGAACCCGTCGTCGCGCTTTACATGCCGGGGACCATGACCGCCGGCGACTCCGATTTCCACCGCGACGGGTGGGACGGCCGCGAGATGGCCCTGAGCGGCGGCACGCTGGTGGTGCTGGCGCAGGGCGCCAGCCGGCGCACCATGGACGCCGTGGCGCGCGGCTGGCGCGATGCCATCGAGGGGCAGCAGGCGCCGAGCGTCGGCCGGATCTGAACGGTGCCGGGCGCGGGGGTCCGTTCGGACGCCGCTTGGGCGATAATGCCGCCCCGAATCCCGCCGCCACCGGAACCGCGATGACCGATCTCGCCGTGGTCGTGCCCGTCTTCAACGAGCGCGACAACATCCCGCCCCTCCTCGCCGAGATCGCCTCGGCCCTGCGTGGCCGGATCGACTTCGAAATCATCTACGTCGACGACGACAGCACCGACGACAGCGTCGCCGTGCTGAGCGCGGCACGGGCGCAGTATCCCGAGCTGCGGATCGTTCGCCACATCACGCGCAGCGGCCAGAGCACGGCGGTGTGGAACGGCGTGCGTGCCGCGCGCGCCCCGTGGATCGCCACGCTGGACGGCGACGGCCAGAACGATCCCGCCGACATCCCCAAGCTGCTCGCCGCCCGCAAGGACGCCGCGCCGGAGCTGAAGCTCTTCGCCGGCTGGCGCGTGACACGCCGCGACAGCTTCAACAAGCGCATCTCGTCGAAGATCGCCAACGCGGTGCGCTCGCGCATGCTCCAGGACGATACGCCGGACACGGGCTGCGGCCTCAAGCTGTTCGAGCGCGAGACGTTCCTGCGCCTGCCCTACTTCGATCACATGCACCGCTACCTGCCGGCGCTGGTCAAGCGCGCGGGCTTCGCCAGCATGAGCGTGCCGGTCGGCCATCGTCCGCGCACGGCCGGCACGTCGAAGTACGGCATGCTCGACCGCCTCTGGGTCGGCCTCGCCGACCTGCGCGGCGTGGCATGGCTGATGCGCCGCGCCAAGGTCACGCGCACCGAAGAGATCTGACCAGGCCGCGACAGCTTTTCGCCGCGGTTCCCAAGGTGGCGCGCCAGCTCCGGG
>NZ_FODZ01000001.1:316052-461855 GCF_900110505.1 Luteibacter sp. UNC138MFCol5.1
CACGGCCTCAAAAGATGTCGCGCCCAGGTGCGCTCCCACAAGGAGGGGCGCCGAGGCCGTTGTGGGAGCGGACCTGGCCGCGACAGCTTTTCGCCGCGGTCTTCAAGGTGGCGCGCCAGCTCCAGGGCACGGCCTCAAGACATGTCGCGCCCAGGTGCGCTCCCACAGGTGGGGCCCCCAGGCCGCGACAGCTTTTCGCCTCGGTCTTCAAGGTGGCGCGCCAGCTCCGGGTCACGGCCTCAAAAGATGTCGCGCCCAGGTGCGCTCCCACAGGTGGGGGTGCCGAGGTTGTCGTGGGAGCGGACCTGGCCGCGACAGCTTTTCGCCGCGGCCTTCAACGTGGCGCGCCAGCCCAGGTCACGGCCTCAGAAGATGTCGCGCGCAGGGCGCGCTCCTACAGCGAGCCAGGCCGCGGGATTACCGCGCCAGGGTGCGCGGCGACCAGGTGTCCAGCATCTGCGCGGTGCGCTCGCGGCCCAGTTCGATGAGTTCGCGCGCGCGGTAGAACTCGTACACCGCCGAGACGTTGCGCGGGATCTCCACCAGCAGGTCCGGCGGATACGCGGCGAGGCGCAGGCGCGAGAGGTTGGCCTGCATCAGGTCCATCGACTGCGTCATCAGGTCGAAGGCGCCGGGGTCGCGGATCTTCCCTTCGCCATGCGGCAGCACCTTGCCGATGAGACGGCTGATCCTCCGCACGTACCCGGCATCGGCGACCGCGGCGACGTCCTTCTCCGGCGATTTGCGTAGTTCGGCGGCGCCGTCGACGCTCACGGCTATCACGTAATCCGCGTCTTCGCGCATCAGCGGAAGGACGGGCAACGGGTTGAGCAGCGCGCCGTCGACGAGGCGGCGGCCCTCGTGCGCGTACGGACGGAATAAGGTCGGGATCGCGATGGACGCGCGGATCGCGTCGAACAGCGGCCCCCGGGTCAGCCACACCTCCCGCTCGCGATCGATGTCGGTGGCCACCGCGGTGTAGGCGATGTCGAGCTCCTCGATGTTCACCTCGCCGATCAGTTCGCGCAGCGCGGCCATGATCCGGTCGCCCTTGATGAAGCCGCCGCCGGAAAAGCTCCAGTCCACGAGGCGCAGCACGTCGAAGCGCGCGAGGGTCGAGACCCAGTCGCGATAGATGTCGAGCTTGCCCATCGCGTAGATGCCGCCGATGAGCGCGCCCATCGACGTGCCCGCGATCGCGACGATCTCGAACCCGCGCTCCTCGAGCACCTCGATCGCACCGATGTGCGCGAGGCCCTTCGCCGCGCCGGCGCCCAGCGCGAGAGCGACGCGCGGCTTCCGTGGATCGCCGCCGGAAGCCGGCACCGCGCCGGGATCGGCGATATCGAGCTCGCTCATGCGCGTCCTGTCAGTGATGGTTGCCGTTGGCCTGGTAGCCGGACAGCGCCAGCTGCAGCAGGATCTTCATTTCCTCGCGCAGCGGCAGCGGCGAGACGATCTCGGCGTCGGGCCCGTACTTGAGCACGTCCATCAGCAACTCGCGGGAGTTCGAATACGGCACCTTCAGCTCGTAACGGCCGTCGGGCAGCCACTCGCCCTTCTGCTGCGAGTGCCAGTGCTCGTCGGCGACCCAGCGCGCCGCGTGCGACGAGAAGCGGATCGTCGCCCAGGCCTTCGGCTTGCCGGCGAAGATGCCGTAGCTGGAGGCGAGCAGTTCGTTGAGCTCCGCGTCCTCGACGTCCTTCGCCTTCGCGTCGAGCGCCTGCGGATCGGCGATCCGGTCGACGGCGAAGCTGCGCAGCGCTTCGCGATCGTGGTCCCACACATCGAGGTACCAGTTGTCGCGGTAATGCGTCAGGCGCTGCGGCGAGACGGTGCGCTTGGTGTCGGAATTGGTGGTGCGGGCCTTGTAGCGGAACGTCAGCTGGCGCCGTTCGAGCACCGCGCCGGCGACGATGCGGAACACCTGCTGGTCCATCCGGCGCGCGCCCCACGAGATCACGCGGATGCGATCGACCGGCAGCGCCTTGCCACTGCCGTGGTCGGAGAGCAGGCGCTCGATGCGGGCCTTGAACGGCGCGAGCGCGCCGGCGAGGACGCCCGGATCGGATCGTCCGATGAGTTCGTTCAGCGCCATCAGCGCCGCGAGCTCGTCGCTGGTCAGCCAAAGGCCGGGCAATTCGAAACTGTCGCCTTCGCCCGCCTCGTAGCGGAAGGAGGCCTGCTCGCCCGCCACGCTCTGCACGGGTGCGCCCAGCGCGTCGCGGAGGAAGGCGACGTCGCGGTACAGCGTGGCGCGCGAGCACTCCAGCTCGTCCATCAGTCGCGAGAGGGGCACCGGGTAATGGGCCGACTTCAGCAGCCGGTGCAGGGTCAGAATGCGCTCGTAGCGGTCCATGAGGTGTCGCCGGCAGGTGGAGCTTCGGAAAGTGTGTCCGCGTGGACGTGATGCCCATATCTACGCGTCTCAAGCATGAGGTCGGCCGCGGCGCTCCGCAAGAGAAAGCGCAGCCGCGACGGGTAGGAACCCGCTGCCCTGGCCCGCGCGGTTTGCGCCGGGGGCCATAAGGCGCAAAAATGCTGCTTTGCGATTCTCCCCAAGGCCATCCCCGACCATGGTGGAACCGAACGAGGCTCGCTCCGCGGTGCTGGGCCCGATGGGCCGGCCGGACGCGGGGGGACCTGCCCGCAACCTGTTCTCCACCCCGATCGTGGTCGTCCAGACGGCCACGGCGACCGGTTACGGCCTGTGGATCGTGCTTGGCGCCGCGCTGGCCCTGGGCCTGTACGCGGACGGTCGCGGCGAGGTGCTGGCGCCCCTGGCGATCGGGCTGGTCCTCACCGGGAGCGGGCTGCTGGCGACGTGCCTGCGCCTTCCCTTCGCCCGCGACTGGCACGGCTGGAACCCGGCGCAGCGCATGATGCCCACGCTCGAAGGCATGATCGCGATGATGTCGTTCCTGCCGATGCTGGCGCTCGCCGGCCTGGCGCGGGGCGAGAACGACTTCTGGGCCACCCGCGTGGCGGGCGGCGCCCTGGCGGCGGGCAGCCTCGCCACCCTCGTCTATACAGCACGGGCGGCGGCGCGGGAGCTTCCGCCGGCGGTGGCGACGATCGCCAACGTCTGGCCACTGGGCCGCACCGTATCCGCGCTGTTCTCGGGCGGCCTCTGGTTCTGGGCCTGCGTCGCCTCGCAAGCCGAGACGCCGGCGCATCCGGCCGATCCCTGGCAGTTCGCGCTGTTGGCCGTGGCGCTGGCGCTGGGACTCGTCGAAGGCGTGCGCTGGCGCGCCCTGGGCCAGGTGGCCGAGGAACATGGCAGCGGCGCGGAAATCGCCACCGGCCGCGGCGCGATGGGCCTGCTGGGCTGGCGGGTGGCCGTCGCGATTCTCTCCGTCGGCCTTCCGTCGATGCTCCTGCTGTCCCATCCGGCCGGCCAGGCGCATGCGCTGGCGGCCGGTCTGGGGGCGTTAAGCTGCGTTATCGGTCAATGTCTCGAGCAGCGCCTCTTCGGGCGCGCGTACGTCCGGCTCCTTTCAGGCCGGCGTTGAATAAATGTATGGCGCGGGGGCGCCGACTCGCCGCCGGGCAACCAACAGATTCCATTCCACATCCGGGTAGACGATGAAAAAACTGCTGATCGCCACGCTCGTCCTCGCCGCCATGCCGTTCGCGGCATCGGCCCAGGACGCCAACGCGAATACGAACTCCAACGCCGCGCAGAACGGCGGCTGGACAGGCTCGGGCGAATTCGGTTTCGCGTCGTCGCGCGGCAACTCGCGCTCCGAGAACGCCAACGCCAAGCTGGGTCTGAGCCAGGAAAACGAGGTGTGGAAGAACAACTTCTACCTCAACGGCCTGCGCTCGAAGGGCGAGGTCACGGTCGAGGACCAGGACGGCAACCCGGTCGACAAGTTCAGCACCACGGCGAACCGCTACGACACCGGCGCATCGGTGGGCTACAAGTTCGATCCGCGCAGCTACATCGTGACGGCCGCGCGTTACGAGCACGACGACTTCGGCGCCAACATCTGGCAGGGCATCATCTCGGTCGGCTACGGCTACATCGCGCTGAAGAACGAGCGCGCCGAGCTGTCCTTCGAAATCGGTCCCGGTTTCAAGCGCTACCAGCCCGCCAATTCGACCCGCCCGGTGCTCAACCCGGACGGCACGCCGGCGACCGACGCGCAGGGTAACGCCCTGAACGAAACCTACAAGCCGGACGCCGAGAAGGAAGTCGTCGGCCGTGGTCTGGTCAACGCGAAGTATCGCCTCACCGACAACACCGCGCTGGAAGACACGCTGCTGGTCGAAGCGGGCTCGAAGAACCAGTACTACCAGAACGACGTCGGCCTCTCCGTCAGCATGACGAAGAAGATGGCGCTCAAGGTCGGCTACCAGATCCGCTACAACAGCGACACGCAGCCAGGCACGGTCAAGACCGACAAGCTGACGACGACGAACCTCGTCTACAACTTCTGATCCGCCGGAAGGCGAGCCCCGGCGATGGCGCGTCCCGCGTCAGCGCTGGGGCTTCAGGAACGCGTCCGCGCCCTGCGCCAGCAGCATCGCGGCGACTTCGTGGCCCAGTTCCACCGGGTCGTCGGCCGCGTAGTCGGCCTGGGCGACGATCAGGTCGCCCGTGGCCGCGTTGCCGACCATGCCGTGCAGCGTGAGGCCATGTTCCGCGACCACGCACCAGGCGCCGATCGCCACGGCGCAGCTGCCGCCGAGCCGGGCGTTCATCGCGCGCTCGGCGTTCACCGCGACGAGCGTTTCCTCGTCGTTGATCACGGCAAGAAGCTCGGCGACGCGGGCATCCTGCGCCCGCGACTCGACCGCGATCGCGCCCTGTCCGGGCGCCGGCAGCCACTCGGGGCTGGCCAGCCGCTGCGTGATCCGGTGCGACATGCCGAGGCGGTCCACGCCTGCGCAGGCGAGGATGATCGCGTCGTAATGGCCTTCGTCGAGCTTCGCGATGCGCGTGTTGATGTTGCCGCGCAGGTCGAGCAGCTGCAGGTCTGGACGCAGCGCCCGCAGCAGGGCTTGCCGGCGTAGCGACGAGGTGCCGACGCGGGCGCCGTTGGGCAGGTCGGCGATGCTCGCGTGCGCGTTGCTGATGAACGCATCGGCCGCATCGGCGCGCGGCAGGATCGCCGACAGGACGAACCCAGGCTCGAGTTCGGCCGGCACGTCCTTCAGCGCGTGCACGGCGATGTCCGCGCGGCCATCCTGCATCGCGATCTCGAGTTCCTTGAGGAACAGTCCCTTGCCGCCGATCGTGGCGAGCGAGCGGTCGAGGATCTCGTCGCCACGCGTGGACAGCGGCACCAGCTCCACCACGAGGCCGGGGTGCGCCTGGCGCAGTTGGGAGGCGACGTGTTCCGCCTGCCAGAGGGCGAGGGCACTCTTGCGGGTGGCGATGCGAAGCGGTGCGGTCATGACATTCCCGGCGGAGCGATCGACGAAGTCCCCTATTGTCCCGTCCGCACGGGTGCCTGTCACGTCGCGAAACGTCGGCGGGACGCCAACGAACGGCCCGCGCCGCGTCAGGCGCCGGGCATGCGCAGCAGCTGGCGAACCGCCGGGAGATTGCGGCGGCTGACCTCCGGCGTGACGTCCGTTCCCGAGAGACGCGCGAGGACGCGGCCATCGGCAAGGGTCTTCAGGCCGAGCAGGCGCGTGCGCGGCACCAGGCAGTTGCGATGCAGGCGCACGAGCCGCTCGCCGTGCGCGGTCTCCAGTTGGCGCAGCGACTCGTCGATCAGCCACATCCCGCCGCCGTGATGCACGGCGACGTATTTCTCGTCCGCCAGCAGGTAGTGCACGTCGTCGAGCGCGACGCGGACCTCGTCCGCGCCGCTGCGCGCCCGCAGCCACGCGCCGCGATCGGGTCGCGGCGCCGGACGCCTCGCGTTCGCGCGGTCGAGCGCCTCGTCTAGCCGCTCCGCGCGCACGGGTTTCAGGAGGTAATCCGTGGCGCCGAGATCGAAGGCGCTCAGCGCGTGCTGTTCGTAGGCGGTGCAGAACACGACCTGCGGCGGCGCGGGGAGCGTCGCGAGGCGGCGTGCCGCCGCCGTGCCGGTCAGTCCGGGCATCTCGACGTCGAGCAGCACGACATCGGGCGCGAGGCTCGCGCAGGCTTCGATCACGGCGTCCCCGTCGCCGACCTCGCCCACCACGACCACGTCCGGTCGGCGCGCCAGCAGGCCGCGCAGGCGGACGCGCGCGAGTGGCTCGTCATCGGCGATCAGGACGCGCATGCGCGGTCTCCGGCAGGAACAGGGTGACGACGAAACGGCCATCGCGCGCGGCGGCGTCCGCCGTGGCGCGCTCGCCGAAGTGCAGGCGCACGCGCTCGCGCACGTTGCGCAGGCCGTGCCCGGTACCCGGCGTCGTCGGGGTGTCGGCGAGCGGGTTGTCGATGGTGAACGTCACGCCGCCCTTCACCGTGCGCGCCGCCAGGCGGATCGTGCCGCCGCCGCGGTTGGGCTGCACGCCGTGGCGGATGGCGTTCTCGACCAGCGGTTGCAGGAGCAGGCGGGGCAGCGGCAGGTCGCTCGGCACGTCGATGTCGCGTTCGACGCGCAGGCGATCGCCGAGTCGCAGCGTTTCGATCTCGAGATAGCGATCTACCAGCGCGAGTTCCTCCCCGAGCGTTCCTGGTGTCGAGGTGTCGCTGCCGAGCGCCGCGCGGAAGAGCTCGGCGAGATTCTCGACGGTGCGCTCGGCGGCGTCCGGATCGACGCGGATGAGCGTCGCCACCGCGTTCATGCTGTTGAAGAGGAAATGCGGACGAATGCGCGCCTGCAAGGCGTCGACCTGCGCTCGCGCCGTCGCCGCGACACGTCCCTGCCACTGCGCGACGACGTAAAAATAGCGAAGCAGCCCCGCGCCGAGCAGTCCGGTGGCGAGCGTGCAGTCGCGCACGAAGCGGAAGCGCGACGGCGGACTCAGGCCGAGCTCGAGGTTGTGATCCACCCAGCTCAGCGCCGCGGCGCTCACTCCGACGGTCAGCACCAGCAGCAGCCACACCGCCGCGTACGGCCACATCCACGAGAGACGCTGCATCCACGGCCGCAGCTTGCACAGCGCCACGGTGAGCAGGATCGACAGCCAGCTGGTGAACAGGACGGCGATGCAGAAGTCGCGCAGGTCGCCGTCGTTGCCCGGCGCGAGCCACATGAGCGTGACCGTCAGGGCACCGACCACCACCAGCGCGAAAAGCACCGGCAAGCTGCAGAAATCGGGCAGCGGTGCCGATGCCGGACGGGTAGGTGCGGGCTGCTCGATGGCGGACATGCGGCGAGTATGCCGGATGCCCGGCGGCGTCGCCGCGCGATGCATCACGCGGCCGCGAAACGCTCCGTCATCCAGCCGCGGATGTCGACGATCTCGGGCAGGCTGACCTGGTGGGCCATCGGGTAGCTGTGCCAGTCGATCCGGTGACCGAGGGTTTCCAGCGCCTGCCGCGACTGCTCGCCCAGCGCGATCGGGACGATCGGATCCGCGCTGCCGTGGCCCCAGAAGATCGGCGTCGCATGGTTCGCACCGCTCCGCTCGGCCTCGATGGTGTCGTGCAGCGGCAGGTAAGCGGAGAGCACCACGATGCCCGCCAGCGACTCGCGGTGGCGCAGGCCCGCTGAAAGCGCCATCGCGCCGCCTTGCGAGAACCCGGCGAGCACGATGCGCGACGCGGGCACGCCGCGTTCGACCTCGCGCGCGATCAGGGTCTCCACTTCGCCGATGGAGGCGCGGATCCCCTCGGCGTCCTGCCGGTCGGCGATGGCGAGGCCCTTGATGTCGTACCACGCGCGCATCGGCACGCCGTTGTTCACGGTCACCGGGCGCACGGGCGCATGCGGGAAGACGAAGCGGATTCCCGGCCACGACGGGTCGACGAGCTCCGGCACGATCGGCGCGAAATCGTTGCCGTCCGCGCCGAGGCCGTGCAGCCAGATGACGGACCAGGTCGGCGAAGGCTTGGTTTCGTGTTCGACGGTGGGTAGCGGCATGGCGATCATCCTTCAAGCAATGCCAGGCATGCTAGCAGGCGAGGTGGTCGGGCGAAGCAACATGGTGGGAGCGGCCCTGGCCGCGACATCTTTTTGCCGAGAGCCGCAGGTCCTGTTGCTCACGGCCTCAAGAGATGTCGCGCGCAGGGCGCGCTCCTACATCATTCGCCCAGGCCCAGCTCGGTCGCGAAGAACGTCATCGACAGGGCCTGGTTGCCCACGCGCTGGCTGAAGGGCGCACCGATGCCGTGGCCCGCGTTCATGCGGGTGAGCAGCAGGACCGGCTGGCCGGACGTGGTGGCGTCCTGCAGCGCGGCGGCGAACTTGCGCGACTGCCAGGGCGCGACGCGTGGATCGTTCGCGCCCGTGGTCAGCAGCACGGCCGGGTACTTCGTGCCCTTCTTCACGTTGTGCAGCGGCGAGTACGCGAGCGTGGCCTTCGCCTGTTCCGGATCGATCACGGTGCCGTACTCGCTGACGTTGTACGGGCCGTTGGCGAACGCGGTCTCGTGGCGCGGGACGTCGTAGATGCCGACCGAACCGACGACGGCGCGGAACTGTTGCGGATGCTGCGTGAGCGCGGCGCCCATGAGCAGGCCGCCGTTGCTGCCGCCGAGGATGCCGAGGTGTCCCGTGTCGGTCCACTTCGTGTCGATCAGGGCCTGCGACGCGGCGTAGAAGTCGTCGAACACGTTCTGCTTGCGCAGCTTCTGGCCCTGTTCGTGCCACGCCTCGCCGAACTCGTTGCCGCCGCGGATGTTGGCGTAGGCCAGCACGCCGCCGCGCTCCAGCCAGGCGAGGTTCGCGCCCACGAAGCCGGGGGTGACCGGAATGCCGAAGCCGCCATAGCTGTACAGGATGGTCGGGCGCTTGCCGTTGGGCGTCGTCCCGTCCATCGCGATCACGGTGACCGGGATCTTGCTGCCGTCCTTCGAGGTGCCTTCGACGCGGGTGACGCGCAGCTTCGAATAATCGGCCGCCGGCTTCACCTCGAAGATCGTCTTGATCGCGCCCGTCGCACCATCGTATTCGGCCCAGTGCGTGGGCTGCGTCCAGCCGGCGTACGTGATGAGCGCCTTGTCCTGGCCCTTCTCCGCGGCCACGCCGCCGATCGCGATGCCGGTGGCGGGAAGCGGCACGCGGCGGACGAAGGCGGCCTTCGCGTCGTACTGGTCGGCCCACCAGTCGGGACCCGCGCTGCGGACCACGAGGAAGCCGCCGCCGAGCGCGGTGACGTGCTGGATCGCACCCTTGCCTTCCGGCAGGACGTCGACGGCCTTGCCATCGGCGCCGATGCCCACGACCTTGCCTCGCGGCGCGCCGGCGAAGGTGACCACGTAGAGGCGGTCGCCGACCCAGCTCGCCGAACGCGCGTCCGCCTCGCGACCGAGCACCTTCCGGAAGCTGCCGCCGCCGTCGCGGACGAAGACGTCGGCGGGGCCGCCATCGCCTTCGTTGGCGAGCAAAGCGGTCGACCTGCCACCGTTGCCTTCGAGCAGGATGTACTCGGCGACGTGCGAATACCCCTTGCCGAACACCGTCGTGTCCTTCGCCGCCGGCTGGCCGATGACGTGGTGGGCGAGGTACGCGTCGAACTCGCGCAGCGGCTTGCTCTTCGTCGGCGCGTCGAAACGCGCGTAGGTCACGCCTTTCTCGTCGGCATCCCAGGCGAGCGCCTGTGGCGTCGTACCTCCGCCGGCATAGGGCAGCTCATCGGCGAGCGCCTTGCCCGTCGTGGTGTCGAGGATGTGGATGGTGGTCAGCTCGCTGCCGCCCTCGGCGGTGCCGTAGGCGAGATAACGGCCGCTCGGCGAGGGCCAGTACGCCGTGATCGCGGTGCTGCCGTCACCCTGGTTGAGGTCGACCAGCGTGCGCTTCGGGCCGTCCGGCCAGGACTGCGCGACCAGCACCGGCTGTGGCTGCGGCGGCGTGTTCTCGAAATAGAAGAGCGTGCCGCCCGCGAGCGTCGGCGACGATCGCGTCGTGGAGGTGATCGCGAGTTCGCGGATGCGCGCGCTCAGTGCCTTGCCCAGCGGCATCGCGCCGATGGTCGCCTCCGTGTACGCGTTCTGCGCCTCGATCCACGTCGTAACCTCCGGTGCCGTCGGGTTCTCCAGCCAGCGGTAAGGGTCGTTCACGGCCTGGCCGGCGAGCGTTTCCGAGACCACGCGCTTCGGCGTCGCCGGCGGGGTCGTCGAGGCCGCGTGGGCGCCGAAGGCGAGGAACAGGCTGGTGGCGAGAAGGCGAGGAACGATGACGCGCATGGGGAGACTCCCGGGGAGGATTCCCGAGGGTAGTAGGACCGCGCCCTGCGCGCGACCGCTTTTCGCGACGAACCCACGGCCCGCTCCCACCATGCGTTGCGCGCGCCTACCGGGTAAGCTCGCTCGTTTTCACGACGGACCGCCCGATGCGCGTACTCGCCACCGCCCTGCTGACCGTGCTCGCCGCCGCGCCCGCGCTCGCCGCGCCGCCGCCGCTGGACATGGAAACGATCATGGCCGACCCGGACTGGATCGGCCCGGCGGTCGAAGACATCTACTGGAGCGTCGACGGCGGCCAGGTCTATTACTCGCAGAAGCGCGACGGCAGCCCGGTGCGCGATCTCTGGCGTGTCCCCGCGCGCGGCGGCGCGCCGGAGCGGCTCGATCCCGCCGCCGTCGCGCAGGCAGACGGTGGCAAGGCCGTGTTCGACCGCGAGCACCGCCGCGCGGCCTTCATCCGGCATGGCGATGTCTTCCTGCGCGACCTCGCCAGCGGCGCGACCGTGCAGGTGACGCGCTCGTCGGCGAAGGAGAGCGAACCGCGCTTCTCCGCCGATGGCCGCCTGCTCACCTTCCGCGCCGACAAGGACTGGTTCACCTATGCGGTGACGGGTGGACCCGTCGCCCGGGCCGCCGAACTCGAAGAGAAGGACGATCCGAAGGCGAAGAAGCCCGATGCCCTCGCCGATGAGCAGCAGTCGCTGTTCAGCACCTTGCGTGGCCTGCGTGCGGACGAGGCGGCCATGACCGCCGACGCGGACGTCCTCGCGGCGGCCGATCCGAACCGCGCGCCCAAGGCGTTCTGGCTCGGCAAGAACACGAGCGTCGCCGATACCTCGCTGTCGCCCGACGGCCGCTGGCTGCTCGTCGTCACGCAGGCGAAGGATGCCGACACGGGCAAGGTGGCCGACCTCACCCACTACGTGACCGACTCCGGCTACGCCGAGCCCGAGGCCACGCGCCCGTACGTCGGCCGCAACGATCCGGCGCCGCAGTCGCTGCGCCTGCTCGACCTGAAGACGCACGCGAGCTACGACCTCGACACCGGCAAGCTCCCGGGCATCGGCGAGGATCCGCTCGCCGGCCTGCGTGCGAAGGCCATCGCCAGCCTGCGCAAGGACGGCAAGGCCGATCGTGCCGATGCGCTCGCCGCGCCGAAGACGCGCCCGGTCATCGTCAACGGCGAATACAGCCCGGGCATCGTGTGGAGCGACGACGGCCAGCGCGTCGCGGTGCAACTGCGCGCCATCGACAACAAGGACCGCTGGATCGCCACCGTCGACTTCGAACGGCACGCGCTCGTCAGCCAGCACCGACTGACGGACAAGGCGTGGATCAACTGGGACGGCAACGACTTCGGCTGGCTGCGCGACGGCCGCACGCTCTGGTACCTGAGCGAGGAATCCGGCTATGCCCACCTCTACGTGCGTGCCCCCGGCGGCAAGGCCACGGCGCTGACCGCCGGCCGCTTCGAGGTCGACCATCCGGTGCTGAGCCCGGACGGCACGCGCTTCTACGTGCGCAGCAACAAGGTCGCTCCCTACAGCTACGACATCTACAGCGTGCCGGTGCAGGGTGGCGAGCTCGCGCGCGTCACCTCGTACCAGGGCCTCGACGACTTCGCGCTCTCGCCGGACGGCCTTCAGCTGGCCGTGCTGCACTCGTCGCCGTACATCCCCTCGCAACTGGCCACCACCGGCGTCGACGGCGCCTCGCCGCGCGACCTGACCGACACCCGCAAGCCCGCGTTCAAGGCGCGCGAGTGGATCGCGCCGACCATCGTCGGCGTGCCGTCGACCCATGGCGCGGGTACCGTCTGGGCGAAGTTCTACGGTCCCGCCGATGCGGCCGCCGCGGCGTCGCGTCCCGCCGTGATCTTCGTGCACGGCGCCGGTTACCTGCAGAACGTGCACCTGTCGTATCCGGCGTACTTCCGCGAGCAGATGTTCCACAACCTGCTCGTGCAGCGCGGCTACGTGGTGCTCGACATGGACTACCGCGCGTCGAAGGGCTACGGCCGCGACTGGCGCACGGCGATCTACCGCCAGATGGGTCACCCGGAACTCGACGACCTGCTCGACGGCAAGGCGTGGCTGGTCAAGGAGCACGGGGTGGACCCGAAGCGCGTCGGTATCTACGGCGGCAGCTACGGTGGCTTCATGACGTTGATGGCCCTGCTCCGCACGCCGGGCGAATTCGCCGCGGGCGCCGCGCTGCGCCCGGTCACGGACTGGACCAGCTACAACCACGAATATACGTCGAACATCCTCAACGATCCGCAGATCGACCCGGAAGCTTACAAGGCGAGCTCGCCGATCCAGTACGCCGACGCCCTGTCCGATCCCCTGCTCATCGAACATGGATTGATCGACGACAACGTCCTGGCGAGCGATTCGATACGGCTTTACCAGCGCTTCATCGAACTACACAAGAAGAACTTCTGGATGTCGCTGTATCCGCTGGAACGGCACGGTTTCGTGCACGCGGACTCCTGGTACGACGAATACCGGCGCATCGACGAGCTGTTCCGCGAGAAGCTGGAGCCGGCGGCCACGAGGTGACATGGCGCGTGGTCGCCGGTGCCCACGGCGACCACGCACGGTCTTCGCGACCGCGCCCCCCCAACGAAATTTACGCAAACGTTACGCCCCGCCCCCGCCGCGATACACCGTAAATATCGCGTAAGTCGAACAATGCGCGCCGTTATCCCCGACGGAACGCTCCCGTGGAACTCCTGTACGTCCTGCTCGTCGTCGTCCTCACGGCACTGACGATCGGCTTCCTCATGATCTGCGACCGCCTCGGTCGCCGCTGAGGAACTCGCCATGTCCATTTCCTACACGGTGGCCGCCCTCGTTGCGGTGGCGCTGACCGGTTATCTCTGCGTCGCACTGCTCAAGCCGGAGTGGTTCGAATGACCGCGAACGACGTCTTCCAGATCGGCCTGTTCCTGGCCGTGCTGCTCGCGCTGGTCAAACCGGTCGGCCAGTACATGGCGCTCGTCTTCGCCGACGAGCCCAACCGCGTCACCCGCGTCGGCGCCGGTGTCGAACGCCTGCTCTACCGCCTCGCGGGCATCCGCGCCGACGAGGACATGGGCTGGAAGCGCTACGCCATCGCCATGCTCGTGTTCAACGTCGCCGGTCTCGCGGTCGTCTACCTGCTCCAGCGCACGCAGCAGTGGCTGCCGCTGAACCCGCAGCACCTCGCCGCCGTCGCGCCCGATTCGGCCATGAACACCGCCATCAGCTTCGCCAGCAACACCAACTGGCAGGGCTACGCGGGCGAGTCGACCATGAGCTATCTCACGCAGGCGCTGGGCCTGACCGTGCAGAACTTCCTCTCGGCCGCCACCGGCATCGCCGTGCTGATCGCGATCGTGCGCGGCTTCGTGCGCCGCGGCGCCAGCACGCTGGGCAACTTCTGGGTGGACATGACCCGCGCGACGCTCTACGTGCTGCTGCCGCTGTCCGTCGTGATCGCGCTGCTGTTCGTATCGCAGGGCGTCGTGCAGAACATCGCGCCATACCTCGACGTCACGACGCTCGAGCACGCCCGGCAGACGCTGCCGATGGGCCCGGTCGCTTCGCAGGAAGCCATCAAGATGCTCGGCACCAACGGCGGCGGCTTCTTCAACGCCAACTCCGCGCATCCGTTCGAGAACCCGACGCCGTTCTCCAATTTCGTCCAGATGCTGGCGATCTTCATCATTCCGGCGGCACTTTGCTACACGTTCGGCAGCATGGTCGGCGACCGCCGCCAGGGCTGGGCGATCCTCGCCACCATGCTGCTCCTTTTCGTGCCGCTGACCCTCGGTCTCGTCGCCGCCGAACAGGCCGGCAATCCGGCGTTCCACGGCCTGGCCGTCGACGCGCAGGCGAGCGCGCTGCAGGCCGGTGGCAACATGGAAGGCAAGGAGACGCGTTTCGGCATCGCCTCGTCGGGCCTGTTCGCGGCGATCACCACCGCGGCCTCGTGCGGCGCGGTGAACGCGATGCACGACTCGCTGACTCCGTTGGGCGGCCTCGTGCCGATGTGGCTCATGCAGCTGGGCGAGGTCGTCTTCGGCGGCGTCGGGTCCGGCCTGTACGGCATGCTCGCCTTCGCGGTCGTCGCGGTGTTCATCGCGGGCCTGATGGTCGGCCGCACCCCGGAATACCTCGGCAAGAAGATCGAGGCGCACGAGATGAAGATGGCGAGCCTGGCCGTCCTCATTCCCTGCGCGCTGGTGGTGATCTGCACCGCGATCGCGGTGATGGCGCCGGCCGGTGTCGCCGGCGTGGCCAACCCGGGCGCCCATGGCTTCAGCGAAATGCTTTACGCGGTGACCTCGGCGTCGAACAACAACGGCAGCGCGTTCGCGGGTCTTTCGGCCAACACGCCGTTCTGGAACGTCCTGCTCGGCATCTGCATGTTCCTGGCGCGCTTCCCGCTCGCGATCGCCATGCTCGCGATGGCCGGCTCCCTCGCCGCGAAGCGTGCCGTTCCGGTGTCCGCGGGCACGCTGCCCACGCACACGCCGCTGTTCGTCGCCCTGCTGGCGTGCGTCGTCATCGTCGTCGGCGCACTGACCTTCCTCCCGGCGCTGGCCCTCGGGCCGATCGCCGAACAACTGATGTCCGCCACGGGCCACTGATCCATGACTACGCATGCCCCCGTCGCGCGCGGCTTCGACCGTGCGCTGGTCACCCGCGCCCTGAAGGACGCGTTCCTCAAGCTCTCGCCGCGCCTGCAGTTCCGCAATCCGGTGATGTTCGTCGTGTTCGTCTGCAGCGTGCTGACCACGCTGCTCTGGGTCCAGGCCCTGGCCGGTCATGGCGAGGCGCCCGCCGGCTTCATCTTCTGGGTCAGCCTGTGGCTGTGGTTCACCCTGCTCTTCGCGAACTTCGCGGAAGCCCTCGCCGAGGGTCGCGGCAAGGCGCAGGCGGACTCGCTGCGCGGCTCGCGCCGCGACGTGATGGCGAAGAAGCTCGCATCGGCGAGCCGCGAGGCGGCGGTCGTCTTCACGCCGTCGAGCGAGCTGCGCAGCGGACACCACGTGCTGGTCGAAGCCGGCGACATCGTGCCGGGCGACGGTGAAATCGTCGAAGGCGCGGCCAGCGTGGACGAGAGCGCGATCACCGGCGAGTCCGCCCCCGTGATCCGCGAATCCGGCGGCGACCGCAGCGCGGTCACCGGTGGCACGCGCGTACTCTCCGACTGGCTGGTCGTGCGCATCGCCAGCAACCCCGGCGAGAGCTTCCTCGACCGCATGATCGCGATGGTGGAAGGCGCGTCGCGCCGCAAGACGCCGAACGAGATCGCGCTGACCATCCTGCTGGCGAAGTTCACGCTGATCTTCCTGCTCGCCTGCGCCACCCTGCTGCCGTACTCGATCTACAGCGTGCAGGCGGCCGGCAGCGGCCACCCGATCACGCTGACGGTGCTTGTCGCACTGCTCGTCTGCCTGATTCCGACGACGATCGGCGCGCTGCTTTCGGCGATCGGCATCGCCGGCATGGACCGCATGATCCGCGCCAACGTCATCGCCACGTCCGGCCGCGCGGTGGAAGCCGCGGGCGACGTCGACGTGCTGCTGCTCGACAAGACGGGCACGATCACGCTGGGCAACCGCCAGGCGGTGGCCTTCCATCCGGCGCCCGGCATCGAGGAACGCGAGCTGGCGGAAGCCGCCGAACTGGCGTCGCGCGCCGACGAGACGCCGGAAGGCCGCAGCATCGTCGTGCTGGCGCAGAAGGCCTTCGGCTGGACCGAGCGCCGTAGCGAAGACCGCCGCGCCGTGTTCGTGCCGTTCTCGGCGCAGACGCGCATGAGCGGCGTCGACGCCGGCACGCGCCACATCCGCAAGGGTGCGATGGACGCGGTCGAGCGCTATCTCGACACGCAGGACTCGCACCTGCCGCCGCTGGTGCGCCGCATGGCCGAGGACGTCGCCCGCCGTGGCGCCACGCCGCTCGTCGTCGTCGACGGCTCGCTCACGCTTGGCGTCGTCGAGCTGAAGGACATCGTCAAGGACGGCATCAAGGAGCGCTTCGCGCAGCTGCGGCGCATGGGCATCCGCACGGTGATGATCACCGGCGACAACCCGCTCACCGCCGCCGCCATCGCCGCCGAGGCGGGGGTGGACGATTTCCTCGCCGAGGCCACGCCGGAAGCGAAGCTGAAGCTGATCCGCGACATGCAGGCGGAAAACCGTCTCGTCGCGATGTGCGGCGACGGCACCAACGACGCACCCGCGCTCGCGCAGGCCGACGTGGCGGTCGCGATGAACAGCGGCACGCAGGCTGCCAAGGAGGCCGGCAACATGGTCGACCTCGACTCGAACCCGACCAAGCTGATCGAGGTGGTGGGCATCGGCAAGCAGATGCTGATCACGCGAGGCGCGCTGACCACGTTCTCGATCGCGAACGACATCGCCAAGTACTTCGCGATCATCCCGGCGGCGTTCGCGACGACCTATCCGGCGCTCGACCGGCTCAACGTCATGCACCTCGCGACACCGCAGAGCGCGATCCTGTCCGCCGTGATCTTCAACGCGCTGATCATCGTCTTCCTGATCCCGCTCGCCCTCAAGGGCGTCGCGTACCGCGCCCTGGGCGCCGCCGCGCTGCTTCGCCGCAACCTGCTCGTCTACGGCCTGGGCGGCGCGATCGTGCCGTTCATCGGCATCAAGCTCATCGACATGCTGCTGGTCCTCGTCGGACTGGCCTGAACCGAGGTCATCCCATGCAATCCGTGAAGCTCACCGTCGTCATCGACGATCGCGCCGATCTCGACATGGAAGTCCGCGTCGTCGCGCCGGAGGCGGCGGCGACGGCGGTAACGAACGCGCCCACGACGTTGCGCCGGCCGCACGTCGTGCCCGTCGCCCGCGACACGGTCGACGACGAATACACGCTCGGCGGCTACGCCGGCATCTGACATCCACCCACCGACTTACCGAGAGGGGTCCCGCGAGGGATCGGTACACACTATGCGCACCACACGTTATGTCTTCGCCGCCGCCCTGCTGGCACTCGCTCCCTTCACCCGCGCGATGGCCGCCGACAGCGACGACTGCTCCCAGGGCTTCGCGTCGCGCTTCGCCGCGGCCTACCGCGAGGACGCCCGTCCGGCCGATCCCGACGCAGCGGCGCCGGCACGCCGCGCCATGCCCTCGCCGCTCCCGTCGCCGCCGTTCCCCTCGGCGGAATGGCAGCTCGGCGGCGTCGCCTATCCGATCGGCGTGCCCAATCTGAACACGCGCTACCCGCTCGAGAAGGCGCTCGCGTGCAACCGCTTCGGCAAGTGGATGACGGACAACCGCATCGAGATCTACGGCTGGCTCAACGCCTCGGTAAACGCCAGCACGTCGTCGCGCTCGAACTATCCCCTGTCCTACGCGACGCGGCCGAACCGCGTCGAGTTCAACCAGGCGCTGCTGCGCATCGAACGTCTCCCGGACACGGTGCAGACCGATCACATCGACTGGGGTTTCCACCTCGACAACCTCTACGGCTACGACTACCACTACACCACGATGAAGGGCGTCTTCAGCAACCAGCTGCTGAACCATCCGCGCGCCGGACAGGCGCTCAACGGCAAGACGTACGGCTACGACCCGATGCTGTTCTACGGCGAGATCTACCTGCCGCACGTGGCCGAGGGCATGGTGGTCCGCGTCGGTCGCTACCTGTCGCTGCCCGACATCGAGGCGCAGTTCTCGCCGAACAACTACCTCGTGACGCATTCGGTGCTCTACACCGTCGATCCGTACACGCAGATGGGCGTGATGACGACGACGCGGCTCAACGCGCAGTGGACCCTGCAGGTAGGCATCAACGGCGGTAACGACACGGCGGTGTGGAACCACTCGTCGCGCCCGACGCTGCAGGCCTGCGTCCGCTGGGTGTCGAAAGACAACAACGACATGCTGTACCCCTGCGTCAACAGCTTCAACACCTCCGACTACAACTACAACAACGTGCAGATGTACGTGACGACGTGGGGCCACCGCTTCACCGACAACGTGCACATCCTCACGGAGGCCTATTACATGTACGGCCGCAACATCCCCGGCTTCGGCCCCGGTGGCGAACCCGGCGTGGTCGCGTCGTCGCCGCTGCCCGGCAAGGCCGGCGAATACGGCATCGTGAACTACCTCAACATCGCGCTGAATCCGCTGAACATGATCTCGATCCGTAACGAGTGGTACAACGACCAGAAGGGCCAGCGCACGGGCTACGCCACGCGCTACACGACCCACACGGTCGGACTCACGCACTGGGTCAGTCCCGATCTCGAGATCCGTCCGGAGGTGCGCGTCGAGAAGTCGTACGACATGCCCGCCTATGACCGTGGTCGCAAGGACTACCAGGCGAGCCTGATCGTCGACGCGATCTGGCACTACTGAGGAGAGCAGCCGCCATGGCAAAGATCCTGCGCAACGGTATCGTCCTGCTCCTGCTGCTCACCGCCGTGACCGGCGTGGCCTATCCGCTCGCCGTGACGGCTGTCGCCGCGGTGCTGTTCCCGGGGCAGGCGAACGGCAGCGTCGTCGAGCGCGACGGGAAACCGGTCGGCTCGTCGCTCATCGGCCAGTCCTTCACCACGCCCGGTTACTTCTGGGGGCGTCCGTCCGCGACCACGCCTGGCCCGGACAACGCGGCCGCGTCGACCGGTTCGAATCTCGGCCCGACCAACCCGGCGCTGGCGGAGGCCGCGAAGCAACGAATCGCGGCACTCCGGGCCGCCGATCCCGGCAATGCGGCACTCGTGCCCGTCGAACTCGTCGCCGCGTCGGCCAGCGGTCTGGACCCGGAGATCTCTCCAGCGGCCGCCCGGTATCAGGTCGCGCGCGTGGCGCGTGCCCGCGGGCTGGATGTCGCAAAGGTGCAGGCGCTGGTCGACGAACACACGCAGCAGCGTCAGCTCGGTGTGCTCGGCGAGCCGCGGGTGAATGTGCTCGCGCTGAACATGGCGCTGGATTCCGTCGCCCGCTAACGGCCGCCGTACGCCGCGTGCGCTCCCGCGGCGCTACGGCTAACCTTCGTACCGCACGTTTTCCCACCGGCCTTCTCCATGACCGATACCCGCGACGCCCGCGCCGATGCCTTGCTCAACGCGGTCAATGCCGAGGATGGGCAGCATCTGAAGGTCTTCCTCGGGGCCGCTCCCGGCGTCGGCAAGACTTACGCGATGCTCGCGGCGGCGCGCGACATGCGCCGCCAGGGTGTCGATGTCGTCGTCGGCCTGGTGGAAACGCATGGCAGGGCCGAGACCTCGGCGCTGCTCGAGGGCATGGAGATCCTGCCGACGCGCAAGGTACGGCATGCCGGCCGCGACTTCCGCGAGTTCGACCTCGAGGCGGCGCTGGTCCGCCGCCCGGCCGTGATCCTGGTGGACGAGCTGGCCCATACCAACCTGCCGGGCGGTCGTCATTCGCGTCGCTGGCAGGACATCGCCGAACTGCTGGATGCCGGTATCGAGGTCTATACCGCGCTGAACGTGCAGCACCTGGAAAGCCTCAACGACCAGGTGCGGCGGATCACCGGCGTGGCGGTGCGCGAAACGGTGCCCGACGCGTTCCTCGACCGGGCACGCGACATCGTGCTGGTCGACCTGCCGCCGCGCGAGCTCATCGCGCGGTTGCGGCAGGGCAAGGTCTACGTGCCGGAGACCGCGGCGGTCGCGCTGGAGGCGTTCTTCTCGCCCACGAACCTCGCCGCGCTGCGCGAACTCGCGGTGGAGACCGTGGCCGCGCACGTCGACAGCGACCTGCGCGACCACATGCTCGCGCGTGGCGGCGTCATGCCGGTACGGCGGCGGGTGATGGTGGCCATCGACGGCGCGGCGCAAAGCGACTACCTCGTGCGCGTGGCGCGGCGCATCGCGGAACGGCGCGGCGCGCCATGGAGCGTGGTCTTCGTCGACCGTGGCCGTGTCGATCCCGAACGACGCGAGCGCGTCGACGCGGCGATGCGCCTCGCGCGTCGCCTGGGCGGCGAGGAGGTGGTGCTTCGCGGTCATGCGATCGCCGACGAACTCCTCGCTTGGGCCGACCGCGAAGGCGTCGGCCAGATCATCGTCGGACGCACCCGCGAGCGTCCGATCGCGCGTCGCCTCGGCTACTCGCTGACGCAACGGCTGCTCCGCCGCGCGGCGCACCTGGAACTCACGATCGTCGCGACGCCCGCGGAGCGGGCGCGCGCACGCCACCGGCTGCGCGTCGGCAACGACCTCGGGTCGCGGCGCGAATACGGACTCGCCACGGTGGCGACGGTCATCGCGATGGCGTTCTCGTTCATCGCCGACCGGTTCCTCTCCGTCGCGAATCTCTCGCTCGTGTTCCTGACCGCCGTGCTGTTCGTCGCCGCCCGTACGCGCATGGCGGTCGCCGTGTACATGGCCCTGCTGTGTTTCGTCGGTTACAACTTCTTCTTCGCGCCACCGCGCTACACGCTGGCGATCGCCAACGCCGACGACGTGCTCGCGGTGGTCCTGTTCCTCGTCGCGGCACTCGTGTGCAGCCGGCTCGCGACGCGGCTCGCGGGTCAGGTGCAGTCGCTGCGCGCGGCGCAGGCGCGGGCTCGCACGCTCGTGTCGCTCGGGCAGCAGCTGGCCACGGCGAGCGACGCGGCGGCCGTGCGTCTCGTCGGCGCTCGCGCGCTCGCGCGCGCCCTGGACGTCGATGCCGCGATGCTCGTGCGCGACGCCTCGATGACGCTGGTGGCCGAGACGGCGGCGCCGTCGCCCTTCGAGCTGACGCCGCAGGATCGCGCGGCGGCGGACTGGTGCGAGCAGCATGGCGAGCCCGCCGGTCGCTTCACCGATACGCTGCGCGCGGCGAACTGCTGGATGCTGCCCCTCGGGGGCGAAACGCAGGCCTCCGGCGTCGCCGCCCTGCGTTATCCCGCCGGGACGCGGGAGCCCGATGTGGACCGGCGCGGACTCGCGATGGCCATGGTGCAGGACATCGGCCAGGCGCTCGAGCGCGCGAGGCTGGCCGCGGAACTCGAAGGCGCCCGCGTGAAGGCGGAGACCGAGGGCCTGCGCAACGCCCTGCTCTCGTCGGTGTCGCACGATCTCCGCTCGCCGCTCGCATCGATGATCGGGTCGGCCGGCACGCTGCTCAGCTATGACGAGAAGCTGCCCGCCGACGAACGGCACGCGCTGTTGCAGGCGATCCTCGGCGAGGGCCAGCGGCTCGATCGCTACATCCAGAACCTGCTCGACATGACGCGCCTGGGCCACGGCAACCTGACCCTGCACCGCGACTGGATCGACGCGGGCGAGGTCGTCGCGTCCGCGGTCGCGCGCATGCGCCAGCTCTTTCCCGACACCCGCATCGACGTGACGTTGCCGAAGGAGACCGTGCTGCTGCACGTGCATCCCGCGCTCGTCGAGCAGGCGTTGTTCAACATCCTCGAGAACGCCGCGCGCTTCTCGCCGCCGGGCGAGGCGGTGCGCGTCGTCGTGCGACGCGAGGCCGGACGCCTGCTGGTCGACGTCAACGATCGCGGGCCCGGCATTCCCGAGGAAGAGCGCGCGATGATCTTCGACATGTTCTATTCCGTCTCCCGCGGCGACCGGGGCGGGCAGGGCACGGGCCTCGGCCTCGCGATCTGCCGTGGCATGATCGGCGCCCACGGCGGCAACGTGGAGGCCTTGCCCCAGCCGGGCGGTGGCACGACCATGCGTATCTCGCTGCCCCTGTCCGATCCGCCCGACGAGAACCGATGAACCCTACCGCCCCCCGAGTGCTGGTGATCGACGACGAAGCGCAGATCCGCCGCTTCCTCGACATCGGGCTCCGCGCCGAGGGCTACCACGTGTTCCTCGCCGAAACGGGCGAGCAGGGCCTCGGGCTCGCGGCGACGCAGTCGCCCGACGTGGTGATCCTCGACATCGGCCTGCCCGATCGCGAGGGCCACGACGTGCTGCGCGAGATCCGCCAGTGGAGCGACGTGCCGGTGCTCATGCTCTCGGTGCGCGACGCGGAAAGCGAGAAGGTCAAGGCGCTTGACCTCGGCGCGAACGACTACGTGACCAAGCCGTTCGGCATCCAGGAGCTGATGGCGCGCCTGCGCGTGCTGTTGCGCCAGGGTGCGAAGGGCGGTCAGGCCGATGCCCCCGTGCGCTACGACGATGGCACGCTGAGCGTCGACCTCGCCCGGCGCGAGGTGTTCCTCGACGGCGCGCCTGTCGCGCTCACGCGCAAGGAGTTCGCCGTGCTGTCGCTGCTCGTGCGCCATCCGGGCCGCGTGGTCGGCCAGCAACAGATCCTGCGCGACGTGTGGGGCGCGACGCATACGCAGGACACGCATTACCTGCGGATCGTGATGGGCAAGCTGCGCCAGAAGCTCGGCGACGATCCGTCGACGCCGCGATGGCTGAAGACCGAGCCGGGTGTCGGGTATCGCTTCCCCGCGCATTGACGCGCCGGTCACGAGGCTTTCATCGCGGACGAGTCGCGCGTGATACGCGTCACAAGGCGGGAGATCGCCCCGCATTTTCAGACTGGTCTGATGTGCTTTCCCATGACATCGAACGACGCTCGCGCCTCCATCAAGAGAGGAGCGTCCCGTGCACCGAACCACCCTCGTCCACCTGCTTCTGCCACTTGCCGTTTTCGCCCTGCCGGGCCACGCGCTCGCGGTCGATTGCGCCGCCGATCACTTCGTCGCCGGGCAGCGCACGCTGCCCACCCATGGCGAGGCGATGGCGCAATGCCGCGCCGAAGAACTGGCAATGACGGACCCGGACCGCGGTAACTACGAAGCGCAGCGATCCTGCTACGACGTCACGTCGCCGGGCATGCACGGCGAGTGGCAACACGGACGCATCGCCGTCGATGTCGTGGAGCGCGAGTCGGGCGACGCATACACGTTCGAGGCGCTCTGGATGTGCAAGCCGCTGAACTGACGAACTGCTGCCCTGGTGGGAGCGGACCTGGCCGCAACCTTCGCCTGTGGGAGCGGACCTGGCCGCGATTGGCTTTTCGCCGAGCGCCACAGGCCCTGTCGCACCTCGCGAAAAGCGATCGCGGCCAGGTCCGCTCCTACAGCGGCTCAGCCCAGCGCCTGCCGCGCCAGGTACCGGCCGGGCGAATCGCCGAAGGCCTTGCGGAACATCGCCACGAACGCGCTCGGCGTGGCGTAGCCGAGCGCGTCCGACACGAGCGACACCGGATCGCCGTTCGCAAGCCGCTCCAGCGCGCACGCCAGGCGTGCCTGCTGTCGCCACTGCGCGACGCTGACCTGCGTTTCCTGGCGGAAGAGCCGCGTCAGCGTACGCACCGACATGCCGGCCCAGCTCGCCCATTCGTCGATGCCGCGGGTGTCGTCGGGACGTTCGTACATCGCCATGGCGATGCGGCGCAGGCGCCGGTCCTCGGGCCATGGGAGGTGCAGCTCCTCGACCGGCGCGCGGCGCATCTCGTCGAGCAGCACTTCGAACAGGCGGTCCCGCGCGGGATCCGGCGGCGCGTCGAGCGGCCAGCTGGCAGCCCGTTTGACGATGGCGCGGAAGAGGTCGTTGACGCCGAACACGCAGGGCCGGTCCGGCAGCGTGGCGGCGACCGACGGCGCGATGAACACGGCCCACGCGTGGCTCGGGCCCGCGATGCTCACGGTGTGGCGGGTGCCCGGTGGCATCCAGCCGGCACGGTGCGGCGGCAGGAGCCACGACCCGTGATCCGTTCGGGTGATGACAAGCCCCTGTTCCACGTAAAAAAACTGGCCACGCACATGGCTGTGCCAGTCGATCTCCTTCAACGGAATCTCCCCGCGCGCCTCGTAGGCGACGAGGGGCGGCCCGTCGGCCGATTCCAGCAAGTCGTGCACGGCGTCGTGGAGCATGTTGGCCGATCCTCGATATAAGTTGGCCCGATGACGATAACAGGCCTAAAGCTTCCTCGCTAACATTTGCAGTCCCAACTATCTGTCCCGCATGGGGCGCCCCAGGCACCCGGAAGGGACCTCGACACGGAGATCGTCCCCATGATCCGTCTCGTCACCCATGACCACGACCAGCTCGGCGAAGGCCGGGAAGCCGGCGACGCGCTGGTGACCTTCGTGGCCTGCGCCCACGCCATGCTCGACCCGGCGACGCCGGAAGAGCAGGTGCGGCGCCTCGAAACCCGTCTTCTGGCCCAGCTGCCGACCCTGCGCGCGCTCGGCGTCTTCGACCTCTTCGACATCCGCGATCCGGCCCTGGCCACGCTGCTGGCGGACGAGGATGAACTGATGCCGACCTGACAATATCTGCCCTACGCATATTTGCCTTGACAACTATATTCCAGGCAATAGAATATGCGTCATGAACAAGGCCGCATGCCCCACTTCGCCCGATGGTCGTGACAGCCTCGGGTCCCTCATCGGCTCGGTCCGCGGCGAAATCGTCCGCGCGATCGAGTCCGATCTGGCGCAACTCGGCGTCGGGCTGAAGTTCACCCAGTTCCACATGCTGAAGTACCTGGCGCTCCACGGATCGACGTCGGCCTCGGAGCTCGCGCGGGGTGTGAACCTCGACGCTGGCGCCATGACCCGCCAGCTCGACCAGCTAGAGGCCAAGGGCTACCTGCGCCGCCAGCCGCACGAACAGGATCGCCGCGCGCTTCGCATCGAACTGACCGAGGCCGGCGTGGCCTTGTGGCGTCATCTGCACGAATCGAGCGCAGGCACGCTCGAGCGTGCGCAGCGCGACCTTTCTCCGGAAGAACGGGTACGGCTGCACGACTACCTGGGGCGCGTGCTCAACGCGCTCCGCGACAAAGACTGATTCAACCGTCGAGGCTACAACTCATGCGTCTGCACACTCTCGTGGCGGCCGTCGGCGCCGCGCTCATCCTTTCCGGCTGCGTGACCAGCCGCGGACTGGAGCCGCAGGGCCAGCTCAGCGATCCGTCCACCCTCCACGCCGACCGCAGCCTGGCGAAGGCGCAGGTCTCTCCGGCGAACTGGCCGGCCGCCGACTGGTGGACGGGCCTGGGTGACAGCCAGCTCGACGCGCTGATCGCCGAAGCGCTGAAGGGCAACCCGGATCTCGCCGTGGCCGAGGCGCGTGTGCGCCAGGCGCAGGCCCAGTCCGGCGCCGCGGACGCCGCGCGCGATCCGACCTTCGGCGTCGGTGGCGGCATCGCCGGCGCGCGCCTTCCGGGCACGCTGCTGCCGCCGCCCACCGGCAACCACTTCGGCTGGACGAAATACGGCTACGGCAACTTCAGCTGGGACCTCGATCTCTGGGGCGGCAAGCGCGACGCGTGGGAAGCCGCGGTCGGCGCGCAGCGCGCCAGCGAGATCGACGCGCGCGCGGCGCGCATCGAGATCTCGACCAACGTCGCCCGGGCGTACGTGCAGCTGGGCTACGCGTTCACGCAGCTCGACGTCGCGAAGGCCGAACTCGAGCGCAGCCAGGCATCGGGCACGCTGACGCGCCAGCGCGTCGCGGCCGGCGTCGACAACCAGATCCAGGTCAAGCAGGCCGACAGCGAAATCGCCACGGCGGAACGCGAAGTCGCCGTCGCGGAGCGCGCGATCGACAGCTCGCGCAGCGCGCTGAGCGTGCTGCTCGGCAAGGGTCCGGACCGCGGCCTCGACATCGCTCGTCCGGCCGCGCTCGCGCCGTCGGCCGTCGCCGTGCCCGCGAACCTGCCGGCCGATCTGCTGGGCCATCGTGCCGACCTCGTCGCCGCGCGCTGGCGCGTCGAAGCGGCGTCGAAGAACATCGCCGCGGCGAAGACGGAATTCCTCCCCAACGTGAGCCTCGGCATCCTCGCCGCGCAGGTCGCGCCGGGTTCGGAGAACCTGTTCTCCGCCCGTGCCCGCTTCGCGCAGATCCTGCCCGCCTTCAGCCTGCCGATCTTCGATGGCGGCCGCCTGCGCGCGAACCTCGCGGGCAAGGATGCGGACTACGACCTCGCCGTCGCGCAGTACAACAAGATCCTCGTCGGCGCGCTCAACGAAGTGTCCGACGATCTGTCGGCGCTCGATTCGACCGGCACGCAGATCGCGGCGCAGCAGCGCGCGCAGGACGCCGCGCAGCAGGCGTACGACCTCTCGCAGCAGCGCTACAAGGCCGGTGTCGGCAGCTACCTCGAATCGCTGATCGTGCGCCAGCAGCTGCTCCAGGCCGAGCAGCGCATGGCCGCGCTCCGCGCGCAGCAGGTCGACACCTCCGTCCAACTGATCCAGGCGCTCGGCGGCGGCTTCCGCCCCGAGGCGGGCGACCAGCCGGTCGCCGCCGCCACGCCGGCCAACAACTAAGACTCGTCCCGAGGCCATTACGATGTCCCAAGAAAACACCGCCCCCGCCGGCGCCGTCGTCGCGCCGCCACCGAAGAGCCGTCGCGGGTTCTTCCTCAAGCTCCTCGTTGCCGTCATCGTGCTGGCCGGCATCGGCTGGACCGTGTGGTATTTCGTCGACGGTCGCTGGTACGAGGACACCGACGACGCCTACGTCAACGGCAACGTCGTGCAGATCACGCCGCAGATCGCGGCCACCGTCCTGTCGATCACGGCGGACGACGGCGACCTCGTGCACAAGGGCGACGTGCTGGTGAAGCTCGACAACGCCGATGCGCAGATCGCCCTGCTCAGCGCGCGCGCCGACCTCGCGAACACCGTCCGTCGCGTGCGCGGTCTGTACAACAACGTGACTTCCGCCCAGGCCGACGTCGCCGTCCGCCAGACGGCCGTCGACCGTGCCCGCGCCGATTACAACCGCCGCCGCGACCTTGCGAAGTCGGGTGCGATCTCGGCCGAGGAACTCTCGCACGCCCTCGACACGCTGACGTCCGCGGAAAGCAGCCTCGCCTCGGCGAAGCAGTCGTACAGCACGAGCAAGGTGCTGGTCGACGACACGGTGGTCGCGTCGCATCCCGACGTGCGCGCCGCGGCCGCGAAGCTCCGCTCGGCCTACCTCGACGAGGCGCGCACCACGATCGTCGCGCCGGTCGATGGCTACGTCGCCAAGCGCTCGGTGCAGCTCGGCCAGCGCGTCCAGCCGGGTGCTGCCCTCATGGCCGTCGTGCCGCTCCACGAGGTGTGGATCGACGCGAACTTCAAGGAAACGCAACTCACGCACATGCGCATCGGCCAGCCGGTCGACGTGACGGCCGACGTGTACGGCAGCGACGTCGTCTACAAGGCGAAGATCCGTAGCCTCGGCATCGGCAGCGGCAGCGCGTTCTCCCTGCTGCCCGCGCAGAACGCGACGGGTAACTGGATCAAGATCGTGCAGCGCGTCCCGGTGCGCGTGGTCTTCACCGATCCCAAGCAGCTCGACGCCAAGCCGCTGCGCCTCGGCCTCTCCACCAAGGTGACCGTGTCGCTGCACGACCAGAATGGCGCGTTGCTGGCGCAGCAGCCGCCGGCGAAGCCGGAGTTCGCCACGGACGTGTACGACCATCGCCTCGATGGCGTGGATGCCGAGATCGCGAAGGTGATCCACGAGAACGCGGCCGCCGGCGAAGGCGAGCAGGAGAAGGCGCCGAAGTGAGGCGCCTTACCGGACGGTGCCGGCCCTCGCGCCGGCGCCGTCCCGTCATTCCCTTCCTAACCCAGGCTTTTCCATGAGCACCGAATTTCGACCGCCCAATCTGGCGCTGTCCACGGTCGGCCTCTCGCTCGCGACGTTCATGCAGGTGCTCGACACCACGATCGCGAACGTCTCGCTGCCCACCATCGCGGGCAACCTGGGCGTCAGTTCCAACCAGAGCACGTGGGTCATCACCTCGTTCGCGGTGAGCAACGCCATCGCGCTTCCGCTCACCGGCTTCCTCACGCGTCGGTTCGGCGAGACCAAGCTGTTCGTCTGGGCGACGCTGCTCTTCTCGCTGGCGTCGTTCCTGTGCGGCATCGCGCAGAGCATGAGCATGCTGATCCTGTTCCGCGCCATCCAGGGCGCGGTCGCGGGTCCGATGTATCCCATCACGCAGAGCCTGCTGATATCGATCTATCCACCCGCCAAACGCGGCATGGCGCTCGCGCTGCTCGCCATGGTCACGGTCGTCGCGCCGATCGCGGGCCCGATCCTCGGCGGCTGGATCACGGACAACTACACCTGGCCGTGGATCTTCTTCATCAACGTGCCGATCGGCATCTTCGCCAGCTTCGTGGTGGGTAACCAGATGAAGGGACGCCCGGAGACCACCGAGCGGCCGAAGGTGGACTACGTGGGCCTGATCACGCTCATCATCGGCGTGGGCGCGCTGCAGATCGTGCTCGACAAGGGCAACGACGAAGACTGGTTCTCGTCGACGTTCATCGTCATCACCGCGATCATCGCGGTCATCGGCCTCGCCGTGTTCCTGATCTGGGAGCTGACGGACAAGGATCCGATCGTCAACCTGAAGCTCTTCCGGCATCGCAATTTCGCGATGGGCACGTTGTGCCTCGTGCTGGCGTACGCGGCGTTCTTCGCCATCGGCCTGCTCGTGCCGCAGTGGCTCCAGCGCAACGTGGGTTACACGTCCACCTGGGCGGGTCTCGCGGCGGCACCGCTCGGCATCCTGCCCGTGATCCTGACGCCCTTCGTCGGCAAGTACTCGCACCGGTTCGACCTGCGCATCCTGGCTTCCGGCGCGTTCCTCGTCATGGGCGCCACGTGTTTCATGCGTTCGGACTTCTACCTGGACATCGACTTCTACAGCGTCGCGATGGTGCAGCTGATCCAGGGTCTCGGCGTGGCGCTGTTCTTCACCCCGGTGCTCACGATCCTGCTTTCGGACCTGCAGCCGCGGGAAATCGCGTCGGGCTCGGGCCTCGCGACGTTCCTGCGCACGCTGGGCGGCAGTTTCGCCGCCTCGCTGACGACGTTCCTCTGGGATCACCGCGCGATCGTGCATCACGAGCGTCTCGCGGAGCACATCACGCCGTTCGATCCCACGTCGCAGCAGGCGCTGGCCCAGATCGGGCACGGCGATCCGCAGTACGCGGCGGCCGCGGTGAACCAGATGATCACGCAGCAGGGTTACCAGATCTCGTTCAACGAGGTGTTCCACATGCTGGGCTACGTGTTCATCGGACTGGTGCTGGTGGTCTGGCTCGCCAAGCCTCCGTTCACGGCCAAGGCCGGATCGGCGGCGACCGCCGGCGGGCACTGACGCCGCGGTCGACGGACGGCGCTTCGCTTCCCCGGCGGAGCGCCGTCCGAATTTCCTCACGCCCCATCGCACGGCAACGCACGTCGCGGTTGCCGTGACTGCCCATTTCAGGCGGTCTACGGCGATGTGACGGTGCACGCGCCGCGCGGCGATGGCAGCATCCGCGGCCGGACGTGAGGAAAGGAAAAGGCATGAAGCCTTGGTGGTGGCGCCGTGGAGCAGGCCTGGCAGGCCTCGGCGCGTTGATGTTGGCTCCGTTGTTTTCCGGCGCGGGCATCCTGCTCGTGCTCGGGCTTCCCTTCGAGCATCTGCGCTTCGGTCTCGCGTTCGACTACGTCGGCACGCTCGACATGCCGACGGTGCGCCCCTTCGCCACGCGGATCCGCTGGGGCGGCACCCTCGGGGCGCTGCTGCCGCTGGCGGCATGCGTGGCGTGGATCCGGCACCGACGCGAAAGGTGGCTCGCCTTTCCGCGGCCCGCCCGCGTGCGCCCGTTCCTGTCGCCGCGGGAACTGCCGGATCGGCCGCGATGGACGCGTCCGCACCAGCCGAGCCTCGGGCGCGGTCTCGTGCGCCGGCTGCGGTTGCCGCCGGGCGAATCGCTGCTGATCGTGGCGCCCGACTACGGGCCGGCGCTGAGGCACCTGGCCGACGCCGTCGTCACGGCCACGGGACCGTTGCTGGTGCTGGACGTCGACGGCCTGCTCTATCGCGACACCGCCGGCCAGCGCGCGGCCGAGGGCGGCATCGTGCGGCTGGCGCCGTTCGGCGGCGGCGTGCCATGGAATCCGCTCGCCGCCGGCTGGCGGTCGGAGGCCCTCGACGACACCGCGCTGCAGGCGCTGGCGCAGCGATGGTTTCCCGAGCGGCGCCGCATGGAGCGCGCGCTCGTCAGTCAGGTGCATGCGGTGTTCGTCGCCCTGGTGCACGCGGTCGACGACGTGCTGCGCGCGGGCGGCGAGGCCGTGCCACCCGCGCCCGGCGACCTCTGGCGGCTGCTCGCCACGGGCGACGGGCGGCTCGAACCGGCCTGGCTGCACGCGCTCGCGGACGCGCCCGGGCTGCGCGCGACGACGCGCGACAGCTTGCGCCGCTGCGCGGCGTGCGATGCCGTCCTGCTCGACGCGGTGGCGGAACGCCTCGCCGAACCGCTGCGCGCCTTCGCGGGCGAGGACATCGACGCCGGCACGCGCGGCACGGCCCTGCGCTTCGACGCGAGCGACCCGCGCACGGTGTACGTGCACGTGCCGGCGGGCCGCTGCGATGCGGCCGGGCCCCTGCTCGACGCGCTGCTCGCACAATGGCGCGACGCCATGCGCCATGCGGAGGGCACGCTGGCGATCCACGCACTCGATCACTGGCCGCGCCCGGCCGGCCTGCTGGTGCACATGGCGTCGCCGGAGCCGCTGCGCGTGTTCGCATCGGTGCGGCGCCTCGCGCCCTGCCTCGGCGACACGGGCGGCGCCGCGCTCATGGGCGATCTCTTCGGCGTGGTGGCCTGGCACGGCTGGCGCGACACCGACCGCGCCACGCGCGAGGCGCCGGCGCTCGCGGCGCATCTCGCGCACCGCGGCCGATACCAAGCCGCGCACTACCCGAAAGCCGTGAGCGTCGACGACCTGCTTCGCCCGCGCGGCGGAGAGCAGCTGATCGTCGCGCCGGACCTCATGCGTCCGCTGCGCTGTCGTCTGCCTCGCCCGGTGCGCAACTTGCCCGCGCCGCCCATCCTCGAAGGAGCCCCCATGTCGCTGCCCCGCCCGCTCGCCGCGCTCGCGGCCACGCTGCTCGCCGCCTGCTCGTCACCGCCGCCGACCGCGACACCGCCCGTCGCGACGGCAGCCGACCCCTGTCCGTTCTGGCCACCCGATTCGATGGCCCCGGAGGCGACGAGCAGCTTCCATCTCGGCCCGCACCGCTTCTGCGTGCAGCAGCGGCTGTTCCATAACCTGATCCGGGCATCGCAGGACCGTGTGGGCTTCGCGCTGAACTGGCCGACGCTCGAACCGCTGCCGCCCGACCTCGACGAAGACGCCGATCAGGACACCTTCGTCTCGACTCTCGAGATCAGGATCGACTACTTCGACAAGTTGACCGACGAGGAGGCCCGCGTCTTGCCCCTCAGATGGGTCCAGCCGTTGCGTCCAAACCACCCCGAGGACCGGAAGCGCCCCGACGACAATCTTGACCTGAGGATCATGGGTGCCCCGGTCCACGGCCTGACGCCGTATTACGCCGACCTGCCCGCGATCCGGCGTTACTACCAGGATCTGTACGGCCACGATACGCGGGCCGGTCTGCCCGACACTCAGGAAGACTGGTTCGTCGACATGGACGAACACGGCATCCCGCGCACGGTGCTCAAGTGCTCGGTCGCGGAGGTGCCCGATGGCGTGCGCCTGGTGAACGATCGCCTGGTGCATGATCCCAAAATCTTCCGACGCGCAACATGCATGCACATGTTCGCGATCCCCGAATACAAGTCGGCCGCGCGCATCACCTACCAGCGGATCATCGCGCCGGACTGGAAACGCATCGAAACGCGCGTCCGCGCGATCCTCGCTAACGGAGAAATGCGATGAACGCGCCCGCTCTTTCCGAGCGCGACATGGTGGTGCTCCGGCACTACGCAGCGGAAGGCAATCGCGAGCTCTACTGGAGCTACCTCGCCCAGCTTCCCGGCAACGACGGCTATGGCCGTCCTCGCGCTGGGCGCGTAGCTCCGATGCCGCTAGCCCGTACGCTCGCCGCGCTCGCGGCCACGCTGATCGCCGCTTGCTCGTCACCCCCGCCGACCGCGACACCGCCCGTCGCGACGGCAGCCGACCCCTGTCCGTTCTGGCCACCCGATTCGATGGCACCGGAGGCGACGAGCAGCTTCCACCTCGGCCCGCACCGCTTCTGCGTGCAGCAGCGGCTGTTCCATAACCTGATCCGGCCCATGCGCCACAGCGTCGGCATCGCTCTGAACTGGCCGACGCTCGAACCGCTTCCGCCGGACCTCGACGAGGACGCCGATCAGGACACGTTCCTGTCGACGCTCGATATCCAGATGAGCTATCTGGAAAACCTGACCGACGAGGAGGCCCGCGTCTTGCCCCTCAGATGGGTCCAGCCGTTGCGTCCAAACCACCCCGAGGACCGGAAGCGCCCCGACGACAATCTGGACCTGCGGATCAAGGGCGACCCGTTCCACGGCCTAACGTCGTACTACGCCGACCTGCCCGCGATACGGCGTTACTACCAGGATATCGACGGGTTCGATACCACGGCGGGCCTACCCGACGCCCAGAACGATTGGTTCGTCGACATGGACGAACACGGTATCCCGCGTACGGTGCTCAAGTGCTCGGTCGCGGCCGTGCCCGATGGCGTGCGTCTGGTGAACGGCCGCCTGGCGCACGATCCCAGCGTCTTTCGGCGAGCTACCTGCACCCACTCCTTCCTTCTTCGCGAGTACAAAGCGGACGTTTACATCACCTACCAGCGGATCATCGCGCCGGACTGGAAACGCATCGAAACGCGCGTCCGCGCGATCCTCGCTAACGGAGAAATGCGATGAACGCGCCCGCTCTTTCCGAGCGCGACATGGTGGTGCTCCGGCACTACGCAGCGGAAGGCAATCGCGAACTCTACTGGAACTACCTCGCCCAGCTCCCTGGCAACGACGGCTACGGACGACTGGCGCTGGGCGTGGTCCGCAACGACAACATGCCGGGTGCCACCGCGAACCTCTACGCGCAGAACTACGCCTGGCGTCACCATCGCATCGCCCTCAGCGAACGGGAATGGGACCGCTTCGGCGTCGACCTCATGCAGCGGGACCTGGTCATTCGGCAGCAGCATTTCGAGGCGGGTCGGCTCGCGCTCGCATTGAACCTCCGGGCCGATGAGGTCCGTCAGGTCCACAAGGCCGCCTTCCAGAACATCAAAGTCGACGCCGACGCCTGGACCCCCAATAAGCTGCTGACCGCAGCGCGCCGCGCCGGCGAGGCCGAAGCTGCGCGGCAGATCGCGGCGCACCGCGAACGCGGCGAGCCGGTGCCGGACGAAGCCGCGCACACCGCGCGCATCGTCGACCAGCGCATGGAGAAGGTCTGGTCGAGCATGCTCGACAACGACGCGCTGGGCCTCTACCGCGGTGCCGACACGCTGGCCAGTCTCGCCGCCGCGCAGGACATGCCGGTGGTCGACCGCCTCGTCTATGCGCGCGACATGGCCGAGGCCTATGCCGGTGCCATGCACGACCGGCCGCACCTGGACCCGCACCTGATCGGAAAGGGCGATCGCCACTACACCCGCGACGAGGACGGACGCTGGCTCGAACAACGGGTGCCGCCACCGCTGGCGCTCGATTTCATCGACAGGGTGCATGCCGTCGAGGACGGACCGCTGCGACGCGAACTGGAGGATACCCATCGCCTGCGCCACGAGCGGGAAGCGGCGCGCGACGCGATGCATCCGGACGACCCGGGCAAGCACATCGCCTCGCCGCATCCGCTTGCCGACGTGAGGCCGCTATCCACGCTGCCCCAGGCCGGCGACGATCCGATCTATGCGGCCATCCGCCTGCAGATGCCGATCGAGGTCACCGACGACAAGGTCGCCGAGGCGGCGCTCGCCGCGCGACAGGCGGGCATCCATCGCGAAAGCGACCTGCCGCCGGTCGATCTGGACACGAGGGACATGATCGTCTTCGGGTCCACGCTCTGGCGGCCCGGCTTCGCGGTGGACGCGACCACGCCGGCCCCGCCGCGCGAGGCGAGCCTCGCCCAAGCGGCGACGCTCGACGAGCAGGCCGTCGAGCGGGAGCAGGAGCGGCAGATGGAACTGGCGATGACGGCGCGCCAGGCGCCGTCGCATCGGATGCGCGGGCCGGTGCTGGACTTTTGAGCCGACCCGGCGCGCGCGATCGCCTCGGGGCTGGATTCCAGCGCAGGGGGATGGGGGGTGGGGAATGGGAGCGCGATTCCCGGCGTAAGGCCAGGAGGACCGTTTGCGCTGCGGTTACCGTACCGCCAGCGCAAACGGTCGGCGCCCTCATGCGTACGCCGGCCGTGCCGCTCCCGATTCCCACCTCCCCGCCCCGCGCGCGGCAAGCGCGCTTCGCTTGAATCAGATATCGAAGCCGATACCCACCAGCGCCATGGTCTCGCCGCGGTTCGGCTCCTGGAAGCCGCCGTTGGAGATGTGGCGGACCTGGAAGCTGACGTTCTTGTACTGCCAGCCGAGGGTGCTGACGAACTCGTAGCCGCTGGACAGCGCCTGCGTGCGGCCGCCGGCCGTGCCCGCGACCTGGAAGCTGAAGAAGAACGGCTGGTACCAGTCGCCGGCGCTGCCGTAGTGGAAGCGCGCGCCCAGGGCGCCGACCCAGATGTCGTCGTCGACGCCCGGATTCGAGTTGCGGTAACGATTGATGTCGCGACCCTTGATGTAGCCGATGGAGACGTCCGGCGACCACGTGAAGCGGCTGTGGCCCATGGTCTGCGGGTCGAACACGGCCTCGACGAAGAACGCGTTGGTGCCGTAGCTGTTCATGTAACTGCGACCACCCTGCACTTCCAGGTGCGTCTGGGCAGCGGCGGGAACGGAAACGGCGGCGAGCGACAGGGCGGCGAGGACGCCGAGGGCGAGGCGGGACGAGCGCATGGGACGGGGGCCTTGTGTTGGGACGTTTGTGAACTGAATCGTTCGGTAAATAGTGTTCAGTCGGCGTGAATAAAGGGGGGGCGGCCAATTATTCGCAACGGCGACCGAGCGCGGCTTGGCCGGACATGCGCTCCTTCACGCATCGCCGTTCAAGGCGGCGGGCGCCATGCCGTTACAGACCCCACGGATTCCGTTCGGGCAGGACGGCCGTCACGGCAGAGGGAACACAGAGGATGGATGGCACGGCGCTCAAGCTGGCGAGTCGGAAGCGCGTGCGCCACGCGCGACTGGCCGTCTGGGCCGTGGCCGTGGCGCTGTCCGTCGGCGTGGTCGCCCTGGTCACGCTGCTGCAGCTCGACGGGTACCGGAGCATGCTCGGCAACGCCCGCCGCCAGCTCTCCGGGTCGGCCTCCGGCACCGTCCGGATGATCGACCAGGACATCGACGCCAGCCTGGGACCGCTGCTCGCGTTGCGTAACGCGGTGGACGGTCCCGAACCCGGCGCCCTGCACGCGCGCCTCGCGGAGGTGCAGGCCCGCCACCCGGAATTACCCGCCTTCGTGGCGCTCGACGCCGACGGCCGCCTCATCGCCTCCACCAGCGTGCCGCTGCTGGACTGGCGCGGGAGCCTCGCCGCCCCTCGGCGCATGGCGCTCGGCGCCAGCGTGCGCGTGCGCATCGCCGACCGCCAAGGCGCGGAGCCACCGGCGATCCGGGTCCTCGTCGATGCGCGCGTTCCGCAGCCGGCCGCGTTCGGCACGCTGATCGACGCCGCGCGCGTGCGCGACGGGATGCGCCATTCGCTGCTCGGGCTCAACGCGTCGATGACCGTCTTCTCGCTCGACGGCCGTCCGTTCGCCACGAATCGCGACGACATCGACGCGCGCTGGACGCGCCCCTTGCCGGCGTCGGGACAGGTCGGACACTACGACGACGACGACCGTCTCTACGCCTGGCAGGCGTCCGCGCGCTATCCGTTCGTCGCGCTGGTCAGCCTCGACCGCAACGGCATCGTCGCCGACTGGATGCGCCAGGCGCGACCGTCGATGCTGGCCACCCTGGCGCTCGTCCTGCTGCTCAACGGCTTCGCCGCGCTGTTCGACCGCGCCTACCGCCGCCAGACGCGCCTCGTCGACGCGTTGTCGCGCAGCGCCCGACATCTCGGCGACGTGCAGCGCACCGGTCACATCGGCCTGTGGGAAGCCGATCTGGTCAACCAGACCATCGCGTGGTCGGGTCTCGTCCACGAGATCACCGGTCTTCCGCCCGAGCGCGTGGGCGGGCGCATCGGCACCTATTACAAGCTGGTGCATCCCGCCGACCAGTCCGACATCGTCGAGTGGCTCCGGCTGTTCTCCCATGGCGACGGGCCTTACGAGTGCGAACATCGCCTGTGCCGGCCGGATGGACGCGAGGTGCGCGTGAACCTGCGCGCGGCGCGGATCACGAACGAGGAAGGTCATTCCATCCTCTCGGGCACGATCAGCGAAATCACGGTGCTGCACGAGACGCGGCAGCGGCTCGAGAACATCGACCGCGACCTCGCGGCCAGCGAGGCGGCCTATCGTCAGCTGCTGGCGCGGATGCCGCTGCCGCTGCTGATCGTTCGCGAAGGCTGCATCGAATACGCGAACCACCTCGCGGAAGAACGGCTCGGCAGCATGGCCGCGCCGCTGGTCGGGCGCCGGGCGGCGAACTTCCTCGATGCCGAGGCGCTCGAAGCGATCGACCGCGGCGCGCCGGAAGGCACCAATGCGACGGCGTGGATCGAGCCCGAATACGGCATGCCCTTCGAAGCGGAACTGGCGCTGTCCGACTACCGCGACCCGCGCGGCCGCGGCACGCTGGCGATCATCCGCGACGTCACGGAGCAGCGGCGCTACGAGGATCGCCTGAACCACCAGGCGACGCACGACGAACTGACCGGCCTGCCCAACCGGCGCGCGCTGCGCGAGCGCCTCGACGCGCTCCTCGTGGAGTCGGTCGCCGCGGGGACGGGCCTCATGGTGATGTTCATCGACCTCGACCACTTCAAGGTGATCAACGACGCGCTCGGTCACGTGCTGGGCGACCAGGTGCTGCGCGACATCAGCCTGCGCCTCGGCGACGTGCTCGGCGCGCAGGGCCACGTGGGCCGCTTCGGCGGCGACGAGTTCGTCGCGATGGTGCCCTTCGACGAGTCCCCGGTGAAGGCCGTCGAGATCCTCCCCCGGCTGCAGCGCGCGATCGAGGAGCCGCTCGCGGTCGACGGCACGCTGCAGCGCCTGAAGTGCAGCATCGGCGTCGCGTTCGCGACGCGCGACGGCGCCGACGCGGATACGCTCATCCGCAACGCCGACACCGCGATGTACGACGCGAAGCGCTCGGGCCGGCACGCTTGGCGCTGCTATTCCGCGGAGATGCATGCCACGGCGATGGCGCGCCTGAACGTGCTGACGCGGCTGTCGGAAGCCAACCTCGACAACGAACTCGCGCTCGCGTGGCAGACGCAGCACGACGGTGCCGACGGCACGGTCACCGGCGTCGAGGTGCTCCTGCGCTGGCCCTCGGCGCCGGGCGACCTGCTCGGCAACGAACGCCTCGTGCCGCTGCTCGAGGAAACGGGCGCGATCGTGCCGATCGGCCAGTGGGTGCTGCGCGAGGCCTGCCGGCAGCAGCGGCTGGTGCTCGAGACGCTCGGCCAGCACTGCCGCATCGCGGTGAACGTCTCCGCGCAGCAGCTGGTGCATACCGACCTCGCGGCGGAAGTCCGGCGCATCCTGGACGAGACGGGCGCGCGCGCGTCGGCGCTCGAGCTGGAGCTCACCGAAAGCGCCTTCATGCACGAGCCCGAGCGCGCCATCCGCACCTTGCACGAGCTACGCGCGATGGGCGTGACCATCGCGCTCGACGATTTCGGCACCGGCTACTCCAACCTCACGTATCTGTCGCGCCTCCCGCTGGACAAGATCAAGATCGACCGGCACTTCACGGCGCGCATCGAAGAAGACCACTTCGACACCGCGATCTGCCGCTCCATCGTCTTCCTCGCGCGCAACCTCGACCTGCACGTGGTGGCCGAGGGTGTCGAAACCGAAAGGCAGCGGCGCTGGCTGCTCGACGAGGCGTGCGTCGCGATGCAGGGCTATTTCTTCTCCCGGCCCGTGCCGGTCGAGCAGCTCGGGCGCGACAGGCAGGTCGATCGGGTGACCTAGGCGAGCTGGCGCGTCGTTCGCCTGATGCGCCAATCCGTTCTCCGCACGGCGATTTATCGCCGACCGTCGCGCGCCTACATTGAACGGGTGGCATCAGGCCTCGTCCCCCGGTGATTTCCCCATGTTCCGCGCCCCCGCGATCTTCGTCTCCCACGGTGCCCCGACCTTCGCGCTGGAGCCCGGCCTGCTCGGCTCCCGCCTCACCGACCTCGGCGAGCGCATCGCGGCCGCGTCGGCCATCGTCGTCGTGTCGCCGCATTGGCAGACCTGCGGCGTGCGTGTGACCGGGGCGGAGCGTCCGCCGACCATCCACGACTTCGGCGGCTTTCCCCCGCCGCTGTATTCGCTGACCTACCCGTCGCCCGGCGCCCCCGGGCTCGCGGCGGAAACGGCCTCGCTGCTGATCGACGGTGGCTTCGTGGCGATGGTCGACGCCGAGCGCGGCTACGACCATGGCGCCTGGGTGCCCCTGCGCTACCTGCGGCCCGACGCGGACACGCCGGTCATCCAGGTATCCATGCCGCACAACCTCGACGCGGCCACCGCGTTGCGCCTGGGCCGGACGCTGGCACCCTTGCGCGATCGCGGCGTGGCGATCGTGGGCTCAGGCAGCCTCACGCACAACCTCCATGAAGTGCGCCGCGACGGCGATGTCGCCGATTACGCGCGCGCCTTCGCCGCATGGAGCCGCAAGGCCGTGTTGGAAGACGACGTCGATGCGCTGCGCGATTACCGCAGCGTGGCGCCGAGCGCGATCCGCGCCCATCCCACCGAGGAACACTACCTCCCGCTGCTGGTCGCCCGCGGCGCGGCGGGCAACGACACGCCCGTGGCGATCGATGGCGGCATCACGTACGGGGTGCTGTCGATGGATTCGTATGCGTGGGGCGTCTCGTAGCTCGTCATAAATTTACCCGGAACTTATTGCGTCCGATATTTAACCCGGGTAATATGTGAGGCATGGCTACTTACACCGCTTTTCATCACCACACCCGCATCGCCGCGGGCTCCCTGATCGCCGTCGCCGAGCGCTGCAAGGCGTTCCTCGACGCCGATCCGAACGGGATGCCCATCGTCTACGACGACGCCACCGGCCGACCCGTCGACATCGATTACCGCGGCAGCACCCATGACGTGCTGGCGCGCCTGGCTGCCGCCGAGCCGGCGACCCGGCGCGGACCGGGACGGCCGAAGCTGGGCGTCGTGGCGCGTGAGGTCACCCTGCTGCCGAGGCACTGGGACTGGCTGGCGGCGCAGCCGGGCGGTGCCTCCGTGGCGCTGCGCAAGCTCGTCGAGGCCGCCCGTCGCGAGACCGGCGCCGCGGACGAGGTCCGTCAGGCGAGCGAGGCGGTGGACCGTGTGATGCTCGCGCTCGCTGGCGATCTACCGGGGTACGAGGAGGCGTCGCGGGCGTTCCATCGTGGCGAGGTCGGCCGCTTCGACGAACTGACGGAGGCGTGGCCAGTGGACGTGAGGGATTACGTGCGGAGCGTGGCGGCCCGGGTGGCACTGTAGGAATTCGGCGGTTCGGCGTCACTTGCCGTCGGCCCGCTGTCGCGGAATCGCCGATGCGATCGGCTCCCGCCCTTTTCGCCCGCTACCGGAGGGTGGGAGCCGATCGTATCGGCGATGGGTCCGCGAGAACGCCGCGCTCAGGCCTCGCTCGGCACGAGCTTTCCGATGCCCTTGTCGCGCGCCTTGCGGATCTTCTGCCACCGCTTGTACCGACGCTTCAGCATGCGGCGGTACTTGCGCTCCTTCCGGTCGTGGTTCCAGAGGTAGATCGCCGGGGTGCTCAGCAGCGTGAGCAGCTGCGAGACCAGCAGGCCGCCGACGATCGCGATGCCCAGCGGCCGGCGCATCTCGGAGCCCACGCCGAAGCCGATGGCCAGCGGCAACGCCGCGCCCATCGCCACCAGCGTGGTCATCGTGATCGGGCGGAAGCGCACCAGCGCCGCCTGGCGGATGGCCTCCACCGGCGACATGCCCTGCTCGCGTTGCGCGACGAGCGCGAAGTCGACCATCAGGATCGCGTTCTTCTTCACGATGCCGATCAGGAGGAGCACGGAGATGATCGCCATCAACGTGAGCTGCGTCTGCGTCACCAGCATCGCGAGGAACGCGCCGGCGCCCGCCGCCGGCAGCGTGGAAATGATCGTCAGGGGATGTCCGAGGCTCTCGTAGAGGATGCCCAGCACGATGTACACGGCGACGATCGCGCCGATCAGCAGCACCATGCCGTTCGACTGGGCGTCACGAATACGCTGGTTGGCGCCCGTGAAGTCCATGCGGATCCCCGGGGGTAGCTGGATCATGTGCACCGCCTGCTCCACCAGCGCGTTGCCGCGATCCGGCGTGACCTTGGGCGCGAGGTTGTAGGTGATGTCCGCCGATTCCAGCTGGTTCTGGTGCGTCACGGAGTTCGGCACCGCCACCGGGGCGATCTTCGCCACGGCGGACAGCGGAATCATCTTGCCCGCCTGGTTCTTCACGTAGGTGTTGAGCAGCGCCTCGGGGCTGATCGTCTGCGCGGCGGCGGCCGTGAGCACCACCCAGTACTGGTTGATGTCCGAATAGATGATGGACACCTGGCGCTGACCGAACGCGTTGAACAGCGCCGAATCGATGTCGCCCATGCCGACGAGCAGGCGCGAGGCCGCGTCGCGATCGACCTTCACCATCTGCTGCTTGCCGACGGTGTCGAAATCGCTGCCGACGTCGCGGAACTCCTTCATCGTGCGCATCTGCCGCACGAGCTTCAGCGCCCACGGCTGCAGGTTCTCGCCGCTGGTGCTGATCAGCTGGAACGAGTACTGGCCGCGATTGCTGTTGCCTCCGCCGCCGCCGAGGAACTGCACCGGATTCATGAAGACCTGCACATCGGAGATCTTCGCGTACTCCTTGCCCATCCGCTCGATGATCTCCTTCATCGATTCGCGCCGTTCGCCCGGCCCGCTGCCCTTGGGCTTCAGATCGACGAACATCATGCCGTTGCTGCCGACCGCGCCGCCGTTGTCGCCGCCGAGGATGGTGGTGACGTCCGCGACGGTGGCATCGGCCTGCATCATGTCGCCGACGCGCTTCAGGCGCCGCGCCATCTCGTCCGGCGAAATGTTCGCATCCGCGTTGATCTCCGCCTGCAACATGCCCGTGTCTTCCTCGGGCATGAAGTTGCCGCCGGCGGTCTTCACCACCGCGATGGCGAGCAGGACGGTGGCGATGAGCAGGAACAACGGCTGCCAGCGCATCAGGCGCCGATGGCGCATCGCCCAGTCGAGTCCGCGCTGATAGAACGCGAGGAATCCGCGATCGAAGCGCTCCAGCGCGATTTCCCAGCGTCCGGGCTGGCGGTCGGGGCGGTCGTGCTTGAGGTAATGCGCGCAGAGCGCGGGCGTCAGCGTCAACGACACTACGGCCGAGATCAGCACCGCCGCGGCGAGCGTCACGGAGAACTCGCGCAGCAGCTTGGTGATCATGTTGTTGCCGAACAGCAGCGGCGCGAACACCGCGACGAGCGACAGCGTGATCGACACCACGGTGAAACCGATCTCGCGCACGCCTTCGAGCGCGGCATCCATCGGCTTCGCCCCGTTCTCCATGTGGCGGACGATGTTCTCGATGACCACGATGGCGTCGTCGACCACGAAGCCGATGCAGAGCACCAGCGCCATCAGCGACATCGTGTTCAGCGTATAGCCCAGCGACCACATGATGACGAACGCACCGGCGAGCGAGAGCGGCACGCTCAGCGTCGCGATCAGCGTCGGTCCCACGCGACGCAGGAACACCATCATCACCAGCACCACCATCACGATGCTGATCAGCAGGGCCACCTTGACCTCGTGCAACGCCGACTGCGTCGTCTGCGTCAGGTCGAAGATCGGCGTGACCTGCGCATCGGCGGGCAGCAGCGAGCGGAAACGCGGCAGCGCCGCGCGGATGGCTTCGGCCGTGGCGATGGAGTTGGCTTCCGGCCGCTTGCTGATCTGCATGGTCACGGAGCGCTCGCCCTGGAACCACGCCTTCTGGTACTGGTCCTGCTGGCCGCTGTAGACCTTCGCGATGTCGGACAGGCGCACGGGGATGCCGTTGCGCACGGAGATCAGGATGTTGCCGAAGTCCGACGGGTTGCGCAGGCCGTCGTTCGCCACGACGGTCATCTGGCTGTTGCCGTCGGAGAGCACGCCCTGGGGCGAGGTGACGTTGGCGGCGTGCAGCGCGTTGGACACGTCGTTGGTCGTCAGCCCCTTCGCCGACAGCGCGTTCGTGTCCAGCTCGATGCGCACCGCATGCGGCGTGCCGCCGAACACCTGCACGCGCGAGACGCCCTCGATCTGCGCCACGGACGGCGCGATCAGCGTATCGACGACATCGTAGAGCTTGTCGGGCGGCATCGTCTTCGACGTCATCGCCACGAGCAGCACAGGGATCTGGCCGGTGTCGAACTTGAAGTACTGCGGCGGCGTCGGCATGCCCGCCGGCAGGTCGGCCGCGGCGGCGTTGATCGCGGCCTGGACGTCGCGGGCCGCGGCGTCGGTCGAGCGATCGAGGTTGAAGCGCACCCGCACGAACCCGGCGTTCTCCGAGCTGTTCGAGTACATCTGGTCGACGCCGGGGATCTGCCCCAGGTGGCGCTCGAGGGGCGCGATGACCGTGGAGGCCATCGTCTGCGCGTTGGCGCCCGGCATCTGGACGCTGACGAACACCGCCGGCACCTCGATCGACGGCAGGGCCGCCACGCCGAGGAGCATGTATGCGATGGCGCCGGCCAGCGTCAGGCCCGCCGCGAGCAGCGAGGTGCCGATGGGCCGGCGGATGAATGGTGCGAAAAAGTTCACGACACTTCCTGTGATCGCGGGAAGACACCCCGCGCCCGCGAACTTTATGACTTCATGCGCGTTTCGTCGCGTGTGCCTTTAGTGGGGCCCCTGCCGGAAGGCAGGGGTGCCCCGTTCGGGTTCGGTCTCAACGCACCGGCGAATAGCGGACCGTCAGGTAATACGTCCGCCCGAGCTGGTTGTAGTACGACGCGGTCTCGTAGCGCTTGTCGGCCACGTTGGCGACCCGGCCCTGCACGCTCCACGCCGTGTCCAGGTGCCAGGTCGCGCGCAGGTCGGCCGTCGCGTAGCCGCCGAGACGGCGGGTGTTGGCCGCGTCGTCGTAGCTGTAGCCGGCCGAGTACACCGAACCGCCGACGGTGACGGGACCGAGGTCCTTGTCGAGGTCGGCGCGCGCGATGCGGCGCGGGCGGCGGGCGAGCAGGTTGTCCTTCTGGACGCCGTCGTCCCGGTTCTCCGGCTGCTGGAACGTCAGGTAGCCGCGCACGTGCCAGCCGTCGACATCGGCGCCGACCTGGCCCTCGAGGCCGCGGATGCGCGCCTTGCTCACGTTGATCGGGAGGAAGTTCGCGTCGAAGCCGATCAGGTCGTCGACCGTGGTCTGGTAGGCGTTGACGGCCCAGTTCCACACGCCGGGACGGGCGGACAGGCCGATCTCCGCGGTCCGCGACTTCTCCGGCTTCAGGTCGACCGGCGCGCCGTACGGGTAGAACTCGTCGTTGAAGGTCGGCGCATGGAAAGCCGTGCCGTACGAGGCCGTGACCTTCATGCCGTTGTCGAAGCGGAAGCCGTACGCCGCCGAGCCGGTGGTGTGGTTGCCGAACTGCGTGTTGTGGTCGTGGCGCGCCGAGAGCTGGATCTCGTGAGGCCCGAACACGCCCTGGTAGAGGGCGAACACGCCCGTGTTGTTACGGGTGTCCTTGAGGTAATCCGTATCGCTCTTGAGCTTTTCCTGCTGGTAGTCGACGCCGACCGAGAGCGTCTGGTCCTTCGCCAGCGTGAAGTCGTTCTGCCAGGTGGCCTGGTTGCGCTTCGAATACAGATAACCCACGCGCGCCTTGTCGACACCGTAATCGACGAAGTCGAGCGTCTTGTCCGCGCCGTCGAGGTAATTGTCCGCGCGGTCCTGGTTCTGGCCGAGGCTCAGCGACATGCGCCAGTCGGCCATCGCATCGAAGGCGAGCTTCGCGCCGGCCACCTGCTGCGAGCGACGGGTGAAGTTCTGGAAGTCGCCGTCGTATTCGATGTCGCCCTTGCTGCGCAGCCAGCTGCCCGTCAACTCGGTGCCATCGTCCCAGCGGTAGCCGCCCGAGAGCGCGCCGTTGTACGTGCGGTAGGCGTCGTGGTCGGGCTCGTCGGTGAAGCAGCCCTGGAACGCCGTGCCCGCGCCGATGCGGCAGGCATTGATGCCCGAGGTGTACTGGCCGCCGAGGCTGGCGTTGTACCAGGCGTGTTGCGTGCCGCCGGAGATCCCGACCTGTCCCGCCGTGTAACCGTGGCTGCCGCCGGTGACGGAGAGCGACGGTGTCGGCGCTTCGCCGGCCTGCCCGCGACGGGTGAAGATCTGGATGACGCCGCCGATGGCGTCGGAGCCATAGAGCGACGAACGCGGCCCGCGGACGACCTCGATGCGGTCGATCTGGTCGACCGGCAGCTGCTCGTAGGCGGGCAGGCCCGCACCCACGGTACCGACGCGGACACCATCGACGAGTACCAGCGTGTGCGCGGAGTTCGTGCCACGCATGAACAACGAGGTCTGCTGGCCGATGCCGCCGGTGTTGGCCACGTTGACCCCCGGCAGGCCCGTGAGCAGATCGCGCAGCTCGACCGGCTGCAGGCGCTCGATGTCCTCGCGCGTGATCACGGTGACCGGTGCGAGCACGTCGTCCACCGGCGTCGGCGCGCGGTTGGCGGTCACCACCACGGCATCGAGCTGATCGGGGGTGTCCGCGGCGTGCGCCATGGCGATGGACGACAGCAGGGCCGTCGCGAGCAGGGTCTTCTTCATGGAACCGTCTTCCTCCGCCGCGTGACGCGGCCATACGAAAGGTCGCGCGAGGAGGACGGGCAGCGAACGGCGAACGGGAGGGAAGACCCGGCGGCTGTCCGGATCCGCCCTCCGCGAATCGACCGAAACAGGAGCGCCCGCCAGACAAGGGGCGGGTCGCTTCATCGGGCCGGTCTCCGGACTCGCGCGTGCCAGGACTGGCCGGAACCGGTGCCTTCCCGCTTTCGCAGTGGCGCATGACCGGTTCCACGGGGCCCCTGACCGGGACCAGCCGTCGACGCTTACCGTTGCGGGGGCAGTGCCGGCCTTGCCACGAACGACGTGGCGCACCGGCTTCCCGTTTCATCCCCTGGCCGACGCCAGCGGGACACCCGAACGGCGCGGATGCTACCGCGCAGGGCCCCGAAAGTCACTGCGCCCGATCGGTGGCAGCGGAGCTGGCCGCGATTCACGTAACCGATTACGTGGCGCCCGCAGCTAACACGTAACATGTTGACTCGAAACGATTTCGCTTGAATGTTCTTAACATGCACTTGACCATCGCAAAATGCTTCGATTACAACCGTAACAGATTGCCGTAAGGGGCGATTTGTTACGCCACGGGGAGAACGCGTCCCGGCGGCTGGATTTCCCGGGAGGGGAACAGGCTGGCGAGACGTGGTTTACGGCGATCGAGAACAACGTCCGGTCCGCGCTTTGTGACCGGCTTTTTCTTGCGGTTTCCTGGGGAGACAAACATGCAACGTTCCGACTATCGCGCCGTAGCGATCCGCCGTTCCGCCCTCTGTTCAGCCCTCGCACTCTGCTTCGCGAGCGGTGCCGTCCTGGCCCAGTCCAATGCGTCGGGTGTCGTGTTCGGCCGCGTCGCGCAGGCCGACGGTTCCGTCGTCCACGTGCGCAACCTCGATACCGGCGTCACCCGCGACATCACCGTCGACGCCGACGGCCGTTACCGCGCCACGTCGCTGCCGGTCGGCAGGTACAGCGTTTCGCTCGAGCGCGGCGGCACCGTCGTCGAGACGCGCGACAACGTGCAGGTCAATATCGGTGGCGGCGTGGACGTGTCGTTCGGCACGTCCGTGGCCAGCAGCACCGAGGCGCAGAACCTCGAGGGCGTGCAGGTCACCGGGACGGCACTGCCGGCCATCGACGTCTCGTCGGTGGACTCACGCACGGTGCTCACCGCCCAGCAGTTGCAGAAGATCCCCATCGCCCGTGACGTGACCGCCGCCGCGCTGTTGGCACCTGGTGTCGTCGCCGGCGATGCGCGCTACGGCAACGTGGCTTCGTTCGGGGGTTCGTCCGCCTCGGAAAACCAGTACTACATCAACGGCTACTCGGTCACGAACGCCCTCACCGGCCTTGGCTTCGTCAGCCTGCCCTTCGATGCGATCGACCAGCAGCAGATCTTCACCGGCGGCTACGGCGCGGAATACGGCCGCTCGACCGGTGGCGTGATCAATATCGTCACCAAGCGCGGCGGTAACGAGTGGAAGGCCGGTCTCGGTCTCTACGTTACCCCGCAGGGCCTGCGGCAGACGCCGCGCAGCATCTACCGAGAAGACGGCACGCTGTGGCAGAACCGTCGCCGCAACAAGAGCACCGACGTCCAGTACACCGGCTACATCAGTGGACCGCTGATCAAGGACAAGCTCTTCCTCTACGCCGCGGGTGACTTCACGCGTTCGGATAGCCGCAACACCAGCAGCATCGTCGCGCCGCAGCGCACATACCAGGAAGCCAAGGCCACCAAGTGGCTGGCAAAGATCGACTGGAATATCACCGACAACCACCTGCTCGAAGTCACCGGCTTCGGCGACAAGAACAACGTCGATCGCAGCGTGTATGCGTACGACTACGACGTCAAGGCGCGCGGTGGCTATATCGGCACCGACAACCTGAAGAACTTCGATGCGCTCGCGGGCGCGGCACCGGGCGGCGACGTGTACGTTGGCAAGTACACCGGCTATATCACAGACAACCTGACCATCAACGCCCTGTACGGCCACAGCAAGACGGTGCACGAACGCAACCTGGCATACGCCAGCAACGCGAACTGTCCGTGGATCCTCGACAACCGTGGCCTGCCCAGCGAGCAGATTACGGGATGCGGCCTGGTCAACGGCACCGTGCTCGGCAAGGGTGCGGAAGACAAGACGCATGGCTGGCGCTTCGACGTCGAGTACATCGCCGGCGACCACGACCTGCGCGCGGGTGTCGATAACCAGACGCTCGAATCGTATTCCGGCAACGTCTACGAGGGCGGCTACCGCTGGATTTACGGCCCGGCCGGTGACATCCCGAGCCGCGGCATCGTCCGTCCGCCGGGCGTCGATTACTATGCGCAGAAGCGGCTGTTCCTCACCGGCGCCAGCGTGAAGGTCGAGCAGGAAGCCCAGTTCATCGAGGACAAGTGGCAGATCACCGACCGCTGGCTCGCTTCGATCGGCCTCCGCAACGAGCAGTTCAAGAACATCAACGGCGACGGCCAGACGTACGTCAAGCAGCGCCACCAGCTTGCCCCGCGACTGGGCCTGACCTGGGACGTCTTCGGCGATTCGACGTTCAAGATCTACGGCAACGCGGGCCGCTACCATCTGGCGATCCCGTCGAACGTGGCCATCCGCGGCGCATCCGCCTCGACGTACTATTCGGAGTACTACACCTACACCGGCGTGGCCGCGAACGGCGAGCCGACCGGTATCCAGCAGATCGGCACGCGCGCTTACCTCAATGGCGAGGACGGCACGCCGCTCAACCCGAAGACGATCGCGTCGCAGGGCATCGACGCGTACTATCAGGACGAATACATCCTGGGCTTCGACAAGGCTATCAACGCCAACTGGAGCTTCGGCGCCAAGGCCACGCTGCGCAAGCTGAAGAGCTCGATCGACGACTTCTGCGATTCCCGTCCGTTCGAGAAATACGCCGCCCGCAACGGCATCGATCTCACCAACGCGTCGATCCCCGGCTGCTACCTGTTCAATCCGGGCAAGTCGAACACCTTCCTCGTCGACATCGACAGCCAGGGCACCCTGGTGCCGTTCGCGCTCACGAAGGACGACTTCACGTCGCCGGAAGGCGTGGCGTTCCCGGACCTCAAGCGCAAGTACTACTCGCTGGAGCTCTACCTCGAGCACCAGCTCGCCGATAACTGGTACGCACGCGTCGACTACACATTCTCGCGCAGCTACGGCAACTCGGAAGGTCAGCTGAAGTCCGACATCGGCCAGGTCGATCCGTCGGTGACGCAGGACTGGGACGCCCCCGAGATCATGCAGTATTCGAACGGCCCCTTGCCCAACGACCGCACGCACCAGCTGAAAGCGTACGGCTATTGGCAGGCGACCCCCGAGTGGCTGATCGGCGCCAACGTCGCGATGGCGACGGGCCGTCCGAAGAACTGCCTCGGCCAGGATCCGGTCGACGCGATCCAGTACGGCGCATCGTACTTCGAGTGCGGATTCCAGCCGGCGCCGCGCGGCTCGCAGGGTCGACTGCCGTGGACCTGGAGCCTCGATCTCAACGCGGAATACCGGCCGACGTGGGCGGGTGCGAACCAGCCGCTCGCCTTCACCGCCGCGGTCTTCAACGTCGCAGGCAAACAGCGCACGGTCGCCCAGATCGACACGGGCGAGCTCGACACCGTCGACGACGCGACGGGCCTCCCCGCCGTCAACCCGGATTACCGCCGCCCGGTCGCGTACCAATCGCCGCGGTACTTCCGCCTCGGCGTACGTTACGACTTCTCGCTCTGAGCGACGTGACAACACGCGCCCGGACGACGTATCCGGGCGCGTTTACGAAGGATGATTCCCCAGATTGGCCGGCGCGGAGCGCCGGCTTTTTTATGGGCCGACGAAAGACATCGCCGATGCGATCGGCTCCCACCCTTCGGTCGGCCGACTACCGGAGGAGTGGGAGCCGATCGTATCGGCGATGGATGCTGGCGTCACGCGGTATGGACGCGTACGCCGCCGATCCAGGTTTCCGCCACGTGCTGCGTTTCGTCGAGCACGACGAAGTCGGCGCGGAAGCCGGCGGCGATGTGACCGTGCGTGGCGCCGAGACCCAGGAAGGCGGCGGGATAGGTCGAGGCCATGCGGGCGGCTTCGTCGTACGGCACGCCGACCATGTTCACCGTGTTGCGCACGGCGGTGGCCATGTCGAGCGCGGAGCCCGCGAGCGTGCCGTCGGCCGTCTGGCAGACGCCGTCGCGGACCGTGATCGTCTCGCCCTTGAGCACGAAGCTCGGGTTGTCCGAACCGACCGGCGGCATCGCGTCCGTCACCAGCATCATCTTCTCGCGCGCCTTCGCGGCGATCGCGACGCGCAGCGACGCGGGATGCACGTGGTGACCGTCGACGATCAGGCCGCACCAGCTCGCGGCGTCTTCGAGCGCGGCACCCACCACGCCGGGTTCGCGGCTGGTGAACGGCGTCATGGCGTTGAACAGATGCGTGAAGCCGCGCACGCCGGCGGCGAGCGCGCGACGGGTGACTTCGTAATCGGCGGCCGTGTGGCCGGCCGCGACGATCACGCCGTTGTCGACCAGCTGCGCGAGTACCTCGGCCGATGCGCGTTCCGGCGCGAGCGTCAGCAACGTCACGCCACCGTGGCGGCCGGCGACCATCGCGACATCGGCGGCGCCGGCGATACGGAACTTCGCCGGATCGTGCACGCCCTTGCGCTCCGGCGCGATGAACGGGCCTTCGAGATGGATGCCGAGCACGCCCGGAACGCCCTGTTCGACGGCGGCTTTCACGGCGTCGATGGCCTTCGCCATCACATCGGCGTCGTCGCTGATCAGCGTGGGCAGGAAGCCCGTGGTGCCGAACTTCGCATGCGCCTCGCCGATCGTGCGAATGGTCTCGACGGTCGGCGCGTCGTTGAACAGCACGCCGCCGCCGCCGTTGACCTGGCAGTCGATGAAGCCGGGCAGCAGGGTGCGGCCGCCGAGGTCGTGGCGTTCCGCCGCGCGCACGCGCGGATCGGAGGGCAGGGCGAGACCGGTGATGGTGTCACCGTCGATCAGCACGGCGAAACCGCCCTGGAATCCGTTGTCGGTGAGAACGCGGCCGTTGACGAGGGCGGTGGTCATGGGGGATGGGCCTTTTGCGGGGGGGCGGGCTTTTCTTGGAGGTGGGAGATGGGGGATGGGGGTTGCCGCCCCCGCCTCCCGTCGCCCATCTCCCGCTACACCGTCTCGGTGACCTTGTTCAGGTGCGGCGGCACGTCGGGGTTGAAGCCGCGTTTCAGCGCGAGCGCGGCGGTGGCGCGGTAAAAACTCTGCACGGTGACGAGCGGCGCGTTGATCGGCGCGGTGGCCACCAGCGGAAGCACGCCCTCGCCCGTGGCGCCCGGCGCGGCGATCCACACCTTCGCGCCGCGCTTGCGGAACTCGGCGGCCACGTCGAGCACGCCGGGCAGCGTGTCGTCGTTCTGCGCGAAGAAGAGCACGGGGAACTCCGGGCCGACGAGGGCCATCGGACCGTGCTTCACTTCCGCGGAGCTGAAGGCCTCGGCGTGCAGGCCGGAGGTTTCCTTGAACTTCAGCGCGGCTTCGAGCGCCGCCGCGAAGCCGAATCCGCGGCCCACGACGAACAGGTTGTGCGCGTCGACGAGGCCTTCGGTGAGCGCGCTCCAGTCGGCGTCCCAGCCCTGGCGCAGCTGCGCGGGCAACGCGGAGAGCGCTTCGCCGATCGCGGCGCTGCCGCTCCAGCGCGCGGCGATGTGCAGGATCGCGGCGAGCGCGCCTAGGTAGCTCTTGGTCGCCGCCACGCTCTTTTCGGGGCCGGCGTGCAGCGGCACGACGACATCCGCGATGGCGGCCAGCGGCGAATCGACGACGTTGACGAGTGCGACCACCAGCGCGCCGGCCTTCTTCGCGGCCTCGGCGTTGCGCACCAGGTCGGGACTCTTGCCGGACTGCGACACGGCGACGTACAGCGCGCCCTGGAGGTTCTGCTTCGCGTGGTAGATCGAGGTGACCGACGGCGAGGCCGACGCGGTGACGACGCCCAGCTGCGTCTCGAACACGTACTTCGCGTACATGGCGGCGTGGTCGGAGCTGCCGCGCGCGCAGGTGATGATCATGCGCGGCGGGTTCGCGCGCAGGCGCTCGGCCAGGGCCGTGACGACCGCCTCGTTGAGCGCGAGCTGCCGCTCGACGACCTCCGCCGTCTCGTGCGCTTCGCGGAACATCAGGGTGTCGTGCGGATGGATCGTCATGGGATGGTCGTGCCCGTCAGTCGCTCTGCAGTTCCGCGACGAAGTCGTAGATGTCGCCGCGATACCAGGAGCAGGTGAATTCGACGATGCGTCCGTCGTCGAGGAAGCTGCGCCGCTCGATGTTGAGGCCGGCGCTGCCGGCACCGAGGCGAAGCAGGCGAGTCTGCGCCGGCCCGAGGACCACGGCGCGCAGGCGCTGCAACGCGCGCAGCGGCCGGTTGCCGAGCTTGTCGAGCGCTTCGTAGAGCGAATCCTCCACGAGGCCCGGATCGGGCAGGAGATCGAGCGGGACGGCGCTGCGCTCGATGGCGAGCGGCTCGTCCCCGGCGTAGCGCAGACGGTGCAGGCGCACCACCTGCGTGCCCGGCGAGAGATTCATCGCCATGGCTTCCTCGGGCGTGACCTCGCCGATCGCCCTTTCGAAGAACTCCGATCGCGGGTTCAGCCCGCGGGCCCGGAGATCCTCGGTGAAGCTGGTCATGCGCGAGAGCGGCTTGACGATGCGCTCGGAGACGAAGGTGCCCGCGCCGTGGCGCTGGGTCAGCAGGCCGTCTTCTACCAGGCCGCCGATGGCCTTGCGCACCGTGACCCGCGACAGGGTGAGGGCCCTGGCCAGATCGCGTTCGCTCGGTAGGGCGTGGCCGACCTGGACCTCGCCGTTCTCGATCACGTTGCGGATCGCGCGGCGCAGGCGCATGTACGCCAGCGGCTGCCGGACGGCCGGGTCGTTGTGCAGACGCTGGTATTCGGCGACGAGGGCGCTTTCCATGCCGCGAAGATACCAATCCCCGACCACTGGGGCAAGCAGATGCAACCCCGGCCATACCAGCCGGCCATTCAAACGGTCGTTTGCACGATCTAAATGCACTGTGCAAACGTTTGCGGTGCAGCATGTGGTTTCGAACGGCGGCGAATGGTCGCGTCCAGTGGTACGGGGCTGGTACGTCCTGGTATGTCACTGGTACGATCCGGAGGCATCCGTTCCTGTGTGAGGCCATCGTCGTGAGCGCTCCCCTCCTTCCGATCGAACCGTTTGATCTGGTCATCTTCGGCGGCACCGGCGACCTCGCCGTGCGCAAGCTGCTCCCTGCCATGTACCACCGCTTCGCCGACGGCCAGATCCAGGCGTCGAGCCGCATCATCGGCGTGGCGCGCGAGGGTCTGGACGACGCGGCGTATCGCGAGCAGGTCCGCGCCGCGGTCGAAAAGGGTGTTTCGCACGTCGTCCCGGCCCAGCTCGACGCGTTCATCGCGATGATCGGCTATCGCTCGCTCGACGCCCGCAAGGCCGACGGCTGGGACGAGTTCGCCGCGCTGATGGCCGAGAAGGCCGACCACATCCGGGTCTTCTACCTCTCGACGTCGCCGGACATCTTCACCGACATCTGCCAGCGCCTGGGTTCGCTGGGCATGAACGGCGAACGCTCGCGCGTGGTGCTCGAGAAGCCGATCGGCCGCGATCTCGAGAGCGCGAACGCGATCAACGACGCCGTCGCCCGCGTCTTCAGCGAATCGCAGACCTATCGCATCGATCATTACCTCGGCAAGGAGACGGTGCAGAACCTGCTGGCGCTGCGCTTCGGCAACGCGCTGTTCGAGCCGCTGTGGAACGCGCAGCACATCGACCACGTGCAGATCACCGTCGCCGAAACGGTCGGCGTCGGCCATCGCGCCGGTTACTACGATCGCGCCGGCGCGCTGCGCGACATGGTGCAGAACCACATCCTGCAGCTGCTGTGCATGCTCGCCATGGAGCCGCCTTCGTCGCTGGCGCCGGACGCCGTGCGCGACGAGAAGCTCAAGGTGCTGCGTTCGCTGCGCCCGATCGACGCCCGTAACGCGGCCCAGCTCACGGTGCGCGGCCAGTACCGCGCCGGCGCCGCCGAGGGCCAGGGCGTGCCGGGCTATTCCGACGAGCTCGGCAGCGACCAGTCCCGTACCGAAACCTTCGTCGCCCTCAAGGCGGAGATCGGTAACTGGCGCTGGGCGGGCGTGCCGTTCTACCTGCGTACCGGCAAGCGGCTCCCGAGCCGCGTGTCGGAAATCGTGGTGACGTTCCGCCAGCTGCCGCATTCCATCTTCGATCCGACCAGCGGCCCGCTGCTGCCCAACCGCCTGACGCTGCGCCTGCAGCCGGACGAGGGCGTGAAGCTGTGGCTGACGATCAAGCATCCGGGACCGGGCGGACTGCGCCTGCGCCACGTGCCGCTCGACATGAGCTTCGCGGCGGCGTTCGGCGTGCAGCAGCCCGACGCCTACGAGCGGCTCATCCTCGACGTCGTGCGTGGCAATCCGACCCTGTTCATGCGTCGCGACGAGGTCGAGGCGGCATGGAAGTGGGCCGGCCCCATCCTCGACGCGTGGGAAGCCAGCGGCGACACGCCGAAGCCGTATACCGCGGGCACCTGGGGTCCGAGCGCCGCCGTGGCGCTCATCGAACGCGATGGCCGTACCTGGGCCGAGGATGCCGCATGAACGCCAAGATCGAACGCCATGAATTCACCGACAAGCTGTCGCTCGCCGACCAGCTCGCGCGCGACGTCGCCGCGAAGCTGAAGCAGGCCATCGATGCGCGAGGCAAGGCCACGCTCGCCGTCTCCGGCGGCAGCACGCCGAAGATGATGTTCGCCGTGCTCGCCGAGCAGGAGATCGACTGGTCGAAGGTCGCCATCACGCTCGTCGACGAGCGCTGGGTCGACGTCGACAGCGAGCGTTCCAACGCTCGCCTGGTGGCGGCCCACCTGCTCCACCACGAGGCCCACGCGGCCACGTTCCTGCCGCTGTTCGACAAGGCGCACGCGGACGACGTGGACAAGGCGCTGGGCGCGGTTGGCGCGCGCGTCGACGCGCTGGGCCTGCCGTTCGATGTCGTGATCCTCGGCATGGGTGGCGACGGGCATACCGCGTCGTTCTTCCCCGGCGGCGACAACCTCGCGGAGGCGCTCGATCCGAAGGGCACGAAGACGGTGCTGTCGATGCGCGCGCCGGACGCCGGCGAGCCGCGCATCACGCTGACGCTGCCGAAGGTGCTCGATACGCGCGCGCTCTACGTGCATATCGAAGGCGCCGACAAGAAGGACATCCTCGCGAAAGCCGAGGCCGGCGAGGATTACCCCATCGGTGCCGTGCTGAAGAACGCGAAGGGCCCGGTCGAGGTCTACTGGGCGCCGTAACCACCCATGCCTTACCGCCGCGCGGGACACGCGCGGCAACGGGTCGTCCCGGCGCCGTGCCGGCGATCCACCCGACAGTCCCGTGCCGGCGCGGCGCGGGGCGCGGTCAAAGCCTCAGGAACATGCCATGACCACCCATCCCATCCTCGCCGAGGTGACCCGGCGCATCGTGGAGCGTAGCCGCGAATCCCGTGCCGCGTACCTCGCCAAGATCGACGCCGCGCGCGGCAAGGGCGCGAAGCGCCATCACCTCTCGTGCGGCAACCTCGCGCACGGCTTCGCCGCATGCGCCGAGAAGGACAAGGACGCGCTGCGCAACGGCCACGCCGCGAACATCGCGATCGTCACGTCGTACAACGACATGCTTTCGGCGCACCAGCCTTACGAGCGCTATCCGGAGCTGATCCGGCGCACGGCGCGCGACTTCGGCGCTACCGCGCAGGTCGCCGGCGGCGTGCCCGCGATGTGCGACGGCGTCACGCAGGGCCGTCCGGGCATGGAGCTGTCGCTGTTCTCGCGCGACCTCATCGCCATGGCCACCGCGGTGTCGCTCTCGCACGACATGTACGAAGGCGCGTTGTACCTCGGCATCTGCGACAAGATCGTGCCGGGCATGCTGATCGGCGCGCTCAGCTTCGGTCACCTCGCGTCCGCGTTCGTGCCGTCGGGCCCGATGCCGTCGGGCATTCCGAACGAGGAGAAGTCGAAGGTCCGCCAGGCGTTCGCCGCGGGCAAGGCCACGCGCGCGGAACTGCTCGAGGCGGAAGCGCGTTCGTACCACGGCTCGGGCACCTGCACGTTCTACGGCACGGCGAACTCCAACCAGATGCTGATGGAGATCATGGGGCTGCACCTTCCGGGTGCGAGCTTCGAGGCGCCGGATACGCCGCTGCGCGACGCGCTGACGCGCGCGACGGTCGAGCGCGTGCTCGCCATCGACTCGCTCGGCGACCAGTACCTGCCGCTCGGCCACATCGTCGACGAGCGCTCGGTCGTCAACGGCGTCGTCGGCCTGCACGCCACCGGCGGCTCCACGAATCATCTGCTGCACCTCGTCGCCATCGCGCGCGCCGCCGGCGTGGAACTGCGCTGGGACGACTTCGACGCGCTTTCCGCGGTGGTGCCCCTGCTCGCACGGGTCTATCCGAACGGCTATGCCGACGTGAACCATTTCCACGAGGCCGGCGGCATGGGCTTCCTGATGGACCAGTTGCTCGACGCGGGCCTGCTGCACGCCGACGTCAACACGATCATGGGTCCGGGCCTGCACCACTATCGCAACGCGCCGTCGCTGGAGGGCGATACGCTGGTGTGGAAGCCGGTATCGAAGGAGAGCGGCAACCGTGGCGTGCTGCGCTCGATCGCGGAGCCGTTCCGCCAGGACGGCGGCCTGCGCATGCTCAAGGGTAACGTCGGCCGCGGCGTCATCAAGGTGTCGTCGGTGCCGGAAGACCGCATGGTCGTCGAGGCGCCGGCCATCGTGTTCGACGAGCAGGACGACGTGAAGGCCGCTTTCGACCGCGGCGAGCTGGATCGCGACTTCGTCGCGGTCGTGCGCTTCCAGGGTCCGCGCGCTCGCGGCATGCCCGAGCTGCACAAGCTCACGCCGACGCTCAGCCTCCTGCAGGACCGCGGCCACCGCGTCGCGCTGGTGACCGATGGACGCATGTCCGGCGCGTCGGGCCGCGTGCCCGCGGCCATCCACGTCACGCCCGAAGCCGAAGCGGGCGGCCCGATCGCGCGCATCCGCACGGGCGACCTCGTCCGCCTAGACGCGAACGAGGGCACGATCGAGGTGCTCGTCGACGCCGACGAATGGAACAGCCGCATCCCCGACAACGTCGACCTGGCCGTGCACCACACGGGCATGGGCCGCGAACTCTTCGCCATGTTCCGCCAGTCCGCCGTCACGGCCGACCTCGGTGCGGGCGTCTTCTGATCCACCGGAGTAGCAGATGAGCAACGAAGCAAAGCAGCAGCGCGTCGAATCCACCCTGCGCCTCGCGCCGGTCGTCCCCGTCGTGATCATCGAGGACGCGTCGAAGGCCGTGGGCATGGCGCGCGCGCTCGTCGCCGGCGGTATCCCGGCCATCGAGGTGACGCTGCGCACGCCTGCCGCGCTGGACGCCGTGCGCGCGATCGCCGCGGAAGTGGAAGGCGCGTTTGTCGGCGTGGGCACCGTGCTCACCGCGCGCGACCTCGACAACGCGCTCAAGGCCGGCGCGAAGTTCGCCGTGTCGCCGGGCAGCGCGCCGCGCCTGCTCGATGCCGCCGACGACTCCGAACTCCCGCTGCTGCCGGGCGCCGCCACCTCCAGCGAGGCGATGGAACTGCTCGAGCGTGGGTACCGTTTCCAGAAGTTCTTTCCGGCCGTTCCCGCCGGCGGCGCGAAGCTGATCGGCGCCTGGGCCAGCCCCCTGCCGCAGATCCGTTTCTGCCCGACCGGCGGCATCAGCCTCGCCAACGCCGGCGATTTCCTCAGCCTGCCGAACGTCGCCTGCGTCGGCGGCTCGTGGCTCACCCCCGCGGACAAGCTCGCGTCGTCGGACTGGGCGGGTATCGAGGCGCTGGCGCGCGAAGCCGCGCAGCTGCCGCGCAAGGGCTGAACAGTCGCTATGATCGACTCCCGTCCTTCCGGAGGGTGGGAGCCGATCGTAGCGGCGATTGGCGCGTGAGGGCCCATGATCCTGTGTCATTCTCGCGACCTTCGACACTCTCTACGCCGCCATGACCTACATCCTCCTCGCGGTCGCCTTCAGCGTGACCGTCTCGGTGCTGCTCAAGCTCGCCCGGCGCGCCAACGTCGACATCGTGCAGGCCGTCGCGACGAACTACGTCGTCGCCGCGGCGCTCGCCGCGCTGCTGCTGGGCGCGACGCCGCGCGCCGCGATCGACGCCCGCGCCACCTGGGCACCGCTCGTCCTGCTCGGCGTGCTGCTCCCCGCGATCTTCCTGGTACTCGCGCGCTCCGTGCGCAGCGCGGGCATCGTGCGGACGGACGTGGCGCAACGGCTTTCGCTGTTTGTTTCGCTGTTCGCCGCCTTCGCGTTCCTCGGTGACACGCTGACCGGGACGAAGCTCGTCGGCATCCTGCTGGCGCTGGTCGCCGTCGCGTGCGTGCTGTGGCGCAAGGATCGCGGCACGGCCGCGCAAGGCGGCTTGCTCGCGCCGCTGGCCGTGTTCGCGGGGTTCGGCGCCATCGACATCAGCTTCAAGCTCGTCGCGCAGGCGGGCGCGCCGTTCGCCAGCGCGCTGCTCGCTTCCTTCCTGATCGCGATGGTGCTCTGCTGGATCGCCGTGATCGTGCGTGCCGCCATGGGCACGGCGCCCGTCGCGATGCGCAGCATCGGCTTCGGCGCGCTGCTCGGCGTCGCCAACTTCGCCAACATCCTGTTCTACGTGCGTGGCCACCAGGCCCTGCCCGATTCGCCGTCGCTGGTGTTCGCGGCGATGAACGTCGGCGTCGTGGTGCTCGGCGCGCTGGTCGGCGCGCTCGGCTTTCGCGAGAAGCTCTCGTGGCTGAACTGGCTCGGCCTCGCCATCGCCATCGCGGCGATCGGCGTGATGACCACGGCGTAAGCGACGCGACGCTCGGCTAGCTCTGGAGCCGCCGCGGCGCCGTCGAGCCGCGCACGACGAGATCGGGGCTGAAGCCCTCGTTCTCGATGATGTGGTGGTCGCCCTCGCGTTCGATCTCCGCGATCAGTCGCTGCGCGGCGTGACGGCCGATCTCCTCGGTGTTCTGCCGCGCGGTCGTGAGCGCGGGCCACGACTGCTTCGAGAACGGGCTGTCCTCGAAGCCGGCGATCGAGAGTTCCCACGGCACGTCGACACCGCCCGAACGCGCGGCGGCGAGCACGCCGGCGGCGATCTCGTCGTTCGAACCGAAGATGGCCGTCGGCGGCTCCTTCAGCGCGAGCAGCTTGCGCGCGCCGCGGAATCCGTCGTCGAAGGAATAGTCGCCCTCGACCACCAGTCGCTTGTCGACGGCGATGCCATAGGCGCGCAGCGCGTCTTCGTAGCCTTTGTAGCGCTCCGGGCTGGAACGATGCTCCTTGCCGCCCCAGAGGAAGCCGATGCGCTGGTGACCCAGCTGGATCAGGTGTTCGGTGATCGCGTAGGCCGCGTCGCGGTCGTCGACGAAGACGCAGGGCCAGCCGTCCTTCGGATCCTGCCGCGCGGAAATGATCCGCACGAAGGGCACCTTCTGTTCAGTCAGCGCGGCAAGCAGCGCCGGTTGCTCGGACATCGGCGGACAGAGCACGAGCCCGGCCAGCCGGTTGCGCCGCACGAGGTCGCCGAGCTGGTCCGCCAGGCGCGCCGCCGAGGCGTCGCAGGGATGGATCTGGAGGCCGAAACCGCGCTCGCGGCACACCGAGAGCACGCCGTTCTGCATCGCGATGACGTAATGGGCGTTCGGGTTGTCGTAGACCAGGCCCAGCGCGTACGTGCGCTGGCTGCGCAGGCTCCGCGCCGCCTGGTCGGGCTGGTAGTCGAGCGCTTCGATCGCGCGCTGTACCCGGTCGCGCGTCCGCGCGTGCACGGATGGCTCGTGGTTGATGACGCGGGAGACGGTCTTGAGCGACACGCCGGCCCGCTCGGCCACGTCCTTGATGGTAGGACTACGCAATCTGATCGACCCCTCGATGGCGGAACGGCCATCCTAGCGGATGGCCGTCGCGGCGCGAATACGGTTCACTTCTTCAGGTGCTGCCCGATCCGGTGCCCGACGGCGCCGTAGAAGAGGATGTACAGATAGCAGACCGCCATGATCACCAGGAACACGGCCTGGAAATTGTAGACCTGCTTCAGGTGGGCGAAGACCAGCGGCACGATGGCGCCACCCGCGATACCCATGATGAGGAACGCGGAGCCGAACTCGGTCAGGCGCCCGAGGCCCTTGATCGCGAGCGGAAAGATCGCCGGCCACATCATGGCGTTGGCGAAGCCGAGCGCGGCCACGAAGGCCACCGAGGTGTAGCCGGTGGTCACGTAGGTGCCGATGGAGAAGAGCACGCCGAGCACCGCCGAGATCGCGAGGTAGGTGTGCTGGGAGACGAACTTCGGGATAAGCACGAGGCCGGCCACGTAGCCGAGCAGCATCGCGAAGAGCGTGTAGGAGGTGAAGTGCTTGGTGTCTTCCGGCGTCATGCCGAAGCCCTGGCCGTAGGTGCCGATCGCATCGCCGGCCATCACTTCCACGCCCACGTACACGAACAGGCAGAGCACGCCGAGCCACAGGTGCGGGAAGCTGAAGAGGCTGCCCTTGTCGTGGCCGATGGCGCGCTCGGAGTTGTCGTGCGACGCGCGGATTTCCGGCAGCGACGAACGCACGACCCAGACGGCCAGCACGACCAGCAGGCCGGCCATCACCATGTACGGCATGTGCACCTTCGCCGCGAACGCGTTGAGCAGGGCCTCGCGCTCCACCGGATCGGTGGCCGCCGCGATCTGCTTGTCGAACGTGCCGATGTTGCTCATCACCACCGCGCCGAACACGAACGGGGCGAGGAAGCCGGCGGCCTTGTTGCAGATGCCCATGAAGGCGATGCGCTGCGCCGCGCTGTCGATCGGGCCCAGGATGGAGATGTACGGGTTGGAGGCCGTCTGCAGCAGCGACAGGCCCGCGCCGATGACGAACAGGCCCGTGAGCGCGCCGGGATAGACGCGCATCGTCACGAACTGGCCGAACATCACGGCGCCGATGGCCATGACGAAGAGTCCGAGTCCCATGCCCTTCTTCATGCCCGTCTTCTTCAGGATGAACGACGAGGGCAGGGCGAGGAAGAAGTACGAGAGGTAGAACGCGCTGGGCACCAGGAAGGCGCCGACGTCGTCGAGGTCGAAGGCGAGCTTGACGAAGGTGATCAGCGGGCCGTTCAGCCACGTCACGAAGCCGAAGATGAAGAACAGCACGCCGATGATGATCATCGGGATCAGGCTGGAATGACGCGTCTCGTCGACGCCAACCACTGTGGATGACATGGATGGTTTCCCTCTGGATGAATGTCGCATCGATGACGGCGGCACCGCCGGATGCTCCCCGATTTGTCCCTTTATCGACCTGCATGCACAACGTTGTCAATCGCCCCGGCGAGCCCGCCCATGACCTGTGGCATGGCGCGCCACTTTCGATGCCGCGCCGCGTCAAGCCCTTGATCCGCCGTCCCAACCCCCGTCTCGGGCCGGGCAACGCGGATTCTGCGCCGTCGCGCTGCGGCGAGGCGCAAACGTTTCCTGTTGCGGTGCGTTATGGAATCCGCCCTGTCTCGGCCATTTGTCCGGTTGACAACGTTGTCATCTGCCAAACAGACTCGGCTCCGACAAGGGGCGCCGTCCACCGTTCGGGTGACGACGCGAGAGCGGGTCAGGGCACAAGGGGCAGGGCGTGGGCGAATCGGCCAAGCAGCGGGATCTCGTGCGTGCGTCGCGGACCGGGGCATTCCTCGCCGCGGACGTGGGCGGGACGCATGCCCGTATCGGCCTCGTCCGTCGTGCCGCCGGCTCGACCGCCATCGACGTCCTGCGCTATGAACGCTACGCCTGCGCCGAATGGCCCAGCCTGACCGCGGTGCTTCGCGACTTTGTCGGTCACCTCGAGGGCGATCAGGCGATCGAGCACTGCGCGGTCGCCAGCGCGGGCTATGTGCTCGGCGATGCGATCGTCAACGAGAACCTGCCCTGGCCGGTGTCGATCGGCGACATCCGCGAGTCGCTCGGTCTGGCGGGCCTCGCCGTGGTCAACGACTTCGAAGCCGTCGCCTACGCCTGCCAGTTCCTGCAGAGCCACGAAACCACGCCGATCATCGCCACCGACGCCGCACCGGCGGAGGGCCCGATCCTCGTGATGGGTCCCGGCACGGGCCTCGGCTCCGCGGTGCTGCTGCCCGGAAAGCCGCATTGCACGGTGCTGCCGACCGAGGCCGGACAGATTTCCCTCGCGCCCGGCAACGCGCGCGAGGTCGCGATCCTGGGCGAGCTCGCCCGGACGCGCGATTACGTTTCGTACGAGACCGCCCTTTCGGGCCCCGGCCTCGTCAATCTCTATCGGGCCATTTCCACGCTGGGCGGCACGGCCGCCACGCTGGCCGAACCCGCCGCCGTCACCGCGGCCGCGCTCGAGGGCAGCGATGCCGCGGCGACGGAAGCGCTCGACGTGTTCTGCGGGCTGCTCGGCAGCTTCGTGGGCGACCTGGCCATGCTCTACGGCGCCCGCGGCGGCGTGTACCTCGCCGGCGGCATCCTGCCGCAGGTGCGGGACCACCTCATCGCCAGCAGCTTCGCCAACAGGTTCTTCAACAAGGGCGTCATGCGCGCCTTTCTCCAGCAAGTGCCGGTACGTCTGATGGACCACGGACAGTTGGGTGTGATCGGTGCCGCCGGTCTCTACCTGCACGGTTCGACCGCTCATTGAAGAGCGGCGAAAGGAACGTAGGGCGTCGTTCGAAAAACCGGGTCGAAAGACCCTTCGATAGCAACGAGGCACGGCGCGGCCGCGAAACCCGTCGTCGCCTTCATCCTCTGAGGGGAGGACATCATGTCGCATCGTAGAAACCTGCTGACGGCGAGCATCATCGCCGGCCTGTGCTGTATCACCGGAACCGTCGCCGCGCAGGATGCGTCCGGCGCGACGGCGAAGCCGCAGACCGCCCAGGAGAAAGCCGAGGCCGCCAAGGCGGCCGAACTCGAGGGCATCACCGTCACCGGCATCCGTGCCAGCCTCGAGAAGTCGCTCGACACCAAGCGCAACGCCGACGCCGTCGTCGAAGCCGTCACCGCCGAGGACATCGGCAAGTTCCCGAACACCAACGTCGCCGAAGCGATGACGCAGATCCCCGGCGTCACCATCGATCGCCAGTTCGGCCAGGGCGATCGCGTGTCGATCGACGGCACGGATCCCAGCCTCAACCTCACGTTCCTCAACGGCCAGCCGATCTCGCAGACGCCGTGGCAGTACGGCGCGCAGCCCAACCGCGGCTTCGACTTCACCATGCTCGCGCCGGAAATCGTGGGTCGCCTCGAGGTATACAAGTCGCCGGAAGCGCGCCTTCCCGAAGGCAGCCTCGGCGGCACGATCCTGCTCCACACGCTCAAGCCGCTCGACCTGCCGGCGAACACGATCCGTGGCTCGTTCGGCCTGAACTACAACGACCAGGGCACCGCGGGCACGCGTCCGAACGCCTCGGCGCTGTACAGCTGGAAAGATGCCAACAACATCTTCGGCATGATCGCCTCGATCCAGCATTTCGAGGAGAAGATCGATCGCCAGGGCTTCGAGATCTTCAGCTACAGCCCGGTGTCGAAGTGGGCGCCGAGCCCGGCCGTCGCCGCCGGCATCGCCAACGGCACGCTCGATCCCAACGCGATGGTGCCGGACGAAGTGAACTCGGCATGGTTCCAGCAGAAGCGCAAGCGCGACACCGCGACCCTGGGCTTCCAGATCCATCCGACGAACAACTGGGACATCGACATCAACAACCTGTTCGTCCGGGAGAACTTCGACAACTGGAACCAGTCGCTGTATCCGTTCACCGGCGCGACGCCGGGTAACGTCACCAGCTTCATCCAGGGCCCGAACGGCGTCGTGACCGGCGGTCACGTCTGCGGCAACGATTCGCCGAACTGCCCGGCCATCGCGCAGGGCACCTTCGACAGCAACATCCGCAAGTCGGTCGTCCGCACGTCGGCGTTCGACCTGAAGTCGGAATACCGCGGCGAAGGCTGGAAGCTGGGAGGCGCGGCGGGCTACAGCAAGGCGCGCAACGACAACATCTCCCAGGCGGTGATGGAGCCGGTGTACGCCGGCGGCTACACCTGGGACATCAACCGCGGCTTCAACTTCGACAACCCGGCGGCCGCGCGCGATCCGGCGAACTGGCACATGGGCGACGTCGACGGCCTCGGCGGCTGGCCCGGCAACTATGGCGACTACTCGGCCAGCTCGCGCGATACGTACGGTCAGCTCGACTTCTCGAAGTACTTCGACTCGTTCTTCAACGAAATCGCCGTCGGCTATCGCTGGAACCGTCACGAAGAAGGCATGCAGGCGCACGTCTACGGCGGCAACGCCCCGACCAACCTCGCCGAGCTCGGCACCAGCGGCTACACCGATACGCTCGACGCGTTCGGTGGCGCGCTGAACGGATCGTCCAGCCACATCATCCCGGATCGCGACGCGCAGTACGCGTGGGTGCGCAACACGAACCAGGGCAGGGAAGATCCAGGCACCTACCTCAACGGCACGTACAAGCTGGTCGAGAAGACCAACGCGGCGTACATCCAGGCCAACTTCGCCGGCGGCGGCTTCCACGGCAACGTGGGCGTCCGCTATGTCGACACCAAGACCGACGGCACCGGCTTCAACTACAGCGGCGCCCCGGTCCTGCCGGCCCCCGCGGGTTCGTGGCAGACGTCGTCGCGCACGACGAAGAACTGGCTGCCGAGCCTCAACGTGGCCTACGACCTCACCGACGACGTCGTGCTGCGCGCGGCGGCCGCCAAGGTCATCGCCCGTCCGCCGTACAACATGCAGGTGAACAACCTGTTCCTCAACGACTCGGTGCTCACCGGCTCGGGTGGCAACCCCGACCTGAAGAACTACAAGTCGAAGAACTACTCGCTCGCCGCGGAGTGGTATTTCGCCCCGCAGTCGTACCTCGCCATCACCGGGTTCTACAAGCAGATCGACAACTACACCGTCGTCGACTCCGCCAACGAAACCCAGTTCAACTCCGGTCTCCAGAACGACCCGACGACGTTCGCACGCCAGGTGGCACAGGGCCTCTGCACGCCGGACGGGTTCTGCACGTACTCGATCAGCCGTCCGCGCAACACCGGGTCCGGCAAGGTGCGTGGTGGCAGCGTCAGCTATCAGCAGGCGTTCTGGGATACGGGTTTCGGCGTCACGGCGAACTACACCTACGCCAAGGGCACGCTGGATTCGGGTGGCGCGCTGCCGTACAACTCGAAGAACTCGTACTCGGTGAGCCCGTACTACGAAATGGGTCCGTTCAGCGCCCGCATCACGTACAACTGGCGCAGCAAGTACCTCGCGGGCGGCTACATCGCCGGCGCGCCGCCGGCCACCACGGCCGACTATGGCGACCTCGGCGCCACGCTCGGCTGGAAGCTCAACCAGCAGGTGTCGTTCACGCTCGCGGGCATGAACCTGACCAACGAGAAGTACAAGCAGTACCTCGGCGTCACCTCGATGCCGGCGGCGAAATACACCACGGGTCGCCGTTACATGGCCTCGGTGCATTTCGACCTCTGACACACGCGACGGAACGCGGCCACGGACGGCCGCGAACGCGATACCTCGATGCTTCATTCCCCTCGGGCCCGACGCCTCTTCATCGGGCCCGTTTTTTTGCCGGGTAGCGGCGCTCCCGTTTCCCGGCCACAATCGAACGACTTTCGACCGACAGGATCCCCCGATGCGCCGAATCCTCCTCCTCGCGATGGCCGCTGGCCTTGCCGCATGCGCCAGCCAACCGAAACAGGAGGCCGCACCGGTCGACACCGCGCCACTCTCGCTGATTCCCATGCCGGCGCAGGTGCAGCGCGTTCCCGGTCATTTCCGCCTCGATGCGATGACCACGATCGGCGTCGCGGCGGGCGACACGCAGGCGAAGCACGTCGCGACGCAGCTGCAGGGATGGATCCGCCAGGCACGCGGCATCACACCCGCGATCGTCGAAGGCAAGGGCAAGGGCGGTATCTCGCTCGCGACCGTGTCGACGGTGAAGGGCCGCGAGGCGTACACGCTGGATGTCGACGGCAACGGCGTGCGCATCGCCGCGAACGACGAAACCGGTCTCTTCTATGGCGCCGTCACGTACTGGCAGCTGCTGACCGATCCCGCCGCGCAGAACGGCGTGCCGGGCGTGCACATCGTCGACGCGCCACGGTTCGAGTGGCGCGGGCTGATGCTCGATTCGAGCCGCCATTTCCAGTCGGTGAGCGACATCGAGCACCTGCTCGACCAGATGGCGATGCACAAGCTCAACACGTTCCACTGGCACCTGACCGACGACCAGGGCTGGCGCCTGCAGATTGAGAAATACCCGAAGCTCACGGAAACCGGCGCGTGCCGCAAGACCGTGGGTCCGGACGTCGCGCTCACCGGCGACGCCGACAAGCCGTATTGCGGCTTCTACACGCAGGACGAGGCGAAGCAGATCGTCGCGTACGCCGCCGAGCGTCACATCACCGTGGTGCCGGAGATCGAGATGCCCGGTCACGCGCAGGCGGCGGTGGCGTCGTATCCGAAGGTCGGCGCCGGCGCGAAGAAACTCGGCGTCTCGACGGACTGGGGCGTCAACACTGCGCTGTACAACGTCGACGATGGCACGTTCACGTTCCTGCAGGACGTGCTCGACGAGGTGATGGCGATCTTCCCGTCGACGTACGTCCACGTCGGTGGCGACGAAGCGGCGAAGGACGAATGGGAGCGCTCGAAGACGGTGCAGGCGAAGATGAAATCGCTGGGCATCGACGACGAGGAGAAGATGCAGGGCTGGTTCATCGCGCGCATCGGCACGTACCTCGACAAGCACGGCCGGCGACTGATCGGCTGGGATGAAATCCTCGACGGCGACGTGCCCGCCAGCGCCACCGTGATGTCGTGGCGCGGCACCGCCGGCGCGATCAAGGCCGCGAACGCCGGCCACGACGTCGTCATGGCGCCGTCGCCGACGCTCTACCTCGACCGCCTGCAGTCGACGCTGCCCGACGAGCCGCCGGGCCGTCCGTCGGAGCAGACGCTGAAGACCCTCTACGATTTCGACCCGGTGCCGACGGAGATCGCCGCGAACAAGGCGAACCACGTGCTCGGCGCGCAGGTCACGGTGTTCACCGAATACCTGCCGAACTGGTATCGCACCCAGCATGCGATCTTCCCGCGCATCGCCGCGCTCGCCGAGCGCACGTGGTCGCCGAAGGCCGACTGGAACGGCTTCGTCGCGCGCCTGCCGGCGCAGATGTCCCGCTATCGCTCGGCAGGCATCGTGCCTTCCGACGGCGCGTTCGCCGTGGCGATCACCGCCGATGGCGCGCCCGATGGCAAGGCGAAGGTCACGCTGTCGAACCAGACCGGTTACGGCACGCTCCGTTACACGACCGACGGCTCCGCGCCCACCGCGCAGTCCGCCGAGCACACGGCGCCGTTCGACGTCGATCTGCCGACCACCGTGCGCGCGAACGCGTTCGCCGGCGGCTTCGGCCTCGCGGGGCCGCGCGATCGCGAGATCGACGCGAAGTCGCTGCTGCGCCGGACGAGCGACGAACTCGACATGTGCGGCGACAAGCTCGTGCTGCGCCTCGAGTCGCCGAACGCCGTCGACGGCAAGCGGCCGGTCTACAAGGTCGACATCATGGACACGTGCTGGAAGTGGAAGAACGTGAAGCTGGATGGTCGCTACGGCGTTTCCGTCACGGTCGACCGCCTTCCGTACAACTACGCGCTGTGGAAGGACGCCGCCGGCATCGTCTCGCGCAAGGCGCGCTCGGCCGCGGGCGAGCTCGAAGTGCGCCAGGACACGTGCGACGGTCCGAAGCTGACGACGATCCCGCTGGCCAAGGCGAAGGACGGCCGCGCCACGCTGGACGGCATACTGCCCAAGCGCGAAGGCACGCACGACCTGTGCTTCGTGATCACGGGCAAACCGGGGCCGAAGCTGTGGGTGCTGGGCGACGTGCAGCTGCGCTGACGGGTTCGTGCATGGCGTCTGTAGGAGCGCGCCCTGCGCGCGACAGCTTTTCGCGGTGAGCAAGCGGGCCGGTGGCTCTCTCACGAAAAAGCTGTCGCGCAAGCGTGCAGACTAGGCCACCTCGCGCGTTGGTAGCACCAGATCATCCAGCTTCCCGCCTGATGCCTTCTGCTGGTTCGCCGGATCCTCGATCAGGCTATGCGGAAAAATCGACGCTAGCGCGCTCGCTTCGTCCAGGCGCGCAAGCTGTTCATCCGATAGCCTGACCTCGGTCGCTCGCAGGTTGCTCTCCAGTTGCTGCACGTTGCGTGGCCCGATGATCGGCAACGGCCCTTTGCGCGCGACCCAGGCAATCGCGAGCGCTCCAGGGTCGAGTCCCGTCTCGTCAGCGATCGCGAGCAGCGTATCGACGATGCGCGTGCGTTGCGCGCTGTTTTCCTCCTGGAACACGCGGCCACCGAAACCTTCCTTGCGCCCACCCTCGCCGCGTCGATATTTGCCCGTGAGCACGCCACCTCCAAGTGGTGACCACGCGACGACGCCAAGGCCAAGCGCATCGGCGGCTGGCAGCAACTCGTGTTCGGTGGTGCGCTCCACGAGACTGTGCTCTACCTGTATCGCCGCAATCGGCAGTGAGCCGCGCACCTCGGCGAGTGTTACCGCGCGAGCCACGCGCCAGGCGGGGAAATCCGATAAGCCCGCGTAAAGGATCTTGCCCGCGCGGGCGAGGTCGTCGAATCCTCGCAGGATTTCTTCGACCGGCGTCACCCGATCCGGAAAGTGCGTCCAGTAGAGATCAATCCGGTCGGTCTTCAGGCGGCGCAGGCTTGCCTCGACGGAAGCCACCATCGCGCGACGGCTGTTACCCGTAACGAGAATGCCATCGCTCTTGCCGCCGGCTTGCGTGTACTTCGTCGCAAGGACGAAGTCATCACGGCGCCCTTGCAGCAGATGGCCGAGGATCTCTTCGGATTCCCCGAACTGGTATGTATCGGCCGTGTCGAGGAAGTTGCCGCCGGCGGCCTGGTATGCATCGAGCATGCGCCGGGCATCATCCGGCTCGGCGCCGTGCCCCCACCGCGTACCGAAGTTGCCCGTGCCAAGCACGAGTTCAGAGACACGAAGGCCTGTGTGCCGGCCCAGAACGCGATATCGCATGGTGTTCTCCCTTGAGTGGTCGGGCGCGGGTCACTTGCCCGCGGCCTGTTCGATGATCGAGACGACGAGGTCGGGGTGGGAAAGGAAGACGGTGTGGCTGGAACCCGGCACTTCCGTGACCTTCGCCTTGGCGCGCTTGTACATCCAGCGCTCCAGATCTGGATTGATCGTCTTATCGGCGGTAGGCACGACAGCCCAGGTCGGCTTCGTTTTCCACGGCGCCGCCTTAGCCGGTGTCTTGAAGGCCTTCTGTGCGAGAAACACCTGCGACTGGGCCATGAAAGTAGCCAGTTCGGCCGGTGAATCGGCGGCGAAGTTCGCGTGGTACTTAGCCGGGTCCATGTAGAAGAAGCCGTCCGCAGTAAGCTTCACGTCGCTGTTCGGTGCGGGAAACTGCGGCTTCGTCTCCAGCGTCTCGGTGCTTTCGCCCACATCCGGCATCAAGGCGGCCAGGTAGACCAGCGACTTTACCTTGGGGTCGTCACCGGCGTCGGTAATCACCTGCCCGCCCCAGCTATGCCCCACCAGGACCACCGGCCCGTCCTGTTGATCGATCACCCGCCGCGTCGCGGCCACATCGGCCTCGAGGCTGGTTTCCGGCTCCTGAACGATGCTGACGTGGTAGCCCTTCCGCACCAGCAGGTCGTAGACCGCCCGCCAGCCCGAGCCGTCGGCGAAGGCGCCGTGGACCAGCACGACGTTGTGGATGGGTTCGGCCGCCGTAACGGCCGACGAACCCATGGAAAGGCCGGCGGCCAGTGCGATGGCGCGAACCGTGCGTGTTGCAGCAGACATAGCTAATCTCCTCGGTCGGTTGGGTAGCCCGCCAAAAACGGCATCGCCTTCGGTGGACTCGCTTTTGATTGCGAGCACAATCATAATTATTTTGATGGTGGGCGCAATGTAAAAACGTGCCCCGGTTTGTGAGGAAGGGAGCTGTGCGCGTCTCGAAACAGAAATCCGAGGAAAATAGGGCCCTTCTGCTCAGTGCTGCGAGCCGTTTGTTCAGGGAGAGAGGCGTTGACGGCGTGGGCGTGGCCGAAGTTGCGAAGGAGGCTGGGCTTACCCACGGCGCGCTCTACGCGCATTTCCCCTCCAAGGAGGCGCTGGTGGCCGCAGCGTTTTCCCGGGCCTTCGCCGGGAACATGGCGTCCATCGAGGCCTGGGCCGCCGGCAGGGAGCCCACATTCTCCGATTACCTCGATGCGCTGTTCTCGGTGCGTGCGCGAGATCGGGTCGGCGAGGGGTGCCCGATGGTGGCCTCCGCGAGCGAGGCTTCGCGGCACGGGCCTGCGCTGAGCGAGAACTTCGCCGCCGCGTTTCAGGCCGAGATCGCGTTGTTCGAGGCGTCGCTCGACCCTGCGCTGCCTGCGGATGAGCGGCGGCGTGTGTCCATCGCTGCACTGGCTGCGCAGATTGGTGCCGTCGCCGTGGCCCGCGCTGTCGCCACGAGCGACGATGCGTTGTCCCGCGAGGTATTGGCGGCAACACGGGATGCCATCGCGCGCGCGGTCGAGAACGTGTAGGCGCGCTTGCGCTTTACTCCGGCGTCCAATGTTTTGGGTGTAACCCCAAAGACGCGCTCCTACAACGCCGCCGTTGAACGCAGGTCGGCTTTGCGCTGCAGCGCGCCCCGTGCCTCGCGCTCGTCGTCGCCTTCCAGCGGCGTGAGCGCGACGAACTTGCCTGCCACCATCGCGGCGAGGGGCACGCCATCGCGGATCGCCAGCCGGTTGCCGATCACGGCGGGCACCTTCGCCGAACCGGCGAGGATCGATCCGATCAGGTTGAGCGGGTCGGTGCCCGCGATGCAGACGATCTCGCCGTCGTGCGGCCGGTGCCGGATCTGGCGTAGCGCCGCGAGCGCCTCGGGCAACGCGAACTGCTCGCCGACGAGGCCATCGACGAACCGGCCGCCACGGATCTCGCCGCGCGCTTCCAGCCGATGGTAGACGCGGCGCAGGTCGCGCCACGCGGGAAGCCATGCCGCCTCCCGCTCCAGGATCCGCCAGCTGACCACGCCGTAACGGCGCAGCAGCGTCCGCGCGATGTGTTCCAGCCCATCGGCATCGTTGCGTTGCTCGCTCGCCCGACGCGCGAGCGACCAGCGCCCCGCGTCCTCGATGCCGCTGAGCATGTGCCGGCGCGTGCGCCGATGGCGGCTTCCGTTGCGCTTCGATGCCGGCAGCAGCAGGGCGCGCAGGCCCGCGAAGCTGTCGGCGGTGACGCGCCCCGCCGCGACGAGCTCGCCCAGCGCATCCTCGAGCTCCGTGCGAAGCAGGCGGGTGGTCGATGCGAGCTCGTCGAAGAACAGCGCGCCTTCGTCGCGCAGCGCATCGGCCACCGCCTGCGCTCGCGAGGACAGCGACACGTCGTCGGTCGCGGCCGGCGCGGCGGCCGACCACACCGGCAGCTGGCGACGTGGCAGCAGTACGATCGGCGTCGAGCGCACCGGCCCGCCGCTGCCCGTGCCCAGGCGCAGGCGGCTCCAGACGACGCGGCCCGCCCGACACAGATCGTCGAGCCAGCCGATGCCGTAATCGGAAACGCGCGACGGTAGCAGCTCGGTTTCCCATGCGCCCGCCGCGGCTTCGAAGCCTTCGAGCTGCCCGATCGTGCCGGCGAGCGCGTCCGGGCCGGTGACCTGCGTGGCACGGGTGACGTGCTGCCAGTCGAGCAGGAAGCGATAGAAGTCGCGCGGCGCCACCGGCTCGATCTCGCGACGCAGGCGCCCGATCGTGTAACGGTGGATGCGCGCGAGCAGGTGACGTTCGCACCATTCGACGTCGGTGACGCCGGGCGAGAACGGCCCGCGCATGACATAGCCCTCGGATTCGAGCGAACCGAGGGCGAGCTCGACATCGGGCAATGGCATGCCCAGCGACGCGGCGAGCGCATTCGCCGGCACCGGACCGAGACCGCCGAGGCGCCCGCGTACGATGTCGATGAGCGCCGATTCCGGCGTCCAGGCCTGCGCCGCGTAGCTGGCCGGTGCCGCGATCGCCGGCGACATCGCGGCGACGGAAACCATCGCCTGCCACGCCGGCAAGCGTTCCGCAGCGACCCAGAGCGCATGGTCACCGTGCGTCAGCGACGTGGCCCGCGCGTCCTTCGCCAGCGCCGTGAGCAGCTTCGCCCATCCGGCGTTCTCGCGTACCTCGTCCTGGGTGATCGCGCCCAGCTGTACGAGGGCCTCGTGCATCTCGTCCGCGCTACGCGCCTCCGGCCACGCCTCGAGACGCACCGCGTCGATGGCCTCGGCATCGAGGCGGCCGAGGTCGTCGGCCGTCTCGGCCTCGTTCCAGCGGCGCGACTGCACCGCCTGCGTGCGCCGCTCTTCCAGTGGCGCGTCGTCGAGGAACGCATACGGCGCGGCGCTCAGCACTTCGGCCGCGAGCGGCGACGGAGTGGCGAGGTCGCGCGCGACCATCGCGATGCGACCGGACTCGAGCCCACGCAGGATCTCGAGCAGGCCTTCGCTGTCCATCGCCTCGTGCAGGCAGTCGTCCAGCGTCTGCTTCACCAGCGGATGGTCCGGCACCTCGCGTTCGCCCACGAGGTTTTCCGCGCACGCGACCTGATCCGGGAACACGGTGGCGAGGAGATCCTCGCTCTTCATGCGCTGCAGCTGCGGCGCGACCTTGCGGCCACCCGTGAAGCGCGGCAGCGCGAGGGCGGTCGTCGCGTTCCAGCGCCAGCGGACGCCGAACAGCGGTGCGTCGAGCAACGCCTGGATAAGCACATGCTCCGCGGAATTCGAATGCAGGTAGCGCGCGACCTCCTCCAGCGGGAAACTGTGACTGGTGGACAGCGACAGCACGATGGCGTCTTCGGTCGCGGCCGCCTGCAGTTCGAAATTGAACTTGCGGCAGAAGCGCTTGCGCAAGGCCAGGCCCCATGCGCGGTTGATGCGGCTGCCGAACGGCGTGTGGATGATCAGCTGCGTGCCGCCGGACTCGTCGAAGAAGCGCTCCATCACGAGCGTGTCGCGGGTCGGCAACGCGCCCAGCGCCGCGCGTGCGCGGAACAGGTAGTCGACGATCTGTTCGGCGGCCGCTTTCGGCAGGGCCAGCTCGCCGGTGAGCCAGCGGAAGGCGCCGTCGCGGCCATCCGCGTCGAACGCCGCGGCGATCTCGCCGCGCAGGCGCGACACGCCGAGCGACAGCTCGTCGGTGCGTCCGGGTGCCTCGCCCAGCCAGAAGGGAATGTTCGGTGGCGCGCCCTGCGCGTCTTCCACGCGCAGCCTGCCCGCCTCCACCCGCATGATCCGGTAGGAGCGATTGCCGAGCTGGAAGACGTCGCCGGCGAGGCTCTCCACCGCGAAATCCTCGTTCACCGTGCCGACGATCGTCGACTGGGGTTCGAGCAGCACGTTGTAATCGCCGGTGTCGGGAATGGTGCCGCCCGACGTGACGGCGGTGAGCCGTGCGCCGCGACGCTCGCGCAGGCGGCCGTTCACCGCGTCGCGGTGAATGTACGAGCCGCGTGGCCCGATGCGCGTGGTGAAGCCTTCCGACAGCATCCGCACGGTTTCGTCGAAGCGCTCGCGCGTCAGCGCGCGGAAGGGGTAGGCGCGGCGGATCAGGTCGTACAGCGCATCTTCCTCCCACTCCTGGCAGGCGACCTCCGCCACGATCTGCTGCGCGAGCACGTCGAGCGGCTCGTCCGGCATGATCAGCGCGTCGAGCTCGCCGCGGCGCACGCAGTCGAGCAGCGCGGCGCATTCCACGAGGTCGTCGCGCGAGGTCGGGAACAGGCGCGCCTTCGGCGTTCCGCCCACGGCGTGGCCCGCGCGGCCGGCGCGCTGCAGGAACGCCGCGATCGATCGCGGCGAGGCGATCTGGCAGACGAGGTCGACATCGCCGATGTCGATGCCCAGTTCCAGTGACGCCGTGGCCACGAGCGCGCGCAGTTCGCCGCGCTTGAGCCGCTGCTCGGCGTCGAGGCGCTGCTCGCGCGACAGGCTGCCGTGGTGCGCGGTGACGGCCTCCTTGCCCAGGCGCTCGGACAGGTGCCGCGACACGCGTTCGGCCATGCGCCGCGTGTTGACGAATACCAAGGTGGTGCGGTGTTGCTCGATGAGGTTGCCGAGCCGGTTGTAGACCAGCTCCCACATGTCGTTCGACATCACGGCCTCGAGCGGCACCGGCGGCACTTCCAGCGCGAGATCGCGCTTGCGCGTGTGACCGATGTCGACGATGGCGCAGTCCTCGCGCTCGCCGCCGGTGAGGAACGCCGCGACCTTCTCGATCGGTTTCTGTGTCGCGGAAAGACCGATGCGCGTGATGCGGCGCTGCGCGAGCGACTCCAGGCGTTCGAGGGACACGGCGAGGTGGCTGCCGCGCTTGCTCGCCGCCACGGCATGGATCTCGTCGACGATCACCTCGCGCACGTCGCGCAACATGGCGCGCCCCGAGTCCGAACCGAGCAGCACGTAGAGCGACTCCGGCGTGGTGACGAGGATGTGCGGCGGGCGACGCTTCATCTTCTCGCGGTCGGACGACGGCGTATCGCCGGTGCGCACGGCGGTGCGGATCTCGAGGTCGGGCAGGCCGCGCGCGCGGAGCGCCTCGCGGATGCCGGCCAGCGGCGCCTCGAGGTTGATGCGGATGTCGTTCGACAGCGCCTTCAGCGGCGAGACGTAGAGGATCGTGGTGCGATCGCGCAGGCCGCCTTGCTCGACGCCCTCGCGCACGAGGGTGTCGATCGCGGAGAGGAACGCGGTGAGCGTCTTGCCCGAGCCGGTGGGCGCGGCGACGAGCGTATGCCTGCCCGAACGGATCGCCGGCCACGCGGCCACCTGCGCGGGCGTGGGCTCCGGGAACGCCTCGCCGAACCACGCGGCGACGGCAGGATGAAAGGCGCTGAGGGTCATCGACTTTTGTGAATTCATTGAATCACTTAAGTGGGGTCCGGGGGCCTCGATGGCAAGCGTCGAGCGTACCGCGACGGCGTCTCGCGGGTTGCGATAAAGCCGTTACTTGGCGATGGTTGGCCCTTCCTCGCCGATCGACCGTGCCCCATGTCCGAGTTCACCCGCCGCACCACCCTCGCCGTCGCCCTCGCCGCGGGCCTCGCCGGTTCCGCCCACGCCGCCGCGCCCGCGGACAAACCGTGGATGGATCGCTCGCTGGGCCCCGATCGCCGCGCGGAACTGCTCGTCTCCGCGATGACCGACGATGAGAAATTCCGCCTGATCCGTTCCGATTTCGGTCTGGCCAGCGACAAGCACGGCGTCCCCGAAGGCGCCGTCGGTGGCGCCGGCTACGTACCCGCCCTGCCCCGTATCGGCCTGGCCGCGATCAATGAAACGGACGCGGGACTCGGCGTGAACAAGCCGGGCATCGACGGCAAGGGCGCGATCTCGCTGCCGGCCGGCCTCGCGACCGCCGCGAGCTTCGATCCGGCGGTCGCCCACGCGGGCGGCCGCATGATCGGCGGCGAGGCTCGTGGCAAGGGCTACGGCGTGCTCCTGTCCGGCGGCGTGAACCTGGTACGCGATCCGCGCAATGGCCGCAACTTCGAATACGCGGGCGAGGATCCGATCCTCGCGGGCACCATCGTCGGCGCGGCGGTGAAGGGCATCCAGGAGCAACGGATCGTCGCGACGGTGAAGCACTTCGCCATCAACGACCTGGAAACCGGCCGCAACACGCACAGCGCGGACATCGATCCCGTCGCGCTGCGCGAGTCGGACCTGCTCGCCTTCCAGATCGCCATCGCGCACGGCGACCCGGGCTCGGTCATGTCGGCCTATAACCGCGTCAATGGCGTCTACGCCGGCGAGGATGCCTGGCTGCTCACCGACGTGCTCAAGAAGGAGTGGGGCTTCAAGGGCTTCGTGATGTCCGACTGGGGCGGCGTCCACAGCGGCGCCAAGGCCGCGCTGGCCGGACTCGACCAGGAATCCGCCGGCGAGGTGTTCGACAAGGAGGTTTACTTCGACAAGCCGTTGCGCGCCGCCGTGGCGTCGGGCGAGGTGCCGAAGGCGCGCCTCGACGACATGGCCCGCCGCATCCTGCGCAGCCTCATCGCCCACGGCGTCATCGACGATCCCATTCCCACGAAGCCGGTCACGCCGGTGCCGTACGCGGCCGATCGCATCGTCGCCCGGGACGCGCTGGAAGCCGGCGCGGTCCTCCTGCGCAACGAAGGCTCGCTGCTGCCGCTGGCGCGCAAGGGTCAGTCGGTCGTGGTGATCGGTGGCCACGCGGACAAGGGCGTGCTGGCCGGCGGCGGCTCGTCCACGGTCACCGACGAGGGCGGCGATCCGGTGCCCGGGCTCGAACCGACCGGCTGGCCGGGCCCGGTCCGCTATCACGCGTCCGCGCCGCTCGCCTTCATGCAGAAGCTGGGTGGCAAGGTGACCTTCGATCCGGGCACCGATCCCGCCGCCGCCGCGAAAGCCGCCGCGGCCGCCGATGTCGCCGTCGTCTTCGTCACGAAGTGGGCCGCCGAGTCGTACGACGCGCCGGACATGTCGCTGCCGGATGGGCAGGACGCGCTGGTCACCGCCGTCGCGAAGGCGAACCCGAAGGTCGTCGTCGTGCTGGAAACCAATGGCGCGGTGAAGATGCCCTGGCTTCAGGGCGTCGGCGCCGTGCTGCAGGCCTGGTATCCGGGATCGGGAGGTGGCGAAGGCATCGCGCGGCTCCTCTATGGCGAAACCGCACCGTCGGGGCGCCTCCCGGTGAGCTGGCCGAAGGACGAGTCGCAGTTGCCGCGTCCCACGATCCAGGCCGCTGGCCTGTACTCGAAGGAAAAGCCGGCGGACAACATCGACTACACCATCGAGGGTGCCGACGTCGGCTACCGCTGGTTCGAGAAGACCGGGCGCGAGCCGCTCTTCGCCTTCGGCTACGGCCTGACCTACACGTCGTTCGCGTACAGCGATTTCGCCGTGGACAAGGACGCGGCCGGCCGGGTCGTCGCGCACGTCACCGTGAAGAACACGGGCAAGACCGCCGGCGCGGACGTGCCGCAGGTCTACGTCGCCGCGCCGGACGGCGGCATGCGCCGCCTCGCCGGCTGGCACAAGGTGAGCCTGAAGCCGGGCGCGAGCCGCCGCGTCGACATCGCGCTGGAACCCATGGCTCTCGCCCGCTACGACGACAAGGGCAAGCGCTGGCGCGTCGCGCCGGGCACGTACACCGTGAAGCTCGGCCGCTCCGCCGCGGATTTCGCGGGCGAAGCGAAGGTCGACCTGTCGGAAAGCTTCCCGGTCCTCAAGGCCGGATCGCGCTAGCTCAAGGTCACGGCCCCACAGGTGGGACCCGGCGGCCGTTGTGGGAGCGGGCCTGGCCGCGACAGCCTTTCGCCCCGGTCCCCAAGGTGGCGCGCCAGCTCCGGGGCACGGCCCCAAAACATGTCGCGCCCAGGTGCGCTCCCACAAGGGCGGGGCCGAGGCGGTTGTGGGAGCGGGCCTGGCCGCGACGGCTTTTCGCCCCGGTCCCCAAGGTGGCGCGCCAGCTCCGGGGCACGGCCCCAAAACATGTCGCGCCCAGGTGCGCTCCCACAGGTGCGATGGTGGGAGCGGACCTGGCCGCGACAGCTCTTCGCCGCGGTCTCCAAGGTGGCGCGCCAGCTCCGGGGCACGGCCCCAAAACATGTCGCGCCCAGGTGCGCTCCCACAGGTGCCGGCCTGGCTGCCTCGGTCCCCCGTTCGTCGTGACGCGGTCGCGACGGTCGCGCTTGCCACAATCGCCGCATGACGCCACGCCCTCTCCTCGCCGCCCTCGCCCTCGCCGTCCTTTCGACGCCTGCCTTCGCCGATCCGCCCGATTTCGACCGGCCGGGGGCCGGCTTCGCCACCACCGTGCTGCCCGCGGGCACGCTGGCGCTCGAACAGGGGCTGCCGACGTACGAGCGGGAGCGAAGCGACGGCTTCCTGGATTGCACGTACACGGCCGACAGCGTCATCCGCCTCGGTCTGGGCGGGCCGGTCGAGTTGCAGGTCGCGGGACAGGCATGGAACCGCCTCGAAGAACGCGGGATGGGCTCGCGGCGACATGCCACGGGACACGGCGACACCAGCGTGGGTCTCAAATGGGCATCCCCGGGATCGGGCGACGCGGGCTCGTTCAGCTGGGCGGCGCTCGGCAACGTGACGTTCGACAACGGCGACGAGGACTTCGGCAACGGCGCGCGCGAGGTCAGCCTCGGCAGCACGATGCAGTGGAAGCCTGACGATGACCACCAGAACACGCTCTACGCGAACGTCGACCACCTGAAGGGGCGCAACACATGGACCCTCGCGCCGACCTTCGGCCGCAAGTTCGGCGATCAATGGATGGCGTACATCGAGGCCGACGCGATCCATGACGCGGACGAGGGCAACGAGCTGCAGGCGGGCGGCGGGCTGGCCTATGCCATCGGCGACCACCTGCAGCTGGACGCGTACGCCCTGCACCGGGTGGCGGGCCATGGGCCCTCGTTCATCGCCGGGCTCGGCGTCTCGATGTTCTTCGGCAGGAAGAGCTAGCGCCGGTTCGCGCGGCGCATGGCGCGCAGCAGGATGACGGCCAGCGCGAGCCCGACGATCAGGCCGATACCGCCGCCCCAGACCGAGCCGGTCCGCCCATCGATGAAATAACCGATGGCGAAACCGATGAGCGCGATCAGGGGAATGGGAAGACAGCCCATGGCGCGAGGATACGCCAGAAAAGCATGGCCCTCGCGCTCACGCGGAGGGCCATGGCGACCGTCCCTTGGTCTGGCGGCCTCGGCCACCCGAACGCGGCCCGGCGAAGCCGACGCGGCGTTACCGCCGATGAAGGGGGGATCGATCCTTGCGCTAGGGACGGACGGCGTCCTGCCGTCGGATCGGTCATCGGCGATGTGTTGCCACGCCGATGTCGCCGGCGCGGCGTGACCGTAATGTTGCGTAGGTCGGCCGGCGGCGGATATAGGAGAATTCTTAAAATTAGTGCCGATTTGCCTTCGCCTGTGTAGGCGAAGGCCGGGTTTTACGCCAGGGCGCGGGATTCACGGCTTTTCTGCTCGTCCCTACGCCGCTCCGGGCGCGGCCTTTCAGGGCGAGTCGCCGGCGGCTTCGGCGCGGTCCGCTGCGGAATGCTCATGCCCCGACTGGCGAGACTACGCAGGCTCGCACCGTCGGACGACCCGTAATCCCGTTTGCCTGGTTCGCGTTGCATCGTTCATTTCTCCATCGCGCGCTCCACCCCGGGCGATCAGGTTGGTCGCAAAAGGCGAAATTTTCGGTGGCAGACCGGTGAACGTTGTGTGACAGGCCTTCACGCGCCGGAACGGCGATCGTCCGTTAAGGCGATGTCGACGCGGCCGCCGGTTGCGCGGGCATGCGCTGGATGAGCTCGGTCGCCAACGCTTCGTAGTTCTCGTCGAAATGGTGGGAGCCGGGCTTCCGGTAGACCGTGACGAACGATGGCAGCTTCGGATCGGTGCAGCCGCTGTCGTCCGCATCCTCGGCGCCGTAATAGCAGGCCATTGGCGGGTGTCCGCCCAGCGCGGCGATCGGCGGCATCGCATCGGTGTGCACGACCGGATTGAGCCACTGCAGGAAATTGTGCGTGTGGGTGGTCCACCAGCCCTGCTGCATGTAGCCTTCGAGTTCGATCTCGAAGTTCACGTCGCGGCTCGCGGAGAGCAGCACGAGCTGGCTCAGGCGCGCGCGGTTGTCGGGACGGAGTTTCCCCACGATGGTCGGCAGCACGTCGGCGCCGAACGAATAGCCGATCAGCAGCACGCGTTTCTTCTTCCAAAGCGCCGTGTAGCGATCGAGCAGGCCGTCGAGATCGTGCGCCGATTCCTCCGGCGACCGGTATCGCCAGAAGTACTTGAACGTGCTGACACCGGCCACGGGAATGCCGCGCGAGGTGAACACCGCACCCAGGCGCTGGTCGAGGTCCCACCAGCCGCCGTCGCCCGAGTAGATGACGACGAGCAGGTCTTCCTGTCCGGCCGGCGCCGTCGTGAGCGCGGGCAGCTCGACGGTGGATTTCTCCATCGACGCATGCGTCCACGGATGCCAGGCGAGCAGCGCGAGCACGCCCAGGGCGAGCAGGCCGAGCAGGGAATAGCGGATCGTTTTCTTCATGCGTCTCTTCATCGGCGGACGACGCCACCCAGCCCGCCGGAGATCAGGCTGGCGACGTTGGCCAGCGCGAGGGGAAGCGCGATGCCGCCGGGCACCGCGATGTAGCGCGGCTCCCACTCGGGATCGAACTTGTCCTTGTAGCGCTGCAATCCGCGGAAATTGTAGAAGCGCTCGCCGCGTCCGAACACCATGGCGCCGAAGCGGCTCCACAGCGGCGCGGTGCGCCGGTTCTGCAGGCCCGACAACGGCGCCATGCCGAGGTTGAACCAGCGATAGCCCTCGGCCTTCGCCCAGACCATCAGTTCGATGAACAGGAAGTCCATGATGCCGGACGGGCCGTCGGGCAGGTGGCGCATGAGGTCGACCGAGGCTTCCTCCTTCGTGTCCGTCACGAACACGTTGGCGAACGCGACGGGCTCCTCGCCCTGCCAGACCACCGCCATCGGAGTGCGCGCGAGGTAACGCTCGTCGAACAGGCCGAGGGAGAAACGCTTCTCGCGCACCTTCTTGTCGCGCATCCACGCATCGGAGATGACCTTCAGGCGCGGCAGCAACGCTGGCACGCCGTCGACCGGCACGATCTCCATGCGCAGGCCGTCGCGCGCCAGCTTGTTCACCGTGCCGCGCAGGGTCTTCTTCGACTTGCCGTCGAGGTTGAACGACTCGAGTCGCACGCGCGCCTCCTCGCCGATCTTGAGCAGGCTCATGCCGACGTCGAGGTAGAGGTCGAGATCGCGCGGGCGCACCTGGTAGAACAGCGGCCAGCCACCGGCGCGCTCGCATTCCTCGCGGAACGTCCAGACCAGCTCGCGGCGAACGTCCTCGTCGGTGCCGACGGGGTCGCCCATCGCCACCCAGCTGCGGCCTTCGATGTCGTACATGATGAAGGCGCGGTCGTCCGGCGCGAACATCAGCATCTTGTCGCCGACGAGCGCGAGGTGCGCCTGGGCCGAATCGAAACCCTTGACCAGCGGCAGCGCGCGCACGAGTTCGGCGTCGCCGGGACGCGAGCGGCGCGCACGCGCCGGCCGGATCAGGTTGGCCAGCGCGACGAGCATCACGACCGCGGTCGCGCCGACCAACGCCCGCAGCGCGCGCGGCGCGCCGCCATGGCGGAAGCTGAACTCCCACCACAGGTTGTTGCTGTATTCGACGTGCTTGAAGCTGAAGAACACCAGCCAGGTGGAGCAGGCCAGCACCGCGCCGATCGCGAGCACCCAGCCGGGCGAGAACGACGCGCGGAACAGCGACGCGCGCCGGTAGAAGTGCCGGTGGGCTGGCGCGAGGGCCAGCGCGAGCAGGGTCAGCAGGGTCGCTTCCTCGTAATCGATGCCCTTGAGCAGCGAGAGGATGGCGCCGAGGATCAACAGCACGAGCGTGAGCACGTACGCCGCGTCGAGCCGGCGCTGCAGGCCGCGCGCGAGGATGAGCAGGAGCATGCCCACGACGCTGGACAGGAAATGCGAGACCTCCACCAGCGGCAACGGCACGAAGCCGCGGAGGATTTCCATGCGCCCCGGGATCGCCAGCGTGGCGCCGGAGAACAGGAGCACGGCGCCTGACACGAGGGTGAGCCCGGCGAAGAACGGCGGAAGCAGGCTGCTGAACCACGGCGTGATCAGCGAGGTATGCCGCAGGGCGCGCACCTCGCGCCAGATCACCATGACGGTCGCGGTGCACAGTGGCAGGAGGTAATACACGAGGCGGTAGGCGGCCAGCGAGCCGAGGATCGGGGCCTCGAGCCCGTGGTTGCCGGTGGCACCGAAGCCGGCCAGCATCACGGCTTCGAAGACTCCCAGGCCTCCGGGTACATGGCTGATCAGTCCGGCCATCTGCGCCAGGACGAAGATCGCCAGGAAATGGCCGAAGCCGCCCGCGATCGCTTCGGGCATCAGCACGTAGAGCACGCCCGCCGCGAGGCCCCAGTCGAGCGCGCCGATCAGGATCTGCCGCGCCGCGACGACCGGGGTCGGCGCTTCTACCGAGAAGCGCCACACGCGCAGGGGCCGGCGCACCGCCACCGCGATGGCGAACCAGGCCAGGGGCACCAGCACGAGGACGATCGCCAGCGGAATCCGCCAACCGGAGAGCGGCACCTCGGGAGGGATCGGCACGGCGAGCAGCGTCACGCCGGTGAGGGCCGCCAGCCCGAGCCAGAAGCTCAGCGTGGTGTACAGCACGACCCGCGCCACCTCGCCGGTCGTCAGGCCCGCCTGCACGTAGAAGCGGTAGCGGATCGAGCCGGAGACCAGCAGCGACATGCCCAGCGCGTTGGAGAACGCGTAGCTGATGAAGGAGATCAGCCCCACCCGCTTCGCCGGCAGCCGCTTGCCGATGCTGGCCAGCCCGAACCAGTCGTACAGCGTCATGACCCCGTACCCGGCCGCCGTCAGCAGGATCGCCAGCGCGATGTCGGTGTTGGGCAGCGCATGCATATACCCGGCGATCTGCCGGTACGTCACCTCGCTGGCCATCGCATGCAGGGCCCAAAGGGCCAGGCACAGCAGCGCGACCGAGAGCAGCGGTCCACCCGCGCGACGGAGCAGGGTCAGATGGAGGGCACGCCTGGCGAGAGGCTGATCGGTCGACGGGAGCTCCGCCATGGTTTCTTGCTCCACGTGCGCCGTGGCTCCGGTAGGTCGTCTCGTAAGGTCGTGTAGGTTGCCACAGAGACGGTAAACGCGGCAGATCACGTTTTCTTGCGACGGCCGACCGCGGATGGCCATGAATCGGATAGCCGACCAAAGCTTCGGCTAAGGATGAGGAAAGGGAGTCGTAAGCCCCTGCGCCTACCCTGCCCGGAAACTGGTCCCGTTGGGCCGTCACGATCCGAGAAGCAGCATGCGCGCGCCCCCGACCTCCGTTCAGACCCTGCGCCAGAGGTTCCGGCCGCTCGTGTGGTTCGGCGTCCTGTTCCTTGCCGTCGCCTTTCTCGTCCGCCTCGTTCTTACACTGCGATCCCGCCACGAGCTCCCGGGCGCGCCGCTCGAGTGGCTGTACGCGTTCGTCGCCGGCTTCGGCTACGACCTGGTGACGTTCGTCTACGTCGCCTGGCCCCTCCTCCTGGTGACGTGGCTCGTGCCGCGCCGGGCGTGGTCCTCGCGCTGGGGCCGCCGGGCGGTCGTCGGGCTGTGCGCCGTGCTCGCTTTCGCCACCCTCTACCTGGGCGCGGCCGAGCTGGTGTTCTGGAACGAGTTCAGCGCGCGCTTCAACTTCATCGCCGTGGACTATCTCGTCTACACGCACGAGGTCATCGGCAACATTCGCGAGTCGTACCCGATCGGCACCTGGTCGGCGCTGCTGCTGCTGGCGACCGTCGCCGTCATGGTCGGCAGCCGTCGCGTGCTCGTGGTGCGCGACGAAGGGTCCCGGTTCCTCCAGCGCGGCGCCGTGGTCGGCGTGTGGTTGCTGCTGACCGTCGCGGTGAGCTTCGCGGTCGACGGGCAGATGAAGGATCGCTCGTCGAACCAGTACGTGAACGAGCTCGCCGGCAACGGCATCTACGAGTTCTTCGCGGCCTTCCGCGAAAACGAGCTCGACTACGCCAAGTACTATCCGACGCTACCGGACAAGGACGCGTTCGCGAACCTTCGCCGCCTGCTGAAGACGCCGGACGCGACGTTCACCACCGACGATCCGCAGGACATCACGCGAACCATCGTGGCGAATCGTCCGGAGAAGAAGCTCAACGTCGTCCTCATCAGCGTGGAAAGCCTGTCGGGCGACTACGTGGAAGGTCTCGATGTCAGCAAGCACAAGCACCTGATGCCGAATCTCGACGCGCTCGCGTCGAAGAGCCTGTTCTTCAGCCAGCTCTACGCCAACGGCACGCGCACCGTGCGCGGCCTCGAGGCGCTGGCGCTGTCCGTGCCGCCGACGCCGGGCGAGTCGATCGTGAAGCGGCCGAACAACGAGAACCTCTGGTCGCTCGCGGACGTCTTCAACGAGAAGGGCTACACGTCCGAGTTCCTGTACGGTGGCTACGGTTACTTCGACAACATGAACCACTTCTTCGCGAGCAACGGCTATAACGCCGTGGATCGCGACGCCATCGCCGACAAGGACATCCACGCCGAGAACGTCTGGGGCGTGGCGGACGAGGACCTGTTCACGCTGGTCATGAAGCGCATGGACGACGCGTACGCGGCCGGCAAGCCGTATTTCGGACACGTCATGACGACGTCGAACCACCGCCCGTTCACGTTCCCGCAGGGACGCGTCGACCTGCCGCAGGGCTCGCGTCGCGCGGCGGTCAAGTACACCGACTGGGCGCTCGGCGATTTCCTCCGCCGCGCGGCGACGAAGCCGTGGTTCGACGACACCATCTTCGTCATCACGGCGGACCATTGCGCGACGAGCGCGGGCAAGACCAGCCTGCCCGTCGACCGATATCACATCCCGCTGTACATCTACTCGCCGAAGCACGTCGCCCCGGGACGTGTCGATCGCCTGATGAGCCAGATCGACATTCCGCCGACGCTGCTGGGCATGCTCGGCTTCAGCTATACGTCGCGGTTCTATGGCTACGACCTCTTTCGGCTCGAGCCCGGCCGCGAGCGCGCGTTCCTGAGCACCTACCAGGAGCTCGGTTACCTGCACGGCGACCGGCTGACGTCGCTGATTCCGCGCCAGCCCGTGAAGCAGATGGTGCCGACGCTGCAGTCGGGCGACGCGGTGCCGGTCGAGCACAAGGATCAGCAGGACGCGGACGACGCCGTGACGTACTACCAGACGGCGGCATACCTGTTCACGCACGGACTGATGAAGCGCAACGCCCAGGCGCGCTAGCGAAAACCGGCCGCCTCGCCGTGGACCCCGGCGTGCGCCGGGGTGACGCTGGTCTCCGTCATAACGGCGCACGCCGGCCCCGGTCCACGAGGTCCGACCGCCCCGCCCTTTGTCGGCGCCCCGCGCCCGCTCCGACGTGTCGCAGGTCCCGTCATACCGGCGTACGCCGGTATCCACGTCCCCGGTCGACGAGGTCCGACGGCGCCGCCGGTGTCAGCGCCCCGCGGCGGCCCTCTCGCGTACCTCGGCGAACGACCAATCGCGCAGCAGTTCGCCGTTCTCCCACACCGTCTGCATGACCTCCTCCCAGCCGTGCTCGAGCGCATCGGGCGGAAGCGAGACGGCGTCGCCGGGTAACGCGGCGGTGCGGTACGTGCCGTATTCGCGGTGGCGCAGCAGAGTCATCCGGCCGCGCTTGGACATCTTCCCCTGGTCCGTGACGGGATCCTTCCACACGTCGCGCCATGCGCCGTCCACGCGCGCCGCCGAACACTTCAGTGCGAACTTCTGCGTGTCGCGCGTCAGCTTCTGCAGCAGCGCGCCGCCCATGCCGAACGCGAGGTTGTCGGCCGAATAGCCCGCGCCAACGATGCGCTCGAGGATCGCGCGGATGCTCTCGGGATTCACGCCGTCGCCCTGGATGACGCGGACGTGGTTGAGGACGCGGAAGCCCCTGCCGTTCACCGTGCTGCCGAAGGCCTCGTCGAGCAGGCTCACGCAGCGGTGCACCACCTCGACCGGGTCGCCCGAATCCGGACGCACGACGACCGTCGCACCGGAGGCGATCACCTCGTCGCGCAACGCCTTGCCCCAGAGCTCGCGAATCGCGTGGTAGATGTCGTAGCTGTCCGACACCACGGCGACGAGCGAACCCGGCTTCGCGAAACGCCGCAGCATGTTCCTGTACGCGTCGACCTCGTGGTCGCGTCCCCAGCTGGTGATCGTGCTGTGCTCGGCGGCGGGAATGGAGAAGCCCGCCATCGGCTCGCCGTAGTAGGCGCGGGCGGCCAGCACGCCCGACACGGTATCGGTGCCGAGGAAGTTGACCAGGTGCGCCATGCCGCCGAGCCCGGCGGATTCCGCGCTCGACACGCCGCGCGCGCCGAAGTCGTGCAGTTTGAAAGGAATCTGCGCTGCGGCGTCGTCGGACGTCCGTTCGAGGTAGTGCAGGATCGTCCGCCGCGCCTGCCAGCTGGTCGTCGTTACCGTGACGGGATACCACAGACGTAGCAGCAGCGTTTCCAGGTAGGACGGCAGCCAGTACGCCGCCGGATCGGTGGATTCGACGGTCACCAGCGCCTGGTGCGTCGGCACGACGCTGCCTTCCGGTACCGCGCGCACTCGCACGGGAAGGCGGCCGCCGTGCGTGTCGACGATGTGGCGCCAGCCGTCTTCGTTGAAGGGTTCGCCGTGGGCGGCGAAGAAGTCGCGCGCTTCGTCGACGTCCGCGTGCGTGACGCGGCGGCCGAGGCGGGACTTCAGGATGGCCTGGAGGCCGAAGAACACCGTGCTTTCGTACGTGCCGCCACGCGATTCCACGTAGAAGAAAGTGGCGTCGGTTCCGGGCGGATACTGCAGCCAGTGGCTGGCCTTGTAGCTATCGGTGTCGAGGATCGGGTTGTCGAGATGAAGCATGCCGTGGGTCGTCATGACCCACAGCATACCCTTCGGTCGGCTTACGCGGCGGCGTCGACGAGCACCAGTTCCGCGTCGTTCGACGCGGTGATGCGCAGCACGTCCTCGTCGCGGATCGCCGCGCCGTCACGTGCGTTCAGCTGCACGCCGTTGACCTCGACCGTGCCCGTGGCCGGCACCATGTAGACGTGGCGGCCCTTGCCGACGGTGTACTCGACCGTCTCGCCGGCCTTCACCGTGGCGCCGAGCACGCGCGCATCGGTGCGGATCGGCAGGGCGTCGGTGTCGGCTTCGCTACCGCTGGCCAGGGTGACGAACTGGCCCGAGCGCTCGCCCTTCGGGAAGGGGCGGGTGCCCCACGACGGCGCCTTGCGCTCGCGGTCGGGGATGATCCAGATCTGGAAGATCCGGGTCGTCTCCGGCTCGGCGTTGTACTCGGCATGGCGGATGCCGGTGCCGGCGCTCATCACCTGCACGTCGCCCGCTTCGGTGCGCCCCTTGTTGCCGAGGCTGTCCTCGTGGGTGATCGCGCCTTCGCGAACGTACGTGATGATCTCCATGTCCGAATGCGGGTGCGGAGGAAAGCCGGTGCCCGGGGCGATGGTGTCATCGTTCCAGACGCGGAGCGCGCCCCAGCCCATGCGCTTCGGGTCGTGGTACGAGGCGAAGGAGAAGTGATGCTTGGCGTCGAGCCAACCGTGGTTGGCGCCACCGAGGCTGTCGAAACGACGGACGTCGATCATGTCGTGCTCCCCCGGGATTACCGGACTGGATGAGTGGATGGGTGTATTTTCCTCTTCCGTCCCCCGCCGTGGCGCATCGCTTCCGGGAACGGATTGTTTCCCGGAGCCGACTTTATGGGTTGCAAAGCCATCCCCCGCGCCCATGTGGGAGGGATTGGCGGACCGTCCGCCGCCCCCTTTCTCGAGGTGCCTTCCGGATGATCCCCTTCTCCGTGCTCGACCTGTCCCCCGTGATCCGCGGCGCCACGCCCGGCGACGCCCTGCGCAATTCGCGCGATCTCGCCATCCACGCCGAGGGGCTGGGCTTCCATCGTTACTGGCTGGCCGAACACCACAACATGACCGGCATCGCCAGCGCCGCGACGTCGATCGTGATCGGCTACGTGGCCGAGGCGACGAAGACGATCCGCGTCGGCTCCGGCGGCATCATGCTGCCCAACCACGCGCCGCTGGTGATCGCGGAGCAGTTCGGCACGCTCGCCTCGCTCTACCCGGGCCGCATCGACCTCGGCCTCGGGCGCGCGCCCGGTACCGACCAGGGCACCGCACGTGCGCTGCGCCGTGCGCTCGGCCCCAGCGACGACCGTTTCCCGGAGGACGTGCAGGAGCTGCAGTTCTTCCTCGGCCCGCAGCAGCCCGGCCAGACCGTGCGGGCCGTGCCGGGCATGGGTACGAACGTGCCGATCTGGTTGCTCGGCTCGAGCCTTTTCAGCGCGCGCCTCGCGGCGGAGCTGGGCCTGCCGTTCGCCTTCGCGTCGCACTTCGCGCCTGACCTGATGATGAAGGCCCTCGAGGTCTATCGCACGATGTTCCGTCCGTCGGAAACGCTGGACAAGCCGTACGCCATGCTCGGCATCAACGTGGTCGCGGCGGATACGGACGAGGAAGCGCGCCGCCTGTTCACCTCGCAACAGCAGGCGTTCTGGAACCTGCGTCGCGGTGCGCCGGGCCAGCTCCCGCCGCCGGTCAACACGATGGACGGTGTGTGGACCCCGATGGAGAAGGCGCAGGTCGACCATGCGCTCTCCTGCGCCGTCGTGGGTTCGCCGGACACCGTGCGCGAAGGCCTCGCCGCGTTCATCCAGCGCACCGGCGCCGACGAGCTGATCATCACGGCGCAGATCTACGACCACGAGGCGCGCAAGCGCTCGTACACGATCGTGGCGGAGCAGCACGCGCAGCTGGCCGCGCGCGCGGCGGCCTGATCCCGAGTGCGGGTCGTCCTCGACACGAACGTCTGCCTCGACGCGTTCGTCTTCGACGACCCGCGCGTGGCGCGATTGGTCGCCGCGCTGTCCTCGGGTGAACTGGAAGCCGTCACGCGCGACGATTGCCGCGCGGAATGGCTGGCCGTGCTGCGTTACCCGGCGCTGAAGCTCGACGACGCGCGGATCGCTTCGTCGATAGCGCGTTTCGATGCGCTGGTGACGGCGTTGCCAGCCGGCGCCACGCGCACGTCGCTACCGCGTTGCCGCGATCCGGACGACCAGAAGTTCCTCGAACTCGCGGCCGACGCGGGCGCCGCGCTGTTGTTCTCGCGCGACGCCGAGGTGCTGCGCCTTGGCCGGCGCACACGACGCGAGGGCCTCTTCGCGATCCTCAAGCCCGAAGACTGGCCGCCGCCGTAGGAGCGCGCCCTGCGCGCGACATCTTTTCGCCGCGATGGGAGGGCTCGCGCGCCAGCTCCAGGTCACGGCCTCAAAACATGTCGCGCCCAGGTGCGCTCCCACAACTGTCTCGAAGCTGGTCCCGGAGGGCCGCGGCAGCGTTTCGCCCCGGTCCCCAGAAGCTCCCGGTCACGGCCTCAAAGCTGGTCCCGCAGGCCGTTGTGGGAGCGGACCCGGCCGCGACAGCGTTTCGCCCCGGTCCCCAGAAGCTCCCGGTCACGGCCTCAAAGTTGGTCCCGCAGGCCGTTGTGGGAGCGGACCCGGCCGCGACAGCTTTTCGCCCCGGTCCCCAAAAGCTCCAGGTCACGGCCTCGAACGATGTCGCGCCCAGGTGCGCTCCCGCATCGGATCAGTCCGCCGGCACCAGCGCGATGAAGTTGCGCAGGCTGTAGTAGCGCTCGTGCTGTGGCCAGTCGACCGATGCGATGGCCTTGTGGCCGGCGGCCCAGGGTTCGTTGTCGAGGAGCACTTCGATCTGCGTCTTGCCGTTGCCCACGTTGCCGTAGAACACCCGGATCCAGTGCACGTCGAGCGTGAGCGGTGCCGTGGCGATCGCGGCTTCGAGGGCCGAGAGTCCGTCTTCGGGAATCTCCATGGGTGCATCCTTCTCGCCGCGCAGCGTGAAGTCGCCGACGAACACCGTGAAGCGCTGCGTGCCGGCGCTCAGCTCGCGCACGGCGAGCTTCTTGCCGTTCACCACGTTCCAGCAGGCGGCGAGCACGACGTGGAAATCGTTGCGCGCGAAGCTTTCCAGCGCGTCGCGGCAGCCCGCCTTGCCCTGGCCGATGCCGCCGAAGCTTTCCTCGATGGTGCGCTCCTCGTCCAGCACGATGTCGATGTCGAGGCGGCCCATGCCGCCGTCCTTGCCTTCGTGCCAGATGCCGCGCACGGCGGGATAGTCCTCGCCTTCCGTAAGCAGCCAGTCCTCGTCGGGCTCGAGGGCGACGCCATGCTCGGCGAAAAGATCGATCAGGGTGTTCTGGATGAGACGGTCCATGGGGCATCCGTGGAAGGAAAGGCTGCGATTATGCGCCGTCGGTAAGTCTACGCAGTGCGACCGCGGCCGAGGGATTGCGGACCTTCGCCGCGGCGATGAAGAACACGAAGACGTCGCGCGGTGCCGACGGAGCCTCGATGGCGGCCACGTGCGGCAGCGCCTCCGGATCGCCGCCCGCCGCCCATGTCGCGGCATGATCCGCCCACGTGCGTAGCGCCTTCGGTGTGTAACCGGTCGCCCGGTCGGCGACGCTCCGCATGAGGCGGGCGTAGATGAAGGGGCCCGTGATGTCCGCCATCGACGGGTAGTCCTCCGAGTCGGTAAAGACGGTGGCGACGCCGCGCTCGCGCGCGAGCGCCACCCAGCGTGGATCGAGGAAACTCTCGTGCCGCACCTCCACCGCATGGCGCAGGCGCAGGCCGCCGTGCTTCTCCGGCAGCAGATCGAGGAAGGCGGCGACGTCGTCCGGATCGAAGCGCCGCGTCGGCAGGAACTGCCAGAGCAACGGGCCCAGCCGGTCGCCGAGGGCGACGGCGCCGTCGAGGAAGGCCGCGATGCGCGTGCCGGTGGCGGCGAGCGATTTCGTCTGCACGATGTGCCGCGGCGCCTTCACCGAGAAGACGAACCCCTCCGGCGTCTGAGCGGCCCATCGGGCGTACGTGGCGGCGTCGGGCGCGCGGTAATAGGTGCCGTTGATCTCGATGGCACGTACATGCGTGCTCGCGTATTCGAGCTCCCGCTTCTGCACCAGGCCCTCGGGATAGAACGGGCCGCGCCAGGCGGGAAATACCCATCCGCCCATGCCGGTGCGGATGCGTCCCGACGCTGGAGCGCCGGCCTTGCTGCGTTTCGTCGCCATGATCACGATGCTCGCAACGGTTGGAGGGTACGTCCTTACACGCTTGTCGCCGAAAGATTGCGCGATACTCGTCCCTTTCGAGTTTCCCGACTGTGAACCATGGCGCCCATACGAATCCTGACCGTCGATGACCATCCCCTCCTCCGCGAGGGCATCGCGGCGGTACTCGAGGGCCATGACGGGCTGGAGCTCGTCGCCGAGGCCAGCACGGGCGAGGAAGCCATCGAACGCTACCGCGAGCATCTCCCCGACCTGACCCTGATGGACCTGCAGATGCCCGGCATGGGTGGCATCGCGGCCATCGAAGCGATCCGCTCGGAGTTTCCGGAGGCGCGGATCCTGGTGCTGACCACTTACCGTGGCGACGTGCAGGCCCTGCGCGCGTTCCGCGCGGGCGCGCAGGGTTACCTGCTCAAGAGCGAGCTGCGCAAGGACATGCTGGCGACCATCCACCAGATGATGGAAGGCAAGCGCCGCATTCCGGAGGAAATCGCGCAGGAGATGGCGGGCCACGCCGAGGACGACGAGCTGACCCCGCGCGAGACCCAGGTGCTCACCCACGTGGCCCGCGGCGAGGCCAACCGGGATGTCGCCGGGGCCCTCGGCATCGCCGAGGAGACCGTCAAGGCGCACATGAAGAGCATCCTGGCCAAGCTCCAGGCCAACGACCGGACGCACGCGGTGGCGATCGCGCTCCGGCGGGGGATCATCGAGCTCTGAGGCGCTAGCCGATACCTTTGCCGCCGCCCCTACCGAAGGGTGGGAGCCGATCGCATCGGCGATCCCGCGGCAGCGGGCCCGTTCTCGACGGGACTCAGGAAAGCGCCGTCGGCTGCTCGAACGGCATCGGCACGGCGCCGGTCGCGACGACCGCCCTGTCGGCCCGATCTTCCGCCTCGCCGTCGGCATCGACCACCAGCAGGATGCGGCCCGACTCGATCGTTTCCTCGAACTTCTGCCGCACGGGATCGGGCGACGAGGCGCCCATCAGCGCGGCCGTCCATCCGCCCACCAGCGCACCAGCGGCGCCCACCGCGAACGCGCCCGCGATCGTCACGCCCAGCGGCGGGATCGCCATGGCCACCAGTCCGGCCAGCAGACCCGTGACGCCGCCCTCGGCCAGCCCGCGCACGGCGGCCGGCTTGAAGTCCGTATGTTCGTCCTTGTCCTTCTCCGGGATGCGGTCGAGTTCGATGTCCGACCGGGCGATGAGCGACAGGTCCTCGTCGGGAACGCCGGCCTGCCGCGCGGCGGCCATGGCCGCACGGGCGCTGGCGAGGTCGGGCGTGCTGTAGACACGTCGGGTTTTCATCGCGGCTCCTGAGGATGAGGTCGCTCCGATGGTTCCGCCGCGTGGGTCGAACCGGTGTGACGGGACGATCAAGCGTGTCGCTCCCGACGATTACGAATGAAACCGCTCATGTAATTGCTCTGAGAATCATTCGCACTTACGATGGCCGTTTTTCGCCCGAGCAAAGGCCGCGTTCATGCCGTTCCGCCCCACCGCCCTCGCCTTCGCGCTGGCCGGCGTCCTCGCCGCCGCCCACGCACGGGCCCAGGACGCCGCCCCGCCGCCCGCCACCGAGCTGGAGGGCATGAAGGTCGTCGGCGACTGGCTGGGCGAGGCCTCGCGGAACGTCGTCGAAAACCATCCCGGCGCGCGCACCGTGGTCCGTCGCGAGCAACTGCGCGAGGCCGGGGCGATCAACCTCCGCGACGCGCTGCGCCGGATTCCGGGCGTGCAGGTGCAGGAGAGCAATGGCACGGGCGGCAGCGACGTCTCGCTGAACGTCGGCGTGCGCGGCCTGACCGCGCGACTCTCCCCTCGCTCGACGATCCTGCTGGACGGCGTTCCGCTCGCCGTCGCACCGTACGGCCAGCCGCAGGTCTCGATGGCGCCGGTGGGCCTGGGCAACCTGCAGGCGGTGGACGTCGTGCGTGGCGGCGGTTCCGTGCGCTACGGGCCGCAGAACGTCGGCGGCATCATCAACTTCGTCACGCGCGACATCCCGCGGGACTTCGGCGGCAGCGCGGGCGTGCAGTTCCAGGGCGGCGAGCACGGCGGCATCCGGACGAATTCGAACGTCCTCGTCGGCGGCACCACGGCGAACGGTCTCGGCGTGGCGCTGCTGTACAACGGCCTGCACGGCCCCGGCTTCCGCGAGCGCGAAGACAACGAGAGCATCGACGACCTCATGCTCAAGGCGAAGTACGCGATCACGAACGACGACACACTCACCGGCAGCATCCACCACTACGACGGCCAGGCGGGGATGCCGGGCGGCCTGAACCAGGCGGATTACGACGCCGACCCGTTCCAGTCGCGCCGCCCGTTCGACGATTTCCACGGTCGTCGCACCGACTACGTGCTGAAGTACAGCCACGTCGACGATCGCCGCAGCTTCGAGGTGCAGACGTACTATTCCGACAGCTTCCGCGGCAGCCACATCGAGACGATCACGGCGAACGCCAACGGTACGTATGCCCACCAGCTGATCGCCTATCCGCGCAACTACCACGTGTTCGCGATCGAGCCGCGCTATTCGCAGCTGTTCGACTGGGGCCAGGTCACGCACGAGATCGGCGTCGGCTACCGGTACACGAGCGAGGCGATGCACGAGCGCACGCTGCGCAACAACCGCTACGTCTCGAACCTGCCGTACACGCCCTACGACAGCTTCCCCTACGGCGGCTCATACGTGCTCTCCGGAGATAACACCGGTAGCAACGAGGCGCACGCGTTCTATCTCGACGACACGATCAACGCCGGCAACTGGACGATCACGCCCGGCATCCGCTACGAACGCATCGACAGCGAGTGGCAGGCGCATCCGGGCGGCACGGTGATCGTGCGTGGGCCGACGTCGCGCCAGAAGGATTACTCGAAGCCGTTGCCGTCGCTCAACGTGATCTATCACCTCGACGACGCGTGGAAGCTCTACGCGAACGCCGAAACCTCGTTCGGCTCGCTCCAGTACTTCCAGATCGGCCAGAAGGATTCGAACAACCGCTTCGCGGCGGGACTGAAACCGGAGACGGCGCGCACGTACGAGATCGGCACGCGCTACGACACGAAGGCATGGGGCGGCGAAGTCTCGCTGTTCCGCATCAACTTCGATCACGAGCTCCAGCTCGTGGGCCGCCTGCCGAACGTGCCCGATTCCTATGAAGGCTGGACGAGCCTCGGTGCCACGACGCACAAGGGCATCGAATCCGCCGCGCACGTCGACTTCGGCGCTTTCAGCGACGCGCTCGAGGGCCTCACGCTGTGGGGCACCGCGACGTACACGCACGCCTTCTACAAGCACGGCTCGTTCGCCGGCAAGGACCTGCCGTTCTACTCCCGCCGTACCGCGAACCTCGGTCTGCGCTACGGCATCGCGCAGTGGACGTTCAACCTCGATGCCTTCTCGCAGTCGCGCCAGCATTCGCCAGGCTCGCCCAGCTTCGATCCCGCGAACCCGACCGCGTACGTCACGGAGCCCTCGCCCGAGGGCGATCTCGGTGACATCCCCGGCTGGACGACGTGGAACGCGCGGGCGGAATACGCGTTCGGGCCCGCATACTCGAACCTCCGCCTCGGTCTCGGCGTGAAGAACCTCGCCGACAAACGCTATTTCACGCGCTCGACGGACAACAACGACGGCATCTACGTCGGCCAGCCGCGCACCTTCTTCGTCCAGGCCTCGGTGGACTTCTGAGCATGAGCCCGCACCCGCGCAGGTTTCGCAGCACGCTCAAGACCCTGCACCTCTGGCTGGGCCTGAGCCTCGGCCTCGTGCTGGCGCTGGTGACGCTGTCCGGCAGCGTGCTGTTGTTCGAAGAGCCTCTGTTCGCGGCCGGCCACCCGGAACTGGCATCGCGACCGCTGCCCGACCTGGCGACGCAGGGGCGTTCGCTACGGGCGATCCTCGCCTCGGACGACGGCAAGGCGCTGCGCGGACTCTCGCTGCCCGACGCGGAGCTGCCGGTGTGGGAAGGCAACGAACGCGGCGGCAACCGCGTGTACTTCGATGCGACGACCGGCGAGCGTCTGCTGCGGCGGACGAAGTCGGGCGACGGGCTGCTGACCCTGCTCGACTGGCACACCCACCTGCTGTCCGGCGAAGTGGGCGAAACGGTGCTCGGCGTCGTCGCCTGCAGCGGGCTCTTCATGTTGTTCTCGGGCGCATGGCTCTACTGGCCGGGGCGACAGCGCGCGCTGCGGCACCTCAAGCCGCACACGAACCCGCCCATCCTGCGCTGGGGGAGCCTTCACCGGTTCGTCGGCGTCGTCGCCCTGCCCCTGCTCATCGTGATGATCGGCACCGGCACCACGATGGCCTACCGGGGCGCGGTGCGGAGCGGACTGGCGTCGGCTTTCGGCGAACGCCCGCCCGCGCGACCGCCGAAGATCGCGCCCGGCACCGCGCCGATCGACTGGCCCGCGGTGCTCGCCGCCGCGCAGGCGGCGGCGCCCGAGGCCCAACTGACGCGGGTGACGCTTCCCGCGAAGGACAACGGCACGGTGGTCCTTCGCATTCGGCGGCCCGGTGAATGGAACCTCGCGGGACGCAGTTCGTTGTGGCTCGATCCGGCCACCGCGACGGTGATCGGTGGCGACGACGCGACGAAGCTCGGTCCCGGTGGACGTCTCGCCAACGCGCTCTTCCCGATCCACTCGGCGGCGGTCGGCGGCCTGACGTGGCGTGTCGTGGCCTGCATCACCGGGCTGTTGCCGATGTTCCTCCTGGTGACCGGATTCCTGTTCTGGCGCGCGCGGCGCAGGCACAAGCGCTGAATCGGCGCCGACGCGCGCATCGAGATGCGCCGCAAGAACCCGTTCGCGCCATGGCGCCGCCACATCCGCGTCCCAGGCGGCGTCCTATCCTCCCGACGCCAACGCCAAGGAGATCCGCATGCGCCGCACCCTGCTCGCCCTCGCCGCCTTCATCGCCCTGCCCGCCGCCGCGGACACCAACCCGCTGTGGACGCAACCGGTCGCTCCGCATGCGATCTACGGCAACACGTACTTCGTGGGCATGAAGGGCCTCTCCGCGATCCTGGTGACCTCGCCGCAGGGGCATGTGCTCATCGACGTGCCCATGGAAGCCAACGTGGCCACGATCGAGGCGAACATCCGCAAGCTCGGCTTCCGCGTGGAGGACATCAAGGTGATCCTCAACTCCCACGCCCATTTCGATCATGCCGGCGGCATCGCGACGCTGGCGAAGGACAGCGGCGCGGTCGTGCGCGCCACCACCGCCGGTGCGAAGGAGCTTCGCCTCGGCGGCGACGATCCGAGCGATCCGCAGCATGGCGAGGCGCCGCTGTTCGCGAAGGTGGATGCGAAAGGCGATGTCGCCGACGGCACCGTGGTGCGCGTGGGACCGCTTGCGCTCACCGCGCACATCACGCCCGGCCACACGGCCGGTGGCACCGCCTGGACGTGGCGGTCGTGCGAGAACGGCGCGTGCAAGACCATCGCCTATGTCGACAGCCTGTTCGCGTTCTCGGCGGACGGGTATCGCTACAGCGACCATCCCGCGTTCGTCGCCGCGTACCGCAAGACGTTCGATCGCGTCGCCGCGTTGCCGTGCGACATCCTCGTCACGCCGCATCCGGAGCAGGGCGAAGGCAAGACGTGCGGGGAATACGCGGACGCCGGGCGCAAGCGACTCGACGAGAAGCTGGCCCAGGAAGCCGGGAAGTAACCCGCGTCACCGAGGCCGTGCCCGCCGCCGCGGGATGGCCGATACGATCGGCTCCCGCCTGCCGGTGGTGGGTGGCTAGGCGCCGAGCATCGCCCCGATCCGCGCGTCCTTCTCTGCCCACAGCGCGTTGATCCATAGCTGGAAGCGTTCGCGGAACGCCGCGTCGTTCTCGTAATCGCCGCGCATGGCGGCGGGAATCGGCAGGCGACGGATGTGCATGCGCACCTCGCGGATGCGGCCCGCGATCATGTCCATCATCGTGGCGGGGCCATCCGGATACACGATGGTCACGTCGAGGATCTGCCGGATCGCATCGCCCATCGCGTCGATCACGAAGGCGACGCCGCCAGCCTTCGGCTTGAGCAGGTGCGCGTAGGGCGATTGCTGCGCGTCGTGCTTGGCGCGCGTGAATCGCGTGCCCTCGGTGAAGTTCATCACCGAGACGGGCAGGTGGCGGAACTTCTCGCATGCGCGCCGCGTGGCGTCGCGATCCTTGCCGCGGAGTTCCGGCCGTGCCTCGAGCTGCTGGCGCGAATGACGCTTCATGAAGGGGAAATCGAGCGCCCACCACGCGGGTCCGAGCAGCGGCACCCAGATCAGCTCGCTCTTGAGGAAGAAGCGCATGAACGGAATGCGGCGGTTGAACACCCGCTGCAGCGCGGGGATGTCGACCCAGCTCTGGTGGTTGCACACCACCAGATAATTCTCACGATACGAAAGTCCCTCGTCGCCTTCGACGATCCAGCGGGTTCTCGTGAACGCGCCGAACAGCCAGCCGTTGAAGCCGAGCCAGCTCTCCGCGATGCCCACCAGCATGGCGCCGATCGACCGACGCACCGCCTGCACAGGCACCAGCAGGCGCAGCAGGGTCAGGGCGAACAGCGGCAGCACGTGCAGCACGGTGCTGACGATGAGCAGCAGGCAGGCGAGGGGAACGCGCAGGAAGGTCGGAAGCGAGGCGAACATGGGTAACGGGATGGGGAAGATGCACGGAGTCTACATGACCCGCCCTCGACGCCCCGCACCGACGGGGCGTCAGTCCCCGAGCTTGTCCGCCACGGATGCCAGGTCCTGAACCACCGTGTCGATGCCTTCCCACGGATCCTTCCTGAGACGCGCCAGCCGCTTCGGCACACTGTGGATGTCGAAGGCGTTGCCGGATTTCACCTTGCCCAGTTCGTCCCAGCGCAGGGGCACGGCGACCGGCGCGCCGGGCCTTCCGCGCAACGAATAGGAAGCGACCGCCGTGGCGCCGCGCCCGTTGCGCAGGTAATCCACATAGATCCTGCCGTTGCGGAAACGCTTCGTCGCCGTGGATACGAATTCCAGCGGATGCATGGCCGCCATGGCTTCCGCGAAGCCGCGCGCGAAGGTCTTGACCGTGTCCCATCCGGCGCCCGGGTTCAATGGCACGACCACGTGCAGGCCCTTGCCACCCGTCGTCCGCACGAAGGAGACGAGGCCCAGCTGGTCGAGCAGGCCGCGCACGAGCCGAGCGGCCGCGACGACCCGTGGCCAGGCTACGTCGTCGCCGGGATCGAGATCGAACACCACGCGGTCGGCGATGTCCGGCGAGGCGACGTGCGAGCCCCAGGGGTGGAATTCCACGGCGCCGAACTGCACGAGCTCGATGAGGCCGGCCTCGTTCCGCGGGTAGAGGTACACCGCCTGTGCGCCGGTCTCTTCCTTGAGCTTCGCGGTGCCGACGTGCTCGAGTCCGGCCATCACGTGCTTCTGGAAGAAACACGGCGAACCGATGCCTCCCGGGCAGCGGATCGTCGATGTGGGCCGGTCCGCGATCGGCGGCAGGATCCATGGCATCACGGCGCGGTAGTAGTCCACGACCTGTTGCTTCGTGATGCCGTCGTCGGGGAACACGACGCGATCGGGATGCGTGATCACGACGTCCTCCGCGCGTCCGGCCGGCGCCGTGACGGCGGGCTCGGGGCGGCTCTTGCGCGCGGACTTCGCCGCTGGCGTCTCTCGGTCGGAATCGCGGAGGTCCTTCGGTGTCTTGTCGACGCGCAGCGTCTTCAGGCTCGGCTGGCGCAGCAGATTCTTGTTGCCGATGCCGCGGTAGTAGACCTCCGCGACCGCGGTCGGCGGCACCCACAGGGCACCGCGCAGCGTGGGATCGATCGCGTCGATGCGCACGGTGGGCTTCTTTGAGCCGCCTTTCGCGAGGGTCTTGCCCAGGTCGCGCAGCATCTCGTCGGTGAATCCCGTGCCCACGCGCCCCACATAGGTCCAGCCACCGTCCGCATCGGGACGCGCGAGCAGCAGCGACCCGAACGCGAGCCGCGATCCTTTCGCCGGCGTGTAGCCGACGACGGCGAACTCGTCGCTCTCGAGGCGCTTGATCTTCTGCCAGTCGTCGCCGCGTCCGGCGTGATACGAGCCGTCCGCCCGTTTCGAGATGATCCCTTCGAGCTTCTGTTCCATCGCCATGGCGAACACGTCGTCGCCATGGCCGACGGTGTGGGCGCTGTAGGAGAGATGGGCGGGGGCGTGCGCGAGGATCCGTTCGAGCAGCGCCTTGCGTTCGACGAGCGGCGCGTGCGCGAGATCGTAGCCTTCGAGATAGGGCACGTCGAAGAGCATGTACACGAGCGGTGCGTTGGCTTCGCCGGACAGCGTCTTCTGCAGCGCGTTGAAATCGCTGCGGCCCTGCGCGTCGAGCGCGATGAGTTCGCCGTCGAGTCGCAGGCTGTCGAAACCGAGGCGCTCGACCGCCTGCACGATCTCCGGCAGGCGTTCGTTCCACGGCAGCGCGTTGCGGGACCACAGAGACGCTTTGCCCTTGGCCACGCCCGTGAGGATGCGATAGCCGTCCCACTTCACCTCGTGCAGCCATGCGTCGCCCTGTGGCGGCGACTCGCGCAGCTTCGCCAGCTGTGGGGCGAAGAACGCGGCATCGGGCTTCGCCTTGCGCGCGCCCTCCAGCGCGGCCGCTTGCTTCGCAAGCCTCGCGACGCTCACCTTCCGGCCCTTCGGCGGTGCCTTCCTGCGCGCCGTGGATGTCTTCGCCGCCGCGCGCAGCGCCGGTGTCTTCGCGGCGCGGCGCGTGCTTTCTCGCATCTTCGCGTCCATCAGGTCATCGGCCTCGACATCGCCCGCGTATTCGTCGTCCACCTTGATGAGGAACCAGGCGGGCTGGCGCTCCTTCCTGCCGCTGCGCACGAGATGCCAGCTGCCTTTCAACCGTTCGCCGAACAGCTCGAACGCGAGATGACCCTTGGCGATCTGCGCCTCCGCATCGCCGCGAGTGGCCCAGAAGCCTTTGTCGAAGAGGTCGACGTGGCCCTTGCCGTAACCCTCGTCGATGTCGCCCTCGAAGGTCGCGTACGACACGGGATGATCCTCGACCTCGACGGCGAGCCGCTTCACCTTGGGATCGTAGCTCGGCCCCTTCGGTACCGCCCAGCTACGCAGCACGTCGCCCACCTGGAGGCGGAAATCGAAATGACGCCGGGACGCGTGATGCAACTGCACGACGAAGATCGAGCGCCCGCCGGTGCCTGCGGAATCCTCGGGCGCCGGTTCGCGCGTCTTGCGGAAGTCGCGCTTGCGTCGGTAGTCCTGAAGGCTCATGCCTGATGGTTCGCTGTGGCGCGTGAACGCGCTGTCGAATAAAACCGACGGCGCGTCATCCCCTTTTGCGAAAGATCGTATGGAACGCGTGGTCGCGCCTGCGGACCATGGCTCCTCCGGCCCGCGACGGCCTGGTCGCCCCGGAACCATCCCCACCCCCGCACAAAGGTACCGCAACATGTCGATCCGTCTCGTCGGACTATCCTCGTCCCTGCTCTTCCTCGCCGTGCTTTCCCCTGTGGCTTACGCCGGCTGCACCAGCTACGCGTCGCAAGGCAGTGCGCAGCACCTCTCGTTCGGTACCGTGAAGGTGTCGCACAACGCCAAGGTGGGGGATGTGCTCGCCGAGACCACCACCGTCGCCTGGACGGGCGGTAGCGGCAAGTGTTCCAGTCCACGGCGCACCGCGACCCTCGGCATCTTCAGCAAGCCGAGCGCGATCGGAAACAAGACCTACGAGACGAACATTCCCGGTATCGGCATCCGCCTTTTCCATTACGGGTTCGGGGACAACAACAATCCCGTGCCGGACGATTTCCAGTACGGCTGGAACTTCAGTGCGCAGGTCATCAGGGGGCACTTCCGCGCGCAGCTGGTGAAGACCGCGGAGAAGGTCGGGTCCGGCGACCTGACGACCGGTACCGTCGCGCAGGCGGGATTCGACGGTCATCGGCAGATCTGGGCGGACCTCGTCAACACGCAGATCGTGCCGGAGAAACCCACGTGCGCCTTCGCCGCGAAGCAGGTTCGCTTCGACCTCGGCCAGATCGACGGCAGCATGCTCCTGTCCCAGGGATACAGCGCATGGGCGAACCAGTCGTTGGTGACGACGGGATGCACCGGCGCCACGGAGATGTTGCTGACGTTCGCCGGCGCGGCCGACGAAGCCGCACCATCGCTGTTCCGTCTCGACAACAAGGGCGCGGGCGCCGCGGGCGGCGTCGCCGTGGAATTGCGTAGCGTTCAGCCGGATGAGCAGGCACTACCCAATGCCGCGCCAATGGCGCTCCCGACGACCGACGAAGGACGCGCCTACGGATTCCGGGCCCGCTACCGGAGCACCGGAGAGGCGATCACGCCCGGAATCGCCAACGCGAGTGTCACCGTCAACGTCGCGTATCGTTGAGGCCGGCGAAGCACGTGGAGCCTGCTCCAGAGTTGTCGGAGGTGGGATATCCCGGCTAACGTCGCCGCTTGTCTCCTTGCAGCGACTGCCGCATGTCCGCCTCCGACGACTCCCGCATCCGTGGCTCCCGCCGACGTTTCGTCCAGGGTCTCGCCGTCGCGGGTATCGCCGCGGGCGCCGGAATCCGCGCGGACTTCGCCATGGCGTCCATGCCATCGGCCGGAGAACTTCGCGGTCCGGACGTCGACCTGCGTATCGGCCAGGCCACGGTCGATTTCACGGGCCGTAGCCGTCAGGCCGTCACGGTCGGTGGTGGCGTGCCGGGGCCGACGCTGCGATTCCGCGAAGGCGATGTCGCGACGATCCGCGTGCGCAACACGCTCGACACGACGTCGTCGATCCACTGGCACGGCCTCATCGTGCCCGCCGATCAGGACGGCGTGCCTGGCCTGAGCTTCCCGGGCATTCCCGCGCGCGGCGAATACACCTACCGATTCACCCTGCGCCAGTCGGGGACGTACTGGTACCACGCGCACAGCCGGTTCCAGGAGCAGAGTGGACTGTACGGCGCGATCGTCGTCGAGCCGCGTGACGGGGAGCGTTATCCGGCCGACCGCGAACACGTGCTTCTGTTCAGCGACTGGAGCGACGAAGATCCGGAGCGCATCTACGCGCGGCTGCGCACGCGCAGCGACACGTACAACTATGGACAGCCGACGTTACCGGATTTCCTGCGCGACGCACGCGCGAAGGGCTTCGGGGACGCGCTCGCGATGCGGCGCATGTGGAACCGCATGCGCATGAATCCGACCGATCTCGCCGATATTTCGGCCGCCACGTACACCTACCTGGTCAACGGCGTGACGCCCTCGGGAAACTGGAGCGGGCGGTTCGCTCCGGGCGAACGTGTGCGCCTCCGCCTGATCAACGGCTCGTCGAATTCGATCTTCGACCTGCGCATTCCCGGCCTGCGTCTCCGCGTGGTCGCGGCGGACGGGCAGGACGTCGAGCCGGTGGACGTCGACGAGTTGCGCATGTCGGCAGGCGAAACCTTCGACGTGCTGGTGGAGCCGCGTGAGGACCGCGCCTATACTGTCTTCGCCCAGTCGATCGACCGCTCGGGCTACGCCCGTGCGACGCTGGCGCCGCGCGCCGGCATGTCGGCGCCGGTCCCCGCGCTCGACCCGCGGCCGCGGCTGTCGATGCGCGACATGATGGGTTCGATGGCCGACGACGCCGGGCACGACGATGGCCCCATGGTGATGGCGAACCATGCGCGCACCGAATACGGGGCCGGGACGGACATGCGCGTCGACATGCCGCGCACCAACCTCGACGACCCGGGCGTGGGCCTGCGCGGGCGTATCCATCGCGTGCTCGCGTACGCCGACCTGCGCACCGTCGGCGGTCCGCTCGATACGCGCCCGCCGGGGCGCACGATCGAGCTGCATCTGACCGGCAACATGGAGCGCTTCGCCTGGTCGTTCGACGGTGTGAAGTACTCGGCGTCCACACCCGTGCATTTCCGTCGTGGCGAGCGTCTCCGCATGCGCCTCGTCAACGACACGATGATGAATCATCCGATCCATCTCCACGGCATGTGGAGCGAGATCGAATCGCCCGACGGCGCGTTCCAGGTACGCAAGCACACGGTCAACGTGCAACCCGCGCAGCAGGTGACGTACGCCGTCACCGCCGACAACCCCGGGCGTTGGGCGTTCCACTGCCACATGCTCTTCCACATGGAGGCGGGCATGTTCCGCGAGGTGGTGGTCTCGTGATGCGCCGGTTCGCGTTGCTGGTCGCGCTCGCGGTGCCGTCGGCGGCGTTCGCGCAGTCGATGGAAGGCATGGATCACGGCGCCATGCATCATCCCGGGGCGACCGACACCGCGGCCACACCCACGTCGTCCGATCCCCATGCGGATCACGGCATGGTCCCGGCGATGAATCACGACGGCGGCCACGACATGGGCGCGATGCGGATGGGCCCGATGCAGGGCGGAAGCGCGCCGGCGGATGCGCGCAGCCCGGACTGGTCGGACGGCGTACCTGCCTCGTCGATGCACGGCATGGCCATGCACGACATGGACGATACGGCGTCGGTCGGAACGCTGCTGCTCGATCGGCTGGAAAGCTACTCGGGGCAGGGCGGTCACGGGCAGTCGTGGGAACTCGATGGCTGGTACGGCAACGACACCGACAAGCTCTGGCTGCGCAGCGAAGGGGAGCGGGAAGATCGCCGCGCCCACGACGCCGACGTCGAGCTCTTCTGGAGTCACGCGGTCGCACCGTTCTGGGACACGCAGCTCGGTCTGCGTCGCGACGTCGGCGAGGGCGGAGGGCGCACCTGGGCCGCGTTCGGGCTCCAGGGTCTCGCGCCCTACTGGTTCGAGGTGGAGGCGACCGCGTACGCGGCGGAGGGCGGCCGTACCGCCGCGCGCCTGCGCGTGGAATACGAGCTGCTGCTGACCCAGCGGCTCATCCTGCAGCCCGAGCTGGAATTCAATGCGTACGGCAAGGACGACGATCGACGCCGCATACGGTCCGGACTGTCGAACATCGAAGGTGGCGTGCGCTTGCGCTACGAGATACGGCGCGGCTTCGCGCCCTACGTCGGCGTCGCGTGGGAACATCTGGCTGGAGGCACCGCGGATCTCGCGAGCGAACAAGGTCGCCGCATCACCGACCGGCGCTGGGTCGCGGGGCTGCGCCTGCAGTACTGAGGCGAGCTCCGTCGAGCGCCGGCGCGTGTCAGCCCGCCCTGGCGGTTCCCCTTCCCAGCACCAGTGCCGTCACCGCCGACGACACGACGGCCAGTCCCGCGGACAGCAGCATCACCGCACGGAATCCCGCCACGAACGCCTCGTGGATCGCATCGCGCGCCGCGGCATCGTCCACCACGATGCCGGCGAGCTTCGCCTTCTGCATCGCGATTTCGTGCATGACGTCGCCGGGCAGTGCGAGAGGGGCGAGTCGCGCCTGCAGGGCGAGGTCGAAGACCTGGGTCATCACGACGCCGAACACCGCGATGGCAAGCAGGCCCGCGGTGCGCGACACCGCGTTGTTCACGCCCGACGCCGTGCCCGCGAGGCTGGGCGGAAGCGCGTTCATCACGGTCGTGGTCAGCGGGGCGACCACGATGCTCATGCCCAGGCCGAGCACGCAACTCGCGGGAAAGAACGTCGTCCAGTAGCTGCCGCCGACGCCCGGTAGCGCATACAGCGCGAAACCCGCCGCGGCGACGAGCGGACCGACGATGAGGGGCAGGCGCGCGCCCACGCGGTCGACGAGCTGCCCCGTGATCCGCGAGAGCGCGAACATGATGACGATGAAGGGCAACAACGATGCGCCCGCGCCCGTGGCACCGTAGCCCTGCACCTGGATGAGGTTCAGCGGAACGAAGAACAGGCTGCCGCCGAGCGCCGCGTAAAGCAGCAGCGTCAGCGCGTTCGCGGCGGCGAAGTCGCGATGGCGGAACAGCGACAGCGGCAGCATCGGCGCCGCGGCACGCCGTTCGACGAGGACGAAGGCGACGAGGCCGGCGATGCCGATCGCCGCGGCCGCCAGCACGGCCGGCGCGGACCAGCCGAGCAGCGGGGCTTCGATCAGCGCATAGACCACGCCCGTCAGCCCGAGCGTCGCGAGCAGGGCCCCGCCGATGTCGAGCCTGCCCGCGACCTCGCCGCCGCGACTTTCCGGCACGCGCCAATAACAGATGGCGAGCAGCGCCACGCCGAGCGGCAGGTTGATCAGGAACGCCCAGTGCCAGGACACGTACTCGACGAGGTAACCGCCCAGGACCGGCCCCGCCGCCGCGGTGATGCCGCTGAACGCCGACCACGTGCCGATCGCGGCACCGCGGCGCTCCTTCGGGTACGCGCTGCTGATCAGCGCGAGGCTGCCGGGAACGAGCAGGGCCGCGCCAAGGCCCTGCAGCGCGCGGGCCGCGATCAGCGCATCGATGCCGGGCGAGAGCGCGCAGCACAGCGATGCGAACGTGAAGATCGCCGTGCCGAGGACGAACACGCGGCGTCGGCCGAAACGATCGCCCAGGACGCCGCCGACCAGCAGCAGCGCGGAGAGCAGCAGCGCGTACGCCTCCATCACCCATTGCGCATCGGCGGTCGTCGCGTCCAGCGCCTGCTGGATCGCGGGAAGGGCGACGTTGACGATGGTGCCGTCGACGAACGCCATGCCCGAGCCGACGATGGCCGCCACCAGCGTCCAGCGCTGGGCGGACGGACTGCACGCGACGACGTCGGAGGAGCTTGCGAGGGACGGGGCATCGGAGGGGCGCATGGTCGACGAGCCTACGCCTTCGCGACGCCGCGTGCCCTGGTCCTGTCACGCGACATGACGTGCCCTGAACGCAACGCGGTGTATCCGTATCCGCACCGGAGGAGACCGACCATGAACCAGCGCGAGCCGTACGACGACCCGACCACCAACTCGGGCGACCCGACCCATGGACAGCCACCTGGGCCCGAGGAACCGGTCACGACGGGCTCGGGCGACCCGCAGCACCGCATGCCGCAGGACGACGAATAACCGATGGTTGGAGCGCACCTGGGCGCGATGCTCCGGGATGTGATGCCGTCGCGTTGACATGCCACGCCTCCGCCGCGACAGTCGGGGATCGCACACCAAGGGAGCGATCCATTGAATCGACGCGATTTCGCGAAAGCGCTGGCGGTGGCCGGCGCGCTCGGCGGCGGCATGACGACGATCGGACGAGCGATGGCGTCACCGGGTGCCTCCCGCTCCGAGGGGGCACACACCGTGGTGGACCCGCAGCGCCTCCTCGAACGGCAGCAGGCCTTCCTCGACATGCGCTTCGGCATGTTCATCCATCTGAACATGGCGACGTTCGAGGAGCGCGAATGGGGCGATCCGACGCTCTCGCCGAAGCTGTTCGACCCGAAGCACCTGGACACCGATCAATGGGCGCGCGCGGCGAAGAGCGCGAACATGGGCTATGCGTGCCTGACGACGAAGCATCACGACGGCTTCTGCCTGTGGCCGACGAAGACGTCGAGCGCCAACGTCATGCAGTCGTCGTATCCGCATGACGTCGTGCGGCGCTACGTCGATTCGTTCCGCAAGGCCGGCCTTGGCGTCTGCCTGTACTTCTCGATCCTCGACCTGCGCCAGGACATCCGCGCGCGCACCGTCACGCCGGAGAAGATCGCGCTGATCAAGGCGCAGATCACCGAGCTGCTCACGAACTACGGACCGCTGACGGCGCTGATCCTCGATGGCTGGAACGCCTCCTGGTCGCGCATCTCGTACGCGGAGCTCGCATACCGCGAGATCTACGACCTCGTCAAAACGCTGCAGCCCGATTGCCTGCTCACCGATCACAACGCGGGCAGCTATCCCGGCACCGCCCTGTACTACACGGACATCAAGCAGTACGAGCAGCATGCGGGTCAGAAGATTCCGCCGGACAGCCCGGTGCCGTCGCAGTCGGGCACCACGCTGCAGAGCGACTGGTTCTGGAAGAAGGCCTACCCGACGGCCGAACTCGCCTCGGCGAAGACCATCGTCGAGGAGTGGCTGAAGCCGTTCAACGACAACCACTGCAACCTGATCCTCAACGTCGCGCCCAACCGCGACGGCCGCTTCGACGACAACGCCGTGGCCCGGCTGGCGGAGATCGGGCGCCTGTGGAAGAACCCCGGTCCCGCGCCGAAGATCGCGCGCTCGGTGACCATCACCACCCCCGACCTCGCGGCGGGCCGGCCCGCCTGGGCCAGCGCGAGCGACGAGGCGGTCGGGCCCGACCAGGCTTTCGACGACGATTTCCGCAGCTACTGGCTCGCGGATCGCGGCAAGGAGGATGCGTGGATCGAGGTGCGTTTCGACGCGCCGGTGTCGTTCAACACGCTGTCCATCGTCGAGCCGCTGCATGCGGAGGGCTACGGGAATACCAGCCGCATCGCCACCTACAAGGTCGAGGTCGAGCGCGATGGGGCGTGGGTGACGCTGGTATCCGGAACGAAGCCTGCGCATTACCAGTTCCATGAAATCCCGCGCGCGACGGCGAAGCGCGTGCGGTTGTCGGTGACGGGCAAGCAGCCGGGCGTCACCGAGTTCGGGCTCTACGACGAACCGAGGAAGGGCTGAGGGGCACGGCGAGGGCAAGCCAACGCCCTCGTCACGCCTTTAAAACCAAGGGTTTGCCACCATCTCTGGGCATGACAGCGAGTCCCCGGAGGTGACCCATGGCGACCGGTTGGGCCGGCGACACGGCCGTACAGGACCAGATCGACGCCACCGTCGAAGACGCGGTGAAGCGTGCGCGTAGCCGCATGGCGAAGGGGCCGAGCCTCGAGCGCTGCGAGGAGTGCGACAACCCGATTCCCGAGGCCCGCCGCAAGGCCGTCCCGGGAGTGCGCCTGTGCGTCGCCTGCCAGGAGGCCGCCGATCGGGACGAAGCCGCCTTCGCCGGATACAACCGCCGCGGCAGCAAGGACAGCCAGTTGCGCTGAGCCTCATTGCTTTGTCTTCGTGCTGCCAAGTTATTGAAATAAAAAAGAAATATGCCGAAAATCGCTAAAGTCGGCGGGCTTGGCGCCGACATCGAGGGTTCCCCGTTCCCCTCGAGCTTTCCATGCGCCTCCCCCGGTTTTCCGTTCCGACCCTGACGCTCCGCACCCGGCTGGTGCTCCGGCTCGCCGGCACGATCCTTCTTCTGCTCGCCCTGTGGATCGTCGGTGGCGCGCAGCTGCGCACCGCCGACCGCAGGCTCAACGATGTCGTTGGCGGCACGCTCGCCCCGGTCGCCGACGTCGGCCACATCCAGAACGATTACAACGACCTGCTCGACGCACTGGTCCACGCGACGCTGACGCGGCTGCCCTCGGCGCTCGACGATGCGGCGACATTCATAGGCACGGACCGCAAGCGCATCGACCGCCAGTGGCGCTCGCTCGAGGCCAGCGCCCTCGGCCGGGACCAGGCGAAGCTCGTCCAGCTCGCCGCCGCGCATCGCAAGGCCGCCGACGACGCGGTGGACGCGGTGCTCGAGCTGCTCAGGGCGGAGCAATACGACCTCGCCCAGTTGCAGCTGTCGAACGACGTGCAGGCGGCGGTCGTGCCCCTGAAGAGCGACTTCTCCAACCTGTTCGCCCTCGCGCTCGACGGCGGCAAGGCCGCGGTGGACGCGCAGCACGCGGAGATCCGTCGCGGCGCGGTCTGGTCGTCGGTGCTGCTCGGCGTCGCCCTCGTCCTCGCCGGCACGGTCGACGTCGCGATCATCGTCTCGCTGGGACGCCGGCTGCGTCAGGCCGCCGATGTCGCCGCCGCCATCGCGCAGGGACGCCTCGGCGAGCGCATCGACGTCGGCCGGGACGACGAGGTGGGCCGCCTGCTTGCCTCGCTCTCGCACATGGATGCGCAGCTCGTGCGCGTCGTGTCCCACGTCCGTCATCGTGCCGCGCTCGTCGCGGAGGCCGCGTCGGGGATCGAACACGGCAACGACGCGCTCAGCGAACGCACGCGCATCCAGGCCGCGCATGTCGACCACACCACGCGCTCGATGCGCGAGATGGCCGCCGCCGTCGCGTCCGGCCTCGGTCAGGCGACGCAGGCCAACGGCGCCGTCGGCGAGGCGCGCGAACTCACGGAACAGGGTCGGGACATCGCCGGTGCCGCGATCGACACGATGCATGCCATCCGCCACAACAGCGAACGCATGACCGAGGTTCTGGACCTGGTCGACCAGGTCGCCTTCCAGACGAACCTGCTCGCCCTCAACGCCGCCGTCGAGGCGGCGCGGGCCGGCGAGCACGGCCGTGGCTTCGCGGTCGTCGCGCACGAAGTGCGCGAGCTCGCGCGGCGTTGCGCCGCCGCGGCACGCGACATCCGCACGCTGATCTCGGAGAGCGACGAAGCCGTCCAGGCCGGCGTCGCCTCCGTCGACCGCGCGGCCGACGTGCTCTCGCACATCGGCACGCGCGTGTCGTCGCTGGCGACGATGATGGCCTCCGTGATGGACGCCACCCGCGGCCAGCGCGACGGCATCGCGCGTGTCGACGAAGCGGTGGCGGGCATCGACGGCGCCGCGCGTGAAAACGCGGAGCTCGTCGGCCGCGCCGCCGGCGCGAGCCGCGCGATGCGCGAGAGCGCAGAGACCCTGAAGCAGGAAGTGGCCTACTTCAGCCTCGCCGACGAAGCCGCCTGACGCTCACAGGTGGAACTTCGCCTCCACGAGGTACGTGCGCGAGGGGTAGGGGTAGTACACGTAGTAGCGCCGATCCGTCAGGTTGTCGACGCCCACGCCGAGGTCGACGTGATCGCCGGCCTTCCACGTGACCTTCGCGTCGAAGGTAAGGAAGTCGCTGGCGCCGCCGAACGTGTCGGGATGGATGTCGCTGTGGTCGAGCGTGTTGTACTGCCTTCCCGAATAGCGGCCGGCGAGCGTGAGCGCGAGCCGTTCGGTCGCGCGCCAGGTGGCGACGAGGTTCGCCCGCCATCGGGGGATGCGATAGAACTGCTTGCCTTCCGACGCCGGATTCTTCCGGTTAGTCACGGTGGTCGCCTGCGTCCAGGCGACGTTCGCGGTGAGGTCGACGCCCTGCCAGACGACGTCCCGCGCGTCGTAACTCGCCTCGGCACCGCGCGTCCTCACCAGGCCGACGTTCTGCACGTTGGTGACGTTCGGGAACACGGTCGTGTCCGTCTGGCTGAAGAGCGTATCGCGCGTGTCGCTGCGGTACACCGTGAAGCGTGCGACGCCGTTGTCGTGGTACCACTCGGCGGAAAGTTCGCGCGACAGGTCGTTCTCGGGCTTCAGCGACGGATCGTTGTTGACCAGCGCGATACCGTTGAACGTGCCCTGGAACAGCTCGTTCACCGTCGGGAAGCGATATGCGCGGGCCGCCGAAAGGCGCAGCAGCAGCGAGTCGCTGACGGTCCACGCCAGCGAGGCCTTGGGCGAGGTGTGCGACTCCTTGCGCTCGGGGTAGGCGACGCGCGCCGTCGCGTTGGCGCGCATGCCGCCGAAGGCGCGCCATTGCTCATAGCGCGCGCCGATGGTCAGGCGCCACGCGTCCAGCAGCTGCCAGGCATCCTGCACGTACACGGCCTGCGTCTGGGTGCTGCCGCCGTTCGAGGCCGTGCGCGCGCCCGCGTCGCCGCGTCGCCAGGCGTCCAGCGCGTAGCTCGCGTTGTCGAGGCGGTAGCCGTCGTAGTGGTAGCCGAAACTCAGCGTATGCGTGTTCGGCGCGATGCCGTCGGGCGCATGGCTGGCACGCAGGTCGAACGTCCGCCAGCGGCTGCCGTCGCCGGCGGTGAGGAGGCCGGCACCGTCGTACGTCGCGGCCGAAGCCACGCGGTCGCGGTTACGGTCCATGTCGAAGTAGGACGCGTTGCCCTCGACGTTCCAGCCGCTGTCGCGATGCGTGCCGAGCGAGACGCCGTAGAGATAGTTCCGGCTCTGCCGCGTGCTGGGCGCGAAGTAGTTCGCGGGCAGCGTGTACTGGCGTCCGTCGATGCTCACCGGTCCCGACCACACGGGGCGCCCGTCGGCGTCGCGCAGGAACGTCTCGGTGCGGTGCGACATGTCCTGGTTCCAGTAGCCCGCGGTGACGCCGCCGGTCACGTCGGGCGTGAAGTCGTACGTCAGGCGCAGGTGCGCCTCGTCCTGGCTCGTCGCCTCCTGGCCTTCCGCGTTGATGCCGACGATCTGGCGCGGCAGGCCATTGGCGCCGGTGTCCGCGATCGCGCCGCCGACCGGGCGCGCACCGCCGGGCCGCGTCGACAGGTTCTGCGTGGCGTACACCAGCGGCTGCCCGTTGGATTGCAGGTGCGACACGCCGACGAGGAACGCGAAGCGCCCCGAACGATCGCCGATCGTCGCGCTCTGCCGGCTGCCGCCGAAGTCGCGGTCGACACCGTAGTCGTCCACGTGCTGCGTGAACGCCTGGACCTCGCCGGTCACCTCGAGGCGATCGGGCATGCGTGTCGTCAGCAGCACGGTCGCGCCGATGGCATTGCCGGGATACAACGCGGAATACGCGCCGTAGATCACGTCGACGCGCGCCAGGTTCTCCGGGAACGCCATCGACCAGCGCGGCGGATTCGCCCAGTTGTTGCCCAGCAGGTTGGAAAGCAGCAGGCCATCGAGGTAGACGAGGCCGCGCGCGCTCTGCTGGTTGCTCGTGCCGCGGACGGAAAACGTGGCGTTCTCGTCGCCGATGAAGCGCTTGCGGATGCCGAACGAGGGCAGGTACTTCAGGGCGTCTTCGACGTTGACGACGTTCAGGCGGTCGAGTTGCGCCGCGCTGACCGTCTCGACGACGGAGGGCGTGTCGGGATCGACGCTGCTGTCGTGGCTCGCGGCGGAGACACGCACTTCGCGCAACGTGGTCGCGCGTTGCGGTTCGTCGTCCGCGTGCGCGGCGAACGAGAGCGTCGCGAGCGCGCAGGCGATGGCGCGCGACAGCGCGCGCCCATGGGAATGGCACAGGGGCATGAGGTGGGGTCCATGATCGTTGGCGTACGGGATCGGAAGATCAGGCGTGCGCCGCGGACGGTGGCCCTCGGGGTGGTGCGTGGATGGTGTGGATCGCCGGCCCGGCGCGAATGGCCGGAAGCGGGGCGGGCATGTGCAGGATCGCGAGCAGCGGGTGGCCGATGAACGCCGTGCCCGCCATCGCGGGCTGCTGCGCGAACAGGGTGCAGTAGCCGCAGGCCGCATCCGGATCGCAGGCCTCGTGACCGCCGTGGGACGGAGGCATCGCCATGTGACCCATGGCGGCATGGTCCATGCCTTCGTGGGACATGCCGCCGTGGGCGGTCGTCCGCGATTCACACCACGGGCCGAGGTCCGGGAACGCGAGCCACTCGACGGTGCGCGACACGGTCGGTACGAGCGCGGTGAGCCAGACGGCGACGAGCGCCATCCATCCCAGCCATCGCTTCGAAACCGCGCTGCGGCGCACGGGCATACCCCTTGATTCAACCCTGGATCAGGGTCCGGAGATCATCGCATGGCGTCGCGTGAAGCCCATGCGACACGGTGTCGCTGGGCCGGTCAGGTCCGTGACGACGGCAGTGGCGGCACGGCGGGCGCGGTGACGATCGGCGGCGGTTCGCGCAGCACGAGCACGAGGCAGACGCCGAGCAGTCCGACGCACGAGGCGAGCAGGAAGCCGTCGAGGGTCGACAGCGTGTACGCCTGGGCGCGCACGGCGGCGGCGAGCAGTCCCGTACCGCGCGCCTGCGCATCGCCGGTGCCCTGCGTCGACGCGCCCACGACCTGCACATAGGCGGCGATACGCTCCATCGTGGCCGGATCGCCGGCGGCCACGTGCTGGCCGATGAGGTTGGAATGCAGTTGCTCCGCCTTGCGCGTGAAGAGGACGAGCACCGAGGTGCCGAGTTCGCCTCCGAACAGTCGAGCGGTCTGGATGATGGCGCCGAACGTGATCCCGTCCGCGGGGCCGACATGATGGCCGAAGAAATAGATGACCGCGGTCAGCTCTAGCGTCTCGCCGACCGCCTGCAATAGCAGGGCCCATCGGAAGCTCTCCTCCGACCATTGCGACGTGATGCCGGTGGCCAGCAGGAACCCCGCGGTCGCGATCGTCAGTCCGGTGCCGATCGCGAAGCGCGCGTCGATACGATTGAGCAGCCAGGCGACGGTCGGCGCGATGACGAGCTGGGGTAACGCCACCCACAGCAGGGCGCTGCCCACCTCGAGGGGCCGCAATCCGCGTACGGAAATGAGGTAGTTCGCCACGAGGGTGTTGCTCGACGTCACGAGGAAGCGCGTGATCAGGACCAGGACGATGCAAACCATCACGTTGCGGCGGATGAGCAGCGTGAAATCGATGCTCGGCGTGGGTAGCGTCGCCTCGTGCAGGAGGAACGCGCCCACGGCGATGACTCCGGACGCGAGCAGCGTCACGATGAGCGTGGACGAGAACCAGTCGAGACGGTCGCCCTGGTCGAGCGCGATGAAGATCAGGGTGAAGCCGGACGCGCCGATGACCATGCCGCGGAAATCGCCCGCGCGGAGGAAGTCGCGATCGATAGGGATGCGCCGCAGGCCGAACCAGTAGAGGCCGAACAGCGGCATCGCGAGCACGGTGTTCTGCCAGAAGATCCAGTTCCAGGTGACGTGTTCGACGTACCATCCTTCGAGGGTGGAGGCGACGTTGAGACCGAGGATGATGTTCATCGCGTAAGCGGCGAGGCCCCAGGGCCAGAGTGTCTTCGGCAACGACGTGAGGATGAACGCGGCGGTCAGGGGGATGAACGTTCCGGAGCCCAGCCCGGCGAACACCTGCAGCAGGAGCATCGTGTGCAGGTCGGGCGAGAAGGGGATGAGGAACTCCGCCAGTCCGTAGGTGACGCAACCCGCGAGCAGCACGCGGCGTGGCGAGAACGCGCGACCAAGGAAGATCGAGATCGGCCCGATCATCATCTGCGCGGCCGAGAACGCCGTCGGGATCCATGCGCCTTCGTCGAAGCCCGCGCCCACCGCGCCGCGCAGGTCGGCGAGGCCGATGGACGTGAGGCGCGAGGTGAGCGTGGTGGCGATGGCGCCGACGAGCACGGCGACGATGCCCAGCCAGGGCAGGGGCGCGGTCGGGGCGGGAGCGGGCGCGGCCACGGTGGCCGCCGTCGCGTTCATGGGCCGCCGTTCGCGGTGGCGACCGGCTGCCTCGGCACGGCGTCGCCTTCGCGCCAGCCGCCGCCGAGCGCCTTGATCAGCGATACCGCGGCCAGCAGGCGCTGCCGGTCGTTCTGGATGGCGGCGCGCTGCGTCACGAGGGCCTGTCGCTCGGAGTCGACGACCTCGAAGTAGCCGGCCAGTCCGCGGTCGTAGCGCGATCGCGACACTTTCGCCGCCGCGACGGTCGCATCGACGGTCGCATCGAGGGCTTCGCCGCGCTCGCGCAGCCAACGCGTGTCGTCGAGGGAATCCTGCACCTCGCGGAACGCGACGATGCCGCTCTGCTTCCACTTCGCCAGGGCCCCGCGGTACGCGGCCTCGGCACCCTGCAGGTTCGCGCGGTTGCGCCCGCCCTCGAAGATCGGCAGCCGCACGGCGGGCCCGATCGACCATGCCTGGCTGTCGCTGCGCGTGATGTCGCCGAGGCGGTTGCTCGCGACGCCGGCGGACGCCGTGAGGCTGAGCTGCGGAAAGAAGGCCGCCTTCGCCACGCCGATGCGCGCGCTCGCGGCGGCCAGGGCGCGTTCGTCCGCCGCGACGTCCGGGCGGCGCTCGAGCAGCGCGGAGGGGAGGTCGGCCGGAACGTCGGGCACGACCGGCGTCCATGGCCGCGCGGGCACCGAGAACTCCGGGGCGTTGCGTGCCTCGAGCACGGCGAGCGCGTGTTCGAGGTTGTCGCGGCTCCGGCGGGCGTCCGCGAGATCCGCGCGCGTCTGCGTCAGGTCCGCTCGTGCGCGGAGCACGTCGAGATCGCCGACGACGCCCGCCCTCGCGCGCCGGTCGGCGAGCTGCAGCGCGTCCTCGCGCAGGCCCACCGTGCGCACCAGCACGTCGATGTCGCGATCGGTGCTGCGCAGGGACAGATAGGTCGACGCCGTGGATGCCGCGAGGCTCAGGCGCAGCGCGGCGATCGTGTCGGCATTGCCTTCGACCTCGGCGCCCGCCGCTTCCACGCTGCGACGCACGCGGCCCCAGAGGTCGACTTCATAGGCCGCGTCGACCGGCACGCGCCAGAGCGTCGTCTCCAGCATGGGCAGGCGGTTGTCCACCGTGCCGGACGTGCGTCCCCGGGCATAGGCGGGATCGAGCGTCACGTTCGGGAATTCGTCGGCGCGGGCCACGCCCAGCAGCGCGCGGCTCTGGTCGTAACGCGCGAGCGCTCCGGCCAGGTCCTGGTTCGCCGCGAGCGTGGATTCCACGTGCCGGGACAGCTCCTCGTCGCCGAAAAGCGTCCACCACGCGTCCGGCAGCGGTGCTGCCGCCGCGGGAGCGTCGTGCCATGCCGCCGGCGCGGGGGCGTCGGGCCGCCGGTAATCCGGACCGACCACGCAGCCGGCGAGGCAGGCCAGTGCCGCGGCGAGCATGACGTGCTTCGCGCTCACGGTTCCGCCTTGCCGTCTTCGCGAATCTTGACGATGGTCGACAGCCCGGGGACGAGCCGTGGCCGGTAATGCCCCAGGTCGTCCGACGAGAAGAGGATCTTCACCGGGACGCGCTGCACCACCTTCGTGAAGTTGCCGGTCGCGTTGTCCGGCGGAAGCAGCGCGAACTGCGAGCCGGAGGCCGGCGCGAAGCTGTCGACGTGCCCAAGGAAGCGCACGTCGGGAATCGCGTCGATCGTCATGTGCGCCTCGGTCCCGCGGCGGATGCCATGCAGCTGCGTCTCCTTGAAGTTGGCGACGACCCAGACCTCGTCCGAGACGATCGCGAGCAGCGTCTGTCCCGCGTTCACCCGCGCGCCGACTTCGACGTTGCGGCGTCCCACGTAGCCACTGACGGGCGCGACGACCTTCGTGTACCCGTAGGCGAGCAGGGCGTCGTGCAGGGCGGCCTCCGCGGTGGCGACCTGCGCCTGCGCCGACTCGAGGGCCGCCACGGCGGCGACCTTCCGCGCCTCCGCGCTCGCCCGGTTCGCGACCGCGGAATCCGAGGCCGCGCGGGCCGCGTCGAATTCCTGCTGGGAGATGCCGCGAGGCGTCTCGTGCACGAGCTCGTCGGCGCGGCGCAGGTCGAGCGCCGTCTTCCGCGTCGAGGCGTTGGCGGCCACGATCGCGGCGGACGCCTCGGCGATCTGGGCCTCCGCGCTGGCGACCTGGCCCTTGGCCCGGTCGATTTCCGCCCGTGCCTGCTCGACCGCCACGTCGAAGTCGCGGGTGTCCAGTTCCAGGAGGACGTCGCCCGCCTTCACGTGCTGGTTGTCGTTCACCCGCAGTACCTGGACGGTGCCGGTCACGCGCGGGGCCACCGGATGGATGCGTCCGGTGACGTACGCGTCGGTGGTGGTTTCCGTCCGGTCCAGCCAGAAGAACAGCAGGACCGCCAGCGTGCCCAGCACGAGCAGTCCGCCGATGATCGCCAACGCGTGTTTCATGTGCCCCTTCCCTGTTCGTAAGGCGCCACGCTGCCATCCCTCACGTTAACAGGCTTGGCGATTCTTTCCGGATCGACCGGTAATGCGGAGCGCGCGGTCGGGCGCATTGACCGCCCGCTATGTAGATTCCTATATTGCGGTCGTCACGTCCCAAGGATCGCACCCATGCGGCTTCGCCCGTTCGTCGCGCTGCTCCTGCTCGCCGCCTCGGGTTCCGCCGCGGCGGCCGACCTCGTCGTGTCCGCCGCCGCCAGCCTCACCGACGCCTTCCAGGCGGTGGGCAAGGCGTACGAGGCGAAGCATCCGGGCACCCACGTGGTGCTCAACTTCGCGGCGTCGGACGTGCTGCTGCGCCAGATATCGAGCGGCGCGCCGGCCGACGTCTTCGCGTCCGCCGACCAGGCCGCGATGGACCAGGCCGCGGCCGCGAAAGCCATTGACGTGTCCACGCGTCGCGATTTCGCCCGCAACGGCCTCGTCCTCATCGTGCCCGAAGGCGATCCCGCGAAGGTCGCTTCGCCGGAAGGCCTTCGCGCGTCGGTGGTGAGGCGCGTCGCCTATGGCGACCCGGCTTCCGTGCCCGCGGGACGCTACACGAAGGCCGCGCTCGAACAGCAAGGCCTGTGGGAGTCCGTCTCGGCCAAGGGCGTGCTCGCGCAGAACGTCAGGCAGGCGCTCGACTATGTCGCGCGCGGCGAAGTCGAGGCCGGGTTCGTCTTCGCGACGGATGCGCATCTCATGCGCGATCGCGTCGACGTGGTCGCCGACGTCGCGACACCGACGCCGGTCACCTATCCCATCGCGGTGGTGGCGGGGTCGAAGCACGCCCGGGAAGCCGCCGCCTTCGAGGACTTCGTGGTCTCGGCCGAGGGCCGGAAGATCCTGGCTGTGTTCGGATTCCAGGCGCCCTGAACGCCGTGGACGCGATCTGGGTGCCGCTCGCGCTGACGCTCAAGGTCGCGCTCTGGGCGACGGCCATCAACCTCGTGCTCGGCGTGGCGGTCGCCTTCGGACTGGCGCGCTGGCGCTCGCCGGCGCGCGAGGTGGTCGATTCGGTACTGACGCTGCCGCTGGTGCTCCCGCCCACCGTGCTCGGTTACTACCTGCTCGTGCTGTTCGGACGCCGAGGCGTGTTCGGCGAGTGGCTCGACCGGCTCGGCATCGAACTCGTGTTCACCTGGCAGGGCGCCGTGGCCGCCTCCACGCTGGTCGCGTTCCCGCTCGTGCAGAAGGCGGCGCGCGCGGCGTTCGAGGCGGTCGATCCGCAGCTGGAGGACGCCGCGCGCGTGCTCGGCCTGCGCGAGGCCTCGGTCTTCTTCCGCGTCTGCCTGCCGCTCGCCGCGCGAGGCATCACCGCCGGCGCGCTGCTGGCCTTCGCGAGGGCGCTGGGCGAGTTCGGCGCGACGCTGATGATCGCCGGCAACCTTCCGGGACGCACCCAGACCCTCTCCGTCGCGATCTACGCGGCCGTGCAGGCAGGCGACGACCGCACGGCCGGTGTCATGGTGGCCGTGATATCGGTCACCTGCGTCGCCGCCCTTCTGCTGGCGGGCTGGCTGGCGCCCGGACACCTGCGGCGGGTGCGGCCATGAGCGTTGTGGACGTGGCCATCCGCAAGCTCCTGCGCGCCGACGACAGGCACTTCGAGCTCGACGTCGCCTTCGCCTCGACGCAGCGGCGCATCGTCCTGTTCGGCCCGTCCGGCGCGGGCAAGAGCCTCACGCTGCGCGCCATGGCGGGCCTGCTGACGCCGGACGCCGGGCACGTCCGCGTCGACGGGCGGACGCTGTTCGACGACGCGGCCGGGGTCGACCTGCCCGCGCGCGAACGCGGCGTGGCCTATCTTTTCCAGGACTACGCCCTGTTTCCCCACCTGACCGTCGCCCAGAACGTCGCTTTCGGCCTGCACAGGGGCTGGCTCAACGCGCCGCGGCACACGAAGGACGAGCGCGTGCGGCACTGGATCGAAGCGCTGGAACTCGGCGGCGTGGCCGCCAGCTATCCGGCACGCATCTCCGGCGGTCAGCGCCAGCGGGTCGCCCTCGCCCGCGCCCTGGTTTCGTCGCCGCGCCTGCTCCTGCTCGACGAGCCCTTCGCGGCGCTCGATCCCGCGCTGCGCGGGCGCATGCGTTCGGAGCTCCTGGCGCTGCAGTCGCGCCTCGACCTGCCCATGCTCGTGATCACGCACGATCCGGCGGACGTCGAGGCCCTCGACGGCCACACCATCGAGATCCGCGACGGCCGGGTCGGCCACGACTGACCCTCGGATGGGCGGTTTCAGTCGGTGACGCCGAGGATGACCGCCGACGCGTCGAAGATCGCCACCACGGCCGAGCCTTCGGCCAGTTCGAGCGACGCGGCCGCCTCCCGGGTCACGATCGCCGTCATGCTGCCGCCGCTGGCCAGGTCGATGGTGACCTCGCTGTTCACCGCGCCGGGCAGTACCTGCCGCACCACGCCTTCCAGCCGGTTCGACGCCGAGACGCGCAGGTGCTCGTCGGGCAGGCCGAGGATCACCCAGCTCGCCTTGACGAGCGCGACGACCGGCCGTCCGGGCGCAAGCCCGAGACTGGCGGTGCTCTCCCGCGTGATCGTGGCCACCACGGTGGCGCCCCCGTTGAGTTCGACGGTCACGGTGTCGTTGACCGCCCCTTCGGCGATATCCCGGACCGTGCCCGCCAGCTGGTTCCTCGCACTCGTTCGCATCGTGAATCGCCTCAGCAGGTGGAGATCGTTCGTCGCGTCTTCGCCGAGCGCGGCGAGGCGTTCGACGAAGCGACGGTGTTCGGCTTCTATGCCGCGGAACGACGCGATGAGCCGCTGCGCCCTCGGGGTGAGCGAGGCGCCGCCACCGCCGCGGCCTCCGGTGGCACGGAGCACCAGTGCCTCGCCGGCCAGGTTGTTCATGGCTTCCACGGCGTCCCACGCGCCCTTGTAGCTCATGCCCACGGCCTTGGCGGCCGCGGTGATCGAACCGGTCTCGCCGATCCTGGCCAGCAGTTCGATGCGGTCGGTGCCACCCCAGCGACGCGCGCCGTCGGTGAGCCAGAGCGAACCCTCGTAATGGAGCATCGTGTCACCGCGAATGAAGTTTCCCCGGTCGAGTCTAGCCCCGGCGCCCCCCTCTCGTGGGATCATCGCGTCTTTCGCGGGGATAGCCTCGCCAGTTCGGATAGCGCGGTGACGGATAAGCACGACAAGGCGGACGCGAAGGCGGCGGTGCTTCGGGTGGCGAAATACCTGCTGACGGCGGCGATCGTCGGCGGCGCCGTGTTCCTGCTGCACCGCTACATCGCGCGCATGGCCTGGGCGGACGTGCGCGAGGCCATCGATCGCATTCCGCGCTGGCACGTCGCCGGAGCGATCGGTGCCACCCTCGTCAGCTGGACCTGCCTGACCGCCTACGACGTCTTCGCGGTCGAGACCGTGGTTCCCGGCAGGGTCTCGATGCGGATGAAGATCTTCTCCGGTTTCACCACCCACGCCATCTGCAACGCGCTTGGCTTCCACGCGATCACGGGCACGGCGTTGCGCTATCGCATGCTCGCGACGCAGGGCGTCAGCGCGGCCAACGTCGCGCGCATCGTCGGCCTCGTCGGCTTCGCGGTGGCGCTCGGCTTCGCGAGCGTCACCTGCATCGCGCTTATGCTGGAACCGTCGATCGCCCTCGGCTGGGGACGCTGGCCCGGCGTCGTGCTGGTCGTCCTGTTCGCCGTGCTGCTGCGCTGGCTCGCCGGCAAGCACGACGAACTGAAGATCTGGAAATTCTCCACGCCTGTGCCGTCGGCGCGCTCGGCCGCCGCGCAGATCGTGATCGGCATCGTCGAGATGGTCGCGGCCATCACGGTCATGTACCTGCTGCTTCCCGCCGGGATCGCCGGCAGTTTCCTCGACTTCGCGCCCATCTATGTCGGCGCCATCCTCGCGGGCATCATCAGCAACACGCCGGGAGGCATCGGCGCGTTCGAGGCGCTGACGCTGGCGGCGTTCCCGCAGGAGCAGCGCGCGGAGGTGCTGGCGGCGCTGCTCGCCTACCGCGCGATCTACGGTTTCGGGCCGCTGGTGCTCGCCTCCGTGGCGTTCGGCGCCTTCGAGCTGCGCCAGCGCGTGAGGGTGACCGCATGAAGCATCTCCTGTGTCGGCTCGCCGTGTTGCTCGTGGCGATGTGGCTCGCCGCGTGCGCGCCGCCGCACGCGCGGCGCACCGATGTGCTGTTCTGGAATCAGCCGCAGCGCGAGGCGAACTTCCGCGCGATGGAGACGCAGTACGCGAGCAACGTCGTTCGCCACGGCAAGGCCCATCCGCTGCCGAAAGGCGCCGCGCTGGCGCCGCGTTTCGACGATGGGCAGACGCTGGACGGCTACATGGCCGACCATCACGTCGCGGGCATCATGGTGGTACAGGATGGCAAGGTTCGCCTTGAGCGCTACGGCCTCGGCGCGGACGCGACGACCCGCTGGACGTCGTTCTCGGTGGCCAAGTCGTTCACGTCCACGCTGGTGGGTGCGGCGCTGCGCGACGGTGCGATCGGGAGCCTCGACGATCCGGTGACGCGCTACATCCCGGAACTCGTCGCCGGAGCCTATCGCGACGTCACGGTCCGCCAGCTTCTTTCGATGACCTCGGGTGTGCGCTGGAACGAGGATTACGCCGATCCACACTCCGACGTGGCGATGATGTACGAGGGTGAGCGCAAGACCGGCGTGCCGCTGCTCGTGTCGTACATGTCGAAGCTGCCGCGCGAATTTCCCGCCGGCGCCCGCTGGGTTTACAAGACTGGCGAGACGGACCTGATCGGCATCCTCGTGACGCGCGCGACCGGAAAGTCGCTCGCGGCGTACCTCGCCGAGAAGATCTGGATTCCCTACGGCATGGCCGAGGATGCGATCTGGCTCAAGGACGACGTGGACGGCACGGAGGCCGGCGGCTCCGGCGTGTCCGCGACGCTGGCGGACTACGCCCGGCTGGGTCAGTTCCTGCTCGACGGCGGCGTCGCCGCGGGCGAGCCGGTGCTGGCGCCAGGCTGGCTCGATGCCGCCACGCGCACGCAGGCGTCCATCGGCAGCCCGGGACGAGGCTACGGCTACCAGTGGTGGACCTACGACGACGGCAGCTACGAGGGTATCGGCATCTTCGGCCAGCTGCTTCACGTCGATCCGCGCCGCCATCTGGTGATCGTGCAGCTCGCCGCGTGGCCGGTCGCCACGGACGACGCCCACGCACGCGATCGCGCCGCCTTCGTGCAGGCGGTGAACCGCGCGGTCGAGGCGCGTTAGACTGGCGCTTCCCCTCGCGACGACGCCGCCCCCATGGCCCTTTCCTGGAACGACCTCACCTGCACGCCCGACAAGGAAGCGATCGACGCGCTCGCCGAATCGTGGCGCTGGCGCATCGGCGACGCCTTCACGCCACTGCTCTTCACGGCGCTCGGCGACATGTTCTACGAGGCGGACGAGGGCGGCATCTACTGGCTCAACACGGGAACGGCGGAGCTCGAACGCGTCGCGGAAAGCGTGCCGGGATTCAACCAGCTGCTGCGCGAGGACATCGCGGAGGACTGGCTGTTGCCGCCGCTGATCGAGGCGCTGATCGAGGCGGGCAAGACGCGCGCGGAAGGCGAGTGCTACACGTACGTCACCCTGCCGGTGTTCGCGGAAGGCGAGTACTCGGTCGAGAACCTGAATCCCGTGTCGGCGAAGGAACACTTCGAGCTGACCGGCTCGATCCTGCAGCAGCTTCAGGACGTGCCCGACGGCACGAACGTCGACATCGACATCACGCACTGACGCTCAGGCGAACCAGTCGTCCTCGCGTTGGTGGCGAAGGGCGACGATGGTGACATGGGCTTCGTCGATATGGAAAAGCGCGACGTAGCCCGCGCCCCCGAACGGAACGACGAGCTCGCGCAGGAACGGGTTGCCGGGCTCCGCCTTGCGGCAGCTGAAGGGAAACTCCTCGAGAAAGCCGACCGCCCGCACGAGCGCTTCGAGTGCGCGCCGGGCAGCGTCGGGATCGCGCTCGGCGAGGAATTCGGTAAAGCGGAGCAAATCGGTGCGCGCGTCGTCCGTGTAGCGAACCTCGTAACTCATTCCTTTCCTTTGCGCCGCGCCGCGATTCGCGCGGCAGCCTCCTTATGTACATCGTCGGCGGCGTGGAAGCTGCCGGTGCGCTCCGATTCCGCGAGCGAGGTCAGACCGCGCGCGATGAACGCTTTCTGGAGAGAACGTCGCTCTATCGCCTGCGCCATGGCCGTTTCCACGAACGCCGAGAGTGTTTCGTCACCCTGCAGAACGTCTTCCGCCTGCTGGCGAAACGAGGGTTCGACCCGGATGGAGGGGATGGTGGCGGTCTTCATGGCGCACTCCGTGCATTGCATTTGCGATGCACGGTATCACGCCGGTCTTTCCGCTTCCAGTGGTTGCCCGCACGCTTCCACGCGCGCCTCGAGCAGCCGACGTTCGCGCTCGTTGCGGGTCATGGCGGCGGCGCGGCGGAACGCGTCGCGCGCCTTGTCGAGCCGGCCGAGGCGGAAGAACAGGTCGCCGAGGACGCTCGGCAGGAGGTGGTAGTCGCGCAGGGCCGGCTCGTCGGCGAGGGCCTCCACGAGCGGAAGCGCCGCCGCGGGACCCTCGGCCATCGACACCGCCATGGCGCGGTTGAGTTCGACGACGGGCGACGGCAGCACGACGACGAGTTCGGCGTAGAGGTTCGCGATACGCGACCAGTCCGTGTCCTCGGCCCTCGTGGCGCGGGCATGGCACGCCGCGATCGCGGCTTGCAGGGCGTAGGGGCCGCGCTCGCCGCCCAGCCGCGTGGCGCGCGCGAGAGCCTTCTCGCCGCGGCCGATGAGCAGCCGGTCCCAGCGACGGCGGTCCTGCTCCAGCAACAGGATCGGCTCGCCATGCGCATCCACGCGGGCGCCCATGCGCGACGCCTGCAACTCCATCAGCGCGACGAGGCCATGCACCTCGGGCTCGTCGGGGACGAGTTCGGCCAGGACGCGGCCGAGGCGCTGCGCCTCCTCGCACAGGGCCGGGCGCATCCAGTCGCCACCCGCCGTCGCCGCGTAGCCTTCGTTGAAGATGAGGTAGAGGACACGCAGCACGGCCGCGAGCCGTTCGCCGAGTTGCGCGCCGCGCGGCACCTCGTAGGCGATGCCGGGGGGGGCGAGGCTGCGCTTCGCGCGCACGATGCGCTGCGCGATCGTGGGCTCCGGCAGCAGGAAGGCGCGCGCGATCTCGTCGGTCGAGAGGCCGCCGAGCAGGCGCAGCGTCAGCGCCACCTGCGCTTCGACCGACAGCACCGGATGGCACGCGGTGAAGATCAGTCGCAGCATGTCGTCGCCGATGTCGTCGTCGAGCCGGTCGATCAGTCGCTCGTCCTCCGACTCGAGGAGGCCTTCCATGTCCTGGCCGAGCGCTTCCAGCTTGCGGCCCGCCATCCGTTCGCGCCGGATGCGGTCGACGGCGCGCCGCTTCGCCGTTTGCGTCAGCCAGGCGCCGGGGTTCCTCGGCACGCCCTGATCCGGCCACTGTTCCAGCGCGGCGACGAGGGCATCCTGGGCGAGTTCCTCCGCCAGGCCGACGTCGCGCACCATCCGCGCGATGGTCGCGATGATCCGCGGCGACTCGATCTTCCAGATCGCGTCGATGGCGCGATGGGTGTCGTGCGTCGTCATGGCCACGCATGACAGCATCGGCCGTCATGCGTGGCAAGCCGCGTTGCCGCAATCAGGGTGCGGCGGGCATCAGTTCTTCCATCCGGTACAGCTCGCGGATCTCGAGCCGAGCGTCGTCGCCATCGGGGAACGGATAGGTCGCGATCCACGCGAGCACATCGTCGAGGGTGTCGACGCGGAGTACCCAGAAGCCGGCGACCATCTCCTTGATCTCGGCGAACGGACCGTCGAGCACGGTCGCCTTGCCGCCGCTGAAGGCGACGCGCTTCGCGTGCCGACTCGACGACAGGCCCTGTCCCGCGATCAGGTGGCCGGCGTCCTGGCCCGCGCGGTTCGCCTCGGCCATGCGCCCGAGGATCTCCGGGCCCGGGTCGAAGTCCGTCTCGCTACGCTCGTTGGCCTTGAGCATCACCATGAAGCGCGGGCGTGACGACTCCCCTTCGCTCGGGTCGCCGAAACCCGAGAGGCCACCGGGGCAGCCGATCGGACGGATATCGATCCGTGCGTCGCCTCCGGCGTCCTCGACCGGCCAGCCTTTCACCCATTCGACGGCTTCGTCGATGGACGCGGCGTCGATGATGCTGAAGCCCGCGATCAGCTCGCGCGTCTCGGCGAACGGCCCGTCGACGACGATCGGTTCGCGGCCCGGGCCGAACGTCACGCGCACGCCCTCGCCACTGGGCTTCAGCCCTTCGCCGGCCAGGAAACGGCCTTCCGCCGCGAGGGTGTCGACGTAGTCGCCCATCGCTTCGATCAGCTCGCGGGTGGGCCGCGTACCCGCCTCGGTCTCGTCGTCCGCCTTGCGCAGGATCAGGAATCGCATGGGCGCCTCAGGCTTCCGGCTTCGGATCGGGGCCGTTGATCATCCAGGGGATGTCGAAGCGGTCGGTGAACATACCGAAGCCGGTGGACCAGAATGTCGGTCCGAACGGCATCTCGATCGTGCCGCCGGGCGAGAGCGCGTCGAAGGCCCTGCGTGCGTCCTCGACGTCGTCGAAGCCGAGGGTGATCTTGAAGCCTTCGAACCTGAGCGGCGGTTCATGGGCCTCGCGCACGGCGTCGGAGCCCATGATCAGGTGCCCGTCGACCGAGAGACTGGCGTGCATGACGTAATTCCTGTCCCGCGCCACGCGCATGGCGTCGGCCGACGGTCCTCCATGGTTTTCGGCCTGCGCCCCATCGGGCTCGGGCATCTCGCTGTAGTGGTGCTTCTCGACGATCTTGCCGCCGAGCGCCCTGGCATAGAAATCGAATGCCTCTTCGCACGTACCGGGGAAGAACAGATAAGGCTGAACGGTCATGACGGACTCCTTGTGTCGGTGGATCAGGCTTTGGATGCCAGTTCGGCGCGCAGGCGATCTTCCTGCGCACGCGCCTCGGCGGTGAATTCGGGACCGAAGTCCTCGGCTTCGAAGACCCGGCGGATTTCGATCTCGGATTCGCCGTGCTCGAACGGGTTGGGTGCGCGCTTCATCCATTCGATGGCTTCGTCGAGCGAACGTACCTGGATGAGCCAGAAGCCGGCGATGAGCTCGCGCGTCTCGGCGAACGGGCCGTCGAGGACGTCACGGCGGTCGCCGGCGTAGCGGATGCGGGCGCCTTCCCGGCTGGGGTGCAGGCCTTCGCCAGCGAGGAGCACTCCCGCGCGGACGAGCTCCTCGTTGAAATTGCCCATGGCCGTCAGCAAGGCCTCGCTCGGCATCTCGCCCGCCTCGGACGCGCTCGTCGCGCGGACCATCACCATGAATCGCATCGGTAGTCTCCCGGTCTGGCGCCGGGACGATTCCCGGCGTACATGGGGACGTCGATTGTGACGCGCCCGAATCGACAAGGGCGACCGACATTTCTTCAACGCTCGTCGCCCGGCGGTGGCGATGGGTCAGGCGCGGACGGCGGGCGCGTCGAAAACGGCCCTGACGCCGTCGGCCTCGAAGCGCACCGCGGGCTCGCCGGAGGCCCGGCCCGACACCTTCTCGATGAAGCACGTGCCGAAGCCGCGCCGTGCGGGGCGAACGACTGCCGGACCTCCGCGCTCCTTCCATTCCAGGCGGGCCTCGCCGCGCTCGCGAGCGGGATCGAACGACCAGGTGAGCTCCACCGTGCCCTCCGCCGTCGAGAGGGCGCCGTACTTCGTCGCGTTGGTGAGCAGCTCGTGGACGGCCATGGTCACGGAGACGGCCGTCCCGGGGTCCACGGCCAGCGGCGGTCCCGAGAAGGTGACGCGTGAGTGGCCCGGATCGTGCGGGGCGACGGCATCGGCGACGACCTCGTCCAGTGCCCTGAGGGACGATGCGGGCGCGAGGAGCAGGTCGTTCGCGCGAGCGAGGGCTCGCAGTCGTGTCCCGAACGCCGCCATGGAGCAATCGAGCGGGCGGTCGTCACGGAAGCTCTGCATGGCGATCGCCTGCACCACCGTCAGCATGTTCTTCATACGGTGGTTGAGATCGTCGATGACCAGCCGCTGGGCGCACGCCATGTCGCGCCACGCGGCGAGGTCGTCGAGGGAACTGGTCGCGTCGTTTCTCATCGTGACGCCACAATAAACGAATAAATCAGCGCGTTACATGACGTTACGCACCCGTCGTGAGCCAGGTCACGCTGCGAATAATCCGACACGATTTTCAGAATTCTTCCATTGCATTCCCAGGGGACGGACGATCGATGGGGCTGCCTCCGATGTGCCAGAATCCGGTCGTCGTGGCGGCCGATGCCACGCGCAGGATGACTCTGGGGATACGAATCGACTGGCTGGCTCGCCGCGCATGCGCGGCGGGTTGGCCGCGACGTATCCGCGGCACGGCGGCGGCGCCGTCACTCACGCTTCGGACCGGAACACATGGATCTGCTTCGTTTCCTCGCCCTTCTCCCCCTCCGCCTCGTGCAGGCACTGTTCCGTTTCCTCGGCTGGGTGCTCCGGCCGGTCTTCGGCAACATGGCCTGGTCCGCGCCCGCCTGGGTGCCGGCGACGGGCCGCGTCGCCCGGACGCATCCGCTGAAGTTCGCCGGCAGTATCGCGGCGGTGCTGGCGCTGGCCGCCGCCGGCTGGTTCGGCTGGCACTGGTGGCAGAACCGCCCCCGGCCGGTGGAGCCCGACCGCATCACGTTCGAGGCCCCGGCGCCGGCGGTGACCGACTACGAACGCGTCCCCGCGGACATCCACCCGCTGGTGGTCACGTTCTCCGCGTCCGCCGCGCGTCTCGAGGCGCTCGGCAAGCCGGTCACCGACGGCATCGCGATGGAGCCGAAGCTCCAGGGCCAGTGGACCTGGGACAACGACCGCGTGCTGCGCTTCGCGCCGGCGTCGGACTGGCCGGTCGGGCGCAAGATCGACGTGCGCTTCGACAAGGCGAAGGTGTTCGCGCCACAGGCGCTGCTCGCGGACGATCACTTCACGTTCGACACGGCGCCGTTCACGGCGAGGGTGGTCAAGGGCGAGTTCTACCAGGACCCGCAGGATCCGACGCGCAAGAAGACGATCGTCCACCTCGGCTTCAATTACCCGGTGGACGCGGCGCAGCTCGAGAAGCGGATCGGCCTCGAACTGCGCAACGGCAACGAAAAGCGGGGCGACGCGCTCAAGTACACCGTGACCTACGACGAACACCGCCTCAACGCGTTCGTCCACTCGCAGCCCCTGCAGCTTCCCCGTGACGACGGTTCCGTGGCGCTGAAGCTCGAAGAAGGCGTGGTCAGCAGCCGCGGTGGCGAAGGTACCGAAAAAGCGCTCGAGACCGCCGTGCGCGTGCCCGGCCTGTACAGCCTGAAGATCGACGACGTCTCGGCGACGCTGGTCGACAACGAGCGGTTCGAACCCGAGCAGGTGGTCGTGATGCAGTTCGGCGGCCCGGTGAGCGATGCCGAGCTGGCGAAGAAGCTCCACGTCTGGGCCCTCCCGCTCGACGACGACAAGCACTACGCCATGTCGTCGATCGGCGAGGCCGACCTGCGCGGCTTCACCGCGCTCAAGCCGGAGGTCGTGCCGACGGAGAACGACTGGTCGGAAACCCAGAGTTTCCGCTACCACGCGCAGCCGGGGCAGCGGATCTACGTGCGCGTCGACAAAGGGATGACGTCCTTCGGCGGTTACGTCATGCCGCGGCCGCGGAGCGACCTGCTCACCGTGCCCGATTACCCGCGCCTCCTGCGCTTCATGGCCGACGGATCGTTGCTCTCGCTCAGTGGCGACCGTCACATCTCGGTGGTGTCGCGCAACCTGCCGGGCATGCGCATCGAGGTCGGCCGCGTGCTGCCGGACCAGTTGCAGCACCTGGTATCGCTCAACTCGGGCAGCTATGCGAAACCCGAGATGTACGGCTTCACGCCCGACCACATCGTCGACCGCTTCGTGAAGAAGGTCGCGTTCCCCGACGAAGGGCCGGGCAAGGCGCATTACGAAGGTTTCGACCTGGGCCAGTACCTCGCCGCCGGCAAGCGCGGCGTGTTCCTCCTGAAGCTGTCGGGCTACGACCCGAAGGCCGAGCGCGAAGCGCGCGAGCGAAAGGAAAAGGCCGCCCGCGAAGCGGCCGCGCGAGAGGCTGGCGCCGATCCGGATGCCGCGGCGGCCGAGGCCGCCCGCAGCGACGACGATATCGACTTCACGCCCTACGACTGGCCCCGCGACGAGCGTCTGGTCGTCATCACCGACCTCGGCGTCATCGCGAAGAAGTCGCTCGACGGCAGCCAGGACATCTTCGTGCAGTCGATCCGGAGCGGTTCGCCGGTCGCCGGCGCCTCCGTCGCCGTGATCGCGAAGAACGGCAGCACGCTCCTCACGCAGACGACCGGCGGCGACGGCCGCGCGCATTTCGCCAACCTCAAGGGCTTCACACAGGAGAAGGCTCCTGCGATGTATGTGGTACGCCAGGGCGAGGACCTCTCGTTCCTGCCCGTGAGCTCGTACGATCGCTCGCTCGACTTCTCGCGCTTCGACATCGGCGGTGAGCCCAACGCGCACAGCCAGGGCCAGTTGTCCGGCTACCTGTTCTCCGATCGAGGCATCTACCGGCCGGGCGATCTGTTCCACATCGGCATGATCGTCCGCGCGAACAGCTGGACGCGAAGCGTCGCCGGCATGCCGCTCATCGCGGAGATCGTCGACCCCCGCGGCACCACGGTGCGCCAGCAGACCGTTTCGATGGACGGCGCCGGATTCGCCGAGCTCGAGCACACCACGTCGGAGACTTCGCCGACGGGCAACTGGACCGTGAACCTGTACATCGCCAAGGACGGCAAACCGTACTCGCAGATCGGCAGCACGACGGTGCAGGTGAAGGAGTTCCAGCCGGATCGCATGAAGGTATCGGCGAAGCTTTCCTCCGCCGTGCCGGAAGGGTGGGTGAAGCCAGCGCAGCTCAAGGCCATGGTCGACGTGCAGAACCTTTTCGGCACGCCGGCGGCCGATCGCCGGGTGGAAGGCTCCCTTACACTGCGCCCTGCCTTCCCCTCGTTCCCCAGCTACAAGGATTACCACTTCTACGACATCCGCCGCGCGAAGGAAGGCTTCGAGGAGAAGCTCGCGGACGCGAAGACCGACGACAAGGGTCACGCCGAGTTCGCGCTGGATCTTTCGCGCTACGCGGATGCGACGTACCAGCTCTACTTCCTCGCCAAGGCGTACGAGGCCGAAGGCGGTCGCAGCGTCGCGGCGTCGACGCAGGGCATGGTGTCGTCCAACGACTGGCTCGTCGGCTACAAGTCGATCGACAACCTCGATTACGTCAGCCGCGACGCGAAGCGCAGCGTGAACCTCGTCGCCATCGATCCATCGGCGAAGCGGATGGCGCTCGCCGGTCTGAAACAGGCGATCGTCGAGACGCGCTACGTGTCCGTGCTGACGAAGCAGGATTCCGGCGTATTCAAGTACGAGTCGAAGGCGCGCGAAACCACGATCTCCGAGACGCCGCTGTCGATTCCCGCGGCCGGCGTCGACGTGGCGCTGCCGACCGACAAGCCGGGCAACTTCGCGCTGGTGGTGAAGAACGCCGATGGCAAGGAAGTGAATCGCGTCGCGTGGTCGGTGGCGGGCGAGGGCAACGTGTCGCGTTCGCTCGAACGCAACGCCGAGCTCCAGCTCACGCCTTCGAAGAAGGACTACGCGCAGGGCGAAACCGTCGATATCGCGATTCGCGCACCCTACGCGGGCAGCGGCCTGATCACGATCGAACGGGATCGCGTGTACGCGCACGCGTGGTTCCACGCCGACTCGACGAGTTCCGTGCAGCACATCGCGGTGCCGGCCGACTTCGAGGGCAACGGGTACATCAACGTGCAGTACGTGCGCGATCCGTCGTCCGACGAGATCTTCATGAGCCCGCTGTCCTTCGGCGTCGTGCCGTTCTCGGTCAACATGGATGCCCGGCGCGACGCGATCGCGGTGGATTCGCCGTCGCTGGTGAAGCCCGGGGACACCGTCACCTTCCACGTCACCTCTCCGGTGCCGACGCGCGCCGTGGTGTTCGCGGTCGACGAGGGCATCCTGCAGGTCGCGCGCTACAAGCTCGGCGATCCGCTGCAGTACTTCTTCCGCAAGCGCATGCTCGAGGTCTCGACCTCGCAGATCCTCGATCTCATCATCCCCGACTTCCAGAAGCTGATGGCGATGGCGGCGCCGGGCGGCGACGCGGACGGCGCGATCGGGCGGCAGCTCAATCCTTTCCGCCGTAAGCGCGACAAGCCGGTGGCTTACTGGTCGGGCATCGTCGATGTCGACGGATCGCGCGACCTGACCTATAAGGTGCCCGACTACTTCAACGGCAAGCTGCGCGTCATGGCGATCAGCGTGTCCCCCGAACGCATCGGTACGTTCGAGGGCGCGACCACCGTGCGCGGCGATTTCGTGCTCTCGCCGAACGTGCCCACCACCCTCGCGCCTGGCGACGAGGCCGAGATCAGCGTCGGCGTCGCCAACAATCTCACCGGTCTTGGCCGGAAGGAGGTACCGGTCGCCGTGAACCTGAAGGTGGGCCCACAGCTGCAGATCGTCGGCAACGCGTCGGCGACGCTCGGCTTAGGCGAGATGCGCGAAGGCGTCGCGATCTTCCGCGTGCGCGCCACCGATCGCCTCGGCTCGGGCAACCTGACGTTCACCGCGGGATACGGCGGCAAGTCGGCGAAGCAGGGTGTCGACCTCTCGGTGCGGCCGGCGTCGCCGATGCGCACCGACCTGGCCTTCGGTCGCGTCGACGCCCACGGACGCGCGGATGTCACGGGATTGCGCGACATGCATGACGAGTACGCACGGCGTGACGCCGCGTTCTCCACCGTGCCGCTCGTGCTCGCACGCGGGCTCGCCGCCTACCTCGTCGACTTCCCGCATTACTGCACGGAGCAGGTCATCAGCGCCGCGATGCCCGCACTCGTGCTGGGGCAGCGGCCGGAGTTCGGCGACGTGAAACCGGCGCGCATGTCCGACGGCGACACGCCCCCCGCGGACCCCGTCGCCGCGCTCTTCGACACGCTGCGCGCGCGCCAGAACGGGCAGGGTGGCTTCGGCCTGTGGACGGCTACGCCGGATACCCACGCCTTCGCCACCGACTACGCGGTGCATTACCTGGTGGAAGCCGGCGACCGGGGAGTGGCGGTGCCGCACGACCTGCTCGCCTCGGCGGATAACGCTCTTCGCCAGATCGCCGCCGACGACACCGACGACTCGCTGCCGGCGATGCGACAGCGCGCCTACGCGATCTACCTGCTGACGCGGCAGGGCAATGTCACCACCAACGACCTGGCGTCCGTGCAACGCCGCCTGCAGGAAGTCCATGCGAAGGTATGGAAGGACGATCTCGCGGCGGCCTGGCTGGCGGCGTCGTACCAGTTGCTGCATCAGGACAGGCTTGCCGCAGACCTGATGTCGGGCCCACGCAAGCTACTCGGCCGCAAGCCGGCCGACGAGCCTTACGCTTACGAGTCTTACTACGACGCGCCGATTCGCGACGCCACGGTCCTCTACCTGCTCTCGAAGCACTTCAGCGAGCAGGCGAAGGCGCTGCCGCCGGAGACGATCGAGAACCTCGTGCGTCCGCTCGGCAAGGGTCGGTACAACACGTTGTCCTCCGGCATGATCATCCTCGCGCTCGATGCCTGGGCGAAGGAAGCCGGCGGCGACGTCGCGAAACTCTCGATCGGCGCGGTGGCGGCGGACGGCAAGGTCACGCCGATCGGCACGCCGAAGGGAGCCATCGTCGATGGCCGCTGGACCGCCGGCACGCAGCGTCTGCGGATGGTCGACGATGCCGACGCTCAGGCCTGGTATGCCGTCTCCCAGACGGGCTTCGATCGCAAGCCCTCGACGGAGACGCGCAAGGATGGCATCGAGATCACGCGCAGCTACACGGACGCGAAAGGCAAGGCGATCGACACGGTGAACACGGGCGACGAGATCGACGTCCATCTCCGCATCCGCTCGACGCGCGACGGAGGTATCCCCGATGTCGCCATCGTCGATCTGCTGCCGGGCGGCTTCGAACCCGTGCTCGATACGAGTCCACCGGCGCAGCCGCAGGCGGGCGCCGCGGAAGATGGCAGCGAAGCGTCCGGGGACGAGGGTGCGGAGGGCGAGGGCGACGAGACACCGGCCTGGCGTTCGCCCATCGGCACGCCCGAGTCCACGTGGACTCCGGAGTATGCCGACGTGCGCGAGGATCGCGTGGTGGTCTATGGCTATGCGAGCCGCGACGTCCAGGAGTTCGTCTATCGCATCAAGGCCACCAATGCGGGTCGCTTCGTCGTTCCGCCGGTTTTCGCCGAATCGCTCTACGACCGCGGCGTGCAGGCGCGGGCCCCGGGCGGCGGCACGATCGCGGTGGAGAGGAAGCCGTAGCGAGGGGCGGGCCGCCCACGCCCCCGGGCACCGTTCATCGCCAGACTCATGAAGCTCCTCTCGCGCCTCCGTCGCGTCAAATGGCACAACGCCCTCGTGGCGTTGTTGCTCTTCGCCGCCGTGCCGCTCGCCTTTCGCCTGTGGCCACACGAGCCGCTGCGCGCGTCGTTTCCGTCCTCGACGGCGGTCTACGACGCGAACGGGCACCTGCTGCGCCTCACCCTCGCGAGCGACCAGCGTTACCGGCTGTGGGTGCCGCTGGAGGACATCTCGCCGGCGATGGTCGACGCCGTGCTGCTGCACGAGGATCGATGGTTCCGCTGGCATCCGGGCGTCAGCGCATGGGGCATCGCGCGCGGCGCGTGGATGACGTACGTTCGGCGCGCATCGCCGCAGGGCGGTTCCACCATCACGATGCAGCTCGCACGGCTGATGTGGCGACTCGACACGCGGAGCCCCGCAGGCAAGTTCACGCAGGCGCTGCGTGCGATCGGGCTCGAACTGCGCTATTCGAAGCACGACATCCTCGAGGCCTACCTCAACGCCGCGCCCTATGGTCGTAACGTCGAGGGTGTCGGCGCGGCGAGCCTCGCGTACTTCGGCAAGGCGCCGGCGCGGCTCAGCCTGCCGGAGGCGCTGACCCTCGCGGTGATTCCCCAGGAGCCGGCGCGCGGCCTGCCCGGCGACGCGAACGGCAACGCCGTCATCGACAGGGCGCTGAAGGCCGCGCGCGACCGGCTGTTCGTGCGCTGGATGTCGCGGCATCCCGAGGACGCCTCAGCGGCACCGCTGTTCGACCTGCCGTTGAGGCTTCGTCCGCTCTCGCGCCTGCCGTTCGAAGCGCCGCACTTCGTCGAGCAGGTGCTTGCCGCGCGCCGCCTCGACGGCGACGACGACATGCGCGTCGTCACGACGCTGGACCTCGGGCTCCAGCGCAGCCTCGAACGACAGGTTCGGCAGTACGTCGAACGCGCGGGCGATCGCGGTATCCGCAACGCGGCGGCGATCCTCGTGGACACGCGCGACATGGGCGTGAAGGCCATGGTGGGTTCCGCGGATTACTTCGACGCGGCGATCCAGGGCCAGGTGAATGGCACGCTGGCGAAACGCTCGCCCGGCTCGACGCTGAAACCCTTCATCTACGCGTTGGGGTTCGATCAGGGCATCCTCCATCCCGAGACGGTGCTACGCGACGTGCCGAGCGCGTTCGGTCCGTATACGCCGGAGAACTTCGACGGCCATTTCCTCGGCCCCGTCACGGCGACGCAGGCGCTCGTCCGTAGTCGCAACATCCCCGCCGTACAGGTCGCCGCGCGGCTGGCTCATCCATCGCTCTACGATTTCCTTCGCGACGCCGGCATCTCGCGCATGGCGAGCGAGCAGCATTACGGGCTCGCCCTGGTGCTCGGCGGCGGCGAAGTCACGATGCAGGAGCTGGCCGGCCTCTACGCCATGCTGGCGAATCGGGGCGAACTCCGCCCGCTGCGTCTTCTCGCCTCGACGCCGAAGGCGGGCGCCACTCGCGTCCTTAGCGAGGAGGCGAGCTTCATGGTGATGGACATGCTGCGCCAGAATCCGCGGCCCGACGATGTCGTCGCGGCGCAGCCATCGCGGGTCCCCGTGTACTGGAAGACGGGAACCTCCTGGAGCTTCCGCGACGCGTGGACGGCGGGCAGCTTCGGGCCCTACGTCCTCGTCGTGTGGATCGGCAACTTCGACGGTGCGGGCAACCCGGCCTTCGTTGGCGTCGACGCCGCGGCACCCTTGTTCTTCCGTATCGCCGACGCCCTGCGGGCGGAACGGCCCGGGCTGGCGGAGCCGATCCGTCGCAATCCGCCCAACCTGCGTCGCGTGCCCATCTGCCTCGCCAGTGGCGACTTACCCAACGCCTGGTGTCCGCAGCTCGGCAGCACGTGGTTCATTCCCGGCAAGTCGCCCATCCGGGTCAGCAACGTGCACCGTCCCGTGGTGGTCGACACGACGACCGGCAAGCCCGCGTGCCCACCGTACGATCCGAATCACACGCGCACCGAGGTCTACGAGTACTGGCCGTCCGACCTGGCACGGTTGTTCGCGCAGGCCGGCATGCCGCGGCGCACGCCGCCCCCGCTTCCCGACTGCCAGGGCGGTGGTCAGCTCGCCGGCGAGCCGCCGAAGATCACCTCGCCCACGCGTGGCAGCAGCTACCAGATCCGCGCATCCCGCCTCGGCAGCGAGCGCATCGCGTTCACCGCGACGGTGGACGCCGCCGCCCACCGCATCTACTGGTTCGTCGACGACACCTATCTGGGCAGCGTCCCCAACGGGCAGGGGCTGATGTGGGCGCCCGAACGCACCGGGCGATTCCTGGTTCGCGTCGTCGACGATCAGGGCCGCACCGACGCGAGACCGCTGGTGATCGGACAGGCCGACTAGGCCGAATCGACGCCAGGTGTAAGTCGTCGCTAAGACGGTGCGCCAATTCGGCAAAGACGCTGCCGCGACATCAAGTTCGTTGCTGCCGGGGACGATAAGCGAGCTCCAGCCATACCCGCGGAGCACGACACATGGCCCTCGATCTCATCGCGCGACTCCGCGCGCTCCTTGGCCGGTCGGCCGGCATGCGCGGGAAGATGGACGCCCTCAACCGGACGCAGGCCGCGATCGAGTTCGCGCTCGACGGGACCATCCTCGATGTGAACGACAACTTCCTCGCCGCGGTGGGCTACGAGCGCGCGGAGATCGTCGGCCGGCACCATCGCATGTTCGTCGCACCGGAGGAGGTCGAGGCGCCCGAATATGCGGCCTTCTGGCAACGGCTGGCGGCCGGCGAGCCGGATGTCGGTCTCTACCGTCGCCTGGGCGCCGATGGCAGGGAAGTCTGGATCCAGGCGAGCTACAACCCCGTGCTCGATCGTGCGGGTCGCCCCATGCGTGTCGTGAAGTTCGCGACCGACGTGACGGAGCAGCGTCTGCGCGCCGCGGACATGGAAGGGAGGCTTGCCGCGATCGACAAGGCACAGGCCGTCATCAGCTTCTCGCTGGACGGCATCATCCTGGACGCGAACGACAACTTCCTGGCCACCATGGGCTACGCACGCGACGAGGTCGTCGGGCAGCACCACCGCATGTTCGTCGACGGCGCCGATCGCACGAGCACGGCGTACCTCGCCTTCTGGGAGAAGCTCGGCCGCGGCGAGTACGACGCCGGCCTCTACCGCCGCGTCGACCGCCGGGGCCGCGAAGTGTGGATCCAGGGAAGCTACAACCCGATTCTCGACATGGCGGGACGCCCCTTCAAGGTCGTCAAGTACGCCACAGACGTGACGGCGCAGACGCGCGCGACACGCACGCTCCACGCGTCGCTCGCGGAGCTTGCCGACACGGTGCCGGCGATCGCCGCGCAGGCGCGTGCCACCAACGCGCTGGCGAACGAGGCGAGCCGCTCGGCGGCGGATGGCGGCGCGATGGTCGAGGCGGTCATCTCCACCATGTCCGCCATTCAGGACGGCGCGCGCGACATCGCCGAGATCGTGTCGCTGATCGACTCCATCGCGTTCCAGACGAACATCCTGGCGCTCAACGCGGCGATCGAAGCCGCGCGTTCCGGCTCGCACGGCAAGGGGTTCGCGGTCGTCGCGCAGGAGGTCCGCGTCCTGTCCCAGCGGAGCGCCGAGTCCGCCCGCGAGATTCGCGCCCTGATCGAGGGCACGCTCGACCGCGTGCGCGAAGGGAGCGAGCGCAGCGGCGAAGCCGGTGTCGCCATGCGCGACATCCTCACGTCGGTGGGCACGCTGTTGGAGCGCGTCTCCGACGTGGCGCAGGCCACGAACCAGCAGGCCGGCGGCATCGACACCGTGCGCCGCGCCGTGGCGGAGCTCGCCTGAGCCTGCTTTCGGATTGGCTGACGGGGCAATGGTTCCCCGGCACGGGCCGGGTTACCGTCGGCACACGGCCAAGGAGACCCTCATGAGCAGCACCGTCATTCCCTGTCTGCGCTATGCCGACGCCCCCTCCGCCATCGATTTCCTGTGCAAGGCGTTCGGTTTCCAGCGCCAGGCCGTCTACGAGAGCAGCGCGCACCCCGGCCTGATCGACCATGCGCAGCTGACCTACGGCGACGGCATGATCATGCTCGGCTCCGTTCGCGACGACACCCCCTTCAGCCGTCACATGGTCCAGCCCGGCGATGTCGGTGGCCGCCAAACGCAGTGCGCCTGTGTCACCGTGGCCGACGTCCGCGCGCACTACGACGCCGCGAAGGCGGCCGGCGCCGAGATCGTCGACGACTACGAAGAAAAGGATTACGGCGGCGCGGGCTACTCGGCCCGCGATCCGGAGGGCTACCTCTGGTACTTCGGCAGCTACGACCCGTGGGCGCCAGCCGCCACGTAGCCTTCAGCGCCGGCCGCGCTCCGCCATGTGCAGACGAATGGCATCTTCGCCGATCTCCGCGAGCGCGCGCAGGCACTCCTGCTGGATCGCGTCGAGCCGCCGGGGCGCCGTGTCGAACACGCACAGCGTGCCGATGACGAACCCATCGGGGGAGTGGAGGGGACACCCCGCGTAGAAACGGATGTGGGGCTCGCCCCGCACCAGCGGGTTGTCGCGGAACCGGGCGTCGCCGCGTGCATCCTCGACCATGACCATGTCGTCGGCGAGCAGGACGTGGTTGCAGAACGCGAGATCGCGCGGCGTTTCGGTCGCCTCGACGCCATGGCGCGATTTGTACCACTGCCGGCGCGCGGTCAGGATCGCCACGACGGACGCCGAGGTGCCAGCCATGATCGCGGCGAGACGGGTGACGCGATCGAACGCCGGATCGGGCTCGGTATCCAGCAGGCCGGTCCGGCCCACGGCACGCAACCTCGGTGTTTCGTCCGCCGGCACCGGGTACGCGGGGTCCTGGAGCGGGAGCAACTCTTCCGCGACGGCCGCCGCCGGGCGTGCCAACGCCGTGCGTTCCTCGAGCAGGCGCAACACGGCGGTTCGCCGCATCCGCCGATGCCCACCCGGCGTCTTCCACGATTCCACCGCGCCGCCCTCGATCCATTTCTGCGCCGTGCTAACGGAGATGCCAAGCAGCTCGGCCGCCTCACGGGTCGTCAGGGCAGGATCGTGGTCGTCGGATGGGGTAGGCATGGGGGGCACGTTCGAACGGTTTCCGTGGAAGTAAACAGACGGACGCTAACACAGCGCGACGTCCCGCCGGCTTGGCGAGACCTGCGCCTCGGGGCGCTCGACGACCGCACGCGTACCGCGCGGCGACAGACCGCGCCTGAATAGTCTTCGGGGTCGGATCACCCGTCGATCATCGTTCCCGAGCATGCACCGGGACGGACGCGAACCCACGATAGCTTGCCGAAAACGCTTAAACCTCGGGCCCCGATTCCTCCGCCACGGGATCACCGCATGCCGACACCTCTCACACGGGCCGGATACATGCCGGGGCATCCAATGAAGGGATCGCATCGAGACAAGGATCCGCCTGTGGACGCCGTCGTCACGCAGAAAGCCGCAACCGCCCATCCCAGGGCCGCCATCGTTACCACCTGTATCCTCGCCGCGCTCGCCGGCCTCATGTTCGGACTCGACATCGGCGTCATCTCGGGCGCTACGCAGTTCATCCAGTCCGACTTCCGGGTATCCGACCGGATGATCGAGTGGATCGTCAGTTCGATGATGGCAGGCGCCGCCGTCGGTGCGCTCGGCGCCGGCTGGATGTCGGCCGTCCTCGGGCGCAAGCGATCGCTGATCCTCGCCGGCCTTCTATTCATCGTGGGCTCGCTGTTCTGCGCCTTCGCACCGTCCGCTTCGATCCTGATCGTCGCGCGCTTCGTCCTGGGCCTCGCCATTGGCGTGGCGACCTTCACCGCGCCGCTCTACCTCGCCGAGGTGGCTCCCGAGAAGATCCGCGGGGCCATGATCTCGACGTACCAGCTCATGATCACCACCGGCATCCTGCTCGCCTTTCTGTCCGATACTGCCTTCAGCGCCAGCGGCAGCTGGCGCTGGATGCTGGGCGTGATCGCGGCGCCGGGCGTGCTGTTCCTGCTCGGGCTGTTCTTCCTTCCCGACAGCCCGCGCTGGCTGATGATGCGCGGACGGCGCGACGACGCGAAGGTGGTGCTCGCGAAGCTCCGCGGCGACGCGGCCGTGGTGGAAAAGGAGATGGCGGACATCGACGAGCAACTGAAGACCCCGCAGCACGGCTGGAGCATGTTCCGCGAGAACCGGAATTTCCGCCGCTCCGTCGGGCTTGGCGTCCTGCTCCAGGCGATGCAGCAATTCACCGGCATGAACGTGGTGATGTACTACGCGCCGCGCATCTTCAAGGACATGGGGTACGACACCCATGCGCAGATGTGGTTCACGGCCGCGGTCGGCCTCACCAACGTGCTGGCGACCCTCATCGCCTTCGCCTTCGTCGACCGCCTCGGTCGCAAGCCGATCCTGTACGCGGGGTTCGCCATCATGGCGGTCGGCCTGGGCGTGGTCGGCACCATGATGGGTCTCGGCATTTCGTCGCGTGGCGAGCAGTTCTTCACCGTGGGCATGCTGCTGCTCTTCATCGTCGGCTTCGCGATGTCGGCCGGTCCGCTGATCTGGACGTTGTGCTCCGAGGTGCAGCCGTTGAAGGGGCGCGACTTCGGCATCGCCGTCTCGACGTTCACCAACTGGGTCACCAACATGATCGTCGGTGCCACGTTCCTCACGCTGCTCAGCGGCATCGGTAACGCACCGACGTTCTGGCTGTACGCCGCGCTCAACGCGGTCTTCATCGCCATCACGTTCTGGCTCGTGCCCGAAACGAAGAATGTGACGCTGGAGCAGATCGAGCGAAACCTGATGAGCGGCAAGCCGTTGCGTCGCATCGGACAGTAGTCGCCCACCTGCGATATCACGTCGCTAGCAGAAAATCATTTCCGCGTCCTGAGAAACGGGGTCTCACTTCAAAAGTGCAGGCCCCGTCGCCGTTTCGGAAGAAAGTCAAAATTTTCTGAAAACTTCTATATGGCGCGTAGGCCAAATCCGACAAACTTTTTTGGCGCTCGCGTTCGTCGAGCCTGGCTGGCGTGATGCGCGGGGAAGACCCCGTGTCTCCCCAAAGCCGACATCGCCGGGAGGCGGTGTTGTTCACACATGAACGTATGAAAGGTTAATTGGATGAACCTCAAAGTTATGACCTCCGCCCTGCTTCTCGCGGGCCTGGCAGCTCCGTCTGCCTTCGCATCGACCGGCACGATCAACTTCACCGGTTCGATCACCAACGTGACCTGCTCGGTCAACGGCGGTACCGAGAATGGTGGCCCGGACTTCACCGTGGACATCGGCGCGGTCAGCGCCGGCGACTTCGCCAACGTGGGCGATGTCTCGGGCAGGATCGGCTTCCGCATCTACATCGGTAAGGACGGTGAGTCCGCCTGCGCGAACGACACCAAGGTATGGGCGACGTTCGAGAACGGCGCGACGGTCGATGCAGGCGGCGGCCTGAAAGTCACCGGCGGTGCCAGCGGCGTGCGCATTCGCCTGTTCGACAAGAACAACGATCCGATCGACATCCTCGGCAACAACCAGAACAACGGTGTGAAAGAGACGGTCGTCAACAACCAGGCCATCCTGGTCTACGGCGCCGGTTATGAGTCGACCGGCACGGTGGTCGCGGGCGGCGCGAACAGCTCGGTGGTCTACACGGTCCGCTACGAGAGCTAAGCGAAGGGAATCGATCGCCGGCCACTGGCCGGCGATCGAACAGTCGAGATCTGAAGGAACGCCACGAACATGCAGGGAATCATCCGCAAAGTCATCGCGGCAGGTGCCATGTGCCTCCTCGGAACGACGCACGCCAGCGTCGTCATGAACGGTACGCGCTACGTGTACGGAGAGAGGTCGATGATGACGAAGAACGGAAAACGAACCACGCTTGCCCTGCTCGCCCTTGTTTCGATCGGCGGAGCGGTGGAGGCCCGGGCCAACGGAGGTTGCACCTCGGTGAATGAGGCCACCTATCAGATCGGGCAAACGACGTACATCGACGTTCATAATGCAATGGAGGTGGGCGACGTCGTGCAGAGGGGGGGCGCGTACGGCGAAGGCAAGGTGCTACTGAGTTGCGAGGAAGGGCTTGCCCATTTCAGAGGTTTCTATGTGAAGCCGACCGTGGGCGATCTGGTTCCGTTGCTTGTCAACAGCAAGCCCTCAGGCTTTGGCATCCGCGTGAAGATTCAGGAAAACGGCCAATCGGTCATACGCAGCTTTCCGCACGAATTCGACGAGTCTTTCGCGAAAGGCGAGGAGGTCACCAGCGCGGACGATACCGTCTCCTACGAGGTCGAGAGGATGGCTGGCCCGGTCCTTTTCGGACGCGTCGATTCGGGGGAGATCGCGAAGCAGGCGGTGTCGTTGCCAAACATCAGCGCGCAACAGGTGTTCCGGACCATGGAAATCTTCTCCATGATCCTGCGCAGGCCGACCTGCACCATCACACCGGAGACCCTCGATCAGACGGTCAAGCTCGGCGACTACAATCTGAGTAACTTTGCGACACCCGATCGCGCGACGCCCTGGGTGCCGTTCAAGCTCACGGTGGAAGAATGCCCCGAGCCTCTCGGCATGGTCGCGAGGTTCACTTTCGGCGGTACGGGCGACGCGGATGGAGACAATCCCGCTCTTTTCCGGCTGACGGGGCCGGAGAACGTGGGGCTGGAGCTGGGCGACGCCAATAAGAAGACGATGAGGCCGGGCCAACTCATCCGCACGCACGCCCTGGGCCCAGGCGAGGACTATGAGTTCTACGCGCGGTTGCGCGAGACGAAGCCGACGGTTCGCGGCGGCATCGTGAACCGCGACGTCACCGTGCTGGTCGATTTCGAGCGCTGACGCGAACGCTGCCCCGCGCCTGCCACGGGGCGGTGTTCGGACGATCAGTACTCGGCGACAAGCTTGCGGAACGGCGTGGCGATGCGCACGCCATCGGCATCCCACGTCGCGGCCGCCTTGCCATCGATGGTCACCTTCCGTGGCTTCACGCGGTCCGGCCAGAACACGCGCACCGGCGTGCCGGCGGCGATGCCCTTGTCGAGCGTGATCGTCAACGTGCTTCCCGTGCGCCTCGCCGTCATGCTGAGCGAACCGTAGGTCACGGGCAGGCGGGAGATCGACAATCCCGGCCCCGCCACCCACGCCGGCGGCGCGCCGGGGAGCAGGTACAGCCCGTCGTCGGCGTCGCGCATCAGCATGCCGAAGATCGTGCGGGCGTACTCGGAGCCGATCCAGGTGTGTGGCATGTCGCCCAGATAGCCCGGGTGGCGGAGGCGCGAGTGGACGACCTCCGCCCACATGTTCCACTCGGGCGGCCGGCGATCGGCCACGACGTCGGCGAGCAGTTCCTGCGCGTCCGCCGGGCGGTTCAGGTAGACGTACGTCAGCACGTTGCGCAGCTCGTACGGTGTGTATGCGTAGAGTTCGCCTGGTGCCTTGCGCTTGCGCACGTCGGCGAGATAGCGGTCGAACGTGCGGGTCAGGGCGTCCCGCGGCAGCACGTCCATCTGTCCCGCGGGGTCGAGCGCGATCGACACGCTGGTCGGATCGCCGTCGCCGAGATCAGCGGCCGCGGGAATGGTGTCGACGCCCTTCCAGGCCATCGTGGCCTCGATCGATCTGCGGACCGACTCGCGTAGCGCGGCGTACTGTTCGCGCGCATAACGGGCGAGTTCCCTGTCGCCCCACTGGTCGGCGAGCCAGGCACCATCGTGCCAGCCCTTCAACGCCCAGTAATCGTCCCAGTAGCTGTGCGTCGGACTCGAATAGCCCTCGTGGCTGATCGACGGCGCGATGATGCCGTGGAAGCGCTCGGGAGCGGGAAGATTCGACAGATAGCCGGGCACCATCGTGCGCTCGCGCAGTTCCTGCATGAAGTGCAGGGCGGCGCGCACCTTGGGCTGGTAACCCTTCACGCTGGCGGCGCCACCGCCGAAGCGGGCCACGTCCGCGACCAGGTTGATGAATTCGCCCTGGCTGTCGTATTCGATGTCGGAGCCGAAGCCGGTGTTGACGCTGCCATCGGCGTTGAGGATCGGCGAGACCAGCCCGTTCTCGTGCACCGCGTGCGCCGCGTACCAGTCGAGATAATCGCGGGCGGTCTTCGTCTCGCCCATGCGCAGCAGGATCGACGCCGTGGCGGCACCGTCGCGGATGAACGAACGGTTGTAGTTGCGTGGACCCGCCTGCATCGCATGACCGGTCTGGTTCACCAGCATGTAGGCCGCCTGCGAGCGCAGGATGTCCACGAGGGTTTGATCGGGCAACGAGATGCCGACGCCGCCGAGGCGCTTCTGCCAGGCGGCGGAGACGTCGTCGGCGAGCCTGTCGAAGCCGTCGGCGGTGAGCGCCTTCCGGTCGATCGGCGGCGGCTCGGGCAGATGGCCCTTCGCATCGGCGGGCGAGTCGCCGAGCGGGAAGGCGACGACGACATCGCGCTGCTCGCCCGGTGCGAGATGCACGCGGTAGTCGAGCATGCCGGCCGCGAGACCGTCGGCGTCATGCGCGTCGCGCGCGGAAGGCACCGTGCCGGCCGCCACCCGCGCGGTGATCTCGGTCTCGCCATGCGCGCCGAACGGCGCGGCACCGGCGGCATCGACGGGCGTCAGCGACGCCATCAGCGTGCGGCCTTCGACGCGCACGTCGGTGTGCGCGCCATCGCCGGCGATGGCGATGTCGTGGATGGGCGAGGGGCCGCCGTTCTGCCATGGTGGATTGACCTGGATCGGGCGCACGACGAGCGACAGCGTGCCGTCGACGGTCGCGGTGCCCTGGTTGCGCAGCCGATGGCGCAGCAGCACGACAGGCTGGCCGTCGCCTTCGACCGCGATCGCCTCGCTCGTCATCGACAGGCCCGGTTGCACCGTCCAGCGTACCGACGGCATCGGCTTCCAGCCGTCGCGCAACGCGTGCGCGCGTTCCGCGCCATCCGATACGGCCGTGCGGCCGGACGCGTCGCGCCAGATCGCCTGGATCTGCGGGCCGCCCTTGTACGGCTCGATGTCGCCGTACTCGTCGAAGATGGCCTTCTGCAGGCCGGCGGGCACACCGACCGCCGTCCAGTACACCTGCCGCATGTGCAGCGACGAGGGAAACAGCGCGGCGTTCTCGCGCGACGCGGCGATCTGGTAGCGCTTCATCGCGGTCATGACGCGCGGAGGGCCGAGGAACCGCAGGCGCTCGATGCGCGGGGTCGCGCCGTTCTTCATGCCCACGACGAGCCGCAGCGCGCTCGCCTGGAAGGGCTCGCGGGCGGCGAGGTACGACGTGTCGCCGAGGCTACCCGGATCGCTGCCGACGGCGCGCCACTGGCCTGCGGCGTCGCGGGCTTCGAGCGTGGCGCCGTCGCGCGGCCCGTCCCAGGTCACCTCGATGCCCGCGATGTCGATCGGGCGGGGGAGGGCGATGTCGAGCTGCCGTGCGCCCTTCGGTCCCTTGCCGACGATCCCGCGCGAGGTGCCGTCGGCCCAGAGCGCGGCGCCGTCGCCCTTGCCGTCGAGGCCCGTGATCCGCGCGGTTTCGCTCGCCGCGAACGGCTCGAACTCGAACACGGAGACGCCCCAGTCCGCCGTGCGCGCCGGGGCGGCGAGGCGCACGTAACGTGCCTGCGTGGCGGGAAAGACGAGGTACTCGGTGCCACCCGGCGAGTCGGTCACGGCGTAGACCGGCTGGAACGTCTTGCCGTCGACGGAGGTCTGGATCGAATACGACGCGGCGAATCCGCTATCCCAATGGATGCGTACGCCGCCGACCGAGGCGACCTTGCCCAGATCCACCTGGAACCACTGGCCGGGGCTGAACGCACCGCCCCAGCGCGTGGCTTCATCCCCGTCGATCGCATGGGCCGGCGCGAGCGCGGGCACCTGCTGGGACGAGCTGCTGGCCTTCCAGCTTGCGCGTGGGGGCAGGCTTTCGGCGGCGAAAACGGGCGTCGCGAGCAGCGCGGCGAGCAGGAGCGTCAGCCGGGCGGGGCGGTGAGCGGTTCGGGCTTGCATGGGTCGGTACCTCCGGGGAGGTCGTCAAGCCTAGGCACGTAACGCGATGTAACCAAGCGGTCGGCGGTAGAATCGGGCGATCCGAAGGCAAGAAACGTCTACCCATGCGCAATCCACTACAGGAACAGCTGCTCAAGGCCGGCCTGGTCAAGAAGGACAAGGCTGCGAAGATCGTGCGCGATCAGGCGAAGCAGCGCCAGGGCAAGGCGCCGGCGCCGGCCGCCGAAGAACAGGTGGACGCCCGTCGCCTGCAGGCCGAGCGTGCCGAGCGCGACCGCGCGCTGGCCGCCGAACGCAACGCCGAGGCGCGCGCGAAGGAAATCCGCGCGCAGGTACGCCAGATCGTCGAGACCACGCGTGTGAAGCGCGACGGCGACGTGGCTTACCGTTTCACCGATGGCGAGAAGATCGCCACGCTGCTCGTCAACGAGTCGCTGCGGGCGCAGCTCGCGTCGGGCGCGCTGGTCATCGCACGGCTCGGCGACAGCTATGAGCTGATTCCGCGCGGTCCCGCCGACAAGATCCACGCGCGCTCGCCCGAGACGATCGTGCTCGACCATGGGCGCAAGGACGGTGACGCGGTGCAGACCGAGGAAGAGATCGACGACTACTACAAGCAGTTCGTCGTCCCCGACGACCTGATCTGGTAACGGGGCGCGCATGGCGATCCTCGTCACCGGTAGCGCCGGGCATCTGGGCGAGGCGCTCGTGCGCCGTCTTCGCGAGGATGGCCGTCATGTCATTGGCCTCGACATCAAGGCCTCGCCGTTCACCGACCTCGTCGGCTCCATCGCCGACGAGGGTTTCGTGCGCGACGCGATGTCGGGTGTGACGGGCGTCATCCACAGCGCCACGCTGCACAAGCCACACGTGGCCACGCATACCAAGCGCGAGTTCGTGGACACGAATGTCGCGGGCACCGTCGCGTTGCTCGAAGCCGCGACGCTGCATCGTGTCCGCGCGTTCGTCTTCACCAGCACGACCAGCGCGTTCGGCGCCGCGTTGTCTCCCGCGCCCGGCGAGCCGGCGGCCTGGATCGACGAGACCGTCGCGCCCGTGCCGAAGAACATCTACGGCGCGACGAAGATCGCCGCGGAAGGCATGTGCGAACTGGTGGCCCGCAAGGACGGTCTTCCGGTCGTCGCGCTGCGCACGTCGCGCTTCTTTCCCGAGGACGACGACAACGCGGGCGTGCGCGCGGCCTACGATACGGCGAACATGCAGGCGAACGAACTGCTGTACCGTCGCGCGGACATCGAGGACATCGTCGCGGCGCACCTGCTCGCGCTCGACCGCGCTTCCTCGCTCGGCTTCGGGCGCTACATCGTTTCGTCGACCACACCTTTCACGCGCGACGACGTCGCGGCACTGCGCCACGATGCGCCGTCCGTCATCCGCCGGCTGTATCCCGAGGTGGATGCTCTATACGCGATGCGCGGATGGAAGCTGCTGCCGTCGCTGGATCGCGTCTACGACAGCTCGCTGGCGACCCGCGACCTGGGCTGGACGCCGAAGCGCGACTTCGCGTTCGTGCTGGAGTGCCTCCGCCGCGGCGAGGACTTTCGCAGCGACATGGCGCGGGCGATCGGCAAGAAGGGCTACCACGACGCGGTGTTCGAGGACGGCCCATATCCCGTGAGCTAGCCGACCCGTGGGAGCGGCCCCGAGCGTGGCGGCTTTTCGCGGAAGGGCTCAGGCCCTGTGGCTCACGGCCTCAAAGGCTGTCGCGGCCAGGTCCGCTCCCACCACCGCGGGTATTGTGGGAGCGGCCCCGACCGCG
>NZ_FODZ01000001.1:462215-645603 GCF_900110505.1 Luteibacter sp. UNC138MFCol5.1
AAGGCTGTCGCGGCCAGGTCCGCTCCCACCACCGCGGCTGTTGTGGGAGCGGACCTGGCCGCGACGGCTCTTCGCGAGAGCGCTCAAGCGAACCTTCGTTCGTGCCGCAACAACCAGTCCTTCCGCCACAGCCCACCGCCATAGCCGGTCAGCGACCCGTCCGCACCGATCACCCGGTGGCAGGGGATCACGATCGCCAGCTGGTTCGCACCGTTCGCGCGAGCGACGGCACGCACCGCCGTGTGCCGCCCCGCGGCGGCCGCGATCTGCGCATAGCTGCGCGTGGTGCCGGGCGGAATGGCGACGAGCTCGTCCCAGACGGCCTTCGTGAAAGCCGATCCGTGCAGGGTCAGCGGTGTCTCGAAGCGGCATCGGGTTCCTCCGAAGTACTCGCGAAGTTCGGCCTCGATGGCATCGATCGCCGGCGTCCGGCCGAAGGTGACCGTGGACCGGGTGGCCGTGCGCAGGCGCTTGAGCTCGGTCGGCAACGCGGTGCGATCGAAGAACTCGAGCAGATGGATCGAGCGCTCGTCGCCCACGGCGAGCATGCTGCCGATGGGGGTCTCGATCCAGTCGGCCTTGAGCCATTCGCGCCCGCGAAGGTCAGCCGGGCAGTCGCCGAGCAGGCGCACGATCGCGTCGCGGAATCCGCTACCGGAGTCGTAACCCGCGGCGTGCTGGGCGTCGATCACCGACGCACCCGCGACGACGCGTTCCATGCCCCGGCCGGCGCGCCGTAGACGGGCCATGTCCAGGAACGTCAGCCCGAGGTGGCGCTTGAAGGCGCGGCGGACGGTCGACGGGTCGTAGCCGAGTCGCACCAGGTCGTCTTCCGACCAGACCCGTTCGGGCTCGTCTTCCAGCGCGCGAAGCAGGGCCGACACGAGGGGTTCGCGCTGGCCCACCGGATCCAGCGGCCGGCAGCGGAGGCAGGGGCGGAACCCCGCCTCGAAACATGCCGCCACCGAATCGAAGAACCGGGTGTTCTCCAGCAGCGGCTTGCGGGCCGCGCAGGTCAGGCGGCAGAAGACGCCGGTACTCGTGACGCCCACGAAGACGTGGCCATCATAGGCCGGGTCGCGGTCGAGGAGGGCCCGGTAGAGCGTGTCGCGGTCGGGTAGGTCGAAAAGCATGGCCAAAGGGTACGCCGGCGGGCCGGCGCTCGCCGCCGCGAATCGGGCGGCGATTTACCGGGGCTGGCTCAGGCCTTGTTGCGGTCCGTCTCGAACGCCTTGTTGATGCGCAGGGCGAGCAGGGTGCAGGCCACGCCCGAGAGCAGGTACACGCTGACCGCGCCGAGGCCGAAGCGCATCGACAGGCCGAGGGCCACCAGCGGGGCGAAGGCCGCGCCGATGAGCCAGGCGAAGTCGGACGTCAGGGCCGCGCCGGTGTAACGGAAGCGGCGCGAGAAGTTCGCCGTGACGGTGCCCGCGGCCTGGCCGTAAGAGAGGCCGAGCAGGGCGAAGCCGATGATCAGGAAGGCGTCCTGGGCGATCCGGCCGCCGCCGAGCAGCCACGGCGAGGCGATCGCGAACAGACCGATCAGCACCGCCATGGTGCCCAGCGTGTTGCGACGGCCCACCTTGTCGGCGATGACGCCCGAGGCCACGGTGGCGAGGATCGCGACGAGGGCGCCGACGATCTGGACGGTCAGGACGCTGTCGACCTCCTGCGTCTGGTGCACCGTGATCCACGACAGCGGGAAGATCGTCACGATGTGGAACAGGGCGTAGCTGGCCAGGGCGGCGAACGCGCCGATGAATAGGTTGTAGCCCTGTGCGCGGAACATCTCGATGATGCCGATCGGCTCCAGCTGGCCCTCTTCGAGCAGCTGGGTGTATTCCTCGGTCACCACCAGGCGCAGGCGGGCGAACAGCGCCACCACGTTGATCGCGAAGGCCACGAAGAACGGATAGCGCCAGCCCCAGCCGAGGAAGTCCTCGCGGGAGAGCTGCGTGTTGAGGAACAGGAACAGCGAGGCGGCGATCAGGAAGCCGGTCGGGGCGCCCAGCTGGCCGAGCATCGCGTACCAGCCGCGGCGCTCCTTCGGGGCGTTGAGGGAGAGCAGCGACGGCAGGCCGTCCCAGGATCCGCCCAGCGCAATGCCCTGCAAGAACCGCAGTACGGCAAGAACCACAATGACCGCGTAGCCGTTGGTCGTGTTCGCCGGCAGGAAGGCGATGCAGACGGTGGAGGTGCCCAGCAGGAACAGGGCGGCGGTCAGCTTCGTGCCGCGGCTCCAGTTGCGCTGGATCGCCATGAACAGCGTCGTGCCGATCGGGCGGGCGATGAAGGCGAACGAGAAGATCGCGAAGGCCAGCAGGATGCCATCCAGCTGGCTCAGGAATGGAAAGAACACCGACGGGAACACGAGGACGGACGCGATGCCGTACGTGAAGAAGTCGAAGTACTCCGAGGCACGGCCGATGACGACGCCGACGGCGATCTCACCGGGGGCGACGGCCGCGTGGCTGGTCTGGTGCTGGCGGCGGACGTCGTGTTCGGCGCCTTCCGCGGCATTGTGATGGGCGTGTGAAATGCTCGACATCGGATTCGGCCCGCTCGGGGAGGTGGATGGCAGGATAGCGAAGGATCGCACTACTCGGCTTGTAGAGCCATGGGACAAAGTGTCCTATGGTGAGCGCAGGCGGATCGGCGTATTTTTTCGTGTCCCCACGGTTGCCTCCATCATGCGAATGTCCATGAAGATGTTGCGCGGATTGCTGATCCCCGCCCTCGCCCTGCTGCTTTCGGGCTGCGATGCCGTGCTTTTCTCGCCGTCCGGCGACATCGCCCGGCAGCAGCGCGACCTGATCATCATTTCCGTGGTCCTGATGCTGCTCATCGTGGTCCCCGTGATCGTGATGATCCTGCACTTCGCCTGGAAGTACCGTGAGTCGAACAAGGCCGCCAGCGCCGAGTACGCCCCGGACTGGAACCATTCCACGGTGCTGGAACTGCTGATCTGGGCCGCCCCGCTGCTCATCATCATCGCCCTGGGCGCCATCACCTGGACCAGCACCCACAAGCTCGACCCGTACCGCCCGCTCGACCAGGTGTCGCAGGGCCGTCCGCTGGTCGCCGGCGTGAAGCCGCTGCGCGTCGACGTCGTGGCGCTGGACTGGAAGTGGCTGTTCCTCTACCCGGAGCAGGGCATCGCCACCGTCAACGAAGTGGCCGCCCCGGTCGACCGCCCGATCGAATTCCACATCACCGCCTCCACGGTGATGAACGCGTTCTTCGTGCCGTCCCTGGCCGGCATGATCTACGCCATGCCGGGCATGGAGACGCAGCTCAACGCCGTGATGAACAAAACCGGCGATTTCGAAGGCATTTCGGCCAATTACAGCGGTGCCGGCTTCTCGGACATGCGCTTCCGCTTCCACAGCCTGTCCGAAGGCGACTTCGACGCCTGGGTGGCCAAGGCCAAGGCCAGCGCCGATGAGCTCGGCCGCGAGGACTACCTGAAGCTCGAACAGCCGAGCGAGAAGGAGCCGGTCCATTACTACGGCAGCGTCGCCCCGGGCCTGTACAACGCCATCCTCAACCGCTGCGTCGAATCCAACCGCATGTGCGCCAACGACATGATGGCGCTGGATGCCCGCGGCGGGCAGGGCGTGGTGGGCGCGTACAACGTCACCTCGCTCGATGCCGCGACCCGTGCGCGCGTCGGCCTGGCGGACGACGACCGTCGCTACGTGGGCGCCCTGTGCGTCGCGAGCAACGGCGGCCAGCCGATGACCCCTGCCGGACGTCCGCTCTAAGAGCGCGGCGCCTTCCAAGTATTCAAGCCTTTGCCGAGTCCGGTAATGAACATGCCCGATCTAGCCAAACTGATCTTCGGACGCCTCACCATCGAGGCGATTCCGTACCACGAGCCGATCCTCATCGGCACCTTCATCGCGGTGGCGATCGGCGGTATCGCCCTGCTCACCCTGATCACCCGGGCGAAGCTCTGGGGCTATCTGTGGAGCGAGTGGTTCACCAGCATCGACCACAAGAAGATCGGCATCATGTACATGGTGCTCGGCATCGTGATGCTGCTGCGCGGCTTCTCCGACGCCATCATGATGCGCGCCCAGCAGGCGATCGCCTTCAACGGCAATCCCGGCTTCCTTCCGCCGCATCACTACGACCAGATCTTCACCGCCCACGGCGTGATCATGATCTTCTTCGTGGCGATGCCGCTGGTCACCGGCCTCATGAACTACGTGGTGCCGCTGCAGATCGGCGCGCGCGACGTCGCGTTCCCGTTCCTCAACAACTTCAGCTTCTGGATGACGGTCGCCGGCGCCATGCTGGTGATGGCGTCGCTGTTCGTCGGTGAGTTCGCCCGCACGGGCTGGCTGGCCTATCCGCCGCTCTCGGGCCTGGCGCAGAGTCCAGATGTCGGTGTCGACTACTACATATGGTCGCTACAGGTGGCCGGCGTGGGAACCACCCTCTCCGGCATCAACCTGCTCGCCACCATCGTGAAGATGCGCGCGCCGGGCATGACCATGATGAAGATGCCCGTCTTCACCTGGACCTCGCTGCTGACCAACGTGCTGATCGTCGCGGCCTTCCCGGTGCTGACGGCGGTGCTGGCGCTGCTGGCGCTCGATCGCTACGCGGGCACCAACTTCTTCACGAACGACTTCGGCGGCAACGCCATGATGTACGTGAACCTGATCTGGATCTGGGGCCACCCCGAGGTCTACATCCTCGTGCTGCCGGTGTTCGGCGTGTTCTCCGAGGTCGTGGCGACGTTCAGCCGCAAGCGCCTGTTCGGTTACGCGTCGATGGTCTACGCCACGGTCGTGATCGCGGTGCTGTCGTACCTCGTGTGGCTGCACCACTTCTTCACCATGGGATCCGGCGCGAGCGTCAACTCGTTCTTCGGCATCACCACGATGATCATCTCGATCCCCACGGGCGCGAAGATCTTCAACTGGCTGTTCACGATGTACCGCGGCCGCATCAAGTTCGACGTGCCCATGCTGTGGACCGTCGGCTTCATGGTCACGTTCGTCATCGGCGGCATGACCGGCGTCATGCTGGCGGTGCCGCCGGCCGACTTCCTGCTGCACAACAGCCTGTTCCTGATCGCGCACTTCCATAACGTCATCATCGGCGGCGTGATCTTCGGCCTGTTCGCGGGCATCAACTACTGGTTCCCGAAGGCCTTCGGCTATCGCCTCGACGAGTTCTGGGGCAAGTGCTCCTTCTGGTTCTGGCTGGTCGGTTTCTGGGTGGCCTTCACGCCGCTGTACGTCCTCGGCTTCATGGGCGTCACCCGCCGCATGAACCACTTCGAGGATCCTTCGCTGCAGATCTGGTTCCAGATCGCCGCGTTCGGCGCGTTCCTCGTCGCCCTCGGCATCGGTTCGTTCCTGATCCAGCTGTGGGTCAGCTACAAGCGCCGCGACCAGCTGCGCGACGTTACCGGCGATCCGTGGCACGGCCGCACGCTCGAGTGGTCGACCTCGTCGCCGCCGCCCGCCTACAACTTCGCGTTCACGCCGGTCATCCACGACAACGATGCCTGGTGGGACATGAAGGAGCGCAACGCGCGCCGTCGCCTGGAAGGCTACCTGCCGATCCACATGCCGAAGAACACGGGCGCGGGCGTGATCCTCGCCGGTATCTCGTTCGTGTTCGGCTTCGCGATGATCTGGCACATGTTCCTCGTCGCCGGTATCGCGTTCGTGGCGCTCGTCGCCACCGCGATCGGCCACACGTTCAACTACAAGCGCGATTACTACATCCCCGCCGACGTCGTGGCCCGGACCGAGGCCGCCCGCACGGAAGAGCTTGCCGCCCATGTCTGATATGCACGCCACGCCCTCCGCGGCCATTGCGGAACAGGACGTCGAGTTCTGGATGAAGGAAGACCACCACCCGGCCAACGGCACGTTGCTCGGGTTCTGGATCTACCTGATGAGCGACTGCCTCATCTTCGCCTGCCTGTTCGCCACCTACGGCGTGCTCGGCCGAAGCTATGCGGGCGGTCCGTCCGGCGCCGACCTCTTCGACCTGCCCCTGGTGGCGGTCAACACGACCATGCTGCTCCTGTCCTCGATCACGTACGGCTTCGCCGTGCTCGAGATGCAGAAGGACCGCAAGGGCACGATGATGGCCTGGCTCATCATCACCGGCCTCTTCGGCGCCGCGTTCCTCGGCATCGAGCTGTGGGAGTTCTCGCACCTCATCCATGAGGGCGCGGGTCCGCAGCGCAGCGCCTTCCTGTCGTCGTTCTTCACGCTCGTCGGAACGCACGGCCTGCACGTCACCTTCGGCATCATCTGGCTGATCACCCTGCTGTTCCAGGTGGGTCGCCTCGGCCTCACGCCGGCCAACAAGCGTCGCATCATGTGCCTGTCGATGTTCTGGCACTTCCTCGACGTGGTCTGGATCGGTGTCTTCACCTTCGTTTACCTGATGGGATCCCTGCCATGAGCGCGCAGATCGATTCGCACGGCGCGCATGGCGCGCACGACGACCACCACGACGACGGCGTCGGTCACAGCACCCTGAAGGGCTACATGATGGGGTTCTTCCTCGCCGTGGTCCTGACGGCGATCCCGTTCTGGCTCGTGATGGAAAAGGTCATCCCGAATACGCAGACGCTGGCGGTGGTGCTCCTGACCTTCGCCGCGATCCAGATCGTGGTCCACATGATCTACTTCCTGCACATGAACCCGCGGTCGGAAGGCGGCTGGAACATGCTGGCGCTGATCTTCACCCTCGTGATCGTGGTGATCACCCTGGCCGGGTCCATCTGGGTCATGTTCCATCTCAACTCGAACATGATGCCCGGCATGTCGCACCAGATGACCGAGCAGCAGGTGAAGAACCTGCCTTGAGCGCGGACGTCGCCACGGAGAAGAAAACGCCGCGTCCTCGCGGCGTTTTCGTTCTGGGAGCGCTATCGCTGCTTGGTGTGGCGCTGTTCGCGGGCTTCGTCGCGCTCGGTACGTGGCAGGTGCATCGCCGCGCCTGGAAGCACGACCTCGTGGCGCGCGTCGACGCGCGCGTCCATGCCGCGCCGGTCGATGCCCCGGGGCGTGCGCAGTGGCCGCGGATCACCGCGGCCGACGACGAGTACCGCCGCGTGAAGCTGACCGGCGAATTCCTGCAGGACCGCAGCGTGCGCGTCCGCGCCAGTACCGAACTCGGCATGGGCTCGTGGCTGCTGACGCCGATGCGCTTGCGCGACGGCGACGTGGTCATCGTCAATCGCGGCTTCGTGTCGCCCACCTGGTGCGGCGGCAAGGCGACATGCGCACCGGGGCCCTCGGGTGAGACGACCGTGTCGGGCCTGCTGCGCATCAGCGAGCCGAAGGGCGCCTTCCTCCAGCCGAACGATCCCGCGGCCGACCGCTGGTATTCCCGCGACGTCCCGGCGATCGCGGCGGCCAGGGGGCTGTCCGACGTGGCGCCTTACTTCGTCGATGCGGACGCGGCGTCCTCGCCGGGTCGCGGCGACGGCAACGAGGGTCCCGTCGGCGGCCTCACCGTGATCGCCTTCCCGGACAACCACCTCAGCTACGCCCTGACCTGGTACGGCCTGGCCCTGCTCACCCTGCTGGGCGCCTGGGTCGTCTGGCGCGACGAGCGGCGCAAGCGGAGCGGCTGATCCTCCGCCGTTACGGCGTCCCCGGCACTGGGCCCGCTGCGCGGGATCGCCGATGCGATCGGCTCCCACCTGTCTTGCCCATTTCAATTTTCCGCGCCCTGCACGTCTTAAGGACATGCAGTCCCGTTACCCACACAGTGCGCCGTTCGACGACCTGCCCCACGGCTGGGCGTCGCCCCGCCAGCCGAAGGAGCGCGGCCCGCTGGCCCTCGTGATCGGCCATGCGAGGCGTCGCGCGGCATTGCGCCGGTCGCGTCCCATGCCCGAGCGCCGCCTCGCCTACTTCCTGCGCACGCTCGCGGCGTTCAAGCGCCAGGCCGAGTGGCTGCGGCTCGTGGGCACCTCGCGTGTCATGCGGGCCGCCGCCGAGACCAATCCCCGGGTCTACGAACGCTGGCAGTCGCATTACATCTCGCGCTCGTTCGATCTCGACGTCCGCGCGCGCATGATCGAATCGCATTACCGCTTCGTCGCCCGACAGTTCCCCGAGCGGCTGAGCAACCGCATGCTCCGGGGCCACGACGTGCGGCTCGCGACGCTGCCGCTGGGCAACGGTGAGATCGCCTACCTGCATGCCCGCGCGCCGGAGCACGAGTGCACTGGCGAGCTGGGGTTGTTCCTGCTCAACGGCGACAAGGAAGTCGTGTCGTCGTGCACGGTGACCTTCGCGGGCGATCAGGGTCTGCTGATCGGTGCGATGCGCGGGTCGTGGGCCTACCTCGGCCGCAACGCGATCGCCCGTTTCACGCGCGCGACCGGCGGCCTGCGACCCCGCGACCTGCTGCTCTCGGTGGTCCGGGCGCTCGCGACGCATTACGGCATCGAGCGGGTCCGCGGCGTCTCGCGCGCCGCCCATCCGCTGGACCGCCGTACCGGCGTCACCGCCGCGGCCTACGACCGTTTCTGGAAACGCCACGGCGGCATCATGGGGCCGGACGGCTGCTACGAGATTCCCCGTATCGACACGGCGAGCGGCCGCGCCGAGCGCGACGCGTTCCGCCGCGAAGCGTGCGACGTGGCGCTCAGGGCATTCGCAAGACAACACGCAGTGTTGTAGGAGCGCCGTGGGAGCGGCCCTGGCCGCGACGCCTTTGGGGCCGTGAGCCACAGGACCTGAAGCTCTTCGCGAAAGTCGTCGTCCCGAAACGCACGAACGCGCCATCGATCAAAAATCGTAACACCCCGTCAGCAGCACCACGCGCCCCTGCCGCACAGGCACGAACGTCTCGTCGAAGTTCACCGCGTAGAGCGTGCGGTCGAAGAGGTTCTTGACGCCGAGCGTGACGCGCCAGCGTTCGCCGTAGCGGGAGACGTTCGCCTCGACGCTGGCCTGGCCGGGAATGCCGAAATAACGGCCGTCGGCGGTGGTGCGGCCCAGGCTGCGGCTCCTTGCGAGCACGCCGGCGGCCACGCCCCACGGCTTTACCTCGCCGCTGCCGAAGCGATAGCTGCCCCATACGGCGGCCTGATGCTTCGGTGCGCCGGTCGGACGGGTGTCGTCGTTGTTGTGGATGCGCGCCTCGGTGAGGCTGGCCAGCACGTCGAGCCCGGGTGCCACTTCGCCCGCGAACTCCACTTCCAGTCCGCGGTTGGTCTGGCCGGGGCCAGGCGTGGCGAAAAAAGGCGGCTCGGGCGAGACGAGGTCGACGCTGTGATCGACGCGGATGCGGTAGACCGCCGCGGTGAGGCGTGCCCGCTGGTCGAAGAGGTCGAACTTTCCGCCGACCTCCACCTGCCGCGACGTCGCCACCGGCAGCGGCTGGCCATCCTTGCCGAGCAGTGGATCGGGCTGGAAGCCGGTGGAGGTGTCCGCGTACAGCGCGACATCGGGCGACACCTTGTAGACGACGCCGAGCTTCGGGATCCAGCGCGACTGGTGCACGCGCCGCGGCGAGCCGTCTTCCCATCGCGTCTCCAGCCGATAGCTGGTGCGGCGAAGCGCGGCGAGCACGTTCCAGTCCTCGCCGATCGCGATCTGGTCCTGCAGGTAGATGCCCGCGTTGGTCTGCCACGAACCGCCTAGATTCTGCACCGTCGTGCTCACGGGCGTGACCATCGCGTTGTACTTCTTCGAGAAGTCGCTCGTCGTGCGCAGGTCGTACGCGATGGGCCGCGTCACGATGACGGACCCGCGATCCATCGAGCCTGCCATGTCGTCGCTCACCTCCACATTGCCGTTACCGTCGTCGCCGGCGTGCGTGCGCGCGAGGTCGATGCCCATCAGCAGCGTATGCGTGACGTCGCCGTGCTCGAAGCGCGTGGTGAGGTCGTTCTGCCACGTCCAGTACGTGCCGGAATAGCGGAAGCGGCGATCCACCGCGTCGAGCGCACCGGCGAAGCCACCGATCAGATACGACTGGCTGCGGCCGTCGCTGCGCTGGCGCACGTACTGGCCCTGGCTGTGGAACGTCCAGTCGTCGGCGACGTCATGATCCAGCTCGAACACGGCGCGACTGGTGCGGAACGTGGAGACGTCCGTCGGATCGTTCGACGAGACGTCCGAAAGCGTCGCGGTCGAAAGCGTCGGACCCAGCAATACCGAGTGGTCGGGACCCGGCACGCGGTTGTCGACGAATTCCAGTCCGGCCATGACGCGCGTGCGGTCACCCTGCCACGCGAGCGACGGGGCGAGGTAGGCGCCACGCCCGCCGCCGTAACCCTGCGGCGTCTTCTCGCCGCGTTGTCCCGCGGCGACGAGGCGGTAGGTGAACGCACCGTCCTTCGACGCGGTGCCGGCGAGATCGAGACCCACGCGTGCGCCGTCGTACTCGCCGAGCGAATAGGTCAGCGTGCGCACGGTGCTCGCCTGCGGCCGCTTCATGACGACGTTGATCGAGCCGCCGAAATTGTTGTTCTGCGAGGCGTCGCCGAGGATCGCTTCCGGGCCGCGCAGCACTTCGACGCGCTCGATGCCGATGAGCGGAGGCAGGTCTTCGGTGCGGGCGATGCCGTTCGGCATGCCGTCCGTCATGCCATGCCCGGCATCGAAGCCGCGGATGAGGAAAAGTGGCGATCCGCCGTAACCATCCACGTACTGGACGCCGGCGACGTAACGCGCCACGTCGCCGATGTCGACCGCCTGCTGCGATTCGATGGCCTGCTTGGTGACCACCGTGACCGATTGCGGCACGTCGCTCAGGCGGGTTTCGTTGCGCGTGACCGTGCGGGTCGAATCGGCCTTGAAGCCGGTGTCGGAGACGAGGCCACGCACGTCGACCGTCGCCAGGGGCACCACGCTGTCCGGGTCGAACGTCACGTCGGCATCGACCGGCGCGGGTGTCGCGTTTCCGGCCTTCTGGCGCTGGCGGACGACGACGGTGCGCGTGTCGTAGGACTCGCGTTCGAGATCGGTGCCTTCGAGCAGTTCGTCGAGCGCCTGGTTCGGCGTCAGCACGCCTTTCGCACCGCCGGTGCGCCAGTTCGCGATCGATCCGGAGGCGGTGAGCACCTGCACGTTGGCCTGCTGACCCCATGCGAGCAGGGCGGTCGCCAGCGGTTGCGGATCGATGGAAAACGCCTTGGGAGGCAGGTTGCCGTCGGCCGCGGCGTCGGCCGCGCTGGCGCAGCGCATCGCGACGACCAGCGCGAACGCGCCGGTGAGTGCGCGCCGGCGCCCGCGAAGCATGTACGGCAAGACCTGCGGCCCCTTGGGTTTTCAGCGCGGCTGGGCACTCCGCGCCATCGTCGTCTGACGGGCGAGTTCCAGTCGATCGGGGTAGGTGGCGACACGCACCGGGAAAACCCGCGGCAGGGCGGCCACCCAGCTGTCGATGGTATCGACCTCGACCGTACCGGTAAACGTCAGCTTGCCCAGCGTGGGGTCCGCCAGGCGAACCGGGCGCTTGCTGTAGCGATTCACGTTCTCCACCACCGAGGCCAGCGGTTCGTTGACGAACTCCAGCCGATGCCCGCGCCAGGCGACGGCGTTGGCCGGATCGACGTCGAGGATGCGCATCGCCTGGGTCTCAGGATCGAACGAGACTTCGCGGCCGGCGCCCAGTTCGACCGTGCCGGCATCGCTCTGGGCCGCCATCGGCGACACGCGAACGCGGCCTTCCGTCACCGTGACCGTGACCCGTTCCCCCGTGCGACGGACGTTGAAGGCGGTACCGAGGTCGCGGATCCGGAGGGGCCCGGCGTTGACGATGAAGGGGCGCTCCGCGTGCGCGACGCGGAAGAACGCCTCGCCCGCGTCGAGATCGACCATGCGCTCGTCGCGGCCGTAGCGCGCGGTCACCGAACTGGCGCCACCCAGCTCGATGCTCGAGCCGTCGGGAAGCGCGATGTCGCGATGACCGGCGCGTTCGCTGGCGTAGCTGGCGCTCACGTCCTGGGTGCGGGGCTTCAGGGCCAGGAACGCGCCCGCGCCGACGACCGCCAGCGCGACACCGGCGGCGAGCGCCAGGGCGAAGCGCGGACGACGGGCGCGCGCGGGAGCCGTCGCCGTCGCGGGGACGTAGCGGTCCACGAACGCGCGGCGCTCGGCGCCGCCCATGGCGGCGATGGACTCGGCGAGCGCGGACGCCTGTTCGAAGGCGTCGGCGTGGCGCGGATCGGCCTCCAGCCACTCGCTCCAGGCGAGAAGCTCGGCGTCGGGCAGGGAAGGATCGCGCAGCCGCGTCCACCAGTCGGCGGCGGTGTGCTCGAGTGGCCGGTCGAACGGGGAGGTGGTCGTTGTCATCGGGGGTTCTCCGCGCTGTCGCGGCGTTCTCGGCAATGCGCCAGGGCATTGCCGACGTGGTAGCGCACCATGCGCTCGCTCAGATTCATCTCACGCGCGATGGTCGCGAAGTCGCGTCCGTCGATCATGTGCATCACGAAGGCGCGACTCGTTTTCGGCGGCAGCTCGTCCAGCGCGACGCGCAGGTCCCGCCACTGTTCGTGGGCCGAGGCGTGCTGCTCGGGAACGGGCGTGACATGCCAATCGTCGGCATCCGGATCCACCGGCGCCGTCGCCCGCACGTTGCGCATGCGGATCCGGTCCACGGCGAGGTTGGACGCCGCGCGGAAGAGGAACGCGCGCGGTGCGTCGATCACCGTTTCGTCGCTCAGCGAGAGCAGCTTGAGGTAGACCTCCTGCGCCACTTCCTGGGCGTCGGCCAGCGAATTCAGGCGCGCGCGGAGGAAGGCGACGAGCGCCGCGTTGTGCTCACGGAACAGGTCGACGACCTGCCGGGCCCGGTTGCCGCCCGACGAGGCGGCCGCCTCGGATGGATCCATGGTTTGCCTGACCGCGTTCATGGGCTGGAGGGGAATGCTTATGGTCGCACGGTGGGAAATCGGCGCCCGTACGGGCAGGGACGAACGCCGATTTCCGCACCGGCGAACCCTTAAGACGTGCCAGCTCCACGAAATTGAAACGGCTCCGGCGAGAAAATGCGGTCACGTCGACTAAGCCCTTGATAGGGTAGAAAGACTTTTCTTCGGCTAGGATCGCCCCAGCCCGCCAGGACCGCCGGTCGAGATGCCACAGAACGACGAACGCCTCCCCTTACGTGAATTCGCCTGGTTCATGCTGATCGCGCTGGTCGTGCTCGCGGCCGGCATCGGCATGCGGGACCCCTGGCCGCCGGACGAGCCCCGCTTCGCGCTCGTGGCCCGCCAGATGCTCGAAACCGGCCAATGGCTGTTCCCCCAGCGGGGCGCGGAGCTGTATTCCGACAAGCCGCCCATGCTCATGTGGACGGAAGCCTTCTGGATGTGGATCACCGGCGGCTGGCGCGGCGCGTTCCTACTGACCTCGCTGCTTTCCGGCCTCGGCACCCTGGCGCTGGTCTGGCACCTCGGCCGCCGGCTGTGGAGTCCGCGCGTGGGACTGGTCGCCGCGGGGCTGGTGCTGGCGACCATGCAGTTCGTGGACGTGATCCGTCACGCCCAGATCGATCCCCTCAATCTCTTCTGGATCACCCTGGGCAACACCGGGATCCTGCTGCACTGCCTGCGCGGCCCGAACTGGCGCATGTACTGGCTGGGCTGCTTCGCCGCCGGCCTGGGCGTGATCACGAAGGGCGTGGGCGTCGTCGTCCTGCTGATGCTGCTGCCGTACGTGCTGCTGCGCGTGCGCGCGTGGCCTGGCGTCACGACGACGCGCGGCGATGGCTGGCGATGGGCCGGCGGCGCGGCGGCGTTCCTCGTCGCGGTGTCCCTCTGGCTGGCGCCGATGCTGCTCACGGCGTACGGCCAGCCGACGCCGGAGCACATGGCGTACGTGCGCGACATCCTGTTCCGCCAGACAGCCGAGCGTTACGCGAACTCCTGGCAGCACGAGGAAGCCCCCTGGTACTTCCTGCTGGTCATCCTGACGCACTGGGTGCCGACCTGGCTGCTGATCCCGTTCGTGGCGAAGCCATGGCGCGAGGCGCTGCGCCAGCGGGACGGGCGCGTGTGGATGCCGCTGCTGTGGGTCGTGCTGGTGCTCGTGTTCTTCTCGATCCCGAGCGGCAAGCGCGAGATCTACATCCTCCCGGCCCTGCCGATGCTGGCGCTCGCGATGGCGCCGTACGTGCTGGAGCTGCTCAGGACGCGCTGGCTGCAGCGCGCGGCGTTCGCGATCGGAATCGCCTGCGGCGCGATTTTCGGCGCGGCCGGCCTGTGGGCCCTGATCAAGGCGCCGAAGGCGGCGCGCCGCATCGCCGAGGGCTACGAGTTGAGCGGCCACGGCGAGGCGCTATGGATCTGCGTCATCCTCGTCGGCGCGGGCTTCTTCCTCGCCGCGGCGATCGCGCGGCCGCGCCGTGGCGTGGCCGCGCTCGCGGGCGGCATGGCGCTCGCATGGATCATCTGGCCCCTCGGCACCTTCCCCCTGCTCGATGCGAACCAGTCGACCCGCCAGCTCATGGAAGAGGCCGATACGACGATCGGCCCCGATGGCCAGCTCGGCCTCGTCCTGTGGCGCGAGGAACTGATGTACCAGGCGCGCCGGCCGGTCGCCGAGTTCGGATTCGCGCGCGACGCGGCCAGCCAGTTGCGCGATGCGCGTGCCTGGCAGGCGGCCGATCCGGCGCATCGGTGGATCCTCATCAACGACCAGGCGCTCGACGCATGCGTCGTGGCGGGCAAGGCGGTGCCGCTCGGGAAGGCGAACCGGGTCAGCTTCTCGCTGCTGCCCGCGGAAGCGACGCGGGCCGGTTGCGAACCCGGCCCGACGCGGCCTTAGACCGCGGGTGCCTCGGCGCGCGTGCGCCGGAGCATCCGCTCGTACTTCTTCTTCGTGCGCGACGCGTTGTGCGCGCGATTCATCGAGCAGTGCGGCACGATGTTCTTCTCGCCGAAGCCGTCGATCATCACGAGCCGCGGGCCGCCGCGGGAATCCTCGCCGTAGACCACGTTCCAGGCGTGGAGGTCGGCGGCGATGGTGTTGTGCGAAAGCAGCCGGGCGTAGAAGCTTTCGAGTTCCTGCTCCGTCCTGCGCGTGAAGCCTTCCGCCTTCACCCAGTCGTGCAGCGTCGGGGCGAGGCGGCCGTCCGGGGTCCGCACCTTCTCCACGATCTGGCCGAGGCCGATGTCGGTCATCTCCAGCCCCACGACGCGCGCGATCGGCGAGGTCTCGTACCCGCCCACGTAGATGCTCGTGACGTACTCCCGGAACTCGCGCACGAAGTCCTTGTACGGGCCGCTGCGCGCCAGGCGCCGGTACCACGGCGTGTCGTTCCAGCGCTGCTCGATGGACGCGGCGGAGATCACCTTGATCAGGAGGTTCTCGTCGTCGGGATGCTGGTACACCTCGCGGACGTGGCCCGTGGCGATCGGCGTGGCATCGGCCAGTCTGAACATCGTGGATCCTCGCTGGGGCCGTCGGCGAAAGGCGGCCGTAAGTTGCTGACAAGGCGCACAGTGTAAAGTCACGGGCCAGTAACATGCGTTTTCCATGCGCGGCCGTCCGCCGCGCTCGATCCGGGACCTATTCGTGCGCAAGCTTTCCTGGCGTTTCATCGTCGTCGCCCTCGTCTTCCTGACGCTCTCACGTATCGGCCTGTCGGTCTGGCAGTGGGGCCGCGTGCACGATGCCGGTGGCATCTGGCCCATCCTGCTCGGCGGCTGGCGCATCGACATCTCCCTGGTGGCGATGATCGTCGCCTGGCCGGCGCTGCTGTCGCCCTGGCTGGGCCATCGCGCATGGCCGACCCGGCTGGCCGCCTGGTGGCTGCGCTTCTGGTGGCTGGCCTTCGTGCTGCTGGAAGTCTCCACGCCGCAGTTCATCGTCGAGTACGACACCCGGCCGAACCGCCTCTGGTTCGAGTACCTGACCAGCCCCAACGAAGTGGCATCCATGCTCTGGCAGGGCTACAAGCTCTCCGTCGGCGCCGGGCTCGTCGTCTTCGTCCTGCTCGGCTGGCTCGGCTTCCGCCTGCTGCCGACGCGCCGTCCGGATGCGCGTCCGATGCGCGGCTGGTTGCGCCCGGTGGCGACGGCGCTGATCTTCGTCGTCCTCTTCCTCGGCGGCCGCGGCACGCTGCAGCACCGTCCGCTCAACGCGTCGCAGGTGGCGTTCACCAGCGACGCGATGGTCAACACGCTGCCGCTCGACTCCCTCTACAACGTGCTCAACGCCGCCATCGCGCTCGGCAACGAGCGTTCCGCGTCGGCCGTGTACGGCAAGATGCCGGAAGACGAGATGCAGTCGATCGTGCGCGCCGCCGCCGGTTTCGACGGCGCGCCGCTCGATCCGACGTACCCGAGCCTGCATCGCCAGCAGGCGACGCGGCAGGGCGACAAGCCGCTGAACCTCGTGATCATCCTCGAGGAAAGCCTCGGTGCGCAGTTCGTCGGCAGCCTCGGCGGCGCCGGCTACACGCCGGAACTCGACAAGCTTTCGAACGACGGCTGGTGGCTGACGCGTGCCTACGCCACCGGCACGCGCAGCGCGCGCGGCCTCGAAGCGGTGACGACGGGCTTCCTGCCCACACCGGCCGAAGCGGTGCTGAAGCTTCCGCGTAGCCAGCGCGACTTCTTCACGCTCGGCGCGCTGCTCGACACGTTCGGCTACCACACGCGCTTCCTTTACGGCGGCGAGGCGCACTTCGACAACATGCGCTCGTTCTTCTTCGGCAACGGCTTCAACGAAGTCGTCGACCGCGCGACGTTCGAAACGAAGCCGTCGTTCGTCGGCTCCTGGGGTGCGTCCGACGAGGACATGTTCAACGAGCTGCATCACCGCCTGATGGACGACGGCGAGAAGCCCACCCTGACCGTCGCGTTCTCCGTCTCGAACCACACGCCGTGGGAATACCCGGCCGGCCGCATCCAGGCCGAGGGCGATCCCGCGAGCAACGCGAACGCCGTGCGCTACGCGGACTGGTCGATCGGCCGGTTCTTCGAGAAGGCGAAGCAGTCGCCGTACTGGAACCACACCGTGTTCCTCGTCGTCGCCGACCACGATGCGCGCGTCTTCGGCGCGAGCCTCGTGCCCGTCCGCCACTTCCACATTCCCGCGCTGATCATCGGTGCCGGCGTGCCGGTGAAGAAGGACGATCACATCGTCAGCCAGGTCGACCTCGCACCGACGTTGCTCTCGCTCATCGGCATCAGCAGCGAGCATCCCATGCTCGGCGCGGACCTGACGCAGCGCTATCCCGATCGCGCGATCATGCAGTACGGCGACAACTACGGTTACCTCAAGGGCGACACGCTGGTCGTGCTGCGCCCGAACCAGGAGGCGACCCAGTACCACTATCTCGTGCAGGGCGAGAAGCTCGACCCCGAGGCCGTCGATCCGCAGCTGGAGAAAACGGCCCTCGCGCATGCCCTCTGGCCCAGCTGGGCGTACGGCAACCAGCGATACCGCCTGCCTCCGAAGGGCGAGTCGAAGTAAAGGATGCTCAGAGCGGCTGCATCACCCAGCCGCTCGCCGTCACCTCCAGGCGGTGCGTCAGCCCTAGCCGGTCGAGGAACGCCTCGTCGTGCGATACGACGACGAGCGCGCCGTCGTACTGCGACAGCATGGCCTCCAGCGCCTCGAGCGACGCGAGGTCGAGGTGGTTGCCCGGCTCGTCGAGCAGCAGCAGGCCCGGTGGCGGCTCCGCCACCAGCGCGTGCGCGAGCGCGGCCTTCAGCCGCTCGCCGCCACTGAGGCTGCCGACCTTCGCCGAGATACCGCCCGCGTCGATGCCGAGCAAGGCGAGCCGCAATCGCAGCGCGTCCTCGCCGGCGGCGGGGTTCGCCTCGCGCATCTGATCGATCAGAGGGCGCGAGGCGTCCAGCGTCGCCAGGCGCTGATCCAGGAAGGCCACGCGCACCGGCACGTCGCGGCGGCCGTCGATCGGGTCGCGGTTCCCCGCGAGCACGTGCAGCAACGTCGACTTGCCACTGCCGTTCGGCCCGACGACGCCAATACGCTGGCCCGCGCCCACGATCAGATCGACGCGTGCCGCCGCACCGCGCACGAAGGGAAGGGTGACGCCATCGAGCAAGGCCACGCGGCGCGGGCCGCCGGCCGTTCCAACGGGTACGAGCAGTGCCACCGACGCGTCGTCGTCGACGCGCTTCGACGCATCGGCCACGCGCGCGGACAGCGCATCGCGCGCATCCTCCTGCCGCCGCCGGAGCCGGCCGGCGCTCGCTTCGCTACGTCCTTTCTGCCCGCCGAGCAGGATCGGTGCCTGGTTCGCGTCGGCGGCATCCTTCCTGCCACGCGACTGCCGTCGCTCCTGACGCTCCCGCTGATCGCGCAGCGCCGCCTCGCCGCGCTTCCTTTCCGCCTTGCGCGCCTCCAGCTCGCGCAGGGCGTTCCCACGCTCCCGCTGACGCGCCTCGGCGTAAACGTCGTAACCGCCGCCGTAACTGCGCAGCCCGGATGGTGTGAGTTCCACGATGCGCTCCATCGCGCGCAGCAGGGTCCGGTCATGGCTGACGACGAGCAGTCCGCCCGGCCACGCGCGGATCCAGTCGAGCAACGCCGCGCGTGCCGCGCCATCCAGATGATTGCTCGGCTCATCGAGGATCAGGTAATCCGCACCACGCAGGCGCGCGCCGAGCAGGGCGACGCGCATCGCTTCGCCGCCGCTCAGCCGCCGTGCCGGATCGCCCACGCCCACATGCGCGAGGCCGTCGGCGTCCAGCGCATCGCGCAGCCGCTCGCGCGCGTCCCAGCGATCGTCCACCGCGTCGAAGTCGGCCGGATCGCTGCTGCCCGCCTCGATGCGGCCGAGTGCGTCGATCGTTGCGCCGACGCCTGCGAGCGAGGCGACCGTCTCGTCCACGTCGTCGGCGACGCGCTGCGCGAGGTAGTACACCGTTCCGTGGCGCACGACGCGCCCGCTCGTCGCTTCGGCCTGCCCGGCGAGCACACGGGCGAGCACGCTCTTGCCGACACCGTTGCGGCCGACGAGCCCGGTGCGCCGTTCGTCGAAGGTGTCGTGGAGGTCCGAAAAGAGTGTCCTGCCATCCGGCAGGATGAAAGAAGCGCCATCGAGCGCCAGGTACGTCGTCGTCATTTGCGATTCCAATGCATGCCGTCGGCTTCCCCGAAGTCGGGAAGGTCGAGTTCGCCCGGGACGGGCAAAGGGCATCACTGGCGCATCGGACGAATACCTCTATGGGAGAAATCGGACGGTCATCATACCTGCATGGTGCGGCACAGGCATCCCATCCGACGATTCACCCTGCCGCCTGCTCCCTGGCAACCACGGTACGCGCCACGATATCCGCGAGCGTGGCTTGCGAGTACGGCTTCGCGAGGCGGGGAAGGTCGAGCGTCTGCCCCGGCGGCAGGTCCGCGTAGCCGGTGGCCATGACGATGGGCAGGTCCGGGAGGCGTTCCCTGATCGCCGCGGCGAGCTGGGCTCCGGTCATCTGCGGCATCGCGTGGTCGGTGATCACCAGGTCCACGCACGCTCCTTCCAGCAGGCGCAGGGCCTCCGCGCCGGAGCGCGCCGCGACGACCGAGTACCCGAGGTCCTCGAGCATCTCGACGGTCGTCGCGCGGACGAGATCGTCGTCGTCGACGGTGAGGATCGTGATCGAACCGGCCGATGAGCAGCGGCCGGGTACCGCCTCCGCGCTGACGGCCACCGCGGGATGGACGGCCGGATCGGCAGCCGCCGCGGCGGGGAGCCAGATCTCCGCGGTGGTGCCGATGTCGCGCCGGCTGCTGAGCAGCAGGGCGCCGCCGAGCTGTTCGGCGAGGCCGTGCACCATCGACAGTCCCAGGCCCGTGCCCTTGCCGACGCCCTTGGTCGTGAAGAACGGCTCCGTGGCGCGCTTCAGCGTGGCATCGTCCATGCCCGCACCCGAATCGGAGAGCGACAGGCGAACGTACCGGCCCGGCGCCACCGGGCCATCCGTGTCGTGCACCCAGGCCTCGCTCGTCGCGATGACGATGGTGCCGACGCCGTCCATCGCGTCGCGCGCGTTCACCGCGAGGTTGAGCAACGCCGATTCGAGCTGGTTGGCGTCGGCTTCCACCGGCGACAGATCGGCGGCGAAATGCGTTTCCACCACGATGGTTCCGCCGAGCGAGCGCTGCATCAGCTCGCGCATGCCGTCGACCAGCGCGTGCACGTCGATGCGCTCGGTCTTCAGCTCCTGGCGTCGCGCGAAGGCGAGCATGCGGCGCGTCAGCGTGCTGCCGCGATCGGCACCGGCCATCGCGTTGTCGACGAGGCGCAGAAGCAGCGGCTCGTCCGAAAGACGCTCGCGCAGGAGTTCGAGGCTGCCGCGCACGGCCATGAGGAGATTGTTGAAGTCGTGCGCGATGCCACCGGTGAGGTTGCCGAGCGCCTCCATCTTCTGCATCTGCAGCAGCGCCTGCTCGGCCTTCACGCGCGCCGTCTTTTCCACGGCCTCGTACACCATGGCCACGACCTTGCCGTCGTCGTTCGCGACGGGGCGCAGCGACAGGTCGAAGGCGCGCGTGCCGGTCGGGAGATCCAGCACCACGCCCAGGTTTTCGGTCGCGCCCGCCGCGACACGGCGCGCGGCGGCCTCGATCGTCCGGGGCATGCCGGGTGTCTCGCTGAACCATGGGGTGAGCCACAGCGGCAGGCCGACCACCTCCGTGAGCGTGCGGCCGATGCCGGCCAGCGATGTCGCGTTGGCGAAGCGGACGGTGCCGTCGAGGTCGATCAGGCCCTGGAACAGGTGCGAGGTCTCGAGGATCGTCCGGCTGTTCGCCTCGCTGCGTTCGAGCGCGGCCGTGCGATCCCGTACCTGCGCTTCGAGCTCCTCGCGGAAGCGTCGCTCGCTCTCGCGCGCATCGGCCTCGGCGCGCACGCGCTGGATGTGCGACCAAGAACGCTCCGTGACCTCACGCATCAGCGCGAGCTCGCGAGGCTGCCAGCGTCGCGGCACCTTGTCGTGGATCGCCATCAGGGCGGTGAGGCGGCCCTCCTTCAGCAGCGGCATGCAGACCGTCGCCGCGAGCCCGATGTCGAGGAACGTCTTCGCTTCCTCGGAAGCCAGCTCGGCCCGGATGTCGTCGATGACCAGCGGCGCGCCCGCGTGCAGGTTCCGCACGGCCAGCGTGCCGAAGGCGTTGAGGCTGTAGTGACCCACGATGCTGGGCGATCCCGGCCGCGACCAGTCCCCACGGATCGTGAAGCCGTCCTCGTCGGGTTCCATGTCGGCATAGGCGCAGACGGCGACGCCGAGGTGCTCGCCCAGCAGTCGCATCGTGGTGGCGAGGATCGCGTCCGCGTCGGTGTGGCGCGCGGTCGCTTCGCGCAGCTCGTCGAGGAACTGCAGGCGCGCCTGGTTCTCCCGCTCGCGCTGATCCGCCAGCACGCGCTCGGTCGTCTCCACGACGATGGCGATCACACCCGCCGGCTTGCCGTCCTCGCCCAGCACCGGCGAGTAGTCGAGATCCATCCACACCGGCTCCGGCTTGCCATGCCGGACCAGGCTCAGCTGCTGATCCTTGTACGCGAGCGTGCCGCCGGCGAGGCCGACGCGCATCACGTTGTCGTTGAAGTCGGCGATCTCGTCCCAGCCCTTGCGCACTTCGGAGCCAAGCAGGGCGGGGTGCCGGTTTCCCGCGAAAACCGAATAGGCATCGTTGTAGATCATGATGCCCTTCTCGCCCCACAGCAGCACGATGGGCACGGGCGAAAGCAGCAGCATGCCCGTGACCGTGCGCAGGCTCTGCGGCCACGATTCGGGCGGACCGAGGCCGGTGGGCGTCCAGTCCATGGAGCGAATGAGCTCACCGACCTCACCGGCGCCGTCGAGCCAGCTGAGATCGCGGGAGCCTGGCGTCGTCGCGGTCGGGGTCATGCGTTCTCGGTCCGGGCGTTCTCACCGCAAGTGTAAGCGGGCCATATGTGACGACGACCGCAAGAAGATGCCGTGAAAGCCTTCAGGGCGCGGCACGAATCCTCGCCGCGTCCAGCGCGACGCATAGCGTGCGGACACCCGGAAGGATCGATGGCGAGGGCAGGGCGAGCGTCGGCGCGTCGATCGCGAAGACGTTCTGGTGCTTCACGGCGGTCAGGAATCCGGACCGCTTCCAGTCGTCGAGCGACTCACCCTCGGCGCCGCCGCTGACGATGACGTCGGGGTCGCGCGCCAGCACGGCTTCCCGGCTCACCGTCGGGGCGGCCACCGTGAGGTCGGCGAAGACGTTGTCGCCGCCGCACAGCGTCAACGCGTCGTCGATGATCTGCGCGCGCCCGATGGTCATGAGCGGGCGGTCCCATATCTGATAGAAGACCTTCAGCCGCTTCTTTCCCGCATAGGTCGCGCGCAGCCCGGCGAGCGCCTCCTCGAACGCGGTCGCCTGCCGGTCCGCCACGCCGCTGGTGCCGGCGAGCACGCCGAAGCGGCGCGTCGCGGCGGCCACGTCGGCCAGTCGCGTGGTTTCCGCGTAGAACACGGGAATGCCGAGGCGCACGATCTTCTCGACCTGCGCCGCCGCGTTGCCGCTCTTCCACACGACCACGATGTCGGGTTTCAGGGCGACGATCCGCTCCAGGTCGATCATCGTCGCGTCGCCGACCACGGGGACCTGCTTTGCCGCTTCCGGGTAGTCGCTGAACCGCGATGTCCCCACCACGTAGGCGCCGGCGCCGGCGGCGAACAGGGCGTCGGTGATGTTGGGCGCGAGGCTCACGATGCGATGCGCCGGTGCGGGCAGCGTCACCGTGCGGGCCGCGTCGTCCACCACGGTGACGGAGGCGAAAGCCGGCGCCGCGACGAGGCAGGCGAGCAGGAGGACATAGCGGATCATGGGGACGTTCCGTTGAGGCGGCCGGCGCGGAAGAACAGCTCGTCGTCGAGCATCACGCCATGGATCGGATGGTGGAAAGCGGCGCTCAGGTGCTCGCTCGTGACGACGTCGTTCTTGGGACCGGCGAGCGCGCCACCCCGGCCATCGAGCAGCACGGCGTGCGTCGCGTGCTGGAAGGCGAGGTTGATGTCGTGGACCGTGTAGACCACCGACCTTCCTTGCTCCGTCGCCACGCGCATCAGCTCGTGCAGGGTCTTCATCTGGTGATGCAGGTCGAGCGACGAGAGCGGTTCGTCGAGCAGGAGCAGCTCGACATCCTGCGCGAACAGCGTGGCGATGTTCACGCGCTGGCGCTCGCCGCCCGAGAGCGTCGTGACGTCGCGCTGCGCGAGTTCCTCGAGTTCGAACGTGTGCAGCGCGTCCACGGCCGGTGCCGTGTCGCTCTCGCCCCACGCCCAGAACGGCAGGCTGGGATGGCGTGCGGACATCACGGCTTCCATCACCGTGAGGCTGAAGGCGTCGACGATGGTCTGCGGCAGGAAGCCGCGCCGGCGGGCGAGTTCGATCGGCCGGAAGCTTTCGACATCGCGGCCACCGAGCAGGACGCGTCCGCCGTCGGCCGGCCGCAGTCCGGCCAGCGTCCGCAACAGCGTGGACTTGCCGGCGCCGTTGGGTCCCAGCACGCACCAGACGTCGCCCGGCGCCACGCGCATGTCGAGGCCGCGCACGAGTTCGCGATCGCGCATCGTCACGCGGAGCGCGTTCGCCGTCAGTTCCAGACTCATCGGCGGCGCACCAGCAGGAACATGAAGGTCGGCACGCCGATGATCGCCATCACGGCGCCCACGGGGAGCTGGATCGGATCGGCGACCACGCGTGAAATCGTATCGGCGATGGTGACCACGATGCCGCCGCCGATCGCGCACGCGGGCAGCAGCACGCGCTGGTCGTTGCCGACGACGCGGCGCAGCGCATGCGGGACGACGAGGCCGACGAAGCCGACGGTGCCGGCCGTCGTCACCGCGACCGCGGTGGCGATCGACGCGATGACGAAGATCGCCGACTTGACCACGTTGGGCCGTACGCCGAGCGCGCTGGCGGATTCCTCGCCACGCATCAGCAGGTTCAGCTGACGCCCCAGCGGGACGACCAGCAACACGCACGCCGCCAGCGTGGCGACGGGCAGCAGCCAGTTCGCGACGCCGCTGAGGTCGCCCATCATCCAGAACAGCATGCCGCGCAGGTTCTTGTCGGGTGCGAGGACGAGCATCATGCTGACGATGGCGCCGAGACCCGCCGCCAGCATCACACCGATCAGGATCAGATCGGTGGAATCTTCGCGTTGCGCGGCGCGGGCCCGGGCCAGGAGGTCGCGGTGCGCGAGCACGAACACGGCCACGCACGCGACCAGCGCGCCGGCGGCCGCACCCAGCGCCGTCGCGACGGCACCCGCACCCGCGAGCATCGCGCCGAGGGCACCCACGGCGGCGCCGCCGGAAAGGCCAAGCGTGTACGGATCGGCGAGCGGATTGCGCACGAGGATCTGCATGAGGCAGCCGGAGACGGCGAGCAGGCCGCCCACGCCGCAGGCGGCGACCGAACGCGGAATGCGCAGCTGCCACACGATCGCGTCCATCGGCGTGCCGGTGGACCCGACCAGCGCCTTCCACGAGGCGGCGACCGACGAATCCGCGCCGCCGATCAGCACCGAGCCGAGCAACACGGCGACGCCGCACGCCAGCATGCCGGCCCAGAGGCGCAGCGCGGAACCGAACGTCTTCATGCGCGGCAGGTTTGGTTCACGCATGTCACGGGACCACGACGATATTGGGGGCCACCGTGCGGCTGCTTACTGCCAAGGCTGCCAGTATTCGGCTCATTTCGTGAGCCGAATATAGCGGCTATTCGGCTCACGAACCATCCAAAGCATTGATGACGGGGTGATGCATGGGGTGATCGGGCAAGATCGCCCACGCGGCCATGGCGTACCATCCGGGGCCTGATTTCGTTCCCCCGTCCCCCGGAGTTACCCGTGACCTACCAAGCCGCACCGGACCGCTACGACAACCTCATGCCTTACCGCCGCTGCGGTCGCAGCGGCATCGACCTCCCGGCGATCTCGCTGGGCCTGTGGCAGAACTTCGGCGGTGCCGACGTCTTCGAGACCGGCCGCGCCATCCTGCGCCGCGCGTTCGACCGCGGCATCACGCACTTCGACCTCGCGAACAACTACGGGCCGCCCTACGGTTCGGCCGAGGAGAACTTCGGTCGCGTCATGGCGACCGATCTCGCCGCCTACCGCGACGAGCTGATCATCTCCACGAAGGCGGGCTGGGACATGTGGCCGGGCCCATACGGCGGCATCGGCGGCAGCCGCAAGTACCTCATCGCCAGCCTCGACCAGTCGCTGAAGCGCATGGGGCTGGATTACGTCGACATCTTCTACTCGCACCGCGTCGATCCGGACACGCCGCTGGAAGAGACGATGGGCGCGCTGGCGCACATCCATCGCCAGGGCAAGGCGCTCTACGTCGGCATCTCGAGCTATTCGCCGGAGCTGACGCGCAAGGCCGCCGCGATCCTCGCCGAGGAACGCGTGCCGCTGTTCATTCACCAGCCGAACTATTCGATGTTCAACCGCTGGATCGAGGACGGCCTGCTCGACACGCTCGAAGACCTCGGTACGGGGTGCATCGCGTTCTCGCCGCTCGCGCAGGGCCTGCTCACGTCGAAGTACCTCAAGGGCGTCCCCAGCGACGCACGCGTCACGCGCGACGGCTCGCTCGGCAAGAGCCAGCTCAACGAGACGAACCTGGAGCGCGTTCGCGCCCTGAACGCCATCGCCGAGCGTCGCGGCCAGACGCTGGCGCAGATGGCCATCGCGTGGGTGCTTCGCGATCCGCGCGTGACGTCGGCCCTGATCGGCGCGCGCACGGTCGAGCAGCTCGACGATTCGCTCGGCGCGCTGCGCGGCCTCGCCTTCACGGCGGAGGAACTGGCGGAGATCGACCGCTACGCGAGCGACGGCGGCACCGACCTCTGGCGCGAATCGGCGAAGCTCTGAGGCCGTAGGAGCGCACCTGGGCGCGATGGAGGCCGAGGGAGCGCCCGATCGCGCCCAGGTGCGCTCCTACCGGGGCCGGCCGGCCCGCTTGCGCAGTTCGCTGACGGGCAGGCCATGCCAGCCCCAGTTGTCGAGGTCCACTTCCTCGATCACCACGAACGTGCTGTCGAACGGCTTGCCCATCACGTCGAGCAGGAGCTGGCTCACGCCCTGGATGAGGGCCGCCTTCTGCTCGGCCGTGGTGCTCGTGGCACCGGGGGCCGTCCCTTCGCGTGTCACCTGAATCGTCACGATGGGCATCGCACGCACTCCTTACCAGCGGCCGGCATGCTGCCCGCCATCCACGTTGAGGATCTCGCCGGTGACGAACCGGGCGCGTTCCAGGTAGAGGATCGCGTCGACTACATCGGCGATCTCGCCCAGCCTGCCCACCGGATGCAGGCCGGCGAGGAATTCCAGCGAATCGTTCGCATGCATCGGCGTGCTGATGATGCCCGGCGCGACGGCGTTCACGCGTATGCCCGACCTGGCGTACTCGATGGCAAGGCCCCTCGTGATGGCGGCGAGGCCCCCCTTGGTCAGCGACGCGAGCCCGCTGGGTACGCCTGCGATGGGTTGATCGACGATCGTCGTGGTGATCTGCACGATGTGGCCCGAGCCCTGTCGCAGCATCTGTTGCGCGACGAACTGCGTGATGTGGAAGAACCCCGCCAGGTTGACGTCGACGGCGTTGCGGAAATCCTCTTCGGTGAAGTCGACGAACGGCTTCGAAAGGAAGATGCCGGCGTTGTTGATCAGCGTGTCGACGCGGCCGAAGCGTTCGATCGCGGTCGTGGCGACCTGTGCCGCCACGTTGCGATCGGCGATGCTGCCGGCGACCGTCACCAGGTCGTCGTCGGTGGACGGACGGATGCCGCGCGAGTTGGCGACCACGGCGAAGCCGAGTCGGCGATACGCCTCGACGATTCCCGCGCCGATGCCCTGCGACGCGCCGGTGACCACGGCGACCTTGCGTTGCGATTCCACGGTGGTTGTCCCGTCAGCCTGCCTCCCGATGCTAGGCCTGGCGTACGTGCGGGGATTGCCGTTTTCTGCGCTGCCGGTCACTTCGAGACGCAGCCGCGCAGCAGGGGGCGGTCCGGGTCCTTGCGGGTGTCGTAGTAGTCGCCCTGGCGGCCCTTGCTCCACCACGTGACGAAGCCCGACTGGTATCGCACGCCATCGGCGGACGCCGTGGCGACGAGCAGCTGCGGTACGCGGTCCACCGGCAGCAACGCGAAACTCTGGCCGTTGCTGCCGTTGAAGTACGTCACACGGAAGGATTTGCCTCCGGGACAGCGGTACATCGCTTCGACGGGCGGGCCGACCTGAACCTGGGGCACGTGGAGCGCCGCGGCGACCGCGGGCGGGCACAGCGGCAGGCAGAGCGCCCACAGGCCGGCAAGCGGATGGCGGCGGTAACCGGGCTTCTTCGTCGTCACGGCAGGTACCTCGATGGGGTGGGCGTCGGGGACGAGCGGTTCATGGCGTTGTACACCAGCGCGTGCCGCGACAGGGTCCCGGTCGCCGATAGCGTGTAAAATGGCGGTTTTTCAGCCAGTCTCATCGTGCAAGCAACTCGTCGGACGACCGTCCGCGGGCCGACGTTCATCCGCCTCCTGGCGCGCCTCGCGGACGTCGACGCCCCACAATCGAGCCAGTCGTTGCCGGACCACCTCAGCGGGTGGCTGAACTGGACGCAGGCGATCGCCCTGTCGACGGCGCTCGACGGGCGGTTGCCCGAGCCAGACGACGAGGCACCGGCCTTCGAGGACGGCCCGGCGGCCGAATGCGCGCGCCTGCGCGAGGCCCTGGCCGAGACGATCGCCAACGCGCGTGAGCTGGTGCCTTCGGCCCAGCGCGAGCCGGCGCAGGTGCCTCCCGTGGAGGGCTGGGTGCCGCCGCCGCCCGACTATGCGCCCTACCGGCAGCGCTACCTCACGCTGCAGCGCGCCATGCAGGGCACCACCGGCCGCCTGCGGGGCGAACTGCGCGATCTCCTCGGCCGGGCGTCCGAGGACATGGCACGGCTGGCGGAGCTCGATGCCGTGATGGAGCTGGCCCTGAGCCCGCGCGAGCAGCGTCTCCTGGGCACGGTGCCCGGCCTGCTGGAAACCCATTTCGAACGCCTCCGTCGCGCGCACGCGGACGAGGGCTCGCCGGATGCTCCGGCCACGGCCACGCACGATGCGTGGCTCGACATCTTTCGCAAGGACATGCAGAGCGTCCTGCTCGCCGAACTGGACGTTCGTTTTCAACCGGTCGAAGGCCTGCTTGCGGCGCTCCGCGCCCGCTAACCGAGAAATCATGTTCAGGAATCTCCTCTATCTCTTCGTGTTCGTCGTGGGCCTCGCGGTCGTCGCCTGGATCGGCACCGGCTATGTCGGCAGCAATCCGCTCGGCGCGGCGATCGCGGCGTTGATCGGCGTCTGCTACGTCGCGGGCGCGCTCGAACTCTTCCGTTACCGTCAGGCGACGGGTTCGCTGGGCGCGGCCGTCGGCGAGCTGTCCGGCGAGCCGCCCTCGCTCGCCGCCTGGGTCGGCCGCCTGCATCCCGCGCTGCGCCAGACGGTGCGCCTGCGCGTGGAGGGCGAGCGCGTCGCGCTGCCGCCGCCGGTGCTCACCCCTTACCTCGTGGGCCTGCTGGTGTTGCTGGGCATGCTCGGCACGCTGCTGGGCATGATGGCCACGCTGCACGGCACGGGCCTGGCGCTCGAGAGCGCCACCGACCTGCAGGCGATCCGCAACTCGCTCGCCGCGCCGGTCAAGGGCCTCGGCTTCGCGTTCGGCACCTCCATCGCGGGCGTCGCCAGTTCCGCGATGCTCGGACTCCTTTCCGCGCTGTGCCGCCGCGAACGCGTCGCCGTGGTGCAGCAGCTCGACGCCGCGATCGCCACCACGCTGCGCGTGCATTCCCGCGCGCACCAGCGCGAGGAATCGTTCCGCCTGCTGCAGCGGCAGAGCGAAGCGATGCCGGCACTCGTCGATCGCCTGCAGGCGATGATCGAAGCGATCGAACGCCAGGGCACCGTGGCCGGCGAGCGTCAGCTCGCCAGCCAGGAGACGTTCCAGGCGAAGACCGAAGCGATCCACCAGCGACTCGCCGCGGCCGTGGAGCAGTCGCTTCGCGAGAGCGTCGTCGAGAGCGCCCGTGCCGCGGGTGCAGCCTTCCAGCCGGTGGTCGACACCACCATGGCCGCGCTGGCGCGCGAGACCACCGCGTTGCACGAGGCGATCAACGCGTCCGTGAAGCAACAACTCGAAGGCCTTTCCACCGGTTTCGAAGCCGCCGCGACGCAGGTGTCGTCGATCTGGACCGACGCGTTGGCCGCCCAACGCGCGGCGAACGACGACCTCGTCCGGCAGCAGCGCGACAGCCACGAAGCCCTGACCCGCGAGCTCGCCGGCACGCTGGAGGCGTTCGGCACGACGTTCGGTCAGCGTTCCGCGACGCTCGTCGACAACGTGACCTCGCGCCTGGACGCCACGGGCGCGGCGATCGCCGAGGGCTGGGGTGCCGCGCTGTCGCAGCAGCAGGCGGCAAACCGCGATGCCGCGGAACGCACCGAACAGGCGCTGGCGCAGGCGGCGGCGACGTTCGAACGACATGCCGCGTCGCTCGTCGAGAAGGTCGACGCGACGCAGCTCGCGTTGCAGGAAACGCTGCAGGCGCGCGACGACGCGCGTCTCGACGCATGGACGGGGGCGCTCACCCGCATGGGCGACACGCTGGGCGAGCAGTGGGTCGCCACGGGCGATGCGACGGTCGCGCGCCAGCAGGCGATCTGCGACGTGTTCGAGTCCACGGCGAAGCAGGTCGCCGCGCAGGCGCAGGCCAGCGCGAGCCAGACAATCGCCGAGATCTCGCGTCTCCTGGACGCGGCGTCGGAAGCGCCGAAGGTGGCGGCCGAGGTCGTCGCCGAGCTGCGCCAGAAACTCTCCGACAGCATGCTGCGCGACACGGCGATGCTCGAGGAGCGCACGCGCCTGCTCGCGACGCTCGAAACCCTCCTCGATGCCGTGAACCACGCCTCCACCGAGCAGCGCACGGCGGTGGATGCACTCGTCGCGCAATCGGCGGAGCTGCTGGATCGTGTCGGCACGCGCTTCACCGATCACATCGAAGCCCAGACCGGCAAGCTCGAAACCGTGGCGGCGCAGGTGAGCGAAGGCGCATCGGGCATCGCCGGCCTCGGCGAAGCGCTCGGCGCGGCGGTGGCCTCGTTCGGAGAAGCAAACGGCGTGCTCACCGAGCACCTGCAGCAGGTCGCCTCCGCCCTCGACAAGTCGATGGCCCGCAGCGACGAGCAGCTGGCGTACTACGTGGCCCAGGCGCGCGAGGTCGTCGACCTCAGCATGCTTTCGCAGAAGCAGATCGTCGAAGACCTGCAACGCCTCGCCAGCCAGCGCGATCGCGCCGGAGCCGGCGCGGCATGAGCGACGAGCTGGAATTCGAGAACGAATCCGGTACGCCGATCTGGGCCGCCTTCGGCGACCTGATGTCCGTGCTGCTTGGCGCGTTCGTGCTGATCCTCGTCGGCGTCATCGGGATGCAGCTCGCGCTGTCGAGCCGTCTCGACGAAGAGGTGAAGCACCGGCAGGCCGAGGAGCAGCGGCGCACGACGCTCGAGCAGGCGCTTGCCGTGCCGCTCGCGGCGGGGCGCGTGACGCTGGTCAACGGACGCATCGGTATCCGCGGCAGCGTGCTTTTCGCGCTCAACTCCGACCAGCTGCAGCCGGAGGGCCGCGAGTTGCTGAAGACGCTCGCGGGGCCGTTGTCGAGTTATCTCGCGTCGCGCGGCGAACTGCTGATGGTCAGCGGCTTCACCGACGACCAGCAGGTGCACGACGGCAACCGCCGGTTCGCCGACAACTGGGAGCTCTCGGCGGAGCGCGCGTTGACGGTCACGCGCACGTTGATCGACGACGGTGTGCCCGCGTCGTCCGTGTTCGCCGCCGCCTTCGGCGCCGAGCAGCCGGTCGGTTCCAACGCGGACGAAGAAGGCCGTGCGAAGAACCGCCGCGTCGAACTCGCGCCGGTGCCGAAGTCCTCCAGCACCGGTCCGGCGGCGCATGGCCCGTAAGCGCCGCGACGACGATGCGAAGCAGGTCCCGGTGGCGACGTCCGCCGCGGGCGGCCTGCGTCAGCTCGTCGACGAACTCTCCGCGCGCGCGGCGGCGCGCGACGCGGCGGCGCCGGTGCCGTATCCCGAGCTTGGTGTCCTCGACGCGTTTCGCGCGCTCTGGTCGAGCGTGCGCACCGAAAGCCAGATGCGCGAATCCCTCGCGTATACGGCCGACGACGCCGGCCCGTTGAACTCCAGTGCCCTCGTGCATCGTTCGATCGCGCTGATGCGCGAAACGTCGCCGGGCTACCTTCAGCACTTCCTGTCGTACGTCGACGGACTGGCCTGGATGGAGCGTCTCGGCGCCTCCCGAAGCGACGGTCCGAAGGGCGCGCAGCAGCCCGCGACGATCGGCAAACGCACCCGAGTGAAGCCTCGCGCGCGCAAGTGAGTGCACGCGGCGATGCTTTCGTCCAAGCCGCGATGGAATCGTCCCACGACCACCCTTTCGTAGGGTTGCATGGCACGCGCGTTCTTCCGATAGTTCCCCGTCTTCGTTGACGAAAGGCCGGGAAGCGACACATGGGCACCATCTCCGACGACGTGCAGGTGGAGGGTGCCGAGGTGGTCTTCGGCCCGTTCCGGCTGTTGCCGGTCGAGCGACGGCTGCTGCGCGATGGCCAGCCGGTCGACATCGGCGGCCGGGCGCTGGACCTTCTCGTCGCGCTCGTCGAGCGTCCGGGCCGCGTACTGACGAAGCGCGACATCATCCGGCGCGTCTGGCCCGACGTGGTCGTCGAGGAAGGCAGCCTGCGCTTCCACATGACATCGTTGCGCAAGATCCTCGGTGACGGCGAGGCCGGGGCCCGCTACATCGCCACGCAGGTGGGCGTCGGTTACGCGTTCGTCGCGCCCGTGCAGCGCGTCTTCGCCGAAGCGTCCATGCCTCTGGCCACGCCGGTGCATGGCGGTCTCGTCGCGGGCGCCGGACGGCTGCCGCGTCGCGCGCGGCTGATCGGTCGCGCGAACGACGTCGCGCGCGTGCTCGACCGCCTCGGAACATCGGTGCTCTACACGATCGCCGGCGCCGGCGGGGTCGGCAAGACGAGCCTCGCCGTCGAAGTGGGACACCGGCTCGTCGACGAAGGCCGCACCGTGCGCTTCGTGGATCTCGCGCAGGTCGAGGATCCCGCGCTCGTTCCCTTCGCGCTCGCGAGCGCCCTCGAGATACCGGTGCAAACCGACGATCCGGTGAGCGTCCTCATCGCGCACCTGCGCGCCTCGACGCTCCTGATCGTCGTGGACAACTGCGAGCACGTCGTCGACGCCGCATCGGTGACGCTGGAACGCGTACGATCGTCGGCGCCCGGCGTCGGCATCCTCGCCACCAGTCGCGAGCCGCTGCGCGCGACCGACGAGCACGTGCACTGGCTCGACCCGCTCGCCTTTCCCGCGGAAGGGGACGGCGTTCCGGACGACCTGCTCGCCTTTCCCGCCATGGAGCTCTTCATCGAGCGCGCGCGGGCGGGTAGCGCGATGCCCGAGCCGGGCCCTGAAGATCGACGCCTGATCGCCGACATCTGCCGGCGACTCGACGGCATGGCGCTGCCCATCGAACTGGCGGCGCTGCGCGTGGGCACGCATGGGGTCGCGGCGACGCACGCCATGCTCGGCGAGCGTTTCAGCCTCGGCTGGTCCGGCCGGCGTACGGCGGTACCGCGGCAGCAGACGTTGCGCGCGACCCTGGACTGGAGTTACGAGCTGCTCTCCACCGCCGAGCGGCTCGCCTTCGATCGGCTGTCGGTGTTCGTCGGCCCGTTTTCCTTCGACGCGACCGCGCATGTCCTCGCCGACGCGCGCATGGACGCGGACACCGCGATCGCGACCCTCGACGCCCTCGCGGCCAAGGGCCTCGTGGCCGTGGATCGCGGCGTCGCGGCCGGCTCGTTCCGCTTGCTGGAAATGACCCGAGCTTACGCGCGCGAGCGCATGGCACGGCACGGCGACGCGGAGGTGCGCGCACTGCAGCGCCGGCACGCGGCGTACTTCCTGCGTGTGCTCGACTCGCTCGGCGAAACGGGCGAGGAAGCGGTGCGCGAGTCGATGCGGCTCAGTTGCCAGTTCGGCAACGTGCGCAGCGCGCTGGAATGGAGCTTCGGCCCGCAGGGCGAAAGCACCATCGCCATCCCCCTCGCCACCGTCAGCTCGCGGCTTTTCCTGCGCTTCTCGTTCATGGCGGAATGCCGCACGTGGTGCGAGCGCGCGCTGAACCTCCTCGGGATGCCGTACGTGGGCACGGCGGTGGAGTTCGAGTTGCAGGCCGCGCTCGGACTCGTGCGCATGTTCACGCTCGGCAATACCGATGCGACGGGAGTCGCCCTGCGCCGTGCGCTCGAGATCGCCCAGGCACTGGACCGTCCCTGGGACCAGCTGCGCATCCTCGGCCGGCTGCAGATCTACGAGGAACGCCTCGGCGACTTCGCGGCGTCGCTCGCGTGGGCCGAACTCGCCACCGAGGTCGGCCGCGCGATCGACGAACCGGAGGCCATCGCGGTCGCGGCGTCGCTCGCCGGCGTGTCGCAGCACCTGCTGGGCGACCAGGCGGCCGCACGGCGCTCGCTCGAGCTTTCGCTGCGCTACAGCCTGCCCTCCGAGCTCAGTCGCACGATCCACTACGGATTCGATCACCGCAATCGCTCATGCATCGCGCTGGCGCGCACGCTGTGGCTACAGGGGCACGCCGACCAGGCGCGGCACTGGGTACACCGCGCGTTGCGCGAAGCCGTCGCGCTCGATCATCCGGTCACCCACTGCATCGCGTTGATCTGGACGCTTTCGGTGCACATCTGGACGGGCGAGATCGATCGCGTGAAGGAAGCGCTCTCCACGTTCTCGGTCGCCGCGAACGCGAACATCTTCCGCCCGTACATCGCGGCGGCGGACGGTTTCCAAGGCATCGTGCAGGTACTCGGTGGCTGTTCCGGTCGGGCCGTGGACACGATCCGCGACAGCCTCGCGCGACTGAAGGCGATGCGCTACGAACTGCTGACGACCACGTTCGAGATCGCCCTGATCGAGGCGTTGCTCTCCAGCGACAGACCCCTCGAAGCGCAGGAGCTCGTCGAGGCGAGCATCGCGCACTGCGAGCGCACAGGCGAAGCCTTCGCGCTGCCCGAACTGCTTCGACTCAAGGCCGCGGTGTCGCGGCGGCTGGGCGCTTCCGACAGCACGTTCGAGGAGACGCTTCAGCGCGCGCTCGATCTCGCCACGGCGCAGTCGGCATCGGCGTGGGCGCTTCGCTGCGCGATGGACCTCGCGCGTCACTGGCGTTCCACGTCGCGCCACGCCGAGGCGGACGCGCTCCTGGTGTCATACCGCGATGCCTTCGTCGAAGGTGCCGATACGCGGGACCTGCGCGAGCTCGGCGCGTTGATGGTCGACGTCGGCGCAGGGCAGCAGCAGGGTGACGCATAGGCCACCGGCGTCGCGGTTGGCGAGGCGCAACCGGCCGCCGAGGTTGAGCGCCAGCCGATGCGCGATCGCGAGACCGAGTCCGGATCCTTCGGTGTCGGGGTCGGTGCCACGGCGCACGCGATAGAGCGGGCGCAGGACGGCGTCCAGCTCGTGTTCGGGGATGCCCGGGCCACGGTCCGACACGTCGATGCCCACGGCGCCCGACTCCGTTCTGTGGATGCTGAGCTCCGCATGCCCGCCGTGCTTCACCGCGTTGTCGACGAGGTTGGCGAGGATGCGCCGGAGGTCGTTGGGGCAGGTGTGGATTACGAGGGAGGGCACCGCCGCGAACGCGACCGGCTTCCCCGCGTCCCTGTAATCGCACGCGAGGCTGTCGACGAAGGCGATGAGGCAGAGCTTCACCGGTGACTCGCTCGGCGCTTCGGCGCAGCGCGCATAGCGGACCCCGTCGCGGACGAGGCGCTCCATGCGGTGCAGATCGTCGATCACATACGGCCGCCCGGGCACCTCTTCCATGGCCTCGACGCGAAGACGCATGCGCGCGATGGGCGTCTGCAGGTCGTGCGCGATCGCGGAGAGGAACGCCAGCCGCTCCGCCACGTGATCACGTACGCGCAGGTGGATCGCGCGCAGCGCGTGGGTCGTCCGCGCCATGTCGGCCGACGCGCTCGCCGGTGGCGGCGGGAGCACGTACGCCGGATCGAAGCGTTCGAGCAGCTCGGCCGTCTCGTTGAGCGGGCGCACGGCGACGCCGATCGCATGCCACGTCCACGGCAGCATCGACACGAACGCGACCGTGGCGCCGACGGCGACGGGCGCCCCGGCCAGAATGAGGAGCACGCAGGCCACTTGCGCGAAGAAGATACCCGCGCATTGCAGCAGCATGATGCGCGCGGCGAGCCCATGCGGCAGGGCGAAGCGAATGGGAAAGGACATCGGGCGGTTCATCGATCCACCTCCTCGGGAGGAATCGACCACAGCCTGCGCGCCTTGCTTCGCGGCGGCCAGTTATATGCTGTTAGACGCCGTTAGCGCCCTCTCCTGAACCGAAGGGCCGAGGACATCGGCAAGGCCCCCCGTTCGCCGCTATGATGCCCCCATGCGCGCACGGCTTCCTTCCCCGTACGCCGCCTCCGGTGCGGCCGTGATCCATGGATGAGCGACGGACGGAGTCCCGTCGTGCGATCGCCATCGTCGTCGCGCTCGTGTCGCTGCTCAGCCTGGGCGCGGTCCTCGCGCCGTCGTTCCGCTCACCTGCGGCGGTCGCCGTGGACGCCGCCCCCGCGCCGCCGGTCGCCTCCCGCGTGGAGGTGTGGCTGAGCACGGCCGATCACCGGCTCAAGCTCGCCCGGCAGTCCGACCTGGTCGTGCGTCCGAACGACGCGTCGCCCGCCGACATCGCGATCGACGCCAGCGCGCGCTACCAGACCATGGTCGGTTTCGGCGCGGCGATGACGGACGCCTCCGCGTGGCTTCTTCACACGAAACTGGACGCGCCGCGGCGACGCGAGCTGTTGCGGGAACTGTACGGACCGCCACCGAACCTCAACCTCGACATGATGCGCCTCACGATCGGCGCGTCGGACTTCTCGTTGCGCCTCTACACGCTCGACGACATCCCGTTCGGCCAGACCGACCCGACGCTGCGCCGCTTCGATGTCACGGCCAACGAGGAGGACGTGATCCCCGTCGTCCAGGAAGCGATGGCGATCGAGCCGGACCTGTTCGTGGTCGCCTCGCCGTGGACGGCGCCGGCGTGGATGAAGACGAACGAGAACCTCATCGGCGGCGAACTCCAGGAGCAATACGAGAGCGTCTACGCCGACTACCTCGTGAAGTACGTCGACACGTATCGTGGCTACGGCATTCCCATCGCCGCGTTGACGCTGCAGAATGAGCCCGCCTTCTCGCCCATCAGCTACCCGGGGATGCTCATGGGCCCCGAGCAGCGCGCCCGCATCATCGCGAAATATCTGGGCCCGAAGCTTGCCGGGCGCCGGCCGCCGACACGCATCCTCGACTGGGATCACAACTGGAGCCATCCCGAGCAACCGCTGGCGGTGCTCGGCGATCCCGCCGCGGCACGTTACGTCGACGGCGTGGCATGGCATTGCTACGAAGGCAGCCAGCACGAGCAGGGGCGCGTGCACCGCGCCCATCCCGACAAGAACACCTACATCACGGAGTGTTCCGGTGGCGACTGGGAGCTGAGCGTCAACGGCGAGCTGCTCTGGTTCTCGCGCAACCTCCTCGTCACCGGCATCCGCCAGTGGGCGAAGGGGGCCATCTACTGGAACCTCGCGCTGGACGAAAACCATGGGCCGCACTTCGGCGGCTGCGCGCTGTGCAAGGGCATCGTCACGATCGATTCGCAGACCGGGACCGTCACGCGCAACGACGAGTACTACGCGATCGCGCACTTCAGCAAGTTCGTGACGCGGGGCGCGGTGCGCCTGAAGTCCACGGATACCGACGCCGACAAGAACATCGCCAACGTCGCCTTCCAGAACGAGAGCGACGACGCCTACGTGCTCGTCCTGGTGAACATCAACAAGAAAGCGCGGCGCGTGTCGATCGCCCAGGGCGCGAACCGGATCGAGTACGACATGCCGGCGGAGAGCGTCGCGACGCTCGTCTGGAATCGTAATGCGGCAGGGGCGTGGATACGCCGGGTGCTGCAATGGCTGGGACCTTCGCAGGCCCCGGCCGTCGCGGAGTGATCCGGATCAATTCAGCGGCCGGGCTGCGGGAGCTTGACCACTCCCCCATAGAGCTTCTTATCGAAGACGCCGTCTTCGGGCGGCTCGAAGGCCCAGAATATCTTCACATCCGGCCGATCGGCGGGCTTCCACCTGCCGTCGTACCATCGGCTGATCGAGAACGTGCACGTGTGCGTCGAACCTGGTTCGATCACCTTCTTCACGGGAAGCACGTACTCCACGATGCCTATGCGCTCCCGTGGAACGCCGACCGCGCCCTTTCCTACGAAAGCCATGGTGGCAAGTTCCGTGGAACTGCACGGGGACTCGCGCAGATCGATCTCGACGACATGAGCGCTCGTGTTGGAAAGCCGAATCGACAGTACATCGTCCGGACCTTCCCGTAGTAGCGCTACATTCACCGAAATGGGTCCCCGGTCAGGCGTCCCGCGAGCGGTGAGGCCCGGCGCTTGCGAGGTCGGCCTGCCATCGGCGCCACGAGGGTAGGCGATGTCCTGGCTGAAGGCCGAAACCGCGCAGAGCTGCGATGCGCCGAAAGCAGCCAGCCTCGCAACGTACCTTATCGACATTCCCTTGCCCCCTGGCATCGAGCCATATGTGATGACGTCACTTGTCACCCATCAGACAAGAGCGGCCGAACCGGCCGATCTTGTACGTCGATCGACGTCACCTTCGATCGCAGGATCACCCCATCGTGTAACGCTCTTTAGCTCAGTTCAGCGGCCGGACCCAGATGTTGCGGAAGCTGATCGGCTGCGAGTGGTCGCCGTGGGCCTGGAGCTTGATCGGCGCGTCGGTGTACGCCTTGTACTTCGGCTTGCCGATGTAGAAGGTTTCGCCGGTGAGTTCGGTGTGGTTCTGCACGAGCACGCCGTTGTGATACAGCGTGACGTACGCCGGCGACTTCACCGAGCCGTCGGCGGCGAACACGGGCGCCGTCCAGACGATGTCGTAGCTCTGCCACTCGCCCGGGCGGCGCGCGGCGTTCACGAGCGGCGCGGTCTGCTTGTAGATGCTCGCGGCCTGGCCGTTGACGTAGGTCTTGTTCTGGTACGAATCCATGATCTGGACTTCGTAACCCTCGTCGCCCGGACCGGTGGAGGCGAGGAAGATGCCGCTGTTGCCGCGGCCCTGGCCTTCACCCGTGATGTCTTTCGGAATCTGCCATTCCAGGTGCAGCTGGTAGTTGCGGAAGCGCTGCTTGGTCTGGATGTTGCCCGTGGTCTTGTCGACCGTGACGATGCCGTCGTGCACCTTCCAGGCGGCGGGCGACTGGTCCTTCGACATTTCCCAGCCGGCCAGGCTGCGGCCGTCGAAGAGCACGACGGCGTCGGACGGCGGCGCGCTGTCCGTCGCGCCCGGCGTGACGACCTTGGGTACCGGTTCCCACTGCTCCGTGGCCTTCGGATCGTCCTGCGCCACGGCGGACGTCGCGCCGAGGGTGGCGATGGCAGCGAGGGCGAGGGCCGTCGGATTGAACTGTTTCATGGGCGTTCCTTGGGGAGGGGGTCAGACAGCGCAGATCCGGAACGCCTCGGCGAACGAGTCGAACGGATCCGCGTGGGTCGGCATGAATTCGTGCGCGATGAAGCCCTGGTACTTGAGGTCCGCGATCGCGGTCGCGACGGCGCGGTAATTCAGCTCCTGCGTGCCGTCGATCTCGTGGCGACCGGGCACGCCGCCGGTATGGAAGTGACCGATCCACTGGATGTTGTCGCGGATCGTGCGGATCACGTCGCCTTCCATGATCTGCATGTGGTAGATGTCGTAGAGCAGCTTGACGTTGGGCGAATTCAGACCCTTCGTCACCGCCACGCCGAACGCCGTGTGGTCGCCCTGGTAGCCGTGGTGGTCCACCTTGCTGTTGAGCAGCTCGAGGCACAGCGTGATGCCGTTCTCCGTGGCGTAGGGCGCGATCTTCGACAGGCCGGCGATGCAGTTGTCGATCGCGCGCTGGTCGTCGATGCCGGCCTTGCGGTTGCCGAACATGGTGATGATGTTGGTGACGCCGGCGCGCTTCGCGAGCGGGATCGTGGTCTCGATCTCCTTGATCAGCGTCGCGTGGTTCGCCGGATCGTTGAAGCCCATCTCGATGAAGTTGTCGCGCTTGGCGGGATAGCCCATCGACACGGCCATGCCGTGATCGGCCACCACCGACCACTCGTCCGCGTAGAGCAGGTCGACACCGGTGAAGCCGATCGTCTTCAGGCGCTTGCACAGTTCGGGCAGCGGCGCCTTGGACGTCCAGCGGCTGAGCGACTGCTTGAGGCGTCCACCGCCGGGTGCCGGCGAAGGTGCTTTCCCGGCGACCGCCTGGGCGGAAGCGAGGAGCGGCGCGGCGCCGGCCAGCGCGGCGGCGGTGGCGAGGCGGCTCAGGGCGGAGCGGCGGCCGATATCGGTCGTGTCGTCAGGCATGCTCATGTGGCGAGTGTCTTCCCGTCAGATCTTCAGTTCCGCCTCGACGGCCCACGCCCGGCCGTTGCCGGCCTCGGACAGCGGGATGTCGGCCTTCCACTGGGCGGGCACGGCGGCGTATTGAAGCACCTGCGTGCAGCCCGGCTGCGAGAGGAAGAAGCCCAGCATCGTGAGCTTCTTGGTCATCAGCACGAAGTCGGCGGCCGGCGGGATCTTGCCGCCCTTGGGCACGGCGAGCGCTTCCTTGTGCAGCCGCCCCACGAGCGCCTTGCGCTGCGCGGGGTCGAGCTGCTGGAACGGCTTGCCGCCCGCCTTGTCGAAGGCCGCCATGGCGGTGGTGTAGCGCGCCTGGTCGGGCTTCGCGTAGACCGCGAAGAACAGCTGGTCGATGAACAGCGGCACGCCGGCGTCGGTCGCGCCTGGGGTATCGGTACGCGGAATCACGATGTCGGCGACGGTGCCGACCAGCGTGTACTGCGCCGGATTGAAGAACTGCGGCTTGGCGCCCGGCGCCTTCGCCGCGGCATGCGCGTCGAACACCGCGAGCAACGAGGGGCCCGCGATGGCACCGACGGCCAGCGTGGACATGCTTTTCAACCATTCGCGACGATTCATGGGTCGGTCCTCAGATGTTGCCGCGCTTGAGTTCTTCCACGGCGTAGTTGGCCGCGCGCGCGGTCATCGCCATGTAGGTGAGGGACGGATTCTGGCAGGCGGACGACGCCATGGCCGAGCCGTCCGTCACGAAGACGTTCTTGCACGCGTGCATCTGGTTCCAGCCATTGAGCACCGACGTTTTCGGATCGCGGCCCATGCGCGCGGTACCCATCTCGTGGATGCCGGCGCCGACGTTGGCCTTCATGGAGAACGAGCCGACGTCGCGATAACCGGCGCCGGTCAGCATCTCCATCGCGTCCTCGATGATCGCCTTGCTCATCAGGATTTCGTTCTCCTGGTGCGCGGCGTCGAAGTTGAGCACCGGCAGGCCGTACTTGTCCTTGTGGTTGCGGTCGAGCGTGACGAAATTCTTGTGCGACGGCAGCATCTCGCCGAAGCCCATCATCGAGACGTACCACGGGCCGGGCTCCTGCGCGGCGCGCTTGAGGTCTTCGCCCAGCGCCTGCTGCTCGACGAGGCGCGTCCAGTCCTGACGACCGGCGCCACCCTGGAAACCGAAGCCACGGAGGTACTTCTGCTTGTCGGCGCCGATGTTGCGATAGCGGGGAATGTAGAAGCCGGTGGGGCGGCGGCCGGAGTAGTAGCGGTCTTCATGGCCCTCGACCATGGCGCGCGCGCCGGTGCCGAAGAGGTGGTCCATGATGTTGTGGCCGAGCTCGCCGCTGTCGTTGCCGAAGCCGTTCGGGAAGCGCGTCGAGGTCGAGTTCATCAGGATGTGCGCGGTGCCGAAGGTCGACGCGCACATGAAGATCACCTTGGCGAAGTACTCGGTCTGCTTGCCGGTCTCCGCGTCCAGCACGCGAACGCCCGTCGCCTTGCCCTTGTCGTTGTCGTAGATCAGCTCGTAGACGATGGCGTTGGTCACCATCGTCATGTTGCCGGTGCGCTCCGCGGAGGGCAGGGTGGACGAGTTGCTGCTGAAGTAGCCGCCGAACGGACAACCGCGCATGCACAGGTTGCGGTACTGGCAGGTGCCGCGCTGGGGGCTCTGGTCGTGCTTGAGCGGCGCGGAGAGGTTGGCCGTGCGGCCGATGATGAGCTTGCGGTTGAACTTCGCGTCGAGCTTGCTCTGGAAGTCCTTCTCGACGCAGTTGAGGTCCATGGGCGGCAGGAAGTCGCCGTCCGGCAGCTGGGCCAGGTGGTCGTTGTTGCCGCTGACGCCGATGAAGTGCTCGACGTGGTCGTACCACGGAGCGAGGTCGTCGTAACGGATGGGCCAGTCCACGCCCACGCCTTCCTTGCCGTTCGCCTCGAAGTCCATCGGGCTGAGGCGATAGCTCTGCCGGCCCCACATCAGCGAGCGGCCGCCGACGTGATAGCCGCGGAACCAGTCGAACGGCTTGGTCTCCTCGTACGGATTGTCGATGTCGTCGACGAACCAGTGCTTCGTGGACTGCGTGATGCCGTAGAACGAGGGGCGCGTGTGCTTCGGCCAGCGCGCGAGGTCTTCCTGCGTCGGCTCGTCGCCGTACGGCAGTTCCCACGGCGCCTTCATGGCCGTCGGGTAGTCGAGGTGCTTCACCATCGGGCCACGATCGAGGACGAGCGTCTTGACGCCCTTCTCCGTGAGTTCCTTGGCGGCCCAACCGCCGCTCACGCCGGTACCGACGACGATGGCGTCGAATGTGTTCTTTTCCATACGGGTTCCTTAGCGCAGCGGGCGCAGGTAATCGAAGTCGACGCGCGCGGCGTCGAGCGAGCTCATGCGGGCGAACGGGCCTTCCTGCTCGACGAAGCAATGCTTCAGGCCGGCCGCGTCGGCGGCGGCCATGATCGGCTTATAGTCGAGCGTGCCGCGACCGAGTTCGGCGCCGGGATAGTCCTTCGCGTTGCCGGGCAGGAAATCCTTCGCGTGCATCAGCGGGATGCGGCCCGGGTTGGCCTTGAAGTAGTCGGCCGGGTTCTTGCCGCCGGCGTGGACCCAGCCGCAGTCCAGTTCGAACTGCACGAGCTTCGGATCCGTTTCCGCGAGCAGCACGTCGAAGAACGTCTTGCCGCCACCCACGTCGGTGAACTCGTCGTGGTGGTTGTGATACGCGTACTGCAGGCCGGCCTTCTTCGCCTTCTCGGCGAGACGATTGGCGTACTCCGCCGTGCGCTTTGCATCGTCGAGCGTATAGGTGAGCTTGCCCTGGCCGCCTTTTTCCTTCTGCATCGTCGCGGGCAGCATGCTGCTGACGATGTACTTCGACCCGAGCACGTGCGCGGCATCGATGCCCTTGTCGAAACCCATGCTGTCGAAATGCATGCTGGGGCAGGCGAGGCCCGCTTCCTTCAGCTGGTCGCGCAGCGTTTCGGCGGTGGTGGTGACGATCGCCTCGATCTCGGCGTAGCCGATCGACTTCAGCGTCTTGAGCGTGCCGACGGGATCCTTCTGGTACGCGTCGAGCACCATGTAGAGCTGGATGCCCATCGTCTTGCCCGCGGATGCGGCGGCGAGAAGTTTCCCGGACGTGCCGAGACCGAGCCCCAACGCCGTGCCGCACAGCGCGGACCGCGCAAGAAACTGCCTGCGAGTCATCATGAGAGAGTTTTCCGAGTCTTTGGGTGCCGACGAGGGGCACGAATCCATGCCGGGCGTCACCGGTCGGTTACCCTGGCGCTTGTCGAAATCGACTGGCTTGCCATGCTTCCCCCAACGGCCCACCGCCGTTGAAAATGTATTCGATTACATCCGCATGGCCGGTGGACCCGAAGTCCTTCACCATGAACGGGATGTGTGAGGTTCAACAGGCGGCTTGCGGGTCGCGCGCCATGAACATGCCAAGATATGTATCAGATGGGTGAAGAGCCCTGCAACGGTTTTATGCAAGCCGTTACGTTGCACCGCAACATATAGGGAACGGTGCGAGCGGCGTTTCGCTCGTTCACGTCCACGCAGGAACGGGATGAGATCGGGTGAGCGTCGAGCGACCAGGACCGAAGAAGAAAAGCGGCAAGGGCCGTGGCGCTCATGTTGCGCCGCAGACGGTACGCGTGCGTACGGTCAAGGAGATCGCCGCGATCGCGAAAGTTTCCGTCGCAACGGTGTCGCGCGCGCTGCAGCGTCCGGAAATCGTCAGTGAGGAAACCCGCCAGCGCATCCACGAGATCGTCAAGCGGCTGGGCTACACGCCGAACGCGCTCGCACGCAACCTGCGCACGGCGCGCACGCGCCTGATCGTCGCGCTGCTTCCCGATATCGCCAATCCGTTCTTCTCGGAAGTGATCCGCGGCATCGAGCAGGTCGCTTACGAGAACGGCTATTCCGTGCTGCTCGGTGAAACGCAGAGCAACCTCGTCCGCGAACAGGCGTACGCCGACATGGTGGCCGCGCGGCAGGCGGACGGCATCATCACCATGTTCCACCGCATACCGACCATCCCGGTGGATGGTCGCCTGCCGATCGTCAACGCCTGCGAATACGTGAAGGATCGTTCGATCTCGAGCGTGTACGTGGACAACGTGGCGGCCGCCGCCACCGCCGTCGACTACCTCGTGAGCCTCGGCCATCGCGATATCGCGTTCGTCGCGGGCCCGTCGTCGAGTCCCATCTGCGTCGATCGCGAAGAGGGCTACCAGCTGGGACTGAAGCGTGCCGGCATCCGCGCGAATCCGGCGCTGGCCGCGGTGGGCGACTTCTCCATCGAGGCCGGGGAGCGCGCGGTCGATCACCTGCTTGCGCAGGGTGGCGCCTTCACCGCCGTGTTCTGCTCCAACGACGAGATGGCCATCGGCGCGATGCGCGCATTGATCTCGCGCGGGCTGCGCGTGCCGGAGGATGTGTCGGTGGTCGGCTTCGACGACATCCGCTTCTCGCGCTACACCACGCCCGCGCTGACGACGCTGTCGCAGCCGAAGAACGCCCTGGGCCGCGAGGCCATGACGATGCTGATCGAGATCCTCAACGATCCCGAGGTGCCGCCGCGCAAGCGCGTCCTCTCGGCCGAGCTCGTGGTGCGTGGCTCCACGGGGCCGTGCCGCCGGGACTCACGTCCCGTCTGAGGCCTCGTTCGCCTGGGGCGGCACGAGCGCGATCACCGTCCAGCCGGGGCGGGGCGCGAGAGGGTGCGGACCCGTGGCGATGCGCAGGTCGCCGCGCGGCTCGACGCCGAAGAGCGGCAGGGCGTCGCTGCCGTACCGGGCCAGGAATGCCGTCCAGTCGAAGGTCTCGCTGAGGCGCGTAGTCTTCACGCGCCAGCCGTCGCGCAGCAGGTCGTCGAAGCGGTCGTGCGTCATGTCCTCGGCGAACAGCGCCGGCGCGAGCAGGCTGCTCGCCAGCGACACGCGGCCATGGCTTTCCTCCGGCGACAGATTGCGCAGACGGAACACCTTGTCGCGACCGAATTCTTCGCGGTAGTGCACGCTCACCAGCGAATTCAGCTCGCGATGCGTCGACATCGCGAGCAGGTGCCCGATGCCGGCGAGATCGAGGTGGCGGTCGGCGGCCTGCGAGGCGGGATTGCCGAAAAACGTCGGCACGCCTTCCATGCGGACGGTCCGGATGCCATGCCAGTCGTCGTCCGCGACGACGACACGCAGGCCCTCGATGGCATGCAGCGCCCGCGCCACCTCGATGGCGACGGCGTTGGCGCCGTACAGCAGCACGCCGCGCGGCTCGGGCTCGGCCACCTTGAACCAGCGCGCGAGCGGACGCGCCGTCGCGCTCTGGAACACCACGGTGCCGATGATCATGAGGAAGACGAGCGGGACGAGCCTGTCCGCGCCGTTCATGCCGGTCTCCTCCATGCGTATGGCGAACAGGGCGGAGACCGACGCGGCGACGATACCGCGCGGTGCGATCCAGCCGATGAGCGCGCGCTCGCGCCACGTCAGTTCGCTGCCGAGGGTGGAGACGAAGACCGACAGCGGACGGATCACGACCTGCGCCACCGCGAAGATCGCGAGCCCGGCGACGAGCGCGCCGTCGGGAAGCGGCCAGTCGAGTCGCGCCGCCAGCAGGATGAAGAGCGTGGACACCAGCAGCGTCGTCAGGTGCTCCTTGAAATCCATGATGTCGTCGATGTGCACGTCGCGCATGTTGCCGAGCGCGATGCCCATGATCGTCACGGCGAGCAGGCCCGACTCGTGGGCGATCGCGTTCGACAGGCTGAACGTCATGAGCACGGCGGCCAGCGTGCCGAAGTTCTGCAGGTACTCGGGAATCCAGTGGCGCCGCAGGAGGTTGCCGTGCAGGAACGCGGCGATGCCGCCCGTCACCGCGCCGCACGCGATCGTGCCGAGGAACACCTGCAGCGAATGGCCCTCGCGATGCGACGCGATCGCCTCGTACACCAGCACCGCGAACAGCGCCCCGATGGGATCGATCACGATGCCTTCCCAGCGCAGCACGTTCGCGATGCGCGCGTTCGGGCGGACGGTCCGCAGCATGGGCGCGATGACCGTGGGACCCGTCACGCAGGTGAGCGCGCCGAACAGGAACGAGAGCTCCCAGCCCAGCCCGCCGATGACATGCGCCGCCGCGGCGAGCAGCGCCAGGGCCAGGAGGGCGCCGTAGGATACGAGCCCACGGACGGCATGGCCGATGCCTTTGAGCTCATGGAAGCGGAGCGTCAGGCTCCCCTCGAACAGGATCACCGCGACCGCCAGCGACACGACCGGGAACAGCAGGTCGCCCATGAGCTTGTCGGGCCGCAGCAGCCCGGTGACTGGTCCGGCGACGATGCCGGCGAGCAGCAGGAACAGGATGGCGGGCAGGCGCACGCGCCACGCCAGCCACTGGCAGAAGAACCCGATCACGAGCATCAGGGTCAGCAGCAGGGCGGGTTCGATCGACATGGGATCCTTTGACCGGCATGGACGGGGCCGGCTCGCGGCGCAGCCTACAAAGGATCATGTGAAAACCGGGCGGTGCCCGGACGGCGCGCGTCCCTGCGCGCCGGTGGCCAGCCTTAAAGGGTCCAGCCCTTGCGGTACTCGCGGGTCAGGTACTGGTTGGCGTCCGCCAGGTTGGTGATGCGCATGTTGGCCGCGTCGTACTCGATGCGGCCGCCCGCGCGTAGGGCCACGACGCCCAGCAGCATGATTTCCGTGAGCTTGGCGGCATACGGGAACGGCGACGTCGCCTCGCCCTTGCCCTTGCATGCATCCACCCAGTTCATCTCGTGGGACGTCTTGATGCGCGCGACGGTCTGCGGCGGCGTGCCGACCGAGTCGTGCAGCGACTTCGGCAGCAGACGCGGGTTGTCGCCGTAGGTTTCGTGCACGAGCTTGCCCTTCGAGCCGACGTAGAGCGTGCCGCCGTCGGGCATCTGGCCGGCGCCGAGCGCTTCGAGGCCCGGCGGCACCAGCCCGCCGTCGTACCAGGTGAGCTTCACCGGCGGCTTGTCGCCGCGCGCCGGGAAGTCGAAGTGCGTCATCGTGGCCATCGGGTACGAGGCCTTGTCGAACGGCGTCGAGACCGTTTCGATGGCGGTGGGCAGGCCGAGGTCGAGCGACCAGAATGGCGAGTCGAGCAGGTGCGCGCCCATGTCGCCGATGGCGCCCACGCCCCAGTCCACCCAGCCGCGCCAGTTGAACGGGTGATAGACCGGGTGATAGCCGACTTCCGGCCCCGGGCCGAGGAAGAGGTCCCACTCCAGACCCTTCGGCAGCGGGTAGTTGCCGACCATCGCGTTGGCGAGGCGGGCCGTCACCGCGTTCATGTCCCAATCCGCGGGACCCGGGGGCGGCACGGCGACCGGGCGGGGAATGCCCTGCGGCCAGTACGCGAGCGGACGGTTCGTCCATGCGTGGACTTCGCGGACCTCGCCGATCGCGTTGGCGGCGATGTAATCGTTGACCAGGCGCGCGTCGTCGGACGAGTGCCCCTGGTTGCCCATCTGCGTGACGATGCGCGGGTTGTCGATGGCCTTCTTCGACAGGAAGCGCGCTTCGTGGATCGACCACGTCAACGGCTTCTGAAGATAGACGTGCTTGCCGTGGCTCATCGCCGCGCTGGCGATCGTCGCGTGCAGGTGGTCCGGCGTGGCGATGACCACCGCGTCGATGTCCTTCTGCTCGTCGAGCATCCGGCGGAAGTCGGTATGGCGCTTGATCGAGCCATACTGGCGCGAGAGCAGGCGAATGTGCTCGATGTCCTCCTGCACCTTCTTGCGCTCGGCGGGCGTCTTCGCCTTGTCGAGCCGCGCCTGCGCCTTGCCCAGGCTGTCGAACATCTTGTGGAACGACTTGTCGGTGTAACCCCAGTCGACATCGCACAGCGCCACGATGTTCTGGCTGGCGAGGTTGCGGATGTTGCTCGCGCCCATGCCGCCGACGCCGATGCCGGCGATGTTGAGCTTGTCGCTGGGTGCCGTGTGACCCACGCCGCCGAGGACGTGGCGTGGGACGATCATGAGTCCCGTCGCCGCGATAGCGGTGCCCGTGATGAAGCTGCGGCGTGAAAGCTGGATGTTCCCCTGGGTGTCCGTGCGCGCGTCGCTCGCGCGGTCGTTCGCCCCTGATTCGGTCTTCGGTTCGTCCGTCATGCTCTGTGCTGTCTCCCGAGTGGTTGCCAGTTAGCGTTCGGGACGAGGCCCCGAATCCCCATGATAAGCACGTGTTCTTATCACAGAGTGGGGCCGGATTCTCACATTGATGCGCGTCGATACTTCACGGAAGTGATTTCAGCGGTGGCCGTCTGGGTGTCTGGGCGGCTTTTCGACGTGCGTGAAACGACGTACGCGTGCGCATGGTTTCGCGCGTTTCGATGCGCTACGGCGCGATCGCGGTGGACGACGGCACAATCGGAAGCAAGACGGCGCTCGGTCCCTGACTGCCATGCTCGATCGTCACTGTCGCGGGCCGATAGTCATGCGGTTGCGCGAAAAAAATGTTGGGCACATATGTTTGTGGGTTGCGATCGTAGAGCGGGAAAAGCGACGACTGCACCTGGACCATGAGACGATGGCCCGGCCTGAACGTGTAATTGATCGTCGGCAGTCGGAACCTGTATTCCTGCACGACGCCCGGATCGATGGCGGAGGGATGTTCGAAGCTCTTCCGGTAACGCCCACGGAACATCGCGAGGCTCACGGGAAGCTGGTAGCCGGACAGTTCCGGCGCGTCGGCGTTGCTGGCCGGGTAGACGTCGACGATCTTCACGACCACATCGGCGTCGCTTCCCGTGGTGCTCATGAAGATGTCGGCGACAGGTGCGCCCTGAACATGCACCGGCGCCTCGAGGATCGGCGTCTGGTAGCTCATCACGTCGGGCCGCGTGGATACGAAGCGCTGATCCTGCACCAGCCACGTCGACCAGCTCGCGTGATCGCCCATGCGGATCGGCAGTGGCTCGAACGGTACCGGCTTGGCGGGATCGGAGACGTAATTGTCGCGACCCGCGTCGGGGAGCGTGCGCGCGAGGCCGCCCTCCGGTTGCAGGTACATCGGCGTGAGTTCGTCGGGACCGGCGCCGGGCCAGTCGGCGAAGCGCTCCCAGCGATCCTCCGCCGGGTTGTAGATGATCACGTGCGGCGTGGGCCGCGCCGGCTTGCGATCGCGAAGATAGGTATCGAAGAAGGGCAGCAGTACCTCGCTGCGAAACCAGGCCGCGGTGTCGCCGCTCCAGCGCAAGGGGCCGAGCGCATCGGCGCGGCCGTTCACCTGGCTGTGGTACCAGGGCCCCATGGCGAGGTGATTGGTCGCCGCCATCCTCTTCGCCTTCAGCGCTTCCCAGCTATGGACGGCGCCGTAGATGTCTTCCTGATCCCATAGTCCCTGCACCCACATGGTTGGAACCGACGAGGGATGTGCGGCGACGAGTCGGTCGAGCGCCTGGCCCTGCCAGAGCGCGTCGTAGGCGGGATGGCTCGACAGGCGTTGCCACCATGGAAGCCGATCGATGCCGTGCAGCGCGGCGTATGCACCTGCCGAGCCGGCGTCGAGCATTTCCTGGTAATCGTCGCGCCCCGTCCGGGGAACGGCGCGTCCTTTTCCCTTCGCGGTGGTTTGCTCGACGACGTAGTCGAACATCTTCTGACGGAAGGCCCCGTGCTGAAACCAGTCGTCGCCCATCCAGCCGTCGATCATCGGACTCTCGGGTGCCGCCACCTTCAGTGCCGGGTGCGGATGCAACAACGCCATGACGACCGCCCAGCCGTCGTACGACGAACCGATCATGCCGACGCGACCGTTGCTTTCGGGCACATGCTTCACCAGCCAGTCGATCGTGTCGTAGGCATCGGTCGTGTCGTCGGTCTTCGTGGGATTGAGCGGACCGATGGGAGGCCTCGTCATGACGTACGTGCCTTCCGAACCGTACTTGCCGCGTACGTCCTGCGCGACGAGGATGTAGCCGTTGTCGGCCCAGACGCGATCGCCCGGGAGCAGGCGATCGCGGAGCCTTGCGCCGCCGTCGGATACGAACGAGCTCGCATCGTATGGCGTGCGTTCGAGCAGCATCGGTTCGCCCGTCGCGCCACGCGGGATGACGATCACCGTATGCAGCTTCACGCCGTCACGCATCGGGATCATCACCTCGCGCCTGACGAAATCGTCATCGCGAGCCGGTTCCTGCCATGCCTTCGGTATGTCACTGCCGCGCTGGACGGGATCGACCGGCGCCACCTGTGCATGGGCCGTGGAGAGAAGCAGGAGAAGCGCCGCGGCAGCCCGCACCATGGATGGCATTCGTCGATCCTCGTGTGAGCCGTACCGTCGGCGCTTCCGGCTTCAATCAACCCTCGTCCTGCCAACGACGCAGGTCCGTCTGATCGTGGTAGGGCATGCGATCGGGCGTGGTGATGAACTCCATCGTCGTGCCCCACGGCATCTGACAGTAGCAGACCTTGTTGCCCGGTCCCTTCTCGGTGGCGTACGGAATGGCGCGAGGCGCGGTGAGCGCCTTGCCACCCGCCTTCTCGAAGCGCGCGACGGAGGCGTCGATGTCGTCGGTGTACAGCGCGAAATGCGTGATGCCGAAGTCGCTGGCGCGGATCGGCTGCGCCTGTTCCGGACCGTGCATCTCGAACAGCTCGATGTCGGGGCCGGTGCCGATCTTCACCATCGCCTGGGCGCGGACGACGGTGCCCGGGTAGGCGCCAACCGCACGCTCGAACTCGGGGCCCTGTCGCGGCGGATCCTGCGGTCCGAACGACTGATAGAGGAGCTGGCCGCCGAAGGCCTCGATGAGGAACGCTTTCGCCGCTTCGATGTCCGGAACGGTGATGCCGACGTGGTTGACGCCGCGGATTTCAGGTGCAGACATGATGGTCTCCATTGGGTTAGGGTGTTGACGTGAAGCGTGCCGAGGTCGTCCCGGATCACCGGGCGCCCAGGAAATCGATCAGTGCCGCGGCGACCTCATCGGGCCGTTCGTCCGCGACGTAGTGGCTGCACTGCGCGATCGAGCCGCCCGTGACGTCGCTCGCGAACTCGCGCAGCATGGGTACCATCCGTGGGCCGAAGCGCTGGTCGCCGCCCAGCGCGAGGACGGGTATGTCCAGGGGCTGCTTCTTGTATTCGAGCGACGCGGCGTGGTCCGCGGTGAGCGTCCGGTACCACTCCATGCCGCCGCGTGTGCGGCCGGGTAGCGCCATGGCTTTGGCGAAGATCTCGACATCGGCCGGATCGAAGCGGCTGTGGTCGTGGAACCGCTCGGCCATGAACGCCGAGACGTAGTCGTACTCGCGTCCATGGATCATCCGCTCCGGCAGATCGCGATTCATATGGAACGAGAAGTGCCACAGCTTCGCGATGGTCTCCTCCCATCCGCTCCATCCCGGAAGCGGAACGTCGAGAACCGCGAGATGCGTGACCGCGTCCCGGAACAGCGCCGCCTGCGGCAGCGCGACCATGCCGCCGATGTCGTGGCCGCACACCGCGTAGCGTTCATGGCCGAGCGCGCGCATCACCTCATGCGCGTCGCGCGCCATCGTCGCCTTGTCGTAGCCGTCCAGCGGGCAATCGGAGAAGCCCGCACCGCGAAGGTCGATGGCGACCACGCTGTGATGCCTGGCGAGTAACGGCATCACGTGATGCCACTCCCACCAGGTTTCGGGCCATCCGTGGAGCAGGAGGATGGGCGTGCCTTCGCCGCCCGTGACGGCATTGATCCGGATGCCGTTGACCGGAACCAGTTGCTGGGTGAAGCCGGGTAACGTGGGGAACATGCTTGACTCCATCGCGGGGCGAGCGCCCGTGCTCATGGGTTATCGAAATCGGTGTCGATCGACACGTCGCGCCATGCGTCGACGTCGTGGCGCAACGAGGCCAGCTTTCGCTCGACGATCGCGTGAGCCACGGGGCCGAGCGGAAGATGCAGCGGCGGCTCGTCGTCATCGATGGCCTGCAGGATCACGGCCACGGCCTTATCGGGATCGCCCGCCTGCTTGCCGTCGTTCGTTTCGCGATACCGGCGCCGCGAACTTGCCGCGTATTCAGGCATCTCGTTCGCCGCCATCGTGATCGAGCGACCCAGGAACTCCGTACGGAACGGGCCGGGTTCGGCGAGGATCACCCGCACGCCGAACGGTGCGAGCTCACCCGACAGCGCTTCGGACAGACCTTCGACGGCGAACTTGCTGGCGTTGTAATAGCCACCGCCGCCACTGCCGGCGACGCCCGCGCCCGAGGACATGTTGACGATCGTGCCGCCGTTGCGTCGCAGGGTCGGCAGCACGGCGCGTGTCGTTTCGATCAGGCCGAAGACGTTCACCTCGAACAGCGGGCGATATTCCTCCGGCGTGCCCTCTTCGATCGCGCCGAACAGACCATAGCCGGCGTTGTTGACGAGAACGTCGATCGTGCCGAATGTCTCGAGAGCCGTCGCGACCGCGGCATCGATCGATTCCACGCGGGTCACGTCGAGGGGCAGGGCGAGCATGCGCCCCTCGAAGGGCACGGCCATGTCGCGGATCGCGTCGACGTTGCGGGCGGTCGCGACCACCCGATCGCCACGCGCCGCGGCGGCGAGCGCGAGTCGCTGGCCGAAGCCACTCGAGCAGCCGGTGATGAGCCAGGTCTTCATGCGTGTCCCTCCACGCTGCGGCCGGACGACGACGTCGACCCGTCGCCGGCTTGGTCGACCTCGGCCATGATCGACCAGTCCTTCTCGCCGAGGCCGGCCGACACGACGCGCGTCAGCCGCTCGCGAACGACGTCGAGCATCGGCAGGGGGCGACCGGATTCCTCGCCCAGCGCGCTGGCGAGGCGCATGTCCTTGAGCGCGAGCTTCGCCTTGAAGCCGGGCTCGAAGTTGCGCTCGGTCATCTGCGCGCTATAGCTCTCATAAGCTCGGCCGGCGAACAGCGTGCCGAGGATGAGCTCGAAGAAATCGGCGCGATCGAGGCCGACGCTCTCGGTGAGCGCGACGCCTTCCACCATCGCCTCGATCGCCATCGCGATCATCATGTTCGCCGCGAGTTTGGCGGCGTTGGCCCGCACCGGGTCGTCGCCCAGCTTCCACACCTTCTTGCTGAGCGGCGCGAGCACGGGCTCGATGGCGGCGATCGTGGCGGGCTTGCCAGCGGCGAGGATGTTGAGCTGCCCGTTCGCCGCGACATTCGGTCGGCCAAGCACCGGCGCCGACACGTAGCCGAGGCCCGCGGCCTCATGAAGCCCAGCCAGTTCCCGTGCGAACGCGACCGAGATCGTCGAGGTGACGACGTGGATCAACCCAGGACGCGCATCGCGAAGCAGGCCGGCATCCAGCACGACCTCGCGGATGACCGCGTCATCCGACAACATCGTGAAGACCACCTCCGCGCGGAACGCGTCCTGCGGACTGTCGAGAAGCGTCACCCCGGGCACCGCGTCGGGATCGACGCGACTGCGATTCCACGCATGCACCTCATGGCCTGCCTTCACCAGGTTGCGGGCCATGGCGGAGCCCATGCTCCCAAGACCGATGAATCCGATCTGCATATCTATCTCCGTAGCCTGTTGAACCAGTGCGCGAGCGGAGCGAAAAGCCGATGGCTTCCAACGCGTCGCGCCGATGGATTCAAGCTACCAAGAACAATATTGATCGGGGACTGACAGGGATGAACAATGGGTGTTCAAATATGTTCGGCGGGGCCGAACAGGCTGGTACCGGCCTGTGCCCGGCTCGATCCCAATCGAATATCTTCCGGAGTGCCCAATGAAGTATTGCGACGGACAAGTCAGCCAGCTAGGCGACATCGTTTCCTTGGGAGGAAAGCTGGGTACGGTAGTTTGCGATATCGACGGCGGTCAATACGGGAGTGCTGCCGAATATTCGTCCGATCAGTGGGCCTACCTCGGGGCAGGCGTCATGATCGAGTTCGGGAGTTTTGGTCTTATCCATTACACGGAGCCCGAGCACGATTTAGTGCTCGTGCGCCGCGTAGAGGATGAGTGACTTGACCAGCATCGGACGCTAGTTCGATCTGTCACTGAAAGCGGGAGCGTCGGCTCGGCAATCCGATGACATCAAATGTTCGCGCCGCTCCCTTGGGCCGAGTGGCCCTCTCGTACGTTGCGAGGCCGTACCCTAAACCTCGAGCTCTCTATCAATTGACATCTCAAATCCGATGGGAAGCGGTTTGTAGAGATCGTCTTTCGATATTGTTGCTGCCCTATGGAAGGATCTGAGGGCCGCGACGTTGAGAGAGGCAACCACAAAGTAGTCCTCATCCCCCCCCTTCACGCGAACGACATCTCGCTCGAAGTCGCGACGAAAAGGGGCTCTAACCCGGCTGTCGCCGTACCTGCGATTATTGACCTGCACAACGTACGCATGAACATCTAGCGCTGCGGACTCAACAAGTGCTGAGAAAGACGTCGTATCGGGGTTCCATTCAAGTGCAAACACACTATCCACGAAGCCCTGTGCGTGTCGACGATTGTCTATATTGGTGAGGTCGCTACACAGCAAGACACTGAAGAAGTGCGACCCGTGCCGAAATATTGGCCTGCATTCTTCAATGCATGGAGGCTTGTAGAAGACGCGTCCAGCGTTCTCAACAGCTTCCGCCTCGTGATGGGCGGGAATCATCTTTGGCTGAGCATACAAGACATGTGATCCATATCCCGGCCAGCGGCTGGCCAACGAGATCAATGCGTCGTTTCGAACGGCGCCAGTTCGCTTCCAGTTCTCTAGTCCGCAGAGAACCGAGATCCCGAGCTTAGCAAGCTTAATGGACACCGGAATTGCCCAGCGGCGGGGCAAGCTGGCCTCGGGAAATACAATGTAATCCACAGGCTCATCACATCGAAGAATGTCATTGATGAGTCGATGAATTCGTTTGTAACGTCTAACACCAAGATCTGGAGATTTAAGGAGCGCGCGATTCCATTGCTCGTCGCTTGAGAGGAAGCTGGTTAGCGCAACCTTATAGGTTGGCTTCGACCTATATGGTATGGAGAGACTGTTTACGTGTGGGCGAAGTTCGTTTCTCGACATCCGTGGAGCACGGTCAATCCGGATTCGCGCGCCCCGAAGCGAGAAAATTGCGTCTTCTAGCTGCACCGGACTTTCAAGAAGAGCCGGTGCTGAGAAAATAATCTCTGCAACAGATAACGGCCGCGTCGGAAATGCTATCGCAGGCCAATACGGTCTCTTGAGCCCGCTTGTTACGCGTTTGCGAAATCTAGTGATTCCAGCCAGGCGGAGCGCGCGCAGTACGTTCTTGTCTTTCGACACCGGAGGCTGGCGTCCCGAATCACGATTATCCTCGAACCAAAAGTCCTTATAGGAACGTCTTCCGAAATCACATCGAAGAACGCGCTCGGAAAGGTCCTTTACTGTATTCTTAGCCTGCGGCACGCCGCGAACGTCGTAAGTCCTCTTGATCTTACGAAGAACACCAAGAAACTCTGGCGAGAACTTGAATCCGCCAACAGTTGACGACTGGATTGCCGTTCTGTAGAAGCCTTCGCCGTAAAACTTTAGGCAGCTTCTAAAGGCCTTTGCCTGATCTGTCCCGGCAGTCGAGGTAGATTTAATTAGCGTTGCGACCCTTTCAAAGGCGTCAAGAAACTGGCTCGCGAACTCGTGGTCGCCGCAAGCGACCATCAGCCCGAAGACACGATCCAAGTACGCGTGATAATTAAAGAATCCCCTTGGTGTTAGGACGTGGCGAAGCACGAGACCGTAGAAGGCACTTCGCTGACTAAGCCAAGCCCTCGGCTTTAGATCGCGTGCATGAGCTTCGATGTCCCGAAGAAGAAGAGCAAAGCCTAGCCTCCGAACTGACACAACGTCAGCTTTTCGAAGTGCATCAGCCTCTAACGTCGCATCAGGAGTGGCAAGCAAGGCCTTCGAAATCATCTCACTGTCGTCCTCAGGGAGGTCCGGAAGGAGTCGATGCTCGCTTGACTTCTGCTTGATCTGATCCTCGATTTGGTCGATCAGATCCAGGCCCTGTCGCCCGGATAGCACGAAGATTTTCTGTTTGTCACCGGAAAACTCGATAAGTGAGTCCTCGGCATATGGCGGTGCGAAGAGCAGCGTCGGTGGACTGCGGTCTCCACTGATTACCTTCAACGATTTCGGGGAGAGCTCAGCGATCCACTTGAGGAAGTCTCGCCCGGAGCTAATTCCAGCATCTCGTGAACACACAAGGAAAAGGTCGTCGACGTATCGGCCGTAGTAGATTGGCTTGAGTTTTTTCTGGATAAGCCGGTCAAATTCAACCAATACAAGGTTTGAGATGATCTTCGACGCAGACAGGCCCACTGGAAGGCCGCCTTCTGGACGCACCTTGGCGTCGGGAGTCCTTCGGTACCAATTCTGGATGCTTTCGATGAAATCTTGAGTAAATAATCTCTGATCTTCGCTTAGATGGACGCCGCACACTTCCATAAACTCGGGCGCTAGAAGAAACGTAGGGGACACGTTGTGATAGAAGCGCCGAATATCCATTGTCACGGAGATAATCGGGAGGTCCCGAACGAGGGCTGTGCGCATTGCTTGAAGACCACGCTTTCGCCAGGCGCTGTACGCGCCGAAGTATGGAACAAATAAGCCTGCACACTCTTCGTTGACTACGCCCGCGCTGTGTTTCGATGACCCTGCACGACGCAACCTGTTACCGTAGGTGCATTTAGGATCGAGCTTCGCGTCGTAGCCTTCACCGGCCTTGATGATCCATAGAGCAGAAACGATTTGATACTCGATCGAGGCCCGAATAACTAGTCGGAAGTCGGCGCGGGCGCGTTCTCGCGACGATTCTTGATAACGATGACTCCAATCATCGGTAACATCAGAGATCGAGAAATGCATAGACCCCGACTTCCAAGAGTCAGGCTCAGTGATTGATTTGGGGACGTAAGCGTACCCACCGATGAACCTGGTGTCGTCCACCCAGTCGCCCCGCTCAAGGCGGCTTTGCAGCGCCTTGAGGTTTACACCAAGGTTGCGCTCATAGGCGTCAAACTTCAGTGGGTCGCAATGCATTCCCTCGTAGAACGCTTCAGCCTTCGCTTTTCGGTAGGCGCGGTAGATGTCCGCGAGCGTTATGAATTCTGCTGAGTAGCGCGGTCTGCTGGCCAATGCTATCCCCTATAGCCTTACTGCCAGCATAGTAAGGGTTTGCGCAACGTGGGTCACGCACCCGGAACGGGCTCCTCACGATGTCTTCGGATTATTTTTCGCCCATTAAGGCAGGTCGCCGTGCCATGACATGAAAAGATCGTCGCGTTTCAAAAAATCAAAAATGGCCGGCTGGGCCGATCTATGCTTTTCAGAACACTTTTTTTCTGGCGAGATAGCCCGGAGTGCGTTGGTGGGCCCACCAGGATTCGAACCTGGAACCAAGGGATTATGAGTCCCCTGCTCTAACCGTTGAGCTATAGGCCCGCGTGCGGCGGTGAAGTGTAGCGAATGGGGGCGGCGGTGTCTGTCGGCGGGGTTGGGGCTGGTTGATGCCGAGGTGGGGGCGTTTGGCGCCGGTGGCCGCAAATGCGCACGGAAGTTTTGGGACTGTCGGTGCGGTGATCATCAGTGCGTGGGCGTCCGTCCTCGTTCTGTGGGAGGCTTTCGCGAGCACCCTTCGCGCGCGAGCGCGCTTCCCACGACAGCGCGCATCCCACAGGAGCGTGCTTACCACGAGCGCGCTCGCCCCGGGGGAGGGCACCTATGGTCAGCTGCCGGTCGCGTAATGCAGGCAGGCGAGGGCGATGCCGATCGGCAGGCCGATGATGAGAATGACCATGCCGAGGCAACCTTTCGAGCCCCGGGGTGAGCCTCGGTACACGGGCGGCGGGCGCGTGTTTGCCTCGGCAGCGTCGCGGCGGGGTGCCTCGTCGGTGCGCCTCGTCGCGGTGCCGCGCGATGGGGGTGCGTCGTCAGGGTGCGGCGCCGCTTGCGAGGGTCGCGGCCCGGAGGGTGATCGGGGCGCCTCATGCGCCGGTCGCGTGGCTAGCCAGGCACGGTGACATGTCGCGCAGAAGTACCTGTCCTTGCCGGCCTGCCATGCGCGAATGGTGCGGTTGTCGTGGCGCGTCGTCTTGCGGCAGCGGCCGCAGCTGAAGAACGCGTTTTCCGGACGGCGCTGGCGGCTCAGGACCGCTTTCACGAAGAGCACGAGGATCGTGCCGGCGATGAGCAGGACGACGTTCTTGTCCATGAGATTTCCCCTTGGTGGGCGTTGGGACGCCTGGGGGCATTAGAGCTTGGGTGTGGGGGTTTGCGCCACTGTCTGGAGTCGCTGGCTGCCGGTTTGGGGGCGAGCACAGCGCGAGAACCCGGGTGCATCGACGTGGATACCGGCGTGGGCCGGTATGACGGTGAAGGGCCTGGGCTGGTCCGCGCGGAGCCAAAAAAAAACGCCCGCTTGCGCGGGCGTTTTCGTTGCCTTGCCTTTCGTCGGTATCAGTCGATATCGAGGAACGAGCGCAGGGTTTCCGAGCGGCTCGGGTGGCGCAGCTTGCGCAGGGCCTTGGCTTCGATCTGGCGGATGCGCTCGCGGGTGACGTCGAACTGCTTGCCGACTTCTTCCAGCGTGTGATCCGTATTCATGTCGATGCCGAAGCGCATGCGCAGCACCTTGGCTTCACGCGGGGTGAGGCCGGCGAGCACGTCGCGCACGGTTTCCATGAGGCCCGTCTCGGTCGCCGACTCGATGGGCGAGCTGGCGTTGGTGTCTTCGATGAAGTCGCCAAGATGCGAATCTTCGTCGTCGCCGATCGGGGTTTCCATGGAGATCGGTTCCTTCGCGATCTTCAGGACCTTGCGGATCTTGTCTTCCGGCATCTCCATTTCCTTCGCCAGTTCTTCCGGCGTCGGCTCGCGGCCGAACTGCTGGAGCATCTGGCGGGAGATGCGGTTGAGCTTGTTGATCGTTTCGATCATGTGCACCGGGATACGGATGGTGCGGGCCTGATCGGCGATCGAGCGGGTGATGGCCTGGCGGATCCACCACGTCGCGTACGTCGAGAACTTGTAGCCGCGGCGGTATTCGAACTTGTCGACCGCCTTCATCAGGCCGATGTTGCCTTCCTGGATGAGGTCGAGGAACTGCAGTCCGCGGTTGGTGTACTTCTTCGCGATGGAGATGACGAGACGCAGGTTGGCCTCGACCATTTCCTTCTTCGCGCGACGGGCCTTCGCCTCGCCGACGGACATGGCGCGGTTGATTTCCTTGATGTCGGTCAGCGGCAGGTACAGCGTGCGCTCGATCTGCGCCAGCTTCTCCTGTTCACCGTCGATCTGCTCGCGGAAGTTCTTGATGTTCGGCGACCACTTCTGGCGCTTGCGCGACAGTTCGGCGGCCCACTCGAGGTTGCCTTCGTTCGACGGGAAGCTCTTGAGGAACTCGGCGCGCGGCATCTTCACGTGCTTGACGAAGATGTCCATGAGCACGCGCTCGTGGTGACGGATGTCGTTCACCACTTCGCGCAGCTTGCGCACGAAGCTGTCGATCAGCGCCGACGGGAGCTTCAGGTTGAGGAAGGCTTCCGACATCTGCTCGCGGATCTTCGCGACCTTCTTGTCGTTGATCTCCGCCTTCGGCGCGGCCTTCTGGAACTTCTGGTGAAGGGCGCGCAGTTCTTCCATGCGGCGCTTCACTTCTTCCGGATCGGGACCGGTCGGGCCTGCCTCTTCTTCCTCACCGGCGCCTTCGACTTCGTCGTCGTCGGTCTCGGCGTCGCTGTCGTCGGCCACGGCGTTATCGGCCTCGGCCTGGGCGGCGTCCGCGGCTTCTTCCAGGTCGGCGAAGCCGGCCAGGATTTCGGACAGGCGGCGCTTGCCCTCGACGTGCTGGTCGTATTCCTCGAGCAGCAGCTGGATGGTGAGCGGGAAGCTGGCGAGCGCGGTCTGCACCTGGCTCAGGCCTTCCTCGATGCGCTTGGCGATGGCGATCTCGCCTTCGCGGGTCAGCAGCTCGACGGTGCCCATCTCGCGCATGTACATGCGGACGGGGTCGGTGGTGCGGCCCACCTCGGCGTCGACGGCCGACAGGAGCGCCACGGCTTCTTCGGCCGCGGACTCGTCGTCGTTGCTGGTACCCGGCGCGGCGCCGTCGGAGATCGTGTCGGTGTCGGGGGCGGAATCGTGGACCTCGATGCCGACGCCCTTGAGCACCGCCATGATGTCTTCGATCTGCTCCGGATCGACGATGTCGTCGGGCAGGTGGTCGTTGATCTCGGCATACGTCAGGTAGCCCTGCTCCAGACCCTTGGAGATGAGCTGTTTGATTTCAGACTGTTGCTCGTGAGCTTTATTAGTCATGCCGACCGCCGCGGGTTACAGGAACCGATCAGTATAGTCATTTGATGATTTTTTGACCAGTTTTCAAGTGGATCGGCCTCGTCGGGCCAACGCAAGAATCGCGCCAGACGGTGCGTCCCGCCGGGCTTCCGGGCGTGGCGACGAGGGGGAGGATCGGGGCGGAATGCCCCGCGCAGTGACGCCTCAGCGCACCTCCAGGCGGAAGGTGACCGGGCCGTCGTTGATCAGATGTACCTTCATATGGGCACCGAACCGGCCGGTTTCCACCCCCGGCCGGGCTTCGCGCGCCAGGGCCACGAGACGGTCGAACCAGCGTCGGCCTTCCTCGGGCGGCGCGGCCGTGGTGAAGCTGGGCCGCATGCCCTTGCGGGTGTCCGCGGCGAGGGTGAACTGGCTGACGAGCAGCAGGCCGCCGCCGGTATCGGCCAGCGAGAGATTCATCTTCTCTTCGGCATCGGAGAACACGCGATAGCCGAGCAGGCGCTCGAGCATGCGGCGGCACTGGGCCTCGCCGTCGCCGGGTTCCACGGCGACGAGCGCGAGCAGTCCGGCGCCGATGGCACCCACCGTTTCACCCTCGACGTCGACGCGTGCGGATTCGACCCGCTGGATCAGAGCAATCATGGAAGACTTAGCGGCGGATGGCGGCCAAGCTTAATGGCGAACGCGGCCGCGTTACACTCCGGCGGATGCGCCCGGATATCTATCTTCTCTATCTCCTGCTCAGGCTGGTCAGCCTGTTCCCCCTTCGCACGGTCCATCGCGTCGGCGCCTGGATCGGCCGCCGCTCCCTGCGCTCAAACTCGCGCAGCGCGCGCTTCAGTGCCGTGAACCTGCGGCTGACCCGCCCGGAGCTGTCCGAGGCGGAGCGCCATGACCTTCTCGTCCGCACGATGGAGGAGTCCGGCAAGTCGGTGACCGAGGTCGCCGCGATCTGGGGCGGCGGCGCCGAGAAGTCGCTCGGGCTGGTTCGCGAGGTGGTGGGCGGCGAGCTCTTCGATCAGGCGCTGGCCTCGGGCAAGGGCGTGATCATCGCCGCGCCGCACCTGGGCTGCTGGGAGCTCCTGAACTACTGGCTGTGCAGCAGGACGCCCATGGCGATCCTCTACCGTCCGCCCCGCATCCAGGCGATCGAAGCCCTGCTGCGCAAGGTACGCGGCAAGCTGGCGCCGGAGCAGGTGCGCGCGGAGGGCGCGGGGGTGCGCACGCTGTTCAAGCGCCTGGGCGCCGGCGGCACCGTGGGCATCCTGCCCGACCAGAAGCCTCGTGAAGGCGAAGGCGAGTTCGCGCCGTTCTTCGGCGTGGATGCCCTGACGATGGTGCTGCTGCCGCGCCTGGCGGCGCGTACCGGCGCCATCGTGCTCTTCAGCTTCGCGGAGCGCCTGCCGGACGGCCAGGGCTTCCGCATCCACGTGCTGCCGGCACCGGAGGGCATCGACAGCGCCGACCTGCACGTGGCCTGCACCGCGCTCAACCGCGGCGTCGAGGCCTGCGTGACGCGCGCGTTCCCGCAGTACCAGTGGCACTACAAGCGCTACACGGCGCACGACCGGCCGGATCCCTACAAGGTCAGCGCGGCCGCGAAAGCCGGTTGAGGAAGACGGTCATTTCCTTCGCGGCCTGCATGTCGCCGCGGCCGTTGGCGGTCTCGATGCCCGAGGTCCACGCGGCGGCCGCGCCGGCCTCGTCGTCCATGGCGAGCAGGCTCTTGCCCAGCAGTTTCCAGGCCGCCGAATAGGCCGGATCGAAGTCCAGCGCGTCGCGGAACGACTGCGCGGCCTCGGCGTACGCGCCCTCGCCGAGCAGCGCGTTGCCGAGCGAGAAACGCAGCAATGCCCCGTCGCGGACGCCACCGATCTGCTCGCGCAGGCGTTCGACGAGGGAGGCGGTCATCGGGCCGCCGTCCGCGTGCGCCAGTAATCCTGCGGGTAGAGCAGGGTGGGCTGCTTCGGCTCCGGCGGCACGCGACCATCCAGCAGCGCGTCGAGCGTCGCGGCGTCCCAGATCATCAGCCAGCCGGTGCGCGAAGGCTGGATCAGGCGCGCGTAGCGGAACGCGTTGGCGGGCGGATGCTTCGCGTACGACACGATGACGCCGTCCGGATGGTGGCGCGCGAAGTCGTTGAGGCTGTCGCCATCGCGCACTTCGTCGTCATCGTCGTCCGCCTGCGCGGGCATGCCCGGCACCACGTTGATGCGCGCGATCGGATGCATCAGACGGCCGGCGAAGTGGTACTGGCCGTTGTACGAGACACCGAGGTTGCCGATCGGGCGGCCCGCCGCATCGGCCTGCGCGAGGAAGAGCGAGGCGGGCGCCAGGTCGTAGCGGTACCAGAGGCCGAGGGTGAAAAGCGCATTGAGGGCCACGGTGCCGATCAGGCCGGCGAAGGCGAGGCGGCGCATCTCCCCGCGCCCGCGCAGCAGCAACAGCGCGCCGAGCACGATGAAGATCACGCCGAAGAAGCGGGCGTACGGCGCCATGCCGGTCAGCCAGATGTTGTCCGGGAAGCGCGTCGGCACGATCCAGGGCATCACGAAGAGCGCGATCGCCAGGAGGAACGCGCCGAGCGACAGCGGCCACGTGCCCAGCGCGTAGTGCGAGGCGAGGCCCTTGTGGCGTTCGCGCAGGTCGGCGACCGAGGCGGCGACGAGCATGGTCGCGCCGGCCAGTTCCGGCATCACGTAGTACAGCTGCTTGCCCGTGATCAGGGAGAACGTGAGCAGGGTGGGCAGGAGCCACGCGACGAGGAAGCGCAGGCCGGGTTCGAGCGGCTGGCGCAGCAGCGCCACGAAGAGCGGCACCGCGAACAGGACGACGAGCACCTTGTCGACCCAGCCCGGGAACGGCGCGCCGGCGGCCGACGCCAGCAGCAGGACGAGCGCGATGACGGCGACGATCAGCGCGGGCCGGGTGATGGCATGCCAGGGCCGGCGGAACAGCGCGGTGGGGACGGCGACGATGCCGCGCAGCCAGCCGCTGAGCGGGAACAGCAGCACCGGCAGGAACACGAGGTAGTACCACGCCGGGCGGGCGTGATTCTGCAGGTCGCGCGCATGGGTCTCGACCACGCGGCCCGCGGTCTGCGTGAAGAACAGGCGCTGGCGATAGGCCTCGCCGCCGGCTTCGCCGGCAGGGATCGCCCAGGCGAGCAGGATCGCGAAACCGACCAGGAGACCGAGGACGCCGAAGCCGTACCAGCGCGCCTTGTTCTGCCGCGCCCAGTCGTTCCACAGCGGGCCGAGCAGCAGCGGAAACAGCACGTGCACCGCCATCACCGGGCCCTTGGTGAGCAGTCCCGCGCCGACCATCAGGCCGAACAGCCACCAGCGCGGCGACGCGCGCGTGGCGGTCGGCGTGAGGCAGAGCAGCGCGGCCAGCACCCAGACGCCGAGGAGCACCTCGTACATGATCTGCAGGCCGAACAGGAACGAGTAGGCGAGCGCCATGAACAGCCATGGCGTCGCCTTCGCGACCCAGGGCCGGGCCGGGAACAAACGGCTGGCGAGCGCCGACGCGAGGATGAGCTGCGCCGCGCCCACGATCACCTCGAGCACGCGCGGCCAGACGTCGCTGACGCCGAACACCGCCCAGCCCGCATGGATCATCCAGAAGAGCAGCGGCACCTTCTCGCTGTACGGCTCGCCGTTGATGTGCGGCACGAGCCAGTGGCCATGCGCCCACATTTCCCAGGCGACGGCGAGCGTCCGCGTCGAGAACATCGGCATGGGGCCGTGGGCGAAGATGGCGAGCAGCGCCATCGCGCACCACAGCGGAAGCCATGGCCACAGGGCGCGAAGGTGCTCCGATCGGGTATAGGCGCTGTTGGACAAGGGCGTCGTCACCGTAAGAGGATCATGAATTCTAAACGCAGGACGGTCGTCCTGGCTGACCGGAGTGGTACAGCTCCCCTCGTCGCGGCCATGTCTAGGGTGTCCGGCGCAGCAGTTCGTCGAGGGCGCGGCCGAGACGCTCGGGGAATCCGGCCTGGTTGGCCCCGTACCACGCGCGCGCCGCCTGCCCCAATGTCTCGACCTCGGCGTCGGGCATGCGCACGATCCGTTCGACGCACGCTTCCAGCGCCTCGTCGTCGAAATGCCACAGCGTCGCGGCGTTCATCGTGCCGTTTTCGTGCGCTGCCACCCGGATGCCCCGGTCGTCGGTGACCAGCTCGTTCATCGGCGCGCCGTCCGTCGCCAGCACCACGGCGCCGCAGCTCATCGCCTCGACGATGTAATGCCCCCAGCCCTCGGCCTCGGAAAGACAGAGGTGGAAGCGGTGCGTGTTCTGCAGCCGCCGGATGTCTTCGATGTCCGGGACGAACGTCACCCGGTGATCCAGGTTCGGTGCCGCGGGCGGGCGGTCGGTCGCGGCCACCGACGGCGACTGGTACACGTGCAGCGTCGGCCATTCCGGATGCCGGCGCCAGACGTCGAGCAGCCGCTCGGTTCCCTTCATACGGCTACCGCCGGCCAGGTGCAGGAAGTCGCGGTCGCGCACGATGCCCTCGCGACGGCAGTCGTCGCTGATGAAGCCGATCTTCACCGTCCGCAGGCCCTGCGCGCCGAAGGTGGCCATCGCGCTGTCGGTCTTGCACAGGATCGCGTCGAAGCGGTCGAGGTGGCGACGATCGCGGCGACTGAGCCATTCCGGATTCGGCACGAAGGCGTTGCGTCGCGACATGGCCAGGTAGCCGGGATGGACGTGCTCGATCGTCAGTCCGAGATCGAAGCGCCGCGGGCCCCGGCCGGTCATCCAGCGGAACGCCATGGCGATCCGTGCGCCGTACGCGCGCCACGGCAGACCGTGGGTGCGCCGAGGCGCCTGGGTGACGACGACGTCGTGGCCGAGGTCGCGCAGCGCCTGCTCGAACAGCCGGATGTCGTGGGCGAGGCCACGGCCGTTGTTCCATGCGATCAGGTTGATCCAGGCCATGGGCTCAGACCCGCTCCGTCGCCGGTGGACGGAGCGCCAGCATGCGCGCGACGTAGACCGCGAAGCCCAGGGTGAGGAAGAAATAGAGCGAATGCGGCATGGGCCGGTAGAAGACGTTGTCGGTCAGGCCGCAAAGCGCGTACATGCACGCGGTGCTGAGGCCCGCGCAGGCGGGCATGGCGATGGCGTCGTCGCGGTCGAAGGCGTGCCGGCCGAAGAAGCCGATGGCGCCGCCGAAGAGCGTGATCAGGAGAAGCAGCCCGGGGATGCCACCGGTCACGGCCCACTCGAGGTATTCGCTATGAGGGTGGTCGTAGCGCTCGACGGTGGCGCTGACCTCGCCTTCGGCGATGCGCGCCCGCGCGTAGCCGCCGAACTGGTTGATGCCGACGCCGGTCAGCGGATGCGTCTCGATCGCCATGGTGGCCGTTCGCCACATCTCCAGGCGTTCGCGCACGGCCCCCTGGGTCTCCTGCTCGCCGTACGTCGCGACCTCGTGCTTCACGGCCTCGAGGCGATCGAGCATCTGCCCTTGCAGGGCCATCACGCCGGCGAGCAACGCGCCGACGACGAGGACGAGCAGGCCCTGCCGCCAGCGGCCGCTGCGGCGCGACTGGATCAGCACGACGATCGCGAACACCGGCAGGAAGGCGAGCAGCGGGCCGCGGCTCTGCGTGAGCACGGCGCCGTACATTCCCAGCAGCGCCAGCAGGGCGTGGACGACGCGCTCCCAGCGCGGCAGGCCGGCACGCAGGGCCTGCGCGATGGCGATCAGCGAGAGGACCAGCATGAACATGCCGAACTCGATGGCGCCCCACAGACCGTTGTTGACCCCGTAAACGCGATCGATGCCCTCGACGTAGTGCTGTTCGAGGCAGATCACGCCCAGGATGCCGGCGGAGATGCTGATGCCGAGCCGGAGGATGTCGGTACGCAGCGGCGCGGCGAAACACGCCGCGACGACGAGGAACGCGAGCAGGTGCGACATGACGTCGAACTCACGCCATGGAATGGCGTGGGTGGCGGTGTTGACGAGCCAGAAGACGAACGCGGCCGCCGCGGGAACCGTGACCCACGCGGCGCGGCGCCAGGCCCGGCGCGCTTCCGCATCGCGCGCCAGCATCCACAGCCCCAGCAGGAGCAGGGCGGCGGCGGGCACCGATTTGGCCTTGAGGGGCAGGGCGAACGTCAGGGGAGTGACCGCGATCAGCAGCGATACGATCCACATGCGCCACGGGTTGTTTTTGTCGAGCACTCGGCACCTGGCTAAACGTCGGGACGGCACGGCGGCCGCATCCCATGACGACCGGTGTCGTCGGGGGAGCATGCGAGGGCATGGTACTTTACCGGACGGCCGATGCCGCCCTCGAGCCCCGGTGCGGGCGGGCGGGAATTCAGCTTCGACGTTCCCCCGACCGGCTCCGCGAGATGAAGCTCCTCTTCACCAATTTCCACGATGGCGACGGCGGCGGGCACACCACCTATATCGTCGGGCTCGCGCGCGGCCTCGCCGGCCGGCACGACGTCCACGTGGCCGCGCCCGCCAGCAGCCGGCTGAACCGGGAGGCGCGCGAGATCCCGGGGGTGACGGTGGTCGACCAGCCGTTTCCGAACGGCCTGCGCCGGCTCGCGGCCCGGCGCGAGGCGCGCCGTCGGCTGGCGGCGTACCTCCGGCGGGAACGTTTCGACGTGGTGCACGTCAACGGCTCGGCGGACCATCGCCTGGCGATGTCCGCCAGGCGCGGCATGCGCCCCCGGCCGCCCATCGTCCTGACCAAGCACAACTCCAAGCCGATGACGGGCATCGGCCATCGCTGGCGCTCGCGCTTCGGCACGGACCAGGTCATCGCCGTATGCGAGTTCGTGCGCCGCCAGGTGCTGGCGTCGCCGTATTCCCGGTGCCGCGTGGCGACGGTGTTCAACGGCGTCGACATCCATCGCTTCGCGCCGCGTCCGCCCGATCCGGCGGAACGCGACGCGTGGCTGGCGCCGCCGTCCGACGTGCCGCCCCTGCTGATCGGCAGCAACGCGGGCACCGCGCGCTACAAGGGCTGGATGGATCTCGTCGAGGCGCTCGCCTCGCTGGCGCCCGACGAACGCGATCGTTTCCGCGTGGTGCTCGCCGGTGGCATGCCCGGCAGCGACGACCTGGCGAAGGTCGAGGCATTGGGTGTCGCGGGGCAGGTCCGCTTCACGGGCCGCCTGACCGATGTGCGGCCCATGGTCGCCGCGCTGGACGCGGGCTTCGTGCTGTCGTGGGATGTCGAGACGATCTCGTTCGCCTGCCGCGAGATGATGGCGATGGGCAAGCCGGTGCTGGTCAGCGACTACGCGGGTCTGCCGGAGAACATCCGCCCGGGCAAGGATGGCTGGGTGGTGCGGGCGCGCGACCGCGCGGCGATCGCGACCGCGTTGCGTGCGTTGCTCGCGGCGCGCGGCACGCTTGCCGCCATGGGCGACGCCGCGCGTCGGCACGCGGAAGCGGAGTTCGGCATGGAGCGCTTCGTGGACGCCACCGAAGCGGTCTACGCGGCGCTCGTCGCCGACTTTTCCAGCAAGGCGTAATACATCCCGTCGAGGTCGCCGTCGCCGGGCAGGATCTGCCAGCCGATGGCGGCCGGCTGTCCGACCGGCAGGCTGAAGGGAACGACCTTCGCGTCGTCGCGTCCGGCGACGAACGTGCCGACGACACCTTCGTTCTCCCGCCGCAGCAGCGAGCACGTGACGTAGAGGAGTCGCCCGCCGGGAGCGAGCGTGTCCCAGCAGGCCGCGAGGATGCGGCCCTGCTGCGCGACGAGCGCGTCGATGTCTCCGGCACGCCGGTGCAGGCGGACGTCCGGCCGCCGGCGGATGACGCCGGTGGCCGAGCAGGGCGCGTCGATCATCACGCGTTCGAACGGGCGGCCGTCCCACCACGCCGAGGTATCGCCGGCATCGGCCACGACCACGCGGGCATCGAGGCCGAGGCGTTCGAGGTTCTGGCGGATGCGCGGCGCGCGCCGCGCCTCGGACTCCACGGCGAGCAGGGCGACGTCGGCGCGCTCGAGGGCGTGGCAGGCCTTGCCGCCTGGCGCCGCGCACGCGTCGAGCACGTGCTGCCCGTCGGCGAGGTCGAGCAGGTCCGCGGGCACCTGCGCCGCGCCGTCCTGCACCGCGAACAGGCCTTCCGCGAAGCCGGGCAGCCGCGTCACGTCCGTGCTGTGCGGCAGGACGAGGGCGTCGACCAGCCACGCATGCGGTTCGACCGTCTGGCCCGCGCCGCGCAGGGCATCGGCGACCGCGTCGCGCGTCGCCCTTCGCCGGTTCACCCGCAGCATGAGCGGGGGCTCGATGTTCGCCGCGGCGAGCACGGCGTCGGCGCGGTCGGGCCAGTCGGCCGCGATCGCGTCGGCAAGCCATGCCGGATGCGCGTGCCGTGTGGCCGGCGTCGCGTCGAGCGCCGCGAGGTGGGTGTCGCGTTCGCGCTGCCAGCGGCGAAGCACGGCGTTGGCGAGTCCCGCGAGGCGCGGGCGACGCAGCTCTCGCACGGCTTCGACGGTGGCGGCCACCGACGCGTAGGCCGGTAGTTCGAGCACCTCGAGCTGCACGAGCGCGGTCACCAGCAACGCGTGGATCACCGGTTCGTTACGGCGGATGGGCTTGTCGAGAAGGCGGTCCAGCGCGGCGTCGAACCGCGGCCACCAGCGTGCGCCCTCGTTGAGCAGGGCGGTGAGCAGGGCGCGGTCGCGGGAGTCCGGCAGGCGCGGCAGGGCGCGATCGGCGACCTCGCGCAGCGAATGCCCGGACAGCGCGATGTCCGCCAGCGCTTCGGCGGCCAGGGCGCGTACCGAGATCGCGCGACTCACGACGCGGCCTGCTTCAGCTCCGGGCGTGCGTTGAGGTAATCGGCGATGCCGATGCGCCGTCCGCCGGCGCGCTGCACGGCCAGCAGGCGCAGCGCCCCTTCGGCGCACGCGACATCGATGCCCTCGCGGGAGGCGGCGACGATGCGGCCCGGCTCGGCACCCGCGACGCCTTCAACGGCGCGCGCGGCCCAGATGCGCAGGCGCTCGCCACCGACGTCGGCCTCGGCGACGGGCCAGGGATCGAACGCGCGGACCTTGCGCTCCAGCGCGATGGCCGCTTCGCCGAAGTCGAGCTTCGCTTCCGCCTTGTCGAGCTTGTGCGCGTACATCACGCCGTCCTCGGACTGCGCACGGGCGGCGAGCGTCTCGCCGGCGAGCGTGCGGCGCAGGCCTTCGGCGAGCGCATCGGCGCCGAGCGCCGAAAGGCGGTCGTGCAGGCTGCCACCCGTCTCGTCCGCCGCGATCGGGGTGCGGCGCTCGATGAGCACCGGGCCGGTATCGAGGCCGGCTTCCATCTGCATCAGGTCGACACCGGATTCGCTGTCGCCGGCCAGGATCGCGCGCTGGATCGGCGCGGCGCCACGCCAGCGCGGCAGCAGCGAGGCATGCACGTTCCAGCAGCCGAGCGCCGGAATCGCCAGCACCTTGCGCGGAAGAATGAGGCCGTAGGCGACGACGACCATCAGGTCGGGTGCGTAGGCGGCGAGCCGCTCGCGGTCGCTTTCGGCTTTGAACGATTCGGGCTGCTCGACGGGGGTGCCTGCGGCCAGCGCGGCTTCCTTCACCGGGCTCGCGGCCAGCTTGCGGCCGCGGCCCGCGGGGCGGTCGGGCTGCGTGTAGACGGCGACCACCTCGGCGCCGGAGGCGCGGCAGGCGGCGAGACAGGGCACGGCGAAATCAGGGGTGCCGGCGAACACCACGCGCAAGGGACGGACCGCCATGGGTCAGGCGCTGGCCTTGCGCTGTTTCTCCATCCGCTTGAGCAGCATGCCGCGCTTGAGCGGCGACAGGTAGTCGACGAACACCTTCCCGGCGAGATGGTCCATCTCGTGCTGGATGCAGACGGCGAGCGGGCCTTCGGCCTCGACCACGATCTCGTTGCCCTCGACGTCCCGGGCGCGGACCTTCACGTGCAGCGCGCGGGTCACGTCGGCGTAGATGCCGGGGAAGGACAGGCAGCCTTCCTGATAGACCTGCTGGCCGTCCTTCTCGAGGATCTCGGGGTTGATCAGCACCATCGGCTCGTTGCGGTCGTCGCTCATGTCGGCGACGAGCACGCGCTTGTGCACGTTCACCTGGGTGGCGGCGAGGCCGACGCCGTTGGCGGCGTACATGGTCTCGTACATGTCGGCCACGAACTGCTTGAGCTCGGCATCGAACTCGGTGACGGGCGCGGCGACGGTGCGCAGGCGCGGATCGGGAAACTCGAGGATGGTGAGGGTGGACACGGTGTCACCTTGAACTGTTCACGGGCCGGTGCGGCGCCTTGTCCGCGGATTTGCGGGCAAATCGGCGAAATCCAAGCAACGGCGACGATAGGATGGCCTCCTATTCTACGCGCGCGCCGGGGGCCGGGCGAGCGTGGGTCACGTATTGTGCCCATTAACGATTCGGTTACACTCGCGACAGCACCGGGGGAAAGGGGAAAACCCGCCATGATCAAGAAGTTCGCCATGCTGCTTGGCGGCATGTTTTTCACCGTGGCCGTCTATGCCGCGGCGTCGCAGATCCGTCCCGATCACCCGGATACGTACACCGTCCGGAAGGGCGACACGCTGTGGGACATCTCCGCGCGTTTCCTCCGCAAGCCCTGGCTCTGGCCGGAGATCTGGCAGGCGAACCCCCAGGTCCGGAACCCCCACCTGATCTACCCCGGGGACGTGCTCAACCTGTCCATGACGGGCGGCGGCCCGCGCATCGGCCTGCAGCCGCGCATCCGTGAGGGCGGCGACGCCGTGACCGCGATCCCGCTGGGCGAGCTGCGGATGTTCCTCAAGGAAATGCGCGTCATGAACGCGGACGACGTCGAGCAGGCGCCGTACCTGGTCGGCTTCGAGGAAGCCCGTCTGCGCGCCACCCCGGGCAACAAGCTCTACGCCCGCGACCTGGATTCGGCCCAGCCGGGCCAGCGCTGGGCGATCGTCCGCCCGACCCATCGCTTCCGCGATCACGGCGGCTCGTCCGGCGGCATGGACGCGGTGAACAATCCGTCGCACGGCTCGTTCGTCGCCGACGAACTCGACAGCGACGTGTCCATGGCGCCGAGCCCGTGGCGCGAGGACTCCCGCCACGACACGCACGTCGGCAAGGGCGCGGACCGCGGCGTCGAGGTGTCCGTGATCGGCACGGCCGAAGTGATCGCCACCAACGGTGACGTCGCCAGCCTCGTGCTGGTCGATTCGACGCTGGAAGTGCGCAAGGGCGATCGCCTGATGCAGGTCGACGACGCGCCGTACGATCCGTATTTCTATCCGCATGCGCCTAAGTCGATGCCCGCCGATCCTCGCGTGCTCGGCTTCGCGGACGCGTATTACGGCGTCGGCAGCCGCCAGGTGATCTCGATCTCCGCGGGCAGCGCCGATGGCGTCGACAACGGCACCACCTTCACGGTGATGAGCCAGGGCGAGACCATCAGCGACGAGGTTTCCGGCAACTACAATCGCCGCGGCACCTCGCCCGATGTGAAGCTCCCGGACGAGTACGGCGGCCACATCATGGTCTTCCGCACCTTCGACCACGTCAGCTACGCGCTGGTGATGGACGCGCTGCGCCCCCTGAAGAAGGGCGACAAGCTGGTGCTCCCCGAGTAGTCCGAGGCTTCTGCAGGAGCGGCCCTGGCCGCGACGGGTGCTCGCGCCAGGCATCCCCTCGCGCGCCGGCGTGCTTCCCACCGCGGCCCCTGAGACATTCTTACGCCGATCCACGACGGCCCCGGACATGATCGTCCCCCGCGCGCCCTAAACTGCGCGGATGACCGATTCCGATGCCCGAGACTGGCTGATCCTCCTGCGCATGCCCGGCCTGGGCGCCCGCCGCATCCGCGAGGGCCTGGTGGCCCGGGGCGGGGCAAGGGAGCTCCTGCGTTGGCTGACGCGCCATCCCGAGAACCTCTCGTCCGAGGGCCGAGCCTGGCTCGAGCAGCCCGACGAAGCGGCGCTCGAGCACGATCTCGCCTGGCTGGCGGGTGACGACCAGCGCCTTCTGCGCTGCACGGAAGAGGATTTCCCGCCGCAACTGGAAGCGATCCCGGACCCGCCCGCCGCCCTGTTCGTGAAGGGCGACGCCGCGCTCCTGCTCCGGCCGCAGGTGGCCATCGTGGGCGCGCGCCGGGCACTGGAGCCGGGCCTCGCCAATGCCCGGCGCTTCGCCGCCGAACTCGCCGCCGCTGGCCTGCTCGTCACCAGCGGCCTGGCGGATGGCGTGGACGGCGCGGCGCACGAAGCCGCCCTGGCGGCGGGCGAGCCCACGGTGGCCGTCATCGGCACCGGCCCGGACCGGGTGTACCCGCGCAAGCACCACGCCCTTGCGCGCCGCATCGCGGAGGAGGGCGCCATCGTGAGCGAGTACCCGCCGGGCACCCCCGCCCTGGCGCACCACTTCCCGAACCGGAACCGCATCATCGCGGGCCTCAGCCTCGGTGTGGTGGTGATCGAGGCCGGGCTGCGCTCCGGGTCGCTGATCACGGCGCGCGTCGCGGGGGAGCAGGGTCGCGAGGTCTTCGCGCTGCCAGGGTCCATCCACAATCCGCTGGCCGAGGGCTGCCATTCCCTGATCGCGGACGGCGCGCGGCTCGTCCAGCGCGCCGACGAGGTGCTCGCCGCCCTGGCTCCCGCGGCCAGGGAACTGGGGGCGGAGCTGCGGGCCCGGCTGGAGCGCGGCGAGCCCGCCACGGGGGCGCCCCGGCGCAAGACGGCCCCGTTCGACTGGCGCCAGGATGAGGAATATCGCCGCCTGCTGGACGTCATGGGGTACGATCCCGCCTCCCTCGACGCCCTGGTGGACGCGACGGGCCTCTCCCCGGGGGCGCTGTCGTCGATGCTGCTGATTCTGGAACTGGAAGGCGAAACCGCCACCCTCCCGGGAAACCGGTACCAGCGCGTGGTTTGACCGCTGGCGGCTTGACAGTCGTCGGCGCGATGTGTTCCCACTAAATATATACATGAGCTGGGGTCCACTCGCCCCGCGACCCTCGGAATCGGTAACGAATGGCAAAGAACCTCCTCATCGTCGAATCGCCGGCGAAAGCCAAGACGATCAACAAGTACCTGGGAGCCGACTTCCAGGTGTTGGCGTCGTATGGCCACGTCCGCGATCTCCGGCCGAAAGAGGGCGCCGTCGATCCCGAGCACGGTTTCGCCATGGCCTACGAGGTCATCGACCGCAACGAGAAACACGTCGACGCCATCGCCAAGGCGGCGCGGGCGGCCAGCAGCATCTACCTCGCGACCGACTTGGATCGCGAAGGCGAGGCGATCTCCTGGCACATCAGCGAGATCCTCAAGGAGCGCGGCCTGCTCGAAGGCAAGGACGTCCAGCGCGTCGTCTTCAGCGAGATCACGCCCAAGGCCATCAAGGAAGCGGTCGCCAACCCCCGCAAGCTGTCGCACGACCTCGTCGACGCCCAGCAGGCGCGTCGCGCGCTGGACTACCTGGTCGGTTTCAACCTCTCGCCCGTGCTGTGGCGCAAGGTGCAGCGTGGCCTGTCGGCCGGCCGCGTGCAGTCGCCGGCGCTGCGCATGATCGTCGAGCGCGAGCTCGAGATCGAAGCCTTCAAGGCGCGCGAATACTGGACGATCCAGGCCGGCCTCGCCCACAAGGACGGCGCGTTCGACGCCCGCCTGGTCAAGCTGCACGGCAAGAAGTTCGAGCAGTTCGACCTCACCAACGAGCAGGACGCCATGGCGGCGCGCGCCTCGCTCGAGAAGGCGGCCGCGGGCCGCTTCACGGTGGGCGAGGTCACGAGCCGCGAGCGCAAGCGTCGCCCCGCGCCGCCGTTCACCACCTCGACGCTGCAGCAGGAGGCCGCGCGCAAGCTGGGCTTTTCCACCAGCCGCACGATGCGCGTGGCGCAGGGCCTCTATGAAGGCGTGGCGCTCGGTGCCGAGGGCAACGTCGGCCTGATCACCTACATGCGTACCGACTCGGTGGCGCTTTCCGACGACGCCGTGGCCGAACTGCGCGACCTGATCGGGCGCGAATACGGCAAGGGCGCGCTGCCCGACGCCGTCCAGGTCTACAAGTCGAAGTCCAAGAACGCGCAGGAAGCCCACGAAGCCGTGCGCCCGACCTCGGCGATGCGCATTCCGCGCAGCGTTGCCTCGTACCTCAACGACGACCAGCGCAAGCTCTACGAACTGATCTGGAAGCGCACCGTCGCGTGCCAGATGATCCACGCCACCATGAATACGGTGTCGGTGGAATTCCCGGTCGGCGACTCGGCGTTCCGCTCGACGGGCACCACCGTCATCGATCCGGGCTTCCTTGCCGTGTACGAGGAAGGCCGCGACCAGAAGACCGACGACGACGACGACCAGCGCCGCCTGCCGCTGCTGAAGCAGGGCGACGTCGTGCCGGTGTCGCAGATCGCCGCCGACCAGCACTTCACCGAGCCGCCGCCGCGTTACTCGGAAGCGAGCCTGGTCAAGGCGCTCGAGGAATACGGCATCGGTCGTCCGTCGACCTACGCCAGCATCATCCAGGTGCTGCTCAGCCGCGAGTACGTCCTGCTCGACAGTCGTCGCTTCAAGCCGACCGATGTCGGTCGCGCGGTCAGCCAGTTCCTCTCCGGCCACTTCACGCAGTACGTCGATTACGACTTCACGGCGCGCCTCGAAGACGAGCTCGACGCGGTGAGCCGTGGCGAGGAGGCATGGGTGCCGCTGCTGGAGCGCTTCTGGCTTCCGTTCAAGACGCTGGTCGACGACAAGACCGAAACCGTCGACCGCAACGAGGCCACCGGAGCGCGCGAACTGGGTACCGATCCGAAGAGCGGCAAACCGGTCTCGGTCCGTCTCGGCCGCTACGGCGCCTACGCGCAGATCGGCAGCAAGGACGACGAGGACAAGCCCACCTACGCGAGCCTGCGTCCGGGCCAGAGCATGCACACGATCACGCTCGACGAGGCGATGGAGCTCTTCAAGCTGCCGCGAACGCTGGGCCAGTCGGAAGCCGGCGAAGACGTCACGGTCGGCATCGGCCGGTTCGGCCCGTTCGTGAAGCAGGGCAGCACCTACGCCTCGCTGAAGCCCGAGGACGATCCGTACGTGATCGAACTGCCGCGTGCGCTCCAGCTCGTGCAGGAAAAACTCGAAGCGATCGCCAACCGGACGATCCTCGACTTCGGCAACGGCACGCAGGTGCTCAACGGCCGCTACGGTCCGTACATCACCGACGGCGAGAAGAACGCGCGCATCCCGAAGGACCGCGATCCGAAGACGCTCACCGAAGCGGAGTGCGCCGAGTTGCTCGCGGCCGCGCCGGTGAAGAAGCCGCGCGGCGGTCGTGCCGCGAAGAAGACCGCGACCAAGAAGGCCGCCGCGAAGAAGACGGCGACGACGAAGGTCGCGGCGAAGAAGGCGCCCGCGAAGAAGGCCGCGGCGAAAAAGGCCACGAAGAAGACAGCGACGAAGAAGGCCGCCGCGAAGAAGACGACGGCCAAGACCACGGCCGTGAAGAAGGCCGCGGCGAAGAAGACCGCGAGCAAGACGGCGTCGTCCGCGGCCGAGTGACATGCGGCGCTTCGACCTTTCGTCCGTCGGTGAGGCCGCCGCGCTCCTGCGCGAGGGCGGCGTCCTGGCCTATCCTACCGAGGCCGTCTTCGGTCTCGGTTGCGATCCGCACGATCGCGGGGCGTTCGAGCGCCTGTTCGCCCTGAAGGGTCGCCCCGCGACGCAGGGCGTCCTGCTGATCGCGTCGGACTTCGCCCAGGTCGAGCGCTACATCGATCGCGCGCAGGTGCCCGACGCCGTGCTGGTGCAGGTGCTCGCCTCGTGGCCCGGCCCGAACACCTGGATCTTCCCGCGCAGCGCCGAGGTTCCCGACTGGGTGGCCGGCGCCCATGCGGGCATCGCGCTGCGGGTGACGGCGCACGACCCGGCCGCCGCCCTCTGCCGCGCCTTCGGCGCGCCACTGGTCTCCACCAGCGCGAACCCGCATGGCGAGCCGCCGGCGCGCGACGTCGCCACGCTCGAACGCTACTTTGGCGAGCGGCTCGACGCCGCGCTGGACGCCCCCCTCGGTGGCCTGGATCGGCCGACGGTCATCCGCGACGCCCTGAGCGGCGCTATGATCCGCGCCTGATCCGGGGGGAAAAGCCGTTGGCCACGAACGTTCACGAAATGACCGGGCGCCTGCATGGGACGCCCCTGCCGCTGCTGGTCGGCTCGCTGTCCCGCCCGGTGGCGTGGCGCGACGGCAAGGCGGTGAGTGCCGGCGTGTTCCTGGCGCACGTGCGCCGCGTCGCGGCGATGCTGCCTGACGCCGACAGCGCGGTGAACCTGTGCGAGGACCGCTACACGTTCCTCGTCGCCTTCGCGGCGCTGCTCGTGCGCGGCCAGACGAACCTGCTTCCGCCGTCGCGCGCGCCGCACGCCGTGGACGAGGCGATGGCCGGGCATCCCGGCTCGTACGCGATCGGCGAGCTCGATCTGTCGCCCGCGCCGTCGGGCTACGTGCGCATGCCGGCGCTGGCCGCGGACGAGACGCCCGAATCCATCGTGCCGATGATTCCGGCCGACGCCGTCGTCGCGATCGGATACACCTCCGGCTCGACGGGCCGGCCGAAGCCCAACGTGAAGACCTGGGGCAGTTTCGTCGCCAGCAACGCGGGCAACGCCGCCATGCTCGGGCGGGTCATCGGCGCGTCGTTCGACGTGGTCGCCACCGTGCCGCCGCAGCACATGTACGGCATGGAGATGTCCGTGCTGATGCCGCTGCTGTCGGAAGTGAGCGTGCACGCGGGACGACCGTTCTTCCCCGCGGATGTCGCGACGGCGCTGGCCAGCATGCCCGAGCCGCGCGTGCTCGTGACGACGCCCGTGCACCTGCGCGCGCTCGTCGAATCCGGCGTCGCGTTGCCGACGCTGGCGGCGTTCGTCTCGGCGACGGCGCCCATGCCCGTCGACCTCGCGACCACCGCCGAGCAGCGCTTCGGCGCCCCGCTGTACGAAGTCTTCGGCTCGACGGAAACCTGCGTTTTCGCGAGCCGCCGTACGTCGACCGACGACGACTGGACGCTGTACGCGAACACGTCGCTGCATCCGCAGCCGGACGGCACCCTCGTGCATGCGCCGCAGCTGGAAGCTCCCATCGCGCTCGCCGACATCGTCTCGCTGCATGACGAGGGCCGTCGCTTCCGCCTGTGCGGACGCAACACCGACCTGCTGGAAATCGCCGGCAAGCGTGCCTCGCTCGGCGACCTCAACCGTCGCCTGCTGTCGATCGACGGCGTGCGCGACGGCGTGCTGTTCCAGCTCGACGAGGCCGACGCCTCCGGCGTCCGTCGTATCGCGGCGCTCGTCGTCGCGCCCGGCATGACCGAGCAGGCCGTGCTCGCGGCGCTGCGCCATGCGATGGATCCGGTGTTCCTGCCGCGCCCATTGCGCATCGTCGCGTCGCTGCCCCGCAACGAAACCGGCAAGCTGCCGCGCGAGCACCTGCTGCAGGCGCTGCGCGGCACGGATACGCCCGCCGCGTAACGGGGCGCTCGCGCGTCAGCGGTCGCCGAGCGCGCCCATCGATTCGAGGATTTCCCGGGCGAGCGCGACGCGCTTGCCCGCGTCGTCGGCGGTCACCACGTCCATGTTCAGCGCGAAGAACCAGCGCTTGCCGCCGTGCTCCACCCAACCCACGTACCAGCCGATGCCCGCCTCCTCCGCGGTGCCGTCGAGGCGCGCGTCGAGCTGCGGTCCCCAGCCGGTCTTGGCGTGCAGCACGTAACCCGGTGCCGCTTCGTAGATCGTGATGCGACGGACGATCTCCTGCGCGCGCTCCGAGAACGGCAGCGTGCCGTCCGCCAGGCGGCGAAGGAACGCGACCTGTTGCTCGGCCGAGATCCGCAGCTTGCCGGACAGCCAGAACTGGTCGATGCCGCCGCCGATGTCGCGGTTGCCGTAACCGACCTTGTCGATCCACGACTGCATGCGCGCCTGCCCGGCGCGGCGGGCCACCTCCTGGTAGAACCAGACGGTGGAGTAGCGCATGCCGCTGGCGAGGCTGTTCGGCCGGTTCCATTCCTTGTTCGGCTTGCCGGCCATCGTCCGGATTTTGCCGTCCCACGGAATCGTCTCGAACTCGTCCGACACCGCCCCCGTCTCGATGGCGACGAGCGCGTTGAAGACCTTGAACGTGGAGGCGGGAAGGTAAGGGTGGCGGGCGCGCGCGGCGTCGTAGACGTGCATGCTGTCGGCGCCCTCGTCGTAGACGAGCATGGTGCCGCGGACGCCCGCGTCCGCGAACGTCTTGCCCCATTCCGGATGCTCCTTCCACGCGGCGGCATGGCTCGTGGCGGAGGCCACGAGGGCGAACAGGGCGGCGAATAACGTGGGAAGGCGGGCCATGCGGTCGATCTCCTGGGGTCGGGAGCCCGAGCTTCGGCCGGTTACGAGGGGCGGCGGAGGCGGCGATCTGGCCTTTCGCGGGCAGTCGGGGCGAGGTGCCGGGTAGAATGGGCGGTCCTTGGTCCGGAGAATCCCATGAAAGTCCTCGTCATCGGCAGCGGCGGTCGCGAACACGCGCTGGCCTGGAAGCTCGCGCGGTCCCCGCGCGTGGACGAGGTCATCGTGGCGCCGGGCAACGCCGGCACGGCGCGGGAGCCGAAACTTCGCAACGCGCCGGTCGCCGTCACCGATATCGACGGCCTGGTCGCACTGGCGAACGCCGAAGGCGTCGGCCTGACCGTCGTCGGCCCCGAGGTCCCGCTGGTGGCGGGCGTCGTGGATCGTTTCGCGCGCGAAGGCCTCCGCTGCTTCGGCCCCACCGCGGCCGCCGCGCAGCTCGAAGGGAGCAAGGCGTTCGCGAAGGATTTCCTCGCGCGCCACGGCATCCCCACCGCGCACTACGCCGTGTTCACCGAGCTGGCACCGGCGCTCGCGCACGTTCGCGAGAAGGGCGCGCCGATCGTCATCAAGGCCGACGGCCTTGCGGCGGGCAAGGGCGTCGTCGTGGCGATGACGCTTGGCGAGGCCGAGGCGGCGCTGGAAGACATGCTGGGCCAGCAGGCGTTCGGCGACGCGTCCTCGCGCGTCGTCATCGAGGAGTTCCTCGACGGCGAGGAGGCGAGCTTCATCGTGATCGCCGACGGCACGCGCGCGCTGCCCATGGCGACCAGCCAGGACCACAAGCGCCGCGACGACGGCGACAAGGGACCTAACACCGGCGGCATGGGCGCGTACTCGCCGGCGCCGGTCGTGACCGACGAGGTCTCGGCGCGCGTGATGCGCGAAATCATCGAGCCCACCCTCGCAGGCATGATCGCCGATGGTGCGCCGTTCACCGGGTTCCTCTATGCGGGCCTCATGATCGACCGCTCGGGCGCACCGAAGGTCATCGAATTCAACGTGCGCTTCGGCGATCCCGAAACGCAGCCGATCATGCTGCGCCTGCGCTCCGACCTCGTCGAACTGGTCGAAGCGGCGCTCGACGGCGACATCGGCCGCGTCGAGGCCGAATGGGATCCGCGTCCGTCGCTCGGCATCGTGCTCGCGGCCGGCGGCTATCCCGGCAAGGTGCGTGGCGGCGATCCCATCGAGGGCGCGGATGCCGCGTTCGGTGACGACGTGAAGATTTTCCACGCCGGCACCGCGATCGGAGCGAACGGCGCGCCGGTCAGCGCCGGCGGTCGCGTGCTGACCGTGTGCGCCCTCGGTGCCGATCTGGCGGAAGCGCGGACGAAAGCCTATGCGGCCATCGCCGGCATCGGGCTCGAAGGGTCGTTCTACCGCCACGACATCGCGCATCGGGCGCTCGACCGGCGCTGACGATCGCAGGCGGCCGTCGCGCCGGCCCACCGTGACATGGGGTCCATTACACTTCCGTCGACTTCATCGACGGAACGGCCCATGTCCCAGTTTTCCCTGCTGACCAAGCGGCGTTTCGCCCCGTTTTTCTGGACGCAGGCTCTCGGGGCGTTCAACGACAACGCGTTCCGCAACGCGATGGTCATGCTCGTGGCGTTCCAGATGGCGCTGCCGGACGCGCAGGTATCGCTCTACACCAACCTCGCGCCGGCCCTGTTCATCCTTCCGTACTTCCTGTTCTCGGCCACCGCGGGGCAGCTCGCCGAGAAGTTCGAGAAGACGCGGATCATCCGTTACGTGAAGCTCTTCGAGATCGCCGCCATGGCGATCGCGGCGATCGGATTCTTCACGCACCACGTGTCGCTGCTGCTCGTCGTGTTGTTCCTGATGGGCGTGCATTCGACAGTGTTCGGGCCGATCAAGTATTCGATCCTCCCGCAGGCGCTGGAGCGCAGCGAACTCGTCGGCGGCAACGCGCTCGTCGAAACCGGCACGCAGCTGGCGATGCTCATCGGCATGATCGTGGGCAATTCGCTGATGCTGATCGCGGGGTACGGCACGCTGGCCGCGTCGCTGACGACCATCGCGGTCGCCTGCGCGGGCTATCTGGTCTGCCGCGCGATTCCTTCCGCGCCCGCCACGGCTCCGGACCTGCGGTTCAACTGGAATCCGCTGAGCGAGACGTGGCGCGTGCTGAAGATCACGCACGAGGATCGCGCGGTGTTCAACGCGGTGCTCGGCATCTCGTGGTTCTGGTTCTTCGGCACCGTGATGATCGCGCAGCTGCCGAATTACACAAGGCACACGCTGGGCGGTGACGGATCGGTCAACACGCTCGTGCTGACGCTGTTCTCGCTCGGCACCGGCATCGGCTCGCTGTTGTGCGAGAAGCTGTCGGGCAAGCGCGTCGAGATCGGGCTCGTGCCCATGGGCGCGTTCGGCCTGACGGTGTTCGCGGTCGATCTCTTCTTCGCGCGTCCCGGCGTCGCGGCGGGCGCGGCTCTCGGCTGGACGGCGTTCGCCGCCGCGCCGGGCGCGTGGCGCGTGATGCTCGACCTGACGATGATCGGCGCGTTCGCGGGCTTCTACGTGGTGCCGCTGTTCGCGTTCGTGCAGAGCCGCGCACCGCGGGAGCGGCTCTCGCGCATCATCGCCGGCAACAACATCGTCAACGCGCTGCTGATCTGCCTCGCATCGGGTTTCGGCATCGGCCTCACGGCCATGGGTCTCGACGTGCCGACGATCTTCCTGATCACCGGCATCGTGAACGTCGCGGTCGCGGTGTACATCTTCACGCTCGTGCCCGAATTCCTGATGCGCTTCATCACCTGGGTGCTGGTCAACACGCTCTACCGCGTGCGCGTGGACGGGCTGCGCAACGTTCCCGACGAAGGCGCGGCGCTCGTGGTGTGCAACCACGTGAGTTTCATGGATCCGCTGATCCTGATGGCGAGCGTGCGTCGCCCGATGCGTTTCGTGATGTACTACAAGATCTACGAACTTCCGCTGCTGCGCTTCGTCTTCCGCACGGCGAAGGCGATCCCGATCGCGGGGCGCAACGAGGATCCCGCCTTGATGGAGCGCGCGTTCGAACTCGTGGACGAGGCGCTGGCCAACGGTGAAGTGGTGTGCATCTTCCCGGAAGGTGGCATCACGCGCGACGGCAGCATCCAGAACTTCCGCCCCGGCGTGGACCGTATCCTCGCGCGCCGCCCGGTGCCCGTCGTGCCGCTGGCGCTGCGCGGCATGTGGGGCAGCATCTTCAGCCGCCGCGACAGCGCGCTTCGCCGCGCGCGCCTGCCACGCCGCTTCTGGTCGCGGATCGAGCTGGTGGGAGGAACACCGGTGCCGGCAGGCGAGGCGAGCGCGGCATCGCTGGAAGCGCGCGTGTCGCAGCTACGCGGCGAAAGCGCCTAGTGGGAGCGGACCCGGCCGCGACAGCTTTTTCGCCTCACACTGCGGGCTGGCGCGTGAGCGTGAGAACCGCGGCGACAAGCTGTCGCGGCCAGGTCCGCTCCCACAGTGCGGCTTCTGGTTTCAGGTTTTAAGGTTTTCAGGCGAACCAGGCGGCCAGGACGATCACGGCGACGACGGCCAGCCAGACGACCAGCACGCGGCGGATGACGCGGCGGGTGTCTTCCAGTTCGGCGATCGGGTCGCTGACGTCCTGCACGTAGCCGTCGCCGGCCTCGACATCGGCGTCGACGCCCGCGCGCGCCACTGCGCCGAGGAAGTCGGGTTCCAGTCGCGTGCGTGGGCTGCCGGAGGTGCGGTGCCAGGTCTTCCAGGCGCCCATCACGGCGTCGAAGTCGGAGACCAGCGCCATCGCGAACACCATCAGGTGCGCGGGAATCCAGTCGAGCGCGTCGGCCACGCGGCGTGCGGCGGCACGCGTCGCGCTGTCCAGCGCGAGCGCGGCGTCGCGGCCGAGCACCTGCGCGAGCCGGTAGCCCAAGGCGCCGGCGGGACCGAGCAGGAAGAACCACAGCAGCACGCCGAAACGGCGGCGCAGCGCCCCGTAGAACGCCGCTTCCACCAGCACGGGCGCGAACCAGCCGAGCGGCGCGTCGTCGTGGCGCAGTGCCGCGACCGCTTCGTCGCGACGCAGCGTGTCGGGTGCGCGCAGGATCGCGTCGATGTCGTTCTCGATCTCGCGAGGACCGAGGGCGTAGACGAGCACCAGCACCGCGAAGGCGAGCCAGGCGAGGTCGAAGAAGGGCAGGGACTGCAGGACGCCGCCGATGATCGCGCATGCAACGACCGGCACGAGCAATACGATCGCGACGCGCCCCGCACCCGAGGTATCGCCGAGCCGGTTCACGAGTCCACGGAACCAGCGGTCGTCGCGCCAGCGCGACAGCTGCGGCACGCTCCAGGCGATGACGAGGGCGATCAGGACGGCGAGAAGGCGTAGGGCCATGGGCGAGGACTATCCGCGGTTCGTTGGCCCGATTGTAGGCGATGCACGAGATGTAGGAGCGCACCTGGGCGCGATTAGCTTTTCGCCCCGGTCCGAATCTTGCGCGCCGGCAAGCCCCCTAAACCAGCGACCCGAGATCCACCCCACGCAACGCCAGCCAATGCTCGATGAGCCGATAGGACACCGACAGCGGCGGCGGCACGGCCAGCGTGCCGGCCCGCATGCCCTGGACGATGTCGTCGACCGTGAACCAGCGCGCGTCCTCGAGCTCCTCGTCGCGCAGACGGATGTCGCGCGACTTCGCCGTGGCCGTGAAACCCACCATCAGCGACGCGGGCAGCGGCCAGGGCTGCGAGGAGTGGTAGGTGGCGTGCAGGACTTCCACGCCCGATTCCTCGCGCACCTCGCGGCGCACGGCGTCTTCCAGCGACTCGCCCGGCTCGATGAATCCGGCGAGGGTCGAATAGCGCCCGGTAGGCCAGCCGCGCTGACGTCCGAGCAGGCAGGCGTCGCCGTGCTCGACGATCACGATGATCGCGGCGTCGGTACGCGGGAAATGCATGTGCGGGCCGTCGGGATTCGTGCATTGCACGCGATGCCCGGAGGCGACGACCAGCGTGGGGGCGCCGCACTGACTGCAGAACCGGGTCTGCCGCTGCCAGTGCGTGATGCCCTTGGCGTAGGCGAAGAGGCCGGCTTCGAAAGCGGGGAATATCAGTCCGGCCTCGCGCAGCGACATGCGCCGCGCGCCGCACAGGGAGATGTACAGCGAGGCCTGGGCCTCGTCGACCACCAGCGTGAACCACGCACTACCGTTCGCGAGGCCGAGGAACGTCGCGGGGATGTCGCCGAAGCGCTCGGAGCGCATCGTCGGCGACATCCATTGCGGCTCCTCGGCATGGGCCATCACGAAGGCGTTCCCCTCGCTGTCCAGGACGAGGAAGCGGGTGTCGCCGGCGGCCTCGAGTTCCTCGATCCACAGGCGATCCTCGCGCCGCTCGGACATCCGGTCGATGTCGATGCCGGCGAAGACGTTCTCCCGCGCGCGCGAAGCCGCGGCCTTGTCGCGTTCCTGGCCGACGCTCACGCCGCGGCGCCGGTCATGCGCTGAACGACGAACCGCAGCCGCAGGTGGTCTTCGCGTTGGGGTTGCGAATGACGAACTGCGAGCCGCTGAACGATTCGGCGTAGTCGATTTCCGCACCCGTCAGGTACTGCAGCGACAGCGGATCCACGACGAGCGTCACGCCCTCGCGCGATACCGCCAGATCGTCTTCGGCCTGCTCTTCGTCGAAGGTGAAGCCGTACTGGAAGCCCGAGCAGCCACCGCCGCTGATGTACACGCGCAGCTTGAGGCCAGGGTTGCCCTCTTCCTCGATCAGCTCGTGCACCTTGCGGGCGGCGGCTTCCGTGAAGATGAGGGGCGCCCCGCCGGACCGGTAATCCGGCGCCTGTGTCGGAGCCATGGGGAATGGGTTGTTCATGCCGACCATAATGGCGCCGATCGCGGTCAGGTCAAGCCTCGGTAAGCGCCGGAGCCGCCGCGATGGCCGCCTGGGCCAGCTGGCGTACCGTCTGCGGGGCGCGGTGGACCATCTTCCCGTTCACCTGCGCGCCGGCGGCCATCTCGAGCACCTGGTAGCACACGTCGCCGTCGATCCGCGCGAGCGGCGCGAGCTCCAGCCGCTCGGACACGTCGATGTCGCCCGTGACGCCGCCATTGATCACGGCATGGGGGACCTCGATGCGGCCGATCACCCGTCCGGTCTCACTGATCGTGAGCACGCCGTCGCTCCCCGCGTCGGCGTGGATCGAGCCCTCGACGATGCCGTCGAGGTGCAGGGCGCCGCTGAACAGGATGTCACCACGCAGCGTGACGCCACGGGCGATCAGGCTGGCGGCGGCGCTGCCGACGGCGGGTCCCTGGTTCTTCCGGTTATTGCTGAACATTCGTGGCCTCGTCGTTGCGCTGCGTGTCGCCCCAGGACAGGGTGCCGGTGACCGCCGGGTCGCCGGTCACGTCGGCGGTCAGCCGCAGCCGGGTGGGGCGAAACCCCGCCGGCAGGGTGAAGCTGCCCTGGATCTGCTGAAAATACTTGAAGGAGAACGGGAGCCCGTCGGATGAATCGCCCTGGCCCAGCGCCGCGCCCTCGAGCGTCGTCACCGCGTTGCCCTGGATGCCTTCGACCGCGATCCGGAGCGTGCCCTTCACCACCTCGCCGCGGCGGGCGTTCTGGGTCAGCGTGACCACCACGTTCCAGGCGTTGGCCGCGCCGTTGACGGGACTGGTGCGGGCCCCCTGGATCTTCAGGCCGTCGCGCTGCGCGCCGCCGCCCACCAGGCGCGAATAGAACGCGAGATCGGTGCGCAGGCCGCTGATCTCCTCGTCGCGCTCGGCCAGGTTCCGCTTGAGTTCTTTCGCGGCGACGTCGGCCACCTGCGCGGAGCGCTGCAGGTTCGCGACCTGCTGGCGCAGGTCCTCGTTGTCGGCCTGCACCTGCCGGACGGAGACGCGCGCGCCGCCCGGCAAGGGAACGCGCGAGGCGGCCAGCCACACGCCCGCGCCCACCAGCAGCAGGCTCAGGAGCCAGGCGGCGGCGATGACGAGCCGGCGGCGCCGCTCGTGGGCGGCGTCGTCGAGCGAGCGCACGACGAACCGTGGCGGATGGCGTGGAGCCATGCGGAATTCCGTGGTGAAAGCGTGAAGGCGGCGATGGTATAGCCCCCGCGCTCCGGAATGGTCAAGGAACCGGTCGCCACAACGAAGAAGGCCGCCTCGCGGCGGCCTTCTTCGGATCAGGACTTGTCGAGCGATCCGACCTTGCTGAGCATGTAGCGCTCGGGCCCGATGTCGGAGATCAGGCTGAACTGGGTTTCCAGCCAGTCGATGTGCTCTTCCTCCTGGCCGAGGATGAACTTGAAGAGATCGCGGCTCACGAAGTCGTGGATGCCTTCGCTGTAGGCGATCGCCTCGCGCAGGTCCTTGGTGGCGATCATCTCGAGGTCGAGGTCGCCCTGCAGCGCTTCGACGACGTTCTCGCCGATGCGCAGCTTGCCCAGGTGCTGGAGGTTCGGCAGGCCGTCGAGGAAGAGGATCCGCTCGATGAGCTTGTCCGCGTGCTTCATCTCCTCGATCGACTCCTCGTACTCGTGCTTGGCGAGTTCGTTGTAGCCCCAGTCCTTGAACATCCTGTAATGCAGGAAGTACTGGTTGATCGCGGCCAGCTCGTTGTAGAGGACCTTGTTGAGGTATTCGATGACCTTCGCGTCGCCCTTCATGAGGGATCTCCCTGGTGTGCAGGGCACGACTATACGGCGGGGCGAACCGCCGTGACGAAACGAGAATGAAGATGTTTCGCGTCCGCGACGGGACGCGGGGCGTCAGGCCGGCGAGGGCAGGAAGGTCAGCGTGGAGCGGACGTCCGACACGGCGTCGCGGAGGCACTGCCGTGCTTCCGGCTCGCAGGCGCCGCAGCAGTCCGAGCAGCCCGTGCGGGCCTGGAGTTCGGCGAAGGTCTCGACGCCCTCGGCCGCGGCGCGGCGGATGGCGTGGTCGGTGACGGCGTTGCACATGCAGATGTACATGGATGCAGATTCGAACGCGAATGCGAACGATTGTCAACTGCGGAAAACTGAACGGGTTCAGACCCCGGCTTCGCGCGCCTGTCGCTCGGCCTCGGCCTGCTGCGGGCAACGGCCCACCTCGACGCTGCAGACCGTCTCCACGGTGGGGGCGAACTGGCGCAGGGCCCGCTCGTAGACCTGGCGCTTGAAGTTGACCACGTGGTTGGCCGGGTACCAGAAATCCACCCAGCGCCAGAGGTCGAACTCGGGCTTCTCGCAGGCATCGAGGCGGAAGGCGTCCTCGCCGCACTTCAGGCGGAGAAGGAACCACACCTGCTTCTGCCCGATGCAGGTCGGGCGCTGGTGGTGGCGGACGAAACGGCTGGGCAAGCGGTATCGCAGCCAGCCGCGGGTCTCGGCGAGCACCTCGACGTGCTGGGCCAGCAGGCCGGTTTCTTCCTCCAGCTCGCGGTACATCGCCTCCAGCGGCGTCTCGTCGCTGCGCATGCCGCCCTGGGGAAACTGCCAGCCGTCGCGATTGACGCGGCGCGCCCAGAACAGGCGGCCGTCTCCATTAAGGAGCACGATCCCCACATTCGGTCGATAGCCATCTGCGTCGATCATTCGCCCTCCGCGGACCGTTTCCGGCGCCTCCGGCCTCGTGGCCGGCCCCGCCGTTGCTCGATTCAACCACAGCGCTCCGAGCGCGGGCAAGGCGCTACTTGAACGGGAGCCCCGGGCCGATTAAACTGCCCGGCCTTCGCGGGTCCGCCTGCGAACGACCAGGTTCCACGGCTAGGTAGCTCAGCTGGTCAGAGCGCGGCACTCATAATGCTGAGGTCGGCGGTTCGAGCCCGCCTCTAGCCACCAGAAAAAAGAAAGGCCGCCTCCGGGCGGCCTTTTTCTTGGGCAGGTCCCGGCGGTGCTATGCCGTGGCCGCCTCGTCCATCCTCGGCGGCATGTCGAGCACCGCCCTCGCAAGTTCCACCGCGTTGTGCACGCGGAGCTTGGCCATGAGGTTGGCCCGGTGCAGTTCCACCGTCTTCGGGCTGATGTGCAGCTCCCCGGCGATGACCTTGTTGAGCTTGCCGCACATGATGCCGTCCAGCACCTGCGACTCGCGGCGGGTGAGCGTCACGCCCGGCGGGAGGCACGCGACCGGCGCGCCGGCCGGCTCGTCGGCGACGCGCGGCGCGTCGGGCAGGGGCATCAGGAACACGGCGTCGAACGCCGTGGGCGGAACATCGATCACCTGCCTCGTCACCCGGTACCGGCGGGGCGCCGCATGGCGATCGCGGAACAGGAACTCGTCGGCCTCGTCGGTGGGCGCGAGATGCGAGGCCAGCCACGCGGGGCCCGCCCGACCGCGCGACGTGCCGAACTCGCGCTGGAACGCGGGGTTGACCAGCACGGCCCGGCGCCCGTCCCGAGGCCAGACGACACAGGGCAGGGGGATCGCGGCGAACACTTCTTCAGCCAGTCCGCACACGTGCGGACCGTCGAGCGAATCACGACCGAGACACATCGAGGCCTCCTGGAGGCATGCGCAGGTGGGCCGGCGACACCCCTTCCGCATCGCCGACTGGTTACCACTGCAACCGCTTCGTCATGAAAAGTCCATGTTTCACGGGCCTGGATGCCTCAAACTGCGAACCGCGTCGTGAATACCACTTTCGCCGGAAACGCTTGACCGCGTCCGTTACAATGGGCGATCCCCGCGAATCCGCCTCCCCATGCGCATCTTCAAGACCTTCAACATCGAGGCGGCCCACCGCCTGCCGAACGTGCCGGAAGGGCACAAATGCTCGCGACTGCACGGACATTCGTTCCGGGTCGAGCTGCACGTCGAGGGGCCGACCGATCCCGTCCTCGGCTGGGTCATGGATTTCGGCGACCTCAAGGCGCGGTTCCAGCCGCTCTACGACCGGCTCGACCATCACTACCTCAACGACATCGAGGGCCTCGAGAACCCCACGAGCGAGAACCTCGCCCGCTGGATCTTCGACAAGCTGAGTCCGGACGTGCCCGGCCTGGCCAAGGTGGTGGTCCACGAGACCTGCACCTCGGGCGCCGAATACGCTCCCTGAGCCCGGCGCAGGCCCTTGGTGGGAGCGCGCTCGCGCGCGAATGGGTGCTCGCGGCAAGCGCCCGTTCGCGCGCAAGCGCGCTCCCACCGAAGCCGGGTCGGTCGCAAGGTTTCGCGGTTGCTGCGTCGCCGCAGACGGGTCTACACTCCGGCACCTCCCCGTTCCCCGACGGTCGTCCCGATGTCCCATGTAAACGGTTACCCCGATTTTGCACGCTTCGTCGAACAGGCCGCGGCTGCGCAGGCGCTCGCCTGGCGCGGCATGGAACGCGTCGCCGACCTCCAGCTCCAGGCGATGGAGGGCCACGCGCGCGCCGCGACGGGCCTGATCGCCGATGCGATGGTGGCCCCGGACGCGGAGGCGCTGCGCGCCGTGCTGGCCCGCGGCGGCGAGCTGCAGCGGGAAGGCGTCCAGCGCAACGCGTCGGTCGCCGGCGACATCCTCGACGTGGCCGTGTCGACGGCGACGTCGCTCGGCGCACTGGTCGGTCCGCCCGCCAGGGCCTGACCGACCGCGTCCCCTCGCGAACGACGCGACACAAGGTCGCGCCGGCGGGTGGTTATGGGCTTTCGTAGCTTGTCCCGCCGTTTACGCGGCTGGTATACTTTTCCAGATTAAACCGTGGCCCGTTGAACCAGCAGGTGCCGCCTTCGAGCGAAACCACGGGAGCCTCGCGTTGCTTAACAGTCTTGCCGCCGGTCGTCACCTCGCCTTGCGCATCGTCATCGCGCAGCTGGTGGTGGCCGTCGTAGCGGGACTCGCTTTTTCCCTGCAGGGTCGACCAGCCGCGCTGGCCGCCTTCGGGGGTGCCCTGATCGTCGCCATCGCTACCGCGCTGCTTGCCGCGCGAGCGTTCAGCGCGCTGGGCGGGGCGGGGGCGACGTTCACGAGGTTCCTGGTGGGCATGATCCTTCGCTGGATCGTCCTCATCGGTGGACTGGCGCTCATTCTGGTTCAGTGGAAGCTGCCACCCTTGCCCGCTCTGGCGGGACTGGTGGCCGGCTACGCGGTCAACGTATTTGCATTCAGATTCAAGGGTTGAGCATGGCGAGCGAACCGCAGGGCGGTCTGACCGAATACATCCAGCACCACCTGAACCACATGACGGTGAATTTCAGCGCCGATCATTTCTGGTTCTGGAACCTCCGTGCGGACTCGATCATCATCTCGTTCGTCCTCGGCGCGGCGTTCTGCCTGTGGTTCTGGCTCTACGCGCGCAAGGCGACGTCCGGCGTGCCGTCGAAGGGCCAGGCCCTCGTCGAACTCGCGATCGAGTTCGTCGACACGCAGGTGAAGGACACCTTCCACGGCGACCGTCGCACGGTCACGCCGCTGGCGCTGTCGATCTTCATGTGGGTGTTCCTCATGAACGCGATGGACCTCCTGCCGGTCGATCTCGCCGGCTGGCTCGTGCACGTGTTCGCGGGTGACGAAGTCGCCCACCACACCTACTTCCGCATGGTTCCCACCGCCGACATCAACACCACCGTGGGCCTCTCGGTCGCCGTGCTGTTCATCGTCATCGGCCACGGCATCAAGGCGAAGGGCGGTTTCGGCTTCGGCAAGGAGCTCCTCACCGCGCCGTTCCACGCGTCCAACCCGATCGCCAAGCTCATCCTGGTGATCCCGAACTTCCTTCTCAACGTCGTCGAAACCCTGTCGAAGCCCGTGTCGCTGGCGATGCGACTCTTCGGCAACATGTACGGCGGCGAACTGGTGTTCATGCTGATTGCCGGTCTGATGGTGAGCTGGATCAGCTTCGTGCCTGGCGTCGTGTTCAACACGGCGTGGGCGATCTTCCACATCCTGATCATCGCCCTCCAGGCGTTCATCTTCATGATGCTGACGATCGTCTACATCGCCACGGCGCGGGAACATCACTAACTCACCGCGACGCTAAACCTTTCAGCTCCACCCTTTTCGTTTCCATCCTTTCGCTATTCGTTTATCCCAGGAGAACACCATGGAACTCGCCTCGCTTCTCGCCCACGTCCAGGGCATGACCGCCATCGCCATCGGCGTGATCATCGGTCTCGGCGCGCTCGGCGCCTGTCTCGGTATCGCCGTCATGGGCTCGAAGTTCCTCGAGTCGGCCGCTCGCCAGCCGGAACTGGTCCCGCTGCTCCAGGGCCGCATGTTCCTGCTCGCCGGCCTGATCGACGCGGCGTTCATCATCGGTCTCGCCGTCGCCCTGCTGTTCGCGTTCTCGAACCCGCTGGTCGGTGTCGTGCGCGCCGCCGTCGGCGGCTAAGCAGCCGTTCGTCTTGTCGCCGTGACCGCACCGGTCACGGCGATCGTCAGTACCCAAGCGTTCGGAGTCTTTCGGAGAGATCATGGAAATCAACATGACCTTCCTGGGCCAGATGATCTCTTTTGCGATCCTGGTCTGGTTCACCACCAAGTTCATCTGGCCCCAGCTCAACGGTGCCATCGAAGAGCGCCAGAAAAAGGTGGCCGAGGGTCTGGCCGCCGCCGAGCGCGCGCGCGCCGAACTCAAGGATGCCGACGCCAAGGTCGCCATCGAGATCAAGCAGGCCCGCCAGCAGTCGACCGAGATCATCGATCGCGCCCAGGCGCAGGCCAATCAGATCATCGAGAAGGCCCGCGCCGAAGCGATCGACGAGATCAACCGCCTGAAGGCTTCGGCCCAGGACGAGATCGCCTCGATGGCCCAGCGTGCGCGCGAACAGCTCCGTGAGCAGGTCGGTGCGCTCGCCGTGAAGGGTGCCGAGAAGATCGTCCAGCGCGAAATCGATCCGGCGGCCCACAAGGCGCTTCTCGACCAGCTCGCTGCCGAGATCTGATCATGGCCCAGGCGCTCACCCTCGCCCGTCCGTACGCGCGTGCCGCCTTCGAGGTGGCACACGCGTCCGGTGCGCTCGCCGACTGGTCGGCGGCGCTGAATTTCTCCGCCGCGGTCGCGGTCGACCCCCGGGTCGCCGGCCTCGGCAACGATCCGCGCGTGCTGCCGACGCAGCTCGTCGCCATCCACCTCCCGCAGGGCATGGCTGCCGATGCGCCGTTCGCACGCTTCCTCGAGGAGCTGGCGGAAAACGGCCGCATGCACCTGTTGCCCGAAATCGCCGCGCTCTACGACCAGTACAAGCTGGAGTCCGAGTCGACCCTGAAGGTCAAGGTCACGAGCGCACTGGATCTCGACACGGCGCAGGCGGAACTGCTGCGCGCGTCGCTGAAGCGTCGCTTCAAGCGCGAGATCGAACTGGATACGCACGTCGATCCGGCGTTGCTCGGCGGTGTCGTCATCGACACGGGCGAGCAGGTGATCGACGGTTCGGCGCGCGGCCGCCTGCAACGGCTGGCCAGCGCGCTGACGCACTGATTACGAGCTTCTCATACCACCGGGTGCCGTGAGAGCGGCGCAACCCAAGGAACCGACCATGTCCAGCACCACTCTGAATCCGTCCGAGATCAGCGAGCTGATCAAGACCCGCATCGAGCAGTTCAAGCTCGGCGCCGAGGCACGCAACGAAGGCACGATCATCAGCGTGTCCGACGGCATCGTGCGCATCCACGGCCTGGCCGACGTGATGCAGGGCGAAATGATCGAACTGCCGAACGACACCTACGCCCTCGCGCTGAACCTCGAGCGCGACTCGGTCGGCGCCGTGGTGCTCGGTGAGTACCAGCACCTGCGCGAAGGCGATGCCGCCAAGACCACCGGCCGCATCCTCGAAGTGCCGGTCGGCCCGGGCCTGCTCGGCCGCGTCGTCGACGCGCTGGGCAACCCGATCGACGGCAAGGGCCCGATCGACGCCGTGGGCACCAGCCCGGTCGAGAAGGTCGCGCCGGGCGTGATCTGGCGCCAGTCGGTCGACCAGCCGATGCAGACGGGCTATAAGTCCATCGACTCGATGATCCCGATCGGCCGCGGCCAGCGCGAGCTGATCATCGGCGACCGCCAGACGGGCAAGACCGCCGTCGCGATCGACGCGATCATCAACCAGAAAGATTCCGGCATTAAGTGCATCTACGTCGCCATCGGCCAGAAGCGCAGCTCGATCGCGAACGTCGTGCGCAAGCTGGAAGAGAACGGCGCGCTCGCCAACACGATCGTCGTCGTCGCTTCCGCGTCCGAAGCCGCCGCCCTGCAGTACGTCGCGCCGTATTCCGGCTGCGCGATGGGCGAGTACTTCCGCGACCGCGGCGAAGACGCCCTGATCGTGTACGACGACCTCTCCAAGCAGGCCGTCGCCTACCGCCAGATCTCGCTGCTGCTGAAGCGTCCCCCGGGCCGCGAGGCGTACCCCGGCGACGTCTTCTACCTGCACTCGCGCCTGCTCGAGCGCGCCTCGCGCGTCAGCGCCGAGTACGTCGAGAAGATGACCAACGGCGAGGTGAAGGGCAAGACCGGCTCGCTCACCGCGTTGCCGATCATCGAGACGCAGGCGGGCGACGTCTCGGCGTTCGTTCCGACCAACGTGATCTCGATCACCGACGGCCAGATCTTCCTCGAGACCGATCTGTTCAACGCCGGTATCCGTCCGCCCGTCAACGCCGGTATCTCGGTGTCGCGCGTCGGTGGTGCCGCCCAGACCAAGATCATCAAGAAGCTCTCCGGCGGCGTGAAGCTCGCGCTCGCGCAGTACCGTGAGCTCGCCGCGTTCGCGCAGTTCGCCTCGGACCTCGACGCCGCCACGCGCGCGCAGCTCGACCGCGGTCAGCGCGTCACGGAACTGATGAAGCAGCCGCAGTACTCGCCGCTGTCGATCGCCGAGCTCGGCGTGTCGGTCTACGCGGCCGAGAAGGGCTACCTCGACGACCTGCCGGTCAACAAGGTGCTGCCGTTCGAGAAGGGCCTGCACGCCTTCATGCGCCAGAACCACGGCGACCTGATGACGAAGATCGACCAGACCGGCGACTGGGACAAGGACATCGAGGCGACCTTCAAGGCCGCCGCCGACGAGTTCAAGAAGACCGGTAGCTGGTAAGCGACACCCACGCGGGGCGGCTCGTCCGCCCCGCTGCGTCACCCTTTACAGACGAGTAAGCCATGGCAAGCGGCCGCGAAATCAAAACCAAGATCAAGAGCACGCAGAACATGCGCAAGGTGACGCGCGCGCTCGAAATGGTCTCTGCGTCGAAGATCCGCAAGGCACAGGACCTGATGAAGGCCTCGCGTCCCTACGCGCGCCTGATGCGCAAGGTCATAGCGCACGTCGCGCAGGCCAGCACGGACTTCACCCATCCGTTCCTCACCGAGCGCGAGAACGTGGCGCGCGTCGGCTTCATCGTCGTGTCGACCGACCGCGGCCTCGCGGGCGGCCTGAACTCGAACCTGTTCCGCCGCACGCTGACCTCGATCCGCGAATGGCAGGGCAAGGGCGCGCAGATCGACGTCGTGGCCGTGGGCCAGAAGGCCGTGCAGTTCTTCCGCCGCATCAAGGGCGTGAACCTGATCGGCACGGCGACGCACCTGGGTGAGAAGCCGAAGGTCGAAGACCTCATCGGCGTCATCAAGGTCGTGCTCGACGCGTACACCGACAACAAGCTCGACCGCGTCTTCCTGGTCTACAACGACTTCGTGAACACCATCGTGCAGAAGCCGCGCATCGAAGCGCTGCTGCCGCTGTCGCTGGTCGCCAACGAGCTCGAGAACGCGGGCGGCGCGGAGTCGGAAGGCGTCAAGGTCGAACAGACGCACGACTGGGACTACATCTACGAACCCGATGCGCGCACGGTGCTCGAGCACCTGATGACGCGTTACATCGAATCGGTGGTGTACCAGGCCGCGCTCGAGAACCTCGCCAGCGAACACGCCGCGCGCATGGTCGCCATGAAGGCCGCGTCGGACAACGCCACGAAGGTGATCGGCGAACTGACGCTGGTCTACAACAAGGCGCGCCAGGCGGCGATCACGCAGGAAATCTCGGAGATCGTCGGCGGCGCCGCGGCGGTCTAATCGAACAAGCGAAGGCGACGCGAGAGCGGCGCCGCTACAGAAAACCTAAAGAAGATTCATCCGGAGCACATCCATGAGCCAGGGTAAAGTTGTTCAGATCATCGGCGCGGTCGTCGACGTCGAATTCCCGCGCGACCAGGTACCGCAGGTCTACGACGCACTGAAGGTCGACGGCACCGAGATCACCCTCGAAGTGCAGCAGCAGCTCGGCGACGGCGTCGTGCGCACCATCGCGCTCGGTTCCACCGACGGCCTGCGCCGCAACCTGATCGCCCGCAACACCGGCGAAGGCATCGCCGTGCCGGTCGGCAAGGCCACGCTCGGCCGCATCATGGACGTGCTCGGCAACCCGATCGACGAAGCCGGTCCGATCGGCGAGCAGGAAAAGTGGGTCATCCACCGCGAAGCCCCGTCGTACGACGACCAGGCCGCCGCGAGCGAGCTGCTGGAAACCGGCATCAAGGTCATCGACCTGATGTGCCCGTTCGCCAAGGGCGGCAAGGTCGGCCTGTTCGGCGGCGCCGGCGTGGGCAAGACCGTCAACATGATGGAGCTCATCAACAACATCGCGAAGGCGCACTCGGGTCTGTCCGTGTTCGCCGGCGTGGGCGAGCGTACCCGCGAGGGCAACGACTTCTACCACGAGATGAAGGACTCCAACGTTCTCGACAAGGTCGCGATGGTCTACGGCCAGATGAACGAGCCGCCGGGCAACCGTCTGCGCGTGGCGCTGACCGGCCTGACGATGGCCGAGTACTTCCGCGACGAGAAGGACGAGTCGGGCAAGGGTAAGGACGTCCTGCTGTTCGTCGACAACATCTACCGCTACACGCTGGCCGGTACGGAAGTGTCCGCGCTGCTCGGCCGCATGCCGTCGGCCGTGGGTTACCAGCCGACGCTCGCCGAGGAAATGGGCGTGCTGCAGGAGCGCATCACGTCGACGAAGACCGGTTCGATCACGTCGATCCAGGCCGTCTACGTTCCTGCGGACGATCTGACCGACCCGTCGCCGGCGACGACCTTCGCGCATCTCGATGCGACCGTCACGCTGAGCCGTAACATCGCGTCGCTCGGCATCTACCCGGCCGTGGATCCGCTGGATTCCACCAGCCGTCAGCTCGACCCGGGCGTGATCGGCCAGGAGCACTACGACACCGCGCGCCGCGTGCAGGTCACGCTGCAGCGCTACAAGGAGCTCAAGGACATCATCGCGATCCTGGGCATGGACGAGCTGTCGCAGGAAGACAAGGAAGCCGTTTCGCGCGCGCGCAAGATCGAGCGCTTCTTCTCGCAGCCGTTCCACGTGGCCGAAGTGTTCACGGGTTCGCCGGGCAAGTACGTCCCGCTGAAGGAAACCATCCGCGGTTTCAAGATGATCGTGGACGGCGACGTGGACTACCTGCCGGAGCAGGCCTTCTACATGGTCGGCGGCATCGACGAAGCCATCAAGAAGGGCGAGGAGATGGGTGCGAAGAAGGCCGCGTAAGCGCCTTCTTCTCCCATCCCCCGACCAACGGAAGACCAGCCCATGACCCATACCATCCGCGTCGACATCGTCAGCGCCGAAGCCGAGATCTTCTCCGGCGAAGCCACGCTCGTGGTCGCCACCGGTGAGCTTGGCGAGCTGGGCATCGCGCCGCGTCACGCTCCGCTGATCACCCGCCTCAAGCCGGGTCACGTGGACGTGGTCGCCACCAACGGCGAACGCCAGCAGTTCTACGTCTCCGGCGGCATCCTCGAGGTGCAGCCGCAGGTCGTGACGATCCTCGCCGACACGGCAGCGCGCGCCGCCGATCTCGACGAGGCCGCCGCCCTGAAGGCGAAGGAAGAAGCCGAGGCCGCCCTGGCGAATCGCGGCGAGCAACTGGACGTCGCGGAGGCGCAGGCCAAGCTGGCCGAAGCCCTCGCCCAGCTCCAGGCACTCGAACGCATGCGCAAGACGCTCAAGCACTAAAAGAAAAACCCCGCTCCTGCGGGGTTTTTTTTGGCCCTATGGGAGCGGACCTGGCCGCGACAGCTCTTCGCGAGGCGCTACAGGATCTCAAGGCTCTTGACCCAATGATCCGCCGCGCCCCGCGAAAACCCGTCGCGGCCAGGTCCGTTCCAACAAGCGGCCGGGTCAGGGCTCCAGCGGCTCGATCGGGTCGTCGTTCTGCGGAGGCTCCGGGTCCGCGTCGCGCTCGGGGCGATAGCTCCCCGGCTGGCGGATCTCGTCCTCGGGGCGGTTCTTGCCCGGCTCGACGAACGGGGGCTGGGGATTGGTCGGTGTGTAGGGCATGGGTGTCCACTCCACGGTCGGGGAAGGTCCCCAACGTAGGCACCCCGAGGTGAATCCTCCGGCTAAGGCCCGTAAAGCCAGGGTGCAAGCCGCGGCGCGCTGGCGAGACCGCGCGCACCGCTCGCGCTATCGTGCGAGCCGGATTCCGAAAGAGCGACAGCCATGAAAATCCTCGTTATCGGCGCCAGCGGCACGCTGGGCCAGGCAGTGACGGCCGAACTGGGTGGACGTCACGAGATCGTCCGCGTGGGACGTTCCAGCGGCGACATCCACGCCGACATCCGCGACGCGGCCAGCGTCACCGCGATGTACCGCCAGGCCGGAGAGGTGGACGCCGTCGTCTGCGCGGCTGGCAGCGTGCCGTTCCTGCCGCTCGCCGACTTCACCGAAGCGAAATACATCGAGGGCCTGCAGGACAAGCTCCTCGGACAGGTGCGTCTCGTCCAGGCCGGCACGGCGCATGTCCGCGACGGTGGCTCGTTCACCCTCATCAGCGGCGTCCTCAGCGACCAGCCCATCGTGGCGGGCACCTGCGCGAGCATGGTCAACGGCGCGATCGAGGCGTTCGTTCGCGCCGCCGCGATCGAGCTTCCGCGCGGCATTCGCATCAACGCGGTGAGCCCGACCGTGCTGACGGAGTCGATGGAGAGCTACGGTCCGTTCTTCCGCGGCTTCGAGCCCGTTCCGGCCGGCCGCGCCGCCATGGCGATGTCGAAGTCCGTCGAAGGGCGCCAGACGGGGCAGGTGTTCCGGGTCTGGTAAGTCGGCGGAGGGCGCTTCTTCTTCGCCTCACGCAATCGCCAGCGGCCGCTCGATCGCCGCGATGCCGCTGCGTGCATGGTCGACGATTTCGCCCGCGCGTCGAAGCGCGTCGAGGAAGGTGTCGATGTCCTCGGCGCGACCGGTGTACTCCAGCACCGACTGCGATCCATGCCGCTGAAGCAGGCGCGCACCGAAGCGCGCCACCAGCGCGTCGATCGTGTCGTCTTCGGCATCCACGCGCGCCACGAGCAGCTCGCGTTCGACGTGCTCGCGACGCGTGAGCTCGGCGATTTCGATCACGTCGACGAGCTTCGCGGACTGCTTCACGATCTGCTCGATGACGCCGTCGTCGCCGTACACGACGAGCGTCAGGCGCGACGCGTCGGCGTCCTGCGTGGCGCCCACGGTGAGCGATTCGATGTTGTACCCACGCGACGCGAAGAGACCGGCGACGCGTGCGAGGGCGCCGGCTTCGTTCTGCAGCAACATGGAAACGAGATGGCGCATGGTCAGAACATCCCTGTCGGTTCGGTGGACGAAGCGACCGGCGCCGAACGGCTCGGAATCCAGTCGCCGGTGATCATCTCGGCATAGGTCGCGCCCGGGCCCACCATCGGGTAGACCCCGGCATCGGGATCGATCACCACCTCGAGGAACGCGGGCCCCTCGAACGCGAGGAAGTCGGCGATGGTGTCGTCGATCGCGGCCGGATCGTCGAGCCGTCGCGCCCACTCGAAGCCATCGGCCTGCGCGGCGCGAACGAAATCCTTCTTGTGCAGGCTCTTGTCGGAGGCGGAGAAGCGCCCCTTGAAGAACAGCTTCTGCCACTGCCGCACCATGCCGTCGCCGCTGTTGTTGAGCACGACCACCTTCACCGGCAGGTTGTACGTGGTGACGGTTTCGAGCTCGCCGATGTTCATGCGGATGCTCGCGTCGCCGTCGATGTCGATCACGACGCGGTCGCGACGCGCGAACTGCGCGCCGATCGCCGCCGGCAGGCCGAAGCCCATCGTGCCCATCGAACCGGACGTGAGCCAATGCCTGGGTTCGCGAAAATCGAAGTACTGCGCCGCCCACATCTGATGCTGGCCCACGCCCGTGCTGATGATGGCGCGACCGTCGGTGATGCGATTGATCGCTTCGATGATCGCGCAGGGCTGGATGGCCTCGCTGTCGCGACAGAAGTTCATGGGATGGCTCGTCTTCAGCGCGGCCACATGTGCGTGCCACGCCGCGTAATCGGGGCGGAAGCCATGGCGCTCGCCGTACGAGGTCAGTCGCGCGAGCGCGACGTCGAGCGTGCCGACGTGGTGCCAGTCGACCGACTTCACCTTGCCGATCTCGGCGGGATCGATGTCGATCTGCGCGATCGTGCGCGCGCGGGGCGCGAACTTGTCGGGCACACCGACGACGCGATCGTCGAAGCGTGCGCCCAGCGCGAATACGAAGTCGCAATCGTCCATCGCGTAGTTCGCGTAAGCGGCACCGTGCATGCCCAGCATGTTGAGGGACAGCGGATCGGTAGTATCGAAGCCGCCGATGCCCATCAGGGTGGTGACCACGGGAATGCCGAACGCATGCGCGAAGTCGCGCAGCGCATCGGCCGCACCGGCGGAGACGATGCCGCCACCGGCGTAGATGAGGGGGCGCTCGGCGCGGTCGAGCGCGGCGAAGAAGCGGGCGCACTCGGCGTCGTCGATACTCGCCGACTCGACGGCGCGCAGGCGCGACCGATACCCGCGCACGGGCAGTTCGCGGCTGCCGTCGAACACGAGCGTGGCGTTCTGCACGTCCTTCGGAATGTCGACGACGACCGGTCCGGGCCGGCCGCTGCGTGCGATGTGGAAGGCGGTGCGCAGCGTCGCTTCGAGCGTGGATGCGTCGGTGACGAGGAACACGTGCTTCGCGCACGAGCCCATGATCGTGCTGATCGGTGCCTCCTGGAACGCGTCGGTTCCGATGGAGCCCGTCGGCACCTGGCCGCTGATCACCACCATCGGGATCGAATCGGCCATGGAATCGCGGACCGGCGTCACCGCGTTGGTGGCGCCTGGGCCTGAGGTGACGAGCGCGACGCCGACGCGGCCGGAAGCGCGCGCGTAACCGGCGGCCATGAAGCACGCGCCCTGTTCGTTCGCGGGAACGATCAGCGGCATCGGGTCGCTGCCGTCTTCGCGCGGATGATCGGCGTTGAAGCGGAAAACGGCGTCGTACACGGGAAGGATGGCGCCGCCGGAGTAGCCGAAAAGGACATCGAGGCCTTCGTCGGCAAGTACCTGCACGACGATGTCCGCGCCGGTCAGGGTGGTGCCGGCCAGGGGATGGTTCGAAGGTGGGCGGCGAATGTCGCCGACGGTGTCCGGTTGGGCGTTCACGGTGTGCTTGGTCCTTTGAAGCGCTTGGAGTCGTAACGATCGCTGGGTGGCACTGGGTCGGTGGGAAGCCCGCTTGCTCGCGAGCGCGCTTCCCACCTTGGTTTCCTACCGCCGTGGCGGAACCATCAACCCGCCTTCGCAGGCTCGACGGGCTTCGGCTGGTTCGCCGCGAGCCACGGCATGCGGGCGCGGAGCTGGGCGCCGACCTTCTCGATCGGGTGATCGAGGTCCTTCTGCTTGAGCGCCTTGTAGTTCGGCAGGCCGGCCTTGTATTCCGCCGTCCATTCGCGGGCGAACGTGCCGTCCTGGATGTCCTTCAGCACCGCCTTCATCTTTTCCTTCGTGCTGTCGTCGATGACGCGCGGGCCGCGCGTGTAATCGCCGTACTGCGCGGTCTCGGAGATGAACTCCAGCATGCGCGCGATGCCGCCTTCGTAGAACAGGTCCACGATCAGCTTCAGTTCGTGCATGACTTCGTAATAGGCGATTTCCGGCCGGTAGCCCGCCTCGGTGAGCGTCTCGAAGCCCTTGATGACCAGCTCGGTCGCGCCGCCGCAGAGCACCGCCTGTTCGCCGAAGAGATCGGTTTCGGTCTCTTCCTTGAAATCGGTTTCGATGAGCATGGCGCGCGCGCCGCCGATGCCCGCCGCGTACGCGGTGGCACGATCGGTGGCGTTGCCGGTGGCGTCCTGATGCACGGCGTACAGACAGGGCACACCGCGGCCGATTTCGTATTCGCGACGGACCAGCGCACCCGGGCCCTTCGGCGCGACGAGCACGACGTCGATGTCCTCGCGCGGCTGGATCTGGCCGAAGTGCACGTTGAAGCCGTGCGCGAACAGCAGCGTCGCGCCGGGCTTCATGTTGGCCTCGATGGCGTCCTTGTAGATGCCCGGCTGCGTCATGTCCGGCGTGAGCACGGCGACCAGGTCGGCGCCGCGCACGGCTTCCGACGGCTCGGCCACTTCGAAGCCGTCGACGTAAGCACGGTTCCAGGACGGACCGCCCGGGCGCAGGCCGACCACGACGTCGAGACCGGAGTCCTTCAGGTTGAGCGCATGCGCGCGACCCTGGCTGCCGTAGCCGAGCACGGCGATACGGGCGTTCTGCAACGGGGCGGTGGTGGCTTGCTTGTCGGTCATGGGTATCTCCTCGGAAAATCGAATGGGTTGGGGCGGCGCGACATCGGTTCGCGCTGGCTGTGGCAGCCCTGGCTAGTTGCCGATCAGTTCCTGCGTAAAGTCCTCGTCTTCGATCTCGCGACGCACGCGCGTGCTGGCGACGGGCGCGTCGTCGAAGGCCTGCGTCACGGCACCTTCGGCGGCCGAGCCGACGAGGCGCGCGTACTTCGCGAGCACGCCGCGCGTCACCTTCGGTGCCGACGGTCGCCACGAGGCGCGGCGGGAGGCGAGATCCGCGTCGGTGCGCAGCTCGCGCGTCGAGGCATCGATGAAGATCGCGTCGCCTTCGCGCAGCAGGCCGATCGGACCGCCGCGCGCCGCCTCCGGCGCGATGTGGCCGACCATGAAGCCGTGCGTCGCACCGCTGAAGCGGCCATCCGTGATCAGCGCCACGTCGTTGCCGAGGCCGCGGCCGACGAGCGCGGCGGTCACGGCGAGCATCTCGCGCATGCCTGGGCCACCGGCCGGACCTTCGTTGCGGATCACCATCACGTCGCCGGCGCGGATGCGTCCCGCCTGCACGGCGGCGAACGCCTCCTCCTCGCTCTCGAACACGCGCGCGGGGCCGGCGTGGCTCGTGCGGCCGTGACCGGCGAGCTTCAGGATGCAGCCCTCCGGCGACAGGTTGCCGTAGAGGATGCTGTAGCCGCCGCGTGGCTTGAACGCGGCATCGACGCTGCGCACGACCTGCTGGCCTTCGGTCGCCGGCGGTGCCGCGTCGAGTTCGGCGAACAGCGTGCGCCCGGTGACCGTCGGGGTATCGACGATCATGCCGGCCTTGCGCAGTTCGTTGGCGACCACGGCGGTGCCACCCGCCGCCGTCAGTTCGACGGCGCTGTAGCGGCCGCCGGGCTTCAGGTCGGCGATCACGGGCGTATGCGCCGACGCGGGTTCGAAATCCTCGATCGACAGCGGCACGCGCGCCTCGTTGGCCATCGCCAGCAGGTGCAGCACCGCGTTGGTCGAACCCGCGGTCGCGGCGACCATGCGCGCCGCGTTGTCGAACGCCTGGCGAGTCATCACGTCGCGCGGCCGGCGGTTGGCTTCGAGGCACTGCATCGCCAGTTCGCCGCACCGGAAGGCCGCGTCGCGCTTGGCCGCGTGCGTCGCCGGGATGTCGTTGAGACCCACCGGGGACAGACCCAGCGTGGTCAGCACCATCGCCATCGTGTTCGCCGTGAACTGCCCGCCGCACGCGCCGGCGCCCGGGCAGGCGTGACGCTCGACGTCTTCCAGTTCCGCGTCGTCGATCTTGCCGGCACCGTGGGCGCCTACCGCCTCGAACACTTCCTGCACCGTGATCGGGCAGCCGTTGCGGCTGCCGTGATCGATGCTGCCGCCGTACAGCGCGACGCCGGGGATGTTCAGGCGGGCCAGCGCCATCGCGGCCGCGGGAATCGTCTTGTCGCAGCCGCACAGGACGACCATGGCGTCGAGGCAGTGGCCGTCGACCGCCAGTTCGATGGAATCGGTGATGATCTCGCGGCTGACCAGCGACGAACGCATGCCGGTGGTCCCCATCGCGATGCCGTCCGTGACGGCGATCGTGTTGAACTCTACGGGCGTGCCACCCGCCGCGCGCACGCCGTCGGCCGCCGCCGCGGCGAGGTCGCGCAGGTTGAGGTTGCACGGCGACACGTTCGACCAGCTGTGCACGATCGCGACCATCGGCCGCGCGATGGCCTCGTCGTCGAGGCCCGTGGCGCGCAGCATCGCGCGCGCCGGCGCGCGGTCCGGGCCGGTCTTGATCGCATCGCTGCGCAGCGTGCGGATCGGGATCTTCTTCGTGTTCATGCGGCCTCCGCGTTGGCGGTGCAGGCGTCCAGGACGGCACGGGTGACGGCGTCGGTGGAGGCGGTGCCACCGAGGTCGCGCGTCAGGTTGCCGTGCTCGAGCACGTGATCGACGGCCGCCTGGACGGCCGCCGCTTCCTCGGACAGTCCGAGCGAGTGGCGAAGCAGCATCGCCGCCGAGAGGATCGTGCCCAGCGGGTTTGCGAGCGACTGGCCGGCGATGTCGGGCGCGGAGCCGTGGATCGGCTCGTACACGCCCGCGCCGGGTCCACCCACCGATGCCGACGGCGACAGGCCGAGCGAACCGGCCAGCACCGACGCTTCGTCGGTCAGGATGTCGCCGAACATGTTCTCGGTCACGATGACGTCGTAGTCGGCGGGACGCGTGAGCAGGTGCATCGCCATCGAGTCGACCAGCTGGTGTTCCAGCTCGACGTCGGGATAGTCGGCGGCGACGCGCGTCGCGACGGAGCGCCACAGTCGCGACGTCTCCAGCACGTTCGCCTTGTCCACCGACGTCACCTTCCGGCGCCGCGTGCGCGCCAGCTCGAAGGCATGGCGGACCACGCGCTCGACTTCGGCGACGCTGTAGCGGCATTCGTCGGTGGCGTCGTCGTCGCTGCGCGTCTTCGCGCCGAAGTAGATGCCGCCGGTGAGTTCACGGATGAAGACGAGATCGACGCCCTTCGTGCGCTCCGGCTTCAGCGGCGACAGCGCCGCGGTGCGCGGATGCAGCTTCAGCGGGCGGACGTTGGCGAACACGCCGAGCAGCTTGCGCATGGCCAGCAACCCCTGTTCCGGGCGCACCGCCGCGTTCGGGTCCGACCACTTCGGTCCACCGACGGCGCCGAGCAGGATGGCGTCGGCGGCGAGCAGGGCTTCGCGCGTGGCGGGCGGCAGCGGATCGCCGAAGCGGTCGATGGCGTCGCCACCGATCGCATGCTCCGTGAACGTGAACTCGTGGCCGAAACGCCCGGCGACCTGGCGCAGCACGGCGACGCCGGCGGCGGCGACTTCCGGGCCGATGCCGTCACCCGGCAGTACGACGATCGAAGCCTTCATGCGGCTTTCTCCTGTTGGTGTTCGAAGGCGGCGATGTCGTCGGCCTGCTGGAGCAGGAAGCCCAGCTGGTCGACGCCGTTGAGCAGGCAGTGGCGCGAGAAAGCGTCGAGGTCGAAACGGATCGAGCCACCGTCGGGCAGCCGGATCGTTCCTTCCGCGATGTCGATGCGCAGCTCGGTACCCGGGTTGTCGAGCAGCCAGCGATGCTCGGCGTCGCTGACGACGATCGCGAGCAGGCCGTTCTTCAGCGCGTTGCCGCGGAAGATGTCCGCGATCTCGTTGGAGATGACGGCCTGGATGCCGTAATCGAGCAGCGCCCACGGCGCGTGCTCGCGCGACGAACCGCAGCCGAAGTTGCGGCCGGCCACCAGGATCGAGCATCCGCGCGCCTGCGGCTGGTTCAGCGGGAACGCCGGGTCGTCGCTGCCGTCCGCGGCATAACGCCAGTCCTGGAAGCAATGACGGCCGAGGCCGGTGCGCTCGGTGGTGGTGAGGAAACGGGCGGGAATGATCCGGTCCGTATCGATGTTCTCGTCGCGCAGCACCGCGGTGCGCGAATGCACGTAGGCGAGCGGGCGGGTGGTCTGGCTCATGCGGCGACTTCCTGGTTCATGTATTCGCGGGGGTCGGCGACACGGCCGGCGACGGCCGACGCGGCGGCGACCAGCGGGCTGGCGAGCACGGTGCGTGCGCCCTTGCCCTGGCGTCCCTCGAAATTGCGATTGCTGGTGGCGACGACGAGCTGGCCCGGCTGGGCGAGATCGCCGTTCATGGCGATGCACATCGAGCAGCCCGGCTCGCGCCACTCGGCGCCCGCCGCGCGGAACACCTCGTGCAGGCCTTCCTGCTCGGCGGCGCGGCGCACCTGTTCGGAACCCGGCACGACGAGCATGCGCACGCCCTCGGCGACCTGACGGCCGCGCAAGATGTCGGCGGCCGCGCGCAGATCGGACAGGCGCCCGTTCGTGCAGCTGCCGATGAAGACGACGTCGACGGCTTCGCCGGCGATCGGCTTGCCCGCGGTGACCTTCATGTAATCGAGCGCGCGCTGCTCGATCGCGTCGGCGGCGGCGGGAACCGGCGCGTGGATCGGCACGACCATGCCGGGATGCGTGCCATAGGTCACCGACGGCTGGATGGCCGAGGCGTCGATGCGCACTTCGCGGTCGTAACGCGCACCCTCGTCGCTCGGCAGGGTGCGCCAGTACGCGACAGCGCGATCCCACGCGTCGCCCTTCGGCGCGCGCTCGCGCCCTTCGAGCCACGCGAAGGTGGTCTCGTCCGGCGCGATCAGGCCCGCGCGGGCTCCCGCTTCGATCGACATGTTGCACACGGTCATGCGCTCTTCCATCGACAGCGCGCGGATCGCCTCGCCGGTGTACTCGAGCACATGGCCCGTGCCGCCGCCGATGCCGATCCGGCCGATGATGTGCAGGATCAGGTCCTTCGCGGTGACGCCGGCCTGCAGCGCACCGTCGACATGGATGGCGAACGATTTCGGCTTGCGCTGGAGCAGGCACTGCGTCGCCAGCACGTGCCCGACCTCGGTCGTGCCGATACCGAACGCCAGCGCGCCGAAGGCGCCGTGCGTCGCGGTGTGGCTGTCGCCGCAGACGATGGTCATGCCGGGATGCGTCGCCCCGACTTCGGGACCGGCGACATGCACGATGCCGCGCTGCGGACTGTCCCAACCCATCAGGTCGACGCCGAACTCGCGCACGTTCGCTTCGAGCGTCGCGACCTGCGCTTCGGCTTCCTTCGTGTAGTAGGGACGCTTGCCGTCCGCGCCGGGCGGCAGCGTGGGCGTGGAGTGGTCGAGCGTGGCGAGCGTGCGGTCGGGCCGCCGCACGCGCAGGCCGCGCGAGCGCAGCTCGTCGAACGCCTGCGGCGAGGTGACCTCATGCACCAGGTGCAGGTCGATGTAGAGCACGCCCGGGGTGCTCTCGGTTTCGGCCTTGACCTGGTGGGCGTCCCACAGCTTGTCGAAGAGGGTCCGTGCGCTCATGCCGCGGCCCTCCCGCTGGTCGCTTCCTCGACCGGTGTCAGCCAGCCCCAGCGGTCCTCGGTGCGGCCGTCGAACAGGCCGAAGAACGCCTCCTGCAGCTGTCGCGTGACGGGGCCCGGACGGCCGCTGCCGACCGGCTTGCGGTCCACGGAACGCACGGCCGTCACCTCGGCCGCCGTGCCCGTCATGAAGACTTCGTCGGCGAAGTACAGCATCTCGCGCGGCAGCGACTGCTCGACGACGTCGAAGCCGCGATCCCGCGCGAGCGTCAGCACGGCGTCGCGTGTGATGCCGCACAGGATCGAGGAAGCGGCCGGCGGCGTATAGATGACGCCCTTGCGCACGATGAACAGGTTCTCGCCCGCGCCTTCGCTCAGCAAGCCGTCGGTACCCAGTGCGATGCCTTCGGCGTAACCGCCGTTGATGGCTTCGCGCGCGATCAGCTGGCTGTTGAGATAGTTGCCGCCCGCCTTCGCGCCGCTCGGGTAGGTGTTGGGCGCGGCGCGGTTCCACGACGACACGCACACGTCGACGCCTTTCTCGATCGCGTCGGCGCCGTGATACGCACCCCAGGGCAGGGCGATGATCGCGACGTCGACGGCGGTATCCAGCGACGGCGCGAGGCTGAAAGTGAAGCCGCTGCGGAACACGATCGGTCGCACGTAGGCCGACTGCAGGCCGTTCGCGACGATCACTTCGCGGCAGGCGCGATTGATCGTCGCCGCGTCGTACGGCATCGACAGGTCGTAGATGCGCGCCGAATGGAACAGTCGCTCGGTGTGCTCCTCGAGGCGGAAGTAGCGCGGGCCGTCCGGTGTGGCGTACACGCGCACGCCTTCGAAGACGGAGGATCCATAGTGCAGCGCATGCGCGCCGACATGCACGGTGGCGTCGGCCCAGGTCTTGATGCGACCGTTGTGCCAGAGATGGGTCGGGGCTTCCATGGATCCTCCTTCAGGACTCGACCGCGACGCGCGCGGCGGTGGTGGTGTCTTCGTACTCGCGCATCAGTGCGACGAGATCGTCGTTGGTGACCGAGCGCTGGCTGTCCGCCAGCACTTTGAATCGCTCGAACACGGCGTCCAGTGTCGCGTCGTCCATCTCGTAATCGAGCTCGACCAGGCGCTGGCGCAGCGCGTGCCGGCCCGAGTGCTTGCCGAGGACGAGCGAGGTCTTCGCGCCGACGTCCTGCGGACGCATGATTTCGTAGGTGCCGCGGTGCTTGAGCATGCCGTGCTGGTGGATGCCGGATTCGTGCGCGAACGCGTTGTCGCCCACGATGGCCTTGTTGCGAGGTACCGGCTGGCCCGTCACCTCCGCCAGCAGGCGCGACGTCGGGAACAGGCGTTGGGTGACGATGCCCGTGTCGACACGGAACAGCGGCGCGCGCGTGTGCAGCGCCATCACCACTTCCTCGAGCGCCGCGTTGCCCGCGCGCTCGCCGATGCCGTTGATCGTGCACTCGACCTGACGCGCGCCCGCGCTGATGGCGGCCAGGCTATTGGCCACCGCCATGCCCAGGTCGTCGTGGCAATGCGCGGAGAACACGACCTTGTCCGCACCGCGCACGTGCTGGCGCAGGTAGGTAAACATGGCGGTGATTTCGGAGGGGGTGACGTAACCGACGGTGTCGGGCGCGTTGAGGACGCTGGCGCCGGCTTCGACGGCGACCGAGAAGATCTCGGCGAGGTATTCCGGCTCGGTGCGCAGCGCGTCTTCGGCTGAAAATTCGACTTCGTGTGCGAGGGCCTTGGCCCGCATGATCGCCGCGGCGGCGATGTCGATGACTTCTTGCTTGCTCTTGCCCAGCTTGTGTTCGCGATGCAGCGGCGATGTGGACAGGAACAGGTGGATCCGTGAATGCCTGGCACCTTCCAGTGCCTTGCCCGCGCTATCGATGTCGGCATTCTGACATCGGGCCAGCGCGGCGACCGTGGGTGTCTTCAGCACCCTGGCGATCTCCGCCACGGCGGCGAAATCGTCGGGTGAGGCCTGCGGAAAACCGGCTTCGATGATGTCGACGCCCAGTTCTTCCAGGGCATGCGCCATGCGCAACTTCGCGCGCCGGTCCATCGAGAAGCCGGGGGCTTGCTCGCCGTCGCGCAAGGTCGTGTCGAAGATGCGCACGCGTCCGCCTACGTCGCTGTCGACGGCGTCGGTGCTGCCCTGGTGTGCTGGATTCATGTCTGGCTCCGCTCGTTGATGAGGCGGGCCGGGCAACAAAAAACCCCGCATCCGTTTCCGGGTGCGGGGTTCTTTGGGAGTCTTCAGGTCGTTTTCTTGCTACCTGGACACTTGCCCTCAGCCCGCACCTCCGCAGGTAATAAGTACAAGGCTAATAAGAAGGAGGCCGCTGCCGAGACGCAGCTTGCCGACCACCGACGTAAGTCGGTTCAGGTCAATGCGGCCATGGGTGTTGCGCTGCGTCATGTGATCGAACGTAAGGCAGGTCGACGACCCGTGTCAACACTTACGAACGAAACTTTTTCCCGCGAGACGTCCAGACGTCCAAATAATGCGACGTGCGGCACGCTTCCATATATCTCACCACGACCGGAGCCAATTCGCGAAAATTAGCGGATCGGCCGTCATCGGTTCGGCCTCGGCGTCGCGCGAGAGCATGGCGGCCAACGCCTCCGGCACTTCGATGGGGTGTCCGACGAGCGGCTCGACGATGGATTCGAACTTGGCCGGATGCGCGGTGGCGGCGATCGTCCACGCGCGACGGTCGCCCGCCATGCGCCGGCGTTCGAACACACGTATGGCCGTGGCCGTATGCGGACAGAACACTTCGCCATCCGCGACCGCATGGCGGTGGATCACGTCGCGGATGGCCGCGTCGTCGACGCTCTCCGCGGCACCGTTCATGCGTGTGGCGCTCTCGTCGCCGAACAGATGGCGCAGGCGCTCGAAGTTGCTCGGCGCCCCCACATCCATCGCGTTCGCGATCGTGGGGATCGCATCGCGCGGACGGTACGGCATGCCGCCGAAGAAGTCGGGCAGTGTTTCGTTGGCGTTACAGGCGAACACCACGTCGCCGATGGGCAGGCCCAGCTCGCGCGCCCACAGGCATGCCACGGCATTGCCGAGGTTGCCGGTCGGCACGATGGCGTTCATCGGGCCATCCGCCTGCAACGACGCATGGCCGAAATACGCCATCTGCGGCAGAAGGCGGCCCAGGCTGATGCTGTTGGCGGACGAAAGCGGCACGTCGGCCTGCAGGGCGTCGTCGCCCAGCGCGCCTTTGACCAGCCGCTGGCAGTCGTCGAAGCTGCCTTCCACGCGCAGCGCGCGCACGTTGCCGCCGAAGCTCCCCAGCTGGTGCGCCTGCCTCGGCGATACGCGGTTGTCGGGGTAGAGGATGGCGACCCGGAAACCGGGCAGGCCATGAAATGCGGCACCGACCGCGGCGCCCGTGTCGCCGGACGTGGCGACGAGGATCGTCAGGGGGCCGTCCGCCGCGCGGCGCAGGCGCACGAGGCACGCCGCGAGGAAGCGCGCGCCGAAATCCTTGAACGCGGCGGTCGGTCCGTGGAACAGCTCGAGCACGTGCGCGCCGTCGATGCGCAGTTCGCGCCGCGGCGCCGGATGCGCGAAGGCCTCGGCGCAGATCGCGGGCAGCTCGTCGGCGAGCGGATCGCCGGCGAAGAATGGTTCCAGCATATGCAAGGCCGTACCGGCCAGATAGCCCGCGTCGGCGGGAGGCGACACGCGTGGCATCGCCTCGGGCACGTAGAGGCCGCCATCCGGCGCGAGGCCCGCCGCGATGGCGGCCGACAGTCCGACCGGCGCGGCGACGCCGCGCGTGCTGACATAACGCATCGTCACAGCACCCGGGCGGCGGGGCCGTCGATCGGGGCGACGAGCACGTCGCTCGGGTGACCCGCGGCGAGGAAGGCCGCATGCATGTCGCGCGCGGCGGCGGCGGCGGAATCCCTGTCCTCGAACCAGCCGAAGACGCTCGGTCCGGCGCCGGAAATGCTCGCGCCGAGCGCGCCGTGGTCGAGCGCCGCCTGTTTCACCTGCGCGAAGCCGGGGATCAACGGCGCGCGTCGCGGTTCGACGAGCACGTCGGAGAGCCCGTCGCGCACCAGCGCCGCGTCGCCGCGATAGCAGCCGGCGAGCACCATGGCGAGGTTGGCGCTCTGCGCCACGAACTCGCCGAGCGCATAGTGCCCGGCCAGCGCGGCACGGGCCTTGCGCGTCTCCAGCACCACGTGCGGATGCACGAGCGCGCAATGCCATTCGGCGGGAATCGGGATGCGCACGAGGCGGTGCTCCGTGGCGAGCACGAGTCCGCCGAGCAGCATGGGGCCGAGGTTGTCGCCGTGACGGCTGCCGCTGGCGACTACTTCGCCGTCGAGGGCGAAGGGGTAGAGCGCTTCGCGCGGTAGCGATTCGTCGAGCAGTTCGTTCGCGGCGACGACGGCGGCGACACAGGACGCGGCGGAGCCGCCCATGCCGGAGCCCAGCGCAATGCCTTTATGCAGTGTCAGCTCGAAGCCGAACGGCAACGCGAGCCCGCGCATCATGGACAGCAGCGCGGCGCCGGCGGTGTTTTCGGCGGCGGCCATGGGCAGGTCGGTGATCACGCCATCGATGGCCGCGATGCGCACCTCGCGTTCGGCGATGCGACGCACGTCGGCGCGATCGCCGGCACCTTCCACGGTATGGCCGAGGATGTCGAAGCCGATGCCGACGTTGCCGACGCTGGCGTATGCCTCGGCGATGGCGACATCCGCACGGACGAGGGGCGAGGATTGTTCTTTCAGCATGCGCACCGTTTTACTCCCATCGCGCCCGCCACGCGCAGCAGGTCGGTGAATACCGCTGCCGCCGTGACCTCGGGGCCGGCACCCGGCCCCTGGACGACCAGCGCATTGTCGCAGTAACGGCGCGTGGCGAAACGCAGGACGTTGTCCGTCAGTTGGGCGTGTGCGAAGACATGGTCGCGCGGCACCACCTGCACGCCCACCGAGCCGTGGCGGCCATCGAACCGCGCCACGTGGCGCAGTACACCACCCGCCATGCGTGCTTCGGCCAGCAGCACCGCCATGGGACCGTCGAGCGCGGCGAGGCCGGCCATGAAGTCGTCGCGCGACGCATCCGCCAGCGGGGCGGGAACGAGGCTGCGCACGGCGATGTCGTCGAGCGAGAGGGCGACCCCCGCCTCGCGCGCCAGGATGACGAGCTTGCGCGCGACGTCCATGCCGGAAAGATCGTCGCGGGGATCGGGCTCGGTGTAACCCATCGCGTGGGCCTCGCGGACCAGCGCCGAGAACGGCACGGACCCGTCGAAGCGGTTGAGCAGCCACGCCAGCGTGCCCGAGAGCATGCCCTCCACCGCCATGAGCTCGTCACCGGTGTCGAGCAGGTCGCGCAGCGTCTGCACCACGGGCAGGCCGGCGCCGACCGTGCCCTCGTAATGGATGCTCGCGCCGCTGGCCGCGGCCGCGGCGCCGATCCGCCGCCAGCGCTCGAGCGGGCCGCTGCCGGCCCGCTTGTTGGGCGTGACCACGTGGATGCCCGCACCGATCCACCCCGCGTAGTGGTCCGCCACGGCATCGCTGGCACTGCAGTCCGCGAGCACGGCCGGTTCGCCGTGCTCGCCCGCGACATATGCGGCGAACTCGTCGAGTTCCGCCGGTCGCCAGGTCTGCGCGCCGTGGGTGCGTCCGTTGAGGGCGTCGTCGTCGCAGTCCAGCCACATGTGCCGGCTATCGCAAACGGCGCGCAGCCGGAGGTCGAGGTGGCAGTCGCGCAGCAGGCGCGGCGCGGCGGCGCGCAGCTGGGCGAGCAGGGCGGTGCCGACCTTGCCGGGCCCCACGATGCCGAGGTTCACGACGAGCGGGGCCACGGCCGCGCGCGCGGGCGCGGCACGTAGCGGTGAGCGGTGGGGAGCGATGGCGATGGACACGGGTCAAGCCTCCGGTGGAAGGCCCGTTCGTCGCGTCAGGTGGGATGTCGGCTGTCGAGGCTCCGGCGCCGGTCCCGTCCTGCGGGAGGTCGGGGCCGGCAGCGACAGGGAACTAAGCGCGCGCGGACTCCGATCCTCCGACCGTGGTAGTGGTCGTGGTTGTCGTCGTCGCGGTGGAAAGGAACGCGGGCGCGCCGGCCGTGAGGGCCGGGAAGGAACGCAGCGCTGGCGCGTGGTTGGACATGGCCCGACGTTATGCCCGGGTCTCGGGGGCTGTCAAGCGGCCGGATGGCCTAGGGGCTGCTCTCACAGGAGCGGACCGGCCGCGATGGGTGCTTGCTTCGAGTCTCCATCGCGGCCAGGTCCGCTCCTACAGGTGGCGTGGTCAGCGCTTTGAAAGGTCGATCGCGTACACGGCCGTGCCGTCGCCGTTGTCGCGCAGCTGGCGGATGGGCAGGCCGAGCGACTTCGCCACGTCTTCCTTGCCGCTGGCCGCGGTGAACGTGACGGGACCCTTCGTCTTCACCGGTGCGAAACGCCAGGACGCCTTGTCGACATCCTTGCGCGTCAGCGTCTTCTTTTCCTCCACCCAGTGGATGACGACCTCGCGATTGCCGTCCGGTGCGTTGAGCACGACGTTGTCGCCCTTGAGGCCCGGGAACTCGCCGCCGCCGTTCGCGCGGTAGTTGTTCGTCACGACGATGAAGGGTTGCGACGGCTTGACCGGCTTGCCCTTGAATCGCAGGTCGGAGATACGCTCGCCCTCCGGCTTCGATACGTCGATGACGTACGTGATGCCACCCTGCATCTGGTCGAAGTTGTAGCCGGCCATCTTGCCGATCAGCGGCTGCTCGCCGTCCTTCGAAGGATCGATGCGGTTGAACCGCGACGCGGCCTTCTCGAGCCACGCCTTCACACCCGCGCCGTCGATCTTCACCGCGGCGAGCGTGTTCGGATAGAAGTAAAGATCGGACGCGTTGCGGATCGTCATCGGGCCCTTCGGCACGTCCGTGAAGTCGTCCGGGCCGCCGAAGCCCGTGCGGAACGCCGCCGCCGCAGAAATCACCGGCACGTCCTTCCACTCCGGATTCGTCCGGGCGAGCGCCTCGCGTGTGTAGTCGATCTGCGCCGCGTTGACCACGGCGAGCGCGCTCATGTTGCCCTCGTCCGCGAAGTAGCTGGTCAGCGAGTGATCGGTCGCGCCGATCGGCGTGTTCACGTACGCGACGGCGGCGTCGTGCGCCTCCTGCACGAGCGGCGCGATCGTCGGATCGGCGGCGACGCATTCGTTCTTCTTCGGGCAGATCGGGCGTACCTGGCTACGGCTCTTGTCCTTGTCGACCACCCAGCGATCGCCCTCGCGCTTCAGCGTCATGTTGATGACGCCCAGGTCCTTGCCGAAGAAGCCGCCCATCACCGCGGGCACGCCGCGCACGATGCCGCGCTTCGCGTCGACGTCCTTCATGTCGGCGTAGCGGGGGCCGGGAAACTCGGTATGCGAATGGCCGAGCAGGAGCGCGTCGATGCCCGGCACACCGGCGAGGTACCAGCCGCCGTTCTCCATCTGCGGCGTGTACGGCGAGGTGTTCAGGCCGCCATGCAGGATGGCGACGACGAGGTCGGGACGCTGCGCCCGCAGCTCGGGCATGAACCGGTTCGCGGCTTCGACGACGCCGTCGACGGTGACCTTGCCGGCGAGGTTGCGCTTGTCCCAGTCGAGGATCGGCGGCGGCGTGAAGCCGATGATGCCGATCTTCAGCGTGGTGGTGACGGGCTTGCCGTCGACACCCGTGGCCGTGACCGTCTTCGTGACGATCGTCCACGGCCTGAAGATCGGCTTGCCGTCGCGCGCGCTGTAGACGTTGGACAACACGATCGGGAATTTCGGTCCCGCGCACTCGCGGGCCTTCACGCCGTCGACGTTCATCGCGGTGTTCGTCACCTGCGCGAGGAACGGCAGGCCGTAGTTGAACTCGTGATTTCCCGCGGTGCCGCCGTCGTAACCGATGGCGTCCATCGCCTTGTAGATCGCGAGCTCGCTGTCGCAGCCGACGGGCTTCACCAGCGCCTGGTAGTCGGCCAGCACGCTGCCCTGGATGGTGTCGCCGCTGTCGAACAGCACCGTGTTCGGGAATTCCTTGCGGGCCTGGCGGATCAGCGTCGCGACCCGCTCGTAGCCGAAGCTGGGGTCGTCCTTCTGCTTGTAGTAGTCGTACGACAGAAGATTCGAGTGGACGTCCGTCGTCTCGAGGATCGCGAGGTCGAGCGTCGCGCCATCCTTCACCCCGGCAGGTGCCGCGGTCTTGCCGGAAGGTGCGCCGGCGCAGGCGGCGAGCAGGGCGGCCGAGAGCGCGGCCAGGGCGAGGGGCTTGAACATGCGGAGGTCCGGTGGGGTTTCGGGGCGAAAACTAGCAGATATGCGGCTGGAAGTGCGACGCGCGTCACTCGTATCGGTGTCTTCTTCCCGCGGTAAAAAAACGTACACACACATCGCGCACGCTCGCCGGCTTCCCTGCCACGCGATTCCCCGATGATCTCCACCCGCCGCACCCTGTTCCTCGCCCTCGCTTCCGCGCTCGCCCTGCCGACCCACGCCGAAGACGCCACGCCGCCGAAGACCCAGGATCTCGAGGCCGTGTCCGTGATCGGCCAGGGCGAGACACGCCAGGTGCAGCGCATCGTGCCCGACGACCAGAAGGTGCTGCCGCCGGGCACCAGCCCGCAGAAGATCCTCAACCGGCTGCCCGGCGTTTCCGTGCAGTCGAACGACGCGTTCGGCGCCAACGAGGAGTCGCAGTCGATCACGCTGCGCGGCTTCAATACCACGCGCCTCGGTTACACCCTCGACGGGCTACCGCTGGGCGACAACGCGTACGGCAACTACAACGGCCTGAACATCTCGCGCGCGCTGATCGCCGAGAACATGGCCACGGTGGAGCTCTCCGAAGGTATCGGCGCGCTCGGCACGGCATCCACCAGCAACCTCGGCGGCGCGATCCAGTATTTCTCGGCCGACCCGGCGAAGACGTTCGGCGGCAGGGTCGCGCAGACCTTCGGCAGCGATCACAATCGCCGCACCTACGCACGCATCGACACCGGCGACTACAAGGGCTTTTCGATGTACCTGTCCGGGGTGCACGCGGATGCGGACATGTGGACGCGCCCCGACTCGCCGACGAACACGAAGCAGTTCAACGGCAAGGGCGTGTACGAGTTCGGCGAGGGCAACCGCATCACCGGTTTCGTCGATACCTCGCGCACGAGTCAGGCCGATTACGCGTATCTGTCGAAGAGCGGCCTGCGCCGCGGGCTCGGCTGGGACTGGAACCTCTACGCGCCCGACTGGAACCGCGCCCTGGCGGCGGCGTATTGCGCGCCCGCCTATACGAAGGGTGGCGTGAAGGATCCGCGCTGCGGCTTCTCCGGCGGTGTCGACAACATCGACGACGCCTACTACCAGAGCCGCGCACTGCGTCGCGACGACCTCTACTACCTGGCGGGCGATTTCGCGGTCGCCGACGCGGCGACGCTGCACACGCAGGTCTACCACCACGAGAACGCGGGGCAGGGGCACTGGTGGTCGCCCGGCCAGAAGTCGTTCCCGGGCACGCCGCAGGAGCTTCCGATCTCCATCCGCAGCACCAACTACACGATCAATCGCAACGGCGCGATCGCATCGCTGTCGTGGGACATCGGGGCCCATCATGTCGAAGGCGGGGTGTGGTACGAGAAGAACGACCACCACGTCGAGCGCAACTTCTACTACATCGACGGCCCGGTCAGCGACGACTACTACCTGAAGAATCCGAACCGTCGTCTCTTCTCGCAGGACTATACGATCACGACGAAGCAGGCGTACCTGCAGGACAGCTTCAAGGCGATCGACGACCGCCTCAGCGTCGACGTCGGCGTGAAGAGCCCGCACACGACGATGACGGCGCGCGAGCTTCCGGGTGTCGAGAGCCCGTACGCGAACGGCACGCTGAAGGCCGGCAAGTCGCTGCTCCCGCAGGCGGGCCTCGCCTTCCAGCTGGCGCCGGGGCAGGAAGTGTTCCTGTCGTACGCGAAGAACATCGCCGCGTTCCAGGGCGGCGGCGCGGGCGGTCCGCTCTCCGTGTCGCAGGCCGCGTTCGACGGAACGAAGTCCAACCTGAAGCCGGAGGAATCGCGCTCGATCGACGGCGGCTTCCGTAGCGTCGGCGAAGGGTACGAGGCCTCCGTCGCCCTGTACGACGTGAAGTTCGACAACCGCCTGCTTTCCCTCAACCCCTGCCCGAGCATCGAGGTGGGCACGCGACCGGAATGCAACACGGCGTTCGTGAACGTAGGCTCGGTGAGCAGCCGCGGCGCGGAGTTCACCTTCATCTGGAAGCCGGTCCGCGGCTTCGAGTGGTACAACTCGGCCTCGTTCAACCGCTCGACCTACGACGACGACTACGTCGCCAACGGCCAGGTCGTCCCGGTGAAGGACAAGACCACCGTGGACACGCCCAAGCGCATGTTCGCCAGCGAGATCAGCTGGCGCGAGGGACCGTGGTCGGCCAGCCTGCGCGGCAAGTACACCGGCCGCCGCTACTACACCTATACCAACGACCAGGGCGTCGCGGGTGCCACGTCATTCGATTTCGGTGCAAGCTACGACTTCGGACCCGTCGCGAGCCTGAAGGCCCTGACCCTCGCCCTGAACATCACGAACCTCACCGACCACCGCTACGCGACGAACCTCACGGCGTTCGCCGCGACGGATGCGCAGGGTCGTGCCCTGGCCTTCCACGCGAGTGCGCCGCGGCAGAGCTTCGTCACCCTGACGGCCGATTTCTGATGCGGGCAACTGGTCTATCCTCGTGCGCTCTTGCCCTGCTGCTCGGAGCGCTGCCGATGTCCACCCCCGCCGCCACGGCGACGCCCATCGCGTCGAAGGTCCTCGTCATCGGCCATCGCGGCGCGAGCGCGCTGCGTCCCGAGCACACGCTGGCGTCGTACGCGGTGGCGATCGAGGATGGCGCCGATGTCGTGGAGCCCGATCTGGTCTCGACGAAGGACGGCGTCCTGGTGGTGCGCCACGAGAACGAGATCGGGGGCACGACGGATGTCGCGAGCCACCCGGAGTTCGCGGCCCGGCGTACGACGAAGAAGGTCGACGGCGTCGCCATCACGGGCTGGTTCACCGAGGACTTCACGCTCGTGGAACTGAAGACGCTGCGCGCCCGCGAGCGCCTGGCGGACATCCGCAAGGCGAACACGGCGTTCGACGGCCAGTTCAGCGTGCCCACGTTCGACGAGATGATCGAATTCGTGGCCGCGGAGGCGTCCGCGAGGCGCCGGATCATCGGCATCATTCCCGAGATCAAGCACTCCACCTATTTCCGCGGCATCGGCCTGCCGATGGAAGACAAGGTGCTGGCGACGCTCGCCGCGCACGCCTACACGCGCACGGCGCCCGTCGAGATCCAGTCGTTCGAGGTCGGCAACCTGAAGTACCTCCGTGGCAAGCTGGGTGCGTCGCGTCCGAACATCCGGTTGCTGCAGCTCATGGAGGCGGGGGCGGAGCATCCCGCGGACGAGCCGTCGACGACCTATGCCGCGATGATGAGCCCCGCCGGCCTGAAGGCCGTCGCGGCCTACGCGGATGCGATCGGACCCTCGACGCGCAGCATCATCCCGCTGGGTGCGGATGGCCGGCTCGCCGCGCCGACGACGCTCGTGCGTGACGCCCACGCGGCGGGACTCGAGGTGCATCCCTACACGTTCCGTCCCGAGAACCATTTCCTGGCGGCCGATTTCCGCAACGCGGCCGGCGACGCCACGCGCAACGAGGCGGGCTCGGTGGCAGAGATCCGCGCCTACCTCGCCACGGGTATCGATGCGTTCTTCACCGACGATCCGGCGCTGGGGCGCAGGGCCGTCGACGGGCGTTGATCCTTCTCCCGCCCCGTGCCCGCTGCCGCGGGGATCGCCGATGCGATCGGCTCCCACCCTTGGGCTGCCGGCGATTCGGCGTTCCACGAGGCGGACGCCTACACGCTGTGTGAGCGTCCGCCGGGGACAGGGCCAGCCCCTCCCGCTATGATCCCGGGTCAGCCAGCCCAGGGTCATCCTCATGTCGTTAGCCAGGTTCCTCCGCCACAAGTCCGTCGAGCAGTTGCAGGCCGAGGTCGGCCAGCGGAAGGACTTCCGGCGCGTCCTCGGCCTGTGGCAACTGACCGCGATCGGCATCGGCGGCATCATCGGCGTCGGCATCTTCGTGCTGGCCGGACAGCAGGCGGCGCTCAACGCCGGCCCGGCCGTCGCCCTCAGCTTCATCATCGCGGGCTTCGGCAGCGCGTGCGCCGCCCTCTGCTACGCGGAATTCGCCGGGCTCATCCCGGTAACCGGCAGCGCGTACACCTATGGCTACGCGGTGCTCGGCGAGGGTGCGGCATGGATCATCGGCTGGGACCTGCTGCTGGAGTACGCGCTGGTGGTCGCCGTGGTGGCGATCGGGTGGTCCGGCTACGTGCAGGTGTTGCTCGCCACGGCGGGCGTGCACCTGCCGGAATGGGCGCAGAAGAGCATGAGCGCCGACACCATGAAGTATTACTGGCAGCACGCCATGGGCTCGCTGGGCGTGAGTTACGCGAACCCCGTCGCGGCACCGACCGACGGCCACCGCTTCAACGTCATCGCGGCGGGTATCTCGCTGCTGGTGGCGATCCTGCTCTCGGTCCGCACGGAGTGGGGCGCGCGCCTGAACACGCTCATCGTCGCGATCAAGGTGCTCGGCGTGGCGCTGGTGATCGGCGTGGGCGCGTTCTTCATCAACACGGCGAATTGGCACCCGTTCATCCCGGAACGCGTCTTCGACGACAAGGGCGTCGGTCACTTCGGCTGGCATGGCGTGCTCACCGGTGCCAGCGTGGTGTTCTTCGCCGTGTTCGGTTACGACACGCTGACCACGGCGGCGGAAGAAGCCCGTAACCCGCAGCGCGACCTTCCGCGCGCCGTGCTGCTCTCGCTGGCGGTGGCGATGGTGCTCTACATCGCCGTGTCGCTCGTGCTCACCGGCATCGTGCCGTATGCGAGCCTCAGCGGCGAGGCGTCCGTTTCGGACGCCTTCAACGCGATCGGCCTGCCGTGGATCAGCAACGTCATCGCCGTCGCCGCCGTGATCGGCGTCATCAGCGTGCTGTTCGCCTTCATGCTCGGCGCGGCACGCATCTGGTTCGCGCTCGCGCGCGACGGCCTGTTGCCCGCGTGGTTCGCCCGCGTGCACCCGCGCTTCGGCACGCCGGCCCGTCCGACGATGATCCTCGGTATCTTCACCGCGATCGTCGCGGGCTTGCTGCCTATCGGCGAAGTGGCCGAGCTGGTCAACATCGGCACGCTCAGCGCCTTCATCCTGATCTGCGCCTCGGTGCTCGTGCTTCGCGTGCGCAAGCCCGGCCTTGAGCGCAAGTTCCGGACGCCGGCGGTGTGGTTCGTCGCACCGCTCGGCATCCTCTTCTCGCTCGCGCTGATCTGGGGCCTGCCGTGGATCACGTTCGAGCGCTTCGCGATCTGGATGGCGATCGGCCTGATCGTGTACTTCACCTATGGCGTGCGCCACAGCAAGCTCAACGGCGCGAGTCAGTAAACCATTTCCAGGCGGCGCTCCCCCTCGTCCGGGAGGGCGCCTGCCATGTACTCGCGCATGCGTCGCTGGTTCGCGGGCGTGTACCGATAGCAGTTCCTCCGCAACGCGTTCGAGTGCGAGTACAGATTCGTCTCGCACGGCCAGATGCCGGACCATTCGACGCTGGCGTCCTCGTGCACGCCGCCCAGTGTGTGACCGTATTCGTGCGCGATGACCGTATAGGGTCCCTTGAGCGATGCGACGGCGTGATCGCCGCCGAGCCACGCCCGACCGTAATACCCTGGCTCGATGGCGTCCGGCGTCAGCAGCATGAACTTGAACCACGAGTGGCCGGGGATGGGTAGGAGTCCTTCGCGCATCACCATGCGCTGCGTCGACAGTGTCCAGCGGCCAAGAAGATCGGCATCGTGGCGCGGGATGTCCGTGAGGCCCGGCATGCGGCGCCGGTAGACGGTCTGGACGCGCCTGACCGCCAGGACGCGTCGCATGTCGACGGCCCACCACGCGACGTAGCCGGCGTGGATGTGCTGATCGGAACTTCCTTCGACGTCGTCGTGCACGAACATGTGGAATCCGACCGTCGAAAGTCCCTCGTGCGGGTTCGGCGAGAGTCCGGATGTCGTCGGCGGCTCGTCGGCGACGGGCGCCACCGCTCGCGTCGTCGTCGCGGCGCTTGCGGCGGAACCATCGCGACGCAGACGATGGGGGCGCCCGGTGTCGCTCGAGTAACCGGTGATCGACACGCCGGTGGCGTCGGCCACGGTGATGTCCAGGTGGCCGGCCGATCGTACGACGACGGCCGGCTTGCCTTGCCACGTCGCCGTGTAATGCGTGCCACGCGTGCCATCGGAAAACACGGTGTCGAGCCCCTCGACGAGCGAGGTCACCACGAGCTCGCCGCTGCTGGCGTCGCGGGCTTCGGCGTCTCCCGCCGGGAGCGCGACGCGCTGCGGAAAACCCGCGGCGACGGCCTCGTCGAACGCGCGGAGCGGACCGGAGGTGTTCGCGATCGCGGGGGCGGCCAGCACCACGGTGCATACCGCGAGGATCTTCAAGGTCGGTGATCCGGACTTGGCCATGTCAGTCCACCAGCGGCAGGCTGAGCGACGACGGGTCGAGAAGCGCCGGACCATCGGCGTGCCGCGAAAGATACGCGCGCATGCGGTCTTCGTTCGCGGCGGTATACCGGTAGCAGTTGGAAAGCACGGCGACGTCGCGAGGGTACAGATTCGTCTCGCAGGGCCAGACATAGGACCACCAGATCGCCGAGTCGTCGTGCACGCCGCCGAGCGTGTGTCCGAACTCGTGCGCGATCACGTTGTATGCGCCGGAGAGCGCCGCCATGGCCTGGTCGCCGCCGAGCCACGCGAGGCCGCTCGTGTTTTCTCGCACGGCATTCTTCGTGACGAGCATGAACTTGTATTCGAACCTGCCCGGCTCGTAGTGCAGCTTTCCTCTCGTCGCGTATTCCTGTGCCGCGAGCGTCCATTTCCACATCGACGCCTCGCGTCCATAGGTCAGGTCGGTCATGCCGGGGCGGTTCTGAAGGTAGTACGTGCGGAGCCGATAGGCGGGGAGGATGCGCTGCATATCCGCGATCCACCAGGCAACGTAACGCGCGTGGATATGTCGCCGCGACGTGCCGGCCGTGTCGTCGTGGAGGAACATCCAGAACTCCAGCACGGGTGCCGTTCGGGGCTTGCCCGGCGACGTGGTGCTCGTCGCGTTGTCGGCTCGGGCGGTCCGGCCGCTGGCGGATGCGACGGTCGATTCCAGCCCGACCGGTTCGGCGGCCGGGAGCTGGTGTGCCTGTTCGGAATCGTCGCTGTAGCCGACGACGTCGACGCCATCGCCGCGCGGCACGGTGATGTCCACGTGCCCGGTGGAGCGAGTGATCACGGCGGGTTCGCCCTGCCAGGTGCCGACGAACGTCGTCACCGGCTCGCCGTCGGGAAAGCGGACATCGACGTCGAGCGGCGCACGGATGGTAAGGGACGCGTCGCCCGCGCGCGCCGTTGCACCTCTCGCGTCGTCGGCGGGTGAGGGCAGGACGACCGTGGCGGGGAAGCCGCCGCGGACCGCGGCGTCGAAGCGATCGAGGACATCGCTCGCCGCCGCTGGCGAGCAGGCGAGCGTCGCAATCAGGCAGGCGAGCGAGCTGCGCGAGGGTGTTGCCGTCATGGGGAGATTCCTTTCCCTGCAGGCGTCGTGGCGACGCGGGGCGGGGAAGATAGCTCGCCGCTCACGCGGGAGGGGGCCGGAATCGCGCGCCATGTCGAAACCCTACGCGTCGTGGTGTACCGGCGGAAATAACGCGCATGGGACGCGGCGGCATTGAAACGGCGGACCCCACCACCTACCTTGAAACTTCGATCCGCCAATCAGGCTTTCCCATGACCGACCTTTCGTCGTTTCCCATCGCTTCCCGCTGGCCCGCCAAACATCCGGACCGCTTGCAGCTCTATTCGCTGAACACGCCCAACGGCGTGAAGGTCTCGATCATGCTGGAGGAGCTTGGCCTTCCCTACGAAGCCCATCTCGTCGATATCGGCAAGAACGAAAGCAAGGCGCCCGAATTCGAATCACTCAACCCGAACGGCAAGATTCCCGCGATCGTCGATCCGGACGGCCCGGGCGGGCAGCCGATCGGCCTGTTCGAATCCGGCGCGATCCTGCTCTACCTCGCCGAGAAGACCGGACGCTTCCTGCCCAAGGACGAGGCGAAGCGCTGGGAGACCATCCAGTGGCTCTTCTTCCAGATGGCCGGCATCGGTCCGATGTTCGGTCAGGTGGGCTTCTTCCATAAGTTCGCCGGCCGTGAGTACGAAGACAAGCGGCCCCTCCAGCGCTACGTCGACGAGTCGAAGCGTCTGCTCGGCGTGCTCGACCGGCAGCTGGCAGGGCACGACTGGATCGTCGGCGACGAGTACACCATCGCCGACATCGCCACGCTCGGCTGGGTCAACAACCTGATCACGTTCTACGGCGCGCGGGAACTGGTGGGATTCGACGCCTTCGCCAACGTGGCCGCATGGCTGGAACGTGGCATGTCGCGTCCGGCGGTGCAGCGTGGGCTGAAGATACCGTCGAGGGACTGAGCGCAGGCCTCGGTTCCGCCTTTCCTGCCACATCTTTGCTGGAAAGAAAGGGCCGCGTGAGCGGCCCGTCGTCGTGGGGATGTCAGGAAGCTATCAAAACCGGAATTCAGCACCCGCGGCCCACACTCCGATGTTCTGGTCGAAGTCCGGCCAACGTTCGCTATGACGGTTGAAGCGGAAGCTGTAGTGCTCGTACCCGAGCGTCACGCCGAAGTGGTCTGTGAAGTCATAGCCAACGGCAAGCGCGCCGTAAAAACCGGTGTCGTTCGACGTGCTGCGGTCGTATTCGGTATACGGGGCCGGCAGGACGAGCCCGCCCCCGTAGGTAGGCACGTGCTCGTAGCTGGACTTCTGTTCGCTGCGGGCGCGTGCCAGGCCCGTACGTAGCGTCAGCGACCAGCCGTCGCCGATGAGCCACTTCGAGTTTGCGCCCAGCAGGACCGCCTTATTGGTGAGCTTGGCCCTTATACCGATGGGCCGGATGATGCTGCCGTTCGACCCGCTGTAGTCGGCGCCTCCCAGATCGACGTAGCCCGCTTCGGGTCCGATCGACCAGGCGTCGTCGATGATCCAGCGATAGCCGCCGATCACGCCGAACATCGTGTCCTTTTTGTCGGCGCGGTAATTGGAGCTATCCTCGGAAAGACCGAAGCCGCTGGACGGGCTGTCGATAGAGGTACGGGACTGCCCGGCCGAGACGGCGATGAACCCTACGCCACGAGCACAAACCGGCGCGGCGGCCGCGCCGAGAACGGCGGCCAGCGCCGCCAGACACAATACCTTTTGCATGGGTTTCCCTGTTCCTGATGATGTCCGCCGGCTCCTGCGCCGTGCGGTCCCGCTCGCGCGGGCACTGAATCTTACGACAGATCCGCGCGGGCCGACCGTGACCTCTGGCATGGGGCACCCCCCTCCCCGCCGTTTAGGATCGAGGGCTTGCGCAGGGCCCTCGGGGCGGCGCCGATCCGCTCGCAGGGAAGAAAGGGCGACCACCATTTTCCCCAGGGGAGAACGACTTGAAATCCACCATGCTTGCCTCCGCGCTGCTGGCCGCCCTCGCGGGCGTCGGCGCCACCGCCGTTCGCGCGGACGATCTTTCCACCGTGCCGGCGCCGCAGGACGTCGCCTTCGACGGCGTGCTGAAGGTGACGGTCGACGCGACCGATCTCGATCGCCGCATCTTCCGCGTGCATGAGACCGTTCCCGCGAAGCCGGGCCCGCTGACGCTGCTGTTCCCCGAGTGGATCCCTGGTCACCATTCGCCGAGCGGCCCGATCGACCAGTTCGCCGGCCTCATCGTCACCGCCGGCGGCAAGCGCATCGAGTGGAAGCGCGACGAGTACAACGTGTACGCGTTCCACATCGATGTACCGGCGGGCGCGACGTCCGTCGACGTCGAATTCCAGACGCTGACGCCGCAGGACACCCGCGGCGGCCGCATCGTCATGACGCCCGACATCGTCAACGTGCAGTGGAACCAGGTCTCGCTGTATCCGGCGGGCTACCGCGCCGACCGCATCCAGGTCGAGCCGACCGTGAAGTTCCCGGCCGGTTTCCAGTTCGGTACCGCGCTCGAACAGGCCAGCAAGAGCGGCGACACCGTCACGTTCAAGGCGATCGACTACGACAACCTCGTCGACTCGCCGATCTTCGCCGGCCGCTACTTCAAGCGCGTCGACCTCGACCCGAACGGCCGCTCGCCGGTGCACCTGAACATCGTCGCCGACAGCGCCAAGTCGCTCGAGATCAAGCCCGAAGCGCTGGACATCCATCGCAAGCTCGTCCAGCAGATGGACAAGCTCTACGGCGCGCGTCACTACAACCACTACGACTTCCTGCTGGCGCTGACCGACAAGCTCGGCGGCATCGGTCTCGAGCACCATCGTTCGTCCGAGAACAGCGCGTCGCCCAACTACTTCACCGAGTGGGACAAGAGCTGGGTGGGTCGCGACCTGCTCGCGCACGAGTACAACCACTCGTGGGACGGCAAGTACCGTCGCGGCGCCGATCTCGCCACGCCGAACTTCAACGTGCCGATGGGCGACAGCCTCCTGTGGGTCTACGAAGGCCAGACGCAGTTCTGGGGCAACGTGGTCGCCGCCCGCTCGGGCCTGCTCTCGCAGGACCAGGCGCGCGACATGCTCGCGTTCGTCGCCGCCACGTACGACAAGGGCCGCCCGGGTCTCGCCTGGCGCAACATCCAGGACACGACGAACGATCCCACGATCGCCCAGCGTCGCCCGCTCTCGTACCGCAACTACTCGATGAGCGAGGATTACTATTCGGGCGGCCAGATGATCTGGCTCGACGTGGACACCAAGCTGCGCGAGCTGACGAAGAACAAGCGTTCGCTGGACGATTTCGCGAAGGCGTTCTTCGGCATGAAGGACGGTGACTGGAAGGTCAATCCGTACACGTTCGAGGAAGTGGTCTCGACGCTCAACGGCATCGCGCCGTACGACTGGGCGAAGTACCTGCGCGACCGCGTCGACGGCCACAAGGGCGACCTGGAAGGCATCGAGCGCGGCGGCTGGAAGCTCGTCTACAACGACAAGCCGTCGGAAGCGTCGAAGGCCATCGAGGCGCGCCGCCATTACGTCGACCTGACCTACTCGGCCGGCTTCGCCGTGTCGTCGAAGGGCGACATCGCAGACGTGCGCTGGGATGGCCCGGCCTTCAATGCCGGCCTCGCGCCGGGCATGCACATCGTCGCGGTGAACAACAAGGAATTCGACGGCGACGCGCTGAAGGATGCCGTGACCGCCGCGAAGACCGACAAGGCACCGATCGAGCTGCTGGTGAAGAACTTCGACCAGTACAAGACGATCCGCATCGACTACCACGACGGCCTCAAGTACCCGCACCTCGAGCGCGACAAGAGCAAGCCCGACTGGCTGGGCGAGCTGTACAAGGCGAAGTAGGCACGACAGGGAAGGGCGCCGGAAGGCGCCCTTCTTCGTTTCAGCGTGCCACGTCACCGTCCATCGGGCCCGCTGCCGCGGGATCGCCGATGCGATCGGCTCCCACCCTTCGGCACACATCGGCGCACGCTACCATCCCTGCCATGACCTCCCGATCCACGCCTCCAGGAATGGAACTCGATCGCGCCCACGCGCGCCGCCGGCGTTTCATGTTCGCCTTCTGGCTGCTGGCCTTCGGCAGCGCCGCGATCAGCAACACGCTGACGTTGCGCATCGACGCCGAGCGCCACGGCATCGCGGCGTCGGCATGGGAGATCGCGACCAACGAGTTCACCAGCATGGCGGTGTCGCTGGCGATGCTGCCGTTCCTTCTGCGCGCCTGCGACCGATGGCCGCTGCACGCCGAGACGTGGCGTCGTCGTCTACCGTTCTACGTCGCCGGCAGCATCGTCTGGTGCATCGGCCACATCGCCGGCATGGACCTGCTGCGCCTGGCGATCTTCTCCGCGACGGGCATCGGCTACGACCCGGGTTCGCTGTGGCTACAGGTCGTCTACGAATACCTGAAGGACGTCCGTACGTTCTTCATCGTCGTGGCGCTATGGCACATGGTCGCGTGGGTGGGCCGGCAGGTGAAAGGCGAGGCGCACCTGCTGGTGGCGCCCGACGACGCGCCGGCCGTCGAGCCGGTCGATCGCCCCGATCGCTTCCTCGTGCGCAAGCTCGGCCGCGACTTCCTCGTCGCCACCGCCGACATCGAATGGGCGCAGGCGTCCGGCAACTACGTGAACCTGCGGGTGCGCGGTCGCGACTATCCCCTGCGCAGCACGCTGGCGGCGCTGGAGGCACGGTTGGACCCCGCCGTGTTCGTGCGCGCGCATCGCAGCTACATCGTGCAGCTGTCCCAGGTGACCTCGATCGAGCCGGTGGACTCCGGCGACGCCCGCCTGCACATGGCCGACGGCACGGTGCTGCCGTGCAGCCGCCGCTACAGGGAAAGCCTGCGCGCCGCGGCGGCGGGCGCCGAGCCGGCCCGCGCCCGGGCCGGATCCGGAGGCTAGGCCGCCGGGGTCATACCCGCTACAATGCCCGTCCGCTGTTACGCGCCTGTAGCTCAGCCGGATAGAGTAGTGGCTTCCGAAGCCATTGGTCGGGGGTTCGAATCCCTCCAGGCGCGCCATTCTTCCCCTCCGTGGTTCCCGCGGTTCACTTCGAATAAGAAGTAAAGACGAGATCGCTGGCAGCCGGCAGCTTCTTGTGGCATGCGTAGCACGCGTTCACCAGCGCGACGCTCTGGTTGGCCTTGCCGTCGTTCTCGAACTGGGCGTAGCCCCAGCCGTCGGTGTCGGGGAAGCGCTTCGAATCCTTCACGCTGATCTGCACGTTGATCGGATCGCCGGCGACGAACGACTGGTCGCGGCCGAAGATCGCGTTGTTGCGTGCGGACGATTCGTACCTCCACGCCAGGCGCGCGATGATCGTGCCGTCGGGATAGGGCAGCGTGCCCGCGCGAAACGCCTTCATGGCGATGTCGTTGCCGAGGATGACGCGGATGTCGTTGTTGTTGCCCGCCTCGTGCGCGACGCTGATGGTCTGCCAGTTGCGATACCCCTCGGGAAGGGCGACGCCGAAGACGGGCGAGCGCGATGTGTCGCCGTGTCGGACCGCCGGTTCGCTGGCGAAGGCGCCGAGGGTGATGATGCCACCCACGATGAGTGCCATGGCGGCGACGAGCAGGAGGCGGTAGGGCATGGTCGTGTACTCGCTTGGGTGGTAACGCGGAGTGGGTACGCCTGGGATCAGGGTGGCAGCGGTAGAGCGATGCGTCTTGGTGAATCGATCAGGGGCATGTCGAGGCTTCTCGTGCCTTGCACGTGATGCAGCGGAATGGGTCTTCGACGTAGGCGACCCACCCCGGGGAGCCTCGGTGCCGCCAGCGAGCGCGTGCCGCAGAGCGTCGGCGTTCGTGGCGGCGGACCGGGGGCGGGGAGGGGTCAGGCGGCGACGTCTTCGACGAGGTGGATCTCGACATCGATGTTTCCGCGCGTCGCCTTCGAGTACGGGCAGGTGCGGTGCGCGGCCTGGATCAGCGCGTTGGCGACGTCGGTGGCCAGGCCGGGCAGCGTCACGTTGAGGCGCGCCTGGAGGTAGTAGCCGCCTTCGCCCGTGCCGAGGTCGATCTCGGCATCGACGGCCGTACCCTTGGGCAAGGCGATCTTGCGTTCGGCCGCGGCCAGGCCCATCGCGCCGATGAAGCAGGCGGACCAGCCGGCGCCCAGCAGCTGCTCGGGGTTGGTGCCCGTGCCATGGCCGCCGGGAGGCGTCAGCCTGACGTCGAGGCGGCCGTCGTCGCTGCGGGCCTGGCCGTCGCGGCCGCCAGTGATGTGGGTCTTGCCGGTGTAGAGGACGTTCGTGATCTGAGCCATGGTCTGTTTCCCTTGGGAAGTGTCGGCTGCGGATCAGCCGGTGTGACAAGGAGACCGTGGCGGCGTATCCGGGCTGTGTCCCCGCGGCGGCGCAAGCGCATCGAAACGTGTAGCGGATCGGCGCGGATACATTGCGGTACAAATCACGCGCCTCCGGCCCCCGGAGCGGCCGTCCGCGTCTTGTACGTATCGATACAAAAAGCCACCCCGGCGGACACGCCACGGATAACGGCGCGGCGTTGAATGGGCACCCTCCGCAGAACCGATGCGCCCTCCCTGATATCCGAGGTGCTTCCCATGAAATCGTTCCGTCTCCTCGCCGCTTCGCTCGTCGTCGCCATCGCGCTGATCGCCGCGTGGCCGGGTAACTGGCAGACCGCGCGTGCGGGCGAATCGACCGCCGCCACGCCCGCCCCGGAATTCACCGGCATCGACCGCTGGTTCAATTCGCCGCCGCTGACCGTGGCGGGCCTGCGCGGCAAGGTCGTGCTCGTGGAGTTCTGGACGAACGAATGCATCAATTGCATCCACGTGCTGCCGCACACCAGGGCGCTCTACGAGAAGTACAAGGACAGAGGCCTTGTGGTCGTCGGCGTGCATACGCCCGAATACGACGAAGAGCGCGATCCGGCGACGGTGCAGGCCGCCATCCGCCGGTTCGGCATCACCTGGCCGGTGGCCCAGGACAACGAGCTGGCGACCTGGAACGCCTGGGGCAACCAGTTCTGGCCGGCGCTCTACCTGATCGACCAGAACGGAAAGGTGGTGTATCGCCACTTCGGCGAGGGAAACTACGAGCAGACCGAGGACCGCGTGCGCCAGCTCCTGCAGGAGAAGGCATGATGTGGGCCGAGGCCGATCCCGAACGCATCGATACAAGCGGAGAGCTGGCAGGCGTGGAACACATCGATCACATCCTCGTCGTCGACGACGACCATGGCATCCGCACCGGCGTCGTCGACTACCTGCGCAAGAACGGCCTGCGCGCCAGCGCGGCGGCCGACGGCCGCGACATGATGGCCCAGCTCGAAACGTCGGCCTTCGACCTCATCGTGCTGGACATCATGATGCCGGGCGAAGACGGCCTCGCGCTGTGCCGCAACCTTCGCGCCGGCAAGCATCGCGCCGTGCCGGTGCTGCTGCTGACCGCGCGCGACGACGAGACCGATCGCATCATCGGCCTGGAGATGGGCGCGGACGATTACGTCACCAAGCCTTTCTCACCGCGCGAGTTGCTGGCGCGTATCAAGGCCGTGATCCGCCGCACGCGCATGCTTCCGCCCAACCTGCGCATCACCGAGACCAGCGACACGATCTCGTTCGGGCAGTGGCGGCTCGACACGACGGCGCGCCACCTCCTCGACGCCGATGGCACGGTGGTGTCCTTGAGCGGCGCGGAATTCCGGCTCCTGCGCGTGTTCCTCGATCATCCCCAGCGCGTGCTTTCCCGCGACCAGCTGCTCAACCTCACGCAGGGCCGCGACGCCGAACTGTTCGATCGCTCGATCGACCTGATGGTGAGCCGTCTTCGCCAGCGTCTCCGCGACGATGCCAGGGAGCAGGCGTACATCAAGACCGTCCGCAGCGAGGGCTACGTGTTCTCGATGCCCGTGACCGTGCACGGGGACGTTCCATGAGCGAGGCGGCGCGCCGTGTGTCCGGCTGGCGTCCGTGGCCGCGCAGCATGGCCTCGCGGCTGTACCTCATCATCTTTACCGGCCTGCTTCTCGCGCAGGCGCTGTCGGTGGCGCTCGTGCTTTACGAGCGTTTCCAGTCGGCCACCTCGGTCATGCTCAACACCCTGGAGAACGACGTCGGCACCTCCGTGGCCGTGCTGGACCGGGAAGCGCCCGAGGTACGCGCGAGCTGGCTGCCGCGGCTGCGTCGCGACAATTACCGTTTCATCCTCGGGCCGGGCGATCCGGGCGAGCCGTTGACCACGCGCCGCGCCCGCGACGTGACGCAGATGATCGCCAGGGAAGTCGGTGCCGGTTACCACGTGCGTGGCGAAACCGTGTCGCGCTCGCCCGAACGCTACCAGGTGCATTTCACGCTGCACGATGGCTCGCCGCTGACGCTCGAGATCACGCCGCGGGGGGTGATGCCGGTGGCCGACTGGCTGCCCGCCGTGCTGGTGCTGCAGGTGGCCGTGCTTCTCGCATGCGGCTGGTTCGCCGTGCGCCAGGCGACGCGACCGCTGCTTAGGCTCGCGCGCGCGGCGGATGGCATCACGCCGTCGGTCGACGGCCCGCGCATGGCGCAGGACGGGCCGACCGAGGTCGCCCACGCGGCGTCGGCGTTCAACGCGATGCAGGATCGCATCGGCCAGTACCTCAAGGAGCGCCTGCACATCCTCGCGTCGATCTCGCACGACCTGCAGACGCCGATCACGCGCATGCGCCTGCGCGCGGAATCGCTCGACGAGGGCATGGAGCGCGATCGCCTGCTCGCCGACCTCGCCGAGATGGAGCACCTCGTCCGCGAAGGCGTGGCCTACGCGCGCAGCGCGCACGGCGGCGACGAGACGCCGGTACGCATCGACGCGCACGCATTCCTCGAAAGTCTCGTGTTCGACTACCAGGACACCGGCAAGCCCGTCACGTTGACCGGACGCATCGAGGGCGTCGCCACCGTGCGCCCGCGCGCGCTGCGCCGCGTCCTCGGCAACCTCGTCGACAACGCGGTGAAGTACGGTGGATCTGCCGAAGTCGGCGTGTGCCGTGATGGCGGAAGTCTGTGCATCACCGTATCGGATCGTGGCCCCGGCATTCCCGAGGGCGAACTCGACGACGTGATGCAGCCGTTCTACCGTCTCGAAGCCTCGCGCAATCGCGACACCGGTGGCGCAGGCCTCGGACTGGCCATCGCCCTGCAGCTGATGCGTTCGATCGGCGGCAACCTGACGCTGGCCAACCGAGAAGGCGGTGGCCTGGTAGCGACGGTGGTACTGCCCTGAAGCAAGTTTGCTGAAGCGCGCGTGTGGGAAGCAGCGATCTCGTCAGCTCGCCAGGTCTTCCCGATACGCGAAGAGCCCCGGCACGCCGCCCGTGACGACGAACAGCACCGTCTCGCCATCGCGCACCGCGCCGGAGCGCAGGTCGTGCAGCAGGCCGGCGAACGCCTTGCCCGAGTACACGGGATCCAGCAGCAGGCCTTCGTGGCTGGCGGCGACGCGCACGGCTTCCTTCATTCCATCCGTCGGCACGCCGTAACCGGCGCCGAGCTGCGTGTCGTCGATCCGGACGTCGTCGCCGGCCACGGTCGGTGGCAGGCCGAGCAACGCGAGCGTCTCGCGCGCGAGCGACACCGTCGACTCCCGCGCCTTCGCCGCGTCCGCCAGCACCGAGTAGGCGCGAACGACGGACGGATCGCGTTCCATCGCCACGTAGCCCGCCACGAGCCCGGCCTGCGTGCCGCTGCTTCCGTTCGGCACAACGACACGATCGAAGCGAAGATCCATCGACGCCTCCTGCTCCGCGATCTCCCGCGCGCAGCGCGCGTAGCCGAGAGCACCGGTCGGTGTCGATCCACCGAGGGGGATCACGAGAGCCTTGCGTCCCGCGCGCCCGAGCTCCGCGGTGCGAGCCTCCGCGACAGCGAGGCCGTTCACGCCATGGGCGAGCAGCACGGGTTTCGCACCGAACAGGTCGTCGAGCAATACATTGCCATTGGCTTCGTAGTCGACGCCGTCCTTCGGCACCATGCGCGACAGGTAGAGCTCGCACGCGAAACCATGCTTCGCCGCCGCGGCGGCGGTCAGGCGCGCATGATTGGATTGCAGGCCGCCGGTGCTGATGAGCGTGTCCGCTCCGATGGCGCGCGCGTGGCCAAGATGAAACTCCAGCTTGCGCAGCTTGTTGCCGCCGCCACCGAGCGTCATGGTGTCGTCGCGTTTCGCGAACAGGCGTATGCCACGGCCGGCGAGATCGAGCGCCTCCTCGATGCGCGTCAGGCGCTGGATCGAGGTCGGCCCGTCGAGCAGGTCGACGCGGGCGATGGTGTCGAGGGTGGGCAACAGGGTCATGGACGGGCTCTCCCAAACATGACGCGGATCATAGGCCGTACCGGCGCGTTTTTCGTGGCGAAAAAAAGCCCCGGTCTGGGGCCGGGGCTTTCAAAGGCGAAGCGGGTGTCGCGTACTACACCCTGGGACCGCGACGGAAGCCGCCGAAGAGCAGGGAAAGGATGAACAGGATCAGGAAGACCACGAAAAGGATCTTCGCGATGCTGGCAGCGCCCGCGGCGATGCCGGTGAAACCGAAGATCGCGGCGATCAGCGCGATCACGAAAAAGATGACGGCCCAATGCAGCATGATGTTCTCCTGGCGAGTGGTGTGGAGGGTGACGCTCAGTAATTCCGATCGATGCGGTCGCGGAAATCCTTGACCTGTCGTTCCGCTTCGTCCCTCGCCACGCCATAGCGCTCCTGGACCTTGCCTGCGAGGTACTCGCTGTTGCCTTCGGCCACCTTGAAGTCGTCGTCGGTCAGCTTGCCCCACTGTTCCTTCATCTTGCCCTCCAACTGCTTCCATTTGCCCTTGAGGGTGTCTTCGTTCATGGCGGATCCTCGATCGGTGTCTGCCTGTGCGCGCTTGCCGCGACAGGTCGGTCGACATTCGATCATCGGCGGGTTGAACGAGATGTCTCGGAGCGGTGAGGCGCCGTCTCACCGCGTTTATGCATCGCCTACACGAATCTTGCGTCGAAACGAAAAAAGGCGCGGCTTTCGCCGCGCCTTTCGTCGTACCGCCGGTGAGGGCGCTTACTTCTTCTTGACCTCGAACGCCTCGTTGCCCGCGGCCTGGCCGTTGAGCGAGACGGTGACCTTGTACTTGCCTTCCGGCCACTCGTTCGGGTTCTGGATCTTGAACGTGGTGACGGCCGGGCCATCGGTGCTGATGGACTGGCTGATGTCGCTCACCGTCGTGACGGTGTCGCCGTCCTGGAACGTCCACTTGGCGTTCAGGGTGGCGCCGGCGGTGGTGCCTTCCGTCGCGACCGACGCGTAGATCGTCTTGTCGGTCGGGGCGAAAGCGCTCTTAGCCTTGGCGACCTTCTTGTCCGCGCCGACGGCGTTGCCGAGCGTTACCGAGCCGACCTTCAGCGATTCGCTGGCGGCGGCGGGAGCGGCCGGGGCGGCGGCCGGCGCCGAGGGCGCCGCGGCGGCGGTGGCGGCGGGCGCCGGAGCCGTCGCGGGCGCGGTGGCGGCAGGTGCCGGGGTCGCAGCCGCCGGAGCGGTGGCCGCCGGGGCCGGGGCGTTCTGCTGTTCGTCCTTCTTGCCGCAGGCGGTGAGGACCAGCAGGCCGGCGACCGTGGCCGTGGCGAGGGCGGACGAACGCATGGAAAGCTTCATGTCTTGGATTCCGTCAAAGAGTGCTTGGATAACAGGATCGGGAGCTGCGCGCGTGCATCCCGTCGCCGCGGCAGGTTACAGGCTATACAACTAAAGGCAAGACCAATGAAGAACGCATGAATGCGCCATTCATCCTTACTGGCGCGCCCCGCGCGGGTTGCCCGGGACGGCGTTCGCGTCGGTGCTGCGGAACGGGTTGATGTCCAGTCCGCCCCGGCGCGTGTAGCGCGCGTACACGGAGAGCTCGCGCGGGGCGCAGCGCGCGCGGATGTCCATGAAAATGCGCTCGACGCATTGCTCGTGGAATTCCGTGTGGTTGCGGAACGAGACGAGGTAGCGGAGCAACCCCGCGTGATCGATGCGGCGGCCCGCATAGGCGATCTGCACGCTGCCCCAGTCCGGCTGCCCGGTGACCGGGCAGTTCGAACGGAGCAGATGGGACACGACCGTCTCGCTCGCATCGCCGTCCAGCGTGCCGAGAAAATCGGCGCGGGGCGGACCGTAGCTGTCGAAATCGAGGTCCTGGTCGTCGAGGAGCTGGCCCTCCGGCTCCCCGAGCGGGCAGCCGTCCAGCTCGTTCGGAGCGCGAAGCCACACTTCGGCTCGGCCGCCGGCCGCGGCGGACAGGTCGCGCTGCAGGGTGCCGTGGACGATGTCCGGCCCCGCCATGCGCTCCTGCGCGAAGCTGTTCAGATACAGCTTGAACGACTTGGATTCGACGATGTTGGGCGTGGTCGCCGGGAAACGGAACTCCGCCACGGCCACGACGGGCTTGCCGCGCATGTCGAGCCACGACAGCTCGTAGCCGTTCCAGACGTCCACGCCGTGGAAGGGGAGGTCGGCACCATCGACGCCGATCTCGTCGCGCTTGCCCTGGCGGGGAATCGGGAACAGCAGGCCGGCGTCGTAGCGGTCGGCGTAGGTCGTGGTCTTGCCCAGCGGGGAGTGTTCGGGGGACGACATGGCGGTTTGCAGCTGCGTACAAACCGCCATTATAGGCCACCTGCCGGTTCGCCCCTGGATCCGGCGAACGTCAGGCGTTGATCGATCCCATCATGTTCGACGCGTAGCGGTCGCCCACGGCCGAATCGGGCGGGAACACCGCGTCGATCTCCGCGATTTCCCCAGCGCTGAGCACCACGTCCGTCGCGGCGGCGTTCTCCTCGAGGTACTTCACGCGCTTCGTGCCCGGGATCGGCACGACGTCGTCGCCCCGGGCGATGACCCAGGCGAGCGCCAGCTGCCCGGGCGTGCAGCCCTTGTCGGCGGCGAAGGCCTTCACCTTTTCCACGATCGCGAGGTTCTTGGTGAAGTTCTCGCCGGTGAAGCGTGGGTTGACGCGGCGATAGTCGTCCTCGGCGAAGTCCTCCGGCTTCGTGATCGCGCCGGTCAGGAAGCCGCGACCCAGCGGGCTGTAGGCGACGAAGGCGATGCCGTTCTCGCGGCAGGCGGCGAGCGTGCCCGTGGTCTCCGGGTCGCGCGTCCACAACGAGTATTCGCTCTGCAACGCGGCGATGGGGTGCACCTTCGCCGCGCGTGCGATCGACTCGGCCGACGCTTCCGACAGGCCGAGATAGCGCACCTTGCCTTCCTCGACGAGGCGGGCCATCGCGCCGACCGTTTCCTCGATCGGCACCGTGCGATCGACACGATGCTGGTAATACAGGTCGATGTGGTCGGTCTGGAGGCGGCGCAGGCTGCCTTCGACGGAGGCCCGGACGTACTCCGGCCGGCCGCTGATGCCGCGCTTCGTCGGGTCGGCGGGGTCGCGGACGATGCCGAACTTGGTGGCGAGGAAGACGGCGTCGCGGCGGCCCTTGAGCGTGCGGCCGATCAGCTCCTCGTTGGTGTGCGGACCGTAGGCGTCGGAGGTGTCCCAGAACGTGATGCCCAGATCGAGCGCGCGTTCCAGCGTGGCGATCGATTCCTTCTCGTCGCCCTGGCCGTAGAACTCGCTCATGCCCATGCAGCCGAGTCCCTGGATCGATACGGCCGGTCCGTTCTTGCCGAGTTGGCGGGTCTTCATGCGTGTTTCCTCCGGTTCGAGGGGGTGTCCGCCGTCGACGCCGGCGGGACCGTCGTGTCGGGCGTGGGGAGGGGTTCATCGGGGTAGATCGCGCGGTACAGGGCGATCTTCTCGTCCAGCCGCGCGATGGTTTCCGTGAGGTCGACGAGCTGGCCGCGCAGGTAGGCGGCGTGGCGGGCGAGCAGGTCGCCGCGCAGGCGGATGCTCTCGGGCGTCTCGCCGAGGCGGCGAAGCCGCACGTATTCCTGGATGTCCCGCATGGACATCCCGGTGCCGCGCAGCCGGACCACGAAGCCGATGAGGCGCAGGTCGGTGTCGCCGTAGACGCGCTGGCCGCCGCGCCGGGGCACGGGATCGATCAGGCCGATCTGTTCGTAATAGCGAAGGGTGTACGCCGTGAGGCCGGTCGCGAGCGCGGCCTCGGCGATGGTCATCGAGGTAGGCATTCGACGAGCCTACCCCTTCGAGTGCACTCGAGGTCAAGGCCCCTGTCCGGGGCCCCGGTGCTGGTCAGTGGACCGGCGTGGGCTTGTGCTCGGCGTCCAGCGCGATCATCGTGAAGGTGCCGCGCGTGCACAGCTCGCGCTCACCCGTGATGAGGTCCTCGGTGTACATGGCGACGTCCACCTTCATGGACGTGCGGCCCACCGAGACGACCGTGGCGATCAGCTCCACCATCTGGCCCTTGCGCACCGGGACGTGGAAATCGACCTGCTCGGAGCGGGCGGTGACCACGACCTTCCGCGAGTAGCGCGAGGCGGCGAGGAACGCCGCCTTGTCCATCCACGCCAGCGCCTGGCCGCCGAAGAGCGTGCCCAGGTGGTTGGTGTGGTCCGGAAAGACGATCTCGAGGACACGGGCCTCGGTGGGGCGGGCGACGGGAAGGTTGGGGACGTTTTCGGTCATGGTGGGCGGATTCTACCGTGAAATGCTGCACTGCGGCATGAGCTGCCCTGCGTCGCCGCTCCGTCGGCTTTCGCCGATACGATCGGCTCCCACCCCTTCGGTAGCCAGCATGCGAAGGGGTGGATCCCGGCGCATCAGAACGACTGGTCGAACGCCACCTCGCCCTGCACGCCCACCTGGTAGGAGGAGACGCGTCGCTCGAAGAAATTGGTCAGTTCCTGGACGTCCTGCAGGTCCATGAAGTCGAAGGGGTTCTTCGCGCCGTACTTCTTCGGCATGTCGAGCTGGACCAGGCGCTGGTCGGCGCAGTATTCGAGGTACTGGCGCATGTCGTTGACCGAAAGACCGGCCACGCCGCCCGAGAGCACGTCGGCCGCGAACTGCGTTTCGCAGGCGATCGCGTCTTCCAGCATCGCCTCGACCTGCTGGCGCATCGCGTCGTCGAAGAGGTCCGGTTCCTGCTCGCGCACGGTGCGCACGACCTCGAACGCGAACGCCATGTGGCCGGACTCGTCGCGGAACACCCAGTTGGTTCCCGAGGCGAGGCCGTGCAGCAGACCGCGCGAACGCAGGTAGTACACGTAGGCGAACGCGGCGAAGAAGAACAGGCCTTCGATGCACGCGGCGAAGCAGATCAGGTTGAGGAGGAACTGACGGCGGTGCTCGCGCGTCTCCAGGCGGTTGAGGTCCTGGATCGAGTCGATCCACTTGAAGCAGAACTCGCCCTTCTGGCGGATCGAGGGGATGCTTTCGATCGCCGCGAACGCCTTGTTTCGCTCGGCCGGCTCGGGGATGTAGGTGTCCAGCAGCGTGAGGTAGAACTGCACGTGCAGCGCTTCCTCGTACAGCTGGCGCGAAAGGAACATGCGCGCCTCGGGGGAGTTCACGTGCTGGTACAGGTTGAGCACCAGGTTGTTCGACACGATCGTGTCGCCCGTGGCGAAGAACGCCACGAGGCGATGGATCAGGTGACGGTCCGCGTCCGACATCTTCGACTTCAGGTCGGTGACGTCGAGCGAGAAGTCCACCTCCTCCACCGTCCACGTGTTGCGGATCGCGGCACGATACATCTCGTAGAACTGCGGGTATTTCATCGGCCGCAGCGTGAGCTCGAAGCCGGGATCGAGGATGTGGGTGTCGCGGGTGATGGGAGAAGCGGACATGGATGTGGGGCCTCGGAATTCGAAAAGGGTGCTGCTGGGAGATGGGGGAAGGAAGTGGGGGCGCTGCGCTCGGCAGTCCGACGGGGCCGGTGGCGCTACATGAGCCTCACCGGAACCCTCGGGCGATCGTCCATGCGCCCCCCATTCCCATCCCCCAGCCCGGCTTTACTGGCAGGCTTCGCAGTATTCGGGGTTCTCGAGCGAGCAGAACACCGCGGCTTCCGCCTGTTCCTGCGCGTCCTTCGACGGCGCGACGGGTGCCGGCGCGGCGGCCGCGGAGCTGACCGTCGTCTTCGCGATCCGGGTGGCCGGCCGCGAGCGCAGGTAGTAGGTCGTCTTGATGCCGGCCTTCCACGCGTACATGTACATGGACGACAGCTGCCCGATGTTCGGGTTCTCCATGAACAGGTTCAGCGACTGGCTCTGGTCGATGTATGCGCCGCGCGCGGCGGCCAGGTCGATCAGGGCCTTCTGCGGCAGCTCCCACGTGGTGCGATACACCGCGCGCAGCTCGGCCGGGATCGCGGCGATGCCCTGCACGGAGCCTTCGGCCAGCTTGATCTGGTCGCGGATGTCCGCGGTCCACAGGCCGAGCGTCTTGAGCTCCTCGACGAGGTAGCGGTTGACGACGAGGAAGTCGCCCGACAGCGTCTCGCGCTTGAAGAGGTTGGACACCTGCGGCTCGATGCATTCGTAGCAGCCGGCGATCGAGGCGATCGTCGCGGTCGGCGCGATGGCGATCAGCAGCGAGTTGCGCAGGCCCTTCGCCTTGATGTTCTCGCGTAGCTTCGCCCAGCGGTCGTCCTTTCCGGTCGGCGTCGCTGCCGGCCAGTAGTCGAACTGCAGCTCGCCGTTGGCGGCGCGGCTCTCGTCGAAGCCCGGGTGGGCGCCGTCGCGTTCGGCGATCTCGTTCGACATCGACAGCGCGTGGAAGTAGATCTCTTCCTGGATGCGCGTCGACAGCGCGCGTGCCTCGTCCGAATCGAACGGCAGGCGCAGTTTGAAGAAGACGTCCTGCAGGCCCATCACGCCGAGGCCGACCGGGCGCCACTTCAGGTTCGCCGTCTTCGCCGTGGCGATCGGATAGAAGTTCAGGTCGATCACGCGGTTGAGCTGGCGCACGGCGGTGCGCACGGTCGCGGCGAGCTTGTCGAAGTCGAACGCGCCGTCGACCACATGGCGGGCGAGGTTCACGGAGCCGAGGTTGCACACCGCGGTCTCGTTCTCGTTGGTCACCTCGAGGATCTCGGTGCACAGGTTCGACAGGTGGATGACGTTCTTCGCCAGCGCCGTCTGGTTGCTGGTGGCGTTCGAGCGGTCCTTGAACGTCATCCAGCCGTTACCCGTCTGCGCGAGCGAGCGCAGCATGCGGGCATAGAGTTCGCGTGCCTTGATCGACTTGACGGCGAGGCCGTCGGCCTCCGCCTTCTCGTAGGCGGCGTCGAACGCCGGACCCCACGTGTCGACGAAGTGCGGCACGATCTTGGGATCGAACAGCGACCAGTCGCCGTCGGTCTCCACGCGGCGCATGAAGAGGTCGGGCACCCAGTTGGCGAGGTTGAGGTTGTGCGTGCGGCGCGCGTCGTCGCCGGTGTTCTCTCGCAGCTCGAGGAATTCCTCGATGTCGGCATGCCACGATTCGAGGTACACGCAGGCGGCGCCCTTGCGCTTGCCGCCCTGGTTCACGGCGGCGACGGAAGCGTCCAGCGTCTTCAGCCACGGCACGAGGCCGTTCGAATGACCGTTGGTGCCCTTGATCAGGGAGCCGCGCGAACGGATGCGCGAGTAGGCGAGGCCGATGCCGCCGGCGAACTTGGACAGCTGCGCGACGTCGCCGTACTTGGCGTAGATCGACTCCAGCGCGTCCTGCGGCGAATCGAGCAGGAAGCACGACGAGAGCTGCTCGTGCGCGGTGCCGGCGTTGAACAGCGTCGGCGAGCTGGCGAGGTATTCCAGCGACGAGAGCATGCGGTACAGCTCGAGCGTCTCGGCCACGTCGTTGCCGCCGAGCGCGCACGCGATGCGCATGAAGAAGTACTGCGGCGTCTCGATGACGAAGCGCTTCGTCGGGTGGCGCAGCAGGTAGCGATCGTAGACCGTGCGCAGGCCGAAGTATTCGAAGCGGCGCGAGGCGGAGGTATCGACGGCGTCGTTGAGCTTGCGCGCGTTCACCTGCACGAAATCGCGGAGGCGCTCGTTGAGGATGCCCAGCTCGAAACCGGTCGAGATCGACTGCGAGAACGAGTGGATGTCCTGGCCCGACACTTCCTTGTCGACGAAGGCGGCGAGCAGGCGCGCGGCGAGCTGGCCGTACTCCGGCTCCTCGGCGGTGAGCGCGGCGGCGGTACGGATCGAGAGCTGGTCGAGCTCCTGGGTGGTCGCGCCGTCGTAGAGGCCGCCGATCGTCTTCAGCGCCACGCGCATGGGGTCGACCGCGAACAGTCCGTCGGCGCTGCGCGTCACCGCGCGCACGATCTTGTTCACGTCCACGGCTTCCTGGCCGCCGTTGCGCTTGGTCACGCGCATCTGGCCCGGGTTGTGCGGGGGTGTCAGGGTGAAGGCCGGCGGCGCGTCGTTGCGGTAGCCGGCGGCCGGCGCCGTGCCGGCGGCCGTGGTCGAAGTGGTGACGGCGGCGTCGGCCGTCTCGGTGCGCTCGCGCGCGGAGGAATCCATCGTGATCGTCATTGGCGTGCCCCAGGGCCGTGTCCGGACTCCCGTTCCCTCGAACGGGTCTCGACGCGGTTCGGGCCGGGCGGAAAGGGTCGCGACGGAGCGCGCACGAAGGCGCTCCGGTCCGCGACGTGCCTCCCCGCGGAAGCCGTCACCACGAATCGGCGCCGCGCTGGGCACCGATTGTCGGCAGGTCTTCGGACTCGTGGACGAGGGCCTTCGGGCCGACCTAGCCCGTCGCTTCCCAGCCCCCGGAGGGCCAGTGCTGATGACGGGGTCGTTTCCACTTACCGCTGCGGGGCAGTTCCGGATTCGCACCGGATTCCCTTTTAAGTCCGACGGGCAGTCGCGCCTCGCTGGACACCAACGCGACACACGATATAGGCGGACCTGCGGTGGGTCAACACAAGATGTGGGGTCACCTGCCATGTCCCTGATACGCCGTGCCCTGCCGCCCTTCGCGCGATGTGAAGGTCGTCTACACAAAGTTGACCGGGGTCCGACGATAAACTGTGAACTTCTTCTTGCGGACCCATAGAGGCCCGATGCCCCCGTCGCTCGCGCTGCAGGACCACAGCCTCATCTCCCGGTCGCTCGATTCGCTTCCTTATGGATTCGTGGCGCTTTCTCCCGCCGGGGACATCCTGTACGCGAACGCGTGGGCCGCCGGCCGGATGCCCGAAGGGGGCTTCCTGTCGATGTGGAACGCCGAGGGGCGCGAACGCGTCGAAGCGGCTCTGGCCGTGCCAGGCGAAGAGACCGCGCGCGGCTTCCAGATCGCGACGGCGACCGGCGGCCCGTGGCGGGTCGCTTTCGAAGCATGGAACGATCAGGCCCTCGGGCCGGTGGTGCTCGGGACCTTCCAGCCCGCGGGCGCCGTCGATGGTGGCTGGACCCAGGGCGACGGCGACATGGCACTGGGGATCACCCACGGCCAGCTCCGCCAGGCCCAGAAGATGGACGCCATCGGCAAACTGACCGGCGGCGTCGCGCACGACTTCAACAATCTGCTGCAGGTCATCAGCGGCAACCTCCAGCTGCTCGGGGCGGACATCGCCGGCAACGCGCGCGCCGAGCGCCGCGTCGCCAACGCCATGGCCGGCGTCACGCGCGGCACGAAGCTCGCCGCCCAGCTGCTCGCCTTCGGCCGACGCCAGCCGCTCGCGCCCAAGGTGGTGAACATCGGCCGCTTCGTCCGCGACATGGACGACCTGCTCCGGCGCGCGCTCGGCGAGGCCATCGAGGTGGAAACCGTGGTCGCGGGCGGCCTGTGGAACACGCTCATCGATCCGGGCAACGTGGAGAACGCGCTGCTCAACCTGGCGATCAATGCCCGCGACGCGATGGAGGGGCAGGGCAAGCTCACGATCGAGGCCGGCAACGCGCTGCTGGACGCGACGTACGCGGACGCCCATGGCGACCTGCGTCCGGGCCAGTACGTGATGATCGCGGTCACCGATACGGGCACCGGCATTCCCCCGGAGATCATCGAGCAGGTCTTCGAACCGTTCTTCACGACCAAGCCCGAAGGACGGGGCACGGGCCTCGGCCTGTCCATGGTCTACGGCTTCGTCAAGCAGTCCGGCGGTCACGTGAAGATCTACAGCGAACCCGGCCACGGCACCACCGTGAAGATCTACCTGCCGCGTTCGACGCAGAGCGAGGACCGCGTCGTCGCGGTCGAGGAGGAAGGCGTGCGTGGTGGTGACGAAACCGTGCTGGTCGTGGAAGACGACGACGCCGTGCGCGAGACCGTCGTCGGCATGCTCGGCGATCTCGGCTATCGCGTGCTCAAGGCGCGCGACGCGCAGAGCGCGCTCTCGATCATCGAAAGCGGCATCGCGATCGATCTCCTGTTCACCGACGTCGTCATGCCCGGCACGCTGCGCAGCCCCGAGCTGGCGCGAAAGGCGGTCGAGCGGCAGCCGGGCATCGCCGTGCTCTTCACTTCCGGCTATACCGAGAACGCGATCGTCCACGGCGGCCGTCTCGACGAAGGCGTGGAGCTGCTGAGCAAGCCCTATACGCGCGACCAGCTCGCACGCCGCGTCCGCCACGTGCTTGCCACGCGGCAGCGCCCGGCGGATCCCATCGCGGCGGTGGCTCCGTCGGAATCGGACCGGGTCGCGCCACTGCGCGTGCTCGTGGTCGAGGACGACGCATTGATCCGCATGTCGATCAGCGAAATGCTCGAGAGCCGCGGGCACATCGTCTTCGAGGCTGGCGACGGCACCGAGGCCACTCGGCTGCACGCGTCGGAGACGATCGATGTCCTGCTGGCCGACGTCGGCCTTCCCGGTATCAGCGGCGTCGAACTCGCCGCGCGACTTCGGAAATCCCAACCGACGCTTCCGGTGCTCTACGCCACGGGCGATCACCTCGCCAATGGCGTCGTCCGCGACGAGCGCACGGCGATCATCGTGAAACCGTATGGCGTCGCGGATCTCATGCAGGCGATCGACCGCATCGCGCGTCGTTGAGGCATTCTCATCGCGGTGGGAGCGTGCTCCCACCGCGGCTTAGCCACTGTTCCTCAGGGCAACATGTGCCCGCCGGTCACGCCATACGTCTCGCCCGTGATGAAGCTGGCTTCCTGGCTCGCCAGCAGCACGTAGACGGGCGCGCATTCCACCGGCTGTCCGGGCCGCTTGAGCGGCACGTTCTTGCCGAATTCGACGACTTTCTCCTGCGGCTGACCGCCACTCGGCTGCAGCGGCGTCCACACCGGACCGGGGGCGACCGCGTTCACGCGGATGCCTTTCTCGGCCGCCTGCTTCGCCAATGCCTTGGTGAACGCCACGATGGACGCCTTCGTCTGCGCGTAGTCGAGCAGGATATCGGACGGCTCATAGGCCTGGATCGACGCGGTGTTCACGATCGCGGCCCCGGGCGGCATGTGCGGCATGGCGGCCTTGGTGAGCCAGAACAGCGCGAAGACGTTCGTGCGGAAGGTCGACTCGAACGACTCGCTGTCGAGCTCGTCGATCGACTTCGCGAACTGCTGGCGACCTGCCACGTTCGCGAGGATGTCGAGGCCGCCGAGCTCCTTCACGGTGGTCGCGACCAGTTCCTTGCAGAAGGCCTCGTCGGCGAGATCGCCGGGCACGCCGATGATCGTATGACCCTCGCCGCTCAGCAGGGCGATGACCTCGTCGGCGTCCTTCTGTTCTTCCGGCAGGTAGTTGATGACGACATCCGCGCCTTCGCGCGCGAACGCGATGGCGGCAGCGCGACCGATGCCGGAATCGCCGCCGGTGACCAGCGCCTTCCGGCCCTTCAGGCGTCCGTTGCCTCGGTAACTGGTCTCGCCGTGGTCCGGCTTGGGCACCATTTCCCGCGCGAGGCCGGGTACCGGCTGCGGCTGCTTGGAGAAATCGGGCTGCGGATACTGCGTGCGTGGATCGCGCATCGCGTACGGATCGCTGGCGGCTGCTTTCGACATGGGGGAAGCCTCGGGGTCGTGGGGAGGAGGCCTTCCTGTTTACGTGCCGGGACGTCCATGTCCCGTCCACGTCGTGTCATGTCATTTGCCCATGCCGAGCATGCCCTTGCCCTGCTTGAGGACGGCGTCGCAGACCTTGCGCGTCAGCTGGGCCTTCACGTCGCCCGCGCCGCCGGTGGCGCCACCCGCGCTGCCAAGATCGAGCGTCTTGCCGCCGGACGTCCGCAGCAGGCCCTTCGCGCCGTCGAGATACCCCTTGTCCTGGGTAGGCGCCGCCGCGGAGCTGCCCTCGGTGGGCTTGGGCGCGCTGCGGTTCTGCACGTCGCCGGTGGGAATGCCGTCGGCACCGTCGCTCCCGGCGTGAGTGCCCAGCTTGCCGAGCAACTGGTCCTTGATGCCCGACGCGCCGCTGTCGCCGCCCAGGTAATTGTTCGTCACGCAGTACTGCAGGATGCCGGCGGCGTTGCCCTTGCTGGCCGAGGTCAGCGAGCCGCCTCCACCCATCATCCCCTTGAGGCTATCGAGTTGCCCGGCGGTCGCGGGCAGGGCGGCGCAGGCGGAGGCGAGGGCGATCCCGGCGATCAGCGTCTTCATGGCGTGCTCCATGGTCGAAGGTGCGGATGGGATACCGCGTCGCGCGTTAGATGGATGTATGGACGGCCACGCCGCCGCGTTATGCTCGACGACGACCGAAGATGAAAAAAGGCCCCCGCCTTGCGCAAACGCCATGTCGCCCTCGCTGGCGCACTGCTCGTCCTGTCGCCCCTCGCCACCGCGGCGGTCACGCTGTCCCTGCCACGCGTCGAGCGCAGCGACACCCCCGGTTACGTCGATGTCTCCGCACCGCGCTTCTCGTGGGTCGTGCGCGACCACCGGAACGGCACCGTGCAGCTGGGCTATCGCATCGTGGTATCGGCCGGGGGCGGCATCGTATGGGATAGCGGCGAGGTCGACGATCCCCGATCGTTCGACATCGCGTATGCGGGACCCATGCTGAAACCAGGCACACGCTATACATGGCGAGTCGCGGTCCGCACGAACCACGGTAAGGCCGAGGCGTCGTCGTATTTCGACACGGCGCTGGACGAGCCGGGCTGGCGCGGCGCGCGATGGATCGGCAAGCCCGCCGACACATTGCCCGCGCCGCTGCTGCGAAAGCCGTTCGCGATCGACGGCGTGGTCGAGCGCGCGACGCTGTACGTCGCCGCCGGCGGCTACGCGGACGTCGCGATCGACGGCCAGCCCGTCAGCGACGCCGTGCTGTCGCCGGGGTTCACCGACTATGGGAAGCGTGTCGAGGTGGTCGCGCACGATGTGTCCCTCGCGCCCGGCGACCACACCCTCACCGCGGAGCTCGGGCGGGGCTTCTACGGCCTGACCAACGTCAACGTGTGGCATTGGGAGAAGGCGCCCTGGCACGGCAAGCCGAGGATCCGCGCGTTGCTTCGGGTGCGTTACGAGGACGGCCGCAGCGAAGACGTCGTCACGGACGAAAGCTGGCAGGTGGCGGACGGTCCGACGCGCCTGGACGACCTCTACGGCGGCGAAACGTACGATGCGCGCGCCGCTACGCCAGCGCGATGGTCGGCTGCCGCCGCGCTACCCGCGCCCGCGGGACGCCTCGTCGCGCAGACCGAGCAACCGATCCGCGTGATCGAGACGCTGAAAGCGAGCGAGGTCACGGAGCCCGTGCCCGGAACCTACGTCGTCGCTTTCCCGCGCGTCATCGCGGGATGGGCGACGTTCGACCTGAGTGGTCCGGCGGGCACGACGGTCGTCGCGCATTACGGGGAGACGCTCGCGCCCGACGGCACCGTGCAATGGCGTGACGAACACCACTACGTGAAAGGCGACTTCCAGACGGACCGGATCACGCTCGCTGGCGGCCCTCTGCGCTGGCATCCGAAGTTCTCGTACAAGGGCTTCCGCTACGTGCAACTCGAAGGCTGGCCGGGAGGCAAGCCACGGCCTGAGGCCATCACGGCGCAGGTGGTCCACACCGACGTCGCGATCACCGGGCGCTTCGACAGCTCGAACGCGCTGCTGAACTGGATCCATCGCGCCACCGTCGACACGATGCTGAACAACCTCCACGGCATCCCGACAGATACACCGATGTACGAGAAGAACGGCTGGACCGGCGACGGCATGCTCGCGGCGGACATGTTCCTGCGCAACGTCGACGCCGATCGTCTGCTCGCGAAATGGGTGCGCGACATCGCGGACACGCGCAACGCCGAAGGGGCGCCGCTGCTCATCGCACCGAACCCGGGCTGGGGCACGGGCCGGGCACCGACCTGGCACTCGGCCTATGTGTTCGTGCCGTGGTCCTTGTGGATGTTCGCGGGCGATCGTCGGCCGATCGACGAGCACATCGACGGCATCGCACGCTATGTGGCGCTGGAGGATGCGCGTTCGCCGGGCGGCATCGCGGATACCGACCTCGGCGACTGGGTCAGTCCGGAGAGCGATCCGGGCGGCGGCAACGCGCCGGAAGACAAGCGGATCGCCGCCACGGCCTATCTCTACGGCATGGAAAAGACGACCGCCGCGATGCTGAGGCTCACCGGCAACGAAGCCGGGGCCCGCGCGTTCGACGCGAAGGCGGCGCGCGTGCGTGACGCGTTCAACGCGCGCTTCCTCGATCGCGAGGCCGCGCGCTACCGGGGTGAGGGCGACGATGGTTATCGGCAGGCGCACAACCTGCTCGCGCTGGCGTTCGGTCTCGTGCCCGACGATCTGCGGGCGCGGGTGGCCGATGGCGTCGCCGCCGATGCGAGAGCGCGCGGCGACCACCTCAGCACCGGTGCGCTCGCGACGAAGGTCATCCTTCCGGTGCTCACCGCCACCGGACACCAGGACGAAGCATGGGCGATCGCCACGCAGGTGACGTTCCCGAGCTGGGGATTCTGGCGAGCGAACGGCGCGACGAGCCTCTGGGAACACTGGAAGCTCGCCTCGCGCTCGCGCGGCCATTACTTCCTCGGCACGATCGACGACTGGCTCTACGGCGACGTCGCCGGCCTGCGTCCGCTCGAACCGGGCTGGCGCCGTTTCGAAGTGCGGCCGCAGTTGACGGCATTCCTCGACCACGCCTCGGCCAGCGTGATGACGCCGCATGGCGAGGCATCGGTCGCGTGGCGCAAGACGCGCGGCAAGGTGGAGGCGGATGTCGTGGTACCGGTCGGCACCGAGGCTACCATCGTGCTGCCCGGGGCGCCGGATCGCGTCGTCGGCGCGGGCAGGCATCACCTCGCCTCGCGTTGATCGCGCGCCGTTACGATCGACCACGCCGGCTCATGATCTGAAGAAGGAACCCAGGATGCTCCACCCTCCGAGCTACGTCCACGGCGCGAGCGATACGCCCCTCCTGGGCGAAACCGTCGGCGCGCTTCTCGACCGCATCGTCGCCCGCTGGCCTGAACGCCCCGCACTCGTCGTGCGCGCCCAGGGCATTCGCTGGACTTACGCGCGGTTCGCGGAGGAGGTGGAGCGGGTCGCCGCCGGGCTGCTCGCGCTGGGCCTCGAGCCAGGCGACCGGGTGGGCATCTGGGCGCCGAACCGCGCCGAGTGGGTCGTCGCGCAGTTCGCCGCGCCCAAGGCCGGCCTCATCCTCGTCAACATCAATCCCGCCTATCGCTCGCACGAGCTGGCGTATTCGCTCAACAAGGTCGCCTGTCGCACACTGATCCTTCCGCGCAACTTCAAGACGTCGCATTACCTGGAGATCCTGCTCGGCCTCGCGCCCGAACTGGCGACCGCACCGGCGGGCCGCTGGCGCGCCGCCGCTCTGCCCGACCTGCGCCACGTGATCCTGCTCGACGACGAGGCCGCGCCCGGCACGCTGCGCTGGCAGGACATCGCAGCGGACGCGGCGGCGCGTGAGCGGCTGGCCGTGGAGGCGGCGCTGTCGTTCGACGACCCGGTCAACATCCAGTTCACCTCGGGCACGACGGGCGCGCCGAAGGGGGCAACGCTCACGCACCACAACATCGTCAACAACGGCTTCTTCATCGGCGAAGCGATGCGCCTCACCGAGGAAGACCGCCTGTGCATTCCCGTGCCGTTCTATCACTGCTTCGGCATGGTGCTGGGCAATCTCGCCTGCGTGACGCACGGCGCCTGCATGGTGATCCCGGGAGAAGGTTTCGACGTGCTCGCGACGCTCGAAACCGTCGCCGAGGAACGCTGCACCGCCCTCCACGGCGTGCCGACGATGTTCATCGCCGAACTGGAACATCCCCGCTTCCGCGAGTTCGACCTCACGAGCCTGCGCACCGGGATCATGGCGGGTTCGCCATGCCCGATCGAAGTGATGCGCCGGGTGGTCCGCGACATGCACATGGCGGACGTGACCATCGCCTACGGCATGACGGAAACCAGCCCCGTCAGCTTCCAGACGGTGACGGACGACCCGCTGGACCTGCGCGTATCGACGGTCGGCCGCGTCCATCCGCATGTGGAAGTGAAGATCGTGGACGAGGCGGGTCGCGTCGTTCCGCGCGGCACGCCCGGAGAGCTGCTGACGCGCGGCTATTCCGTGATGCGCGGTTACTGGAACGACGACGAGAACACGCGACGCGCGCTGGACGACGCGCGCTGGATGCACACCGGCGACCTGGCCGTGCTCGACGACGACGGCTACTGCAGCATCGTCGGGCGCCTGAAGGACATGATCATCCGTGGCGGCGAGAACATATATCCACGCGAAATCGAGGAGTTCCTCTACGGACACCCCGACATTCAGGACGTGCAGGTCTTCGGCGTGCCCGACGCGAAGTTCGGCGAGCAGGTCTGCGCGTGGATCCGCATGCGCGACGGCGCGCGACTGACGGTCGCCTCGGTGCAGGATTACTGCCGTCGGCACCTCGCGTACTTCAAGGTGCCGCACTACGTACGGTTCGTCGACGCCTTTCCCATGACCGTGACGGGCAAGGTACAGAAGTACCTGATGCGTGAGGCGATGGTGGCGGAACTCGCGCGGACGGCAGCGCCCTAGCCGGGGAAGTGCGATGCGAAAGATGCACAGCCCTCCACCCGGGATTCACGCGCCGGCCTCATCGCCTGGTGCAACGTAAGGCATCCGGTGTCGGCAGGAGCAACCCAGGTGAGTGCAGCGAGGCGGTTCCACCCCGCGATCATCGTCACGACGGTCGTTTTCGCGGTGCTGGGCGCCGCGGTGCTGATCGGCGGCATTCGCCTCGTCGGTCTTGGTGGCTCGCCCTATTACGCGGTGGCGGGCGCGTGGACCCTGCTCGTCGCCCTGCTCGTCGCGTTCCGGTCGCGCCTCGCGCTGCCGACCTACGGTGTCCTCCTCGTCGCGACGGCCGCCTGGTCGGTCTGGGAAGTGCGCTGGGACTTCTGGCAGCTTCTGCCACGCCTCGACGTGTGGTTCGTGCTTGGCTTGTGGCTGCTCCTTCCCTGGGTGCGGCGGGGTCTGGGCGACGCGTCCGGCGCGTCGCGCCGGACTGGATCCGCCGTCCTGCTCGTCGGGCTTCTGGTGGTCGCCGCCGTCGGCATCGCCGGGGCGGTCCATGGTGACCACGACCTGGCCGGCGAGTTGCCGATGGCGCGGGTCGCCGGCGAGAGCGCGGATGCCGCGATGCGTCCGGATGCCGACTGGACCGACTACGGCGGCTCGCCGTTCGGCCAGCGCTACTCGCCGCTGACGCAGATCACCCCTGAGAACGTCTCGCGGCTCGAGGTGGCCTGGAAGATCCAGACCGGCGACACGCCGGGCCCTGACGATCCGACCGAAACCACGTCGGAAAACACGCCGCTGAAGATCGGCGACACCGTCTACCTGTGCACGCCGCACAGCCGGGTGATCGCGGTCGACGCGGCCACGGGCGCGACGCGCTGGCGGTTCGATCCGCAAATACGCAGCCCGGTCGGCTTCAAGCATTGGGAACACATGACCTGCCGTGGCGTGTCGTATCACGACGACGCGAAGTACGGGACCGCGGCACCCCAGGCGACCTGCTCGCGTCGGCTGTTCCTGCCGACGGCGGACGCGCGACTCATCGCGCTCGATGGGGACTCCGGCAAACCCTGCCCGGACTTCGGCAACGCCGGCAGCGTCGACCTGCGCGCGAACATCGGTCCTTTCACGCCCGGCGGCTACTACTCGACGTCGCCACCGGCGGTGACGAAGGACCTCGTGATCATCGGCGGCCACGTCACCGACAACGAATCCACGAACGAGCCGTCCGGCGTGATCCGCGCGTTCGACGTGCACGACGGCCATCTGGTGTGGAACTGGGATCCGGGCAACCCCGAGGCGACGGCGCCGATCGCGCCAGGCGAAACGTACACGCGCAACTCCCCGAACGTGTGGTCGCTCTTCAGCGTGGATGAAGGGCTCGGCATCGTCTACCTGCCGATGGGCAACCAGACGCCCGACCAGTTCGCGGCCGGGCGAACGCCGACTTCCGAAACCTACGGCGCGGGCATCGTGGCGCTCGACGTCGCGACCGGAAAGGTGCGCTGGAACTATCAGTTCACCCACCACGATCTCTGGGACATGGACATCGGAGGGCAGCCGACGCTGATGGACCTGCAGACCGCCGACGGGGTGAGGCCGGCGCTGCTCGCGTCGACGAAGCAGGGCAGCGTGTACGTGCTGGATCGCCGCGACGGCACGCCCATCGTTCCCATACGCGAAGTGCCGCGGCCGCAGGGTGCCGTGCCCGGGGATCATACGTCGCCCACGCAGCCGATGTCGGACCTGAACTTCGCGCCGCCCGACCTGCGCGAACGCGACATGTGGGGCACGACGCCGCTGGACCAGCTGTGGTGTCGCGTGCGCTTCCGTTCGCTGCGCTACGAAGGCATGTTCACGCCGCCGTCGGAGCAGGGCTCGCTCGTGTTCCCCGGCAACTTCGGCGTGTTCGACTGGGGTGGTATCTCGGTCGATCCGGCACGCCAGCTGATGCTCATCAATCCAAGCTACATGGCTTTCCAGTCGCGGCTGATCCCGAAGGAAAAACTCGAGAAGATGGAAGTCGGCCCCGCGAAGAGCGAAACGGAAGGCGTGAAGCTCGCGAAGGGCATCCCCTATGGCATCGAACTTTCCGCGTTCCTCTCGCCATTGGGCATCCCGTGCCAGGCACCGCCGTGGGGTTATGTCGCGGGCGTGGATCTGCGCACCGGCACCATGGCGTGGCGGCACAAGAACGGCACCATCGTCGACAGCGCGCCGTTGCCCATTCCGATGCCGCTCGGTGTCCCGAGCCTCGGCGGCATGGTGACCACCGCGGGTGGCGTGACCTTCCTTACCGGCACGCTGGACTACTACGTGCGCGGCTACGACGTGAGAACCGGACGGAAGCTGTGGCAGGCGCGCTTGCCCGCGGGCGGCCAGGCGACACCGATGACCTACGCGGATGCATCGGGTCGTCAGTACCTGCTCGTGACCGCGGGCGGCCATGGCTCGCTGGGCACGAAGCAGGGCGACTGGGTCATCGCCTATGCGCTGCCGAAGGGAACCGCGCCGGTCAGTCCTTCGCCGCGTCCGGCAGGAACGCCGTGAGCAGCCCGATCAACGGCAGGAACGCGCAGATGCCGTACACGGCCTCGATACCGATGTGGTCGGCGAGTTCGCCGAGCACGGCGGCGCCGATGCCGCCCATGCCGAACGAGAAACCGTAGAACAGCCCCGAGATCATGCCGACCTTGCCCGGGACCAGCTCCTGCGCGAACACCACGATCGCGGGAAACGCCGACGCCAGGATGAGCCCGATCGCCACGGTGAGCGGGCCCGTCCAGAACAGGCTCGCGTAGGGCAGCAGCAGCGTGAAGGGCAAGGTGCCGAGGATCGAGAACCAGATCACGCGCTTGCGGCCGATGCGATCGCCCAGCGGCCCGCCGAGCATCGTGCCTACCGCGACGGCGGCGAGGAACGCGAACAGGTGGTACTGCGCGCTTTCGACCGACACGCCGAAGCGATGGATGAGGAAGAGCGTGAAGTAGCTGGTGAGGCTGGCGAGGTACACGTACTTGGAGAAGATCAGCGCGAGAAGCACCGCGATCCCGCGACGCGCGCGGCGGCTAACGGGTGCGGCGTCGCCATGCTTCGCGCCGCCGCGGGCCAGCCGCGGCAGCCCGTAGTGCCGGTACCACTGGCCGACGTTCCAGAGGATGGCGGCGGAAAGAAGCGCGAGCAACGCGAAGAACGCGAGACTCGACTGGCCCCAGCGGACCACCACCAGCGCCGCGGCGAGCGGGCCGAGTGCCTGGCCGGCGTTGCCACCCACCTGGAACAGCGACTGCGCGAGGCCATGGCGCCGGCCGGCGGCCATGCGCGCGACACGCGACGATTCCGGATGGAACACCGACGAACCCACGCCCAGCAACGCCGCTCCGGCAAGCAGGAGCGGATACGCATGCGCCTGCGAAAGCACCAGCAGCCCGGCCAGCGAAAACAACGTGCCGACGGGCAGGGCGAGCGGCGTCGGGCGTCGGTCGGCATAGAGGCCCACCATCGGCTGCAGGATCGACGCGGTGATCTGCCAGGTGAGCGTGATCAGGCCGATCTGCCCGAAGTCGAGCGAGAACTCGGACTTGAGTCCCGGATAGATCGCCGGCAGCAGCGATTGCATCATGTCGTTGAGCAGATGGCAGAAACTGATCGCGAAGATCACGCCGTAGACGGTCGTGTCCGCGCGGGGGCCATCCAGCGCCGCTTCGGCGGGGGCTTGCATGGGCGTTCTCGGATTCGGGGAGCGCCTATGAGAACACGGAAACCGCGCGCCTGGGGCCGCTCCGCAAGGTCCGTGGGAGCGGCCCCGGCCGCGACATCGTTTCGCGAGGCGTCACAGGCCCTGTTGGCTCGACGCGAAGAGCGGTCGCGTCCAGGTCCGCTCCTGCGTCAGGAGGCCTCGCGGCAGCCGGCCCGGATGATGCACTCGACGACCTCCGCAGGCGCCGGGCCGATCGCGACCGCCAGCGCTTCGTCGTCGCCCGGCGGCTCGAGCGTCGCCAGCTGGCTGTCGAGCAGGGCAGGGTCGAAGAAATGCCCGGACCGTGCCCGCAGGCGTTCCGCCAGCAGCTCCCGCGTTCCGTGCAGATAGACGAACGCGACGTCGTCGTGGCCCGAGCGCAGGAAATCGCGATAGCGGCGCTTCAGCGCCGAACAGGCCAGCACGAGCGATGCGCCGCGGGCCCGGTAAGCGTCCATGGTCGCCACGATCGCCTCCAGCCACGGCTGGCGGTCCGCATCGTCGAGCGGCACGCCGCGTGCCATCTTCTCGCGGTTCGCGGACGGATGCAGATCGTCGCCGTCGACGAAATCCTGGCCGAGCCGCGTGGCGAGGGCCTCGCCGATCGTGCTCTTGCCGCTGCCGGAGACACCCATGACGATCGTGATCATGCGCGGCAGCATGCCGCGAGCCAGGCCATGGATTCGTGAACGCCATCACGTACCATCGTCCGGTCATCCCCATCGAAGCCCGGACCATGCGAATCGTCGACCTGCGCAGCGACACCGTCACCCAGCCCACCGACGCCATGCGCGAGGCGATGCTGCGCGCGCCGGTCGGCGACGACGTGTACGGCGAGGATCCCACGGTCAACGCGCTGCAGGAGCGGCTCGCCGGCGAGCTCGGCTTCGCCGCCGCGCTGTTCGTGCCCACGGGCACGCAGAGCAACCTGCTCGCCCTGATGAGCCATTGCGAGCGCGGCGACGAATACATCGTCGGCGCCGACGCGCATACCTATCGCTTCGAAGGCGGTGGCGCCGCGGTGCTGGGTTCCATCCAGCCCCAGCCGATCCCCCAGGACGCGGACGGCACGCTGCCGCTCGACCGTATCGAAGCGGCGATCAAGCCGGACGATCCGCACTTCGCGCGCACGCGACTGATCGCGCTGGAGAACACGTGGCACGGCCGCGCGCTGCCGTTCGGCTACCTGGCGCAGGCGCGCGAGCTCGCCACGCGGCGCGGGCTCGGTTTCCATCTCGACGGGGCGCGCCTCTACAACGCGGCGATCGCGTACGGTCGCCCGGCGCGCGACGTCGTGGAAGGTTTCGACAGCGTGTCGGTATGCCTGTCGAAAGGCCTCGGCGCACCCGTCGGTTCGGTGCTGCTCGGCAGCCGCGAACTCATCCACCGCGCGCGCCGGTGGCGCAAGGTGACCGGTGGCGGCTGGCGCCAGGCGGGCATGCTCGCCGCGGCGGCGATGCACGCGCTGGACCATCATGTCGAGCGGCTGGCCGACGATCACGCGCGTGCCGCGCGTCTCGCCGATGGCCTGCGCGCGATCGAGGGTCTCGACGTGAAGGGGTGCCACACCAACATGGTGTTCGTCGACGTGCCGGCGGCGAGGCTGAAGGACCTCGCCGCGCATATGGCGGAGCAGGGCATTCGCCTCAGCATCGGCTATCTGCCGTCGATCCGCCTCGTGACGCACCTGGACGTGGACGACGCGGCGATCGAACGCACGATCGCCGCGTTCGCGTCGTTCGCCTACTGACGCGGCGCCATCAGCTTGCGTTGCAGCGAGTAGAGGATCGCGGCGTCCGTGGCGTCGAGCGTGTCGGTCTCCATCGCGCGGTAATGGCGATGGAACGCCGCGATGGCGGTGCGTGGCGTCGAGACGTCGTAGCCCACGAGGCGCAGCGCCGCCAGGCTGTCGAAACCCGGCGGTGCGGGCACGAGCACGGCATCCGGCCAGAGGCCGAAACCATAGCGGGCCAGCGTGGCCCACGGGAACTGCGCGCTCGGATCGGTCTTGCGGCCCGGGGCGATGTCGCCGTGGCCGACGACGGCCTGCCGCGGAATGCCGAGTCGCGAGGTGAGATCCGCGAGCAGGCGGATCAGCGCCTGGATCTGCGCGTCGGTGAAGGGCGATTCGCCGTCATTGTCGATCTCGATGCCGATCGACGAGGAGTTGAGGTCCGTCATGTCGCCCCAGCGGGACGCGCCGGCGTGCCATGCACGATCGCCGTCGTCCACGAGCTGGTCGATGCGGCCGTCGGACTCGACGAGGTAATGCGCGCTGACCTGGCCTTCGCTGTTGCGCGTGCTCAGCACCCGCAAGGCCTCGGTCGCGTTGCCGATCGAGGTGTGGTGCAGCACGATGATCTGCGCCTTGCGCGCGTTGTAGTTGGGCGAGGGCGTCCAGTGCGCGATCGGGCTGCGCTGCGGCGCCACGCGCGGCGCGCTGGCGCAGCCGGCCAGCGTCGCCATCGCCAGCACGACCGCCGCCCGGACGGTTCGCCGCGCGACGATGGCGTGACGCGGCGTCATTCGACGCGGAAATCGCAGCTGGTGATGACCCAGTCGATCTCATCGCCGACGTCGCCGGTGTCTTCCTTCGACGCGACGACGATCTGCAGGTCGACGCAGTCATGGCCTTCGGAGAGCCATTCGGTTTTCTCGAGCGCCATGCCGCCCTGCTTCAGCGCCGCCCGCAGCGCGGACATGGTGGTGTCGCGCAGCTCGATGCCTTCGTGCATCAGGCGGCCGTGCAGCACCTCGACATCGCACAGCTTGTCGTCGAGGAAGCGCAGGCGCAGCCATTCGTGGCCCGCTTCGTCGCTGTATTCGTCCTCGTCGTCCCAGATGTTCTCGCCGGAGGACTTCCAGCCGAGCGCGTCGCGCAGTTTCTTCCGCGGCATGCCGAAGAAGATGTCAATGTTGCCTCGGCGGATGCCGCGGCCGGGAACCAGCTCGCAATGTTCCATGGCGTACCTCGTCAGTGGCGCGGGTGACCCGCCTATCAAGCATGGACGACGACGGACCCGGCCGCACAGCCGGTTCCGTCCGTGCCGTGTCAGGGTTTATGGTCACGCCCAAGGTAGTCCTCGCTCTGCATTTCGATCAGTCGCGATTCCGTGCGACCGAATTCGGCGCGCAGCTTCGCACCATCGTACAGTTCGGTGATCGGCGCGGCGGCGGAGAGGATCAGCTTGACGTGACGGTCGTAGAACTCGTCGACCATGAGGACGAAGCGCTTGGCTTCGTTCTCCGTGTAGATGGTGAACTGCGGGACGTTGGAGACGATGACGGCAGGGTAGCCCTTCGCCAGTTCGATGTAGTCGGCGACCGCGCGTGGCCCCTCGCACAGAGCGCTGAAATCGAACCAGAGGATGCCCTCGGCGCGTTTGCGCACGGCGATGTCGCGACCGTTCACCGCGATCGACCCGCCGTCCGTCACGTCGCCCTCCGCCTGGCCGGCGAAGATCTTCGCCAGCGAACGTTCGGCTTCCTGGCCGGGCGGGACGAGGAACACGGACGCCTGGCTCAGCGCGCGCAGGCGCCAGTCGCGGGGCGAGACCATCTCGTGCACCACGCAATGGCGCTCGATCGCCGCGATGGCGGGCAGGAAGCGGGCGCGTTGCAGGCCGTCCTTGTAGAGGCCCTTCGGCGGGGTGTTGGACGTGGTGACGAGGGTCACGCCGCGTGCGAACAGGCCGTCGAGCAGGCCCGCGAGGATCATCGCGTCGCCGATGTCCGACACCAGGAACTCGTCGAGGCACAGCACGCGGTGCTTGGCCGCGAGACGCGCGGCGACCTCGTCCAGCGGGCTCTGCCGCTCGCCGAGTTCGCGCAGCGTCGCGTGCACCTCGAGCATGAAGCGGTGGAAGTGTCGGCGCAGGGCGAGACCGGGCGCGAGGCTGGACACGAAGAGGTCCATAAGGAAGGTCTTACCGCGTCCGACGCTGCCCCAGAGGTAGAGTCCCGGCACGGGCTGCCGCGGCTCGTTGCCGAGCATGCTGCGTAGGCGCCCGAACAGGCCGCCGCCCGAGGGCTCGGGCGCGCAGAGCGCCGCGTGCAGGCGGTCGAACTCGGCGATCACGGGCAGCTGCGCGGGATCCGATTCCCAGCGATGGCCCGCGATGCCGTCCCGGTAGCGTTCGCCGGGCGTCGATTCCGTGCAGTTCATGCCTGGCGCGGCTCCGGCGGCCAGTCCTTCACCGCGTGCTTGATGGCGCCACGCAGGTCCATCAGCCGACGGTGGAAGAAATGGCTGGTGTCTTCCATCTTCACGAGCTGCGGGCGCTGGTCCTCGGGAATGCTCTCGACCCAGTCGTACACCGCTTGCGGCTCCACGATCTCGTCGGCGTCGCCCATCACGACCAGCCAGGGCACGCGGGGCAGGTCGATGGGACCGAAATCCCAGCCGCGGCCAGCGGCCGGCGGCGCGATGCTGATCAGCGCGCGGGCGTCCAGGCGAACGGCGTTGCGCAGCGTGACGTAGCTGCCGAACGAGAACCCGGCGAGCCAGAGGGCGGCGCCCGGTCGGGCCTTGCGGGCCCAGGCCACGACGGTGGCGAGATCCTCGCCTTCGCCATTGCCGTGGTCGAATTCGCCCTCGGAGCGGCCGACGCTGCGGAAATTGAACACGACGGTGTCCGCGCCGGACTCGCGCAGCGCGCGCTCCACCATCGTCACCACCTTGTTGTGCATGCTGCCGCCCTCGGTGGACAGCGGGTGGCAGATCACGGCCACCACGTCGCGGGACACGTCGGCGTCGGCCGGCTTCGCCTCGCATTCCAGCTTGCCTGCGGGACCCGCGAGCGCGAAGCTCAGGGTTTCGGCCGGGAAATGTTCCGGCGCACTCGGTAGAAGATCGCTCATGTCCGCCATGATAACCGCTGCCCGCCGTCCTCGCGGCCAGGCCACCCCGTGAACGTGCTGGCGCACGCCCTGCTGGCGGGTGACGACCCGGCCCTGCGGCTGGGCGGGGTCATGGGCGACTTCGTCCACGGCACCCCCGACCTCGCGCTGCCGGCGCGGGTCCGTGACGGCATTTACCTGCACCGGGCGATCGACGTATTCACCGACAGTCATCCCGCGGTGCGCGCGGCCCGGGAGCGCATGCAGCCGCCCTTCCGCCGCTACGCGGGCATCCTGCTCGACGTGTGGTTCGATCACCTGCTCGCCAACGACTTCCCGTCGTGGAGCGACACGCCGCTCGACGTGTTCTCGAACGGCCTGCGCGCCGAGCTGCGCGCCGCGGAAGCCATCCTGCCGGATGGACTCAAGCGATTCCTCGCCTACATGGACATGCATGACCTGCCGGCAGGCTATGCGCGACTCGACCGGATCGAAGGCGCCTTCGCCGGCATCTCGCGACGGCTGTCGCGAGCGAACCCCGTGGCGGACGGTGTGCCCGTGCTGCTGGCGGACGCCGAAGCGTTGCGCGGGACGTTCGCCGAATTCTTTCCGGCCTTGCGCCGGTTCGCCGCCGGGTGGGCGGCGGAGCGCATCGCGCTTACTTCGCCTGATCGACCATCCACTTGACCGTGTTGCCGACCTGTTCGTCGGTCAGCGACGGGTTGCCGCCCTTGGCGGGCATGTGGTTGCCGTCGGGGCCGGTATAGCCCTCGATCGCGTGCTTGGTGAGGGTGGCGAGGCCTTGGGCGATGCGGCTTCCCCAGGCACTCTTGTCCGCCAGCTTCGGCGCGCCGGCGACGCCGGCGGTGTGGCAGCTGTGGCAGAGGTTGTCGTAGATCGTCTTGCCGTCGGTGCTGCCGCCGTAGGCGACCTGCGAGGCAGCGGCCTTGGCGGCGGCTTCCTGCGCGGCGAGCATGGCCGCGCGGCCCGTGTCGCCGGCATAGACGGCGCCGACGGGGGCGATCCGGGCCTCGGTGCGCTTCGCGACCGCCGGATCCTGTTCCTTGGGGATGTTGCTGTAGATGGTATAGGCGATCACCATCAGGACGACGGCCAGGACGCTGAGGCCGGCGGTCAGCCACGAGAACTGACGCATGAAGTTCTGGTCGGACTTGCTCGGAGAACCGCTCACGCATTGACTCCACTGGATTGGGGTGTGCCGGCCCCCTCCCCGGGATCCGGCTGCCTTCCGGCCGCTTCGCGGCGTCGAACTTCCCGAGTATAGCGGAACCTCCGGACGATTCAGGAGTCCGTCACGGCCGCGGTCGGGATGCGCCGATACATGCCGTCAGTCATGCTGTACCCCTGTCAACCGGCATTGTTCAATGCCGTTCCCCTAAACCTATATTGGCGCCGTCGAATGTTCACCGGAACCGGGTATAACCCCGGGTGGTGCAAGGCGCCGCGGTCGGAACTGGTAACCCGTCCGGTTATTCATCTGGGAGTTTTACATGTCGCGTTTTTGGAAGATCGCGCTGGGCGTCATCGTGGTTCTGGTGATCGCCGGCATATTCGTCGTTCCCCGCCTGGGCAACCATGGCGACGCGAACGCGCAGGGAGGCAAGGCGAATGGCGACGGTCAGGGGGCCGACCAGCCGCCGGTGCCGGTCACGGTCGTTCCGGTCGTCGCTCAGGACGTCCCGGTGTACCTCACGGCGACCGGTACCGCCCAGGCGCGTAACTCGGTCGTGGTGCGTCCCCAGGTGGGCGGCCAGCTCATGAAGCTGAACTTCCAGGAAGGCCAGGAAGTGAAGGCGGGCGACGTCATCGCCGAGATCGATCCGCGCACCATCCAGTCCCAGTACGACCAGGCCCAGGCCAAGCTGCGCCAGGACCAGGCCCTCGCGGCCACCGCCAAGAACAACCTCGAGCGTTCGCAGAACCTCGTCAGCAAGGGCGGCCAGCAGTACGTCTCCAAGCAGGATCTGGACAACCTCAAGAACACGCTCGACCAGGCCAACGCCACGGTCGTCGCCGACCAGGCGTCGATCCGCGCCTCGCAGGTGCAGCTGGGCTTCACCAAGGTCGTCGCGCCGATCGACGGTCTCGCCGGCATCCGCGCCGTCGACGTGGGCAACATCGTGTCCACCACCGATTCGATCGTCACGCTGACCGAGGTCCACCCGATCTACGTTTCGTTCAACCTGCCCGAGAAGAACCTCGACCTCGTCCGCACGTCGATCCGCGAGGACGTCGGCACGCCGCTGACCGTCGACGCGCTGGACCGCATCGATTCGCACGTGGTCTCGACGGGCAAGCTCGAGGTGATCGACAACACCATCGACACCACGACCGGCACGTTCCGCCTGCGCGCGATCTTCGACAACGCGAACACCGAGTTGTGGCCGGGCCAGTTCGTGAATGCCCGCCTGCAGGTGCGCACCGTCAAGGGCGGCCTCGTGGTGCCGGCGCAGGCGGTGCAGCGCGGACCGGACGGCGATTACGTCTACCTCGTGCAGGGCGACAACACGGTCAAGATGACGCCGGTGGAGACCGCCAGCGAGGTGGGCGACAGCCACGTGATGATCGGCAAGGGCCTGAAGCTCGGCGAGAAGGTGGTCACGGAAGGCCAGTTCCGCCTGAAGCCGGGCTCGAAGGTGCAGCCGCTGGCGCCGGGCCAGGTGCCCGCCGCGCCGACGGCCGAAGAACTGCAGAAGGCCAAGAAGGGCCAGGGTCGCCAGGGCGGACGCCGGGGCTGACAGCGCGCGGCGTGCCCGGTGACGGGCGCGCCGCCCACGGACCGCGAGGTCCAGACACCAGGATCAGACTGTGGGTTTCTCGACACTCTTCATTCGCCGGCCGATCGCCACCTCGCTCCTGATGGTGGCGGTGCTCCTGCTCGGCATCCTCGGCTACCGGCAGTTGCCCGTCTCGGCATTGCCGGAGATCGACGCGCCGAGCCTGGTCGTCACCACGCAATACCCGGGCGCCAGCGCAAGCACGATGGCGGCGCTGATCACCACGCCGCTGGAGCGCAACTTCGGCCAGATCTCGGGCCTCGCCTCGATGAGCTCCGACTCGTCGGCGGGCCTGTCGACGATCATCCTGCAGTTCAACATGGACCGCGACATCGACATCGCGGCGCAGGACGTGCAGGCGGCGATCAACCAGGCGCGCGGCACGCTGCCCAACAACCTGCCGTACCCGCCGGTGTACAACCGCGTCAATCCGGCCGACGCGCCGATCATGACGCTGATGCTCACGTCGGACACCCGTTCGCTGCGTGACGTCAACAACTTCGCCGATTCGATCCTCTCGCAGAAGCTCTCGCAGGTGCAGGGCGTGGGCCTCGTGTCCATCGCCGGCAACGTGCGTCCCGCCGTGCGCATCCAGGTGAATCCGGCCCAGCTGGCGAACCTCGGCCTGACGATGGAGGACGTGCGCAGCGCGCTCACCCAGGCCAACGTCAACGCGCCGAAGGGCACGCTTAACGGCAAGACGCAGTCCTACAGCATCGGCACGAACGACCAGCTCGCCGACGCCGCCGAGTACAAGGGCACGATCATCAGCTACAAGAACGGCGCACCCGTGCGCCTGTCCGACGTGGCGAACGTGATCGACGGCGTCGAGAACGACCAGCTCGCCGCGTGGGCGAACGGCAAGCCCGCCGTGCTGCTCGACATCCGCCGCCAGCCCGGCGCGAACATCGTGCAGACGGTGCAGCAGATCCGGCAGACGATCCCGGACCTGCAGAAGGTGCTGCCGGCCGACGTGAAGCTGGAGGTCTTCTCCGATCGCACGATCACGATCCGCGCGTCGGTCGAGGACGTCCAGTTCACGCTCATCCTGACGATCTGCCTCGTCGTCGCGGTGATCTTCGTCTTCCTGCGCCGCCTCTGGGCGACGGTGATCCCGTCCGTGGCCGTGCCGCTGTCGCTGATGGGTACCTTCGGCGTGATGGCCTTCGCGGGCATGTCGCTCGACAACCTCTCGCTGATGGCGCTGGCGGTCGCGACGGGTTTCGTCGTCGACGACGCGATCGTGATGATCGAGAACATCGTCCGCTACATCGAGCAGGGCCAGGACGCCAAAACGGCGGCCGAGGTCGGCGCGAAGGAGATCGGCTTCACGGTCCTGTCGCTGACCGTGTCGCTGATCGCCGTGTTCCTGCCGCTGCTGCTGATGCCTGGCGTCACCGGCCGTCTCTTCCACGAGTTCGCATGGGTGCTGACGATCGCCGTGGCGATCTCGATGCTGGTCTCGCTGACGCTCACCCCGATGATGTGCGCGTACCTGCTGAAGGCCGATGAGCTCCCGGACGCCGAAGACGCCCACGAGCACGCCGCCGCGGCGGGCAAGCACACCACCTGGTCGCGCATCGTCGAGGGCTACGGCCGCAGCCTCGACTGGGTGCTCGACCATCGTCCGCTGACCATGGTCGTGGCCGCCCTCACGGTCGCGTTGACCGTGGTGCTGTACATCGTGATCCCGAAGGGCCTGCTGCCCGAGCAGGACACGGGCCTCATCACCGCCGTCGTGCAGGCCGACCAGAACGTCGCGTTCCCGCAGATGGAGCTGCGCACGAAGGCCGTCGCGGATGCGCTCGCGAAGGATCCCGCCGTGTCCGGCGTGGCCGCGTTCATCGGTGCCGGCTCGGTGAACCCCACGCTCAACCAGGGCCAGATCTCGCTGGTGTTGAAGGATCGCGGCGACCGCGACGGTCTCGACGACGTGCTGCCGCGACTGCAGAAGGCGGTCTCGGGCATCGCCGGCGTCGCGCTGTACCTGAAGCCGGTGCAGGACGTGACGCTCGACAGCCAGGTGTCCGCGACCGAGTACCAGTACTCGCTGTCCGACGTGAACTCGGCGGAGCTGGCCGGGTTCGCGCAGCAGATGACGACGGCGCTGCGCAAGCGTCCCGAACTCGCCGATGTGGACAGCAACCTCGCCGACAAGGGCAACGCGCTCAAGCTCACCATCGATCGCGACAGCGCGAGCCGTCTCGGCGTGCCCGTGCAGACGATCGACGACACCCTCTACGACGCCTACGGCCAGCGGCAGATCTCGACGATCTTCACGCAGCTCAACCAGTACCGCGTCGTGCTGGAGGTGTCGCCGGAATACCGCACCAGCACCGACCTGCTCAACAAGCTCACCGTGCGCGGCAATGGCAACGGCGCCCTGACCGGTTCGAACGCCACCAGCTTCGGCCAGCTCGCATCGAGCAACTCGGCGACGCCAGCGGGCATCGGCAACACCGGCAACGTCGGCTTCCAGGTGGGCGCGGGCGGCACGATCCCGCTCGCGGCGCTCGCCAGCGCGGAAGTCACGAGCGCGCCGCTGGTCGTCAGCCATCTGCAGCAGCTGCCCGCGGTCACCATCTCGTTCAACCTGGCGCCGGGGTACTCGCTCTCGTCGGCGGTGGACGCCATCCACGAAGTGGAGAAGGAACTCGCCTTCCCGCCGCAGGTGCGCGGCCAGTTCATCGGCAAGGCGGCGGAGTTCTCGTCGTCGGTCGGCGACGAGGTGCTTCTGCTGCTCGCGTCCATCATCGTGATCTACATCGTGCTGGGCGTGCTCTACGAGAGCTACATCCACCCGCTGACGATCATCTCCACGCTGCCGCCCGCCGGCGTCGGTGCGCTGCTGGCCCTGCTGATGTGCGGCATGAGCCTGTCGGTGGACGGCATCGTCGGTATCGTGCTGCTGATCGGCATCGTGAAGAAGAACGCGATCATGATGATCGACTTCGCCATCGAGGCGAAGCGCACCGGCCTCAACGCGACCGACGCGATCCGCCGCGCCTGCCTGCTGCGCTTCCGCCCGATCATGATGACGACGGCGGCCGCGTTGCTCGGCGCGCTGCCGCTGGCGCTGGGCAACGGCATCGGTTCCGAGCTGCGCAAGCCGCTGGGTGTCTCGATCGTCGGCGGCCTGCTGCTCTCCCAGCTGGTCACCCTCTACACCACGCCGGTGATCTATCTGTACATGGAACGGTTCTCCGACTGGCTGGCCGAGCGCAAGCGACGACGCGCGCTGGCCCACGGCGGCGAACCCCACGTCGCGAGCTGATGGGGCCCCCGCTACACAACCGCATCTCGACCCTCATTCGCCGGGCGGCCCACCGCCCGGCGAAACCTTTTTCCGGCTGGCGCGTTAGGGATGGGATGCCCGCGCGCCGCCGCGCTCACCTAAGTCCCCGCATTCGATGAATATCTCCGGTCCGTTCATCCGCCGCCCCATCGGTACGTCGCTGCTGGCGATCGGCATTTTCGTGATCGGCATCATCTGCTACTCGCTGCTCGGCGTGGCCGCGCTGCCGAACATCCAGTTCCCGGCGATCTTCGTGCAGGCCCAGCAGTCGGGCGCGGACGCCAGCACGATGGCCTCCACGGTCGCCGCGCCGCTGGAGCGCCACCTGGGCCAGGTGCCCGGTGTCGAGTCGATGCGTTCGAACAGCTCGGAGGGCAGCACGTTCGTGCTGCTGTTCTTCCAGAATGGCGTGAACATCGACGCCGCGGCGCGCGACGTGCAGTCGGCGATCAACGCCGCGCAGCCCGACCTGCCCAGCGGCCTGCTCAGCGCGCCGTCGTACACGAAGGCCAACCCGAACGACGACCCGATCATCGTGCTGGCCCTCACGTCGGACTCGGTGGCGCCCACCACCCTCTACAACATCGCGGATTCGATCCTCGCGCAGCGGCTGCGTCAGCAGGAAGGCATCTCCACCGTGGAGATCGCCGGCAGCGCCACGCCGGCGATCCGCGTCGACGTGAACCTCCGCGCCCTCAATTCGATGGGCCTGTCGCCGGACCAGCTGCGCAACGCGCTGACGGCCGCCAACGTGACCTCGCCGCAGGGCTTCCTCACCGACGGCCAGACGACGATGGCCGTCACCGCCACCGACTCGCTGCACAAGGCGTCCGAGTTCGCGGATCTCATCATCGGCGTGAAGGACGGCGTGCCCATTCGCCTCTCCGACATCGCCAAGGTGTACGACGGTCAGCAGGACGCCTACCAGGCGGCCTGGTTCAACGGCCGGCCCGGCATCCTGATGTACGTCTACAAGAAGGCCGACGCGAACGTCATCGAGACGGTCGACCGGGTCAAGACGCTCATGCCCGTGATGCAGACCTGGCTGCCCGCCGGCGTGCAGCTGCATTCGTTTTTCGACGGCACGCCCACCATCCGCGCCTCGCTGCACGAGGTGCAGGCCACGCTCCTGATCAGCCTCGCCATGGTGATCATGACGATGGCGCTGTTCCTGCGCCGTCTGGCGCCGACGTTGATCGCGGGTCTCGCGGTGCCGATGTCGCTCGCCGGCGCGTTCATGGTGATGTACGCGTTCGGGTACACACTGAACAACCTCACGCTGCTCGCGCTGGTCATCGCCATCGGCTTCGTCGTCGACGACGCGATCGTGGTGATCGAGAACGTGATCCGGCACATGGACGAGGGTATTCCCCGCTTCGAGGCCGCGCTCCTGGGCGCGCGGGAGATCGGCTTCACCATCGTCTCGATCACCGGCTCGCTGATCGCCGTGTTCGTGCCGCTGCTGCTGGCGCCGGGCATCATCGGCATGTTCTTCAAGGAATTCACGGTGACGCTGGTCGCGGCGATCGTCGTGTCTGCCCTCGTGTCGCTCACGCTGACGCCGTCGCTCTGCGCGCACTTCCTCACCGCACACAAGGACGACAAGCCCGAGTCGCGCCTCGGCCGCGCGCTGGAGCGCGGTCACGAGCGCCTGCTCGGCCTGTACCGCGTCGCACTCGACTGGACCCTGCGGCACGCGTTGCTCATGGCGCTCACGCCGCTGGTGCTCGTCGCGGTCACATTCGTGCTGTTCGGCATGGTCAAGGGCGGCTTCTTCCCGCCGCAGGACACCGGCCTGATCGGCGCGCGCGCGACGTCCAGCTCCACGGTGTCGTTCGGGGAGATGAAGACGCGCCAGGCGCGCCTCACAGAGATGCTGCTGGCCGATCCCGCGGTGGAAGCCGTCGGCTCGCGCCTCGGCACCAGCCGCACCGGCTCCAGCGGCTTCTTCAACATCGAACTGAAGACGCGCGCCGAGGGACGCAAGGAAACGACGTTCGAAGTGCTGGACCGGCTGTCGGCCAAAGCCAACAAGTATCCCGACCTCAACCTCCGCCTGCGTCCGATCCAGGATCTTCCCACCGGCGGTGGCGGCGGCAACACGCAGGGCGGACAGTACTCGGTGTCGCTCAAGGGCGACGACCTCGCCGAGCTACAGGCGTGGGTGCCGAAGCTGGTCGACGCGCTGAAGAAGAACCCCATGCTGCGCGACGTCGGCAGCGACATCGACGCGCAGGGCCTGCGCCAGAACATCGTCATCGATCGCGATACCGCGGCCCGTCTCGGCGTCGCCGTCGGCGACATCGACGGCGCGCTCTACAACGCCTTCGGTCAGCGCGCCGTGTCCACGATCTACTCGGACATCAATCAGTACCGGGTGATCGTCAACGCGCTGCCGCAGATGGCGGCGACGCCCGAATCGCTCAACCAGCTCTACATCCGTTCGCGCTCCGGCGCGATGGTGCCGATGACCGCGGTGACCCGCCAGGTGCCCGGGCTGGCGCCGAGCCAGATCGTGCACGAGGACCAGTACACGAGCATGGGCATCAGCTTCAACCTCGCGCCGAACGTCAGCATGGGCGAGGCGATGGAGATCATCCAGAAAACGATCAGCGGCATGCGCCTGCCAGGCGACATCCGCCTCGACGCCGGCAGCGACTTCGGGCGCTTCCAGCAATCGCAGAGCGACATGCCCCTGCTGATCCTCGCCGCGATCGTCACGGTCTACCTGCTGATGGGCATGCTCTACGAGAGCCTGATCCATCCGGTGACGATCCTCTCGACGCTGCCGGCCGCCGGCGTGGGTGCACTCGCGGCGCTGGTGATCACGAACACGGAGCTTTCCGTCATCGCGATGATCGCGCTGGTGCTGCTGATCGGCATCGTGAAGAAGAACGCCATCATGATGATCGACTTCGCCCTCGTGGCGCAGCGCGAGCATGGCCTCGATTACCGCGGGGCCATCCGCGAGGCGTGCCTCGTCCGCTTCCGGCCGATCATGATGACCACCATGGTGGCCATCCTCGCCGCCGCCCCGCTGGCCATCGGCCTGGGCGAGGGTTCGGAACTGCGCCGTCCGCTGGGTATCGCCATGATCGGCGGGCTCGTGATCTCGCAGAGCCTGACGCTGCTCTCCACGCCGGCCCTGTACGTGATCTTCGCCTGCCTCTCCGAGCGCTGGAAGGCCCGCAAGGCGCGCCGCAAGGAGCGCCGCGCGCTGCGCGCTTCGCGTGCCTGAATCGCCGATCGCATCGGCGAAAGGCCGTGCGCCGGTCCCGGTTCGTGCCGGACCGGAAAAAGGTCTGTGCCGGCTGCTCGCTTCCCCCTCCGCCGCGTTCCGCGCCACAATGGGCGGGTTTCCGCTCGCCGGTGCGCCCCACGAGGCCTGCGCCGGCCGGCTCCATGACCTGGCCCACTCAAGCATAAGGCTCGATCGATCATGTCCAGCTCCCCCAAGATCATCTACACGCTCACCGACGAAGCGCCGTTCCTCGCGACCGCCTCCTTCCTGCCGATCGTCGAAGCGTTCGCGGGTACCGCGGGCGTGGCCGTGGAGACGCGCGACATCTCGCTCGCCGGCCGCATCCTCGCGCAGTTCCCCGATCGCCTGACCGACGCCCAGAAGATCGGCGACCACCTGGCGGAACTCGGTGAGCTCGCCACCACGCCGGAAGCCAACATCATCAAGCTGCCGAACATCAGCGCCTCCGTGCCGCAGATGAAAGCCGCGATCGCCGAACTGCAGTCGCAGGGCTACGATCTTCCGGATTACGTCGACGCCCCGGCGACCGACGCCGAGAAGGAAACGAACGCCCGCTACGGCAAGGCGATGGGCAGCGCCGTGAACCCGGTGCTGCGCGAAGGCAACTCCGACCGTCGCGCTCCGCTCTCGGTGAAGAACTACGCCCGCAAGCATCCGCACCGCATGGGCAAGTGGTCGTCCGATTCCAAGTCGCACGTCGCGCACATGGACGGCGGCGATTTCTACGGCAGCGAGAAGTCCGCCACGATCGAGAAGGCCGGCAGCCTGCGCATCGAGTTCACCGGCAAGGACGGCGCCACGAAGGTGCTGAAGGAAAAGGTCGCCGTGAAGGCGGGCGAGATCGTCGACGCGGCGGTGATGAGCCGCAAGGCGCTGGCGACGTTCATCGATGCGCAGATCGCCGACGCGAAGGCGAAGGGCGTGCTGTTCTCGCTGCACCTGAAGGCCACGATGATGAAGGTCTCCGACCCCATCATGTTCGGCATCGTGGTGCGCGAGTTCTACAAGGACGTGCTCGCGAAGCACGCCGATGCGCTCGCGAAGGTCGGTTTCGACGCCAACAACGGCATCGGCGATCTGTACGCGCGCCTGGGCAAGCTTGATGCGGACACGCGTGCCGCCATCGAAGCCGACCTCACCGCGGAATACGCGCAGCGCCCGGCGCTGGCGATGGTCAATTCGGACAAGGGCATCACGAACCTGCACGTGCCGAGCGACGTCATCGTCGACGCCTCGATGCCGGCGATGATTCGCGACTCGGGCGGCATGTGGAACGCCGAAGGCAAGCTGCAGGATGCCAAGGCCGTGATTCCCGATCGCTCGTACGCGGGCGTGTACCAGGCCGTGATCGAGGACTGCATCGCGCACGGCGCGTTCGATCCCGCGAGGATGGGCAGCGTGCCGAACGTCGGCCTGATGGCGCAGAAGGCCGAGGAATACGGCTCGCACGACAAGACCTTCCAGATCCCGGCCGACGGCACCGTGCGCGTGCTCGCCGACGACGGTTCCGTGGTGTTCGAGCACGCGGTGGAGCAGGGCGACATCTGGCGCATGTGCCAGACCAAGGACGCGCCGATCCAGGACTGGGTGAAGCTCGCGGTGCAGCGTGCGCGCCTGTCGTCGACGCCGGCCGTGTTCTGGCTCGACGCGAAGCGCGCGCACGACGCGCAGGTGATCGCGAAGGTCGAGCGTTACCTGAAGGACCACGACACCAGCGGCCTCGACATCCGCGTGCTGGCGCCGGTCGACGCGACGAAGTTCTCCCTCGATCGCATCCGCAAGGGTGAGGACACGATCTCGGTCACCGGCAACGTGCTGCGCGACTACCTCACCGACCTGTTCCCGATCATGGAACTCGGCACCTCGGCGAAGATGCTTTCCATCGTGCCGCTGATGGCCGGTGGCGGTCTGTTCGAAACCGGTGCCGGCGGTTCCGCGCCGAAGCACGTGCAGCAGTTCGTGGAAGAGGGTTACCTGCGCTGGGATTCGCTGGGCGAGTTCCTCGCGCTCGCCGCGTCGCTTGAGCACCTCGCCGAGCGCTACGACAACGCCCACGCGCGTGTGCTCGCGAAGACGCTCGACCAGGCGAACGGCCGCTTCCTCGACAGCAACAAGTCGCCCGCGCGCAAGGTCGGCGAGATCGACAACCGCGGCAGCCACTATTACCTGGCGCTGTACTGGGCCGAAGCACTCGCCGCGCAGGACGACGACGCCGAGCTGAAGGCGAAGTTCGCGGGCGTGGCCAGGGCGCTCGCGGAGAACGAAGCGACGATCAACGCGGAACTCATCGCCGCGCAGGGCAAGCCGGTCGAGATCAAGGGCTACTACCACCCGGACATGGCGCTGGTCAGCGCGGCCATGCGTCCGAGCCCGACGCTCAACGCCGCGCTCGATACCCTGAACGCCGCCCGCTGAGTATCGGCCTGTGGGAAGCGCGCTCGCGCGCGAAGGGTGCTCGCCGCGAGCGCCCGGTCGTGCACCGGCGCGCTTCCCACGAACCGGCGGGGATCACTCGTCCCCGGCCGCCTTCAGCTTCGCCAGCTCCGCCTCGCCGAGCGACAGCGATGCCGCCTTCGCCAGTTCGTCCAGCTGCGCCACCGTCGTCGCGCTGGCGATGGCCGCCGCGGTCGCCGGCTGCGCCATCACCCAGGCGAGGGCGACCTGGGCAGGCGTGGCGCCATGGGCTTCGGATACCTCGTCGAGGGCCCGCAGCACGCGATAGCCGCGCTCGTTGAGATACGCCTTCACCTTCGCCGCGCGCGCGGAACTCTTTTCCAGATCGGCCTCGCCGCGGTACTTGCCGCTCAGGAAGCCGCTGGCGAGCGAGTAGTAGCTGATCACGCCGACGTCCTCGTCGACGCAGAGCTTCTGCAGGCCGTCCTCGAAGCCCTTGCGGTCCATGAGGTTGTATTCGGGCTGGTTGGTCTCGTAACGCGCGAGGTCCTTCTCACGACTCGTCTTCAGCGCATCGCTCAGGCGTTCCGCCGAATAGTTGGACGAGCCGACGACGCGCACCTTGCCCGCCTTCACCAGGTCGTCGAACGCGCGGAGCGTCTCTTCGAGCGGTACCTTCGGGTCGTCCTCGTGCGACTGGTAGAGATCGATGTAGTCGGTCTTCAGGCGACGCAGCGAATCGTCCACGGCCTCATGGATGTTCACCGGCGACAGACCCGGATACCTGGCCCACTTGCCCACCTTGGTCGCGATCACGACCTTGTCGCGCTTGCCGCTGCGCGCCAGCCAGTTGCCGATGATGGTTTCCGATTCACCGCCTTCGTTGCCGGGCACCCAGGCTTCGTAGACGTCGGCGGTGTCGATGAGGTTGAACCCGTGGTCGACGAACGCGTCGAGCAGATCGAACGAGCGGGCCTCGTCGACGCTCCAGCCGAACACGTTGCCGCCGAACGCGAGGGGAGCCACCTTCAGCGGCGAACGGCCAAGTGGTCGAAGGGTCATGCGTCATCTCCGATGGGGTGGAAAACATCCATCATGACGCAAACGAAGTTCAGGCCGCGTGTCCGTCAGCAGGTGGCGCAGGCCGTTCGCGAAGGCACCACGGCTGCCGGTTCCTGGACGGGGCGGGGCGCCGCCTGCGGCGAGCGTTCGCGCGGGCGCGGGGCCTCGTCGCGACCAAGGCGAAGGACCAGTTCACGATCGACGATGTGGCCGTGCATGAACGCAAGACCGGTGAAAATCGATGCCATGGCAACCTCCCTCGGGTGACGTGTCGCAAGGGCCTGCGATTCAACGTGGGCTAAAGGGTGCACTTTCCGCGGGGGCGCAGAAAGCGATATGTTTGCAACCCGGCCTTGAGGATTATTCACATGTCCCGCCTGCCACTCGGTCTGCTTCAGGGGTTCGTCCTGGTCGCCCGCACGGGGAAGCTGTCGCGCGCGGCGGAGCAGCTCAACCTCACCGTCAGCGCGCTCAGCCACCAGATCCGCAACCTGGAGGAGCGACTTGGCCGCACGCTCTTCGACCGCGGGCCGCGCGGGGTCACGCTGACCGCGGACGGCGCGCATCTGCTGGAAGCCATCGGGCATCACTTCGAAGGCATCGAGCACGCGCTGGGGCGTTTCGAAGGACGGCACCACGACGCGGTCACGCTGAGCGTGCTTCCTTCCGTCGCATCGAGCTGGCTGGTCCCTCGCCTGCCGCGCCTGGTCGGCAAGCATCCTGAAATCGAACTCAGCCTGCACTCGTCGGTGTCGGTGGTCGATTTCGACCGCGAGCCGAATGTCGACGTGGCGTTCCGTTACGGCCTCGGCTCGTGGCCGCGCACGAAGGCCGAGCGTCTGTTCGACGAATACATCGTCCCGATCGCGAGCCCGTCGCTCGTTCGCCGCATGGGCGGCCTGCCCACGACGTCGCTCGACGGGTGGCCGTTGCTCGGCGATCCCTCCGGCCGCTGGAACGACTGGGCCGAAGCGTTCGGCATGCCGTTGCCGTCGCGCTACGTCGCGCGCTTCGACAACACCGAACATCTGCAACGCGCGGTGCTCGAAGGACTCGGCGTCGCCCTCGGCCGACTGGTCATGGCGCGCTCGCTGATCGAATGCGGCGCGCTGACCGTGTTGTGCAAGGAGCGCCTCCGCGTCGCGGAAGCGTATTACCTCGTCTACCCGAAACGCTCCGAGGCGCACGCCGGCGTGACACGGGTGCGCGACTGGCTGCTGGAGGAAGCGCGCGAGTACGAAGCCGGGCTGGTGGACACCGTGCCGGTACCCGTCGAGGTCGACTGACGCGCAGCCCAAAGTCGCCACCGCTGTCACGGCGTAGTTTGCTGAACGCTGGAAAATGCAAGGGCGATCATTCTCATACGCGCCTCGCGGCGCTCGTGTAGTCTCCGCATCCATGCCGGTGTGGGGAGCACACGGGCACGCGTAGCGAGGCCCGCCGGGCGCGCGCGCCGGTGATTCATGGAAGGGCGCGGCATCGCGTCCAGGCAAGGAGATCGCATGAGTTTCATTCCCATGCCGCGACGCGCGTACGACCCGGCGCGCGACATCCTCGTCCACCGCGGGAGGGTCGTGCCCGCCACGAGCGACATCGCGTCGACCCGCATCGAAGTCCACGTCACCCGGCGCGGACAGCCCCTCGCCGCCTGGGGCTTCGCATGCGACGTGTCGGAGACGAGGGGTTCCATCCGCCGCCACGTCCATCGCCTCGACCTCGAAAGCCTGCACGCGAACCTGCTGACGCGAGACATCGTCGCGCCCGACCTTGATGCACCGGCGTTCCTGCGCTACCTCGCCACCGGCACCGCCGCCGCATATCGCGCGCCCGGTCTCGACCGCGACGCGACCGAATGCGTCGTCACCGTAACCTGCGACGTCCTCGACCTTTGCGGCCTGCCCGCACCGCACGACGACGAACCGCCCGGCGGCTACGTGCTGGCACGCGCCGCGAATCCCGGTATGTGGTGGGACTGACGGGCCTGTTCGATGGATCCGTTGATCGGATGAAGTGAGGAGACATAGATGGGTTTTATCTTGAAGGGTCGAGCGGCGCACGACTCGCAACGGAATATCGACTTTGTTCCTGGCCGTATCGAGCCCATGGGCAATGACCGTACGTCGGTGGAGCTTCAGGTTCACGTGCGGTGTGAGGACGCATTCGTGACGCTGCTCGCTTTTTCCGGATCGGTCACCTTCGAGGAGTCGTTCGGTTATCGCTACAGGGTCGTCGTGACGCCGGATGAACTGGAGCATGCGATGTATTTTCGGGACGACATAGCTCGCGATCTGGAACCGTTCAAATACCTGATGCACGTCTGCGAGGGTGTGGCCCTTGCGTTTGGAAACCGTGGCGGAGCAAGGACTAAAACGGAATGCACCGTTGCGGTGCGGGAGGATGCGTTCGCAACCTCTGGTATCGCAGTGCCTCTGGACATGCCTGTAGCGGAGGGAAGCTACACGTTGGCGGCGTACTCGGACGACGCCTGGAGTGTGCGAGGTGACTAATTGGAATTCGAACGCGGTCCGCACGACGTTTCGCTCGGACCCGCCTCCAGTGTCCTCGTCGACACTCTCTCTGGATTCGATCGGATGCGACGCTCTTGGCGAACGTGCGGAATGGGGTGGCGGGAAACAACCTGCAGTCCACAAGCGGCATCCATCGCAATAGGTCGCTCTGGAAGGTAGGTCGCAGCATCGGAGACCTTTGCAGGTCATTCATTGGATGAAGTGAGGAAGTACAGATGGGTTTCGTTCTGAAGGGCGGATTGGCATACGATCCGCAACGCAACATCGAGTTCTCTCCCGGACGCATCGAGCCCATGGGCAACGATCGGACGGAGTTTCAGGTCAACGTGTGGCGCGGGGAGGCATTCGTGACGATGCTTGTCCTCGACGGATCGATAACCTTCGAGCAGCCATTCGGCTATCGCCACAAGGCCATCGTGACTCCGGTTGAGCTGGAGTTCCTGATGGACATCAAGAAAGAGATGGCGCCCGACCTGACGCCCTTTGAATACCTGACGTACATCTGCGAAGGAGTGGCGATCACTCTCGGAAACCGTGGCGGAGGAAGGGCCGGAACTGAGTGCACGGTGGCGGTGCGAAAGGATGCGTTCGTAGCGGTTGGTATGGCGGAGCCGACGGGGGTGCCGCTATTGGATGACAGCTACGTGTTGGCGACATTCGTGGATGAGGCCGGGGGTGTGCAAGATGGCTAGTCGGTATTCGGACGCGTTCCGCTTCCGGTGCTCTCGACGACGGCCTCTGGGTTCGCGGCGCCGCAACGTTACCCGGGAACGTCTAAGTAAGGGATGGGAAGCGTGAGTTGCCGACGTTGCTTCGCAGTCCATTAACGGAGCTCAAGAGTTCTGCGGTGCGGGTCGTGTGGGCAACGACGTATGTGTGGGTAAACGCCGAGGTCGCGATAGGCGCGTCTCTCGGTTCGAGGTTTCACTGAAAAAATGGAAGTATCAACGGATATGAGCTTTGTACTGATCGACTCCTCTGCGCATGACTTGCAGAGGGGAGTGAGCTTTAGTCGCGGTCGTACGGAGCCGCTTGGGGGTGATGGGTCGGCAACGCTGTTCGAGATTTACGTCCGGCGGGATACGGACGTCGTCGCGCTGTTTGGTTTTTCCGGATCCGTATCGTTCCAGGATGCGGCCGGTTACCGTTTCAGATTCGTCTTGGACGAGCACGAACTCGAGCAAGCATGCTGTCACCGCGCGGAAATTGCTCCGGATCTGGAGCTGTTCGATTACTTCCGACATCTCGCAGAGGGGTTGGCCCTCCTTTACGGAAGCGCGCGTGATGCTACGACTAAAAGGGAGTGCGTAGTCGTCGTAAAGGAAGAGGCTGTAGCCGCGTTCGACGTCCCCATGCCGACTGGTCTCGATCTTTCCACGGACGGATACCTTCTTTGCGAATACGTGGACGGGGCTATGCGGGGCCGGCTATGAAAAATACCTATGCCGATGCGATTAGAACCACCTTCCAATCAGCGACGAACGTCGAGGGCGGGTCGATCATCGACGAATCCAAAATGGAGCGGCTGATTTGTTACGCGCTGAACGATGGTTCAGGTGCTCGGGCTGGTGAGAGTCTCGCCGGGTTGGCATCACGAAAGCTAGCCCTCTTCCCCGCATCGCTGCCACCGGGGGTGAGGTACGTGGCATTCTCGGGTCGCGACAGACAAGGCAAAGCAAACAGCTACGCGGCGCAGTTGCACGTCAAGGGGTCCGCAAGGCGCGCGGGCATGATCGGTGAGACAGCATGGGGTCGCCTTGTCATCGATGCATCCAAGGATCCGGAAATATCTGTTGCCATCGACAAGATGCAGGATTTTCTGCACGTCGTCGGTGTCCAGCCAGCCTACGGCGACGCAACCGACGCCCTCATCGACACCCTCTGGAACTACGGCAGCGCTCCCTTCATGGAGAACGCCATCCGTAGCGGGTTGCCCATCATCGGCTTCGTCGATGGCGCGGATCCGGGGCGCGGGTATGCGCGGCACGAGTTACCGACGCTGCTGCGGAGTCCGTCGACGGTGTTCAACGGTTACGCGGTGCGGGACATCGTCGGCGATCCGCGTCGGTTCACGGCGGATGCGGCGGCGCAGTTCAAGGCGATGGAGTGGTCCGCGATCCAGGCGGTGACGCTGTACAGCGGCCGGCCGATCGCGGCGGCGGAGTTCCGTCGCATGGTGGATCTCGGGTATGGCTACGACGCGGCGAAGAACACGCTGTTCGGGCGCCCCGTGGACGACGTGATCCGGCGTCCGCTCGACGAGGTGGCGGAGCTCGGGCACCGGTGGACGCAGTGGCATGCGTCGCGTCAGGGACACGGGCATTACCGGTCGCCGCTGGAGGCCTGGCGGCGGATGACTCGCGATGGCGTGTTCGCGGACGACGTGCGCTTCTATCCCCTGGCGACGACGAATGCGCCGACCCAGGGCGATGCCGTGTTCTCGCACGCCGCGGGTCGCGCTCCCATGTCCGGCGGACGGGTGCTGGGCGCGCTAGGGCATTGGGGGCTCGCGCTGGACACCGTCGCGACGGCACGAGAGGTCGAAGCGCTGGATGCGGGCGCCAATGCCATGGGTGCGGACTCGGCGTTGCTGCACTTCGGCGGCCGTCACCTCGGTGCGTGGGGCGGCGCGGTGCTTGGCGCGAAGACGGCGGCGACGCTCGGCGCGGGTACCGGCCCGGGCGCGTGGGTGGCCGGAGCGGCGGGCGCGGTCGTCGGGGCGGCGTCGGGCGAGGCGGTGGCGCGTGCCATCGACGACGCCCGCGCGTTCCATCAGATGGATCGCGAAGGCCACCACTGGCGGATGGATGCGGCGCATCCGGAACGCGGGTGGACGCGCAGCGTCTCGCGCGTCGACCCCGACGCGCCGCGCCTGGCCGGTGTCGGGCACGGCTCGCCGGCCTACCGCACCGAGACGTTCCGGGCCACGCCGGATATCGCGAACGAACTCGACTACCGCGCCGCGGGCGTGCAGGTACAGCTCGCCCTCGCGCATCCGGAGCCACCGCGCGATCCGCACACGCTGCCGGCGGACGCCCGCGACACGCCGAGCCTGCGTGAGGCGCCATGGCAACGCAACGCCGTCACGGGTGCGTGGTCACGCGACGTGACCGTGGGTTACCTCGAGCACGGGCTGCCACGCATGCACCGAGAAGCGGCCTCGCCGGAACGCGCCGCGTCGCTCGACGCGGCGGCGCAGGCGATCGTGGCGGCGAACGCGTCGCGCACGCCCGAGGCGATCGCCTCGCAGTACATGGCGATGTGGCGGGAGCGGGGGTGGGACCGGTTCGGGCCGCCGGAAGCTGCGGCGATCGACGCCGACCGTGCACCCGTCACCGCGCGCGACTCCACGCGCGACGCGCCGGCGCCGACGGAACCCGCCCGCCCGGTCAGCCCCTTCGAGGCACGGCTGGACCGCATGCTGGATGCGGCGGCACGCGGGGACTGGAGTGCGTTCGGCGACGACGTGCGCGCCATGGCCTCGTCGCCCGTCGCGGAGGCCTTCCGCGAGCGCGCGGTGATGCAGGTGGACCACCAGGAACAGCTCGCGGCGCAGGAACGGCAACTCGCCGAACAGCAGCAGTGGATCGAGGTGATGAGCCAGCAGCAGACCCAGCAGATGTCGCGCGGACGTTCGCGCTGATCACGACAGGAGAGACACCATGGAAGAGCAACGGATGAATGCGCTGGCCGACAAGACGGCCGCGTTGATGGAGCAGTTCCGGCGGCAGGCCGCCGAGACGCAGCAGCGGTTCGAGGCCACGCAGCGCGTGCTGGACGACCTCGCCGGTACGGTGCCCGGCGTGGTGCGGCGCTCGGCGGACGACGTGCTGAGGACGGTGCCCGGTCGCGTCGTCGAGCAGCTCTCGGCGACGGTCGGGGACCTCGCCTCGGGGTACGAGGTGCGCCTCGCCGAAGCGTCCACGGCGGCGGCCGCCGCCGCGAACGGCGTGGCCGCGCAGCTGGCCCGGCTCGAGCGCCTGCATCGGCACCTCGTGTGGAAGGTCGTGGGCGTCGCCGGCGCGAGCCTCGTCACGCTCGGCGTGGCCACCTGGATGCTGGGTGCGCACTACGTCGACGAGATCCGTCAGAACCGCGTGCAGGCCGACCTGATGCGGGTGATCAATACCGCCGATGTCATGCTCTGCGAGGGTCGTCTCTGCGCGAACGTCGAGGCCAGGGGCCCGAAGTTCGGCGAGCGTGGCGAGTATCGCCCGGTACGGCCGCGCTGACCGTTCGCGGGCCTTGACCGGCCCGCGTTGCGGCGCGACAATTCCCCGGCTACCCGGCGGCATTTCGCCCGGTGGCACCCTCCTTACCTTATTCAGGCATATGGACGTCTACCCTAGTCGACGCGCCGGCTCCCGCACGCATCGGGTCCCGGCGCTGGCAAAACTCATCGCCCGCGGCGACCGCACCCGGTCGGCCGGCGCTTTCCTCCACTAGGGAAAGTCCGGCTCTCCTCGTCGGAAGCTGCGAGCTTCCGTTATCCGAGGATCGAGCCATGAATCTCCAGATCGAAAAGACCGGGCCGCGCATGTTCGGCCGCCGTCTCGCCTTCGCACTCGCCCGTCGCCGCGCCACGGCCGCCGTGCCGGCCAAGCGCACGATCACCGTGCCGCGTTCGCTCGAAGGTGCCGAAAGCCCGGCGAAACCGGTCGATGGCAAACTCCAGCAGCCATGAACTGCGACATAGACAGTACGGCGCGGCCCGAGCCGTCCGCCGTCCCTTTGCATAGCGATACCGAACGTCGGCTTCCCGCCGGCGCGCCCGCCTTCGGCAGCTAGCCGCGGGGCGCTCGCGCCTGTCCGGACCGCCGTCCGGAAAGGTAGCGAGCCATGAAGACCCACACCTCGCAGGCGGCCGTCGCCGCCCGTACCTACGCCATCGCCAGCGCGGACGCCTACCGTCCCGCGGACGAACTCCTGCGTGCGCTGGACACGCGTCCGGACGGCCTCGACGAGGCCGCCATCGCCGAGCGCCTGGATCGCGACGGCATCAACGAAGTGGGCCACGAGAAGCCGCCGCACTGGTCGATCCAGCTGCTGCACGCCTTCCGCAACCCCTTCATCATCGTGTTGCTGGTGCTCGCGGTCGTGCAGCTGGTCACCGAGCCGGACGATCTCACGGGACCTACCATCATCGCGGTGATGGTCGGGATCAGCGTGCTGCTTTCCTTCACCCAGGAATTCCGTTCGTCGCGCGCCGCGGAGAAGCTCAAGGCGATGGTGCGCAACACGGCGACGGTGACGCGCCGCGCCGATGACGGCCATGCGGAGCGCATCGAAGTACCCGTCGAAGAGCTCGTCGCGGGCGACATCGTCCATCTCGGCGCCGGCGACATGGTGCCCGCCGATCTGCGCCTGCTCGCGGCGAAGGACCTCTTCATCAGCCAGGCGATCCTCACCGGCGAGTCGATTCCGGTGGAGAAGGTCGCGCCGAACGGCGCCGCGACCGCGGACGCGTCATCGGGCCCGCTCGACCTGCCGACGGTCTGCTACATGGGCACCAACGTGGTGTCGGGTACCGCGACCGCCGTGGTGCTCGCCACCGGCGCGCGCACCTATCTCGGGTCGCTCGCGCACACGTTGTCGGGCGAGCGCGTGCAGACCAGCTTCGATCGCGGCATCTCGTCGGTGAGCTGGCTGCTGATCCGCTTCATGGCGGTGATGGTCCCGATCGTCTTCGTGATCAACGGCTTCGACAAGCACGACTGGCTGCAGGCCTTCATGTTCGGCCTCTCCGTCGCGGTGGGCCTGACGCCCGAGATGCTGCCGCTCATCGTCACCGCCAACCTCGGCAAGGGCGCCATCGCCATGTCGAAGCGCAAGGTGGTGGTGAAGCGCCTGAACGCGATCCAGAACTTCGGCGCGATGGACGTGCTGTGCACGGACAAGACCGGCACGCTGACGCTGGACAAGATCGTGCTCGAGCGGCACGTCGACCTCGCCGGCGGCGACTCGGACGAAGCGCTCGACTACGGCTACCTCAACAGCCGCTTCCAGACAGGCCTGCGCAACCTGATGGACAAGGCCGTGCTCGCGCATCGCGACCTCGAGCCCATGGCGGGGCGCTTCCGCATCGTCGACGAGATCCCGTTCGACTTCCAGCGACGCCGCATGTCGGTGGTGGTGACCGACGGGCAGGGCGAGCAGCTGCTGGTCTGCAAGGGCGCGGTGGAGGAAATGCTCGCGATCTGCACGGAGGCGCGCACCGGCGATGTCGTCGAGCCGATGACCGACGAGAAGCGCGCGGAGATCCGCGCGATGACCCGTCGCCTCAACGACGACGGCCTGCGCGTGCTGATCGTCGCGATCCGTCGCGACGCGGCGGCCGACCGTGCGTATGGTGTCGCCGACGAGGCGGGCCTCACGGCCGTCGGATGCCTCGCCTTCCTCGACCCGCCGAAGGATTCGGCGGCCACGGCCATCCGCGCGCTCCACCACCACGGCGTCGCGGTGAAGGTCATCACCGGCGACAACGAGGCCGTCACCCGGAAGATCTGCGCCGAAGTGGGCCTCGACGTCGCCTCGTCCGCGCAGGGGCGCGACATCGAACAGCTCGACGACGACGCGCTCGACGCCATGGTCGAGACCACGACCGTCTTCGCGAAGATGTCGCCGGTGCAGAAGGCGCGCGTCGTGAAGTCGCTGCAGCGCCGCGGGCACACCGTCGGCTTCCTCGGCGACGGCATCAACGACGCGCCGGCGCTGCGCGAGGCCGACGTCGGTATTTCGGTCGACACGGCGACGGACATCGCCAAGGAGTCGGCGGACATCATCCTGCTCGAGAAGAACCTGATGGTGCTGGAGGAGGGCGTGGTGGAAGGCCGCGTCACGTTCGGCAACATCATGAAGTACATCAAGATGACGGCCAGCTCGAACTTCGGCAACGTGTTCAGCGTGCTGGTGGCGAGCGCGTTCCTGCCGTTCCTGCCGATGCTTCCGCTGCAGATCCTCGTGCAGAACCTGCTGTACGACCTCTCGCAGCTGTCGATTCCGTTCGATCGCATGGACGAGGAATACCTGCGCGAGCCGCGCAAGTGGGACGCGGGCGACATCGGCCGCTTCATGGTGTGGATCGGCCCGGTGAGCTCGGTGTTCGACATCACCACCTTCTGGCTCATGTGGCACTACTTCGGCGCGACCGACGTCGCGCACCAGTCGCTGTTCCAGTCCGGCTGGTTCATCGAGGGCCTGCTCTCGCAGACGCTGGTCGTGCACATGATCCGCACGCGGCGCGTCCCGTTCCTGCGCAGCATGGCGTCCGCACCGGTGCTCGCGCTGACGGGCGCGATCATGGTGATCGGCGTGCTGATCCCCTATTCGGGCCTGGGCGCGCGTATCGGCATGCATCCGCTGCCGGGCATCTACTTCGCCTGGCTCGCGCTCACGCTGGTCAGCTACTGCGTGCTGACGCAGGTGGTGAAGACGATCTACATCCGTCGTTACGGCACCTGGTTGTAGCGGCGGGGAAGGCGCGCTCCTACGTCTGCCCGGTCGGGTGCGCTACGGATTCACATGGGCCGCGATGGACATACGTCCATCGCGCGAAAACGTCTCATAGGTGCTTCACCAACGAAGGAGACACCGCGATGTTCCGAAAGACCCTTGCCGCCGTCCTGTTCGTGATTCCCGCCGCCGCGTTCGCGCAGACGGCGCCGACCGCGCCGCGTTACGTCGACGCGATCGACTGGCCGGCCTCCGAAGCGGGCATGGATCGCTTCTTCAACGCCGAGGTCAAACTCGGTGCCGGCTTCGACAAGATCTGTGGCGACACGTTCTGCGAAGGCGAATACCCCAACGTCCGCCCGATGCAGCTGCGCTGCTCGGTCGACACCACCAAGGGCACCATGAAGCAGTGCCTCTGGCTGTTCTCGGGAAGCACCGCTTCCGTCAATGCCAAATCCGGCGCGGTGCAGACCACGGCGAAGCTCTTCAAGTGCAAGCTCCTTCTGGCGAAGGACACGCCGGTCGAGTCGTTCTACCAGGTCATGGAAGGCGACGATCCGCTCAACGCCAAGCTGCCGATGACCAACCGGTCGGTTTACGACGGCCTGATGGGCTGCCTGTAACGTCCTGAAACCGATTGATCGGGTGTTCCGATGATCGAAGCGCACGCCGTTCGCCGGCGTGCGCTTTCTTTCGCATGCTCAGGGGCTTGCCACCCGGATCGTCGGCACCGGCCGGCCGATCGCAGGCGCGCGTGACGGGATCTGCGTTTCGTTCAGGGTCGCCAGGATCACGCGGTCGCGCCCCTCGTCCTTGCCGCGATAGAGGGCGTCGTCGGCGACGACCAGGAGGCGATCGAGATCGTGTCCCAGGCGCGCGGTGCACGCGACACCGAAGCTCGCCGTGACGCGCGCGCTCGACGGCGACCCCGCGGGCGGCACGGCGATCGCGGCGCGAATCAGTTCGGCGCGGCGCATGCCCGCCGATTCATCGGCCCCGGGCAGAAGGATCGCGAACTCCTCGCCACCCAGACGCCCGAAGACGTCCTCCCCAAGGAGATGGTCGCGGCATTCGGCGACGACGCGCAGGAGCACCCAGTCGCCTTCGGCGTGGCCGAACGTGTCGTTGATCAGCTTGAAGTGATCGAGATCGAAGAGGATCAGGCACGACGGCCTTCCTGCCTTGCGGGCGGATGCCAGGGCCTGCCCCGCGCGTTCGACGAAGTGCTGGCGGTTGCTGATGCCGGTCAGGCTGTCGCGACGCGCAAGCCGCATGAAGCGGACCTGCGCGCGCTTGGTGCGGACGAGCCAGAGCGCGATGGCGGCCACGATCATGAGCAACAGTACGATATAGAGCCGGCTGCTCTCCATCGAACGGCGATCGACTTCGCGTTGCAGGTGCAGGATCTGGTTCTGCCGGTCGAGGGCGTCGGTCTCCATGCGGCTCGAGGCGACCTGCTGCTTCACCGACTCATAGGCCAGTGCGCGCGCGGTCACGTCGTCGAGATAGCCCTTGTCCGCCTGCATGTAGCGCTCGAGCCATTGCGTCGCAGCCTCGAAATCGCCGCGTTGCTTCGCCACGAGGTACAGCGTGCGCAGGGCCACCGCGAGTGGCTCGGAATACTCGCCGGACGACGAACTGGCGACTGCGGCGCGCGCGTATTTCTCGGCGATGTCGAGATGCCCGACCTCGCGATGCGCCTGGCCAAGCAGCGACTCGACCTGGGAGGTGAGGATCGAGTACTGGATGCCGAGGATCTGCTGGTAGTGCGGTTCAAGCGTCGCGATCGCGACGGCCGGCCTGCCTCGCGCCAGCGCGCTATCGGCGATGTCCGCGCGCAGTGCATTCGCCACGAGCGATTCGCCGACCGCCGTGCACTCGGCGATCCCCTTCGCAAATCGCGGATCGTCGCCATCGACGCGCTTGCCGCGATACAGGGCATGCATCTTAATGAACGACCGCTTGCAGGCGTTTTCACCCGACGGCGTTTCCTGGATGGTCCGGTCCGCGTATTCGGCGGCGAGGTCGTACTGCCCCGCGGCGGTGAGCATCTGCGCCGCTTCCGCCAGTCCCTGGTAGCGCGCCTGCGGATCGACGATGTCCGGTAGCGTGTCGATCAGGTCGGTGAGCCGCGAAAACGCTTCTCGGTAACGGTGGCCGTTGCCGAGGATGTTCACCAGCGTCGCCGTCGCACGGAAACGCAGCGTCTTGTCGGGCGATCCGCCGATCACGGCTTCGAGCAGGGGTACCGCTTCTTCATAGTTGCCAGCGTACGTGGCCTGCCACGACTGCAGGTATTGGAGGTGCGCGCGTTGGGCAGGAGTCAGGCTGGCGGCGCCCCGGCCAAGTCGCTCGATCGTCGCCGCGAAGGCGGCATGGGCCGATGTCTTCGTCGCGTCCGCGCCGGCGAGCGTCGCCGACGCGTCTTCCCCCGGCGCGACCTGCGCCGCCGCCGCACTCACGAACAACGCGCCCGCCAGCGATACGATCGCAAGCCGGAGGTTGCACGCGAAACGGAGACGGCGTTTCACGGCGGAAGATCAGGCGGTATGGCGACGCAGGCGCACGGACGCCTCTTCGTCGTCCTCCTGGTCCTGCTGCTCCTCGGGTTCGTCTTCCATCAGGATGGCGTAGAAGACACCCGGCGCGATGCTGTGACGCAGCGCGAGGGCATCACCGGAAACGATCGCCTGCGCGGCGTCGTCTTCGACGGCCGCATCGGCGAGCTCGCGGGCAAGGTGGTCCGGAGTGGCCGTGCGCAGACTGGCGTCCGCGCCCATGCGCTCCAGAAAATCGATGACGTTCGACATGGCATTCCCCTTTGGGTGCGCCGACCGCCCCCTGCGGCCCGCGCGCTTTCCGATCATAGCGCGCCTTGCCTCCGCTCGCAGTGAAGGGGTCACCCTGGGCCGTCGATGGCCGCCAGGCGCGCGCGGATGTCGGGATCGGACGCGAGTACACGGCACGGCGGGATGGCCAGGGTCTCCGCCATCCCGAGCGGCGTCCCGGGCAGGGCGGAAAGCGGAATGTGCTCGATCCGCGGCCGTTCGAAGGGCAGGGTGGGGGCCCGGTAGACGATCGCCCGGTGGTCCCGCGGGTAGTCGCGTGCGAGCACGTCCACGAGGATCCCCAGACGGCGCGGGTCCGTGTCGAAACGCCCTTCGCCGAGATCCCCGGTCAGCCCGACCTGCCACAGGATCAGCCAGGCCGCGGTGTCGACGACCCGGCGGTGGAGCATGAACTGGGTGGCCCCGTAGTGCTGGCACCCGACGCGACCCGGGTCGAGGCCGAGGTCCGCGTACAGGCAATCCTCCGACGAGACGCCCGGCTCCATCAGTGCATCGAAACCCTCGGCGCGTGCCCGCGCGATCGCATCGTGCGGCGCCTGGGCGAACACCCCAGGATGCCCGTAGAACACCCCGCAGACGCGTCGTCCGGCACGAACCTCCGCGAGCATGACGTCCGCCATCTCACGATAGGTTTCGCCGCGCGGCTTTCCCTCGGCATAGAGCGGCTGCAGGCTGCGAACGTCGGCGTGCATCCGCCGCACCCAGGCTTCCACGACACCGTCGGACACGCCGACGAACACGACGTCGGCCGATGCGATGTGGCTCCGCGCCAGCGGCGTCAGATGCGAGCCCAGCGTCATGCCAAGGCCGACGCAGGCCAGCATGCCGCGTTGCGATTCCGTCATTCGTTACCCCCAAACCCCGTCCGGGCAATGGTAGCGCAGGGTTGCGGAGGCCCGCCGGCGCGCACCCGGGCGCGATGCTTTCCTGGAAGGTGGTCGCGACGCCGATCGCGGCCAGGTCCGCTCCAACGGAGGCAGGTTGGAGCGCACCTGGGCGCGATGCTTTTCGTGGAAGGTGGTCGCGACGTCCAATCGCGGCCAGGTCCGCTCCAACGAAGGCGG
>NZ_FODZ01000001.1:646739-731860 GCF_900110505.1 Luteibacter sp. UNC138MFCol5.1
ATCGCGGCCAGGTCCGCTCCAACGGAGGCGGGTTGGAGCGCACCTGGGCGCGATGCTTTTCGTGGGAGGTGGTCGCGACGCCGATCGCGGCCGGGTCCGCTCCAACGGGTTGCCGCGAGGGCCGAGTCGGTGGGCGTGCCTGCGAAATGCCACAGCCGGAGCAGGGAATACGCCTTCGCCGCCGCGATCATGGTCCGATCGCCAGGGGGATCACACGCCATGCCACGCACGCCGGGACTCGACACGCTGCGCGCGATCGCGATCGTCTGGGTGATGCTGTTCCACAGCTACCTGGTCGGCGGACTAGGCGATGGTTTCGGGTTCCTGGAGCGTTCCGGATGGATGGGCGTCGACCTGTTCTTCGCGCTGAGCGGTTATCTGATCGGCTCGCAGGTGTTCGTGGCGCTGCGCGACCGGGGGACGATCGACCTCACCGCGTTCTACATGCGTCGGGCGACGCGCATCCTTCCGGCGTTCGTCGTCGTGCTCGCGCTCTACGCATGCTGGCCCGCCTGGCGGGAGACGCCGGGCATGCAGCCGTTGTGGCAGTTCCCGACCTTCACTTTCAACCTGGTCTTCGACAACGGCGACAACTACGCCTTCTCGCATGTCTGGTCGCTTTGCGTGGAGGAGCACTTCTACCTCCTGTTCCCTTTTCTCGCCATCCTGGGCAGCCGCGGATCGTCACCCGCGCGTTTCGTCGTCATGTGCACGGTGGTGATCGTGGGCGGCATGTGCCTGCGGGCATGGCTATGGCAGCACGAGATCGCGCCGCTGCGCGCGACCGGTGCGAACGTCGGCCTGGCGTACCTGCGCTACCTCTACTATCCGACCTGGTCGCGCCTCGACGGCCTGCTCGCGGGCGTGGTGCTGGCGGCGTGCCGCGTCTATCGGCCGGCGACCATGGCCTTTCTGCACGCACGGGCGGGCACGGTGCTGCTCGCCGCCGTGGCGCTCCTGGCGCTGGCGCTCATCCTCTTCGATGGCGCGCGGACCGACTTCTGGCCCTGCGTCGTGGGCTATCCGCTGCTGGCGCTCGCCATTGCGCTGTTCGTCGCGGCGGCCAGTGGCGACACCCGGCTGGCGCGACTGCGGGTGCCTGGCACGGCGTGGCTCGCGGCGGCGTCGTATAGCCTCTACCTGAGCCACAAGGGCGTCTTCACGCTCGTGGACTCCGTTCTGGACGGCCATCTGGACGGCCATCGCTTCGCGCGTTTCGCCCTCTATGCCGTCGCGACGCTCGCCGGCGGCGCGGTGCTGCACTACGCGGTGGAACGCCCCGTGCTGCGCTGGCGTGACCGCCGTCGTCACGCTTCCGCTACAATGCCGCCTCCCAAGGTGATCCACGGCGCCAGCGCCACGGATTGAAACGGGAATCCGGTGACGCGCGTGGCCTTGAGGCCTCGCGCCATTCCGGAGCTGCCCCCGCAACGGTAGGCGAGCAACGAGGTCGGCATCGAAGCCACTGTGTCCGCGAGACATGGGAAGGCGCCGTCCGGCAGGGTTCCATCCCTGCGCTCGCGAGCCCGGAGACCGGCCATGGGTTCACCGGACAGGCGGAGGGCCATGTCGTGGGTGGCTGGCCGTCGGCCGGCAGTCCCGCGTCTTCCTGCGTCCGTCCCTCGCCATTCATGCCGCACGGGTCGGTGCGGTTCGCAGGGAGTCACCCAGTGTCGTTTCGTTCTTCCACCCTCGCGGTCGCCATCGCGTCGGGTCTCGTCGTTCCCGTCGCGGCGTTCGCCGCCGACGCCTCTTCCGACCTCGACGGTGTCGTGGTCACGGCCAGCCGCACCGAGCAGACGCAGAACCAGGTGCTCGCCGCGTCCACCGTGATCGATCGCGCGGAGATCGAACGCCTGCAGCCGCGTTCGCTCGCCGACCTCCTCCGCGCCACGCCGGGCATCTCCATCGCGAACAACGGCGGCCCAGGGAAGTCGACGTCCGTGTTCCTCCGCGGCACGGAGTCGGATCACGTGCTCGTGCTCGTCGACGGCGTGAAGATCGGCTCCGCGACCTCCGGCACCGCGGCGTTCCAGGACATTCCCGTCGACCAGATCGAGCGCATCGAGATCGTGCGCGGTCCCTATTCGAGCCTGTACGGCTCCGACGCGCTCGGCGGCGTCATCCAGATCTTCACCCGCCATCCGCAGGGCGCTTTCGTACCCAATGTTTCCGTCGGCGTCGGCAGCTACGACACGCTGCGTGGCGCGGTGGGCTTCGCCGGCCGCGGCACGCAGGGCTGGTATTCGGTGGAGGCAAGCCATGAAAAGACCGACGGCATCAACGCGTGCCGCGGCAAGCCCAGTCCGCGCGGCGCGGGTTGCTACACGTACGAACCGGATCGTGACGGCTACCGCAACAACGCGCTGTCGCTGAAGGGCGGCTGGCGCTTCGACGAACAGTGGGACGCCGACGCGACCGCGACGCGCACCGAGGGTCGCAACCACTACGACGGCACCAGCAGCAACTTCGCGGAGTCGGCGACGCAGGTGCTTGGCGGTCGCGTGAGGTACAAGCCCGCGAAGGACGTGCTGGTGACGGCGAACGTCGGTCGCAGCGAAGACCTGTCCACCGACTATCTGTATGGCGACTACGCCGACACGTTCAACACGCATCGCGACCTCGCCTCGTTGCAGGCCGACATCGGCCGTGTGGGTGGCGCGACGGGCCTCACGACCCTCGGCTTCGACTGGCAGCGCGACCGCGTCGTGGGCAGCACCGATTACTTCGTGAACGCCCGGCGCAACCATGCCCTGTTCGCGCAGTGGCAGCAGGAGTTCGGTGACAACTCGCTGCAGGCGAGCCTGCGCCGGGACGAGAACAGCCAGTTCGGCGGAAAGACGACGGGCAGCCTGCAATACGGCTACGCGCTCACGAAGTCGCTGCGCGTTACCGGCAGCTACGGCACGGCGTTCAAGGCACCCACGTTCAACGACCTGTACTACCCGGACTACGGCAATCCGGACCTGCAGCCGGAAACCTCGCGGAACTGGGAGCTGGGGCTGCGCGGCACGCCGGGCTGGGGCAACTGGTCGTTCAGCGCGTTCCAGAACCGCATCGATCACCTCATCGTGTTCGACTCGAGCCTGACCGGCCCGCTGTTCCCGTTCGGCGGCGCCAACAACATCGACAAGTCGCGCATCCGTGGTGTCGAACTGTCCGGCGACACCACCCTCGGCGACTGGCGTCTCGCCGGCAACGCCACGTGGCTGCAGCCGGAAGATCGCGGCGACGACGCCTCGCGCGGCAACCTCTTGCCGCGCCGCGCGCGCCGTACGGCGAACATCGACGTCGATCGCAGCTTCGGCGCCCTCAGCGTCGGCGCCAGCGTGTTCGGCTCCGGGTATCGCTACGACGACACGGCCAACCTGCATCGCCTGGGCGGCTATGCATTGACCGACCTGCGCATGGCCTATGCGATCGACGCCGCGTGGAAGGTCGAGCTGGCCGCGAAGAACGTGTTCGACCGGCACTACGAGACCGCGCGCTGGTTCAACCAGCCCGGCCGCAACTGGATGCTCACGCTGCGTTACCAGCCGCGTTCGTAAACCACCTACCGAGGTCATGCGATGAAACCGTTGTCACGCCCGCTGTTCGCCGCCGTCGCCGCGCTGTTCGCGCTAATCATGATCGGCACGCGCTTCCACCATTTCGGCGATGTCCTGCACCTGCCCGACGCGTCGATGGCGCTGTTCTTCCTCGGCGGCATCTACCTGCGCAAGCACCTGGCCTTCGTCGGCTTCGTCGTCCTGTCGGTGCTCGTCGATTGGTACTCGGTGAGTTACGCGGGCGTGAGCGACTTCTGCATCACCGTCGCGTACTCGTTCATGCCGCTGGCTTACGCCGTGCTCTGGTACGCCGGCCGCCTGCTCGCGCCGCGCTACGACGGCTCGCTGAAGTCGCACCTGATCGTCTTCGGCGGGTTGCTCGTCAGCGCGACGCTGTCGTACGCCATCTCCAACGGCGCGTTCTACTGGCTCGGCGGGCGTTACACGGAGCCCAACGCGACGCAGTACGTCCAGCGCTTCCTGCAGTGGGCGCCGCTCTTCGTGCGCGCGGCGGCCGCGTACGTCCTCGCGGCGCAGGTCGTGCAGGCGCTGCTGTTCCGCTTCGCCCCGGGTGCACGTGATGGCAGGGCCGCCCGCGCATGAACGATGCGACGCCATGGCGCGACATGGACGACGAGGCGCGTCACCGCGACCGCATGCGGCGGAAGAAGGAACTGATCGATCGTCGCATCGCGAAGGCGACGATCGACCGCGGCGTGCTGGTGGTGAACACCGGCAACGGCAAGGGGAAGAGCTCGTCGGGCTTCGGTATGCTGGCGCGGTCGCTTGGCCATGGATTCCGCTGTGGCGTCGTGCAGTTCATCAAGGGTAGTTTCTCCACCGGCGAAGAGGCGTTCTTCCGCATGTTCGAGGACGGTCCGCTCGAGTACCACGTGATGGGCGAGGGATATACGTGGGAGACGCAGGACAAGGCGCGCGACGTCGCCGCGGCGATGGCCGCGTGGGAGGTCGCGGAGGGCATGCTTGGCGACCCGTCCTTCGACTTCGTGTTGCTGGACGAACTCAACATCGCGCTGGTCAAGCATTACATTCCGCTGGAACGCGTGCTCGATGCCCTGAAGGCGAGGCCGGCCTCGCAACACGTGGTCGTCACGGGGCGCGGCGCGCCGGACGCCCTGGTGGAGGCCGCGGACACCGTCACCGAGATGCGGGTGGTCAAGCACGCCTACCAGGCGGGCATCCGCGCGCAGAAAGGTATCGAGCTTTGACACGCCATTGCCCCGCGTTGCTGGTTTCCGCGCCCGCGTCGGGACAGGGCAAGACGAGCGTCACGGCGGCGATGGCGCGTGCGCATGCGCGCCTCGGTCGCCGCGTGCGGGTCTTCAAGACGGGGCCCGACTTCCTCGATCCGATGATCCTCGAGCGCGCGAGCGGCGCGCCGGTGTATCAGCTGGACGCCTGGATGGGCGGCGAGCAGGACGTCCGTCGTCGCCTGTACGACGCGGCTGGCGAGGCCGACCTCATCCTCGTCGAAGGCGTGATGGGACTGTTCGACGGTTCGCCATCGAGCGCCGACCTCGCCGTCTTGTTCGGCCTTCCGGTGCTCGCGGTGATCGACGGCAGCGCGATGGCGCAGACGTTCGGCGCGCTGGCCCATGGCCTGGCCACTTACCGCGACGACCTTTTCCTGCGTGGCGTGCTGGCCAATCGCGTCGGCAGCGCGTACCACGCGCAGCTGCTCCGCGAGAGCCTGCGTCCCGGCATCGACTGGTACGGCACGCTGCCACGCGACGCGGCGATGACCCTGCCCGAGCGCCATCTCGGGCTCGTCGCGGCGGAGGAGCTCGCCGACCTGGACGCGCGTCTCGATGCGCTCGCCGACGCGTGGCTGGCGCAGGGACCTGCCGACCTGCCTCCGTCCGTGCCGTTCGCGCCACCCGCACCGATCCAGACATCGGTGCGGCTAGACGGCGTGCGCATCGCGATCGCGCGCGACGCGGCGTTCGCCTTTCTCTATGCCGCCAATCTGGACGTGCTGCGAGCCGCAGGCGCGTCTCTGGTGTTCTTCTCGCCGGTCGCGGGCGAGACGCTGCCGCTCTGCGACGCGGTGTGGCTGCCCGGCGGCTACCCCGAGCTGCATCTGGACGCGCTCGCCCGCAACGACGCCCTGCGCCAGGCCCTGCACGCGCACGTCGACGCGGGGCGCCCGTTGCTGGCCGAATGCGGCGGCCTGCTCTATGCGCTGGACCGCCTTGCCGATCGCGAGGGCCGTGCCGCGCCCATGGCTGGCCTTCTCGCCGGCGACGCCGCGCTGCAGCCGCGACTCGCGGCGCTGGGCATGCAGGCCGCGGCGTTGCCGGAGGGCACGCTGCGCGGGCACTCGTTCCACTACGCGCGCGCGTCGATCGACGCAACGCCGATCGCCGACGCGATCAACCCCAACGGCGGCCCGACGACGGAGAAGGTCTACCGCCGCGCACGCATGACGGCGAGCTTCGTGCACTTCTACTTCCCGTCGAACGCCGATGCGACGGCGCGGCTGTTCCTCCCGTGAACATGGCGGTGGCGATGATGCTGGCGCTGGCACTGGATGCGCTGCTGGGTGAAGCCAGGCGTTTCCATCCACTGGTCGGCTTCGGCCGGATCGCGAACGATGTGGAGCGGCGTCTGTACCGCGACGACCGTGGCGCGGGCGTCGTCGCCTGGGGCGTCACGGTGGCGATACCGGTCGTGGCGCTGGTCGCGTTTCGTGCGAACGTCGGAGCGCCGCTCGCGTTCGCGATCGACGTGCTGGTCCTGTATCTCGCCATCGGCCGGCGAAGCCTGGGCGATCACGCGCGACCCATCGCGGAGGCGCTGCGCGCGAACGATCTCGCGGCGGCGCGCGTGGCCGTCGGGCGCATGGTGAGTCGCGATGTCGACGCGCTGGATGCCACGCGCGTCGCCGCGGCTGGCACGGAGTCCGTCCTCGAGAACGGCCACGACGCCGTGTTCGGCGCGCTCTTCTGGTTCGTCCTGCTGGGCGCGCCGGGCGCGTTGCTCTTCCGGCTCGCGAACACCCTCGACGCGATGTGGGGATACCGCACGCCGCGTTACGAACGCTTCGGCTGGGCGGCCGCGCGTATCGACGACGTCCTCGGATTCGTCCCGGCGCGGCTCACGGCGCTGACGTACGCCGCCACGGGCGATACATCCGCCGCGCTACGCGGCTGGCGCACCCAGGCCCCGGCGTGGGACAGCCCGAACGCCGGCCCCGTCATGGCGGCGGGCGCGGGCGCGCTCCGCGTTCGTCTCGGCGGCGCCGCGCCCTACCACGGCCGCTGGGAACCGCGGCCCGAGCTCGGCGAAGGATCGCCGCCCGACGCGACGACGATCGACCGCGCGCTACGGCTCGTCGACCGCGGCGTCGTCGCGTGGCTTGTCGCGGCGTTGGTGGTGGGAGTCGCCTCGCATGCTTGAGCACGGTGGTCGTCTCGCCCGTGCGGCCCGTCGTTATGGCGTGCCCGTGGAGGCCTGGCTCGATCTCTCGACCGGCATCAGCCCGTTCGCCTGGCCCGTCACGTCGATGCCGGCGGCGGCGTGGCATCGGCTGCCTGAAGAGGATGACGGTCTTGCCGATGCCGCGCGCGCGTACTACGGCACCGCGCACCTGCTGCCCGTCGCCGGTTCGCAGGCCGCGATCGCCGCGCTGCCGCGACTGCGCGCACCGTCGCGCGTGGCGGTGATCGCGCCGGGCTACGCGGAACATGCGCACGCGTGGCGGCAGGCCGGACACGCGGTGACGACCTTGCCATGGGCCGACCTGCGCGAACGCGCGGGCGAGTTCGATGTCGTCGTCCTGATCCGCCCGAACAATCCGACCGGCGAGTGGCTCGGCACCAGCGACATCCTCGCATGCCATGACATTGTTGGAGCGCACCTGGGCGCGACGGGTGCTCGCGCCACGCTTCCTAGGGAACAGGAAATCCCCTGGCTCATCGTCGACGAGGCCTTCATCGACACGCGGCCCGACGACAGCGTCACGCCCCATGCCCGCGATGGGCTGATCGTGCTCCGCTCCGTGGGCAAGTTCTTCGGGCTCGCCGGCGCCCGCGCGGGCTTCGTCGCCGCGGCGCCGGCGATTCTCGATGCGCTCGCGGAAATGCTCGGTCCGTGGACGCTGAGCGGGCCGACGCGCCACGTCGTGACGCGCGCGCTCAACGACCGGGTGTGGCAAGCCTCCGCGCGCGAGTGCCTGCGCCACGCGGCGGCCCGGCTCGCGACGCTGCTCGGCCGGCATGGACTGAACCCCGACGGCGGCAGCGACTTCTTCCAGTACGTGCGGCGCCACGATGCCGCGGTGATCGCCGACCGCCTCACACGCCATGCGATTCTCGTGCGCGTGTTCGACGACCCGTCCGCGCTGCGCTTCGGACTTCCCGGCGACGACGCGGCGTTCGCTCGACTGGATCGCGCGCTGGCCGAGGTGACGCGATGAGCGCGCGCGTGCTGATGGTGCAGGGCTGTACGTCCGACGCGGGCAAGAGCACGGTGGTCGCCGCGCTCTGTCGCTGGCTGAGACGACGCGGCGTGGCGGTCGCGCCGTTCAAGCCGCAGAACATGGCGCTCAACTCGGCGGTCACCATCGACGGCGGCGAGATCGGCCGCGCGCAGGCCGTGCAGGCGCAAGCGGCCGGCGTCGCGCCGCATACCGATTTCAATCCCGTGCTGCTCAAGCCCAACAGCGACACCGGGGCCCAGGTCATCGTCCATGGCCACCCGGTCGGCAACATGGACGCCGTCGGCTACCACGCGTACAAGCGCGTGGCGATGGAGGCGGTGCTCGCCTCGCACGCGCGGCTGGTGGCGGCGTATGACGCCGTGGTGGTCGAGGGGGCGGGAAGTCCCGCGGAGATCAACCTGCGCGAGCGCGATATCGCGAACATGGGTTACGCCGAGGCGGTCGATTGCCCGGTGATCCTCGTCGCGGACATCGACCGGGGCGGCGTCTTCGCGCACCTCGTCGGCACGCTCGCGCTGCTGAGTCCGGGCGAGCGCGCGCGTGTCGAGGGGTTCGTGATCAACCGGTTCCGCGGCGACATGGCGCTGCTGAAACCGGGACTGGACTGGCTCGAGCGCGAGACCGGCAAGCCCGTCCTCGGCGTGCTGCCCTACCTGCATGGACTCGTGCTGGAGGCCGAGGACGCGCTGCCGCGGGAGCGCGTATCGCGATCCGCCGCACGCCTCCGCGTCGCCGTGCCCGCGCTGCCACGCATCAGCAACCACACCGACCTCGATGCGCTGCGCCTTCATCCCGATGTCGACTGCGTGTTCGTCGGGCCGGGGGAGACGTTCCCCGCGTGCGATCTCGTCGTGCTGCCGGGCTCGAAGTCGACGCGCGCCGATCTCGCATGGCTGCGCGCGCAGGGCTGGGACACGGCCATCCTGCGCCACGTCCGTTATGGCGGCCGCGTGATCGGGATCTGCGGCGGCCTGCAGATGCTCGGCCGTGCGGTCCACGATCCACGCGGCGTCGAAGGACCGCCGGGATCGGCCGACGGCCTCGGCCTGCTCGACCTGGAAACCGTGCTGGCGCCGGAGAAGCAGCTGCGCAACGTGCGCGGCACGCTGGCCCTCGGTGGTGCCGCGGTGAGCGGCTACGAGATCCATTGCGGCATCAGCGAAGGCCCGGGGATGGCGCGCCATGCCGTCTCGCTGGACGACGGGCGCAAGGACGGCGCGCGGTCCGACGACGGGCGCGTCATGGGCTCGTACCTGCACGGCCTGTTCGATCATCCCGACGCGCTCGCGTTCTTGCTCGGCGATAGTGGGACGAGCGCACCCGCGTTCGACATCCGGGCCTTGCGCGAGGCGACGCTCGATCGTCTGGCCGACACCGTCGACGCGCACATGGACGTCGCGGCGCTGACTCGACTTCTGGGAGGTGCACCGTGCTGACGCTGATCCTCGGGGGCGCGCGCTCGGGCAAGAGCGCCCTGGCCGAACGCATCGCATCGAACAGCGCGCAGGAAGTCGTGTACGTCGCGACGGCGCAGGCGTTCGACGAGGAGATGGCCTTGCGCATCGCACACCATCGGGCGCGACGACCGGCGTCATGGCGATCGGTCGAAGAACCCCTCGCGCTCGCGGCGACCCTGCGCGCGCGTGCCGCGACGGATCGTCTGCTGCTCGTGGACTGCCTCACGCTCTGGCTCTCCAACCTCCTCGGCGCCGACGATACCGGCGAGCGCCTCGTCGCGGAGCGCGCCGCGCTGTTCGACGTGCTTCCGGACATACCGGGCGACGTCGTCTTCGTCAGCAACGAGGTCGGTCTCGGCATCACGCCGCTCGGTGAGCTCACACGGCGCTTCGTCGACGAAGCCGGCCGCCTGCACCAGGCGCTGGCCGCGCGATGCGATCGCGTGGTGTTCGTGGCCGCCGGCCTGCCCATGACATTGAAAGGAACACCGCCATGAACGACTGGCTCGCGACGCCCTGTCGCGTTCCCGACGACGACGTCGCCGCCGCCGCGACACGACGCCAGGCGCGGCTGACCAAGCCCGCCGGTTCCCTCGGGCGGATGGAAGACCTCGCCGTCCAGCTGGCCGGCCTGCAAGGACGCGAACGTCCCACCGCCGGGCGTGTGTGGATCGCCGTCTTCACGGCCGACCACGGTGTCGCCGTCGAGGGCATCTCGGCGTACCCGCAGGCCGTGACGGGCGAGATGCTGCGCAACTTCGCTAGCGGCGGCGCCGCGATCGCCGTGCTCGCGCGCGAACTCGACGCGACGCTCGACGTGGTGAACCTCGGCACGGTGAACGATCCCGGCGACGTGCCCGGCGTGCTCCGCCGGGTGATCGCGCCGTCCACGGCCAACATCGTCACGCACGACGCCATGACCACGGAGCAGCTCGACGCCGCGCTCGCCGAGGGCGAGGCGAGCGTGCGGCGGTCGCTCGCCGCGGGTACCGACATCTTCATCGGCGGCGACATGGGCATCGGCAACACGACCTCGGCGAGCGCGCTGGCATGCGCGCTGCTGGGCGCCGCGCCGGACACGCTGGCGGGCGCCGGCACCGGACTCGACGCCGTCGGCATCGCGCGCAAGACCGACGTGATCGCTCGCGCGCTGCATCGCCATTCCGACGCCGACACGCCCCTCGAATGGCTGCGCCGCCTCGGCGGTTTCGAGATCGCGGCGCTGACCGGCGCCTTCGTCGCCGCCGCGCAGCACGGCGTGCCGGTGCTCGTGGATGGTCATATCGCGAGCGTGGCGGCACTCGCGGCCGTCGCATTGCGTCCCGACGCGCGGCCGTGGCTCCTCTTCGCGCACCGGTCGCACGAGCGTGGTCACGCGCGCGTGCTCGCGGCGCTGGATGCCGAGCCGCTGCTCGACCTGAGCCTGCGCCTCGGCGAGGCGAGCGGCGCGGCGATCGCGGTACCGCTGCTCCGCCTCGCCTGCGCGCTGCACGGCTCGATGGCAACCTTCGCCGAAGCCGGGGTGTCGGAAGCATGAGCATCGATCTTCTCCGCCACGGCGACACCGCTCAGCGCAGCTACCGCGGCCAGCTCGACGATCCGCTTTCGGCCCTGGGCTGGACGCAGCTGCGCGACGCGGTACGCGGCCGGCGATGGAACCGGATCGTATCGTCCTCACTGGCGCGCTGTGCGCGCTTCGCGGAGGAACTCGCCGCGGCCACGGACACGCCGCTGCGCATCGATCCGCGCCTCATGGAATACCACTTCGGCGAGTGGCAGGGCGTGCCCGTCGAAACGCTCGCGGAACGCGACGCCGACGCGCTCGGCCGCTTCTGGGCCGATCCCGTGGCGCATCCGCCGCCCGGCGCCGAGACGTTCGAGGCCTTTCGCGAGCGGCTCTCGCTCGCGCTGGACGACGTCGCCGTCGAGGCGGCGACGTCGAACGTGCTCGTCGTGACGCATGGCGGGGCGATCCGGCTCCTGCGTTGCGTCGCCGAGGCGCGGCCCTTCGGCGACATGGCCGGCATCGATGTCCCTCACGCGTCGCTGCATCCGCTGGCGTGGTCGCGTTGATGCGCGGTCTCGCGCTCGCGTTCGGATTCCTCACGCGCTTGCCCGTGCGCGTCGCGCATGTCGACCGCTCCGCGCAGGCCGCGTCCCTGAAATGGTATCCACTCGTGGGCGCCGTGCTCGGCGTCCTCCTCGTCGGCGCGGCGGCGTTGCTGCATGGCATGCCCGCGTTGCCCGCCGCCGCGCTGCTCCTCGTCGCGTGGGTCGCGCTGACCGGCGCGTTGCACCTCGACGGCCTCGCCGACAGTGCCGACGCATGGATCGGCGGCATGGGCGACCGCGAGCGCACGTTGTCGATCATGAAGGACCCACGCAGCGGACCCGCGGGTGTCGTCGCGCTCGTACTCGTGCTGCTGCTGAAGTTCGCGGCGCTCGCGACGCTATCGAACGTCTGGTGGCTCATGCTGCCACCCCTGCTGGGCCGCGCCGCCATCGTCGCATGGTTCCTCACCACGCCCTACGTGCGCGCGGCGGGCCTCGGCGATCCACTGCGGGGCGCGCCGGTGAAAGGCTGCCACATCGGGCTCGGCATCGCCGTGGCGGCCTGCATCGCGTTCGGCCACGCAGGCGTCGTCGCGCTGACCACCGCCGCGGCCGTGGCGTGGCTATGGCGTCGCGCCGTGGTGCGGAGGCTGGACGGTTTCACCGGTGACACGGCGGGCGCGCTTGTCGAACTGGTCGAGGCTGCGACGTCGATCGCACTGGTCGCCATGGCCTGAAACGAAGAACGGCGCCCGAAGGCGCCGTTCGCGTGTCGCCAGGAGACAGCCTTACTCGCCGATCTCGCGGATCCAGGCCTGCATGCCGCCGTCGACGCTGTAGACCTGCGTGAAGCCGTGCGCGGCGAGGCGCTTGGCCGAGTCGACGCTGGAGACGCCGGAGTTGCAGATGAAGGCGATCGGCGTGTCCTTCGGCAGCTGGGCGAGGGCTTCGTAGCCTTCGTTCTCCAGGATGCGGGCCGAGGCGATCGGCGCGATCTGCGCACGGTAGACCGCGGGGCGGTTGTCGACGAGGACGATGTCGCCGGCGTCGACGCGCGCCTTCAGTTCCTGCACGGACATCGAGGCGATCTCGACGGCGCCCGGGAACTTGAGGCTCAGGCCTTCGCCCTGCACGGTCGACACCCAGTCGATTACGATGCCCTTCGCGCGCGCGGCGCTGCCCGGATCGAAGTGCACCTCGATGCCGTTCGCGACGACGACGATGTCATGGTCGCCGGCGGGAGCGAGCTGGAAGCCGGCGCTGTGGTCGGGACCGATTTCCAGGTGCAGCGCCTGGCCCTGCGCGTTGGCCATGCCGCCGCGGATGGCCTCGGCGGCCTTGTCGGTGATGGTGATTTCCGGCGGCGTGCGATCCGGCGGGGTGGCACCGAACAGCGTGTGCAGCTCACCGCTGGTGTACAGCTGGCGGATGATGTCCGAGCCGCCGACGAGCTCGCCCTTCACGTAGAGCTGCGGAATCGTGGGCCACTGGCCGAATTCCTTGATGCCCTCGCGGATCTCCGGATCTTCCAGCACGTTGACCGTGTGGTAGGCCGGGATCACGTCGTTGAGGGTGTTGATCGCCGCGGCGGAGAATCCGCACATCGGCTGCTGGCGCGTCCCCTTCATGAACAGCACGACGTCGTGCTGGCCGAGCAGGGATTCGATGCGCTCGCGCGTGGGTGTATCGAGGGCCATGGGGTCACCGCGGGAAGGAAAGGGGCCATTTTACCGGCATCCATCGCACATGGGCCCGATCCGGTCCGTTTCAACCCGCTATCGACACCCCACGGAGGGCGGAAAGGTCCGCCCGGCAGTCCGCCAGGGGCGCGAATCCGCGCACCGCCTCGGGCGAGGGGAGCACCGTCTCACGACTGGCGCGACCCAGGGGCGTCACCCGCTCGGTCCAGTGGATCAGTTCCATCGCGCCTGTGAAATCCTCGATCAGGGCGGTGCAGTGCTCCACCCAGTCGCCGTCGTTCAGGTAGAGCACGCCGTCCATGGGGCGTACGTGGCCGAAGTGGATGTGACCGCAGATGTGGCCGTCGAGGCCGCGCTCGCGGGCGTCGTCCGCGACGCGCTTTTCGTAGCCGCGGATGTACTCGAGCGCCGCGCCCACGTGCGACTTCAGAATGATCGAAAGCGGCAGGTAGGGCAGCTCGAGGCGCAGGCGCACGGCATGCACGCGCCGGTTCGCCCAGCAGATGAAGCGGTGCAGGGTGTCGCCGAGCGCGTTGATCCAGCGGCGCCCCACGTGTTCCGGGTCGAACTCGTCGCCGTGGCTGACGCGGTAGCGGCGACCGTCGGCACCTTCGTGGATGGCGTCGAGCTCCACCCGGATGCCCGCGAGGGTGCTGCCGGCGAGCCCGCGCATCTGGAAGTCGTGGTTGCCCGGTATGTAGATCACCTCGACCCCGCGCGCGGCGAGCGCGACGAGTTCGGCGATCACGGCCGTGTGGTCGGAATGCCACCAGTGGCGCTTGCCGAGCGCCTCCAGGTCGACGATGTCGCCGACGAGGTAGAGCCGCTCGCAATCGACCTGGCGGAGGAAATCGAGGAGGTACGCCGCCTTGCAGTCGGGCGTGCCGAGGTGCACGTCGGAGATGAAGGCGCTGCGGCAGGTGAGCTTCGCCATGGCATCGGTTCCCGGGGTTGTCCCGGGTGCCCAGTCTCGGGCCGAGAGGTAACCGCGGCATGGCGGCCGTGTTTCAGCGCCGTGGCAGCTCGCGCAGCGCGGCCCTGGCCTCGGGGAGGACCGCGTCCACCCAGAGCGCGTACTGCGCGGCCGACGGGTGGAGCCCGTCGGCAACCAGCATCCCCGGCGCCGCCCCGGCCTTGCGCGAGGCGGGCGTCACGTCCACCCAGCGCGCGTGCAGGCGCAGCGTTTCGTCGCGGGCGATGGCGTTGAAGGTGTCGATGTCGCGCGCGATCGCCGCGCGGTCGCGCCCTTCCGCGAAGGCCGTCACGCCCCAATCGGGAATCGACACCACGACGACGCGGCGCGCGTCGCCGGCGAACGTCGCCGCGCGCTCCAGCAGCAGGCGGAACTGCTCGCGGTATTCGCTCGCGGCACGGCCGCGGTACTGGTTGTTCACGCCGATCAGCAGCGTCACGAGGCCCCAGCGCCCCTGCGGCGCGGCGGCATCGATCGCCGCGGACAGTTCGTCCGTGGTCCAACCGGTCGTGGCGATGATGCGCGGCGGGTCGACGTCGATCCCGTCCGCGCGCAGCCGGACGGCGAGCTGCTCCGGCCAGCGTCCAGCCTCAGGCACGCCCTCGCCGATGGTGTACGAGTCGCCGAGGGCGAGGAACGTCGGCCGCGCCATCAGGCGACGGCGCTCGCCGAGGGGATCGCTTCGTCGGCCATGCGGGTCAGCACGCGGTCGACGCGCGTGAACACCTCGGCCAGCTGCGCGGGCTCCGGCAGAAGCGTCAGGCGCAGATGCCGGCTGGCGGAGAGATTGAAGCTGGTGCCCGGCACCACGAGCACGCTCTCCTCTTCGAGCAGGCGCAGCGCGAAGGCCGTGTCGTCGAAGTGGGGCATCGCGTCGGCGCGGATCTGCGGGAACGCGTAGATCGCGCCGCCCGGCGCCACGACGTCGAGGAACGGGCTGGCGGCCACGTGCTCCAGAACGACGCGGCGCGCCTCGTGCAGGCGTCCGCCGGCGGCGGTGAGCGCGCCGATGGTCGGCTTGTCGAGCAGCGCGGGACGCACCGCCCACTGCGCGGTGACGTTCGCGCAAAGACGCAGCGCGGCGAGCAGCTGCAACGCGTCGCGGTACTCGGCGGTTCGCGCCGGTGCGCCGGAAAGACTCATCCAGCCCACGCGATAGCCGCAGGCCCGGTGCACCTTAGACAGGCCGCCGAAGCTCACGCAGGGATGGTCCCCGGCGACGGCCGCGAGCGGCTGGAAAGGCGTGCCGTCGTAGAGGATCTCGTCGTAGATCTCGTCGCAGAGCAGCAGCAGGCCGTGCCGGCGGGCCACCTCGACGATGCGCTCGAGCAGCGCCTTCGGGTAGACCGCGCCCGTGGGGTTGTTCGGGTTGATCAGCACGAGCGCGCGCGTGCGCGGTCCGACCAGCGCGTCGATTTCGTCGGGGTCGGGCAGGTGGCCGTTCTCGGCGAGGCAGCGGTAATACCGCGGGCTGCCGTCGTTGAGGATCGTCGCGGCGCTCCACAGCGGGTAGTCGGGACTCGGCAGCAGCACCTCGTCGCCGGGCTGGAGCAGCGCGCGCAGCGAGATGTCGATGAGTTCGCTCACGCCGTTGCCGATGAACACGCGCTCGATGTCGACACCCGTGGCGCCACGGGCGCGCTGCTGGCCGACGATGGCTTCGCGGGCCTCTTCCAGGCCCTGCTCATGGCCGTAGGCTTCGCTGTCGACGAGGTGGGCGCCGATGGCTTCGCGCAGGTGAGGCGGGGTGGTGAACCCATAGCGGCCGGGGTTGCCGATGTTCAGCTTGATGATCGGCTGGCCGGCCGCTTCCATGTCGCGGGCGCGCCGGGTGAGGGCGCCGCGGATTTCGTAGCGCACTTCCGCCAGGTGCGCGCTGGGCTTGATCGAGGACACGTCGGGCCTTCCATAACTCGCCGCCGGGCCCTTTCCCGGCGGTCGTCATCCGATCGTAACAGCGTCCCGATGGGCCCGCGAGGCGGAAAACGGCCGCGGAGCGGGCATAATCGCGCCCATGACCGACACCCCGGACCTGGCGCGCCTGCGCCGTATCGGCTGGCGCGACCCCGCGCTGCCGGACGATCCACGCCGCCTCGCGCGCGTGGTGGCGCAGCATCGTGCCGGTTACGAGGTGCACGACGGCTCGGTCGCGTTCAACGCGCAGCCCGCCGGCGTCTTCCTCAAGCGCGGCCTCGATCCTTCGCTACGGCCGGCCGTCGGCGACTTCGTGCTGCTCGACCACGCGAGCCATCCGGTCATCGAGGCGATCCTGCCGCGCCGCTCCGTGCTCACCCGCGCGGCGGCCGGCGAGCGCTACGAGCGGCAGATCATCGCCACGAACATCGACCATGTACTGGTGCTCACCGGTCTGGACGGCGATTTCAATCCCTCGCGCATCGAGCGCTACCTCACGCTGGTGGAAGGCTCCGGCGCCCATCCCGTCGTGCTGCTCGGCAAGGCCGATACCGGCGTCGACGTGCAGGCGGCGCTCGACGCGCTGGTGGCGCGCCTGCCCGCCGACGCCGCGGTGCACGCGATCAACGCGAAGGATTCGTCCACCGTCGCGCTGCTCGCGCCTTACCTCGGCCCGGGCATGAGCGCCGTGCTGGTGGGCTCGTCCGGCGCGGGCAAGTCCACGCTCACGAACACGCTGCTCGGCGAAGAACGCATGGCGACCGGCGCCGTCCGTTCCCACGACAGCCGGGGCCGGCACACCACGACGCACCGCGCGCTGCTCAGTCTGCCGACCGGTGGCTGCCTGATCGACACGCCCGGCATGCGCGAGCTGAAGCTCACGGGGGAGGAGAACCTCGACCTCTTCGCGGACATCGAAGCGCTCGCCGCGCAATGCCGGTTCGCGGACTGCAGCCACGGCAACGAACCGGGCTGCGCGATCCAGGCCGCGCTCTCGTCGGGCGAGCTGTCGCCGCAGCGCTGGCGCAATTTCCTGAAGCTGCACGACGAGCGCGAAGAGCAGGCGGCCACGCTCGAAGCGCGGCTCAAGCGCAAGGCGGGACCGAAGCATGGCGCGAAACCGCGCCGTGGCGATTGGTCGCGCGATCCCGACTGACGCGAGCGCCACCTACGCGCATCGCGCCGGTGGCCGACATACGCCACGAAGTCCCACGACTAACGTGCTCCGCTTCTATCGCGAAGCAGGGAGTCGTTCATGGCCATTCGTTCGCGCGGACGCAACCTACTCGCGCTCGCCATCCTGTGTGGCATCGCGCCGCCCGCGCAAGCGGCGCAGTTCACGCGCGGCGTCGTGGTCGAACGCGGGCACGCGGAGCAGTTCCTGCCCGGCGACCTGATCGCGGTCGCCGATCCGGGGAGCATCGCGTTGCGCATCGGAGCACGCGCCACCGTAGACGGCGAGGGCCTTTCGATCCGCCACGGCGGGACCGGTGACGCGACGCGTCGCTCCCACGGCATCGTCGCCCTCGACGGTGCCGAGCTCGCGCTAAGCAACAGCAGCGTCTCGATGCGGGCGCCATGGTCGACCGGCCTGCAGGTGCAACGCGATGCGAGCGCGTGGCTCGACACCGTGCGCATCGATATCGGCGCGGATCACGGCACCGCGCTCGCGCTCAGCGGTGGATCCGCGCGCCTGGATCGTAGCGTGCTCGATGCCGGGCGCGGCCACGCGATCGACACCCGGTTCCCGAACGGTGGCACCGCCACCGTGACGATGCGCGACAGCGCCGCGCACGGACACATCGAGACCGGCGACGTGGGACTCGTGCTTCGCGCCGTCGACAGCACGCTGGTCGGCGACATGATCCGGAGCGGCGCGGGCATGCTCGACGTGTCGCTGAGCGGAAGCACCTGGCGCGGCGCGGCGCACGGTCCCACCTCGTTCGCGCTCGAGCGAGGCACATGGACGATGACTGCGGACAGCGGCATCGGCGACATCCGCGTGGGCCGCGATGGGCGCGTCGCGCTCGCACGCACGGGCACCTTCGGCACGCTGCGCGCGGGCACCTGGCATGCGGAACCCGGCGCTGCGCTCGTCCTGCGTACACGTCTCGATGCCGGCGGCACGCTGGCACGCCAGGGTACCGACCGCCTGCTCGTCGCGGGCGACGTGGATGGCACGACCGCGGTCGAGGTCGCGCACACGGGTGGAGCTGGCGCGAACACGGCCAATCCACGGAGGCCCAACGGCGCGAGTGACGGCATCAGCATCGTGCAGGTCGGCGGGCATGCCACGGCCGATGCGTTCCGGCTCGCGGGCGATCACGTCGCCGTCGGCCCGTGGCGATACCATCTGCACGCATACGCTCCCGACGTATCCGATCCATCGCAACGCCTCGTGGCCGGCGAAGGCGGGTTCTGGGATTTCCGGCTGCAAAGCACCCGCGTCGATCGCCACGGGAGGATGCCGGGACAGGACGCATTGCGCGGCGGCGCTCCCGATCGCGCGGCTCTGATGGCCCAGGTGCCGGCCTACCTCGTGCACGATCACGCGCTGATGGGCTTCGGCCGCGCGGCGATGGACGCGTTGCAGGCGGACGATACCGACGAGGCGCGCGAGCCGGCGCTGCGCGCCCGGGCGTTCGGCGGCGACAGCCACTACCGGAGCAGCCTCGGATTCGTCGACTACGGCGTCGACTACGTAAGAACCGATCGTGGGTTGCAGCTCCTGATGGACACGCCTGTCACCAGTACGGAAGGCACCCTTCTACGGCTGGGGGGCGGGCTCCTCGCCGGAAAGTCGTCCGTGCGGACGGATACGGCCGAAGGGCGCGCGTCGGCAATCACCTCGGCCGCGGGACTCGCCCTGCTCACGCGCCTGTCCACCGACGGCGGCTGGCGCCTGGCCGGCGGACTCGTGGCGACGCGATACGTCACGACGGTCTCGGCGCCGGGGAGGGGCGAAACGCTGCCTGCGCGACGCGCGCACGGGCTGGACACCTCGCTGTCGCTCGCCTGGCGTTGGCAGCTGGGGACGCACGCGGTGCTGGAACCGGGTGCCGCATGGCTTTCGCAGTGGCTTTCGACGCACGGCGCCACCGATCGCGACGGCATCGTCGTCGCGCCGACGTCCGGGCGCCGCGCGGTATCGCGCATCGGCGCACGCGCGTCGATGCCGTTCGCCCCCGAGGGGCGGACGCTCTACGCATGGGAAACATATCTGGACGTGCGTTACGAGGCGACGTCCGATCGGGGCGAGAGCGCGACGCTCTCCGGTGAGCGCTTCGCCACGGGCCGCGCCGGCGCTGCCACCGTGGCGTCGCTCGGTCTGCGCGCCGAGCTGTGGTCGCGCACGAGCGTGTGGCTGGAGGCATCCCGTCGCACGCGATCCGGCCGTGCCGGCGAGGCGGGCCTGCGCGCGGCCGCCGGTGTCTCGGTGGTGTTCTGACAGCTCGACGGTCAGTACGTCACCGTGACGGTGACCGTATCGCTGTATCCGCCCGCCGCGGCGGCCGGCTGCACGGGGACGCGGCCGTAGACGGTGAGGGTCTGCTCCGACCCCGAGCCGGTACCTGTCGCGGTGTCACTGTTGATCGTGTTGCCCCAGCGCTGCGTGCGTTGGCTGTCGCGGTACAGCTCGTAGGCGACGAAGCCCGATCCGGAGGCCATGCGTCGCGTCGATCCCGAGGCGTTCTGGCCGTTGTCGAGCCCGACCTGGAACGGTGAGCGGTTCGTGCAGGTCATCCTCAGCAACGACGTCTGATCGGATGGCGTGCGAAGGAAGCCGGGCACGTTGCCGAAGTCGAGTGCCGTGGCGGTCGTGATGGTGCACGCCTTCGCCACGGAGGACGTCACGGTCGACGATGGCCCCGCGGCCGTGCCACCGCCGCCGCCGCCGGTCTGACACCCGGCGGGAAACGTGCCGAGGCTGAGCAGCGCCTCGTTGTACCGCCACGCGATACCGTTGGCCGTGGCGCCGCCCGCGAGCGTGGCGCTGTAATTGCCGGGTGAGAGCGACGGCTGTGGCGTCGGGATCCGCCCGTACACCGTCGCCGATCCGGTCTGCGTCTGCGGATTCGACAGGATGGTGAACTGCAACTGGAAGGGCAGCGGTGCATAGGTCGCGTTGCCGACGGGGCCGAGCACGCTGGTTCGCTGCGAGTCCTTGTAGATGTCGTAGCGCATGCGGTCGTTGCTGGCGTTGATCATCGTTCTCGGCGACACGGCACCCTGGTCGTCCGGTGCCATGCCGAGACATCCGGTGAGGTACACGCCGTAAAGGCCGCCGAGCAACCCGCCGGTATACGTGCAGCTATAGTTGATCGTCGCCACCGTGTCGACGGCGGAGCCTGTCGGCTGGACGGCCGGGAAGGCGAGCGTGGTGATGCTCGTGACGCTGCACGTGGTGACCGCCTGCGCACGCCCCGCCACGAACAGGGAGGCGACGCAGATCAGCACGATCGCGAGCCACTTCATGGCTCGCTCCGACAGGTGAGTGGGCCGATCTCGGGCAGGCCTCGCGCGCCCTTCGGATACGTCAGCTGCGCCCGGCAACGCGTGTGGTCGGGCAACTCGGCCTCGAGCGATGTGTCTCCCGGCAGGTCGTCGAGGTAGACGAGGCCGTCGTAGCCGACGAACGCCTCCTCGCCGGCTGGTGTGACGACACGCGCGCCGACGGGGAGCGGCTGCCCGCGACCGTCGACGAGAATGACCGACGCGGCGCGCACGCGCCGGATCGGGAAGCGCACGACGACGCCCGAGCGATCGGCGGGCGCGACGATGGTTTCCACGCGCGAGACGCGGTCGTCGGCGGGCAGGTCCAGCGGGTCGATGCCGAGGCGATTGTCCTGATAGGCGTTGAGGCGCGACACGAGCAACAGGCCACGCGCATCCGTGACGCCGGTGCGGCGGTTCTCCAGCAGCACGGGAATGTCCGCGGCGCCTTCCGTGGTGACCAGCGCGAACGCGTCGTCGATCCGGCGGGCGGCGAACGCATGCCCACCCATCAGCACGACCGCGCCGTTCGCGTCCGCGTAGCCGTAGGTCGACGCACCCATCGCGCTCGCGCCGATCGTGAGCTGCCCGCGATTGCCCAGCCAGCCCACTTCGCCGAGCCCGCCACCGTCGGCGCCGCCGCGGCCCTGCACGTGCCAGCCGAAGCCGCCGTCGCCGTCGATGGGGCGGCTGGCGTCGACGATCCCCGCCGTGTGCCCGCGGTCGCGCTGCACGGACGTGCTCCACGTCGTGCGCTGGTCGAGTGCCACGGTGACGCCGACGAAGATGCTGCGGTCCGCCGCGTCGTCGAGGTTCTGGTTGTAACTCGCGTTGAACGAGATGCCGCCGCCGAGCGTGCGCAGCAGGAAGAGGCCCGCGTAACGCGACGCCTCCTGGCCGGCGTAACGCAGGCGCACGAGGTTGGCGCCGAAGCTCGTGTCGCGGACGTTGAAACCGATCAACGCGCGATCGCTCACTCGTGGTGGCGGCGATCCGTATCCGGCCGCCACGTCGCGATAGCGTGCGTCGCCGCGCACGGTGTCGAACGACGCGTTCACGTAGCGGCCGTTCCAGGCGTAGCCCAGTCCGTACTGCGCGCCGCCACCGCGCGAGACGGCGTACGACCCATTGACCAGGTGCGCGCCGCCGGGATTCCAGATCGCGCCGGCGCCGGCGGTGCCGCGCCCGTCGCCGGCCTCGACGTGCGATTCGAGTGTCAGGCGGTCGTCGACGCCACGGCGCCATGTGCCGCTGACGACGGGCGCGCTGGCGTAATCGAACGAGTCGATGCCGTAGCCCTGGCGAACCTTGCCGAGTTCCACCGACCAGTCGTTCAGCCCCGCCCGCAGCAGCTGGCGCGCCGAATAGAACGGAAAGGTCACCGTGCTGCTGCGCCCGAGCGCGTCGGTGAGGACGACCTGCGCCTGGCCCGCCTGGTCGACCCCGGGCACGGCGGTGAGCTGGAAGGGGCCCGCAGGCACCCGGCCGCTGTATTGCCGCACGCCGTCGACGTACAGCTCCACGGCAGACGGCGCCGTCGCCTGTCCGAAGAACTGCGGCAGCGGTGTCGTGACCGTGTAGGGCTGCAGGGCGAAATCGCTGCCGTACGCGATGCCGCCGATGCGCGTCGCGCGTGTCCAGGAAAGGTAGCCGGTGAACGTGTCGCCGACCGTCAACGCCTGCGCGCGGTCGGGGAACGCGAGGCGCCACTGCGTGTCCAGGCGCACGGTACCGCCACGCCATCCGTCCTCGCGCGTTTGATAGCGACGGGTCAGCGACGTGTTGCTGAGCACGCCGAGGCCGTCGCTGAAGCCGCGCAGTTCGGCATAGCCGCTCACGTTGCCGAGGCCGTCGCCGTGCGCGGCGTACACGTCGTAGTTGAGCAGCAGGCCGGTGCCGCTGACCGCCTTCATGGCGCTGCGCTCCGGGCGGTTCAGCACGGTGGTGGGCAGCGACAGCCTCTCGGGCGGCACGTCGATCGTCACCTGCTGCCGTGCCACGTCGTAGCTGTAACGGAGGTCCGGGATCGACGCGAGGCACTGCTCGCGCTCGTCGGCGCCGCTGGCGAAGCCCAGGCCGCGCAGGTCCGCCGGCGTCGCGCAGAGCGTGCCGTCGCGGCGGACGAAATGGACGAGCCTGCCCGTGGCGCTTCCGTTGAGCACGACCTCCAGGTACAGGTCCTCGCCGACCGTGCGCACGCGCGGATCCACCGTCGGGGGCGGCGGCACGGCGAGTGCCTCGGTCGTCGTGGCGTGCGCGGCGCCCGCTTCGAACGCCAGCACGCTAGCGGCGGCCCGGGTCCACGACCAGGGTCGACTCCGCCGTCTCACCGTTGATCCTCGCGCGCAGGGCACCGCCGCCCGGTGGCGTCGCACCTGGCACGCGCCACTCCATCGTGGCGCCTGGCAGCGCGTAGCCGACAAGACCCGGCAGCAGCGACATCCGGTCCCCCTTCGCATCCTGCCGGACCACGTCCGCGATCTGCGCGTGGCCGGTGCCGGTGTTGCGCACGCGCAGTACCGAACCGCCGGGCGTGGCATCCCAGCTCGCCTGCAGCGTCGCCTTGACGGTCGGATCGCCGCGTGGCGCGAGGAACACCGGCACCGAATACCGCAGCACGAACTTCAGTCCCTCCGTGTCCTTTCCGTCGACCGGCAATTCGTCGACCAGCACGCGATAGGCCCCTTCGTTCCCGTCGCCCGGCGGGTCGATCTGACGGATGACACGCACCATCTGGCGGTCGCCGGGCGCGATCGTCACCATCGGCGGGCTGACGACCAGATCGCGCGACGCTTCCAGGTAATCCTTGCCGTCCGCCTGCGTCCAGCGGAACACGCGAACCTGCGCGTGGATCGCGTCGTTGCCCGTGTTCGTCAGCCACAGCGCGTCGGCGCGGGTGACGGCGGCGAAGCGCATGCCGATCGGCGACACCTGGAGACCGCTCGCACGGGTGGGGGGCGGCGACCCCGCGGCGGTGGCCATCGCGAGGGCCACCGCGATGGCTCTCGCAACGGGGGGCGAGCATCGACGCACCGTCAGTACGTGATGGTGGCGGTGATGACGTCGGTATACGCGCCGGCCGGGAAGTTCGTGCTCGGCACGCGTCCGTAGACGGGAATGTTCTGCACGGTACCCGTACCGCTACCGGCGAACACGTTGCCGCCCGTCCCCGTCGTGCTGCCCCAGATGTCGGCCGCGCCGCGCGACGGATTGCGGTAGAGCTGGTAGGGCACGAGCGCGGTGCCGTTGGTCATCGCGCGCGTCGTCGCGCTCGTCCCGTTCTGTCCGTTGTCGAGCGCGATCGTGTACGGCGCGCTGGGAGTGCAGTTCACGTTGAGCGCGCCCTGGTTGTCGACGTTCGTCGCCGTGGAGGGCTGGGTGCCGAAGTTCACGTCGGTCGGTGCGGTCGTGCTGATGTCGCACGCCGCCGTGATCGTGATCCGCACGTTGAACGTGGTCGTGGCGGTGGCGGCCCGCAGCTGTGGCGTGGCCACGGCGGCCGAGCCGAGCGCGGCGAAGACGAGGGGACGAACGAGGTGGCGCATGGCGATCTCCGAAGGTGGCGCACGCCGGAACACCGGCGTTGCGAGACGTGGTTCCTTCGGCTGCAAGAATCGGTGCGCGGGCGGTCGGCGCATGTGAAATTCCGGCCACGCTGCCGGATCGGCCTAGCGATGCCGAAAGTGCACAAGGCCGTGTCAAGGCTGCTTGACACGCCCCGCGAGAGCGCGCAGGATGATGTCAAGCGTGCTTGACATGCCTGACACCAAGGGGGCGGGACGATGCGAGCGGTGCACAAGCGGTACATGCGGGAGTTCGTCCCGGCGATGCTGGGTTACACGGTGCTGATCCTCGCTTCGACGATGTGGCTGAAGACCCTCGACGGCACACTGCCGCGCGCCGTGGTGACGCTGCTTCCGGTCGTTCCCGTCGGCTTCCTCATCCGGGCGATGGTGCGCGTCATTCGTGACCAGGACGAGTTCGAACGACGGGTCGATCTCGTATCCATCGCCATCGGCGGGAGCGTCGGCACCTTCGGCTTCTTCACCTACGGCATGCTGCTCAGCGCGGGAGTGCTTCCGTCACCGGCGGCCGAGACCGTCGCCATCTGGGTACTGCCGACGCTGCTGTTCTGCTTCGGCGTGGCGAAGTGCGCCGTCCTGCGGCACTACCGCGACCAATGATCAACCGCGTTCGCGAACTCCGCGGCGAGCTCGGCTGGTCGCAGGCGGACCTCGCCGAGCACCTCGACGTCTCGCGTCAGACCGTCAACGCGATCGAGACGGGCAAGTACGATCCGAGCCTGCCGCTGGCGTTCCGCATCGCGCGGCTGTTCGGCCTTCCCATCGAATCGATCTTCACTCCCGGGGAATGACCGCCATGAAGCGACCACCACGGATCGCCATCGTCGTCGCCATCCTGGCGGCCGTCCTCTCGGGACGCCAGTGGACGAAAGCGCATGGCGAGCCGTCCGCGAGCCCGTCCCCGCCCGCCGTCACGCGCCCCGCGCCACCGCGCGTGTGGCGCGTCGGGTCGGTCGAGCTGAAGCCGTGCGAGTTGCCGCAGGCGCATTCGGGGCTGTCGACCGCCGCGTGGTGCGCACCGTTCGACGTGCCCGAGGACCGTGCGAACCCGAAGGGACGCCACATCGCCTTGCAGCTCGCGCTCGTGCGCAGCAGCGCGCAGGTGCCGGCGAGCGACATCGTGGCATTCATCGCGGGCGGCCCCGGGCAGTCGGCCGCGGAAAGCTATCCCGCGATCGCCGCCGCGATGGCGCCCCTGCTGCAGCATCGCAACGTGCTGCTGCTCGACCAGCGCGGCACCGGTGGCTCGCACCCGCTCAGCTGCCGGGACGCCGGGCCGGGCGCGCCGGCCGGGGGGGACGAGGCGCATGGCTTCGACGCGGAAGCGGTGCGGAAGGAAACGCGGGCCTGCCTCGGTCAGCTGTCGAAGGACGCCGATGTCCGTTTCTACACGACGACCGACGCCGTCGCCGACCTGGAAGATGTGCGCCGCGCGCTGGGCTCGCCGAAGCTGGATCTGCTCGGGGTCTCGTACGGGACGCGCGTGGCGCAGCAATACGCGATGCGTCATCCGGACGGGCTGCGCACGCTGGTCCTCGACGGCATCGCGCCGAACGGCCTGGTGCTGGGCGAGGATTTCGCGGTGAACCTCGACGCGGCGCTGAAGGCGCAGTTCGCGCGTTGCCACGCCGACGAAGCCTGCCGCAAGCGCTTCAACGATCCTTACCAGACGCTCTACCAGCTACGCGACGCGCTGCGCGCGAACCCCCACAAGGTGACGTTCCGCGATCCGCAGGACTATTCCTCGGTGCAGCGCGTGCTCAGCGAGTTCTCGCTCGCGACGGTGGTGCGCATGTTCGCCTATTCGCCGGAAACCGCCGCGCTGCTCCCGTTGTCGATCGACGCGGCGGCGCACGGCGACGTCGGTCCGCTGCTCGGGCAGGCGAAGCTGCTCACCGGCGATCTCGGCGACACGATGGACGGCGGCATGCAGTACTCGGTCATCTGCACGGAGGACGCCGACCTTCTCCAGCCGCGGCCGCAGGACAAGGACACGATTCTTGGCGACACGCTCATCGAGGCCTTCCGCGCGGCCTGCTCGGTATGGCCGCACGGCGAGCGCCCGGCGAACTTCCACGCGCCGCTGAAGAGCGACGTGCCGGCCCTGCTGATGTCCGGCGAGTTCGATCCGGTGACCCCGCCCCGCTACGGGGACGACGTGGTGAAGGGACTGCCGAACGGCCGCCACCTCGTGCTGAAAGGGCAGGGCCACAACGTCGTGGCGCGAGGCTGCATGCCGCGCGTGCTCGAGCGATTCATCGACAAGGCCGACGCGAAGGGGCTGGACGTGAGCTGTCTGGACCGCCTGAGGCCCTTGCCCGTATTCGTCGGATTCAACGGAGCCACGCCATGATCGAGGTGAGGGATCTGCACAAGTCGTTCGGCGAGGTGCGCGCGGTCAACGGCGTGAGTTTCGTCGCCCGCGACGGAGAGATCACCGGCCTGCTCGGTCCCAACGGCGCAGGCAAGACCACGACGCTGCGCATGCTCTACACGCTGATGAAGCCGGACGCCGGCCAGGTGCTCGTCGACGGCGTGGACGCGGCGGTGGATGCGGATGCCGTGCGCCGCCAGCTGGGTGTCCTTCCCGACGCGCGCGGCCTGTACAAGCGCCTGACGGCTTCCGAGAACATCGATTACTTCGGCCGGCTCCACGGGCTGCCGCCGGCCCTGCTGCGCGACCGTCGCGAGGCGCTGATCGACGCGCTGGAGATGCGCGACATCGCGACGCGCCGGACGGAGGGCTTCTCGCAGGGGCAGCGCGTGAAGACCGCCATCGCACGCGCGCTCGTCCACGATCCGCGCAACGTGCTGCTGGACGAGCCGACCAACGGGCTGGACGTCATGGCGACGCGCGCGATGCGCCGCTTCATGCGGCAACTGAAGGACGAGGGGCGCTGCGTGCTCTTCTCCAGCCACATCATGCAGGAGGTCGCGGCGCTCTGCGATCGCATCGTCGTGATCGCGCACGGGCGCGTGGTCGCCGACGAGGCGCCGGCGATGCTGCTCGAACAGACGGGCGAGGCGACGCTCGAGGACGCCTTCGTGAAGATCATCGGCACGGACGAGGGGCTCGCGGCATGACGGCTTTCTCCACGGTCTACTGGAAGGAAGTGCGGGAGAACCTGCGCGACCGCCGCACGTTGATCAGCGCGCTCGTCACCGGTCCGCTGCTCGGCCCCGTGATGTTCATCATGCTGATGAACGTGATGGTCACCCGCGAACTGGCGAAGACGGACCGGCCACTGACCGTGCCGGTCATCGGCGCCGAACTCGCGCCAAACCTCGTCGCCGCGCTCAGGAGCGCGAGCATCGATGCCGGCCCGGCGATACCCGACCCCGAGAACGCGGTACGCGAGCAGCGCACCGACGTCGTGGTCCGGATCTCGCCGCGTTATCCCGAAGCCTGGGCGAAGGGACAGCCCGTGCAGGTGGAGCTCATCTACGATTCGTCGCGGCGCGACGCGTCGGCGCCGATCATGCGCGTGCGCGGCCTCGTCGAGAGCTACGGCCGGCGCGAAGGCGCGATGCGGCTGATCGCACGCGGCATGTCGCCGAACACGGCGTGGCCCGTGCAGGTCGCGGACCGCGACCAGGCGACGTCGCAGTCGCGTTCCGCGCTCATGTTCTCCTTCCTGCCGTACTTCTTCGTGCTCACCGTGTTCCTGGGCGGCATGTATCTCGCGATCGACCTCACCGCCGGCGAACGCGAACGGCAGTCGCTCGAGCCGCTGTTCGTCAATCCGGTACCGCGCTGGCAGATCCTGGCCGGGAAGCTCGGCGCGATCTGCACGTTCGCCCTGGTCAGCCTGTTGCTCAGCGTCGCGGCCTTCGCGACCGCGCCCTGGTTCATCCCGACGGAGAAGATCGGCATCGCGCTGGATCTGGGCTGGCGCTTCGGCTCGCAGGTCGTGTTGCTCATGCTTCCCATGATCCTGCTGCTCGCCGCGTTGCAGTCGCTGGTCTCCGCGTTCGCCAGGAGCTACCGCGAAGCGCAGACCTACCTCTCGGTGCTGATGATCATCCCCGTGCTGCCGAGCCTGCTGCTGTCGGTCGTCGCCATCCGCGCCGAGCCCTGGATGTACGCGGTGCCGCTGCTCGGACAGAACCTCGGCATCGTGCAGCTCCTGCGCGGCGACGGCATGACGGCGTGGGAGATCGGCCTGTGCATGGCCGGTGGCTTCACCGCGGCGATCCTGGCCATCTGGGCCACGGCGACGATGTACCGCTCCGAACGCCTCGCGATCTCGGGGTGACGCTTGCCGCCCGATGCCGTAGGAGCGCGCCCTGCGCGCGACATGTTTTAAGGCCTTGAGCCAGAGCGCCTGTAGCTCCTCGCGAAACGCTGTCGCGCGCAGGGCGCGCTCCTACGGCAGGCGGGCAGGGCGGTTGTTACCGCCAGCGCACGTCCACGCCCACCAGCAGCGTCCGTCCCGGCGCCGGCTCGTAGTAACGCCCGTTGCCGTCGTTGACGATCACGGAACCGACGACATGCCGGTCAGCGACGTTGTCCACGCGCGCGAACGTGTTCACGCGCCAGGGTCCGTCGTCGAAGACGTAGCCACCCGACACGCCGAAGAGCGCGTAGCCTGGCGCCGACTCCGTGCCGAGATCGTTGACGGACGTCGAACCCATCGCGCTCATGTCGACGCCGGCATGCCAGCCGCGATCGGCGCCGTACTTCAGCGCGGCGTAGCCGGTCGAGCGCGGCACGCCGGGAATGCGCGTACCGGCGGCGACCGGCGTGTCGGGCGCGGCGCAGCCGGCCGACACGCAGGTGAGGAACGGCGAGCGGAAGCTGGCCTGGATCCGCGTATAGGCCGCGACCAGGTGGAGGTCGCGCACGAGCTCGCCATCGAACGAGAACTCCACGCCCTGCCGGCGCGAGCTGGCGATGTTCTGGTAGGTCGTGCGGCCGCCCAGGTTGGTCGCGACGGCGAGTTCGTCGTCGCTGTCCGCGCGATAGACCGCGAGGCCCGCCTGGACGCGGTCGGTGGGCCGCAGCTTGATGCCGATCTCCTCGTTCCGCGAATGCGAGGGTTTCAGGTCGAACGCCAGGCCCGCGCCACGATCCGCGCGGTAGCCGAGTTCCGAGAACGTTGGCGTTTCGAAGCCGCGTCCCCAGTTCGCGTAGGCGTGCAGCCAGGGCGCCGCGCGCCAGAGCACGCCGAACACCGGCGTGGTCGCCGAGTACGTCACGCTGCCGCTGTCGTCCGGGTTGCCGGCGGCGACGTAGCGGTCCGTCGAACGGAAGCGGACCTCGCTGTGGCGCGCGCCGCCCATCAGCGTCCAGTCGTCGGCGACCCGCCAGGTGACCTGGGCGTACTGGTCGAAGTCGAACACGCGGTCGATCTCGTCGCGCCGCTTCGCGCCACGCACGCCGAGCGAGCGGCCCACGAAATTCTCGTAACCCTGCCGATGCTGCGTCTGGTTGTCGTAGGCCAGGCCGGCGGCGATCTCGAACGGCCGGCCGGCGAGCGTGTCGCGCCACGTCCAGCGCGCGTCGCCGCTGCCATATTCGTTGCCCAGGTCCACCACGCCGCCCGAATTGCCCGGCTGCGATGACTGCGTCGCCACCGGGATCGACAGGTACTGCAACACGCTGCGCCTGCCGTAATAGCCCATCACGCGAAGGCTGTTCGCGTCGTCGAGGCGCTGGTCGTAGATGAGACCGGCCTGTTGCTGGTCCACCGACTTGCGCGTGTCGAACGTGTTCGCCACGGCGGCCACCTGGCGGGGGGCGGCCTTGTACTGCGCGCGCGTCAGGCCCAGCGGATCCTGCGCGTCCGGCACGTCGAGGGCGTTGAGGACGAGGGTGAGCTTCGCGTCCTCGTCGATCTTCCAGCCGATCTTCGCATTGCCCGATTCGCGTCGCGCGGCGCTGTGGTCGCGATAGCCGCTGGTGCGGAAGTGGGTGACGTCGACGTTGTAGTCGACGGGGCCTTCGACGCCCCGCGCATCGACCGACGAACGGAAGTTCCCGTTGCTCCCGCCCGCGACGCCGAAGCGCAGCTCCGGCGGCTGCGTGCCGTCGGCGGTGAACAGCTGCACCACGCCGCCCGACGCGTTGCCGTAGAGCGCCGAGAACGGGCCGCGCAGCACTTCGACGCGATCGGCGGAATCGAGATTGAAATGCGACACCTGCCCCTGGCCGTCGGGCATCGTGGCAGGGATGCCGTCCGTGTAGAGCCGCACGCCCCTGATGCCGAAGGTCGAGCGCGCGCCGAACCCGCGGATCGACACCTGGGCGTCCTGCGCGTAGTTCTGCCGGTCGCGCGCCACGATGCCGGGGATCGCCTGGACGCGTTCCGAGAGGTTCACATCGAGCGAGCCATCGGGCGGCGTCGCCGCGACATCGATGGCGGCCGGGATGTCGTAAGGCGACTGCTCGCTGCGGGTCGCCGTGACCACGACGGGAGCGAGACGAGCCTCCTGCGCAGCCGCGGCCGTGCAGAGCGCGAGCAGGATGCCGCTGGCGAGGGGACGAAGATGGGGCCGCATGGGGAGTCCTTCGGGGGAACGCGCATCATCCACGATCCCGCGTCGCGATTCCGTGGGAATGCACGCACGAACCGCGAATACTCTCTTTCGTGGGAGCGGACCTGGCCGCGACAGCTTTTCGCGACACGCTCAGTCCCTGTTGCGCCCGGCACGTAGCCGTCGCGGCCAGGTCCGCTCCTACCATCGCGGGGGCATGCTAGCCTTCCCGCCCACCATCCCAACGCATCGGTACGCGCCATGAAGAAGTTCGTCATCGCCAGTGTGATCGGTCTCGCCGTGTCTGTCGGCGCGCAGGCCTTCCAGGCCGACCAGCCCGCCGCGCCCACGGCCCCGGCCAGCGCGGGCACCGCCAGCGCCGCCCTGATCGACAAGGCCGTCGCCGGCACCTGGCGCACGCCCGCGTTCGTGGCGCGCGACAAGTACCGCCATCCGGCGGAGACCCTGAAGTTCTTCGGCGTCCGTCCGGACATGACGGTGATCGAGATCTATCCGTCGGGCGGCTGGTACACCGAGATCCTCGCGCCGTACCTCAACCCCAACGGCCATTACGTCGCCGCCATCGAGAAGGGCTCGAAGGGCGTGACGGCGATGAAGAACAAGTTCGCGGACAAGCCGGCCCAGTACAAGCTGGCCGAGATCCGCGAGTTCGATCACAAGGCGCCGGACCTCGGCAAGCCCGGCTCGGCGGACATGGTGCTGACCTTCCGCAACGTGCACAACTGGGCCGCGGACGGCACGGCCGAGGCGATGTTCAAGGCGTTCTTCGCGGTGCTCAAGCCCGGCGGCGTCCTCGGTGTCGAAGACCATCGCGCCGACAAGGGCAAGAAGGTCGACGACGTGGTGAACTCGGGTTACCTGCCGACCGACTACGTGATCAAGCTCGCGACCGACGCCGGCTTCCGGCTGGACGGCCAGAGCGAGGTCAACGCCAATCCGAAGGACAACCACGATCATCCGAAGGGCGTGTGGACGCTCCCGCCCGTGCTCGAACTGGGCGAGACGGACAAGGCGAAGTACCAGGCGATCGGCGAGTCCGACCGCATGACCCTGCGCTTCGTGAAGCCTGCTTCCGCGAAATAAGTGCTGCTCGCGTTGAACAAGCCCTTCGGGGTGCTCTGCCAGTTCACCGACGAAGGCGGCCGGCGCACGCTGGCCGACTTCGTGACGCAGAAGGGTGTGTACGCCGCCGGACGGCTGGACCACGACAGCGAAGGCCTTCTGCTGCTGACCGACGACGGCAAGCTGCAGCACCGCCTGGCGGACCCGAAGCACAAGCAACCGAAGACCTACGTGGTGCAGGTCGAGGGGACGCCGACGGAGGAAGCACTCGAACGCCTCCGTCGCGGCGTCACCCTCAACGACGGGCCGACGCTCCCCGCGGGTGTCGAGGCCATCGACGAACCCGACTGGCTATGGCCCCGCGATCCGCCCGTGCGTTTCCGCAAGACGGTGCCGGATGCGTGGCTGCGCATCGTGCTTCGGGAGGGGCGCAACCGGCAGGTGCGCCGCATGACGGCGGCGGTGGGATTGCCGACGTTGCGGCTGATCCGTGAATCGATCGGTGAGTATCGGCTGGACGGGCTGGGCCTGGGCGAGACCCGGCTCATTCGCTAGCGCGGATCGCCGATACGATCGGCTCCCACCCTCCGGTAGGTGGTTCTTTCGCAACCTGGCTACCGGAGGGGTGGGAGCCGATCGCATCGGCGATTCCGCTTGGACGAGCGGTTCACCACTCCGCGACCGACCCATCCGGGTGCCGCCACAGCGGATTGCGCCAGTCGGCGACGTCGCGGTTGCGTTCGATCACCAATGCCTCGTCGACCTCGATACCGAGGCCGGGTGCCGTGAACGGGTGCGCGTAGCCGCCCTCGTCGAGCTTCAGGGCGTCCTTGTTCACGACGTAGTCGAGCACTTCGCCGCCGCGGTTGTAGTGGATCCCGATGCTCTGCTCCTGCAGCGTGGCGTTCCAGGCGACGAAGTCGACGTGGAGGCACGACGCGAGCGCGATGGGGCCGAGCGGGCAATGCGGCGCGAAGGCCACGTCGTAGGCTTCGGCCATGGCGGCGAGCTTCACGCATTCGGTGATGCCGCCGGCGTGCGAGAGGTCGGGCTGGATGATGGAGATGCCGCCACGCTCGAGCACGTGCTTGAACTCGAAGCGCGAATACATGCGCTCGCCGGCGGCGATCGGAATCGACGTCTGCGCGGCGATGCGTGGGTAGTACTCGGCCTGTTCCGCGAGCACCGGTTCTTCGATGAAGAGCGGGCGGAAGGGCTCCAGTTCCTTGACCAGCACCTTGGCCATGGGCGCTGACACGCGGCCATGGAAGTCCAGGCCGAACTCGATGGTGTTGCCGAAAGCTTCGCGGATCTCCGCGACACGGGCCACCGCCGCGTCCACGGCCTTGCTCGATCCGATGATGCCCATCTCCTCGCAGCCGTTCATCTTGAACGTGTCGAAGCCGTGCGCGAGGCGTTCGCGGATCTGCGCGATGACGTCGGCGGGCCGGTCGCCGCCCACCCAGCAGTACGTCTTCATGCGGTCGCGCACGCGGCCGCCGAGCAGCTCGTAGACGGGCGCGCCGAGCGCCTTGCCCTTGATGTCCCACAGCGCCTGGTCGATGCCGGCCATCGCGCTCATGAAGACCGCGCCGCCGCGATAGAAACCGCCGCGGTACATCGTCTGCCAGATGTCGTTGATGCGCGCCGGGTCCTTGCCGATCACAAACTCGGACAGTTCCTGGACGGCGGCCTCGACGGTGCGCGCCCGGCCTTCGACCACCGGCTCGCCCCAGCCGACGATGCCCTCGTCGGTCTCCATCTTGAGGAACATCCAGCGGGGAGGAACGCGGTACGTGGTGATCCGGGTGACTTTCATGTTCAGACCGAGCGGTAGGCTTTGACGAAGGCGGCGGCGCGCTCGCGCGTGCGCGAGACCGGCTGTCCGGGTTTGTACAGATCGCTGCCGAGTCCCGCGCCGATGCAGCCGGCGTCGAGGTACTGGCCCAGATTGTCGGGCGTGACGCCGCCGACCGCCAGCAGGGGCACGTCCGGCGGCAGCACCGCGCGGATCGAGCGGATGTACCCCGGGCCCAGGTTGGACGCCGGGAACAGCTTCAGCGACTGGGCTCCCGCGGCCAGGGCCACGAAGGCCTCGCTGGGCGTCGCGAAGCCGATGGACGCGTACATGCCGCGTTTGATGCCCTGGCGTACGACCGCCGCGTCCGTGTTCGGGGTCACCAGCAGATGGCCGCCCAGGTCGGCGACCTCGTCGACGAGTTCCGGGGTGAGCACCGTGCCCGCGCCTACCAGCGCGCGGTTACCCGCCGCCTGCACGGCCAGCGGGATGCTGCGCCGCCAGTCCGGGGAGTTCAGGGGGATCTCGATGGCGTCGAAGCCCTCGGCGATCAGCGCCTCGACGTGGTCGACGGCTTCGTCGGGCGTGATGCCGCGCAGGATCGCGACGAGGGGGAGGGCGGTGGGCCAGGCCATGGGGATCACTCGTGATAGAGCTGGGAACGGCCACCGTCGATGCGGATGTCGGCGGCATTGATGTAACGGGCTTCGTCGGAGGCGAGGAAGAGCGCGGTGTACGCGATTTCTTCCGGCGTGCCGATGCGCTTGTTGGGCAGGATCTCGGTCTGCTTGCGGCGCTCGGCCTCCGGATCCGGCGCCGCGGCGAAGCCGGCCTCGGCGATGGCGGTGAGCACGAGCCCCGGCGAAATCGAATTCACCCGGATGCCGCGCGCGGCGTATTCGATGCCCAGCGCCTTGGTCAGGCCGATCAGTCCGTGCTTCGCCACCGGGTAGGGGAAGCAGTGCGGAATGATCTTGTGGCCGTGCACCGAGGCGATGTTGACAATGCTGCCGCGACCGAGGCCGAGCATGCCCGGCAGCACGGCCTTCGCGCAGTTCCAGGCGCCCTTGAGGTCGACCTCGAAGCAGCGCGTCCATTCGTCGTCGCTCAGGGACAGGGGATCGTTGAAGACGTTGATGCCCGCGTTGTTCACCAGCACGTCGGGCGCGCCGAAACGCTCGGTCGCGGCGTCGACCATCCGCTGGATCGCGTCGGGATGCGTGACGTCGGCCTCGAAGAGCATGGCCTTGTCGGTGTTCAGTCCCGCGAGCGTCTCGCGTGCCTGCGCGTTGTCCTCGAGCACGTTCAGGACGACCGACGCCCCATGCGCGGCGAAGAGCTTCGCGGTGGCCGCGCCGATGCCCTGCGTGGCACCGGTGACGATGGCGACCTTGCCCGCGAGGCGGGGCAGGGGCGTCGTGCGCGGGTCGGGCTGCATGCCGGCGTTCATGCGCGCACCTCGTGGCCGTAGCGGGCTTCGGGAAGGCCGCGGCCACGCGGTGGCGTGCCGATGAAGATGGCGCCGTCGAACGGCTCCACTTCGGCGAGGTATTTGTTGGCTGACGTGATGACCATGCGGTCGAGATCCTTTCCTGCGAAGCTGACGCAGCTGGGCTGCCGCGCCGGAAGATCGATGGTGGCGTCGATGCGGCCGTCCGGCGCATAGCGCACGACGCGCGACGCGCCCCATTCCGCGTTCCAGACGTAGCCCTCGGCGTCGACCGTGGAGCCGTCCGGCTCCATTCCCGCGCGCAGTTCGGCGAACACGCGGATGTTGGCGACATCGCCCGTGGCGGCATCGTAGTCGCACGCCATGATCTGCGCGGTGGGCGAATCGGTGAAGTACATCGTGCCGCCGTCGGGGCTGAAGCAGATGCTGTTGGTGATGGCGGCCTTCGGCAGCGCCAGGCGATGGAGCCGGCCGTCGTGCGTGAAACGCCAGAACGAGGCGATCTTCGCGGGGCTTCCGTCGTCGTTGCGCGGGCCGGATTCGTTGAGCGTGCCGAAGACGAAGTTGCCGGCGCGGTCGCAGCGCCCGTCGTTGGCGCGCATGCCGGTCAGGTCGGGCTCGATGTCCGCCAGCACCTGCAGCCTGCCGTCCTGCGTATAGAAGCGCGCGACCTGCTTCTCCATGGCCAGCAGCAGCACGCCCGCTTCGTGCGTAAGCGCGAAGCAGCAGATGCGGGCGGGCAACGTGTGTTCGTCGATCTGACCCGTTTCCGGGTCGTAGGCGTACAGCGTCGACGTGGCGATGTCGGTCCAGCGGACCCGTTGGGTGAGGTCGTCCCAGATCACGCCCTCGGCATGGGCCTGGCGGTGCCCGGACAGCGGTTTGAAGGTATCGGTCATCAGCGGGCCTGTCTGCGGTTCTTGAGCTGGTCCACCAGCACCGCGATCAGCAGGATCGTGCCACGGACGAGGTACTGGTAGAAGGCGTCGATGTTCATGAGGCTCATCGCATTCTGCACGGTGCCCATGATGAGAACGCCAACGATCACGCCGCTGATGCTCGCCCGGCCGCCCATGAGCGACACGCCGCCCAGCACGCAGGCGGAAATCACGTTGAGTTCGAAGCCTTCGCCCGCGTTGGGCTGGCCGCTGGTCATGCGCGAGGCGAGGATGATGCCCGCGAGCGCGGCGATCACGCCCTGGATGAGGAAGATGGCGATGCGCACGCGGTCCACCGCGACGCCGGCGAGGCGCGAGGCATCCGGGTTGCCGCCGATCGCCAGCGTATTGCGGCCGTAGATGGTCTTGTTGAGCAGCACGCCGAAGACGACGAAGCAGGCCAGCGTGACCCAGACCGGCACCGGCAGGCCGAGCACCGAGGCGCTGCCGAGCGTGAAGAAGGCTTCGTTGCTGACGCCCACGGCCTGGCCGTGCGAGCTGATGAAGGCGAGGCCGCGCACGATTTCCATCGTCGCCAGCGTGGTGATCAGGGCGTTGATCTTGAGCTTGGCGATCACCGCGCCGTTGACGAAGCCGACCAGCGCACCCGCGGCGAGGCTCGCCGCGACGCCGATCGCGACGCTGCCGGTGGCATTGGCGACGATGGCGCAGAACACGCCCGCGAAAGCGACGGTCGAGCCGACGGAGAGGTCGAAATCGCGCGACGCGAGGCAGAACATCATGGTGCACGACACCATGCCGATCTGCGACACGGACAGCAGCAGGCCGACCATGTTGTCCCACGAGAAGAAGTACTGCACCGAGGCGCTGAGCACCGCGAACAGCGCGATGAAGATCAGGATCAGGCTGTAGTCGTCGACGACCTGCCAGAACAGGGCGCGGCGGCGCGTGGCCGGGGTGTCGCGGGTGGCGCCGATGGCGGCGGCGGAGGACTCGGTCATGGGCTGTCTTACCTGGCAGGCGTGGGGGTGGCGCTGGCGCCTTCGGGGAGGGCGGCGGCGAGGACGTTGGCCTCGTTCGCCTCGTCTCGGCTGAACTGGGCGACGATACGCCCGCGGCACATGGCGATCACGCGATCGGACACGCCGAGCACTTCCGGCAGTTCGCTCGAGATCATCACCACCGCCACGCCGCGCCCGGCCAGCTCGTAGAGCACGTTGTAGATTTCGTTCTTGGCGCCGACGTCGATGCCGCGCGTGGGTTCGTCGACGATCAGCACGCGGAGGTCGCGCTCCGCCAGCCAGCGCGACAGCACGGCCTTCTGCTGGTTGCCGCCCGAGAGCAGGCGGATTTCCTGCCGGCGGTGCGGCGTGCGGATGCGCAGGCGGTCGATGTAACCGTCGGCGGTCTTCGCCTCGACGCGGTCGTTGACGAAGAGTCCGGCGACGAGATGGTTGCGCCGCGCGCTGATGTTGATGTTCTCGGAGACGGAGCGGACGCCGATGATGCCGTCCTCCTTGCGATCCTCCGGGCACAGCACCAGGCCGTGGCGGATGGCGTCGCGGATCTGCGACGGCTTCACCGGCTGGCCGTCCACGGCGACGTCGCCGGTGAGGCGGCGGTCGGCGCCGTAGATGACGCGCATGATCTCGGAACGGCCCGCGCCGACGAGGCCGAAGAAGCCGACGATCTCGCCCGCCTTCACCTCGAAACTCACCGGTTGCTGCACGGCGCGGCCCGAGACGTTCTTCACGGAGAGGCGGATGTCGCCATGCTCGCGGGGCCGATAGCCCCAGATGTCGCCGATGTCGCGGCCGACCATGCGCTGCACGAGGGTCTCGCGCGTCACGCCTTCGAGGGTGTCGAAGTCGGCGACCTTGCGGCCGTCGCGGAAGATCGTCGCGGCGTCGCACAGCTCGAAGATCTCGTCGAGGCGATGCGAGATGTAGATCATCGCCTTGCCCTGCGCGCGGAGGTCGCGCACGAGGCGGAACAGCACCTCGGTCTCGCGATGCGACAGCGAGCTGGTGGGTTCGTCGAGCGCGAGGATCTTCGCGTCGCGGAGGATCGCCTTCACGATCTCGACCATCTGCCGCTGGCCGATCGAGAGCGCCTTGAGCTTCGCGCGCGGATCGAGGTCGACGCCGAGCGCGTCCAGGCGTTCGCGCGTCCACGCCAGCGCGCGGCGCCGGTCGACGAGGCCGAAGCGCGTCGGCAGGCGGCCGAGCAACAGGTTCTCCATCACCGAAAGTTCGGGTACGTACTGAAGTTCCTGGTGGATGACCGCGACGCCCGCGTCGATCGCGTCGGCGGCCTTGCGGAAGTCCATCGCACGGCCGTCGATCGCCACCTCGCCCTCGTCGGGGATGTACTCCCCGCCGAGGATCTTCATCATCGTCGACTTGCCCGCGCCGTTCTCGCCGAGCAGGCCGTGCACGCTGCCGGCGCGCACGCTGAAGCCGACGTCGGAGAGCGCGCGCACGCCCGGGAAACTCTTCCCGATGTGGCGGAACTCGAGGCGCGGAGCATCCGTCATCGTCAGAGCCCCATTTCCTTGCGCACCTCGGCCGAGTTGGCCTTGGTGATCAGCTGGCCGGTGGTCAGCGTCAGCTGCGGCGGCGCCTTGTCGTTCTTGATCCACTCGTACATGTTCACCGACGTCTCATAGCCGTGGCGCTTCGGGCTGATCAGCACGCTGCCGAAGAAGCCGGTCGGCTCGCCCTTGGCGAACTCGTTGAGCGCCGAGTTGCTGCCGCCGATGCCCACGCCGATCATGTTGTCGGCACGGAAACCGCGACCCTCGGCGGCGCGCACCGCACCCAGCACGGCCTCGTCGTTGAGACCGAACGCGACCCAGTGCTTGTACTTCGGGTTCTGCGTGATGGCGATGTTCGCGGCGTTGAACGCGTTCTCCGTGTCCGTCTTGGCTTCCGGGGCGTTGACGATGTTGGCGGTCGGGAAGCCCGCGGCGGTCAGCGCCGCGATGGCGCCGTCGGTACGCTCCTTCGCGGTGGGCAGCTGGTCGTAGGAGATGCGCAGGGCGCCGGTCTCTTCCGGATTCCAGCCGCGCTTCTTCATTTCGTCCGCGATCGCCTGGCCGACCTGCTCGCCGATCTTCGAGGCCGAGATGCCCATGTGCGGGACCGTGTCGATCGCGTTGCCCGAGCCGTCGACGAGGCGATCGTCGACCGTCATGAGCTTCAGGCCGTCCGCTTTCGCCTTGGCGACGATGGAGGGGCCCAGCTTCACGTCGGGCGTGCAGATGATGAAACCCTGCGCATGCTGCGACTTGAGATTGTCGATGGCGGTGAGCACCTGGCCGCCGTCCGGCGCGCCGATCTTCACCAGCGTGAAGCCTTTTTCCTTCGCCGCCTGTTCGGCGTACTTCCATTCGTCCTGGAACCACGGTTCCTCGGGCTGCTTCACGACGAAGCCGATCTTGACCTGGTCGTTGCCGCCCGACGAGCAGGCGGAAAGCGTCAGGGCCAGTGCGAGCACTTTGAGGCCAGTGGCGATCTTGTTCTTCATGCGGTCCCTCCTCTTGGATTCAGTCAGTCGACCAGGCCGCGTTCGCGGGCGACGGCGATGGCGCCGTAGCCCGCGAGGTCGCGTTGGTCGTCGTCGTCCAGCACCGTGACGGTGCCGGAGAAGAAGTCGTCGCCTTCGACCAGGCGGGCGATGGCTTCACGCAGGATCGGCTTGCCGCTGATGACGAAGCGGGTGCCCGGGCTCATGCGGATGGCGCTGGAATTCTTCAGCGTCAGCAGATCGGAGCCGAGGACGGCACCGAGCAGGAAGTTGGCGCGCGCGTTGGCGTCGTACACGGCGAACTGGTCGAGGATGCGCACGCTGAAGCACGCGCGGCCGAGACCGATCTTCTTCGCCGAGTTCGCGCCCGCCAGCAGCATGTCCGTGTCGACCTGCTTCGCGAAACCTTCCTTCAGCGAGCCCGCGAGGATCGTGTCGTGCGAGATCACGTGCAGCAGTTCGCCGGCGAGCGTGGTGACGCAGCCCTCGATGCGCCGCTTGCCGTCGATGCTGACGAACTTGGAATGCGAGCCTGGCAGCACGATGACGGTGGGTTCGTCGATGCCGAGGCGCTCCACCAGCGCGAAGGATTCGACCTCCTCGCCGCGCATCATGTCCATCGCCTCGCAGTTGTGCAGGCCGATGTGATCGACGGCGTTGCGCACGCCAGGCACGAACCAGATCGGATCGCGCCACACGTTGGGCACGAGGCTTTCGCGCATCGCGCCGGCGAGGTCGCCGATGCCGGCGGCGGCGGGCACGTGCGGAATCTCGCAAAGGCCCACGTTCGACGTGATCATGCCCGAGGCGATCACGCGGCCGATGTCGGCTTCGCCGAGCGACGCCGTCGCCAGCGCCTCGCCGATCGTCTCGCGCACGCCTTCTTCGAGCTTCGTCTTGCTGCCGGTGATCGCGGTGTCGCGCACGCCGACCTGGCGGGCGGCCTGACCGGCGACATCGCCGTCCTTCCAGACGGTGACCCGCGTGTTGGTGGTGCCGGTGTCGATCGTGAGGATGTTCATCGATGGTCCGCTCGAAATCGCCCCGGATTCTTGGCGTTGCCTGACAAGGCAGGCAAACTAGAATTTCTTCGGGGTTTCCCCAAGTTTTTTTGAATGAGTCCGCAATGAAGCGCTCGCTACCCCTCCATGCCGTGCGCGTGTTCGAGCTTGCAGCGCAGCATATGAGCTTCACGAAGGCCGGCGAGGAGCTCTCGCTGACGGCCGCGGCGGTCAGTGCGCAAGTCAAATTGCTGGAGTCGTATCTCGGCACGCCGTTGTTTGTGCGTAGCAACAATCGACTCTCGCTGACGGCGGCCGGCGAGAACTATTTTCCTCGTATTCGCGACGCGTTTCGTGCACTGCAACATGCCACGGACCAGCTGATGGGGCAGCGCGATGCCTCGTTGCGGGTCGCCGTTCCCCCGACGTTCGGTACGAAGTGGCTCGTGCCACGGCTCTTCCGGTTCTTCGCGCGGCACCCGGCGATCGCCGTCGAGGTCGTGACCGACGGTGGCGACGAGGGCACGTGGGACCTCTCCGTCGACGATCGCGTCGTCGAAGGTGTGGAGCAGTCCATCCTCGTGGTGAGCGGCTACACGCCGGTGTGCGCGCCGTCGCTCGCGGGCGCGCTGCGCGGACCCGAGGATCTCGCCGCGCAGATGCTCCTCCACGAACGCCCGGGGCGTCGCGCGGCCGCGGCGGTCAGCTGGGACCAGTGGTTCGAGCGAGCTGGCGTGGAGCCGGGGCCGGTATCGCGCGAGATGGGGTTCGGCGACGGCACGATGATGCTGCAGGCCGCCATCGAGGGGCAGGGCGTGGCGCTGGCGCAGGAACTGCTGGTGGCCTACGACCTCGCGGCCGGACGCCTGGTGGAGCCGTTCCGCCTTCCGCTACCGCTCCAGCACACGTATTACCTCGCGGTGTCGCGCGACGCGGCCGATCGCGAGGAGCTGGCGACGTTCCGCGCATGGCTCACCTCGGAGCTCGCGCCCGCGGCGTGACGATTGCCTACCGAAGGGTGGGAGCCGATCGTATCGGCGAAGGGTGCTCGCGACGGGCCCGCTATCGCGGGATCGCCGATACGATCGGCTCCCACTCTCGGATGGGGGGCGAGGCGCCTCAGCCGCAGTCGCGGGCCGCGCGCTTGCGCCGCCACCAGATCACGCCAAGTGCAAGCAGCGCGCCGGCGATGGCCAGCCATACGCCTGTCTGGCCGCGGTGAATCCACATCGCCAGCCACTCGTGGTTGTGCGCGCCGAAATACCCGAGGTACACCCAGATCGGCACGCTGATGGCGGCGGCGAGTCCATCGAGGAGGAGGAAGCGGAAGAAGCCGACACGATGCGTGGCGCCGGCGGTGATGAATACCGCGGTGCGCATGCCGGGCAGGAACCTCGCGACGAACATCATGCGATTGCCGTAGCGCTCGAACTTCTCCTGCACCTTCGCATAGCGCTCGGGCGTCAGCAGGCGCGCCACCAACCGCCAGCTCATGATCCGGCCGCCGAAATGACGACCGAGCAGGAACATCGTGGAATCGCCCACCAGCACGCCCGCCATGCCGACGCCGACCATGGTGTGGACGTCGCCGTAGCCCAGGCCCGTGATGATGCCGCCGGCCACGAGCGTGATGTCCTCGGGCAGGGGCAGGCCCGCCCCGCAGAGCATCAGCGCGAAGAAGACGGCGAGGTAGCCGTTCCTTCCGAAGAAATCGACGAGGTCGTTGAGCAGGTCCATCAGTGGTGCGCGAAGCCGGCTGGGGCCGGTCCCCTGGAGGTACGAAGTCGGGATGATCCCACGGATCGCGTTACGGCTGCGGTGCGATGCATCATTCGCCATCCATGGGTGCGGGGGTCGCGCGGGCCGCCAGGAGCACGCGAAGTTCGGCTTTTTCGGTGTCGTCAAGCACGCCTTCGCGCGCGCGGGCGATCAGGTACTCGCGACGTTGTGTCGTGGCCTGGCGCTGCATCTGGGCCAGCGCGTCGAGGAATTCGACGCGCTGCATGTCCGCCTCGCCGATCACCTCGGCGGCCATGAGCTTCTGTAGCGACGCGTACTCGGGCCGATCCATGAAGTGCTCGACGAGCACGGCCGGGTTGATGCCGGGGCGGGCACGGGCCACGTCGACGAGTTCGGCGAGCAGGCCGACCCCCGGTCGATCCAGGCGCAGGAAGGCGTAGGGCGGCTCGACCTCCTCGGCCAGCGCCGGCTGCGCGAGCAGCAGCGTGATGGCGCTGCGGACGAGGCTGCGCTGCACGTTGGCCGGACGGGCCTGGGCAAGACGGGCATTCGCCTCCGGCTCGGCCTCAAGCACGGCGCGGGCGCCGGTGCGCCGCTGCAGTTCCTGGCCCATCAGGTCGCGGAACGCGCCGTCCGGCAGGCGCGCGATAAGCGGGCGCGCCCGCTCGGCCAGGCGGGCCCGGCCATCGATCTTCGAGGTGTCCACATCGCGGGCCAGTTCCTCGAAGAAGTACTCCGACATCGGCATCGCGTCGGTCATGCGCTTCTCGAAACCCTCCTTGCCTTCCTTGCGGACCAGTGTGTCCGGATCCTCGCCATCGGGCAGGAAGAGGAAGTGCGCCTGGCGGCCGTCGCGCATGCGCGGGAGGATCGACTCCAGCGCACGCCACGCGGCCTGCCGGCCAGCGCGGTCGCCGTCGAAGCAGAAGTAGACGTCGGGAGCGGCGCGGAAGAGGACTTCGGCATGCTCCGGCGTGGTCGCGGTGCCGAGGGTGGCGACGGCGATCGGCAGGCCGGCCTGGTGCAGGGCGATGACGTCCATGTAGCCCTCGACCACCATGATCCGGGTGAGGGTCTGGTTCGCCTGCTTCACCTGCCACAGGGCGAACAGCTCGCGACCCTTGTGGAACAGCGGGGTTTCCGGCGAATTGAGGTATTTCGGGCTCTGCTCGGACGACAGCACGCGGCCGCCGAAGGCGATCACGCGGCCGCGGCGATCGAGGATCGGGAACATGACGCGCTCGCGGAAGCGGTCGTAGCGGTTGCCGCGCTCGTTGCTGGCGACCATGCCGGCCTCGTTGAGCAGCTGGCGTCGCCGGTCGGTGCTGCCGAGGGCCTTGAGCACGCCGTCGAAACCCGCCGGCGCCCAGCCGATGCGGAAGCGCTTCACGATCTCGTCGTCGAGGCCGCGCCGGTCGACGTACGACCGGGCCTCGGCGCTGTTGCCGAGCTCGCGCTGGTAGAAGCTGGCCGCCTCGTCGAGCAGCGTGTAGAGGTCGCTGCGGTCCTCGCGTGGCTTGTCGTCGCGAGCACCCTCGTAGGGCACCTTCAGGCCGACCGACTGGGCGAGTTCCTCGATGGCGTCGGGGAATTCGAGGCGGTCGTAATCCATGATGAACTTGATCGCGCTGCCGTGGGCGCCGCAGCCGAAGCAATGGAAGAACTGCTTCTGGGGGCTGACATAGAACGAGGGCGAGCGCTCGTTGTGGAACGGGCAGCAGGCCGTCCACTCGCGCCCCGCCTTCTTCAGCGGGACGCGCCGTTCGATCACGTCGACGATGTCGACGCGGGTCAGGAGCTCATCGATGAAATTGTCGGGGATACGGCCACGCATGAGCCCCCTAGGATGCCACGCATCCGCTTCCGTATGGAGTCTGGCGGACTCGTCAGAACGCCATGTGGAACACGCCGATGACGGCGAGGATCGCGAGCACGAAGAGGATCAGGAAGATGGCGAAGCAGACCTTGGCGATCGTCGCGGCGATCCCCGAGACCCGGCTGAAGCCGAGCGCGCCGGTGACCAGGGCGATGAGGCCGAAGATGATGGCGTACTTGAGCATGGGAGACCTCCGTCGGGCGCCGGAGGAACACCCGCCAGTCGCGTGGGGGAGGATGCGGACGTGAACGTGGGGGTGTCGTGAAAGGGGCAGGTTGCCCCCACCACGGCGAGCCGTTGGTAGGAGCGCGCCCTGCGCGCGACGGCTTTTCGCCGCTGCGTCGAAGCTGGCGCGCCAGTTCGCGGGCACGGCTCCAAAACATGTCGCGCGCAGGGCGCGCTCCTACGGGCGGATCAGGCCAGCTTCGCCTTCACCTTGCCCGCCACGGCGGCCATGTCGGCGCGGCCGACGGCCTTTTCCTTGATCAGGGCCACGACCTTGCCCATGTCGCGGGCCGAGGTGGCGCCCGATTCGGCGATGGCGGCGGCGATGATGGCGTCGAGCTCCGCCTCCGACAGCTTGGCGGGAAGGTAGCCGTCGATGATGCCCATCTCGTAGCGTTCGATCGATGCCAGGTCGTCGCGGCCGGCCTTGTCGTACTGCTCGATCGAGTCGCGGCGCTGTTTCTGCATCTTTTCGAGCACGGCGAGCACCTGGGTGTCGTCCAGTTCGATCCGTTCGTCGACTTCACGCTGCTTGATCTGGGCCTGGACCAGGCGGATCACGGCCAGGCGATCCTTTTCCCCGCCCTTCATGGCGGCCTTCATGTCTTCGGTGATCTTTGCCTTGAGGCTCATTTCTTTTCTCCGGGACGACGAAAAGCCGGCTTCACCTTTCGGCAAAGCCGGCTCGGGATTTCCGCCTGAATGCGGCAGCGGCATAAACGCGCCAACCGCGACACCAGTCCGGCCACGGGGCCGGCGGGTGCATCAGTACATGCGGGTCCGGCGCGTCGTGTCGCGGGACAGACGGCGCAGGTGGCGCTTCACAGCAGCAGCGCGCTTGCGCTTACGCTCCTGGGTCGGCTTTTCGTAAAATTCGCGCTTGCGCGTTTCGGCCAGCACGCCAGCCTTCTCGCACGTACGCTTGAAGCGGCGAAGGGCAAGCTCAAACGGCTCGTTCTCGCGGACTTTAACGCTCGGCATGGAAACTCCACTTGTTTAAACTGACCCGTGAGACCGGGTGAGCCGTGGATTATAACGTGATCGAAATGAAAAATTCAAAGCCCGTGCTAGGGGTGGAAACGTCCTGTGACGAGACGGGCGTCGCGCTGCTGCGCTGGGACCCCGAAAACCCGGGCCGCGGGCTGCTCTCCCATGCCCTTTTCAGCCAGATCGCCCTCCATGCCGAGTACGGCGGCGTCGTGCCGGAACTGGCCAGCCGCGACCACGTCCGCAAGCTGCTCCCGCTGGTCCGCGAGGCCCTTAAGAGCGCCGGGCTCACCCCCGCCGACCTTGGCGGCGTGGCCTACACGGCCGGTCCGGGTCTGGTCGGCGCCCTGCTGGTCGGGGCCTCCGCCGCCCGCGCCATGGCCTGGGCCCTCGGCGTGCCGGCGATCGGCGTCCACCACATGGAAGGACACCTGCTGGCCCCGCTGCTCGAGGACGATCCCCCGGAACCGCCGTTTGTGGCGCTCCTGGTCAGCGGCGGTCATTCGATGCTGGTCGAGGTCAAGGCCATCGGCGAATACCGGATCCTCGGCGACACCCTGGATGACGCCGCGGGCGAGGCGTTCGACAAGACGGCCAAGCTCATGGGCCTGCCATACCCGGGCGGTCCCGCGCTGGCGAAGCTGGCGGAGCAGGGCACGCTGGGCAAGTTTCGCTTCTCCCGGCCCATGGTCGATCGCCCGGGGCTGGATTTCAGCTTCTCGGGCCTGAAGACCCAGGTGCTGCTGGCCTGGCAGGCGTCGGACAAGAGCGAGCAGACCCGGGCCGACATCGCGCGCGGCTTCGAGGAGGCCATCGTCGATACGCTGGCCATCAAGTGCCGCCGGGCGCTGGAGGCCACGGGCGCGAAGCGCCTCGTGATCGCCGGTGGCGTGGGTGCGAACAAGCGGCTGCGCGAGCAGCTGGCGCAGGCCGGGCAGGCGGACGGGTTCCGCGTGTACTTCCCGCGTCTCGCGTTCTGCACCGACAACGGCGCGATGATCGCGCTCGCCGGCGCCATCCGCCTCGCGTCGGGTCAGCATCAGGACGAAACCATCCAGGTTCATCCGCGCTGGAATCTCGAGAGCCTGCCGGCAGCGTGACCGCGCCGGGGCCGCGGCCCTGCGGCTCCTCGCGAAAAGCGGTCGCGCCCGGGTGCGCTCCCACGACATTCGGGGTGCTGTGGGAGCGGCCAAGGCCGACTTGCGAAATCGCCGCACCTCGCCGACCCTGTACGACCCCCTCCACGCCCTGATTCCATGGACATCGTCTTCATCGAGGACCTGCGCATCGACGCGGTCATCGGCATCTACGACTGGGAGCGCCGGATCCGGCAGACGCTGTCGTTCGATCTCGAGATGGCCTTCGACAACCGTCGTCCGGCCGCGAGCGACGACATCGAGCACACGCTGAACTACAAGGCGGTGTCGAAGCGGCTGCAGGCGTACGTGGAATCGACGAGCTTCGGCCTCGTCGAGACGCTCGCCGAGCGCTGCGCGGAGATCGTCCGCGAGGAGTTCGGCGTGAGCTGGGTGCGCCTGAAGCTTTCCAAGCCCGGCGCCGTGCGCGGCGCGCGCGCGGTGGGCGTGCGGATCGAGCGCGGCACGCGTCCGGCATGATCGATCTCGGCGCCATGCTGGGCATGCTCGAAGAGACGATCGCGTCGCCGGAACTGCGCCGCGTGGTCCTCGTGGGCGGCCTGTTCGTCGCGGCGTGGCTCGTGGGTCTGCTCGGCCGGTTGTTCCTGCATCGCGTCGTGCGCGCCGCGACCCGGCACACGGCCTGGCGCTGGGACGACGCCCTCTACGAGTTCGGCGCGTTCCGCTGGATGGCGCGCATGCTGCCGGCCATCGTCGTCTACTACGGCATCGGGGTCCTCCTGCATCGCGACGACGACGGCATCGCCACCTTCGTGCGCAACCTCGCCGTCTGCTGGATCATCGTGTGCGTGATCGCGGCGATGGGCCGCGCGCTGCTGGCGTTCGAATCGCTGTACAGCGCGACGCCGGCCGGAAAACGCTCGATCAAGGGCGTGGTGCAGCTGCTCCAGCTGGCGCTGTGGATCGTCGCGCTGGTGCTCGTGATCACCAAGCTCACGCACCAGAGCATCGGCCTGCTGCTTTCCGGCATCGGCGCGATGTCGGCCGTTCTCCTGCTCGTGTTCAAGGACACCATCCTCGGCTTCGTCGCCGGCATCCAGCTGAGCACGAACGACATGCTGCGCGTGGGAGACTGGATCACGATGGCCTCGGCGGGCGTCGACGGCGACGTCATCGACATCACGCTGCATACGGTGAAGGTGCGCAATTTCGATCGCACCATCGTCACCGTGCCCACCTGGAAACTGATCTCCGAATCGTTCCAGAACTGGCGTGGCATGTCCGAGTCGGGCGGCCGGCGCATCAAGCGCGAGCTCTACATCGACGCCGCCTGCATCCGTTTCCTCGAAGACGACGAGATCGAGGCCTTCGGCAACGTGCACCTGCTCAAGGCCTATCTCGCACGCAAGCGCGACGACATCCGTCGCTGGAACGAGGCGCTCGGCGAGGCGGGCAAACTGCCCGTCAATCGTCGGCGGCAGACGAACATCGGCGCGTTTCGTGCCTATGCCGAGGCGTACCTCGCCGCGCACCCCGATGTGCACGACGCGATGACCCGCATGGTGCGCATGCGCGACCCGGGCCCCCAGGGCGTGCCGCTGGAGATCTACTGCTTCACCAACACCGTCGTGTGGCTCGATTACGAGCGTATCCAGGCCGACATCTTCGATCACCTCATCGCGATCCTGCCGGCTTTCGGGCTGCGACCGTTCCAGCAGCCGTCGGGCGGCGACGTCCGCGACGGCGTCGGCGCGCTGCGACAGTCGATCGCGGAGGTGGCCTGACATGGGTCGCGCCTGGCTCAGCCTCGGTTCCAACGTCGATGCCGAGCACTGGCTGGCCGTGGCGGTCGCGGAGCTGCGCGAGCGGTTCGGCGCGCTCGACGTGTCCCCGGTCTACCGGAGCAAGGCGGTGGGCTTCGACGGCCCGGATTTCCTGAACCTCGCGGTCGGCCTCGACAGCGACCTCGGTCCGGAAGACCTCAACGACTGGCTGCACGCGCTGGAAGACCGCCACGGCCGCGTCCGCGGCGGCGACCGTTACGCCAGCCGCACGCTGGACGTCGACATCGTGCTGTACGACGACCTCGTGCTCAGCGGGGAAGGGCACCTCGAACTGCCCCGCGGCGAGCTCCGCCACGCGTTCGTCCTCAAGCCGATGGCCGACATCGCGCCGGACGTCCGCCACCCCGTCGACGGGCGCAGCATGGCCGAGCTGTGGGCGGCTTTTCCCTGGGAAAGCGAGCCGCTCTCGCCGGTGGCCAACTTCTTCCCCTAGCGACGCCCCCACCAAGATGCTACAACGCGCTCCACATCGGACCGCCAGGGGAGCAGGGGAATGGGTAAGTTCGCACGCAGTTGGGCGCTCATGAAAGCCAGCGCCAACATCCTTCGCCAGGACAAGGAGCTCATGCTCTTCCCGCTGCTCGCGGGCGTGGCGTCGCTCATCGTCATCGCGAGCTTCGCATGGCCGATCTTCTCGCTGGCCTCGCACGGCCAGGCGGGGTTCGAGGGGCAGCGGCAGAGTCCTTCCACGCTGTTCCTCCTTGTCAGCTTCGCGTTCTATGTCGTGCAGTACGGCGTCGTGATCTTCTTCAACGTCGCCCTCGCCGCGGCGGCGCTGATCCGTCTCGGCGGCGGCAACCCCACGCTGGGCGACGGCATGCGCGCCGCCACGAGCAAGCTGCCGAACATCATCGGTTACGCGCTGATCGCGGCGACGGTCGGCATGATCCTGCGCGCGTTGCAGGAACGTTTCGGCCTCATCGGCCGCATCGTCGTCGGCATGCTGGGCTTCGGCTGGACGGTCGCGACCTTCCTCGTGGTTCCGGTGCTCGCGGCGCAGGACATCGGCCCGGTCGACGCGGTGAAGCGCAGCGCCTCGCTGCTCAAGCGCACGTGGGGTGAGAACCTCATCGGCAACGCGGGCATCGGCCTCGCCGGCGGCATCCTCACCTTCTGCCTGATCTTCGTCAGCGCGATCCTGTTCTTCCTCGCCGCGAGCACGCAGTCGTTCGCACTGATGATCGCCGTGGGCGTCGCCGCCGTGATCGGCCTCGTCGCGCTCAGCCTGTTCCAGACGGCGATGCACGGCGTGTATTCCGCCGCGCTCTATCGCTACACGGAAGAAGGCGATCCGGGCCAGGGCTTCGACGTCGCGCTGATCGAATCGGCGTTCCGCCCGAAGAACTGATCAGATGTTCAGGGCGCGTCCGCCGTCGACGCGGATGACCTGACCCGTCGTGTAGTGCGCGTCGAGCAGCAGCCAGCGCACGGCTTCCGCGACATCCGCTGGCTCGCCCTTGCGAGCCAGCGGCGTTTTGGCGATGAGCGCTTCGGCCGCTTCTTCCGGTTTGCCTGAGGCAGGCCAGAGGATCGCGCCGGGTGCGACGGCGTTCACGCGGACCTCGGGCGCGAGATCCTTCGCCAGCGAGAGCGTGAGCATTCCCAGCGCGGCTTTCGCCATCGAGTAGATGGGGTGTTGCGCGAGAGGGCGCTCGGCGTAGATGTCGACGATGTTGACGATGCTTCCGCCGCTGGCGCGTAGTGCCGGGGCAGCCGCCTGCGAGAGGAAGAACGGTGCGCGCGCGTTCGCGGCGAAGAGATCGTCCCACTGCGCCGGCGTCGCGCTGCCGATGGGCGTGGGATAGAACGACGATGCATTGTTGACGAGGCCATCGAGGCGGCCGAATCGCGCCGTCACGTCGGCGACGAGCCGGGCCGGGACGTCCGCCTCGCCCAGGGCGCCGGCGAACGTCGCGGCGCTGCCCGCGCGAATGCCGTCGAGCTCGTCCGCGAGCGCGCGCGCCTCGTCGGCCGAGCGGTGATAGTGGATGGCGACGTCGCAGCCTGCTTCATGCAGGCGACGCACGATGACCGCACCGACACGGCGCGCGGCGCCGGTGACGAGAACGACCGGTGGTTTGCTCATCGTGACATCCCTCGCTTTCCGTGGCGCGGGTAGCGTGCCGCAATCGCCTGGCCGTGGGAAGCGCGCTGTCGCGGAAGACCCCGTTGGAGCGCACCTGGGCGCGATGGGCGCTCGCGCCAGGCAGCGCCTTCGCGGCGGTTTCTAGCGGGTCGCCGACTTCGAACGGGACGCGGTCTTCTTCGGAGCTTTCGCCGTGTTCGCCGCCGCGACCTTCTTCGTCGTCGCGCGCTTGCGCACGGCCGCCTTTTTCACCGCCTTTCCGGCAGGAGCCTTCGTTGTCCGCTGCGAGGCGGCCTTGGCAGCCGACCCGTCGATCGAGGCCTTCGAACGCGATCGCACGCGCGTCTTCGTCGGGGGTGCCGAGCCGCGTGCGGCGCGTGCTCCACCGGTTTCCTTCGTATCCTCTGCGCCGGCGAGATCGGTGGTGCTCTCGTCCCGATGATCCACGGTCGCCACCTTGCGCTTCGTCGCCTTGCCGCCCGGCGGCTCGTCGTCGATGTGCACCTCCCCGCTGAAAAGATCGATGGCCGTTTTCGCGACCTGGCCGGTGTCGTAGTACGCGTACGCGCCGACACCCAGCGCACCGACGATCGGCAGCCAGCGGGAGATGCCCTTGCCGACGGCGCGTTTCGAGACGCTGACGCCGATGCGACTCGCCACGCGCTGGAGAACGCTCGTGGCGGCGGTGCGGAACACGAGTCGATCGCCGACGCGAATCGCGACATCGCGAAACGCCTGCGCGGCGGTATGGCGGAACAGGCACCAGAGCATCTGCTCGCGGCCGAGCTTCGCCGTCTTGCCGTAGGCGGCCGCGATGTCGCTGACGAGCTGGCCCTGGATGCGCCAGATCGCGACCAGCTCGGGCAGCACGGTCAACCAGCCGAGCGGCCCGGGCGGCAACGCCAGCGAGCCGGCGGTAAGGGCCGCCTTGTTCGCGGCCGCGCTCGCCAGCCGGCGGCATTCTTCTTCCGCCGTGCCCTTGCTGGCGCGGGGGACCTCGCTGTCGGGGATGCGGCTGACGAATTCGAGGATGGCCCGGGCGACGGGGCTGTCACCCCGGTCGGCGCCCGAGGCGGGCACGATTTCTTTCGATGTCGATGAAGGCTCACGGCTCGCCATCGTCGTCTCCACGTATGCGATGGCGCATCGTCGCGTCGGCGGCGTAAACGAACCGTGTCTGCAGGAGCGGCCGTGGCCGCGACAGCTTTTCGCCGTGGCCCCCAAGCTGGCGCGCCAGCAGGTCCCACAGACAGGGCCTCCGGCCGTTGTGGGAGCGGACCTGGCCGCGACGGCTCTTCGCCCCGGTCACTAAGGTGGCGCGCCAGCTCCAGGGCACGGCCTCAAAAGATGTCGCGCCCAGGTGCGCTCCCACAGGTGCGGGCTCCGAAGCCGTTGTAGGAGCGGACCTGGCCGCGACAGCTCTTCGCCCCGGTCCCCAAGATGGCGCGCCAGCTCCAGGGCGCGGCCTCAAAAGATGTCGCGCCCAGGTGCGCTCCCACAGGTGGAGGCGCCGAAGCCGTTGTAGGAGCGGACCTGGCCGCGACAGCTTTTCGCCCCGGTCCCCAAGGTGGCGCGCCAGCGCCGGGTCACGGCCTCAAAGATGTCCCACAGGTGCGGGCTCCGAGGCCGTTGTGGGAGCGGACCTGGCCGCGACGGCTCTTCGCCCCGGTCCCCAAGGTGGCGCGCCAGCTCCAGGGCACGGCCTCAGAAGATGTCGCGCCCAGGTGCGCTCCCACAGGTGCGGGCTCCGAAGCCGTTGTGGGAGCGGACCTGGCCGCGACAGCTCTTCGCTGCGGTCCCCAAGGTGGCGCGCCAGCTTCAGGGCACGGCCTCAGAAGATGTCGCGCCCAGGTGCGCTCCCACAGGTGCGGGCTCCGAAGCCGTTGTAGGAGCGGACCTGGCCGCGACAGCTTTTCGCCCCGGTCCCCAAGGTGGCGCGGCAGCGCGGGGTTACGGCCTCAAAGATGTCCCACAGGTGCGGGCTCCGAGGCCTTTGTGGGAGCGGACCTGGCCGCGACGGCTCTTCGCCCCGGTCCCCAAGGTGGCGCGCCAGCTTCAGGGCACCGCCTCAGGAGCTGTCGCGGCCAGATCCGCTCCCACAAAGGCGGTTGTCGTCATCCGAGGAAAGTGACCGGAAAGGTCCGGGGTACACACTGTGTTGAAACAATATAACGTTCCCCGGACACGCCCCCATGACGCCTGCACGCCTCGCTTTCAGCATCGCCCTCGCCCTGTCCGCCGTCCCCGCCTTCGCGGACGACGCGGCGCCTCAGAAAGCCACCACGCTCGGCGAGGTGGACGTGTCTGCCCGCCTCGACGAGGCCCGAAACAGCCTCTCGCCCGATACCGGCAGCAGTCAGTACGTGATCGATCGGCAGACCATCCAGGCCCTGCCGCTGGGCGATTCGACGCCACTGAACCAGGTGCTGCTGCAGGCGCCGGGCGTCGTGCAGGATTCGTACGGGCAGCTGCATGTCCGTGGCGACCACGCCAACCTCCAGTACCGGGTGGATGGCGTGATCATCCCCGAAAGCATCGGCGGCTTCGGGCAGACGCTCGACGCCCGCACCATCCAGAGCGTGAAGCTGCTCACCGGTGCGTTGCCCGCCCAGTACGGCGACCGCACCGCCGCGGTGGTCGACATCACGACGCGCACGGCGGCGAAGGATGGCATCGGTGGCAGCGTCGGCATCACGGGCGGCCAGTTCGGCACCGTCAACCCGAACGCCTCGCTGTTCGGGCGCAGCGGCCGGTGGAGCTGGTTCCTCACCGCCAACTACCTCGAGAACGATGTCGGTATCGAGAATCCCACCTCCAGCCGGAAGCCGGTCCACGACCACACGAACCAGGTGAAGGCCTTCGGCGACGTGTCGTACCTGATCGACAACGACACGCGCCTGAGCTTCCTCTTCGGCGCCACCAACAACCGTTTCGAGATTCCGAACAACCCCGGCCAGACGCCGCAGTTCGGTTACCTCGACGTGACCAACTTCGACTCGGCGCGGCTCGACGAGCGCCAGCGCGAGACGACGCGGTTCGGCGTGCTCAGCCTGCAGGGCAAGCTCGGCACGACGGCTTACCAGATCTCCGCCGGCCAGCGTTACAGCGGCCTCGATTTCACGCCCGACGACATCGGCGACCTCATGTTCAACGGCGTCGCGTCCGACGTGCGTCGCGCCAACCGCGCGAGCACGCTGCAGGCCGACTTCTCCACGCCACTCGGAGACGATCACACGCTGCGCTACGGCATGTACGCGTCGTTCGAGCGCGCCACCTCCACGAACGACGCGCTCGTGTTTCCCGCGGACGCCGCCGGTAACCAGACCTCCACGACACCGCTGAACATCGTGGATGCAAGCCGCGTCATCGCCCGTACCTACGCCCTGTACCTGCAGGACGAATGGAGCATCGGCGAGAAGTGGACGGTGAACTACGGCGTGCGCGCCGACCGCTACGACGCGTTCCGCCCCGAGAGCCAGCTCAGCCCGCGCGTGGGCCTCGTCTACCAGCCGACCGACAGCACGACGATCCACGCGGGGTATTCGCGTTACTTCACGCCGCCCGCCTCGGAGTCGATCAGCCCGACGTCGATCGCGAAGTTCGCGGGAACGACCAACGCCCTGCCGGGCGACGGCAACGACACGCCGCTCGCCGAGCGCTCGAGCTACTACGACGTCGGCATCTCGCAGAAGTTCGGCGACGCCTGGACGGTCGGCCTCGACAGCTACTACCGGCGCGTGTCGCGCCTGCAGGACGAAGGCCAGTTTGGCGCGGCGCTGGTGTATTCGACGTTCAACTACGACCAGGGCAAGGTCAAGGGCGACGAACTGACCGTGAACTACGACGGCGGTGCGCTCACCGCGTACTTCAACTTCGCGTACAACCGCGCCGTGGGCAAGCGCATCATCACCGGCCAGTACAACTTCGACCCGGACGACCTCGCCTACATCGCCGACCACTTCATCCATCTCGACCACGACCAGAAATACACCTCGTCGGGCGGCATCAGCTATGCGTTCGCGGACACCACGCGCATCGGCGCCGATTACCTGTTCGGCTCCGGCCTGCGACGCGACGGCATCGTTCCGAACGGCGCGACGCTGCCGTCGTACTTCCAGCTGAACCTCAGCGTCGCGCACGACTTCAACCTCACGTCGGCGGGCACGACCCATGCGCAGCTGGCGCTGGTGAACGCACTGGATCGCACGTACGAGATCCGCGACGGTTCGGGCATCGGCGTCGGCGCGCCGCAATTCGGTCCGCGCCGCGGCGTCTTCCTGTCGATCCAGCAGGATTTCTGAGGTGTCCGGGGCGGCCCCATCCGCTATCCTGTCGGTTCGCTTCACGAACTGCCCGACGCATGACTTCCAGACTGCCCGAACCCGGCGCCGACGAGCGCGCGCACTCCGATCACCTTGCCGATCTCCTGCGTGAGGAGATCGCCTCGCACGGGCCCATGCCGTTCTCGCGGTTCATGGAGCGCTGCCTGTACACGCCGGGCCTGGGCTACTACAGCGCGGGCAAGGCGAAGTTCGGCGAAGAGGGCGATTTCATCACCGCGCCCGAACTTGGCAGCCTGTTCGCTCGGTGCGTCGTCCGGGCGTTCGTGCCGGTCCTGGCGTCGCTGGGGCCCCAGGCCGATTTCATGGAGATCGGCGGCGGCAGCGGCGCGTTCGCCGAAGCCGCCCTGCTGGCGCTGGACGCCGCCGGCCAGGTGCCTCGCCGTTTCATGATCCTCGAGCCGAGCGCCGATCTGCGCGAGCGCCAGCGCGAGCGCCTGCATGCCAATCTTCCCGCCGCGCTCTTCGCACGCGCGGTCTGGCTCGATGGCCCGCCGGAAGAGGACTGGGACGGCATGCTCTTCGCGAACGAGGTGATCGACGCGCTGCCGACCACCCGCTTCGCGATGCGCGACGGCGAGGTCTACGAGGAGCACGTCGTGCTCGACGGCGACCGCCGCTTCGTGCGCAGCGACCGCCCCGCCGACGCGCTCGTGGGTGGCGCCGTGCGTCACGTCGAACGCGACCTCGGTCGCGATTTCGCGACCGGCTACCGCAGCGAGATCCTTCCGCAGCTTCCGTACTGGATCCAGGCGGTCGCCGGCAGCCTGCGCAGCGGCGCGATGCTTTTCGCCGACTACGGATACACCCGAGGCGAGTTCTACCTGCCCGAACGCGACGACGGCACATTGCGCGCGTTCTATCGCCATCGCGCGCATGGCGACGCGTTCCATCTGCCCGGCCTGCAGGACCTCACGGCCTCGGTCGATTTCACCGCGCTCGCGGAGGCCGGCAACAGCGCCGGCTTCGGTGTCGCCGCGTACATGCCGCAGGCGCAGTTCCTCATCGCCAGCGGGTTGCAGGAACTCTTCGAGGACGATTACCTCGCGCTCACCGACGAGGCGGCGCGGTATCGCCTGTCGCAGGAAGTGAAGAAGCTCACGCTGCCCGACCAGATGGGCGAGCGCTTCCAGGTGATGCTGTTCGCCAAGGGTATCGACGCCGCGGCGCTGCCGGAGGGCGTGATGGCGGCGGACCAGGGATCGCGGCTCTAGGCCGACTTCACGACGGCGGCGATGGCCTGCGCCTGCGCCTTCTTCATCGCCTCGCCGATCGCGGGACCCTGCAGACCTTTCTCCACGAATGGCTGCGACGTGACCGCGGCGGCCGCGTCGCGGCACGCGCGCAGGTAATCCGCCTGCGGATACGCGGCATCTTCGCTGCCGAGGCGGCCTCGCTTGTCGGCCTCGCACGCGAGCAGGAACGTCTCGAGGCGCTGCGGACGGCGTAGCGCGCCAAGCGCTTCCAGCAGGCGCAGGATCGTCGTCGGCTTCAGCTCCAGCGCCATGTGCGCGTTGAGGTGGTGTCTGCACACCATCTCCGCCATGAACGCGTACTCGACCGGCACCCTCAGCCGCGCCGACATCGCGCGAACCGGCTCGATGCCGCGCTGCTCGTGCATGATGTGGCGTGGCAGGACATCCGCCGGCGTCAGCGCCTTGCCGAGATCGTGCGTGAGCGCGCACCAGCCGACCAGCGCGTCGCCCGGGGCGAGCCTCGCCGCGGCGTCGAGCACCATCTCCACGTGCACGCCGGTGTCGACCTCGGGATGGTATTCCGGCCGTTGCGGCACGCCGTAGAGCGCGTCGACTTCCGGAAACAGCACGCGCAGCGCGCCGCTTTCGCGAAGCACGCGCAGGAATGCAGACGGCATCGGTTCCGCGAGGGCCTTGCGGGTTTCCGCCCAGACGCGCTCGGGCACGAGATGGTCGACCTCGCCGTCCTCCACCATGCGCCGCATCAGCGCCATCGTTTCCTCGGCCACGCGGAAGCCCAATGGCGCGTAGCGCGCGGCGAAGCGCGCCACGCGAAGCAGGCGTACCGGATCTTCGGCGAAGGCATCGGAGACGTGCCGCAGGACACGAGCCTCGATGTCGCCCACGCCCCCGAAGGGATCGACCAGCGTGCCGTCGTCGCGCTCCGCCATCGCATTGATGGTGAGGTCGCGCCGCTCGAGGTCCTGTTCGACCGTGACGGACGGATCGGCATGGAACGCGAAGCCGTGATAACCGCGGCCGGTCTTGCGCTCCGTACGCGCCAGCGCGTATTCCTCCTTCGTGTCGCCGTGGAGGAACACTGGAAAATCCTTGCCGACGGCGCGGTAGCCCGCGGCGAGCATCTCGTCCGGCGTGGCCCCGACCACGACCCAGTCGCGATCGACGACGGTGCGTCCGAGCAGTTTGTCGCGGACGGCGCCGCCGACGAGGTAGATGTCCATGGGTCCGTTCAGTGACGGTGGCGACCGCGTGCCTCGTCGAGGCGACGCTGGCGCGCGGACGGCCCGAGCAGGCGGGGCAGCCATGCGCTCAGGCGTTGCGGGTGGATGCCGAGTTGCGCGAAACCGTCGGTGTGGCCGACCGAATCCGTGAGCAACGAGCGGAAATTGTCGGGCGTGAACGGCTTGCCCGGCGCGAACTGCGCGAGCTGCGCCTGCAGCCGTCCGAGCGCGTCCGGCAGTGGCAGCACCAGGCGCCGCCGTCCGCGTGCGTCGCGAATGGCCCTGACGAGGTCGAGCAGCGTCCACACTTCGGGACCGTAGAGTTCGTAGGTGCGCAGCACCGAGGCATCGTCGGCGACGCAGCGCGCCACGGCCTCGGCGACGTCTCCCGCGTACGCGGGCGCCATCTTCGCTTCCGGTCGTGGCAGCGGCACCACCGGCTCGATGCGCAGGAGGCCGTCGAAACGTGTGACGAGGCCATCGCCGGGGCCGAACAGCGTGCTGGGTTCGTAGATCGTCCAGTCGAGCGTGGAGGCCTTCACCAGCGCTTCCGCTTCGCCGCGCGAGCGCAGGTACCCGGACGACCCGCGTCCCGCGTTGAGCGAGCTCATCATGTGCAGGCGATGCACGCCCACGTCGCGGCACGCGTCGACCACCAGGCGCATCAGGCCGACGTGCACGCGTTCGAACGTCTGGCGTCCGCTTTCGTTGAGGATGCCCACCATCTGGATCACGGCGTCCGCGCCCGCGATGTGCCGGCGCAGGACGGCCGGGTCGTAGACATCGGCGCTGACCACGGTGACGCCGCGGCCCACCGCGCGTTGGCGATGGGCTTCGCGGTTGCGGGACAGCAGGAGCAGTTCATGCCCGTCGGCGGCCAGTCGCGGCACGACATGGCCGCCCAGGAACCCGGTACCACCGAGGATGACGATGCGCTGGCGTTTCATGGAGAGCTCCCGGAAGGCGACGACCCGGGCAGCGTAGGCCGCTGGCGTGCCGCCGCCAACCGGTTCACTGCTGCGGATCCTGTGGGGTCGGCGCCGACGTGGCGCTGGCGGGCGCGGGCTCCATGGCGGCGGGCGTCGACGCCGGCGCCGGCGTGGCGACCGCCGGCGCGGGACAGCTCACCGGCTTGCGCACCGCGCCGCTGGTCGGCAGCGTGTACGTGCTGCCGAACGGGGTCATGCGCGTGGCGATCGGCAGGGCATTGCCATTGAGGCGCCAGTCGTAGATCACGGCGAAGGCCATCACGCGCGCCACGTACTCGCGCGTCTCCTTATAGGGAATGCTGACCACGAAGAGGTCGGGCTCGAGGTTCCCGCGCGCCGCGACCCACTGGTCGACCTTGTTCGGGCCCGCGTTGTACGCCGCGCTGGCGAGCCACGGCGCACCGTTGAAGCGGGCGGCCATCTGCGCGAGGTAGCGCGTGCCGAGCACGATGTTGGTGGTGGGCTCGTAGAGGCTTTCGCCTCCGGCCCACGAGAGGCCGTTGCGTTGTGCGACGAGCGCGGCCGTCGACGGCAGCAGCTGCATGAGGCCGCGCGCGTCCGCGCCGGAGCGCGCGTCGCTCATCCATGCGCTTTCCGCGCGAATGATCGCGTAGGCCCACGGCGCTTCGATGCCCGCCTGGCTCGACTGCTCCACGACGCCGTCCTGCCGCGCGAGCGGGAAGCGCTGCTCGTACAGCCGCAGCGCGTCGCCCGACGAGAGCCCGAAGACCGCGCGGTCGTACCAGCCCTTGCGGAAGGCGAGATCGGCGGCCAGGCGCTGCGTGTCGGCGTCGCGACCGGCCAGCGCGGCGGTCCATTCGCGCCGTGCCAGCTTCTGCAGCCCCACGGCATAGAGTTCGAAGGCCCGATCCAGCCCGGGATCGCCGAGCAGCGCGGCCTCGCGGGTTTCGTCCGTCGCCATGCGGGCGGGGCAGATCGCATACGCGGCATCCACGCGGTCGGCGGCGAGGAACCCGAAATAGGTCGCCTCCTGCGCGACGGACTGGTAGATCGCCTTCGCTTCGCCCTGGCGACCGAGCTTCGCCAGCACGAACGCACGGAAATAACGCCACTCGCCATCGTCCTTCTGCGACGCGCCAAGCGCGTCGAGCGCGCTAAGCGCCGCGGGCCAGTCCTGGCGTGCGAGCGCGACGCGGACGCGCCATTCGCGTGTGGCATCGGTCTGCGCGCCGGCGGGCAGCGCGGCCAGCCGGTCGAGCGCGGAGGCGTCGAAGTCGGTGGCATGGAACAGCGCGAGCGCATTCTCGATCGCGCCGGTCTGCTGCTCGCTCAGGGTGAAACGCGGGCGCAGCGTCGTCCAGGCGGTATCGGCCGCGGTCGACTGCTTGCGCGCCATGCGCTGCAGCGCGAGGGTGACCGCCTGTCGATGGCGTGGCGTGTCCGGCCAGTTCGCCGCGCCGGACAGCGCGGTGGCGGGATCGTTGAGCGCCTGGGCGATGCGTTGGGCTGCGATCGCGTCCTCGGGCGGCAGCCACGGCGCGAGCGACGCGACGGTGCCGCCCTTGCCCGCGTCGGCCGCGATCTGGATCCGGGACCAGAGGCGCTCCGGCGTCAGCAAGCCCTGGTCGTGCGCCGCCGCGATGACGGGATCGCAGGCGTTCGGCAGGCTCGCCTTCTTCCACAGGTCGGCGAGGTCGCGCTCGAAGACCAGGGGCTCGCCGCGCGACAGGCGCGCCTGCAATGCGAAACAACTCAGGCTGTCGCCGAGGCCGGGCTGGTACATGGCGGTAAACGTCGCCCAGTCCTTGCGTCGCGCCAGTTCGCCCAGGAAGTCGCGGCGGAGGTCGGCGGCGGGAATCATCCCCGGATAGCGCGACAGATAGGCGTCGACGCGCGCACGGTCGAGCGTGCGCAGGTCGTGGCTCAGCGCCGCCGCCTCCAGATAGGGGAACAGCACGTAGTTCTCGAGTCCGGCCGCCTGCGCGCGCCATGCGTCGCCACCCTGCTGCGCGCTGGCATAGGCCTGGCGGAAACGGAGGCGCTCGGCCGCCGAGCCTTCGGCCTGCGCGGCGACCACCGTGCCGACGCCCATGGCGACGAGCGCGAGGTGGGCCAGGATGCGCAAGGGGCGGGCGGCACGGCGCGCGGCCGAGGCGTTCGTCATCATCGGGTTCCTTCACGAGTGCATACCGACCGGATTGTAAGGTAACCGTGCGCGCAGGCCGGATGAACGGACGCGATGGCGAACATCGCCCTTATCCACGCGGCCCGCTAAGCTTGTACCGTTCACCCCTGGACACGACTCGGAACGGCATGTCGCCCCCATCCTCCCTCGCGCGGCTTGCGCGACCGCTCGCATGGATCGTCCTCGTCATCGCCGCCGTGTTCGGCGTGGCGTACTGGTGGCTGCTGGGTCGCCCCGTCGATCTGCCGGATTCGCCCACGGCGAAGATCGCCTGCGTCTCCTATGCGCCCTATCGCCTCGACGGCGAGACCCCCTTCGATCCGAATGCCTTCATCTCACCCGAACGCATCGACGCCGACCTGAAGGCGCTGTCGACGCGATTCGATTGCGTCCGCACGTATTCGATGGGACAGGGCCTGGGCGCGGTGCCCGACATCGCCGGTCGCTACGGCATGAAGGTGCTGATGGGCATCTGGCTCGGGCGCGACACGATCGCCAACGAGCGCGAGATCAAGCTCGGCCTCGAGGCGGCGAAGCGCGACCACGCGAGCCTGCGCGGCATCGTCGTGGGCAACGAGGTGCTGCTGCGTGGCGAGCTTTCGGAGAAGGCGCTGGCGGCGTACATCGAGCGCGTCAACGCGGCCACCGACGTTCCGGTGACCTATGCCGACGTCTGGGAGTTCTGGCAGAAACATCCCGGTCTGGCCAAAGCGGTCGACTACGTGACGATCCACATCCTGCCCTACTGGGAGGACGAACCCGTCGCGCCGGAGAAGGCCGTGCGCCACGTGGCGGACGTCTACCAGCGCATGAAGGCGGAATTCGCCGGACGCCAGGTCATGATCGGCGAGACGGGTTGGCCGAGTCAGGGGCGCACGCGGCGCGAGGCGAGCGCCAGCCTCGTCAACGAGGCGCGCTACGTGCGCGAGTTCCTCAACTACGCCGCGACCGTCGACATGCCGTACAACGTCATCGAGGCGTTCGACCAGCCGTGGAAGCGCGATCTCGAAGGCACGGTCGGCGGCTTCTGGGGCATCTTCGACGTCCATGCCGAGCCGAAGTTCGCGATGGTGGGACCCGTGGTGGAGGAGCCGCGCTGGACGTGGGCCATCGCCGCGGGTGGTCTCGGCGCGCTGGTTTTCATCGTCGGCGGCGCGGTGCGCCGGCGTTGGCGGGGCGCGGCGGGCTGGAGCGCGCTCGCGCTCGCCGGCTTCGCTTCGGGCACGGCGCTCGCGGCGCATGCGCGCCTGCTCCTGTTCGCCTGCCGCGACACGACCGAATGGATCGTCGGCGCCGTCATCGGCGTGGCCGGTGGCGTCACCGCCTTCCTGCTGGCACGGGCCATCGCCGCACGCCTCGCCGCGCCGGTGAGCCCGGCGGCCGTCGCGCCGCGTCCCGCCGAGCGTCGTCGCTGGGGCATCCAGTGGGCGGACACGTTCACGCCGCAGCGCTTCTTCTGGATGTTCGTGCTGACGCTGTACGGCGTCCTGATGGTGTTCAACGGTCGCTACCGCGACTTCCCCGTCGGTCTGTTCGCGCTGCCCTGCGTGGGCTTCTTCGTGCTGGCGCTACTGCGCACGCGCGACGCGATCGCGAAGCCGCTGGTCGAAGAACGCCTGCTCGCGGTCTGGCTCGTGATCCTCGGTGCCGCTGTCGTGGTGCAGGAGCGGGGCATCAACGTCGTGTCGTGGGGCTGGCTGCTGCTCAACCTGCTGCTCGCCGTGCCGGTGCTGGTCGAGTGGCGCCGGGCGGCCGCCCGGGCGCCGTAGCAACCCGGCGGAGTGTAGGAGCCGATCGTATCGGCGATCGATGCGTCAGGCGACCGCGGGACGTGCGCGGTCGACCTGCACGCGCACCAGCCGAAGCGCGCCGATCAGCAGCGCGAACGCGCCGGCTTCGTAGCAATACAGCTGCAGGGCGATGACGCCCAGCGATGTGGCGACGACCGCGGCCACCGTGCTGCGCAGGAAAAGCGACACCAACGCGGCGACGGCGGCGGCATAGCCGTAACCGTAGCTCAGGAAGCCCAGGACGATCAGGTTGCGCGTGCCGCACCACCAGGGGCCGTGGCCGGCTTCGCATGCGTAAGCGATGTGCGGCGGCTCGATGAAACCGTAACGTACCCACGTGGCGACGATCGCCGCGATGACGATGACGACCCAGGGCAGGGCGGCGCGAAGACGGGAAGGCATGCGTGGGTTCAGTCCGATGTGGCCGCGCCCGCGGCCTGCGCGAGAGCGATGGGCAGGCGGATTTCGGCGGCGATGGGCAGATGATCGGAGAACGCGCGGGGCAATGTCCACGTCCGCTCGAGTGCGATGTCGGTGGACGTGAGGATATGGTCGAGCGCGCGCCGCGGTTTCCAGCTGGGGAACGTGGGCGTCGGCGTCGCGGGCGGCTGGAGTGCCGTCTTCGCGAAGAGGTGGCGCATCTCCGCGCTGGTCGGCTCGGTGTTGAGGTCGCCCATCAGCACGGCGTGCGGATACGGCGCGAGCAGTTCGGCGATGAAGGCGAGCTGTCCCATCCGGGCCGCCGCGCCGAGCGACAGGTGGGCGATGACCACCACCAGCGCGTCGTCGCCCTGGCCGAAGCGCACGAAAAGGGCACCGCGGCCCTTGATCCGGCCCGGCAGCGGGTAATCGATGACTTCCGACGGTTCCAGGCGGCTGAGCAGGCCGTTGGCCGAATGCGCCACGCGTGCCATCGGCCGGTTCGGCTGATGGCTCCAGTACGGCATGCCGGCGGCTTCGGCGATGTAGCGGGTCTGGTTGAGGAAGCCGGAGCGCAGGCTTCCCGCGTCGGCCTCCTGCAGGCCGACCACGTCGAACTCGTGAAGCAGTTCGGCGAGCGAATCGAGGTTGGCGAGTTTGGCCCGGCCGGGCAGCACCGCGTTGACGCTCCGCGTGACGTAGTCGCTGTAACGCTGCACGCTCGCACCGGCGAGGATGTTGCAGCTCAGCAGCCGCAACGTGCACTGCGGCGAGGCGGGCTGGAGTTTCGGCGAGGCGCGGGTCATGGGTGTCGCATCGTTCTAGACTGGCTTGAGGGCCAGAGGATGCCCTCCGCCGTGTGAACGGAGGGCATCGGTGGGCGAGGGCTTACTTGCCGCCCTTCAGTTCCTTGTCGACCAGGTACTTCGCGACGCCGTCGAGTTCGTCGAAGCTCTTGATCGAATTGCTGCGGTACTTGCCGTCGACGACGATCGTGGGCGTGCCGTCGATGCCCCAGCCCTGGATCAGCTTCGAGTCCGCGAGGATGCGGTTCTTCACGGCGTCGCTCTTCGCCGCGGCGAGGAACTTCGCTTCGTCGACGCCATAGTTCTGCTTGTACCAGCCGGCCAGCTCCTCGATCGTGCGCAGCGGGTAGTGGTCCATGTGGATGGCCTTGAACAGCGCCGCGTGCGCCGCCGGAGCCACCTTCAGTTCCTTCGCCGCGTAGTACGCCTGTGCGTACGGCAGCCAGGCGTCGTTGAACGCGGCCGGCACGGCATGGAACACCACGCCCTTCGGCAATTCCTTCTGCAGCTTCTCGGCGTACTCCTCGTAGTGCGCGCAATGCACGCAGCCATACGAGAACACTTCCACGACCTCGACCTTGCCGTCCTTCGGATCGAGGCGGCCCGGCGTGGTCGTGGCGACGTATTCCGTGCCTTCGGTGTACGCCGGCTTGGCGGCTGCATCTTCGGCGGGGCGGGCGCTGCACGCGGCAGTCAGCGCGAGGCCGACGAAGAGGATGGAAAGACGCTTGAACATCGGGATCTCCTGTAAGGGTCGAAGCGCGGTCACTTGCCCGCGGCTTCCTTGCTGACGAGCCACTGGACCAGCTCGACGGACTGCGGATAACCACCGGCGCTGCCCGGCGTGAGACGGTACTTGCCGTTCACGACGATCGTCGGCGTGCTATCGACCTCGTACGCACGGATCAGTTCATCGGCCCGCTTCATCTTGGTGTTGATGGTGAACGAGTTGGCCGTGGCCACGAAGTCTTCCGCCTTGATGCCGGACTTCGCGTAGAACTTCGCCACGTCGTCGATCGTCGGCCAGCCCGACGGCGCCTTCGGCTTGCCCGTCTTCTGGTCCATGATGCCGAGCTCGCCGCTCTTGAACACGGCGTCGAACATCGCGTCGTGCGTCTGCTTGTCCACGCCCAGCGCCTGCGCGGTGAGGTAGGCGCGCTGGAGCAGGGGCCAGTTCTCGTCCGGGCGGAACGAGGCCGGCGTATAGGTCATCACCGTGCCCTTCGGCAGGCTCTTCGCCAGTTCGTCCACCACGCCGTGGTACTGGAAGCAGGCGGGGCAGCCGTACGAGAACACCTCGGTGACTTCGATCTTGCCCGGGGTGCTCGTCGGCTGCGCCGGGTCGATGCGGAAGTAGTTCTTCCCCTCCACCCATTTGCCATCGTCGACGAACGGCTTCGGGTCCGGGCGCTTCGCGTCGTCGGCGTCGGCGGATGCCGCGGGCGTCGGCGCGGCCGCGGCCGTGCCCGTCGCCGCCGGAGCGGCGGTCGTGGCGGGTGCCGGTGTCGTCGCGGGGGCGGGGGGCGCCGCGGCCGCGGTCTGGGCCGGCGCGGGGGTGGAGCCGGCCGCTGGCGCGGCGGTGTCGCCGTTGCCGGAACCGCAGGCCGCGAGGCCGATCAGGGCCGCGCAGAGGAGGGGAAGGCGCATACGCATGGGGGGTCCTTTTCTTACCTTCTGAAACGAGAACGGGCCCGAGGGCCCGTTCGATCTTCACACTTTAACGCCATCAGGGCGTCGCGGGTGCGGCGGACGAGCCCGGCTCGTTCGTGTGCAGCCCTTCGATGAAGCTGGCGACGGCCGCCATGTCCTTGTCGCTGAGCTTCTGCGCGATCGTGATCATGATCTTCGCGTGGGGACCCGCCGCCGCTTCGTCGGCGTCGTGGAACGCCTTCAGCCGCGCCTCGACGTACGCGGCATGCTGGCTCGCGACCTGCGGGTAATGCGCGCCCGGGTTGCCGCGTCCATCGGGCCCGTGGCAGGCCATGCACGCGGGCACGCCGCGTGCCGCGTCGCCCATGCGGTAGAGGCTCTCGCCCTGCTTGACCAGCGCCTGGTCGGCGACGCCCGGCAGCGACGTCTTGCTCGCGAAATACGCGCCGATGTCGTGCATGTCCTGTTCGGACAGCGGGGCGGCGAACCCCGCCATGATCGGATTGTTGCGCTTGCCCGATTTGAAATCGGCCAGTTGCGCGGCGATGTACTGCTCGCTCTGGCCGGCGAGGCGCGGATACTGGGCATCGGTCGAATTGCCATCCGGCCCGTGGCAGGCGCCGCAAGCCGCGGCCTTGCCCTGGCCGGCCGTGGCGTCGCCCGGCTTCAGCGCGGCGGTGGCGCCACCCGGCGCGGGCGTCGTGGCGGCATCGGCGGTCGGCATGCCCGGTGTGGCGGGATCGGTCGCGGGATTCGCGCCCGGTTTCGCGGCGGTGGCGGCCGGCGCCGGCGCGGTGGCCGGTTTGGCGGGAGCGGCGGTCTGGGCCGCGGCTGCATGCATGACGAGCAACGCGGTGATGGCAGCGACGGCGTGCCGAAACTTCATGAGTCTCTCCAAAAGGGGAACCTTCCAAGACCGGGCGCGCTCCCTGCCGCGCCGCATCCAATCGATTATGGGGGGCGTTGGAGAGCCCGGTCAAACCGTGCCGGTGCCCGGGCGGGCGGCCGAATCGCATACACTGCCGGGCCTTACGTTTCCGCTGCGCCGACGGCCTTTCCCATGTCTTCGAATCCCCTGAACGGTGCCCGCTTCGTGCTGGCCGCGAACGAAATCACCCAGCTCCCGTACGACCAGGGCGCCGAGGTGGCCTTCGCCGGCCGCTCCAACGCGGGCAAGTCGAGCGCGCTCAATGCGCTGACGGGGCACAACGGGCTCGCGCGCACGTCGAAGACGCCGGGGCGCACCCAGCTGATGGTGGTGTTCGACCTGCCGCCGCTGAAGATCGAGGGCGCGGCGCCCATCGACACGCGCCTGGTCGACCTCCCGGGATACGGCTACGCGAAAGTGCCCGAGGCCATGCGCAAGCACTGGCGCGGCGAGATCGACGCGTACCTGAAGATGCGCCGCAGCCTGCGCGGCATCGTGCTCATCGTGGACATCCGCCATGAGCTGAAGGACTTCGACCGCACGATGCTGGAGTTCTGCGCGGCGACGGAGCTCCCCTGCCACGTGCTGATGACCAAGGCCGACAAGGTCTCGCGTGGGCAGGCCTCGGCGGCGCTGGAGGCCCTCCGCAAGGATTTCCGCAAGAACGGCGTGCCCGGCACCGCGCAGATCTTTTCCTCGCCCTCGAAGATCGGTGTGGAGGAGGCGAGGGCGCGCATCGTCGAGCTGCTGCAGACGCCGCGCCCGCACGAGCTCTGAGGCGGCGTGAATCGCCGATACGATCGGCTCCCACCCTTCGGTAGGTGGCTACCGGAGGGGTGGGAGCCGATCGTATCGGCGATGGCGCGCGCGCGTCGTCAGGCTTCCAGCGTGCGCATGAACACGGCGCAGAGCGCCTCCATGCCCTTGCGGTCCTCGTCGTCGAAGCGCGCGACCGACGGGCTGTCGACATCCCACACGCCGTACAGCGTGCCGTCGGCCTTGACCAGCGGCACCACGATCTCCGAGTTCGAGGCGGCGTCGCAGGCGATGTGTCCGGCGAATTCGTGGACGTCGCGCACGAGCTGCGTCTGCCGCGTCTGTGCCGCCGTACCGCACACGCCGCGGCCGATGGCGATGCGGATGCAGGCCGGCTTGCCCTGGAAGGGGCCGACGACGAGCTCGGTGCCGTCGAACAGGTAGAAGCCCGCCCAGTTCAGGTCCGGCACGACGTCGTAGACGAGCGCGGCGAAATTCGCGGCGTTGGCGATCGCGTTCGTCTCGCCGTGCATCAGGCCCTCGGCCTGCTGGACGAGGTCCGCGTAGAGGGCGGCCTTGTCGTCGGTGGCGATGGCCCTGGCTTCGTACATGACGGTTCCGGTGTTTCGATGGGGATGGGCCGTGTATGGTGCCACGTCCCCGTTCCCGCAAGGCCGCTCCCCGATGTCGCGACACCTCTTCGTCGCCGGTACCGATACCGGCATCGGCAAGACCCACGGCGCGCAGGCGCTGATCCACGCCCTGCGCCGGTCCGGCGCGCGCGTCGCGGGCATGAAGCCCGTCGCCAGCGGCTCCGCCCGTACCCCCGACGGGCTGCGCAACGAGGACGCGCTCGCCCTGCAGGCCGCCAGTTCGCCCGTTCCTCCCTACGCGCTGGTGAATCCCATCGCGCTGGAGGAAGCCGTCGCCCCGCACCTCGCCGCGCTCCGCGAGGGCGTGGCGATCGGCTGGCCGCCGCTCGACGACGCCTTCCACCGGCTCGGGCGGGACTACGACCGCGTCGTCGTCGAGGGGGTGGGTGGATGGCTGGTGCCGCTGGCGGAGGGGATGTCCGCGGAGGATCTGCCCCGGCGCTGGGACCTGCCCGTGGTCCTGGTCGTCGGCATCCGTCTCGGCTGCATCAGCCATGCGCGACTCACCGCCCGCGCGATCGAGGCGGAGGGCTGTCGGCTCGTCGGCTGGATCGCCAACCGCGTCGATCGCGACATGCCGCTGGCCGATGAGAACATCGCGACGCTCCGCGAATGCCTGCCAGCGCCATGCCTCGGCGTCCTGCCGCATGGGCTCGCTCCGGCCGACGCCGCGCGTCTGCTGAACATCGAGGCGCTGGCCTGACGGCCCCTTCACGCCCGCGCGAATAACTAGGAAACCATGACGACCTACTTCCTTTCCGTAAAAGACATGGCGAAGGCCAAGGGCCCGGACCCGGACCTCTCGTTCGAAGGCATCGGCCCCGAAAAGCTCGCGTCTGACATCGCCGAGGCGATGCGAAGCGACGGCCTGTTCCAGCGCTGGCGCGCCAAACAGCCCGACCCCGACGAGGTCGATCCGAGCCTCGGCGTGACGGATCCCGGCGCGAGCGCCAGAGGCGAGCTGTCGAACGACCGGAACGACGTGCAGCTGACGACCAGCCTGCCGATGCGGATCGTGAAGCACCGCCTCAACCTGCTCATCGGCAGCAGCTGGGAACTGCGCGACACCAAATAAAACGCTAGAGTCGGGGCCTTTCACCCAGGGAACGCCCCCTCCATGCCGAAGGTCCGCACGCTCGTGATCGCCACTTCGATCGCCCTCACCGCCGCCTGCTCGTCCTCGAACGACGCCGAGAAGACCGCCCCGGCCGCCGCCGGCACCGCGCCTGCCGCCGCCGCGACGGCCGCGTCCGCACCTGCCGCGCACGAGAATCCGTTGCTGACGGCGAGCACGCTGCCCTTCCAGGCGCCGCCGTTCGACAAGATCACCGACGCCGACTACCAGCCGGCGATCGAAGAGGGAATGAAGCAGGAGATGGCGGAGATCGACGCCATCGCCAATTCGTCCGAAGAGCCGACGTTCGAGAACACGATCGTGGCGATGGAGAAGTCGGGCGCCCTGCTCAGGCGCGCACGCGCCGCGTTCGACACCCTCTCCGGGGCGTATACGAACGACACGCTGCAGAAGGTCGAGGAGGCGGTTTCGCCGCAGCTCGCCGCCCACAGCGATGCGATTTCCCTCAACGACAAGCTCTTCAAGCGCGTCGAGGCGATCCACGACAAGCGCGATTCCCTCAACCTCGATCCGGAATCGGCTCGCCTCCTGCAGGTGACCTACGACAACTTCGTCCATGCCGGCGCCAGGCTCTCCGAGGCCGACAAGGCGAAGCTGAAGGACCTCAACAAGGAAGAGTCGACGCTCAGCACGAAGTTCACGCAGCAGCTGCTCGCCGCGACCAAGGCCGGCGCGCTCGTCGTGGACGATCGCAAGGCGCTCGATGGTCTCTCGGAGAGCGATATCGAGGCCGCGAGCGCGGCGGCCAAGGAGCGCAGCCTCGACGGCAAGTTCGTCATCCCGCTGCAGAACACCACGCAGCAGCCGTCGCTGCAGTCGATGAACGACCGCGCCACGCGCGAGAAGCTGTTCAAGGCGTCGTGGGAGCGCGCGGAGCATGGCGACGCCAACGACACCCGCGAACTCGTGTCGCGCATCGCCCAGCTGCGCGCCGACCGCGCCAAGCTGCTCGGCTTCGCGAACTACGCGGCCTGGAAGCTCGACGACCAGATGGCGAAGACGCCGGAGGCGGCCGAGAAGTTCATGGAGCGCCTCGTGCCCGCCGCCGTCGCGCGTGCGAAAGCCGAGTCGGCCGATATCCAGAAGGTGATCGACCAAGAGAAGGGCGGCTTCGAAGTACAGGCGTGGGACTGGGACCACTACGCCGAAAAGGTCCGCAAGGCGAAGTACGATCTCGACGAGGCGCAGGTGCGTCCGTACTTCGAGCTCGACAACGTGCTGCAGAACGGCGTGTTCTACGCGGCCAACCAGCTGTACGGCATCACGTTCAAGGAGCGCAAGGACATCCCGGTCTGGCAGCCCGACGTGCGCGTCTTCGAGGTCTTCGACAAGGACGGCAGCTCGATGGCGCTGTTCTACGCCGACTTCTTCAAGCGCGACAACAAGAACGGCGGCGCCTGGATGAGCAACCTCGTCGACCAGTCGAAGCTGCTCGGCAACAAGCCCGTGGTCTACAACGTCACGAACTTCACGAAGCCCGCGTCCGGCCAGCCGGCACTGCTCTCGTTCGACGACGTGACCACCATGTTCCACGAGTTCGGGCATGCGCTGCACGGCATGTTCGCGAACAGCCAGTACCCCTCGCTGTCGGGCGCGAACACGGCGCGCGACTTCGTCGAGTTCCCGTCGCAGTTCAACGAGCAGTGGGCGTCCGACCCGAAGGTGTTCGCCAACTACGCCAAGCACTATCAGACGGGCGCGGCGATGCCCGCGGAGCTGGTGGCGAAGATCAAGAAGGCCGGTACGTTCAATCAGGGCTACGCGATGAGCGAGCTCATCTCGGCCGCGTTGCTCGACATGCGCTGGCACATGCTCCCGGCGGGCGGCGCGAAGCAGGATGTCGACGCGTTCGAGGCCACCGCGCTCAAGGACGCCGGCTTCACGCTCGCGCAGGTGCCACCCCGTTACCGTTCGAGCTATTTCCAGCACATCTGGGGTAACGGCTACGCCGCTGGTTACTACGCGTACCTTTGGACGCAGATGCTCGACTCGGACGCCTTCCAGTGGTTCAAGGAACACGGCGGCCTGACGCGCGAGAACGGTCAGATCTTCCGCGACAAGATCCTCTCGCGCGGCAACACGGAAGACCTCGGCAAGCTCTATCGCGATTTCCGCGGCAAGGACCCGAGCATCGAGCCGATGCTCAAGGATCGCGGCCTGAAGTGATCCGCCGGTGCGGTGTGGAGCGCAACGCTCCACACCGCCTGCCCGCTTAGCGGGTCTCGCAGATGCCCGTCGGCTGCGATCGCAGTTCGATCCTGCCGAACTTGAGATTGCCGCCCGTCCAGTGCAGACCCTGAAGTTCGGGTCCCGTGACGCGGAAGCACGCGCGGGTGTCGCCCTTCTTCACCTGCGTCGTGTGAACGGGCTCCATGACGCTGTTCTTCGTCTGCAGGAACGTCAGTGTGGCGTCGCTTTCGGCGGGCGCCGCGAGCGTGACCTCGACAGTGTCACGTCGGCACCTGAAGACGAAGTGCGCGTCGTTGCCGTCGGCCTGGTCGCCGGTCAGCATCTTGAAGCCAGTGGTCGGTTCGATGCCGACGAGCAGATGGCTGCTCGGTGCGATGATCGTGTCGCCGATGTCGCCACGGCCAGCCATGGAACCGAGAGGCAGCTGCGCGGGATCGACGATGGCGCACGCGTCGCCCTCGTCCGCCGTCTGGATCGACACGTTGTCGACATAGGCGCCGTCCCTGAGGTTCAGCAGAATGTCGTCGACCGTGCCGTGGTCGTTGCCATGCAGGCGCATGCGCACGCGCTGCTCGGTCGCGCGATGCTCCACACCGACGACGTCCCGTCGCGTCGCATCCCGCTCGAGCACGCTCGCCAGTGCGACGTCCGTCGGTGCGCCAGGCGGCAGCACCAGGGTGAAGGAAACCATCGGCTGCGGTCGCGCGAAGTGCAGGTTCAACGAGACCGACGAGCCATCGTCTGCCGCACCGACCGCGAGTCCGGAGGCGTATTCGTCGGGGTTCGGCACCGCTTTGATGATGGCCGTGGTGCCGTCGCGAGTGGACAGCGTGATGCCGGTGACGTTGACCACGTCGCCCGGAAGGACATGGCCGGGCCGGGCGTCGTCGAAAGTCTGGGTCGCGGCTGCCGCGAGGCTGTGAAGGGGAAAGAGTGCGAGCGCTGCGCACGGCAGGATCGCGAGGGGGCGGGGATGTCGCATGGGGTCATTCCTCCCTGGAATGGTAGTTCGGCCTCAATGGCCGCGCGCATGATATCAGCGCGGTCTGCCATTCCCGGGAGGTGTTGCGCGAATCGCGTCCGATTCCAACACAGAAGCGGCGTTGGCGTCAGGTCACGGGATCAGCGAGATCTTCGATATCTGCAGCATGCCGCCCCGCCAGGCGATGCCCTGCAATTCGTAGAGCGGCTCCGCGTGGAATTCGAACGTGGTGCACAGGCTTCCCGACGCGTCGTTGCGGCTCGAGCGCGGGCGCTGGATGTTGAAGGTCTGCATTTCCTGCAGCAGGCAGTTGAGGAACGCGAGATGCACGTCGGTCGCATCGCAGAGCGTTCGCACCGTGCAGCGGATCGTGGCGTACGCATGCCGGAAGATCAGCCGGCAGTCGTTTTCGCTGCGGTAGCAACCCGTGAGCACGTTGCCCTCGTCGGTCTGCTCGATGATGGCGTCACGCTCGCCCGTCGCGATGACGAGGTGTTCGAGCGGATGGATGGTCCGCGCGGGGATGATGCCGAGCTGGTCGTCGCCGAACAGCTGCTCGACCGGTTCGGGGCCGAGATCGCGGCGACCGTGCAGCAGTTCGCGGATTTCCGGATGTTCCCAGCCGCAGCTACGGCGCTGCATGTCCCGCATCGTCGCGCGCCGCTGGCGCGGCAGGATCGGCGGCACCTTCGCTGGCACACGCGTCACCGGTAGTGGCGTCCTCACTGGTCATCCCTCCGTGGTGATGGGCGCCATGTCCGTCGGCGCCGCCACAGCAAACCAACGCATGCCGTGTCACGCAATAGGCCTTAAGTTGTAGGCGTGGGGCGCGCGCCTAGCGCATCTCGATGTTGTCGATCTGGGCGCCATCGCGGAGGAGGATCACCATTTTCTCGATCGGCGCGCCGTCGGGGGTGCTCAGTCCGATGCGCTGGCGCATGTCGTTCGCACCGTGCCGCAGGCCGACCGTCCATGCGTGTTCGTTGCCCCGTCCATACGCCATGACGACGGTTTCGGCGGACGACGATGCGGAACCAGGAAGGACGATGCCAAGATCGACGCGCTTCCACGTTTGCGGGTAGTGGAAATAGATGGCGACGGTGGCGATCGGTGCGCCTTCGGGCATGCCGATCGCCATGCCCGACGCGATGTCGTCGCCATCAGCGACGGCGACGATGGCGGCCGGCTTGCCGCCCAGCGGCGTTTCGATGCGGAAGTCCGGCAGCGTGATCTGTTCACCGATGGCGATGGTCTGCGCGGTGAGGCTGTCGAAGCCTTCGATGGCCGCGGGCGAGACGCTGGGCGGGATGCCGGTGAAGGTCGCGGCGGCGAGAATGATGGGGTACATGGCGGTTCCTCCCTGGAAGCCGTGGGCATGGGACGCCGGGCCGGCACCCGCCGAAGCGGGAACCGGCCCGGCCGACGGCGTTACTCGCCGATGGTCAGCAGCGACGCGTTGCCGCCCGCCGCGGTGGTGTTGATCGTGAGCGTGCGCTCGCCGGCGAAGCGAAGCAGGTAGTGCGGACCGCCGGCCTTCGGGCCGGTGCCCGAGAGGCCTTCGCCGCCGAAGGGCTGCACGCCGACGACCGCGCCGATCTGGTTGCGGTTGACGTAGCAGTTGCCGACGCGCGCGCGGCTCTGGATGAACTCGATCGTGTCGTCGATGCGGCTGTGGATGCCGAGCGTCAGGCCGAAGCCGGTGCCGTTGATCTGATCGACGACCTTCTCCAGCTCCGAACCCTTCCAGCGGATCACGTGCAGCACGGGGCCGAAGATCTCGCGCGTCAGCGTCTCGAGCGAAGGAATCTCGTAGGCGCGCGGCGCGAAGAACGTCCCGTGCGCGGCGGCTTCCGGCACCGGCACTTCGGCGATCTTCTTCGCCTCGCGGTCCATGCGCGCGACGTGGTCGACGAGGATCTTGCGGGCGTCTTCGTCGATCACCGGGCCCACGTCGGTCGAGAGCAGGCCGGGATCGCCGACCTTCAGTTCGGCCATGGCGCCGGCGAGCATCGAGATCACCTTGTCGGCGATGTCTTCCTGCACGAACAGGACGCGCGCGGCGGAGCAGCGCTGGCCGGCCGACTGGAACGCCGAGGCGATGACGTCCTTGACGATCTGCTCGGGCAGGGCCGAGGAGTCGGCGATCATCGCGTTCTGGCCGCCGGTTTCGGCCACCAGCGCCGCGATCGGCGCGTTACGCGCCGCGAGCGCGCGGTTGATCGCCCAGGCGGTCTCGGTCGAGCCGGTGAAGGCCACGCCCGCGACGCGCGGATCGCGCGTCAGCGCGGCGCCGACGGTGGCGCCGTCACCCGGCAGGTACTGGAGCACGTCCACCGGCACGCCGGCGGCGTGCAGCAGCTTCACCGCGACGTAGCCGACCAGCGAGGTCTGCTCGGCGGGCTTGGCGATCACCGAGTTGCCCGCGGCGAGCGCGGCGGCGACCTGGCCGAGGAAGATCGCGAGCGGGAAGTTCCACGGGCTGATGCAGACGAAGACGCCGCGGCCGTTGAGGAACAGCTGGTTGCTCTCGCCGGTGGGACCGGGCAGCTGTTCCGGCTGGCCGAACAGGCGACGCGCCATGGTCGCGTAGTAGCGGAGGAAGTCGGCCGCCTCGCGGATCTCGGCGATGGCATCCGGCAGGCTCTTGCCCGCTTCGCGCACGCACAGCGCGATGAACTCGGCGCGGTTGTGCTCGAGCTGCTCGGCGGCGTGCTCGAGGATCGCGGCACGGCTGGCGGCCGGCAGGCGGTCCCAGCCCGGCTGCGCCTTCACGGCGGCGGCCAGCGCGGTCTCGACGAGCGCCTGGTCGGCGTTCTGCACGGTGCCGATGATGCGGCGGCGATCGGCCGGATCGGTGACCTCGGTCTTGCCGCCGGTGGCGGTAGCGCCCGCGACGAGCGGCACGGCGTTCCACGGACCGCTGTGGCGGTTGACGGCGTCGGCGAGCTCGTTGAGCTCGTTGTCGTTAGCGAAGTTCATGCCCATGGAGTTCTTCCGGAGTTCGCCGTAGAGATTGACCGGCAGGGGGATACGGGGGTGGGGGATCGAAGCGAAGGAACGCACGATCTCGCAGGGATCTGCGACCAGGTCGCGCACCGGCACGGACTCGTCGACCACGCGGTTCACGAAGCTGGTGTTGGCGCCGTTCTCGAGCAGGCGGCGGACCAGGTACGGCAGGAGGTCTTCGTGGCTGCCGACCGGCGCGTAGACGCGGCAGGGCACGTTGAGCTTGTCCTTGCCAATCACTTCCGCGTAGAGGTCGGCGCCCATGCCGTGCAGGCGCTGGTTCTCGTAGGGGCGGCCCTGCGCGATGTGGTGGATCGCGGCGATCGTGTGCGCGTTGTGCGTGGCGAACTGCGGATACACGGCGTCGCCGCCGGCGGCGAACAGGCGGCGGGCGCATGCCAGGTACGAGACGTCGGTGTTCGGCTTGCGCGTGTACACCGGGTAGCCGGCGAGGCCGCCTTCCTGCGAGCGCTTGATCTCGGCGTCCCAGTAGGCGCCCTTGACCAGGCGCACGAACCAGCGGCGGCCGGTGGCGCGGGCCTTCTCGGTCACCCAGTCGATCACGAACGGCGCGCGCTTCTGGTACGCCTGGATCACGATGCCGAGGCCGTTCCAGCCCTCGAGCGACGGGTGCTCGAAGACGTCGCCGATGATGTCGAGCGAGAGCTCGAGGCGATCGGTTTCCTCCGCGTCGACGGACAGCGCGATGCCGTTCTTGTACGCCAGCTGCGAGAGCTCCAGCAGCTTGGCGCCCAGCTCGGCGCGCGCGCGGGCGCGGTTGGCCACTTCGTAGCGCGGATGCAGCGCCGAGAGCTTGACCGAGATCGACGGGGCTTCGAGGTTGTTCGGGAACGGACCGCGCGCGCCCAGCGCGTTGATCGCGTCGCGGTAATCCTGCTGGTAACGCTCGGCGGTCGCCTGGGTCAGCGCGGACTCGCCGAGCATGTCGTACGAATAGCGATAGACCGCGTGCTCCTTCTCGGCGGAGCGATCGAGCGCCTCCTTGATCGTGCGACCCATCACGAACTGGTGGCCCATGATGCGCATCGCCTGGCGCACCGCGAGGCGCACCACCGGCTCGCCGGCGCGGCCGACGAGGCGGCGCAGCGCGGAGCTGAAGTCGTGGCGCGTCTCCTCGGCGAGGTTCACGAGGTGACCCGTGAGCATCAGGCCCCAGGTCGACGCGTTGACGAACAGCGACTCGCTCTGGCCCAGGTGCTTCTTCCAGTCGGCGTCGCCCAGCTTGTCGCGGATCAGCTTGTCGGCCGTGGCCTTGTCCGGAATGCGCAGCAGGGCCTCCGCCACGCACATCAGCAGCACGCCTTCCTCCGAGGAGAGGTCGTACTGGCGCATGAACGATTCGACGGCGCTCTGGTCCTTGGCCCGCGCGCGCACGCGCGTCACCAGGCCGGCGGCCACGTCGATCACGTGCTCGCGCTCGGTCGGCGGCAGCGTCGCCTGCGCCAGCAGGTCGTTCACGGCCTCGGTTTCGTCGCGCAGCCAGGCGGCCGTGATGCGCGCACGCGCCGGCTCGACGCCGGTCGGAAGTTCGGGACGAAGAATGGTGGGGTTCACTGGGGGCGTGTGGGGGCGGGGGAGACCGCCCATTGTAGGGTAGGTTGTGGGGGTGTGTGTGGAGCGCCTCGGGAGCGGGGATGGGGGATGGGAAGTGGGGGCGGCACAGCCGGCATGCGTATGAGGTGCGCCGGGACACCGCGCTGGCGTCGAGGCAAGCACAACGCTTCCGGTCCCTCGGGCCATCGCCGGGGTCGCGCCCCCACTTCCCATCCCCCATCCCCCAACTTCCAGCTCCCCTGCGACAACGCGCCACCTTCCAACCTTGCTGCATCTTGACCAGCGCCCTATCATCCCGAAGGTTCCAGGCACGCTTAGGCTCCCATGTTCGTGCTTCGACCGACCGTCGCGGGTCACCCGCGCGTGTTGTGGCTCCGGCCCAACCGTGCGCTGGACAAGCGCGGTCTGCGTCGGACGATCATCGGCCTTGCGGCGATAGCCCTGGCGACGGCCGCGCTCGGCGCATGGCAGGGGAACGTATTCGCCCCCGTCTTCGCACTGCTCGAAGCCTTCGCCGTGGGGTTCGCGCTTGGCGCGGCCTGGCGGGCCGGCGGCAAGGGTGAACGCATCGCGATCGGGCCGGATACGCTGGAGGTACGCGCCATACCGGGACACCGGACGGTCCGTTTCCAGACGTATTGGGTACGGGTCGGGCTGAAACAGGGGGATGGGCGCCAGCGCCTGTTGCTCACGTCGCACGGCAACGAGCTCGAAATCGGCGCCTTCCTTGGGGAAGAGGAACGGGCCGAGGTGTCAAGGAAACTCATGGTGCTGCTGTCCGAGGCTGGCCAGTCGCGCAGGTAGGTTCAATAAAGGTGCAAGACACATGACATCTGGCGGCATCGGACGATCGATATCGGCGTGGGCGGCGGGCGCCCTCGCGCTGTTCGGAGGGGCGGCGTGGGCCAATCCCGAACCGAACCAGCTGAACATGACCAAGGGCGCCGCCGAGTGGTCGCCGTACGCCATGCACATGGTGGCCCTGTGGGTCTGCGTCGTGATCGGCATCGTCGTGTTCGGCGCGATGTTCATCGCCATGTTCCGCTTCCGCAAATCGCGCGGCGCCGTCGCCGAGAAGTGGTCGCACAGCACCAAGCTCGAAGTGGTGTGGACGGTCATCCCCGTCATCATCCTCATCTTCCTGGCCCACCTCGCTACCGGTGGCCTGACCTCGTTCGCCGATACCACGAATTCCGAGATGACCATCAAGGTCACCGGCTACCAGTGGAAGTGGCGCTACGACTACGTCGATTACAAGGGCAAGGGCGTCGACCAGGTCGGCTTCATCTCGAAGCTCGAAGAAACCTCCGACCGCACCCGCCAGCTGAAGTCCAACCTCGACCCGGACAAGATCAAGGTCGACGGTTACAACACCTACCTGCTGGACGTGGACAAGCCGCTCGTGCTGCCCACGAACACCAAGATCCGCTTCGTGATCGTCGGCGGCGACGTCATCCACTCCTGGTGGGTGCCCGCGCTGGGCTGGAAGATGGACGCGATCCCGGGCATCGCCAACGCGGCCTGGACGAACATCAAGGAGCCCGGCGTCTACCGCGGCCAGTGCGCCGAGCTCTGCGGCCAGGACCACGGCTTCATGCCGATCGTGGTCAAGGCCGTGCCCCGCGCCGAATTCGAACAGTGGCTGGCGACGCAGGAAGACGAGGCCAAGGTGCAGAAGGCCGCGCAGACCGCCCAGACCGTCCCCGCCCAGGCCCCCCAGGGCTAATCCGATCAAGTTAAGGTAGAGGTGCAAGGCCATGGCGCACGCAGCCACCCACGACCACCACGATCACCACGGGGCCCCGAAAGGGTTCTTCCAGCGATGGGTGATGTCCACGAACCACAAGGACATCGGCACGCTGTACCTGATCTTCTCGCTGACGATGTTCTTCATCGGCGGCGCCTTCGCGATGGTCATCCGCGCGGAGCTCTTCAAGCCGGGCATGCAGCTCGTGCAGCCGTATTTCTTCAACGAAATGACGACGATGCACGCGCTGGTGATGATCTTCGGCGCGATCATGCCGTCGTTCGTCGGCCTCGCGAACTGGATGATCCCGCTCATGGTCGGCGCGCCGGACATGGCGCTGCCGCGCATGAACAACCTGTCGTTCTGGATCATGCCGTTCGCGTTCATCCTGCTGCTCTCGACGCTGTTCATGCCGGGCGGCGGTCCCGCCGGCGGCTGGACGATGTACCCGCCGCTCTCGCTGCAGGGTGAGTCGATCGCGTACACGATCTTCGCCGTCCACCTGATGGGCATCAGCTCGATCATGGGCGCGATCAACATCATCGCCACCATCCTCAACATGCGCGCGCCGGGCATGGACCTGCTGAAGATGCCGGTGTTCGTGTGGAGCTGGCTGATCACGGCGTTCCTGCTGATCGCGGTGATGCCGGTGCTCGCCGGCGCGGTCACGATGCTGCTGACCGACAAGTACTTCCACACCAACTTCTTCAATGCCGCCGGCGGCGGCGACCCGGTGCTGTTCCAGCACATCTTCTGGTTCTTCGGGCATCCCGAGGTCTACATCATGATCCTGCCGGCGTTCGGGATCATCTCGGAGATCATCCCGACGTTCTCGCGCAAGCCGATCTTCGGCTACCGCGCGATGGTGTTCGCCATCGCCTCGATCGCCTTCCTCTCGTTCATCGTCTGGGCGCACCACATGTTCGCCGTGGGCCTGCCGATGGGCGCCGAGATCTTCTTCATGTACGCGACGATGCTCATCGCCGTGCCGACGGGCGTGAAGGTGTTCAACTGGGTGTCGACGATGTGGGGCGGCTCGATGACCTTCGAGACGCCGATGCTGTTCTCGATCGCCTTCGTGATCCTCTTCACCATCGGCGGCTTCTCGGGCCTGATGCTCGCGCTCGCGCCGGCCGACTTCCAGTACCACGACACGTACTTCGTGGTGGCGCATTTCCACTACGTGCTGGTGACCGGCGCCGCGTTCTCGATCATGGCCGCCGCGTACTATTGGCTGCCGAAGTGGTCGGGCAACATGTACAGCGAGACGTGGGGCAAGATCCATTTCTGGTCGAGCGTCATCTCGGTCAACGTGCTGTTCTTCCCGCAGCACTTCCTGGGCCTGGCGGGCATGCCGCGCCGCATCCCCGACTACAACGTCGCGTTCGCCAACTTCAACATGATCAGCTCGATAGGCGGCTTCTGGTTCGGCGCCTCGCAGCTGATCTTCCTCGGCGTCGTGATCCACTGCGTGTTCTTCTCGAAGAAGAAGGCCGCGGACCGTTCGTGGGAAGGGGCGAAGGGCCTCGAGTGGACCGTGCCGTCGCCGGCCCCGTTCCACACCTTCGACGTGCCGCCGGTCATCCACGACGACGAGCTCGCCCACGGCAACACGGAACACTGATCGATGCACGGCATGACGGATACCGACATCGAGGCGCGCCGCCGGCGCGCCCGCCGCACCGCGCTGATCGCGGGCGGTTTCGCGGTCGCGGTATTCGTCATCTCGATCCTGCAGATGCTGAAGGTCTGACCGGCTAAACCAAGCGACATCCACGGGAAACCACCATGGGTCACCAGCAACACGACGTCTACTTCGTACCGAGCAAGAGCTACTGGCCGATCGTGGCCGCCGTCTCCATGTTCGTCACCGTCTTCGGTGCCGCGCACTGGCTGAACGCCGAGCCGGGCCAGACCGGGTTCGGCAAGCCGCTGTTCTGGGTCGGCATCGCCATGATCCTGGGCATGTTCTTCGGCTGGTTCCGCTCGGTGATCAACGAATCGCTGGCCGGCAACTACAACGGCCAGGTCGACCGCTCGTTCCGCATGGGGATGATGTGGTTCATCTTCTCCGAGGTCATGTTCTTCGGCGCGTTCTTCGGCGCGCTGTTCTACGCCCGCCTGTTCGCGGTGCCCTGGCTCGGCGGCGAAGGCCACGGCGTGCTGACCCACCAGTTCATCTGGGAAGGCTACAACGCCGCGTGGGGCGCTTCCGGTGGCGGCGGTCCCGAGAAGATCGGCGGCGCGTTCCAGACGATCCCGGCGTGGGGCCTGCCGCTGCTGAACACGCTGATCCTGCTCTCGTCCGGCGTCACGATCACCATCGCGCACCACGCGCTGAAGGCCGGCCACCGCACGACGCTGCTCGTCGGCCTCGGCGCCACCGTGCTGCTGGGCTGCCTGTTCCTGTGGTTCCAGGCGCACGAGTACGCCGAAGCGTACGAGCACTTCAACCTCACGCTCGGCAGCGGCGTCTACGGCGCCACGTTCTTCATGCTCACCGGCTTCCACGGCATGCACGTGACGCTCGGCACGATCATGCTGGCGATCATCTGGGTGCGCTGCGCGAAGGGCCACTTCTCGAAGGACGACCACTTCGGCTTCGAGGCCGTCGCGTGGTACTGGCACTTCGTCGACGTGGTCTGGCTGGCGCTATTCCTCTTCGTCTACGTGCTCTGATCCAAAAAAGCCGCCGAAAGGCGGCTTTTTCATTTTCCCCGCACCCCACCGGCACCAAATGCCGCACCGCGCCTTGGCCCCCCGGCCGGGCGCGCTAGAATTGGCCGACCCCGTGGGGGTGCAGCCAACCCATGAAGATGCCCAGCGCCACCATGGCGATGAGCAGCAACGACAGGCCGATGCGACGGGTGAGCGCCCAGACGGTGCGCTTGCTCTGGCCCTTGTCGGTCATCATGAAGAACAGGGCCTGGCCGAGGTTGAACAGCACCACCAGCAGCAGGATCACCAGCGCGTATTTATAGATGGTTTCCACGTGACCCTTCCGCCCCATTGCGACAATCCGAGTATAGCGGTGGCGACGCGGGGTCTTGCATGACCTTTCTGCGCCGTCCGACGTGGTTCGCTGTCGCACTCACGGTGGCCGGTGTGCTCGTTTTCGTGCGCCTGGGCGTGTGGCAGCTCGATCGGGCCGGCGAAAAGGACGAGCTCCTGCGGCGCTTCGCCGCATCCGCCGCGGCGGGCGTCGAGGAATTCGGCATGATCGCGGACGCTCCGCCGGAGGATCGTTATCCGCGGCTCGACGTGCGCGGCAGGTTCGTGCCGGGCCATTACTACGTGCTCGACGACCAGACGCATGCAGGACAGGTAGGCGTGCACGTCTATGCGCCGTTCTCGCCCGAGGGGCGCGATCCGTACCTCCTCGTCGATCTCGGCTTCCTGCCGAAGGAGCAGGGCGCCAACCCGAAATTGCCGCCGTTGCCCGCCGGGCCGACGCACGTCCACGGGCTCTACGCGCCCACGCCGGGCGTCGGCATGCGCATGGGCGGCAATCCGCTGCCGGGTCAGACGGGCGCGGAGAAGACCATGGTCTACGTCGATCTTGGCGAGATCGGGGCGGACCTCGGGCACTCGCTGTATCCTCGCGTGCTGCTGCTCGATCCCGATCCGGCGACGCTGTACGCGCGCGACTGGACGCCGGGCTTCATGCCACCGGCGCGACATCGCGCCTATGCCTTCCAATGGTTCACCTTCGCGCTGGCCGCGGTGGTGATCTTCGTCCTCCTGCATCGCAAGCGTCGCTAGGCCGCGTTCACGACTCATGACCGATCCGATCGCCTCTCCCGAAAAAGCACGTGCCGGCCGCCTGAAGCTGGTGCTGATCATGCTCGTGTTCCTCGCGCCGATCGTCGCCGCCGGCCTGCTCACGCTGTCCGGCTGGCAGCCGCAGGGCAAGGGCAACGGGCAGCCGATCGTGCCGCAGCGCAGCCTCGCCGACGTGCGTGTCGACGTCGGCGGTGCGCCCTGGGCATGGCGTGACAGCGAGCCGCGCCTCACGCTCGTCGCGCTGCCCGGGCCTGGCTGCGCGGCGCAGTGCCTCCAGACGCTCGCGCTCATGCGCAACGCGCGCATCGTTCTCAACCGCAACGCCGACCGGCTGCGCCTGCTGTACATCGGCACCGCGCCGGCAGGCGCCGATGCCGCGTCGGTGATGCGCGATTACGCCGTCGGCACCGATCCGTCGAACGCGTTCGATGCGTTCCGGCCTACGGAGCCGGACAGCGTCGCCGCCGTCCTCGTCGAATCCAACGCCACGGCGCTCGCCTGGTATCCGGCCGGTTTCGATCCGAACGGCCTGCGCAAGGACCTGCAGAAGGTGATCCGCTGATGTCGCCCCGTGCCGTGAAGACGCTGCGCACCCTCGCGCTGCTTGCCGCGCTGTTCGCGTTCTGCGTCGTGATGTTCGGCGCCTTCGTGCGCCTGTCCAACGCCGGTCTTTCGTGCCCCGACTGGCCGACCTGCTACGGCAAGGCCACGTGGCCCGGACATGCGCAGGACATCGCGCGCGCGAACGAGGCGTTTCCCGATCGCCCGTACGAAACGCACAAGGCGTGGCGTGAGCAGGTGCATCGTTTCCTCGCCGGTAGCCTCGGCGTGATGGTGCTGGCCATCGCCGTGATCGCCGCGTGGCGACGTCGCTTCGCGACGGTCGCGGTCGTGGTGGCCGCCATCTTCGCGGCGGTGGGTGTCGTGATGTACATGCGTGGCGAACACGTCGTTTCGTCGTTCCTGTCCGCACTTGCGATCGCGCTGCCGCTGGTCGCCGCCGCCACGCTCGACCGGCCTGGGGCATGGAAGGTCGGCGTCGCGGCGCTCGCCGTGATCATCTTCCAGGCGATGCTCGGCATGTGGACGGTGACGCTGCTGCTGAAGCCGATCGTCGTCATGGGTCACCTCCTCGGCGGCCTCGCCACCTTCGCGCTGCTCGCCTGGGCCGGGCTGCGCTGGTGGCGCGTCGGATCGCCCGACGACCGCTACGCCGCGCTCCGGGCGCCGGTGGCGATCGGCATCGTGGTGCTCGTCTGCCAGATCGCGCTCGGTGGCTGGACCAGCTCGAACTACGCCGCGCTGGCCTGCGGCACCGATTTTCCGAAGTGCCTGGGCCAGTGGTGGCCGCAGACCGATTTCCCGCAGGCGTTCGTGCTCTGGCGAGGCATCGGTGTGAACTACGAAGGTGGCGTGCTCGACATGGCCGCACGCAGCGCCATCCAGATCGCGCATCGCATCGGCGCGCTCGTCACGTTCTGCTACCTCGCGTGGCTTTCGCACCGCGTCGCCCGTCATGGGTTGCGCAAGGTCGGCATCGCGGTCGCCGTCGTCCTCGTGGCGCAGGTGCTGCTCGGCATCGGCAACGTCCACCTCGGCCTGCCGCTGCCCGTCGCGACGGCGCACAATGGCGTCGCCGCGCTCCTGCTCTTCACCTTGCTGGCGGCCCTGGCGAACACGCAGCGCCTGCCCGCGTCGGAGTCCCCGTGAGCGTCCTCGGTCAATACCTCGAACTGACGAAGCCGCGCGTCGTCGCGCTGCTCGTCTTCTGCGCCGTCATCGGCATGTTCCTCGCCGTGGATCCGAACGGCCAGCGCGTCCTGCCGACGTGGCACGCCGTCGTCTTCGGCACGCTGGGCATCTGGCTCGCGTCCGCGTCCGCCGCCGCGTTCAACCACCTGATCGACCAGCGCATCGACAAGGTCATGGCGCGCACCTCGCACCGGCCGCTCGCGACCGGCCAGCTGACGTCGCTGCAGGTGTTCGTCTTCGCGCTGTCGCTGGGCATCGTGTCGATGCTCGTGCTCGTGTTCCTCGTGAACATGCTCACTGCGGTGCTGACGTTCTGCTCGCTCATCGGCTACGCGGTGATCTACACGGCGTACCTGAAGCGCGCGACGCCACAGAACATCGTGATCGGCGGCATCGCCGGCGCCGCGCCGCCGATGCTCGGCTGGACCGCGGTCACCGACTCGCTGCATCCGTACGCGTTGCAGCTGCTGCTGATCATCTTCGTGTGGACCCCGCCGCACTTCTGGGCGTTGGCGATCTTCCGAGTCGACGACTATTCCCGCGCGCAGGTGCCGATGCTTCCGGTGACGCATGGCGTGACCTACACCCGCTGGCACATCCTGTTCTATACGATCCTGCTCTTCGTCGTGACGCTGCTGCCGTTCTTCACGGGCATGAGCGGCCTGATCTACCTGTTCGGCGCGGTGGTGCTCGGCGCGGGCTTCCTCTGGTACGCGATCCGCCTGCTCAATCCGCCCGACGAACTCTTCGCGATGAAGACGTTCAACTACTCGATCGTCTACCTGATGGTGCTGTTCGCCTTCCTGCTCGCCGACCACTGGCTCGTCGACCCGGTCATCCAGACGGGCCTGCATTTCGACCCGGTGGCCTGATCCCCCCGTATCCAGCTGTGTGTGGGAGCGGCCCCGGCCGCGACGGCTTTTCGCCCCGGTCACCAGGCTCGCGCGCCAGCTTGCAGGTTCGGCCTCAAGAGCGGTCGCGGCCAGGTCCGCTCCCACACCCGACCGCCACTGTGGGAGCGGCCCCGGCCGCGACAGCCTTTCGCCCCGGTCGTCAGGCTCGCGCGCCAGCTCGCAGGTTCGGCCTCAAAGGCTGTCGCGGCCAGGGCCGCTCCCACACTCACAGCCAGACGGCATTCCAGTAAGGGTAGTCCAGTGCTCTTCTAACCAGCCCGGCTCTGACGGGATTCGCAACGATGTACCGTGCCGCTTCGATCAAAGACGCGCCCGAGCGAACCGCGCTGTCGTGATATCCGCTCTGCCAAATGGATCCCCGCCCCGTCGCGCGCGCGGAACACGCTTTGAATCGGGACATGCATTCGGGCAGCGAAGTGCAGCCCAACTCGAGGAGACCGTGCCAGTGATCCGGCATGAGCACCCACGCAAGAAGTGTCGCGTCGGACCAGGTCGTCGGATCGTGGACGACGCGACTTACGGCGCGCGCAACCTCGGTATCTTGGAATAGGGGAGTCCTGTCCCGGGTCGCTGTCGTCAGGAGGTAGGCATGTCCTGGAATCGATGATCGTCCTCGCCGGAGGACGGCTGTACCCGGTCGTATCGGCATCGGGACAGGATGTCGAATGTGCTTCGCATCGAGTGCAGGCCACTCCCGATGCTGTGATGTGGGCTGCGCCCGGAACATCATGTGGGGGCGGCCCCGGCCGCGACGGCCTTTCGCCCCGGTCATCAGGCTTGCGCGCCAGCTCGCAGGTTCGGCCTCAAGGGCTGTCGCGGCCAGGTCCGCTCCCACACCCGCCCGCCA
>NZ_FODZ01000001.1:732020-737246 GCF_900110505.1 Luteibacter sp. UNC138MFCol5.1
GGCTGTCGCGGCCAGGTCCGCTCCCACACCCGCCCGCCATTGTGGGAGCGGCCCCGGCCGCGACGGCTTTTCGCCCCGGTCATCGGGCTTGCGCGCCAGCTCGCAGGTTTGGCCTCGAGGTCCGTTTCCACCACCGATCGCCGTTGTGGGAGCGGACCTGGCCGCGACGGCTTTTCGCCCCGGTCATCGCGCTTGCGCGCCAGCTCGCAGGTCCGCTGCTTGCAACTACAGCGCGGCGTGCAGCCAGTTCGCGACGGCTTCGGGATGTTCGAGGTGGAGGTGGTGGCCGCCATCCATGTGCGTGACGCGGATGTCGTCGACGCAGTCGATGCGGATCTGCAACGCTTCCGGTTCAAGGTAGGGCGGGTGCGGGCGGGCGAGCAGGAGCGACGTGGGCGCCGCGAGGCCGAGCAGCAGCGCCATCACCTGGGTTTCGGCGAGCCGGATCGCGGTCGGCCGGGACAACCGCGGATCGCTCCGCCAGCTGTACCCGCCCCCGACCTCACGCAGCCCTCGCGCGACGATGTGCGTGGCGAGGCTGGCGTCGAGGCCGCTGGCGAGCGCACGGGCGCGGGCCGCGTCTTCGATCGACGCGAACACGCGCAGGGGGCGGTTGCCCTCGGCTTTCGAGGCCATCGCCTCGCGGAAGCGGTCGAGGGTGCGCGAGCCGTCGTCGCCGAGCGGGCCGAGGCCTTCGATCAGCGCGAGCGCACGAATGCGTTCCGGCGCGGCGATCGCCACCATCGTCGCGACGCCCGCGCCCAGCGAGTGGCCGAGCAGGTGGAAGCGCGGGAGGGCGAGCGCGTCGGCGGCGGCGAGTACCGCGCGCGCATAGTCCACGTGCTGGTAGACGGTGCCCTCGGGCAGGTGCGCCGAGTGGCCGTGGCCGGGGAGATCGAGCGCGATCACATGGAAGCGGTCGGCCAGTCGTGGCGCCAGCAGCGCGAAGCTCGCCGCGTTATCGAGCCAGCCGTGCAACAGGATGAGGGGCGCCGCATCGGGTTCGCCCCAGCTCAGGCCGGCCAGTTCCAGGCCGGGAATCGCGACCTTCAATTCACGCATCGCTGCTCACCGCGCGGGCGCGCTCGCGGGCCGCGGCGAGGCGGACTGCCTCCGCCGCGGCGTCGTAATCCGGGGAGAACTCCGGCCAGCCCTGGCCATGGCGCAGCACGAGCGACGCCAGCGCGCGCACGTGCGACGGCGTCGCGTTGAGGCAGGGGATGTAGCTCAGGGTTTCGCCACCCGCTTCGCGGAAGAAATCGGCGTTCTGCATGGCGATCTCCTCGAGCGTCTCGAGGCAGTCGACCGCGAAGCCCGGACTGATCACGTCGATGCGCTTGAGGCCCTTCGCGCCCAGCTGCTTCACGGTCTCGTCGGTGTAGGGATGGAGCCAGCGCTCGCGTCCCACACGGGACTGGAAGCTGATCAGCGCCTCGTCCTCGCCCATGCCCAGCGCCTCGCGCAGCAGTCTCGCCGTGGCGTGACACTGGCAGAAATACGGGTCGCCGGCGCGCAGGTAGCGCTCGGGAATGCCGTGGAAGCTCAGCAGCAGCTTTTCCCCGCGCCCGTTGGCGGCCCAATGCGCCCGGACGCTCGCCGCCAGCGCCTCGATGTACGCCGGCTCGGCGTGGTAATCATTGATCTGGCGCAGTTCGGGCGGCCAGCGCAGGCCCTTGACGGTGTCGGCGACGGCGTCGAAGACGCTTCCCGTCGAGGTGGCGGAGTACTGCGGGTACAGCGGAAGCACGATCAGGCGACGCACGCCCTCGCGCTGGAGCTCGGCGACGCGGCTCGCGACGTCCGGTCGGCCATAGCGCATCGCCAGCGCCACCCGGACCGGCCCCGGCACGACGGCCGAGAGTTCCGCCTGCAGCGCCGCCGCCAGCGCCTCGCTGCCGGTCCGCAGGGGCGAGCCCTCAGGGGTCCAGATGCGGGCGTAGGCATGGGCGGAACGTTTCGGGCGGATCCGCAGGATCACGCCATGCAGGATCGCCTTCCAGAGGAGTCGCGGGTATTCGATGACGCGGGGATCGCCGAGGAACTGCGCCAAGTAGGGCCGCACGGCCGCGGCGGTGGGCGCGTCAGGTGTACCGAGGTTAACCAGGAGGACGCCGACGCGGGGCAGGACGTCATGGGAATGGCCGGCGAGGCCGGTATAGTTCGGGGTACCTGGCATGGGCGTATGGCGCTCGCGGGGATCCTTCCAGTCTGCCACAGGGCGGGCTGCCGGTTCCCGCGCCGATTGCCGCAGCCCGCGCCATCCCGTGCATGAAAGGAGCCCACACGATGACCCCACGCCCGTCCCGACTGCTCGCCCTCGGCCTTCTCGCCTTCGTTCCCGCGATGGCGGCCCAGGCGGCCGATCCGCCGAGAAAGCAGGCGACCGAGGCCGTCCGTGTGCTCAAGGAGATGATGAACGACGCCCCGGACAAGTCGATCCCGTCGGATCTTCTGAAGAACGCCTGCGCCGTCGCGATCATCCCCGGCATGGTCAAGGGCGGCTTCGTCTTCTCCGGCGCCAAGGGTGAGGGCCTCATCGCCCAGAAGCGCGACTGCTCCGGCGAATGGTCGAACCCCAACTTCATCTCCACCGCGGCGGCCGGCGTCGGCTTCCAGGCCGGCATCCAGTCGATCGACGTGATCCTCGTCTTCCGCACCCACAAGGGCGTCGACCAGATCATCGACGGCCAGTTCACCATGGGCGCCAGCGCCTCCGCGGCCGCCGGCCCGGTCGGCCGCTCCGCCATGGCCGCGACCAACGGCAAGATGAACGCGGAGATCTACACCTATTCCCGCGCCAAGGGCCTCTTCGCGGGCATTTCGCTCGACGGATCGCGCATCAGCATCGATGACGACTCCAACGAGGAGATCTACGGCCCCGGCATCACGGCCCGTCGCATTTTCGAGGGCGGTGTCACGAATGTTCCAAGCGAGGTCAACGCGTTCAGGGATACACTGGAGGAGTACACTCAGAAGTAATCCCCGTCCCAGACCGGCGCCCCGGCGGTGCCCCCGAGGTTTCCATGAGCATTACCCATATCGTCCTCCTGCTGCTTGTCGTCGTGCTGATCTTCGGCACGAAGAAGCTGCGCAACATCGGCTCGGACCTGGGCGGTGCCATGCGCGACTTCAAGAAGGGCATGGACGGCGACGACGACACCCGCCAGACCCGCCAGGGCGACGAGAAGCTCCGTGCCGATCCGCCGCCGGCCGCCCAGGTCCCGCCGGCCCACAGCGAAGCCGGCGAGCCGCGCGACCGCACCCCCTGATCCGGCAGCGCCATGATCGACATCAGCATCGGCAAGCTGCTGCTCCTGGCGGTGGTGGCGCTCATCGTCCTTGGACCCGAGCGCCTGCCGCACGCGGCCCGCACCGCGGGCGCGTTGCTGCGGCGCGTGCGTAACGGCTGGGACAGCGTCCGCGCCGAGGTCGAGCGCGAGATCCACGCCGAGGAGATCAAGCGCACCCTGCGCGAGACCGCCGACAACGCCCGCGCCACGCACGACAGCGTCCGCAAGGATTTCCGCGACGCGGGCGAGGGCTTCCGCGATGCCGGCGCCCGGCTGCGCGAGGCCGGCGACAGCATGCGCGACACCATCACGGAAACCCAGGCCGCACGCGTCGAGCCGCGCGACCCCGATCCGGCGGTCGACATGCTGCCATTGAACCGCGACGGCAAGGCGCCGTCGGGAACGGAACCGCATGACCGCACGTGAACCCGATCCGTCCCCGGAGGACGTGGTCGAAGAAGGGCTGTTCTCGCACCTGATGGAGCTCCGCTCCCGGCTGATGCGCGCGATCGTCGTGCTGCTGCTGGTGCTGCTGGCCCTCGTCCCGATCGCCAATTACCTCTACGCCGAGCTGGCGCGCCCGCTCGTCGAGCGCATGCCGCACGGTGCGCACCTCATCGCCACCGAGGTCGCGAGCCCGTTCGTCACGCCGCTGAAGCTGGCCTTCTTCGTCGCGCTGTTCGTCAGCATGCCGATGATCCTCTACCAGCTCTGGGCGTTCGTCAGCCCGGGCCTGTACCGGCATGAGAAACGCCTTGCGCGACCGCTGCTGGTGGCGTCGCTGGTGCTGTTCTATTCCGGTTGCGCGTTCGCGTACTTCATCGTCCTGCCCGCGGCGTTCAAGTTCCTCAACGCCGTGACGCCCGAGGGCGTCGCGATGATGACCGACATCACGCATTACCTCGACTTCGTGATGTTGATGTTCTTCGCGTTCGGCCTCTGCTTCGAGGTGCCGGTCGCCGTGGTGATCCTCGCCGCGATCGGCGTCGTGGATGCCGAGAAGCTCAGCAAGGGGCGCGGTTACGCCATCGTCGGCGCGTTCGCGATCGCCGCCTTCATCACGCCGCCCGACCTGCTTTCGATGATCATGCTGGCGGTGCCCATGTGCATCCTTTACGAACTGGGCCTGCTCGCCGTGAGGTTCCTGCTGAAGCCGGCTCCCGCGGAGTAACGCATGGGGGCCTCGATCGGCTGGTTCGCGGTCAAGGGAAAGCACGGCGACGAGGTGCTCGCCGCGATGGACCTCGTGCGAAACGGCAAGGTCGCCTCGCATCCCGGTCGGGGCTATTCGCTCGACCTGCCGAACGGCTGGTTCGTCGTCGTGTCGCGCTTCGCCGCGCCGCTGATCGCCGAGGCGGAGATGCGCCGCCTCTCGCGCGGCTGCACCGTGCTCGTGTGCGAATACGACGATCATGTCATGGTGAGTTCGTCCGCCTGCTACGTGAACGGCCTGCGCAACTGGCGCGCGGAGCACGACGGCCAGCAGGACGATTCACGGCACCTCTCCACCAGTGGTGGCCTGCCGCCCGCGTTCGACGCGATCCACGCGCGCATCGAGGCGATGCAGGACGCCGCGGACGCCGAAGGTGACGACGTCGACCATTACTATTCGCTGCCGGTCGAACTGGCGCAGAGCGTCACGACCTTCCATGCCGACCTGCCGGCCTCCGCCTACGGCGCCGCGGCGTGCGACGGTTGGTCGTTCGCCGACGCCACGCCATCCGCGCCGGTCGATCCGGACCTGCCGCGCAAGGCGCGCCGGGCGGTGGAGAAAGCCACCCGCCCGTGGTGGAAACTCTGGTAAGACCCCCAGGCCCGACAGCTGCGGTAGGAGCGGCCCTGGCCGCGACAGCTTCTCGCCCCGGCCTCCAGCCTCGCGCGCCAGCTCGCAGGTTCGGCCTCGGGAGCTGTCGCGGCCAGGTCCGCTCCCACAGCC
>NZ_FODZ01000001.1:737541-762695 GCF_900110505.1 Luteibacter sp. UNC138MFCol5.1
GCGCGCCAGCTCGCAGGTTCGGCCTCGGGAGCTGTCGCGGCCAGGTCCGCTCCCACAGCCACCGCCGTTGGAGCGTACCCGGCCGCGACCGCCTTTCGCCCCGGTCGCCAGCTCGTGGCAGGGACGCTCCGATGGCGTCACCGGGTGCGGTTCAGCGCCAAGCCCTTGAGCACGTTCAGCGCCTGCGAGAGCGCGTAGTCCTCGAGTGCGAGCTTTCCGTCGTCGTCGCTCGTCGTCGCATCGCCCGTCGAGGCTTTCTCGTTCGCCAGGTGGTTGCGCAGGTCGGCCTCGGATCCGATCAGCTGGGGCGCGGCATCCGACTTGTTCACCGAAAGATCGGCCAGCGCGATGTCGGGCTTGATGCCCTCGGCCTGGATCGAGGTGCCGTTGGGCGTGTAATAGCGCGCCGTGGTGATCTTCACGGCATGCGTCTCGTCGAGCGGGATCACCGTCTGCACGACGCCCTTGCCGAACGTGCGGCGGCCCATGATCAGCGCGCGATGGTTGTCCTTCAGCGCGCCGGACACGATCTCCGCCGCCGACGCGGTGCCGTTGTCGGCGAGGATCACGATGGGGGCACCCTTGAGCAGGTCGCCCGGGTGCGCGTCGAAATGCAGGTTGGCGTCGGGCAGCCGGCCCTTCGTGGTCACGATGGTGCCGCTGTCGAGGAACGTGTCCGCGACGCCGACCGCCGTGGTGAGCAGACCACCCGGATTGGAGCGCAGGTCGAGCACCGCGCCCTTGGGCGCGCCGTTCCTCTTGATGTAGTCGGAGAGCTTGCGGTCCAGATCGGTGGAGGTGTCTTCCTGGAACTGGCTGAGGCGGATGTAGACGTACCCCGGCTCCAGCGGACGCACCTTCACGCTGGTGACGTTGATGCGCTCGCGCACCAGCGGCATGTCGATCGGCTTGTCCGACTTCTCGTGGAGGATCGTCAGCACGATCTTGCTGCCCGGATCGCCGCGCAGCTTCTTGAACGCGTCGTCGATGTTCTGCCCGTCGACGACCATGCCGTCGACCTTGAGGATCGTGTCGCCCGGCTTGATGCCCGCGCGCGAGGCCGGCGTATCGTCGATGGGCGCGACGATCTTCAGCATGCCGTCGACCTGGAGCACCTCGATGCCGAGCCCGCCGTACTGGCCGGTGGTGTCCTCGTCGAGTTCGTCGAGGCCTTCCTTGTCGAGGTATTCGCTGTGCGGATCGAGGTTCTGCAGCATGCCGCCGATCGCGGCGTTCATGATCTTCTTGTTGTCGAGCTTCTCGACGTAGGCCTGCTGCACGATGTGATACACCCGCGTGAAATTGCGGATGTCCTCCAGGCTCACCGTGTCGTCGGCCTGCTGCACCACGGCCGCCGCGGTGGTGGACGACGCGGCGGGCGCGTCGGGCTGCCGTACCGGTTTCGCCTGCTGGGCCTCGCTGGCGGGAATCGCCAGCACGCCGAGGGCGAGCGCGAGGGCGAGGCGAAGGGGGTGCTGGCGCATGCCTGTCTCCGTGTTCAATGCCGTTTGCCGAGCCATGCGCGCGCGTCGATGGGCTTGCCGCCCTGGCGCAGCTCGAAGTAAGCGCCGTTGTCGCCGGCGGGCGCCGCGGCGGTGCCGACGGCCTGGCCGGCCTCCACCGTGTCGCCCACGCCGTGCAGCAGCGTCTCGTTGTTGCCGTACATGCTCATGAAGCCGTTGCCGTGGTTGACGATGATCATCATGCCGTAGCCGCGCAGGAAGCTGGCGAACACGACGCGGCCGCGCGCGACCGCCTTCACCTCGCTGCCGCGCGGCGCGACGATGATCACGCCGTTGCCGTATGCGTGCACGGGCCCGCTCGCGGGCCAGGGCAGGTTGCCGCGCAGGTTGCCGACCGGCGCGCTTGGCGCGCCCTTCGCGGGGGGCGGCGCCTCGGCCGCCTTCGCGGCCTCGTCGATCACCTTCTGCAGGCGCGCGACGAGCGCGTTCATGTCCTGCTCGTTCTGCTTAAGGGCCGCCATGCGCTGGGCCTGGTCCTTGTACTTCGAGTCGGCTTCGGCGACGAGCTTCTGCTGCGACGCGCGCTGTTTCTCCAGCTCCGCCGCGCGCTGCTCGCGCTCCTTCCGGGTGGCCTCGAGCTTCTGCTGTTCGGCCGTGATGGCGGCTTCGACCTCCTGCAGGCGGGAAAGATCCGCGAGCAGCGCCCGAATCCGCTCGACGCGGTTCTCCTGGAAGTAACGGGAGTACGCCAGCGCGCGGGAAATGCGGTTCACGTCCTCGTCGCCCAGCAGCAGCTGGAGGTCGGAGCCCCGGCCGAGGGTGTACGTGGCACGCAGGAGGTCGCCCAGCGCCCCTTTCTGCGTATCGAGGCCGGCCTGGATGGCCGCCCGCTGGGCGTTGAGCTGTTCCAGGTCGTGCCGGCGATGCTCGAGTTCGGTATCCGTGTCGCGGACCGCCCGGGCCGCCGCCGACACCTGCTCGGCCTGTTTCGCCAACGCCGCGTTGGCCGCGTCGCGGCTGTTCGCCGTCTCACGCTGCTCGCGCGTCAGCGCGTCGATGTCCTTGCGGACCCCCTCCAGCTTCTGCCGGGCGTCGTCCTGCTCGGCCCGGGCCTTGCCCTCCTGCGCGGCGCGGGCCGGCGGGACGGGTGCGAGAGCGGCGGTGGCGAGGGTCAGGAGGAGGGGCAGGCGGTGGAATGGGCGCATCGTCCGATTATTACCCATCGCGCCCCGACTGTAGGAGCGGACCCGGCCGCGACAGCTGTCGAGGCTGAACCTGCGAGCTGGCGCGCCAGCACGATGACCGGGGCGAGAAGCTGTCGCGGCCAGGTCCGCTCCTACGCGCCCGCTTGTCACGACCATACCCGTAAGAATTTCGTTTGGACGTCCAAAAACTTTGACGCAACGCCGCAAATATGTCTAAAGTGAGCCGTATGCCCTCCGCGTGTACGTGAAAGTCGACCGTTCCAGGTCGCGGGGCCACGTGCACGCAACGACCCAGCACCAACCCAATGCCCCAGGAGGCGGACGGTGAAGCAAGGCACTCCGCGCCTCTACGACGAGGCGTTCGAACACGACAGCTGCGGCTTCGGCATCGTGGCGCAGATCGACGGCCACGCCAGCGCGTCGCTGGTCGATACCGCGTTCGCCGCGCTGGCGAAACTTTCCCACCGTGGCGGCGTCAACGCCGATGGCGTCAGCGGTGACGGTTGCGGCGTGCTCGTGCGCCGCCCGGTCGAGTGGCTGCGCGCGCTCGCGGGCGAAGCGGGCATCGCGCTGGCGACGCATTTCGCCAGCGGCGTCGTCTTCCTCGATCCCGCGGGCGACGAGACCGCGGCGCGTGTGCTCGAGGACGAACTGGCCAACGTCGGACTCCGCGTCGCCGGCTGGCGCGACGTGGCCGTGGACGCGTCGGCCTGCGGACCGCTCGCCGCGGCCTCGATGCCGCGCGTGCGCCAGGTGTTCGTCGACGCGCCGAACGAGCTGTCGCCGTCCGCGTTCGAGGCCGCGCTGTTCCGTGCGCGCCGCCGCGCCGAACTCGCGCTGGCCGACGACGAGCATTTCTACGTGGTGTCGCTGTCCGGCGAAGTCGTCGGCTACAAGGCGATGGCCGCGCCGGGTCATCTCCGCGATGTCTATCCCGATCTCAAACATCCCGCGCTCGTGGCGGACGCCGTGGTGTTCCACCAACGCTTCTCCACGAACACGTCACCGCAGTGGCGGCTCGCGCAACCGTTCCGCTTCCTCGCGCACAACGGCGAGATCAACACGATCCGCGCCAACCGTCGCTGGATGCAGGCACGCACTTCCGTCATGCGGTCGGAGCGCGTCGACCTCTCCGACATCGGTCCGCTCGTGCGGCAGAAGGGCTCGGATTCGGAAAGCCTCGACAACGCGCTCGAAGTGTTGCTGATGGGCGGCATGGATCTCCTGACGGCGATGCGCGTGCTCGTGCCGCCGGCGTACGCGGCGCGCGAGGACATCGACGAAGACCTCGCGGCCTTCTACGAGTATTACGCGCTGCACAGCGAGCCGTGGGACGGCCCGGCCGGCCTCGTGATGTGCGACGGCCGCTACGCGGCATGCACGCTCGACCGCAACGGCCTGCGTCCGGCGCGCTGGGCGCTGTCCGACGACAACCACCTGATCGTGGCGTCCGAAGCGGGCCTTTGGGACGTTCCGTCCTCGCGTATCGTCGCGAAGGGACGCCTGGCGCCGGGCGAGATGATCGCCGTCGACTTCCGCGAGCACCGCCTGCTGCGCGATGCCGACATCGACGCGATCAACCGCGCCCGCGCGCCGTTCCGCGACTGGCTGCGCGACGGCGTCACCTACCTCGAATCCGACCTGATCGATCCCAGCCTCGCCGCCGAGCCGCTGCCGGCCGACGAGCTTCGTCGTTACCAGAAACTCTACGGCCTCTCGCGCGAAGAGAGCGAATCCGTGCTCAAGGTGCTGGCGGAGACGGAAGCCGAAGCGACCGGCTCGATGGGCGACGACACGCCAATGGCGGTGCTCTCGCGGCAGATCCGTCCGTTGTTCGACCGCTTCCGCCAGGGCTTCGCCCAGGTGACGAATCCGCCCATCGATCCGCTGCGCGAGCGCCTGGTGATGTCGCTCGTGACGCAGATCGGTCAGGAACGCAACATCTTCGATCTCGGTCCCGAGAACGCGAAGCAGATCCTGCTCAACTCGCCGATCCTTTCCCAGCGCAAGCTGCGCCAGATCCTCGCGAACCCGGATTACGCCGACACCCCGCGTTTCGATCTCATGTACGGCGCCGGCGAAACGTTGGAGCAGGCGCTGCGTCGCATCTGCGACGACGTCGAGGCCGCCGTGCGCGGCGGCGTCAGGGTGGTGTTCCTCAGCGATCGTTACCCGCGACGCGACCTGCTGCCGATCCACTCGCTGCTGGCGACCGGCGCGGTGCATGCGCGCCTCGTCGACACGGGCCTGCGCTGCCAGTGCAACATCATGGTCGAGACTGCGACGCCGCGCGATCCGCACCACTTCGCCTGCCTGATCGGTTTCGGCGCCACCGCGATCTATCCGTGGCTGGCGTACCAGAGCCTGTTCGACATGGGCCGCAGCGGTTACATCCGCAACGGCGAAGGCGCCCCGCGCGAGATCGGCCGCAACTACCGCCGCGGCATCCGCAAGGGCCTGCTGAAGATCCTGTCGAAGATGGGCATTTCCACCGTCGCGGGATATCGCGGCGCGCAGCTGTTCGAGATCGTGGGCCTGGCGCCGGAAGTCGTGGCGCTGTGCTTCCCCGGCACGCCGTCGCGCATCGGCGGCTCCACGTTCGACGACCTCGAGCAGGAGCAGCGTCTGCTCGCGGCCGAGGCGTGGGACGAGGCGCAGTCGCTCCGCGCCGGCGGCCTGTTCAAGTACGTGCACGGCGGCGAATTCCACATGTACGGTCCGGACGTGATCGCGAGCCTGCAGGTGGCCGTGCGCACGGGCGATTACGCGGACTACGAGAAGTACGCGCGACACGTCGACACGCGTCCGCCTTCCGCGCTGCGCGACCTGCTCGTGCCGCGCGAGGGGACGCCCGTGCCGCTCGACGAGGTGGAGCCCGTCGAGGCCATCCTGCGGCGCTTCGATTCCGCGGGCATGTCGCTCGGCGCGTTGTCGCCGGAGGCCCACGAGGCGCTCGCGATCGCGATGAATCGCCTCGGCGCGCGCAGCAACTCAGGCGAAGGCGGCGAAGACCCGTCGCGCTACGGCACTGATCGCGCCTCCAAGATCAAGCAGGTGGCGTCGGGCCGCTTCGGCGTCACGCCGGCGTACCTCGTCAACGCCGAAGTGTTGCAGATCAAGATCGCGCAGGGTGCCAAGCCTGGTGAAGGCGGTCAGCTTCCCGGCCACAAGGTCGACGCGACCATCGCGCGTCTGCGTTACGCGAAGCCCGGCATCGGCCTGATCTCGCCGCCGCCGCACCACGACATCTATTCGATCGAAGACCTCGCGCAGCTGATCCACGACCTGAAGGAAGTGAACCCGCAGGCGCTGGTCTCCGTGAAGCTCGTCTCGCACGCGGGCGTCGGCACGGTCGCCGCCGGCGTGGTCAAGGCGGGTGCCGATCTCATCACGGTGTCCGGCCACGACGGCGGTACCGGCGCGAGCCCGCTCACGTCGATCAAATACGCCGGCACGCCGTGGGAACTCGGTCTCGCCGAAACGCAGCAGACGCTGCGCCTGAACGACCTGCGCGGCCGCGTTCGCCTGCAGACCGACGGCGGCCTCAAGACGGGCCTCGACGTCATCAAGGCGGCAATGCTCGGCGCGGAGAGCTTCGGCTTCGGCACCGGTCCGATGGTGGCGCTCGGCTGCAAGTACCTGCGCATCTGTCATCTGAACAACTGCGCGACGGGCGTCGCCACGCAGCATCCCGTGCTGCGTCAGAAGCACTTCCTCGGCTTGCCCGACATGGTGATGAACTACTTCCGCTTCATCGCGGAAGACGTGCGTCGTCATCTCGCGCGCCTCGGCGTGCGGTCGCTGGCCGAACTCATCGGCCAGAGCGAACGCCTGGAGCAGCGCGACGGCGTGACGCCGGTGCAAGAACGCCTCGACCTCTCGCCGCTGATCGGTGAGGACGGCCTCGGCACGCAGGTGGATTTCGCCTGCACGTTCGCGCGCAATCCGATGCGCGATCCCGCGTCGCTGGCCAACCGTATCGCCGCCGACACGCGCGCGGCGGTCGCCGACGGTCTCGGCGGTACGTTCCATTACCCGATCGTCAACACCGATCGCGCGATCGGGGCGCGGTTGTCCGGCGACGTCGCGCGCCGCTGGGGCGATGCCGGCATGGGCGACAAGCCGGTCAACCTCCACCTCTCCGGCGCGGCGGGGCAGAGCCTCGGCGCGTGGAACGCCGCCGGCGTGCACATCGAGCTCATCGGCGAGGCCAACGACGGCGTCGGCAAGGGCATGGCCGGTGGGCGTCTCGTCGTGCGCCCGCCCGCCGACTCGCCGTTCGCCAGCCAGGACGCGTCGATCATCGGCAACACCTGCCTCTATGGCGCGACGGGCGGCGAACTGTTCGCCGCCGGCCAGGCGGGCGAGCGCTTCGCCGTGCGCAACTCGGGTGCGCTGGCCGTCGTCGAGGGCGCGGGCGACCACTGCTGCGAATACATGACGGGCGGCGTGGTCGCGGTGCTCGGCCGCACCGGCCTGAACTTCGGCGCGGGCATGACGGGTGGTTTCGCCTACGTGCTCGACACCGAGCGTAACTTCGTCGACTGCTACAACCACGAGCTCGTCGACATCGTCCGCATTTCGCACGAAGGCATGGAGCACTACATGCAGCACCTGCGTCAGCTCATCGCGCGCCACGCCGAACTTACCGGCAGCGCCTGGGGCCGTCGCGTCCTCGGCGATTTCCGCGGCCTGCTGCAGCGTTTCTGGCTGGTGAAACCCAAGGCGGCGAGTCTCGACGCGCTGGCCGAAGAACTGCGGAGTGCCGCATGAGCGCGAAGGACTTCCGATTCCTCGACATTCCGCGGCAGACGCCGCGGACGGTGCCGGTGGCGGTGCGCGTGCTCGGCTATGGCGAGATCTCCGGTGACTTCGCGTCGTCGGAAGCCGCCTCGCAGTCCGGCCGCTGCATCGATTGCGGCAATCCGTATTGCGAGCATGCCTGCCCGGTCCACAACTACATTCCGAACTGGCTGAAGCTCGTGCAGGACGGCCGGCTCTTCGAAGCCGCGACGCTGATGCACGAGACCAATCCGCTCCCGGAGATCTGCGGTCGCGTCTGTCCGCAGGATCGCCTGTGCGAAGGCGCGTGCACGCTCGAGCAGGGTGACTTCGGCGCCGTGACCATCGGCAGCGTGGAGCGCTGGGTCACGGACGAGGCGATCCGACAGGGCTGGCGTCCCGATCTCTCGCGCGTGCGCGAGACCGGCGCGCGCGTCGCCATCGTCGGCGCCGGCCCGGCGGGTCTCGCCTGCGCCGACCGCCTGCGTCGTGCGGGCATCGAGGCGCACGTGTTCGATCGCCAGCATGAAATCGGTGGCCTGCTCACCTTCGGCATTCCGCCGTTCAAGCTCGACAAATCGGTGGTGCGTACGCGCCGCATGGTGCTGGAAAGCATGGGCGTGCGTTTCCACCTCGGCGTCGAGATCGGGCGCGACATCGAGTTCGACGAACTCCTCGCGGATTACGACGCGGTCTTCGTCGGCACGGGCGCGTATACCTACGTGGACGGCCAGCTCGAAGGGCGCGACCTCCAGGGCGTGCACGACGCGCTGCCGTTCCTCATCGCGAACACGGAACGGCTGCTTCGCGACGAAGCGCCCGCTCCCGAATACGACCTCGCGGGCAAGCACGTCGTCGTGCTGGGTGGCGGCGACACCGGCATGGACTGCAACCGCACCGCGATCCGTCTCGGTGCCGCGTCGGTCACCTGCGTGTATCGCCGCGACGAGCCAAGCATGCCCGGTTCGCGCCGCGAAGTCGGCTACAGCCGGGAGGAGGGCGTCCGGTTCCTCTTCCAGCGGCAGCCCGTCGCGCTGGTGGGCGACGGACATCGCGTCACGGCGGTGCGCGTGGTCGAGACGCAGCTCGTCGAAGGCGCCGACGGCCGACCGCGCCCGCAGAACGTCGACGGTAGCGAATCCGAGCTGCGGGCCGACGTCGTGATCCAGGCGTTCGGTTTCCAGCCGAGCCCGCCGGACTGGTGCGACGCCTTCGGCATCGAGCGCGACCGCGGCGGCCGCATCGTCGCCGGCGGCGAAGGCCGCCTGCCGCTGCAGACCAGCAACCCGCGGATCTTCGCCGGCGGCGACAACGTCCGCGGCGCCGACCTCGTGGTCCGCGCGGTCTACGACGGTCGGGAAGCGGCGGCATCCATCGCACGCATGCTGGCGGCGAAGCGCGCCAAGGCCACGGTCGCGGCTTGAGTCTGCTCTTGGAGGCTCACCGGCGCGGCGCCTGCCCTTGGCCCCGCCGCCGGTGGCAACCACAATAGGCGCATGTTCTCCCGGGTCACGCCCCCATGTGTCTGATCGCCTTCGCATGGCGCGCGCATCCGCGCTGGCGCCTCGTCCTCGTCGGCAATCGCGACGAATTCCACGCCCGACCCACCGCGCCCCTGGCCGCGTGGGACGAGGCGCCGCAGATCGTCGCGGGTCGCGATCTCGAAGCCGGCGGAACCTGGGCCGGCGCGAGCGCCCAGGGGCGTGTCAGCGTCATCACCAACGTGCGCGACCTCACCGCCGATCACAGCGGGCTCTCGCGCGGCCTGCTCGTCGCCGATTACCTCGGGTCCAACGTCCCGGCGCGCGAGCACGCCGTGGAATTGATGGCCTCCGCACGCGACTACCGGCCCTTCAACCTGCTGACGTTCGACGCGCACGACGCGTACTACCTCGGCAATCATCCGAGCGCGCGGGCGCAGCCGGTCGAACCGGGCGTGCATGGGCTCAGCAACGCCGACTTCAACGCGCCGTGGCCGAAGACCCGCGCGCTCACCCATCGCCTGGAGGACTGGCTGGCGGCCGGCGCGGAGGACGACACCGACGCGCTGTTCGCGATGCTTTCCGACCAGGGCCGCTGGCCCGACGACGTGCTTCCCGATACGGGCATCGGCATCGAGCGCGAGCGCTTCCTTTCCAGCGCCTTCATCGTCGGGGAGGCCTACGGTACCCGCGCGTCCACCGTGATCCTGGTGGACGACGCGAACCGCACCGTCGTCATGGAGCGCCGCTTCGGACCGAACGGCGTCCCGGCAGGCGAGACGCGCGTCGCGGTCTGAGTTCCTCGCGCCCTGATCGAAACCGTCGTTCTTGGCCTGCGCGCCAGACTCTTTTGCCTTTGGAGCGATTGATTCCCGGGCGCCACGCCCCGAGCATGGAAAGGGTCATTCCATCCCTTCGCTCCCGGAGCACGCCATGAACATCGACCTCTCGACCCGCAGCGCCATCGTCACGGGTTCCACCGCGGGCATCGGCCTCGCCATCGCCACCGGCCTCGCGCAGTCCGGCGCCTCCGTGGTCATCACCGGTCGCACGCAGGCGCGCGTCGACGAAGCCATCGCCGCGGTGAAGAAGGCCGCGACAGGTGCGAAGGTGACCGGCGTCGCCGCCGATCTCGGCACCGCCGAAGGCGCGGCCGCGCTGATCGAGGCGGTGCCCGATACCGACATCCTCATCAACAACCTCGGCATCTTCGAGCCGAAGGACTTCTTCGACATCGACGATGCCGAGTGGTCGCGTTTCTTCGAAGTGAACGTGAACTCCGGCGTGCGTCTGTCGCGCCACTACGCGAAGGGCATGAAGGATCGCGGCTGGGGTCGCGTGCAGTTCATCTCCAGCGAATCGGCCGTGCAGATCCCGGGCGAGATGGTCCACTACGGTGTCACGAAGACGGCGCAGCTCGGTGTGTCGCGCGGCCTGGCCGAAGTGCTGGCCGGCACGGGCGTGACGGTGAACGCGGTGCTTCCGGGTCCCACGCTGTCCGAAGGCGTCAGCGACTTCTTCGGCAAGATCGCGAAGGACCAGAACAAGTCGCAGGAGGACGTCGAGCGCGATTTCATCCAGACGCATCGTCCGACGTCGCTGATCAAGCGGCTGCTCAGCGTCGAGGAGGTCGCGAACGTTTCGGTGTACCTGGCCTCGGAGCAGGCCTCGGGCACCACGGGCGCCGCGGTCCGCGTCGACGGCGGCGTCACGCGTTCGATCATCTGACCGGACCAGGTATCGCCGGGCTACCCGCCCACCTGGCAGAGGATCCGCGAGAAGGCCCCGTCGTTTCGCTGGAACTCCGGCCGCGGCGCATGGAAGCGCCGTTCGCTCAGCGCGACCGACGTCACGCGATCCATCCGGAAGAACTTCCAACCGGTGGCCGCGCCGGACGCGCTGCCGCCGGTCACCTGCCAGGCACTCAGCAACCGGTCGCCCGCCTTATCGTCGCCGTACACATGCGGTTGCACCAGTCGCGTCGCACCCCCGTATTCGACGACGAGCAAGCGCATGGACGCGATCGCTTCGCACACGACGGTGTCGACACGGTTCACGACAGGTCGCCGTCCACGTAATACCAACGCCCGTCCTCGCGCACGAAGCGGCTGACCTCGTGCATGCGCTCGGCGCGTCCGCCGCCGACGCGCATGCTCGCGATGAATTCGACGATGGCGGTATCCGGCGTGGGGTTGTCGTGTCGCTTCACCGACAGACCGAGCCACGTCGGCTTCGGTGACTGGGTGGAGAGTCCCAGCGACGCAGGGCGCGTGGTCGCGTGCCACGACGCGAGGAGATAGTCCTCGCGTCCGAGGACATAGGCGCTGTAGCGGGAGCGCATCAGCGCCTCGGCCGTGGGCGCGGCGAAACCATCGTGATACGGGCCGCAGCAGGCGGCGTACGGCTTGCCGGAATCGCAGGGGCAGGGGGCGTCGGTCATGCCGCCGATTCTAGCGAGCCGGACCGCCGTCGTTCACTTGCCCGGAAACGATCAGCGGTGAAAGGTCGTAGCCCATAGCCGTCGCGCGCTGCTTCAGCGAGTCGAACGTCGCCTTGTCCATGGCCGGCGTTCTCGAGAGGATCCACAGATACTTCCGTCCCGGTTGCCCGACCATGGCCCAGCGGTAATCGTCGTCGAGCGCGATGACCCAATAATCGGCCCAGACGAACGGAATCCACGAGAGCCACTTCGGCGCGAAGCGCACTTCGAGCTTGCCGCGCGCATAGGGCTCGGGACGACGTGCCACGCCATCGCTGGCGATGCGCTCGCCGCTGCCGGTATCGCAGGCGTTGTGCACCGCGACCGTACCGTCGGGCAAGGGCTTGTAGGTGGCGGTGACGGCACCCGTGCACTTGCGCTGGAAGTACATCGGCAGCCGGGCGATCTCGTGCCAGGTCCCCGCATAGCGATCGAGGTCGAGGTTCGCGACGGCGGTGACGGGGGTGCTCGCGAGGGAGGCGGAGGCGACCATGGATGCCGCGATGAATGTGAAGACGTGGCGCATGACGGTCTGGATTCCGGCGGGACGACCTCCTACGATGCCCATCGGGAGTGAACGTCGTTTGAATCGAACCGTTCGGGGGCGGGCCGATCGCATGGGGAATCCTGTCGTTCCAGTACGCCGGCCGTTGTTGCGGCGATGGCGCGAGCGCCTCGTCGAAGGCGTGGGTGTGCGCTTCGATGCCGACACGCGGTGCATCGTGCATCGTCCGGCGCGCCTGCATGTGCGCGAGCTTTCCGTGGAACGCGTGACGCGCGTGGAGGCGGGTAATCGCGACATCGCCTACGACCGCGTTTTCCTATTCTTCCATGCCGAAGGAGAGGAAACGCTGGTGGTATCCGAACTCGACAAGGGATTCGACGCCTTCGTGCGCGACCTGCGCGACGTGTTCCCGGGGATCGAGGCGTGGCAGCGCGCGGTTCCGTCGGTGGCGTTCCAGCTCACGGCGGTCGATCTGTGGACCCGGGCGGCACCAGGCGAGCCTGCCGGCTGACGCCGGATCGCCGATACGATCGGCTCCCACCCTCCGGACTGGACGTGTGGATCAGGCGATGCGCACGACGAGCACCACGGCACCGTCATCCAGCGCGATCCGCCCTGGCCGCAGCGCGCTGTCGCCGCGAGCGCATGTCACACCGTCGATCACGCCGGTCCCAGCCGCGACGTGGACGAGCACGGCACCGGCCGCATCGATCGCCCTGGCACCGCGCAGCACCTCGACGGCACCCGTCGCCGCGCCACGCCGCACCATCAGGTTGAAGTCGCGCGTCGCACCACCGGCCAGCGCGACGGCTACGTGCGCCTCTCCCGGGAACGCGAAGGGCTCGCAAGGGACGGTCAGCGCATGCGTGCGCGTGCCGTCGAGCGTCATCGTGAAACCGTCGCCCTCCAGCAGCACGATGGTGCGGTCGATGCCGGGGAATCGCGAGAAGGGCGACGCGGTATCGACGTCCGCGATGCTCACGCGCCAGAGGAACGCGTCCATCGACGCGCCTGCGGGCGCCGCCGCGATCTCGCGCGTGATGCCGAGCCCATTCTTCCACGGCACGGCCTCGAGTTCGTCGAAGCGAACGATCGTCATGCGACGCGCTCGATGTCGCGCGCGAACGGCGGCAGCGCGCGCAACATGCCCGTGCCATAGCGTTTCGTGATCACGCGACGATCGAGCAGCACGATGCGTCCGGTATCGGTCTCCGTGCGGATCAGGCGGCCGCAGTACTGCGTGAGGATGCGCGTCGCGTCCGGCACGCTCACCTCGATGAACGGGTTGCGGCCGCGCGATTCGAGCCACTCGGCATACGTGGCACCGACGGGGTCCGTCGGCACCGCGAACGGCAGCTGCGTCACGACGACCGTCTCGCACAGCTTGCCGGGCAGATCGAGACCCTCGCCGAAGGACGCGAGGCCGAACAGCGTGCTGCCCTTGCCGGCTTCGATATCCTCCTTGTGCTCCGCGATCAGCTGCGCCTTCGACAGCGAGCCCTGCGCGCGCACCTTGCGCACGAATTCGATGGGCAGGATCTGCAGGACGCGGTCGAGCTTCGCCCGCGACGTGAACAGCACGAGGTTGCCGCTGTTCCAGTCGAGGTGCTTCGCCAGCCACTCGGATACCTCGCGCGCATGGCCCTCGCGATCGTCCGGCATCGTCTTCAGCGCAGGCACGCTGAGCGTCGCCTGGTTCTCCAGGTCGAAGGGCGAGGGCAGGCTGATCGTGACCGCCTCGTTCGGCAGCCCGACCGAATCGGCGAAGCCGCGGAAGTTGCCGCCGGCGCTCAGGGTGGCCGACGTCATCACCACCGCCGACGCGTTGTCCCACAGCACGCTGCGCAGCAGGCCGCCGGCCGAGACGGCCGAGGCATGGCACACGAGCTGCTGCTCGGGCGTCATGCTGACCCAGCGCGCGAGCGGCGGCGCGTTCTCGCGATCGTCGGTCGACCACGCGTACCAGGTGCGCACCTGCCGGTCGAGGCGCTCGAGCGCCACGCCCAGTTCGCGCGACAGCGCTTCCTGCGTCGGGCCGCCGGCTTCCATCTCGACCACGGTACGGCGCACCGTGCGCAGCCAGCGCTGGATGTCCTTCGTGATCAGGTGCAGGTGGTCGGCGTGCATCTTCCAGTTCTCCGGAAGTTGCCCCAGCGAGGCGCGGAAGACCGGCTCCGTCTCGCTGGACGACGGCGTCCACGACAGACGGATCTCGCGTTCGATCTCTTCCAGCGCGTTCGACATCAGCAGCAGTTTCTCGTCGCCCATTTCGAGCGTGAGGTTGCCGATGCTCTCCTTGTCCGTGAGCGAATAGGCGCCGTGGATCTGGTTCTGCAGGCGGCCGATGCGGCGGACGGCCGTGGCGAGGTGCACGTCGGCCGCGCCGCGGTCGATGGCCTTGCCGGGCACGTGGTGCGCCTCGTCGAAGATGTAGAGGGTGTCTTCCGGCTTAGGCAGGATCACGCCGCCGAAGGTGTCCTCGTCGCGTGGCATGGTGAGGTCGGCCAGCACGAGGTCCTGGTTGGCGACCACGATGTCGGCCTCGCCGATGGCGCGACGCGCCACGAAGAACGGGCACACGGCGAACGCGCCGCACTTGCGGCCGGTGCAGCCGCCCGCGCTCGTCGTCAGCATGCCGCGTACCAGGTCGGAGACCGGCTCCGGGCTGGTGTCCATGTCGCCGTTCCACTCGCGCGCCTCGAACGCCTTGCCGAGCTTCTCGACGGCCTTCGTGTCGCGTTCGGCGGGCGGGCGCGACCACAGCGCGAGGTCCGCGTCGAAATCGAAGCCCGTCTGGGCCGCGGGTTCCGAGCCCGCCATGCGCAGGTTGCGCACGCACAGGTAGCGAGCACGGCCCTTGGCCAGCGCGACCTTGGCCTCCACGCCGCACAACGAGAGGTACTGTGGGATGTCACGCTGGACCAGCTGCTCCTGCAGCGCGACGGTCGCGGTGGCGATGACCAGCTTCTTCTTCTGCGCGCGCGCGACCTCGAGGCCACCGATGAGGTACGCCATGGATTTACCGGTACCGGTCGGGGCCTCGATCACCGCCGCGCCGGCCGGCTCGGACAGCGCCTTGGCGACCTCGGCGATCATCTTCAGCTGCGCCGCGCGCCCGCGGAAACCCGCAAGGCCGTCCTTCAGCCGCGCATAGGCGGCGCGGATCGCGGCTTTGGTGTCGTCGGTGAGCATCGGGAAGGGGAAGAGAGGGGCGGATAACCCTGCAAGGTTACCCTATCGCCGTCTCACCCCACGATCGCTCACAGGTGGCGATTGACTCCCGCCGACGGCACGTTGCCCTGGGCCACGAGACCGGCGACGACGTAGGTGTGCTCTTCCCACGTCCCGTCCGCCTGCTGCACGTGGATCTCGACCGGGCGGCCCAGGCTGTCGGAGAGGCCGGGGGCCATGGCCTCGGCGGCCGTGATGGCCATGCGTTGCGAGGCGTAACGGCCGAGGGGTAGGGAAGCACGGCGTACGATCCACGGTCCCTGTGTCGATTCGCTGTACGGAATGAACAGTTGGGCGGAGCTGGAAGCCATGGAACCCTCGCTATCAAAGGTGGGCCAGACGGAGGGGGCCGCTGTCGCGACCCCTGACCGAACGCTACGCCGATCCGGCTAAAAAACCCGTTAACCCTTGTGTGGCAAGGCTTTTCCGGCCGTTTCCTTACGCCGGAAGCAGGTCGGGACATGGCTGTCGATCAGGCCGGTCGCCTCCATCCAGGCGAAGACGATCGTGGGCCCGACGAAGGTGAAGCCCCGCTTCTTGAGGTCTTTCGACAGTCTGGCGGAGAGCGGGCTGTTGGGCGGCACCGGTCCCTCCCAGCGCAGCGGCTGGCCCCCGACGTAGCTCCAGGCGAAGTCCGCGAAGTCCTCGCCGGAGTCGCGCATCGCCAGGAAGGCCTGGGCGTTGCGGATCGTCGCGGCGATCTTGGACGGCGACCGGATGATCCCGGAGTCGCCCAGCAGGCGTTCGGTGTCCGCCGGGCCGTAGCGGGCCACGACCTCCGGATCGAAGCCGTCGAAGGCTCGTCGGAAGCCGTCGCGACGGGCGAGGATCGTCCGCCACGACAGCCCCGCCTGGAAGCCGTCGAGGATCAGCTTCTCCCAGAGCCTGCGGCTGTCGCGCTCGGGAACGCCCCACTCCCGATCGTGGTACGCGCGCATGAGGTCGTCCGCGTCGCCCCAGGCGCAGCGCGGCCGACCGTCGCTCACTTGTCGAGGCCGAGGTAGTCCAGCTTGCCGATCGCCACACCCTTGTGGCGCAGGATGTCGTACGCGGTGGTGACGTGGAAGAAGAAGTTCGGGATCGCGAAGGTGAGCAGGTAGGTGGTGCCGGTGAACGTGTACTCGCTGTCGCGGATCTTGCGGGAGAGGTCGCGGTTCGCACCGGCTTCGAGCGCCGCGCGGTCGACCGACCCGATCCAGGCCACGGTGTCGTCGATACGCTTGCGCAGGTCGTCGAAGGTGGCCTCGTTGTCCTCGAACGACGGCGGCTGCACGTCGGCGATGCGGGCGACGGCGAACTTGGCCGTGTCGCTGGCGCGCTGGATCTGCCCGGCGAGGTTCAGCATGTCCGGCGCGAGGCGCGCCTCGATCAGATCGGTGCCGCCGTGGGCCTCGGCCTTGGCGAGGAGGTCGGCCAGCACGCGGAAGCCGCGGGTGAAAACGGGGACGGAGGCGTCGTACGTCGAGATCGTCATGGGATGCCAGTCAGGTGAAGGATGTCGCCGATGGTGCCATACCGCGCTCCCGCGGGCATCGCGAGGTAGGCAGGCCAACGGCATGGGTCTACCATCGGACGCCTTACCCACGGCCATACGGGTTCCCATGTCGCCACTCGACGCATCGATCACCGCACCCGACGCCATCGTCGCGGTGCGTGGGCTGTCCAAGACGTACAAATCCGGCTTCCAGGCGCTTAAGCGCGTGGACCTCGACATCCGGCGCGGCGAGATCTTCGCGCTCCTCGGCCCCAACGGCGCCGGCAAGACCACGCTGATCAGCATCGTCTGCGGCATCGTCAACGGCAGCGAAGGCACGGTTACCGTCGATGGGCAGGACATCGTGCGCGACTACCGCGCCGCGCGCAGCCTGATCGGCCTGGTGCCGCAGGAGCTCTCGACCGACGCGTTCGAAAGCGTCTGGGCGACCGTGAAGTTCAGCCGCGGACTCTTCGGCAAGGCGCCGAACCCGGAATACCTCGAGAAGATCCTGCGCGAACTGTCGCTGTGGGAGAAGCGCGACTCGAAGATCATGACGCTCTCGGGCGGCATGAAGCGTCGCGTGCTGATCGCCAAGGCGCTCGCGCACGAACCGCGCGTGCTGTTCCTCGACGAACCGACGGCCGGCGTCGACGTCGAACTGCGCCACGACATGTGGCAGATGGTGCGCCGCCTGCGCGAGTCGGGCGTCACGATCATCCTGACCACGCACTACATCGAGGAAGCCGAGGAGATGGCCGATCGCATCGGCGTCATCAACCACGGCGAACTCGTGCTGGTGGAGGAAAAGACCACCCTGATGCGCAAGCTCGGCAAGAAGCAGCTCTCGCTGCAGCTGCAGACGCCCCTGCAGGCGGTACCGGAAGGGCTCGGGCACTGGCCGCTCGAACTGTCGGCCGACGGCAGCTGCCTCACGTACACGTTCGACGCGCAGGGCGAGGACACCGGCATCGCCGAGTTGCTGCGCAAGCTCAACGCGCTCGGCATCGACTTCAAGGACCTGCATTCGAGCGAGAGCTCGCTGGAGGACATCTTCGTGAGCCTCGTGAGGACGCACGCATGAACATCCACGGCGTTCGCGCGATCTACCGCTTCGAGATGGCCCGCACCTTCCGCACGCTGATGCAGAGCATCGCCTCGCCGGTGCTCTCCACCTCGCTCTATTTCGTGGTGTTCGGCGCGGCGATCGGTTCGCGCATGGGCGACATCGGCGGCGTGAGCTACGGGGCCTTCATCATCCCTGGCCTGATCATGCTGTCGCTGCTCAACGAGAGCATCAGCAACGCGTCGTTCGGCATCTACATGCCGAAGTGGGCGGGCACGATCTACGAACTGCTCTCCGCGCCCGTGTCGTACGTGGAGGTGGTGCTCGGTTACGTGGGTGCCGCGGCCACGAAATCGGTGATCCTCGGACTGCTCATCCTCGCCACGGCGCGCATCTTCGTCGATTACGAGATCCTGCATCCGTTCTGGATGATCGGCTTCCTCATCCTCACCGCCGTCACCTTCAGCCTGTTCGGTTTCATCATCGGCCTGTGGGCCGACGACTTCCAGAAGCTGCAGGTCGTTCCACTGATGGTGATCACGCCCCTGACGTTCCTGGGTGGCAGCTTCTATTCGATCTCGATGCTGCCGCCGGTGTGGCAGAAGATCACGCTGTTCAATCCGGTCGTGTACCTGGTCAACGGCTTCCGCTGGAGCTTCTACGGCGAGGCCGACGTGAACATCGCGGTGAGCGTCGGCGCGACCGTCGGGTTCCTCGTGCTGTGCCTCGGCGTGGTCTGGTGGATCTTCCGTACCGGGTGGAAGCTGAAGGCCTGAGGGGCCCTCGGCCGTCGTACCGGCGAACGCCGGTACCCACGGCGAGGCGGTCGGTACCGCCTCGCCGCATCGCGCGCGATCAAGCCTTCCCGAGAAAATCCGCCTTGCCCAGCACGACGCCCACGCCGCGCAGGATCGCGTACGCCGTCGACGCGTGGAAATACACGTTGGGCAGCACGAAGCCCAGCAGGTAATCCTGCCCGCGAAAGTGCATGTCGCCGCTGCGCAGCTTCAGCACGATCTCGCGATCCTCGCTGCCGTCGATCTGCGCCGGCGTGAAGCCTTCGATCATGCCGATCACGGTCGCGATGCGCGCCTGCAGTTCCTCGAACGAGGTCTCGTTGTCTTCCATCTTCGGCGGCTCGACGCCGGCGAGGCGGTAGACGGCGCCCTTGGCCATGTCGGTGGCAATCTGCACCTGGCGGATCAGCGGGAACATGTCGGGGGTGATGCGCGTGTTGAGCAGCACCTCCGGCGCGATCTTGCGATCGGCGGCGTGCTGGGCGCCCTTGGCGAGCACGCCGGACAGGTTCTTCAGCGCGCGGACGAGGACGGGCACGGAGGTCTGGTACATCGAGATGGACATGGGCCGGAATCTTCTTGGGGCAGGGGCGGCCGGTGCGGCCGCGGCGGCGTATTGTGCGGTGTCGTTGGCAGCGCGTCGACGGCGTCGGTAGGATGGGCGCATGAGTCCACCGGACGCGCCTCTCTCCCGTGCCGAAGCCGCCCTGCGTGTCGTCCGGTTGCGGCGCGCGCAGCGGGTCTTCGAGCGTCTCTTCCGCGACCTGCCGTTCGGCAAGCGGCTGCGGACCGGCTCGTTCCTCGCGTTCAAGGGCGCGCTCGGTGCCAGCGTGGCGTTCGCGATCGGCCACGCGCTGCACACCGAACAGGCCTACTGGGCGGCGATCAGCGCCCTGGCGGTGACCCAGCCGCGCTATCTGGAATCGCGCGGCGCGAGCCGCGACCGCTGCCTGGGCACCGCATTGGGTGGTGCGGCGGGCTTCGCCGGCCTGTGGCTCGGGCACAGTGGCGACGTGCTCTCGTTCGCGCTGGCGCTCGCCGCGGTCACCCTGGTGTGCTGGGCGGCGAACGTCGCGCAGGCCGCGCGGATCGCGGGCATCACCACGGCCATCGTGCTGCTCGTGCCGGCCGAGGGGCCGCTCTGGGAGATTCCGCTGTTCCGGTTCGGCGAGGTGATCCTGGGCACGATCTGCGCGCTGCTCGTCGGCTGGATGGTGACGCGTCTGGAGGAGCGTGTCGAACACGACGAACAGGAGCCCGGCGCATGATCCCGCGCTTCCGCCATCGCGAGCAGCATCGACTGGAACGCATCGGCTGGTTGCGCGCCGCGGTGCTCGGCGCGAACGACGGCATCCTGTCGACCGCCAGCCTGATGGTAGGCGTCGCGTCCGCCGCGCAGGCGAGCCGCTCCGACATCATGATCGCCGGTGTCGCCGGCCTGGTCGCCGGCGCGATGTCGATGGCGGCGGGCGAATACGTGTCCGTCAGTTCGCAGGCGGACAGCGAAGCGGCCGAGCTGGATCTCGAACAGCGCGAACTGCGCGACGACCCGACCGGCGAGCACAAGGAACTGGCGGAGATCTACGTGCAGCGCGGCCTCGACCGGCCGCTGGCGCGTACCGTCGCCGAACAGCTCATGGCGCACGACGCGCTGGAAGCACATGCGCGCGACGAGCTCGGCCTCTCGGTGACCACCGCCGCCCGTCCCTGGCAGGCGGCCGGTGCGTCGGCCCTGAGTTTCTCGTGCGGCGCGATCCTGCCGATCGCGGCGGCCGCCCTGGCGTCGCGCGAACAGGTGGCGCCGGTCACCTTCGCGGTGTCGTTGCTCGCGCTGGCCCTGCTGGGTACCGCCTCGGCGTTCATGGGCGGCGGCAACATCCTGCGCGGCATCGCTCGCGTCGTGTTCTGGGGCGCGCTGGCGATGGCCGTGACGTCGGTGGTCGGTCACGTCTTCAACGTCGCGGCCTGAATTCGCCGCGGGCGTCGGTCGGGTCGTCGTCCTCAGCCGACCACGCAGCGATTGCGGCCACCGTTCTTCGCCGTGTACAGCGCCAGATCGGCGCGGTCGAACACGGACTGGGGGGTGTCGCCGGGCTGGAACTGCGCGAGGCCGATGGAGGCGGTGACGCGCACCGACTGGCGGCTCGCGTGGAAGGCCAGGTGCTGGATCTTGCCGCGCAGGCGCTCGCAGACCTGGAGGGACTCGTTCTCGTCGGCGCCGTCGAACACCACGATGAATTCCTCGCCGCCGTAGCGGGCGACGAAGTCGCAGGGCCGCACGTGCTTCAGCAACGCCTGGCCGATGATGCGCAGGACGGCGTCGCCGGCGGTGTGGCCGTAGGTGTCGTTGATGCTCTTGAAGTGATCGATGTCGATCGCCGCGATGCTCAGGGGGCGCGACGTCGTCTGCCAGCTTTCGAACGCCGCCTCGATGCGTTTCTCGTAGGCGAGGCGATTGGGCATGCCGATCATCGTGTCGGTCTGAGCGAGCTCGTGCTCGCGCTCGAGCGAGCGCTGCAGCGTGTTGCGCTCGGTCTCGAGCTGCTCGATGCGCTGGCGCATCTTCTCCGCGCGGGCGCGGTACGCGGTGAGGCGCGCGCCCTCGCGGTCGCGGAAATCGCGGAAACAGTGCGTGATCGTTTCGAGGCTGGCGTTCACGCGTTCGCGCAGCTCGTGCACGTCGTCGATCTCGAGGGCGGCTTCGCCGAGCAGGCGCATCTCGTGCGCCACCGAGGCGTCGAGGGCCTGGCCGTTCGCTTCGCCGTTCGACTGGTCGACCAGCTCGCGCGACATGTACTGGCTCATCTCGTCGAGACGGCCGGTCACGTGCCGCAGCACGCCCTGCAGCGCGTCGATCTCGCGTTGCAGGCCAAGGCGCTGTTCGTTGACGAGGTCGGCGAGCCGGTCGCCGCAGGCCGCCAGCGCCACCAGGTCGCCGGCGTCCGCCACGTCGTGGCGCAGGTCGTTGGCGCGGTCGGTGAGGCGCGGCATCACCACGATGCGGTCGACCAGACGACTCAGGGCCGACTGCACCGACGAGCCGTGCTCCGTGCGCTGCGGGCGCGTGATGGCGACCGAGCGTTCTTCGCGCGCGCCACGCGGCCGGTCGCCCAGGCTGTGGATGGCCTGCGCGAGTTCGTTGACCAGGGGCTCGAGCGCGATGGGCTCCATGGGGCCACCGAGCGCCGCCGAGAGACGTTCGATGTGCGGATCGACCTGATCGTGCGCGCCGTGCGCCACGCGACCCAGGCATCCGACGAGCTGGCGCAGCAGGGACTCCGCGGAGCGCCATTGCGCCTCCTCACGGGTCAACCGCTCCACGGCTTCGTGATACTTGCTTTCCCAGAGCTGGTTGTCCAAACGCACGTCCCGACCGTCGCGTAAGAGTCGATTCCGTCACATCATACGATGAAGCTTGCGAATTAGCTCAGGTTTCCCGGCCCGCCGGCCGGGGGTCACACGAGCCGTTTCAGGCCCGGCTTCACGAACGGCATGGTGAGCATGGTGCTCGCCACCGCCATCAGCAGAAGGGCGGTGAACGTCTCGCTGCTGATCACGTGGCGGTCGAGCAGAATGTTGACGAAGATGATCATGATCAGCGCCTTGGTCTGCAGCAGCCAGCCGATCGTCCACGCGTCGCCGCGCGCCCAGCCGAGGATCCGGCCCGCGAGACCGACACCCGCCAGCTTCCCCGCGATCGAAGCGACCAGGAGCAGCGCCGCCGCGCCGAAGACGGCGGCACCGCCGACGGACCAGTTCGTGCGCAGCCCGGTCGACAGAAAGAAGACCGGCATGATCACGAGCAGCACGTGGTGGCGCAACTTGTCGAGGTTCTCCAGCGTGAACCAGTCGCGGTCCATGACGGTACCGGCGAGGAAGGCGCCCACCATGTAATGCAATCCGGACCAGTCGGCGCCGTAGCCGCAGGCGGCCAGCCAGACGAGGCCGACGTACCAGCGATCGACTTCCCTGAGGCGCGCCATCAGGCGTCGGAACAGCCAGGCCGCCACGGCGAAGCCGATCAGGAAGGCCACCTGGTGACCCACGCGCTTCCAGTCGAGCAGGATGATCGCCAGCACCGCCCAGATGGCGATGTCGTCGAGGCTCGCGTAGCGCAGCACGCGCTGACCGAGCGGCTCGCGCAGGATGTCGAGCTTCTCCATCAACAGGATGAGGATGGGCAACGCGGTGACCGCGCAGGCCATCCCGATGCCCAGGACGAACTGCCACGTGGTGGCCGTCTCGCCGATCCAGCCTTCCCGCCAGGCGAGCATGCCCATGGCGGCGAGGCATCCCGTCGCGAGCGGCGCGCCGAGCGCGAGCGCCGCCGTCGTGCCGCACTCGCGGCGCTGGCGCCACACTTCGCGCAGGTCGAGCTCGATGCCGGCGATCCACACGAACACGATCACCGCCCACCACGCGATGCCGTTGAGCGCACCGATGACCGGTGGCGCGAACACCGTCGTGTAGTAATCGGGAAACACCTTGCCCAGCACGCCGGGCCCGAGCACGATGCCCGTGACGATCTGCACGACCACCAGCGGTGCCCAATGGTCGGTGCGGAAGACGCGCCAGATCAGGTAAGGCACGCCCAGAATGATCGTCATCGCGATCAGGAACAGCTCGGTCGTATTCATCCATCCCTCCCCAGGGTCGGCAGAGGGTAACCGAATCCCGTGACGGCTACATCGGCGGCTGCGCGAGTTCCTTCGCGTCGAGGTAGCCGTCGTGGTTGCGGTCCAGCTTGTGGAACTGGTGGATCAGGCTGCGCTGGAATGCGTCGAGGTGGACAGGGCGGGCGCCGGGGCGGGTGGGGCCGTCGTTCGCGTCGAGCACTCCGTCGCCGTTGACGTCCATGCGCAGGAAGCCCTGGCTCATGTAACGCACGTATTCCGTTTCGTCGATGCGGCCGTCGCCGTCGGCATCCATCCAGCGCAGGTACTCGGACGGCGTGCGCGGAAAATCCTGCGCGGACGCGGTGGCGGTCGCGAACAGGCCGAGGACGAGCAGGGGGAGGCGGGTCATGGGCGGGCAGTCTGCCTCATGCCCCGGGGGTTTGTCGCCCCGCGCTCGCTGGGAGTAGATTGAAGGGCTCCTACCTTTCCGCGACGGGATCGACGCCATGATCTACGACAGCATCCTCGACACGATCGGCCGCACGCCCATCGTGCGCCTGCACCGTATCGCTCCGGCCCATGTCACGCTCTACGCGAAGGTCGAATCCTTCAACCCGGGCGGATCGGTCAAGGACCGCCTCGCGATCGCCGTGATCCTCGACGCCGAGCGCAAGGGTCTGCTCAAGCCCGGCGACACCGTCGTCGAGGCGACCTCCGGCAACACCGGCGTCGCGCTGGCGATGGTCTGCGCGGCGAAGGGTTACAAGTTCGTGGCGACGATGGCGGACAGCTTCTCGGTGGAGCGCCGCAAGCTGATGCGCGCGTATGGCGCGAAGGTGATCCTCACCCCGGCCGCCGAGCGCGGTAGCGGCATGGTGCGCAAGGCCGAGGAGCTCGCGGCGAAGCACGGGTGGTTCCTGCCCCGGCAGTTCCAGAATCCCGCCAATCCGGCCTACCACCGCAACACCACCGCGGCGGAGATCATGCAGGACTTCGCGGGCCGCCGCCTCGACGCCTTCGTCACCGGGTGGGGCACTGGCGGCACGCTCACCGGCGTGGGCGAGGTGCTGAAGGTGGCCCGCCCCGACGTGAAGATCGTGGTGTCTGAACCGACGGCCGCGCCGTTGCTTTCGGGCAAGCCGTGGTCGCCGCACAAGATCCAGGGCTGGACGCCGGACTTCGTCCCCGACGTGCTCAATCGCGAAGTGTTCGACCGGAACGTCCCGATCGACGAGGTGGTCGCGCGCGACACGGCCCGCCGGCTGGCGCAGGAGGAGGGCATCTTCGTGGGCGTGTCCGCCGGAGCCACCGTCGCCGCCGCGCTGGAAGTGGCGAAGGACGCGGAGAAGGACAGCGTCATCCTCGCCATGCTCCCGGATACGGGCGAGCGGTACCTGTCGACCTTCCTGTTCGAGGGCGTGGAAGAAGGGACGGACCAGGCGTGGCTGGATAGCCTGCCCTGACGCGATGGCGCCATTCTGGCGTCGTCGTCATGCGCGGCGCACGTTCGCGTCACGTCGCGGACGGCACGTTGGTCGCCTCGAACGAAGGAGGCCAACTGTCATGACATTTTTCCGCAGCAAGAGCGTAGGCGAAGAAATCCTTGGCCGCGCGCACCGGATCGCCGGCGCGGCGACGGGTCATCATCCGCGTGAGGCGCTGGGTGCCGCTCGCGAGTACGCCGGCCGCGCCGGGGCGCTCGCCTCGGACGCGTTCGTGGGCGCCGGTCGCGGCGTGCGTCGTCATCCCGGCGTGAGTCTCGCCGTGGGCATCGGCATCGGCGCGGCGATCACGGCCCTGCTCGTCGCGCGCCATCGTGCGCAGGTGCACCTGCGCGACGACCACGACGAACACGATCCCACCCGCCAGCGCCCCACGAACAGCGCGGGCGACGCGCTGGACGGCTCCGGCGAGGACAACCCGATCCCCGGCGAGAGCGGATATTACTGAGGTCCCGCCGATCCACTGTGGGAGCGGACCCGGCCGCGACAGCTTTTCGCGAAAGCGCGCAGGCCCTGGTGTTCACGGCCTCAGAAGATGTCGCGGCCAGGGCCG
>NZ_FODZ01000001.1:762860-985226 GCF_900110505.1 Luteibacter sp. UNC138MFCol5.1
TCCCACATGTCATCGAACCGCCGACGCGGTGGGAGCGGACCCGGCCGCGACAGCTTTACGCGAAAGTGCTCAGGCCCTGTTGCTGCCGTCAGGCAGCCGTGGCGCGGCGGCGTAGCACCGCCAACGGCTGCGCCCACACCGCGCCCGGCCGCCGCTTGCTCGTCACCAGCGTGAGTTCCGATGGCTGGAACACGTTCACGTTGTGCGTGGCGGGCGTGGTGAGGATGTACTGCGCACGCGTGCTCTTGAGGAACGCGCCCACCTTGTCGATGTTGAAGATGTCGAGGTGGGCGAACGGTTCGTCGATGAAGACGAAACCGCCGGGGCGGTCCTCGTCGCGCATCAGCGCCACGAGCAGCAGCAGCGACTTCATCACCTGCTGTCCACCGGATGCCTCGCCGTCGTCCATGCCGATCCAGCCCTTCTTGTCGAACTCGAAGCGGACGTGCAGCGCGGCCGACGCGAGTGCCAGATCGTCGTTGCTGAGTTCGGGAAGATCGACGTCGACGCCGATGCCCGCCAGTTCGGCAAGCACCTTGAGGTTCTTCGCGTAGCGGCGCACGGTGTTGCGCAGCACCTGGATGTAAGCACCACGCGCCTCGTGCGTGATGCGCGACGCGCGCTCCAGGTGGATGCGGCGCTTCTCCAGATCCAGCTTCAGGCCTTCGTGATCGGACGAGAACTTCTCGCGCAACGCGAGCACGCTCGGATCCTGTTCCCAGTGACCTTCGTCGAGACGCCGCTCCACGCGATCGATCTCGCGACGCACGGCGGCGGGCGATTCGTAGCGTTCGCGCAGCGCGGCCATGGCCACGCGGCCGCGATGGGCGAGCGGCACGTGGGCGCGCTTCGCGCGATAGGCGCGCAGACGGTCCACCTGTTCCGCGCGCAGCGTGTGGTGCTGGCGCACGGCATCGGCGAGCTGGCGCTGCACGTCGCGCTGTTCGCGCGCCGCGTTGTCGCGCAGGTTCGACGTGCGCAGGCGCTTCTCGCGCACGGCTTCGTAGTGCGCTTCCGCCGCGACGTGGCTGTCGGCCGTGCGCTGCACGTCTTCGCGCAAGCGCGGCTGCTGTTCGCGCGCTTCGGCGAATTCGTCCGCGCGGTCGGCCAGCTGGCTGCTGGCGCTGGCGCCGCGAAGCACCGCTTCGGCGTCGCTGGCGCGCGTCAGGGCGTCCTTGCGCTCGCTGGCGATGTCGCGCAGGCGGGCCTCGATGTCGCGCAGCTTCGCTTCGCCATCGCGGAGCTGTCGCTCGCGCGCGCCCGCGCCGAAGTACATGTCGTCGACACCGAGGTGGCGGCCACCGCGACGCTCGCGGAAGTAACCCTGCGGTGTGATCCAGTCCTGCTCGCGGCCGACCTTCGCGCCGTCCGCCACGTCCTCGACGCGACGGATGCGGTCGAGGTTGCGCAGGAGCCAGTCGGGCGGCGCCGCCGAGAACGACACCACCTCCAGCAGCGAACCTCGCGTCGCGTTTCCGGCCGGTGCCCGATCCGCCACGACGAAATGCTTGTAACGATGCTGCTCGCCGAGGCTCCAGGCCTTCTCGCGATCGCGCGGATCGTCGAGCAGCACCACGTGCCTATATCCCGCGAGGATCGCTTCGACCGCCGGCTGCCAGCGCGGCTCGTCGATCTCGACGATCTCGCTGAGCATGCTGTGACGGATGCCGGCGTCGTCCAGCGCGCGGCGGAACGACGCCTCGAAATCCGGCGTGTAGCGACGGCCGCTTCGCCACGCCGACAACTGACTGGTCAGCGTCGCGAGGTCCTGGCGCAGCCGGCCTTCTTCGGCCTGCAGCTGGTTCACGCGGGCGCGCGCATCGCGCGCGACGTCGGCGAGGCGTTCGTGATCGGCGCCGCCCTGCGCGGCCACCATCTCGCGCAGGCGCGTCTCCTGCTTGATCAGGAGGTCGTTCTGCGCGAGTTCGGCGCGCGCGGCGTCGAGGCTCTTCTGCGTCTGCTGGCGCGCGAGGTCGGCTTCGTGCTGTTCGGCACGCAGGCTCTCGCCACCCGCGTCGAGCTCGCCCAGCTGGCGCGTGAGCTCCGCATCGCGACGTTCGAGTTCCGCCACGCGGCGTTTCACGCCCGTGAGCTGCGGACGCGCGCCTCGTATGCCCGCGCCGAGATCGGCGAGTTCCGTGCGCGGCAGGACGTCGGCGACGAGGTCGACGCGCTCGGTCTTCAGCGCGTTCCACTCCTGGTACGAGCGGGCGCGTGCTTCGGCTTCCTGCAGGCTCACGCCGATCAGCGAAAGCTGGTGTTCGAGGCCGTGCTGCTCGCGATCGGCTTCCATCTGCTCGTTGCGGGCACGCTGGTAATCGTCGAGCACGGCCTTGTCGCCGAACACGTCGAAGACGAGGTCGAGCAGCGCCTTGGGCGGCAGCTGGCAGAGCTTGTCCGTGGCGCCCTGTTCGAGCGTGAGAACGCGACGGATCGCCTGCGACAGGCCGGCCCCTTCGAGGCGCACGCGGTATTCGCGCAGGCCGAGGAATTCGCCGCGCGCTTCGATCTCCTCCACGCTGACGTCGCCGCCGAGCACGGCGTACTGACGCGTCCACTCGCCGCCCTTCTTCTGGATGCGGCAGGCGAGGGTCACCTCGCGATCCATCAGCGGGAAGAACGGCCGCTCGCCGCTGGGGCCCGGGACGTTGCCCACGCGGGCGCGCAGCCAGGCGAACGGCTTGCCGTTGTGGCGCAGGTAGCTCTTGTAGTCGCGGTTGCCGGCGCAGTCGATGGTCAGCAGCGTGCGCAGGGCATCGAGCAATGTGGTCTTGCCCGAGCCGTTGGGTCCGACGACGGTGACGATGTTCGTGTCGAGCGGGAGGCTGAATCGCTGCCAGTAATCCCAGTGCACGACTTCGAGGCTGCGGAAATCAAACATCGGTGCTTTCCTCGGTCTCGTCGAGCGGCAGGTCGTCTTCGTCGTCGGTCGCGGCTGGCGCCGGCCGCGACGCGGCCTCGGCGAGCAGGTCGCCCAGCGCTCCATCGAGGATGCGCCGCGCCGTGCGTTCGTAGTCGAACGCGAGGTCGAGCAGCGGGCCTTCGGCCACTTCGCCCTTGCGACGGATGATGAAGCCGAGGCGATTGAGCGTGCCGAGGTTGAAGCCGACGCGCGTCTTGCCGCCGAGCTTGTCGCCGAAGTCGGCGAGCAGCGTGCGCTCGGCGATGACGGGCGAGATCGTCGGATCGCGCGGAATGGGTTTCTCCTCGGCGAACATCTGGCCCTGCGACGCCGCGGCTTCCGCATCCTGGCGCTCGACCTGGCGCTGCCGCTTCGGCAGCACGATCAGGGCCCAGATGACCACCAGCAGCGCGACGCCGTCGCGATCCAGCTGCAACGTGTTCGAGATCCAGCTGTCGCTGCCGCCGAAGACGGCGCGCTCGCTCTTCCGCGCCACGGCGAGGCCGATGTACGCGGCGTAGGGGTGTTCGCGCAGTTCGAGGCCGACGGCGTCGAGGCGGCGGTCGAGTTCCTCGCGGAACGCTTCGTCGAGCAGCGCCTTGCGTCCCTGCGCGTCGTCGCGCGGGAGCCAGCGTTGCGCGAGCAGGCGTGTGACCAGGCTGGCGGTTTCGTCATGCATCGGCAGTGTTGTCCTTCGCGGCGTCGCGCGGGCGCAGGCGTCCGGCGCTCACCAGGGCGATCTGGGGCAGGTCGGTCTCGATCAGGCGCGGCTCGATCTCCAGCGCGAGCGGCAGGCGCGCGAGGTCGGCGGTGCCGCCTTCCAGCGCGGCCGACTCGGGATCGCCGAGCAGGCCGAGCAGCGAGAGCCGATAGGCGGAGAGCGCATAGTCGTCGCCGACGAGCGTGGCTTCGAGTTCGCGCGGGGCGTCGATCGCCGCCAGTTCCGCGTGCCAGGCCTCGAGGAAGCGCAGGTCTTCCTCGTCCATCGGCAGGTCGGCGGTGTCCGGCGGTTCCTCCGCGCCGGGCAGCGCGGTGCTTTCCGCGGCGAGGCGCTCGCGTTCGAGCAGCTCGAACTCGGCCACGTCGAGCGCGATCTGGTCGTGGATGAAGGGCGCAGGCAGGGGCAGGAGCAACTGGCCGTCCTCGAACGACGCCAGCGTGTCGATGTCCTGCGCGCGGAGCCAGCCGACCAGGTCGGACGACGACAGGCCGGTGCGACCGAGGTGCACGCGGTGCTGGTCGATCTTGTTGAGTTCGCGCTGGAACGTGCCGGCCTGGCGAAGCAGCGCGCTCTGGGCGCGACCGACCGCCTGGGCGAGCCGATGGGCCGCCGGTTCCAGGTCGTCCTTCTCCGTGATCGCCGCGACGACCTCGGTGCCTTTCTCGACCCAGGTCCAGACGGCGTCGAGGCGCTCGGCGGCGCGGCGGATGCGGTACTCGGACCCCGAGAGCACCGCGCGATCGAAGTCTTCCTTCAGCTCGGTGAGGCGGGACAGCAGATGGCCGAGCTCGTCGACCGACACGCGCCCCACGGCCTGCCCGGCGGCGAGCTGGGCGGTGAGGTAGCCGAGGCCGTCATCGTCGTCGTTCTCGAACTCGAGCATCGCCGCGATCGCGGCCAGCGCCTTGCGGCCCAGCGGACCGACGCGGTAGCGCATGGTCTCGCCGTCGTAGACCAGCATGTCGTGGTCCTTCAGGCGCTGGACCACGGTCTCGAGCTTCACCGCGTCGACGAAGGCGAGGTGGTCGCGGATCTCCTGCGGTGTCCACTCGGTGGCATGCGGTCGCCCGCCGAGGGTGCGCAGCACGAGCAGGCGCAGCAGCACCTGCGCCTCGCCGCCGTGGAACAGCGCGGAGAACGCGCGCAGCAGCCCGCGCCCGCGCAACAGCGGGAAGACGGCGGGAATGTCCTCGGCGACGATGCCGTCGCGGAAAAGATCCTGCAGGCGCTCGTCGTGGACGGTGGTGTCGGTCGGTCCGCTCAAGGTCAGCGACGATCGACGCCGACGAAGCGGAGGAACTCGCTCCGTGTGCGCGGGTCTTCGCGGAAGCTGCCGAGCATCTGGCTCGTGACCATGGAGACGCCGCGCTTGTGCACGCCGCGCGTCGTCATGCATTCGTGGCTGGCGTCGATCACCACGCCGACGCCGCGCGGACGCAGCGTGTCCTCGATGCAGTGCGCGATCTGCGCGGTGAGTTTTTCCTGCACCTGGAAGCGGCGGGCGAAACCGTCGACGACGCGCGCCAGCTTGCTGATGCCCACGACGCGATCCTTCGGCACGTAGCCGACGTGCGCGCGACCGATGATCGGTGCCATGTGGTGTTCGCAGTGGCTTTCGAACTCGATGTCGCGCAGGACGATCATCTCGTCGTAGCCGGCGACCTCTTCGAACGTGCGGCGCAGGTATTCGGCCGGATCCTCGTCGTAGCCCTTGAACCAGTCCGAATACGCCTTGACCACGCGCTTGGGCGTGTCGAGCAAGCCTTCGCGGGTGGGATCCTCACCCGACCAGAGCAGCAGCGTGCGCACGGCCTCCTCGGCCTGTTCGCGGGTGACCGGGCGGGACTTGGCGTCGTCGCTCATCGGGGTGCGTTCCTAAGCAGGTGCAAACGGTCATTGTACCGTTCTTCCCGCCGGTCAGTCCTCGGATGGCTCGGCCGGGGTGTCGGTGTCGTCCAGCCCCGGCACCAGGTCGAGCAGGGCCTGGCTCTCGTCGGAACCCAGCGACTCGACGCCACGGAGCTTGCGCTCGATGGCGCGGGTGCGGACGCCGGCGGTGTCGATGCTGTTGCGGACAGTGTCGAGCTGTTTGCGCGTCTTTTCCAGCACCGTGGCGAACTTGCCGAATTCATTCTTGACCGCCGCCAGCACATGCCAGACCTCGGACGAGCGCTTCTCGATCGCCAGGGTGCGGAAGCCCATCTGCAGGCTGTTCAGCAGCGCCGTCAGGGTGGTGGGACCGGCGACCGTCACCCGGTACTCGCGCTGGAGCTGGTCGGACAGTCCCGGTCGGCGGATGACCTCGGCGTAGAGGCCCTCGGTCGGCAGGAAGAGGATCGCGAAATCGGTGGTGTGCGGCGGGGCCACGTACTTGCTGCGGATCCGCTTGGCCTCCTCGCGCACCCGCAGTTCGAGCGCCTTGCCGGCCGCATGCGCCGCATCGGCATCGGCGGCGTCCTGGGCGTCGAGCAGGCGCTGGTAATCCTCCACCGGGTACTTGGCGTCGATCGGCAGCCAGACGGGGGTTCCGTCGTCGGCGCCCGGAAGACGGATGGCGAACTCGACGCGCTCGGTCGAGGACGGGATGGTGGCGACGTTGGCGGCGTACTGCTCGGCGATGAGGATCTGCTCGAGCAGCGCGCCGAGCTGGACCTCGCCGAAGGTGCCGCGCGTCTTCACGTTGGTCAGCACGCGCTTGAGATCGCCGACGCCGGCCGCGAGCGCCTGCATCTCGCCCAGGCCGCGCTGCACCGCTTCGAGCCGCTCGGAGACGAGCTGGAACGATTGCCCGAGGCGGGTTTCCAGCGTCGCCTGCAGTTTCTCGTCGACCGTGGCCCGCATCTGTTCGAGCTTGGCGGCGTTGTCCTGCTGGATCGCACCGAGGCGGGTTTCGAGCGTGGCGCGTACTTCGCCGAGCCGCTTCTCGTTCTCGGCCGTGAGCGCCGCGAAGCGCTGGTCGATGCCCTCGCCGAAGCGCTTCAGGGTGAGCGCGGATTCCTCGCGCGTCTTGCGCGAATCGTCGGCCAGCCCCTGCCGCAGCGACTGCAGGCCGGTGTCCGTGCGTTCGGTGAGCTGGTCGAGCCGCCGGCCGAAACCTTCGATGCGCTCGTGCTGGCGCTCGGCGGCGGCGGCGAGCTGATCCTGCACATGCCCGCGGAACTGACCGAAGCTCTCGCCGAGCTCGCCGCGGCCCGCCCGCTGCTCTTCGCGGATCAGGCTTTCGAGACGGCGGTTGTCGTCACGCAGGGCCTCGAGGCGCGCGGCGCTTCCGTCGTCCTGTCGACCGCGGGACAGCAGGGCGAAGAGCAGGCCGAGGCATGCGAGCCCGACGACGAGCAGGGCGATGAGGAGCAGGGTTTCGAGCGTCATGGGGCGAGAGGATACAGCCCCGAGGGACCCTATTCTCAGATCTCGCGATTGCCGACGATGACGACGTCCGCCGCGCGCCTCGCGAAGAGGCCGACGGTGACGATGCCGACGATCTGGTTGAGCTGGGCTTCCAGCTCGACCGGATTGGTGATGCGCCAGCCGTGCACGTCGATGATCCAGTTGCCGTTGTCGGTGACGACGCCGTCGCGCCAGACCGGCTGTCCGCCGAGCGCGACGATCTCGCGCGCCACCAGGCTGCGGGCCATCGGGATGACCTCGATCGGCAGCGGGAACGTGCCGAGCACGTCCACCTGCTTGCTCGCGTCGATGATGCAGACGAATTTGTCGGACGCCGCCGCGACGATCTTCTCGCGGGTGAGTGCGGCGCCGCCGCCCTTGATCAGGCGCTTGTGCGGATCGCACTCGTCCGCGCCGTCCACGTAAAGGTCGAGACGGCCGGCGGCGTTGAGATCGATGACGTCGATGCCGAGTTTGCGCAGGCGCTCGCTGGAGGCCTCGGAGCTGGACACGGCGGCCTTGATCCGGTCGCGGTACTCGGAGAGTTCGTCGATGAAGAAATTCACCGTCGACCCGGTACCCACGCCGATGATGCCGCCCTTGAAGACGCCGTTGCCGACGTAACGGAAGGCGGCGGTTTCGGCGGCGAGGCGCTTCTCGTTGTCCTGGCTCATGCTTTTTCCAGCTTGAGGATGAAATCCCAGTCGCTCTTGGCCACCGGCATCACGGACAGGCGGCTGCCTTTCTGCACCAGCGGCATGTCGGCGAGCTCGTCGTGGCCCTTCAGTTCTTCCAGCGAGATGGTGCGTGCGAGCTTGCGCTCGAACTTGACGTCGACCAGCATCCAGCGCGGTTCCTCGCGCTTCGCCTTGGCGTCGTAATACTTGGATTTCGGGTTGAACTGGCTCTCGTCCGGATACGCCGCGGAGGCGACCGAGGCGATGCCGACGATGCCCGGGACATCGGTGTTCGAGTGGTAGAAGAAGATCTTGTCGCCGACCTTCATGCCGTCGCGCATGAAGTTGCGCGCCTGGTAGTTGCGCACGCCGTCCCAGGCTTCGACGCCCTTGCGCTTGAGATCGTCGATGGAGAACGCGTCCGGCTCGGACTTCATGAGCCAGTACTTCATGCTTCGCCGCCCGTGCAGTCGATCAGTTCCTTGTCCGTCGCGATGTAGTCGAGCGAGATGTCCCACTCGGCCGTCTCGATCGCGTCCAGTTCCTGGAACGCGTAGCCGACACCGACGAGCAGCGGCTGCGCCGGACGCGGCTTGCCGCGCAGGAACTCGAAGCTGCGGTCGTAATAGCCGCCGCCGAAACCCAGCCGGTTGCCGCGGCGATCGAAGCCGAGGAGGGGCACCAGCACGAGATCGAGCTTGTCCGCCTCGACCACGTGTTCCGACGCCTTCGGTTCGGGGATGCCGAGCTCGTTGGAGTCGACGTCCTCGCCGGTGGTCCAGGGCGCGAACGTCAGGCGGCGCTTGCCGCCGGATTTGGTGACGATCGGCAGGTAGAAGGTCTGGCCGCGCTCGGCGAGCGGCGCGATGGCCAGGTTGAGCGGCAGTTCGCCGCCCGTGGCCCAGTAGCCGGCCACGTGCTTGTCGGTCAGGAATTCGGGCAACTGCTCCAGCGAATGGCGCAGGCCCTGGGCGGCGGCGACGCGCTCGGCCGGCTTGAGCTGCCGGCGTCGCTGCACGAGGTCGGCTCGGAGTTCACGTCTCTCGGGAAGCTTTGACATGGGTCGTTCAACGGAACGGCACAGGCAAGGTCGCCGTCGAGCCGCCACATCCGGTGCCGCGGATGGGACGCTGACCGGCCCCCCTGGGACCGATCGGCTGGAATGGAGAGGCGTTCTCCGCGATGCCGCTGCGCACCAAACGACCTTGATCCAAAGGATCAGGTGGGAGGGCTACGCGACTTCGAGGCTTTCCGTACGAGGCGGACATGCACAACAGTCACGAAAAGCCGACCCGGGGTCGTATGTAGGAACAAGGCAAATGTAAAGTGCGCTGGCGAACACCGCAGGGAACGCCTGAGTGCTATTTTACAGAGGCGTCGAGCAGACCATCAAGCTTTCTGCGCAGGGAGGCCAGCCCGTCGGTCAGCACCTGTTCCTGCGAGTCGTGCTCCTTCCGCAGCGTGAGCAGCTCGTGGGCGATGCTCACGGCCGCCAGCACGGCGATCCGGTCGAATCCGGGTACCTTGGCGTTGGATTTCAGCTCGCGCATCTTGCCGTCCAGGAACTGGGCGGCGGCGACGAGGCCGGGGCGCTCTTCCGGCGCGCACGCGATGTGAAATTCGCGGTCGAGCAGGCGCAGGGATACCGGTTCGCTGGCGGTGGCGTTCATGTCGTTGCGATCAGCCCGTGTTCTCGAGCGCCTTGAGGCGCTGGATCATCGCTTCCACACGGCTGCGCGCCTGTTCGTTGCGTGCCATGAGTCCCGCGCGTTCGTTCGCCAGCTGTTCCTGGCTGTGCCGCAGGCTGCGGTTTTCCTCGGTGAGGCGGCGAACGGTGTCGACGAGCCGGTCGAGCGTCGCGCTCAGGGCTTCCAGTTCGGTCTTGAAGGCATCCGGGTTCGTCATGGAGCGGACTATAACAGGAGGTCCGGCCCTGTCGGCATCCCGTGAAGGCGAACGCGTCGGCAGCGTGAAGGCCGGTGCATTAGACTTGGGTCTGAAATCCCTGGAGCACGTGCCATGTCGGCCAACCTGACCGTCGACCCCGAAGACATCGCCGAGCTGATCGGACGCTGCAAACTGTCCGTCTCGGTCAGCGAGTTCCATGGCTCGCTCGTCGGGTACATCGCCGGGGGCGGCCGGTTTCCCGGCGATTCGGTACTCGCCGCGCTCAGCCTCGAACCGGATCCGGCGCCGACCGCCGACGAAGAGGCGATGCTCAACCGCCTGCGGCACCAGACCGACGAATGGCTGGCCGACCCGGAACTGACGTTCTCCCCGTGGCTTCCCGACGACGATGCGCCCATTCCGGAGCGCGCCGAGGGCCTGGTCGACTGGATCCACGGCTTCCTGGGCGGTCTCGGGCTCGGCGGGTCGGTGGAGCGCAACCAGGGCATGAGCGACGACGCGCGCGAAGTCCTCAAGGACATGGCGTCGATCGCCGCGACCGAGTTCGAGTTCGACGCGGACGACGACGTGAACGACGAGAGCCTGACCGAGCTCGAGGAATTCGTGCGCGCCGGCGCGATGCTGCTCCATGCCGAGCTCAGCCGCGGCATGCCACCGGCGAACGACACCCTGCATTGATCGCGCCCGCGGAGTACGCCCGGCGGCGCCGGGAACTGATGCGCATGGCGGGCGAGGACGCGGCCCTGATCCTCGCCGCCGCCCCCGAGCGCATGCGCAACGCCGACGCGCCCTGGCCGTACCGCCAGGACTCCGATTTCCATTACCTGACCGGCTTCGGCGAACCCGAAGCCGTGCTGGCGCTGCTGCCCGGTCGCGCCCACGGCGAGACGGTGCTGTTCTGCCGCGAGCGCGACGCCGAGCGTGAACGCTGGGACGGCGAGCGCATGGGCACGGACCGGGCGGCGCGCGAGCTTCGCCTCGACGACGCGTTCCCCATCGACGACATCGACGACATCCTCCCGGGGATGATCGAGGGAAGGGCGCGCGTCTATTGCCACTTCGGGCAGGAACCGGATTTCGACGCCCGGCTGCTGGCCTGGATGCGCCGCCTGCGCACGGCGCGCGGTGGCGGTGTCGTGCCGAAGGACCTCGTGGCGCTGGGGCACCTGCTGCACGACCTGCGCCTGTTCAAGTCGAAGGACGAGCTGGCGCTCATGCGCCGCTCGGCCGAGGTCGCCGGCGCCGCGCACCTCGCCGCCATGGCCATCGCACGCCCCGGCGTCGCCGAATACGAGGTCGAAGGCGAGATCCTGCGCACCATCCGCAGCCGCGGCGCGGTGCCCGCGTTTCCGCCCACCGTCGCCGGCGGCGCCAACGCCTGCGTCATGCACTACCAGGCCAACCGCGCCACGCTGAAGGACGGCGACCTGCTGCTCATCGACGCCGGCGCGGAAGTGGACTGCTACGCCTCGGACATCACGCGCACGTTTCCCGTGGGCGGGCGTTTCACCAGGGAGCAGCGCGCGCTCTACGAGATCGTGCACGAGGCGCAGCTGGCGGCCATCGACGCGGTCCGTCCCGGCCGCTCGTTCGGCGACGCGCACGACGCGGCGGTCCGGATCATCGCGGAAGGCCTCTGCGCCGTCGGCATCCTGCGCGGCGGCGCCGATCGCGTGATCGCCGAGGGCAGCTACAAGACGTACTTCCCGAGCAAGACCGGCCACTGGCTCGGCCTCGACGTCCACGACGTCGGCGACTATCGCATCGATGGCGAGCCGCGCGTCCTGGAAGAGGGCATGGTCGTCACCGTCGAACCGGGCATCTACGTTCCGCCGAACGACAAGCGCGTCGACGAACGCTGGCGAGGCATCGGCATCCGCATCGAAGACGACGTCGCGGTGACGAAGGGCGCCCCCGATGTGATGACCTCCGCGGTGCCGAAAGCCCCCGACGCCCTCGAACGCTGACACGTTGCCGCCGGCGGCGGGAGCCGATCGCATCGGCGATCCCGCGGCAGCGGCAACGATCCGGGAACGCCGTATCCCTCAGGTCCCCTCGTGCTTCGGCATCGGATCGTGCTTCCGGCTGGCTTCGTCGTCGGAGTGCACCTCGTACCACACCGCGTTGAGGATGCCGAAAGCGCAGGCGAGGCCGAGGCCGAGTATCCAGGCGAAATACCACATGGCTTGCTCCTTCAGTACGTGCCGTGCGACTTGCGCACGTGTTCGAGGGTGACGCGGCCGCGCATCACGCGGTAGACCCAGCTGGTGTAGAGGAGGATCAGCGGGATGAACACGATGGTGACCGCGAGCATCAGCAGCAGCGTGCCGCGACTGGACGAGGCGTCCCATACCGTGAGGCTCGATGTCGGATCGAGCGCGGACGGCAGCAGGAACGGGAAGAGCGCGAAGCCGGCGGAGAGGATCGTGCCGGCGACCGCCAGGCTGCTGCAGAAGAAGCCCGCGAAGCCGCGACGGCCCACGAAGAGCTGAAGACCCAACGCGCCCGCGAAGGCGAGGACCGGCGCGGCCCAGAACCAGGGATGCTTCATGTAGCTGGCGAACCACGACGCGCCGATGGCCACCTGCTTGCCCAGCGGATTCGAGATCGCGTCGGTGGTCGCGGGTCCGGAGATCGCGAAGCCCGGGATGCCGTAGGCGAGCCAGATGCCGGCGGCCACGAACAGCACGATGTACACGAGCGAAGCGATGCGTGCGACCTTCGCCGCGCGATTCGCGATGAGCACGTCGGCCTTCATCGCGGCCCAGCTCGCCCCGTGCGCCAGCAGCATGCTCAGGCTGACGAGTCCGGAGAGCAGCGCGAACGGACGGAACAGCTGGAAGAACGAACCATCCCACGTCATGCGCAGGTCGCCGTCGTAGCGGAACGGAAGGCCGAGGAACAGGTTGCCGAACGCGACTCCGCAGACCAGCATGACGATGGTCCCCGAGGCGATCAGGCAATAATCCCAGACGGTCTTCCAGCGTGGATCCTGCACCTTCTCGCGGAAGTTGAAGCCCACCGGCCGGATGATGAAGGCGACCAGCAGCACGAACATCGCGACATACAGGCCGGAGAACGATGCCGCGTAGAGCAGTGGCCACGCCGCGAACACCGCGCCGCCGCCGAGGATGAACCAGACCTGGTTGCCCTCCCAGGTCGGCTCGATGGTCTCCAGCAACACGAGCCGCTCGTGGTCGTCCTTGCCCAGCACGCGCAGCAGCGCCGCGACGCCGAAGTCGAAGCCGTCCATGATGGCGAAGCCGATCAGCAGCACGCCGATCAGCGCCCACCAGATCACCCGCAGGGTTTCGTAATCGAACATGATGTCGTCCTCAGGCCGTCTGCGCGTGGGCGGGAATGGCATCCGGCCGCTTCGGCCACAGGCCGAGTCCGTCCGGACCCTTGCGGGCGAACTTCACCATCAGATAGCCGTCGATCACGGCGAGCGCCGTGTAGAACAGCACGAAGCCGCCGAGCGAGATCCACACCTGTCCGGGCGTGAGCGACGATGCGCCCAGCGCCGTCGGCAGCACGCCTTCGATCGCCCACGGCTGGCGCCCGTATTCGGCGACGATCCAGCCCAGCTCCGCGGCGACCCAGGGCAACGGCAGGCTCCACAGCGCGACCTTGAGGAACCGGCGTCCCTGCAGGCGCCGCTTGCTGGCGAGCCAGAACGCGTACGCGAACAGGCCGATGAAGTACAAGCCGCACGCCACCATGACGCGGAACGACCAGAACAGCACGGGCACGTTCGGGATCGTGCTGTCGGCGGCCTTCTGGATGTCCTCGGGCGTCGCCTTGCGCGGATCGTCCATGAAGCGCTTCAGCAGCAGCGCGTAGCCCATGTCCTTGTCGTGCGCGGCGAGGATCGCGGCGGCCTGCGCGTCGTTCCGGTTCTCGCGCAGCACGAGCATCGCGTCGTACGCCTTGATGCCGTCGGCGATGCGGCCCTTGGCGTCGTCGACGAGCTGGGCGATACCGGAGATCGGTTCGTCGACCGAGCGCGTGCCGATCAGGCCCATGATCCACGGCACGCGGATCGCACCGTGCGTCGTGCGCTCCTTCACGTCGGGCAGGCCCACGAGGGTGAACGACGCGGGCGCGGGCTCGGTCTCCCACATGGCCTCGATGGCCGCCATCTTCATCTTCTGGTTTTCCGAAACCGTGTATCCGGACTCGTCGCCGAGCACGACCACGGAAAGGGAGGCGGCAAGACCGAAGCTCGCGGCGACCGTCATCGAGCGTTTGGCGAAGTCGACGTTGCGGCCGCGCAGCAGGTACCACGCGCTGATCGAGAGCACGAACATCGCACCCATCGTGTAACCGGCGCTCACCGTGTGCACGAACTTCGACTGCGCCACGGGATTGAAGAACACCTCCTTGAACGAGGTGACCTCCATGCGCATCGTCTGCGCGTTGAACGCCGCTCCGACGGGATTCTGCATCCACGCGTTCGCGATGAGGATCCACAGCGCGGACAGGCTGGTGGCGAGCGCCATGAACCAGGTCGCCAGCATGTGCTTCAGCGGCGTGATGCGATCCCAGCCGAAGAAGAAGATGCCGACCAACGTGGATTCGAGGAAGAACGCCATCATGCCTTCGATGGCCAGCGGCGCGCCGAAGATGTCGCCGACGTAGTGCGAGTAATAGGCCCAGTTCGTGCCGAACTGGAATTCCATGGTGACGCCGGTGGCGACGCCCATGGCGAAGTTGATGCCGAAGAGCACGCCCCAGAACTGGGTCATGCGTTTCCACACCTCGCGGCGGGTCATCACGTACACGCTCTCCATGATGGCGAGCATGAACGCGAGGCCGAGGGTGAGGGGCACGAAGAGGAAGTGGTAGAGCGCGGTCAGCGCGAACTGAAGGCGCGACAGGCCGACGACATCGGGGTCGACGATCATGGCGGGTTTCCCTGGCTGGAGGCGGAGGCCGGTGCGAGGACACGGTCCATGCCCGCGGGCGAGACATCCGCGCGGGGCAGGGGCCGGATGGCCACGTACCAGATGAGCATGAGTACGGCGATCTTGGCGACGACGATGAAGGAGAGCTCCAGCGCGAGCCTCCCCAGCGGCTTGTCGCGCCAGCGACGGCGCGCGGGTGGACTGTCGACGACCATCGGTGCGACTCCATCGTTCGATACGAACGTGACCCCGGCATCGTACGGCCGGGCATCCCCATGCGATCCATGACCGATTGTCGCAACCGGCTGACCGCGTATCCTTCGAACCTGCCCCTTCCACCCAAAAATAATCCCTGGATGACCCACCGTAAAGTGCGCCATGCCTCCGTCGACGTCCTGCGCGGAGCGACCGTCGCGGCGATGCTGCTGGTCAACGATCCCGGCGACTGGGGCCACGTCTGGCGGCCCCTTGAACACGCGGCGTGGAACGGGTGCACGCCGACCGACCTCGTCTTTCCCCTGTTCCTTTTCATCGTTGGCGTATCGGTTTCGCTGTCGATCGGAGCGCGCGTCGCGACCGCTGCGCCGAAAGCGCCCTTGCGCCGTGCGGCGATCGGTCGCGCGGCGCGCATCGTCGGGCTCGGCCTGTTGTTGAACGTCGTCGCGTGGCTCGCCATACCGGAAGCGCATCTGCGAATTCCCGGTGTCCTGCAGCGGATCGGCGTGTGTTTCGCCCTGGCCGCGCTGCTCGCCGTCGACACGGGGCCGCGCCTGCGCGACGCCGTGCTCGTCGTCCTGCTGGCGGGCTATGGAGCGCTGCTCCTGGCCAGCGGCATGGAGCCGTGGACCAATCCCGTCAGCCGCGCCGATTCGGCGATCTTCGGCGCCTTCGTCTACGCGATCGATCCGGCCACCGGGCGCGGGCATGATCCGGAGGGCCTGCTGGCCACGCTACCCGCCCTGGCGACGACGCTGCTGGGCATGCGCGCGGGAACCTGGCTCGCCGCTGGCGACACGCGACGGCTCGTCGTCACCGCGATCGCCTGCCTCGTGCTGGGCTGGATGGCGCAGTGGCTATGGCCGTTCAACAAGAACCTGTGGACGCCGAGCTACGTGCTCTGGACCGGCGGCTGGTCGTTCGCGCTGCTCGCGCTCGCGCACGTGCTCGTCGACGAACGCGGCTGGCGCCTGCCGGGCAGGGCGTTCGGTGTGAATGCGATCGCCGCGTATGCCGGGTCGGGGCTGATGGTCTACCTGCTCATCGCGCTCGGCATCGCCCCGTGGCTTTACCGCGTCGCGTTCGCCTCGTGGATGACGCCGCTCTTCGGACCGTATGTTCCGTCGGCGGCGTGGGGCGTGGCGTTCGTCGCCGTGTGGTGGCTGATCGTGCGATGGATGGAGCGGCGGGCGATCTACCTGAAGATATGATGCCCGTGGGAGCGGACCTGGCCGCGACGGCTTTTCGCGGAAGAGCGCAGGTCGTGCCGCTCCTCGCGAAAGGCTGTCGCGGCCAGGGCCGCTCCCACAGGGTCGGGCTTACAAGGACGCGAACGCGTCGCGCGTCAGGTTCTCGGGTTCGCCCGTGGTGCACACCACGTCGTCCTCGATGCGGATGCCGCCGTACTTGCGGAAGGCGTCGACCTTCGCCCAGTCGATGTCGTTCGAGAACGGCTTGCCCTTGAGTTCGGCCAGCAGCATGTCGATGAAGTAGATGCCCGGCTCGATGGTCACCACCATGCCGGCCTCGAGCTGGCGCGTGAGGCGCAGGTAGGGATGGCCGTCGGGCTTGGCGATCGTGCCGCCCGTTTCCGAGGCCTGGAAACCGCCCACGTCGTGCACCTGCAGTCCGATGCCGTGGCCGAGGCCATGCGGGAAGAACGCGGACGAGACACCGGATTCGACGGCGCTTTCCGGGCTCATGCGGATGAAACCATGGTCGCGGAGCACGCCGGCGAGCACGTGGTGGGCGTGGACGTGGAGCTCAGGATAGCTCTGCCCGGCGCGCACCTTCGCCGCGAACGAGCGCTCGGCGTCGTCGACCGCGTCGATCAGCGCCTGGAACTCGCCGGCATCGCTGCTGGCGTAGGTGCGCGTGATGTCGCTGGCATAGCCAGAGGCGCTCGCGCCCGCGTCGATCAGGAACGAGCGGCTCTTCGCCGGGGCGCTGCGGTCGAAGTGCGTGTAGTGCAGCACCGCACCGTGCTCGTTGAGGCCGACGATGCTCGCGTACGGCAGCTCGGCGTCGATCTGGCCCACGGCGGTGAGGTAGGCGAGGTGGATGCCGAATTCGCTCTCGCCGTTGCGGAACGCGTGCTCGGCCGCGCGGTGGCCGCGCACGCCGCGGCGGCTCGCCTCGCGCATCAGTTCCAGTTCGTAAGGCGTCTTGTACGCGCGGTGGTAATGCAGGTGGTCGATGACGGCGGGCGGGTTGTTCGCGCAGACGTCCTGCAGGTCGCAGTACTGGTCGCCGATGATCGCGCAGCGCGAGAGCATGGCCGGCAGCTCGGCGACCGCGTCCGCGGGCTTGCGCACGATGACGATGTCGAAGTGGTCGACCCAGTAGCCGGTCGGGGCTTCCGGCACCACGTGCCAGTAATCGCGCGGCTGCAGGAATACCAGCTTCGGCTTCTCGCCCGGCGTGTAGACGAGCCAGCTGCCCGGGGCGTCGGTCAGCGGCAGCCAGTGCCTGAAATGCGGGTTCGTGACGAACGGGTAATCCTGGTCGTCGAGGAACTTCGTGATCGGGCGGCCCGCCGGCACCACGAGGTGATCGAACCCGCCGCGCGCCAGCGCGGTGTCGGTGCGCTCGCGCAGCGTGGCGAGGTGCTGGGGATAAAGCGCGGCCAGCGCGTCGTTCATGGGGGACTCCGGGGACGTGGGGCAAACCGCAATGGTGCGCCTGTCGGGACGCGGAGCCAAGTCCGGGCGGGCCTCAGGATCGTGCGAAGACCACCGTGTAATCGCCGGCCAGGTCGCCTAGGCGGTGGCGCAGCGCGGTGGCGGCATGCGCGTTGCCCTTGCCGAGCAGGCCCTGCAGGTGGGCCCCGTAGAGCGTGATGGCGTAGTGGCCCACCGCGAAGTCGTGCTCCGGCGAGCGCCACAGGTGGAGCGGTGTCCACGTGGCGCAGGACGGGCAGGCGACGTATGCGGAATCGGGCGCGTCGCACCACACCGCGAGGGCTTCCTCCAGCGCCTCGCTGCCGTCGTCGCCGGGCGCCAGGCGCTCACCGCATTCGGGACAGCGGATGGAGAAGCTCCCGTCGTAGCGGCAGAAGATGCCGTTCTCGCGGCCGCCGTCGATGAGCTCCGCGCCGCCGCGGCCGTCGCCGCGCCAGCGGTGTCCGCTCGCGTGCAGTCCGATCGCCTGGATGCCGGTGTCGGCGACGAAGCGTTCGTCGAGCACGCGGAACCGGGCTTCCTCGTCGTCGCTCGGTTGCGCGGCGATCGTGCCGTCGCCGACCAGGTGCAGGTACAGGTCCATCGCGGCCGCGGCCGCGTCGTCGCGCTCGAGGTCCGTGTCGACCAGAATGGTGGTGGCATCGCTCATGGTGAGCGATGGTGACGCCCCGCGTGGTTCGTCGTAAAGCATGGTCCGCGCCTTTCGTTCAGTCCGCCGGTGGGCCGATCCACTCGTCGATGGCGCGCACGTCGTCGTCGCTGGCCGCGACGATGCGGTAGCCCGCCCAGAACTGGCCGTTGGACGCCGCCGGCTCGTGCCATTGTTCCTGGATGCCGATCTCGACCCGATGTTGCCGGTGGTGGGCGTCATGCAACGTGAAGACGATCTGGTAGACGGCGCCGTCCCGCGGCTTCGCCTTCACGAGCAGCATCACGCCGGTCGCGGAGAGGTTGCCGAGCTGGCCGATGTCCTGCTCGGTGAACCAGTTCTTCACCGCGATGGGCGCGGTGGCGCGCTTGCGCGGCGCGCGGCGTTGTTCGGCTTCGCGGATCATGCGTGGCCCGCCATGCGTTCGCGCACGCCTTCAAGGCGCAGGTTGCGCGCGACGGCCCGCCAGGCCCGGTCGACGATCGACAGCCGCTGTTCCTTCCATTCCCGCGCCTCGCCGTTCGCCATGAGGCGCGCGAGGCGGGTGAGGTCGACGTCCTCGGTGCGCGCGCCGCGCTGGTTCACGAACAGGCAGCGGCCCGTCGTCGGCGAGAACCAGGCGAGCTTGCGCAGCGCGATGCCGCCGTCCGGCTGGACGAACTCGAACCACGTGCCGAAGCGCAGGCTGGCGAAGCCGTCGTGGATGGCCCTCGCCGCGGGGTCCAGTGGCGTGGGCACGACGGGCGCGGCGGGCTCGCCATGCGCGGTCCCTTCGCCCAGGCGCGGACGCTGCTTGAGGCGCACGGCGACGTCGGTCGGCGTCAGGCCGTCGTCGTTCTGCCGTTCGGCGGGCTCGAAGACGCCGGCCGCGACCTGCGCCGCTTCGGATGGATGCATGCCGAGGTGTTCGAGGCCGCGCTCGACGTCCGAGCGGAGCTTGTTCGCATCGGTGATCGGACGCCGGCCGAGCAGCTGGTCGGTGACGCCGAGGCAATGCAGGAACGCCTCGCCGTTCTCGCCGCCGCGAAGGATGTGCAGCGCGAGCACGTCGGCCCACGTGCGTTCCAGCAGGATGCGCAGCACGCCGCGAGGCGTCGTGCCGCGCACCATGCGTTCGGCCATGATCTCGGCGGCGCGCTGGCGAGCGCGTTCGAGCCGGTCGCGGCCTTCCATCGCCTCGATCTGGCGACGTTCCGCCACGTGCGCCTTGCGCGAGAGCATGGCGATCTGCTGTTCGATCTCGGCGCGCCACACGGGATCGATCACCTGCGCGCTGCTCGCTTCCACGACGAGGCGCTCGAGGCGATCCACGAGCGCGGCGTCCGGCTCGCCTTCCGACGGATCGAGCCAGTGATGCGCCGCCTCGCTCACGGTGTCGAGCAGCTGGCGCGCGGGATGTTCGGCCTGGTCGAAGAAACCGCGATCGTTCACGGCGGCGCGCAGCATCGGCCATTGCAGGCCGCCGAGGACGGCGCGGCCGGGGCTGGTCACGGCGATCTGTTCGCCCAGGCTCTCGAAGAGCCGCGCGGTCAGCTCGACCGTGTCGCCCTGCTCGATCGTGAGTTCGGCGGGCGGCGAGCCCGCCGGCCGGCCACGATTGAGCTGGTTGAGGAGTTCGTCGCGCAGCGCCTGCGCGCTGCGGATCTCGCGCTGCGCGGCATCGGTGACATCGGTGACGTGACCCTGCAGGGCGAACAGCGCCGTCTGCAGTTCGTCGTCCGAGGCGAGCCGGCCCGGCGCGAACCCCGCTCCGCGGCTGGTCTCGACGCGCGAGGCGAGCAGGGCCCGCAGCCCCTCGAGCACGCCAATGTTGCCGTCCACGGCCGCGCCGCTCCCGCTGCCGCCGCCCGCGCCGGTGCCCCCGCCCACGGCGACCGTTTCGCCGGCTTTATGGCGCTCGGATGCCGGCGTCGTGGCGACGCGCACGTTCGGATAGACGCGGAACCCGGGAAGGATGCCGCGAGTGCGGTAATGCTCGTTCAGTGCGCCGTAGAAGGCCTCGCCGTGGGCGAGCACGTGGGCGTCGACCGCCTGGAAAAGCAGCAGCCGGTGCGCGCTGGAAAGCGGCATCGGCTCGACGGCCGCCTGTAGCGCCGCCGTGAGCGCGCGGGGTCCGGCGGGCAGAGCCTCGCCCTCCAGCGGCGGCGTGCCGGCGAGCACCGCCAGGCGATAGCCGAGCTCGAACAGGCTGCTGGCACTGCGCGCTTCGCCCCGCGACGCCATGCTGGACAGGGCATCCGCCTGTTCCTGCTCCTCGGGATCCACGAGGCTGAGGGTCAGGTGCTCGCTCGCGGTGGCGGGCTTCGCGTCCACGACGTCGCCCAGGCGACGGAAGCGTTCCGACAGGTGCGAGGCGAAGCGGTTGCGGAAGCCGGGACCGTCGCGCTCGACGATGTGACGGCTCTCGAAGCACGCCTGCTGTTCGAGATGGTTGCGGCTGCCCTCCGCGGCGGCGAACAGTCGATGGTCGAAGTCGCGCAGCGCTTCGCGCAGCGGCGAATCGAGCCAGGTCAGGCACAGCGACAGACCCTGCTGCGCTTCGCGTTCCGCACGCGGCGACAGGGCGACGGGATGCGGTCCCGTCCGGCCGTACGGCGGCTGCGTGCCTGCGCTCATGCGAATGCGGTCCTCCCCGACCTTCGCCGTAAGTTTAGGTGGCGACGCCACGGGCGCGCCAGCGGCGTGGCGGCCCGCTTATGGCTTATGGCGATAGGAATAGGGCGACGCCGCCCCGCCGACCGTGGACGCCCCGCTTCGCCCGTCTACCGGGACATTCCCCGGGACATCTGCGCCTGCTGTGCCTGGATCTCCGCCAGCACCTGCGCCTGCTGGAGGTCGAATTGCGCCATCCGCTCGACGCTCTGTTCCGGGGCGGGCGACGGATGGTTGAGATCCACGCGGGCCGGCAATGTCATCGGCCCGTGGCCGAAGACATGCAGCGTCATCGTCTCTTCGTTGATGTGCACCATCGAGAGATTCTCCGCCGTGATACGGCTGCGGTGGCACGCCGCCGTCGTCTGCAACAACCGATTCTCGGAGGCATCCGGAAGCTGCGTTTTCAGCAGTTCGTAGAGACCGTTCTGGGGATGGTCCGCGTGGCGCGGGTCGAACGGCGCCCGCCTCGGTGCGAGCGACGCGTCGGCAGCCGGGGCCTCGCGGCCCGCCGGGATGGCCACGGGCTCGCGGGGCTCGCGGGCCAGGGGTGACTCGACCGGCGCGATCGGCGGTGCGGCGGTACGCGTCACCGGTTCCAGGGTCTGATAGGTGCTCATGGCCTCGCTCGTCGCTTGCGCTTCCACGCGGGCCTCCACGGGTGTCGACCGGCCGTCCGCCGCGCCCATGACGGGATCGATCGCACGGTAAGCCGCCATGACCTCGTCGTGTGGCCGGTGCGCCGCGGCGATCGACGCGTCCCGGTCGTGGACCGCTTGCCGCACGCTCGCCAGCGTCTGCCGACCGCTCAGCCCATCCGCGACGAGGTCGTGCTCCCGCTGGAAGGCGCGTACCGCCGCCTGCGTTCCCGGACCGTAGTCGCCATCCGCCCGCAACGGGCGTCCCTGCGCGTCGGAGTAACCCAATCGCATGAGCTGTTCCTGCAACTGCCGCACGTCGTCGCCCCGGACACCCGGTCGCAGCGCCCGCTCCACGGCCGCCGCCGCGACACTGCGCACGGCAGGCTCGACATGCAGCAACGGCTGCCCCTCGCCCTCGACCACCCTCGCGAGATCGACCGAACCGTCCCGCGCACGCGTCAGCCCGAGCTCATCGCGAGAGACGGTCGCCCATTGACCTTCGACGAAGGTCACGCCCTTGCCGTCGGCGTTCCACTGCACGAACTGGGTTCCGTCGGTGTAGAAGCCCGTACCGGTGATCTTGCCCTCGTGGTAGGGGCGCCCCTGTTCCAGCGCGTCGAGAAAAGCCATGGCCTGCTTGGGCGCATGGAAGAGGTTCTTGATCAGCGTGTAGTGCGCGGCGAGGTCGGGTCGGTCCGGGGCGGCACCGATCTCCGTGGGCCGGACCAGTGGATTGGCGAGCACTTCTCGCCATGCGCGGCCGATCGGGCTGTTCTCGTCGGCGTTGTGCAGGCGAGTGAAGACTTTCGCGCCGACGAGGGCGTGTTCGCGACCGGAGGCCAGGTACCTCTTGTGATGCGATTCGGCATAGGACAGAACATCATCGAGAGTGTCGAGCGATCTGTCACGGGCGTGAGGTGCCTTCATCGCGCTGTAAAGACCTTTGCCCGCGGTTTGGTTCTGATTGAAGGCTTTTGCCACGATCGTTGCGATGATGATTTGCTCATCCACTGTCGCGTTCTTATAGGCCACCGAATCGACAATCTCGACGAGAGCGTGCGTACGAATGTGCTCGACCTGATCGACATCACGCGCGTGCACAAAATTGCGCCCATCTTTCGAGGCGAGAAATGCACTCAGCTGGTTCTGGAGCGACGGATCGATATCTCGGCCGCCCTGATCTCTGATCGCCCTGCCGTTTCGGGATAGATCCGCGACGGACGCGACAACATCGGCATCGCTGAGGTCCGGCCAGTCGGGCGATCGCGCCGCCCACTCTCGATAAGCCGCCACCATTTCCCTTGCGGTTTTTTTCTTATCTTGCCCAAGGTCCTTCTGCAAGGTTCCGATCGACAATCCACTATTGCCCATCGGATCCATTTTCCCATTGACTCTAGTTCCCGCAAACGACAGCGTGGCAGCGACGTCCTTTTCGCGAAGCGTACCCTCCGATGCCACGCCCACCGCGAAGTACGCGATGGCTCGCAGTTCTTGCGCGTTGAGCGCTTTACGACCAGCCATGTCTCCAATCCTTTTTGTTTTTTAAGCGCATCAATCCAGACGCAAAGCCTTCAGTACGTGCCCGAGGACGTCCTGTACCTGAAGCGCTTTGGCGTCATCGATTGCGCGCTGAACCTCGGATTCCTCGAATATATGCAACGCAGGGGCTTCGCCGACCGGACTGAGGTCGTCCGTACGCACGCGGAATACGTATTTCCCTGCCGAAATCAGCATGGTGCCGTCGCGAAGTTCGATGGCGGTACTGAGTAATGACGCCCAATCGTCATCCGGGCACGAGGCGCATCGGTACATAGGCACCTTGCTCCAGATCACCTTGGAATGGTCTTCGGTTCTGCGCTGATAGGTATTTAGCCAAACCGACTGCTTGGGACCACGGGATACCTCGATCGTCGGTGAGCTGAAGTCGATATTCTTCCCGGCCGCGCCGCCTGGCCTTCCATCCTTAAAGTAGAAATATTTATCGGACGTGTCCTTATGCTCGACCCCTTTCGCATCGACGAAGGAGTCGATGTACTGCTCGCCGAGTTCACCCGTCACTTCAAGGACTTCGCCGGTGAAGAAGTCGAGCGCCTTACCTTTGGTTTCCCCGTATGCCGGACGCGCAACCGCCCACGCCGTCCACTTGCCGTCGACATGTTCGACGATGAAGTTTTCCGCCCACTCCTCACCGTTGCCGACCTCGCGCTGGGCGATGCCGTTGTTCGGCCACACCGGCTCGGCGACAGTTTTCTTCGACACAACCGCTTCAGTGGCTGGCTGCTTCGTTTGTACGTGCATGCTTGCCGCCGGCATTGCCGCCCCGGCCACCAAAACCGCGGCCATCGCCATCTTCCGTCGTTTCATCGCATCATCCTCGATAGGCTCTTCATGGAGTGGGATTCTCAGGTCGGGCCGCGTGCGCGACATCGGCTTGCGTCGCAACCCGGTCGCGAAGTCGTAACCAGGCTCCGGCCACTCGTGCACGTCCTCATCCTTCTTCTCGCGCAACTGCTCGGCCGTGGCGCGCAGGTACTGTTCCTGCCCCGGATCGACGTACGTGCATTTATGGATCGGCCGCAGTTGCGACGGCCTCAAGCCGTCTTCCGGATCGATCTCGTCGTTTTCGGGGTGGCAGACATAGCAGCGTACGAAAGCCGGGCGCTCCTTTGCCCAGGGGGACCTCATGGCCTCCCAGGCCCGCATGCTGGCCACCCACCGCTCGTCGGGTCCGGTCGATCGGTCGTCGTCTTGCTTCTCTTGGTTCATCGACTGCTTTCCATGCAGATGTGGAGGGCATTCGCCCGGGTGCTGTGCGGCGGATCTTCAGTTCGCATCGTCGAGATGCAGTGCCTTCAGCACGTCCGCGAAGACATCGTCGACGTGCCCTGTGTCGCATCTATGCCGCGAGTGCGTGTTTCAGCTTGCCTGTCGCGCTGGGCGCAGCTGGCGGCGGTGCTGCCGCGATCGCGGCTGGCTTCGCCGACACCGACGTGGGCGGCAGCGCCGCTAGCGCCTTGAATCCCTTGTCCTTGAAGAACCAGTTCTTGCGGGCGCGGATGGGTTTGCAGCCTTCGTAGAAGATCAGCTCCTCGTCGGCGGGCAGTTCCTTGATCTCCTGGGGCAGCATCAGGGCGCGGCGTTCGTCCTGGTGGCTGGTCGATACCTGGTGGCCGCTACCGCCGCGGCTGACGCTTCGTTGCGTCTGGCGCTGGGTTCGGTAGCCGAGCATCTCGCTGTATTCGTTCGCGTCGCTCTGCTCGCGGGGCGCGAAGACGACCTGCGCGCCGTGGTTGGTGATGAAGTTCTGCGCGTCGTGGTCGCCATAGGTCGAGCGAAGCTGCGCCCGACTCTGCACGATGCAGAGGTCGCGCACGCCGTAGCTCGCCGAAATCGAGATGCGCTTCGACCACACGTCGACACGGCCCATGGCGGTGAACTCGTCCATGAGCATCAGCATCTGGTACTTCAGGTCGGGCTCCTCGCCCAGCTGCTTGCCGAGGTTGCGGCCGATGAGCGCGCTGAAGAAGATGTTGAGCAGCTTGGCGCTCTCGTCGAGCTTGTGCGTAGGGATGACGACGTATAGCGTCGTCGGCTCGCGCCGGAAGCGGTCCACGTCGAAGTCGGTCGCGTTGGTGGCTGCGGCGAGGATGGGACTGAGGAACTGCTGCAACGGCGCCTGCATGGTCGCGATCACCGACGAGAACGTGTCCTCGGCGAGGCCTGCGAGGTTGGTGAACACCGTCCTGGTCTGCCTGCTGACCCACGGGAGCGACGCGTCGCCGACGATGGATTTCAGCAGCGCCTGCGTCCCCATCGCCTGCGTGCCGCTGGAGAATCCGAGGATGCGCTCGAAGCTCGGGAAGTCGGTCGAGGTGTTGGGTTGCGGCCTTGCCTCGGCGGGTAGGCCGGCCTGCGTCATCTCCCGGAGGCCGTGGTCCCACGCCTCGAACAGGTAAGAGCCGAAGGCCACGAATGCTGCGCGGCTCTGTGCGCTCCAGAACGGATCGCGACCGCCGTCGTCGGGATAGAGGATGGCGGCGATGGTCTGCAGTTCGCCGATGCGTTTCGCCGGGTCCATGGAGGCGAGCGGGGTCATGGGATTGAAGCGATCCGTGCGGCCGGCCTCGTCGTAGGGGGCCCACACGAACACCTTCTGGCCGAGCGCCTTGCGGCATCCGCTCGTGGTCCGGTGGAGCTCGCCCTTCACGTCGAGGACGACCATCGAATGCTCGTAGGTCATCAGCACGGGGATCGCGATGCTGGTGGTTTTGCCCGAGCGCGTCGGGCTGATGACGATGACGTGCTGCGCGCCGCTCAGCCAGAGGCGGTGCCTGCCGGAGGCGCCGATGAGGATGCTTTCGGGCCGTCGCGTGAGCAGGCCCGCGCGGCGCAGTTCGGCAAGCGTGGCGAATCGCGCGTCGCCGTGGGCGGCTTCGGGCGGGCGCCGGCACATGCGCAGCACCACGGCGCCCCAGCCGAGGATGGGTACGGCGAACCCGGTGAAGACCGATCCCTTGATCCGCAACGTGTGCGGCGCGAAGGACGGATCGTCGAGCGCCTCGAGGCAGCGCCACCACAGGTCGATCGTCAGCGGTGTCGCAAGGTCCACCAGCTTGATCGCGATCGTGCCCGACAGGTACGCGCCGCCGACGAGCGTCGGTACCGCGAGCATCAGTGCCGATGCCAACTTCGTCTTGCTTTCCATGCCTCTGCGCTCCGTGCAGAAAAGGCGCGGAGTGTCGCCATCGGGCGATGAATGGCCGATATATTCAGCACGTCATACGTGACGTGGCGCGATCTTCCGGACGCCGCCGGACGGCGGCTCGCTTTGGGGCGCTTCGCAGTCCCTGAGAATTTCCGCAGCCGACCGCGCCGCTCAGGCCATGAAGGCTTCGATGACGTCGTTGAGGAAGCGCTGGCCGAGCGGGGTGGTCTTCAGCAGGGTCTCGTCGTCCACCAGCCAGCCGCGCTCGATGCAGGCCGCGCGCGCCGCGGCGATCGATCCGGCGGGCAGGCCGGTGCGCTCCGCGAAATCGGTCGCGGGCACGCCGTCGATGAGGCGCAGGGCGTTGAGCATGTATTCGAATGGCAGGTCGGCGGCCGCGACAAGACCATCGCCACCGATGCGCGCCGGCTGTCCGGCGCTGGCGAGATACGCGGCGGGGAGGCGGGTCTTCCAGCGCCGGCGCACGCCGGTGGCGTCGCTGATCTTGCCGTGCGCGCCCGCGCCGATGCCGAGGTAGTCGCCGAACCGCCAATAGTTGAGGTTGTGTTCGCAGCGGCGTCCCGGCCGGGCATAGGCGGAGACTTCGTACTGCCCGTAACCCGCCTCGGCGAGACGGGCCTCGCAGGCTTCCTGGATCGCCCACGCCGCGTCGTCGTCCGGCAGCGGCGGCGGGTTCGCGGCGAACGCGGTGTTCGGCTCGAGCGTCAGCTGATAATGCGATACATGGGTGGGTGACAGCGCGATGGCGCGATCGACGTCGTCGAGGGCGCCTTCGAGCGTCTGCTCCGGCAGGGCGTACATCAGGTCGATGTTGATGTTGTCGATGCCCGCGTCCTGCGCCTGCCGGACGGCGTCCGCCGCCTCGTTCGACGAGTGGATGCGACCGAGCCGGCGCAGCTTGTCGTCGTCGAAGCTCTGCACTCCGAAGGAAATGCGGTTCACGCCGGCCGCGAGGTAGCCGTCGAAACGGCCGTGCTCGACGGTGCCCGGGTTCGTTTCGAGCGTGACTTCGGCATCCGTCGCGAAGGCCAGCCGCTCCCGCGCGCCGTCGAGGAAACGTCCCACCAGTTCCGGAGAGAAGAGGCTCGGCGTGCCGCCGCCGAAGAACACCGTCTCGATCCGCCGGCCATGCATCGCGGCGCCGAAGTCGCGGAGATCGGCGTCGAGATCGGCTAGCAGGACATCCACGTAGGATGCATAGTCGGGCGTACCGCCCCGCACGCCGTGCGAATTGAAGTCGCAATACGGACACTTGCGCACGCACCACGGCATGTGGACGTACAGGGACAGCGGCGGCGGGACGAGAGTCATACGGATCCGGCGAGGCGCGCCTTGAGCCGTTCGAGCGCCTGGCCCCGGTGGCTGAGGCGGTTCTTCAACGCGAAGTCGAGCTCCGCCGCCGAGACGTCGTGCCCGTCGGGCAGGAACAGCGGGTCGTAGCCGAAGCCGCCTTCGCCCCGCGGCGCTTCCAGGATGCGGCCGTACCAGCGGCCTTCCGCGATCAGCGGCGCCGGATCGTCGGCATGACGCAGCAGGACGAGCACGGCGATGAAATACGCGCCGCGCTTTTCGGGCGGCACGCCGTCGAGTTCGCGCAGGAGCTTCGCGTTGTTGGCGGCGCTGTCGCCGTGCGTGCCTGCATAGCGGGCGGCATAGAGTCCGGGCGCGCCGTCGAGCGCGTCCACGCAGATGCCCGAGTCATCCGCCAGCGCGGGCAGACCCGTGGCGCGTGCCGCGTGGCGCGCCTTGATCAGGGCGTTCTCCACGAACGTCAGACCCGTCTCGTCGGCGTCCGTGACGCCGAGCGACGTCTGCGCGACGAGTTGCACGCCGGTGCCTTGGAGCAGTTGCTCGAGTTCGATCACTTTGCCGGCGTTGCCGGAGGCGAGGACGATGCGCATGGCGTTCTAGGGATTCCCGGTAGCGAATTCGGGCGCGTAACGCACGCAGCCCTTGTAACCGGCAAGTCCGTCGACGGTGAGGGGCAGCACCTGGAAGGCGTTGCCGCCGTCGTAGGTATCGAACAGGCCGTGCGCCGAGGCCTTCGTGAAGCCGAACTGCGTGTAGTACGCCGGCGAACCGAGCACGAAGATCGCCTTCGCGTCGCGCACGAAGCACGCGCCGATGCCTTCCTCGATCAACGCGTGACCGATGCCCAGGCGCTGGTGCTCGGGCAGGACGGCGACGGGCGCGAGGCCGAGCGCGTTGCCGTCGTCGCCTTCTTCGATGCTGACGGGCGAGAACAGGACGTGACCGATCACCGCGTCGCCGTCGTCCACGGCCACGAGCGAGATCGCGTCACGACCCGCGGCGACGAGCCGCCGCACCAGGTCTGCCTCGGCATCGCGACCGAACGCGGCCTTGTGGACGGCGACGATGGCCTCGAGGTCGTCGGCGCTGGCGGCACGGATCTCGCTCACGGCGTGGCCTCCAGCGCGGCGCGCTGCGCATGCACCAGGTCGGCGATGCCCTTCGCGGCGAGATCGAGCATCGCGTTCATCTCCTCGCGGCGGAAGGCGTGGCCTTCGGCCGTTCCCTGCACCTCGATGAAGCCGCCGCCGTCGTTCATGACGACGTTCATGTCGGTATCGCAGTTGGAGTCTTCGGCGTAGTCGAGGTCGAGCACCGGCACGCCGTTGTAGACGCCGACGGACACCGCGGCGATCGCGCCGAGGATCGGGTTGCGCTTGACGGCGTTGCGCTTCGTCAGCGTCGCGACGGCGTCGACCAGCGCGACATAGGCGCCGGTGATGGCCGCGGTGCGCGTGCCGCCGTCGGCCTGGATCACGTCGCAGTCGAGGGTGATCACGCGCTCGCCGAGGGCGGCGCGATCGACGCAGGCGCGCAGCGAGCGGCCGATCAGTCGCTGGATCTCCATGGTGCGACCGCCCTGGCCGCCGCGCGCGGCTTCGCGCTGCGTGCGATCGGTGGTCGCGCGGGGCAGCATGCCGTACTCGGCCGTGACCCAGCCCTCGCCCTTGCCGCGCAGCCACGGCGGGACGCGCTCCTCGATCGAGGCGGTGCACAGCACCTTCGTGTCGCCGAAGGACACGAGCACGGAGCCTTCCGCATGGCGGGTGTAGTGGCGTTCGATGCTGACGGGGCGCAGCTGGTCGGCGGCGCGGCCGCTCGGACGGGAAAAGGTCATGTGGGGGCCTGAGTTGGGCACGGGCGGTGGGTCAGTTTACCATTGCGACCTTTCCTCAACGCGCCACCGGGGCCAACGATGATCCGCAGCATGACCGCCTACGCTTCCGCCGACAGCGCGGGCCCGTCCGGCACGCTGACCTGCGAGGTGCGCACGGTCAACCACCGCTACCTCGAGATCAGCCCCCGGCTGCCCGAGGAAATGCGCGGCTTCGAGAGCGCGTTGCGCGAGCGGATCGCCCAGCGCCTGTCGCGCGGCAAGGTCGACGTCACCGTCCGCCTCCGCGCCGACGCGGGCGCCGGCGAAGGTCTGCGCATAAACGGCAGCGTGCTCTCCCGCCTCTCCGAACTGGCGCTGGACCTCGAGCAGCGCTTCCCGCGCATGCGCATCGAGTTCACGGAACTGCTGCGCTTCCCGGGCGTCATGCAGCAGCCCGAGACCGACGCGGACGCGCTCCAGGGCGCGCTGCTCGACGTCCTCGACCGCGCGCTGGCCGTCCTCGGCGACACGCGCGGCCGCGAGGGCGAGAAGCTCGGCGAAATCCTGCGCGACCGCCTGGACGGCATCGAGAAGATCGTGGGCGACGTGCGCGGCTGGCTCCCCGAGATCCGGACGGCCCTGCGCGCCCGCCTCGAAGCCCGTCTGGCCGACGTGCGTCAGCCGGTGGAACCGGGCCGCCTCGAGCAGGAACTGGTGCTGCAGATCACGCGCATCGACGTCGACGAGGAACTCGATCGCCTGAGCACCCACATCGCCGAGGCCCGCCGCGTCCTCGCCCTGAAGGAACCGATCGGCCGTCGCCTCGACTTCCTCATGCAGGAATTCAATCGCGAGGCGAACACGCTCGGTTCCAAGTCGGTCGACTCGCGCACCACCAACGCCGCGGTCGAACTGAAGGTGCTGATCGAACAGATGCGCGAGCAGGTGCAGAACATCGAGTGACGGGAGGCGGCATCCGACGCCCCCGTCGGAATCGGCATCTATCGGGATGATGCGGAATCGGCGCCGGCGATGGTCTTCTGCACTTTGCCGTTTCCGTCGAGGAAGTTGATGACCGGCGTCCCATCGGCTGGCACCTTCATCTGGATCCTCTCTTTTCCGGCGCCATCCCTCATCGACAAGGTGGCGGTGCCATCGTCGTCACGCCCCACCCAGATACGTCGCGTGCTTCGCGCGTGCTCGACGCTGTCGGTGACCGAGAGCCCGGCGAAGTGGTTGTCCTTATCGTCCACGCCGATGAGCTGGACGACCTGGTTCGCGTTGTAGCGATCGAACGAAAGGCTGCCGCCCGCGTCGACCACCTCGCCCTTGTCGTTATGCTTCCCGCCGAAGATGAGGCCGCCGTTCTCGGAGCCCTCGTCGTTGAGGAAGATCATGCCGGCCTGAGGCCGGTCCACCTTGGGCTGTTCGGTGCCCTTGACGATGACGCCAGGGAGGCGTGCGCTGTTCGCCACCACCATCCGGAGCGTGCCATCGGGCTCGCGAATGTTGATCCGCTGCACATCGATTTCATCGAAGGAGGTGCTGGCGTGCTTCGCGAAACCGGAGAGCAGCACGACCGCGATGGCCGCGGTCAGAACGCCGGAATAGACGACGAGAATGCGGTTAACGGACATGCGTTTCCTCCCTGGGCTGCCGAAGGGTGGCAGCCTAGCCAAGCCTGCGAGGCGGTGTCCACCATGACTCCCGGCACGGCATGGCTCGGGTCCGTGTTGGTTCCGAAGTTCCAGATGCGTTGGCGTCGGGCTTCCCAGTATCAGGTGGATGGTGCTTAATGCCTCTGTTTTCACGACCGGAGCGACGTGATGGTCCCTGCAGCATGGCGACGTTCAACCCGCATGGCGATGATCGGCTTCGCCTGCAGCGTCGTCGCACCATGGCCGCTCCATGCGGCTGAGCCCGCACAAGGCACCTACAGCGGTACGTTGAACGGAGCGTCCTACCGCATCGATGTGCCGCCGAACTGGAACGGCGACCTCGTCATGCTGATGCATGGCTACCAGCCCGTGGGGGCTCCCGTCTCGACGCCGATGGCGGCCGCGGATGCGACGCCGGTGTTCCTGAGGAAGGGTTTCGCGGTGGCCCAGAGCCAGTACGCGTCGCAGGGCTGGGCGGTGAGCGACGCCGTCGCCGACACGGAGCGTCTCCGCCAGTACTTCGCGAAGACATACGTGCGTCCGGCGCACACCTATCTCTACGGGTTCTCGCTGGGTGGACTCGCGGTCGCCGCGAGCATCGAGCGCCATCCGCGCGCTTACACGGGCGCGATGATCACCTGCGGGTTGACGGTGTCGACGCCGGAATTTCTTGCGAAGGGATCGTCGAGCCGCTGGTCGCGTTCGACGCGTTGATTCCGGGCGTGATCCCCGACCTCGCCGCACCCGGTTCGCCGCCGGCGATCGACCCGGGCGTCATCGCCAGCGCGCTGGAAAAGCATCCGAACGAGGCTGCCGTGCTCGCACGGCGTCTCGAGGAGCGGCCGGAAACGCTGCCGACGCTGGCCTTGTACTACCTCGGGCTGCGCGAGATCGAACGACGCGCGGGCGGCATGCCCGTCGACAATCGCAAGGATGTGTACGCAGGCTTCGGCGATGACGCGGCGGTCAACCGCAAGGCGCGCCGCTATGCCGCCTCGCCGAAGGCGGCCGCCTATGCGAAGGAAAACGTCACCCTCACGGGCCGCATCGATACCCCGCTCGTGATGCAGTGGAACACGTTCGATCCGACCATCCCCGCACGATTCCATGGCGTGTATCCGGCGCAGATCAAGGCCGCGGGGAGCGGACGGTGGCTGACCGTGCTCGATCCGGTGGGCGACGGGCACTGCGACTTCAGTGACGAGCAGACGGCCGCGGCGTTCGACACGCTCGTGCGCAAGTCAGTCATCCGCTAATCGCGGCAATTCGCTCCAATGGCGTATCCTTGTTTCCGGTGCAGACTACCGCCTGACCCTTGGCCCGGCCACGCGCCGGGTTTCTTACGAACGGGAACACGTTGCCTCATGCCATCTTCCTTCATCGGCGCGCATCGCGACGCCGCAGCGGCCGCCATGGCCGATCGTCACCTCGCCCTGGGGGTTCTCTGATGCGCCGCGCACTCATCGCGACGGCCTTGCTCGCCGGCGTCGTGGCGGGCGCTCATGCCGACGACTTCTTCCGCGACGCGAAGATCAACGGCGAGCTCAGGCTGTACCGCTTCGATCGCGACTACGACAACCCGTCGACCAAGGACCAGTTCGCCAACTCGCTGACGGGCCTGCTCACGGTGCGTAGCGGAAGCGTCGGCGGATTCAGCGCGGTCGCCACCGGGTTCTCCGCGCATTCGTTCGGCACGCAGTCGCACGACACCGGGCGTATCGATACGTCGCTGATGGGGCCGGGCAACACCATCGACGGCTTCACGCAGGCCTTCGTCGAATACGCGAATCCGTGGGTGACGGTGCGCGCGGGCGACCAGTACCTCAACACGCCGTGGATGGGGCAGTCCGATTCGCGCGTGGTCCCCGCGTCGTACCAGGGCGCGATGGTGGACTTCCGGCCGGCGAAGGGCTGGGACATCTATGCGATCCGCACGCTGCGCTGGAAGAGCCGCACGTCGGAGGGCTACAACGACGATGACGTCTATTACCCGTCGACGTACCACGGCGACAGCATGTACGGAAACAACGGCGCCCTTCCGCGGTCCGCACGCTCGCAGGACGGCACCACGGCACTCGGTGGCACCTACACCTCCAAAGCGTTCAAGGCGCAGGCCTGGTACTACGACTTCGAGCATTTCGGTCGGATGGGCTACGTGGATGGCACGTACACGTTCGCCGCCGTGGGCGCGTTCAAGCCGTTCCTCGGTGCGCAAGTCGTCCGCGAGACCAGCGGCTCGGGCAACGTCCTCGTCGGCACGCACACGCCGATCACCGGCGTGGCGGGCGAGCGCGTCGACGCGTCCGCCTGGGGCGTGGACGCCGGCGTGGGTGTGGGCAAGGCGAAGTTCGACGTCGCGTACAACAAGCTCGACAGCGACCGCAACGCGACCGGTGCCGGCGCGATCATCTCGCCCTATACGAACAGCTACGCGACGGACCCGCTCTACACGACATCCATGCTGCGCGGTCTCGTGGAACTGGGCCCGGGCACCGCTTGGAAGGCGAGGGCGCAGTACGCGATGCTGCACGACGATCTCGTGGTCGCGGCGGCGTACGCGCGCTACGACACCGTGCTGCGCGGCGTCAGCCACAACCTGTACATGGACGTCATCTGGAAGCTCGACAACGTGCTGAAGGGGCTCCAGCTTCGGGACCGCTGGGAGCACACCGTCGGCGGCACCAACAACCTCAACCCGGGCAACCGGTCGTGGACGAACAACCGGCTGATGATCAGTTACGCGTTCTGATCCGCTGGGGCCGCTGGGGCGCGGATGCTAAAGTGCGCGGCGATCCCGAACCCAGCGAGCCGCCATGACCCCGCACGCCCCGTACCCGATCGGCACACCCGGAAAGCCCTGGAGCCCCGCGGACATCGCGGCGTGGCGGGCGCTGCAGCACAAGCGGCGCAGCCATGCCGACGACGTGGTGGCCGCCATCGAGCCGATGCGGCGCGACTTCGACGTCGTGGAATACGGCTCGGTGACCTACGACGGCACGCGCTACCCGTTCCTCGCGGTGCGTAGCCGCGGCTGGAACGACGCGCTGCCGACGATGGTGGTGACCGGTGGCGTGCACGGCTACGAGACGAGCGGCGTGCATGGCGCGCTGCAGTTCCTTGCCGATCATGGCCGTGACTACGACGGCCGCGCGAACGTGCTGGTCGTGCCGTGCGTGAGCCCCTGGGCGTACGAGCGCATCCATCGCTGGAACCCCGACGCCATCGACCCCAACCGCAATTTTCGCCAGGGAAGCCCGTCGCAGGAGTCGGCCGCGCTGGTCGCGTTGCTGGCACCGTTGCGCGAGGTCGTGCTGATGCACATCGACCTGCACGAGACCACCGATTCCGACGAGTCCGAATTCCGGCCGGCGCTCGCCGCGCGCGACGGCAAGGCGTACGAGCCGGGGGAGATTCCGGACGGCTTCTACCTGGTCGACGACACCGCGAACCCGCGGCCCGCGTTCCAGAAGGCGGTGATCGAGGCGGTGGCGCAGGTGACGCACATCGCGCCTGCCGACGCGAACGGCGAGATCATCGGTTCCCCGGTCGTCGCGCCGGGCGTGATCGAGTACGACCTGAAAGCACTCGGCCTGTGTGCGGGTATCACAAACGCGCGTTACGTGACGACGACCGAGGTCTATCCCGACAGCCCGCGTGCGACGCCGCGACAGTGCAACGACGCGCAGGTGGCGGCGGTGCGCGCGGCGATCGACTACGCGCTGGCGCATCCGGGCGGCTGATGGCGCGCCCCGCCGCGCGCGCCGGCGAAGGCAAACGGTGCGGGCGTTGAGTAGGATAGGGGGCTGACGCCAACGGGGGATGTCGATGCGTACGACCGTGCTTGTCACCGCCGCGGCCTTCGGGTTGCTCGTCGCGCATGCCGCGAACGCCGCGAACGATGCTGCGCGATTGAAGCGCGAGGCGCAGGCGGTGACCATCGTGCGCGACGACTGGGGCATCGCGCACGTGCATGGCCGAACGGATGCGGACGCGGTCTTCGGCATGGCGTACGCCCAGGCGGAAGACGACTTCAACCGCGTCGAGACCAACTATCTCGTCGCGCTCGGCCGGCTGGCGGAGGCGGAAGGCGAATCCGCTCTCTGGCAGGATCTGCGCCAGCGGCTCTTCATCGACCCCGACGAGCTCAAGCGCGACTACGCGCGCAGCCCGGCATGGCTGAAGCGTCTGATGGACGCGTGGGCCGATGGGCTCAACCACTACCTCGCCACGCATCCTGAAACGCATCCGCGTGTCATTCGCCGTTTCGAACCCTGGATGGCGCTCAGTTTCAGCGAAGGCAGCATCGGCGGAGACATCGAGCGCGTGTCCACCGCGAAGCTGCAGGCCTTCTACGGCAAGGACCCGGCCGGTGCGCTCGCGCAGTTCGTGCCGCCGTCGAGCTGGGCGGAGCCGACCGGTTCGAACGGCATCGCCATCGCACCGAAGCTGACCGTGGATGGGCATGCGCTGCTGCTCATCAATCCGCACACGTCGTTCTTCTTCCGCTCCGAGCTGCAGATGTCGAGTGACGAGGGGCTCGACGCCTATGGCGCGGTGACGTGGGGGCAGTTCTTCATCTACCAGGGCTTCAACCGCCACGTCGGGTGGATGCATACGTCGACGACGCTCGATGCCGTGGACGAGTTCGCCGCAACCGTCGAGCGCCGCGACGGTCGCCTCGTCTATCGCCATGGGGATCGCTGGCGTCCCGTCACGTCGCGGGAGGTCGCCCTGAGCGTGCGCGCCGACGACGGCACCTGTGCCGAGCGGCGCTTCACGGCGTACGGCACGCACCACGGCCCGGTGATCCGCGACGAGGGCGGCAAGTGGATCGCCATCGCCCTCATGAACAGGCCGCTGGCGGCACTGCAGCAGAGCTGGCTGCGCACGAAAGCGAACGATTACGCGGCGTACATGAAGGTCGCGGCGCTCAAGGCGAACTCGTCGAACAACACCATCTACGCGGACGACAAGGGCAACATCGCGTACCTGCATCCACAGTTCATTCCGAAGCGCGACGACCGCTTCGACTATACGAAGCCGGTCGACGGCAGCGATCCCGCGGCCGACTGGCAAGGACTGCTGCCGCTGGACGCTGCGCCGCGACTGTTCAATCCACCGACCGGCTGGATCTTCAACACCAACGACGGCCCATGGTGGGCGGCGGGCCCGGATAGTCCGAAGGCATCGGACTATCCCCGTTACATGGACGCGGTGGGCGAGAATCCGCGCGGCCTGCACGCGACGCGCGTCCTCACGGGGCGCCGCGACTTCACGCTGGCGTCGCTGATCGACGCGGCGTTCGATCCGTTCCTGCCGGCGTTCGCACGCCAGCTGCCGATCCTCATCGCCGACTACGACGCGCTGCCCGCGTCCGATCCGCTGAAGGGCAGGCTCGCCGGCCCCGTCGGCCTGCTGCGCCACTGGGACTACCGCTGGGGCATCGCGTCGATGCCCACGTCGCTCGCCGTCTTCTGGGGCGACATCCTGTGGGACAAGGCGAGCAAGCTCGACAACGAGGAAGGTCTGTCGGTCTACGACGTCATGGCCGGGAAGGCCGGGCCGAAGGCGCGGCTCGACGCGCTTGCCGAAGCGGCCGACCGGCTGGAGAAGGATTTCGGCAGCTGGGGCGTACCGTGGGGTGAGGTCAACCGCTTCCAGCGCGTCGACGGTGCCATCAGGCAGCGCTTCGACGATGCGAAGCCGAGCATCCCCGTGCCGTTCACGTCGTCGCGCTGGGGCTCGCTGGCCTCGTTCGGCGCGCATCGCTGGCCGGGAACGAAGCGCTACTACGGCACCAGCGGCAACAGCTTCGTCGCGGTGGTCGAATTCGGCGACCGGGTGCGCGCCCGCGCGATCACCGCGGGTGGGGAGAGTGGCGACCCGGCATCGAAGCATTTCAACGACGAAGCCGAGCGCTATACGACGGGCCATCTGCGCCCGGTGTACTTCTGGCCGGACGAACGCGAAGGGCACGTCGAGCGGACGTACCATCCGGGGGAGTGATGGCGTGTGCCTGCCGGACGTGTCGATCATCGATGGCCGGCATGCATGACTTATCGAGGGGAGAACGATGACGGGTTGGCGGAAACTGTTCGCGGCCTGTGCCATGGCGTTCTGCGCGTCGGCCATGGCCGAGGACGCGGCGACATATCTGCTCAAGGCCGACCGCGTGTTCGACGCACGCAGCGAAGAAGCGCACGACGGCTGGGTGGTGCTCGTGCGGGGCGGGAAGATCGTCGATGTCGGACCGGCGGCGAAGGTCGCCGTGCCGTCGGGCGCGCAGACGGTGGACCTGCCGGGCGCGACGTTGCTGCCGGGCCTGATCGACGCGCACTCGCACCTCTTCCTGCATCCGTACAACGAGACGCTCTGGAACGACCAGGTGCTGAAGGAGACGCTCGCGTTCCGCACCGTGCAGGCGGTGAAGCACGCGCGCGACACCCTGATGAGCGGATTCACGACGCTGCGGGATCTCGGCACGGAAGGCGCGGGATACGCGGATGTCGACGTGCAGCATGCGATCGACACGGGGCTGATCCCCGGCCCGCGTCTCTTCGTCGCCACACGCGCGATCGTCGCGGGTCATTGCTACGGGCCCGGACCGCTGGGCTTTCGCGACGACATCGACCTTCCGCAGGGCGCGGCGCCGGTCAGCGGGACCGCGCAGATGATCGACGCGGTGCGCGATCAGGCGGCCCACGGCGCGGACTGGATCAAGCTTTACGCCGACTATCACTGCGGCAAGGCGAAGGGATCGTCTCCGACGTTGAGCCAGGAGGAACTGAACGTCGCCGTCGAGACGGCCCACGCGCTGGGCCTGCCCGTGGCCGTGCATTCGAGCACGCCCGAGGGCATGCGACGCGCCGTCATGGCGGGCGTGGACACGATCGAGCACGGTTACGACGGCACCGCCGAGGTGTTCGCGCTCATGAAGAAGCACGGCGTGGCCTTCATGCCCACGCTCGAGGCCAGCGCCGCGTACGCGGAATACTTCGGTGGCTGGAAACCCGGCCAGCCGCCGACGGAGGCGATGCAGAAGGCCGCGCGTGCGTTCCGGCTCGCGATGGAGGCGGGCGTCACCATCGGCAATGGCAGCGATGTCGGCGTGTTCACGCACGGCGCCAACTACAAGGAACTGGAGTGGATGGTGCGCGACGGCATGTCGCCGGCGCGGGCCCTGCTCGCCGCGACCGCGGTCGACGCGAAGGTGCTGCGCCAGCAGGATCGCATCGGCCAGCTGAAGCCTGGGCTCGACGCGGACATCATCGCCGTGCAGGGCGACCCGACCAGGGACGTGGGGTCGCTGGCGCAGGTCGCGTTCGTGATGAAGGGTGGGGTGGTTTATCGGGGGCCGGGAGCTCGCCCCTCGCCGTAACGGCTGCGGTGCCGCGAGCCCGCTTACGCGGGAACGGCGTCGAGCTCGCCGTCGATGGGCTGTCCCTTCTCCATCGCTTCGAGTGGCGGCGCGGCGGCCGCCACGCCGGCCGCGCTGCCGACGCGATGCTCGAGAGAGATGTCAGGGTCCTCGTAATAGCCCGGCGACCAGTTGTGCCGGCGGGCGTTGTCCGCATCGCGCACGGTTTCGAAGTGCACCTGGTGCGGGAAGAACGTTAGTGCGTTGAGTGAATCGGCGACATACATGACCATGCCTCGGTCGCACGAAAGGCGTGCGCAAAGCCGGTGGGGCGAGCCGGTACTCGCGTCCTCACGGAAAGCGGGGGGAAGCACCTCCGTGAGCGTAGATCGATGGGCCGGGTGGACTCCGCGGCGTCCGCGCCACGGAGCGGATACCACGATGCTCCCGATCGTATTAAGCCGTCGTTTTCGCGTGATGATGCTTTCACTTGTATCTATGCGATCTCGCGGTGAGGTGAGAGGAACGTCACGCCGGTGAGCGCCTCGCTCAGCGTCCAGAGCCGCTCCGCGCCGTCGGGATCGATCGCCCAGGGCCGCACCCCGACGTCCTCGCTGAGATTGCCGATCGTGGCGTCGGCGTCGGTCAGGATCGGCGAGATGTCGTTGTCCTCGCAGTACACGCCGCCCATCCCGTCGAGCCGCGGACTCGTGGCCGTCCATACGCTCGTCGACGCGCCCTGCTGCACGCTCTTCAGGCCGCGCGCGAGATCGACGACCGGCCGGCCTTCGTCATCGATGGCGCCGCGTGTGCGCAGGTCGTCCTGGCTCATGTGCCGCGCGAGGTCGGTGACGATGGCGCCCGGATGCAGCGCGAACGCGCGCACGCCGTGATCGCGTCCGCGCGTGTCGAGCGCGACGGCGAACAGCACGTTGGCGGTTTTCGACTGGCCGTACGCGACCCAGGGATCGTACGCGCGACGCTCGCAGTGCGGATCGTCGAAGTCGACGGCCGCGAAGCGGTGGCCGCGCGACGAGACCGAGACGACGCGGGCGCCCTGCGCGCGGGCCAGGGCAGGCCAGAGGCGGGCGGTCAGCTGGAAGTGGCCAAGGTGGTTCGTCGCGAACTGCATTTCGTAGCCGCGGCGGTCGCGCGTCAGCGGGGGCGCCATGATGCCGGCGCCGTTGATCAGGATGTGCAGCGGTTCGTCCCCGGCGACGAAGCGTGCCGCGAAGGCGTCGATGGAGGCGGGGTCCGCGAGGTCCATCGGGTGGACCTCGGCGTCGATGCCGGCGAGGGTGCGGGCCGCCTTGTCGAGATCGCGGGCGGGCACGATGACGCGCGCGCCGGCCGCGCGAAGTGCGCGCGTCGTTTCGACGCCGATGCCGGAGTAGCCGCCCGTGACGATCGCGGTCCTGCCGGAAAGGTCGATGCCCGCGAGCACGTCGCTGGCGGTGGAGGCGGCGGTGAAGCCGGAATGGATGGGGCTCTGCGGGGTGCGCATGTGGATCTCCTCGAGGATGGCGATTCCAGCGTACGTGCGTCGCGTCGAACGATGAATGCTTGAAAGTGCGGCTTACATGCCCGATCGTCCTGAAATGGCCTTCGATCCCATCTCGGACATCCTCCGGCTGGCGAGCGTCGAATCGGTCGTCTCGGGCGGTTTCACCGCCGGCGGCGACTGGGCGATCCGCTTTCCCGCCCCGGACAAGCTCAAGTTCTTCGCCGCGGTCCGCGGCGACCTCTGGCTACGTCTGGCCGATAGCGGCGAGACCGTGCGGATCGAATCCGGCGACGTGCTCCTCCTGGTCGCGCCCGAGGCCTTCGTCATGGCCAGCGACGTGTCGATCGCGCCGGTCGAGGCGCACGTCCTGTTCTCGGGCCGGACGACACCCATCGTGGCCGCCGGTCGGGGCGACGACGTGCTCATGATCGGAGGGCACGTCCGCGTGGACCGCGCCTATGCGGCGATGCTCGCGGAGGCCTTGCCGCCGCTGGTCCACGTGCGCGGAAGCGCGCCGGAAGCGCAGGCGATGCGCTGGATCGTCGACCGGATGGTGGACGAGAGCGCGGGCGATCTCCCGGGCGCCGGTCTCGCCTCCACGCAGCTGGCGCAGCTGCTCTTCCTCCACCTGCTGCGGGCCCATCTCGCCTCGGGCGCGCCGATCCGTGCGGGCTGGCTCGGCCTCGCCGCGGATCCCCGGCTCGCGCCCGCGCTCCGGCTGATGCACGAGCGCCCCGATCAGCCGTGGCGGCTGGAACAGCTGGCCCGGGCCGCCGCCATGTCGCGGACCGTCTTCGCCTCGCGTTTCCGCGCGGCCGCTGGGGTGGCGCCGCTGACCTACCTCGCGCAATGGCGGATGCGTCTGGCCGTCCACGCGCTTCGCCGGGGCGGCGTGCCCGTCGCGACCCTGGCGAGGGAGCTCGGCTACGCGTCCGAAAGCGCCTTCAGCCATGCGTTCAAACGCATCGTGGGCGTCTCTCCGGGGCGGTACGTGGCGGCGCCGGACGGCGCAGCGGAGCCGTTCCCCGTCGACCTGGCGTCGTAGCCGACGGGTGCGACCGAAAGGCGGCCGATAGGCGAAACCCGGTACAATCCCCCTTTGCACAAACAGGACGCGTGCCGATGCCGACCCGTCGGCGCGCCGGTGCCACCGGGAGCGAGCCATGAACCCCCAACGAGATACCCGCGGATGATCGAAGGCACCCTGTTCGTGGTGGCCGCGCCTTCCGGTGCGGGAAAATCCACGTTGGTCAATGCGCTGCTCGAACGCGAACCGACCATTTCCCTGTCGATCTCCCACACCACGCGGCCGCCGCGTGTCGGCGAGCAGTACGGCCGCCATTACTTCTTCGTCGAGCGCCCGGACTTCGAGCGCGAGATCGCCGACGGCATCTTCCTCGAGCACGCCGAAGTCCACGGCAACCTCTACGGCACGTCGCGCACGGTCGTGGAGGAAAAGCTGGCGACGGGGTCCGACGTCCTGCTGGAAATCGACTGGCAGGGCGCGCGCCAGGTGCGCAAGGGCAAGCCGGACTGCGTCAGCGTGTTCATCCTGCCGCCGTCCCGCGTCGAGCTGGAACGCCGACTTCGTGGCCGCGGCTCGGACGCGCCGGACGTGATCGAGCGCCGCCTGTTCAACTCGCGCGAGGAGATCGCCCACGCGCACGAGTTCGACTACATCATCGTCAACGACCGCTTCGAGGACGCCCTGGGCGACCTCCAGGCGATCGTGCGCGCCGTGCGCCAGCGCACGCCGTGGTCGGCGCATCGCCATGCCACGCTGATCGAGGAGCTCCTCGCACCATGACCGACGACGCCATCGTCCGCATCCGCGGCCTGACCACCGTCCTCAACGGCAAGACGATCTTCGACAACCTCGACCTCGACATCCCGCGAGGCAAGGTCACGGCCATCATGGGCCCCAGCGGCACCGGCAAGACCACGCTGCTGAAGCACATCACGGGGCAGATGCGCGGCGACGCGGGCAGCGTGGAACTCGACGGCCAGAACGTCCCGGCGCTGTCGCGCGAACGCCTGTTCGAGCTGCGCGAGCGCATCGGTTACCTGTTCCAGAATTCGGCTCTGCTCACCGATTTCGACGTCTTCGAGAACGTCGCGTTCCCGCTGCGCCAGCACACGCGCCTGCCGGAAGAGCTGATCCGCAACATCGTGCTCACCAAGCTGCAGGCCGTGGGCCTGCGCGGCGCCGCGCGCCTCATGCCCACCGAGCTCTCGGGCGGCATGGCGCGTCGCGTGGCGCTCGCGCGCGCGATCGTCTTCGACCCCGCGCTGATCCTCTACGACGAACCGTTCGTCGGACTCGATCCCATCGCGCTGAACCAGGTGCTGCTTCTGATCCGCACGCTCAACCAGACGCTGGGCATCACCAGCGTGCTCGTCGCGCACGAGCTGGCCGCCGTGCAGAAGGTGGCCGACCACGTGTACCTCATCGCCAACGGCAAGGTCGTGGCGCAGGGCGCGCCGGCCACTCTGGCCACCGACGGCTCGCCGTGGACCGCGCAGTTCTTCGGTGGCGAGGCCGACGGCCCGGTGCCGTTCCAGTATCCCGCGGGCGACTACGCCACCGCGCTCGGTTTCCCCGGAGGCAAGGCATGAGCAACGGGAACGACAACGTCGTCGTTCGCAGCCTGGCGCAGATCGGCGCCTGCGGGCTGTTCCTGCTGACGATCCTGGCGGCGATCCCGCGCAGCTTCCGCCACGGTCGCGAGACGGTGCGGCAGATCTGGTTCGTCGGCGCGATGAGCCTCACCATCGTCATGACCTGCGGCCTGTTCGTCGGCATGGTGCTAGGGCTGCAGCTTTACGACGTGCTATCGATCTTCGGTGGCACGTCGGCCACCGGCACGGTCGTGGCCATCGCCATCTACCGCGAACTCGGTCCGGTCGTGACCGCGCTGCTCTTCGCCGGGCGCGCCGGCACGTCGGTCACCGCGGAGATCGGCCTGATGCGCGCGACGGACCAGCTCGACGCCATGGAGATGATGGCGGTCGACCCCATCGCCTATGTGGCCGCGCCGCGCTTCCTCGCGGGCGTCATCGCGCTGCCGCTGCTCGCGATCGTGTTCTGCGCGATGGGCGTGTTCGGTGGCCACCTGGTCGGCGTCACCTGGCTCGGCATCGACAACGGCACGTTCTGGTCGAACATGACCGCCGCGGTGGACGTCCACAAGGACATCGTCGACGGCGTCCTGCTGAAATCCATCGCCTTCGGCATCGTGGTCTCCCTGATCGCGGTGTTTCAGGGCTACACCACGCCGCCCACCAGCGAAGGCGTCGCCTATGCGACGACGCGCACGGTGGTCGCCTCGTCCATCGCCATCCTGGCGCTGGACTTCGTCCTCACCTCGTTCCTGATCTGAGGTACCGGAGACCCGCCATGACCACTCTTTCCCTTTCCAAGCATTCGAGGATCGTGCCGTGACCCAGAGACGTTCCTATGCCGTCGGCACCGGTCTGTTCATCGTGCTCGGCTTCGCCGCGCTGGCGTACCTCGCCACGCAGACCACGTCGGTCGCCAATTCGCACAGCGGTTCCACGTACACGGTGGACACGCGCTTCGCCAACGTCGGGCAGCTCAAGGTGCGGGCGCCGGTGAAGATCGCCGGCGTGCGCGTCGGTTCGGTCCAGGCCATCGACCTGGTGCCCGGCAAGGAGGAGGCCAAGGTCACGCTCGCCATCGACGATGGCCACAAGGACATCCCCGACGACTCCGTGGCCACCATCTACACGAGCGGCCTGCTGGGCGACCAGTACGTCGGCATCCAGTTCGGCCAGTCGAAGAACCCGGTCAAGGAAGGCGGCGAAATCGGCCTGACCCGTCCGGCCCAGCAGCTGGAAGAGATGCTCGGCAAGTTCTTCGGTGGCGGCAGCGCCCCGGATCGCCTGGGCGGCACCTATCACGTGACCGGCGACTTCACCAACATCGGCGGCCTGCAGCCGGGCGCGGCGGTGAAGATGGCGGGCGTGCCGATCGGCAGCGTGGATTCCGTCGTGGTGAAGCCGGGCGCGGTCCAGGCCACGGTGACCCTTGCGATCGACAAGCGCTACTCCCAGATACCCGATGACTCGTCCGCGGCGGTGTTCACAAGCGGTTTGATCGGCAGCCAGTATGTTGCGATCCAGCCCGGCGGGTCGCCGGAGTTCCTGGCGGAGGGCGACAGCTTCGTGCTGACGCAGTCCGCGCTCCAGCTGGAAGACCTGATCGGCAAGTTCCTCGTGAACGGATCGCCGAGCGATAACAAGTCCGGCGCCCAGGGCGCTGCCCAACCCGATAACGCCGGCAAGAAGTAAGGCCGGTCAGGAGACAACCCGCATGTTGCGTCAGATTTCACTCGCCATCGCCCTGGCCATGACCACCGCCGCCGCCGCGCCCGTCTTCGCGCAGGCCGCGGCTCCGGCCGCCGCCACGCAGGGGCAGCCGCCCCAGCAGGTCGTGCAGCAGATCTCCGACGACCTCGCCAAGGCCATCGAAGGTCACCAGGCCGAACTGAAGAACGACAAGGAAAAGCTGATCGCCATCATCGACGACACGTTCCTGCCGCACTTCGACATCGACTACGCGTCGATCCTCGTGCTGGGCCAGAACGCGACGAAGGCGACGCCCCAGCAGCGCGAGCGGTTCGCGAAGGCGTTCTACAACTCCATCACGCACCGTTACGCGGAAGGCCTGCTCAACTACACGCGTGGCCGCGTGAAGGTGCTGCCGTTCAGCGGCGACGTCAACAAGAAGCGCACGGTCGTGCGTACCCAGGTCATGCTCGACGACGGCAAGTCGGTCTCGGTCGATTACGCGTTCCGCCAGTCGTCGAGCGGCGACTGGAAGGCCTACGACGTGATCATCGAAGGCATCTCGTACATCACCAACTACCGCAACCAGGTCGATGCCGAGATCAAGAAGGAAGGCCTCGACAAGCTCACTGCCGACCTCGAGCAGAAGGGTTCCGCGGCGATCGACGAGCTCCAGCAGGCCGGTGGCGCGAAGCAGTGACCGCCGCCGCGTTCGCACTGAGCACGCCCGCACCGGAGACCCTCGCGGTCTCCGGTGCGCTGACGTTCGCCACGGCGTCCGAGGCGCTGTCGAGCGTGCGCGGCGCGCTCGACCAGGGGCGGCAGTCGCGTCTCGACCTCGGTGGCCTGACCACCTCCGATAGCGCAGGGCTCGCCACGGTGCTGGCCGTGCTGGCGCACAGCCGGACGCAGGGCAGGGTGCTGACGGTCGAGAACATCCCCGCCGGCATGCACGCGCTGGCGCGCGTATCGGGTGTCGACTCGTTCCTTTGACGGGCTAGCCTACCGATGGGTGGGAGCCGATCGCATCGGCGATGGGTGCTCGCGATCGGGCCCGCTGCCGCGGGATCGCCGATACGATCGGCTCCCACCTTTCCAGTCCAAAAAAAATCCCGCCGAGGCGGGATTTTTTTGTGCGCCATCAACCGGCCGGTGGCGTTTCCTTCTGCTCCGCCATGCGCTTTTCCAGATAGTGGATGTTCTGTCCGCCCTGCTGGAAGCCGACGTCGGCCATGATCCGCTGCTGCAGCGGGATGTTGCACTTCACGCCTTCGATCACCGTCTCGGCCAGGGCCATGCGCATGCGCGCGATGGCGGTGGCGCGATCCGGGCCGTGCACGATGATCTTGCCGATCATCGAATCGTAGTTCGGCGGGATGCGGTAGCCGTCGTACAGGTGGGTGTCCACGCGGACACCCGGGCCGCCCGGCGCCTCGAAGCGCTTCACCGTGCCGGGGCTCGGCATGAAGGTGTCGGGATCCTCGGCGTTCACGCGGCACTCGATGGCGTGACCGGTGAGGACGATGTCTTCCTGGCGGATCGAGAGCTTCTGACCGCTGGCGATAAGCAGCTGCTCGCGGACGAGGTCGATGCCCGTCACCAGCTCCGTCACCGGATGCTCCACCTGGATGCGGGTGTTCATCTCGATGAAGTAGAACCGGCCGTTCTCGAACAGGAACTCGAACGTGCCCGCGCCGCGGTAGCCGATGCGGATGCAGGCGTCCACGCAGACCTTGCCGATCTGCTCGCGCAGTTCCGGCGTGATGCCCGGCGCCGGCGCTTCCTCGACGACCTTCTGGTGGCGGCGCTGCATGGAGCAGTCGCGCTCGCCGAGGTGGATGGCGTTGCCCTGGCCGTCGGCCAGCACCTGGATCTCCACGTGGCGCGGATTTTCCAGGAACTTCTCCATGTACACCTGATCGTTGCTGAAAGCCGCCTTGGCTTCCTGCTTGGTCATGACGATGGAGTTGGCGAGGTGGGCCTCGGTGCGCACGACGCGCATGCCGCGACCGCCGCCGCCGCCGGCCGCCTTGATGATGACCGGATAGCCGATCTCGCGGGCGATGCGGATGTTCTCGTCGACGTCGTCGCCGAGCGGACCGCCGGAACCCGGCACGCAGGGCACGCCGGCCGCCTTCATCGCGCGGATGGCCTCGACCTTGTCGCCCATCAGGCGGATGACGTCGGCGGTGGGGCCGATGAACACGAAGCCGGATTTCTCGACCTGCTCGGCGAAGTTCGCGTTCTCCGAGAGGAAGCCGTACCCCGGATGGATCGCGCCCGCGTCGGTGATTTCCGCCGCGGCGATGATCGCCGGAATGTTGAGGTAGCTCTCGGCCGACGGACCCGGACCGATGCATACGGATTCGTCGGCGAGGCCGACGTGCTTCAGGTTGCGATCGACGGTGGAGTGCACCGCGACCGTCTTGATGCCGAGCGCGTGGCACGCGCGCAGCACCCGCAGCGCGATCTCGCCGCGATTGGCAATGACGACCTTCTCAAGCATGGGTCGGGCCTCAGGCGATGACGAACATCGGTTCGTCGAATTCCACCGGCTGGCCGTTCTCGACCAGCACGGCGACGACGGTACCGGACACGTCGGCCTCGATCTGGTTGAACATCTTCATCGCTTCGATGATGCCCAGCGTCTCGCCGGCCTTGACCTGCTGGCCGACCGCGGCGAACGCCGGGGCACCCGGGGTCGAGGCGGCGTAGAACGTGCCGACCATCGGCGCCTTGACCACGTGGCCAGCCGGGAGGCCGGCGTCCGCGGCGGGAGCGGCCGGCGCGGCGGCGACCGGCGCCGCGGCCACGGGGGCGGCGGCGGGCGCGGCCATCACCTGCGGCGCGGCGACCGTGACGGCGCCCTTCGGCACGCGGGAAAGGCGGACCACCTCTTCGCCTTCCTTGATTTCCAGCTCGGCGAGGTTCGATTCCTCGAGCAGGTCGATGAGCTTCTTGATCTTGCGCAGGTCCATGGGACAAACCTTCTTGGTGGTGGGGCGGGCGCGCGCGGCGCACCCGCGAAAGGGAATCAGGCGGCCGGAACGGCCAGACGCAGCAGCGCGGCTTCGAGCGCCAGCCGGTAGCTGTCGCCGCCGAAACCGCAGATCACGCCGGCCGCGATGTCCGACAGGTACGAGTGGTGACGGAACGGCTCGCGCGCATGCGGGTTGGAAAGGTGGATCTCGATGAACGGGATCGCCACGCCCGCCAGCGCGTCGCGCAGGGCCACCGAAGTATGCGTGAAGGCGGCCGGGTTGATCAGGATCCAGGCGGTGCCCTCGTCGCGCGCCTGATGGATGCGGCCGATGAGGTCGGCTTCGGCGTTCGACTGGTAATAGCCGAGGTCGTGTCCCGCCCTCTGGGCGCGGGTGAGCAGCGACGCATTGATGTCGGCGAGGGTTTCGCTGCCGTAGACCGCGGGCTCGCGCACGCCGAGCAGATTGAGGTTGGGTCCGTGCAGGACAAGGATCCTGGCCACTGTTCACCTGTACCGTAGGGTCCGGAGCACCGGAACGCCGCGAAGTGTGCGCCTGTCGCCCGGCGTTGTCCAGTTCGGTGGAGTTCGGCGCAGTTCGCTGGAGATCGCGACTTTCCACACGCTGCCGTATGGTCTTGCAGGAGCCGCCATGCGGCGGGATGGCGCTTGTAGGAGCGCACCTGGGCGCGAGGGGGTGCTCGCCGCAAGCACCCATCGCGCCCAGGTGCGCTCCTACAAGCCGCTCGTGTCGTCGTTGTCGTGTATGAACAGCCGGCTCCACCCCTCGTGCCCCAGCTTGTCGAGCGTCTGCATGTTCGTCTCGAAGATGGCCGAGGCGTCAGGGAAGGCGGCCACCGCTCGGTCGATGCTGGCTTCGCGCAGGAGATGCAGGGTCGGAAAGGGCGAGCGGTTCGTGTAATTGGTGATGTCGTCCGCCGCCGTGCCTTCGAACTGGAAGTCGGGGTGGAAGCTGGCGACCTGGATCTCGCCTTCGAGGTCGAGGTCGGCGACGGTGTCGTCGGCCACCTCGAGGAACTCGTTGAAGTCGAGGAAATCGCCGAGGACGTAGGGGTGGATCAGCAGCGTGGTGTCCGTCGTTTCCGGATCCGTGTCCCTCAGTAGCTCCAGCTCCCGCACGAGGTCCGCGTGCAGTTGCAGCGGCTGCGTGGCCTCGCTGACGACGTAGCGGACCTGTCCCTTGCGCTGCACGGCCTTGGCGAACGGGCAGAGGTTGACGCCGATGACGGCGCGTTCCAGCCACGTCCGGGTGGCGTCGATGGCCTCGTCGGGCGAGGGTGGGGTCGTTTGCATGGGCGCGTCGTTCATCGTCCGAGCCAGTCGTCGAGTTCCGCCTGGCTGAAGGTGCCGAGCTTGCGCCGCAGGATACGCCCGTCCTCGCCGATCAGGACGCTATAGGGCAACACGCGGCGCATGTTGCCGAAGGAGAGCGAGCCGCCGGGCGCGTCGTTGTCCGCCAGCACGATCGGGTAGTCGACGGGACGTTCGGCGAGGTATGAACGCACCGCGTTCGCGGAGTCCTCGGCCACGCCGAGGATCGCCACGTTGCGTTCGCGGTAGCGTCCCGCGTTCTCGCTCAGCAGCGGCATTTCGCGGCGGCAGGGCGCGCACCACGTGGCCCAGAAATTGATCAGCACGCGCTTGCCCCGCCAGTCCGAGAGCAGGCGCGGCTTGCCCTCGACGCTGACGAACGTCGCGTCCGGCGGCAGGTCGCCGACGTCCGCGACCGTGACGCCGGCGGGCGGCGGCGGATGCGCCCGCCGGTGCTCGAGGTAGAGGCCGGTCGCCGCCGCCGCGATGGCGAGCAGGACGATCCAGGCGGTCGGTCGCCGCGTCATGGATGGGCGGCGGCCTCTAGCGCCTTCTCGACGCCGTCGTAGGTCAGCACCGTCGACAGCTTGCGGCCGTCGCCACCGTTCTTCGGATACACGACGTACAGCGGCACGCCGACCGAGTGGTACTGCTCCAGGAACGCCGCGATGGTCGCGTTGACGTCGGTCCAGTCACCCTTCATGTAGACCGTGCCGGTGCGCTTGAGCAGAGCCTTGAAGGCGTCGGTGTCGAGCACCGCCTTCTCGTTGGCCTTGCATGTGATGCACCAGTCGGCCGTCATGTCGACGAACACCGGGGTGCCCGCGGCGCGCAGTTCGGTGAGCTTCGCGGGGGAATACGGCACGGAGCCGTCCTGCGCCGTGACCGTCGCGCCCGAGGCCGCAGGCAGGCCGTGCACCGTCCACAGCGCGGCGGCGGCGCCGACCGCGAGCACGCCGGTGAACACCCAGGCGAGCGGGCGACCGCCGCGGCTGCGGCCGTACCACCACAGGGCCATGGCCAGCAGCACGCCGCCACCGAGCACGAGGGCGGCGGCATCCGCGCCGCGCTGCTTCGTCAGCACCCAGAGCAGCCAGACGGCCGTCAGGTACATCGGGAAGGCCAGCGCCTGCTTGAGGGTCTCCATCCAGCGCCCCGGACGCGGGAGCAGACGCGCGACGGCGGGGACGAAGCCCATCAGGAGGAACGGCAGCGCCAGGCCCAGGCCGAGCGCCAGGAAGATCAGGAAGGCCACGGGCAACGAGGCCGCGAACGCGAACGCGATCGCGGAGCCCATGAACGGCGCGGTGCAGGGGCTCGCCACCACGACCGCGAGCACGCCGGTGAAGAAGTCGCCGGACGGGTCCGAGCGCGAGGCCAGGCCACCGCCGAGGTTGCCGAGCGAGCCACCGATCTCGAACACTCCCGACATCGACAGGCCGACCGCCAGCATCACGTAGACGAGCAGGCCGATGGCCAGGGGCTGCTGGAACTGGGCGCCCCATTGCAGACCGTGTCCGGCCGCGCGAATGCCCACGATGACCAGACCGAGCGCGGCGAACGCGACGAGCACGCCCGCCGTGTACCAGAGCGCGTGCCGACGCGCGGCGGCGGGGCTCTCGCCGCTTTCGAGCACCGTGATCGCCTTGAGCGAGAGCACCGGCAGCACGCAGGGCATGAGGTTGAGGACGAGACCACCCAGCAGCGCGAGGCCGATGGCCGCGAGGATGCCGACCGGCGCGTCGCCGCCCGGCGTGAGGCCGGGAGGCGGCGGCGTCGGAGCGACCTCGGCCGACGTGGCCGCCCGATCGTCGGCCTTGCCGCCGCCGATCGTCGCGGTGCCCGCCGCCAGGTCGACCTTCACCTGGCGCTTCATGACGGGATAGCAGACGCCGTTCTCCAGGCAGCCCTGGTAGGCGACGTCGAGCACGACGTCCTTCGCGTTGCCGGCGCCCGTGAGCGGAACCGGGAGTTCCACCTGGTCGTAGTAGACGATGGTGTCGCCGAAGTGTTCGTCGTGATGCGCCGTGCCGCTCGGCCAGTCGGGCTCGCCCGCGGCGACGCCGGCCGGCGAGGTCACCTTGATCTCCGTCTTGTCGCGATAGAGGTAGTAGTCCTTCGGCATCGTCCAGCGCAGCAGGAGGCTGGCGTGATCCTTCACGAGCGCCTCGAACCGGAAGGCCTGATCGGCCGGCAGCGGCTCGGCGTCGGTGCCGGGAACGGCCTTGGGCGGGCCGAGCAGCGAGGCCGCGCTGGCGGCCGGCGCCACGGGCGTGTCGGCGGGAATCGTCGACGGGCCGCCGATCGCGAGCTTCAGGTGCTCGGTGTGCGGCGGATAGCAGATCTTCGGCTCGACCTCGTGGCAGCCCTGGTACTGGACGTCGAGCGCGAGGGTCTTCGTCCCGGCGTCGACGAGCGTGTAAGGCACCGTGGCGGCGATATCGCCGTGGTAGATCTCGACGTCGCCAAGGTACTCGTCGTGTTTCTTCAGGCCGTCCGGTAGCGTCGGCTCGCCGAGCTTCACGGCCGCGGGTTCCGCCGCCACGATCTTGATACGCCCGCGATAGAGGTAATAGTCGGGCGCGATCGTCCAGTGCAGCTTCACGGTGCCGGGCTGGCTCGCGTCGGACGTCAGCCGGAACGCCTGGGTGACGGGGAGCAGGTCGTCTTCGCCTTGGGCGAACGCGGGCAGGGCGGCAAGCAGGCCGAGGCCGGCGATCAGGTTCCGCGCGAAGCGGGCAAACGACGTCATGGCGACTCCGTGGATCGGTGCGGTGACGAACCGCGATGGGCGTCGGACATTATGACCGGCGCTACCCTGATTAGCTTGCATCGACGCTGGCTTCGAGCCAGGCCATGTAAGGCGCGTGGCCCTCCACGAGCGGCAGCGCGACGATCTCGGGCACGTCGTACGGATGGTTCGCCACGACCCAGGCCTCGACGGCCGGGAACGCCTCGCGCAGCGTCTTCACCAGCAGCAGGTCTTCGGACTCGGTGACGATCTCGCCCTTCCAGCGGTAGGTGGACCGCACGCCGGGCAGGTGGTTCACGCAGGCGGCGAGGCCGGCTTCGATCAGGCCACGGGCGAGGGTGGCGGCGGGTTCGCCGGGCGGGCAGGCGATGAGGATGGCGACGGGTTCGGACATGCGTCGCATTGTGGACACCTGTCGCACCTTTTTTGAACCCGGGACCTTGAACGGTTGGCCCGAGGCGCCATCTCTCGCGCATCCCGAAGCCCTTCCGATCCAGGGCGGCTTCTGGCTAAAATTCTGGCACTCACCCTGGCCAAGTGCTAACAGGGTGGACGAATTTCCTTATCCGTCAAACACATGCTTGGAGAAGTCATGAGCAAACTGCGCCCGTTGCACGATCGCGTCATCGTCAAGCGTCTCGAAGAAGAGCGCGTCTCGGCCGGTGGCATCGTCATCCCCGACAGCGCGACCGAGAAGCCGACCCGCGGCAGGGTCATCGCCGCCGGCACCGGTCTGCTGCTCGCCAGCGGCCAGCTGCGCCCGATGGGTGTGAAGGAAGGCGACGTGGTCCTGTTCGGCAAGTACTCCGGCCAGGAGATCAAGGTCGACGGCGAAGAGCTGGTCTTCCTGAAGGAAGACGACATCGTGGCGATTCTCGAAGGCTGATTCCTCAGCGTCTTCGGATGGCGAGTCGCAAGACTCCATAGCCCTTTCATCCTTATTCAAGAATTTTCGAGGCAAGAATTTTTATGGCTGCTAAAGAAGTCCGCTTCGGCGAAGACGTCCGCGCTCGCATGCTGAAGGGTGTCAACACCCTCGCCAATGCCGTCAAGGTCACCCTCGGCCCGAAGGGCCGCAATGTCGTGCTCGAGAAGAGCTTCGGCGCCCCGACTGTCACCAAGGACGGCGTCTCGGTCGCGAAGGAAATCGAACTCGCCGACAAGTACGAGAACATCGGCGCCCAGATCGTGAAGGAAGCCGCCTCGAAGACCTCCGACGTGGCCGGTGACGGCACCACGACGGCCACCGTCCTCGCCCAGGCGTTCATCCAGGAAGGCCTCAAGGCCGTCGCCGCCGGCATCAACCCGATGGACCTCAAGCGCGGTATCGACCAGGCCGTCACGGCCGCCGTCGCCGAGCTGAAGAGCCTGTCCAAGCCGACGGCCGACGACAAGGCCATCGCGCAGGTCGGTACGATCTCCGCCAACTCCGATTCGAACATCGGCGACATCATCGCGACCGCGATGGGCAAGGTCGGCAAGGAAGGCGTGATCACGGTCGAGGAAGGCTCGGGCCTCGAGAACGAACTCGACGTCGTCGAAGGCATGCAGTTCGACCGCGGCTACCTCTCGCCGTACTTCATCAACAACCAGCAGTCGCAGCAGGTCGAGCTGGACGACCCGTTCATCCTCATCCACGACAAGAAGATCTCGAACGTCCGCGAGCTCCTGCCGGTGCTCGAGGCCGTCGCCAAGGCCGCCAAGCCGCTGCTGATCGTCGCCGAGGAAGTCGAAGGCGAAGCCCTGGCGACCCTCGTCGTCAACACGATCCGTGGCATCGTCAAGGTCGCCGCCGTCAAGGCGCCGGGCTTCGGCGATCGTCGCAAGGCCATCCTGGAAGACATCGCCATCCTCACCAACGGCGTCGTCATCTCCGAGGAAGTGGGCCTGCAGCTCGACAAGGCCACGATCAACGATCTGGGCCGCGCCAAGCGCGTCGTGATCACCAAGGAAAACACCACGATCATCGACGGTGCCGGCGAAGCCGAGCGCATCCAGTCGCGCATCGGTCAGATCAAGGCGCAGATCGAAGAGACCTCGTCCGACTACGACCGCGAGAAGCTGCAGGAGCGCGTCGCCAAGCTCGCCGGTGGCGTGGCCGTGATCAAGGTCGGTGCCGCGACGGAAGTCGAGATGAAGGAAAAGAAGGCCCGCGTCGAGGACGCCCTGCACGCCACGCGTGCGGCCGTCGAGGAAGGTGTGGTCCCGGGCGGCGGCGTCGCCCTGATCCGTGCGCTCAAGGCGCTGGAAGGCCTCAAGGGCAAGAACACGGACCAGGACCTCGGCATCGCGATCACCCGTCGCACGCTGGAAGCTCCGCTGCGCGCCATCGTCACGAACGCCGGCGACGAAGCTTCGGTCATCGTCAACAAGGTCAAGGACGGCTCGGGTAACTTCGGTTACAACGCCGCCAATGGCGAGTTCGGCGACATGATCGAGTTCGGCATCCTGGATCCGACCAAGGTCACGCGTTCGGCCCTGCAGTTCGCCGCCTCGGTGGCCGGTTCGATCATCACGACCGAAGCGGCCGTGAGCGAGTTGCCGAAGAAGGACGAAGGCCACGGCCATGGCGCCCCGGGCGGCATGGGTGGCATGGGCGGCATGGACTTCTAAGTCCCGCTTCCCGACGCAGTCGCTTCAACGAAAAGGGCCTCGCGCAAGCGAGGCCCTTTTTTGTGGGAGCGATAACTCGATCAGTTCTCGGCGCCCGCGGCGGCCTGCGCTTCCTCGTCGCCGGGCTGATGCGCGACGGTGCTCGCGCCGACCGTCATGTACTGCGCCACGAGCGGATCCAGCTTCCGCTTCATGCGCAGCATCGCGATGTTCCCCATCGAGATGTCCGCGTACTTAAGCATCGGGTCTTCGATGGCGGGTTGCTCGCCGAGCGAGTTGGTCAGCGTGGCGAGCCGGGGCGCCATCACCTGCGTCAGCGCGAAATAGGCGTCGTCGTGCACGCCGGCCTGCTCGAGCAGGCGACCCGGGAGCATCCACGACGCGAGATCGCCGTGCGTCGGCGCCGGACCGTCGGCATGCGCATCGATCAGGAGGTAGGGCACTGTCTGGGTCAGCATGTTGCCGCCGTCGACGAAGCCGAGCGTATCGAAGGCCTCGGTGAGCGCGGGAAGGTGATCGCCGTAGAACAGCAGCAGCGTCGGCCGCTCACGTTGCTTCAGCAGCTCCGCGAGACGGCCCAGTTCCGCGTCGGCATGGCGCATGTGGTAGATGTAATTGCGGACCTGGAGCTTCGCGCTGGCGCTGAGCCCGTCGGGTACGTCGATCGCGTCGCGCTCCTTTTCGTCGATGTTGATCGACTTGTCGTAAGGGCCATGCGCTTCCATGCTGATCGCGAACACGAGTCGCGGTGGACCCGAATCCTTCAGCTGCGCCATGATCTCGTCGGTCATCGCGCTGTCCGCCATGTATTCACCGTCCCGGCGGAAGCCCTTCGGGAAGTCGGGCTGGGAAACGAAGCGGTCGAAGCCCAGCGTCCGGAAGGCGGTCGTGCGGTTCCAGAACGCGGCGTCGTTGCCGTGCACGGCGATCGTTTCGTAACCGTGCGAGCGCAGCGTGCGAACCATGCCCGGCACGACGCCCGCGTGCATCTGCAGGTACGGGAACTGCATCGTCGGGAAGTAACGGAGCGAGAGTCCGGTGAGCACCTCGAACTCGGTCCGGATGGTGCCGCCGCCATACGTCGGCACGTGCAGTCGGCCGGCACTCCCCTCCTTGGCGAGGCGATGGAGATTCGGGGCGAACACCTGGTCGTCGAGACCCTTGACGATCGCCGGATCGAAGAACGATTCGCTCTGCACCACGACGATGTCGGGAGTCTGTCGCGCGTTCGTGGCGGCGGACGCCATGTGCGCACGCAGGTCGCCATCGGCGTCGGCGATGAATCGCGTCGCTTCGGCGGCGTCGGGTTTGCGGGCCTTGCCGGCGCCCATGAGCCGGAACTGCATGATGTTGGTGACGACGCCATTGAGGTCGGCGTTGCTCGCCGCGGACCAGGGCTGCATGCCCAGGCGGTCCTTTCCGTACATCGCCGTCCACGCCGGCACGCCCGCGAGCAGGGTGCCGAAGAGGCCCGCGACGGCGAGGCCCGTCACGAGGCGGCGACCGTGCGTGCGGCGGGCGAACAGGGGCGGCTCGTAGCGCGCGAGCGCGACGATCAGCGCGATCGTGGCGAGGATCGCGAGGTAGGGCAGGGGATCGGATGGGAGGTAGCCACCGAGGAGGTGCAGCCCGCCGTTCTTCAGCTGCTCGATCATCCGGAAATCGGCCGGCAACAGCGGCGAACCGAGATTCTTCATCTTGATCGCGCTCACCGCGAGCACCGCGCCCTGCAGCATGAACGCCACGCCGAAGGACAGCCATGCGCGGCGTGTCAGCACGAGGAGCAGCGAGGCGAGAAGAAGTCCCGGGAGCGCGTTGGCGAACAGGTGCCACGGGCGTTCCGCCCACGCCATGCTGGAAACGCCAGGGTTACCGTCGAGGAAGCCGGTGTAGAGGACGAACGCCACGGCAAGGCAGGCGATCAGCGCCGCCCGGGTCGTCACGTCGCGCCAACGCGATGAATCGAAAGTCATAACGTCCTCTGCTCGGCCCCTGTCGCAAGGGACGTGGACTGTAACGCAGCGGACATGAATCGGTTGTCAGACTGTCATATGACGAATCGGCGAAGAATCGCGCGTCGACGCGTCGGAAAGCCCGCGCGTGGCGTCGCAGCGCCGTCCGTCGCGGGTAGTGCACAATGACCGCCTGATGAATGCCACGACGCCTGCTCAGCGCGAGAGCACAGAACTACGCGCACTGATCGACACCCGTTACGCGGATGTGATGGCCGCGTGCCGCGCTGCGCGCATTCCGTTGCACGACGATGCCGGCGTCGCCGAGCGGGTGCGACGCACCTTGCTCGCCTCCGACTTCGCGTTCGACGTGCTGCGGCGACAGCCGGAACTTCTGGGTCCTGCCGGGCTCGAGCGGCTGCGGGCGAGCGCGGATGCGGGCACGCGCGGCGCCACGCTCGACCTGTCGGCGGATGAAGACCTCTGCATGGCGACGCTGCGCCGGTTCCGGCACGCCGAGGCCCTGCGCATCGTGTTCCGCGACGTCAACGGGCTGGACGACATCGATGAAACCCTGTCGTCGACCAGCGTGCTCTACGAGACGCTCCTCGAGGCGGCGCTGCGCTGGTCGGAGAGCGCGCTGCACGCACGTTACGGACAGCCGCGCGACGGCGCGGGCGTGGCGCAGCGGATGGTCGTGCTGGGTTTCGGCAAGCTCGGCGGCAACGAGCTGAATTTCTCGTCCGACATCGATCTCGTCCTCGCCTATGCGCACGGCGGCGAGACCGACGGCGCGCGGCCGCTCGACAACGCGGAGTACTTCGTCCGCGAAGCGCGACAGCTGGTGCGCCTGCTCGCGGAGCCCACCGTGGACGGCATCTGCGCGCGGGTCGACCTGCGGCTGCGCCCGTTCGGTCAGGCGGGGCGCCTCGCGCTGCCGTTCAGCGCGATGGAGCAGTACTACCAGCGCGAGGGCCGCGACTGGGAACGCTACGCGTGGATCAAGGCGCGTCCCGTCGCGGGCGATCGGCTGACCGGGCGCGAGCTGCAGGACATGCTGCGGCCGTTCGTCTACCGGCGTTACCTCGATTACACCGCGTTCGCAGGACTGCGCGAGATGAAGGCGCTGATCGACGCCGAAGTCGCACGCAAGGACCTTGCGGGAAATCTCAAGCTCGGCCCGGGCGGCATCCGCGAGATCGAATTCGTGGTGCAGCTCATACAGATGATCCGCGGCGGGCGCGATCCGTCGCTCCGCGTGCGCGGCCTGCTCCCGGCCCTCAAGGCCTGCGAGGCACGCGGCTACATTCCCGCCGCCCGAGCGAAGCTGCTGCGCGCGGCCTATGTCTTCCTCCGGCGCCTCGAGAACCGCGTGCAGATGCTGCGCGACGCGCAGACGCACGACATCCCCGACGACGCGCTGTCGCGCGAGCGGCTGGCGCTTGGACTCGGTTACGCGAGCTGGGACGAGCTGGCGGTGGAACTGGCGCGCCATCGCAGCGCGGTCTCCGCGGAATTCGCCGCGGTCCTCGTGCCGGAGGCCGGCGGCACCGCCACGGCGCCGGTCGCCGACATCGCCTTGTGGGCGGCCGCGCGCGACGAATCCCTGACCTCCGCCGCGATGGAAGCGTCGGGCTTCGTGCCGGGTGCCGACGTCGCCGCCGAGATGGTCAGGCTGCCGCAGGCCGCCGCCGTGCGGTCGATGTCGGCGCGCTCGGCCGAACGCCTCGAACGCCTGATGCCGCAGCTGATCGACGCCGCGCGCGGCAGCGTGTCGCCCACGGCGAGCCTGCTGCGCATGCTGCGCCTCGTGCAGGCGGTGGCGCGCCGCTCGTCGTACCTCGCGCTGCTCGACGAACAGCCCAACGCGCGGCGCCGCGTGGCGAGCGTGTTCGCGGACAGCGCGTTCCTCGCGGAACGCGTCATCGCGCAGCCGCTGCTGCTCGACGACGTGCTCGACCCGCGCATCGACAAGCTGCCGCTGAAGCGCGCGGACATCGCCGCGGAGATCGCCCGCACGCTCGGCGCTCTGGACGAGCGCGACGCCGAGCGCGAGCTCGAACGCATCAACGAATTCCGCTCGAGCATCGCGTTCCGGCTCGGTCTCGCGTTCAACGACGGCCGGGCCGACGCGACAGCCACCGCGCGGCGCCTGGGCGGCCTCGCGGAAGCCGTGGTCGCGGCGATCCTCGCGCTCGCCACGCGCGAGCTCACCGCCCAGCACGGACGCCTGCCCGGCGAGGGCAGCGGCTTCGCGGTGCTCGGGTACGGCAGCCTGGGTGGGGAGGAGCTGGGCTTCGCCTCCGACCTCGATCTCGTGTTCGTCTACGACGGCCGGCGCGCCAACGCGATGAGCGATGGCCCGCGGTCGGTCGACGGCACGCGCTGGTACCAGCGGCTGGCCCAGCGCGTCATGCACTGGCTCAGCGTGCAGACGCATGCCGGCAAGCTCTACGACGTCGACACGCGCCTGCGGCCCGATGGCTCGAAGGGGCTGCTGGTCGCGAGCGTCGACGCGTTCGAGGCCTATCAGCGCGACCGCGCCTGGACGTGGGAGCACCAGGCGTTGCTGCGCGCGCGCCCCGTGGCCGGCGACCCGAAGCTGGGCGACATGCTCATGGCCATCCGGCGCGACATCCTTGGGACGCCGCGCGACGTCGCGCGGGTGTACGACGAGGTGGGCACCATGCGTGCCCGCTGGCGCGCGGAGCGCGATCGCTCGGATGCGTCGCGCATCGACCTCAAGCAGGGGCCCGGTGCGCTGATCGACATCGAGTTCGTGCTGCAGGGCATGGTGCTCGCGCACGCGGCCACGCATCCGTCGATCCTCGACACGCCCGCGAGCAGCGCCCTGATCGACGTGCTGCGCGACGTGGGAGTTCTGACGGAGGCGCAGGCCGATACGTTGCACGTGGCCCACGCCGATCTGTTGCAGATGGGGCTGACCTGCACGCTCGACCTGCGCTCGCGCATCGCGGCGCGCACGCCGGAACTGGAGGCGCTGTGCGCGTCGGTGCGCCAGGTGACGGCCGCGCTGGGCTTCGATTTCGACCGACGCGACGAGGCCGCGGTGCAAGGTGCCTGAGCGTCCGCGCGGCGCTATGCTGTGCGGCCGCTCATGGATGCGATACCGATGACCCGTACCCCGTTGCTGATCGACACCGACCCCGGCGTGGACGACGCCCTCGCCATTCTCATGGCGCACGAGCATGCGGACGTGTCCGCCCTGACCGTCGCCGCCGGCAACGTGGGGCTCGGGCATACGGTGCGCAACGCGCTGACGCTGGTGGAGCTCATCGGCGCCACCACCCCGGTGTTCCCGGGCTGCCCGTCGCCGCTGGTGCGCGATCCGGACGAGGATGCCGCTTTCGTCCACGGTGCCGACGGGTTCGGTGACGTGGGCTTCGACGAGCCGGCCCATCCGGCGCAGGCCGAGCACGCCGCGCTGGCGCTCCTGCGGCTGACCCGCGAGCGTCCGGGCGAGCTCACGCTCGTGGCGCTCGGCCCGCTGACGAACCTCGCGCTGGCCGTGCGCCTCGACCCGTCGCTGCCGGAGCGCGTCAAGCGCCTCGTCATCATGGGTGGCGCGGTCACGGGTCACGGCAACACCGGCAAAATCCCCGCCGAGTTCAACATCGGCTTCGACCCCGAGGCCGCGCACGTCGTGTTCGAGGCGTTTCCGATGTTCGACCTCGTGGACTGGGAGGCGACGGTGCGCCATGCGTTCCCGGACGACGTCTACGAAGGCTGGGTGGCCTCGGGCGACGCCAGGGCGACGTTCTTCGAGAAGATCTTCGGCACCGCCCGTCGCTTCAACGCCGAGCACGAGCGCACCGGCTTCATCGCCGCCGACGCCCTGGCCATGGCCGTGGCGATCGACCCCGGGATGATCCTGCGCGCCGAGACCCGCCACGTGGCGATCGAACTGGACGGCCGCCTGACCCGCGGCGCGACGGTCGTCGACTGGCAGCGGCGCCTGGGCGGCCGGCCGAACGCCCGCATCGTGCTCGAGGTCGACCAGGCCCGCTTCGGCGAGCTGATCGCGGGGGCCCTGGGGGCCTGAGCCGGCCCCTGGGGCAGGTTGCGCCCTGGCCGGGCGCTGGTTACAATGCCGCTCTTTTCACCCCGCTATTTCTCAGGTTCAAGCCATGAAAGAGAACATCCACCCGAATTACCAGCCGGTCGTCTTCCAGGACCTGTCGTCGGATTTCGCGTTCCTGACGCGCTCGACGATGTCCAGCAAGGAGACCGTCAAGTGGGAAGACGGCAACGAGTACCCGGTGATCAAGCTCGATATCACCAGCCACTCGCACCCGTTCTACACCGGCAAGCAGAAGACGCTGGACGTCGGCGGCCGCGTCGACAAGTTCCGTCAGCGCTACGGCAAGAAGTAATACCGCGAATTCCGCGCGCCGCTCGCGGGGTGGCGTTTCGCGAGGATCGAAGACACGGGGCAGGCCCACGGCTTGCCCCGTGTCTTTTTGCGTCCGCGATCTGCACGTTCGTCTAACGGACGTTTGAATGGGCTGTGTGCGATAATGGGGAACTTCGGTCGCACGTCGTGACCGGTACGGCGCCTCCCCCACGGTGTCGTTTTCCACCATCGGTACGCCGATCCCGCCCGCGGGCGGCGGCAACAGAACAAGAGGAGCTCGCCGTGTCCGACGCCAAAACCGTCAAATTGGTCGATGAATCCAACAAGCCCGTGAGCGAACTGCCGGTCATCGGCGGCACGCTCGGCGCCGAGTGCGTCGACATCGGCACGCTGTACAAGGACACCGGTTACTTCACCTACGATCCGGGCTACGGCAGCACCGCCAGCACCAAGAGCGCGATCACGTACATCGACGGCGACAAGGGCGTCCTCCTGTACCGCGGCTACCCGATCGAGCAGCTGGCCGAGAAGTCCACCTTCCTCGAAACCTCCTACCTGCTCCTCAACGGCGAACTGCCGTCGAAGGCCGAGTTCGCGAAGTTCGAGAGCGAGATCACGCATCACTCGATGATGCACGAGAACCTCAAGGACTTCCTCAAGGGCTTCCACCACAACGCGCATCCGATGGCCATGCTGGCCGCGTCGATCGCGTCGCTGTCGGCCTTCTACCACGACGACCTCGACGTCGATAACGCGGACGACCGCAAGCTCGCCGCCATTCGCCTGATCGCGAAGATGCCGACGATCTCCGCGGCCATCTACCGCCATTCGATCGGCTGGCCGACCCGCTACCCGCGCAACAACCTCGAGTACGTCACGCGCTTCCTGCACACCATGTTCGAAGTGCCGAGCGAGCCGCTCGAGCTGAACCCGGTGGTCGCCAAGGCGCTCGACCTGCTGTTCATCCTGCACGCCGACCACGAGCAGAACGCGTCGACCTCCACGGTCCGCCTCGTCGGCTCGACGGGCGCCAACCCGTACGCCTCGGTCGCCGCCGGCATCACTGCGCTCTGGGGTCCGGCCCACGGCGGCGCGAACGAAGCCGTGCTGCTCCAGCTCGAGGAAATCGGCACGGCCGACAAGGTCGAGACGGCGGTCAAGCGCGCCAAGGACAAGAACGATCCGTTCCGCCTGATGGGCTTCGGCCACCGCGTGTACAAGAACTTCGATCCGCGCGCCAAGATCATCCGCGAGATGTGCCACAAGGTGCTCAACGAGCTCGGCGTCAACGACCCGCTGCTCGACGTCGCGATGAAGCTGGAAGAGGCCGCGCTGAAGGACGACTACTTCGTGGAGCGCAAGCTCTACCCGAACGTCGACTTCTACTCGGGCATCATCTACAAGGCCCTGGGCATCCCGACCGAGATGTTCACCGTCATGTTCGCCATCGCGCGCACGTCGGGCTGGATCTCCCACTGGATCGAGCAGCACGAGACCCCGGGATCGCGCATCGGCCGTCCGCGCCAGATCTACACGGGCGCCGACGTTCGCGATTACGTCCCGAACGACAAGCGCTAAGAAAGAAAAACCCCGCGAAAGCGGGGTTTTTTTTGTTCTCGCGGGACCGGTAGGAGCGCGCCCTGCGCGCGACAGCTTTTTGCGAATGGGTCACAGGTCGCGTGATCACGGCCCCAACGGCGTCGCGCGCAGGGCGCGCTCCTACGGCGGAGCCAGCCACGTCGCCTTCAACACGACGCGTCGAACGCCGCGATGTCCTCTTCCGCCAGCAGCTGCTGGACCATCGAAGCCGTCGCCCGTCGCATCGGCCTTTCGTCGACGCGATCGAGCGGCGCCTGGCGCAGCGCGTCGACGGGCAGCACCGTGATGTCGAAGGGAATGCCGTCCGCGCCGAACAGCAGCACCGGGTAATCGACCTGATCCGCGCCCGGGTTCGACCAGCGCAGCCGTCGGCTCTGGGTCTCGAGCGGAATCCCCTGCTCGCGCAGGAACAGCCCGGGGGCTTCCGGATCGTCGCTGAAAACGTGCAGGCAGACCGCCGAATGTTCGTCCGCCGTGCCTTCGAGCACGGCGCCGACCAGGCGCGCATCGAACGCGCGCATGAAGCGCATGGCTTCGACGGCGGCCTCGCGGCGAGCGCGCAACGCCTGCGGCTGCGTGTCGGCGTGGAAGATGCGCTGGTGCTCGCGCAACGCATCCTCGATCTCGTTGTTCCGGGGCAGCGCCTGGGTGTCGACGATGCCGAGCCGCTCGGCGGCCTTGAGTTTCGCGTGGTGGAAGTCACGGATGCCATGCTCGCTCATCAGGCGCGCCGCCTCCTGGGCGACGAGGACGCGGTTGCGTTGCGTCCGGTCCTGGGCATGGATCCTGTGGTGTTCGCCTCGTGCCATGACTCACCCCCGTTGAAGTGTTCGTGTACCAGGCGCGCGCACTCTCGCGCGGCGCGCGTCAGAAGATGTCGTAGGCGTGTTCCTGCTGTTCCTCCTGCTGCTTCTGCGTCGCCTGTTCGCGAAGACGATCGACGTCCTCGACCTTCATGATTTCGTTCATGCCGCCGTTCGAAGGCAGGCCCGAACCCGGATCGACCTGCACCGTCGCGATGCCGGGCGGCATGGCGAGCGCGTGCGAGGGCTTGTCCTTGAGGACGGCGCCCATGTAGTCCATCCAGATCGGCAGCGCCGCCTTGGCGCCGAATTCGCCGCGGCCCAGCGAGCTGAAGTCGTCGAAGCCGACCCACACCGCCGACGAGATGTCGCCGTTGAACCCGACGAACCACGCGTCGCGGTGATCGTTCGTGGAGCCGGTCTTGCCGGCCAGGTCGTCGCGCCCCAGCGCCTTCGCGGCGGAACCGGTGCCGCGCTTGATCACGTCCTGCATCAGCGAGGTGACGAGGTAATCGTTGCGCACGTCGATCACGTGGGGCGCGAGCTTCGGCGCCTCCGAGGCGTTGGCGTGCGCGTCCGCCGGCAGCACAGCGTCGCCGGTGCCGCCGCCCGCGGTGCCGGCCGTCGCCGGGCGGGCCGGGATCAGCGCCGTGGAGGCCTGCGTGGGCGGGCCCGGCGGCGTGGGATTGAGCAGGCGCTCCTGGCATTCGGCGCACGCGCGTTCGGGGTTCGCGACGTAGACCGGGTTGCCGTCGCGATCGTCGATCCGCGAGATGAAGTACGGCGTGACCAGGTAGCCGCCGTTGGCGAATACCGCGTAACCCCGCGCCATGCTCATCGGCGAGACCGATGCCGTGCCCAGCGCCAGCGACAGGTTCTGTGGCAGCGCGTCCGGCGTGAAGCCGAAGCGCGTCATGTATTCGCGTGCGAAGCGCAGGCCCATGGCGTCGAGCAGGCGGACGGAGACCAGGTTCTTCGACTGCACCAGCGCTTCGCGCAGGCGCATCGGGCCGCTGAACTTGTTGTCGTCGTTGGCCGGCGTCCACATGCCGTCCGGGCGCGACGGGTCAGGGAAGGCGACGGGGGCGTCGTTGACGATCGAGGCCGGCGTGAAACCGCGCTCGAAGGCGGCGGAATACAGGTAGGGCTTGAAGCTCGAGCCCGGCTGGCGTGCCGCCATCACGGCCCGGTTGAACTTCGACCGCGTGAAGCTGAAACCGCCGACGAGCGCGCGCACGGCGCCGTCCTCGGGATCGAGCGACACCAGCGCGGCCTGCACCGCCGGAATCTGCGTCAGGCGCCATTCCAGCTGGGCCGGCTCGGACGCGGCCGGCTTGCCTTCCTCGGTGGCGGCATCCTCGTTGACGTCGTCCTTCACGGCGTGGAACAGACGAACCACGTCGCCGCGCTTGAGCACGGCGTCGGCGCGCGTCGGGGCGGCGCCCGCCCGGCCTTCGTTGACGTAGGGACGTGCCCAGGCCATCGATGCCAGGCTCAGCGTGACCGTCTCCTTGGGCGAGAGGTACACCTTGGCCTCCTTCGCGCCGGTTTCCGTGACGATGCCGGGGATCATGCCCGCGACGCTCGTGTAGCCCGCGAGAACGCGGTCGTAGTCTTCGGGTCCGGCCTGGGCCGAAAGTTCCTCGTGACCTTCGGGGCCGCGGTAGCCGTGCCGGCGGTCGTAGGCCGACAGCCGGTTGCGCAGCGCCTCGTTCGCGGCGGCCTGGCCGTCGCTGGGCACCGTGGTGTGGACGATGTAGCCCTCGGTCAGTGCGTCGTTGCCGAGCTTCTCCAGGACCTGCTGGCGAACCATTTCCGCGAGGTAGGGGGCGTCGACCTCGATCTGCTGTTCGTGCGGGAAGGCGTCGTTCGGCTCGTCGATCGCTTCGTCGTACTCGGCCTTGGTGATGAAGCGGTTGGCCAGCATCTGGCCCAGCACCCAGTTGCGGCGCGCGATGAGGCGCTTGCCGTTGTTCAGCGGGTTGACCACCGAGGGGAGCTGGAAGGTGGACGCCAGCGCGGCGCTCTCGGCGACGGTGAGCTGGTCGAGGTTCTTGCCGTAGTAGTAGGCCGCGGCGGCCGCGAGGCCGTACGAGCGGTGGCCGAGGAACATCTTGTTGATGTAGAGCTCGAGGATCTGGTCCTTCGTCAGCTCGTTTTCCATGCGCAGGGCGATGAACATCTCCGTCAGCTTGCGGGAGTAGAGCTTCTCCGGGCTGAGGAAGAAGTTGCGGGCCACCTGCTGGGTGATCGTCGAACCGCCGGGGCCCTTGTCGCCGCCCGAGAGCACGACGTGGATGCCGGCGCGCGCGATGCCGTGCCAGTCGACGCCGGGGTGGCTGTAGAAGTCCGCATCTTCGGCGGAAAGGACGGCGTTCTTCAGTCGCGCCGGTACGTCGGCGATCCGGACCGGGATGCGTCGGGTCTCGCCGAACGAGGCGATCAGGCGGCCGTCCGAGCTGAGGACGCGCAGCGGCACCTGCATGTGGTAGTCGCGGAGCACCGCCACCGAGGGCAGGCGCGGGGCCAGGAGCCAGTAGGCCACGCCGATGGCGCCCGCCACGAACAGGATGCCGGCCAGTGCCAGGTACAGCGCATAGCGCAGCAGACGCTTGAGGATTCGCATGGAAAAGTGGGGCTCACCGCCGTGTGGTCGAGCGCGAGTATAGAGCCTGACCGGGTCGGGGGCGGCCCGCGCGATCTTTCGACCCGGTGTGAAGGGGGTTCGCTAACCCGGTGACTCGATTTGTGAATTAGTGCCGGTAAGCGGCTCCGAGGCCCGTTGCTAATCCGTTAAGTTTTAGATTTAATGCCCTCGCGCCGAAGACCAAATTCCGACAAGGCGCGGGGAAGGGGGACAACGTGGGGCTCTTTACACCCAAAGCGGCACCGTTGATCGGTGTCGACATAAGCTCGACCGCGGTAAAGCTGCTTCAACTCAGCCAAGCCGGCGGACGCTATCGCGTCGAACATTACGCTGTCGAACCCTTGCCGCCCAACGCGGTGGTGGAAAAGAACATCGTCGAGGTCGAGGCCGTGGGCGAGGCCATCCGGCGCGCCCTGGCCCGGTCGGGGGCCAAGGTCCGGCACGCCGCGGCCGCCGTGGCCGGCTCGGCCGTGATCACCCGCATCATCCCCATGTCGGCCGACCTCTCGGAAGATGACCTCGAAGGCCAGATCCAGGTCGAGGCCAACCAGTACATTCCGTACCCGATCGAGGAAGTGAGCCTCGATTTCGAGGTGCTGGGCCCCGTTCGCGACAATCCCGAGATGAACAACGTCCTCCTCGCCGCCTCGCGGACGGAGAACGTGGACATGCGCATCGCCGCGCTCGACCTCGGCGGCCTGACCGCCCGGGTCGTCGACGTCGAGGCCTTCGCCATGGAGAACGCCTTCGGCATGGTCGCCGACCAGCTCGCGGTCTCGCGCGACGCCCTGGTCGCCGTAGTGGACATCGGCGCGACCATGACCACGCTGGCGGTGCTGAAGAACCAGCGCACCATCTATTCCCGCGAGCAGGTCTTCGGCGGCAAGCAGCTGACCGACGAGATCATGCGCCGCTACGGGCTCTCCTACGAGGAAGCTGGCCGCGCCAAGCGCAAGGGCGGCCTGCCGGAGTCGTACGAGTCCGAGGCCCTCGAGCCGTTCAAGGAATCGCTCGTCCAGCAGGTCAGCCGCCTGCTGCAGTTCTTCTTCGCGGGCAGCGAGTACAGCCGCGTCGACCAGGTCGTGCTCGCCGGCGGCTGCGCCGCCATCGAAGGCATCACCGAACTGCTCGAGCAGCAGCTGGGCGTGCCTTGCGTCGTCGCCAACCCGCTGGCGCGCATGGCGCTTTCCAGCCGCGTGCAGGCGCAGACCCTGGCCCAGGACGCCCCCGCGTTGATGATCGCCGTCGGCCTGGCCATGAGGAGCTTCGACTGATGGCACGCATAAACCTGCTCCCCTGGCGCGCGGAGCGCCGCAAGCAAAGGGAAAGGGAGTTCTACATCCAGCTGGGCGTCGCGTTCGCCGCGGCGCTCGTCGCGTTGATCGCGTGGTCGTTCTGGATGGACGCGCGCATCGAGAACCAGGGGGAGCGCAACGCGTACCTCCAGGCCGAGATCAAGCAGCTGGACGACCGCATCACGAAGATCAAGGACCTCGAGAAGGTCCGCTCCGACCTGCTCCAGCGCAAGCAGATCATCGAGCAGCTCCAGGCGAACCGCTCCCAGATGGTCCACCTGTTCGACGAAATGGTGAAGACGATTCCCGCCAGCGCGCGGCTCTCCGGCATGAAGCAGTCGGGCGATTCGATGTCGCTGGACGGCGTCTCCCAGTCGAACTCCAGCGTCGCCGAGTACATGCGCAACATCGAGGCGTCCCCGTGGATGGGGCATGCCGACCTGCGCAAGACGGAAAACACGCACGACGCCTCGCGCATGCCGTATAGCTTCGGGCTCGACGTTCGCCTTAACAAGCCGGGCGAAGCCGATGGCGCCGCGCCCGCGGGCTCGTCGACCAGCGCGGCTCCGGCGGCACCCGCCGCCGTTCCGGCCCCCCTGGCGCAGGCCGCTCAGGCGGCGACCGGTCAGCCCGCGTCCCCGGCTCCCGTGGCCGCGGGGCCTGCCGCCCAGCCAGCCGGGGTGACGACGCCAGCGCCCGCGGCGGCTCCGACGGGAGCCAAGCCATGAAGTTCCTCGACGATCTGCGCAATCTCGACCGCCACAACGTTGGCGGCTGGCCGAAGTCGGTCAAGATGTTCTTCACGGGCCTCGTGTTCGTCGTCGTGCTGCTCGGAGGCTGGTATTTCCAGATCAGCACGCAGCAGGACGACCTCGAACAGGCGGAAGCCCAGGAAGAGTCGCTGAAGGCGGAATTCTCGAAGAAGCAGGCCAAGGCCGCGAACCTCGAGGCCCTGGAACAGCAACTCGCCGACATGCAGGACATGCTGCGCACGCTGCTTCGCCAGCTGCCGAGCCGTACCGAGATGCCCGAGCTGCTCATCGACATCTCGCAGACGGCGCTCGCCTCGGGCATCGAGACCGAACTGTTCCAGCCCGGCCCCGAGACGCCGAAGGATTTCTACGCCGAAAAACCGATCACGCTGCGCATGGTTGGCACGTATCACCAGTTCGGCACGTTCATCAGTGGCGTGGCCTCGCTGCCACGCGTCGTGATTCTGACGCTGCACGACGTCTCCCTGAGCCCGAAGGACAAGGACAGCAAGAACGGCGGCGCCGGCCAGCTGGTCCTCCAGGGCACCGTGAAGACGTACCGCTACCTCGAGGACGACGAAACAGCCAAACCGGCGACGCCGGGCCAGGGGGCGAAGTGATGACGCGCATGCATGCCATCGTCCGCCCTCTCGCCGTCGCGCTGTTCGGCGCGCTCGCGCTCGCGGGGTGCACCCGCGGCACGTCGGACCTGCGCGAGTGGGTCGATGCCGAAAAGCACAAGAAGGGCGAGCCGATTCCGCCTCTCCCCGTGATCCGCACGTTCGAAACGTTCGCTTACCAGGACCAGGGTGCGCGCGATCCTTTCAGCCCCAGCACGGCTGAAATGGACACGAGCGCGTCGACGGGTCCGCGCCCCGACGAGAACCGCCCCAAGGAGCCGCTCGAGATGTTCACGCTCGACAGCCTGAAGATGGTTGGCACGGTTGGTGCTGGGTCCAGCCTGGAGGCGCTCGTGAAGGATCCCGGTGGGGTGATCCATCGCGTCCACCGTAATGAGTACATGGGGCAGGCCTACGGCCGTATCACTGCCGTCGGGGAGGATCGCATCGATCTGGTCGAGCTGGTGCCGAACGGCAGCGGCGGCTGGATGGAGCGTCCGGCAAGCATCGCGGTCGGTGAAAAATAAGAACTCGGGGATGACGCACATGACGACCAAATCCAATCATCTGCCGGGTAGCGCGCGCCATCGGTCGCGCCGCTGGATCCTCGGCGCCGCGCTGGCCGTGACCGGTGCCTTCGCCGGCACCGCATCGGCCGCCAACGCGCTGCAGAACGTGACCTACGACGCGCAGCCGGGCGGCCGCGTGCAGCTCACGCTCGCGTTCTCCGAGCGGGCGCCGGATCCGAAGGTGTTCACGACCAGCAACCCGCCGCGCATCGCGATCGACCTCGCGGATACGACCAACGCGTACAGCACGCGCCACATCGACATCAACAAGGGTGCCACGTCCGGGGTTTCCGTCGTTTCCGCCGGCGGCCGCACGCGCGTCACGGTGGAGCTGTTCCGTGACTCCGCGTACAAGACCAGCATCAACGGCAAGAACCTGGTCGTCACCGTCAACAACGGGCCCTCGGCCGCCACGACGACGACCGCCATCGTCTCCGACCCGACGAAGGCCTTGCCGTCCAGCGCGGGCACGCCGCTGTCGAACATCGACTTCCGCCGCGGCCAGAACGGCGAGGGCCGTGTCCTGGTGACGCTCGGCAACGCCGCGTCGACCCCGGAGATGCATCGCGAAGGCGATCGCGTCGTGGTCAGCCTGCCGGGCGCCACGCTGCCGCCGAACCTTTCCAAGCGCCTCGACGTGCTGGATTTCGCGACGCCGGTCCAGGCGATCGAGCCGAGCTCCCGTCCCGGCGGTGCGCGTCTCGACATCCGCACGCGCGGTGAAGTCGAGGTGTCCGCCTACCAGAACGGCACGGAGTACGCGATCGAAGTCGCGCCGAAGAAGGTGGCGACGCCGGTCGGCAAGGCCGCCAAGGGTCAGGAACCGACCTATTCCGGTTCGCGACTGACGTTCAATTTCCAGGACATTCCGGTCCGGTCCGCCCTGCAGCTGATCGCCGACGAGGCCAAGCTGAACCTGGTCGCTTCCGACAGCGTCGGTGGCAGCGTGACCCTGCGCCTCGTGAACACGCCGTGGGACCAGGCGCTGGACGTGATCCTGCGCGCCAAGGGCCTCGACAAGCGCCGCAGCGGCAACGTCGTCTGGATCGCGCCGCAGAACGAGCTGGCGGCCTACGAGCAGAGCCTCGCCGATGCCCGTCAGAAGGCTGAGGATTCGGCCGAGCTCATCTCCGATTACATCCCGATCAGCTACGGCAAGGCCGAAGACATCGCCAAGCTGCTGACCTCGGGCAGCATGCAGGGCGGTGGTGGCAGCACCGGCGGCAGCGTCGCGCGTGGATTCCTGTCGGCGCGTGGCAGCGTCTCCTTCGACGATCGCACGAACACGCTCCTGATCAACGACACGCCCGACAAGATCCGCGACCTGCGCGAGCTGATCGGCACGCTCGATCGCCCGGTACAGCAGGTGTTGATCGAGTCCCGCATCGTGGTGGCGACCGACCAGTTCACCCGTCAGCTGGGTGTGCGCTGGGGCGCGCAGGGCTTCTATCACAACAATGCGAACCAGATCGTCGGTACGTCGCCCGATCTTTCCAGCGGCGGTACGGGTACGGAAGCCGGCGGTACGGGTGGGCTGGTCACCAGCGTCCGCAACAGCGACGTCAACTACGCCAACTCGGTCAACCAGTACCTCGCCAACGGTGCCACGGGCAACCTGCCGACCCGCGATCCCTACACGCTGCCGGGCGGATACAACGTCAACCTGCCGGTCTCCAACCCCGCGGGTAGCATCGGCCTCGCGATCCTCGGTGCCAACTACCTCGTCGACCTCGAACTGTCGGCGGCGCAGACCGAGGGCCGCAGCGAAGTGATCTCCAGCCCGCGCGTGATCACGGCGAACCAGCAGGAAGCCGTGATCAAGCAGGGTACGCAGATCGGTTACGTGACCTACCAGGCATCCAGCTCCGGCGGTGGTGCGCAGAACGCGACGGTCCAGTTCAAGGACGCCGTGCTCGAGCTGCGCGTGACCCCGACGATCACCGCCGACAGCCGCGTCTACCTGAAGATCAACGTGAAGAAGGACGCCCTCGCCGGCAACACGCCGTCGCCGGGCGGTGGCTTCGTCCCCTCGATCGACACCCGCGAGATCAACACGTCGGTGCTCGTCGACAACGGCCAGACGGTCGTCCTCGGCGGCATCTACGAGATCACCAAGACCAACACCACCGACAAGGTGCCCGGTCTGGGCGACATTCCGGGTATCGGCGTGCTGTTCCGCCGCACGAACCGCGGCAACAACAAGGCCGAGCTGCTGATCTTCGTCACCCCGCGCATCCTCAGCGACACGCTGCAGTAAGCGCGCTTTGGAGATGACGAGAAGGGCGGCCTCCGGGCCGCCCTTCTCGTTTCCGGGTCGCCCGGCACGGCACTCCTTACCTCCGGCCCTAAACTTCCGCCGGTTCCTGTGGTCTGATCGGACCTTCAGACTCTTGCGGAAGTGCCACCGATGTCCGACCTGCCGATCGCCCCCGCGCCTCTCCAGGAGGCTTTCGTCCGTCTGCGGGAGGACCTGACGCGAGGCATCATCGGCCAGCCCCATCTGGTCGAGTGCCTGCTGATCGCCCTGCTGGCCGACGGGCACCTGCTCGTGGAAGGCGCACCGGGGCTGGCCAAGACCACGGCCATCAAGGCGCTCGCCACGCGCGTCGAGGCCGATTTCCACCGCATCCAGTTCACGCCCGACCTCCTGCCGGCCGACCTCACGGGCACGGACATCTTCCGTCCGCAAACCGGCAGCTTCGAATTCGAGCGGGGCCCGTTGTTCCACAACATCGTGCTGGCCGACGAGATCAATCGCGCCCCGGCCAAGGTGCAGTCGGCCTTGCTCGAGGCCATGGCCGAGCGGCAGATCACGATCGGGCGGCGAACCTGGCCGCTGCCGGATCTCTTCATGGTGATGGCCACCCAGAACCCGATCGAGCAGGAGGGCACGTTCGCGCTCCCCGAAGCCCAGCTCGACCGCTTCCTCATGCACGTCACCATCGGTTACCCCGACGCCGACGCCGAGCTTTCGATCCTGCGGCTTGCCCGGAACCAGGCCCGTGAGGCGTTGCATCCGGCACCGCCGCCGCGCCACATGCTGACGCCGCATGACGTCTTCGCCGCCCGCGACGCCGTGCTCGCGGTGCACATGGCGGAGCCGCTGGAGCGATACATCACGCAACTCGTCGTCGCCACGCGCGAGGCGGGCAAGTACGGCGCGGAGCTCGCCCGCTGGATCGCCTGGGGCGCCAGCCCGCGCGCCACGATCGCACTCGATCGCTGCGCCCGCGCGCACGCGTGGCTCGCGCGCCGCGATTACGTCCTGCCGGAAGACATCCACGCCATCGCGCACGAAGTGCTGCGCCACCGCGTGCTCCCGAGCTACGAGGCGGAGGCCGAGGGCGTGCGCATCGACGCGGTGATCGACCGCCTGCTGGACCTCGTGCCGCTGCCGTGAACGCCGTCGCCCCCGTTGCCGATGGGCGCGTCCGCGTGTCGCTGCCCGACCTCATCGCGTTGCGTTCGCGCGTCGCGCGCGCACCGGCACCGCCGGTCGTCTCGCGCGCGCAGCGTGCCGGTCAGCGCCCCGGCCGTCTGCACGGGCGCGGCATGGACTACGCGGAATCGCGCGTCTACCAGGCCGGCGACGACGTCCGTCGCATGGACTGGCGCCTCACCGCCCGCAGTGGCGTGGCGCATACGAAGCTGTTCCAGGAGGAACGCGAAGGCCGCCTGCTGATACTGCTCGATACCAATGCGAGCATGCGCTTCGGCACGCGTACGCGGTTCAAATCGGTGCAGGCCGCGCGCGCCGCGGCCATGGCCGCGTGGTACGCCGTGCGCGGCGCCGATCGCGTGGGCGTGCTCGCCTTCGGTGGACAGCGCCAGCTGTTGCGTCCGCAAGGCGGTGCGCGCGGCGCGCTCGCGGTCGCGGGTGCCATCGCCGCGTGGGACGCGTTGCCTCCGGGTGACGACGAAACGCTGTCCGCCGCCCTCCAGCGCGCCGGCCGGCTGATGCATGGCGCCTCCCGCGTCCTCATCGTGAGCGATGGCTTCGCCGTCGACGACGCCGCGCGCGGCCGCATGCTCGGCCTCGTCGCCAAGGCCGAGGTCGCGGTACTCAACGTCGCCGACCCGCTCGAGCTTGCACAGCCGCCGGCCGGCCGCTATCCCTTCGCGCATCGCGGCGTGCACTACGACGTCGTGTTGCAGGGCGAACGGCAGCGCGAGGATTTCGCGCGGAGCCTCGGCGAAGGCCATCGTCGCCTGACCGCGCTCTGCACGGGGCTCGGTCTGCGCGAACGTACGCTCGACACCAGTGCCGATCCGCTCGACGCGATCGTCGCCCTGCTGGGCGCGAGGACGCGCTGATGCCCACGAACGGTCCCGAACTGCGCGACATCCATGTCCCGCACATCTCGCCGTGGTGGCCGCTGGCGCCTGGCTGGTGGATGCTGCTCTGCCTGCTCGCGATCGCCTGCGTCGTCGTCGTCCTGTGGCTGCGTCGCCGGCGTGCATGGAAGCGCCACGTCGACGCGGCACTCGCCGGACTGCGCGACGCGCGCGCACGCTACGCGACCGACGGCGATGCCGGCGCGTTCGCGGCAAGCGCGAGCGATCTCGTGCGGCGCATCGCGCGTACGCGCGACGTGCACAGCGTGACGCTCAGCGGCGACGCATGGCGCGCCGCGCTCTCGACGATGGCGCCGAAGCACGACATCGCCGCGGTGTCCGCTCTCGACACGGCGAAGTACCGGCGCGACGTCGACATCGACGTCGACGCGACGGCGCGCGTTGTCGAGGCCTGGGCGCGCGCCGCGATGCGCAGGCCGTCGCCTTCATGGCGTCATGTCGCCAACCGGAGGCGCGCGCATGTCGCTTCCTGAATTCGCGTGGCCGTGGATGTTCCTCGCCCTGCCGCTGCCGTGGCTGCTTCGCCACGTGCTCCGTCCGGTGAAGCCTGCGCAGGCGCTCAACCTTCCGCAGCCCGGCATCGCGCTCGTCCAGGCGTCGCTGGCACGCGCGCCGTTCGCCGCGACGCTGCTCCTCGCGCTCGCCTGGCTCTGCCTCGTCGTCGCCGCCGCGCGCCCGCAACACCTCGGTCCACCCGAGCCGCAGCGACGCAGCGGCCGAGCGACCATGCTCGCCGTCGACCTCTCGGGCAGCATGTCGCTCGACGACATGCAGCTCGCCGGCCGGCAGGTCACGCGCTTCGCTGCCGTGGAAGCGATCGCGGGCGACTTCATCGACCGGCGCGCCGGCGACGAACTCGGTCTCATCCTGTTCGGTTCGCAGGCCTACCTCGTCACGCCGCTGACGTACGACCTGGACGCCGTTCGAGCGCAGCTGCATGGCGCGGTCGTCGGGCTGCCGGGTCGCGAAACCGCGATCGGCGACGCGCTCGCCGTCGCGGTGAAGCGCCTCGCGGAAATGCCGGAACAGGCGCGCGTCGTCGTGCTCCTCACCGATGGCGTGAACAACGCCGGTTCGATCGCGCCGCGCGAGGCGGCTCGCGCCGCGAAGGCCGCGGGCGTGCGCGTCTACACGATCGGCATCGGCGCGAACGCGATGCGCGTTCCCGATTTCTTCGGCAGCCGCGTGGTCAATCCTTCCGCGGATCTGGACGTCGGCATGCTCACAGACATCGCCAACCAGACCGGCGGGCGTTTCTTCCGCGCGACCGATACGGACCAGCTCGCGCAGGCCTACCGCGCGATCGACGCGCTCGAGCCGGTGCCGCAGGAGGGCGCCTCGCTGCGTCCCCGCTACGAGCTGTTCCGCTGGCCGCTGATCGTCGCGCTGATCCTGTTCGGCCTCGCCGCGCTGCCGCGCTACGTCGGCGGGAGGGCCCACGCATGAGCGCCTGGTTCGGCTCGTTCCATTTCATCGAGCCCCGCTGGCTGTGGCTTCTCGTGGCGGTGCCCGTCATCGCCTGGTTCATCGGCCGGCGGCGCGCGAGCCAGCGCGTGCTCGCGCGCCTCGCCGATCCCGAGCTGCTGCCTTACCTGCTCGACGGCAAGGCGTCCACGTCGCGGGCGCCCGTCGCCGCGTTCGCCACGGCCGCGGTGCTCGCCATCCTCGCGCTCGCGGGCCCGGCGTGGGATCGCCAGTCGCAGCCGCTCTTCGCCGAGCGGGCGGCACAGGTGGTCGTCGTGTCGATGTCGCCGCACATGTCGTCCCACGACATCGTCCCCGACCGCCTGAGCCGCGCGCGTTACAAGGTGCGCGAGCTCTACGCGGCGAACCGCGACGGCATGAACGCGCTGATCGCCTATACGGGCGAGCCGTTCACGGTGGCGCCACTGACCACCGACGCCCACAGCGTCGACGATCTGCTGACGGCGCTCGCGCCCGACACCATGCCGGTGGACGGTGACGACCCGGGCAAGGCGATCGACCAGGCGGCCGACCTGATCCGTCGCGCCGACCTGCGCGGCGGTTCGATCGTGCTGGTGACCGACCGTGCCGACGACGCCGCCGTCGCCGCCGCGCGCCGCGCGCGTGCCGCTGGCGATCGCGTCTCGGTGCTGGGCGTGGGCACGACGCGCGGGGGGCCGATTCCGGCCGAGGACGGCGGCTTCCTCAAGGACGCCCGTGGCGACATCGTCATGGCCGGACGCGACGACGCGTCGCTCGCGGCCGTCGCCAGCGCCGGCGGCGGCCGGTTCGTGCCCATCGCCGACGGGGGGTCCGACGTCGCGGCGCTCGCCGGCGAGTTGACCAACGAGGGCGACGGCAAGGCGGTCGAGGGCGCGGCATCCGGCCAGTGGCAGGATCGTGGACCGTGGCTGCTGCTGCCGTTGCTCCCGATCGTCGCGCTCGCGTTCCGCCGCGGCTGGCTGCTCGTGCTGGCGCTCGCCTTCATTCCCCTGTCGCCGGCCCGCGCGGACGGCATCGCCGATCTGTTCCGCACACGCGATCAGCAGGCCGCGCGCGCGCTGGCCGACGGCGATGCGAAACGCGCGCAGTCGCTGGCGCGGGGCGAGGCCATGCGTGGCGCCGCCGCGTATCGCGCGGGGGATTATCCGGCGGCGGAAGCCGCGCTCGCGCACGGCCAGGGCACCGACGCGCAGTACAACCTCGGCAACGCGCTGGCGAAGCAGCAGCGGTACGAGGAGGCGATCGCGGCCTACGATCGCGCGCTGAAGGCCGACCCGTCGAACGCCGACGCGGCGGCGAACCGCAAGGCCGTCGAGGACTTCCTCGCGAAGCAGAAGCAGCAACAGAAAGACTCGAAGGACAAGGACAAGCAGGGCGGCAAGGGCCAGAACGACAAGGACCGGCAACCGCCGTCCGGCGGCCAGCAGAAGGATCAGCAGCAGGGCCAGCAGGACGGCAAGGACGGCCAGAACGGTCAGAGTGGGCAGCAGTCCGGCGCCGACGGAAAGGACGACGCCGGCGATACGCAGGGTGCGAAGGACAAGGCGGGCGAAGGCGAAGGCGGCGATCGCGGCAAGGACGGCGGCAAGGGGCAGGCGCCCCAGGGCGACGCCGCGACGAAATCGCAGGCCGAGCAGGCGCAGGCGAAACAGGCGCAGGACGCCCTCAAGCGGCAGATGGACGCGAAGCTGGCGGCGCAGGGCGAGGGCAAGGATGGAAAGAAAGGCGAGGAAGATCACGACCTCGGCGCGGTCTCCGCGAAGGACGCCGCGTCGAAGCTGCCGCCGGACGTGCAGCGCGCGCTCATGCGCGTGCCCGACGATCCGGGTGGCCTGTTGAGGAGGAAGTTCATGCTCGAGTACCAACGCCGTCACGGCGCGGAGCCGGAAGAATGAAGCGACGTGCGCGACTGCTCGGCTTCGTGCTCTGCTGCATTCCCTTCATGGCGATGGCCCAGGGAGCGGCGCCGGTCGCCACGCTCGACCGCAGCAAGGTCGGGCTTGGCGAGACCGTCACGCTCAACATCGAGGTGGCGGACGAGGCGGACGGTTCGCCCGATCTGTCGCCGTTGATGTCCGACTTCGTCGTGCTGGGCACGTCGACCAATCACACCTTGAGCATCGTCAACGGCAAACGCGAGGCGCGAACCATCCTCGGGATCGCCCTGCGCCCGCGTCGCGAAGGTCACCTCACGGTGCCCGCGCTGGCCATTGGCGGGCAGTCGACGCAGCCGGTGTCGGTCGATGTCGCGGCGTCGACCGACACCGGCGCGGCGACGGCCGAGGGCCGACCCGTCGCGCTCGAAGGCAAGGCCGATCCGTCGACCGCGTACGTGGGCCAGCAGATCGATTACACGCTGCGGCTGTATTTCGCCGTCAATCTCGCCGACGGCCAGCTTGGCGATCCCTCGGCGGAAGGCGCCGAGGTGCGGCGCATCGGGCAGGACGCCAACTACCAGACCATGCGCGGCGGTCGCCGCTTCAACGTCGTCGAGCGGCACTACGCGATCTTCCCGCAGCACCCGGGTACGCTCGATATCCAGCCGCCCACGTTCCAGGGCACGGCGGTCGATCCGACCGATGCCACCTCGTTCTTCGGCGCGGGCGAACCGGTGAACGCCGTCGCCGAGCGCGTGCGCGTCGACGTGCGCGCGCGCCCCGATGGCGCCGCCGGCGGTGCATGGATTCCCGCTCGCGAGCTGAAGCTCACCCTCGAAGGCATCCCCGCGGACGGCAAGGCGCGCGTGGGGCAGCCGGTGACGCTGACCATGCGGCTCGACGCGACGGGCATGCCGTTCGAGGCGCTGCCGGCGCTCTCGCTGCCGAAGCTCGACGGTGCGGACGTCTATCCGGACAAGGCCGTGACGGGCGGCGGAAGCAGCGGCGCCTGGGTGACCGGTCGCCGCCAGCAGGGTTTCGCCGTCGTGCCGACGCGCCCCGGCACGCTGCACATTCCCGCCACCACGCTGCATTGGTGGAACGTGGTCACCGACAAGCCCGAAGTGGCGACGGTGCCCGCGCACGACATCGAGGTGACCGCCGCGGGCGCGACACAGGCGTCCGTGCCGCCGTCCTCGACGGCGGGCGGCGCGGCCGCGCCGGCACCGGCGGGCACGTCCGCTCCCGCTCCTGCCGTGGGGACACGCGGTGGCTCGACGTGGCGCTGGCTGTTCGTCGCCGTCCTTTCGCTCTGGCTCGCGACACTGGTCGCGTGGTTCGTGCTGGCGCGCCGGCGCGGTGCGCGCGGCGTCGCCGTCGAACCGCGGCCGAAGCCCGAGATCGTTCGCGAAAAGCCCGCGCATGAGCAATTCCTCAAGGTCGCCGCCGGCGGTGACCTTGCCGCGGTGGAACATGCGTTGCTGCGTTGGGCCCGGATCGCGCGTCCTTCGATCCATTCGCTCGGCGCGCTTTCCGCGGCCTTGCGCGAGGGGCCGCAGCGCGAGGCGATCGCGATGCTGCAGCGTGCCCGTTTCGCGGATGGCGAGGCGCCCGGCCCGAAGCTGCGGGAGGCGTTCGCGAAGGGCTTCGACTGGGCGCCCTCGGCAGCGAAGGGCGACGAGGCCCTGCCGCCGCTCTATCCCCGTTGATACGCGCCACCTCCGGGTTGCCGTGGGAGCGGACCTGGCCGCGACAGCTTCTCGCCGTGAACCTGGAGCTGGCGCGCCAGCCCCGGGGCTACGGCTATCGCGCCCAGGTGCGCTCCAACGGCTTTTGCCGTGGGAGCGGACCTGGCCGCGACAGCTTCTCGCGCCATTCCGGAAGCTGGCGCGCCAGCCCCGGGGCTACGGCTATCGCGCCCAGATGCGCTCCAACGGCGTTTTGCCGTGGGAGCGGACCTGGCCGCGACAGCTTCTCGCGCCAGTCCGAAAGCTGGCGCGCCAGCTCCAGGTTCACGGCCAAAAGCCATCGCGCCCAGGTGCGCTCCTACGGCGTATCTCAGCCTAGCGCCGACGCATAGACCCGCGTCATCGCCGCGCTGAACGTACAGAACACTACGCTTCCGGGCCTCCACGGCGCGTCCCGGATCATCCGGACGGCGATGGCGGCGGCCGCATCCGCCGGATAGCCATAGACCCCCGCGCTGATCGCGGGGAACGCGATCGACGCGACGCCATGCTCCCGTGCCAGCCGGAGGGACTCGCGGTAACACGCCTCCAGGAGGGCCGGCTCGCCCCGCTGGCCACCGTGCCACACGGGCCCGACGGTATGGATGACGAAGCGCGCCGGCAGCGCGAAACCCTCGGTGATCCGGGCCTCGCCGGTGGGGCAGCGCACCCCGGGCCGCACCTCCGGCAGCGCGCGGCAGGCCGCCAGCAGGCCGGGGCCGGCGGCGCGATGGATGGCCCCGTCCACGCCCCCGCCGCCCAGCAGGGATTCGTTGGCGGCGTTGACGATCGCATCCACTCGCAGGGTGGTGACGTCGCCTTCGAAAACTCGGGGGTTCATGGCAGAGTGTCCTTGTGACGAGCAGGCGCCATTTGGCTACGATGCGAGTGACAGTCCACCCATGCAGCCCAAGGTTATGGCCGACCAGCTCAAAGTAGAAGACATCTCCTTCGCCTACCTGATCAACGACGTGACCTTGCTCTTCCGCAAGCACTTCGACCGGCGGGCGGTGCGGTTCGGGCTGACGCGCGCGCAGTGGCGCGCCCTGAAGGCGCTGCATCGGCGCCCGGGCATGCGCCAGAACGAGCTGGCCGAGCAGCTCGACATGGAGCCGATCGCCGTGGGCCGCGTCATCGATCGCCTGCAGGCGGCCGGTTTCGTCGAGCGTCGCGCCGATCCCAAGGATCGCCGCGCCTGGCGCCTGCACGACACCGACCAGGCACGGGGTGTCATCGACGACATGGAAGATATCGCCCGCGGCCTGCGCCGGGATGCCACCCAGGGAATCTCGACGGACGACCTGCAGACGATGCTGGCCGTGCTGGACCGCATGAAGGAAAACCTGCAGGGCCTCGACGGCCCGTCCGACGACGCCTGACCGGCGGGTCAACCGATCCAGGGGCCGATGCGTTAGTTTTTACGTTTCACCCGTCCCAGAACCCACGCCCGTGTTCCCCAGCGCGGCGACCGGATCCCGATGGACCCGGCCGGAGACCCCATGCAGCGATCCCCAGGGAAGAAACTCGTCCTCATCGTCGGCCTCGTCGCGGTCGTCGCCATCGGCTTCGGCGTCTGGAAGCACGATCCGGATGCGAAGGACGCCGACCAGCCGGCGAAGAAGGCGCCGGCGGGCGTGCCGGTCACGACGGCCGTCGCCACCCGTGGTGAGATCGATCTGTCGCTGAAGGTGATCGGGCGGGCGGAGGCCTATTCGACAGTGAACGTGCGCTCGCGCGTGAACGGTCAGCTGGAATCGCTCGCCTTCACGCCCGGCGAGCACGTGAAGAAGGGCGATCTGCTCGCGCGCGTCGACCAGCGCCCGCTCAAGGCGGCCTACGACGAGGCCCAGGGCAACGTGGCCCGCGACCAGGCGCAGCTGGTCAAGGCCGAGGCGGATCTGGAGCGTTACCAGAACATGCTCGGCAAGGGCTTCGTCAGCCGTGCCGATTACGATCTCTACAAGGCGAACCTCGGCGTCGCGCGCGCGGCGCTCGAAAGCGATCGAGCGGCGGCGCGTGCGGCGCAGACGCAGCTGGAGTTCACCACGATCGTGGCCCCGTTCGACGGCGTGACCGGCGCGCCGCTCGCCTATCCCGGCGCCACGCTCACCGCCGATACCACCGACATCGTCGTGCTCAACCAGATCGACCCGATGCGCGTGGCGTTCTCCATTCCCGAAGACAGCCTCGCCGCCGTGCGCAACAGCCTGCGCCGCGGCACGCTGCCGGTGCAGGCGAAGATTCCGGGCGACGAGGGCCAGCCGTTGCAGGGCGAACTCGAATTCATCGACAACGCGGTCGACGCGACCACCGGCACCATCGTGCTCAAGGGGCGCTTCGCGAACGCCGACGGCCGCCTCACGGCAGGGCAGTTCGCGGAAGTCACGCTGCCGACCACGCGGCTCACGGACGCGATCAGCATTCCGGTCGTGGCGTTGCAGAGCTCCACCGCCGGCACGTTCGTCTTCGTCGTGAAGCCGGACGACACGGTGGAGCAGCGAAGCATTTCCACCGGAGCGACGACTGCCGACCGCGTTGTGGTCGACAAAGGCCTGACCGCCGGCGAGCGCGTGGTCACGGAAGGCCAGATGCTGCTGGTGGACGGCGCCCGCGTGCGCGTCGACAAGGGCTGAGGGGCACACCAGGTGAACCTGCCGGAACTCTGCATCCGCCGCCCGGTGATGACCACGCTGCTGATGGCGGCGCTGGTGATCTTCGGCATCGCCGCGTACCCGAGGCTTCCCGTCAACGAGCTTCCCAACGTCGACTTCCCCACCATCAACATCAGCGCGAGCCTGCCCGGCGCCTCGCCGGAGACGATGGCCTCGTCCGTCGCGACGCCGCTCGAGGCGCAGCTGTCGACGGTGGCCGGCATCGATTCGATGACGTCGTCCAGTTCACTGGGTTCGACGACCATCACCGTCACGTTCGCGCTCGACCGCAGCATCGACGGCGCGGCGCAGGACGTGCAGGCCGCGATTTCCGCCGCGCAGCGCCAGCTGCCGCAGGACATGCCGACGCCGCCGACGTACCGCAAGGTGAACCCGGCCGACGCGCCGATCCTCTTCCTCACGATGCAGTCGTCGACGCTGCCTCTCTCGACGGTGGACGACTACGCCGAGACGGAACTGGCGCAGCGCCTGTCGATGGTCGACGGCGTGGCGCAGGTGAACGTCTACGGTTCGCAGAAATACGCCGTGCGCATCGCCGTCGATCCGGACCGCCTCGCCGCCACCGGCATCGGCGTCGACCAGATGCGCGAAGCGATCGCTGCGGCGAACGTCAACAAGGCCACCGGCTCGCTCAACGGGCAACGCCAGCTGCTGTCGATCCGTTCGGATGGCCAGTTGATGCGCGCCGCCGATTACGGCCAGGTGGTGGTGGCCTATCGCAACGGCGCACCCGTGCGGCTGTCCGACATCGCCGTGCCGCGCGACAGCGTGCAGGACGACCAGAAGGCCAGTTGGTTCAACGGCCACCGCTCGATCACGCTCGCGATCCAGCGTCAGCCCGGCGCCAACACCGTGGAGACGGTGGACAAGATCTTCGCGCTCTTGCCCGCGTTCCAGGAGACGTTGCCGCCGTCGGTGAAACTCAACGTGATGTACGACCGTTCGGTATCGATCCGCGACTCCGTGCACGACGTGCAGTTCACCCTGGTGCTCGCCGGCATCCTCGTCGTGCTCGTGATCTACCTGTTCCTCGGCAACGCGTCGGCGACGCTCATTCCCGCCGTGGCGCTGCCGATCTCGGTGCTCGGCACGTTCGGCGCGATGTTCGCGCTCGGCTACAGCCTCGACAACCTCTCGCTGCTGGCGTTGACGCTCGCCGTCGGTTTCGTCGTCGACGACGCCATCGTGATGCTAGAGAACATCATGCGCCACATCGAGCTCGGCGAAGAGCCCTTCGAAGCCGCGGTGAAGGGCGCGAACGAGATCGGTTTCACCATCTTCTCCATGACGCTGTCGCTCGTCGCGGTGTTCATCCCCGTGATGTTCATGGGCGGCATCGTCGGTCGGCTGTTCCACGAGTTCGCCGTCGTCATCAGCGTATCGATCCTCATCTCGGGCTTCGTCTCCATCACGCTCACGCCCATGCTGTGCAGCCGCTTCGTCAAGGCGCACGACCACGACAAGCGAAGCTTCATCGTCGTCGGCTTCGATCGCGGTTTCGCCGCGGTGACCGCCGGTTACACGCGCACGCTGGCCTGGTGCATGCGGCACCCGCGCACGGTGCTGCTCGGCTTCGCGCTGAGCCTCGTCGCCACGGGCCTGCTCTTCGTCGTCACGCCGAAGGACTTCATCCCGGCCGGCGACAGCGGCCAGCTCCGCGTCACCTCCGAAGGGCCGACCGACATCTCGTTCGCCGCCATGTCCGCACGGCAGCAGGCGCTCGCGGACATCGCCATGAAGGATCCGAACATCGCGGCGGTCATGTCGAGCGTCGGCGCGGGTGGCCCGCGCTCCACCGTGAATTCGGGCTCGCTCCTGCTGCGCCTGAAGGACAGCGACGCGCGCGGTGGCACGACGCCCGACGAGATCATCCAGGGCCTACGGCGCCAGTTCGCCGAGGTGCCCGGCATCCGCACGTACATCCAGAATCCACCCGCGATCCAGGTCGGAGGGCGGCAGTCGAAGGCCCAGTACCAGTACACGGTGCAGTCCACCGACCTGCATGCGCTGTACGACTGGTCGGGCAAGCTCGTCGCCGCGTTCCAGAAACTGCCGGGCTTCCAGGACGTCACGACGGACCTCGATCTGAACAGCCCGTCGATGGTCGTCACCGTCAATCGCGACAAGCTCGCGCCGCTGGGTCTGACGATGGATCAGGTGCAGACCGCGCTCGGCACGGCGTTCGGCGAGAACCAGATTTCCACGATCTACGGCTCGGCCACGCAGTACTGGGTGATCCTGCAGGTGGAGCGCCGGATGCAGGACGATCCCGCCGTGCTGTCGCGGCTCTACGTCACGTCGGACAGCGGCAAGCTCATTCCCCTGAACACCGTGGCGCGTTTCGAGCGCAAGCCCCAGGTGCTCACGGTGAACCACCAGGGCCAGCTGCCGGCGGTGACCGTGTCGTTCAATCTCGCGCCGGGGGTGTCCTTGAGCGACGCGGTGGCAAGCATCGACCGCGCGACGACGGAGATGAAGCTGCCCGCCACACTGAGCGGCAGCGTGCAGGGCACGGCTCAGGCGTTCCAGGATTCGGTCAAGGGCATGGGGTTGCTGCTCCTGCTCGCGGTGTTCGTGATCTACCTCGTGCTGGGCATCCTGTACGAGAGCTTCATCCATCCGCTCACGATCCTCTCGGGCCTGCCGGCCGCGGCGGTCGGCGCGCTGCTGACGCTGGTGATCTTCAACGCGTCGCTCGACCTGTTCGCCTTCGTCGGCATCATCATGCTGGTGGGCATCGTGAAGAAGAACGCGATCATGATGATCGACTTCGCGCTGGAGCGTCAGCGCGACGCGGGGCTCGCGCCGCACGACGCGATCTTCGAGGCGTGCCGCGTGCGTTTCCGCCCGATCATGATGACGACCATGGCGGCGTTCGCGGGCACGTTGCCGATCGCGCTGGGCATCGGCGCGGGCGCGGAGACGCGCCGTCCGCTGGGCCTCGCGGTGGTGGGTGGCCTCGTCGTCTCGCAGATCCTGACGCTGTACCTGACGCCCGTGATCTACCTCTATATGAATCGCCTGCAGGACAGGCTGGCGCCCGGGAAGAAGCTCGATCCCGCGAGGGCCTGAGCCCTCGCGGGAGCCGATCGTATCGGCGACGATCCCCGGCGGGGGATCAGTCGTGCGCTCCGTCCTTCGCGAACGCGCCCGGCGCCGAGCCGAAATCGCCGTTGGCCTGCGCGGCCATGTACGCGAACGTCGCATAGACCGCCACGTTCTGCGCCAGCGCCTTCGGATCGATCTTGTCGAGCGTGTCGTTGGCGTTGTGGTGGTAGTCGAAGTAATCGGTACCGTCCTGCGTGAGCGACAGTGCGGCCATGCCCTTCGCGTGCATCTGCGAGAGGTCCGAGCCGCCACCGCCGGGCTTGTTCGGATCGTACGCGACGCCGATCGGCTCGATCACCTTCGCGATCTGTTCGATCGCGCCGCGCGCTTCCGGCTTCACGCTCGCGGTCATGCGCCAGATGCGGCCCGCGCCGAAGTCGGACTCGGTACCGAGCTGGAACTTCGAGACCTCCTTCGCGTGCGCTTCCGCATAGGCGCGGCCGCCCCACAGACCCATCTCTTCGTTCGCGAACGCGATCACGCGAATGGTGCGGTCGGGACGCTGCGGCATGTCCTTGATCAGCTTCGCGGCGGCCGCCGCGATCGCCACGCCCGCGCCGTCGTCGATGGCACCCGTGCCGAGATCCCACGAATCCAGGTGACCGCCGATGGCGACGACCTGGTCCGGATGCTTGCGGCCGGTCACTTCGCCGATGACGTTCGCGCCTTCGTACGTGCCCGCGAAGCCCACATCGAGATCGAGCTTCAGCGTGACGGGCTTGCCTTGCTTCAGCACGCGTTCGAGCTGGTCGGCATCGGGCAGCGACAGCGCGGCGGCGGGAATGGCTGCCTTCGGATCCTGGAAGCCGGTGACGCCGGTATGCGGCGTGCGGCTGTGCGGATCGGTGCCGGCCGAGCGAAGCAGGAACGCCGCGGCGCCCATCTCCGCGGCGAGCACGGGGCCGCCGGTGCGCGTGGCGGAGCCCTTGCCGTAATCGTGCCCGTCCTTCTGCTGCTGCATGTGCGTGCTGACGTAGACGATCTTGCCCTTCACGCTGGCCGGATCGGCCTTCTTCAGCGCGTCGAGGTCGTCGAAGCCGACGACTTCCGCGGTGAGTCCGCCCGAGGGCGTGCCGGCCGAGTAGCCCAGCGCCGTGAGCAGGAGCGGCTGCGGATACGGCGAGACGATCGCGCCGTGCTCGCTGCGACGCTGCCACAGCGGGTAGCTGACTTTCTCCGTGTAGACCTTGTCGAAGCCCATGGCCTTGAACTTCGCGACGGTCCAGGCGACGGCGCGCGCGTCGGCTTCGCTGCCGGCCACGCGCGGGCCCACCTCGGTCGTGAGCCCCGACACGAATTCGTAGCCGGTGTTGTCGTTCATCGCGCGGTCGCGCAGTTCGGTCGCCGCGGCGACGGCCTTCTCGGGAATCGTCGTGGCCTTGTCGGCGGCGTGGGCGGAGAAGGCGAGCGCGAGGCATGCGGCCAGCGCATGCAGGCGGAAGGTGTGACGCATCGAATGACCCCCGGGGACGGAAACGTCGATTATTGCGCCGGGGAACGCGGGGCAGATAGGCCGGAAGTCATGGGCCGGGACCGGCTTCCACCCCTCGGTAGAGGCCTGGCTACCGAAGGGGTGGGAGCCGATCGTATCGGCGATCGTTCCTGCCGCGGGATATCAGATCTCGCGATTCTGCTGCTTCAGCAGATCGCGGATTTCCGTCAGCAGCGCGACATCGGCCGGCGGGGCGGCGGGAGCCGCTTCCTCGCGACGCGTGATGCGGTTGATCGCTTTGACCACGACGAAGATCGCGAAGGCGATGATGATGAACTGGATGAGCACGTTGATGAAGATGCCGTACTGCACGGCGACTTCCTTGACCCCTTCGCTGGCGGGCCTCAGCACCCATTTCCAGTCCGAGAAATCGATGCCGCCGATCAGCCATCCGATCGGGGGCATGATGATGTTGTCGACGAGCGACGTGACGATCTTGCCGAACGCGGCACCGATCACCACACCGACCGCGAGGTCGATCACGTTACCGCGCAGTGCGAATTTCTTGAATTCCGCGACGAAACTCATCGGCCCTTCCTCCTCGTGGCATTGGCGTCGGTCGTCAAACCTAACGATCCGTATGTAGGCATACCGCGAAGTCAGCTCACGCGTCCCTCGAGCGTGACGACATCGCCCAGCGTGGCGACGAAGCGATCCCCGCGGTGGAGCGCGGCCACACCGGCCGGCGTGCCCGTGTAGACGATATCACCGGCCTTTAGTTCGAACAGCCGCGACAGCGCGCTGAGGATGTGCGGCACGTCGAGCACCATGTCCGCGAGCGTCGCCGACTGGCGGCGCTCGCCGTTGACCGTCAGGGCGATGGGCGTCGCCGCGTCCGGGATGTAATCCGTCGCGGGGACGATGGCCGAGACCGGCGCGGAATGGTCGAAGGCCTTGGCGACGTCCCACGGCGCCCCCTTGGCCTTGGCCTGCGCCTGCAGGTCGCGACGGGTCAGGTCGAGCCCGATGCCGTAGCCCCAGACGATGCGCGCGGCCTGTTCGACCGTGAGGTCGGTGCCGCCGCAGCCGAGCGCCACCACCATCTCCACTTCGTGATGCAGGTCGTTGGTGGCGGACGGGTAGGGCACGTCGGCGCCGTCGGTGACCAGCGCGTCGGCCGGCTTGGTGAAGAACATGGGATTCGCCGTGTCGACCGAGGCGCCCATTTCCTTCGCGTGATCGGCGTAGTTGCGGCCGATGCAGAAGACGCGGCGGACGGGGAACCGTTCGGTGCGGCCGACGACGGGGATGCTCGGCGAGGCCGGCGGGGGGATGACGGTATTCATAGGCCAAGCGTATCAGGTGACACCTGTCACGACAGATGACTGATACCGGAAAGTGGTGCACGGTCCGGACGCATCGCATGATCGTGCTGCGAGTCTGACCAGGGGCGAGGGCAAGGGGACGATGAATTCGAACGCCGAGCTGCTCAAACAGCTCAAGATCGACAAGTCGCACAAGGAGGCGCACGGCGGCGGGGGTGGCCCGCGGGCGCGCACCGTGCTGATCGCCGCCCTGGCGGTGCTCGTCGTCCTCGCCATCGCCGGCGGCGCGTGGGCGTTCCTCGCCCGGCGGCCGGTGGAGGTGCGCACGGCGACCGCCGTCGCGCCGACCGCCGCCGGCGACGCCGGGGCGGTGCTCCAGGCCACGGGCTACGTGACCGCGCGGCGCCAGGCGACCGTGTCGGCCCAGATCACCGGCGCGCTGGTCGAAGTGCACATCGAGGAAGGCGACCGCGTCGCGAAAGGCCAGATCCTCGCCCGCCTCGAAGACAACGCCCTGCGCGCCAGCCTCGAGTCCGCGCGTGCGAACGCCGCGGCCGCGCACGCGAACGTCGTTCAATCGCAGGCGCAGCTCGACCAGGCGCTGCGCGACGCCGATCGCCAGGAGACGCTGGTCGGGCGGGGGCTCGTGTCCCGCCAGCTCGCCGAGCAGACGCGCACGCAGGCCAACACGTTCCGCGCGCAGCTCAACACGGCCCGGCGCCAGGCCGACGCCGCCGATGCCCAGGTCGGCGTGGGGCAGGTCAACCTCGATTACACGGTGGTACGCGCGCCCTTCGATGGCGTGATCACGGACAAGGCCGCCCAGGTCGGCGAGATCGTCTCGCCGCTCTCGGCCGGTGGCGGCTTCACGCGTACCGGCGTCGGCACGATCGTCGACATGGATTCGCTCGAGATCGACGTCGACGTCAACGAGGCCTATATCGGCCGCGTGCAGCCCGACATGCCGGCGGAAGCCGTGCTGGACGCGTACCCGGACTGGCGCATCCCCGCGCACGTCATCGCCATCGTGCCGGCGGCCGACCGCGGCAAGGCCACGGTGAAGGTGCGCGTGGCGCTGGAAACGAAGGATGGCCGGATCGTGCCCGACATGGGCGTGCGCGTGTCGTTCCTCGAACGCCGCGCGCCTGCGCAGGCCGCCGTGCCGAAAGGCGTGCTGGTGCCGGCCAGCGCCGTCGTCCGTCGCGACGATCGCGACGTCGTCTTCGCCGTGGCCGATGGCAAGGCCGCCCGCCGCCAGGTGACGGCCGCCGCTCAACCGAATGGCGATCTGCGCCTCGTCAGCGAGGGCCTCGCAGCCGGCGACACCGTGATCGTCTCGCCCCCCGCCGACCTCGCCGACGGCGCCGCCGTCCGCGTCGCCACCTCACCGACCACGAACTGACCCCGCGGAGACTCACCGATGGCCACCCTGATCGACATCCAGGATCTTTCGAAGGTTTACGAACGCGGCCGGCAGAAGGTGGAGGTGCTGCACGGCGTCGATCTGAAGATCGAACAAGGCGACTTCCTCGCGCTGATGGGACCGTCCGGCTCGGGCAAGACGACGCTGCTCAACATGATCGGCGGCCTCGACACGCCCACGGGCGGCAGCATCACGGTGGGCGGCGACCGCATCGACCAGCTCGGCTCCGGCGCGTTGGCGAAGTGGCGTGCCGCGCACGTCGGCTTCGTCTTCCAGTTCTACAACCTCATGCCGATGCTCACCGCGCAGCGCAACGTGGAGCTGCCGCTGCTGCTGACGAAGCTGTCCGGTGCGCAGCGCCGGCAGAACGCGTCGATCGCGCTCCAACTCGTGGGCCTCGCCGATCGTGCCTCGCACAAGCCGTCCGAGTTGTCCGGCGGCCAGCAGCAGCGCGTCGCGATCGCCCGCGCGATCGTGTCCGATCCCACGCTGCTGGTCTGCGACGAGCCGACCGGCGACCTCGATCGCCAGTCGGCGGAAGACATCCTCGGCCTGCTGCGCGAACTCAATCGCGAGCACGGCAAGACGATCGTGATGGTGACGCACGATCCGAAGGCCGCCGAGTACGCCAACCACACGCTGCACCTCGACAAGGGATCCCTTGTCGAACAGGTCGTGAGCTGAGCCAGGAGGATGCCGGCATGAAATACCTGCATCTCATCTGGGCCGCGCTGTTCCGTCGCAAGGCGCGCACGTTCTTCACCCTCATCTCGATCCTCGCCGCCTTCCTGCTCTTCGGCATGCTCGACGCCACGCGCGCGGCCTTCTCCTCGGGCGACAGCGTCATCGGCGTGGACCGCCTGCTGACGACGTCGAGGTACTCGATCATCCAGTCGCTGCCGGCGAGCCTCGGCACGCGCATCGCGGCCGTGCCCGGCGTGGCCGCGGTGGGATCGGCGAACTGGTTCGGCGGCATCTACCAGGATCCGAAAAACTTCGTGCTCAGCTTCGCCGTGAGCGACAACTTCCTCGACATCTACCACGAGATCGAACTGCCCGCCGACCAGCGCAAGGCGTTCGATGCGACGCGCACCGGCGCCGTCGTCGGTGAGCCGCTTGCGAAGCGTTTCGGCTGGAAGGTCGGCGACAAGATCCCGCTGCAGTCGACGATCTTCCCGCAGCGCAACGGCGACAAGACCTGGCCGTTCGACATCGTCGGCATCTACAAGGCGGCGCCCGGCGCGGCGAACGGCACCGATCAGCAGTTCTTCTTCCACCACAAGTATTTCCAGGAAGCCAACGCGTTCCAGGGCATCGGCACGACCGTCGGCTGGTACGTCGTGAAGCTCACCTCCGCCGACAAGGCGGACGCGGTCGCGAAGGCGATCGACGCGCTCTCCGCCAACTCGGACCACGAAACCAAGACGCAGACCGAGCAGGCCTTCAACGCCTCGTTCGCGAAACAGCTCGGCGACATCGGCCTCATCGTGTCCGCGATCATGGGCGCCGTGTTCTTCACGCTGATCCTGCTCACCGGCAACACGATGGCGCAGGCCGTCCGCGAGCGAACCAACGAGCTGGCCGTGCTGAAGACCATCGGCTTCTCCAGTCGCAGCGTGCTGTGCATGGTGCTAGCCGAGGGCGTGCTCCTGCTGCTGCTCGGCGGCGTGCTGGGCCTCGTGCTCGCAGGCATCGTCGTGCCGATCGTCGCGAAGGGCAGCGGGGGCATGCTCAACCTGCCGCCGCTCGGCATGCAGACCTGGACGCTCGGCATCGTGCTGATGCTCGTCATCGGCGCGCTCGTCGGCCTGCTGCCCGCCATCCGTGCCATGCGACTGAACATCGTCGATGCGCTCGCCGGTCGTTGAGAGGACACTGACGATGAAATCACTGAAGAAGTTCGGCGCCGGCCTGCTCACGCTTCTGATCGTCGCGGTGTTCCTCGCGATCTGGATCGCGTTGCCCTGGCCCGGCATCGTGGCGCTCGCCGTCGTGCTGGCGCTGTGGATGGCGCTGACCCGCCGCGGTCGGCAGACGTGGGAGGTGACGAAGGTCGGACTCGCCACGGTGACCCAGCGGCTCGGCTCGTCGTCGGTCGTGGTCGTGGGCATCGCGGGCGTGGTCGGCGTGCTGGTCGCCATGCTCGCGATGAGCGAAGGCTTCGCCGAGACGTTGCGCTCGACGGGCAACGACCAGACGGCGATCGTGCTTCGCGGCGGCTCGCAGGCGGAACTCAATTCGATCCTCGATCGCGACAGCGCCAACGTCGTCATCCAGGCGCCGGGCGTGAAGAAGGATGCGCAGGGCAAGCCCATCGCCTCGGGCGAACTGGTCGTGGTGGCCAACCTCCCGAAGAAGGGCGATCCGCAGAGCGACGCCAACGTGCCCATCCGCGGCGTGAGCGAAGACGTGTGGAACCTGCGCCAGCAGGTGAAGATCGTGGAAGGTCGCAAGTTCCAGCCGGGGCTGCGCGAACTGATCGTGGGCAAGGGTGCCCGCGCGCAGTTCGAAGGGCTCGACGTCGGCAAGAGCATCCGCCTCGCAGGGCAGACCTGGACGGTGGTGGGCGTGTTCGATTCGGGCGACGCGCTCGAATCGGAGCTCTGGGGCGACACGCAGAGCGTCGCGTCCGCCTACCGGCGCGGCAGCAGCGTGCAGTCCGTGACGGTGCTGCTCGATTCACCGAAGGCGTTCGACACGTTCAAGGCGGCCCTGGCCGGCGATCCACGGCTGAAGGTCGACGTCAGCACGACGCGCGAGTACTTCGGCAAGCAATCGGAAGGCCTGACGAAGGTGCTGCGCGCGGTGGGCATCACCGTGGGCATCATCATGGCGATCGGCGCGGTCTTCGGTGCGCTCAACACGATGTTCGCGGCGATCCAGGCGCGTGCGCGCGAGATCGCGACGCTGCGCGCCATCGGCTTCCGCGGCCTTCCCGTGGTGGTGTCGATCATGCTGGAGACGATGTTGCTCGCGCTGCTCGGCGGGTTGATAGGCGCAGGCATCGTCTGGATCATCTTCAACGGCTACACCGCGTCGACGCTGGGTGCGAATTTCAGCCAGGTCGTCTTCCGCTTCCACGTGAGCGGCGACCTGCTCTGGACGGGCATCAAATGGGCGCTGGCCATCGGCTTCATCGGCGGGTTGTTTCCAGCGCTGCGTGCCGCGCGTCTGCCGGTGACGGCGGCGCTTCGCGAGCTCTGACCTCCTCGTTGCGGAAACGCTGGCACGAGGCGAGCGCCGCGATCGCGATGCCGAACAGCGTGCCGGCGCGGGCCAGCCACCAGCGCCGGCACCGCGGGCACCGAATGCACGATGGCCCGATCGTTCCCACGGTAAGCTCCGGCGGCTGAGAGAGGCGACGAGGCTAGGGACGCGTACCGGTTGCGGATATGGAAGTTTTCTCAAAAATCGCCGCAGGCCGGAGGCCTGCGACGCAGGTCACACTTTGCGCACCCGCATCATCGTGATGATGCCGACGCCGACCAGGATGATCGCCATGCCGACCAGTTCGAACACGCCCACGTGCTCGCCCGCGAGCAGCACGCCGAACACGACGGCCACGGGCGGATTCACGTACGCATAGCTGGTGGCCAGCGCGGGACGGACCGTCTTGAGCACGTACAGGTAGGCGCTGAAGGCGACGATCGAGCCGAACACGATGAGGTAGGCGAGCGCGACGGTCGCGCTGGTCTCCGGATGCGCCGGGAGGCGTTCGCCGCGCAGCAGCGCGATGATCGCCAGCGACACGCTCGCGCAGAGCATCTGCGCGGCGGTGTTCATCGGGCCCTTGGGCATGTCCTGGCGTTTCGACCACACGGAGCCGAAGGCCCACGACATGGCGGCGACGATCAGGGCGACGGCGCCCAGCGGTGCGCCCGACAAGCCGGCCCCCAGGTTCAGCACGACGACGCCCGCGAAGCCGAGCAGTAGTCCGGCGGTTTCGCCGCGCGTCGGCCACTCGCGGTAGATGCCCCCGAAGACGGCCGCGAACAGCGGCATGCTCGCCACCGCGACGGCGGCGATCCCGGAACTGACCGACTGTTCGGCGAAGCAGACCAGGCCGTTGCCGCCGGCGAGCAGCAGCGTGCCGACGATGGCGGCGTTCTTCCACTGCCGCGCCGTCGGCAGCGCGGCGCCACGCAGACGCAGCACGGCGAACAGCAGCACGCCCGCGATCGCGAAACGCAGCGTGGCGAGCAGGAACGGCGGATAGCTGACCAGCGCATAGCGGATGCCGAGGTACGTCGAACCCCAGATCACATAGAGCGCGAACAGGGCGAGCGGCACCATCCAGCGCGGGTCGCGCACGACGGAGGCGGGGGCCTGACTGGGCGTGAGGGCGGCGTCGGACATGCGGTGTTCCAGGGCTGTCACGCGGCGCATCGTGCGCCGCGAATCACCCACGATATCGTCCGCGGGCCGCGGACGGTAGCGAAACCTTCGCCGGTCAGCCTTGAGCGGCTTTCATGGCCCGCTCGGTGGCGAGCAGCTGCTGCTTGATCTCGAGTCCCCAGCGCCAGCCGCCGAGGCTCCCGTCCTCGCGGATGATGCGGTGGCAGGGCACCAGCAGGGCGAGGCGGTTGCTGCCGCACGCGCGACCGATCGCCCGCGCGGCCTGGGGCACGCCGAGCGCCGCCGCGAGTTCGCCGTAGCTCAGGGTCTCGCCGCGCGGGATGCGGGTCAGGGCATCCCAGACGCGCCACTGGAACGCGGTCGCCGCGACGTCGAGCGGGGGGAGCGCCGGCGCGTCGGCGTCGCTCCATCCCAGCTCGCGCGCGACGCGCGCGATGACCGCGTCCAGCCACTCCTCGCGCCCCTCGTCGACGCGCTCGCGGGTCGCATAGGGGAATTCGTCGCCCAGGCGCGCCTCGAGTGCCGCGTCGTCGGCCCCGAGCGTCACCGAGCAGATGCCCTTCGCCGTCGTCGCGACGAGCAGGCGCCCCAACGGCGTGGTCGTGGTGGTGTAGCGGATCGACGCACCGGCACCGCCGGCGCGATAGCTGGCCGGCGTCATGCCGAGCCGCCGGTCGCTTTCCTCGTAGACGCGGCTGCCCGACCCGAAGCCCGCCTCGTAGACGGCGTCCGTGACCGCGGCACCCTCCCGAAGCGCCTCGCGCAACTGATCGAAGCGGCGGGCCCGCGCGTATTCCGCCGGACTCACGCCGTAGCGGCGCCGGAACGCGCGCTGCAGGTGCGTCGGACTGAGACCGGCGACCGCGGCGAGGCTGGCGAGGTCGGTCGGCCCGTCCTCGCGATCGAGGGTGGCGCGGACGCGTTCGAGCGCATCGTCGGCGTGGGGACGCATGGCGTGGGCGTGAGCCTGATTCATGATGGCCTCCTTCATGGGAAGCCAGCGTAGGCGGGGCCGCGCCCCGCGACCATCCGGTTCTTGCGCCGTCAGTGGTGGTGGACGGGCTGGCCCTGGCGGATCACCACGAACTCGCCCTCGAGCACGTCCGGGTCCTTCGGCGCGGACGCCTGGGCGCCGACGGGACGGCCACGGGCGAGCTTCCACTGGCGCACCGCGAAGAACGCGAGGCCGCCGGCGAACAGGACGCCGATCACCACCACGCCGAACACGAGCAGCACGCCCACGGCGGCGAGGCCCAGCACCAGCGACAGGGCGCGGACGAGGGGATTACGCGAGCGGCGGATGGGCGGGAAGACGAAGCGCATTGGTTAAAAATCCGTATGGCACAATGACATGCGTGTGAGCCTCTTTACCTTGGGGCATCCGATCCTCATAGACAAGTGCCATGACCCCTATCACCGATGCCGCTCCCCTCTGCCTCCTGACGGACATCCCCGACGGCGGCGCCGTCGAAGTCGAGGCCCTTCTTCGTGGCGAGGCCGAGTCGCTGCTCGTCTACCGTCACGGCGACGAGGCGAGGGCGTACCTCAACGTCTGTCCCCATGCGGGCCGCCGGCTGGATTACGCGCCGGGCAAGTTCCTGGTCCGCGGCGGCACCATCATCTGCGCGGCCCACGGCGCGTCCTTCGCGGCCGATTCCGGTGAATGCACGCAGGGCCCGTGCAAGGGCGACAGCCTGCGGCGCGTCGACGTCCGCGTCGTCGATGGCGCGGTCCGCCTCGCCTGAGATATTTCTCGATCAGCGATACATCAGGTTGATGGTCACGATGGTGATCACCAGCATCAGGACCGTGAGCGGGACGCCGGCCCGCAGGAAATCCTTCGAGCGATAGCCGCCGGGGCCCGCGACCATCATCAGGGCCGGGTGACCCGACGACAGCAGGAACGTGTTCGACGACGATACGGCCACGATCAGCGCATAAGCGGACGGGTTGCCGCCCGTACTCACCGCGACACTGATCGCGATGGGCACCATCATGACCGTGGCGCCCACGTTCGACATCACTTGCGAGAACAGGAGGGTGAGGATCGCGATGGACGCCTGCAGGGTCCACTGCGGGGCGTGGCCGAGGATCGCGAGCACTTCCTGGGCGATCCACGACGCCGTGCCCGTCGAGTCCATCGACCAGCCCAGGGGAATCAGGCACGCGGTGACGAAGATGGTCTTCCAGTTGATGGCCTTGTAGGCCTCGTCCATGTTCAGCACGCCGGTGAGCAGCATGCCCACCGCGCCCGTCATCATCGCGACCGACAGGTCGAGGTGGGTGAACAGGGCCAGGCACTTGGCCAGCACGAAGAAGCCCACGGCCTGCCAGATCTTGCCGGGCCGCTGTTCTTCCTTCGGAATGTCGGTGACGACGACGATGTCGCGGTCTTCCTCGGCCAGCATCAGGTCGCGCCACTTGCTGTGCAGCACGAGCGTGTCGCCGGCGCGGAGGGTGACGGCGCGGACATCCTCGCGGAACACCTCGTCGCCGCGGTTCACCGCCAGCACCGAAATGCCGAAACGCTTGCGCAGGCGGAGGTCGCCCACCGACTGCTTGATGAAGCGCGAGCTGGGCGGCACCACGGCCTCGGAAATACCGGCGCGGGTGGTGTTGAACTGCTCCCCGAGCTGGCGCATGCGCCACGACACCCGGCAGAGCTGGTTGTTGGCGAACGCGTTAATGGCGTCGCGCGGTGCCAGTACACCGAGCACGGTACCGACCCAGATCATCTGGTCCGAGGGCGGCGCCACGCGGCTCTCGTTGCCGTTCTTGATCGCCAGGATGAGCGGCGCGCCGTGCAGCTGCTCGACCTCGCCGATGCTCATGCCGACCAGTGGGCTCTCCGCGGTGACGGTCAGCTCGGCCGTTTCGCCCGCGATGCCGTAGGTGTCGGCGAAGTAGCTCTCGGTGCGGCCCGGCGTGACCTTGAGGCGCTCGTCCTCGCGCTCGGGCAGCAGCCGGCGGCCGAAGAAATAGAAGAACAGGACGCCCACCACCGCGAGCACCAGGCCGACGGGCGTCACGCTGAACAGGCCGAACTTGGGAATCGTGTGCGCGCCGGGGGGCAGGTTGCTGTTCGCGCTGGCGACGAGGTCGTTGAGGACGATCAGCGGCGAGTTCGCGATCAGCGTGGTGTTCGTGGCCGTCAGGATGCAGAAGGCCATCGGAAGCAGCAGGCGCGACAGTGGCACGCCGGTGCGGGCCGACAGGCGGCTGGTCACCGGGATCATCAGCGCGGCCAGCGCCTGGCTGGGGATCACGGCGCTGAACAGGCTGGTGACGCTGTTGACGACGACACCCAGTCGGGACTCCACGCCGCGCGCCATGCGCATGACGAAGGCCGCGGTGAGGTTGAGCACGCCGGCGCGGTCGAGACCCGCGCCCATGATCATGATGGCGATGATCGCGATGACGGCGTTACCGGCGAAGCCGTTGAACACCTGGTCGCCGGGAATGAGCCCCGTGAGGCCGATGGTGACCACGACCAGCAGGGCCACCATGTCGGCCCGGATCCACTCCAGAACGAGCATGAGCATGGTGAAGCCCACCAGGCCCAGCACGAGGATCATTTCGGGAGTGAGGGTCAGAGCCACTAGCCGGCTGTCCGGATCCGGTCGATGGAGACGTGCGGTGGCATCTACGGCGCCAGCTGCGGTGATTGCCGCAGGAGTATACGCGCTGGGGGTGGCTCGCGGCTGAAGCTGATCCCCGTAGGAGCGCACCTGGGCGCGATAGCTGCTCGCGGCAAGCCCCCAATCGCGCCCAGGTGCGCTCCTACGGCGCACCGCGCCCAGCCGCGCTCAGCGGCTGAGGTTGCTCACCGCCAGGTCCAGAATCGAATCGCCGCGGCCGCTCATCACGGCCTTCAGCGCGTACAGGCTGAAGCCCTTCGCCTGTTCGGCCGTGATCTTCGGCGGCATGGACAGCTCCTGCCGGTTGCTGACGACGTCGAGCACGGCGGGACCCTCGTGCGAGAGGACCTCGGCGATGGCCGACTGCAGATCGCTGGCGCGCGTGACCCGGCGGCCGTGGATGCCCATCGCGTTGGCCATCGCGGCGAAGTCCGGGTTGTCGAGCTGCACGCCGGTCTCGATGTAGCCGGAGGCCTTCATCTCCAGCTCCACGAAGCCCAGCGTGCCGTTGTTGAGGACGATCACCTTCACCGGCAGCTTCTGCTGCGCCAGCGTGATGAAGTCGCCCATCAGCATGGTGAAGCCGCCGTCGCCCGAGAGCGAGATCACCTGCCGGCCCGGATAGGCGGCCTGCGCACCGATGGCCTGCGGCATCGCGTTGGCCATCGAGCCATGCACCAGCGAGCCCAGCAGACGGCGCTTGCCGTTCATGCGCAGGTAGCGCGCGGCCCAGATCGTCGGGGTGCCGACGTCGAAGGTGAACACCGCATCCTCTTCCGCCAGGTCGCTGACCAGGCGTGTCACCTGCTGCGGATGGATGAGGTCGTGACGACCGTCGATGCGCGCCAGTTCGTCGAGGCCTTCGCGCGCCCGCGCGTAGTGCGCCAGGCAACGGTCGAGATGGCCGCGCAGGCGCTTCGGTTCGATGCGGGGAAGCAGCGCGCGCAGCGTCTCGCCCACGTCGCCGACGACGCCTAGATCGACACGGCAGCGCCGCCCGATGTTGCCCGGGCGGATGTCCACCTGCGCGATCGTCGCGTCCTCCGGATAGAACTGGCGATACGGGAAATCCGTGCCGAGCATCAGCAGCGTGTCGCAATCCTCCATCGCGTGGTAGCCGGAACTGAAGCCGATGAGGCCCGTCATGCCCACGTCGAACGGATTGTCGTACTCCACGAATTCCTTGCCGCCCAGCGCGTGCACGATCGGCGACTTCAGCGCCTCCGCGAGCGCGATCAGCTCGTCGTGCGCGCCCGCGGTGCCGCGACCGCAGAGCAGCGTCACGCGCTTGCCGGCATTGAGCAAGTCGGCCAGCGCGTCGAGTTCCCGCTCGCCCGGAACCACCTTCGGCGCCGGCGGCAGCAGGCCCGCGGCCGGCGTCACCTTCTTCACCGGCGACTTGCGCATCGCGACGTCGCCGGGAATGACCACGACGGCGACACCGCGTTGCCCCACCGCCGCGCGGATGGCCGACTCCAGCACGTGCGGCATCTGCGACGCGTCCGAGACCATCTCGCAGTACACGCTGCACTCGCGGAAGAGCTCGGTCGGGTGCGTCTCCTGGAAATAGCCGCTGCCGATCTCGCCGCTGGGGATGTGCGCCGCGATGGCGAGCACCGGCGTGCGCGAGCGATGGCAGTCGAACAGGCCGTTGATCAGGTGCAGGTTGCCCGGGCCGCAGCTGCCGGCGCATACCGCGAGCTCACCGGTCAGCTGCGCTTCGCCGCCGGCGGCGAACGCGGCCGATTCTTCGTGACGCACGTGTACCCAGTCGATGGCCCCGCGCTCGCGCAGCGAGTCGGTGATGGCGTTGAGGCTGTCGCCCACCAGGCCATAGATGCGGCGGACGCCGGCTTCTTCGAGCGTCGCCGCGATGAGGTCGGCGAGATTGGAGATCGACATGGACAGGGGCTCCGGTCGGTGACGTGAAGCCCCATGTTATGCGCCTCGATCAGTCAACGACCTGTCGTCGCCCCCGACCACTCGTACAGGTAATCCCACACACCGTGCCCGAGCCGCGTGCCGCGACGCTCGAAATGGGTCTCGATGCGCCATGCCGGACGCTCGGCGACCGCGCCCGGCCCGACGCGGTTGCGCCAGCCCTCGGCGGCTTCCATCGTCTCGCGCATGTGCTCGGCGTACGCCTCCCAGTCCGTCGCCAGATGCAGCAGACCGCCCGGCGCCATGCGCGAGGCGAGCAGCTCCACGAAGGCCGGCTGCACGAGGCGGCGCTTGTTGTGGCGCTTCTTGTGCCACGGATCGGGGAACCAGATGCGCACCTCGGACAGGGTGCCCGGCGCGATCTCGTTCTCCAGCACCTCGACGGCGTCGTGCTTGTAGAGGCGCACGTTCGACGCGTCGCGTGCCGCGAGCGCGTTCATCAGGCGACCGACGCCCGGGCCGTGCACTTCCACGCCGATGTAATCGCGGGCGAGATCGTGCTCGCTCGCCCAGGCCAGCGCTTCGCCGTTGCCGAAACCGATTTCCAGCACGCGCGGCGCGCCACGACCGAACGTCGCGTCGAGATCGCGCGCGCCGCCCGTGTAGTCGAGCCCGAAGCGCGCCCAGTGGTCGTCGAACGCGCGCTGCTGCGCGGGCGTCATGCGTCCCTCGCGCAGCACGAAGCTACGGATGCGGCGATGGAACGGGGCGTCGCCCGGGGTGTCTTCGTCGTGCGCCATCGTCAACGCTCCGGCGAAGAGAAGAGGCGACCGACGAGCGAGCCGTCCGCGGCGGGGGAAAAAGGGTTCATGGGTGGGTCCGGTCGAAAAGTCGCGGCTCGACGGGCGGCCGGGAGGAACAAGGCGCGTATTCGCACGCTCCGCGCCTCCGGCGTCATCGGCATCCGCGAATTGTACGACCCATGCCCGCTTCGGGCGACATCGCGAGCGCAAGGGCAGCCTAGCGGCCGTTCCCGCGCCAGCCGCCGGGCCCGCCCCGCATCGGAATTCCCGTGCCCGGCTGATTCCCACCCGACATGCCGGTCCCCGGTTGAGGCGCGCGGCTGTTCGTCATGCCGGTGCCCGGCTGCGCCGGCCGCGGGTACCCGTAGACACCCTGATTCCAGCCGCGATCCCCGTGCCCGGGTCGATCGTTCGACCGATCCGGCGACAACCGGACACCGCCGCCCGTGGCCATGCCGTGGCCGCCACCGCCCGGCGGTGCGGCCAGCGTCAACGACCCGTTGTTTCGTCCCGGTCCGTGGTCGTGGTCATGGTCACCGCCATGACCGCCACCGGGCCCGTCGTGATCGTGCCCGTGCCCCGGACGGCCGCGGCCGTCGCCATGGCCGCCCCGGTCATAGCCGTATCCCGGCGGATAGCCATCGCCGTAGTAGAAGCCGCTGTCGACGAGGGAGCCGTTCCCGTAGCTGGTCCGCTCCTGATAACCACCACCACCGACCGACACCTGGCCACCCACGTAAAGGCGCGCGGGCTGGGGCAGGGTGCCGGTGCTCACCGTCTCCTTGCGGACGGGCGCCGAGGGGCCGGAGATGTAACTCACGCCCGGCCTGGGCATGTCGGCGGTCGACACGCTGCGCGACTGCGCGGAGGCGCCCCCGGCGACGAGCGCCAGGGCGACGGCGATGGACAACGAAGACGAACGACGCATGATCCGGCCCTCGTGAGGATTCCCCGCCCCGATTATGCGCCCGGCCCTTGCGCAACGCTCGGGGCCCGACGGACAGGTTCAGCCGGCCGCCACCTTTCCCCCGGCACGCCCGGCGTATTACCATCCGAGCCCGACGCGGGTGTAGCTCAATGGTAGAGCTGTAGCTTCCCAAGCTACTGACGAGGGTTCGATTCCCTTCACCCGCTCCAGCCGTCCTCTTCTGCTTGGTAAGTGCTTGCAGCAGAACGAGGAGATGGTGCGAGGCAAAGCGAGAGACCGATTTCTTCGGGTATCGTTTTGGGTATCGTTTCCATGGCTAAGGCCCTCCTGCTGGACCGTCCCTCAGGCACTTTCGCGCGCTTTTTGGTGCCACACGATCTGCCGCCGGCCTTGTGATCCAAGGCATACAACGGTGCGGTCAGTCCAAAGGCCACCATGACCATCCAAATGACGACGGTCAGGACGTCACGATTGGTTGTGCTCCGTTTCTCGGCGCTCCACCACTCCGCATAGGCCACCTCGCCCTTCTGCTTCTGGCGGTTCACCAAGCGGAGATAGCTGTGCACGGGGAAGATCATCCCAACGATCGCCAACCCACACGTCACCCAAGCATGCACCAACTCAAAGGTCTTGGGTCCTTCCTTGCCGAGCGCCGACCAGGGGAGGGCGCCCCACGCGGGGAGGCGGATGGCATCGCGCCTCCCCGAGCAATCACTGAGCGACCTGATACGAAGCGCGCATGCCGCGTTCTTTGATCACGTTGATGATCTGGATCACGGTCGGCTTGATGGCCGATGCGAGCTTTTGATCGGCGGACGCTTCTTTGTAGGAGATGGGCACGATCCCCTTATAGTCGCTGGGGATCTTGGTGTCCGGCGCACCGCGCGGGGTCAACAACAGCGTGCGATGCCGCCCCAATCGCGACACGAAGAAACCCAGCTCGAAAATGACGTTATCGCGAGGCGCCGGCTGGACCCGGTCGCGGGCCCGCACTAGGTCATCGGGGCTGACGATGGCGATACCAAAGTCCGCCGAAGCGACTTCCTTCTCCAGCGTTTCGAGCACATAAGCACCCGGCGGGAAGATGTTGTGGTCGTCCCACGCTTCGACAGCAATGTCCTCGTACTCAAGCCCTTGCTGGATGGCGTTGGCAATCTCTTTGCCTTCGAGCGAGCTGATGATGAACACCCGCGGCCGTCGGTTGGTCGGGTTGACATACTGATTGCGCTGCTCGATGCGCGCGGCAAGCTCAGACGCCAAGCGCGGCCAGGCTTGCGGATGCTCGTTCAACAGCGCAACGAACCGCGGACCATCGACCTTGAATGCCACACTGAGGCCCTCGGACTCGAGGGTGGCCGACCGCGCGATGGACGCGTTCAGGGCCGACATCTCGCCGATGGTGTCGCCCTTGGTGCGCGTATGGTGGCGCACGCCATTGATGATGATGCGCACGGCGCCGGACAGCAGTAAGTAGACATCCCGGTCAAAGGTGCCTTGCGTGATGACGGTCTCGCCCGGTTGGAACTCGACCAGCGACCCCTCGGACATCAGTGCATCAGCCAGGGCCGCATCACCCTGGACGATGCGCTGACCCAGCAGAGCTTCCTTCAGGGCGGTTGGGTCTTCGTAACGCTCTTTCATGGCTTTCCTCGTGAGGGTTAAACCGTTGGAGTGATGGGAGTGGGCGGAGCAACAGCCGCTCCGTGAAGGGGTATGACCGAGAGGGCAACGGGGGCTGGATCAGATCCATCGCGATAGACCGTGGCCGACATTTCCAGACGATCACCTCCACCGAGCCGTGCAACGACCAACACCGCCATGGCCGCATTGACGGCCGGATCGGCCACGATCGCCTGCATCGTGGCGATGTCGGGCCCGCTGGCGATCGCAGCCACATGGATGTGCGAATGCCACTCGCCCAGATAGTTGAATCGCGCATAGTCGTGACCGGTGCGCTCGAAGAACGCGTCCAAGAACGCGCGGTGCTGGCTCGGGTCTCGAACGAAGTGATCTCGGGTTCCTTCAGTGACTTGAACGCTGAGATCGAGCACGGCAAATAAGTCCGCGCTCAGGTGCTGGCCCACCAGCACGCCGCCGACTTCGTGGCTGCGCGTGCGTTGCAGCGCGGAGCGCAGCTTGTTCAACGCGTCGGCGGTGAATGTGACGCCAATCACTGGACCACGTCCTGGCCAAACATGTTGGCCAGCATCGCGACCGCTTCCTCATGTTCGGCCTTGGTCATGATCTGCGTCTCCTGGCTTTCGTCGACCTCCGGTAAGTAGATGGGGCGAGTGTCGAACGCCTGCGTGAACGGACCTTCTGGGGCCATGCCGATGAGGTAGATGGAGTGCAAGAAGTGCGAGGGCGAGCGCTCCAACAGCGTGTCCACCGCCAGGCGCGTCATGGCGCTGGCAATGGTGCTCACATCGCCATCGTCGGCGACAAAGACCTGTTCCCCCGTTCGGCGGGCGTAAGGCTCTTCAGGCACCGCCAGATCCTCAGCGCGGACATCGTGCTCGGCGAACCAGTTGTCGATGGCGCGACGCATCAAGCCGATGCTCGGCTCCTGGCCCGGACGTTGCCGAGCGACCAGGCCTCCAATGCCTCCCGCAAAGACCTCTCCCCACAGGATTGGCACCTGCACTCGTTCCCGCAGCAGCACGAGCAAGTTGCCCGTTTCCGGCACACCGGTGGCGTCGATGACCAGGTCCGACCCTGCAATGGAAGCGATGATGCTTTCAGAGGTGGTCGCGGATTCCTGGCCGCCCAGCTTGCTGCGTCGAACCGTCACCGCCGCACCCGGCTGAACCCATTTCAATCGGCTCGCCAGTGCGTCGACCTTGTGCAGACCCACCGACCGCCAATCGAGGTCGTGGCGAACCAGATTGTCGGGCGTGAAAATGTCATCGTCCACGAGCACAAAGCTGCGCACGCCGCACCGCGCCAGCGAGGTGGCGACCTTGCTGCCGAGCGAGCCGCACCCGATCACGGCGACCTGTTTGAGCGAAAGCGCGACATGGGCGGCGGTCAGGCGTGGACGCGCTGGTGGGGCACCCATGACAGCAAGCGCATGAACTTCATCGTCAAAGATGCGATAGGCCTTGAAGTTAAAGTCCTTCAAAAGCACGACGACCCTGGCCTCAGCAGGCACGCCCAACTGGACCATCGCTTCGTTGAACGCGACCTTGTCCAGGTCGATGGGGAGGTCTTCCTTGTCGCTCAGGTGACGGACATGCATCGCTTCATCGAGCAGGTCGTTGTAATCGCTCGCCGGCAGGGTCGCGTCCGCCCACGCGCGACCATCGGGCAACACGGCCTCGCTCATCAAGCGCACGTTGCCGGTGAGACCGAAGCTGAAGCGCCTGGCGATGCCGTTGAAACCTAGGCCCGGGATAAGCTCGGCCAATACGGCCTGCGAGTCCCGAGTCAGGACGAAGCGCGAGTGTGAGCCGCGCAGACGCTGACCGACACTGCCCACATGCGCGCTTGGGACTTCAGCGCGCACACCGGGAGAGGGATTCTCCCCAGCCAAGAGCCGATAGGCACTTTCCACCACCTGCGCGCCCAGCACCTCAGGCGTCCAGTTATCGGCGCGGTATTCCAGGCACAAGTCGCCCCCTTGGTACTGATGCCGGGACCAGTTCGCCGATCCGTCGCGCGAGCCGACTATGGGGGGCGACAACGGAAAGGTGGTCGGGTAGCGCAGGCGAGCCTCGTAGATCCGCGTGCCGACCTCGAGGGTGAAATCCACAATGACGCGGCCGTCCGCATCAATCCGCTGCGGGCCCACCTCAATCCAGTCGACGCGAGCCGCCAGGTTCGCTAGCGCCACGCCTTCATCGCGAAAGCGCGCGAGGTTTTCGATATACCAAAAATTAAGCGAAGCCATCGCGTTTCACCGGGCCAGCAGGGCTGTCACGAAAGCCATACCCACCGGACGACGAGGTTGCCCCTTGAAGCAACGATGCGCCCGCACCGCCCGAGCGAGCTGCCTTCGCGGTCTTGTCGCCCTTGTTGGCCAGCCCATCGACGGCATCAGCGTAGTCCATATCCGCTCGAATACGCGTCGTCCCGAACAGGTCTCGAACGGCCTGCGAGCCGCGCTTGTACGCGATTTCGCCAATGGCCGTCTCGGCACCCTTGCATCGCCCTTGCTCTCGCTCGGCTTCGAGCACGCCGCGGCTGACCGAGCAGCGGATGAGGTCGCCCTTCAGGCCCAGGCGGGTCGCCGTCATCGGCCCATATTCAAACCCAATCTGGAGCCCCAGGCTCTTGGCATTGGTGCCGGCCGCGTCCAGCAACTTCAGGGCGAGACGAAAGCTGCTGCGCATGCCGCCGGCACACAAGACCATGTTGCTGACGGTGGTCTCCTCATCCGTGGTCGCGTATGTTCCCTCGACCAAGAGGCCGTGCACACAATCGCCAATGAACCGTACCTTCCGGCCCTGGAATTCGGTATGGAGGACCGCGTCCAGCTCGCTCCGAAGGACCCGGAGCGCTCGGACGACGTGCTTTGCCTTCTCATCGTCCGTAATGTTGGCGCTGACATACTTGGTGAAGCCGTCGATGTCGGCGTAGACGGTGGCTGCGTCCTGCCGCCGAGTTGATGTAACCGACAACGACTCGAAGTCGAGGCCGGCATAGGGCGGGGTGTGGGCGCTGAACTCAAACCGGCCGATGGGATTGGCCTTGAGATCGGCCTCCCAGTCGGCGACAACCTTATCAACGGTGCTAACCAGCGCGGCCTTGCCCTGACTGATACTGATTTCATCGGCCGTGAGCGCCGTCGCATCTTCGTCAGTCACGGTTTTCAGGCCGATGACCTTACGAGCGGTGTTGGTGAGATAAATGCCTGCTTTCGTGCCACCGCCCGAGCGCTTGGCGGCATGGTTGGCCGGCTCCCCAAGGAACAGCGGCTCCCGATGGCCGCGCCGACCGTTGTTGACGGCCAGGGCCAGGCCGCTGTCGATGCCCACCCGAACCTTCGCGGCAGGGTGATCGGCGTCTTCGCCCGTGCGCGCAAGCACATCGATGATCAACTGGCCAATGGCGACGGCACGGTGAATCCGTTGTGGCTCATCGTCATAGGGCTTGGTCACGACCGTATGCAGACGCTGATTGTGAAAGTCAACCAGCACCGTGTCCTCGTTGTTCACGATGCGCTGGACGGCTCGGTAATGCAGGTTCAGGAAACGAAGCGTGCGCCGGTGGCATGATTCGCCCTCAGTGTCCGTGACATGCAACATGTCCTTCAAATTGAGAATGTCGGCGTACAGATGCACACCGTCCACCCGGTAGGCAACTTTCTTGCTCAAATTGCTCAGGTCCGTGTCGCGGACATACTTCTTGATCGTGATGTCCGAGAGCGGCACAGCATCGATGCTGGCTTGAATGCGCTTTTCAGCACGGCTCTCACTCCAAGTCCTGGAACTCATGCGCTCTCCCCCGCGAGGCCGATGCGGCCCCGGTCGATAGTTGGCCTGTAATCCCCGGAACTCAGCACACCAATGCAACCCCCGCGGTGTGTGCGCTCCTCCACCTAAATGTCTGTGACGAATGTCTCAAATTCAAGGGGTAAATGTGGATCCGCGATATGCATATTCGGTGCCCTAGCCGCGCGCAACCCAGCGGACGATTGGACCCATTCAGCGGACGCGAGGCGCGGCTTGCCGCGTGTCCGTCAGGGCGCAGTTCAACTCATCAGCCGCGAGCGGGGACATTCCCTCCATGCGGAAGGACTCTTCGACGATCTCGAGGTTGGCCAGTGCATCAAGCAAGGCATCAAGACATCGGCCGATCTGATTGGACTCCGCGGGTTGCCCGCCGTGGGCCACAAAAACAAGTCCGCGCACGCGGTCTGAAACGCATGGCGCACCCGGTCTAGGTCCTTCTCAGAATATAGCGGCATTACCCCGTTCCTTACCGAGTTGCGACGTCCGTGGATGGAGCGATCACACTGCCCTCAACCACCGGAGAGCGTGACCCGGCGGCCCGGGCTGGACAAGCCTCGAAAGATTCGGTCTGCGCACCAACAGCGCCGGATATCTATGCTGACAATAAGGCGGGAATCAGTGGGTCCTACCAAACCCGCTGGGGGCGCGGACGTGCGGTGGTTGAGGGCATCGCGTCCACCCGAGTCACCCGATAGACCGAGTCCAGTTTGACCGATAGATCGTTTGATCGTTGAACGTCCACGTTCTCGGCTCCCACATATTTTTGCCGTTGCTTCCTAGCTTCGCGCTATCGTTCAATCGGCCGTAGACCGCCTTCGTGATGTAGATATAGTCCGAGGGCAGGGACGAGAGCTTTGCAGCGTGGTTGGCCGCCCGGCCAACCCAGACCAGATCGTTGGCCCCACGCACACCGGTCTTGGCGACAAACAGCGAGCTTGAATCGACGCCGGTGACGTGGCGAAGGACATAATCGGTGGTTTGATACGTGCGCTTCATCTGCGGGGTGATGATGTGCAGGACGGCCCAGCGGATTTCTAGAGCCGCATTCACCGCATTGGTGTTTTTCTGATCCCCGATGAACACCGCCATGATGCGGTCGCCATCGTAGGCGGTGATCGCGCCGCCGTAATGCTGGATGATTCGCGCGGCGCAGTGCAAAAACGTCTTGTAGATCTCGGCGGCGAAGGACGCCTTCTTAGTGTCCACCAGTTTGGTCGAGTCGGCCATGTCAGCGTAGAGCACCGTCGCTTCCAATTCGATGGCTTCGTTCATCAGGCTAAGCTTGGAGTCTTCGTCGGGCACTTTGGCGCCCTGCCGCGTCTCCCAGGCATCACGAAAGACGCTATTGCACCATGACTCTAAGTCCGCTTTCCGTCCCATGACTACTCCTTCGCCATCGAGTCCAAGATCAAACGGCGCAGAGCGGCGCAGGCTGGCGCCAGATAATCCGCCGCATTTTTACCCGGTACGTACCGATAAGGAATAGTCGTCAATCCCGTCAGATCGCTTGCGAGCTTGAGCTTTACGTCACGTGGCTCCATCAAGAAGGCGCGGCGTCGGCCGAGACGACCCATGAAGAGGCCCAGCTCAAACACCACATTGTCCCGCATGACGGGCCATTCGTCGTCGCGGGTAATCACGACGTCATCTTGATACGCCAGGGCCACGGCGAAGTCGGAATCGTCGAGCATGGCCTCGAGATCATCGAGGGTGTAATGGGAGGCCTTGAAGACGCCGTTCTTCCAGGCGACCGCGAGAAATGGGTCATGCGCAAATTGCTCGATCATCAAGTCGACGATGGGTAGGGCTTCTCGCGAGGACATGACGAATACTTTGATGACCTCTCGCTTGGCGGTCACCAAATGATTGCGCTCGTTAAGACGCCGCGACAGCGTCGCCGCCACGCGCCTCCAGATGGTTGGGAAGGCCTCGGCGACGCCAGAGAACTGTTCTTCCGTGACCTTCAGGACGACGGTCGGTTCGGTCGCCGTGACGGTTGCCGATCGAGGTTGCGACGGCTCGACAGCTGCCATCTCGCCCACGGATTGGCCGGGAAAGCGGTTCGCGATGATGACGCCATTGACGGCGATGCTCACGGCACCGGCGACAATGAAGAACACGTCGTTGGTGTGATCCCCTTGGGAGATGAACACGTCGCCCGGCGCGAAAGCGACGAGTTGGCCGACGGCAGCTAAGCGTTCGGCCAAGTCAGCTTGGTGCGCCACCAAACGGTCCTCCATCAACGCAGCGATGAGCCGCCGTTGCCCCGCATCCCCTTCGTACCGTTCGATCATACGTCCTGCCTCCCTTTGGTCGAGCACAAAGCTTGAACCCAAACGTCATGAAGTCAAGACGCCCCGGCGCGGTTTACTCGATTGAGGCGCTGGAGCCGTAGTGTCGGGCGCGCCTCACCTGGACTGGCCTGCTGAAGCATTTGAATATCGGCGCAGCGGGTGATTCCATGGCTAGAGCAAAGGCCGGAGCAGGGACATGGCAAATAAAATTCAACTGACGCCGGAGGCACAGCAGTGGGCCGAAAAGGGGCTGGAACGATACGGGCCGCCCGTTTACGCCCAGGTGGCCTCGGCGGTCCTTTGGACCGACGAACGGGACGCCAGCGGCCGACTGGCCGTGCCAGCTGACCCCGCAGCGTTGGTGGACAGCCATCGACGAGACCCAGCCGTGCTGCTGAACGGCCACGACCCTGGTCTTCCCTTGGGTCAGGTCCTGGAGGTGGAAGCCTTCGTTACCCCTGACGGCCAACACTTCGTGGCAGGCATCGTCGGCTACTACGGCCGGGGAGGCCTCGCAACGTTTGCTCAGTTGGATCTAGCGGACAGCGAGGTGCAGCACAGGGATGAGGCGCCTCTGGTCGCGGTCGATGGTCCGATTGAGCTGGCCACCGATCCTCGGGATCTGCCGAATGGGTGGTTGGACGAGGTCCTGAGTGATGCGCCACCGCGGACCGTTCACGTACAGATGTCTTACAACGCGGCGAACACCACCCATGAGCTAATTCGGATCGCGTTGGCTTACGGCATTCTGTGGAACCCTTTCGTCAAAGCCATTGCGACGGAAGCGGGGAAGGATGTATACGCCGCCGCGCGGACTTGGCTGAAGACGGTCCTTGATCGAAGCCGGCAGCTGGAGTCGCCGATCATCTGCCTGGAAGGACCTTATCGACAATGTCGGGTGTCGTTTCTCATCCGAGGGACCAACCCGGCGACGCACGCGGCCGCGTATGAGGGCCTGTCAGAGGCAGCTGCCCAAGCGGCCACCCTGATCGATAGGTTGGAAGCCAAGGGCCTGTCGGTCGCCACCGTCGTATACGAGTTCAACGAGACTTCGGGCCGCTGGTACCCGTCGTATGCCCGGTTGGCAAACGGACGGATGATCGTGGACAGCCCGATGCTGATTGCCACTCTTCAAGACCTACCCACCGGCCTGAGCTTGGGCATGCGCAAGACGGAAATGGACAGGTCCGGGCGGTAGGGTAGGCGGCCGAGCGGTGAGCTGGTTTGCTGTCTGGCGCAAGCTGGGGTGGCGATCGGGTACTGCTTAGGGTATCGTCTCATCATCAGTGGTGCGGCAAGAAGTTGATCTAAAACAACGTGTTGCGATTGGGCGACGTGGTCTCCCTTCACCCGCTCCAGCCTCTCTCAGCGCTCTCGCGCTCGACGGTGGCAGGCATCATTGCCGCCGAGAAGAGGCCTTCGAACGGTATCGCTCGGGGTATCGGCCTCGAGCCGAAGCCTTGCCCTGCATCGCCCCTCCCCGGGGTCCACGTTCGATTCCGCGTCCCCCCCCCCAAGATAGGCAAAAGTGACCGCGTACCCCTGTTCATCGGAATGCAGGGAGACCGCGCACGCCGCGAGTCCACGCGTCCGCGCCGGGTTTGAAAGCAGGTTTTCGGATGTCCGTGGCCGACCTTGGACCGTAGCCTTGGCCTCACCATCCAGCCATGAGGTTTCCATGCATACGGTTCTTCCCCTTGCGTCCATGCCTGAGGACATCGTTCCCTCCCTGCTTTCGCACATCAATTCTCTGAACGCAGATGTCATGCTGGGGTTTTACGAGCCGGGCGCCATGCTGGTGGGTGCAGATGGCGTTCCGCACAAAGGTCGCGATCGCATACGCGCAGAACTGGAACGCTATTTTTCGTACCGACTGCCCATGACCATCAAGGCCCGGCACATCTTCGTCGCAGGGGATATCGCTTCCCTGGTTCTTGACTGGTCCATTTGTGGAGTCGCACCGGACGGAACAGAGGTAAACATGGTGGCAACTGCCAACGACATTGCGCGGCGGGGTAGCGACGGGCTCTGGCGTTACCTCATCGACAACCCGTTCGGGACTGCGCTAAGAGCGTGAACTGACGACAGGACCGGTGAGTGGATCCACGCTGGCAACAACTATTCGGGCGGTGCCGTGAGGCAGACGGGCACTTCTGGTATTCCGTCAGCAGCACGGGTGTCTATTGCCGACCGTCTTGTCCGGCCAAGCATGCAGCGAGACGTTTCATCACGTTGCATGAAACCCTTCAGGAAGCGCAAGCGACGGGGTTTCGCCCGTGCCGGCGCTGCAGGCCCGATCAGCTTCCGGGTTACGAAACGAACCGCCTGGCGATGCTCTTGGCATGTCGAGCTATCGCGGAAGCGGATCGCGAGCTTCCGCTTCGAGCCCTCGCAGCAATGGCAGGCATGAGTGCAAGCCATTTCCACCGCTTGTTCAAGGCCCACACCGGCACGACTCCGAAGGGGTACTGGCGGGCATGCATCGAAGCGCGGATGCGTGGCCTGCTGCCGTCAAGCTCCTCCGTGACGCAGGCCGTTTTCGAAGCAGGGTACGCGTCGTCTGCCCAGTTCTATGGGGCAACGGGTCGGGCCCTTGGCATGCGACCCGTGCAATACCCGAAAAGGCGGTGAAGGGGCCGAACTGCACTTCGCCCTCGGCGAATGCTCGCTTGGAACCGTGCTAGTGGCTTCAACAACAAAGGGCGTTGCTTGCGTCATGCTCGGAGATTCACCCGACGAGGTGCTCACCCTGTTCCAGCAGCGCTTTCGAAGGGCGAGGCTGATCGGTGGCGACCGGGTCTACGAACGGCTGGTCGCAAGCGTGGTGGGCGCCATCGAGTCGTCGGCCGGGGTTTCCTTGCCTCTGGACATCAAGGGGACGATCTTCCAGCGGCAGGTCTGGGACGTATTACGGGATGTCCCCTCCGGGCACACCATCACTTACCGGGAGATAGCACTGCGCCTCGGTGTGCCAAGGCAGGAGCGGGCGGTTGCCGCCGCGTGTGCGGCGAATCCGGTTGCCGTTCTGATTCCTTGCCACCGCGTCGTTAGAGATGACGGAAATCTTTGGGGATACGCCTGGGGAATCGAGCGGAAAAGGTCGCTTCTCCAAAGGGAATCATCGAAAGGGTCGACAACGTCCACGCGTTGAGCGAGTACGACGGGTCGGGTTGCCCGTGCTTGGCCGAAGGGTGACGAAGCGGGCCGAGAGGGCTCGGCTGCAAGACACTTGCAAAATCAGCCGCGACTTCTTGATCCAGGCGCACCGGCGACGACGCTTCGCCGGTCTGCATCCGCGTCCCAATGAATCCACCTTCCGCCGCCGCGGTCAGTTCGATCGTCTCGAGCACATTCTTTCTTCCCTGCGTCCCCACAGCAGGCTCCCGCGGCCCGGGCCCTCCGTGGCCCGGCCGGTGCGCCCGGGTATCAGGCGATGTCGCAGGCGAGGACGACCATCGCGCGCGGAGGGCAGACGAAGGACGTGCCACTGCCGGCGGCGATGCCCGGTGCGAGCTCGGGCGCGGTCGAAAGAACGACTTTCCACGCGTCGCAGGTCGCGTCCCCGGGCAGCTGGAACGCCACGCCTTCCGTCCATGCGTTCAGCAGCACGAGAAGGCTGGTATCCGTCCCGGGGCGTTTCACGCCCGACTGCTGCGCGCGACCATCGATGAGCGCGGCGATCGAGCGGGCGCTGGGATCGGTCCACTGCGCTTCGCCCGCCTCCGAGCCGTCGGGCGCGAGCCATACGATGTCCTTCGTGCCGCTCGCGTCGTCGTATCGGCCGTCGAGGAACCTGCCGCGACGGAGCAGGGGGTAGCGCTTGCGCAAGTCCGTGAGCTCGCGCACGAAGTCCGTCAGGCGGCCTTCGGTCGGGTCGCGCTCCCAATCGATCCACGCGATCTCGCTGTCCTGTCCGTACGTGTTGTTGTTGCCGCCCTGTGTCTGCGCACGCTCGTCGCCCGCCAGAAGCATGGGCGTGCCCTTCGACAGGAAGAGGGTCGCCAGGAGATTGCGCATCTGCCGTTCGCGCAAGGCCCGGATGCCGGTGTCTTCCGTTTCACCTTCCGCTCCGCCGTTCCACGAGTGATTGTTGTCGGACCCGTCCTTGTTGTCCTCGCCATTCGCTTCGTTGTGCTTCTGGTTGTAGCTCACGAGGTCGTACAGCGTGAAGCCGTCGTGCGCCGTGATGAAGTTGACGCTTGCCCAGGGACGTCGGCCGCGCTTGTCGAAGAAGTCGGCCGAGCCGGTGAGCCGCTTGCCGACGTCGGCGAGCTTGCCCTCGTCTCCCTTCCAGAACGCACGCACATCGTCACGGAACCGGTCGTTCCACTCGGCCCAGCCCGGAGGAAAATGGCCGACCTGGTAGCCGCCGGGTCCGCAATCCCATGGCTCCGCGATCATCTTGACCGCCGCGAGCACGGGGTCCTGGGCGACCGCGTCGAGGATGCCGCCACGCTGATCGAAGCCCGTCGGTTCACGCCCGAGGATCGTCGCAAGGTCGAACCGGAACCCGTCGACGTGCATCTCGGTGACCCAATAGCGCAGCGAATCCATCACCATCTGGATGACGCGGGGATGACTGACATTGAGCGTGTTACCCGTGCCCGTGTCGTTGATGTAGAAACGCGGATCCTCCGCAAGGCGGTAGTACGAGAGATTGTCGATGCCGCGCAGCGAAAGTGTCGGACCGAGTTCGCTGCCTTCCGCGGTGTGGTTGTAGACCACGTCCAGGATCAATTCGAGACCCCGCTGGTGCGCGGCCTTGACCAGGTCGCGGAACTCGTCGCGATGTCCGGTCGAGAGGTAACGTCGCTTGATCGCGAAGAACGCGATCGTGTTGTAGCCCCAGTAGTTCCTGCGACCGGCTTCGAGAAGATGCCTGTCGTCGAGGTAGGCGTGCATCGGCAGCAGCTCGATGGCCGTGACCCCCAGCGAGCGGATGCCGTCCAGCACGGCCGGGGTCGCCAGGCCGGCGCACGTGCCGCGCACCGCCGTGTCGACGGACGGGTGGCGCATCGTGTAGCCGCGGACATGCGTTTCCATGATGACCGTCTCGTCCCAGGGAACCATGGGCGGTCGGTCGTCGCCCCAGTCGTAATCGTCGCCGACGACCACCGCCTTGGGGACGAATGGCGCGCTGTCGCGCTCGTCGAAGCTCAAGTCCTTGTCGGGATGCCCGACGGTGTAGCCATAGAGCTCGTCGCACCACACCAGGTCGCCTGCGAGCTCCCGGGCGTAGGGATCGATGAGGAGCTTGTTGGCGTTGAACCGATGGCCCTGCGTCGGCTCATACGGACCGTGGACACGGTAGCCGTAGAGCTGTCCGGCTTTCACATCCGGAAGATAGCCATGCCACACCTCGTCGGTGTATTCCGGCAGATCGATGCGCGTTTCGTTGCCCTCGTCGTCGAACAGGCATAGTTCGACCCGGGTGGCGTGCGCCGAGAAGATCGCGAAGTTGGTGCCGCTACCGTCGAAGGAGGCACCGCGCGGAAATGGCCGGCCCTCCGTGATGCGGATGGCCGGGTCGGTGGGGGACTGCGTCATGAGCGTGGCGCCGGAGAAAGGTGGCCAAGCATTCAGAGGCCGCGGTGGACGCGGCGTTGACGGCAGGCGATGCGGACGTGCAGCCCCCCGTGGCGTGTCGGACGATCAGTGCCGGACCTTGGCGCTCGCATCCACCGTGAGCAGCCGTTGCAGCCCGCCCTGCACGATCTCCGGGAATTTCTTCGGGTCGTCGTACGCGCGGGCGGTGAGCATCGCGCCGTAGACGATCGACATGAACGCCTCGGCTTCCGCGCTCGCCGGGCCCATGAGGCGGAAAACGCCCATCTGCGCGCCGGTGGTGAGGATCGTCTCGAGCCAGCGCGAAAGATCGCGGAAATGCGCGCGCACCGATTCGGCGAGGCTCTGCGGCAGCGACGGCAGTTCGGCCGCGAGCATGCCGGCGACGCAGAAGGGCGCCGTGGCGTCCGCGATGCACTTCTCCCAGTAGCCGGTGTAGAAGCGCAGGCGCTCGACGGGATCGAAGGGCGCGTTCGCGATCAGCTGCGTCTGCGCGAGGATGCCCGTCCGCGATTCCTCGACGACGGCCTGCGCGAGGTCCGCCTTGGTGGGGAAGTGGTGGTGGATGCTGGCCTTGCGCACCTTCACTTCCTCGGCGACGTCGGCGTAGCTGAAGCCGTTGTATCCGCGGGTCTGGATCAGGTAGCGAGCCGAATCGATCAGTTTCTGTTGGGTGCTCATGCGATCAGCCTACCATTAGGTAGGTAGCTGAACAATAACGACCGCATCCCTTGACGGGATGTTCTACCTACTAGTAGGCTGGCAGCACTTATCGAGGATCCAGCCCATGAATTCCCTCCGTCAGTTCTACTACATGCGCGCCGTCGTCGCCTTCGCCTGGGTGGCGCTCGTGGTGCTGGTGTCCAACCTCGGCGCGCCTTCGGTGGTCGGTTACGCCCTTCTGCTTCTGTATCCGGCATGGGACGCGCTCGCCAATCTGATCGACGCCGGCCGCAACGGCGGTCTGTCGAAGAACCCGGGCCAGCGCCTGAACCTGATCGTCAGCCTCGTGACGGTCGTGGCGCTCGCCATCGCGCTGGCGAGCAATGGCAACGCGGGCGGCCTGCTCGTGTTCGGCGTGTGGGCGCTGCTTTCGGGTGCGCTGCAGCTGTTCGTCGGCATCCAGCGCCGGAAGCTGGGCGGCCAGGTCTTCATGATGATCAGCGGTGGCCAGTCGGTGCTCGCCGGCGTCTTCATGGCGATGCAGGCATTCGGCGACGCGCCGACGATCGACAAGCTGGCGCCGTATGCCGCGTTTGGTGGTTTCTACTTCCTGCTCGCGGCGCTGCGCCTTACCTTCCGTCGCGAGCCGGCGCTGAAGGCCGGTCGTCTCGCCCGCTAAAGGTGCGCGGACGCGCTATCGCGGGACCAGCAGCTTCAGCAGGCCCGCGACCAGCGTGACCGCGGCGACGCCCCCGAGGTACAGCGCGACGAACCACATCGCCCGCCGCGCGCGCATCAGTGGTAGCCCTCGTCGCCCTGGCGCACCTTGCCGCGGAACACCCAATACGCCATCGAGTTGTAGGTCAGGATGATCGGAATGATGATCACCGCGCCCACCAGCGTGAACAGCTGGCTGCTGCGCGGCGACGACGCCTCCCAGATATCGACCGACGGCGGGATGATGTGCGGGAAGATACTGATGATGAAGCCGGTGTAGCCGAGGAACAGGATCGCCAGCGTCAGCAGGAACGGCGTGTGATCGCGCGCCTCGTCGCGGCGCAGGCTGAGGAAGATGCCGACGAGCGCGGCGACCACCAGCACGGGCACCGGCAGGAAGAAGAAGAGGTTGGGCAGGGAGAACCAGCGCTGCGCGATCGCCGGCTCGCCGAGCGTCGTCCACAGGCTGACGACGCCGATGGTGAGCCCCAGCAGCACGGCCAGCGGCCACATCAGCAGGCGCACGCGGCGATGCAGGTCGCCCTCCGTCTTGATCAGCAGCCAGCCGCAGCCGAGCGCCGCATAGGTGACGAGCAGGCCGAGGCCGCAGAACAGATTGAACGGCGTGAACCAGTCGAAGGCGCCGCCGGCGTATTCGCCGTTGGTGACCGGAATGCCCTGGAGCAGCGTGCCGAGGATCACGCCCTGCGCGAACGTCGCCACGGCCGAGCCCCCCATGAACGCGAGGTCCCAGAGGTGCTGGGTGCGTCGCGCCTTCGCGCGGATCTCGAACGCCACGCCGCGGAAGATCAGGCCGCACAGCATCGCGATGATCGGCAGGTACGCCGCAGGCAGCAGCACCGAATACGCCACCGGGAACGCCGCGTAGAGCGACGCGCCGCCGAGCACCATCCATGTCTCGTTGCCGTCCCACACGGGGGCGACGGTATTGAGCATCACCTCGCGGTCGCCGGGTTCGTTGAGCATGGGGAAGACCAGCCCGATGCCGAGATCGAAGCCGTCGAGTGCGACGTAGAGGAACACCACGAAGCCGATGAGTGCCGCCCAGATGACCGGAAGATCGATGACCATGGCCGTTACTCGTCGATGGCGTCGGTGGGACGGGAAAGGGGGCGGTGATCGAAGCGATCGCGCCCGATACCCGTGTCGGCAGCCTCGCCTTCCGCGACGTCGCGCGGCAGGTTCGGACCCTTCGCCATCAGCTTGAGCATGTAGTAGATGCCCGTGCCGAAGACGAGGAAGTACACGATCACGAAGATCATCAGCGACGTGCCCACCTGGTCCACCGTCAGCGGCGACACCGCGTCGCGCGTGCGCAGCACGCCGTAGACCACCCACGGCTGGCGCCCCGCCTCCGTGGTGACCCAGCCCGCGAGCAGAGCGATCAGGCCGGACGGACCCATGAACAGCACGAAGCGCTGGAACCAGCGTGCCTCGTAGAGCCGCCCGCCGCGCCGCAGCGCGAGCCCGAGCAAGGCCATGAGCAGCAGGAGCATGCCCATGCCCACCATCGTGCGGAAACTCCAGAACACGATCGTCGAGTTGGGTCGGTCCTCGGCGGGGAACGATTTGAGGCCCTGGATCTCGCCATCCCACGAATGCGTGAGGATGAGGCTGCCGAGGTGCGGAATCTTCACGGCGTACTTCGTTTCTTCCGCCTGCATGTCGGGCCAGCCGACGAGGTTGAGCGACGTGCCGCCTTTTTCCGTTTCCCACAGGCCTTCGATCGCCGCGATCTTCGCGGGCTGGTGCTCGCGGGTGTTGAGGCCATGTGCGTCGCCCGCTTCGATCTGGATGGGCACGACGACGAGCAGCATCCACAGCGCCATGGAGAAGGACTTCTTCACGGCTTCGTCCCTACGTCCGCGCAGCAGGTGCCACGCCGCGCAGGCGCCCACGATGGCGGCGGCGACGATGAACGCGGCGAGCGCCATGTGCACGAGGCGGTAGGGGAACGACGGGTTGAAGACGATCTTCAGCCAGTCCACCGGCACCACGCGGCCGTCGACGATCGCGTGGCCCTGCGGCGTCTGCATCCAGCTGTTGGACGAAAGGATCCAGAAGGTGGAGATCAGCGTGCCGGTGGCGACCATGCAGGTGGCGAAGAAGTGGGCGCGTGGGCCGACCTTCGTCCAGCCGAACAGCATCACGCCGAGGAAGCCGGCCTCGAGGAAGAAGGCGGTCATGACCTCGAAAGCCAGCAGCGGCCCGGTCACCGCGCCGGCCACGGACGAGAATCCCGCCCAGTTGGTGCCGAACTCGTAGCTCATCACCACGCCGGAGACCACGCCCATGCCGAAGCCGACGGCGAAGATCTTCGACCAGAAGAAGAACAGTTCCTTGTAGACCGCTTTGCGCGTCTTCAGCCACAGGCCTTCCAGCACGGCGAGGTAGCTCGCCAGGCCGATGCTGATGGCCGGGAAGATGATGTGGAACGACACGGTGAAAGCGAATTGCCACCGCGCGAGGAGTAGCGCTTGTTCCGTCGTGGTCACACCCAGCCCCTTCGCCAATGACACGGTACGAGCGTGGCATGGCGGAACGTGCCGTGGCTTGGCGAAACGCGCCAGCCCCTCAGGACGATGGCAGGATCAACCGGGCCCGCAGGCCGCCGCCGGGGGCCGCGTCCAGCACCACGTCGCCGCCGTGGGCGCGGAGCGCCGATCGGGCCGCCGCGAGGCCGAGGCCGACGCCACCGGTGGCCCGGTTGCGCGACGACTCGATGCGATAGAACGGGCGGAACACCGCCTCGCGCAACTCGGGTGCGATGCCGGGCCCCTCGTCCTCCACCTCGATCTCCACCGACGCCGGCGTGGTGCGCAGGGTGACGGTCGCGCGGCCACCGTACTTGAGCGCGTTCTCCACCACGTTGCTCAGCGCCCGGCGCAGGGCGAGCGGCCGGCCGGTATAGGTGATCCCGGGACGCTCCTCGAAGACCACGTCGTGCCCCTCGTCGCGCAGGTCGTCGACCACGGTGCTCACGAGCTCCGAGAGCTTGAAGCGCGTCGTGGGCTCGCGGTCGCTGTCGTCACGGAAAAAGCGTAGCGAGGCGTCGACCATGGCCTGCATCTCGTCCACGTCGCGGAAGAGCTTGCGCTGCTGCTCGGCATCGGTGATGAACTCGCCCCGGAGGCGCATGCGTGTGAGGGGCGCGCGCAGGTCGTGCGAAATCGCGGCGAGCATCTCCGTGCGCGCGGTGACGTAGCGCTGCACGCGCTCCTGCATCTCGTTGAACGCCTGCGCCGCGACGCGGAATTCGAGGGGGCCGGACAGGTCCATCTGCGGCGCGTCCACGTCGCGACCGAAGCGCTGCGCCTGCCGGGCGAAGCGTTCCATCGGCCGGGCCAGGCGTCGGCTGGCCAGCGCCGCGACGACGAGGCTGCAGATGATGACGAACGCGGCGATCAGGGCGAAGCGCGCGCCGGCCGAAAGACCCCAGCTGCGCTGCGGTGCGATGAACTGCACCCACGAGCGATCGGGGAGATCGATCGCGAGCACGTAGAAGGGGATCGGCCGGCCACCGATCCCCGGCTCGCCCGCCTCGTAGGCCAGCACGCGCGCATCCGGCCGGCCGAGCAGCTCGCGGACCTTCTTGCGGCCGGCGTGGAACGTGCCACCTTCGATCGGTATCGGCAGCGCCTTGTCGTCGGCATGCCACTGCACGATGAAGCCAGGGTTGCTGCCTGCTTCGGCGAGCCGCGAGCGCAGCGACGGCGGCGCACCCTGGATGACGCGCACCACGGCCGCCGCCTGATCCACGATACCGATGTCGAAGAGTCCCGGCTTCGCCCACACACCGGCGAACTGCACGAACGCCGCGTTCATGGCGGCCGCGACGACGACGGCCACGACGATGTTGATCGCGATCCAGCGGCCGATCGTGTCGCGTCCGAAATGCCGCCATCGCATCAGGCGGCCTCCACCTTCGCGGCGAAGATGTAACCCACGTTGCGCACGGTGCGGATGAGCTCGGGGTCACTGGGGTCCTCCTCGATCTTGCGGCGGAGGCGGCTCACCTGGACGTCGATGCTGCGGTCGAACGCCTCGTAGCCGCGGCCGCGCGAGAGATCGATCAGCTGCTCGCGCGTGAGCACGCGCTGCGGATGCTGCGCGAACGTCACGAGCAGGGCGAACTCGCCGCCGGAGAGCGGGGTCAGCGTGTGGTCGGACGAGCGCAGCTCGCGCCGGATGATGTCGAGCCGCCAGCCGCTGAACGTCAGCGCAAGGTTCGCGTTCTCGGCCTTGCCGGTGCCGGCGCTGCGACGGAACACCGCGCGGATGCGCGCGAGCAGCTCCCTCGCGTCGAAGGGCTTGGTGACGTAGTCGTCCGCTCCGAGCTCCAGGCCCACGATGCGATCGGTGGTCTCCGTCGCGCCCGTGAGCATGATGATCGGCACCTTGTGGTTCGCGCGCAGTCGCCGGCACAGGCTGAAGCCGTCCTCGTCGGGGAGCATGACGTCGAGGATGATTAGGTCGAACGTCGTGGTCGCGAGCCGTGCGTCCATCTCCGTACCGGACGCCGCCGTCTCCGCCCCGAATCCGTGGTTCATCAGGAACCGACGCAGGAGCGCACGGATTTCGTCGTCGTCGTCGACTATGAGGATGCGCTGCATGGTGGTGCGAACCAGAGTCCAGGGCAGCCCGTTATAGACGGTCGCGGCGGGGAAGTGTCAATTGTTTCCAGGCTGAAATGTCGTTGCCGGGCCGTTACGAAGCGGACAAACGCAGCACGCAATGATCCCGCAGCCTCTGCCGGCATCCCCACCCGGAGTCCCCGTCATGCCAGCAGTCCGCGCCGTTCCCCCGTTTCCGCCGCGCGAGTCCGTCGCGGGCACGTTGCTCGTCCAGGCCGGCCGCGCCGGCCTCATCCTGGGCGCGCTCGTCGTCACGGGATGCGCTCAGCAGGCGAAGCCTTCCGGCGACGCCGGAGCGGTCGTCGCCCCGGCGAACGACGAGCCGATCAACCGCAAGGTCTTCGCCTTCAATCGCGACGTGGACAAGGTGGTCCTTAAGCCCGTGGCGCGCGGTTACTCGCATCTGCCGTCGGGCGTGCGCCGGGGCGTGCGTCATTTCGTCTGGAACCTGCAGGAGCCGATCGTGTTCGCCAACGATCTGCTCCAGGCGAATTTTCTGCGTTCGCTCAACACCGCCGGGCGCTTCATCGTGAATTCCACCGTCGGCGTCGCCGGCATCTTCGATGTGGCAGGGAAGTGGGGCATGCCTCATCACGGCGCCGACCTCGGCCAGACGTTCGGTGTCTGGGGTATCGGCCCGGGCCACACGGTGGAGCTGCCGCTGTTCGGCTCGTCGAACGTGCGCGACACGGTGGGCCGCGTGCTGACCGCCGGGCTGTACAAGCTGGGCGACAACTCCGACACGGTGCAGACGCTGGAGACGGTGCGCACCGTGGGTGGCATCGTCGACGGTCGCGCCCAGGCGCTTCCGCTGACCGACCGCCTCGAAACCTCGCCGGACTATTACGCCGCGTTGCGCGACAACGCCGCGGCGCGGCGGGCGCAGCTGGTGGAGGAGGGGCGGCGCGGCGACGTCCATGCCGAAGAGTCACCCGCCGAAAGCCGCGCCGCGACCGGCCTTCCCATGAATCCCTGAGGAACATCGCAATGACGCAGTCGCAGGAGAAAGCGCGTGTGCTCGCGGCGGCGAGCGACATCGAGCCCGATGCCGGCCGGCGTCTCGAATGGTACGCGCACGTGCCGATCCGATGCTTCGGCGAGCGGACCGCCGCCGAAGTAGTGGCCGCCGGCGAAACCCGCCGACTCATCGAGATGATCCGCGATATCCGCCGTGCCGAAAAAGAGTGGCGATAATCGCCGCGTGATGGGTCGATGCGACCCATCGTTCTCAACCGGTTCACAACCGTGCACGCTTTTTCACGCGCGATCACGGGTTGGCTCGCAACTTGCCTAGTTTGTGCATCGATCCCTTGAGGCGCTCGCTTAGTCTCAGGCCGCGGTTAAAACACCGTTCCCGAAACGTCGTCTGGCAAAACGCCGGACCAGCGAAGTGCGGCCCGCGTTTTCCGGACGCGATCCGCCGTGGCGGCGAAGGAACACCACCTGCGGCTTCTGGGGATGATAATGAGCAAGCGTCGTGTGGAGTCGGTTCGTCGCAACACCCTTACCCGTGGCATCTATCTCGCACTGACGTCGGTGCTTGCGACACCACTTCTTACAACGCCCGCCGAGGCCGCCTGCTCGCAAACGGGCGTGATCATTACCTGCCCGACCGGCTCTTCCACCACGAATCTTCCGGATGCCACGAACGGCGTCACCGTGAACGTGGAGAGCAACGCGCTCGTGAGCGTCCCCCTGCTCGCTGGCGGGACGGCGATGCGCCTTTCCGGCAACGGCATCACGCTTAACAACGCGGGGACCATCGATCCGTTGATCACGGGTGGCCTCAGCCTCGCGGCCGCCGGTGCCTATCTCGGCAACGCGTCGGGTGCGGCGAACACGATCAACGTCAACAACCAGGTGGGCGGACGGATCGCCGGACTGTTCAACGTCGGTTCGCTGCTCGGCGTCGGTGGCCAGGCGCTACTCGTGCAGAACGGCGTGGGTGGTGTGACCAACATCCGCAACGAAGGCCAGTTCGACATGTCGATCCTCGGCACGGGGATCCTCACGGTGTCGGACACGCCGGCGATCATCAGCTACGGCGGAGCGCAGACCAACGTCGTCAACCTGCGCACGGGCGATCTCTCCGATCCTCTGAACAACACCGGCAAGATCCGCGGACGCATCGGCTTCGGTGGATCCGCCGCGGGCAACACGTTCGTGAACGCGGGCATCCTCGACGGCAGCCTGTACATGGGCAACTCGGCCGGCGCCAACGTCTACACCGCCGTCTCGGGGTCGAGCGTGCTCAACACGGGTATCGGTGTCGACACGGCGCTCGTCGACATCGGCATCAGTCTCGCCGGCGCGGGTACCGTCAACGGCGGCACGGGTAGCCTGACCAACCGCCTCGTGCTGCAGAACGCCGCCACCGGTACCGGGTCGGGCGCGAGCGGCACCGTCACCACGATCGATGGTGCGCGTTTCTTCAACTTCCAGAACCTGATCGTCAACAGCGGCACCTGGAACCTGGTCAACACCGTCGGTAGCGGCTCGGGCGCGCTCAGCACCACGTTGAACGACGGGCAGATCAACTTCAGCAGCGGCGCGAATTTCGGCACGGGGCTGTTCACCGCGAACGGCGGCGCGCTGGCCGCTTCCACCGCGGGGCTCACGCTCGCCAAGGACATCACGCTGGGCGGCAACGGCAAGCTCACGCTCGCGGGCGGCAACGCGTTCTCGATGACGGGCGTGCTCTCCGGAACGGGCGGCCTCACCGTGACGAATCCCGGCGTCACGCTCTCCGGAAACAATACCTTCGCCGGAGGCGTGAACCTCAACGCGACGAGCCTCACGTTGACCAACGCGAACGCGTTGGGCACCGGCGCCCTGACGGTGGGCGCCAACGCGACGCTCGCGACCAGCGCGCCGCTCACGCTGAACAACGCGATCAGCGTCAACGCGGGCAACACGCTGACGTTGCCCGGCGCGCAGGCGCTGACGCTCAATGGCGGCCTCTCTGGCGCGGGCAACCTGACCAAGGGCGGTGCATCGACGCTCACCCTCGGCGGCGCGAGCACGCTCACCGGCGCGTTCTCGATCACCGGAGGATCGGTGGCGCTCGGCGCCGCGGGCAGCCTTTCGCCCACGGCGGCGATATCGCTCGCGGCCGGATCGGCGCTCGACATCTCCGGCGCCACGGCGAACCAGTCGATCGGTTCCCTCGCGGGCGCGGGAGGCACCGTGTCGCTCGGTGGCCGCACGCTCACGCTCGGAGGGCTTGGCGACACCGCGTATGCCGGGACCATCACGGGATCCGGTGCGCTGGTGAAGAACGGGACCGGTACCCAGACGCTCACGGGCACCAACACGTTCACGGGTGGCGTGACGCTCAACGCCGGCGGGCTTCGTCTGGGCAGCGGCGCGGCGATCGGCGGCGGCCTGCTCAACGTGGGCGGTGCCGCGTCGCTCGACGGCACGACGGCGGCGCTGTCGCTCGGCAACACGATCAACATCGGCACGGGCGCGTCACTGATCCTGCCGGGCACGCAGGACATCACGCTCGCCGGTCCGATCACCGGCGACGGCGGCATCGTCAAGAGCGGCACCACGGCGCTGACGCTCAACGGCGTGAACACGTTCACCGGCGGCGTCGCGGTCAACGGCGGAACCGTGAGCCTCGGCAACAGCAACGCGCTTGGCACGGGACTCTTCAGCGTCAATCAGAGCACGACGCTGACTGGAAGCGTCGGGCTGAACCTCGCGAACGCCATGAACATCGCCAGCGGCGCGAATCTCACGTATCTCACGGCACAGCCGTCGACGTTCAGTGGCGTGCTCGCCGGGCAGGGCGGCCTGATCAAGTCCGGCACCGGGACGCTGACGCTGACCGGTGCGAACACGTTCACCGGTGGCCTCAACGTCGCCGCCGGTACGCTGGCCATCGGGGCGGGCGGAAGCCTCGCGTCGACCGGTGCCGTCAACCTCTCCGGTGCCGGGGCGGTGTTCGACATCGCGGGTGCGACCGCCGCGCAGACCATCGGCTCGCTGGCCGGCGTCGGGGGAACGACGGTCTCCCTTGGTGCCAACACGCTCACCTTCGGCGACGGGACGAACCAGACCTTCGCCGGCACGATCGGCGGCACCGGCAGCCTGGTGAAGACGGGCACGGGCGTGCAGACCCTGACGGGTGCGAACACGTTCACCGGCGGCGTGAACCTCGCCGCGGGCGGCCTCGTCCTCGGCAACAGCGGTACCATCGGATCGGGCACGCTGAGCGTCACCGGTGCCGGCACGCTCGACAGCACCGCGGCACTCAATCTGGCGAACAACGTCGATCTCGCCGGCGGCACCCTGAACCTCTTGGGCAGCCAGAACGTCACCCTCGGCGGCACGATCACCGGTAGCGGCAGCCTGATCAAGAATGGCGGCACGCTGCTGACGCTCAATGGAGCGAACAGTTACAGCGGCGGCACCACGGTCAACGCGGGTGGGCTGCTGCTCGGCAACAGCGGGGCGCTCGGTACCGGCGCGCTGAACGTCGGTGGCGCCGTGACGCTCGACGGCTCGACGGCGCTCAACCTCGGCAACGCCGTGGCGCTCGGCACCGGTGCGTCGCTCAACGTGCTCGGCGGACAAAACGTGACGCTCGGCGGCATCGTGTCCGGCGCGGGCAACCTCGTGAAGAACGGCAGCGCCACGCTCACACTCGATGGCGCGAATACGTACGCCGGCGGAACGACGGTGAATGCCGGCGGCCTGGTGCTCGGCAACAGCGGCGCACTCGGCACCGGCGCGCTCAACGTCGGCGGCGCGGTGACGCTGGATGGCTCCACCGCGCTCAACCTCGCCAACGGCATCGCGCTCGGTGCCGGGGGTTCGCTCAACCTGCTCGGCAGCCAGGACCTGACGCTCGGCGGCGTCGTCTCCGGCACCGGAAGCCTGACGAAGAACGGCGCGTCCGTGTTGACCCTCGGCAACGCGAACACCTTCAGCGGTGGCGTGAACCTCAACGCCGGCACGCTCGTGCTCGGCAACGGAAGCGCGCTCGGTACCGGTGCGCTGAACGTCGGCGGCAACGCGACGCTCGATGCGAACGCGCCGGTCGCGATCACGAACACGATCGGTATCGCGGCCGGTGCCAACCTCGCGCTGGGCGGCAGCAACGCGCTGACGCTCGGCGGCGCGATCGGCGGCACGGGCGGCCTGGTCAAGAACGGGGCCGCCACGGTGACGCTCGGCGCCGCGAACACCTATACGGGCGGCACGACGATCAACGCCGGAACGCTCGCGCTGGGCGCGGGCGGCAGCCTCGCCGCGACCGGTGCCGTCAATCTCGCCGGCCCCGGCATCCTCGACCTTTCCGCCGCGACCGATCAGACCATCGGTGCCTTGTCGGGTGTCGCGGGAAGCGGCCTCGTGCTCGGCGGCAGCACCCTGACCTTCGGCGATGCGTCCAATCAGACCTTCGACGGCGCCATCAGCGGTGGCGGCGGACTGGTGAAGGTGGGCACCGGCGTCCAGACGCTGGGTGGCGCCAATACCTTCGGCGGCGGCGTGAACCTGGTCGGCGGCGGTCTCGTCGTCGGCAACGACGCGGCGCTGGGCACGGGCGGGCTGACCGTCAGCGGCGCCGCCACGCTGGATTCGACCGGCCCCGTCACACTCGCGAACGATATCCTGCTCAACGCCGGACTCACCGTGCTGGGCAGCAACGCGCTGACGCTCAACGGCCAGTTGACGGGCGCGGGCGGGCTGACGAAGGACGGCGCCGCCACGCTCACGCTCAATGGCATCAACAGCTACACGGGCGGTACCGACGTCGTCGGTGGCACCCTCGCGCTCGGTGCCGGTGCGAGCCTTTCGGCGGCCGGCATCGTGAACCTCGGCGCGGGTACCACGCTCGACCTTTCGGCAGGCAATGGGACGCAGACCGTCGGCACGCTCACGGGATCGGGCACCGTGAACCTCGGTGCGAATTCCATCACCGTGGGCGATGCGACCGACGGTATCTTCAGCGGTTCCATCGCCGGTACCGGCGGACTCGTCAAGGTCGGTGCGGGCACGGAGACACTTACCGGCACGAACACTTATACCGGCGGTACGCTCATCAACGCCGGCACGCTCGCCATCGGGGCGGGTGGCAGCCTTTCGCCCGTTGGCGCGGTCACGCTCGCTGCACCGGGCACGGGCTTCGACATCTCGGCGGGTGGCGACCAGACCATCGGCCTGCTCAACGGTGTCGCCGGGAGCACGGTGACGCTCGGCGGCAACACGCTCACGCTTTCGGGCATCGCCAATGGCGCGTACGACGGACTGATCGCCGGTACGGGCGGCCTCGTGAAGAACGGCGCGGGCATCCAGGAGCTGGGCGGCGCCAACACGTTCGTCGGCGGCGTCACGCTCAACGCGGGCGGGCTGGTGCTCGGCAACGCGGGTGCGCTCGGTAGCGGTGCGCTCACCGTCGGCGGCAACGCGTCGCTCGACACCACTGGCGCGTTCAACGTGACCAACGACATCGATCTCGCGGGCGGCGCGAACCTCGATATCCTCGGTTCCAACGCGCTCACGCTCGGTGGCGCGATCACCGGCGCCGGCGGTCTGATCAAGAACGGCGGCTCGGTCCTCACGCTCACCAACACCAACACGTACACGGGCGGCACGACGATCAACGCCGGCACGCTCGCCATCGGCGCGGGCGGCAGCCTCGCATCGACGGGCGCGCTCAACCTCGCCGGCCCGGGTTCGTTCGACATCTCGGCGGGCGGTGCGCAGACGATCGGTTCGCTGGCCGGCGTCGCCGGAAGCACCGTGGCGCTCGGTGCCAACACGCTCACGCTGGGCGGCGCGGGCGATGCGACGTTCGCCGGAACGATCGGCGGCAGCGGCGGCATCGTGAAGGACGGCGCGGGCGTGCAGACGCTGACGGGTGCCAACACGTTCAGTGGCGGCGTCACGTTGAACGCGGGCGGCCTCGTCGTCGGCGACGACGCCTCGCTGGGTACGGGCGCGCTGACCGTCGCCGGCGCGTCCACCCTCGACGCGCTGACCGCCGTGACGCTGGCCAACGACATGACGCTGAACGCCGGGCTCACCGTCCTCGGCACGAACGACATGACGTTCAACGGCGACCTCTCGGGCACGGGTAGCCTGACCAAGGAGGGCCTCGCCACGCTGACCTTGAACGGCACCAATACCTATACCGGCGGCACCTTCATCAACGCCGGCACGCTGGCGCTCGGCGCGGGCGCGAGCCTCTATGCGCAGGGCACCGTCAACCTCGCGACGAACGCGACGTTCGACCTCTCGGCGGGAGCCGGCACGCAGGTGTTCGGCACGCTGATCGGCAACGGCACCGTGAACCTCGGCGGCAACACGCTCACCATCGGTGGGCCGACCGACGGCACGTTCGGCGGATCGATCGGTGGCACGGGTGGTCTGATCAAGGAAGGCACGGGGACCGAGACGCTCACGGGCACGAACACGTTCACCGGTGGCACGACGATCAACGCGGGAACGCTCGCGATCGGCCCGGGCGGGAGCCTGTCGCCGGTGGGGGCGGTGACGCTGGCGAACGCGGGAACGACGTTCGACATCTCCGGCGGCGGCAACCAGGCGATCGGCTCGCTCGCGGGCGTCGCGGGAAGCGACGTCACCCTGGGCGCCAACACGCTCACGCTCAACGGCATCGGCAACACCAACTACGACGGCGTCATCTCCGGCACCGGCGGCCTGATCAAGAACGGTCCGGGCACGCAGGGCCTGGGCGGCGCGAACACGTTCAGCGGCGGCGTCGTTCTCAACCAGGGTGGCCTGCTCGTCGGCAACGACGCGGCACTGGGGACGGGCACGCTCACCGTCGCCGGCAACGGCACGCTCGACGCGAGCACGCCGGTGACGCTGGCGAACGCCATCGCGCTCGACGCCGGCCTGACGATCCTCGGCAGCAACGACATGACGCTGGGCGGCGCGATCACCGGGGCGGGAAGCCTGACGAAGGACGGCGCCGCGACATTGACCCTGACGGGCACGAACACGTACACCGGCGGCACGACGATCAACGGCGGCACGCTCGCGATCGGCGCGGGTGGAAGCCTCGCGGCGGGCGGGGCGTTGAACCTCACCGGTGCCTCGACCTTCGACATCTCCGCGGGCGGCAACCAGACGATCGGCTCGCTCGGTGGCGTGGTGGGCAGCAACGTGACGCTCGGTGCCAACACGCTCACGCTCGGCGGCGATGCGGATTCCAACTTCGACGGCGTCATCGACGGCACCGGCGGACTGGTGAAGAACGGTGCGGGCACGTTGGGACTCGGCGGCGCGAACACATTCAGCGGTGGCGTGACGCTCAACGCGGGCGGCCTGCTCCTTGGCAACGACGCCGCGCTGGGAACCGGCGACCTCACCGTCGGCGGCGCGGCGTCGCTCGACACGACCGGGGCGCTGACGCTCGCGAACAACATCGTGCTCAACGCGTCGCTCGCGCTGCCCGGGGGTAACGACCTCACGCTCGATGGCGACATCTCCGGCGCGGGTGGGCTGACCAAGGGCGGCGACGCGATGCTGACCCTCAACGGCGACAACAGCTACGCCGGTGGGACGACGGTCAACGGTGGCACGCTCGTGGTCGGCAGCGACACGGCGCTCGGCACCGGCGGCCTGGCGATCGACGACGCGGCGCTCGAGGCCGGCACCACGGTGACGCTGGCGAACGACGTCGCGGTCGGGCCCAACGGTGTCACCGTGCAAGGTGCGGAGGATCTCACGCTCAACGGCAATCTTTCCGGCACCGGCCTGCTCGACAAGAACGACACGGGCAGCCTTACCCTCGGTGGCACGCTGGCTGGATTCACCGGTGGCATCAACGTCAACGGCGGCATCCTCAACGCGAGCAATCCGTACACCGGCGGCATCTCGATCGGCGCGAACGCGACCGCCAACCTCGACGGCACGGGCAATCTCCTGAATCTGATCGGGCCCATCGCCGGTACGCTCAACATCGGTGGCGGCAGCAGCCTCGATGTGGATTACGACGAGCTGCCCGACGTGACCGGCACGGTGACCGGGACCGGGCCGGGTACGACGCTCAACATCACGGGCGACGGCGAAGGCACGCTCGCGAACGGCGTCTTCAACGGCATCGACAACCTGACGACGGCGGCGGGTACGTTATCCGTGAACGCGGGCACGTCCGTGACGTTCGCGGGCGGCAGCACGATCGGCGGCAACCTCGTGGTCAACGGTACGTTGGGCGGTCCGGTGACGGTGAATCCAGGCGGCGGTGTCGTCGGTGGCGGCACGATCGACGGTCCGGTCACCGTCGACGGCGGCACGATCGCACCCAGCGGCATCGACGGCGCGACGGGCCCGGCGGGCGGAACCGGCACGGCCGGCACCACGCTCACGACCGGTGGGCTGACGCTGAGCGGCGACTCGGTCACACAGATCCGGGTGAACGGCACCGGCGCCGGCGACAGCATCACGGCGAACGGTCCGGCGACGGTGGGCGGCAGCCTGGTCGTCCTGCCCACCGGCAGCACGTTCGCCGCGGTGAACCGGTACACGATCCTCAACGCCAGCGGTGGCATCACCGGCACCTACGGAAACGTCACGCAGGGCCTGTTCCCGTTCCTCGACACGGGTGTCGTTCAGTCGGGCAACCAGCTGATCCTCACGCTGTCGCAGGCCGGTAGCGGTCTGGGGACGGGCGGTATCCGCTTCGACCAGTTCCCGGGCCTCAGCGGCAATCAGGCCAACATGGCGACGGCGCTGCAGACCATTGCCACGTCGGGCGGCGACCCGCTGCCCACGCTCCTCGGCACGGTGCGCGGACTGCATGCGGACCAGGTCGTGCGGGCGTTCGATTCGCTGACCGGCGAGACCTACGCCTCGGCGGCGACCGCGGAACTGACGGGGCAGAGCCAGTACCAGGACACGGTTTTCTACCGGCTCAAGCTGCAGCGCGATACGGGCGAGCAGGGCACGGCGGTATGGGCGGTGCCGTACACGTCGAGCAGCGACCTGGATCGCAACGCGAACGTCGCCCGCGCCGACTACCGGATCCACGGCGTCGTGGTCGGTACCGACGCCGCGCTGACGCCGGACCTGCGTGTCGGTGTCCATGCCAACTTCGCGAATTCGCGCACGGAAGTCGACCAGCGTGGCGACTACACCGACGTCGACCAGTACGGCATCGGTCTGCACGCGCTCTACTTCAACCAGCAGCGGTTCTGGGTCGAGGGCCTGGCCTCGTACGGGCATCTCGACGCGGACAGCTCGCGCCGGATCAGCGTGGGCACGTTCACGCCACAGGCGACGGGTCGCTACGATGGCAAGGCCATCAACGCGTCGATCGAGGGCGGCTACCGCTTCCAGCTGAGCGACACGATGCATCTCGAGCCGTTCATCGGCGCGTACTACACGAAGGTGAAGTACGACGGGTTCACGGAGAAGGGGGCGGGCGACGCGGATCTTCGCGTGGGCCAGGCCGAGGCGCGCAGCATGCAGTACGGGATCGGCGCGCGGCTGGTGGGTGACGTCGATCTCGGCGTGCAGGGCACAAAACTCCATCCCATCGTGATGGTTCGCTACCTGCACAACACGAAGGACGAGGATATCTCGGTGAACAACGCGTTCGCCGGTGCGCCCGCGACACCGTTCACGGTGCAGGGCTCGCGCCCGATGCGGAACCACTGGCAGGCCGGCGTCGGCGTGAGCTTCGACATCACGCCGAAGGCCAGCACGTTCGTGTACTACAACGCGGATCGTGCCGAGCACACGAAGAGCGACTCGGTGAACCTCGGCGTGCGCTGGACGTTCTGAGGTAGGAGCGCGCCCTGCGCGCGACATGTGTTGAAGCGATGAGCTACAAGACCTGTAGCTCATCGCGAGACGCTGTCGCGCGCAGGGCGCGCTCCTACCTTGGAGGTTTTACCGTGACTTCAGGTCGAAGCGGTCGAGGTTCATCACCTTGACCCATGCCGCGACGAAATCCTTCACGAACTTCGCTTCGGATCCGGCTTCGGCGTAGACCTCCGCCAGCGCGCGCAGGATGGAGTTCGAGCCGAAGATCAGGTCGACGCGGCTCGCCGTCCACTTAAGCGCACCCGTCTTGCGGTCGCTGCCTTCGAACGATTCCCGCGCCGGCGATGCCGGCTTCCAGACCGTGCCCATGTCGAGCAGGTTCCGGAAGAAATCGTTCGTCAGCTGTCCGGGACGATCGGTGAAGACGCCTTGTCGCGTACCGTCGACGTTCGTTCCGAGGACACGCATGCCGCCGACGAGCGCCGTCATTTCCGGCGCGGTGAGCGTCAGCAGCTGGGCCCGGTCGATCAGCAGGTGCTCCGCGGGCACGCTGTAACGTGCCTTCAGGTAATTGCGGAAGCCGTCGGCCTTGGGTTCGAGCGCGTCGAACGATTCGACGTCCGTCTGTTCCTGGGTCGCATCGGTGCGGCCGGGGGCGAAGGGCACGGTGACGTCGTGTCCGGCGTCACGCGCGGCCTTTTCGACGGCGGCGCTTCCCGCGAGCACGATCAGGTCGGCCAGCGAGATCTTCTTGCCGCCCGCCGCGGAGCCGTTGTACTCGTCCCGGATCGCTTCCAGCTTCGCCAGCACCCGCTCGAGTTGCTCCGGCTGGTTCGACTTCCAGCCCTTCTGCGGTTCGAGACGAATGCGCGCGCCGTTCGCGCCGCCGCGCTTGTCGCCGCCGCGGAACGTCGACGCCGACGCCCAGGCGGTCGAGACGAGCTCGGACACCGTGAGTCCCGACGCGAGGATCTTCGCCTTCAGCGCGCCGATGTCCGCATCGTCCACGAGCGGATGATCGGCCTTCGGCAGCGGGTCCTGCCAGAGGAGTTCCTCGGCGGGGACCTCGGGACCGAGGTAGCGCGAGCGCGGCCCCATGTCACGGTGCGTGAGCTTGTACCACGCGCGGGCGAACGCGTCGGCGAACTGATCCGGGTTCTCGAGGAATCGACGCGAGATCTTTTCATACGCCGGATCGAGCTTCAGCGAGAGGTCGGTGGTCAGCATCGTCGGCTTGCGCTTGCCGTCGCCGAACGGATCGGGAATGGTCGCCTCGGCCCCGATGGCCGTCCACTGATTCGCACCCGCCGGGCTCTTCGTGAGTTCCCACTCGTTGTCGAAGAGGATGCGGAAGAAATCGTGGCTCCACTTCGCGGGGGTCCGGGTCCACGTGACCTCGAGGCCGCTGGTGATCGTATCGGCACCGACGCCGGAACCGTGCGCGTTGCGCCAGCCCAGGCCCATCTGTTCGAGCTCCGCCGCTTCGGGTTCGAGGTCGACGTTCTTGGCGTCGGCCGCGCCGTGCGTCTTGCCGAAGGTGTGACCGCCGGCGATCAGGGCGACGGTCTCTTCGTCGTTCATCGCCATGCGCGCGAAGGTCTCGCGGATGTCGTGCGCCGCCGCGATCGGATCGGGTTTGCCTTCGGGGCCTTCGGGGTTGACGTAGATGAGGCCCATCTGCACGGCGGCCAGCGGATTTTCCAGATGGCGGCCGCCTTCGGTGCGATCCTGCTCTTCGCCGTGCAGGTGCGGATCGGCCACGAGCGTGCCGTCGCCCTTGTAGCGATGGTCGCCGCCGAGCCACTCTTTTTCGTTGCCCCAGTACACGTCGTTATCGGGTTCCCAGGTGTCCTCGCGACCGCCGGCGAAACCGAACGTCTTGAACCCCATCGACTCCAGCGCGACGTTGCCGGTGAGGATGAGCAGGTCGGCCCACGAGATGCTCTTGCCGTACTTCTGCTTGATGGGCCAGAGGAGGCGACGCGCCTTGTCGAGGCTGACGTTGTCCGGCCAGCTGTTCAGCGGCGCGAAGCGCTGCTGGCCACGCCCGCCACCGCCGCGCCCGTCGCCGATGCGGTAGGTGCCGGCGCTGTGCCATGCCATGCGGATGAAGAGGGGACCGTAGTGACCGAAGTCGGCCGGCCACCATTCCTGGGAGTCGGTCATCAGCGCGCGGAGGTCTTCCTTCAGCGCCTTGTAGTCGAGCTTGCCGAACGCTTCGGCATAGTCGAAGTCGGGATCGAGCGGATTGGACTTCGACGAATGCTGGCTGAGCAGATCCACCCGCAAGCGGTGGGGCCACCAGTCGCTGTTGGTCGTGCCGCCTCCCGCGGTGTGTTTGAAGGGGCACTTCGCTTCGTTCGACATGCGTGCTACTCCTCTGGCTTGCCGGGGCCCGGTATGGGACCAGCGACTGGGACATCGACGCTTCTTCCACGAATCATAGACATCGGCGCCGGATAGCGGCAATCGATTGATCCTATGAAGTCCAGAGGCTCGATCTATCGTCCCGGTATTCGCATGCAAGCGTCGCGGTCGCTTGACCCTTCCGGCTCCGTGCCAGCTAAATAGCCGATGGCACCTCCGTCCTCCCCCAAGAACGAACGCATGAGCACGACGACCGCAGACACCGATATCGCCAACCGCCGCACGCTCGGCCGGAGCGACGCGAAGACCCTGATCCTTTCCGCCCTCGGTGGTGCCCTCGAGTTCTACGATTTCGTCATCTTCGCGTACTTCGCCAAGACCCTCGGGCATCTGTTCTTCCCGCCGGGTACCTCGGACTGGGTCGCGCAGTTGCAGGCCTTCAGCATCTTCGCGGTGGGTTACCTCGCTCGCCCGCTCGGCGGGCTGGTGATGGCGCACTTCGGCGACCGCGTCGGGCGCAAGCGCATGTTCACGCTCAGCGTGTTCCTCATGGCTGTGCCCACGCTGATCATCGGCGTGCTTCCGACCTACGCGACGATCGGCGTCCTCGCGCCGATCCTGCTCACGCTGATGCGCGTGGTGCAGGGCATCGCGATCGGCGGCGAAGTGCCGGGCGCGTGGGTGTTCGTCGCCGAGCACGTGCCGCCGCGCCGCGTCGGACTCGCCTGCGCGAGCCTCAGCTCGGGCCTCACCGTCGGCATCCTGATCGGCTCGCTGGTGGCCGCCGGCATGAACGCGCGCATGTCGCCCGAGGCGATGCTCGACCACGGCTGGCGCATCGCGTTCCTCCTGGGCGGGATCTTCGGGTTCCTCGCGGTGTACCTGCGCCGCTGGCTGAGCGAGACGCCGGTGTTCGCGCAGATGCGCGAACGCAAGGAACTGTCGACCGAGCTCCCGGCGTGGGTCGTCGTGCGCGATCACCTGCCCGGTGTCGCGCTGTCGATGGTGGTCACATGGGTGCTCACGGCGGCGATCGTCGTGGTCATCCTGATGACGCCGACGCTGATGCAGACGGCGTTCCGGATCGACGCGTCGCGCGCGTTCACCGCCGGCAGCCTCGCCGCGCTCACGCTCTGCATCGGTTGCGTGCTCGGTGGGCTGCTGGTGGACTGGCAGGGCAAGGCGCGCGCCATGCTCGTCGCGTCCATCGGCCTGGCGTTGGCGACCTATGCCCTCTACGCCGACCTGAGCACGGGCGGCGGCCATCTCTACGTGCTGTATCCCATCGCGGGTCTGTTCGCCGGTGTCGCGGGCATCGTTCCGGCCGTGATGATCGCCGCGTTCCCGCCCGCCATCCGCTTCTCGGGCATCTCGCTGTCGTACAACGTCGCCTATGCGATCTGCGGCGCGGCCACGCCGGTGCTCGTGGGTTATCTCGCGAAGTCGGCGGGTGGCCTGGGTCCCGCGCACTACGTCGGCCTCGTCGCTTTGGTCGGCGTGGGCAGCGCGCTATACATGATGGCCAGGGAGCGCCGCGCGGGCCGATCCGCCGCGACGCGTTGACGGATATTTCATCGGCGTGACGACGCCGGGGCGGCATCGGCCGTCGCGGCAGTTGCACGCGCCCGGTACCTTCGGCATCCTTTTCCCATCGTGGCGAGCCGCCGCGAACTACGGGTCGTTCCCCGCGTCCCATCGTCGTCCCCCCACACCGTCGCTCCAGACCCATGACTGATGTCATCACCCTCGGCTGGCGCGAACGGCTCGCACTTCCGTCGCTCGGCGTCTCCGTCCTCAAGGCGAAGCTCGACACGGGCGCGCGCTCGTCGGCGCTTCATGTCGAATGGCTGGAAGTGGACGAGCGCGCGTCGGGCACCTGGCTGCGTTTCCAGGTGCGCACGACGCGCCGCGGTGGCCTTTCCGCGCCGTGCGAGGCGAGGGCGACCGGCCGCAGGACGGTGACGGACTCCGGTGGGCACAAGTCGGTGCGCTGGTTCATCGAGGCCGAGGTCGAACTCGCCGGCCGCCGTTTCCTCGCGGAAGTGAACCTGACCGATCGGCGGCACATGTTGTTTCCCCTCCTGCTTGGCCGGACGGCGCTCGACGGGCGCTTCCTGGTCGACCCTTCGCTTTCCTACTCGCAGACGCCGCGCCGGGCCGTCCGGGACCCTTCATGAAGATCGCCATCCTGTCGCGCAACGCGCGGCTCTATTCCACCCAGCGCCTCGTCGAGGCCGCGCGCCGGCGCAAGCACACCGTCCGGGTGATCGACCCGCTGCGTTGCTACATGAGCATCGCGCCGGCGTCGTTCGCCATCCACTTCAAGGGCAAGCCGCTGGGCCCCGTCGACTGCGTGATTCCGCGCATCGGCGCGTCGAGCACGTTCTACGGCACGGCCGTGCTGCGCCAGCTGGAACTGATGGGCGTCTTCACGCCGAATCCGTCCGACGCCGTGCTGCGCGCGCGGGACAAGCTGCGCTGCCTGCAGATCCTGGCGGTGCAGGGGATCGACATGCCCGTGACCGCGTTCGGCGACAACCCCGACGACACCTCCGACCTGCTCGCGATGCTCGGCGAGCCGCCGCACGTCATCAAGCTCAACGAGGGCACGCAGGGCACCGGCGTCGTGCTCGCCGAGAAGCGCTCGGCGTCCAAGAGCGTCATCGAGGCCTTCCGCGGCCTCTACGCGAACTTCCTCGTCCAGGAGTTCATCAAGGAAGCCAACGGCCAGGACCTGCGCTGCTTCGTCGTCGGCGACCAGGTGGTCGCGTCGATGCAGCGCTCCTCGGCCCCGGGCGAGTTTCGCGCCAACATCCATCGTGGCGGCACCGCGGCCGCGGTCGAGCTCACCGACGAGGAGCGCAGCGTCGCCATCCGGGCCGCCTCGGCGCTCGGGCTGGAGGTCGCCGGCGTGGACCTGCTCAGGTCGTCGCGCGGGCCCTTGCTGCTGGAAGTGAACGCCTCCCCGGGCCTCGAAGGCATCGAGGGCAGCACCGGCGTGGACGTGGCCGGCGCCATCGTCGCCCATTGCGAGGCGCGCCTGGCCGACCGGCCGGTCGTGCCGAAGCCCCGCCGTGCCCGGGCCGTGAAGGGGTTAACGGCGATTTAAAGGGCGGTCCCCTATAAAGGTGCCACTGTGATTCCGCGACGCGGGGTGACGGTATCGGGGCAGTAGTTCTTTCGGCCCGGGCGGGGTTCCTCGCCCGGGCCTCTCTTTTAGGCGCCGCCCCGCCCGGTGCTGTCCGCTTCACGCATTCCCCGTTAAGCTTGCAGTCGCAATACTCATAAGACTCAAAGCGACCGCACAATCGGAGTGCCCCGCATGCGCGTTCTGGTCATCGAAGACAACACCGACATCGCGACCAACATCGGGGATTACCTCGAGGATCGCGGCCACGTCGTCGATTTCGCCGGCGATGGCGTCACCGGGCTGCACCTGGCCGTCGTCCATGACTTCGACGTGATCGTCCTGGACCTCACCCTGCCGGGCATGGATGGCCTCGACGTCGCGAAGAAGCTCCGCCACGAGGCCCACAAGCAGACCCCCGTGCTGATGCTCACGGCCCGCGACTCCCTGGAGCACAAGCTCACGGGTTTCGAGTCCGGCGCCGACGATTACATGACCAAGCCGTTCGCCCTGCAGGAACTGGCCGCGCGCCTGGAAGTGCTGGCGCGTCGCGGCAAGGGCCCGCAGAGCCGTGTGCTGAAGGTCGGCGGACTCACCTATAACCTCGACACCCTCACCGTCACCCGCGAGGGCAAGTCGATCCAGCTGAACCCCATCGGCCTGAAGCTCCTGCAGGCGCTGATGGAGGCCAGCCCGTCGGTCGTCACGCGCCAGGACCTCGAGCAACGGGTCTGGGGAGAGGAGCTTCCGGATTCCGACTCGCTGCGCGTCCATATCCACGGCCTGCGCGCGGCCATCGACAAACCCTTCGAGAAACCGCTGATCCACACGCGTCACGGTATCGGATATCGCATGGTCGATCCGGATGCGGTCCAGACGTAAGCTCCGTTTCCGCCTGATCGTCACGTTCACGCTGTTCGGCTTCGGGCTGAGCGCGCTCTTCGCGTACGCGGCGCTCAACATCCGCGAGCGCGTCGAGGAACAGCTGATCAACTCCGCGCTGCAGGACGAGGTCGATTCGCTCAACGCGAAGGTGCGCGCGAACCCGAACGAGCGGCCGCCTTTCGAGATCGTCAAGGGCGCGACGTTCAGCGATCGCACGATCTACAAGGCGCCGCTCAACTGGCAGTCGCTGGAGACGGGCGTGCACGACCTGCACGAGACCGGTAGCGACGGCAAGAGCCATCACTACAAGGTGGCGGTGCGGCGCGAGGGCGGCATCATCAGCTTCCTGCAGTTCGACGTGTCGCGCGACGAACTCGGCAAGCGCCAGCTCCTCACCAGCGTCATCGCGGCGGTGTTCCTCTTCGGCCTGCTCTCGCTGGTGATCGGTGTCTGGCTGTCGTCGCGCGTGCTGCGTCCCGTCACCGATCTGGCGAAGCGCCTGCGCGATTTCCGCCGCGTCGGCAAGGCCGAGGCGCTCGCGCCGCATTTCGCCGACGACGAGGTCGGCGAGCTGGCGGTGGCGCTCGACGAGTACGCGATGCGCCTGACGTCGGTGGTCGAACGCGACCGCGAATTCAATTCCGACGTGAGCCACGAGCTGCGCACGCCGCTCGCGGTCATCGCGAGCACGACCGAGCTCCTGCAGGGTTCGCCCGACCTCACGGACAAGCTGCGCGAGCGCCTGAAGCGCATCGAGCGCGCGTCGCGGCAGGCGACCGAGCTGATCGAGGCGCTGCTGCTGCTTTCGCGCGCCGAGCGCCGCGGCCCGACGCGCGGTGAGACCACGGACGTGGCGAAGGTGGCCACGGACGTGATCGAGAGCCAGCGGCCGCAGATGGGCGGCAAGCCGATCGAGATCGAACTCATCGCCGATGGCTCGGTCACGGTCAACGCGCCCGCGTCGGTGCTCTCCGTGGCGCTGACGAACCTGATCGGCAACGCGATCAAGTACACGATGGAAGGCATGGTGACCGTGCGCGTCATGGACGGCCGCATCGACGTCATCGACACCGGACCGGGCATCAAGCCGGAGGACGCCGAGAAGCTGTTCCAGCGCGGCATCCGCGGCGAAAGCGCCACGGGCGGCGGTGCCGGCCTCGGCCTCGCGATCGTCCGTCGTCTGTGCGAGCTGTACGGCTGGGACGTCTCCCTGCGCCCCCGCCCCGAGATGGCCGGTGCCATCTCGACGATCGATTTCCGCTAATCTGCAATTAATTGTCTGTATTGATTGACTTTTCTTCATTGCCTGCATCCTTCCATCGGGCGCTGGCAGTGGGTGAGGGCTTGTCTGACAGCATGGGGCTTGGGCTGGTAGTACCATTTCGCCCTGAGCGCTCTCTGCGCTCAAGTCATCTGTGTATTTGTTCCTGCATCAAGGAGTGCCGTCATGGCGGCGATCAAGAAGGACACCAAACGCAGCGGTTACTTCGCGGCCACAAAGAACTCGTATGCGAGATTCGACGGGTCTGGCATGTCCGTAGATGTGGAGAGCTTTCTGCGCACGGAAGACGGCCGACGCCGGTTCAGAGAATTAACGAAGTCGGCATTTGGCTCGAAGGCCAAGACTCCTGTGTCTAAGGCAAAGAAGTAGTGCGGCGAGGCAAGGACGCGTGCCATTCAACCAGCTGATCCTTCCGCTCCTCGGCGGATACATATTTGTAAATCATACCTATCTGACGTGTTACTGGGCTTCGCGCCATCCGAAAGAACACATGGTGTTCTTGTCCGCTGTAGCGGGTGCGGTACTGCTTGTCATAGCAAGGACAATCGCCTTCCTGCTCGCCCTCACCAAGTTTGGCCAGGCATGCTGGGCTAAACTCCATAGCGTCGTGCCCTTTCCTGGTATCGGTACTGCGGTACTGGCGTTCATCCTTGGCTTCGTCCTTCGGCATTGGTTTAACAAGGCGTGGACGAAGTCGCGAGCACCGCTCTGGCTGTACGCGGCTGGCCAATTCAACAAGCTCGAGGAGGTTCTCTTTAGGAGCGCCTATCCGGTCAAGCCGAGCCACGCGGTAAGGCGCCATCCTTGGCGACATCTCGCGCTAGGTCTTATTGGATGGCATAGAATTCAGGGGCTACTGTCACGGTTTCCATTCGTACGAGTGCCATCTGCTTACTTGGTCGAAAGTGAGCATGTCTCGCCTCAGCCCGTGATGATCTGCATGAAGAATCGTAAGGTCTACGTGGGTTTTATTGAGTTCGCGCTTCCTATGCGCGCTGAAGTCAAGACGTTTATTACGCTGCTTCCAGCTTGGAGTGGCTATCGGGACAAGGACACTTTGGCGGTGATCCCGACTACCGATTACGAAGAAACCTATGACTACATTGTCAACGCGGCGGCGGGCGGAGACGCGCTCGATCTCGGCAAGTTCCTGAAGGCACTATGTATCGACGACGTTGAGACAGTGAATCTATACGACGATGACGCATTCGTTGCGTTCAGTCCGCCGGATGATAACGAACCCGGTGGTGTGCAGAATAATGCCCACGAGACTCCTGACTGGAGCGTCATGTAGGTCAGTGAACGGGACGGATGTATAGATCCCTGAATAGAGCACCGGGCGCTCGGCGTCGCCCTCCTCCCCGCCGCCTGAGGTGGCCGCGATCGATTTTGGCCAGCGACGGCGAACCGTCATACCGGCTGTCATCAGGATTTCATTTGGACGTCCGACCATGCACCGCTTCACGGCGCGTGTCGGGCAGGCTCAGGGGAGCGACGCCGCAGCGCGCCAGCGTGAGAAGGGACGTCGCTCTTGTTCAAGCCCACCATCCTGGCCGCCGCTCTCGGCATGGCCTTCGCTTCCGGCGCGTTCGCGACGGACACCGATACCACCGCCGACGCCTCGATGGCCAAGCGGGACAAGGCGCAGGAGCTCGACGCGGTCTCCGTGATCGGCACCGGCGAAACCCGCCAGGTGCAGCGCCTGCGTCCCGCGGAGCAGAAGGTGCTGCCGCCCGGCACGAGCCTGCAGAAGGTGCTCAACACGCTGCCGGGCGTGAACGCGCAGTCGGTCGATGCCCTGGGCACGAACGAGCAGTCGTTGACCCTGAGCCTGCGCGGCTTCAGTGGCACGCGTCTCGGCTACACGCTCGACGGCATGCCGCTCGGCGACAGCGCGTACAACAACTACAACGGCCTCTCGATCAGCCGCGCGCTCATCTCCGAGAACTTTGGCGGCGCGGAGCTCTCGGAAGGCATCGGCAACCTCGGCACGCCGTCCACCAGCAACCTCGGCGGCACCATCGCGTACACGTCGAACGATCCGTCGAAGACGATGGGCGGCCGTGTCGCGCAGACGTTCGGCAGCGACCATAACCGCCGTACGTACGCGCGCTTCGACAGCGGCGAATACAACGGCTTCTCGCTGTACCTGTCCGGCGCGCGCACCGAGTCGGATCTGTTCAATCACCAGAGCGCCTACAACCAGTCCACCACGAAGCAGTTCAACGGCAAGGCCGTCTGGGACTTCGACTGGGCGCGCCTGACCGGCTTCGCGGACACCTCGCGCACCACGCAGGCGGACTACTTCTATCTGTCGAAGAGCGAGCTCGCGCGCGGCCTCGGCTGGGACTGGGGCGGCTACGCGCCCAACTGGCAGCGGGCGGTTGGCAAGGCATACTGCAACAGCGGCACGTTCAATGCGCGCCTGTGCGATCGCAGCGGTCCGGACACCGATGCGGACGGCGCGTTCACCGCGGGCCAGATCCTCCGCGACGACGATCTCTACTACCTCGCCGGCGATTTCTTTCCCAGCGACGCGGTCACCATCCACGCCCAGGTCTACCACCACGAGGACGCGGGCGAGGGCCATAACTGGAACAGCGGCACGTATTCGTACCCGGGCACCGCGCGCCAGCTGCCCATCATCTTCCGCAACACGCTGTACACGATCAACCGCTCGGGTGCGATCCTGTCGGCCGCGTGGGACTTCGCCAACCAGCACATCGAAGGCGGCGTCTGGTACGAGCACAACGTCTCCAGCGCGTCGCGCTACAGCAGCTACGTGACCGGTCCGCGCGACCTCAGCGGCCGTATCGACGAGACGCCGAACATCGGCGTGTTCGACCAGCGCACCGTATGGAACACCCGCCAGGCGTTCCTGCAGGACACGATCCGCTTCCTCGACGACGCGCTCACCGTCGACGTCGGCGTGAAGAGTCCCCACGTCACGTCTCAGGCGACCGCGCTGCCCGGCGTGGCACTGACCCCGATCAGCCCCACGTCGAACAACCAGTTCGCCAGCGGCAAGCTCAGCGCGAGCAAGGCGCTTCTTCCGCAGTTCGGCGCGCGCTACAAGCTCGCCGAAGGCCAGGAAGTGTTCGCGAGCTTCGCCAAGAACATCGCCATGTTCCAGGGTGGCTTCAAGCTCGGTCCGCAGGCCGTGAGCCAGGCGATCTGGAACGCGCAGGGCGACCTGAAGCCCGAGAAGTCGCGCAGCCTCGAAGCGGGCTATCGCATCGAGAGCGGCCCGGTGGCGGCGTCGCTCGCGGCGTACAAGGTGCGTTTCGACAACCGCCTCCTCCAGTACAACCCGTGCGACTCCCGCCAGCCGGTCGGTCCGCGTTGCGGCAACCGCTTCTACAACGTCGGCGGCGTGGACAGCCACGGCGTGGAGCTGACGTTCGTCTGGACGCCGACGGATCACCTGCGCTGGTACAACTCCGCCTCGCTCAACCGCTCGACCTATGCGAGCGACTACACGCAGGCCGGCGTCGTCCAGCCTACGAAGGGCAAGATCCAGACGGACACGCCGAAGAAGCTCTTCGCGACGCAGATCGACTGGACCCAGGGCGCGTGGTTCGCGTCGCTGCGCGGCAAGTACACCGGCGAGCGTTTCTACACGTACACCAACGACCGGGGTTTCGGTGGTTTCACCGTGTGGGATCTCTCGGGTGGCTACGACTTCGGCGCGATCTCGTTCGCGAAGAGCGTCCGCCTTTCGCTCAACGTCACCAACCTCGGCGACAAGCGCTACGCGAGCAATCTCGACTCCAGCGTGTTCGCGCCAACGGACCCGACCGGTACGATCTACGTGTTCCATGCGTCGGCACCGCGCCAGTACTTCGCCACGCTGGACGTGCGCTTCTGATGCGGCGCGTCCTTGCCGGGCTCGCCGCCATCGTCGTGATCGGCAGCGCCTCTGCGCAGGCCATCGAGGTCCGCCGGCCGGATATCGCCTCGACGCCGCTGCCGCGGTCCGTCGAGGCGGGCGGCACGGTCTACGTGGATCGCGGTCTCGTCGCCTCGGGCTCGCTGCCGGCCGGCACGGTGGATTTCCTCGGCGACACGCTGGGCTCGTTCTCGTCGCTGAGCATCGAGCCGGGCACGTGGAAGCGTGAGGGCGACACCTATACCGGCGTGCTCTGGACGCTTCCCGATCGCGGCCGCAACGATCCCGAGCACGACGTCTTCTTCGATTACCGCGGACGCATGCATCGTTTCCGCGTACGCCTGTCGCTCGCGGGCGACGGCAAGGGGCGTTTCGACCTCGTGCCGGATGGTGGCAGGGTGTTGCGCGATTTCAACGGGAATCCGTTCACCGGTGCCGAGCCGCGAGGCGGTACCCTCCGCGAACATGGCGTCCTTCTTCCCGCGCCGGCCAGTGGCACCGGCGCCGGCAAGGTGTCGCTCGACGCGGAATCGCTGCAGTTCACGCGCGACGGCGGCTTCTATGTCGGCGACGAGTACGCCGCCAACGTGTACCGCTTCGATGCCGACGGCCGGCTCGACGGCGTGATCGTTCCGCCTCGCGCCGTCCAGCCGCTCGATGCGAGCGGGAAGCCCGACTTCACGTCGTTGCGTCCGCCCGCCTCGGGTCGTCGCAACAACCAGGGCGTCGAAGGCATGGCGATGTCGCCCGACGGCACGCGTCTGTTCGTCGTGCTGCAGAGCGCGCTCGTGCAGGACAGCGCTCCGGGCGATGCATCGGGGCGCGCGCTGACGCGCGTGCTCGTCTACGACACGAGCCGGAACGCCGTGCCGTCGCGGCCGGTGGCGCACTATGTCGTCCGCCTCCCGGTGTACGACGACAAGGGCGCCGGCGGCACGCCGAACCGGACCGCCGCGCAAAGCGAGATCCGGGTGCTCGACGACCATCGCTTCCTGATGCTGGCTCGCGACGGGGCGGGGTGGGGTGCCGACGGCGATCGTCCGATCGTGTTCAAGAGCGTGCTGCTTGTCGATACCTCGGGCGCGACGAACCTCGCCGGCACCGCGTACGAGACGGCGACGACGTCGGTGCGCGTCGCCGGTGGCGAGCTGCGTCCGGACATCCGTCCCGCCAGCTCCACGCCGCTGGTCGATCTGCTCGATCCCACGGACCTCGCGCGCTTCGGGCTCGCGATCGACGCCGCGTCACCGGGCAAGGCGCTTCTGTCCGAGAAGTGGGAAGCGATGGACCTCGTGTCCACGCTCGATCCCGCGCGTCCGGACGACGGGTTCCTCATCGTCGGCAACGACAACGACTTCGTCGCGAAGCACTGCGTCATGGATGGCCAGCGCTGCGACTCGGCCATCGACAACGACAACCGCATCCTCGTGTACCGGCTCACCTTGCCGGGCATGCGTTCCACCGCCGCCTCCCACCACCACTGAAGGGTCATGCGCATGATGAAACGTACGGTTCTCTCCCTGCTGTCCGCCACCCTGCTTCTCGGCGCGGCCACCAGCCACGCGAACACTCCGGCCTATGTCGACAGCAAGGAGTACAAGGTGCTCCTCGACGCGTCGCGTTTCGCGTCCAATCCGTCGACCGCCGCGGCGCAGCTGCTCAAGGACGTGTCGACGCGCCTGACGGCGCTGAAGTTCGACAAGACGATCTCGGGCAATTTCAGCGCGGGCGATCGCGACACGCTGGCTTACTACGACACCGCGCACAGCTGCTCGCTCTACGGCCGCGGTTACACGGTGCGTACCCGTGCGGGCGATCATTCGGACATCCAGTTCAAGTTCCGTCATCCCGACGAGGAGCTCTCGTACTGGACCGACGTGTCGGGTGCCGGCAAGAACAAGTCCACCAAGCTCGAGACCGACGTGACGCCGGGCAGCCTCGTGCTCGCGCACTCGACCAAGCAGGATGCGACCACGACGCCGACGACGGTGTCGGCGCTGATCAAGCAGTTTCCCGGCGCGTCGGCCCTATCGGACATCTCGACCGCCACGCTCTCGCCGGTGGCCGGCGTGACCGTCACGCAGCAGGAATACGACGGTCCCGAGGCGGATATCGGTCAGTCGGTCGCCGAGTTCACCCTGACGTTGTGGTACATCAACAACGCGTCGACGCCGTCGGTGGCGGAGCTGTCGTTCCGCGTCGACGCCGACGCCGACGACTACTTCACGACGCCGGTGCTCACGCGCTCGCAGACGCTGAACACCGCGATCGGCTCGATCGGCAACGGCTGGAACATCGCCAACGACGGCGGCAAGACGAGCTGGCTGTACGCCTATCGCTCGTCGTCGTACCCGAACGGGTTCTGCAACTAAGGTCGTTGGAGCGGACCTGGCCGCGACGGCTTTTCGCGAAGAGCGACAGTTCCTGCCCCTCTTTCGCAACGGCGTCGCGGCCAGGGCCGCTCCCACGTGCTGCCTGCGGTTACAGCGGTTCGAGCCAGCCCCAGCGGTCGGCGGTCTTGCCGTTGAACAGGCCGAAGAACAGTTCCTGCAGGCGGCGGGTGATCGGACCGGCCTGGCCGCTGCCGATCTTCTTGCCGTCCACCGAACGGATCGGCGTGACTTCCGCCGCCGTGCCGCACATCAGGATCTCGTCGGCGAGGTAGAGGTATTCGCGCGGGAGGTCGCGTTCGATCACGTCGATGCCTTCCTCGCGGGCGAGCGTCATCAGCGTGTGGCGCGTGATGCCCGTGAGGATCGAGGCGCTGGCCGGCGTCGTGTGCAGCGCGCCGTCGAACACGAGGAACAGGTTCTCGCCCGCGCCTTCGCTGAGGAGGCCCGTGTTCGCGAGCGCGATGCCTTCGCCGAAGCCGAGGCGGCGCGCTTCGCGCGCGATCAGCTGGCCGGAGAGGTAATTGCCGCCGGCCTTCGCGCCCGCCGGGATCGTGTTCGGAGCGAAGCGCTGCCAGCTCGACACGCAGGCGTCGATGCCGTTCTGCAGCGCCTCGGGTCCGAGGTACGGGCCCATGGGCCAGGTGGCTACGGCGACGTCGGTGGGACAGTCGGCCGAGAGGCCGAACCCGCCGAGACCGCGGAACGCGACCGGGCGCAGGTAGGCGGCCTTGAGCTCGTTCCTGCGGATCACCTCGCGGCAGGCTTCCGCCAGTTCGTCCATCGAGTAGGGGATCTCGATGTCGTAGATCTTCGCCGAGAGATACAGGCGCTTGAGGTGGTCGGTCAGGCGGAAGATGGCCGCGCCGTCCGGCGTTTCATAGCTGCGGATGCCTTCGAACACCGACGAGCCGTAATGCAGCGCGTGCGCCATCACGTGGACGGTGGCATCGCGCCAGGGCTTGATCTGCCCGTTCTGCCAGATCCATTCGGGGTAGTTCTGCGACATGGGTACGCTCCGTAGGGGACCGCCCATGATACCGGGTACGCCCGCGAGCCACATGGCGCGTCGCGTCAGTGCGGCGGCGCATGGCTGCGACGAGCGCTCAGCCCGGAGGGCGCAGCCAGAGGCAGCCGGCATCGCGGACCACCGCGAAATGCGCGCGGCGGGTGGGGCCTTGCGCGCCGGGAGGGGCCGTCACGGCGTCGATGCCGGAGTCCTCGCCGCCTTCCAGGGCCACGAGCGATTGCCTCACCAGCGACTCCATGGCGCGCAGGTTCTCGACGGTGCCCGCGCTGCCGTAGCCGTCCCAGAGCACCAGGCCGCCGATGCGGTTGGCGCTGCGGGCGGCGAACGCCTGGGCCATGCCCTCGCGCAGCTCGCCGATGTCCTTGGCGCAGAGGAGGCCCGCGGTCGGGACGCCCGGCGTGCTCGCGGCGGACGAGGGCGTGGGCAGGAGGGACGCCGCGCCCACCGCGCTGCACGGCTGGTCGCTGAACACCGGCCGCCCGTCCTGGCCGACGCATCGATGGATCGCCGTTTGCGCGGCGGCGGGCAGGGCGAGGCAGAGCAGGAGCAGCAGGGCGATGGCGCGGATCACGGGGGCGGCGCGGTGGCGAACGGTGCGCCATCATCCCGTTCCGCGCATGCGCGGAGGGTGACGGCGCGCACGTTCTCAACGCGCGGCGAGGCGCTCCAGGACCGACGTCGTCGCCCGCGCGCGGTTGATCGTGTAGAAGTGCAGGCCGGGCGCCCCGCCGTCGAGCAGCCGCTGGCACAGTTCGGCCACGACATCGGCCCCCAGTTCGCGCACCGCCCCCGCGTCGTCGCCGTGGGCCTGCATGCGCTTGACGATCCAGCGCGGGATCTCGGCGCCGCACTGATCGGAGAAGCGGCGCAGCTGGCTGAAGTTCGCGATGGGCATGATGCCCGGCACGATGGGGATGTTCACGCCGAGCTTCGTCACGTCGTCGACGAAGCGGAAATAGGCATCCGCGTTGAAGAAATACTGCGTGATCGCGCCATCGGCGCCGGCATCCACCTTGGCCTTGAAGTGGCGCAGGTCGGCGAGGGCGTTCTCGGCCTGCGGGTGCATTTCCGGGTAGGCCGCGACCTCGATGTGGAAATGATCGCCGCTGTGCTGGCGGATGAAGGCGACGAGTTCCGCGGCGTAGCGGAAATCGCCGGGGGTGGCCATGCCGGAGGGCAGGTCGCCGCGCAGCGCGACGATGCGCCGGCAGCCAGACGCCTTGTACGTATCGAGCAGGGCGCCGATCTCCGCGCGGGTGCCGCCCATGCACGAGAGATGCGGCGCGACGGAAAGCGCGTGTTCCGAGCGCAGCCGGCGCACCGTTTCGTCCGTGTAGCTGAGCGTCGAGCCACCGGCGCCGAAGGTCACCGAGACATAGTCGGGAGCATGGCCCTTGAGGCGCCCCACGGCGCTGTCGAGCTGCTGGCGCTGCTCGTCGGTCTTGGGCGGGAAGAACTCGAAGCTGATGGCGGGCATGGCGCGACCTCGGAGGGATGGTCGAAGTATATATCTTTCCATCCAGATGGAAAGATGGCTAACCGTCTCCGTAGGAGCGCGCCCTGCGCGCGACAGCGTTTCGCGAAGCGCATCAGGCCCTGTGGCTCCTGGCCTCAAAAACATGCGGCAAAAAAAAGGGCGCCCCGAGGGCGCCCTTGTCGATCCGGGGAAATCCCCTCGATCAGTAGCGGTAGTGGTCGGCCTTGTACGGGCCTTCCACCGGCACGCCGATGTAGTCGGCCTGGTCCTGCGTCAGCACCGTCAGCTTAACGCCGATCTGCTCGAGGTGCAGGCGGGCGACTTCCTCGTCGAGCTTCTTCGGGAGGCGGTAGACCGTCTTCTCGTAGGCGTCCTTGTTCTTCCACAGATCGATCTGCGCCAGCGTCTGGTTCGAGAAGCTGTTCGACATGACGAAGCTCGGGTGGCCGTGGGCGCAGCCGAGGTTCACCAGGCGGCCTTCCGCCAGCATGTAGATGCTGTTGCCCGTGGCGCCGAAGGTGTAGCGGTCGACCTGCGGCTTGATCGTCTCGCGGCTGACGTCCTTCGCGTTGTTCAGGCGGTCGATCTGGATCTCGTTGTCGAAGTGGCCGATGTTGCAGACCAGGGCGTTGTTCTTCATCTTCGCCATGTGTTCCAGCGTGATGATGTCCTTGTTGCCCGTGGTGGTGACATAGATGTCGCCGATGCCGAGGGTGTCTTCGACGGTGGTGACCTGGAAGCCTTCCATCGCGGCCTGCAGGGCGTTGATCGGATCGATCTCGGTCACGATCACGCGGGCGCCGAAGCCCTTGAGCGAATGCGCGCAGCCCTTGCCCACGTCGCCGTAGCCGCAGACGACGGCGGTCTTGCCGGCGATCATGAGATCGGTCGCGCGCTTGATGCCGTCGGCGAGCGACTCACGGCAACCGTAGAGGTTGTCGAACTTGCTCTTGGTGACCGAGTCGTTGACGTTGATCGCGGGCACGAGCAGCTTGCCGGCCTCGGCGAGCTGGTACAGGCGATGCACGCCGGTGGTGGTCTCTTCCGACACGCCCTTCCACTCGGCGGCGATCTTCTTGAACCAGCCCGGACGCGCGGCGGCGGTCTTCTTGACGAGGTCCTTGATGACCTGCTCTTCGTGATTGCCGCTCGGGGTGTTGACCCAGTCGCTGCCGTCCTCGAGTTCGACACCCTTGTGGATGAAGAGGGTGGCGTCGCCACCGTCGTCGACGATCAGCTGCGGGCCGAGCTCGCCCGGATGGGTGAGCATGTCGAGCGTGCACTCCCAGTACTCTTCGAGCGTCTCGCCCTTCCACGCGAAGACCGGCAGTTCGCCCGCGGCGAGCGCGGCGGCGACGTCGTCCTGCGTCGAGAAGATGTTGCAGGAAGCCCAGCGGACCGAGGCGCCCAGCTCGCGCAGCGTCTCGGCGAGCACGGCGGTTTCCTTGGTGACGTGCAGCGAGCCCGAGAGGCGGACGCCCTTGAGCGGCTTCTCGCCGGCGTAGCGGGCGCGGATCTGCATCAGGCCCGGCATTTCCTCTTCCGCCATGCGGATGCGGCGGCGGCCGAGGTCGGCCAGCGACATGTCGCGGACCTTGTAATCCTGGAAGGCGGTGTCTTTGGTGACGGCGTTCATCTGGCGTAGCTCCGGAGATTCACGGGGGCGCCGTTTGGTGGGACGCCGCGCCGAGCCTGGCCTATGGGTCGAACCCACGGTCGCAGCGCCCCTCGGCGGGCAAAACGGTCCGGCGATTGTATCGCGGAATCCGGATGCAGGGATGAACACATCTTTTTCGGTACTCTCGGGGTTTCGATGCCACGTGAGACACCGATGGAAGCCGCACGCGATCCCGAGTTCCTGCCCCACGACGGTCCCCTGCGCGAGGACGTACGCCGCCTCGGCGCCCTGGTCGGCCAGATGCTCGCGGAGCAGGGCGGCCAGTCGTTCTTCGAGCGGGTGGAGCACGTCCGGACCGCCGCCATCCACCGCCGGCGCAGCGGCGCCGCCGTGGATGCCCTGGCGGACTCGCTGACCGGGCTGGACGCCGCCGACGCCGAATCGCTGGCCCGCGCCTTCGCCACGTATTTCCAGGCGGTGAACACGGCCGAGCGCGTGCACCGCATCCGCCGCCGTCGCGACTACCAGCGCGAGGGCGGGGCACCCCAGCCCGAATCGCTCGCCGCCGTGCTCGCCCTGCTGAAGAAGGACGGCGTCACGAAGGAGGAGCTATCGCGCCTGCTCGACCGCCTGGACGTCGAACCCGTGTTCACCGCCCATCCGACCGAGGCGGTGCGCCGCTCGCTGCTGGAGAAGGAACAGGAGATCGTGCGCGCGCTGGTCGACGAGTTCGACCCGACGCGCACGCCGCAGGAGCTCCGCGACGACGACGCCCGCATCCTCATGGCGCTGTCCGCCGGATGGCAGACCGCCGAGGCGTCGCCGGTGCGGCCGAGCGTGCAGGACGAGTTCGACCACGTCGGTTTCTACATCTCCCGTCCGATCTACCGCGTGCTGCCCGCCCTCTACGAATCGATGCAGCAGGCGATCGCCGATACCTATGGCGAGGACGTCGTCGTTCCGCGACTCCTTCGCTTCGCCACCTGGGTGGGCGGCGACATGGACGGCAATCCGAACGTCAACGCGGAAACCATCTCGGCCACGCTCGCCGCGCAGCGCACGCTGGTGCTGGAGCGCTACGTCGAGGACGTCGTCGCGCTCGGTCGCCTGCTCAGCCAGACGCAGGACCGCGTGACGCTCGACGACCGGCTGCAGCGCCGCATCGAGGACTACCGCGAGCGCCTCCCCGAAGCGGCCGCGCGCATCCGGCCGCGCCATGGCGACATGCCGTACCGCGCGTTCCTCACGTTCGTCGCCGCGCGCCTCGCGGCCACGCTCGACGAAGGCGAGGAGGGCTACGCCACCGCCGCCGAATTCATCGACGACATCGCGCTGATCGAAAAGAGCCTGGTCAACCACAGCGGCCGGCACGCGGGTGCCTACGCCGTCGGTCGCCTGCTCTGGCGCGCCCGCACGTTCGGTTTCCACCTCGCGCGCCTCGACGTGCGCCAGGATGCCCGCGTGCACGACGAGGCGCTCGCGGCACTGCTCGACGACGCCGACTGGCAGAACCTCGACACGGCGGCGCGCGTGAAGGCGCTGCGGCCCTTCGCGGCGGGCGAGCGCAGCTTCGTGGCGGGCGAGGGACACGAGGCGGCGGGGATGCTCCGCGACGTGTTCGCCACGCTGGCCGACTCGCGCAAGCGCTACGGGCACGAGGCGACCGGCCTCTACATCATCAGCATGGCGGAGACCGCCGCCGACGTGCTCGCGGTGCTCGCGCTCGCGCGCCGCGGCGGCCTGCTCGAAGACGGCCGCGTGCCGCTCGACGTGGCCCCGCTGTTCGAGACGATCGACGACCTCAGCGGCGGCGCGCAGACCCTGCAGGCGTTGCTCGACGATCCCGTCTACCGCGCGCACCTGAAAGCGCGTGGCGATCGCCAGTGGGTGATGCTCGGCTACTCCGACAGCGGCAAGGACGGCGGTACCGTCGCCTCGAAGTGGAGCCTGCAGCGCGCGCAGGTGGAACTGCTCGAGGTGGCGGCGAAGGCGGGCATCCGCGTCGCGTTCTTCCACGGGCGCGGCGGCTCGGCGAGCCGCGGCGGCTCGCGCATCACGCCCGCGCTGATGGCCTCCCCGCGCGGCTCCGTCGCCGGCACGCTGCGCGTGACCGAGCAGGGCGAGGTGATCCATCGCAAGTACGGCATCCGCGCGCTCGCGGTGCGCAATCTCGAGCAGACGCTCGGCGCCGTGATGCGCGCCTCGCTGCGTCCGCGCGACGCGGAAGCGCGCGAGGCCGGCTGGAAGGACACGATGGCGCGCCTGTCGGACGAGAGCCGCAAGGCCTACCGTGCCTTCGTGGACACCGAGGGTTTCGTCGACTACTTCCGCGGCGCCACGCCGATCGACGTGATCGAGCGGATGACCCTCGGCTCGCGTCCCGCGCGCCGGCGCAGCATGAAGGGCGTCGAGGACCTGCGCGCCATCCCCTGGGTGTTCTCGTGGACGCAGTGCCGTGCGGTACTCACCGGATGGTACGGGCTGGGCTCGGCCCTGGACGCGGTCGCCAAGGACTGCGGCGAGGACACCCTGGTGAAGATGGCGCGGGACTGGCCGTTCTTCTCCACGATGCTCGACGACGTCGAGATGGTGCTCGCCAAGGCCGACATCGACATCGCCGAGGCGTTCTCGGTGCTGGCCGGGCCGCTCCACGAGCGCTTCTTCCCGATGGTCCGCGCGGAATTCGAGGGCACCGTGCGCTGGGTGCTGAAGCTGAAGGGGGCCGACGAACTGCTGGCCGGCGACCCCCGGCTGGCGACCTCCATCCGCCTGCGCAACCCGTACGTCGACCCGATGAGCCTGCTTCAGGTCGACCTGCTCCGGCGCTGGCGCGCCACGGGCGGCAAGGACGAGGCCCTGCTCAAGGCGTTGGTCGCCTGTGTGAACGGCGTCTCACAGGGGCTTCAGAATACGGGCTGAGGCCTAAAGACCGGCCCGGACCTGCCGTAATAGCCGGTTCGGGGCACCGTCGCGTGCCCGTGTGGTCTGAAGGCTTTCCATGAACGAGAACGGTGATCGCGCCCTCCGGCGCGGCATGAGCGTCGGCGCGCGACTCAACCTGCTGGTGGTGGGCATCGTCGCCGTGGGCATCGCGCTGCTGACGGTGGCGACCACGACGATGGCGTCGCGGGAACTGGAGGCGCGGGCGCGCGAAGACCTCGCGCGCGGCAACCGGGCCATCATCGCCCTGGTGAACACGTTCGGCGGCGCGCTGCTGGCCGAGTCCGACCGTTTCCTGGACGTCTACAAGAGCTACTATCCCGGCCGCTTCACGGTGGACGACACGCACCGCGTGACCATGGCCGGCCATACGGTGCCGCAGCTGTTGCATGACGGGAAACCGCTGAACAACGACTTCACCCTGACGGACGAATTCTCGGCGCGTGCGCACGTGGTCGCGACGCTCTTCGTCCGCGACGGCAACGACTTCATCCGCGTGACGACGTCGCTGAAGAAGGAGGACGGCTCGCGCGCGGTCGGCACGTCGATCGACCATGCGCATCCCGCCTTCCCGCTGCTGCTCACCGGTGCGTCGTACGGCGGTCCGGCGGTGCTGTTCGATCGTCCCTTCGTCACCCGCTACGAGCCCATCAAGGACCAGGCGGGTCACGTGCTCGGCGCGTTCTTCATCGGCGTGGAGATCGGTAAGGAGATGAAGGCGCTGCAGGACGAGATCGCGGGGATCCGCATCGGCCGCAACGGTTACTACGCCGTCGTCGACGCCGCGGCGGGCAAGCGCTACGGCACGTTCGTGGTGGACCCCTCGCTCAAGGGCGCCGCCGCGGTGCCGGGCGCCGCGCTGAAGGTGCTCGATGCCGAGGGTCAGCCGGTCTTCGGCCGGATGCTGTCGGGGAGTACCGGCGAACTGCGCTACAGCCTCGACGTGGACGGCACGCGCGTCGAGCGCCTGGCCGTCTACGCGACCGATCCGGCGTGGCACTGGCTGGTGGCCGGCATCGCCGACATGGACGAGCTGTACGCGCCGGTGCGTCGCATGCGCGGTATCGCCGCCGCGACCAGCATCGCGCTCGTCGCCGTGCTGGCGGTGCTCGTCTTCGTCGCCATTCGCCGCCGGGTCACGCGGCCGCTCGCGCAGGCCGTCGAAGCGGCGCGCCGGCTCGCGGAAGGCGACCTCACGGCACGGCTCGACTCCACGCGGCGCGACGAGATCGGCCAGCTCATGCGTTCCATCGACGGCATCGGCGACGGGCTCGGCGACATCGCGCGTTCCGTGCGCAAGGCGGCGGCGAGCATGGCGGGCAGCACGTCCGAAATCGCTGCGGGCAACGCCGATCTGTCGACCCGCACCGAGGCCCAGGCGCACGAACTGCAGCTCACCGCGGCCAGCCTGGATCAGCTGACGCGCACGGTGCGCGACAACGCCGGCCATTCGGCGCGAGCCAGCGCGCTGGCGACCGACGCGAGCGTGGCGGTGCAGCAGGAGGCCGGTGCGATGCAGGAGGCGGTCGACGCGATGAACGGCATCCAGGCGTCGTCGCAGCGGATCGCCGACGTCGTCGACATCATCAACGGCATCGCCTTCCAGACGAACATCCTCGCGCTGAACGCAGCGGTGGAGGCCGCGCGCGCGGGCGAGCAGGGCAAGGGCTTCGCGGTCGTCGCGGAAGAGGTGCGCAACCTCGCGCAGCGCAGTTCGTCGGCGTCGAAGGAGATCGCCTCGCTCATCGGCGAATCGGTCGGCCGCGTCGACGCGGGGCACGGCCTAGTGACGGAGGCCGGACGGAACATGGCGATCGTGATCGGCCGCATCCGCGATGTCGCGGACCTGATGGGCAACATCAGCCGCGCGTCGGGCGAGCAGTCCGAACAGATCGGCCGGATCAACCACGCGGTGTCGCGCATGGACGATTCCACGCAGCAGAATTCCGCGCTCGTGGAAGAAGCGGCCGCCGCGGCGAAGAGCCTGGAAGACCAGGCGGCCGAGCTCTCGCGGGTGGTCGAGGTGTTCCGCCTGTAGCGCGAAACCCGTAGGAGCGCGCCCTGCGCGCGACAGTCTTTCGCGAAGAGCATCAGGCCCTGCGGCTCCTGGCCTCGAAACATGTCGCGCACAGGGCAGCGACACGGCCGGCCGTAGGAGCGCGCCCTGCGCGCGACAGTTTTTCGCGAAGAGGATCAGGCCCTGCGGCTCCTGGCCTCGAAACATGTCGCGCGCAGGGCGCGCTCCTACGAAAGCCTGCCGCCTCAGCCCTCGAGCTCTTCCCAGCGCGCGAACGCCGCATCGAGTTCGGCCTGCAGCTTCGCCAGCTCGTCGTTGCCGCGCGTGATGGCCGCGGCGTCCTGCTGGAAGTATTTCGGATCGTTCATCGCCTCGGTCCGGCGGGCGATTTCCGATTCCAGCGCTTCGAGCTTCGCGGGCAGCAGCTCCAGCTCGCGCTGTTCCTTGAACGAAAGCTTCTTCTTCGCCGCGGCCACGGCAGGCGCGGGAGCCGGAGCGGGCGCCGGCGCGGCGGCCTTCGCCGCCTGCCGGGCCGCCGCCACCACGGGCTTCTGTCGCAGCCAGTCGCTGTAGCCGCCGATGTACTCGCCGACCTCGCCGTCGCCCTCCAGCACCAGCGTGCTCGTCACGACGTTGTCGATGAAGTCGCGGTCGTGCGAGACGAGCAGCAGCGTGCCGGTGTAGTCGTTGAGCAGTTCTTCCAGCAACTCCAGCGTCTCGACGTCGAGATCGTTGGTCGGTTCGTCCATCACCAGCAGGTTGGACGGCTGCGCGAACAGCTTCGCGAGCAGGAGACGGTTGCGCTCGCCGCCCGAGAGGCGCGTGATCGGCGCTCGGGCGCGCTCGGGCGAGAACAGGAAATCCTGCAGGTATCCGATGATGTGCTTGCGCTGTCCGTTGAGCTCGATGTACTCGCGGCCTTCGGCCACGTTGTCCAGCGCGTTCATGCGGTCGTCGAGCATGGAACGGTGCTGATCGAAATACGCGATCTGCAGGCCCGTGCCCAACGTGACCTCGCCTTCCTGCGGCACCAGCTCGCCGAGCAGGATCTTCAGCAGCGTGGACTTGCCGGCGCCGTTCGGACCCATGATGCCGACGCGGTCGCCGCGCATGATGGTGGTCGAGAAGTCGCGCAGCAGCGTGCGGCCGCCATAGGCCTGGGTCACGTGCTTCGCGTCGATCACCTTGCGGCCCGACGCCTGCGCGGTGGCCAGCGTGATCTTCGCGTTGCCCGCCTGCTCGCGGCGCTCCATGCGCTCGCGACGCAGCGCCTTCAGCGCCCGGACGCGACCCTCGTTGCGGGTGCGGCGTGCCTTGATGCCCTGGCGGATCCAGACCTCTTCCTGCGCCAGCTTGCGGTCGAAGTGCGCGTTGGCCTGGGCTTCGGCGTGCAGGCGTTCCTCGCGCCGGCGCAGGTAGTTGTCGTAGTCGCCGGGCCAGCTGGTGACCTGGCCACGATCGATCTCGACGATGCGCGTCGCGAGCGATCGCAGGAAGCTGCGGTCATGGGTGATGAAGACGATGCTGCCGCCGAAGCTCTTGAGGAAGCCCTCGAGCCAGGCGATGGCTTCGATGTCGAGATGGTTCGTCGGCTCGTCGAGCAGGAGCAGGTTCGGATCGCGCACCAGCGCCTGGCCGAGCAGCACGCGACGCTTCATGCCGCCCGACAGCTCGGAGAAGTCGCTGTGCGCGGGCAGCTCCAGCCGCTCGATGACCTGCTCGATGCGGGAATCCAGATCCCAGGCGTTCTGCGCCTCGATCTTCGCCTGGACGTCGCCGAGGGCGTCCATGTCGCCCTGCTCGATCAGGTGGTGGTAGCGCGCGAGCAGGTGGCCGAGCTCGCCGAGGCCGTCCGCCACCACGTCGAAGACGCTGCCCGTGGTGTCCTGCGGCACTTCCTGCGTGAGCCGCGCGATGCGCGTGCCGCCCTGCAGGCGGATCTCGCCGTCGTCGGGATGCAGCTCGCCCGCGATGAGCTTCAGCAGCGTGGACTTGCCGGCGCCGTTGCGGCCGACGATGCAGACGCGCTCACCGGTATCGAGGGAAAGATCGACCTGTTCGAGCAGGAGCGGGCCGCCGACGCTGAAGTCGACGTTGAGCAATTGGATTAATGACATCCGCCCATTCTACCCGTTGAGGCTGTGGCGGGCGTCCCACCCGGCCTGGGGACGTGTCGACCGGAGGGTGGGAGCCGATCGTATCGGCGATCAGGGCGTATCGACCCTGTACCGCGTGTGCTGGCGCCAGACCACGCCCGGCCGCAGGATCGCGCCGTCCGCGTCCGGCCCGTTCACCTGGTCCGGGAACGCCTGGGCTTCGAGCGCGAATCCGGCGAACGGCCCGTAGGTGTCGCCATGGCGGCTCGTCTGGCCGGTCAGCTTCTGCCCGCTGTAGAACTGCAGGCCCGGGCGGTCGGTGTCGATGGTCAGGCGGCGGCCGCTGGAGGGCTCGGTGACGACCGCCACGGTGCGCAGCGTGCCCGCCGGACCGCGCGGGACGTAGCAATGGTCGAAGCCGCCCACGAGGCGCAGCTGCGGGTCGGGCCAGTGCAGCCGCGAGCCGATCGGCGCGGGCTCACGGAAATCGAACGCCGTGCCGGCCACGTGTTGCCGGCCGACGGGGATGGCGCCGGCGTCGATCGCGAGGAACTCGTCGGCGTCGATGCGGATCACGTGATCGCGGATGTCGGGGCGCCGGTCGTTGAGGTTGAAGTACGGGTGCGCGGTCAGGCTAAGGGGCGTCGGCGCGTCGCTGGTCGCCTCGTAGCGCAGGTCCAGCGTCCCGTCGTCCTCGAGCCGGACGCGCAGATCCACGCGCACCTCGCCCGGGAACCCGCCGTCGCCCTCGGGCGACACCAGCCGCAGGACCAGATCGTCGCCATTGGTATCGGCGTCCCAGCGATGGCGATGGAACCCGTCGTGGCCACCGTGCAGGTGATTGCCCCCGTCGTTGCGGTCGACCTTGTAGTCGATGCCGTCCAGGCGGAACCGGCCGCCGCGGATGCGGTTGGCCCAGCGCCCGACCACGGCGCCCATGTACGCGTTGGAATCCAGATAATGCTGCGCGGTGGGATGCCCGAGCACCACCTCGCCCAGGCGGCCATGGCGATCGGGCGATTGCCACGAGAGCAGCGTGGCGCCGAGGTCGCTTATCTCGACCTGGCCGCCGCGCGCGTTGCGCAGGGTCCAGCGGTGCAGGGGTGTGCCGTCGGGAAGCTGGCCCCAGGCGGTGGCGGTGGAAACGGGCATGGAACGATCCGTGGAGGCGGTCAGGTGGCCGCCGCCTTGCGATGGAGGTCGAGGTACTGGCGCGGCGTGCAATCGTACTCGCGCCGGAATACCGCATACATGTATTGCAGCGACGTGAAGCCGCAGCGCAGCGCGACGTCGGCCAACGGCGTGTCGGTGTTCGCGATGAGGTCGCAGGCGGTGTCGAGCTTGTGCTTGAGGATCACCTGGTGGACGGTCTGCTTCAGCTCCCGCTTGAAGTGCTCTTCCAGCACCGTGCGCGAGACGCCGACGTAGTCCGCCACCTGCTCGGTCTTGATGCCGAGGCATCCGTACTGGCGGATGTAGTGGCTGGCGCGCATCACGTGAGGGCTGCGCATCGGCTGGTAGCGGCTCGAGACCTGCACGTTCATGCCGACGGGCGGCACGAGCACGCGCGTGGTCGAGCAGTCCACGCCACGCAGCATCTGGTGCAGGAGGTGCGCGGCGGTGCGACCCATCTCTTCCGCGCCCTGGATCACCGAGGTGAGCGGGATGCGCGTCAGCAGCTGCGCCATGGGGTCATTGTCGATGCCCACGATCGCGATCTGTTCCGGCACGGCGAAGTCGCCGATCACGCAGGCCTGCAGCAGCTGGCGGGCGCGCGCGTCGGTGGCCGCGACGATGCCGATGGGCTTGGGCAGGGCGTCGAGCCACGCGACCAGCGCCTCGACCGCCTCGCCCCAGCCGCCGGCGCTCGTGGACGCGCCGTCGTAGACCACGGCGTCGACGGCTTCCTCCGCGACGATCGCGCGGAACGCGTGCTCGCGCTCCTGCGCCCAGCGGCTGCCGGGATGCGGGGGAATGCCATAGAAGGCGAAACGGCCCAGGCCCTGCTCGATGAGGTGATCGTAGGCGAGCCGCACCAGCCGGGCGTTGTCGGTGGCGATGTACGGAATGCCGACCGGGTACGCGGACGGGTCGTGGTAGGAGCCGCCGACCGCCACGACCGGAATGTGCAGGTCGCGCAGGGCTTCGGGGGCTTCCGGATCGTCGAAGTCCGCGATGATGCCGTCGCCACGGAACTGCTGGATGTCGCGCATGCGGGTGCGGAAATCCTCTTCCATGAAGAGGTCCCATTCCACGCGCGTGCTGTTCAGGTAATGGCCGATGCCGGCGATCACCTGGCGGTCGTAGACCTTGTTGGCGTTGAACAGCAGGGCGATGCGGTGCGGTTTCATGACCGGTGAAAGTAGCAGGGATCGGCGCCGCCGACCATGACGCAGCGCGGCATTGAAAATGCTTTTCGCCCCAGCGGAAATCGCAATTGCGCGCGCAGGCCCCGGATCGTCAGGATCGTCGGGATTCGTCCCCACGTTCGTCAAGGAATTGTTATGTCGTACTTTTCCAGCATCGCCCCGATCCGTTACGAGGGCACCGGCAGCGAGAACCCGCTCGCCTTCCGCCACTACGATCCGAAGAAGGTCGTGCTCGGCAAGACCATGGCGGACCACCTGCGCCTCGCGACCTGCTACTGGCACACCTTCGTGTGGCCGGGCTCGGACGTGTTCGGCGCCGGCACCTTCGATCGCCCGTGGCAGCAGGCCGGCGAGCCGATGGCGAAGGCGCGCGAGAAGGCCGACGCCGCGTTCGATTTCTTCACCCGTCTCGGCACCCCGTTCTACACCTTCCACGACACCGACGTCGCGCCGGAAGGTAACGGCCTGGCCGAGTACCGCGAGAACTTCGCGGCGATGGTCGACGTGCTGGAGCGCAAGCAGTCCGAGACCGGCGTGAAGCTGCTCTGGGGCACCGCCAACCTGTTCAGCAATCCGCGCTACGCCGCGGGTGCCGCCACCAGCCCGCAGCCCGACGTGTTCGCTTACGCGGCCACGCAGGTGCGCCACGCCATGGAAGCGACGCATCGCCTCGGTGGTGCCAACTACGTGCTGTGGGGCGGCCGCGAGGGCTACGACACGCTGCTCAACACCGACCTGAAGCGCGAGCGCGAGCAGATGGGCCGCTTCTTCCGGATGGTGATCGAGCACAAGCACAAGATCGGCTTCAAGGGCACGATCCTCATCGAACCCAAGCCGCAGGAGCCGACCAAGCACCAGTACGACTACGACACGGCGACCGTGTACGGCTTCCTCAAGGAGTTCGGCCTCGAGAACGAGGTGAAGACGAACCTCGAGGCGAACCACGCGACGCTCGCCGGCCACTCATTCCACCACGAGGTCGCCACGTCGATCGCGCTCGGCGTGTTCGGCTCCATCGACGCCAACCGCGGCGATCCGCAGAACGGCTGGGACACCGACCAGTTCCCGAACAGCGTCGAGGAACTCACGCTCGTCACCTACGAGATCCTGAAGGCCGGCGGCTTCACCACCGGTGGCTTCAACTTCGACACGAAGGTGCGCCGCCAGAGCCATGCGGCGGAAGATCTCTTCCACGGCCACATCGGCGCGATCGACGCGCTGGCGCTGAGCCTGGAGCGCGCGGCGAAGATGATCGAGCGCGACGCGCTGGCCGACTTCAAGGCGAAGCGTTACGCCGGATGGGACGATGCGTTCGGCAAGAAGATCCTGGATGGCGGTTTCACGCTGGCTTCGCTTTCGGACGATGCGGTCGCGCGCGACATCCACCCGAAGCATGTGTCGGGGCAGCAGGAGTTGCTCGAAAACATCGTGAACCGTTATATCTACGGTTGATATGGAACCCGACATGGAAGCGCAGGAACGCATGTACCTCGGCATCGACCTGGGCACGTCATCGGTGAAAGCCGTCCTCATGGACGAGGCGGGAGCGGTGCGCGCCACCGCTTCCAGCCCGTTGCAGGTGTCGCACCCCCATCCGCGCTGGTCCGAGCAGGATCCCGCGGCATGGTGGGCGGCCACCGAATCGGCCGTTGCGGATGTTCTCAAGGGCGTCGATGCGCGCCGCGTGGCGGCGATCGGCCTGTCCGGGCAGATGCACGGCGCGACGCTGCTCGACGCGTCCGATAACGTCCTGCGCCCGGCGATTCTCTGGAACGACGGCCGCTCGGACGTCGAGTGCGCCGAGCTCGAGCGTGTGCCGGGTTTCCGCGAGATCACCGGCAACCTCGCGATGCCCGGCTTCACCGCGCCGAAGCTCGCGTGGGTCCGCCGCCACGAGCCCGACGTCTTCGCGCGCGTGGCGAAAGTGCTGCTGCCCAAGGATTACCTGCGCCTTCGCCTCACAGGCGAGTACGCGACGGACGCCTCCGACGCGGCCGGCACGTTGTGGCTCGACGTGCGGCGCCGGCAGTGGAGCGACGCCATGCTGGCGGCGACGGGCCTCGACCGTTCGCACATGCCCGAGGTGTTCGAAGGGAGCCAGCCGACCGGCCGCCTGCGTCGCGAACTGGCGGACCGCTGGGGCATGGATACCGTGCCCGTCGCCGCCGGCGGTGGCGACAACGCCGCGGGCGCGGTGGGCGTCGGTATCGTGCGCGACGGTCAGGCCATGCTTTCGCTCGGCACGTCGGGCGTGTACTTCGCGGTATCCGATGGCTTCCGGGCCAGTCCCGAGCAGGCCGTCCACAGTTTCTGCCATGCGCTGCCCGACACCTGGCACCTGATGTCGGTGATGCTCAACGCCGCGACCTGCCTCGATTTCACGGCGCGCCTCACGGGGTTGCCCGATGTCCCAGCGTTGCTCGCCGAGGCGGAAGCGCGGGGACTCGCCAAACACGGTCCGCTGTTCCTGCCCTACCTCACGGGCGAACGCACGCCGCACAACGACGCCCACGTCCGTGGTTCGTTCACGCACCTGGGGCCCGACACCGATCGCGCGGACCTCGCCAACGCGACGCTCGAAGGCGTGGGGCTGGGCCTGCTCGACGGCCTCCTGGCCGTGGAGTCGACGGGCCTCGTCGCCGACGAGATCACCGTGATCGGCGGTGGCTCGCGCAGCGCCTACTGGACGCAGATGCTGGCCGACATCCTCGGCAAGCGCCTCGTGCTGCGCAGCGGCGGAGAGGTCGGTCCGGCGCTCGGCGCCGCCCGGCTGGCGCGCCTGGCGGTCGAACCGGGCGCGTCGCTCGACGACGTGTGCCCGATGCCCGCGATCACCGCCGCGCGCGAGCCCGATGCAGCGCGTCATGCTTATTTCCTGCAAACGCGCCACCCTTTGTTCCGCCGATCCTACGAACGACTGAAACCGCTATACGCCGACGCCATTCCCGGCGACGATTTCCGCCCGCACTGACGGGCGATTCCATAGACCCATGGAGACGAGCATGAAGCAGAAGGCCCTACACACGGTGCTTGCCGTATCGATGATCGCCGCCGGCGTATTCGCGACGCCGCAGGCGCATGCGAGCAAGGACAAGCCCGTCATCGGTTTCTCCATCGACGACCTGCGCGTCGAACGCTGGACGCGCGATCGCGACTACTTCAAGGCCGCGGCCGAAGCGAAGGGCGCGACGGTCTCGGTGCAGTCCGCCGACGCCAACGAGCAGAAGCAGATCCAGCAGATCGAGAACCTGATCTCGCGCAAGGTGGACGTCATCGTCATCGTGCCGTTCAACGCCAAGACGCTCACCACCGTGGTGGCCGAGGCGAAGAAGGTCGGCATCAAGGTGATCTCGTACGATCGCCTTATCCTCAACGCCGACGTCGACGCGTACATCTCGTTCGACAACGACAAGGTCGGCCAGATGCAGGCGCAGGGCGTCGTCAACGCGACGGGCGGCAAGGGCAACTACTTCCTGCTCGGCGGCGCGCCCACCGATAACAACGCCAAGATCCTCCGCGAGGGCCAGATGAAGGTGCTCGATCCGCTGGTCAAGAGCGGCGCGGTGAAGATCGTGGGCCAGCAGTGGACGAACGAGTGGCTCGCGACGAACGCGCAGACCATCGTCGAGAACGCGCTGACCGCCAACAAGAACAACATCCAGGGCATCGTCGCCTCGAACGACGGCACCGCCGGCGGCGCGATCGCGGCGCTCAACGGCCAGAAGCTCGCCGGCAAGGTCGCCGTGTCGGGCCAGGATGCCGACCTCGCCGCGATCAAGCGCATCAAGGCCGGCACGCAGACGATGACCGTCTACAAGCCGATCAAGGCGATCGCGACGGACGCCGCGAACCTCGCGGTCGACCTGGCCAAGGGCGGCACGCCGAAGTTCACCTCGAAGATGAACAACGGCAAGAAGGATGTCGATACCATCCTCCTGACCCCGACCGAACTGACCAAGGCGAACGTCGACCTCGTGGTGAAGGACGGCTTCTACACCCAGGCGCAGGTTGGCCCGTAAGTCAGGCGATACCGGCGGCGCCCCGCATTTTGCGGGGCGTCGCTCGTGAAAGAAGGAAGAACGCGGTGAGCGAATACCTGTTCGAGATGCGCCAGATCGTCAAGGAGTTCTCCGGCGTGCGCGCGCTCAATGGCATCGACCTGGCCGTACGGCCGGGCGAATGCGTCGGCCTGTGCGGCGAGAACGGCGCCGGCAAGTCGACCCTGATGAAAGTGCTCTCCGGCGTGTACCCGTACGGCACCTGGGAAGGCGAGATCCTGTTCGACGGCAAGCCGCTCAAGGCGTACTCCGTGCGCGACAGTGAAGAGGCCGGCATCGTCATCATCCACCAGGAACTCATGCTGGTGCCGCAGTTGTCGGTGGCGGAGAACATCTTCCTCGGCAACGAGATCCGCAAGTTCGGCGGCGTCATGGATTACGACGCCATGTACGCTCAGGCCGAGGCGCTGCTCGCGCGGCTGAAGCTGAAGGACGTCAACGTGGCCGCCCCGGTGATGAACTACGGCGGCGGCTACCAGCAGCTCTTCGAGATCGCCAAGGCGCTCGCGAAGAACGCGCGCCTGCTCATCCTCGACGAGCCCTCGTCGTCGCTGACCTCCGCCGAGACCGACACGCTGCTGTCGATCATCGAGGATCTCAAGCGCGACGGCGTCGCGTGCGTGTACATCTCGCACAAGCTCGACGAGGTGGCGCGCGTCTGCGACACGGTCACCGTCATCCGCGACGGCAAGCACATCGTGACGAAGCCGATGAGCGAGATGACCACGCACTCGATCATCACGGCGATGGTCGGCCGCGACATCGAAAACCTGTTCCCGAAGGTGGAGCACGACATCGGCGAGGTGATCTTCGAGGCCCGTCATGTCACCTGCTGGGACGTGGCCAACCCGAACCGCAAGCGCGTCGACGACATCTCGTTCGAGGTGCGCCGCGGCGAGATCGTCGGCATCGCCGGACTGGTCGGTGCCGGTCGCACGGAACTCGTTTCCGCGATCTTCGGCGCCTATCCGGGCCGCTATGAGGCCGAGGTCGTCATCGAGGGCAAGCCGGTCAAGGTGCGCAGCCCCGAACAGGCGATCAAGGCGGGCCTGTCGCTCGTTCCCGAGGACCGCAAGCGCCAGGGCATCGTCCCGCTGCTGGGGGTGGGCGACAACATCACCCTCGCCACGCTGTCGCATTTCGCCCGTGCCGGCCAGATCGACCGGCAGGCGGAAATGCAGGTGGTCGATGCCGAGATCAAACGGCTGCGTGTGAAGACGGCGAGTCCCGAACTGGCGATCGTCGGCCTGTCCGGCGGCAACCAGCAGAAGGCCGTCCTGACCAAGATGCTGCTGCCCGAGCCCAAGGTGCTGATCCTCGACGAGCCCACGCGCGGCGTGGATGTCGGTTCCAAGTACGACATCTACAAGCTGATGTTCGAACTCGCCGCACGCGGCGTCGCGATCATCATGGTCTCGTCCGAGATGCCCGAGGTGCTCGGCGTGAGCGATCGCGTGCTCGTGGTGGGCGAGGGCAAGCTTCGCGGCAACTTCCCGAACGTCGGCCTGACCTCCGAGCAGGTGCTCGCCGCCGCCATCTCCCATGCCGCCGAAGGGCCGGCACACGCCGCCTGACCCCATTCGCGTTACCAGGAAGCCTTCCATGCAGGCCCAGAAAGTCCAGCAACTGTTCGTCCGCTACAAGATCCTCGCGCTGCTCATCGCGGTCGCGCTGATCTGGCTCTTCTTCCACATCAAGACCGACCAGGCCTTCGTGACGCCTGGCAACCTGTCCAACCTGTTCCGGCAGATGGCGATCACGGGCATGCTCGCCTGTGGCATGGTGTTCATCATCATCGCCGGCGAGATCGACCTGTCGATCGGCTCGCAGCTCGGGCTGCTCGGCGGCGTCGTCGCCATCCTCACCGTGAACATGGGCTGGGGCACCTGGCCGTCCATCGCCGCTGTGCTCGCGCTGGGCCTGGTCATCGGCGCGTTGAACGGCTTCGTCGTGACGAAGATGCGCGTCCCGTCGTTCATCGTCGGCCTGGGCGGCATGCTGGCGTTCCGCGGCCTCGTGCTCTATCTGACCGGCAGTTCCACGATCGCTCCCGCGCCGGACGACCTCATCGCGCTCGGTCAGGGCTTCGTTCCGCCGGTCCTGTCGGTGTGGATCGGCGCCTTCATCTTCCTCGCCATGGTCGCGCTGACGGTCCGCCGTCGCATGCGCCGTGCGTCGCTGGGATTGCAGCAGGCCGCCACCTGGATCGACGTCGCGCGGCTCGTCGCGATCGGCGCCTTCATCTTCGGCTTCGTACGCGTGCTCAACGACGCCAACGGCATCCCCATCCCGGTGATGATCCTGCTGGCGCTGCTGGCCGTGTTCACTTACGTGTCGACGCAGACCGTCTTCGGCCGCCACATCTACGCCGTGGGCGGCAACATGGAAGCCACGCGCCTGTCCGGCGTGAACGTCGCCCGCGTGAAGCTCGTGGTCTTCGCGATCATGGGCCTGATGTGCGCGTTCGCGGGCATCATCACCGTGGCCCGCACCGGTTCGGGCTCGCCGTCCGCCGGCACGGGCGCCGAGCTCGACGCGATCTCCGCCTGCTTCATCGGCGGCACGTCGATGCGCGGCGGTTCGGGCACGGTCTACGGCGCGCTCATCGGCGCGCTGGTCATGGCCAGCCTCGACAGCGGCATGCAGCTGATGGACGTCGACAATTCCTGGCAGCTGATCATCAAGGGCGTGATCCTGGTGCTGGCCGTGTGGGTCGACGTGCTCTCCGGGTCGAATCGCAACGCCTGATTCTTCCGCAAGCTTCAATCGCCGATACGATCGGCTCCCACCCTCCGGTAGCAGGCCGCCGACCGAAGGGGTGGGAGCCGATCGCATCGGCGATCGCAGCGCACGATCCCCTCATCGCTTCACTTCTGCGGCAGCGCCTTCGCTTCCTGCAGGTGGTGCTTCAGGGTCGGCAGGGTCTTCTTAGCGAACGCCTTCAGCTCGGGGCTCGAGCCCTTCTCGATCTCGACCTCGAACATGGCCACCGCCTCCTCGTGGTCGGCGATCATCATCTTGCGGTATTCGCGGTCGAAGTCGGCACCGTTCAGCCGCGACAGGGCGTCGATCATCTTCGAACCCTCCGGGGTCGGCTCGTGCGCGATCGAGTAGCCCTTGTCGCCGGACTTCAGTTCCTTCAGCTCGTCGTTCGCCTTCGTATGGTCCGTGACCATGGTCTGCGCGAAGCTCTTGACCGCCTTCGACGTGGACTGCTTGAGCGCGATCTCGCTCGCGGCCACCTCGGTCACGCCCGCGGCGGAGGCGTTCTTGTAGAATCCGGCGTCGGTCGCCGTCCCGCCCTGGGAATCCTTGTCCTGGGCCTGCGCGGCGAACGACAGAGCGGTGGCGAGGAGGGCGGTGGACAGGATGCGGATCATGGGTTGGGTCTCCGGTGACGAAGGCCCTTATGTCGCACCCCGCCCATGAAACCGCCGTGAGGCCCACAGGCCAAAAAAGGGCGCCCGGAGGCGCCCTTTCGTACGGCTTGAAGCGTCGCTTACTTCCGGCGCGCGACCGTCGCGCCGAGGCCCGCGGCATCGCGCAGGATTTCGGCCTTGTCGGTCTTCTCCCACGAGAACGCCGTGAACGTGTTGCCGTTCTTGTCGGTGATCTCGTAGGGCTTGCGGCCGAAGTGACCGTTCGAGGCGGTCGGCTGGTACATCGGGTGCACCAGGTCGAGCATCTTGATGATGCCGTACGGGCGCAGGTCGAAGTGCTTGCGGATCAGCTTCTCGATCTTCTCGTCGGAGATCTTGCCGGTGCCGAACGTGGTCACGGAGATCGAGGTGGGCTCGGCGACGCCGATGGCGTAGCTGACCTGGATCTCGCAACGGTCGGCGAGGCCGGCCGCGACGATGTTCTTGGCGACGTAACGCGCGGCGTAGGCGGCCGAACGGTCGACCTTCGACGGATCCTTGCCCGAGAACGCGCCACCACCGTGACGGGCCCAGCCGCCGTAGGTGTCGACGATGATCTTGCGGCCGGTCAGGCCGCAGTCGCCCACCGGGCCACCGATGACGAACTTGCCGGTCGGGTTGATGTGGAACTTCGTGCCCTTGTGCAGGAGCTTCGCCGGCAGCACGGGCTTCAGGATCAGCTCGCGCACGCCTTCGATGAGGTCCTTCTGCTTGACGTCCGGATCGTGCTGCGTGGAGAGCACGACGGCGTCGATGGCGACGGCCTCGCCGTTCTCGTAGCGCAGGGTGACCTGGCTCTTCGCGTCCGGGCGCAGCCACGGCAGCGGCGAGTTCTTCTTCTTGCGGACCTTGGTCTGCTGCTCGACGAGGCGGTGCGCGTAGTGGATCGCGGCCGGCATGTATTCGCTGGTCTCGTTCGTCGCGTAACCGAACATCAGGCCCTGGTCGCCCGCGCCCTGTTCTTCCGGCTTCTTGCGGTCGACGCCCTGGTTGATGTCCGGCGACTGCTTGCCGATGAGGTTCAGCACGCCGCAGGTCTCGCCGTCGAAGCCGACTTCCGAGCTGTCGTAGCCGATGTCGAGGATGACCTTGCGGGTGAGCGCTTCGAGGTCGATCCACGCGCTGGTGGTGATCTCGCCCGCGACGATGGCGACGCCGGTCTTCACCAGCGTCTCGCACGCCACGCGCGCGCGCGGGTCCTGGGCAAGGATCGCGTCGAGGACCGCATCCGAGATCTGGTCGGCGATCTTGTCCGGATGGCCTTCGGAGACCGACTCGGAGGTGAAGAGGTAGTTGCTCATCGCTGGGATATATCCTTCTTTACGGATAAAGAGATAAATGGGGCGCGCCATGATACACGCCCCCGGTCCGGATTGCAGGGGGAAGGGTACCCCCGCGGGGTGACGGTTGCATGGATGTTCAGGGCGCGCCGCCGTGGGAGCGGACCCGTGGGAGCGGACCTGGCCGCGACAGTCTTTCGCCGCGGTCCTGGAGCTGGCGCGCGAACTCCGGGACTGACGCGAACGGCTGTCGCGGCCAGGTCCGCTCCTACAGGGGTACGAAGCTACATCGTGGCCGCCAGGCGCTCCCTTGCCGCCCGGGCCACCGTCACCATGCCTTTCAGCGCCTCGGCGACCTCTGGCCAGCCGCGGGTCTTCAGGCCGCAGTCCGGGTTGATCCAGAGCTGGTCGGGGCGCAGGACCTGGAGCGCCCTGGCAACGAGGTCGGCCATTTCGGCCTCCGCCGGGACGCGCGGGGAGTGGATGTCGTAGACGCCGGGGCCGATCCCGTTCGGGTAGCGGAAGGTCGTGAAGGCCTCGAGCAGCTCCATCCGCGAGCGGCTCGTCTCGATCGAGATCACGTCCGCGTCCATCGCGGCGACCGCCTCGATGATGTCGTTGAACTCCGAGTAGCACATATGGGTGTGGACCTGCGTGCCGTCGCTGACGCCGCCCGCCGTGATGCGGAAAGCGTCCACCGCCCAGGCGAGGTAGGCCGACCACGCCGCGCGTCGCAGCGGCAGGCCTTCGCGCAACGCCGGCTCGTCGATCTGCACGATGCCGATGCCCGCCTTTTCCAGGTCGTGCACCTCGTCGCGCAGCGCGAGGGCGATCTGTCGGCAGACCTCGTCGCGCGGCAGGTCGTCCCGCACGAACGACCACTGCAGCATCGTCACAGGGCCCGTGAGCATCCCCTTCATCGGCCGGTCGGTGAGCGACTGGGCGTACGCGGACCACGCCACGGTCATGGGCGCGGGACGGGCGACATCGCCGTAGATGACCGGCGGCTTCACGCAGCGCGAGCCGTAGCTCTGCACCCAGCCCAGCGACGTGAACGCGAAGCCCGCCAGCTGCTCGCCGAAGTATTCGACCATGTCGTTGCGCTCGGGCTCGCCATGCACGAGCACGTCGATGCCGGCTTCTTCCTGGAAGCGCACGGCGCGACGTACTTCGTCGCGCAGCACCTCGGCGTACGACGCGTCGTCGAGCCTGCCGGCGCGGTGCGCGGCGCGGGCGTTGCGCAATTCGGCGGTCTGCGGAAAGGAGCCGATCGTCGTCGTCGGCAGGTCGGGCAGGGCGAATCGCTCCCGCTGGACCGCGGCGCGGAAGGCATAGGCCGAACGTCGCTGCGTGAACTGAGGCGTGAGGCCACGGACACGCGCACGCACATCGGCGCGCACGACGTCCGGCGACGCGAGGCGCCGCGCCACGATCGCCTGCTGCCGGTGTAGCACGTCGCGCGCGCCGGCCGATCCGGCGACGGCGTCGGCGTAACGACGCAACTCGCTGATCTTCTGCCGCGCGAACGACAGCCACGCACCGATGTCGCCGGGCAGCCGCTTCTCTTCCGACGCATCGATCGGAACGTGCAACAGCGAGCACGATGTCGAGAGCCAGAGACGTTCGTCGCCGAGGCGATCGCGCAGTGCCACGACGCGGGGCAGGACAGCCTCGGGCGCGCTGAGCCAGATGTTGCGTCCGTCGAGGATGCCGGCGGAAAGCACGGTGTCGCGGGGCAACGCGTCGATCAACGCATCGACCGACGCGGCACCGCGGACGAGGTCGACATGGATGCCCGCGACCGGCAGCGAGGCGGCGAGGTCGACGTTGTCGCCGAGGTCGCCGAAATACGTGGCGAGGAGGATGCGAACGCGCGAGCGTTCCGCGATGCGCGCATACGCGTGGAGGTAAGCCTCGCGCGTCGGTTCGTCGATATCGAGGACGAGCGCGGGCTCGTCGACCTGCACCCAGTCCGCCCCGGCGTCGGCCAGCGCGTGAAGCACGTCGATCCACGCGGGCAGCAGCGCGTCGAGGAGGGCGAGCGGATCGCTGCCGTCCACGGTCTTGGACAAACGAAGGAACGTGACCGGTCCCAGCAGCACCGGGCGCGCCACGTGCCCCGCGGCCATGGCCTCGCGGAATTCGGCGACCGCCTTGGCCGGCCGGGCGCGGAACGTCTGTTCCGCGGACAGCTCCGGCACGATGTAGTGGTAGTTGGTGTCGAACCACTTCGTCATCTCGAGCGCATGCAGGTCGAACGTATCGTCCTGGTGTCCGCGCGCCATGGCGAAGTAGCCCGCCAGCGGATCCTGCTCCTGCAACCGCCGGTAGCGCGGCGGAATGGCGTCGACCGTCACGGCGGCGTCGAGCACGTGGTCGTAGAGCGAGAAGTCGTTCACCGGCACGCTATCGGCGCCCGCCTCGCGAGCGAGCGACCAATGCCGCAGGCGCAGTTCGCGCGCCACGGATTGCAGTTCATCGGCGGAAATTTCGCCCTTCCAGTGGCCTTCGAGCGCGCGCTTCAATTCGCGGCGTCGGCCGATGCGGGGAAATCCGGGGTAGGTGACGTGTGGGATGCATGGATCCTCTTCGGGGAAAAGAGGAGGGAAGGGCGGCCGCCCACGCACCGCCGTCCACCCGCGCGCGATGCGTGCCGGTGGGCCGCGTCATGAGGGATGGCCGTCGACCTTCGCCCCCGCGGGCGAACCGGGCGCCCGTCTTCGACGGCACCCAGGTCGGACGGAACGGACGCGTCCATGACGACGCATGCGCTCCGGCCGGCGGCAGGTCTTCGGGCTCGTGGATGTGACGCCGTGGGGCGTCGCCTCGCCCGTCGCTTCCCGGATCGCCATCGATCCAGTGCCTGTGACGGGTTCGTCTCCACATACCGCTGCGGGGCAGCGCCGGAATCGCACCGGCTTCCCTCTTAGCTTTATCTCTCTATTCGAATATCGAGATAAAGACCGCTGGCAGCCGGCAAGGTAGTCGTCGACGGCCGGCAAGTCAATGCGCGCGCGCCGTGCACGCGATAGCCGCGAGAATGCCCCGGTCGGCAAAGGAGCGAGGCATGGCGGGACGACACATCGTGATGGCCACGGTCGGGTCGCAGGGCGACCTGTTTCCGTTCCTGGCCGTCGGGCGCGAGCTGGTCGCGCGCGGGCACCGGGTCACGGTCGCCGCGCATGCGATCCACCGGGAGGCCGTCGCGGCGGCGGGACTCGCCTTCCTGCTTGCGAGCGGGATCGCGGAACCCGAGGACAAGGCGGCCTTCGCGGCCCGCGCGTTCCATCCCCTGCGCGGACCGCGTTTCGTCGTGCGCGATCTAGCCGCGGCGGACGTCGCGGCGAGTTACGCCGCGCTCGCTCCCGTCTGCGCGGAGGCCGATGCGATCGTCACGACGACGCTGGCGTTCGCCGGGCAGATCATCGGCGAGACGGGGCGGCTCGCATGGCTCTCGGCCGTGCTGTCGCCGGCCGTCTTCCTTTCCGCATGGGACCCGCCTGCGACGGGTTACGCGTGGCTCGACACGTTCCTGCGCGGTTCGCCACGGCGCGGCGGATGGCTGGGCCGCCTCGCGCGCACCGTCACGGCGCCATGGACGCGCCCGGTACGCGATTTCAGGGTGTCGTTGGGACTGCCGCCGGTTTCTCCGTGGGGCGATCCGTTCCATCAGGGACAGCACGCGCGCGACGGCGTCCTCGCGATGTACTCCCCGCTGCTCGGCGAGCCCCCGCCGGATGCGCCGGCGCGAACGCGTATCACCGGGCAGTGCCGTTACGCGCCCGGCGGCGACCGGCTCGCGCCGGAACTCGCCGCGTTCCTCGACGCGGGCGACGCGCCGATCGTCTACACGCTGGGCTCGGCCGCGGTGCACGCCGGGGCGTCGTTCCTGCGGGAAAGCATCGAGGCCTCCGTCGCGCTGCGGCGGCGCGCGGTGTTGTTGACCGGATCGCCCGAGATGCGCGCGCGTCTTCCGGCGGCGTTGCCGCAAGGTGTCCTCATGCAGGAATACGCGCCGCATGGCGCGCTGTTCGCGCGCGCGGCGGCGGTCGTGCATCACGGTGGCGTGGGCACGACGCAGGAAGCGCTTCGTGCGGGACGCCCGCAACTCGTCGTGCCCCACGGCTTCGACCAGCCTGACAACGCGGCGCGCGTCGAGCGGCTCGGCGTCGGGCGTGTGCTGCGCGCGTCGCGCTATCGGGCGGATCGCGCGGCGGCATTGCTGCGCGAAGTGCTGGGCGACGATGCGGTGACGCGTCGTGCCGCGGACGCCGCGCGCGTGATCCAGCGCGAGGACGGTGCGCGCGTGGCGGCCGATGCGATCGAGGCCGCCATGCGAGAGCGCTGAGAAAGGCGTGCCCGCTGCCGCGGGATCGCCGATACGATCGGCTCCCACACGCTGCCTGCCGAAGGGTGGTAGCCGATCGCATCGGCGGTGGGTGCCCGCGTGTCCTCGCAAGATCGTGCACCCGAAGATCGTCGTCCTGCGAACGCGACGCGTACACGCGGGATATACCTGCCATGCTTATCTTTGGACGTTCACCACGCGGCATCGGGCGCGACGCGTACGACCGCGTCGCGCACCGGAGATATGCCATGTCACCCATCATTCGTTCACACCGCCCGCCGCGCATCATGGGCGCCGTGATCGCCGTCATCGGACTCGCGCTCGCGTTCGGCGGCGCGTGGCTCGTCGCACTCGGCGGTAGCTTCTACTACCTGATCGCCGGCCTCGCTGTCGCGGCGACGGGTGTGTTGCTGATACGCGGATCGTCGACGGCGCTGTGGCTCTACGCGCTGCTGCTGCTCGGCACCACCGTGTGGGCCATCGGCGAAGTCGGCTTCGTCGGGTGGCAACTCGAGCCTCGACTTCTCGTCCCCGTGCTGCTCGGTATCTACCTCCTGATGCCGTGGGTACGACGGAAACTGGTGCCGTCGCGCGGCGCGGGTGCGGCGGTCGTCGTCGCGGTCGTGCTCGCGTTCGGCGTCGGCGTGGCGGGCTTCATGCAGCCCGTCGGCACGCGGGGCGAGGCCACCTTGCGCAACGACGCGGGTGGGCACGACGCGTCGGTCGCCGACGGCGACTGGCGGTTTTACGGCCGCACGCCGCGCGGCGACCGCTTCTCGCCGCTGGACCAGGTCGACACGAAGAACGTGAAGGACCTCAAGGTGGCGTGGACGGCGCGCACCGGCGACACGATGCGGCCGGGCGAAGACCAGGGCGGTACCGACGCGGGTCATGAATTCAATTTCGAGAACACGCCCATCAAGGTGGGCGACACGCTCTACGTGTGCACGGGTCACAGCTGGGTCGTGGCGTTCGACGCGGCGACGGGTCAGAAGAAGTGGACCTTCGATCCGAAGGCGAATACCGACGCCGACGTCTACCTCGCATGTCGTGGCGTCGCCTATTACGAGGCCCCGCCGGGCACGGCGACCGACTGTCCGCGCCGCATCATCGCGCCCGTGCTGGACGCGCGCGTGATGGCGCTGAACGCCGAGACCGGAAAACCCTGCGAGGACTTCGGCGAGCACGGCTTCGTGTCGCTGACCCAGTACCTCGGTCACGTGCCGGCGGGCTTCCATTTCGTCACCTCGCCGCCGCTCGTGCTGAAGGATCGCGTGATCCTGGGCGGCTGGGTTTACGACAACCAGGCGGAGGGCGAGCCGTCCGGCGCCGTGCGCGCGTTCGATCCGCTCAGCGGCAAGCTGGTGTGGGCCTGGGACGTCGGCCACGATCCGCAGAACTGGACGCCCGGCCCGAACGAGCAGCTGACACGCGGCACGCCGAACGCATGGGGCGTCTACACCGCCGATCCCGACCTCGGGATGGTGTACCTGCCGATGGGCAACGCGACCCCGGATTACTTCGGCGGCCATCGGCGCGACTTCGACGAGAAGGTGTCGAGCTCCACGGTGGCGCTGGACATCGAAACCGGGGCACCGCGATGGGTTTACCAGAACACGCACCACGACCTGTGGGACATGGACGTGCCGGTCGGCCCGTCGCTCGTCGACCTGCCCGATCCCAAGGGAGGCACGATCCCCGCGCTGGTGCAGACCACGAAGCGGGGCGAGTTCTTCGTGCTCGACCGTCGCACGGGTACGCCCATCACCGAGGTCCAGGAGAAGCCGGTGCCGCAGAACGCGGTGCCGGGCGACAGGACGTCCCCGACACAGCCGTATTCGGTGGGCATGCCGTCGCTCACGCCGAAGGACCTCACGGAACAGCAGATGTGGGGCGCGACGCCCTTCGACCAGCTGATGTGCCGGATCGAGTTCCGCAAGGCGGCGTACGAGGGGCAGTTCACGCCACCGCAACTGAAGGATACGATCGTGTATCCCGCGTTCGACGGCGTGATCGACTGGCACGGCGCGTCGATCGATCCGTACAACAAGCTGCTCATCGCCAACGCGAACTACATTCCGTTCATCATCAGCCTCGCGCCGCGCGGTCCGGCCGAAGAACGCGGTCTGGTGAAGCCGTGGGACGGGTCCGGCAACGAGCCCAAGGTGGGTGGCGGCCTCGCGCCGCAATACGGGACGCCGTACGTCGGAAAGGTCCATCCGTGGCTGAATCCGCTCGGCGTTCCCTGCAATCCGCCGCCGTGGGGCACGCTCGCGGCGATCGATCTGGTCACGCACAAGCTCGTCTGGGAACATCCGCTCGGCACGACGCGCGACACGGGCCCCTTCGGCACGCACGTCAACGCGCCGCTGCCCACCGGCATCTTCAACATCGGCGGCAACATGACGACGCGCGGCGGCCTCGTATTCATCGGCGCGACCGCCGACAACTACCTCCGCGCGATCGACGAGCGCACCGGCAAGGAGCTATGGCGAGCGCGCCTTCCGGCCGGCGGCCAGGCGAACCCGATGTCCTATTCGGTCAACGGCAAGCAGTACATCGTCATCGCCGCGGGCGGCCACAGCGGGCTGGGCACGAAGTCCGGCGATTATGTCGTGGCGTACGCCCTGCCATGACCGCGACGAGTCGATTCTCGGGGGGCTTGAAACGGATTCGGGCCACCCCATCTTGCTGCTACCCTGGCGACACGCGTCGCCTCCCGAGCCGAAGAGACCCACCATGTTCCGCTGCAAGCACGATCTGCTGAACGTCCCACCGATCGCCCCATGGGCGCGTCGCGGGTGCGCGCGTTCCGTGCCAGGCGGGATATCGTCGTAAGACGTCTCTCGTCCTCGAAGAACACCGAAAGCACCCGCGAGGGTGCTTTTTTTTGTCCTTTTTCCATGCAAGCCCACACCGGAGTGTCCGTGTCATGAAGAACTGCCGCGACCCCCGGACCTGATCGCCGCGCTCGAGCCAGGGGCGGCGACGGATCCGGGGAGTGCCTCGCCCGACGTCGATGCTTATCCCTGGCGAACCCCGAACAGGAATCCGTTTGTCATGAGTACCACCCGCGAAACCCGTATCCCCGTCGACCGTTGGCGCAACCTCGGCATCATCGCGCACGTCGATGCGGGCAAGACCACGCTCACCGAGCGCCTGCTCTACAAGACCGGCACGATCCATCGCACCGGCGAGGTGCACGACGGCGCGACCACCACCGACCACATGGAACTCGAGCGCGAGCGTGGCATCACGATCGGCGCCGCCGCCGTGCGCGCGAACTGGACGCCGGAAGGCGGCCTTCCGCATCGCCTCACGCTGATCGACACGCCCGGGCACATCGACTTCGCCATCGAGGTGGAGCGTTCGCTCCGCGTGCTCGACGGCGCGGTGACCGTGTTCTCCGGCGTCGCCGGCGTGCAGCCGCAATCGGAAACCGTGTGGCACCAGGCGCGCCGTCACGGCGTGCCGTTGATGGCGTTCATCAACAAGATGGATCGCCCCGGCGCGGACTTCGACGCCGTCGTCGCGCAGATGCGCGAGAAGCTCGGTACGAATCCGTGGGTCGTCGCGCGTCCCGTGATCGAGGGCGAACACATCGTGGGTCTCGTCGACCTCGTCGCCGAGCGCACCTGGCGTTTCGACGACGCCGGCACGCCGTCCGTGCACGCGTGGAACGCCGACGAGCGTGCCGCGCACGCCGACGCGCGCGCCGAACTCGTGGCCGCGGTCGCCGATCGCGACGAAACGCTCGCCGAACTGTGGCTCGCCGAACAGCCCATCGACGCGGAGGCGCTGACCGCGGCGTTGCGCCGCGGCACGCTGGCCGGTACCGGCTCGCCGGTGCTTCCGGGTTCGGCGTTCCGCAACGTCGGCATCGAGCCGCTGCTCGACGCGCTCGTCGCGTACCTGCCGTCGCCCGTCGATCGCCCCGCGGTCGTCGCGCATACGGACCACGGCGACGAGACGATCGCGCCCGACGCGGACGCGAAGCTCGCGGCGCTCGTCTTCAAGGTCGTCAACCAGGCGCACGGCCCGCTGGCGTTCATCCGTGTCTACTCGGGCCGCCTGCACGTCGGCGACGCCGTGTGGCGCAGCGGCACCGACCGTGTCCAGCGCATCGGTCGGCTGGCGGTCGTGCGCGCGGAAGACACCGAGGCCGTCGAGGTCGCGGAAGCGGGCGATATCGTCGCCATCGCGGGCTGGAAGGATGTGGCCACGGGCGAGACGCTGTCGGATGCGCATCACCCCGTGCGGCTGGAGACGATCCAGGCGCAGCCGGCCGTGCTGTCCTGGCGCCTCTCGCCCGAGCGTTCGGCCGACCTGCTCAAGCTCGGCAACGGCCTGGCTCGCCTGGCGCAGGAGGATCCGTCCTTCCGCGTGGGCACCGATCCCGATACCGGCGAAACGCTGGTCTGGGGCATGGGTGAGCTGCACCTCGAGGTGATGGTCGAGCGCCTGCGTCGCGAATGGGGCGTGCAGGTCCGCACCGGCTCGCCACGCGTGGCTTATCAGGAGACGCCGGCCCGGGCTTCCGGACCCGTCGAAGGCAAGCTGGCGAAGCAGACCGGTGGTAGCGGTCAGTTCGCGCGCGTGGTGCTGTCGATCGCCCCGACGGGCGACGACGCGAACGCGTACGAGGACCGCACGACGGGCGGCGTGATCCCGAAGCAGTTCCAGGCCGCCGTGGAGAAGGGCGTGTCGTCGGCACTGATCGAGGGTCCGCGCGGGTATCCCGTGGTGGGCGCGGCGGTGGCGGTACTGGACGGCCAGGCGCACGCGGTGGACTCGAACGAGATGGCGTTCCATCGCGCCGCGCAGCTCGCGGTGAAGGCGGCGCTGGAGGCGACCGGCACCGTGTTGCTCGAGCCCGTGATGCGGGTGTCGGTCAGCGCGCCGGGCGCGGCGGTGGGCGACGTGCTGGGCGACCTGCAGCGTCGTGGCGGCCAGATCGTCAACCTGGTCGATCGGCAGGAGCGCACGGAGATCGATGCCGACGTTCCGCTGGCGCAACTGGACGGCTACAGCACCGCGCTGCGGTCGCTCAGCCAGGGCCGCGCGTCCGCGACGGTGGCGTTCCACGCGTACCGCCCGGCCGCGACGCAGGACGCGGCGCGTCGTAGCGCGTAATGAAGGCGTGCCGGGGTGCGAGAGCACCCCGGCACGTTCTGTCTTGCGCGAGTTCACCCGCGTTTAGCGGGAAGCGCGCTCGCGGATGCGTTCTTCGCGTGCCGCCCAACCCGCCCAAATCATGCGCCGGCGGGTTACGCTGCGCTCCATGATTTCCTATCCCGACGCCCTCGCGCTGCTACTGGATACCGCGGCGCCCCTCGGTCGCGAAACCGTCGCCATCGACGCGGCCGCGCGACGTTTCCTCGCAGGTGACGTGATCAGTCCCCTGGCCCTGCCGTCGTTCGACAACGCCGCGATGGACGGCTACGCGCTGCGCGCTGCATCGGACATCGTTCCCGCGGGTTCCTCGTTCGCCGTCGCGGCCATGCAGGCGGCGGGCGATACGGCGCACGCGTTGCCGGGAGCGGAGGCCTGCGAAATCGCCACGGGCGCGCGGATGCCGGAGGGCTTCGACACCGTGGTTCCGGTCGAGCGTAGCGAGCGTCAGGGCGAGCGTGTGCGTTTCCTCGCCGACGAACGTCGCGGCCAGAACGTGCGTCACGCGGGCGCCGACATCGCGGTGGGTGCGCGCGCTTTCGCGGCGGGACGCCGGATCGACGCCGCGGCGATCATGCTGCTGGCGGCGCTCGGTATCGAAGAGGTCGACGTCGTGCGGCGACCGCGCGTGGCGGTGATCACGACGGGCAGCGAGCTCAACGCGCCCGGACCGCTGCCGCCCGCGGGTATTCACGACTCCAATGGACCCTTCCTTGCCGCGAGCCTCGCGCACTGGGGCGTCGAGTGGCTGGGTCGTACCCGTGTGCCCGACACCGGCGACGCGTTCGTCCTCGCGATGCGGCGTGCGCTGGAGGAGGGCGCCGACCTCGTCGTGACCACGGGCGCGGTGTCCGCCGGACGTTTCGACTTCGTCCCCGCGGCGCTGGCCTCCCTCGGCGCGCGCGAACTCTTCCACAAGGTGGCCATCCGACCGGGCAAGCCGCTGCTCGCCGCGCGCTTCGCCGATGGCCCGCTCGTCCTCGCGCTGCCGGGCAATCCCATCGCCGTGGCGGTCGGGTATCGCTTCTTCGTCGGCCCCGTGCTGCGCGCGATGGCCGGGCTCCCGCCCGAGTCGCCCACGTGCGTGCGCCTCGCGGCGTCGATGCCGGCGAAGGAAGGCACGCGCCATTTCGGGCTCGGCACGCTCGCCTGCGATGGCGACGGGCAGCAGGTCGCGCATCTGGCGGAAGGGCAGGCGGCTTACCGCATCCTTCCTTACACGCAGGCCACGACGTGGTTGTCGAACGTCGCCGCGTCCGGCGCCACGGCCGACGCGTGGCCGCTCGATCCGGCGGACGCCGCGTGATCCTCGGGCTCGTGCTCGCCGGCGGCCGATCCTCGCGCATGGGCGAGGACAAGGCGCTGCTGCGGATCGACGGGCTCACGTTGCTGGACCGGACGTCGCGCGCTCTGGTCGCCGCCGGCGCCGATCACGTCGCGATCAGCGGCGGTCGCGAGGGCGGCATCGCCGATCGCTGGCCGGCCGCGGGCCCCGTCGGTGGCATCGCCAGCGCGGCGCTCGCGCTGCCGGACGGCGAATGGCTCGTCGTGCCCGTCGACATGCCGCGCCTGGACGACGCGGTCCTGTCCCCGCTCCTCGCCGAGCGCATGCGAGCGACGACGTGCTGGCAGGGTCATCCACTGCCGATGCGGATCAGGATGGACGCGGCCGCCCGCGCGGCGCTCGACGATCTGATGCGTCTTCCCGGAAGGGAATGCTCGATCGCCGCGTTGCAGGCGCGCCTCGGTGCGACCACACTGCCGCTGGATCGTCTGGATCCGCGGCGACTCATGAACTGCAACACCCCCGACGACTGGCGCGAGGCGAACGCATGAGGGTACAGCTCGAAGAAGATACGGTCCGCGTCCGCATCGACGAGGACGAACTGGCCGAACTGCTCGACGACATCGCGTTGCTCGGATCGACGGCCTTCGGCACCGCGTTCACGATGCGCTACGCCATCGATGCCACCGACGGGCCGGCCTGCACGCTCTCGGGGAACGCGCACGAGTGGCGGATGGGCGTGCCGCGCGGCGCGTTGCGCGACCTGCAGTCGCGCCTGCCCAGCAAGGACGGCCTCGTCTTCGACATTCCCGGCTACGACACCGTGGCGACCACCGTGCGCTTCGACGTCGACGTGAAGGACAGCCTGCGCCGGCGCCGGGGCTGACTCAGCCCATCACGCGCTCGGCTCGCGTGTAGATGTTGAACCGCCCCGGTCGCGCGAACCCCAGCAACGTCACGCCGCAGTCGGCGGCGAGGTGCACGGCCAGCGCGGTCGGCGCGGAGATCGCGACCACCATCGTGATGCCCGCGACCGCGGCCTTCGTCACCATCTCGTAGCTCGCGCGGCTCGTGATCACGAGGAAGCCGTCGCGCGGATCGGTACCGTCGACGAGCATCGCGCCGATGAGCTTGTCGAGCGCGTTGTGCCGGCCGACGTCCTCGCGCACCTTCACGATGCTGCCGTCGGGCAGCGACCAGGCGGCGGCATGCACCGAGCCGGTGAACGCGTTGATCGGCTGCCGGGCGCGCAACGCCTCCAGCGCGCGTTCGATCGCGTCGACCGGGACGGTCGGCCCCGCCGCGACCGGCGCCGGATGGCGCACGACGTCTTCCAGTTCGCGGCTACCGCAGATGCCGCAGCCGCTGCGGCCCGGCAGCTCGCGCGCGGCCGGTTCGTGCGTGACGGCCGGTGCGTCCTGTCGCGCGGCGAGCCCGGTCGCCGTGCGGATGTCGACGACGATGCCCTCGAGCACCTCGCGTACCTCGATGTCGACGATGTCGAGGACCGATCCGACCTTGCCCTCGGTGAAGGCGAAGCCGCGCGCGAAGTCGTCGAGGTCGGCGGGTGTCGTCATCATTACGGCGAACGGCTGGCCGTCGAAATGCATGGCGACCGGGACTTCTTCCGCGAGGCGGTCGTCGTCCTCGGCGCGCTTGCCGCGCTCGAAGCGGATGACGGGCCGCGTGGCGCAGCCGACGGGTGGCGTCCGGTGCGGCGCCGGCGCACCGGCGACCGCACGCTGGATATCGATCCCGGAGACCTGCTTCTCGCTCATGAATGCTTCCGCTCTGGTGCCGGAAGCGATTCTACGGCCAACGGCGGGCCGCTGCCTTGTCAGTTCAGCGGGTCGAAGAAAACGATGTTGATGGCGATGTCCTCGGTCGGGTAACCCTTGGTCTGGTAACAGACCTTCCTGCCGAGTGAGTACGCGGTGTAGAGCAACGGTTGCATGCCGGAGTGCGGGACGCGATACCAGTTCCTGTCATCGGAGAAGGCCGCGTAGGCATCGTCGGCACCGCTGGTCCAGATGGAATCGACGGTGACGCCACAGCGGAATCCGGGCGACCGGGCCGATCGCTCGATGGGCGTGTTGTACGGGTTGTCCTCCGCGGGAGTCGCGTTGTGCTGCTGTGCGATGGCGCCTATCGGAAGCAGGGCGATGGCGCATGCAATGGGGATCGTCAGTGGTCGCGACTTGTTCTCAGGATTCACGGGTCTTCTCTCCATTCATAATCGACGGGTTTTTTGTCGAACAGCCGGATCAGCACGGCAAGGCGATCGGCCATTCTTCTTCGGCATGCGAGTACGTTCCCGATGACGTCGCGGGACGCCTGGCGTCTGCCGCGGTCGGGGGACAGCAGGAAACTGAAGCAGGAGCTGCTGCAGGCGTCCGGCGAATCGGGTGTGGCCGGCTGGTCTTCGCGGTACCGCCAGATGAAAGGTTCGGTCGCGACAATGGATGGTCCGGCGATGTAGTTCAGGTTCACATGGCTCGTCACCCGGTCGGGTGCCGCTCCACGTCCCTGACTGATGTACTCGACGGCGTCGACGATCGTGTCGCGGGGAATGGCGCCTCGGGCAGCCCATTCCCCCTGGTCGACGAACGTGCGTGCCGCCTGGTGATATGGCGAGTTTCCCGTCGACGCGAACGCGTGCATGAGGCTCGTCGTGGTGCTGTGGAACTGATCCGTCTGCCTGATCCGGTACACGAAGAACCGGTGGCCGCGTCGCGCGAATTCACTTCCCCAGTCCAGGGCGAACTGCAGACTGGATGTGGTCGCCACGAAGCCAGACGTGCGCTCGCCCCGATAGCAGGTCTCTCCCGTGACATGACGGAACAGGTTCGCGTTGTCGCCCGCAGGGACGAACCCCGTTGAAAAGATCACGTCGGGCGCGCGATGGTCCATGCGGTAGAGGAAGTTCTCCGCATGGCCCGCGATCGGCAACGCGAACAGAGCAAGGAGGACCAGCCAGGCTTTCATGTGGCGTCCGGAAACCGTGGGAAGCGCGGTATTCTGGGTATCCGCCCTCACGCCCGCAGGCGGTGCGAGCCTCATCGTGCCGCCCGTAAGATCCCGGTGAGCTGTACGTGCGGGCTCGCCCCGCGTCAGGGGCGTGCCGTGCTCGCGTCAGTTGAGGGGATCGAGAAAGACGACGTTGATGCCGATGTCGGCATGCGGGTAACCCTTGGTCTGGTAACAGACCTTCCGGCCCAGCGAATAGGCGGTGTAGAGGAGCGGCTGCATGCCTGCGCGGGGAACGCGGTACCAGATCCTGTCGTCGGAGAAGGCGGCGTAGATGTCGTCGGACGCGGTGCTCCAGACCGACTCCACCGTGACGCCGCAGCGGAAACCGCTCGACCGGGCGCTGCGGTCGATCGGCGTGTTGTAGGGATTGTCGGCGGCCGGCACGGCGTTGTGTTGTTGTGCGCCGGCCGTCAGGGGCGACAGCGCGAGGACGCAGGCGAGCCAGGCAGAGCGCGCGGCGGAGTGGGTCTTCTTCGGAATCACATTTCGTCCTTTATCTTCTCTTCGATGATGGGTGTCTCGTCGAACAGGTTCACGAGCGCGGATGTCCGGTTCGCCACGTTCTTCCTGCAGGCGAGCACGTTGTGGATGATTTCGACCGGGGCGTGCCGCTTGGTGCGGCCGCTGAAAAGCGAAAAGCTGAAGCACGAGCTGCCGCACATGGCGCCTGGCGAGTCGGGCGCCGCCGGCGCGTCTTCGCGGTAGTCCCAGCGGTATGGCGTGTTGACGACCGTGGCGGGCGCGGCGACGTAGCGAAGATTCGACGTCGTGCCGATACGTTCGGGCGCCTCCATCGACCCGCGGGCGATGTAGTGGGTCGCATCGATGATCGTGCTCGGCGGGATGGCGCCGCGTGAAGCCCACTCGCTCTGCTCGACGAACGTGGCCGCCGTGCTTCGGTAGGCCTCCGTGCCCGTGACCGCATACGCGTGCATCAGGCTGGTCGTCGTGTTGTAGAAGTGCGCGGTCTGGCGGATCCGGTAGATGTAGAAACTGCGTCCGCTACGGACGAGTTCGCTACCCCAGTCGAGCGCGAACTGCGGATCGGACGTGGTGGCGACGAACGCGCCGCTGTGCTCGCTGAAGTAGCAGGTCTGGCCGGTGACGTGCCGGTACAGGTTGGTGTTCGCGCCGGGTGGCACGAAGCCGGTGGCGAAGATCACGTCGGGTGGCCGCATGTCCATGCGGTAGAGGAAACGCTCGGGGTGGCACGCGAACGACACCGCGACGAGGCCGAGGAAAACGATGAAGCGAAGCATGCGGGCATCCGTGCGCCTGGAAAGCGCTCATTTTGCGGGCGAGCCCACGGCGACGCAGGCGGTGTAGCCCTCGCCACGACGCACGGACGTTCCCTAAGCGCTGTAGGCCGCTAGATGACCCATTGTGGGACTGCCCCTGGCCACATCATCGCTGCTTGTTGGAGTGGACCTGACCGCGACGTCGCTGTTGTGGGAGCGGACCTGGCCGCGACAGCTTTTCGCGAACACCTGGGAGCTGGCGCGTGAGATCGAGACTTGCGGCGAAAAGCCGTCGCGGCCAGGTCCGCTCCAACTGCCGTACCGGTGAGCGCCTTACGCCGCCAGCGACACGCCGGCGGCGAGCGCGTCGAAATACTCGCGCGTCAGCCGCAGCTGCGTGGCGGCATCCTCGGCCTGGTTGACCACGTGGCGGAACGCGGCGTTTTCCGGACGATCTTTCGCGTACCAGCCGAGATGCTTGCGCGCGATGCGCACGCCCATCCGCTCGCCGTAAAACGCGTAGAGGTGCTCCAGGTGCCCGGCGAGGATGTCGCGCACCTCGGCGGGCGAGGGCTCCGGCAGGAAGCCGCCGGTCTCGAGGTGGTGCGCGATCTCGCGGAAGATCCACGGACGACCCTGCGCACCCCGTCCGATCATCACGGCGTCCGCGCCGGTCTGGCGCAGCACCTCGCGCGCCTTCACCGGATCGACGATGTCGCCGTTGGCGAGCACCGGTATCGAAATGCTGGCCTTCACCGCGGCGATCGTCGCGTATTCGGCCTCGCCTTCGTACTTGTCCGCGCGCGTGCGGCCATGCATGGCGAGCGCGGCGATGCCGGCGTCTTCCGCGATGCGCGCGATGGTCAGCGCGTTGCGGTGCTCGCGATCCCAGCCGGTGCGGATTTTCAGCGTCACCGGTACGTCGACGGCCTTGACCACCGCCTGCAGGATGCGCGCGACGAGCGGTTCGTCCTGGAGCAGGGCGGAGCCCGACCAGACGTTGCAGACCTTCTTCGCCGGACACCCCATGTTGATGTCGACGATCTGCGCGCCGTTGTCGGCGTTGTACTTCGCCGCTTCCGCGAGCATCCCCGGGTCATAACCCGCGATCTGGACGCTGACCGGCTCCGGCTCGCCATCGTGATCCATGCGGCGCAGCGACTTGGTGGTGTTCCACAGTCGCGGATCGGCCGTCGTCATTTCGGACACCGCCAGGCCTGCCCCCATGCGCTTGCACAGGAGCCGGAACGGCTTGTCGGTGACGCCGGCCATCGGCGCGAGCACCACGGCGGGCGAGATGGAGTAGGGGCCGATACGCATGCCGTTGATTTTACGACATTCGCCGCAGGCGTGCGTCGGCGACGGACCGATGGACTCCCCCAAACGCCATCCCGCCATTCGGTCTATTGTCCCTTCACATGCCACGCCCTAACGTCGGAAGCGACGAAAGGGGAGGTGGAACCATGCGCAGCACGATCCGGAGTGTGGCGATCCTTGCGGGTATCGCGCTGTCGCTGGCCTGCGGCGTGGCCGGCGGGGCGGGGCGGCCGTCGTTCGACGAGGTGGCCGCGACCCGGCCGCACAACGATATCTGGAGCACCGACCCCTGCGGGTCGCACCGCCACATGGTCGGGGTCTGCCGGTTGCTGCGCCCTGTTCGCGGTTGAGCGTCGATCTGGGCTAGGCTTGCCTCATTCCCGGGGGAAGTCCATGCCACGTCTGCTGATCGCCACGGCGACCCTGTTTTCGCTCGCCATGGGGCCGGCCCATGCCGGTCGCGTCGCCGTCGAGGTGGTCGATGTCGAGGGCAGGCCGGTGCGCGACGCCGTCGTCAGCCTCGAGCCCCTGCCGGGCACCGCGGCGAAGCCCATCGTCCCGGCCACGCGTTACGTGGATCAGAAGAACGAAACCTTCCTCCCGTACGTGACCGCGCTTCACGCGGGCGACAGCATCGTCTTCCGCAACAGCGACGGCACGCGGCACCAGGTCTACTCCTTCTCCGACCTGGCGAAGTTCGAATTCGTGCTCAAGCCGGGCGAGAGCTCGCCGCCGCTGGTCCTGCCGCGCCCCGGCAACATCGCGGTGGGCTGCAACATCCACGACATGATGATCGCCTACCTCTACGTGACGAAGGACGCCGACATGGCGACTACGGACGCGAAGGGGCAGGCCGTGCTCGACGGCGTCGGCGCGGGCCGCTATCGCGCCCACGCATGGCACCCCCAGATGCGGCCCGGCATCGCGCTGCCGGTGCAGGGCCTGCAGGTCGACGACTCCACGCCAGGGAAGGTGACGTTCACGCTGGCCCTCCTGCCCGATCCACGGGGCATGTCGGACCGCGAACACATCGGTTACTGACCCGACGCATGCGCGCTCCCGGGTTCCGCTCGCGGCTTGCCCTGTTCTTCGTCGCCTCGCTGGTCCTCGTCCAGGGGCTGACCGCGCTTCTGACGTACGGCATCGCCCATCGCCAGCTCGTGGCGGAAGGTGGCCGGCAGCTCAGCGTCAACGCGGGCGCTTTCGTGGCGCAGATGAACGATCTCTCCGTTCGGGTCGCGAACGGCGTGCAGATCCTCTCGCTCGATTACGGGCTTCGTTCCGCGATCGGCGCGCGCGACAAGGAGACGGTGCTCTCGGTGCTGCGCAACCACGGCCGCCGCGTCGGTGCCGCGCGCATGCAGCTGCTCGGCCTCGACGGACGCGTGCAGGCCGACACACTGGCGCCGGCCAGCGACGGCGAACCGTTCGCGTTCCCGGACCTGCTCGCCAGCGCCTACGACAGGCGCAGCGCGGCCGTGATCGTGTCAGAAGGCAAGGCGTACTGGCTGGTCGTCGTGCCGATCTACGCGCCACAGCCCGTCGGGCTCGTCGTCGCGAGCATTCCGGTGGACGACGCGCTGCTCGCGCACATGCAGGAACTCTCCGCGCTGCCGCGCGACGTGGAACTGGCGACGCCCGTCGGCGAAGGGCGCTACGCGGTGATCGCGCGGGGCAGCCATGATTCCGGACTGACCGAGAGCCTCTCCGCGCGAGGCGAGCCATTGCCGTCGACACCGACGCTCGCCGCCATCGGCGGTCGCGAGTACCTCGTGCTCGCCCAGCTGCTGCGCCAGCCGAAGGGCGGCGGCGCGGTCTACGCCGTGCTCGGCTATTCGCTCGACGACGCGTTGCGTCCTTACCTTCCCGTCTGGAATGCCTGGCTGGCCGTGCTGCTGGTCGGACTCGCCGGCGGCTTCCTCGTCGCGTGGCTCGTGGCGCGCGGTGTCGCGCGTCCCGTCGAAGCGCTGGCCGGATCGGCGCGACGCATCGCGGCGGGCGATTACGACGACGTGCCCGACGTGCGCCGTGGCGACGAGGTGGGCGACCTGGCCATCGCGTTCCACACGATGACCGACGCGATCCGCGAGCGCGAGCGGCGCATCCTCCACCAGGCGTCGCACGACGGCGTGACGGGCCTGCCGAACCGGGCGGCCGCCGAGTCGGCCGTCGACGACGATCTGGCCACGACGCCCGGCATGCAGGGCGCCCTGCTGATCGTGGGCGTCAATCGGCTTCCGGAGATCGTGAAGACGGTCGGCCACGCGCTGGCCGATCGCCTGATGCGCGAAGCCGCGGTGCGTCTCGGACAGGTCGCCGGCACGCACTTCGTGGCTCGCGCGACGGACACGCAGTTCGCCGTCTGGCTGCGGGACACCGGCAGGATGGAGGCCATCGACACCGCGTTCCGGATCATGGACGCGTTGGGCCTCCCGTACCTGGAAGCCGACATCCGCATGGACCTGGGGCCCGCCGTGGGCATCGCGCTGACGCCGGGACATGGCGAGCGCGCCGCGATCCTGCTCAGGCGCGCGGAGGTCGCCGAGTTCGCGGCGGTGGGATCGACGCGCGGCGTCGACGTCTACGATCCCGAAGCCGATCCGCACCGGCCGGAACGTCTCTCGCTGATGGGCGAGCTGCGCGCGGCGATCGAGGCCGACGCGCTGGAGCTCTGGTACCAGCCGAAACGTCGCATGGCCGACGGCGTCATCGACAGCGCCGAAGCGCTCGTGCGCTGGCATCGTCCGGGCCGGGGCGCCGTATCGCCCGAGCTCTTCGTCGCCGTCGCGGAAGAAACCGGCACCATCGGCCGGCTCACGCGCTGGGTGCTGGCGCGCGCGATCCGGGAGATGACGGCCCTGGCGGCGGCGGGTATCGACGTCACCGTCGCCGTGAACCTTTCCGCCCGTGACGTCGGCGACCCCGAACTCGCCGGCCGGGTGGAAGCCTTGCTTCGCGCCAACGGCCTGCCTGCGCAGGCGCTTAGCCTCGAGGTGACCGAGAGCGCGGTGATTCACGAACCCGCCGCGGCGCTTCAGGTCCTCGGCCAGCTGGCCGATATGGGCATCGACGTCGCCATCGACGACTTCGGCAGCGGCCAGGCGTCGTTCGCCTACCTCCGCCGCCTCCCCGTCACCGAGCTGAAGATCGACCGGATGTTCGTGCAGCACCTCGCCACCGATGAAACCGACCGCGTCATCGTCCAGTCGCTGGTCGAGCTGGGCCACCGTCTCGGCTACCGCGTGACGGCCGAGGGCGTGGAGGACGAAGGCAGCCTGGCGTTCCTCGCCGAAGTCGGTTGCGATCACGCGCAGGGTTACCTCGTCGGCCGGCCGATGCCGTTCGCGGACTTCGTGGCGCGATGCATGGCACCGGCCAGCGGCGACTCGTGATGCGCCGTCACTTCGCATTCGTCCTTCTGGGGGCGTGCGCGTCCGTCGCCTCCGCGCGGGACGTGAAACTGCACGCCTTCGCCGATGCGAGGCTCGTCGATGCGCCGTCACCGACATCGTTCATCGACGGCGGTAGCGGCCACACGCGTTACGGCGACGGCGAGCGCGGTGTCCGCTTCGGCGCGGCGGGTGTCGTCGTCACGGCGCAGCTGACACCGGCCCTGTTCGCGCTGGTCGACGTGCAGGCGCAGCGCACCGACCGCACCGATCTGCAGGTTCCCGAGGCGTTCCTGCGTTACCGGCCGGTGTCGACGAGCGCGTGGCGCGGCTCCATGAAGGCGGGACTCTACTTCCTGCCGATATCGCTGGAAAACGATGGTATCGGCTGGACCAGCCCGTGGACGGTCACGCCATCGGCGATCAACAGCTGGGTAGGCGAGGAGATCCGCGGCTTCGGCGCGGAGGCGCGCGAGGAGTGGCGCGGCGTCGCCGGCACGTTCACGGCGGGGGGCGGGTTGTTCCGCCACAACGACGTGGCCGGGAACATCCTCGCGCTGCGTGGATGGTCGCTCAGCGACGTGACCTACGGGCTGGGCGGCCGGCTGCGCGAACCCGCCGAGGCCGGCGAGCGCGAGGTCTACGATCCCTTCCACGCGATAGGCGGCCGTACCGGCTGGTACGCCGATGCGGCGTGGAAGGCGCCGGCGGGGTGGGAGCTGCGCCTCCTGCGTTACGACAACCGCGCGGATCCCTCGGCCTACAGGCTCTACGCCGGCGGCGAGAAGCTGTTCGCCTGGCGAACGCGTTTCTGGTCGGCGGGCGCGGTGTGGACACGCGGCCCGGTCACCCTCATCGCGCAGGCGATGGACGGCGATACGGACGTGCGGCCCGACGGCGTGAGCTACCGGACGCCGTTCCGTTCGGCCTTCCTGCTGGCCGGCTGGAACCGTGGCGCCTGGCGGCCGGCGCTCCGTGTCGAGCGTTTCGGCACCGACAACCCTCGCGAGCGCGGCCACGCCGTCACCGCCGCGCTCAACTGGCGACCGCGCGACTGGCTGCGCCTGACGGCGGAATGGCTGCACGTGCACGTCGATCGCGACGCGTCCGCCGTGATCGGCGATCCGTCGCGACAGGGCGGCGAGCAGTGGCAGCTGATGGCGCGCGTCTACTACTGACGCCTCGGAACCATGTGGGAGCGGACCTGGCCGCGACGGCTCTTCGCGAAGAGTCGCAGGGCCTGTGGCGAACGGCCCCGGAACATGTCGCCGTCAGGTCCGCTCCCACGGCGCGCCCGCACGGCGTACGATCCGCCCAGGGCAACGAGCGACGGCGGGACGACTTGGACGAGGGGATCTGGGAGCGCAAGTACCATCTTGCGCTGGAGCGGATGGAGCGCGACGAAGAGGCGTCGCGAGCCGTCGGCGACGTGCTGCGCCGGCTTTCGCTGCGGCTGGCCGTGCTGGTCCGGGGCGATGGCGGCGAACTCGACGAACTGCTCGACCGGTTGACGACGGAACTGCGCGGTTCGCCGTCGCCGGCGACCGTCGAGCCGCTCCTGGAAAGACTCGCCGAGGCCGTGACCCGCCTGGACGCCGCGCCGCCGGGTGCCGCCCGTGCATCCGACACCACGGAGGATGCGGTCGTCGACGCCTTGCGCGCCGACGTGGCGCGTTTGCAGGAACTGCTCGGAACGGTCAGCGCGCGGCTGGGCGACATGACCCGTTACCTCGCCGGCGAGCGTGACGAAGCGGACGCCGGCGCGACGGAAGGCCACCGGCTCGACGCCCAGGTGCGCGAGGAAATGCGCCTGCTCGGCGAGAAAACGCAGGCGGCCACGGATCTGGCGAGCCTACAGGCCGAGGTCGACGAGCGGCTTTCGGTCATCGACCGCCACTTCCGCGACTTTCGCGAGCGTGAAGACGCGAGGCTTTCGGCGTACCGCGAACGCGCCGAGCGCATGCACGATCGTGTCGAGCAGCTCGAGTCGCAGGCATCCAGCCTGCAGGATTCGCTTCGCCGGGAGCACGAGCTCGCGCTGACCGATGGCCTCACCGGACTGCCGAACCGCCTCGCTTACGATCGCCGCGTCGCCGACGTCGAGCGACAGGTGCGCGAGGAGGGCGGCGTGGCCTGCGTCGGCGCCTTCGACATCGATCATTTCAAGGCGATCAACGACACGTACGGCCACGCGGCGGGCGACGCCGTGCTGCGCATCGTGGGTCAGACGCTCGCGCGTGAACTCGACGGCCGCGCCTTCGTCGCACGCTACGGTGGCGAGGAATTCGTGGTCCTCTTCTCCGACATGGGGCCCGACGACGCCGAGGAACTGGCGCGACGCCTCTGCGCCACGGTGGAGAAGCTCGCGTTCCACGCGAGCTCGAAACCCGTCACCGTGACCATGTCGGGTGGGCTGACGCGCTTCACCGCGGCGGAGCGTGCCGCGGCCGTCTTTGACCGCGCCGATCGCGCGCTCTACGCCGCGAAACGCGCCGGACGCAATTGCTGCGTGGTGCTCTGAGGCACCGATCGTAGAAACGCTCCACCATCGATTCCTTCAAGAATGCGAGCCCGTTCACCGGTTCGATGCGGCAACGCGTCATAATGGTCCGCCTCCGGTCCGACAAGGGGTGACGCAAGCCCATGGAAGCCACGACTCAGAGCCGTCCCGTCACGGGAGCGGCAGCCCGGCCCGAGGCCATCGTCGAGCGCGGCGAGGTCCGGTTCACCGTCCTCACGCCGCGCCTCATCCGCCTGGAATGGAGTGCCGCCCGTGTCTTCCGTGACGACCGGACGCAGGTCGTCGTCCATCGCGCGGTGGACGTACCGCCGTTCACGCTCACCGAAGACGCCGACGGGCTCGCCATCGACACGGGCCGGCTCCGGCTCCGCTGGACGAAAGGCGGCGGCCGCTTCGACGCCGCGAACCTGTCGATCGTCGTGCGCACCGCCGACGGCGAGATCACCTGGCACCCCGGCGATGCGCAGCAGGCCAACCTCGGCGGCACCTATCGCACGCTCGATCGCTACGACGGCGACACGTGGCAGGACGGCAGCAAACTCCCCCTGGAGGAAGGCCTCATCGCGCGCGATGGCTGGCACGTCGTCGACGACACGCACGCCTTCGGTTTGGACGACGACGGTTGGGTGCTGGAGCGGCCGCGGGGCGAGCGGCAGGATCTGTATTTCTTCGGATACGGCCGCGACTTCATGGCGGCGCTCTCGGACTTCGCGTCGATCGCGGGGCCGCAGCCGATTCCGCCACGCTTCGTCTTCGGCTACTGGTGGTCGCGTTACTGGAACTACTCCGACGCGGAGCTACGCACGCTCGGCGCGCGTTTCGAGAAGGAGCGCATTCCGCTGGACGTGCTCGTGCTCGACATGGACTGGCATACCACGCCGGGTCTTTCGTTGCGCCCCGGCCACGAGCACAAGGACGTTTTCGGCGAAGCATCGGGCTGGACGGGTTACACGTTCAATCGCAGCCTGTTTCCGCATCCGAAGGCCTTCATGCGCTGGGCGCGCGGCCAGAACCTGCGCATCACGCTCAACCTTCATCCCGCCTCGGGCGTCATGCCGCACGAGGAACGTTACGAAGCGATGGCCGCGGCGCTGTCGTGGGACACGAGCACGCAGGCGCCGATCCCGTTCGAAGGCACCTCGCCCGCGTACATGCGCGCGCTGTTCGACACCATCCTGCACCCGCTGGAAGAGGATGGCGTCGACTTCTGGTGGCTCGACTGGCAGCAATGGCCGGAATCGAAGGCGCATCCCGGCCTCTCGAACACGTGGTGGCTCAACCATGCGTTCTTCACCGAGATGCAGCGCGATGGCGAGAAACGCGGCCTGATCTATCACCGCTGGGGCGGCCTCGGTAACCATCGCTATCCGATCGGTTTCTCCGGCGACAGCGTGATCTCGTGGACGTCGCTCGCGTACCAGCCGCACTTCACGGCGATGGCCTCCAACGTGCTGTACGGCTACTGGAGCCACGACATCGGCGGCCATACGTTCCACAAGCACATCCCGCGTCCCGAGCGCCATCTCGAGCCCGAGCTCTACGCGCGCTGGATGCAGCTGGGCGTGTTCAGTCCGGTGCTGCGCACGCACTCCGCGAAGGAAGCGAGCCTGCACAAGGAACCATGGCACTTCGGGCCGCCCTGCGGCGATGCGATCTTCGCCGCGATCCGTCTTCGCTATCAGCTGGCCCCGTACATCTACGCGGCGGCACGCCATGCGTACGACACCGGCGTGTCGCTCGTGCGTCCCATGTACTACCACTGGCCGGAGCACGAGGAAGCGTACGCGCACCCCGCGCAATACATGTTCGGCAACGACATCCTGGTCGCGCCGGTCACCACGCCGGTCGGTGCCGACGGCACAGCGCCGTTCCCCGTCTGGCTGCCGCCGGGCCTGTGGTACACCCGCGACGGCGCGGAATCGTTCGAAGGGGGTGCGATCCTCGAGCGTTCCTACACGCTGGAGGAGATTCCGATCTTCGTCCGCCCGGGCAGTGTCGTCCCGCTCTACCCCGAAGGCATGCGTGACCTCGCGACCGTGCCGGACTCGATCATCCTGCAGGTCTTCCCCGGCGACGAGGGCAGCACCGTGCTCTACGACGACGACGGAACGACCCAGGGCTACCAGCGCGGCGAGTTCGCGCGCACGCCGGTGCGCAGCCGCCGCGGCGATCGCGCGCATCGCGTGCACATCGACGGCATGGAAGGGCGGTATCGCGGGCGGCCGGAAACACGCGCCTATGTCGTGCAGTTCCTGGACGCGGGCATCCCCGAGACCGTCGAGGTCAACGGCGAAGCGCTGCCGTACAGCCCGACGCCGAAGCCGGGAACCTGGTTGTTCGACGCCGCGTGGCTATGCATCCGCGTCGACCTCGGCCATGTGCCGGTCTGCGAGGCGCAGGACGTCGTCGCCCGCTTCGCCCCCGAGCACGCGCCGCCCAAGGCGTTGCTGCACCGCATGCGGCGCGCCGCCGACGCGGTGAAGTACCTCAAGCAGGTCTGGGGCGACATCTCGGCGCTGCCGGACGACGTCGACCTCGCCGGGCAGGCGGCGCGCGTGATCGAGTACGCGGTGGAGGAGGGCGACGACGAGGGCCGCGCGGAGCGTTTCACCCAGGCGGTGCAGGCATTCGAGGCACGTTTCGCGGCCCTGCCCGACAGCGTCTCGGCGACGCCGATCGACGACGCGTTCAAGCGCGGGTTCATCGACCTGCTGGGGCGCTGACCGTTGCGTCGCCTGCTGGGCTTCGCGCTCGCCCTGGCCGCCCTGGCCGCGCAGGCGCAGGGTGCCGTGCGGGTCGGCTCCAAGGCGGACAACGAGGGCGCGCTCCTCGGCCAGATCGTGCTGCAGGTGCTGGAACACGAAGGCATTCCGGTGGTGGACCGGACGCAGCTCGGCCCGACGTCGATCGTGCGCCGCGCGCTGCTCAACGGCGATCTCGACGTGTATCCCGATTACACCGGCAACGCGGCGTACTTCTTCCATCGCGAAACCGATCCGGCGTTCCGCGACGCCGCGAAAGCCCATGCGCTCGCGTCGTCGCTCGATCTCGCCGCCAACCGCCTCGTGTGGCTCGCGCCGGCGCCGGCCGACAACCACTGGGCGATCGGCGTCCGCGGCGACGTCGCGAAACGTCGCGGTCTGCGCAGCCTCGTGGACTTCGCGCGCTGGGTGACGGGCGGGGGCGACGTCCTCCTCGCCGGTTCCGCCGAGTTCGTGGAGAGCGACGCGGCGCTGCCCGCGTTCCAGTCCGCCTACGGATTCGCGCTGCGCGGCGACCAGCTGCTCGTGCTGGCGGGCGGGGATACCTCCGCGACCATCAAGGCGGCCGCCGAGGGTACGTCGGGTGTGAACGCGAGCATGGTCTATTCGACGGACGGCGCGATCGCGGTCACCGGACTGGTCGTGCTCGACGATCCGAAACACGTGGAGATGGTGTACCAGCCCGCGCCGGTCGTTCGCGAGGCGGTGTTGCAGGCCCACCCGGCGATGCGCGCGGCGCTGGAGGCGGCGTTCCGTCCGCTGACGGTGGACGTGCTTCGGCGGCTGAACGCGCGGACGCAGATCGGTGGCGAGGACGCGGGAGCGGTCGCGGCGGATTACCTGCGGTCGGAGGGGCTGTTGAAATGATGTCGCGGGCGCTGCCGGTATTCGTGCTGTCCGCGATGGCGCTCGTCGCGGCGGCGTGCCTGCCTTTCCTGCACGTCGCCCCGAACCGCCTGCTCTCGGGTCACGCCGTCAGTCCGCTCGCTTGGCCGCTCGCCGCGGCCTGGCTTGCCGTCATCGCCGTCACCGCGGTCCGCATTCCCATGCAGCGCGTCGTCGTCACGGCCACCGCCTGGTTTGGGATCGCGGGGCTGCCGTGGCTCGCCGGCGCGGAAGCCCAGCGCATCCTTTCGGACGCGTCGGCGACGACGCGGGTGCAGCCCGGTGCGGGGTTCTGGCTGATGTGGCTCGCCGCCGCGCTGCTCCTGCTCGACGGCCTGCGCGGCCGGCGTCCGGCGGTGCAGGTCGCCGCGTGGATCGTGGCCGGTTTCACCATCGTCGTTCTCGCGGCGGCCGGCGCGTTCGACGGACTCTCGCTCGTCCGCGAATGGCGGGCGCAGCGCGCACCGTTCGCGGCCGCCGTCGCGGAACATCTGCGACTGGCAGGGACCACGCTCGTGCTGGCGTTGCTGACGGGGGCGCCGCTGGGCTGGTGGGTCTGGCGGAGGCGACGCGCCGATGGCGTCGTCGTCGGCATTCTCGCCTTCCTGCAGACCGTTCCGTCGCTCGCCCTGTTCGCGTTGCTGATCGGACCCTTCGCGTGGCTCGCGCGCGCGTGGCCGGCGCTCGGCACCCTGGGTTTCGGCGGCACCGGCGCCGCGCCCGCGGTCTTCGCGCTGTGGCTCTACGCCCTGCTTCCCGTCGTGCGCTACACCGCCGCCGGCCTCGATGCCGTGCCGGCCGATACACGCGACGCCGCGCGCGGCCTCGGCATGAGTCGCACGCAGCTGCTCATGCGCGTGCAGCTTCCGCTGGGATGGCCGGTGCTGCTGGCCGGCCTGCGCATCGTCGCGGTGCAGACGATCGGTCTCGCCGCCGTCGCCGCGCTGATCGGCGCGGGCGGGCTCGGGCGTTTCGTCTTCCTCGGGATCGGACAGGGAGCCACCGACATGGTGCTGCTGGGCACGCTCGCCATCATCGTGCTGGCGCTGCTGGTGGATTTCGTCTTTCAGGCTGTCCTCGCATGGACGGAGCGTCGCGCATGATCGAGTTCGACCACGTAACCAAGCGCTTCGGCGGGCACCTCGTGATCGACGACCTGTCGTTGCGCATCGACGACGGCGAGTTCTTCGTCCTCGTCGGTCCGTCCGGCTCGGGCAAGTCCACGCTGCTGCGCACGGTGAACCGGCTCGTGCCGGTCGACGCGGGCGCGGTGCGCATCGACGGCGAGGACGTGCTTTCGCGCGACGTCGAGACGCTGCGCCGCGGTATCGGTTACGCCATCCAGTCGGTGGGTCTGTTCCCGCATCGCACCGTGGGCGAGAACATCGCGACGGTCCCTCGCCTCCTCGGCTGGCCGGAGGGCGACATCCGCGCGCGCGTGACGGAACTCGTCGAACTCCTCCGGCTCGACGAGCCCGGCATCGCGGATCGCTATCCCGCCACGTTGTCGGGCGGGCAGCAGCAACGCGTGGGCGTGGCGAGGGCGCTCGCGGCGCGGCCGCGCATCGTGTTGATGGACGAACCGTTCGGCGCGCTCGATCCCATCACGCGGGAGTCGCTGCAGGGCAGTCTGAAGGCGATCCAGCGCGATACGGGAACGACCATCCTGTTCGTCACGCACGACATGGACGAAGCGTTCCGGCTCGGCGATCGCGTGGCGTTGATGCTGGACGGAAGGATCGCGCAGGTGGGGGCGCCGCTCGATCTCCTGCATCGTCCCGCCAACGACCGCGTCCGCGACTTCGTCGGCGGCACGCGGGCCCGGCTGCGCGAACTCGCAGTGCGCACCGTGCGCGACAGCATGCGCGTCGGCGAGCCCGCGGAAGGCGAGGCGGTGGACGTGGCCGATTCGTTGCAGGACGCGCTCGCGGCCATGCTGGCGCAGCGGCGCGATCGGCTGCCGGTGAACTCGCGGGGCGAGCGTGTCGGCGCGATCGTCCTCGCCGACCTCGTGGCGAACGGACCGTGACGAAAGCCCGGCATACGCATGGCGTGATACGCGTCGCCGCACCGCTGGCGGTGCTCGCGTCGCTATTGTTCGTGCTGCCGCGATCCGGTCCGTGGTTCCACGCCTGGCTACCGGAGCTCTCGCATCCGCTGTACACGCGCACGTCGTTCGGCGCTCTGACGCTCGCGCATCTGGCGCTGGTGACGATCGCCACGCTGTTCGCCGTGGCGATCGGTCTGGGGCTCGGTATCCTCGCCACGCGCCCGTCCGGGCGCTCGCTGCTGCCGACCGTGCGCGCCGTCGCCGTGATCGGCCAGACGTTCCCGCCCGTCGCCGTCCTCGCGATCGCGGTGCCGCTGTTGGGCTTCGGCGCGGCGCCCACGCTGCTCGCGCTCGTGCTCTATGGCGTGCTGCCCGTCCTCGGTCAGACGATCGCCGGGCTCGAACACGTGCCGGCCGCGACGCTGCACGCCGCCGACGGCATGGGTTACGGGCGCTGGCGCCGCCTGCGCGAGGTGGAACTGCCGCTGGCGGCGGGGCCCATCATGGCCGGCGTGCGACTGTCCGCCATCGTGAGCGTGGGGACGGCGACGATCGGTTCCGCGGTGGGCGCGACCACGCTGGGCTCGCCCATCGTCGAAGGACTGGTCGGCAACAACACCGCCTACGTGGTGCAGGGCGCGCTGCTGGTCGGCGCGCTCGCACTGAGCGTGGATGCGGTGCTCGGCGCGATCGAGCGCCGCATCCGCCGGGGGTGACGCTACCAGATCCGCACGCGCTGCTTCGGATCGAGGTACAGCTTCTCGCCCGGCGCCGGCTTGAACGCGTCGTACCAGGGATCGAGGTTGCGCACGGTCTGCGCGCGGTAGGGACCGGGCGAGTGACCGTCGCCGATCACCTGCTGGCGCAGGGCCGCGTCGCGCGTCTTGCTGCGCCACGACTGCGCGAACGCGAGGAAGAAACGCTGGTCGCCGGTCAGGCCGTCGATCACCGGCGCGGGCTTGCCGCCCAGGCTTTCCTTGTAGGCTGCGTGCGCGATCGCGAGGCCCGACACGTCGGCGATGTTCTCGCCCAGGGTCTGCTGTCCGTTGATGTGCAGGCCCGGCAGGGGCTCGTACTGGTTGTACTGCGCGACGAGCTTCTGGCCGGCTTCCTTGAAGTGCTTCTCGTCTTCCGGCGTCCACCAGTTCGCGAGGCGCCCCTGGGCGTCGAACTCGGCGCCCGTGTTGTCGAAGCTGTGGCTGATCTCGTGGCCGATGACGGCACCGATCGAGCCATAGTTCGCGGCCGGGTCGGCCTTCGGATCGAAGAACGGCGCTTCGAGGATCGCCGCCGGGAAGTTGAGGGCGTTCTGCAACGGCAGGTTCACGGCGTTGACGGTCTGCGGCGTCATCCACCATTCGTTGCGATCGACGGGCTTGCCCAGCTTCGCGACCTGGTGGCGGTACTCGGCGAGCTCGGCGCGCTCGTGGTTGCCGAGCGCGTCGTCCGGCTTGATGACGACCTTCGAGTAGTCGCGCCAGGTGTCCGGGTAGCCGACGCCGACCTTGATGGTCGCGATCTTCGCCTTCGCCTTCTGCTTGGTGGCGGCCGACATCCATTCGATCGTGTCGACGCGCTGGTCGAAGGCCTTCAGGATGTTGGCGACCATGTCCTGCACTTCCTTGCGCGACGACGCCGGGAAGTACTGCTTCACGTAGATCTGCCCGACGGCGTCGCCGAGGTCGACGTTCGTGCGGCTCACGCCGCGCTTCCAGCGGTCGCGCTGTTTCGGCGTGCCCGTGAGGGTCTTGCCGTAGAACCCGAACGAGAGCTCGTCGTACGCCCTCGGCAGCAGTCCGGATGCGTTCTCGTTGATCGCATGGAAGCGCAGCCACGCCTTCCAGGTGTCGAGCGGTTCGCTGGCGACGAGCGCGGCGAACTTCGTCACGGTGGCCGGCTGCCAGACGATGAAGGTCGGCTGGTCGTCGAGCCCCGCGGCTTTGAAGTAGGCGTTCCAGTCGAGACCGGGCGCCCTGGTCGCGAAGCTGGTGCGCGGCCACGGATTGTTCGCCTTGTGGATGTCCTCGCTCTCGACGATCGACAGCTGGGCCTGCGCGATCTTCGTCTCCAGCGCGAGGACGGCCTTCGCCTTGCCCGCGGCGTCGGGCGTGCCGGCCTGGGTCAGGATCGCCTGGACGTAGGCGGCGTATTTCTCGCGTGTCTCGACCATGTCCTTGTCGGTCTTCAGGTAGTAATCGCGGTTCGGCATGCCGAGGCGGCCCTGCAGCAGGTAGGGCACGTTCTTCGACGGGTCTTCGAGGCCCTGCGCCACGAACAGCCCCAGCAGGTGCTCGGTATCGAGGTTGGTCGCGTTGATCGGATCGACATCGGCGCGCAGCTGCGCGCCCAGCGCCGTGGCCAGGGCCGTCTTGTCCTTGATGCCGTCGATGGCGGCCAGCGCCGGTTCCAGCGGCTTCAGCCCGGCTTTCTCGATGCCCGCCTCGTCCATGTACGCCTTGTAGTAGTCCGCGATCAGGCGCTGCTCGCTTCCCGCCGCCGGGTTGCCCTCGCCGGCGGCCTTGATCAGTTCGGCGTTGCGCTTCTCGGCCTTCTGGAACACCTCGAGGAACACGCCCGTGCTGGCACGGTCGGCGGGAATCTGCGCCGTCTTCTCCCAGGCCCCGTTGGCGTAACCGTTGAAGTCGTCGCCCGGCTTCACCGCCCGGTCGATGCCCTTCAGGTCGATGCCGGAGGGCGCGTCGGCCGCGAGGGCGGCCGTGGAGGCGAGGCCGCAGGCGATCGAGGCGGCGAGGAGCCGGTGGATGGTGGCCATGGACGAATCCCTAGGTGGTTGGGGAGCCCACGATAGACCTCCCCTCCGCACTTTTGTCCATGACCGATGGACTAGGCCCGGTTCCGTCCGTTCCACGAAAGCGGCCGGGGGGATGTGCCCTAATGGTCTTCCGGTGCCGCAACGGCGCCGGGAGGGCGGGCCGCGGGTCGCCCGGGTCCGCCTATCCATCATTGGCAGAAGATCTTTAGGGAGATCTATATGAACGCACGTTTCGAACTGACCGGCTCGCAGACCGACATCGCCAGCTATCCGATCTGGGCACAGGACATGGTGTCTTCCTGTGCGGATGCGCGGCGGGGTATCGTGGAGCATGAGATGTGGGACGCCATGCGCGCCGCCACGCTCGACCCGCAGACCACCCGTAACTTCATGGTCGGCGTCTGGCCCGTCATCGAGCGCTTTCCGGGGTACATGTCGCACAGCCTCCTGAAGACCCGTTACGGCCGCAGTGCCGGCGACGACCTCGCCCGGCGCTGGCTCGTCCGCAACATCCGGGTGGAGCAGAACCATGCGGAGTACTGGCTGAACTGGGCGGAGAGCGCGGGGGTGTCCCGCGAGGAGGTGCTGTCGGCCGAGCCGCCGAAGGGCACCCAGGCCCTGGCCGACTGGTGCGAGGAGGTGAGCCGCAACGATTCGCTGGCCGCGGGCATCGCCGCGACGAACTACGCGGTGGAGGGGGCGACCGGCGATTGGTCCCAGTTGATCTATGAAAGCAAGACGTACGCGGAAAGTTTGCCGATTTCCGGCCGCAAAGCCGGCCTTCGCTGGCTTCAGCTTCACGCCGCGTATGACGATACCCATCCGTGGGAAGCACTGGAGATCGTCTGCACGCTGATGGGGACCAACCCCCCGGCCGACCAGATCGAGCACATCAAGGAATGCGTCCGGCGCAGCTACGTCAGCATGAGCATCACGCTGGATCGCTGCATGGACGGGGCCGGGACGGTCCGCAAGTGGAACGAGGCGGCCGCGTAACTCGCAAGTTGGACGCCTTCTGGCGCACTATCACGTCCGTTTGATCGATCAATGAGGGTTCGATGCGGTTCGAAGCCAGTCATCATCAACTCCTGACCAGGCGCCTCCGGCCCCTGGCATGGGCGTTGGTGGCTGTCGTCGGGCTCGTGCTGGCCCTGACGTGGGTGGCGGTCCAGACCCAGGTGACTCTCGCCGGTTTCCTCAACGGCGAGAGTCTCTGGTCGAAAGCGCAGAAACAGGCGGTCATCGACCTGGACGAATATGCCGGTCATGGCCGCCCCTCCGACCTGGCGGGGTTCCGCCGGAACTACGCGGTCCTCGTGGCCGATCGCTGGGCCCGCGACGCGATCGCCAGCGGCGACTTCTCGCATGCCGAGGTCGAGGAGGCCTTCGCCAGGGGCGGGGTGATCCGCGAGGCCATTCCGGGCATGGTCTTCATCTTCCAGTATTTCTCCGGGTTGCCGTACGTCCGCGAGGCCGTCACCGAGTGGCGCTCCGTCGACGGCAGCCTCCTGGCGCTCGACGCCACCGCGAACCGCCTCGAGCGCGCCTGGGGTACGGGCACGCCCTCCCCGGAGGCGATCGTGGCCGAGCGCGCGCGCATCGCGGCGCTGAACAACACGATCGAACCACGGGCGAAGGCGTTCTCGCTCTACATCGCCAACGGCGCCTCCTGGCTCGGGCGCGTCCTCTTCTTCACGGTGCTCGGGGTGGCGGCCCTCGCCTCGCTGCTCTGGCTGCGCCTCGCGCAGCGCATCCTGGCCGGCATCCGCGGCACGGAGGAGCGCTACAGCCTGCTGTTCGACAGCGCCGCCGACGCCATCTTCATGGTGGACCAGGAAAGCGGCCGGATCCTCGACGCCAACGATCGCGCCGCGACGTGGCTCGGATGCAACCGCGCCGATCTCATCGGCATCGAACTGTCCAGCCTGTTCGTGGAAGGATCGGCGCTGGCGGGCGAAGGGCACCTGCGGACGGCCGACGGCGGCCTGCGGCCGGTGGAAACGCACAGCAGCCTCGTCTCGTGGGGTTCGCGCGAGGTGTCGCAGGCGATCGTGCGCGACATCTCCGACCGCGTCGCCATGGAGCAGGAGCGCAAGATCGCCGCGGAAGCGCTGGCGAGCATCGCCGAGGGCGTGATCATCGCCGACGCCGATCGTCGCGTGACCACGGTCAACATGGCCCATACCAAGCTCACCGGATTCCCGCCGCACGCGCTTCGGCGCACGCGTTTCGACGCGACGCGCACGCTGCCCGACGGCCGACCGCTGCCGCAGACGCTGTGGGAGGACATCGCTCGCGGGGAGAACTGGCTGGGCGAGGTGGAGAGCCGCCGCGCCGACGGCAGCACCTATCCCGAACTGATGAGCATCAGCACCATCCGCGACCGCGAAGGGCGTCCGCAGCACTACGTCGCGGTGGTCTCGGACATCACGGCGCGCAAGGCCGATCGCCAGCGCCTGCAGCACCTCGCCACGCACGATCCGCTCACCGGCCTGGTCACGCGCTCCGAGTTCGAGCGCCGCTGCGCGGAGGCGATCACGCGCGCCGCGCACGAGCGCGGCGCGGTGGCCGTGCTGTTCGTCGACCTGGACGCCTTCAAGGTCGTCAACGACAGTTACAGCCACGCGATCGGCGACGCCCTGCTGATGCGCGTCGCGGAACGCATCCGCGCGCAGCTCGCGCCGCACGACGTCGCGGGCCGCATCGGTGGCGACGAATTCACGGTGCTGCTCGCCGACCTGCGTTCGCGCGAGGAAGCGCTGCTCGTGGCCGAGGCCATGCTCGCCGCGCTCTCGCGTCCGTTCGATCTGGGCGATTACGAGCTCTTCGTCAGCGCGAGCATCGGCATCGCCGGCTACCCGCTCGACGGCAACGACGCCGTCACGCTCATCGCCAACGCCGATGCCGCGATGTACGTGGCCAAGACCGAAGAGCGCAACGCGCTGCGCTTCTACACGCCGAAGATGCACGCGGACGCGCGCCGCCGCCTCAAGCTCGCCTCCGAGCTGCGCCAGGCGCTGGTCCGCAACGAGTTCCACCTCGTCTACCAGCCCAGCATCGAGATGAAGACGGGCCGCATCGTGGCGGTCGAGGCGCTGATCCGCTGGCGCCATCCGGATCGCGGCAACGTCGGCCCGGACGAGTTCATCCCCATCGCCGAGAGCCTCGGCCTGATCCGCCAGATCGACCAGTGGGTGCTCGAACACGCCTGCCGCCAGCTCGTCCGCTGGGACGAGGCGCGGCTCCCGCCGTTGCGCATGGCGGTCAACGTGTCCGCGGGATCGTTCGGTCACCCGGACTTCCTGCAGGGGATCAGTCAGGCGCTGCGTGCGACGGGCGTGCCACCGAGCCGTCTTCTCGTCGAACTGACCGAAAGCGCGATCCTGCGCCTTGGCGAAGACACCGAGCGCGCGATGCAGGCCCTGCACAATCTCGGCGTCGCCGTTGCCATCGACGATTTCGGCACCGGTTATTCGTCGCTGGCTTACCTGAAGCTGCCGGCCGTGGCGTACCTGAAGATCGACCGTTCGTTCGTCACCGGCCTGCCCACGAACGGCAACGACGTCGCGATCACCGAGGCGATGGTGGCCATCGCCCGCAGCCTCGACCTGCACACCATCGCCGAAGGCATCGAGACGGAAGGCCAGCACGAGTTCCTCGTGCGCGCAGGTTGCCAGGAAGGGCAGGGGTTCCTGTATTCCCGGCCGCTGCCGCCGGACGAGATCGAGCGCCTGCTGGCGCCGAAGGCCACGGGCGGCAAGCGCCTTTCGCTGGTGCCGCCCCGCCGGGCGTGAGGTCTGTCTGTAGGAGCGCACCTGGGCGCGATGGGTGCTTGCCGCGAGCACCCATCGCGCCCAGGTGCGCTCCTACAATACGCAAGCGGCATCTTCCGTCGACACTTGGCGTCCCCATATAGCGGTGATCGTTCCCGTGCAAGGATTTCCCGTGTCCACCCACGATGCCATCGTCTTCCTGTTCGACGTCGACAACACGCTGATCGACAACGACCGTTTCAGCGCCGATCTGGCGGCGCGCCTCGAGAGCGAGCTCGGAGAGGACGGGCGCGCACGCTACACGGCCATCGACAAGTCGATCCGCGCCGAGGTGGGTTACGCCGATTACCTCGGCGCCCTGCAGCGGCTGCGTGGCAAGGAAAGCAGTCCGGCCTACATGGCGCTGTCGTTCTTCCTGCTCGACTACCCGTTCGACGAGCGCCGCTTTCCTGGCGTGCCGGAGGCGATCGCGCACCTGCGCACCCTCGGTCGGCCAGTGATCATGTCCGACGGCGACACCGTCTTCCAGCCGCGCAAGATCCGCCGCGCGGGGTTGTGGGACCTTTTCCGCGAGGACGTGCTGATCTACGTGCACAAGGAAGAGATGCTCGACGACATGCGGCGCCGCTATCCCGCGGACCACTACGTGATGGTCGACGACAAGCCGCGCATCCTGGTGGCGCTGAAGAAGCTGCTCGGCGACAAGGTGACCACGGTGTTCGTGAAGCAGGGTCACTACGCGGCGGCCGCCGGCAAGGAACTCGAAGAGACCCCGCCGGACATCGTCGTCGACACCGTGGCGGAACTGGCGACCCTGACCCGCGAGGATTTCCTGGCGTCCGCCTGAGCGGCCCCATCGCCCATGCTCGTGGCGTAGGAGCGCGCCCTGCGCGCGACATGTTTTAAGGCTGTGAGCTCAGGCCCGGCGGCCCTCGCGAAACGATGTCGCGCGCAGGGCGCGCTCCTACGGAGCAGGATCGAGCCGAGCGATGCGCGTTCACGCCTCGAACGCGTTCGGAATCCATTCCACCCGGTCGCCCTCGAACGCCAGGACGTCGAACCGACAGGGGCGGCGCGCATCGTAGGGTCGCCCCGCCATCCATACGTGCGCCGCGCTGATCACGCGGCGTCGCTTCGCCGCGGTGACCGACGCCGCCGCGCCGCCGAAAGCCTGGCCGCGGCGATAGCGCACCTCGACGAACACCACCGTGTCGCCGTCCCGCATGACGAGGTCGATCTCGCCGTGACGGCAGTTGAAGTTGGTCTGCACGACGCGCAGGCCGCGGGCTTCGAGAAATCGCCGCGCCGCCGCTTCGAAACGGTCACCGGTGGCGCGGCGGGGTGGGATCTTCGTTGTCACGCGAACCTCGTTGCAGGCCCGCGCCGGCGAGGGATCAGCCGCCGCCGCTTTCCACGGTCGGGGCCGCGGCCGGCGCTTCGAGCTCGAGACTACCCGCGACCGGACGTGCGACGCCGTCGGCGAAGCGCGCCCAGATGAGTACGCGACGCACGCGTCCGAACTCGTCGGCGACCAGCTGGCCCGTGGCGCCCGGCAGGTAGCTGCCGGGATGGCCGCGCATCCAGTCGATGTACGGCACCAGCCCCCACGCATCCATGCCGAACGCGAACAGGCGCGCGGTGACGCCCTTGGTCGCCGGAATGGCGTTGCCGAGTTCCGCGCGGCGGGGCAGGCCCGGCTGCGCGTCGAACAGCCACGGCGCGTCGCAGAATTCCACGCCGTCGAGGTCGCGGTCGGCGGAGGGATCGTCGCCGCCGCCGTACACGTGCGACGTGGCGAACACCGGCAGCGTGTTCTTGGCCAGGCGCAGCTGCGGCAGGAGCAGGCGCGCCTGCTGGGGCTTCATGCTGATGAACACGCCGCTCGTCGCCGGATCCTCGCCGACCGGCTCCGAAAGCTGCGAAGCGAAATCGATGCTCGCCGAATCGAGCGTCACCTGACCTGCGAGCGTGCCGCCACGCGCCTGCCACTCGGCCTTGAAGGCGTTGCCGGCGCGGCGCGCGAAATCGTCCGTCGAGACGATGACGGTCGCCGTGCGGATGCCGCGGTCGGCCATGTGATCGGCGACCTGGGCACCCTCGGTCTCCGGCAGCATGCCGAACTCGTTCGCACCCGCCGGCGGCAGGTTGCGGTTGTCGTTCGGGTAATTGAGCGTGAGCATCGGCGCGGGCAGGGCGCCCTTGGCGAAGATGGCGGAGACGCCGTCGCGGTTGAGCGGGCCGACGACGAAGCGCGCGCCTTCCGCGACGGCCTTGTCGTACGCGGCGACCGCATGGGCCGCGTCGTTGCCGGAGTCGTACACCACCACCTCGGGGCGCGGCGCGTCGGTATGCGCCGCCTCGATGTAATTGGTGAAGAAGCCATCGCGGATCGCGGCGCCCGCGCCGGCGAGCGGACCCGACAGCGGCAGCAGCAGCGCGACCTTGGTCGGCACCTTGTAGCCTTCGCGCACGCCCTTATCGCCGCTGACGGTGCCGACCGCCTGGTCGAGCACGGCCGGCGAGCGGGTGATGCTGCCCAGCTGGGACTGCGCCTCGACCACCCACGGCTTCAGCGGATCGTTCGCCGCGAGAGCGGCGCCGCGGTCGGCGAGCGGCTGAGCGCCCAGGCCGGTGAGCAACGCGAGGATCTGCTTGCGGTTTTCCTCCCGGTCGATGCCGCGGAGCTGCCCGTCGAGCTCGACCCGGGTTTGCGCGGCGCTCCAGGGATCGCCGGCGGCGGCCTGCGATCGTGCGCGCAGTTCGGCGAGGCGCTGGTCGATCTGCGGCGACACGCGCGTCGCCGGCTTGCCCGTGAGGGAGAGCGCCGTCTTCGCGTCGTTGTTCTTCAGGGCGATCTCGGCGCGCAGGGCGTCGAGGCGCAGGGCATCCTCGCCTTCGAGGCGGGAGCGGCGCACGTCGGCGACGACCGGCGCGGCGCGGTCGAGCGCGCCTTCCTGCCGGTAGGACTCCGCGGCAAGCAGCTTGTAGTAGTCGCGGTGCGTGGCGTCCTGCGCGGCGAGCGCGAGGTACGCCTGCGCCGCCTGGTCGAACTGACCCTTGATGTAGAGCGTCTGCGCCGCTTGCGTCGCTTCGCCCGACGGCGCCGTGCCATGCTGGACGCCGCCCTGCGTCACGCAGCCGGCGAGGCCGGCGGAAAGCAGGATGCCGAGGGTGGTGGCACGGATCGATCGCATCGAAAGGATTCCTTGGCTGCGCGGTGACGCCCCTGGCGGCGCCGAAACGACAGGATCATAGCCCATCGGTTTGCGAGGCCGGCGTGGAGGCGGAAGCGGCCGCCCTGCGGCTCCTCGCGAAAAGATGTCGCGCGCAGGGCGCGCTCCTACGGTCCGTAGAGCGCCTTCCGCGGCGCGCCGGTGATCGCCGCGGCGAGCTTGGCGGCCTTGGCGGGTGGCAGTTCCTCCTTGAGGATGCCGAACACCCGCAGGCCCTCGGCGAGGCGCTCGTCCTCGCCGGCGTCGCGGCCGGCCACCATCACCACGAACTCGCCCTTCTGCTGGTTCGGATCGGCGGCCACCGCCGCCACCAGCGCCTCCAGCGTGCCGTCGAGCACGGTTTCGAACATCTTGGTCAGTTCACGCGCCACGACCGCTTCGCGCGAGGCGCCGAAGACGTCGCGCATGTCCTGCAGCGATTCGAGGATGCGATGCGAGGACTCGTAGACGATCAGCGTGCGCGATTCGCCGGCCAGTTCGGTCAGGCGCGAACGCCGTGCGCCGCCTTTCGCGGGCAGGAAGCCCTCGAACACGAACCGGTCGCTCGGCAGGCCCGCCACCGACAGGGCGGCGATCACCGCGCTGGGTCCCGGCACGGGACTCACCCGAAGGCCGGCCGCGCGCGCGGCGCGCACCAGCCGGAAACCCGGATCGCTGATCAGGGGCGTGCCCGCGTCCGAAACCAGCGCGACGTCGTCGCCGCCGCGCAGGCGCTCGACCAGGCCGTCGACGGCAGTGCGCTCGTTGTGGTCGTGCAGCGCGACCAGCGGCGTGTCGATGTTCAGGTGCTGGAGCAGAGGACGCGTATGTCGCGTGTCCTCCGCCGCGATCACCGCCACGCGCCGCAGCGTCTCGATCGCGCGCGCGCCGATGTCGTCGCGGTGACCGATCGGCGTGGCGACGACGTGCAGGGTGCCGGGGCGGGGCTGGGACATGAGGAGGTTCGTTGGGTGGGGCGGGAGGGGGATTGTAGGGTGCGGCTGGTGGGATGGGGCGGGAGTTGGGGGGTGGGGGGTGGGGGGTGGGGGTTGGGAATTGGGGGCGACAGAGCCGGCGGGCGCATGAGGGTGCTGGACATTCCGCGCCGGCCACGACGCCGACGGGCGGCTTCCGGTCCCCTCGGGCGTTCGCCGGGATCACGCCCCCCATTCCCATCCCCCATCTCCCACCCGTGCCGCGCCGCGCCCAGTTTCCCTTACGCCCGCGCACCGCGATCCCCCTCCCCCCGCTATACTCCCCCACGGAGTCGGCCAGACAGTCGCGAGACGCCGTGTGCGTTTCGAGGAAAGTCCGGGCTCCACAGGGCAGGGTGCCAGGTAACGCCTGGGCAGCGTGAGCTGACGGCCAGTGCAACAGAGAGCAGACCGCCGATGGCCCCGCGAGGGGATCAGGTAAGGGTGAAAGGGTGCGGTAAGAGCGCACCGCGTGCGGGGCTAACGTCGCACGGCACGGTAAACCCCACCCGGAGCAAGACCAAATAAGGGAACCATGACGCGGCCCGCGTCGTTCCCGGGTAGGTTGCTAGAGCCTGGCGGCGACGCCAGGCCGAGAAGAATGACTGTCACGTCGCAAGACGCACAGAACCCGGCTTATCGGCCGACTCCAACTTCTTCGCGGTATGTGGGAAGCGCTGGCGCGCGAATGGGTGCTTGCCTCGAGCGCCCATTCGGGCGCCAGCGCGCTTCACTCGTTTCTGCGGCGATTTCCCCCATCTTCCATGAACGTGAGTTCATCGGCCTGCGTGAATTGCCCTTCACCTGCCTCCCGAAAGCGCGAAGTCCATCGCAAAAAACCCCAACGATTCAATCACCTTGCGCCCGTTCCTCAGAAACGGCTGGAAATGGTGATGAACGTGAGCTTTCTCCTTGATTCACAAGAAAAAATTCCTTGACAGTCTCAGGGGGCGAGACTATCGTGGGCCCCAGTGTGAAATCGTGGGATTTGGTGGGGCAACCAACGAATATGTTCCAGGGCGAGACAGCCATCACGGTCGACGACAAGGGTCGTCTGACGATTCCGACTTCGTATCGGGATCAGGTGGCCGTCGCCTGCGCGAATCGTCTGGTCGTCACCTACAACCCCTTCGAGACCGGTTGCCTCTGGATCTTCCCGTACGCGGAGTGGGAGCAGGTGCGCGATCAGGTCAACGCGCTGCCCAGCGTGAAGGCCGTCCATCGCGCGTTGCAGATGAAGCTGGTGGGTGCCGCGGCGATCGTCGAACCCGACGGGGCGGCCCGCATCCTCCTTCCATCGAGTCAGCGCGCGGCGGCGGGCATAGAAAAAAAAGCGGTGCTGCTGGGCATGGGCAACAAGTTCGAGCTGTGGAGCGAACAGGCTCACCTCGCGAAGATCCGCCAGACGATCGGCGAGGACGAGATCAGCGACGACATGGCGGAACTACGGTTGTGACGAACTAATTCGAGGTTTTCGGTGGAACGGGAGTGGGATGTGGCGACGGCGGGGCGCGATGTGCACATCCCTGTGATGCTCGACGAAGTGGTGGAGGGCCTCGCCTTGCGCGAGAACGGGCGTTATCTGGACGGGACATTCGGCCGGGGCGGGCACGCCCGGGCGATCCTTGCCCGTCTCTCCGACGCCGGCCGCCTCTACCTGATGGACCGCGACCCGACCGCGATCGCGGTCGCCGAAGCCGGTCTCGCCACCGATGCCCGCGTGGCGCTCCGCCACGACAACTTCGCCACCATGGGCGAGTGGTCTGCGCTCGAAGGCGGCCTCGACGGCATCCTGCTCGACCTGGGCGTGTCGTCGCCGCAGCTCGACGACGCCAGCCGCGGCTTCAGCTTCATGGCCGACGCGCCGCTGGACATGCGCATGGACACGACGCGCGGCATCAGCGCCGCCGACTTCCTGCGCGACGCCGACGAGACCGAGATCGCCGACGTGCTGTGGACCTTCGGCGAAGAGCGCTTCAGCCGACGCATCGCGAAGGCCATCGTCGAGCGTCGCGCGACCGCGCCCATCCTGCGCACCGGCGAACTCGCCGAGCTGGTGGCTCGCTGCGTGGGTCGTCGCGAGCCCGGCAAGAACCCCGCGACACGCACCTTCCAGGCGTTGCGCATCCGCGTCAACGCCGAGCTGGAATCCGTCGAACGTGGCCTCGACGCCGCCCTCGAGCTTCTCAAGGTCGGCGGACGGCTCGCCGTTATCAGCTTCCATTCGCTGGAAGATCGCACGGTCAAGCAGTTCATCCGCTCGCACGAAGGACGCGTGCAGGGCAGTCGCCGCGCGCCGCCGACGGAAGCGAAGCTGGCCCGCCTCAAGCCGGTGGGCAAGGCCATCTTCCCTTCCGACGCCGAAGTCGCCGCGAACCCGCGTTCGCGCTCCGCCGTGCTGCGCATCGCGGAGAAACTCGCATGAAGGTCTTCGGCGCAATCTGCCTCTCGATCCTGCTGCTGGCGGTCATCGCCAGCGCGATCGGCGTGGTGTGGACGCGCCACGAGAGCCGCCAGCTGTTCATCGAGCTCTCGAAGCTGCAGGCGCAGAAAGACGACCTGGGTGTGGAATACGGTCGCCTCGAACTGGAGCAGGCCACCTACGCCGAACCCAGCCGCATCGACGCCGACGCCCGCGGCAAGCTCGGCATGCTCACGCCGAAGCCGCAGGACATCCAGCTGGTGCGCCGATGAGGGCCCGTCACGGCAAGCCGGTCGTGCCCACCCGCCGTCGCGGCCAGGGCCCGAGCCCGCGCAAGCGCATGACTGTCATCGTCGCCGTGCTCTGCGTCGCGGCCTCGGGCCTCGTCGTGCGCGCGTTCGACCTGCAGGTGGTCCGCAAGCAGTTCTATCAGGACCAGGGCGACGCGCGCTTCCTGCGCGAGATGCCCATCGCCGTGTCGCGCGGCACGATCTTCGACCGCAACGGCGAGCCGCTGGCCGTCTCGACGCCGGTGGCGTCCATCTGGGCCAATCCGCCGGAAGTGCTCGAGAACGAGGACCGCATTCCGGAGCTCGCGAAAGCGCTGCACGTCGATGCCGACGACCTCAAGCAGAAGATCGCGCAGCGCGCCGACAAGGAGTTCATGTACATCGCGCGCCAGCTGCGCCCCGAGGACGCGCAGGCGATCGTCGACCTCAAGATTCCCGGCATCGCCGCGCAGCGCGAGTACCGCCGCTACTACCCGTCGGGCGCGGTGAACAGCCACATCCTCGGCTTCACCAACATCGACGACCACGGCCAGGAGGGCCTGGAACTCGCGTTCGACGAATGGCTGGCCGGCAAGCCGGGCGCGAAGCGCGTGATCCGCGATCGCATGGGGCACGTGGTGCAGGACGTCGAGTTGCTTCGCGAGCCGCAGCCGGGCCGCGACCTCACGCTGTCGATCGATCGCCGCATCCAGTACCTCGCGTACAGCGCGCTCAAGGACGCCCTGGAAAAGAACAAGGCCGATTCCGGGTCGATCGTGGTGATGGACGTCCACACCGGCGAAGTGCTGGGCATGGCCAACCTGCCGTCGTTCAACCCGAACGCGGTGCGCGGCAGCACGCCGTCCGAGCGCCGCAACCGCGCGGTGACCGACGTCGTGGAGCCGGGCTCGACGATGAAGGCCTTCACCATGGCCGCGGCGCTGACGAGCGGCAAATACACGCCGACCTCGCCGCTCATCGAGACGTCGCCGGGCACGTGGATGATGGGCGGCCATCCGGTGCGCGACACCCATAACTGGGGCACGCTCACCCCCACCGGCGTGATCACGAAGTCGTCGAATGTCGGTGCCGCGAAAATCGCGATGACGCTCGACACCGATTTCCTCTACGGCGTCTACAAGTCGTTCGGGCTGGGCAACAGCACCGGCAGCGGTTTTCCCGGCGAAGCGGCGGGTTACCTGCCGGTGGGTCGCACGTGGAAGCCGATCGAGAAGTCGCGCCTTGCTTACGGCTACAACCTCAACGTCACGCCGCTGCAGCTGGCCACCGGTTACGCCGCAATCGGCAATGGCGGTGGGCTGCGCTCCCCGACCTTCATCAAGGGCGCCGACAACGATCCGGTGCAGGTCGTCACGCCAGAGGTCGCGCACGAGCTCGTTCGCATGCTCGAGACCGTCGTGTCGCCTGGCGGCACGGGCTACGGGTTCGCTTCCGTCGCCAACTACAGCGTCGCGGGCAAGACCGGTACGTCGCACAAGAACTCGGTCGGCGGCTACTACTCGAACAACTACATCTCGCTGTTCGTCGGCATGATCCCGGCCAGCGCGCCGCGACTCGTCACCGTCGTCGTCATCAACGATCCGAAGGGTGGTCGCTACTTCGGTGGTTCGGTGGCGGGTCCGGCGTTCGCGCAGGTGATGGAAGGGGCCGTGCGCCTGCTCGACATCGCGCCGGACAACGTCGGCCGATGGTACGCGGGCGGTCCCAGCCAGGGCGGACTCATCGGCACGACGAACGCGCCGCCTCCGGCCGCCGACGACAGCGCCGCCGAAGAGGTGGTGCCATGACGATGCGTCTGGCCGACCTGCTCGACGGATTCGCCGACGCCGCAGGCGCCGGCGATCTCGCTGTTTCGGGCCTCGCGATCGATTCGCGGGAGATCCAGCCGGGTAACGCGTTCGTCGCGTTGCGCGGCACGAAGGATCACGGCATCGCCTTCGCCGCGAAGGCCGTGGCGAACGGTGCGACCGCGATCCTCGCCGAGCCGCCGTTCGACGCCGTCGACGCGGGCGTCCCGGTCTTCGCGGTGGAACGTCTGCGCGAGAAGACCGGCGCCATCGCGGCACGTTTCTTCGACGATCCCTCGGCCGCGCTCGAGGTGATCGGCGTCACCGGCACGAACGGCAAGACCTCCACGGTGCAGCTCGTCGCGCAGGCGCTCGCGTTCCTCGGTCGAAAGCCGGCGACGGTCGGTACGCTCGGTGCGGGCCTGCATGGCGCGATCGCCGAAGGCGAGCGCACGACGCCGGATGCGATCCGCATGCAGGCGCTGCTCGGCGAATTCCGCGATGCGGGTGCCACGCACGTGGCGATGGAAGTCTCGTCGCATGCGCTCGAGCAGGGCCGCGTCAACGCCATCGCCTTCGATGTCGCCGTGTTCACCAACCTCACGCGCGACCATCTCGACTACCACGGCACGATGGAAGCCTACGGCGCCGCGAAGGCGAAGCTCTTCGCCTTCGAAGGCCTGCGTGCCGCCGCCGTCAACGTCGACGACCCGTTCGGCGCGAAGCTGGCGAAAGGCCTGCCCGAGGGCGTGGCGAAGCTGCGCACGTCGATGGCGACGGACGCCACCGAGAAGGACGCCGAGGTTCGCGCCGACATCGTCGTGACGTCGGCGAAGGGCCTGTCGTTCAACCTCACGACACCGTGGGGCATGCGCACCGTGCGCAGCGCGCTTCTTGGTCGCTTCAACGTGGCCAACCTGCTCGCCGTCGCCGCCGTGCTCGGCGCGCTGGGTGAGCCGTTCGATCGCATCCACGCCGCGCTGGAATCGCTCCAGCCGGTGAACGGCCGCATGAGTCGCCTCGGTGGCGACGGCCGCAAGCCGCTGGTCGTGGTCGATTACTCGCACACGCCCGACGCGCTGAAGCAGGCGCTGCTGGCGCTGCGGTCGCATACGAAGGGCCGGCTGATCTGCGTGTTCGGCGCGGGCGGCGATCGCGATCAGGGCAAGCGTCCGCTCATGGCGGCGATCGCCGAACGTCTCGCCGACGTCGTCATCGTCACCGACGACAACCCGCGCACCGAGGATGGCGATGCCATCGTCGCGCAGATCGTCGCCGGCTTCGTCCATCCCGAAACCGTCATGGTGACGCGCGACCGCGCGCAGGCCATCGCCCTGGCGCTTGCCGACGCGAAGGCCGACGACGTCGTTCTGATCGCCGGCAAGGGCCACGAAACCTATCAGGAAGGTCCGGAGGGCAAGCGTCCCTTCGACGACCTCGCCGTCGCCAGCGAGGCGATGGCATCCGGCAAGAAAGGAGTCCGCGCATGATGCGCCTGTCCGCCGTCGCCCTCTGGACCCGTGGCCGCCTGCAGGGCGCCGACGTGGACGTGGGCGGCTTTTCCATCGACACCCGCACGCTCAGGGCCGGCGACCTCTTCGTGGCGCTGCCCGGCGAGCGCGTCGACGCCCATGATTTCGTCGCCGCCGCCGCCGAACGCGGCGCGGTCGCGGCGCTCGTCACGCGCCCCGTGGACGCGCCGATCCCGCAGGTGATCGTCAACGACACGCAGGCGGCGCTCGGCGATCTCGCCAGCGCGGTGCGCGCGCAGCGCGACGTCCGCGTCGTCGGCATCACGGGATCGAACGGCAAGACGACCGTGAAGACCCTGACCGCGTCGATCCTGTCCCGTCACGGCCGCACGCACGTGAACGCCGGCAACTTCAACAACGAGATCGGCATGCCGCTCACGCTGCTGGCGATGCCGGAGGACACGCAGTACGCCGTCCTCGAGATGGGCGCCGGCAAGCCGGGCGACATCGACTACCTCGCCGCCATCGCACGGCCCGATATCGGCCTCGTCAACTCCATCGCGCCCGCCCACCTTGAGCGGATGGGCACGATCGAAGGCGTCGCCGAAACCAAGGGCGCGCTCTATCAGTCGCTGCCTCCCGATGGCATCGCGATCGTCAATGCCGACGACGAGCGCTTCGCCGGCTTCTTCGCGAACCTCGCCGGGTCGCGCACGATCCTGCGCTACGCGCTCGATCATCGCGCGGACATCGGTGCCGACATCGTCGAAGAGCGCATCGATGGCACGCACTTCGTGCTGTCGACGCCGCATGGCGATGGCGACGTGCATCTGCCGATGCCGGGCCGCCACAACGTGGCGAACGCGCTGGCGGCCGCCGCCATCGCGACGGCGCTGGGCGTGCCCGTCGAGACCATCGTCGAGGGCCTGGAGCAGGTCCCCGCCATGGCGGGCCGCCTGAACCTGGAGCCGATGCCCGGCAACTGGACGCTGATCGACGACAGCTACAACGCGAATCCCGGCTCCGCCGCGGCGGCCATCGACACGCTCGCGCTCGCGCGCGGCGAGCGCTGGCTCATCCTCGGCGACATGGCCGAGCTCGGCCCCGACGCCGTCAGGCTGCACGCCGGCATCGGTCGCCTCGCCCGCGAACGTGGCATCGAGCGGCTGCTCGCCACGGGTGCGAAGAGCGCGGCGGCGGTCGAGGCCTTCGGCGCGGGTGCGCAACATTTCGCGACGCAGGAAGAGCTCATCGAAGCCGCCTGCGCGCAGATCCACGAGGGCGTGACGTGCCTCGTGAAGGGGTCGCGTTCCTCCGGCATGGACCGGGTCGCGGCTGCGATGAAGAAGTACGCTGAAGGAGCATCCCATGCTGCTTGAACTGGCGGAATGGATGGCTCGGCACTTCACGTCGCTGCATCTGTTCCAGTACATCACCTTCCGCGCGATCATGGCCGCGCTGACCGCGCTCGCCGTGTCGCTGCTGCTGGGTCCCGCGCTGATCCGCAAGCTCGCCGCGCTCAAGGCCGGGCAGGTCGTGCGCAGCGACGGTCCTCAGACGCACCTGTCGAAGGCGGGCACGCCGACGATGGGCGGCCTACTGATCATCTTCGCCGTGGCGATCGCCACGCTGCTCTGGGCCGACCTCGGCAACCGCTATGTGTGGGTGGTGCTCGCGGTGACGCTCGCGTTCGGCGCCATCGGTTTCTACGACGATTACCGCAAGCTCGTGCTGAAGGACAGCCGCGGCCTCGCCAGCCGCTGGAAGTATTTCTGGCAGTCGGTGTTCGGCCTCGGCGCCGCGGTGTTCCTCTACCACACGCACCAGCTCCCGGCCGAGACGGCGCTCTACGTGCCGCTGTTCAAGCAGGTCGCGATCCCGCTGGGCATCCTCTTCGTGGTGATCGGCTATTTCATCATCGTCGGGTTCTCGAACGCCGTGAACCTCACCGACGGCCTGGACGGCCTGGCGATCATGCCGAGCGTGCTGGTCTCCGGCGCGCTGGGCATCTTCGCCTACCTCGCCGGCAACAAGCTGTTCTCCGAATACCTCGGCATCCCGGCGATCCCGGGCGCGGGCGAGCTGGCGATCTTCTGCAGCGCGCTGGCCGGCGCGGGCCTCGGCTTCCTCTGGTTCAACACCTATCCGGCGCAGGTCTTCATGGGCGACGTCGGTGCGCTGGCGATCGGCGCCGCGCTCGGGACCGTCGCGCTCGTGGTGCGCCAGGAAATCGTGCTGCTGGTGATGGGCGGCGTGTTCGTGATGGAGACCGCCTCGGTGATGCTGCAGGTCGGCAGCTTCAAGCTGCGCGGCAAGCGCATCTTCCGCATGGCGCCGATCCACCACCACTTCGAACTGAAGGGCTGGCCCGAACCGCGGGTCATCGTCCGTTTCTGGATCATCAGCGTCGTGCTGGTGCTCATTGGCCTCGCAACCCTGAAGGTGCGCTGAGAACGATGTTCGGCTTCGGCAACAAGCAGGCGAAACGCCGCCAGGGCCCGCGGGGAAGCTTCGATCTCCCGCTGCTCGTGGCCGCGCTGTCGCTGGCCGCCCTGGGCGTCGTGATGGTCACGTCGAGCTCGATCGCCGTGGCCGACGGCTCGCACCAGGGCGCGTTCTACTACCTCAAGCGCCACCTCGTCTTCCTCGTGCTCGGCGCGTGCCTCGCGGGCGCCGCGATGCGCACGGAGCTGAAGACGCTCGAGAAGCACAGCTTCCTGCTCCTGCTGATCGGCATCATCATGCTGCTGATGGTGTTCCTGCCGGTCTTCGGCATGCGCATCAACGGTGCGCGTCGCTGGGTGAACCTGCTCGTGACGAGCTTCCAGCCCGTCGAGGCGGTGAAGCTGATCCTCGTGGCGTACCTGGCGAGCTATCTCGTGCGTCATCGCGAGGGCGTCGAGTACGAACTGTTCGGCGTGGTGAAGCCCGTGGGCGTCGCCGGCTTCATCGTGCTGCTGCTCCTCGCGCAGCCCGACTTCGGCTCGGCCGCGCTGGTGGTCGCCACCACGGTGGGCATGGTCTGGCTGGCCGGCGCGCGCATGCGCAACCTGCTGCTGCTCGGCACGCCGCTGGTTCCCGCGCTCATCTACGCGGCGACCGCCGAGGACTACCGCATCAAGCGACTGACGTCGTTCCTCGATCCGTGGAAGGACCCGTTCAACGACGGCTTCCAGCTCACGCAGGCGCTGATCGCGGTGGGCCGCGGCGAGTGGACGGGCGTGGGCCTGGGATCCAGCGTGCAGAAGCTGTTCTATCTCCCGGAAGCGCACACCGACTTCATCCTCGCCGTGCTCGCCGAGGAACTCGGCCTGGCGGGGATCATGCTGGTGATCTTCCTCTACGTGGTGCTGGTCGGCCGTGGCCTCTACATGGGCCTCAAGGGCGTCGAACTCGGCCACCGCTTCTCCGGCTACGTCGCCTACGGCATCTCGCTGATGATGGGTTTCCAGGCGATGGTCTCCATCGGCGTGAACCTGGGCGTGCTGCCGACCAAGGGCCTCACGCTGCCGCTGATCAGCTCGGGCGGTTCGTCCGTGCTGATGACCTGCGCGATGGTCGGCGTGCTCCTGCGCGCGACGTTCGAGATCAACCGCGCCGAGGACGCGCGCCAGACCGCCGTGCGCATGCCGGCGAGCGCGGTACCCGATTCGGCGGCCCCCACGGGCGGTGTCGCATGAGCGGCCCCGTGCTGATCATGGCCGGCGGTACGGGCGGCCACATCTTCCCGGGTCTCGCCGTCGCCGATGAGCTGCGCTCGCGCGGCGTGCCCGTCGCCTGGCTGGGTGCCGAGGGCGGCATGGAGACCCGCGTCGTGCCGGCGCATGGCCTCGACCTGCACACGGTGTCCGTCGGTGGCCTGCGCGGCAAGAGCATGAAGACCCGCGTGCAGGCCCCCTTCATGCTCGTCCGCGCGCTGCTCGACTCGCTCAGACTGCTGCGCAAGCTCCGTCCGCGCTGCGTGATCTCGATGGGTGGCTATGTCGCCGGCCCCGCCGGTGTCGCCGCGCGACTGGCCGGTATTCCGCTCGTCGTGCACGAGCAGAACGCCGTCGCCGGTTTCACCAACCGCAAGCTGGCCGGGTTCGCCAAGAAGGTGCTGACGGGCTTTCCGAACGTCCTGCCGAACGGCGAATGGGTCGGCAACCCGGTGCGCGCCCGCATCGCCGCGCTGCCGCCTCCGGCGGAGCGCTTCGCGGGGCGCGACGGCCGCGCGCGCATCCTCGTGCTGGGCGGCAGCCTCGGCGCGCGCACGCTGAACCTGATCGTGCCCAAGGCCCTCGCTCACCTGCGTGCCAATCCCGACCTCGACACCCTCGATCCGGAAGTGGTGCACCAGACGGGCGAGCGTGGGCTCGAAGAAGCCAATGCCGCCTACACCGAGGCGGGCGTGGCGGCGACCATCGTGCCCTTCATCGAGGACATGGCCGGCGCGTACGCGTGGGCGGACATCGTCGTGTGCCGGGCCGGCGCGCTGACGGTCGCCGAACTGTGCGCGGCGGGCCTCGAAGCGCTGCTGGTGCCGTTCCCGCACGCGGTCGACGATCACCAGACGGTGAACGCGCGCGCCATGGTCAACGCCGGCGGCGCGCGCATCGCGACCGACGCCATGCTCAACGCACCCGGGGCGCACGAAGCGCTCGCGCTCGTCCTGTTCGACATGCTGCTGGATCGCCAGCGCATCCTTTCCGCGGCCAATGCGTCCCGCACGCTGGCCAAGCCCGACGCAGCAGCAACGATTGCCCGTCACTGCATGGAGGTTTCCGCATGACGCCCGGTCGTTTGCGCGCCCACGAAGATTTCATGACCTCGTTCCGCCGTGTCCACTTCATCGGCGTCGGCGGCGTCGGCATGAGCGGTATCGCCGAGGTGCTATGCAACCTCGGTTACAGCGTGTCCGGCTCCGACCGGGCGCCGTCGCCGACGACCGACCGTCTCGCCGGCCTCGGTGTCGAGGTGCACATCGGTCACGAAGCCTCGAACGTCGACGGCGCGGACGTGATCGTCACGTCGAGCGCGATCCGCCAGGACAATCCGGAACTCGTCGCCGCGCGCGCCGCGCGCATTCCCGTGGTGCCGCGTGCCGAAATGCTCGGCGAGCTGATGCGCTTCCGCCGCGGTATCGCGATCGCCGGTACGCACGGCAAGACCACCACCACCAGCCTCGTCGCCAGCGTGCTGGCCGAGGCGGACTACGATCCGACGTTCGTGATCGGCGGCCAGCTCAACGCGGCCGGCGCGAACGCACGACTCGGCACCGGCCAGTACCTGGTGGCGGAAGCGGACGAATCGGACGGCTCGTTCCTGATGCTGTCGCCGGTGATCGCGGTGGTGACCAACATCGACGCGGACCACCTCGAGAACTACAACAACGACTTCGCGCAGGTGAAGAAGGCGTTCGGCGATTTCCTGCATCGCCTGCCGTTCTACGGCATGGCCGTGCTCTGCATCGACGACGAGGAAACCGCGAAGCTGGCGCAGGACACCTCGCGCCGCATGCTGACCTACGGTATCGACAAACCGGGTGCCGACGTCTCGGCGTCGAACGTCCGCCAGGTCGGTTTCGAGATGCATTTCGACCTGCACCTGCCGGGCATGGCGGGCACGCTGCCCGTGACGCTCAACCTGCCGGGTCGCCACAACGTGCAGAACGCGCTGGCCGCGGCCGCCGTGGGCTGGCAGCTCGGCGTCGACGCGGAATCCATCGCCCGCGCGCTCGCGCGCTTCGAAGGCGTCGGTCGCCGCTTCCACCGTCGCGGCGAAATCGCGCTCGACCAGGGCCATGCGCTGCTCGTCGACGATTACGGTCATCACCCGCGCGAGCTGGCCGCCGTGTTCGCCGCCGCCCGCGGCGGTTGGCCGGATCGCCGCCTCGTCGTCGCGTTCCAGCCGCACCGCTACAGCCGCACGCGCGACCTGCTCGACGATTTCGCGAACGTGCTGGCCGAGGTCGACGTGCTGGTGCTGACCGAGGTGTATCCCGCCGGCGAAGCGCCGATCGCGGGCGCGGACGGCCGCTCGCTCGCTCGCGCCATCCGCGCGCGCGGCAAGACCGACCCGGTGCTGGTCGACCACCCGCGCGACCTGCGCGCCACGCTGCCCGCGCTCGCGCGCGACGGCGACCTGATCCTGCTGCTCGGCGCCGGCGACATCGGCGCGGCGGCCATCGAGCTGGCGAACGCCGGCAACCTGAGGACCCCGAACCGATGAGCACCACCCGTTTCCCGCGCCTGGTCACCGACGCCGCCGACTTCGGCCGCGTGGCCGTGGTCATGGGCGGAAACTCGGCCGAGCGCGAGGTTTCGCTCAATTCCGGCCAGGGCGTGCTGGACGCGCTGCGCGCCAGCGGCGTCGACGCCCATGCGATCGACGGCATTCCCGCCCTGCTCGACGCGGTGCGCGCCGGCCACTTCGCGCGCGTGTTCAACATCCTGCACGGCGCGGGTGGCGAGAACGGCGAGCTCCAGGGCGCGCTGCAGTCCCTCGGCGTTCCGTACACCGGTTCGGGCGTGCTTGGCTCGGCGCTGTCGCTGGACAAGGTGCGCGCGAAGCAGGTGTGGATCGCGCTCGGCCTGCCCACGCCGAAGTTCAAAGCGCTGCCGCGCGGTGCCGACGTGCATGCCGCCGCGCGCGAGATCGGTTTCCCGCTGATCGTGAAGCCGGCCTGGGAAGGTTCCAGCGTGGGCATCACGCGCGTGTTCGACGAAGCGGGCCTCGACGCCGCCGTGGAACTGGCGCGCCGGTATCCGGGCGACCTGCTGATGGAAACGCTGATCGAGGGCGACGCGAACGAGGGCGGCGAATTCACCGTCGGCGTGCTCGGCCGCGAGGTGCTGCCGACCATCAGGATCGTGCCGAACAGCGCCTATTACGACTACAACGCCAAGTACATCGCCGACGACACGCGCTACATCGTGCCCGGTCTGGACGGCGCCGCCGAGGACGAAATGCGGGCGCTCGCGCTGCGGGCGTTCGACGCGCTGGACTGCTTCGGCTGGGGCCGCGTCGACATCATGCGCGACCGCCACGGCAGGAACTGGCTGCTCGAGGTCAACACGGCGCCGGGCATGACGTCGCACTCGCTCGTCCCGAAAGCCGCGGCCGTCGCGGGCCTCGATTACCAGGCGCTGTGCTGGCGCGTCCTCGAAACCTCCATGCAGCGGGAGGGTGCGAAGGCATGAAGGGAGCCGCCGCCACGCGAATCGTCGCCTGGGGTATCGCCATCACGCTGGTGGCGCTGCCCGTGGTCGGCGTGATGCAGGGCTGGTTCGCCGCCGGCCGCTGGCCGGTGACGCAGCTGAAGGTCGAGGCGGAGTTCGCGCACGTCAGCGCCGAGCAGATCCGTAGCGCCGTGCTGCCGCGTCTGGGCAAGGGCTTCTTCGCCACCGATCTGGAAGACGTGCGCAAGGCGATCGGTTCGCTGCCGTGGGTGGAGTCGGTGGAAGTGCGCAAGCGCTGGCCCGACACGCTGCTGGTGCGGATCTACGAACGCCAGCCGTTCGCGCGCTGGAACGAGGATCGCCTGATCAGCCGCCAGGGCCTCGTGTTCGAGGCGCCGGGTGCCGACCAGATGGGCGATCTGCCGCGCCTGCGCGGTCCGGACTCGCGCCTCGCCGAAGTGGTCAGCTTCTACGCGCAGGCGCGCAAGGCGTTCGAAGGCCGCACCGGCCTGTCGATCGTCGGCGTCAGCCTGAGCGATCGCGGCAGCTGGAGCGCCACGACGGACAGCGGCGCCGAGATCGTGATCGGCGACCGCGACCAGGCCGATCGTCGCCTCGCGCGCTTCCTCGACGTCTACCCCCAACTCGTCGCGGGCCGGCACGGCGGTTTCGCCTATGCCGACCTGCGTTACACCAACGGATTCGCCATCCGGTGGCCGGAACCGGAAACCACGGCCACACCCAAGGTCGGAACCTGAGCTAAACCATGAGAAACAAGAACGACAAACAGCTCGTCGTCGGCCTCGACATCGGAACGTCGAAGGTCGTCGCCATCGTCGGCGAGTACGAGCCGGGCGAACCGATCGAGGTGATCGGCATCGGCACGCACGTCTCGCGCGGCATGAAGCGCGGTTCGGTGGTGGACATCGAATCGACCGTGCATTCCATCCAGCGCGCGGTGGAGGAAGCCGAGCTGATGGCGGGCTGCGACATCCGCTCGGTGTACGCCTCGATCTCGGGCAGCCACCTCGAGACACGCAACTCGCACGGCACCGCGGCGATCCGCGACCGCGAGGTGATGTCGGCCGATCTCGAGCAGGTGCTCGAAGCCGCGAGCGCCGTCGCGATCCCGGCCGACCGCAAGGTGCTCTACAAGGAATCGCAGGAATACCGCATCGACGGACAGGACGGCATCCGCCATCCGGTCGGCATGAGCGGCGTGCGCCTCGAGGCCAGCGTGCACCTGGTCACCGGCGCCGCCAGCGCGGTGCAGAACATCTCCAAGTGCATCCAGCGTTGCGGCCTCTCGGTCGACGAGCTGGTGCCCGCCGCCGTCGCCAGCGCGAAGGCCGTGCTGACGGAGGACGAACTCGAGCTCGGCGTGTGCCTCGTCGACATCGGTGCCGGCACGACGGACATCGCCATCTACACGCAGGGTGCGATCCGCTACACGAAGTCGCTGCCGGTCGGCGGCGACCAGGTGACGAACGACATCGCGTACGGCGTGCACACACCGACCGCTCACGCGGAAGAGATCAAAATCAAATACGCGTGTGCGCTCGCCCAGCTCGCGCACGCGGAAGAAACCATCCAGGTGCCGAGCGTCGGCGACCGTCCGCCGCGCCGTCTCGCGCGACAGGCGCTCGCGCAGTCGGTGCAGGCGCGCTACGAGGAGATCTTCGAGATGGTGCAGGACGAACTGCGCCGCTCGGGATACGAGAGCCTCGTCGCCGCGGGCATCGTGCTGACGGGTGGCGCCTCGCGCATGGAAGGCGCGCTCGAACTCGCGGAGGAGATCTTCCACAAGATGGTCCGCATCGGCGTGCCACAGCACGTCTCGGGCCTGGGCGACGTCGTGTCCAGCGAGCTGCATTCGACGGGCGTGGGCCTGCTGCTGCACGGCTCGCGTTCGAGCGGCGGCGCGCGGCACACGGGTTCCGCGGTCGGCAACGTGGGCAGCGTGGTGGAGAAGTTCCGGAGCTGGTTCACCAAGAATTTCTGAGTTTCGCTTCACCGGATAGTCGGTGCCCGACGGAAGGGGGGCGCCGGGGCAAGAGGAAGGCCCGCAACCCGCGGCCGACAGGAGTCGGACTCGGGACATAAACCAAAAAAAACCAAAGTTCTGCGGAGGACGGGAAATGTTCGAACTGATCGAAAAACTGGCACCGAATGCGGTCATCAAGGTCATCGGCGTGGGCGGTGGCGGCGGTAACGCCGTGGCCCACATGGTCAACTCCAACATCGAGGGCGTCGAATTCGTCGTCGCCAACACCGATGCGCAGGCCATGAAGAGCTGCGGCTCGCGCACGCACCTGCAGCTCGGCGGCAACGTCACCAAGGGCCTCGGCGCCGGCGCGAATCCGGAAGTCGGCCGCCAGGCCGCGCTGGAAGACCGCGAGCGCATCGAGGAAATGCTCGAAGGCGCCGACATGGTGTTCATCACCGCCGGCATGGGCGGTGGCACGGGTACCGGCGCCGCGCCGGTCGTCGCGCAGCTGGCGAAGGAGAAGGGCATCCTGACGGTCGCCGTCGTGACCAAGCCGTTCCCGTTCGAAGGCCGCCGTCGCATGCAGGTCGCCCTCAAGGGTATCGAGGACCTCTCGCAGCACGTCGATTCGCTGATCACCGTGCCGAACGAGAAGCTGCTCTCGGTGCTGGGTCGCGAAGTGACGCTGCTGAACGCCTTCAAGGCGGCCAACGACGTCCTGCAGGGCGCGGTCCAGGGCATCGCCGACCTGATCACGGCCCCGGGCCTGATCAACGTCGACTTCGCCGACGTCCGCACCGTCATGAGCGAGATGGGCATGGCGATGATGGGCTCGGGCACCGCCCGTGGCGACGATCGCGCCCAGGCCGCCGCCGAGTCGGCGATCAACAACCCGCTGCTCGAGGACGTCAACCTGGCCGGTGCCTGCGGCATCCTGGTCAACGTCACCGCCGGTCCGAACCTGACCATGCGCGAGTTCGACGAGATCGGCCGCGTGATCCACGACTTCGCCTCGGAAGACGCGACCGTCGTGATCGGCACCTCGCTCGATCCGGAAATGCAGGACGACGTCCGCGTCACGGTCGTGGCCACGGGCCTGAACCGCGGTGTCGCGGCGAAGCAGCCGATCCGCCCGCCGGTCCAGCAGCAGGTCGAGATGCGTCAGCGTCCGCGCCCGGTCGTGCTGCGCACGGGCACCGGCAACGAGGTCGTCGACTACGCGCAGGCCGATGCCGTGCCGTCGGTCCGTACCGAGCAGGCGGCCCCGCAGAAGAACGCGGAGCCGGCGATCGACTACCTCGACATCCCGGCCTTCCTGCGTCGCCAGGCCGACTGATCCAAAGACACGCCAGGGCACGTTAAGGAAAACGTGCGGACGATCCTGCAGGACGCGAGGATCGACAGGCGTTCCGCCGCCGCTCCCGTCCGGGCGGCGGAACGCCTCCGTGTCCCCTCAGGAAAACCTGCAAGTGATATCAATTACTTGCAAGTGCTTGACTCGCCCCGCATTTCAGTCGCAAGCGAAATGAGAACGGGTCGCGGCCGATGCTGAAGGGATAGTGAAAGGAATCGTGAACTGTACTGTCTGGTTTGTTTATTCCGAGGTTAAGACTGTGTTAGCATGTCGGTTACTTTAGGCTGCTGCCAACAAGGTTTGACCCAACATGATCAAGCAGCGCACGCTCAAGAACATCATTCGCGCCACGGGCGTCGGTCTCCACACCGGCGACAAGGTGTACATGACGCTTCGTCCGGCGGCGCCGAACACGGGCATCGTGTTCCGCCGTACCGACCTCAATCCGCCGGTCGAGCTCAAGTCTCGTCCGGAAAACGTGGGCGACACGCGACTGTCGACCACGCTGATCCATGGCGACGTCCGCGTCTCGACGGTTGAGCATCTGCTCTCGGCGATGGCCGGTCTCGGCATCGACAACGCGTACGTCGACCTTTCCGCGCCGGAAGTGCCCATCATGGATGGCAGCGCGGGTCCGTTCGTGTTCCTGATCCAGTCCGCCGGCATCGAGGAACAGGATGCCGCCAAGCGTTTCATCCGCATCAAGAAGCCGGTGATCGTGCAGGACGGCGACAAGTGGGCCAAGCTCGAGCCGTTCGACGGCTTCAAGGTCGGCTTCTCCGTCGAGTTCGACCATCCGCTGTTCAACAAGCGCAATTCGCAGGCCGAGATGGATTTCTCGACGACATCGTTCGTCAAGGAAGTCAGCCGCGCCCGCACGTTCGGTTTCATGCGCGACATCGAGATGCTCCGCGAGCGGAACCTCACGCTCGGCGGTTCGATGGACAACGCCGTGGTGCTCGACGACTACCGCGTGCTCAACGAAGACGGCCTCCGTTACGACAACGAGTTCGTCAAGCACAAGATCCTGGACGCCATCGGCGACATCTACATGCTGGGCCACAGCCTGATCGGCGCGTACTCCGCGCACAAGTCGGGCCACGAGCTCAACAACAAGCTGCTCCGCAGCCTGATGGCCGACGTGACGGCATGGGAAGAAGTCAGCTTCAAGGATCCGGCCAAGGCGCCGATCTCCTACGCCCATCCCGCCCAGGCGGTGTAAGGCGAGGCCCGCCACGGCGGGTCGACGCGATACGAAGAAGGCCGCGAGCGATCGCGGCCTTTTTCGTTGTGGCGGGCTCGGCTGCGCCACCGTGTTGCGGCCCGAGCGCGTCTGGCGTTGCCGCTACGTGGAGCAGCGTCGTCGCAACGGCGCACACCGGTGCCCACCGCCTCGATCTTGGGCCCAAGCGACGGCGTCGCACCGACGTGCGTTTGGGCGTCCGGCAGAAACCCGATGCGGTCGTGTGGCGAAAACCGAACGCACCGCGGTGGATCCCGGTTTTCACCGGGATGACGGTGAGGG
>NZ_FODZ01000001.1:985446-1015571 GCF_900110505.1 Luteibacter sp. UNC138MFCol5.1
CGCGAACACCGAACGCACCGCGGTGGATCCCGGTTTTCACCGGGATGACGGTGAGGGCAGGCAAGCTCGTCGCACCGGCGCAACGCCGGTGCCCACCGCCTCGGTCTGGGGCTCAGGCGACGGCGTCGCATCGATGTGCGTTGCGGCGTGCCGCCAGAAGCCGGTGTGGCCGCGACGCGGATCCCGGTTTTCACCGGGATGACGGCGACGAATGGCCCGAGACCAGGATGAAATTTACGTGCATTTTCGGTGCTCGCGCGGTCGACGCGTGCTATAAAGTTCGCCGGTCTCGTGATCCGTGGGTACTGACGGATCGTGAAGAGCCTTTGCAACTATAGGATTAATCTGAATTTTCGGCCTGGGAGGCCAGTTTGAGGAACAGATCCCGCAACGTGGGGTCGGAGAGTGACGCCGCGGCGGCTCGCAGATGGCGAGCGGCCGAGGTGGAAAGCGGCTTGTGCCAGTCGGGGACGACTTCCTCGGGTGGCAGGGGGGCCACTTTCACGGCAACCGAGTGGGCCTGAGCGCCGATGGCGCGGGCGGCTTCGAGGATCTGCGCCTGATAGAGGCGCACCCGGGAAGCCCAGGCCGACGAGGGCGCAAGGAAGACCAGCCTGCCGTCGCGCAGGTCCGCGAAGCGGACCTGGTCGCGTAACGGGACGGGCAAGGTCGCGCGCAGCTGACGATCAAGCCGGTCGAGTTCGCGGGCCCGTTGGGCCAGCGAGGCGACGGGCCCGAAGTCGGCGATGGACTTCAGTCCATTCGTCGAGCGGCGGGTGGGCTTGGGCGGCGGTGGCATGGACCGGCTGATGACTTATTCGATGTGGAACGTATGCAGATCATACTTGTATCGCGCGGCCTGAAAGGGCCGAAAACGCTCGACCTGACCTGCCGGCGCCTGCGCTGCAAGGCCGTGGCGTTCGCCCTGGCGGGCGTCGTCGGTATCGCGGGCCTCGGTGCCGCGGTCGCGATGGCCGTGGCCAGCCCGGACCATCGCGCCCTGGGCACCATCGGCAATCTTGAGCGCCAGGTGGGCGACCAGGACGCCCGCGTCGCCGAGGTGAAGCGGCAGGCGCAGCGCGACCTGGACGCGCTGGCGGTGAAACTCGGCCAGCTGCAGGCGCAGTCGACGCGGCTTAACGCCCTTGGCGAGCGCCTGACGCAGGTCGGCAAGCTCGACGATGGCGAATTCGACTTCGACGAGGAGCCCGGGCAGGGCGGCCCCGAGCTCACCAGCGGCACCGAGGCGCCGGCGTTCTCGCTGCCGGCGGCGCTCGACAAGAGCATCGACCAGCTCTCGACCCGTTTCGACACCCAGCAGGCGCAGCTCGAAGCGCTGCGCGACATGCTCATGGACCGCAACATCGAGTCGAGCCTGCGCCCCACCGGCATGCCGGTGAACGGGTACATCTCCTCTTACTTCGGCGGGCGCCCCGATCCGTTCAGCGGTCATGCCGCCCGGCACACGGGGATCGACATCGCCGCGCCGAAGGGTACGCCGGTGACCGCGGTCGCTGAAGGGATGGTCACCTTCGCGGGTCAGCGCAGCGGCTATGGCGACGTCGTCGAAATCGACCACGGCAACGGCTACATGACGCGCTATGCCCACAACAGCGCCCTCGTGGCCACGCCCGGTCAGCGCGTGCGGGTGGGCGACGTGATCGCGAAGGCCGGCTCCACGGGCCGCTCGACGGGGTCGCACGTGCATTTCGAGGTCTGGTACCGCGACCGCGTGGTCAATCCGCTGGCGTACGTGAAGAGCCACCGCTAGCGCGGGCTTGAATACCCGCCGGGCCGCCGCCACCCCGAGGAAAGCCGGGGGCGCCCGTAGTATGATCGTCCCTTCGTGCCGGCCGGCCATGGCCGCCCGGCAACCCTTTCGTACCAGATCCGGATGATCGATGTTCAATCGTGCCCTGACGAGTATTTTCGGCAGCCGTAACGAGCGTGTGCTGCGCGACCTCTCCAAGACGGTCAAGCGCATCAATGCCCTCGAGCCGGAATTCGAGAAGCTTTCCGACGACGCCCTGCGCGGGAAGACCGAGGAATTCCGCCAGCGCCTCGCGGCCGGTGAGACCCTCGACAAACTGCTGCCCGAGGCTTTCGCGGTCACCCGCGAGGGCGCGAAGCGCGTGCTCGGCATGCGCCACTACGACGTCCAGATGATCGGCGGCATGGTGCTGCACTCCGGCCGCATCGCCGAGATGCGCACGGGTGAGGGCAAGACGCTCGTCGGCACGCTGCCGGTGTACCTGAACGCCCTGGGGGGCAAGGGCGTCCATGTCGTCACGGTCAACGACTACCTGGCGCGCCGCGACTCGGCCCAGATGGGCAAGCTCTACAACTTCCTCGGCCTCACGGTCGGCGTCGTTTATCCGGGCATGGACCACGCCGACAAGCACAGCGCCTACCGCGCCGACATCACGTACGGCACGAACAACGAGTTCGGATTCGACTACCTGCGCGACAACATGGCGCTCAGCAAGGACCAGCGCAATCAGCGCGGCCTGCACTACGCCATCGTCGACGAGGTCGACTCGATCCTGATCGACGAGGCGCGCACGCCGCTGATCATCTCCGGTCCGGCCGAGGATTCCCCGCAGCTGTACATCGCGGTGAACAAGGTCGTGCCGCGCCTCACGCGGCAGGAGAAGGAAGACGCGCCGGGCGATTACCTGGTCGACGAGAAGCAGAAGCAGGTCCACATGTCCGAAGAGGGCATGGAGCACGCCGAGCAGCTGCTTCGCGAGGCCGGCGTCATCGATCCCGACAGCGGCCTGTACGACTCGAAGAACCTCGCCGTCGTCCACCACATGAACGCGGCGCTGCGCGCGAACGCGATCTACCAGCGCGACGTCGATTACATCGTGCGCGACGGCGAAGTGATCATCGTCGACGAGTTCACCGGCCGCACGCTGGCCGGCCGTCGCTGGTCCGACGGCCTGCACCAGGCGGTCGAGGCGAAGGAAGGCGTGCCCATCCAGCGCGAGAACCAGACGCTGGCGACGGTCACGTTCCAGAACCTGTTCCGCATGTACAAGAAGCTGGCCGGCATGACCGGTACGGCCGACACGGAAGCCTACGAGTTCCAGTCGGTGTACGGCCTGGAAGTGGTGGTGATCCCGACGCACAAGCCGATGGTCCGCGTCGACAACCCCGATTCCGTGTTCCTCGGGCCCGAGGCGAAATACAAGGCCGTCATCGCCGACATCAAGGCGTGCCACGAGCGCGGCCAGCCCGTGCTGGTCGGTACCGCGTCGATCGACGTGTCCGAGCTCGTGTCCAACCTGCTCCGCCAGGAGCGTATCCCGCACGAAGTGCTCAACGCGAAGCAGCACGAGCGCGAGGCGCACATCGTGGCGCAGGCCGGTGCACCCGGTGCCGTCACGATCGCCACCAACATGGCGGGTCGCGGCACGGACATCGTGCTGGGCGGCAGCCTCGAGGCCGCGCTCGCCGCGTTGCCGGAGGGCGCGTCCGACGCCGATCGCCAGAAGGTGCGCGACGACTGGAAGCAGCGTCACGAGCAGGTGCTCGCCGCGGGTGGCCTGCACATCATCGGTACCGAGCGTCACGAGTCCCGCCGCATCGACAACCAGCTGCGCGGCCGTTCGGGTCGCCAGGGCGATCCGGGTTCCTCGCGCTTCTATCTTTCGCTTCAGGACAACCTGATGCGCATCTTCGGCGGCGAGCGCATCGGCCGCTGGATGCAGATGTTCGGCATGAAGGAAGACGAGGCGCTCGAAGACCGCCTCATCACGCGCCAGATCGAGAAGGTCCAGCGCAAGGTCGAGCAGCACAACTTCGACATCCGCAAGAACCTCCTCGATTTCGACGACGTCGCGAACGACCAGCGCAAGGTCATCTACGCGCAGCGCGACGAGCTGCTGGAAGCCGAGGACATCTCCGACATGGTCCGCGACATCCGCCAGGACGTCGTGGAGGCGCTCGTGCGCAAGTACGTGCCGGCGGAAAGCATCGACGACCAGTGGGATATCCCCGCGCTCGATCGCGAGCTCGCGAGCGAGCTCAACCTTCGCCTCGACCTCCCGCACTGGGTGGAAGGCCAGAAGGAAGTGGACGCCGAAGGCATCCTCGATCACGTGCGCCAGTCGGTGGATGCGATGTTCGCGGACAAGGAAGCCCAGGTCGGTGCCGAGACCATGCGTTCGCTCGAGAAGCACGTGATGCTCTCGGTAGTGGATAACGCGTGGAAGGAGCACCTCGCCAGCATGGATTACCTGCGCCAGGGCATCTATCTGCGCGGTTACGCGCAGAAGCAGCCGAAGCAGGAGTTCAAGCGCGAGTCGTTCGAGCTGTTCTCCGAGATGCTCGACCGCATCAAGGCCGAGGTCGTGCAGATGCTCGCGCGCATCCGTATCCGTAGCGAGGAAGAAGTCGCCGCGATGGAAGCCGAGCAGCAGCGCGCCGCCGAAGCCCAGCGCCTGCAGTTCCAGCATGCGGATGCGCAGGCGCTCGGCCAGGGTGGCGAGACCGCCGCGGCGGATCGCGTGGCTGCACCGGTGCTGAGCGATGGGCCGAAGGTCGGTCGGAACGACCCTTGCCCCTGCGGTTCGGGCAAGAAGTTCAAGCACTGCCACGGTCAGCTGACCTGATATGAAAAACCCGCCGAAAGGCGGGTTTTTCTTGGCTCAGTCGCCGCCGCCCTTGGGCTTCTGGCGGAACGACTCCGCCTGTACCGTGATGTATTGCGGCTCCTCGGCATCGAGGCGCATGGCCGTGAGTTGGCCGCCCCAGACGCAGCCGGTGTCGATGGCGTGCACCCCGAGGCCCGCGAAGCGGCCGAGTGCCGACCAGTGGCCGCAGACGATCTTCGTTTCGCGCCGACGCATGCCGGGGACTTCGAACCACGGATACATGCCGGGCTTCTGCGTGCCCGGCACGCCCTTGCCCTCGAAGTCGATGCGGCCGTTGACGTCGCAGTAGCGCATGCGCGTCAGCGTGTTGATGGTGGCGCGATGGCGTTCGACGCCTTGAAGGCGGTTGTTCCAGCCCGGCGGACGATTGCCGAAGAGGTTCTTCAGCAGGCGCTGGTGGCGCGGGCCGCCGAGCTCGCGTTCGACCTCGAGCGCGGCGCGCTGCGCCTGGCGGAGCGTCCACATCGGTGCGAGACCGGCGTGGACCATCGTCCAGCCCAGTTCCTCGTCATGGTGCAGCAGCTTCTGCATGCGCAGCCATTCGAGCAGGACCGGCGCGTCGTCGGCGAAGAGCACCTCGCGCAGCTCGGGGTTGACGCGCGCCTGCGCATCCTCGCGGCGCTGGCCGATCGCGAGCAGCGAGAGGTCGTGGTTGCCGAGCGTGATGACGACCTGCTCGCGCAACGAGTGGATCAGTCGCAGCGTGGCGAGCGACTCGCCGCCACGGTTGACCAGGTCTCCACAGAACCACAGCCGGTCGCTCGCCGGGTCGAAGCGAATCTTCTCCAGCAGGCGCTGAAGTTCCGGGTAGCAACCCTGGACATCGCCGATCGCGTAGACGGCCATCAGTCGAGTTGCTCCGTGATGCCGTTCCCGGCGTGCGCGCTATCCATGGCTTCGATCCTAGTGGAGCGTGCGCGGGATCGAAAGCACGAACGCGGGAATCGGCGCGTCGAAGGGCGTGCCATCGTCGGCGATCATGCTGTAGGTGCCTTCCATGGTGCCGACCGCGGTCTCGAGGACGGCGCCCGAGGTGTATTCGAAGGTGTCGCCGGGTCGCATCCACGGCTGTTCGCCGACGACGCCATCGCCGCGCACTTCCTCGACCTTGCCGTTGGCGTCGGTGATCACCCAATGCCGCGTGAGCAGCTGGGCGCCGGTCTCACCGGCATTGCGCAGCGTGATCGTATAGGCGAACACGTAGCGGTTGTCGGTCGGCTGCGATTGGTCGGGAACGAATCGGGTTTCGACCTCCACGTCGATCGTGTAGGGATGTTTGGAGTTCATGCGCCGATTGTCGGGGACGGGGAGGGGGTGGGCAAGTATGCCCTGAACGGCATCACATCGCGTTCGCGAGTTTCACGAAGTCCGCGGGGGCGAGGGTCTCGGCACGGGCGCGAGGATCGATGCCCAGACCACGGATCGTGGCCTCGTCGACCAGCCCCTTGAGCGTGTTCGACAGCGTCTTGCGGCGCATGGCGAAGGCGGCCTTGACGACACGGTGGATCTTTTCGGGATCGCCCACGGGCAGCTGCTCGGGCGGCAGGGGCACGAGACGGACGACGGCCGAATCCACCTTCGGCGGCGGACGGAACGCGCCCGGCGGCACCGTGAACAGGGGCGTGACCTTGCAGGCGAGCTGGAGCATCACGCTCAGCCGACCGTAGACCTTGCTGCCGGGGTCGGCGGCCATGCGGTCGACGACCTCTTTCTGCAGCATGAAGTGCATGTCCTGGATGGCGGACGCGTGCTCCACGCAGTGAAAGAGGATGGGGCTCGAAATGTAATAGGGCAGGTTGCCGGCGATCCGCAGCTTCTCCGCGCCGAGTTCGCGCGCCAGGGCGCTGAAATCGACCTTGAGGACGTCCGAGTGCACGATGCGCAGGTCGCCGATCGCGGCGGCGCGTTCCTGCAGCCCGGGGATGAGGTCGGTGTCGAGTTCGATCGCTGTCATGGTCTTCGCGACGGCGAGCAGCGGCATCGTCATCGCGCCTTCGCCCGGGCCGATCTCGACGACCGTGTCGCCATCCTTCGGTGCGATCGACGAGACGATGCGCTCGATGTAGCGCTTCTCGTGCAGGAAGTGCTGGCCGAAACTCTTCTTGGGGCGTGCGTTCATGACGATGTGCGGTGCCGTGCGAGATCGATGGCGAGGCGCGTGGCCGCGAACAGGCTGGCGGGATCCGCCTTGCCGGTGCCCGCGAGATCCAGCGCCGTGCCGTGGTCGACCGAGGTGCGGATGAAGGGCAGGCCCAGCGTCACGTTGACGGTGCGGTCGAACGCCTCGCTCTTGAGCACGGGCAGGGCCTGGTCGTGGTACATCGCGAGCACGGCGTCGTAACGATCGCGCATCGCCGGCACGAACGCGGTGTCGGCGGGCAGCGGTCCCAGCAGCTCCATGCCTTCGGCGCGCAGGCGTTCCATGAGCGGAATGATGGTGTCGAGTTCCTCGCGGCCCATGTGCCCGCCCTCGCCCGCGTGCGGGTTCAGGCCGAGCACCGCGATGCGCGGATGCGGGATGCCGAACAACGACATCAGCGAGCCGGCGACGATCCGCAGCGTGCGTTCGAGCAGATCGGGCGTCACGGCGGACGGCACGGCCGACAAGGGCAGATGGGTCGTGGCGAGCGTCACCCGGAGCTCCGGGCTCGCGAGCATCATCACCACCTCCGCACCCGCGCGCTCCGCGAAGAATTCCGTGTGGCCGCTGAAGGCGACGCCGCCTTCGTTGATGCTGGACTTCTGCACGGGCCCCGTGACCACCGCGTCGAAATCGCCCGACAGGCAACCGTCCGCGGCCAGCGCGAGCATGTCGAGCACGTGTCGCGCGTTGCGCGGGTCGGGAAGGCCCGGGCGCTCGACGGCGCCCAATGGAACATGACGCACGCGGATGCGACCGGCAGGACGGCGCGGGATGCGCGTGCCGTCGTCGTCGACTATCTCGATGTCGACACCACACGATGCTGCCGCGCGCCGGAGGAGGTCGCGGTCGGTGATCGCCACCAGGTCGGCCGCGATGTCGCTGGCGGCCAGGCGGACGAGCAGCTCGGGACCCACCCCGGCAGGCTCACCGGCGGTGACGGCGAGCCTTGGCAGGGTGGTCGCGTTCATCGGGGCGGTTACGGCGTGGCCGACGCCTGCTTGTCGTCCGGATCCTTCAGCTCGGGAACGCGGATGTCCACGAACGAGCTGGAGCGCAGTTCACGCAGGTAGTTCTCGTAGGCTTCGTCGGCCTTGCGGTTGCCGATGGCCTGGCGGGCCTGATTCCGCTGCGATTCTTCCGTGACGTCGCTCTGGCGGGTGCCGAGGAGCTGCAGCACGATCCAGCCGGCGTCCGTCTGGAACGGCTTCGAGACTTCGTTTTCCTTCAGCCCCGCGACCTGGGTGGCGATGGCCTGGCCCCAGGCGTCCTTCTGGAACCAGCCCATGTCGCCGCCGGCGTTCGCCGTGGTGTTGTCCTTGGAATCGTCCTTCGCGAGCTTGGCGAAGTCTTCCTTCTTGTCGACGATACGCGTGTAGAGGTCCTGCGCCTTCTTCTCGGCCTGTTCCGGGGTGACGACTTCGGACGGCTTGATGAGGATCTGACGGGCGTGGTACTCGGTGACGACCTGACGACCCGGCTCGCGGGTCTCCACGAGCTTCAGGATCTGGAAGCCCGTGGGGCCGCGGAGGATCGAGGTCGTCTCGCCGGGCTTCAGCGACGCGACCGCGTCGGCGAACGCCGGCGGCACTTCGTCGAGGCGGCGCCAGCCCAGATCGCCGCCGTCCAGCGCGTCGGGCGCGTCGGAGTAACGGATGGCCGCGGCGTTGAAATCCATGCCGCCCTTGACCGCCTTGAGGGCCTCCTCGGCCTTGGCCTGCGCCTGCGCGATGTCCTGGGCGCTGGCGCCGTCCGGCGTGCCGACCTGGATGTGGGCGAGGTGCGCTTCGCCGGCCTTGTACGTCGGGCTGGCGAGCAGGTTGTTCACTTCGGCGTCGGTCACCGTGACCTGGTCGCGGACCACGCTTTCATGCAGGCGCTGGGCGATGATCTGATCGGACAGCTGCTGGCGGAAGGCCGCGTAGCTGTAGCCGTCCTGCTCGACCGCCGCGCGCAGCTGATCGAGGCTCATCTTGTTCTGCTGAGCCACGTTGCCCGCCGCCTGGTCGATTTCCTGGTCGGAGACATGGATGTTCTGATCGTTGGCGCGCTGCACCTGAAGCTTCATGAGGATCAGGCGGTCGAGCACCTGACGGTCCAGCACGTTCTCAGGCGGAAGCTGGCCCTTGTTCGATGCGTACTGACGCTTGATGGCGTTGACGGCTTCGTCGAGCTCGCTCTGCAGGATGACGTCCTCTTCCACGACCGCGACGATGCGGTCGATCGAGCCGTTGCCCGAGCCCGTCCCGCCGCCCGACGGCTGGGCCGACGGCATCAGCTGGGCGTGGGCGGAAGGTACGGCCACCAGGATGGAGGCGGCGAGCAGGGAGTACGCGAGGATCTGCTTCATCGAATAGGGAGCCCGGGGCGCCTGCCCCACTTATTGATAGCCAAGGATAGCACGCCGCAGGTACTGGCCCGACTGGGGGTTGAGCGAGCCGACACCCTTGAATTCGACCTCGAACATGATGGCGTTGTCCGTGGCGCGGAGGTAATCGTGCACGTAATGCCGCCCCAGGACGCGGATGGCCACGCAGCAGCTGTTGTACTCGATGCCGGCGGCGGCCTCCAGCGTGCGGTGGGAGTACGTGAAGGTGCCATTGCCGAACTGGTTGGGCAGGACGTCGCGACGGGCGAAGACCCAGCGCGCGAGCGCCCTCCAGCGTTCCGAGACGGGATAGACCACCGACGTGTCGAATTGTTCCATCACGTTCCGGCGGTACCGGTACGAGAAGTTGAGGATGCCGTCGCCCTTGATCCGGCGCTGGACCTGGACGGTGGCCAGATCGGTGTCGCGGCCCTGGTAGAACACCTGGTTGCGCGAGTTCAGCAGCGGACTCTGCACCTTGTTCGGGTTCCACTGGTACGAACTGTTCAGGCGCCACTTGTCGTTGAACTGGACGCCCAGCTGGGCCACGTAATCGGAGCGCTCGAAATCGGTCTGCGGCGTGCCGAACATCTGGACGCGCTGGTCGCTGAAGTACTTGATCTGGCCGATGCTGGCCGACAGCCGCTCCACGCCGTTGTCGTCGAGCAGGCGGGTGGTCAGGGCCGCGGTCAGGTTGTTCGCGTCCTGCTGGCGGTCGGCGCCCGAGAAGCGGTTCGTCGAGAACAGCTGCCAGAAGTCGAACGACATGACGTTGGTGTCGAACGCCGGCAGGTCGTCCTGGTTCCGGTACGGCACGTACAGGTAGTACAGGCGCGGCTCGAGGGTCTGGGTGTAGCTGTTGCCGAACAGGCTGGTCTGGCGGTCGAAGATCAGCCCGGCGTCGACGCTGGTGATCGGCACGGAGCGGGAGGGGCTCTGCTTCGTGTAATTGAACGTCCGGTAGTCCGAATCGAGGCGGTAACCCGTGTAGCGGTATTCCACCCGCGGCCGGACGAACCACGAGGCTCCCGAGAAGTCGGCGGCGAGGTAGGGCGCGAGGTCGATGCGGTTGCCGTCGACCTGTCCGCGTCCGTTGACGCGGTCGAACGGCGCGCGGTCGGTCTTGCGGAACGCCACGGCTTCGGAATCGATGCCCGCGTCGAGCCAGCTGGCGACCGGCGCCTCGAGGTTGAACGTGGCGCGCGGCCAGCGACGGTAGGGCTCCACGTAGTTGTTCAGGCCGGCGTCGACGTTCTGGTAGTCGTCGGCACCGATGGCCGCGCTCCAGTACTTGCCGCCCGTGCTCACGTACGCGCTCGACGAGAGCAGGCCGATCGCGGAGCTGTAGAGATCGTTGCTGAAGTCGCGGAAATACTGGTTGTCGGACACCCGGTTGATGTTCGCCGAGAAATTCCAGCCCTTCGCGATCGTGGTCGAGTTGGTCAGCTGCAGCAGCCAGCGCCTGGTCGAACCGTCGCGGTCGCTCGTGCCGCTCTCGTCGTCGTCCGGACCCTTGTCGTGCGCCATGTACTGGAAGTCGACCGTGCCGTTCGAACGTGGCAGCAGGTAGCGGAACTCACCGCCGAGCATGGGACCGCGATCGGAGTAGTAACCCGGGGTGATCGTCGCGTCGTAGTTCGGCGCGAGGTTCAGGTAGTAAGGCAGGTTGAGGAACGTGCCGGAGCGGGACGACGAGCCGAACGTGGGATACAGGAAGCCGCTCTTGCGGCGGTCGTCCAGCGGGAAGGTGAAGTACGGCAGGTACATGAACGGCACGCCGCGGTAGCGCATGGTCGCGCTGCGCGCTTCGCCGACGCCCGTTTCCTTGTTCAGGTTCATCTTCTTCGCGCGGAATTCCCACTGCCGGCTGCCGACGTCGCACGTGGAGTACGTCGCGTCCGTGAAGCGGCCATGCTGCGGATCGAGCACCTTGGCATGGTCGGCCACGCCGTTGCCGCGCGACTGCAGCAGCTGGTACTGGACGTTATAGGCGTCGCCCTGGTTCGGGGTGGTCGTACCCGTGATCCGGTCGGCACGCAGCAGCATGCCGGCTTCCTGGTAGCGCACGTTGCCCTTGGCGTCGTACGCCGTGGAATCGGCGTTGTACGTGGCGTCCTCGGCCTGCATCACCTGGTCGGCGCGCACGAGGCGCACGCCGCTGGTCAGGTGATAGAGGTTCGGTTCCGGCGTTTCCACCTTCACGCCGGTGGTGGCGTTGATGTTGGACGTGATGTCGGTGATGGACGTCTCGCGCAGCGAGGTGTCCTTCGTGATCGACGGATCGTAGAAGTCGAGCATCGCGTTCGGGCGGCAGAGCGCGTAGCTCACCGGTCGCGGCGGGCAGACGAACGAGCCCAGGGGGCAGGTTTCGGCGGCCACGGGGGCGTTGGCGCGGGATTCCCCCTGCGTCGGCGCGGCCTGCGCGGAGACCTCGCAGGCGCCTCCCGTGACGATGAGGGCGACGGCGGTCGCCAGCAGGCGGCGTTTAGGCAGGATGCTGATGCGTGACGTCACAGGCTCGGTCTTGTCCGTTCGAAAGGCCGCCAACTTAGCAGAATCGCCAACCCCACCGCACGATGGCACGTCGCCCATGAGCATCTTCCCCAGGAGGGCGCGACGTGGATCGCCGCACCGGCACGGGGAGCTTACACCGGCCGGGGCGGGGCCAGGCTTGGCGTTATCCGCGCGGACGCCGCTCGTGCTGCCAGAGGACCTCGCCGTGCCCGCTGCGGCGCGCGAGCACGCGCGCCATCACGAACAGCAGGTCCGAGAGGCGGTTGAGGTAGCGCTGCGCCTCCGGGCGGACCGTTTCGACCCGCGCGAGCGCGACCACCTCGCGCTCGGCGCGGCGGCAGATCGTCCGCGCCAGGTGGCAGGTGGCGGCCGCCATGCCGCCGCCCGGGAGGATGAAGTCCTTCAGGGCCGGAAGATCGGCGTTGAAGCCATCGAGCACGGACTCCAGGCGATCGATGTCCCGGGCCTCGACCATCGCCATCCCCGGAATGCACAGCTCGCCGCCCAGGTCGAACAGCTCGTGCTGGATCTGCGCCAGCGCTTCGCGGATGTCCTCGTCGACGCCATCGGCGGCCATGACCATGCCGATGCAGCTGTTCAGTTCGTCGACGGTGCCATAGGCGCCGACCCGCAGGGAGTCCTTGCCGGTGCGGGAGCCGTCGCCGAGGCCGGTGCTGCCGTCGTCGCCCGTGCGCGTGTAGATCTTCGAAAGTCGGTTACCCATCGCGCCATTCTAGGGCCTGCACCTCCACTGCGGCAGGGGACCGCAGCCGGCGCCTTCACCCGCTGCGGGTATCATCGGCGCATGACCCAGACCCACCCGATCCTGATCGTTGGCGGCGGCCTCGTCGGTGCCAGCCTCGCCATCGCGCTCGACGCCGCCGGCGTGCCCGCCATCCTCGTCGAGGCCGCGGCCCCACGCGTCGACGACCAGCCCAGTTACGACGAGCGTAACCTCGCCCTCGCCCGGGCGACGGTCAACGGGCTGGACGCCATCGGCGTGTGGGATCACGCGAGGGACAGGGCCACGCCGATCGTGCACATCCATACGAGCCGCGCCGGCGACTTCGGCAGCGTGCGGATGGACGCCACGACGGAACAGGTGGATGCCCTCGGCTGGACCTTGCCCGCCCGGGAGCTTGGGGCGGCGCTCCTCCGGCGGCTCGACCGCTGCCGGCACCTCACGCGCCTGGCCCCCGCGCGCGTCGAAACCATCGAACGCGGCGAGGACGGCTGGCACGTGGACATCCTCGTCGAGGGCGAGCGGCGGCGGGTGACCACGCCGTTGCTCGTCGGCGCGGACGGGACGTCGTCGGGCATCCGGGCGCAGCTCGGCATCGGCACGCGCGAGCACGATTACGAGCAGGCGCTGTTCGTCAGCACCATGGTTCCCGAGCGCGACCCGCGTGGCCGGGCGTTCGAGCGGTTTACGGACGACGGACCGGTCGCGGTCCTCCCGCTCGCGGAGCGTCGCGTCGGCGTCGTGTTGACGGTGGCGGCGGACCGTGTCGACGAGGTCGCGGCGATGGACGACGAAGCCTTCCTCGCGTTCGCGCAGGCGCGTTTCGGCTGGCGCCTCGGCCGCCTGACCCGGCCGGGCAAGCGGGTGCCTTATCCGATCCGCCGTGTCGCCGCCGAGTCGCTGGTGGCGACGCGGGCCGTGCTGGTCGGCAACGCGGCGCAGACCGTTCATCCGATCGGCGCGCAGGGCTTCAACCTCGGGCTGCGCGACGCCCTGACGCTCGCGGAGCTCGTGGCGGAAACCACGGATCCGGGCTCCGCGTCCATGCTCGCGGAATATGCCCGCCGGCGCGCCCCGGATCGCGACGGCACGATGGCGATGAGCCACGGCCTGATCCGCCTCGCTTGCCTCGAGCAGCCCTTCCTCGGACCGCTGCGCTCGTTGGCCATGCTGGCGCTCGACCGCGTGCCGCCGTTGCGCCACGCCCTGAGCCGGCGCGGCATGGGTTTCCGCGAGAACGCGCCCCTGGCCGTGCGGGAGAAAACGCCATGACCGACGGTTTCGGCGGTACGACGTCGCGTCGCCGCGGCAGCGGCGTCCTCGACGTGGCGGTGGTCGGTGGCGGCATGGTGGGCGCGGCGGCCGCACTCGCGCTCGCCCGCGCGGGATTCTCCGTCGCGCTCGTCGACGCCCGCGAGCCGGCGTCCTGGGCGGCGGCCGACGAGGTCGACCTGCGCGTCGTGGGCCTCGCGCCGTCGTCGATCGTCCTGCTCGACGAACTCGGTGTCTGGAACGCCATTCGTACCGCACGCGCGTCGGCCTACGACCGGATGGTGGTGTGGGACGCCGAAAACGGCGCGACGATCCGCTTCGATGCCGCGGACGAAGGCCGCGACGTGCTCGGCTACATCGTCGAGAACGGCCTCGTGCAGGCGACGCTCTGGCATGCCCTCGACGACGCCGGGGTACGCCGCATCGTGCCCGGCGAAGTCGTCGCCTACGCGATGCGCGAGGACCGCGCGCAACTCGATCTGGCCGACGGCCAGGTCGTCTCGGCGCGGCTCGTCGTCGCGGCCGATGGCGCGGCGTCGCCGCTGCGCGAGATGGTCGGCATCGGCACGCACGGTCGGGACTACGCGCAGCGGGCGGTCGTGGCCCATGTTTCGACGGCGCGTCCGCACGAGCGCACCGCGTGGCAGCGCTTCCTTCCCTCGGGGCCGCTCGCGTTCCTGCCGCTGGACGACGGTCGCAGCTCGATCGTCTGGTCCCTGCCGGATGCGGAGGCGAAGCGCATGCTCGCGCTCGACGACGACGCGTTCCGCGACGCGCTCGGCGTGGCCTCGGATTTTCGGCTCGGCCCGATCCTTTCGGTCAGCCGGCGCGCGGCGTTCCCGCTTCGCCTGAAGCTCGCCGACCGTTACGAAGTGGGGCGCCTGGTGCTGCTGGGCGACGCCGCGCACGCCGTGCATCCGCTGGCGGGGCAGGGCGTCAACCTGGGGCTGCGCGACGTCGCCGAACTGCGGGCCACGCTGGTCGACGCGCGCGCGTCGGGGCGGGACTTCGCGGCCACTCACGTGCTGCGTCGTTACGCGCGCCGCCGGCGCAGCGCCGACGGCCTCGACGCCTGGTCGTTCGATGCACTGGCGAGGGTGTACGGATGGCGCGCGGCGCCGCTCGTCGCCGCGCGCGGCGCCGGCGTGCGCCTGCTCGACGCCTTCGGTCCGCTCAAGCGCCGGCTCGCGCGCCACGCGGCGGGCCTCTAGCGCCGGCCATTCCGCCGACACGCCCGGTCGCCTATGCTCTCCCCACCTTCCTGGGGAGTCACGCCGATGCGCCGTTCGTTGCTTGCCTTGTCCTTCCTCGTGTCCGCGTATGCGGGTACCGCCTCGGCGGCGATGGTCGCTAAGCCGGTCCAGTGGACCGACCAGGGCGTCACGTACAAGAGCTTTCTCGTATACGACGACGCGGTCACCGCGAAGCGTCCCGGCCTGCTGATGGTGCCCAACTGGTTCGGCGTGAACGACATGGCCGTGGCGAAAGCCAAGGAGATCGCGGGCAAGGATTACGTGATCCTCCTGACCGACATGTACGGCGGCGACGTTCGCCCTGCGAACACCGACGCGGCGGGCGCGGCGGTGAAACCGTTGTACGCCGATCGAAAGATCATGCGGCTGCGCGTGTCGCGCGCGTTCGCCGAATTGCAGTCGCAGGCGAAGGGCGCGCCGATCGACACCGCGAAGCTCGGCGCGATCGGCTTCTGCTTTGGCGGCTCGGCGGTGCTCGACCTGGCGCGCGCCGGCGCGAAGCTGGCCGCGGTGGTCAGCTTCCACGGCCTGCTCTCCACCGACGATCCGAAGCTCGCGTCGAACATCCACGCCAGCGTGCTGGCGCTCAACGGCGCGGACGACGAAAACGTGCCGCCGGAGCAGCGCGCCGCGTTCGAGGCCGAGATGCGCGGTGGCAAGGTGGACTGGGCGTCGGAAGACTTCGGCGGCGCGGTGCACTGCTTCACCGAGAAGGAAGCGACCGCGGCGCAGGGCAACTGCCGCTACGACGCCAGGGTGGCGAAGCGTGCCTACGCGGCCATGCACGCATGGCTCGCCGAGGCGTTCGCGGCGAAGAAGTAATCGCCGCCGAGCGCCTCAGAAACGCCGTTCGACGGAATAATCGGCCAGGGCGGCGAGCGCGTCGCGGTGCGGCGAGGGCGGCAACGCGGTCAGCGCCTGCCGGGCCGCCGCCGCGTGCGCGACCGCCTTCGCGTGCGTGCGATCGAGCGCGCCCGAATCGCGGATGGCGGCGACGATGCGGTCGAGTGAATCGAGGCCACCGTGCTCGATCGCGTGGCGCAGCGACTTCAGCTGATCGTCGTCGGCCGACTGCATCGCGTAGATGAGGGGCAGCGTGGGCTTGCCCTCGGCGAGGTCGTCGCCGATGTTCTTGCCGAGCGTCTCGGCGTCCGACACGTAATCGAGCAGGTCGTCGGCGATCTGGAACGCGTAGCCGAGTTCCATGCCATAGCGGCGCAGCGCGGCGACCTGGTCGACGGGAAGCCCGCCAAGCACGCCGCCCAGTTCCGTCGCCGCGGCGAACAGCACGGCGGTCTTGCGTTCGATGACGGCGAGGTAGGCGGCTTCGTCGACATCGGCGTTGCCGATGTTGAGCAGCTGCAGCACCTCGCCCTCGGCGATCGTGTTCGTCGTATCGGCGAGGATCCGCATGATGCGCATATCGTCCAGTTCGACCATCAGCTGGAAGGAGCGCGAGTAGAGGAAGTCGCCCACGAGCACGCTGGCGGCGTTGCCCCAGAGCGCATTGGCGGTCTTGCGGCCGCGCCGCATGTCCGATTCGTCCACCACGTCGTCGTGCAGCAGCGTGGACGTGTGGATGAACTCCACGATCGCGGCGAGCTTCGCGTGCTCGGCGCCCTCGTATCCCGCGGCGCGTGCGGCGAGCACATGCAGCATCGGGCGCAGGCGCTTTCCGCCGCCGGCGATGATGTGGTCGGCGATGCGGTTGATCAGCACCACATCCGACGACAGCCGATGCCGGATGAGGGCGTCGACGTCTTTCATGTCATCCGCCGCCAGGGCGCGGACGCCGGCGAAATCGAGGGAGGTGGAACGATCGGCGATGGAGGACATGGACCCGGGTTCGTGTGCGGCAAATCAGCCCGCATTATAGGGTGAGCCCCGGTGGTTTCGGCGTGGACGTCCTTGCCGTCCGTATAATCCCCCGCGATGTCCACTTCCCGCGTCGTGCCCGGAACCTGCCGGTGAGCAAACTCAGTCCCCTCGAGCGGCGCGCCGCCCTGACGCTGGCCGGAGTCATCAGCCTGCGCCTTTTCGGTCTTTTCCTGGTGCTTCCGGTGTTTTCGGTGTACGCCCGGGCGATGCCGGACGCCACGCCCTTCCTCATCGGCCTCGCTCTGGGCGTCTACGGCATCGGCCAGATGTGCCTGCAGATACCCCTCGGCATGCTGTCCGATCGCATCGGCCGGAAGCCCGCCATCACGCTCGGTCTGGTGGTGTTCGCCGCGGGCGGACTGGTCGCGGCGCTCTCGCACACGTTGAGCGGTATCGTCCTCGGCCGCGCCCTGCAGGGCATGGGGGCCGTCGCGGGAGCCGGGACCGCCCTGGCCGCGGACCTGACCGCGGACGAGAACCGCGGGAAGGTCATGGGCATCGTGGGCGTATCCATCGGCATGTCGTTCCTGCTCGCGCTGATCCTCGGCCCGCCGCTCGAAGCGGTGGCCGGCCTGCCGGGGCTGTTCGGCCTGACCTCGCTGCTCTCGCTCGTCGCCATCGCGATGCTGTGGCTGCTCTTGCCCACGCCGCCCAGCCTCGGAGCGAGCCATGGCGCGCGGTTCGGCAAGGTGCTCCGCATGCTGGCCGATAGCCGCCTCGCGGTGCTCAACGGCTCGGTGTTCTTCCTGCACGCACTGCTGACGGCGAGTTTCGTCGGCCTGCCGATCCTGCTCGTAGACGCGTTGCACCTGCCCGTCGCACGCCACTGGCTGCTTTACCTGCCGGTGATGACGATCGCCGCGCTGGCGATGGGCGCGCTGTTGCCCAGGATGCGCGACGAGACGCGCGCCGCCAGGATGGTGGTCGCGTGCGTCGCCGTCATCGGCACGGCACTCACGGGCATGGCCGTCGCAGGCGCGAGCGCGCTCGTTCTCGGCGTCGCGGCGACCGCGTTTTTCGCCGCGTTCAATCTGCTCGAGGCCGCGCTACCGACGCTGGTGTCGCGGCTGGCGCCTCCGGCGCTGCGCGGCGCCGCCATGGGCGCCTACTCGACGAGCCAGTTCTTCGGCGCGTTCGTCGGCGGCGCCATCGGCGGGATCGCGCTCGGCCGTTATGGGCCTCACGGGGTATTCGCCATGGCCGCGATGCTGAGCCTCGCCTGGCTTCCGCTCGCCGCCTGGGGTGCGCGACGCGTCGTCGCGGTCGACGGGGTGGCTCCGGCCGCCTGAGCGGATCGCAGAGGGCACTTCACCGACAGGCTCTATCGGTGCGTTCCGGTCGCCTCCTGGGTGGTCGCCCGCGCCTCGCGTCAAGGCATCGCTTTTTTTCAGAATTTACGTATCGAAGTGCGGTGTCCGCGTGCGCAGACTGCGTCGTGCCCACCGTCGCCTCGTCGCCGCGGCTGGGTATCCCTTTCCCCAACGACAAGGACATCCCGCATGCGCAAGACACTCGCCTCCGCGAGCCTGCTCGCACTGACGATCGGTGCCGCATTCACGCCGTCGATCGCCGCCGCGGCGAACGACGGCACCATCGAAATCACGGGCAACATCGTCGCCACCACCTGCACGGTCGAAGGCAAGCCGCCTGGCGGCGGTGCCGTCACCAAGGACGTGCGGCTCGCCGGCATCAGCGTCGGCTCGCTCACGAAACCGGGCGCCACCGCCGGCGACCGCGGCTTCCAGATCCAGATCGGCGGCAACGATGACTGCACCGACGGCGCCGTCGCCAAGGTTCGTTTCGACCCGTCGAGCCCGTTGCTCGACCGCACCACGGGGCGTCTGAACGTCGACGCCGGAACGGATACGGCGAGCAACGTGCAGATCGAGATCGCCAACGCCGACGGCACGCCGATCAACATGTATACCGAGGACTCCCAGGGCGTGAAGATCTCCGGGCATGTCGCGTCCATCCCGCTGATCGCCCGGTACTACAGCCTGGGCGACGCGAAGGAAGGCAAGGCCGCCTCGCGGGTCGGCTTCCAGGTGGTTTACGAGTAAAGGTACGTAACGGGCCGGCCGACACGTTCGGCCGGTCCCCGGAATGCGTCACGACAAGGAATCCGTCATGTTTCGAACACTGGCGCTCGCCGCCCTCGCCATCTTCATGGCAACCCCTTCCCGCGCCGCCATCGTTATCGGCGGCACACGGGTCGTCTTTCCCGCCGCGTCGCGGGATGTCTCGCTGAAGATCCAGAACAAGGGCAACGATCCTGCCCTCGTGCAGGTCTGGATCGACGACGGCGATGAAGCCTCCACGCCAGCGACCGCGAAAGCACCGTTCGCGATCACGCCGCCGGTGTTCCGTATCGATCCCGGCCAGGGACATACGTTGCGCATCGTGCACGTGGGTGACGCGTTGCCGCGCGAGCGGGAATCCCTCTACTGGCTCAATGTCCTGGAAATCCCGCCCAAGGCCGAGGAGTCCGCTGGCAAGAACGTGCTCCAGCTGGCCTTCCGTCACCGCATCAAGCTCTTTCACCGACCGGTCGATCTGCCGACGCCACCCGAAAAGGCCGTGTCGATGTTGCGCTGGACCGTCGAGCGCGACGCTGGCGGCACGCATGTCCGCGTGGACAACCCGTCCCCCTACCATGTCTCGTTCAATTCGGTGAGCCTTCCCGGCACGGGTCCGGGATCCGCTGCGATATCCCTTGGTGGTGGCATGGTCGCCCCGGGAGGCCAGACGCGTTTCGCGGTGCCTGCGGCTCATCGCGGCGTGCCATCGGGCGACGTGAGGTTCGTGACGATCAGCGACTTCGGTGGCACCGTCGCCGGGTCGGCGACGATATCGCCATGACGCGCGGAACGCAGTCATGGCTGTCCTTCGCTTCGCAGGCGACCGCGTCGCCTCGCTTCGTTACGCCGCTCGGCCACTCCTGTTCGCCGTGGCGTGGGGCGTGACGAACATGCGGCCCGTGCACGCGCAGGATGCGCGCTTCGTCGAATTCGACCCCGCCTTCCTGCCAGCCGGCGCGGCGACCGTCGACCTTGCGCGCTTCGCGCGCGGGAACCCCGTGCTTCCAGGCGAGTACGACGTCGATGTCTGGCTGAACGACGAATGGCAGTCGCACGGAACCGTCCGTTTCGCCGCTCCGTCGGCGGGTGCCGAGGCCACGCCCTGCATCGCCGATGCCCAGCTCACGGATTACGGCGTCGATCCCTCCGCGCTCCAGGTCGCGGCGGCCGATCCCTGCGTCGCGCTCGGTACCCGCATACCGTCGGCTTCCGTCCGTTTCGACATCGGCCAGCAGCGTCTCGACATCGAAGTGCCCCAGGCGGCACTGGCGCGAAGGCAGCGAGGCGCCGCGCCAGTCGCGCAATGGGACCCAGGCGTCACCGCGGGTCTGCTCGCGTGGCGCGCCGGCGCGCGCCGTACGGCGACGCCGTGGCGCAGCACCTCGTCGTCGTTTCTCGCCATCGATGCAGGCTTCAACCATGGCTCCTGGCGGCTGCGTCAGGCCGGGTCCTGGGCGGCGGGTCGCTACAGCCGAGGCCAGGCGTACGCGGAGCGGCAGCTGTCGTCGATGGCGTCACAGATGCGGGTCGGCGACATCGCGCCGGCGGACGACCTGTTCCCTCCGGTGGCGGTCCGTGGCGCGTCGCTGTCGAGCGATCCCCGCATGTCGAACGACGGCGCCGGTTGGCACGCCCCGCGTGTGAGTGGCGTGGCGGCGACGCACGCGACCGTCCGGGTGACGCAGAACGGCGTTCTCCTGCACGAGATGGCCGTCCCGCCGGGGCCGTTCCTCATCGACGAGCTGCACGCCGCGGCGCGCGCGGGTGATCTCGACGTCGACATCGAAGAACGCGACGGTCACCACCGGCGGTTCCGTATTCCTTACTTTCCCGTGCCCGAGCTCGTGAGCGAAGGCCGAGACCTGTTCAGTGTCGTCGCGGGACGGCCGGTGGCGACACGCGGGCGGGTATCCCGGCTGGCGCAGGCGACGTGGCGTCACGGCCTGCCCCACGGCGTTACCTCGTCGCTGGGATGGCGTCAGGCCGGCGCGCGGACATCGCTGCTGGCCGGTGCGGCCGTCGACACGCTGGCGGGAGCCTTCGCCACGGAGGCGATACGGTCGGCGGGTGACGGGTCGCGCGGCGCGAGCTGGCGACTGCGTCATGGGCGGCGCTGGAGCGAACGCAGCGTGGCGTCGCTGTCGCTCAGTTGGGAGCGCGGCATGGGAACGACGGATCGAGGCGCCGTGAGTCGGGGCATCGCGCGTCGCTACGATGCGCTCCTGCAGCATGAGCTGGGTAACGGCGGTGGCTCGCTGAGCATCGCCCTTGGCCGTCGCGTATACGGTCACGCCGAGTCCGCCGTCGAGCAGAACGTCGCCTGGATGCGCAGCTGGGGGCGGGCGGCGATCGACGCTTCCTTCAGGCATTCGCGCGTACGCGACACGCTGGGTGTCCATCGCGATGTTTCCGGCCAGATCGGCTTCTCCATGCCCCTGGGTGTCGCGTCGGCGCCGCTGGTACATGTCGCGGCGCAAACGGCGCGCCAGGGCGGTGCCCTGCGCGTCGGGCTGCACGGCAGTTCAGGCCGGAACGACGCGACGCTGTATTCGCTCGCCGCGACGACCCTGCGCGATAGCGGGACGACGCTCGACGCCTCCGTCTCGCGCCGCCTCGGTGGCGGCGAGGTATCCGTGTCGGTCGAGCGGTCCCGGCTGGCGAACTCGACCGCTCTCGCGGCATCGGGCGGGATGATCCTGCACGCCGGCGGCGTGACGTTCGCCCAGCGCCTCGGCGACTCGATCGGACTGGTGCATGCCGCCGGCGCCCGCGGGGCCCGGCTGGGCGGATACAGCGACGTCACCGTGGACCGGCGCGGGTATGCGGTCGTCCCCTATCTGACTCCCTTCCGCTGGAACGCGGTGGATCTCGATCCGACGGGCACGTCGCTCGACCTCGGCATCGAAGCCACCCACCGGCGCGTGGCGCCCACCGCCGGCGCGGTCGTCTCGCTGCCATTCGCGACGCAGGTCGCGAGGACGCGTCTCATCGTCGTCCGCCGCCCGGACGGCAGCCCATTGCCTTTCGGCGCCGAGATCGTCGACCAGGCCGGCCGCTCGGTCGGCGTCGCCGGGCAGGGCGGCCAGGTGTTTCTTCGCTCGAACGACCCCGACGACCGCTGGACCGCGCGGTGGCCGGGTGACCCGGACGGCCGCTGCGATGTCCGCATCGTCGGCTCCCATCCCAACGCCTCCGGCGACACTCAACACACAGGAGTATGTGAATGATCCGCAGCATTCGTTTCCGAATCACCGGCCGTCGCGCCATGGCCACCCTTTGCCTCATGGCTGCCAGTAGCGCGGCATGCGCCGACGACACGGTCGATTTTCTCGTGAGGGGTGCGATCGTGCCCGCCTGCGGGCTCTCCGCCAGCCGCGTGAAGATCGATCTCGGCACGGTGACGGCGGCCGAACTGACGGCCGGCCATTCCGCCTGGCGTGGCGCGTCCTTCTCCGGCACCGATTGCGTCGGCGTGACCCGGGCGTCCGTCACCGTGGTCGCCCCGCCGTACGGGCCGGACGGACGCTATATCGCCACCACCGGCGGCGCCGGAGGCGTGGCCATCGAGCTGCAGACGGCGAGTGGCCAGCCGTTGCCGCCCGACGGCGTCACCGAAGCCCGTTTCCACTGGCCCTCGGGTCAGCCGATCCTGGCGTTTCAGGCCCGATATGTCCGCGTCGCCACCGTGAAGCCGGGTCCGGCGGGGGCGATGGCGCAGGTTCACATCCGCTGGGAATGACGCGCCCGCGAGGGCGCGGCGCGTTTGATTAGCGGCCGACGTTCGACCAAACTACCGGGTCAGGTCTGGCCTGCGCCAGACGACACGTACACGAGGGCAATCCATGGCACGCGGCATCAACAAGGTCATCATCGTCGGCAATCTCGGCGCGGATCCCGAAACCCGTTACACCGGGAGCGGTACGGCGATCACGTCCTTGCGCATCGCCACGTCCGAAGCCTGGACCGACAAGCAGAGCGGCGAGAAGCAGGAGCGCACGGAATGGCACCGCGTGAAGCTGTTCGGCAAGCTTGCCGAGATCGCCGGTGAGTATCTGAAGAAGGGCCGCCAGGTCTACATCGAGGGCTCGCTGCGCACCGACAAGTACACCGACAAGGACGGCGTCGAGCGCTATTCCACCGACATCATCGCCAATGAGATGCAGATGCTCGGCGGTCAGGCCGGTGGCGGCGAAGGCGGCGGCTTCGGCGGCGGTCAGGGCGGCCAGCGTTCCCAGCAGGCGCGCGGCGGCCAGGGTGGCGGCGGCTACGGCGGTGGCGGCGGCCAGGGCGGTGGCAACTGGGGCGGCGGCGGTGGCGGTCAGCGCGGCGGCAACTTCGGTGGCGGCCAGCAGCGCGGCGGCGACGACTACGGCCAGTCCCGCGGCGGCAGCGCCCCCCAGCGCTCGGCACCGCCGGCCAACGAAGGCTTCGACGACGACGATATCCCGTTCTGAGTAGCCGGAAACCTCGCAGAATCGAAAGCCCGCGCCAGTCGCGGGCTTTTTTCGTTCCCGCAGCCCCGCCTGCAGGAGCGGACCCGGCCGCGACGGCTCTTCGCGACAAAGCCACAGGACCTGTCCCGCCCGGCTCCAAATGCATCGCGGCCAGGTCCGCTCCAACAGCCCTCCGGTGGGAGCGGACCCGGCCGCGACCGCTCTTCGCGACAAAGCCACAGGACCTGTTCCGCCCGGCTCCAAAGGCATCGCGGCCAGGTCCGCTCCAACAGCCCTCCGGTGGGAGCGGACCCGGCCGCGACCGCTCTTCGCGACAAAGCCACAGGACCTGTTCCGCCCGGCTCCAAAGGCATCGCGGCCAGGTCCGCTCCAACAGCCCTCCGGTGGGAGCGGACCCGGCCGCGACGGCTCTTCGCGACAAAACCACAGGACCTGTCCCGCCCGGCTCCAAAGGTGTCGCGGCCAGGTCCGCTCCAACAGCCCTCCGGTAGGAGCGGACCCGGCCGCGACGGCTCTTCGCGACAAAGCCGCAGGACCTGTTCCGCCCGGCTCCAAAGGCATCGCGGCCAGGTCCGCTCCAACAGCCCTCCGGTAGGAGCGGACCCGGCCGCGACGGCTCTTCGCGACAAAGCCACAGGACCTGTCCCGCCCGGCTCCGAAAGCATCGCGGCCAGGTCCGCTCCAACCATCGCGTTCTAGAATCCCCGGGCCGCATCCACCAGTACGCGCTCGAGAGCCTCGGCGGCATCGGACAGCGACGCCTGGCGGTCGATGACGTATTCCATGACGCCGAGGTCCGGAAGATCCTCTTCGACGCGCGCGAGACCTTCGGGCATCGCATAGCCGGTGAAGGCGCTGATGCCGAGGCCTGCCATGACCGCGGCATGGACCACCAGCACGCTGCTGCTCACGACGGCGATGCGGTAGGGGCGCCCGGCGGCGTTGAGCGCGTCGAAGATGCGCTCGCGCGAGATGCTTGGCTGGGGATGCACGGCCAGCGGAATCACCGCTTCGCCGACGGGGCGCGGCGCCGTCGCGCTGCCGCACCAGTGAAGCGGCTCGGTGCGGACGACGTAGCCGCGCCGGCTTCCGCTCAGGCGCTTGGCGAACACGAGGTCGTGGCGGCCTTCGCTCAGTCCGCGGAACAGCTCGCCGCTGAGCCCCGTGGTGATGACGAGCTCGACCTCCGGATTGCGCTGCACGAAGCTGGCAAGCGCGGCGGCCAGTCGCGACGACGCGAAATCTTCGGGTAGCCCGACGCGGACGGTTCCACTGAGCGGTGGACCACAGACGCTCGTCATGGCCTCGTCCATGAGGTCGAGGATGCGCAGGGCATAACGGTGCAAGGTGTCGCCCTGCGGCGATAGCCGCACGTTCCGCGTGTCGCGGTCGAATAGGGGCACGCCGACGAGGTCTTCGAGCCTGCGCACGTGCTGGCTCACCGTGGACTGGGACAGGCAAAGATGCTCGGACGCCACGGTGAAGCTGCCCGTGCGGGCCACCACGACGAAACTGCGAAGCAAGTCGGTCGGTAACGGCCTCATCGCGATCCCCGATAAATGCGCGCTGATAACTTCATAAATCGGGCCACCACGCGGGCGTAGGCTGTTCCTACCTCATCCCCACCCAGCGGAACGCTCCGATGAAAAGCAAATCCCTGATCGCTTCCATGGCCCTGGCCCTCGCCACCGCCGCCTTCGTCGCCCCCGCCATGGCCGCGACGCCCGTGAAGGACATCGTGCTGGTGCACGGCGCCTGGGTCAACGGCAGCGGGTGGAAGCCGGTTTACGACATCCTGGTGAAAGATGGCTACCACGTCTCCGTGGCGGAACACCCGCTCACCTCCTTCGCCGACGACGTGACCGCGGTGAAGCGCATCGTGGACATGCAGGAGGGACCCGTGATCCTCGTCGGCCACAGCTACGGCGGCGCGATCATCACCGACGTCGGCAACGACCCGAAAGTGGTCGGCCTCGTCTACATCGCGGCGCACGCGCTGGATCAGGGCGAGACCGAGGTGTCGAACGGCAAGCGCTACCCCAGCGAAACCAGCAAGACGCCGGACATCCGGAAGACGGCGGATGGATTCCTGTACCTCGACCCGGCGAAGTACCCGGCCGACTTCGCCGCCGACCTCTCGCCGCAGCAGGCACGGTTCGAGGCGAACGCGCAGGCCCTCACCGCGGCTTCGGTATTCGCGGCGCCGGCGGGACAGCCCGCCTGGAAGACCAAGCCGAGCTGGTACGCGGTGGCCACGGCCGATCGCATCATCAATCCCGATCTCGAGCGGATGTACGCGAAGCGCGCGAACAGCCACACGATCGAGGTGCAGGGCGCGAGCCACTCCGTTTACCAGTCGCACCCGAAGGAAGTCGCCGCGCTGATCGAACAGGCGGCGAACCAGTCGGTGAAATGACGCCACGCTCGGGCCCTGCCATCGGGCCCATGCGTCACGCAAAAAAAACGGGGCCGTGTGGCCCCGTCTTCGTTCCGCTGGATCAATCTCGATCAGTTCGTGCCATGCAGCGCGTGCTTGAGATCGCGCATCTGGTCGTGCCCCGACTTCACCGAGACATAGGCCTCGTTGATCAGCGAGCGCGTGCCGGCGGTCACGTCGGTGTCCTTCAGCGCGTCTTCGTACTTCGCCTTGATGTGATCCTCGCCACGCTCGACTTCGTCGACGATCGCGGTGTCGTCCTTCGAGCTCATCTTCGCGCGGAGTTCCACGAACATGCGGTGCGCCTTGGCGAGCACGGTGCCGTCGTCTTCCGGGTTGCCGCCCAGCGCGCGAACCTGCTGCTGCAGCTTCTGCGTCACCTGACGACGCTCCGCGGCGCGCGACTGGAACGTGGCGGCGTAGCGGGTGTTCTCGGCGTCCTTCGCCGCCTCGCCGTAGCCCTCGGCGCTGTCGATCGTGGTCTCGATAAGGTTGTTCAGGACCTTGATGTCGTGTTCGGTGCTGCTGCTCATCGTCTTGGGCTCCTTGGTGACTTCGATGAAGTCGTTCGTAGGACCTCCAGCTTCGCCGTTGCGGGGTGCAGCGATCCGTGAAAGACGCGTGGCAGCGTTGCACACACGCGGCAACCGTTCATTCAGGACGATGCGGCGCATACTTGTCGCTCACGCTTCCACCACGGGGATGTCCATGACAGCTCATCGTCGCGCGCTGATCACCGGCGCATCGGCCGGCATCGGCGAAGCCTTCGCGCGCGAACTCGCGCGTCGCGGTCACGATCTCGTCCTCACCGCGCGCCGCGCGGACCGGCTCGAGGCGCTGGCGCGCGAGTTGCGCGACCGTCACCAGATCGACGTGATCGTCGCACCGCTCGACCTCGCCCGTCCCGACGGTCCCGAGGCGCTGGTCGCCGCGCTCGATGCGCAGGGCCTCTCGATCGACGTCCTCGTGAACAACGCGGGCTATGGTGTGCCGGGTTATTTCGAGGAGCAGCCGTGGGCCACGCATGCGGCGTTCATCCAGGTGCTCATGACCGCGCCGACCGAGCTCGCCTGGCGGCTGCTTCCCGGCATGAAGGCGCGCGGATATGGACGCATCGTCAACGTGGCCTCGCTGGCCGGCCACGTTCCCGGCTCCGCCGGGCACACGCTGTACGCCGCGTCGAAGGCTTATCTGATCCGTTTCTCACAGTCGCTGGCGCTGGAAGGCAAGGCCGCCGGCGTCCACACGACCGCGGTCTGCCCCGGATTCACGTATTCCGAGTTCCACGACGTCACCGGATCGCGCGAGCTGGTCTCGAAGATGCCGAAGTTCATGTGGATGGATGCGGCCACCGTGGCGCGCCAGGGCATGGACGCCGTGGAGGCGGGAAAGGCGGTGCTCGTGAACGGTCGGGTCAACCGGTTCATCAAGGCCCTTTTCAAGCTGGTCCCCGATGCCCTGGCCCTGAAAATGGTCGAGCGGCAGGGCCGGAGGTTCCGTACCGGGCCCCAGCGGGGGTGATCGGCGGGCAACCGTGACCTCTGGCATAGGCCCCGTCGTCCGGTGGGGGCTAGCCTCGTCCGGTTTGCGGCGCCTTCCGCGCCGCCCTGCCGTCACCGGGGACTCTAGATGTCGACCAAACGCAACACGGCGCTGACCGGCGCCGTCCTTCTCGCCCTGATCGGGGCAGGCGCCTCGGCGCAGACCGTCACCACGGACGACTACCGCCGGGCGGACTCGTTCCTTTCCAACAACACCGCGCCGCTCGTGGACCACTCGGTCCAGCGCGTGACCTGGATCGACGACGGCCACTTCTGGTATCGCGACCACGACAAGGACGGCGACCAGTTTCTCACCGTGGATGCGGCGACGGGCCAGGCGACGCGCGCGTTCGATCGCGACAAGGTCGCGGCGGCGCTTTCCGCGGCGACCGGCAAGAAGGTCGACGCGGCGAAGCTGCCGGTCACCTCGTTCGTGGTGCGCCCGGACGACGGCATCGACATCACCTCGCGCGGCAAGCAGTACGTCTGCGACAAGGCCGTCGGCAAGTGCGAGCTCGCCGCGGTGAAGAAGGACGCGAACGGCAAGCCGTACGGCGACGAGCCGGGCCTGAAGTCGCCCGACGGCAAATCCGAGGCGTTCATCCGCGACTGGAACCTCTGGGTGCGCGATGTGGCGTCGGGCGCCGAAACGCAGCTCACCACGGACGGCGTCAAGGATTACGGCTACGCCACCGACAACGCCGGCTGGAAGCACACCGACGAGGCGATCCTCGTCTGGTCGCCGGATTCGAAGAAGATCGCCACGTTCCAGCAGGATCAGCGCAAGACGGGCGAGATGACCCTCGTCAGCGTCAATGTCGGCCATCCCAAGGTCGACACGTGGAAATACCCGCTGCCGGGCGACAAGGACGTGACCATGATCGAGCGCGTCGTGATCGACGTGCCGACGAAGAAGCTCGTCCGCTTCAAGATGCCCGCCGACCAGCACCGCTCGACGATCTGCGACGACATCTCGTGCAGCCCGGGTGTGTGGGACGACGTGCGCTGGTCCGCCGACGGCAAGAGCATCGCCTTCGTCTCCACCGCGCGCGACCATACGCACGAGTGGTTCCGCGTGGCGAATCCCGAAACCGGCGACGTGCGCACCGTGTTCGAAGAAAAGGCCAGGACCTACTTCGAAGGCGGCAACGACATGGCCAACTGGCAGTACGTGCCCGAGACCGACCAGGTGATCTGGTTCTCCGAACGGAGCAACTGGGGCCACCTGTACATGTACAGCCTGAAGACGGGCAAGCTCGAGCACGCCATCACGCAGGGCGACTGGAACGTCACCCAGGTGCTGCGCATCGATCCGAAGACGAAGACGATCTGGTTCCGCGGCGTCGGTCGCGAGAAGGGCGTCGATCCGTATTACCAGCAGTTCTACAAGGTCGGTTTCGACGGCAAGGGCCTCACGCTGCTGACGCCGGAGAACGCCGATCACACCGTGTCCATGTCGAAGGACGGCACGTACTTCTTCGATTCGTACTCCACCATCGATACGCCGCCGGTCGCCGTCGTGCGTCGCGCGAACGACGGCACGACGGTCAAGGAGATCGCGCGTGCCGACATCTCGCGCCTGAAGGCGAAGGGCTGGGTGCCGCCGACCGCGTTCACCGTGAAGGCGCGCGACGGCAAGACCGATCTCTACGGCCAGATGTTCAAGCCGACGAACTTCGACGCGTCGAAGAAGTACCCGCTCGTCGTCTACATCTACCCCGGCCCGCAGGTGGGCTCCGTGCGCACGCGCAGCTTCATCCCGTCGCACGGCGACAACCAGGCCCTGGCCGAGCTCGGCTTCGTCGTCGTCGCGGTCGATGGCATGGGTACGCCGCTGCGTTCGAAGGCGTTCCACGACGCGTACTTCCAGAACATCGGCGACAACACGCTGCCCGACCAGGTCGCGGCCGTGAAGCAGCTGGTGAAGAAGTACTCGTGGCTCGACGGTAACCGCGTCGGCATCTGGGGTCATTCCGGTGGCGGCAACGCCACGGCCACCGCGATGTTCCGTTACGCCGATACGTTCAAGGTCGGCATCTCGGAGTCGGGCAACCACGACAACCGCAACTACGAGGACGACTGGGCCGAGAAGTGGCAGGGCCTGCTCGTGATGGACAAGGACGGCAAGTCCAACTACGACGATCAGGCGAACCAGAAGTGGGCGTCGGGCCTGAAGGGACACCTGATGCTGGCGCACGGCACCTCGGACGACAACGTCCCGCCGTACGAAACCCTGCTCGTGGTCGACGCGCTGATCAAGGCGAACAAGGACTTCGACCTCGTGATGATCCCGAACGCCCGCCACGGCTACGCCGCCGCGACGCAGTACATGACGCGCCGTCGCTGGGACTACTTCGTGCGCTACCTCGCCGGCGGCACGCCGCCGAAGGAATTCGAACTCACGCCGATGACGCCTCCGGGCGGTTGAGGAAAGAAAACCCCGCTCATGGCGGGGTTTTCTTTTTACGCGGGCCCTTCCGCTTCGTAGGAGCGCGCCCTGCGCGCGACAGTCTTTCGCGAGGAGCGTCAGGGCCTGCCGCGCTTGGCAAGAAGCTGTCGCGCGCAGAGCTGTAGTGTCCGGGTATTTCTGGACCACCGAGTAGGAGCAAAATCTCCTGCGAGGTGATCCATGGGATACAAGAAGATTTCGTCGGCTCTGAAGGCCGAAGCGGTCCGACTGGTGGTCGAGGCGGGGCATTCCCCGCCTGAAGCGGCCCGGATGATGGGTATTGGCCCGACGGCGCTGCGTCGTTGGGTCGAGCAATATCGGGAACGACAGGCCGCCATGCC
>NZ_FODZ01000002.1:0-57606 GCF_900110505.1 Luteibacter sp. UNC138MFCol5.1
ATCGTGCACACCGATCAGGGGTGCCAATACACCGCCGATCTGTTTGTTGCTCATCTGGCCGAACACGGCGCCATCCAAAGCATGAGCCGCAAAGGCAATTGCTGGGACAACGCCGTGGTCGAGCGGGTCTTCCGGACCCTGAAACACGAATGCCTCGGTGAGGAACGCCTGCCGCGGGAAATGACTCGCGTGGCGGTCATCGACTATCTGGCCGGCTACTACAACCACGAGCGTCTACACTCGACCCTCAACTACCTTCCGCCAGCAGAATTCGAAGCACTGGCGGCTCAATGCTCCTAGCTCGTGGTCCAGGAAAGTCCAGCCACTACAGGCGCGCTCCTACCAGGCGATCAGTGGACGGGCTGGGTCTGCAGCACCGGGGCGTCGCCGACCACGTCGGTCCCTTGCGGCGGGACGAAGGTGAACGTGCCCTCCGGCAACGCGGTATTACGCGTCAGGTTCGCGAAGGTGATGTTCGTGAGGTTGCCGAGCTGGTCCTGGAAACGCATGGCGGCGAGCGCGCCCTTCGCGTCGAACCCGAGGTCGGCGTAGGTGAACTGCGGATCCGCGCTCGTCGAGGTCAGGCGCAGCCACTGGTAACCGTCGTGCTGGCCCTGCTCCGTCACATGGAAGTCGCGGTCGAGCTGCGAGATGTCGGTGAGCACGGTCAGCGGGCTCTGCGCCTCTTCGCTGCTCTGCTTGCGCACGGTGACCTGCTCCAGGTCGGGGTCGTAGAGCCACACGCGGCTGCCGTCGGCGACGATGGTCTGCTTGTACGGCGCCGTGGTCTCCCAGCGGAACTGCCGCGGCGCCTCGAGCGCCAGCGTGCCCTTGCTGATCTTGCCGGCTTCGCCGTTCGGGCCCGACAGGGTCTGCGTGAAGCTGCCCGCGAGCGAATGCATCCCCTTGGCGAAGGCGTCCAGGCGGTCGCGCGCCGGGCCGGCGGCGAAGGTCGGCAGGCTGAGCAGGGACAGCGTCGCGGCGAGCAGGAGGCGTTTCATGGGCGTGGATTCCGTGGGATTCGGCGCGATTGTCAGCGATCGGTTTCGAACAGCGACTTAAGCATGTCGATGGCCTCGGCGGGCGTGATCTCGCCGGCCTCCATCTTCTCGCTGATGTCGGCGATGGCCTTGCCGTCGCGATGCCAGTAAGGCGCGTCACGCGTGGCCGTGTGCACCGGGCGGGCCTCCTGCCCCAGCACCGCGATCTCCGCGATCTCGGGCTGTTCGGCGAAGATGACTTCCAGCGCGTCGTCCACCCCGGCGGTATGGCCGCTCGGGTAGTCGCGGGTGACGAAGCATGCGCGGCCGTCGTCGGCGCGCAGCTCCAGCCCGGGAATCGACGGGTTCAGTTCGAAGATGCTCTCGACCTCGTCGAGCACCTCGGCCGTGGGCGCGAGGTCGCCGGTGACGAGCAGGCTCCAGGGGCGCTGGCGGAGCGCGCCCGGCTTCATCGGGTTCATGCGGGATCAGTCCTTCGGAGGCGGCGGCGCCAGCACTTCGCGGTTGCCGTTGTGCTGCGGCGCGCTGACGATGCCGTCCTGCTCCATCTGCTCGACGAGGCGGGCGGCGCGGTTGTAGCCGATGCGCAGGTGGCGCTGCACGCCGGAGATCGAGGCGCGGCGCGTCTCGGTCACCACGCGCACGGCGCGGTCGTAGAGCGCGTTGTCACCGTCGCCCTCGCCCTCGGCGTCCTGCGGCAGGCCCGAGTCGTTGATGATCTTGCCGTCGGCGGTGGACTGGACCTCTTCCAGCACGCCTTCGATGTAGTTCGGCGCACCCTGCGCGCGCAGCCATTCCACGACATTGTGCACCTCGTGATCGTCCACGAACGCGCCATGGACGCGCTCCGGCGTGGCGGTGCCCGGCGGCAGGTAGAGCATGTCGCCGTGGCCCAGCAGGGCCTCGGCGCCGGACTGGTCGAGGATGGTGCGCGAGTCGATCTTCGACGACACCTGGAACGCGATGCGCGTCGGGATGTTCGCCTTGATCAGGCCGGTGATGACGTCGACCGACGGGCGCTGCGTGGCGAGGATCAGGTGCACGCCCGCGGCGCGCGCCTTCTGCGCCAGGCGTGCGATGAGTTCTTCGACCTTCTTGCCGACGATCATCATCATGTCGGCGAATTCGTCGATGATGATGACGATGTGCGGCAGCGGCTCGAGCGGTTCGGCCGTCATGCCCGGCATGTCCGGGTTGGCGCGGAACAGCGGATCGAGCAACGGCTGGCCGCTGCTCTCGGCGTCCTTCACCTTCTTGTTGAAGCCGCCGAGGTTACGCACGCCCACCGCCGCCATGAGCTTGTAGCGGCGCTCCATCTCGGCCACGCACCAGCGCAGCGCGTTGGCGGCTTCCTTCATGTCCGTGACGACCGGCGCCAGCAGGTGCGGGATGCCTTCGTACACCGAAAGCTCCAGCATCTTCGGATCGATCATGATCATCCGGACGTCTTTGGCGCTCGACTTGTACAGCAGGCTGAGCACCATGGCGTTCACCGCCACGGACTTACCGGAGCCGGTGGTGCCGGCCACGAGCAGGTGGGGCATCTTGGCCAGGTCGGTGACCACGGCCTTGCCGCCGATGTCCTTGCCCAGCGCGAGCGCCAGTGGCGACTTCACCTGGTCGTAGCGCTCGGAACGCAGGATCTCGGAGAGGTAGACGATCTGCTTCTTGGTGTTCGGGATTTCCAGGCCGATGACGTTCTTGCCCGGAATGACGTCGACGACGCGCACGCTGACGACGGAAAGGCCGCGCGCGATGTCCTTGTCGAGGCTGGACACCTGGCTGCCGCGCACGCCGGCGGCGGGTTCCAGCTCGAAACGGGTGATGACCGGGCCGGGATAGACCCCGACGACGCGGGCCTCGACGCGGAAATCCTTGAGCTTCAGCTCCACCTGGCGCGAGAGCACCTCGAGGGTTTCCTCGGAGTAGCCCGGGCCCTGCGGCGGCGCTTCATCGAGCAGCGACAGCGGCGGCAGTTCGCCGTCCATCGACGCGCCGGTGAACAGCGGGATCTGGTTCTCGCGCGTGGCGCGGTCGCTCTTGACCACCACCGGCGCAGGCGTTTCGATGCGGACCGGTTCGCGCTTGGCCTGCTTGACGGCCTCGGCCTTCTTCACGACCTCGCGCTCGGCACGCGCGGTGCGCGCGGCCATGACGTCCGGCGCGCTGCGCAGCTTGCCGCCGAACCAGCCGCCGATGCGCATGACGAGCTCGCCCGTGGCGTCCATCAGCCGGAACCAGGAGAGGCCGGTGGCCAGCGTGACGGCGATCAGGCACACGGCGAGCAGCAGCAGCGGCGCGCCCTTGTCACCGAACGCGCCGTGCAGGCCGCGCCCCACCCACTTGCCGACGATGCCGCCCGGACCTTCCGGCAGGACGGCGGTGTCGACGTTGAGGTACATCAGCGCGGGCGCGGTGATGAAGAAGAACACGAAACCGATGAGCCGCAGCGACGGCTCCCACGGCTGGACGTTGCGCTCCCCGCGATGGCGGAGCACCTGGATGCCCAGCGCGAGGAGCAGCAACGGGAAGCCGTAACTCACCAGGCCGAAGATGTACCGGAGCAGGTTGGCGATGTTCGCGCCGACCGAGCCACCGAAATTGGTGGCGTGTTCGGCGACGCCCATGTGCCCCCAGCTCGGGTCCTGGTCGTTGTAGCTGAGCAGGCAGACGAGGAGGTAAAGGGCCAACGGCAGGAGGAGCAGCGCCCCGGCCTCGCGGAGGCGGCGCTTGAGCTCTTCGCTCAAGCCCTCCCGCTGGGCCTTGACCTGCGCCTTCGCCTGCTTCTTTACGACTTTCGCGCTTCGCGCCACTAACGAACGACCTCGGTCCCGGTTGCCGGCATCATGCCATGCCCTGGAGGGCCGGGTGCACGATCTTGCCGTTCTCGATGTTGATGCCCGCGGCGAGCGGGGCGTAGTCGCGCCACTCGTTGCCGGCGGCCAGGCGCTGCACGTACGGCAGGATGGCGGCCGAGATCGCGGTGGACGACGTCTGCGGCACGGCGCCCGGCATGTTGGTCACGCAGAAATGCGTCACGCCGTGGACCTCGTAGGTCGGCTCCTTCCAGGTGGTCGGACGCGACGTCTCGAAGCAGCCGCCCTGATCGATCGAGATGTCGACGAGTACCGAGCCCTTCTCCATCGTCTTGACCATCGCTTCGGTGACCACGCGCGGGGCCTTGGCGCTGGGGATCAGCACGGCACCGACGACGATGTCGGCGTTGCGGACTTCCTCGGCGACCGACGACTCGTAGGCGTACAGCGCGGTGACGTTCGGGCCGAGGGCCATCATCTCGGCCATGCGATCCGGACGCTTGTCGAACACGACCACGTTGGCACCGGCCGACGCGGCGAGCGCGGCGGCGTTGCCACCGGCGGCGCCGGCGCCGAGCACGACCACCTTGCCACGCGGCGTGGACGCCATGCCGCCCAGCAGCTTGCCCTTGCCGCCGTTGGGCTGGTGCAGGAGCGTGGTGCCGATCTGGGTGGCGATGCGGCCGGCGATGACGGACATCGGCAGCAGCAGCGGCAGCGCGCCGTTCTCGTCGACGGACTCGAAGGCGACGCCGGTCAGACCGATGTCCAGCAGGCTCTTCGTGAGCGCCGGCTCGGCGGCCAGGTGCAGGTAGCAGAACAGCAGGTGGTGCTTCTTCAGCAGCTTCAGGTCGCCTTCGATCGGCTCCTTCACCTTGACGATCAGCTCGCCCTTCTCGTAGACGGCGGCGGCATCGGGCACGACGGTGACGCCCAGGGCGGCGTAGTCGGCATCCGCGTAGCCGCTCTTGGTGCCGGCACCGGACTGGATGAAGACCTCGTGGCCACGGCGGACCAGATCGGCCGCTGCGGCCGGGATGAGGGCCACGCGGCCTTCGAGGGTCTTGGTTTCGGAGGGAATACCGATGCGCATCTTATGGAGGATCCTGAATGAGCCGATAAAAGTCGGGAGTAAGCCGCTCCGTGGGGACGAAGCGGGCACCATCGTGAGCCGAGCGTCTTGAATCGCACCCCCGTCTTCCCCATTCTTCCGGGTCGACCATGTCCTCGCGGACCTCGATACGGCCTTAGCATCCTGCCGCAAGAGGCGAGCGGTACGACTTAAAACACGCCGCAGTAAACCCAAGGATTATACATGAGCACCCCCAAGCACAGCCGTCTCCTGATCCTCGGATCCGGTCCCGCCGGCTACACGGCCGCGGTGTACGCCGCGCGCGCCAACCTGAAGCCGACCATGGTGACCGGCCTGGCGCAGGGCGGCCAGCTGATGACCACCACCGAGGTGGACAACTGGCCGGGCGACGAGAAGGGGGTGCAGGGCCCGGAACTGATGCGCCGCATGGCCGAGCACGCCGAGCGCTTCGAGACCGAGATGGTGTTCGACCACATCCATAGCGTCGACCTGCAGACCCGTCCGTTCCGCCTCAAGGGCGACGCCGGCGAGTACACCGCCGACGCCCTGATCGTGACCACCGGCGCCACGGCCAAGTACCTGGGCATCGCCTCCGAGGAGAAGTTCAAGGGCCGCGGCGTGTCCGCCTGCGCCACGTGCGACGGCTTCTTCTTCCGCGACCAGGACGTCGTGGTCGTCGGCGGCGGCAACACGGCCGTCGAAGAGGCGCTCTACCTCTCGAACATCGCCCGCAAGGTCTATCTCGTCCACCGCCGCGACAAGCTGCGCGCCGAGAAGATCCAGCAGGACAAGATCTTCGAGAAGGCCGCGGCCGGCAAGATCGAACTGCTCTGGAACCACAAGGTGGACGAGGTGCTGGGCGACGATTCCGGCGTCAACGGCGTGCGCGTCGAGGACGTCAACACCGGCGCGAAGCGCGATCTCGACGTCCAGGGCTTCTTCGTCGCCATCGGCCACACCCCGGCCACGGGCATCTTCGAAGGCCAGCTCGAGATGACCGACGGCTACATCCAGATCAAGTCGGGCCTGAACGGCATGGCCACCGCCACGTCGGTGCCGGGCGTGTTCGCCGCGGGCGACGTCGCGGACCACGTGTATCGCCAGGCGATCACGTCCGCCGGCTTCGGCTGCATGGCGGCGCTGGACGCCGAGCGCTGGCTCGACCAGCAGAACATGCTGGCCTGAGGGAACCGCCCCGCGACCCGCGCGGGGCGTTCCGCGACATGGACGGCATCCGCTTCCTCGACGGTCTCGGCGGCATCGCGTCCGCCGACTGGGATGCGCTCGTCCCGGACGGCAATCCCTTCGTCTCGCACGCGTTCCTGAGCGGCCTGGAGTCCCGGGGCTGCCTGCGCGAGGACTACGGCTGGAAGCCCTACCACCTGGCCCTGTTCGAACAGGGCCGCCTGGTCGCCGCCGCTCCCACGTACCTGAAGGGCAACTCGCACGGCGAGTTCGTCTTCGACTGGAGCTGGGCCTCCGCCTGGGAGCGGGCCGGCGGCGATTACTATCCGAAGCTGCTCGTCGCCTCGCCCTACTCGCCCGTGCCCGGCCCGCGCCTGCTGGTGCCGGAAGGAACGGCCGCCGAGGTGATCCGCAATCGCCTCACCGCCGCGCTGGTCGACGAGGCCGACCGCCTGGGGCTGTCGTCGATCCATGCCAACTTCCTGGCCGACGCCGACCTCGACGCCTTCGACGACCGCTGGCTCGCGCGCTCCGACTACCAGTTCCACTGGCACAACCGGGGCTATGCCGACTTCGACGCCTTCCTCGCCGCGCTCACCGCGAAGAAGCGCAAGAACATCCGGCAGGAGCGCGCACGCGCGCACGCGTCGGGCCTCACGATCGAGATGCGCGGTGGCGACGAGCTGTCCGACACCGAGTGGCGGCAGATCCACGCCTTGTATGAGCTTACGTTCGACATGAAAGGCAACCACGCGGCCCTGACCGCGCGGTTCTTCCAATACCTCGGCCGTACCCTCGGCTCGAATGTGCAGGTGGCGCTGGCGCGCGATTCGCACGACATCGTCGCCATGGCGCTGTTCCTCCGTGGCGGCGGTGCGCTGTACGGACGTTACTGGGGTGCCAGCGTGGAGGTATCGGGCCTGCATTTCGAACTGTGCTACTACCGTGGCATCGACTACGCGATTCGCGAAGGGCTCGCCCGGTTCGAACCCGGCGCGCAGGGCGAGCACAAGCTCGCGCGCGGCTTCCTGCCCACGCCGACGCACTCGCGGCATTACATCGCCCACGAAGGCTTCCGCCGCGCGGTGGCGGACGCGCTCGAGCACGAGGCCCGCCATCGCGAGGCGTATCGCGAGGAGCTCATGACCCACTCGCCTTACGCCGATCGATGATCCGCCTGCCGCAACTGCACCGGACGCGCGTCAGCCTGTTTCCGGATCCGGAGACGGCCCTGCAGGACCCGAACGGCCTGCTCGCCTGGGGCGGCGACCTCTCGCCGGAGCGGCTGCTCGCGGCCTACGGCCAGGGTGTGTTCCCTTGGTTCAACGCCGACGAACCGATCCTGTGGTGGTCGCCCGATCCGCGCTGCGTGTTTCGCACCGACGGCGTGCACCTCAGTCGCAGCCTGCGCAAGCAGCTGCGCCAGTCGAACTGGCAGGTCACGGCCGATACGTCCTTCAGCCGCGTGATGCACGCGTGCGCCGCGCCGCGCGACGGCCAGCCCGGCACCTGGATCGGCGACGACATGATCGCGGCGTACGAGGAACTGCACCGCCGTGGGCACGCGCACAGCGTCGAGGTGTGGGATCGCGGGTCGCTCGTGGGCGGCATCTACGGCGTGGCCGTCGGCAGGCTGTTCTGTGGCGAGTCGATGTTCAGCGCGCGCAGCGGTGGCTCGAAGGTCGCGCTCGCGGCGCTGTGCAACCTGCTGCATGGCTGGGGCTTTCCGCTGCTCGATGCCCAGGTGACGAACAGCCACCTGCTCAGCATGGGCGCCGTGGAAGTGCCGCGTGCCGAGTTCGTCGTGCAGGCCCGCCGCCTTGCCGCGATGCCGGGTGTGACGGGGTCGTGGGTGAAGTATCCGCTCGCGCTGCCCTGACCACGTAGGAGCGCGCCCTGCGCGCGACATGTTTTAAGGCCAAGCGATTCAGCGTGCCCTGTGACCGCTCATTTCCGCGCCGGCATTTCGGGGCAACAGCGCGCACACCGGTGCCGCGATCAGCGACACGAACGTCACCACCAGGAACGCCGCGCTGAAGTCGGGCAGCTGCGCGCTGGCGTGCCCGTTCCACACCACGGACACATGCAGCGCGGCGGACGCCACGCAGATACCCAGCGACAGCATCAGCTGCTGGAACGTGGTGTAGAAACTGGTCGCGCTGGAGAAGCGCTCGCTCGGCACGTCCGCATAGGCCACGGTGTTGTACGCGCTGAACTGCAGCGACTGGAAGAATCCCGAAAGCAGCAGCACGGCGTAGATCGTCCACAGCGGCCAGTCGGGGCGGAACGCCGCGCACAGCGCCACGCACACCATCGACAGCACGCCGTTCCACATCAGCGTGGCGCGGAATCCCCAGCGACGCAGCACCGGCGCGGCGGTCGCCTTCATCAGCATCGCGCCCAGCGCGGACACGAACGTGACGACACCGCTGTGCGCCGCCGAGAGGCCGAATCCGAGCTGCATCATCAGCGGCAGCAGGAACGGCACCGCGCCGGCGGTGATGCGCGTGAGCGAGCCGGCCACCACCGAAAGACGGAACGTGGTGAAGCGCATCAGCGACAGGTCGAGGATCGGGTTCGGCACGCGGCGCGAATGCCACACGTACAAGGCACCCACCAGCAACCCGCCCACGATCAGCACGGCCGAGAGGTTCGACGACGCCGTGCCGTGACTGACCATTTCGAGACCGAAGACCAGGCACGACAACGCGACGCCGGACAGCACGAAACCGAGCCGGTCGAACCGCACCTTGTCCGGCAGTCGCACGTCGGGAATGTATCTCGTGGCGAGCCACATCCCCGCGAGGCCGATGGGCACGTTGATGTAGAAGATCCAGCGCCACGACACCCAAGTGACGATGAAACCGCCCAGCGGCGGTCCGACCACCGGGCCGATCAGCGCGGGCACCAGCAGCCACGACATCGCCGAGACCAGCTCGGATTTCGGCACGGAACGCAGGAGCACGAGGCGCCCGACGGGCACCATCATCGCGCCGCCGATGCCTTGCAGCAGGCGCGAGGCCACGAGCAGCGGCAAGTTGCCCGAGACGCCGCAGAGGATGGAGCCGAGGGTGAACAGCGCGATGGCGGCGCGGAACACGTTGCGCGAGCCGTAGCGATCGGCGATGGCACCGCTGGCCGGAATGAACACGGCCAGGCTTAGCATGTACGACGTGAGCGCCACGCTCATGTGCAGGGGAGACACGTCGAACGACTGCGCCATCGACGGCAGCGCCGTCGCCAGGATGGTGCCGTCCAGTTGCTCCATGAACATCGCGCTCGCGATGATCAGGGCGACGGTGCGGAAGCCTGGTGCGGAAGTCATCGGGGACGCGCGGCTGAGAGGCGCATAGTTTGCGCCTGCAAGCGTCAAAGGTCGAGGCTTCGCCCGCTGCGGAAGTGGCGGGGCTTGCCGCTGAGCGGGTCGACGAAGCGCAACTCGCGCGCGAGCAGGCGCAGCGGATCGCCGTAATCGCCCGTGTCGTCGCGCAGCTCGGGATAGGTGCGGTCGCCGACGATCGGCGCGCCCAGACTGGCCATGTGCACGCGAAGCTGGTGCTTGCGACCGGTCTCGGGCTCCAGGCGGTAACGCCAGTGACGCTCGCCGCGCTCGATGACGTCGACACGCGTTCGCGCGTTCGGCTCGCCGGACACCTCGCGCATGCGGAAGAATGGCTCGGCGCGTTCCAGGCGCGATGCGTGGAAAAAGGGAAAGTCACGCCCCGGCATCGGTGGCGCGATCGCTTCGTAGATTTTCGCGATGGCGCGTTCCCGGAACAGGCGGGTGTACGCGTCGCGGCTCGCGGGACGCGCGGAAAAGACCACGAGGCCTGCGGTGCCGCGGTCCAGCCGATGAAGCGCGGCGAGGTCCGGGTTGTCCAGGCGGCGCATGAGCCTGACCGAGAGCGTCTCCTCGACATGACGACCGGCGGGCATCACGGGAAGGAAGTGCGGCTTGTCGGCGACGACGAGGTCGTCGTCCATGAAGACGATCGATTCGTCGAACGGGATGCGTGGTTCGTCGGGAACCTCGCGCCGGTAGGCCACGACCGCGCCCGGGCGATAGGGTGACGTTCGCGACACCGGCTGCCCGTCGGCCGTGACGGTGCCGCGCTCCATCCGGTCGATCCACGTCGCGCGATCGATCGTGGCGAAGCGCTCGCAAAGGAAATCGAGGACGGACGCCCAGCCGCCGGGAGGCAGGACGATGCGGCTCGTGGGGTGATGGGTCATGTCGGTATCTTACGGCCGTCCGGTCCGGCGGCAGGCGACACGCCTCGCCAATCGTTTCGCCCCACCTTGCGGCATATACTGCCCGCATCGTCCCCATCCCAACGCGGAGCCACACGTGATCGGCCGGTTCTTCAGGAAGTGGTTCGGAGGTGCGCGGGCACGGTCCGCCGACGCATCGGCGCGCCTGTCGCTGCCCGATGCCGCGCCATTCGTGCCCAAACCGTCCGACGCACCGCCTGGCGCCCTCACGGGCGACGAGATCGAAGATCGCTTCTATCGCCTCGTGTTCGGCATCGGTCCCGCGCGCGACCCGGGCCTGACGCCCGCCGAACAGAACGTGCTGCGCCGCGTGCGCGACGCCTTCGGCAGCGAGCGCTTCGACGTCGCCACCCTGCCCCGGCTCCCCGCCGTCGTGCCGCAGCTGATGCGCTCGCTGCGCAACGACGATGCCGACAATCGCGCGCTGGCCGAACAGATCTCGCGCGACACCGTCCTCGTCGGCGAAGTGCTCCGGGTGGCGAACAGCGCGTACTTCCGCACGGCCCGCCCCGTCTCGGGCCTGCCCCAGGCCATCGCGATCATGGGCCACGACGGCCTGCGCCGCGTGGTGATGCAGATGGTGATGCGACCGATCCTGCGCACGGACGACGGCCCGCTGGGGCGCGACGCCGGCGAGCGGCTGTGGGAACACGCGGAGCGCTGCGCGCGGGCCTGTGCGTTTCTGAGCCGTGGCGTGTGCGACCCCTTCGAGGCGTTCCTTGCCGGCATCGCGAGCCAGGCGGGCGCGCAATCGATCATCCGCGAGGTGGCCAACGTGCCCGGTGCGGCCGGTCTGGCGTACAGCCGTCCGTTCATGGCGGCGATAGGGCAACAGATCGAACGCCTGTCGCTGCACGCGGCGCGGCACTGGAGCTTTCCCTCGCGTGTGGTGCAGGCGCTGGCGGAACGCGCGGATCCGGCCGACGCGGGCGCGCGAACCCCGCTGGGGCGGTCCCTGCTCGCCGCCAGCCGCGTGGCGATGCTGGACGTGCTGACCGAACGCGGCGCGGCGGATCCCGACGCGGTACTGCTGGCGCACGCCGCGCTCGGCTTCGGCCAGGAGCGGCTCGTGGCCTGCCGGGACGAGCTGCGCACGGCCGTGGCGGTCGCGGAGGCCTGAGCAGGCGCTCCGGCGACCACCTGTCGCGAGGCTAGCGCTTCACGCCCGTGCCGAGGACGTCGGTCCAGAGACGCTCGGCCAGATCGGCCGAGGCGGCATCGATCAGCGTCGGCACCGCGACATCCAGCCGGGGCGAGGCCGTGTCCAGCTTCCGCGATTCGTGCAGCCGATACGATTTCGCGGCGATCAGCCCGCGCGCCACGATGCGGCAGTCGATCGCCATGTCGATGTCCAGCGACGGCGGCTCGGCGTCGGCCTTCGCGCCGACCAGGACCTCGAGCCCACGGCAGTTGATGATGAGGTCGGTGAAATACTTCGGCTGCAGCGCCGTGCGCAGGCGCGCCTCGACGACGCTGGCGATGTCCGGCGTGACCTGCACCTTTTCCTTCGACTCGAGGCCCGCCACGGTCAGCACCCGAGCGCCCGGGTTGTCCACGGTCAGCCACGGCGACGATGGGCTTGCCGACACAGCGCGGCTCATGTCGCTTTCGATCATCGCGCGGCCGCCACAGCCGGCCAGCGCCAGCGCCGCGGAGGCGACGACTACATGCTTCAACACCTGTCTTTCCCCGATTTCCCCTGACTCGACCTCCCAATGTACCGGGCATGTGCATATGCGGCAAGAAAGTCAGGAATGTGAAGGGGCGGATGCGCGGCCGAGAGCACGCCACCGGCAACCCCGCTATCATCTGGCGCCTGTACGTCTGGAATCCCGCCACCCCATGTTCGACGCGCGACCGCACCCACCTGTCGGCACGGATGCCCTGGCGCGCATGAGCTGGCACACGTTCGAGCACCTGCTCGCCGAGTACTACCGCGAGCAGGGCTGGCGCGTCGAATACGACTCCCGTCCGAAATCCCTCAAGGCGCTGGGCGCGAGCCTCGACCTGCGCATGCGTCGCGGCAACGAGGTCACCATCCTCCAGTGCCGCCAGTGGGACGCCACCGAAGTGCAGGTGCAGGACGTCAACGAACTCCTTGCGACGATGCTCAACGAAGGCGCATCGGGCGGCATCCTCGTCACGCGCGGCACCTTCAGCGGCGACGCGCGCACGGTGCAGCTTCGCCAGCCACGCCTCCAGCTGATCGACGGCGACGTGCTGCGCGTGATGCTGAAGCTCGACGGTCCGGCGACCGGCGTGACGTCGCACGTCGCCGCCAGCGAGAGGCCTGCACGCAAAGAGAAGCCCGCACGTGCCCCGGCGCCCCGTCACGACCGGCCGTGGCTGGTTCCCTCGATCGTGGCCGCGGTGGTGGTCTGCCTGCTCGGCCTGTTCGTGTGGCGCGCGATGACGCGGGTCACGGCGCCGCCACCGCCCGTCGCCGCGACGCCGGCCGCTCCTCCGGCCGCCCCCGCCCCGGCCGCCACCACACCGCCCGTCGCCGCGACGCGCCCCCGGAACGACCTGCCCTCGCCGACGCTCTCGCGCGAGCTCGCCGAACGCGCGCGGCTGCAGGAATCGCGCTCCGAAGCTTCCCGCCACGGCACGCAACGCCAGGCCGAGGACGCGATGAAGGTGATGGAGCGGAACACGCGGGAACTCGGCTCGGCGGAATGACCCGCCAAGCGGCGCGACGTTCTTTCACGCCAGGCGAATCCACCCGGGCCTAGGCTGAAGGGCGACCTCGTCGCCTGGATGCCCGCCATGACCGAACCGCTCGCGCCCGATCTGCTGCGCCGCATGCACGCCTACTGGCGCGCCGCGAACTATCTCTCCGTCGGCCAGATCTACCTGCGTGACAATCCGCTGCTCGAGAAACCGCTGGGCAAGGAGCACATCAAGCATCGCCTGCTCGGTCACTGGGGAACGACGACCGGACTCAACTTCATCTACACGCACCTGAACCGGGCGATCGTCGAACGCGACCTCGACATGATCTACGTGATCGGCCCGGGGCACGGTGGACCCGGCCTCGTCGCGCACACGTACCTCGAAGGCTCGTACACCGAGGTCTATCCGCACATCGATCGCAGCGCGGCCGGCATGCGCGAGCTGTTCAGGCAGTTCTCGTGGCCGTACGGCATCCCGAGTCACGTGGCCCCGGAAACGCCCGGCTCGATCCATGAAGGCGGCGAACTCGGTTATTCCCTCTCGCATGCGTACGGCGCGGCCTTCGACAATCCGGAACTCATCGTCGCGTGCATCGTCGGCGACGGGGAGGCCGAAACCGGCGCGCTCGCGACAAGCTGGCACTCGAACAAGTTCCTGAACCCCGCGCGCGACGGCGCGGTGCTGCCGATCCTGCACCTCAACGGCTTCAAGATCGCGAACCCCACCGTGCTCGCGCGCATCGAGCCCGACGAGCTGCGCGACCTCATGCGTGGCTACGGCTACGAGCCGCACTTCGTCGAAGGCCACGAATTCGAACCGATGCACCAGGCCTTCGCCGCGGCGCTCGACCGCTGCCTCGACGAGATCCGCCGCATCCAGGAGAAGGCGCGCGGCGGCGACGCCGACGCGGCCACACGTCCGCGCTGGCCCATGATCGTGTTCCGCAGCCCCAAGGGCTGGACCGGGCCGAAGGAGGTCGACGGCAAGCCCGTGGAAGGCACCTGGCGCGCGCACCAGGTGCCCATCGCGAAGTTCGAGAACGACGAACACGTCGCGATCCTCGAGCGCTGGATGAAGAGCTACGAACCGGAGGAGCTCTTCGACGAGCGCGGCCGCTTCCGCGAGGAGTTCGCCTCGCTCGCACCGACGGGGCGCCGACGCATGGGCATGAACCCGCACGCGAACGGCGGGCTGCTGCTGAAGCCCCTGCACATGCCCGACTTCCGCGGCTTCGCCGAGGACGTGAAGACGCCCGGCGAGCACAAGGCGGAGGCGACGCGCGTGCTGGGCCGCTTCCTGCGCGAGGTGATGCGGCAGAACATGGAGACCTTCCGCCTGTTCGGTCCCGACGAGACGGCCTCGAACCGGCTCGAGGCGGTGTACGAAGCCAGTGGCAAGACATGGCTGGCCGAAACGGAAAGCGTCGACGAGAACCTCTCGCCGGCCGGGCGCGTGATGGAGGTGCTGAGCGAACACCAGTGCCAGGGCTGGCTCGAGGGCTACCTGCTGACGGGCCGGCATGGGTTCTTCTCGTGCTACGAGGCCTTCATCCACATCATCGATTCCATGTTCAACCAGCACGCGAAGTGGCTGAAGGTGACGCGCAAGATGGCGTGGCGCCCGCCGATCGCGTCGCTGAACTACCTGCTGAGCTCGCACGTGTGGCACCAGGACCACAACGGCTTCTCGCACCAGGATCCGGGCTTCATCGACCACGTCGCCAACAAGAAATCGGAGATCGTGCGTGTTTACCTGCCACCGGACGCGAACTGCCTGCTCTCGGTCGCCGACCATTGCCTGCGCAGCCGCCATTACGTCAACGTGATCGTGGCCGGCAAGCAGCCCGACTGGCAGTGGCTGGACATGGAGAGCGCCGTGCGCCATTGCACGGCCGGCGCGGGAATCTGGGAATGGGCAGGACGCGGCGGAGACGATCCCGACGTGGTCATGGCCTGCGCGGGCGATGCGCCGACGGTGGAGACGCTCGCCGCGGTGATGCTGCTGCGCGAGTACGTGCCCGACATCCGCATACGCGTGGTCAACGTGGTCGACCTGATGTCGCTGGAAACGCCCGACGAACATCCGCACGGCATGGACGACGAGCAGTTCGACGGCCTGTTCACGAAGGATCGTCCGGTGATCTTCGCCTTCCATGGCTACCCCGGCATCATCCACAAGCTGACCTATCGCCGGCACAACCACGACAACATCCACGTGCGCGGCTACAAGGAAGAAGGCACGACCACCACCGCGCTCGACATGATGGTGCTGAACAACATGGACCGCTTCCAGCTCGCGCTCGACGCGATCAACCGTATCCCGCGCCTGGCGGGCGAACGCGAAAAGGCGGCACAGCGCTACTGGTCGGCCATCGAGCGGCACAAGCTCTACGTCAGCGAACATGGGCAGGACCTGCCCGACGTGCGCGACTGGCAGTGGAAGGCCGAGGAGGCCTCGTGAGTCGCGCCGGGCACGTGCTGGCCCTCAACACGGGCTCGTCGTCGCTGAAATACGGGCTCTATCGTGTGGAAGGCGACATGTGCGAGGCACTCTTCGCCGACCAGACCGACGCGCCGGGCGGTGACGCGGACCCGGTGGCGGCGATCGTCGATGCCCTGCGCACGCGTTCGCTGCCGACGCCGGACGCGGTCGGGCACCGACTCGTGCATGGCGGGCCGAACATCCGCCGGCATGCGCGTATCGACGATGCCCTGATGGCACACCTGGAAGAGGCGAAGGCGTTCGCGCCGTTGCATGTTCCCCCGGCGGTCGAGATGGTGAAGCGGGCGCGCAAGGCATTCCCCGATGCGCCGCAGGTCGCCTGTTTCGATACGGCGTTCCACGCCAGCATGCCCGCCGTCGCGCGCGCCCTGCCCCTGCCCGCCGATCTTCGCGAGGGCGGCATCGAACGTTACGGGTTCCACGGGCTGTCGTACGAATCGATCGTGCGGAAGCTGGGGCCTTCGATGCCGTTGCGCGTCGTGATCGCGCACCTGGGCAACGGCGCGAGCCTGTGCGCGGTGCGTGACGGCGAGTCGGTGGATACGACGATGGGCCTGACGCCCACGGGCGGCATCGTGATGGGCACGCGGCCGGGCGATCTGGATCCCGGCGTGTTGCTGTACCTGATGCGCGAACGCGCCTACGACGCGAAGCGGCTGGAGTTGCTGGTCGACCGAGAGTCGGGCCTGAAGGGTCTTTCTGGCGGCATCAGCGACATGCGCAAGCTGCGCGAGTCGCACGACGCGGCGGCGAAGCTGGCGCGCGACGTGTTCGTGCATGTCGCACGCAAGCACGTCGCGGCGATGGTGGCGTCCCTGGGCGGGCTCGACCTGCTGGTGTTCACGGGCGGCATCGGGGAGAACGACGCGGCGACGCGGGATGCGATCCTCGCGGGCCTGCAGTGGTTCGGCGACTTCGAGGTTCGCGTGATGGCGACGGAAGAAGACGAACAGATCGCGAGGCACACAAAACAAGACGCCGGGAGCCGCAGGTCCTGTTGCTCACGGCTTAAACAGATGTCGCGCGCAGGGCGCGCTCCTACAGGACGGCGTCAGACGACCACGACCGGGCGGGATGCGATCCTCGCGGGACTGCAGTGGTTCGGCGACTTCGAGGTCCGCGTGGTGGCGACGGAAGAAGACGAACAGATCGCGAGGCACACCTGGCGCCTCGCTTCGTAGGAGCGCGCCCTGCGCGCGACATCTTTCGCCGGGAGCCGCAGGTCCTGTTGCTCACGGCTTAAACAGATGTCGCGCGCAGGGCGCGCTCCTACAGGACGGCGTCAGACGACGACCACGGGAATCTTCCCGATCTTCGAGCGCCACTCCTTCGGGCCCGTCTCGTGCACCGACGTGCCCGCGCTGTCGACCGCGACCGTCACCGGCATGTCCTTGACCTCGAACTCGTAGATCGCCTCCATGCCGAGGTCTTCGAACGCGAGCACGCGCGAGGCCTTGATCGCCTTGGAGACGAGGTATGCCGAGCCGCCGACGGCCATCAGGTACACGGCCTTGTTGTCGCGGATCGCCTCGATCGCGGCCGGACCGCGCTCGGACTTGCCGACCATGCCCAGCAAGCCCGTCGTCTCCAGCATCTGGCGCGTGAACTTGTCCATGCGCGTGGCCGTGGTCGGGCCGGCCGGACCGACGACCTCGTCGCGCACCGGATCGACCGGACCGACGTAGTAGATGAAGCGGTTGGTGAAATCGACGGGCAGCGTTTCGCCGCGGTTGAGCATGTCGATCATGCGCTTGTGCGCGGCGTCGCGGCCCGTGAGCAGCTTGCCGTTGAGCAGGATCGTCTCGCCCGGCTTCCAGCTCTGCACGTCCTCGCGGGTGATCGTGTCGAGGTCCACGCGACGGCCCTTCGAGGCGTCGTACGTGAGCTTCGGCCAGTCTTCCAGCGACGGCGGATCGAGCGCGACCGGGCCGGAGCCGTCGAGCACGAAGTGCGCGTGGCGCGTGGCGGCGCAGTTCGGGATCATCGCCACCGGCAGGTTCGCCGCGTGCGTCGGGTAATCCTTCACCTTGATGTCGAGCACGGTGGTGAGGCCACCCAGGCCCTGCGCGCCGATGCCGAGCGCGTTGACCTTCTCGTAGAGCTCGAGGCGCAGTTCCTCCGCGCGGTTCGACGGGCCGCGCGCGATCAGGTCGACGATGTCGATCGGCTCCATCAGCGCTTCCTTCGCCAGCAGCATCGCCTTCTCGGCGGTACCGCCAATGCCGATGCCGAGCATGCCCGGCGGGCACCAGCCGGCGCCCATCGTCGGCACGGTCTTCAGCACCCAGTCGACGATGGAGTCGGACGGGTTGAGCATCGCGAACTTGGACTTCGCCTCGGAGCCGCCGCCCTTGGCGGCGACGATGACGTCGACCTTGTCGCCCGGCACGACCGAGACGTTCACCACGGCAGGCGTGTTGTCGCGCGTGTTCATGCGCTTGCCCGCCGGATCGGCGAGCACCGAGGCGCGCAGCTTGTTGTCGGGGTGGTTATACGCGCGGCGCACGCCCTCGTTGACCATGTCCTCGACGCCCATGGTGGCGTCGTCCCAGCGCACGTTCATGCCGATCTTGAGGAACACGGTGACGATCCCGGTGTCCTGGCAGATCGGCCGGTGGCCCTCGGCGCACATGCGCGAATTGATCAGGATCTGGGCGATGGCGTCCTTCGCCGCCGGGGATTCCTCGCGCTCGTACGCGGCCGAGAGGTTCCGGATGTAATCCACCGGGTGGTAGTACGAGATGTACTGGAGGGCGTCGGCGACGCTGGTGATGAGGTCGTCCTGCTTGATCGAGGTCATGGCGCTACGGCTGGCTCGCGAGGCTGGCAAAGACCACGATTTTAACGCACCCGGGCGTGTAAGGTGCCGCTGCCCCGTCCGGTCTTCTTCCGGGACCCGCCAGAACCCTGGAGTCTCCATGCGCCACCCGTTCCGTTCCGCCTTCCTCGTCGTCGCCCTCGCCGCCACGGCGCTGGGACTGGCGCGCCCTGCCGCCGCGGCGCAGACCGCGCCGGAGTTCGCCGGCATCGCCACCTGGCAGAACTCGAAGCCGCTGACCATGAAGCAGCTGCGCGGCAAGGTCGTGCTGATCGATTTCTGGGCCTATTCCTGCATCAACTGCCTGCGCACCCTGCCCCACGTGACCCGCTGGTACGACCAGTACAAGGACAAGGGCCTGGTCGTCGTGGGCGTGCATTCGCCCGAATTCCCGTTCGAGAAGCAGGAAGGCAACGTCCGCGACGCCATCAAGCGGTACAACATCCACTACCCCGTGGCGCAGGACAACGACCTGGCCACCTGGGACGCCTGGGACAACCAGTACTGGCCCGCCGAGTACCTCGTCGACCAGCGCGGCAACGTCGTCGCCCATCACTTCGGCGAGGGCAACTACGCCGAGATGGAGAACGCGATCCGCACCCTGCTCGGCCTGCCGCGCCTCGACGCCGCGGCCGCGGGCGAGGACAAGGACGCCCCCGACTTCACGCAGCTGGGCTCGCCGGAGATGTACTTCGGCAGCGACCGCAGCCAGAACAACGCCAGCCCCGAGGGTTCCCGCGGCGGCACGCGCGACTTCACCGCCCCGTCGCGCCTCGACCTGAACAAGTTCGCGCTCGTGGGCCGCTGGGAGATCGGCCGGCAGAACGCGACGCTGGAAGGCCCGTCCGGCGAGATCCGCCTGCACTTCAAGGCGAAGAAGGTCCACATGGTCGCCAGCGCGAACGATCCGGTGACCGTGGAGGTGCTGGTGGACGGCAAGCCGCAGGCGCCCGTCACGATCCAGGCCTCGCAGCTGTACACCCTGTACACGGCCAACGACTACAAGGACCACGTGCTGACGATCCGGATTCCCAAGGCGAATTTCCACGCGTTCACGTTCACGTTCGGCTGAGGCCCTCCTCGGCCCCTCTTGCGTGACTGTTACTTGCGATATATCGTACGTGCACTACGTACGATATATCGGAGTATGCCCATGCACTTTTTCCACCACGCGCGGCACCGCCTCCACGAGCAGATGCACGCCATCGGTCGCGGTGGCGGCCGCTTCGGCGGCAGTCCCTTCGAATTCGACGACCGCGAGGGCGGCCGCGGCGGTCGCGGTGGCGGCCGTTTCGGCGGCCGGATGTTCGGCACCGGCGATCTGCGGCTCCTGCTCCTGGCCCTCATCGAGGAGCAGCCCCGCCATGGCTACGAGCTGATCCGCACCATCGAGGAGATGTTCGACGGCCAGTACAGCCCGAGCCCCGGCGCGATCTACCCCACCCTGACGATGCTCGAGGAGCTCGGCTATGCCCGGGTGGAAGCCGAGACGGGCGGCAAGAAGCTCTACGCGATCACCGATGCCGGCCGCGCCTTTCTCGCCGAGAACCGCGACAGCCTCGAGGCCCTGACCGAGCGGCTGCAGGTGATGTCGCGCCACATGCGCCGCATGAGCGTGCCGGAAGAGGTGCGCGAGGCCATGCACCGCCTGAAGTACCAGCTGATCAACCATCACAAGGCCTGGGACGCCGCGGAGATCGCGCGCGTCGCGAAGCTCGTCGACGCCGCCGCGAAAGCCGTGGGAGAGCGCCAGACATGACGGAACGCCATGCGATCACCCGCGTACGCCATCCCCTGAAGATGCGCCGGCTCGAGGTGGCGCGGGTGGAGAACCTCACGCCGCACATGGTCCGCGTGACGCTGGCGGGCCCCGATCTCGAAGGCTTCGTTTCGGCCGCGCCGGACGACCACGTGAAGCTGTTCTTCGCCACCTCGGACGGCTCCCTGAACCTGCCGACGTTCGGCGACAACGGACCGGTGTACGCGGACGGCGAGCACTCGCCCTCGCGCGATTACACGCCGCGCCGTCACGACCCCATCGCCAATGAACTCGACATCGACTTCGTCATCCATGGTGACGGTCCGGCGTCGAGCTGGGCCGAGACGGCCCGACCCGGTGACGTGCTGCACGTGGGCGGCCCCCGTGGATCGATGGTCGTGCCCGACGATTACGACCATTACGTGCTGGTGGGTGATGCGACGGCCTTGCCCGCGATCGGGCGATGGCTGGAGGAGATGCCGGCCAGCCGGGAGGTCACCGTGTTCGTCGAGGTCGCATCGCCCGCCGAACGCCAGACGCTCGCACGCGACGTGCGCTGGTTCGTGCCCGGCGAGTCGCCGACGCTCGACGAGGCGCTCGCCGCGCTGCCGATCCCTCCGGGCGATACGTTCTGGTGGGTCGCCACCGAGTCGAAGCGGGCGCGGGCATTGCGGTCGTTGCTCGTCGAGACGCGCGGCATCGACAAGGACTGGGTCAAGGCCACCGGTTACTGGCAGGCCGCCTGAGCGTGCAATCACTCGGTAGGAGCGCGCCCTGCGCGCGACATGTTTTGAGGCCGCGGGCGTCAGGACCTGATGCTCTTGGCGAAAAGCTGTCGCGCGCAGGGCGCGCTCCTACCTGGCGGGGCCGGCGTCTTCCCGCCAATTTCACTTCCCTTAATTCTTCCTGCCCGCGAACACATAACCTTGGCGGCTCGCGCGTTAACCCTATGCGCGTTATGGGATCGGGAGCGGCACGATGCGGCGTGGCAGGAAAATTCTGGCGTGGGTTCTCGGGATCGTCGTCCTGCTCATCGTGGCGGTCATTCTGTTCATCGCCTTCTTCGACTGGAACCGGCTGAAGCCGACCATCAACGAAAAGGTGTCCGAGGCGATCGGGCGGCCCTTCGCCATCAACGGCGACCTCTCCGCGAGCTGGTCGCGCGAGCCCGGTGAAGGCGGTCTGGTCGGTCTGATTCCCTGGCCGCATTTCACCGCGCGCGACATCACGGTGGCGAACCCCGATTGGGCGAAGGACAAGCACTTCGCCACGCTGGAGACGATCCAGTTCCGTCTGTCGCCCTTCCCGCTCATCGCCCACAGCATCGTCGTGCCCGAGATTCGCCTCGGCCAGCCGCGCATGGCGCTGCAGCGCGCGAAGAACGGCGACAACACGTGGACGTTCAAGCTCCCCGAGAGCACGGGCCCGTCCGAGTGGCAGCTCGAACTCAACGCGATCGCGTTCGACAAGGGTCACATCGATTTCTCCGACGCGACGAACCAGATCGTCATGGGTATCGACGTGACGCCGCTGGGCAAGGGCATTCCGTTCGACGAGATCATGGCGCAGCAGGAGAAGGATGCCCGCGCGCAGGCGAAGAAGACGACCGGTGCCAGCGCGAAGACCATGGCGAAGAGCGACGCCGACGAGAAGGACCGTCAGGACCAGACCAAGAAGAGCCAGGTCTATCAGTTCGCATGGGACGCCAAGGGTACCTACAAGAAGTCGACTGTCTCCGCCAAGGCGCGGACCGGCGGGGTGCTCGCGCTTCGCGATGCCGATCGTCCCTTCCCGGTCCAGGCCGACGCGCGCTTCGGCGATACGCATATCGCCTTCGTCGGCACGCTGACCGACCCGGTCAACATGGGTGCTCTCGACGTGCGCCTGTGGTTCTCGGGCACGAGCATGTCGCATCTCTACGACCTCACCGGCATCACGCTGCCGGATACGCCGCCCTTCGCGACCGAGGGGCATCTCAAGGCGAACCTGAAGAAGGGCGCCAGCGTGTTCACGTACGAGAACTTCACCGGGCGCGTCGGCGGCAGCGATCTTGGCGGCAGCCTTACCTTCGACACCCGCGGCGCGCGGCCGAAGCTCAGCGGCAACCTGAAGTCGAACCAGCTGCTCTTCGCCGACCTGGCGCCGCTGGTGGGCGGCGGGTCGGACGAGGAGAAGGCGGAGCGCGGCGACGCGGTGAAGCAGCCGCCCGACAAGGTCCTGCCCGTCGAGCCGTTCAAGACGGATCGCTGGAACGCGATGGATGCCGATGTCACGTTTACGGGCGTGAAGATCGTCCACGGCGAACGGCTGCCGTTCGAGAACGTGTCGACGCACCTGATCATGAAGGATGCGGTGCTTACGCTCGACCCGCTGAAATTCGGCGTCGCCGGCGGCACGGTGGGCAGCAACATGCGCCTCGACGGTTCGAGGACACCGATGCGCGGCGGCTTCAACCTCGGCGCCCGCCACCTCAAGCTGAAGGAGCTGTTCCCCACGTTCGCGCCGATGCAGACGAGCTTCGGCGAGCTCAACGGCGACGCGTCCCTGACCGCGGTCGGCAATTCGCCCGCCGCGCTGCTCGGCTCCTCGAACGGCGAGGTGAAGCTGCTGATCAACGACGGCGCCATCAGCGGCTCGCTGCTGGAGCTGGCCGGCCTCAACGTGGGTAGCTACGCGGTGACGAAGCTGTTCGGCGACGACGTGGTGAAGATCAACTGCATGGCGGCCGATCTGGTGGCGACGGACGGCGTCATGGAATCGCGTCTGTTCGCGTTCGACACCGAGAAGGCGTTGATCAACGTGACGGGCAACGTGAACTTCCGCGACGAGAAGCTCGATCTCGACATCGTGCCGCACACCAAGGGCTTCCGCCTGTTCTCGCTGCGATCGCCGCTGTACGTGCACGGCACGTTCAAGAATCCAGCGCCGGGCGTGCATGCCGGTCCGTTGATCCTGCGCGCGGGTGGCGCCGCGGCGCTCGCGGTGTTCGCGGCCCCCGTGGCGGCACTGGGCGCGCTGGCCGTGCCGGAAAGCGGCAAGGCCGACGCCACGCAGTGCAAGCCGCTGCTCGACGATCTGAAGCGCAGCCCGCCGAAGGCGCCGCCGGCGGGTAAGCCGGCGCGCTAGGGGATGCCGTAGGAGCGGACCTGGCCGCGACAGCTGTTCGCGAAGAGCAACAGGCCCTGTCACGCACGGCCCCAGGAGCTGTCGCGGCCAGGTCCGCTCCCACAGACCGCTGGTGGGTATGGCGACGTTCGGGCAAGCTTTCCCGCATGTCGCCTTCCCGCATCGCCCACTGGCAAATCCATTTCTGTGTCCTGCTCTGGGGCTTCACGGCCATCCTCGGCAAGCTGATCGCCCTGCCCGCGTTGCCGCTGGTGTGGTGGCGCATGTTGCTGGTGTCGGGCACGCTGCTCTGCGTGCCGCGCGTCTGGCGCGGCCTGCGTGCCATGCCGGCGCGTCTGCTGTTCTCCTACGCCGGCATCGGTGTCATCGTCGCGCTGCACTGGCTCACCTTCTACGGCGCCATCAAGCTCGCCAACGCCTCGGTGGCGGCCACGTGCATCGCGCTATGCCCGGTGTTCCTCGCCCTGGTGGAGCCCTGGATCGCGGGTCGCCGCTTCGATCCGCGTGAACTGATGATCGGCGCGGCGGTGGTGCCCGGCGTCGCGCTCGTGGCCGGCGGACTGCCGGGCGAGATGCGGCTCGGTCTCGCGATCGGCGTGCTGTCGGCGCTCTTCGTGGCATTCTTCAGCGCGTTGAACAAGAGGCTCGTCGATCGCGCCGACGCGCTGACCGTCACCTGTGTCGAACTCGGCACCGGTACCGTATTCCTGACATTGCTGGCGCCTTTCGTCGCCGCGCCCGCGTTTCCGCTTCCGGACGCCCACGACGGCGCTTTGCTGCTCGTGCTCGCCTATGGCTGCACGCTGCTGCCCTTCGCGCTGGCGCTGTCCGCGTTGCGCCACCTGTCCGCCTTCGCCACGCAGATGGTGACGAACCTCGAGCCGGTCTATGCCATCGTGCTGGCGATTCCGCTGCTCGGCGAGCAGCGGGAGCTGGGGTGGACGTTCTACACGGGTGTCGCGATCATCCTGGTCGCCGTGTTCGCTCATCCGTGGCTGCATCGCGGGGATCGGGCGGAGCCAGGGAATCTGGTGGCACCCTAGCGGTCGACATGGTTGGTTCAGGCGCGGCCGCGTGCCTTCATCGTGCGCTGGCGACGGGCGCGCTGCGCCGCCGACCGCGCCGACGTTTTCCGGGGTGACGAGCGCTTGGCTCGCACGGGCGGGCTGGAGGGTTTCACGGGATGCTCCGGGAGAGGGTCCGGGAGGATCGATGCTGCGACCCGCCCGGTGAATATCCCGCTAAGAAGGCGTCAGATGAGTTTGATTTCGCGCAGGCGTTCCTGCAGGTACTCGTGCGCCGTGATCGGTTCCGGATAACGCTTCGGATTGTCCGGCGTGACGCAGGATTCCAGCACGTCGAGCACGACGTCCGGGTTCGGATGCAGGAAGAACGGCACGGAGTAGCGCGGCTTGCGTGCGGCGTCGCCGTCCGTCGGGTTCGTCACGCGGTGCGTCGTCGACGGATACACATGGTTGGTGAGGCGCTGGAGCATGTCGCCGATGTTCACCACGATGGCGTCGCCTTCGGTGGTGATCGGCAGCCACTCGCCTTCGCGCGTCTTCACTTCCAGGCCAGCCGTGCTCGCGCCGACGAGCAGCGTGATGAAGTTGATGTCCTCGTGCGCGCCGGCGCGTACGTTCGGGATGTCGCCTTCCGGAATCGGCGGGTAATGGATCGGGCGCAGGATCGAGTTGCCCGAGTCGATCTTGTCGTCGAAGAACTTTTCCGGCAGGCCGATGTGCAGCGCCAGCGCGCGCAGCACGCGCGAGCCGAGCTGGTCGAGCTGCTGGTAGATGCCGTAGCCCTTGTCCTTGAACGCCGGCACTTCCGACGGCCACACGTTCGGCGGCATCACGTCGGCGTACTTCGAATCGCGCGGGATCTCGCGGCCGATGTGCCAGAACTCCTTGAGGTCGGCGAACTTGCTGTCCTTCGCGGTCTCCACCTTGAACGGCGTGTAGCCGCGCGCGCCGCCACCGCCAGGAACGTGGTACTTGCGCTTGGTGTCGTCGGGCAGCGCGAAGAAGGCCTTGAACGCGTCGTACGCGCCGTCGATGGCTTCCTTCGGAATGCCGTGACCGCTGATGCAGCAGAAACCGAATTCGCGGTAGGCGGCGCCGATCTCGGCGACGAAGGCCTCGCGATCGGTGTCGTAGCGGCGGATATCGAGGGTGGGAACCGTCTTCATGATGTACCTGCGTGGCAGCGTGACGAGGCCGGCGCGTGAATCGCGCCGGACGCTCGCTCGTGGGTCAGGCCGTCGCCTGGGCCGCCGATTTTACGGCCTCGGCCAGCTGCCCCGCCAGACGGTCGACCTCGGCGGCGTCGGCGGCCTCGATCGTGACGCGGACCAGCGGCTCGGTGCCCGAGGCACGCAGGACGACCCGGCCGCGGCCTTCCAGCGCGGTTTCGACCTCCGCCAGCGCCTGTTTCACCGCGTCGGACTTCAACGCTTCCTTCGCCCCCTGGACGCGGACGTTGACCATGGTCTGCGGCAGCTTGACCAGGCCGGCGCGGGCCTCGGCGAAGGTTTCGCCCGATTCCGCCAGCGCCTCGAGCAGCGCCAGGGCGGCCACCACGCCGTCGCCGGTGGTGAAGCGATCGAGGCAAAGGATGTGGCCCGACGTCTCGCCGCCCAGCACGCCGCCGTGTTCCTTGAGCTGCTGGAGAACGTAGCGGTCGCCGACGTTGGCGCGCACGAAGGGGATGTCCAGCTGTTTCAGCGCGCGCTGGAGGCCGTAATTGCTCATCAGCGTGCCGACGACCGGGCCTGGGAGCGCGGCCTTCGTCTTCCAGTGCCGGGCGATCACGTAGAGCATGTCGTCGCCATCGGTGACCGTGCCGTCGCGGTCGACGACGCGGACGCGGTCGCCGTCGCCGTCGAAGGCGATGCCGAGATCGGCGCCGCGCTCCACGACGGTGCGGGCCAGCGATTCCGGATCGGTGGAGCCGACGCCGCGGTTGATGTTGAGGCCGTCCGGCTCGGCGCCGATGGTCGAGACCTCCGCGCCGAGGTCGCGGAAGACCTTCGGTGCCACCTGGTAAGTGGCGCCGTGCGCGCAGTCGAGCACGATGCGCATGCCGGCCAGCGAGAAGTCGTCGGAGACGGTGGACTTGCAGAACTCGGCGTAACGGGTGACGGCGTCGTCCACGCGGCTGGCCTTGCCCAGCGCCTCGGACGCGACGGTCGCGAACTCGGCGTCCAGTTCGGCTTCGATCTCGGCCTCGAGGTCGTCGTCGAGCTTTTCGCCCTGGCCGGAGAAGAACTTGATGCCGTTGTCCTGGTGCGGATTGTGCGAGGCGCTGATGACGATGCCGGCATCCGCACGCAGGGAACGCGTGAGGTAGGCGACGCCCGGCGTCGGCATCGGGCCGAGCAGGCGCACGTCGGCGCCCGACGCGACCAGTCCCGCTTCGAGGGCGGATTCGAACATGTAGCCGGACACCCGGGTGTCCTTGCCGATGACGACCATCACCTTGCGATTGTGGTCGCGGCGGTCGGGCCCGGCGCCCGCCGGTCGGCGGTCGGCGGCGCGGCGGCGCGCCAGCACGGCGCCGGCGGCGCGCCCCAGCCGCAGGATGAAATCCGCGCTGATCGGGTACGTACCGACGTGACCGCGGATGCCGTCCGTGCCGAAATACTTGCGTTCACTCATGGTGTTGTCGTCCTTACTTCCGGATCGGGCGAGGATACTCCCATGGAGCGGCATGGGAGCGGCCACGGATCGGGCGTGGCGGGTCAGTCGTCGTCCGGCCAGCGGGGCATGGCGGGCCGGTCGTGGCGGGGCGCGGTGTCGCCGGCCTTGACGGCGGCCCAGACCGCCAGGGCGTCGACCGTGGCGGCGACGTCGTGGACCCGGACCATGACGGCGCCGCGCTGCACGCCGATCAGGGCGGCGGCGACGGAGCCGTGGACCCGGTCGGTGGGCGTCTGGCGGCCCGTCAGGGCGCCGATCATCGACTTGCGCGACAGGCCGATGTACGCGCCTGCGCCGAGCTCGGCGAAGCGTGCCGTGGCGCGCAGCAGCGCGAGGTTGTGCTCGAGGTTCTTGCCGAACCCGAAACCCGGGTCGACCAGCACGCGGCGGCGGTCGATCCCGGCCAGTTCGCAGGCGAACAGGCGATCCGTCAGGAAGCGGTGGACCTCGCCGACCACGTCGTCGTACGCCGGCTCCTGCTGCATCGAACGCGGCTCGCCCTGCATGTGCATGAGGCACACGGGCACGCGCAGGTCCGCGGCGGCGTCGAGCGCCCCCTCGCGACGCAGGGCGTACACGTCGTTGATCATGCCGGCGCCCGCGCCGACGGCGGCGCGCATCACCTCGGGCTTCGAGGTGTCGATGGCGATGGGCAGCGTGGTCGCGGCGGCGAGGCGCTCGATCAGCGGCACGACGCGGCGGATCTCTTCCTCGACCGGCACCTCGTCGGCGCCCGGCCGCGTCGATTCGCCGCCGACGTCCAGCATGTCCGCGCCCTCTTCCGCCAGCCGCATGGCATGCGCGTAGGCGGCCCCGAGCGTGTCGTGGCGGCCGCCGTCCGAGAACGAATCGGGCGTGACGTTGACGATGCCGACGACGCGCGGGCGGTCGAGCGACAGCGCGCGTCCGTTGCAGTCGAGCACGGCGGCGAACGGATCGACGTTCATGCGGTCAGCCCGGCTGCTGGCCGCCGAGCGCGCCCATGAAGCGGCGGTAGTGGCGGAGCTCGTCGATGGAATCGCGGATGTCGGACAGGGCCGTGTGCGCGGAGTCCTTGCTGAAACCGCGCGCGATCTCGGGCGACCAGCGGCGCGACAACTCCTTCAGCGTGGAGACGTCGAGGTTGCGGTAATGGAAGTATCGCTCGAGCTGCGGCATCTCGCGATGCAGGAAGCGGCGGTCCTGGCAGATGGAATTGCCGCACATCGGCGACTTGCCGGCGGGCACCCATTCCTTGAGGAACGCGATGGTGGCGGCTTCGGCCTGCTCCAGCGTGTCGTCGGATTCGACGGCGCGGGCCCACAGCCCCGAACGGCCATGCTGGTTGCGGTTCCAGGCATCCATCTGCTGGAGGCGCGCGTCGGTTTGCGAGATGGCGAACACCGGCCCCTCGGCGAGGACGTTCAGGTCCTTGTCCGTCACGATCGTGGCGATTTCGAGGATGGAGTCGTTGTCGGTATCCAGTCCCGTCATCTCCAGGTCGATCCAGATGAGGTTGTCGTCGTTCGCTGGTGTCATGGGCGCTCCTTGAATGCCGTCGAGTCTAACCCGGCGGGGGCCGGCCTGTATCGCAGACGACAGTTGCGGGCCGTACCGGTGAACGGAACGTGAGATCATCCGCGGATGGCCGAACCGACCTTCTTCTGGCACGACTACGAAACCTTCGGCGCCGATCCGCGGCGCGACCGGCCCAGCCAGTTCGCCGGCATCCGCACCGATGCGGACCTGCGGATCGTGGGCGAGCCGGTGATGATCTACTGTCGCCCGCCGCGCGACATGCCGCCGCAGCCCGCGGCGTGCCTGATCACCGGCATCGCGCCCCAGCTGACCGAGCGCGAAGGGATGTCCGAGGCCGCCTTCGCCGCCGCCATCCACGACGAGATCGCCCGTCCCGGCACCTGCACGGTAGGCTACAACTCGCTGCGTTTCGACGACGAGTTCACCCGCCACCTCCTCTACCGGAACTTCTACGACCCGTACGGGCGCGAGTGGGAGAACGGCAACTCGCGCTGGGACCTGATCGACCTGGTCCGCATGTGCGAGGCCCTGCGTCCCGAGGGCATCGTCTGGCCGACGCGCGAGGACGGCACGCCCAGTTTCAAGCTCGAGCACCTGGCCACCGCCAATGGCCTCAAGCAGGATCGCGCGCACGACGCGCTCTCGGACGTCGAGGCCCTGATCGGCCTGGCACGCCTCATCCGCACGCACCAGCCGAAGCTCTGGGACTGGTACTACGCCCTGCGCCGCAAGCAGCGCGTGTTCGAACTGCTGGACGTCGCCGCGATGACGCCCGTCGTGCACGTCTCGTCGCGCTACCCCGCCAGCCGCCATTGCCTGACCGTGATCGCACCGCTCGCGGCGCACCCGACACGCGCGGGCGAGGTGATCGTCTACGACCTGAGCGCCGATCCGACCGACCTGCTGACCCTCGACAGCGACGACATCGCCGATCGCGTGTTCGTCGCGCGGGCCGACCTGCCGGAAGGCGTGGAGCGCATCGCGTTGCGCACGGTACGCGCGAACCACGCGCCCGCGCTCGCCCCGCTGTCGGTGCTCAAGGGTGCCGACCACGGCCGCCTGGGCATCGACATGGGCGCCGTGGAGCGGCACCTCGACGCGTTGCGCGGCAGCGACGGCCTGGCGGAGAAGCTGCGCCGCGTGTACGCGAAGGCGTCGGACCTGCCGCCTGCCGAAGATCCGGAGCTCGCCCTCTACGGATCGTTCCTTCCGGACGCCGATCGCCGCCTCCTCGCCGACGTGCGCGCGACCCCGCCGGACCAGCTCGGCACCCGCTCGTTCCCCTTCCGCGACGCGCGCTACCCCGAACTGCTGTTCCGCTACCGTGCGCGGAACTGGCCGGAGACGCTCAGCCTGGAGGAACACGCGCGCTGGGAAGCCTTCCGCGTCGACCGGCTGACCCGGCACGGCCCGCTCACCACGCTCACCCTCGACGAATACACCACCGAACTCGCCACCCTGCGCGCCCTGCCCGGCGCTCCGCTCGCCCTGCTGGACGAGCTGGAAGCGTGGGGCGAGGAACTCCGCTGACGACCGCCATGCCGAAACCCTATTTCACGCCCGCCACCTTCCGCTTCTTCCGATCCCTCGTCCGCAACAACAACCGCGAGTGGTTCCATGACCACAAGGACGACTACGAGCGACACGTGCGCGAGCCCTTCCTCGCCCTGATCGGCGACCTGGCCGCGCCGCTGGCGAAGATCAGCCCGCATTTCCGCGCCGACACGCGCAAGGTCGGCGGATCGCTGTACCGCATCCATCGCGACACGCGCTTCGCCAACGACAAGCAGCCGTACAAGGGCTGGCAGGGCTCGCGGTTCTTCCACGAGCGCCGGCACGAGATCCAGGCCCCGGGTTTCTACCTGCACATCCAGCCCGGCGAATGCTTCGTCGGCGGCGGTATGTGGCACCCGGAACCGCCGGTGCTGAAGAAGCTGCGCGAGTTCCTCGCCGACAACCCGGGCGCGTGGAAACGCGCGACGCACACGAAGGCATTCCAGGAACGGTTCTCGTTCTGGGGCGAGAGCCTCACGCGCCCGCCGCGCGGGTTCGATCCGGGCCACGAGCTGATCGAGGACCTGAAGCGGAAGAACTTCGCCGCCGGCCAGGACTTCGACGAGACCATGGCATGCTCGGCCGAACTGCTGCCCTTCGTCATCGACAACTTCAAGCGACTGGCACCGATGGTCGACTACCTGTGCGCGGCACAGGAACTCGAGTTCTGAGGCCTGCCAGTTGGTAGGAGCGTGCCTTGCGCGCGACAGCTTTCGAGGCCTTGAGCAACAGGCCCTGTTGCCCATCGCGAAAAACTGTCGCGCGCAAGGCGCGCTCCTACAGTTCGTATAGCTCGATCGGCAGATCGTCCGGGTCGGCGAAAAACGTGAAACGCCGGCCGGTGTATTCGTCGACGCGGATCGGCTCGCACGGAACGCCGTGACCCGCCAGCTTCGCGACCGCCGCGTCGATGTCCGTCACGGTGAAGGCCAGGTGCCGCAATCCCTGCGCTTCGGGCCTCGAGGGACGCTTCGGCGGTGACGGGAACGAGAACAGCTCCAGCTGCACGCCGGGGCTGACTTCCAGATCGAGCTTCCACGAATCGCGCGCCTCGCGGTACGCCTCGTGGATCACGCGCAGTCCCAGCACCTCGGTGTAAAACGCCTTCGAGCGCGCGTAGTCGGAGCAGATGAGCGCGACATGGTGGATGGCTTCGAGCATCGGGATCAGGCCTCGGAAAATGGGAACGCAAGCACGTCGGCGATCGCGTCGATGCCCGCGAGCACCATGAGCAGGCGCTCGACGCCGAGCGCGACGCCCGCGCAGTCGGGCATCGTGTCGAGGACGGCGAGCAGGCGTTCGTCGATCGGCACCTCGGGCGTACCGCGCTCGCGCCGCTTCGCGTTGTCGCGCTCGAAGCGCGCGCGCTGCTCGGCCGCGTCGTTGAGTTCGTGGTAGCCGTTGGCCACCTCGTACGGACCGACGTAGACCTCGAACCGCTCGGCCACCGGCGGATCGTCGTGGCGGATGCGCGCGAGCGCGCACTGGCTGGCCGGAAAATCGGAGACCACCGTCACGCGGTCGCGCGGGAAATGCGGCTGGATGCGGTGCGTCATCAGCAGGTCGAGCCAGTCGTCGCGCTCCAGGCCGCCCGGATCGATGCCGATGTCGCCCAGCGCCTCGCGCAGGCGCTCGACGGGATCGGTCAGCGCGTCGACACCGAGGACGTCGTGGAACAGGCCGCGATACGTCGTCTCGACGATGTCGATGGTGCGCCCCGCTCCCAGCAGGAGGACCTCGAGGAGTTCGAGCACCTCCCGCGCGAGCATGGCGTCGTCCCAGCCGACGCGATACCACTCCAGCATCGTGAACTCGGGATTGTGCCGACCGCCCGCCTCGCCGTCGCGGAACACGCGGCCGAGCTCGTAGCAGTCGCCGACGCCCGCGGCGAGCAGTCGCTTGAGCGGAAACTCGGGCGACGTGCGCAGCCAGCGCCACGGCGACCCCGCGTCGACGTGCCCGGTGAAGCGTGTGCTGAAACTCTGGATGTTCGGGTCGGTGTTGCCGGCGGCGGAGAGCATCGGCGTCTCGACCTCCAGCACGTGCCGTTCCGCGAAGAACGAGCGGATGCTGGCGTAGACCCCGGCGCGCAGGCGCAGGTGTTTCACGTCGCTCACGGCGCGACTCCATGCTCGGCCAGCAACGCCATCAGATCCGCTTCCGTGTACACCGGCACGCCGAGCTCGTTCGCCTTGTCGAGCTTGGATCCGGCCGCTTCGCCCGCGAATACGCCCGTGGTCTTCTTCGACACCGATCCGGCGACCTTGGCGCCGAGCGATTCGAGCCGCTCGGTGGCGTCGTCGCGCTTCAGCGACTCCATCGTGCCGGTGATGACGTAGGTGAGACCTTCGAGCGGCAGCGCGGCGGCGGCCTTCGCCGGCAACGCGGACGCGAGGCGACGCATCGCTTCGTCCGCGCGGCGGAGCTCGTCCATGTGCTCCGCGTCGGCGAGGTACGCCGACAGGTTCGTGGCGGCCGCCTGCGGCACGCCCGCCACGATCCACTGGTGTTCGCCCGCCTTCACGAGCGCATCGAGGCTCGCGTAGTGGCGCGCGAGGATGCCGGTGCTCTTCGGGCCGAGCTTCGGGACCTTCGCGGCGTCGAGCAGCACGTCGAGGCCGAGTCGATCGCGCAGCTTCGGCGACGGCGCGCCCTCGTCGGCGAAGGTGATCCCGGCGGCGAGCAACGCATCGACCACCTTCTGGTTGCCCTCCTGTTCGAAGAACGCGGCGATCGACGTCGCGACCTCGTCGCCGATGTCGGGCAGCACGCGCAGCACGGGCGCGGGGGTGCGTCGCACGTGTTCGAGCGAGCCGAGCCAGGTCGCCAGCGTCTTCGCCGTGCTCTCGCCGATGTGCATGATGCCGAGGCCGAAGAGGAAGCGCGGCAGCGTGGAGCGCTTGCTCGCCTCGATGGCTTCGACGAGGTTCTCCGCCCACTTCGTCGCGACCTTGCCCTGCTTCACCGTCTCGGGCGTCGAGCCGTCGCGCTCGTCGGCGAGCGTCTTCATGCGCACGAAACTGTCGACCGTCAGGGCGTAGAGATCGGCGGGCGTCTGCACCATGTCGAATTCGACGAGCGCGTCGACGAAACGGTCGCCCAGGCCATCGATGTCCATGGCGCGACGCGAGGCGAAATGGATCAGCGCCTCCTTGCGCTGCGCGGCGCAGATCAGTCCGCCGGAGCAGCGGTAAGCCGCGGCGCCCTCCTCTCTCAGCAGCTCGGAATGGCACACGGGGCACGTGGCGGGCATCTTCCAGGGAACGGTGCCGACGGGCCGCTCGGCCTCCACGACGCGCGCGACCTCGGGGATCACGTCACCCGCGCGGCGCACGATCACGGTATCGCCCACGCGCACGTCGAGGCGAGCGACCTGGTCGGCGTTATGCAGGGTCGCGTTGGTGACGGTGACGCCGGCGACCTGCACGGGCTTCAGCCGGGCGACGGGCGTCGCGGCACCGGTGCGGCCGATCTGGATCTCGATGGCCTCCACCGTCGTCATCTGTTCCTGCGCGGGATACTTGTGCGCGATCGCCCAGCGCGGCGCGCGCGAGACGAAGCCCATCGTGCGCTGGCCCTCGTAGTCGTCGAGCTTGTAGACCACGCCGTCGATGTCGTACGGCAGGCTGTCGCGTTTCTCGCCGATGCGGCGGAAATACGCCAGCAATCCCTCGAACCCCTTCGCCTTCGACACCTCGGGCGATACCGGGAAGCCCCATTCGCGCAGCTTCGCGAGCGTGGCCGAATGCGTATCGGGCAACTCGCCGCCTTCGACCCGCCCCACGGCGTAGGCGAAGAACGCGAGCGGCCGCTTCGCGGTGACGGACGGATCGAGCTGACGCAACGAACCCGCCGCGCCATTGCGCGGATTCGCGAGCGGCTTCTCGCCCGCCGCGCGGGCACGTTCATTGAACGCTTCGAAGCCCGCGCGCGGCATGATCACTTCGCCGCGCACTTCGATCACGCGCGGCCAGTCGTCGCCGCGCAGACGCAGCGGAATCGCCTTGACCGTGCGCAGGTTCGCGGTGACGTCTTCGCCCACCGCGCCGTCGCCGCGCGTGGCGCCCTGCACGAAGACGCCGTTCTCGTACGTGAGGCTGATGGCGAGGCCGTCGAGCTTGGGCTCGACGGAGAACTCCGGCTGCCTGCGATGCAGCGTCTGCTCGATGCGACGTTCGAAATCGGCCACTTCACGGTATTTCTCACGGTCGGTCTCGCCTTCCTGCTCGAACGCGTTGCCGAGGGACAGCATCGGCACGGCGTGCACGACCTCGGCGAAACCGCCCCGCGCACGCGCACCCACGCGGCGCGTCGGCGAGTCGTCGCTGGCCAGATCCGCGTACTCGGCTTCCAGCGCCTCGAGCTCGCGCATGAGGCTGTCGTACTCCGCATCGGCGATGTCCGGATCGTCCAGCACGTGATAGCGATAGTTCGCGTCCTCGATGCGCTGGCGCAGGTGCTGCGCGCGCTCGACGGCTTCGACGGGGGCGGTAGGTTGTGCCATGTGCAGGGTCCGTGATGATGCGCTTGACCGACGCGACCCTGAACTGTCGGACGGGGCCGCGGCGAAAGCAATCATCCCATCAGATATAATGCCGGCGCTATGCCACCCTCCGACGTCGCAAATACCGAGCCGACCGACGTTCAGATCCTTCCGACAGACCGACCGGCGCTTGCGCCCGCCGAGCCCTCCAGCAGAGCCCGCTATCGTGGCCTGATCTGGCTGGTCTCCGCCGCGTTCTTCATGCAGGCGCTGGACTCCACGATCGTCAACACCGCCGTGCCGGCCATCTCGGGCGCTCTGGCAGTGACGCCGCTCAGCATGCGCACGGCGCTCACCAGCTACGTGCTGACGCTGGCGATCTTCATTCCGATGAGCCCCTGGCTCTGCGACCGTTTCGGCACGCGTCGGGTGTTCGGTGGCGCGATCCTGGTGTTCGCGCTCGGCTCGCTGCTGTGCGGCGTGGCGCAGAGCCTTCCGCAACTGGTCGTGTCGCGCATCATCCAGGGCCTGGGCGGTGCCGCGCTGATGCCCGTGGGTCGTTATGTGCTCGTCCGCAGCATCGACCGTCGCGAGTTCGTCAGTTCGATGACCACCGTCGCGACGTTCGGCCTGCTCGGCTCGGTGTTCGGGCCCTTGCTCGGCGGCGCCCTGGTCGAGTACACGAACTGGCGCCTCATCTTCCTCATCAACGTGCCCGTCGGCCTCGTGGGCCTGCTGCTCAACCGGCGGGAGATGCCTGATTACCGGCTCGATCGCGCGCATCGCTTCGACACGAGCGGCTTCCTGCTCTTCGCTGGCGCGTCGGCGCTGTGCCTGATGGCCGCCGAAACGCTGGGCGGCGATGGCCACGGGCTCCTCGTGGCGGCCTATACCGCCGGCGCGGTGGCGCTCGGCACGCTCTACGTACGGCACAGCCGCCGCACCGCCTATCCGGTGAGCGATCTGTCGCTGCTGAAGGTGCGCAGCGTGTGGGTGTCGCTCGCGGGCAATCTGTTCACGCGGCTCGGCGTCTCGGGCATGTACCTGCTCCTGGTGCTGTTCCTGCAGATCGGTTGCGGATGGTCGCCCCTGACCGCCGGCCTGATGATGGTGCCGCAGGCGATCGGCTCCATCGCGGTGAAGCCCTTCATCGACCGCCTGCTCACGCACTTCGGCTACCGCCGCCTGCTCCTGGGCAACACGATCCTCGTGGCGATCGTGCTCTGCGCGTTCGCGCTGCTCAGCCCGTCGACGCCACCGCTCGTCATCGCCGCGTTCGTCTTCGTGTACGGCGCGGTGATGTCGGTGCAATACACCTCGATGAACACGCTGGCCTACGTCGACCTCGACGTGAAGTACGCGGCCATGGCGTCGTCGATGGCCTCGACGGCGCAGTACCTGTCGATGAGCTTCGGCATCGCGCTCGCGTCGCTGCTGATGGCCGGCTTCCTCGGCAGCCATGCGGCCGAGGGCTACGTGTGGGCCTTCCGCTGGTCGGTGATCGTGATGGGCATGATCACGCTGGCGGCGAGCTGGATCTTCGGACGCCTGCGCGACACGCGGGCCACGCCTCCGGAAACGGCCGGGGCCACCTGACGCCAGCATAAGCTACCCTCAAGGACACCGCGCCTTCCTTCGCGGCTTCGATCCGGAACGATCCCATGCACGACTCCGCAGGCATCCTGCTCACCCTCTTCATCATCTTCGTCGCCGCGCAGATCGGCGGCGAGATCGCCCAGCGTCTGCGGCTTCCCTCGGTGGTCGGGGAAATCGCCGCCGGGTGCGCCATCGGCCCGTCGGCGCTGGGCTGGGTTGCCCTGCCTGACATCGCCGTGGGTACCCCGCTCGACGTCCTCGCCGAGATCGGCGTGATCCTCCTGCTTTTCTCCGTGGGCCTGGAAACCCGTCTCGACGACCTGAAGAAGGTCGGCGCGAGCGCCTTCCTCGTCGGCGTGCTCGGCGTCGTCGTTCCCTTCGGCCTCGGCGCCATCTGGGCGCATGGGTCGGGCTTCGACTGGGTCCGTTCCCTGTTCGTGGCGGCGGCCTTCGTCGCCACCTCGGCGGGCATCACCGCGCGCGTCCTGCAGGAGCTCGGCGTGCTGCAGCGACAGGAGGCACGGATCATCCTCGGCGCGGCGGTCATCGACGACATCCTCGCGATGCTGCTGCTCGGCATCGTGTCGTCGCTGCAGGGCGGCGGCCAGGTCGACGTCGGCAGCCTCGCCATGACGTTGCTCGGCGCCGTGGGTTTCGTCGCCGTCATCGGCTGGGGCGGCACGCGCGTGATGCGCCGGGGCTCCGGCTGGCTGGACAAGCCGAGCAACCCGATGTCGCCGCTGGCGATCGTGCTCGCGCTGTGCCTCGGGCTGGCGTATCTCTCGATGCGATTCCACCTCGCCGCGATCATCGGCGCGTTCCTGGCCGGCATGATCGCCTCCGAAACCCGCCAGCGGCACCAGCTCGAAGAGCAGACGGCGCCCCTGCTCGCCTTCCTCACGCCGTTCTTCTTCGTGGTCACGGGCGCGAAGGTCGACCTCGCGGAGTTGGGTAGCGCGGCGGCGCTGGGAATGCTCGCGGTGGCGACTGCGATCGCGATCGTGTCGAAGCTGGCGGGCGGCTTCCTGGGCGCGATCCGCCTCGGACGTCGCGGCGCGACGATCGTCGGCTTCGGCATGGTGCCGCGCGGCGAGGTGGGCGTGGTGATCGCCAGCCTGGGCCTGGCCGCCGGCGTGTTCGACCAGCGGCTCTACGCGGTGATCGTGGCGATGTCCCTGCTCACGGCGATGGTCACTCCTCCCGTGCTGGCTCTTCTGCTGCGCGACCGCCACGAGACTGCCGATACGCCGTGAGCGCGTCCTCGCGGGAGCTCTTGAGGTCGACGATCGGCTTCGGGTAACCCGACCGCCGAAGGAATTCGGCATCCTCCCACGGCGCGTGCACTAGCCGCCCGGGCGCCTTCGCGAGCTCGGGCACCCAGCGGCGGATGTATGCACCATCCGGGTCGAATTTCTCCGACTGAGTCACCGGGTTGAAGATCCGGAAGTACGGCGCGGCATCCGCGCCCGAACCCGCCACCCACTGCCAGCCCATGGCGTTGTTGGCCAGGTCGGCGTCGACGAGCGTGTCCCAGAACCATTTCGCGCCGAGCAGCCAGTGCTGGCGCAGGTTCTTCGTCAGCAGGCTCGCCACGAGCATGCGCACCCGGTTGTGCATCCAGCCGGTCGCCCACAGCTCGCGCATCCCCGCGTCGACGATCGGGATGCCGGTGAGGCCCTGCTTCCAGCGCCGGAGCGCGTGGGCGTCCCGGGGGGCCCAGCGCATGCCGTCGAAGGCCGGATTGAAGTTCTCCCTGGGCGTCTTCGGAAAGTGGAACAGCAGGTGGTGCCCGAATTCCCTCCAGCCAAGCTGGCGCAGGTAGGGCTCGATGTCGGCGGAACGGCGGCGCGCCACGTGTTCGCGCAACGATGTCGCGATCTGCACCGGCGAGATCTCCCCGAAATGCAGGTGCGGCGACAGTCGCGAGGTGCCGTGCCGGGCCGGAAGGTCGCGGCCGTCCGCGTAGTGCCCGAGGGCGTCGTCCGCGAAGATCCCGACCATGTCGTGGGCACCCTGTTCGCCCGGAGTCCACTCGGCGAAGCCGCGCGCCCAGTCGAGGGTGGGCAGGAGCCGCAGTTCCTCGACGGTGGTGCTCGCGCTGGCCCCGTTCGCGCGGGAGCGCGCTTCCCACACCGCGCCTTTTCCGCCGGCGAATGCCAGGCCATCCGGTACCGGCAAAGGTTCCAGACCTTCGATGCGCGGGCGCAGGTTGCGCCAGAACGGCGTGAACACCCGGTAGGGCTCGCCCTGCTTCGTGGCGATGTCCCAGGGCTCGCACCAGAGGGCCGCGTTGCACGATGCGACGGCGATGCCGTCGGCCTCGAGCGCCTTGCGTAGTGCCTTGTCGCGGCGGATCGCGCGCGGTTCGTAGAGCCGGTTGAAATACACCGCCTCGGCGTCCGTCGCGGCGATCAGCGCGCGCAGGGCGTCGAGCGACGGGCCGCGCATCACGTGGAGCCGGCCGCCGAGCCGGTCGAGCGAGGCGTCGAGCGCCTTCAGCGAGTGGTGCAGCCACCAGCGACTGGCGGCGCCGGGCGCCCACTCGCCTTCTTCCTCGGGTGCGTGAACGTAGACGGCGAGAACGGTGTCGTGCGCCTTCACCGCCGCGGTCAGCGCGGGGTTATCGGCAAGACGGAGGTCGCGGCGGAACCATACGATGGCTGTACTCATCGGCGTAGTATCCATGAACTACGTGACGTGAGAATCGTGCTCGATCTTCGTTCAGTCGCCATGCTTAGACTGTAAGCGCAGACGACGCCTTCCCTGTCGTCCCAAAGGAGTTTCCATGAACATCAAGACCGTCCTCGGCCTCCCCCTCGCCGCCCTGCTCGCCACCGCCGCCGTGGCGCCCGCGTCGGCCGCGACGCTCACGCGTCCCGACGGCATCTACGTCCGCTGCGACCAGTGCGGCGTCGTCCAGAGCATCGAGCACAACGTCGTGGCAGGCCGCGAGCACGGCACCGCCGGCGCGGTGATCGGCGCCATCGCCGGCGGCGTCCTCGGCAACCAGGTCGGCAAGGGCAAGGGCCGCACGCTCGCCACGGTCGGTGGCGCCGTCGGCGGCGGCTTCGCGGGCAACGCCATCGGCAAGGGCGGCGGCAGCGAGAGCTACACCCTGCGCCTGAAGATGGGCACCGGCGGCTACACCAACGTACAGGTCAAGGACGCCTCGTCCATCCGCCAGGGCGACATCGTCGTCGTGGACGACCAGGGCAACGTGCAGCGCGTGCAGTAACGCTCGCGATTGTCGCGGAGAGAAAAGCCGGTCCACTGGGCCGGCTTTTTCTTTGTGGAAGGCGCGCTCGTGGCAAGCCTGCCCGCTGCCGCGGGATCGCCGATGCGATCGGCTCCCACCGGGCAGTGGAACCGCCGGTCAGCGACTGGCGCGGATGCGTGCGGCGACGGCGTCGTAGAACGGTTCGGGGAGGATGGCCCGGACGGGGACGCGCCACCAGTTGGGGCGCGCGAAGGCGCGGCATTTCACGGCGTCCTTGTCGGTCATCAGGACGGGACATCCGTCCGCGAACGTGAAGTCGTCGCGCGTGAAGGCGTGGTGGTCGGCGAACGGATGACCGTGGACCGCGATGCCCTGCGCGGCGAGGCTGGCGAAGAAGCGCGCCGGGTTGCCGATGCCGGCGACGGCGTGCGCCGGTCGGCCGGCGAAATCCGCCAGCGGCGCGGTAAGGGAATCGTCGGCCATGTTCACCGCCACGCCGCCCTCCAGCTGCATGACGATCTCGCCACCGCGCGGCACGCCGCCGTTGACGACGATGAAATCGACCGTGGCGAGCCGGCTCGCGGGTTCGCGCAACGGACCGGCAGGCAGCAGGTGCCCATTGCCCAGGCGGCGCTCGCCATCGATGACGCAGATCTCCACGTCCCGGCCGAGCCGATGATGCTGGAGCCCGTCGTCGGCGAGCACCAGATCGCAGCCGGCATCGACCAGCAGTCGCGCCGCTTCGGGACGTTCGCGGCCGATGGCCACCGGTACGCCACTCTGCCGGATGAGGCTGGGCTCGTCGCCGACCTTCGACGGATCGTCGTCGCCGGTCAGAAGATAGGGACCGCGTTCGGAGCCGCCGTAGCCACGGCTGACGATGCCGGGACGGAATCCCCGCTGTGCCATGGCCTTCGCGAGAGCGACGATCAGCGGTGTCTTGCCGGTCCCGCCGATCGTGATGTTGCCGACGACGACGACCGGCACCGGGAGCCTGACGACGCTCGCCGGGTCGGCACGAAAGCGCTCGGCACGGCGACGCACCGCGAGCCCGTAGAGCGCCTCGAGGGGACGCGTCCAGAGCGGCGGCGTGCCGTCGCCGTACCAACGCCGTTGCAGCGACGCGCCGAGGGCCACCGGCTCAGCCCGCCGTGGCCTGCTCGTGGAACTGCATGCGATGCAGCGCCGCGTACTGACCGCCCTGGTCGAGGAGTTCGCGATGCGTGCCAAGCTCCACGATACGGCCCTGCTCCATCACGGCGATCTGATCGGCGTGCTCGATCGTCGAGAGACGATGGGCGATGACCAGCGTGGTGCGATCGCGCATGAGGCGCGTCAGGGCATCCTGGATCAGGCGCTCGGATTCGGTATCGAGCGCGCTGGTGGCTTCGTCAAGCACGAGGATCGGCGCGTTCTTGAGGATGGCGCGCGCGATGGCGATGCGCTGGCGTTGTCCTCCGGAGAGCGAGTTGCCGCCCTGCCCGATCCGCGTGTTCAGGCCTTCCGGCAGGCGCTCGATGAATTCCATCGCGTTCGCGGCCTGCGCCGCCGCGACGATGTCGGCTTCCGACGCGCCGGCCATCTCGCCATAGGCGATGTTCGCGGCCACGGTGTCGTCGAAGAGCACGACATGCTGACCGACCCAGGCGATCTGGCGGCGCAGCGATGGCAGCCGGTACTGCGTGTAGTCGCGGCCGTCGATCAGGATGCGGCCTTCGGTCGGCTCGTAGAAACGCGGCAGCAGGCTGACGAGGCTCGACTTGCCGCTGCCCGATCGACCCACCAGCGCCGTGACGGTGCCGGGCGCGCAGACCAGGTCGACGCCGCGCAGCGCCACGTGCCGGTTGCGCTCGTAGACCAGCTTCACGCCTTCGAAGCGGATGTCGCCCTTCGTGCGCACCAGTTCCTCGGTGCCGTTGTCGACTTCCGCGGGCTCGTCGATGATCGCGAAGAGGTCCTCGGCGGCCGTGACGCCCTTCTGCAGGCTGGCCTGGATGCCAGCGAGGCGCTTCAGCGACGGAAGCATGGCGCCCATCGCGGTGAGCACCGCCGTGAAGACGCCGGGCGTGATGCTGTTCAGGACATCGGGCCGCGTGCCGAGGAACACGAGCGTCGCCAGCGCGACCGCGCCCGTGGTCTGGATCGTGGCGCTCGACATCGCGCTGGTGGACGACACCTTGAGGTTGAGCCGGCGCTGACGCTCGGCGACCTCGCCGAAGCGCGCCTCTTCGCGCGGCTGCCCGCCGTAGATGCGGACCTCGCGGTTCGCCGCCACGGCTTCCTCGACCGCGCTGGTCACCGTGCCCATGTTGCCCTGGATGCGCTTGCTGATCTTGCGGTAGCGACGGCTGATCACCGTGACGATCGCGACGACGCACGGCACGAGCACCAGCAGCGCCATCGCCAGGTAGGCGCTGTGGTAGAGCATGACGCAAAGCATGCCGACGACCGTGAGGCCTTCGGTGACCGCGACCTTCAGCGAGTCGGCGGACGCCGAAGCCACCTGCTCGCTCGTGTACGTGATGCGCGAGATCTGCTGACCGGAAGGCTCACGGGCGAAGAAGGTCGCCGGCAGGCGCAGGTACGCGGCGAAGACGTCGACGCGGATCGCCTGCACCACGTTGCGGCCGACGTACGCGATGCCGTAGTCCGTGGCATAAGAGGCCACGCCGCGCACGAGGAAGATGCACACGATCCAGATCGGCATCCAGAAGATCGTGTACGGATCCTTGTCGACGAAGAGGTTGTCGATAAGGGGCTTCAGCATGCCCGTGAACACCGAAAGGCAGATCGGGTCGACGATCATGCCCACGATGGCGATGTAACCCGCCGTGCGGAAGCGTCGCGTATAGCTGAGCAGACGCTTGTAGGTCTGCCAGGTGCGGACGTCCCAGACCGATACCTTCTGACCGCTCACCGGCTGGCCGCCGTATCGCCGGGCGTCGTGGCGATGGAGAGGTGGGTGAAGCCGAGCTGGCCGAGGGCGTCCATGGCGCGCACCACGTTCTGGTGCGCCGTGTTGGCGTCGGCGCGGATCACGACCAGCCGGCCGCGGTCGGGGCCCGCCACGCGTTCGATCGTGCTCTTGAGCGGATCGATGCCTTCGCCGAGCACCTCGTCGCTACCGACCGAGTAATGGCCGTCACGGTCGACGACCAGCGTGAGCGCCTTGTCGGTGCCCTCGCGGGCCTCGGCGTCGGCCTTCGGCAGGTTCACCTTGAGGCGCGAGTGTTCGATGAACGTCGTGCTGAGCACGAAGAACATCAGCAGGGTGAGCAGGACGTCGATCAGCGAGATCACGTTGATCTCGAAGTCGTCCTCGCGACGGGAGCCGATGCGCATGGATCAGCCGGCCTGCGGAGCGGCGGCTTCCGGCGCGGCGGTGCGACGGCGCGCGACCGGGCGCGGTGCCGAGAGATCGTCGAGGAGCGCGGTGGCCTCCTTCTCCATCTGCACGACGTAACCGCCGACCTTAGAGCGGAAGTAACGATGCAGCACGTACGCGGGAATCGACACGATGAGACCGAACGCGGTGCAGATGAGCGCCTCGCCGATGCCGCCGGCCATCTTCGTGGGATCGCCGATGCCGCCGGCCATGACGTTCATGAACATGCGGATCAGGCCGATGACCGTACCGAGCAGGCCCAGCAGCGGGCCGATCAGCGCGATGGTGCCGAGCGTGCTGAGGTAACGCTCCATGCGATGCACGACATGGCGGCCGGTGTCCTCGATGCGTTCCTTGATGAGCTCGCGCGGGCGGTCGCGGACCGCGAGCGCGCCGGCGAACAGTTCACCCAGCGGCGAGCCCTTCTCCAGCGCGGCGAGGTGGGCGGCGTCGAGCTTCGACGAGCGGGCCCACTCGCGGACCTCGGCGCCGAGCCCCGGCGGCAGCACGGCCGCGCGGCGCAGGGCCCAGAAACGTTCCAGCACGATCGCCAGCGCCGCCAGCGAACAGATGAGGATCGGCAGCAATGCCCAGCCGCCAGCCAGAAGGATCTCGAGCACGTGAACCCCGGAGCCAAGAAAAAGTCAGGCCGGCATGATAGCAGGCGCCGGTCGGGGGACTGAGCAGTCCTTGGCAGTCTTCACATGTCGGCCGCGGGTGCCGGCGCCCCGTCCGGGCGCCGGCGATCCTTGCCGTATCGCCGCCGTCAGGGCGTCAGCAGCTCCAGCTCGGCCACGCCCACCGGTCCGGCATTGTCGAACACCAGGCGATAGCGGGCGTACGCCGCCGGATGCGCCACGACGAACCCGCGGGTCTGGCGGTGCCACGGGAAGCGCTCGTCGTGCCGTTCGTCGAGCGTCGTCCAGCTCTTGCCGTCGGCCGAGCCCTGCAGCGTCCAGCCCGACGGTGCCGCCAGCGCGGCCGCCGATGTGATCGTGTACACCGAGATCGTGGCCGGGGCCTTCAGCGCGTAGCCGACTTCCGCCTTGCCCGCCGGAAGCGTGAACTCGGTCGACGAGTCGTTATCCGCCACGGCGGCGAGCTTCGCGTCGCGGCGACCGTTGAGGGTCACGCCGTCCGGCTTCGTCACGTCATGCAGCGGGGCGGGCTTGGCACCCTCGGCGGTCAGCGACGCCGGCAGCGCCTCGGCGCCGGTGCCCCACTTCGACGGCGTCGGGCCCATCTCGAAGTCGAGCGTCGCGCCCTTGGCCAGCAGCTCGTGCGGGAGCGTGAGCTTGTTCCAGGGCTGGCCGTTGACCTTCAGCGACTGCACGTAGCGGTTCGTGTCGCTTACACCGGGCGCGCGGATGTCGATGCGCGCGTCGCCTTCGATCGTGATGGTCATGCGCGGGAAGTGCGGCGCGCCGATGACGTACTCCGGGGTGCCCATGCGCAGCGGGTAGAAACCGGCGGACGCGAAGATCCACCACGCCGACATTTCACCGTTGTCCTCGTCGCCGGGATAGCCCTGGCCGATCTCGCTGCCGACGTACAGGCGGGACACCGCGTCGCGCAGCTTGTCCTGCGTCTTCCACGGCTGGCCGGCCTCGTCGTACATCCAGATGATGTGGTGCGACGGCTGGTTGGAATGGCCGTACTGGCCCATGCGCACGTCGCGGGCCTCCAGCATCTCGTGGATCACGTCGCCATAATCGCCGACCTGGAAGTTGCCAGGCGTGCTGAAGAACGTGTCGAGCTTGGCGCCGAGCGCCTCGCGGCCGCCGTAGAGACCTGCGAGGCCCGCGCCGTCCTGCGGCGCGTGGAAGGCCATGTTCCAGGCGTTGGTCTCGGTGTAGTCGCCGCCCCAGCGGATGGGGCTGAAGTCCTTCGCGTCCCAGCGCCACTTGCCCGCCGGGTCACGGGCGACGAAGAAGCCGACGGCCGGATCGAAGAGGTTCGCGTAGCCCAGCGCGCGTGCCCGGTACCACACCGCGTCGTCGCGGTACGACGCGTAGCGGTCGCCCGAGGGTGCCGCCTTCGCGAGCTCGGCGGCGAGGTTGCCGATGGCGAAATCGTTGATGTAGCCGTCCATCGACCACGATAGGCCTTCGCTGACCTTGTCGTCGGTGTAGCCGTTGAACAGCGAGCGCTCGATGCCCTTGCGACCCGCGCCCTTCACGTCGGTGCTGACGCTGGAGGCGTTGCGGATCGCCGACTGATAGAACGACGCCACGTCGAAGTTGCGCACGCCCTTGAGCCAGGCATCCGCGAAGGCGACATCGGAGCTGGTGCCCACCATGAGGTCGGCGTAGCCCGGCGACGACCAGCGCGCGATCCAGCCGGCGTCGCGGTACTGCTGCACGAAGCCGTCGATCATGCGGCCGGCTTCCTTCGGCGTGAACAGTACGTACGCCGGCCAGGCCGTGCGGTAGGTGTCCCAGAAGCCGTTGTTGACGTACGGCTGGCCCTCGACGATGCGCGCGCCGGTGTGCGTCGGCGTGTTCTCGCCCACCGGCGCGGAGAACGGGCTGGCGTAGCTGTAGACCGGATGGTCCTTGCTGCCCGTGTTCTCGTAGGCGCTGTTCGGGTAGAGGAACAGGCGGTAGAGGTTCGAATACAGGATGGTGCGCTCGTCGCGGCTGGCGCCTTCGACGCTGATCATGCCCAGCCGGTCGTCCCACGCCTTGCGGGCGCGCTCGCGCACGTTGTCGAAGGTGTCGGCGGACGCGATCTCCTGCGACAGGTTCGCCTTCGCCTGATCGATGCCGATCAGCGACGTGGCGATACGCATGGTGACGGTGCGGTCGCCGCTCTTCGACGTGTCGAAACCGAACCACGCCGAGGCGGCGTCGCGCTTCTCGCCGGTCAGGCGGCCGCTCTCGGCCACCGGCTTGTCGAACTCGGCGTAGAAGTACAGGCGCGTCGCGCCGGTGGAGAGTCGGCTCTTGACGTCCGACCAGCCCTGGATCGAGCGGTGGTCCGGGTCGAGCGTCACCGCCGCGCGATCGTCGAGGTTGTCGAACACCAGCTGCGAGCGCTTGTCGGTGAAGGTGAAACGGAACATCGCCGCGTGGTCGGTCGGCGCGATCTCGGTGACGATGCCGTTGTCGAAGCGCACGCGGTAGTAGTCCGGGTGGGCGAGCTCGGCGTCGTGGCCGAACGAGAGAGCGCGCGTCTCGCGCTTCAGCGGCGGCGCGCCGGATGCGACCTGCGCCGGCATGATCTGGAACGTCTGGCGCTCGCCCATCCACGGGCTCGGCTCGTGCGACAGGCCGAACGCCTCGATGCGCGGCCGGTTGTCGTCGCCGTTGCGCTCCTGGTACTGGTAGATCCAGTTGGAGCCGGCGTTCGTCGTCGGCGTCCAGAAATTGAAGCCGTGCGGCATGGCCACCGCGGGGAAGTTGTTGCCGCGCGAGAAATTGGCGTTGGCGTTGGAACCGCGGCGCGTATCGACGTAATCGGTCGGGTGCGTGCTGGTCATCGGCTTGACGACGCCGATGCGGACATCGTCGATGTAGCCCTCGAAGGCCTTGCCCGCCGGCGCGTCGGCCGCGAGTTCGATCGAGCGCACGCGGCGGCCCTTCGCGACGGCGCCGAGATCGACGCTCACGTAGTTCCACTGGTCCGGGTACAGCACGCGTCCCTCGCCCTGCCCCTTCGCCGTCGCGGGCACGCGGTGCTGGTCGCGCGCGGCGGTGGTCGACAGCCGCGAGCCGTCGTCGAAGACGACATCCACCGTAACGTAGTTCGCCGGGTTGGTGAGGTCGTCCTTGTTCGAGCGCGGGAAGACCAGCCACGACAGCGTGCTGCCGTCTTCGACGCGGATGTCGGTATCGAACAGGCGCGCCGTCGTGGCCGTGCCCGTGGAGGTGCCGGCGTAACGCAGCGAATGCGTGCCGGTGAAGCCGACGTTCGCCTTCGCGGTCAGCACGGCCTCGGCCGGCGGGCCGCCCACGACCTGGACATCCAGACCGCCGCCTGCCTTCGCCACGAGGGAAGGGTCGCCGCTTTCGAACGAGCTGTCGAAGCGCTGGGTGGCCGCGAGGGCTCCCGTCGGTACCACTGCCGCTGCCGTCGCCAGGGCGAGAACCGCCCGTCCCCAAGCCTGCTTCGATGCCGTCACGCGCTATCCCCTCGTTTGCGGAATCCGCATTTAAATCGTTCTAAATTTCGAATGTCAAACGGCGGTGCAACAAGAGTCGTTCTTCGCGCCGGCGCTGTGACGTGCGTGGCGAAATATCACTCGCGCCAGTATCGATCCGCCGGACGCCGCCATTCGCGGGCGACGCGGGGTGGCGCGTCGTGCGGGAAATCGATCCGGATCGCGCCGCTGCGCGCGGTGACGAAGACCTCGGCGCCCACGTCGGCGTGACGGTCGATCACCGACGAATGCGGGTGGCCGAAGCGGTTGCGCCAGCCGGCCGAGGCCATCGAGAACCGCGGTCGCACCGCGTCGAGCCACGCGGCATCCGACGAATGACGGCTGCCGTGGTGCGCGATGGTGGTCACGGTAGGCAGCGTCGACGCGAGGCCATGCGGATCCATGCGGCGCTCCGCGGCCTTGCCGATGTCGCCGGTGAGGAGCAGGCGACCGCCCGCGCCCTCGATGGCGAGCACGCAGGAGCGATCGTTGCCCTTCGTTTTCTCGCCCGGAGGCATCGGGACGGGAAGGAAATGGAAGCGGACGTCGTCCCACGTCCAGGATGGCGCGCGCGAGCAATGCCGGGCGTCGAGACGAAGCCGCGCCGGCTCGCCGGAAAGCCGGGACGCCTCGGGATAGCGTCGTACGATCGACCCGGCACCCCCTGCGTGGTCGCTGTCGCCGTGGCTGATCACCAATCGGTCGACCGGCCCGATGCCGAGCGCGGTGATCGCCGGAAGCACGACGCCCGCCCCCGCGTCGCCGCCGCCGGCGTAGGCGGGACCCGCGTCGTACACGAGTGTGTGCGACCGCGTGCGGACCACCACGGCGAGTCCCTGCCCCACGTCGAGCACCCACGCGCGAAACGCGCCCGGAGTCGGCTCGTCGCGCGCGGGGCATGCCAGCGGGAGGAAAAGCAGTGCCCCGTAGCCTCGCAAGGGCATGCCGCGCGGGAGGAAGACCCACACGGCACCCAGTGTGGCCAGGACCGTCGCCGCGAGCGTCCCCTCGGCGACGCCGATGCGCCCTCCGGGCCACGTCGCCATCAGTTCGAGCAAGCGCCACTGCCAGGACATGACCCACGCGGCGACATGGAAGAGCGGACCGGACAGCATGGGCATCGCAAGCGCCGCGCAGCCGAGCAGCGTCAGGGGAACGACGACGAAGCTCACCAGCGGCGCCGCCACGAGGTTCGCGGGGAAGCCGACGAGCGAGGCCGTGCCGAAGAGCCAGAGCGACAGAGGCAGGAGGGCGACGGTCATCGCCGCCTGCGCGCGCAGCATCTCGCCGAGCAGGCCTCGCAGACCCGCGGAACGCGGGGCGACGCAGGCCATGAGGAAACCGACGCCGCCGAAGGAAAGCCAGAAGCCCGCGGAGAGCACGGCGAGCGGATCGACGACGAGTACCGCGAGCACGGCGAAGGCGAGCAGCGACGCACCGCCCGCGCGACGGCGACCGAGCCCGGCGAGCACGACGACGGCGACCATCAGCAGCGTGCGCACGGTCGGCAGGCTCATGCCCGCGAGCAAGCCGTAGCTGGCGGAGATCGCGAGACCCGCGGTGGCCTGCGCGATGGGCCGCGGCAGACGGAGCGCGAGCCACGGCAGCCACGCGTACAGCAGGCGGGCGAGGATCACGCCGCCGCCCGCCGCCACGCCGACATGGAATCCCGAGATCGCGATGAGGTGCGACACGCCCGTCGCGCGAGCGACGTCCCAGTCCGACGCGTCGAGGCCGCGCGTGTCGCCGACGGCGAGCGCATTGAGGATCCGTGCGTCGTGCGCTCCGACGGACGCATCGATGCCCGCCGCGATGCGTTCGCGCCAGCCGTCGACGCAGACCGGCGCCGCCAGTCGCTCGTTCGCGCGTGACTCGCGCACGTAGCCGGTCGCGACGATGCCGCGCTGCAGGGCCGTGCGCTCCGCGTCGCCGCCACCGGGATTCACGCCGCCGCGCGGCCGTCGCACGCGCACGTCGAGGCGCCAGTGTTCGCATGCCCTGGGCGGTGCCTTCGCGCGGTACCACGTGAGGCGAAGGCGTCCGTGCGGCGCGGAGGGTGCGCTGCCTTGCGGTTCCATCACGAAGGAGATGTCGTTGCCGATGCGTCGGGGAAGATCGATCACGCGGCCTTCGACGACGATGTCCTCGCCGTCGCGCTCGGCGGGCCATCGCGCGTCCATCGCGCGGTCGCCATGGATGGCCGTCCAGGCGGCGAACGCGCATGTCACGGCGGCGAGGCGGAGGCCCGTTCGCTTCGACACGGAAGCAACGAGAACCGCGAGGATGCCTGCGACAGCCGACAGCTCCCACGGCGGTAGCTGCGCGAGGCCTTGCACGGCCGTGCAGCCAACGACGGCGGCGATCGCGAGCGTGACGAGCGAGAGGCGAATGCGGAGCAAAGGCCGGGGCCAGGCATGGGGCGCTCGAGCTTATGTCGCGCCTTCGTGGGGGTGGCCCGTTGGCGGCGTGTCGCGAGCACCCGTTCGCGCGCGAGCGCGCTCCCACCCGTGGGTAGGGGCCGTTTACGCGGCGTCGGCCGCGAACGTGCTCCGAGCCGTTGGGCAGGACAACGACGGCGGAATCAGTCGGTGGTGCTGCGGAAGCGGCTGCGGTCGCGTCCGCCGCCGAACTGACGTTGCGAAGGCGTTGGGCGTGCGCCGGACGGCGGTGCGGGGCGGCTCTGTCCGCCGCGGTTCCAGTTGCCCTGGGGACGGTCGCCACCACGGTTCCAGTTGCCACCCGGCCTGTCGCCATTGCCCTGCCAGTTGCGCGGCGGGCGATCGCCACCGCGGGACGCACCCGGAGGCGGACGATGGTCGCGGTCGTCGCGATTCCAGCCGCCGGGTGGGCGACGGTCGCCTTGCCAATTGCCCGGGCGGCCGTCGCCGTGCCCGCCGTGCCAGTCGCCACGCGGCGGTGGACCGCGCCATGCGTTCCGGTCGCGGTAGTAGCGATCACGGTAGAACCGGCGTCCGTCGTACCCGTCGACCCAGACGGTGCCGTACGACAGCGACGAATAGCAGCAGCCTGGGCCGTAGCCGTAACCGCCGTAATAGCCGCCCCCGTAGCCCGGGGAAACGACGGTGGTTTCCTCGCCGTAATAGGCATCCGCGCCCGTGCCGTTACGCACGTAGCCGTAATCCGGGTCGTAGTAACAGCCCGCCAACGGCAGGCAGCCGATGAGCAGCATCACCATCGCTTGGACACGACGCATGGGGGCAGACCTCCGTGGGGACGGTTCGGACACTGCGCTCAGCCCATTGAATGGGCGATAAAAGAAAAGGGCCGCCCGACGGCGGCCCATCCCTTTCATTCAGCTTTCGCGATCAGCCCTTGTTCTTCTGCTGATCGCCGCGCTCGTGCGCCATGTTCGGGTGGTTGGCCTCCGGCGAGGGGGCCTTTGGTGCGGGGTTCGGGCCGCCATCGTCCACGGCACCCGCCGTGTGCGATTCACCCGTCGGCCACGAGGGCGGCTGGCGATCGCGTTCACGCTTGGCGTCGAGCAGCGCCTGGATATGCGCGACCGCTTCTTCCTGACTGATGTGCTGGACGGGCTCGTCGTTCGCCGCCGGCGCGGGTGCCGGCTTCGGACGCGGTTTCGGCGCCGCCTTCGGCTTCGCGACCGCGGTCGGTGTCGTCGCCGGCGCCGCGGCCGGCGCGACGGACGTCGGTTCGACCGGCCGCTTCGCGGGAGCCTTGCGCGCGGTGGTGCCGCCCGATGCCGGTGTCTTCCGGACGGTGGCGGCCGGGCTCTTGCGCGTCGCGACGGTCTTCGCGGGCGCCTTCCGTGCCGATGTCTTCTTCGCCACAGGGGCTTTTTTCGCGGCGCTCTTCTTCGTGGCGGTCGAGCGCGACGGACTCTTGCGTGCCGCGGCCTTCTTCGTCGACGCCTTCGTGGCAGGCGACTTCTTCGCGACCGACTTCTTCGCCACCGGCTTCCGGATCGCCGACTTCTTCGCCACGGCCTTCTTCGCTACAGCCTTCTTCGCCACCGACTTCCTCGCGGCGACCTTGCGCGTGGCGGCCTTCCGCACGGTCTTCTTCGCGGCGGATTTCTTCACGGCGGCCTTGCGCGGCGACGTGCGAGCGGCGGTCTTCCTGGCGGCTGTCTTGCGTGCGGCGCCCTTCTTCGCTGCGGCGCGCTTCGCCACGGGACGAGCGGTGCTCTTGCGGGCGGCGGTCTTCTTCGTAGCCGTCTTGCGTGCCGCGGACTTCTTCGCGGCGGACTTACGGGTCGTAGCCATGCGTTCATTCCTCTGCGGTAGTAGCCGACGCGGACCACCCGTCGAGGGGAAAGCCGCGTGCATGCCGGACGTCATCGATAAGACAGCCATTCGTTCCGGACGGAACGCATGATGTAACAGGTGTCGCCCGAAGTCACATAAATCTGTCGGAAAAATTCAGCTTCGCGCTCACGACAGGCGCGGCTGCGTCAGCAGCGCGATGAAATTCGACAGCACCGCGGGATTGAGCGCGATGGTGAAGAGCACGCCGTAAAGCGCGCCCCACAGGTGCGCGCTGTGGTTGACGTTGTCCCCGCCACGCTTGTCCATGTAGACCGAATACACCACGAAAAGCACGGCGTAGAGGATCGCCGGCATGGGGATCACGATCAGGTAGATGCGTGCCCAGGGTGCCAGGAGTATGAACGCGAAGAGGATCGCCGACACCGCGCCCGACGCCCCCAGGCTGCGATAGCCCGCGTTGCGGCGGTTGGCCAGGTACGACGGCAGGATCGAGAAGACCAGCGCGCCGATGTAGAAGGTGAGGAATCCCAGCGGGCCCATGGCCGCGGTGAAGAACTGCTCCATGATCCGGCCCGCGAAGTACAGGGAGATCATGTTGAAGAACAGGTGGCCGCCGTCGGCATGCACGAGGCCGTACGAGACCAGCCGGTAGTACTCGCGGCTGCGGCTCAGGGCCGGCGGCCAGAGGATGAGGTCGTCCAGCAGGCGCTGGTTGCGGAAGGCGACGATCGAGACCACACAGGTCACGAGGATGATGAGCAGTGTGATCATGCGTTGAAACCGGTGTCCTGACGCGTCGAACCAACGCGCATCTTGGCGGGAACGCGCGCCGATGTCGAATGCCCGGGCGCGGAGCCGTGCGCATCCCGGCCCGCTATCATGGCCCCTCCCCGTCCCTGGTTCCCCTCGATGCCTTCCATCCGCTACAAGCAGCTCGACGTCTTCGCCGCCCGTCACGGCGGCGGCAATCCGCTCGGTGTCGTGATCGACGCCGAGGGCTGGTCGGACGCGCGCATGCAGCGTTTCGCCCACTGGACCAACCTGGTCGAGACCACGTTCCTCCTGCCCGCGCGCGCCGAAGGTGCCGATTACCGCGCGCGCATCTTCACCCCCACGAAGGAAATTCCCTTCGCGGGCCACCCGACGATCGGCAGCGCCCATGCGGCGCTCGACGCTGGCCTGATCCGTGCCGATGCCGCCGGTATCGTCTGGCAGGAATGCGGCGCCGGTGTGCTGCCCATCCGTGTCGAAGGCGAAGGCCCGGGGCGCGAGCTGTTCGTGCAGTCGCCGAAGGCGCGCGTCGTGGGCGACGCCTCCCATGGCGGCGAAACGCTTTCGGCGGTGCTCTACGGCGTGAAGCGCGGCGTGCTGCCCCCCGCCTGCGTCGAGGGTGGCCGCCGCTGGTGGATCGCCGAGTTCGCCGACGAAGCCGAGCTGCGCGGCTGGCGGCCCGATCACGCGGCGATCCGCGCGCTGGCGATGGCCACCGACACGCTGGGACTGTGCGTCTTCGCCCGCTCCGCGGACGGCATCGCCGTGCGCGCGTTTCCGGCCGGCGTCGGCATCGTCGAAGACCCCGCGTCGGGCGCGGCGAACGGCCTGATCGCCGCCTATATCGCCCAGTGCGACGCGAACGGCCCGCTGGCGCGCGGCTACCTCGTCAGCCAGGGTCGCGAGGTGGGACACGATGCGCGGATCATCATCCGCATCGACGGCGACGCCGTCTGGGTCGGCGGCCGCACGAACACCATCATCGACGGCCACGTGGACTGGCAGGACCTCTGAGCATGCGTATCTGGGTCGACGCGGACGCCTGTCCGAACGTCATCAAGGACATCCTGTTCCGTGCCGCCGAGCGGGAGCAGGTGGAAACGACGCTCGTGGCGAACCAATGGATCCGGACGCCGCCGTCGCGCTTCGTGAAGTCGATCCAGGTGCCCGGGGGCTTCGACGTGGCCGACGACGAGATCGTGCGCCGCGTCGAGCCGGGCGACCTCGTGGTGACGCAGGACATTCCGCTCGCTTCGTTCGCCATCGAGAAAGGCGCGCTGGCGCTGCACCCGCGCGGCGAGATGTTCACGAAGGACACGATCGCGGCGCGCCTGTCGATGCGGAACTTCATGGAGGAACTGCGCGGCGCGGGCGTCGACACCGGCGGCCCCGCCGCCATGCACCCGCGCGACCGGCAGGCTTTCGCGAACGAACTCGACAAGTGGCTGGCGCGGAGGCGCGCGGCCGGGCGTTAGTGGAGGCCCGGTCGGCTTTGCCTTGTGGGAGCGGACCTGGCCGCGACGGCTCTTCGCCGTGGGCAGCAGGGCCTGTAGCGTTGGCGCTAAAAGCCGTCGCGGCCAGGTCCGCTCCCACAGCGTTCTTGGGCGCGTGGCGGTCAGGCACCTTCGAGCGGCGTTCTTGGGCGCGTGGCGGTCAGGCGCCTTCCAGCTCGTCCAGCCGCAACGTCAGGCACTTCGCCGAGCCGCCGGCTTTCATGAATTCATCCAGCGCGACTTCGATCACCATGAATCCCGCGCCCTCCAGCCGGCTGCGCAAGTCGGCGCTGGCGCGATTCAGGATGACCACGCGTCCCAGGTTCACGGCGTTGCAGGCGAAGAGCACGGCGTCGTGCTCGTCGACGACGAGGCGCTGGCCCGGCGGTACGTGCCGCTCGATCGTCGCCAGCGATTCCGCGTCGAACGCGGCGGGAAAGTAGAGCGCGTAGCCATCGGACAAGGGACAGAAGCACGTGTCCAGGTGGTAGAAACGGGGATCGACGAGCTTCAGCGAGAGCACCTCGACCTCGAGCAAGCTCGCCAGCGCAGGCGCCGCTCGGGCATCGGACCGGTGCCCATGGCCCATCCACAGACGCCGCGACACGCCGCGGTCGAACAGCGCGTCGCCGGCACCTTCGAAGAAAACGCCTTCCGGCAGATCGACGACATCGAAGCCATGGTGCGCGAACCACGCGCGGTCATGCGCTTCCTCGCCCTGCCGCTGCTCGTAGCGAAAACGGCTCGGCACGAAGGTGTTGCCGTAGACCAAGCCGGCATTCGCGCAGAACGTCATGTCCGGCAGGCGCTTCGCGGGCGGCTGCACGACGACGTCGGCATGACGGGAAACGGTGTCTTTCAGGGCGTCCCACTGGCGACCGGAACGTTCGCTCGTGGTGTCATGCAGGTGGCCATCCATCCAGGGATTGATGACGTAGTCGACCTCGAAGAACGTGGGCGCGCACATCAGGATCCGGGGGACGGTGCGCTCGGTCGCCGGGGACATCGTTTCTGCCATGGACGGTGGACGCCTTCAGGGGAACGAGGCGCCATCATGGCAGAAACGTGTCGCGATCCGTCAGTGCAGGCGGTCGCAGATGGCGCTGACCGTGTCCTGCGAGAAGTGCAGCTTGAGGAGCGCCTCCTTCAGGGCATCCCGCGTGTTGGCCTCGCTCTCGACCTCTTCGCCCACGCTGCTCGGCGACACGTGCACGAAGGTCTTGCCGTCCTGGTACGCGCCGCCGTCCTCGTAGTAATTCTGCTTGGTCAGTACCTTGTACGTGCCGTCGTTGGACTCGAGCACCGTCAGCGTGCGCTTCTCGTGCTCGCCTTCGTACACCGTCTTCCAGGTTGCCGTCATGTCTTCCACCTTCGTAAGCGCACCCAACGTGCTGGCCCGATTGTGGCGGACCTGGCGGGCTAACGATTGTGAAGGCGTGCGTAATCCGGCTTAACGCTTCGCGTCGTCGAGGCGCGCCCGCGCGGCCGCCACCCGGGCCATGCCGGCCCAGTCGAGGTCGCCGTCGCCCGCGCCGAGCGCCTCCAGCAAGGTGTCGTGCATCACGCTCGCGAAGGGCATGGGGACGCGCTCCGCCTCGGCCGCCGCGCGCGCCAGGCCGATGTCCTTGAACCCCAGTGACATCTTGAACCCCGCCGGCGAGTACTTCTCCTCGGCGATCAGGCCACCGTAAATGGTGTAGATCGGGGACGCGAACAGCGAACCGCCCATCACCTCGAGGAAGTCCTTAGCGGAGACGCCGTGGGCGCGCGTCAGCGCCGAGGCCTCGGCCATGCTTTCGATCGCCGCGCCGATCAGGAAGTTGCCACCGATCTTGACGATGTTCGCGCGAACCGGATCGTCGCCCATCGGCCAGACCTTCTGGCCCAGCAGCGCGAGCAGCGGCGAGACCGTCGCCAGCGCCTCCGGGCTGCCGGCCGCCACGATGTTGAGGCCGCCCGCGGCGGCCACGGCGGGACGGCCGAAGACCGGCGCCGCGACGTAACCGAGACCGCGGTCCGCGTGCGCCGCGACCAGTTCGCGCGCGAGCGCGACGGAAATGGTCGCGTGGTTCACGTGCACCGCACCCTTGGGCAGCGCATCGAGCACGCCGCTATCCAGCAACACCTCGCGCACCGCAGCGTCGTTGGCGAGCATGCTGTGCAGCACCTCGACGTTCGCGACCGCTTTCACGGCGGTGTCCGCCACCGCGGCGCCCTGCTCCGCCAGCGGCGCCGCCGCGTCGGGCGAGCGGTTCCAGACGGTGACGTCGTGGCCGGCCTTGACGAGGTTGCCCGCCATGCCGGCGCCCATGCTGCCCAATCCGATGAATCCGATACGCATCGCTTCGCTCCAGGAGTGTCCGGGTCAGACGGCCAGACCGGCGGCGTTGCCGGAGGCCCAGGCCCATTGGAAGTTGTAGCCACCGAGGTGGCCGGTGACGTCGAGGACCTCGCCCACGAAGTACAGCCCCGGCTGTCGACGGGACATCATCGTCGACGACGACACCTCGTCGGTGTCCACGCCGCCCAGCGTCACTTCGGCGGTGCGGTAGCCCTCCGTGCCGCTGGCCACGATCGGCCAGTCGGCAAGTTGCGCGCCAATGTCGTTCAGTTCGGCGTCGCGGTATTGGCGCATCGGACGGTTGGGTATCCAGACCTCGCAGAGGCGCTCGGCGAGGCGCCGCGGCAGGAGGCCCGAGAGGATGGTCTTCAGTTCCGCCGCGGGACGCTCCGCGCGGGCGGAACGCAGTGTCTCGCCCGCGTCTGCACCGGGGAGCAGGTCGACGCGCAGGTCCGTGCCCGGCTCCCAGTACGACGAGACCTGCAGGATCGCCGGGCCGCTCACGCCGCGGTGGGTGATCAGCATCGCGTCGCGGAACGCCGCGCCGTTCGCCCTCGCCTCCACGGGCAGCGCCACGCCCGAGAGACCCTCGAAGCGTTCCTGGTGCTTCCCGCTGAGCGTCAGGGGCACGAGGCCCGCGCGCAGCGGCAGCACGGCGTGGCCGAACTGCCGCGCCAGGTCGTAGCCGAAGCCGGAGGCGCCCAGGCTGGGGATCGAGAGACCGCCGGTGGCGACGACCAGCGACGCCGCGCGGACGTGGCCCAGCGGCGTTTCGCCCGAGAAGCCGCCGGCCGACGCCCGCAGGCGGGTGACCGGACAGTTCGTCTCCACGCGGACGCCCGCGGCGGCGCATTCGTCGAGGAGCATGCGGACGATCTGCTTGGAGGATTCGTCGCAGAACAGCTGACCGGGCGACTTCTCGTGCCAGGCGATGCGATGACGGTCGACCATCGCGATGAAGTCCCACGGCGTGTAACGCGCCAGGGCGGACTTGCAGAAATGCGGATTCGCGGAGAGGAAATTCGCGGGTGTCGTGGCGGTGTTGGTGAAATTGCAGCGGCCACCGCCGGACATCAGGATCTTCTTGCCGGCGCGGTTGGCATGGTCGACGACGAGCACGCGGCGCCCGCGGCCGCCGGCCACGATGGCCGTCATCAGGCCCGCCGCACCTGCCCCGACGACGAGGACGTCGTATTCCATGCCGCTTATCCGCCGTGCAAACGCACATGATACCGCCCTCGCGTAAACTCGTCCGTCGATCCCATCGACAAGGACCCTCCCATGCCCTCCTTCGACATCGTCTCGGAAGTCGACCAGCACGAACTCACCAATGCCGTCGACCAGGCGAATCGCGAGATTTCCAACCGCTTCGACCTGCGCGGCACCGGCGCGAAGTTCGAGCTGGAGGAGAACGTGATCACGCAGAAGGCGGAGAACGAGTTCCAGCTGACCCAGATGCTGCCGATCCTGCGCGCGCGCCTGGCGGCCCGGAAGATCGACCTGCGCGCGCTCGACGAGGGCAAGGTGGAGACGAACCTGGCTGAGGCGCGACAGAAGATCACCGTCAAGCAAGGCATCGAGCAGCCGGTCGCGAAGAAGATCATCGCGAAGATCAAGGAGGCCAAGCTGAAGGTCGAGGCCCAGATCAACGGCGAGAAGGTGCGCGTCACGGGCAAGAAGCGCGACGACCTGCAGGATGCGATGGCGCTGCTGCGCAAGTCGGACATCGAGCTGCCGCTGCAGTTCGAGAATTTCCGCGACTGAGAGCCACATGCCGATGAGGCGTGCTCGCCTCTCCTGCGGACCGGGGCGGTAGACCCCGGCGTACGCCGGGGTGACGGTTGCCGTCATACCGGCGCACGCCGGTATCCACGTCCCCGGTGCATGGTTTTCGCGAAACCCGGGACGTAACGC
>NZ_FODZ01000002.1:57991-299947 GCF_900110505.1 Luteibacter sp. UNC138MFCol5.1
TCGCCTCGCCGTGGGCACCGGCGTGCGCCGGTGCGACGGTTGTCGTCATACCGGCGCACGCCGGTATCCACGTCCCCGGTGCATGGTTTTCGCGACCGCGCCTCACACCCGCGCGATACGGCTCCGGTTGCGTCCCTCGTTCTTCGCCTGGTACAGCGCCTCGTCCGCACGTCCCAGCAGCGAATGCAGTGATTCGGGTGCGCGCCACATGGCGACGCCGGCGCTCACGGTGATGCGGATGCGGTAGTCGCCGTGGACGATCACCATGGCGCCGAGCGCGTGACGCGCGCGTTCGGTGATGTCGAGCGCGTGTTCGGCCAGGGCGCCCGGAAGGCAAAGGATGAATTCCTCGCCGCCGAACCGGCCCGCGAGGTCGTCGGCACGGCACATCGAGGAGATCACGCGCATCGTCTCGCGGATCACCGTGTCGCCCGCCAGATGGCCGTAGGTGTCGTTCACCGCCTTGAAATCGTCGATGTCGATGAGGACCACGCTGAACGGGATGCCGTCGTTGGCGGCCCCCTGGCGCACGCGTTCGGCCTGCTCCAGGAACCGGCGACGGTTGAGCGAGCCGGTGAGTTCGTCCGTGCCCGCCAGGTGGTCGAGGCGCTCGTTCGCGGTCTTCAGGTCGCGGGTCCGGGCATCGACCTGGGCCTGCAACAGCTCGGCGCGGCGGCGCAGGTAGAGCGTGCGCAGCGACACCAGCCCGAAGAACACGGCGACGCCGAGCGCTACGCCGAGGAGCAGCGTCCAGGGACTTTCGTACCAGCGCGGCGTGACGACGACGCGCACCGACGTCTCCACCGTGCGCGCGTCGAGGCCGCGCACCGTGGCGCGCAGGCGCAACGTGTAGGTGCCGCTGGGCAGATTCGTGTAGATGGCGCTGGGCGGGATGCCGCGCGGCACCGCGTTCCAGGCGTTGTCGGCCTCGTCCATGCGATAGGCGTAGTGCGTTTCGAGCGGCGCCCGGAAGTCGAGCAGCGCGAAGTCGACGCGCAGGTTGCGTCCGTCGCCCCCGAGCGTGACGGCATCGCCGTCTCCCGGCACCTGGTCCAGCGGCACGGGACGATCGTTGATCGAGACGTGCGTGATGGCGAGGCGCGCCGGACCGGCGACCGGCGCCTCCCAGTAAGGACGGATGACGGTCAGGCCGCCGAGGCCGCCGAACATCAGCTCGCCGCCGGGCGCTTCCGCCGCGGCGCGATGGATGTAGCTTGGAATGCGCAGGCCGTCGCGGATACCGAGATCCGCGACGCGGTGGCTCGCGGCGTCGACCATCGCCACGCCATTGGCCATCGATGCCCACACGCGGTCGTCGTGATCGACCAGGAGCGCGTTGATCTTGGTGTTGGTCAGGCCATCGCGAGCGCCGATGACCCCGAAGTGGAACGGCCCACGCGGCTTGAAGTCGTCGATGTAGGCGATGCCGCCGAAGGTGCCGAGCCACAGGCGGCCGCGCGAATCGAAGGCCATCGAACCCGTGTAATCGTGCGGAAGGCTCGACGGATTGGCCGGATCGTGGCGCAGGTTCACGAAGCCCTTCTCGCCGTCGTACGCGATGCTGATGCCGCTGATCGTGGCGAACCACCAGGCGTCGGGCATGCGCACGATGTGCCGCACCTGATCGCCGACCAGGCTCTTCGGGTCGGCGTCGTCGTGGCGCATCTGCGTCAGCTTGCCCGTGCGCGTCTCGTAGCGGAACAGACCGTCGTAGCCGCCGATGAGCAGGTCGTCGCCGTCGCGCTGCATCGACAGGATCAGCCGCCCGTCGAGGCTCGGGATCATCGAGCTGCGCATCTCGAACGTGTCCGGGTCGATGCGCGATATGCCCTGCGCGCCGGCCCAGATCGAGCCGTCGGGCGCGACCACGAAAGCCTGGACGTCGCGCTCGGCCTGCTCACCGCCCAGTTGCAGGTGGCGCATGGTCCCCTTGGCGAGGTCGAGGACGTCGACGCGGCCCATGCCGAGGCCGAGCCAGACGCGACCACGCGGATCGACGAACACCGCGTGCACGTTGGCGTTGGAGAGCGTGTGCGACTCCAGCGGCGACGGCAGCACCGAGAACACCTTGCGCCCGTTGGGATCGTAGTGCGCGGCGCCGAGTTCGGTGGCCACCCAGATGTTGCCCGAGCTGTCCTGGAAGATGTCGCGCGTGATGTCGCCCGGCAACGACGACGGCATGGCGGCGTCGTGGCTCAGCGTGCGCAACTGGCCCGTGACGGAATCGTACGTGACGACGCCCGCGCCGTCGGTCGCGGCCCAGAGCACGCCTTGCGCCGTTTCGTGGAAGGCCCGCACCGTGCGCCGGCGCGCGAGCCCGTTCTTGCCGGAGAAGCCGGGCACCAGGTGCCCCTGCCCGCTGGCGTCGATGAAGATCGCGCCCGACTGCCCGGTGCCGACCCAGAGGCGCTCGTGGCTACCCTGCAACAGCGCCCAGACCTGGTCGTGGAGAATCTCGTCGACGGCGGAATCGGTGGAGCGGACGCGGGTGAAACGGCCACCCGGCTTACGGACGAAGAGCCCGTTGTCCGTGCCGGCCCAGAGGTTGCCGGTCTTGTCCTCGCTGACCACGAAGGTACGCGCGACCATGTCCTTCGCGTCGCCGTCCTGCATCGACTCGCGGGTGATCTTTCCCGTGGCGAGCTCCAGCCGGTCGACGCCGCTTTCGGTGGCGATCCAGAAGCTGCCTGGCTGACGCGCCCGGGCGATGGCGAAGATCTTGCCGTTGGAGGTGCCGCCCGGCCCGATCGGATAGACATGGAAACGCATCGATACGGGATCGAAGCGGACGAGGCCGCCCGCGTTCGTGCCGATCAGCAGGCCGCCGTCCGGCAGCGGCATCAGCGCCCGCACGTAGGAGTCGGGGAGCACGGCGCCGGCGTAGGAGTCGGGCTCCTGGCCGAACACCTGCATGCGGTAGCCGTCGTAGCGGACGAGGCCGCCGAACGTGCCGATCCAGATCAGGCCTCGCGAGTCCTGCACGATCGCCGTGGTGGTCGAGTGCGGCAGGCCGTCCGTGACGCCGACCGTATCGAACCAGGCCGACTCGTAGACCGCCCACGGGTCGACACCGACCGGCGACGTCGCCGGCACGGCCGTCTGCGCGGACGCGGTGGCGACGAACACGCAGCACAGCCAGCCCAGAAGGGCGACCAGACATGCTCGATGACGCGGAGGACGAGCGGGCCGCGTGAGGCGGTCAGCCGGCATAGGCCACGGTCGGGTCGAGGTACCGCGTGAACGCGTCGGCGGTCATCGGACGAGCGAAGAAATAGCCCTGGCCGATGTCGCAACCGAGGTCGCGCAGCCAATCCGCCTGCGCCTCGGTTTCGACGCCCTCGGCGATGGTGCGCATGTTGAGCTTCTTGGCGAGGCCGACGATGGCCTCGGTGATCTCGCGGTCGGCAAGGTTCAGCGTGCTGCCGCGGACGAACGACTGGTCGATCTTGATCGTGCCGACGGGCAGCTCGCGCAGGTGGCTCAGGTTCCAGTAGCCGGCGCCGAAGTCGTCGATCAGGAGGTCGAAACCGTGCGAGCGCAGCTTGACCAGCTGGCGCATGGTTTCTTCCGGCTGACGCATCGCCGTGGATTCGGTGAGCTCGAAGCGGATACGGGTCGGGTCGACGCCGTAGGAGCGCACCGCGCGATGCAGCGTGTCGACGAACGCCGGCCGGCTCAGTTCGTGCATCGAAAGGTTGATGGCCACGTAGTCGACGACCGTCCCCGAAGCGTCCCATGCCAGCACCTGGTTGAGCACCGAGCGCAGCACGTATTCGCCGAGCGCGTGGATCAGGCCCGAACGCTCGGCGATCGCCACGAAGACGGACGGGGGCACGTCGCCGCGCGTGGGGTGGTGCCAGCGTGCCAGCGCTTCGACGCCGGCAAGGCTACCGTCGCGCAGGTTGCGCTTGGGCTGGTACTCGACCGAGAGCTGGCCGGCCTGCAGCGCCTCGCGCAGATCGACCGTGAGGGCGAGCCGCTCGCGCGCCAGCTCCAGCATCCCTTCTTCGTAGAACCGGAAATCGGCCTTGCCGGTTTCCTTCACCGCGTACATCGCCGCGTCGGCGTTGCGGATCAGGGTCGACGCCTGCTGGCCGTCCTTCGGGGCGACGGCGACGCCGATGCTCGGGCTGACGGCCACCAGCTGGCCGGAAACGCTTACGGGTTTCGAGACCAGATCGAGCACCTTCCGGCAGACCCGGACCAGGTTCTCGATGCCGCCGTACGCCTGCACGACCACGACGAACTCGTCGCCGCCGAAGCGGGACACGGTGTCGCGCGCCCGCACGCTGCTGCGCAGCGACGACGCGACGGCACGCAGGAAGACGTCGCCGGCCTCGTGGCCGAGCGTGTCGTTGATCGACTTGAAGCCGTCCAGATCGATGAACATCACGGCCAGCGAGTCGCCGTCGGGCGACGCCAGCGCCTGCTCGAGTTCGCGCATGATGAAGGCGCGGTTGGGCAGACCCGTCAGGGTGTCGTGGTAGGCATGGAAGGCCAGCGCGCGGCTGGCCTGCTCGCGAGGATCCTCGAGGCGGGCATGCAGGCGGCGGCGCTGCCCCAGCAGCCAGCCGATGGCGACGGCTGCGAGGGCGCAGACGGCCATCAGGGCGAGGAGCCACCCCAGCCCGGCCCCGCCCGTGCTGAAGGGCGTGCAGGCCGACCCGCCGCCGGCCCCGAACAGGGACCCGCGCGCGCAATTCGATGCGGCGATGAAGCCGCTCTCGACGCTACGATGTGTCAGCACGCCACGCTCCGGCCCGGATCACGGGACACGTTGCCGACCGGCGCGCATGGCGACCGACCCGCGGATTCTACGAAATGCCCAAGGGCGACACCGGCAGGCCTGCGATCGGCCCGGACGCTATGCCACTTGTCCCCAGGATTATCGGCCATCACCGCCCTCGACTTTAGGTCATGCGACGAATTCCGCTGGCGTCTTCACATTTCATGAGACGCCGTCTCCCGTCCCGCATGATGCTGCGTCCGAGAAAAAACGCAATGCGCCGGTCCCGGAACGGCGACCGGCCGGGCTGCGTCCTTCAGGGTGCTGGCGCCGCGAGGTAGCGATCGAACCAGGCCAGGGCCCGGGCGAGGACGTCGCGGCGGCTGGCATCGCGGGCGAATCCGTGGCCCTCGCCGGGGTAGACCACGAGCGAGGTGGGCACACCCTGGGCCCGCAGCGCGTGCCAGAACTCGAACGACTGCGGCGCCGGAGTCTCGGCGTCGCGCTCGCCGACCACGACGAGGGTCGGCGTCCTGACCTGCTTGATGAAGTTGATCGCCGAGCTCTTGGCGTAGACGGCCGGATCGTCGTAGACCGAGGCACCGAAATAAGGCTTCATCCACTGGTCGATCAGGTTCTGGCCGTAGTAGCTCTGCCAGTTGGAGATGCCGGCGCCGGCCACCGCGGCGCGGAAACGCTGCGTCTGCGTCACGCCGAACATCGTCATGAAGCCGCCGTAGCTCCAGCCGGTGAGGCCGAGACGGCGATCGTCGACCGGGTGGTTCTTTTCGATGGCGTCGACGCCGGCCAGCACGTCGCGCAGGTCGCCATAGCCGAAATCCTTGCGATTGGCCTGCACGAAGGCCTCACCCTGCCCGTAGCTGCCGCGCGGGTTGGGCATGAAGACGAAATACCCCAGCGCCGACAGCGGGGCGCCGCCGTAGCCGACGCCTGGCCAGCGCGGGGTCACCGCCGCCGCGGGGCCACCGTGGATCGAGACGATCATCCCGTAGCGCTTCTTCGGATCGTAGTTGGCGGGATACAGCAGCCAGCCCTGGACGTCCTGCCCCTCGCTCTTCCACGCGATCGACTCGGCCTTGCCCCACGAGGGCTTCAGTCCGGCGTTGAACGCCGTGACGGCGGCCGGGGCCGCCTGGCCCGACAGGTCGGCGACCTGCACCTCGTTCGCCTTATCGAATGAGCTGGCGGCGAACGCCGCCTTCGCCCCGTCGGCGCTCAACGAGAGCGACATCGACAGGCGGCCGTCACCGATCGTCATCGGCACCTCGAAGAGCGTCGTGGCGGTCGCGGCGCCGCTCGCCGGCAGGTCGTAACGCGAGACCCGGCTGGCGCCCGCCGCGTGTTCGCCGACGATCAGGCGATCCGCCGCCGTCCAGGCGAGCCACGCCGGCGTCGTCCGGATGCCCGGCGTGACGTCGACCGGCGCGGCGCCACCGGCGGCAGGTACCGTCCAGATGTCGCCACCGGTGGAGCCCTGGTCGCTCATCAGGCCGCCGATGAACGCGATGCGTGATCCATCTGGCGAGAAGCGCGGCACCGCGACCTGCAGGTTCTTCAGGGGACCGGTCAACGCCGTGGTGTCAACGATCGCCGTCGGCTTCCCATTGGCGGTCGCCGGCTGGACGTACAGCTTCGCGATCCACCAGTTGTTGTCACCGGGCGGCTCGGCGGCGACGTACGCGATCCGCCCGCCGTCGCCGGAGAAGGCGAATTCGTAGACGTGCAGCCCCGCCGGCGTCAGCGTGCGCACGGCCCCGCCGCCGACGTCGACCGTGGCCACCTGCTGAACTTCGATGCCTTCGACGCCGATCTCGCCCAGCTGCGGCTTCGCGGCTGCCGTGGCGCTCGCGCGGCGGGTCGCGTTCGGCACGTAGAGGAACCCGAGCGCCTTGCCGTCCGGACGCCACTCGACCCCGTCGACGTAGCCCGTGAGGTGCGTGATGCGTTGCGGGGGCGCCTTGCCCGCGATGTCGGCGACATGGATGTCGTTCTGCCTGCCCTCTTCCACGCCGGGCGCCTTGCCGGCGCAGTCGGAGAGGAACGCGAGGTGCCGCGAATCGGGCGCCCAGACGGCGCCGGTCTCGCTGCAGCCCTTGCTGGCGGTGACGCGACGGGCGTTGCGTCCGTCGGCATCGGCCATTTCGAGCACGGGCTTGCCGTTGGTCTTCACCGTCCAGGCGAGGTGCTTCGCGTCGGGCGAGAGGGAGACGGAGCCGATGCTGCGAACCTTGCCGAGCGATTCGAGGATCGCGGCGATCCGCGGGTCTTCCTCGGTCTTCGCCGGTGTGTCGGCCTGGGCCACGCCCGCGCATGCCAGCGCGACGGCGGCGACGATCCACTTGGTACGCATCGATGGGTCCCGGTCTCTGATGGAAACCCAAAACCTAACACGTACCTGAACGAGGATGTAGGAGCGCGCCCTGCGCGCGACATCTTTCGATGACAGACCACGAGCTGGCGCCGCAGCTTGCCGGCCGCGCGAAAAGATGTCGCGCGCAGGGCGCGCTCCTACCGCCCCGTGACGCGATCGACCATGTGCTGGCTCAGGCCAACAAGTGCGCGTACTCGGGATTGCGCCGGAACCACGTCGCGGCATAGCTGCACGCGGGCGTGATCTTCCAGTGCTTCGCCTCGGCGGTCTGCACCGCGAACTTCGTCAGCAGCGCGGCGATGCCGCGGCCCCCGACCGGCGAGGGAACGCCCGTATGGGTGATCACCATCGTCTTGTCCTGCAGCCGGTATCCCACCTCGCACTCGTAGCCATCGACGACCGCCCTGAACACCTGGTTCGCCTCGTCGTGGATGATTTCCAGCGGTTTGGCCACGTCGCTCATCGTTCTCTCCGGCATGGGGTCATGTGCCAAGCATGCGCGTCTCCGGCGGCCGACGCCATCCACGTGGCGCAAACGCCGCGGGCGTAAACTGCCGTACGTTCCGGCCCCGCGGCCGGTGATTTCCTGCGAACCGCGAGGCCACGACCGCACGTGCTGACCATCCACGAGCAAGGACAGAGCGGGCCGCCCGCGCCATGGAAGCCGGGCATGGGACGGCCCGATAAGCCGATCTGGATCGATCTGTTCGATCCGTCGCAGGACGAGCGTGCCTGCGCCGCCCAGATCACCGGCCTCCGCATCCCGGAGCGCGGCGATGTGGACAACCTGGCGCTGTCGAGCCGCATCCGCACCGACGACGACGCGATGTACCTGTCCATCCCCTATTTCGCGGACAGCGCGAACGGGCACAAGGCGGCGCCGGTCGGCATCGTGGTGACGGACCGCGTGCTGATGACGCTGCGCTTCGCGCCCTCCCCCGCCTTCGATCTCGCGAACGAAAGCTGCAACGTGCACCGCTGGGAATCCAGCGCGGACGTCCTGGCGACGCTCATCGAAGCCATCGTGAACCTCGCCGCCAAGCGGATGGAAGACGTCTCGGCCGACCTGAAGAAGCTTTCCGACCGCATCTTCACCCGCGAACGCATCGGCACGCCGGCGCTGCGCAACTGCATGCTCGAGGTCGGCCGCCTCGAGGGCGAGCAGGCGCGCAACCGCTCGTCGATGCTGGGCGTGCAGCGCATCGTCTCGTTCGTGCGCGCGAAGAAACCCGACTGGATGCCCGACGAGGTGGAGCTGCGGCTGCGCGTCGTCGACCACGACCTGCGCACGCTCGACGAGTTCGACGACCAGCTGACGAACAAGCTGCAGTTCCTGCTCGACGCCAGCCTGGGCTTCATCAGCACCGACCAGAACCACGTGATGAAGGTGCTCACCGTCACCTCGGTGGCGACGATTCCTCCCGTGATCCTCGCGGGCATCTGGGGCATGAACTTCAAGCGGATGCCCGAGCTCGACTGGACGTTCGGCTACCCGCTCGCGCTCGGCGCCATCGCGCTGAGCATCCTGCTGCCCGTGCTGTTCTTCAAATGGCGGGGCTGGCTGTCGGGCGACTGACCATGGGAGCGTTCGGCCATCTCCTTCGACCGGCCGCGGGCCCCATCCGTCGCTGGGTGCTTTCGGCGTTCCCGCGTCCGCAGACCGGCGCCATCGACTACGACCATCCCGCGGGCGATCCCGGCCTGTTCGGTCCCTCCAGCGTCACCTGGCGCGTGCATGCCGACTTCTGCGGCATGCTGGCGGGCGGCCTGTGCGCGCTCTACCTGCAGACGCTGCATCCGCGTGCACTGGCCGGCGTCTGGGATCATTCCAACTTCCGCGAGGACCTCGTCGGCCGGCTGCGACGGACCACCGCCTTCGTCGGCGGCACCACGTATGCTCCCACCGCCGCCGCGCAAGGGATGATCGAGCTCGTGCGGCGCATCCACGCGCGGGTCCGCGGGAGCGACGAAGCCGGCGTGCCCTACGCAGCCGACGACCCCGACCTGCTCACCTGGGTCCACGTCAGCGAGATGTCGAGCTTCCTCGCGGGATATCGGGCGTATGGTCCGCTAGACGTCCCCGCCCGCGTCGCCGATGCGTATCTGGACGAGACGCGCCGCGTGGCCGAGGCACTCGGCGCGCGCGACGTGCCGGGTTCCGTGGCGGCCCTGGACGCGTACATCGACCATGTCCGGCCGACGCTCGTCTACGGCGAACGCTCGCGCGTCGTGCTCGACGTCCTGGCGCGCCTCGACCTGCCGGTACCCCTGGCGGGGCTTTCCCGCGACGTCTTCCTGCACGCCGGCGCCGCGTTGTTGCCGCCCTGGGCGAACGAGCTTCTCGGCCGGTCGGAGCGCGACCTCCGCAAGGCGCGGCTGGCATCGGCGGCGCTACGCCGCATGGCGCCCCTGTTCCGCGCCGCGCTCACCGAAGGCGTCGCCTCGCGCTCGTGCCGCAGGGTCGGCGTCGATCCCGGAATTCTCGACCGCTGGCCGGCCGCCCTTTAACGCACCCGTTCACGTTTGTTAAGACCACCGACTGCGACCTCCTTCACATTTCCTTACATCCGACCCGGTTTTCCCCTAAAGTTTCCGGCTGGACCGCCGTAATTACTTGCTGGGGACATGCCAGTCGGGGTTCGGCAGACATGCACACCGGGGCGCGATCCGGCCCGACTTCGGGGGAGGTGGTAAGTGCGAATCCGTAACGTCAGTCACATCGTCAGCCTGGGAACGCTCCCGACATGAGAGCGCCCTGGCATGCCCTTGCCGGCGTGATGCCGGAGTCGCGCCTGCTCGCGTCCGTCGCGGAGTTCACGCACCACCGGGACATCGACGCGCTGGACCATAGCGTGGTCCTCTCGCTCGCCGAACTCGTCTCCGTCAACAGCGTGACGTTGTGCAAGCGCGGCGACGCCATGAACCACCCCGTCGAGTCGATCGTGGTGTGCTCGCGCAAGCCGGACGGCGCGTTCGTGGTCGAAGCGATCGATCCCATCCGCGAGGGCGATCCCATCGATACCATCGTGTGCGCGATGGAGATGCTCGAGGCGATCAGCGACGTCACCGACGACGGCATCAGCCGGCTCGTCATACCGATCCAGCGCGACAACGCGGCCATCGGCGCGCTGATGCTCGAATCCGAAGATGCGCTCGACCACGTCCGCACGATGGTCGAGGGGTTCGCGCGCATCTATGGCAACTACATCGCCCTGCTCAACGACAGCGAGCGCGACAAGCTCACCGGCCTGTACAACCGCCGCAGTTTCGAGCAGCGCCTGCAGCGGCTGCTGAAGCTCCAGCGCCAGCGCGCGCGGGGCCCATCCGACGACGGCGTGCCGGGTGACCGGGTATCGCAGCTCTACCTCGCCATCCTCGACATCGACCACTTCAAGCGCATCAACGACACCTACGGCCACGTGTATGGGGACGAGGTGATCCTGATGCTCGCGCAGCAGATGCGCGCGTGCTTCCGCTCCAGCGACGTGCTGTTCCGCTTCGGCGGCGAGGAGTTCGTCGTGCTGCTCGCCGCGCAGGACGACGCGGAGGTTCACGACGTCCTGGACCGCTTCCGGACGTTCGTCGGCGCCCACGCCTATCCGCAGGTCGGACACGTGACCGTCAGCGTGGGCTATGCCCGCATCACGGAGCACGACTACCCGGAGATCGTGCTCGATCGCGCGGACAAGGCGCTGTACTTCGCCAAGCAGCACGGTCGCGACAGCGTGCACGGATACGAAACGCTCGCGGCGCTCGGCGAACTGAGCGCTCCGGTGGCGCTGGGCAGCATCGACCTGTTCTGAGTGCGGCCTCAGGCGGGCTGGCGATGCGTCACGTAGCGGCGCCCGCCGGCCTTGCCGCCCGGGCGGACGCGGAAGGCCAGGCTGATGCGGGGCCCGACCGTCGTCCGCGTCTTCGGGATGCCGTGGTCGTAGTGGAACTGCGTGGCGTAGCTCATCGTCAGCAGGCTGCCGGCTTCCATGTCGAGGTCGAAACGCCGCTTCGGCGGCTCGCGCTCGCGCAGGGTCATGCGGCGCGTGGCGCCGAGCGACAGCAGCGCGATCGGCGCGCCCTCGACCAGCTCCTCGATGTGATCGTTGTGCGGCGCCACGCTGTCCTGTCCGTCGCGATACAGGTTCAGCCCGACCGACGTGTACGCGATGCCGCTGCGCGCGATGACGATGGCGGCGGCTTCCGCGATCGCCGAAGGAAGGCCGGCCTCGTCCAGCGCGTAGTGCTGCACCAGACGCGGCACGGCGACGTCGCGTCCGTACATGGCCCGGCGCTGCGCCTCCCAGGGAATCTCCGCCTGCAACGACGCGAACCAGTCCGCGGCCTGCCCGGGCGGGACGACGCCGGGCTCGTACGCGAACCGCCCGTGCTCGTCGTCGACGATCACGAGCGGTCCGGAGGCGAAGAGCCCATCTTGCGACATGGCTTCCTTACTTGACGACGCCGCAGGCGATGCGGGCACCGCCGCCGCCGAGGGCTTCGGGCTTGTCGGAGTAATTGTCGCCGCCCGCGTGGATCATCAGCGCGTGGCCCTTGAGCGTGGCGAGCGACTTCAGGTTCGGCGCGGTGACGGCGGTCGTATCCGTGCCGTCGGCACCCACGGTGATCTTCGGCAGGTCGCCCTCGTGGCCGGCGGTCGAGTCCGGGCCTTCGTGCTTGCCCGTCTTGTTCGGGTCGTAATGGCCGCCGGCGGCGAGCGCCGCGCCCTTCTTGCCGTCCTTCTCGCCCGGCGCGCAGCTCGGCTTCTCGTGCAGGTGGAAGCCATGCTCGCCGGGCGGCAGGCCCTTCAGGTCGGGCGTGAAGACGAGGCCACCGGCGCTCTCGGTGACCGTGACCTTGCCGACGGAGGCGCCCGCACCGTCGGCGGTGACGAGCGTCAGGGGGACGACCACGCTCTTTTCGGCGGCCTGGGCGGCGACGCAGACCACGAGCCCGGCCAGGGCAACGGCGATTCGTTTCATCTTGCACACTCCTTGGGGTCGAAAGACTTCCCGATACTGCATCGGGTGTGCACGAGGCGTCCATAACAAAAGCGGCGCACGGTGCGGAAGCGCGCGCCCTGTCGATGCGCGACTCAGCCCGGCGGCTGGAAGATGCGGGACGTGTCGTCGGCGTCGAGCAGGCGCCATTCGCCGGCCGGGAGGCCGTCGAGGGACAGACCGCCCACCGCCACGCGCTCGAGGGTCTCCACGTGGTTGCCGACCGCGGCGAACATGCGGCGGACCTGATGGTAGCGACCCTCCGTGAGCGTCAGGCGCGCGCGGCGCGGGCCGAGCACGTCGAGGCGCGCGGGCTCCAGCGGATCCGTCTCGCCGTCGAGCATCAGCGTGCCGGCGGCGAACGTCGCGCCTTCGTCGCCGCGCAGGTCGTTCGCGAGCGTCGCCTCATAGACCTTCGACACCGAGGCTTTCGGCGAGATGATCCGGTGCAGAAGCTGGCCGTCGTCGGTGAACAGCAGGAGGCCGGACGTGTCGCGATCGAGGCGTCCCACGGTCGAGAGCACCGGATTGCGCGCGGAGAAACGCGGCGGCAGGAGTTCGTACACCAGCCGGCCGGCATCCTTGCGCGAGCACGTGTAGCCCACGGGCTTGTGCAGCATCAGGAGCATGCCCTGCGGCGGATCGAGCGGCATGCCGTCGACGCGTACGTCGGCGTGCTCCCGCTTGTCGTCGGCATAAAGCACCTCGCCGGTCGCGTCGGTGACCGCTCCCTCGCGGAACATGTCCGCGACCTGACGACGGCTGCCATAGCCGAGGTTCGCGAGGAGGCGTACGAGTTTCATCGGCGGGGTTCCCTTGCTTCGACGACCTTGAAGCCGTCCTTTTCGATCACGGTGCGCACGCTGGCGAAGCACGCGTCGAGCGTCGCTTCGTAGGCGAGATGACGATTGGCCACCATCCAGAACCGGCCGCGCGCCGTCAGAGCCTTCGCGGCGGCGGCGATGAACGCGCGGCCGAGCGCCGGATCGTCGGCGCGTCCCTGGTGGAACGGTGGATTGGAGACGATCACGTCGTAGCCGGTGTCGATGCCCCGCGTCACGTCGTGCCAGCGCACGGATGTCGCGATGCCCCGGCCCGTCCTCGCGACCGACGCCGCGATGTTCGTGCGTGCCGGCCCGAGGGCACGCGCTTCGGCCTCGTAGAGATCGACCGCGGCGATGCCGGCGCAGCGTTCGACGAGCGTGCACGCGAGGTAGCCGAATCCGGCACCGAGGTCCGCCGCCCTGCCGGCGAGATCGTCCGGCAGTACGCTCGTCAGGAGCGCCGAGGCGCGATCGACCCGGTCCCAGGCGAACAGGCCGCGGCGACCGACGAAGCGACCCTCGTCAATCGGCAACGGCTCGTCCAGCGCCAGCCAGCGTTCGAGCAGCGCCGGATCGGGCGTCGCGCCGGGCCGCGTCCAGAACACGCGGCACTTGTGCTTGGAGAGATCCGTCACGTCGCCGGCCAGCAGGGCGAGGTCGGCTTCTGCCGTCTTCGCGCCTTCGGCGTTCGGCACGCTGGCGACGACGATGCCCTTCGCATCGACGTGCGCCATCGCCTGCGCGAACAGCGCGCGCGACTCCTCACGCTGCCGCGTAGGCAGGACCATCACGAGGCGGAAGCGGCCTTCGGGGATCTCCGCCGTGGTAGTAAAGCCCGAGCGCTCGAGCGCATCCGCCGCCGGCAGGAACGACTGCTGCAGCGTCCATCCCGGGCGGCGCGCTTCGCGCAAGGCGAAGCCGTCGCGCGCGCGCAGGATCAGCACGCCGCCGTCCGCCGGCCAGGCGAGATCGCCGGTGGCGAACGGTACGAACAGCGCGTCGAGCGCGTCATCGGAAGCGGTACCGGCGGACAACGCGGCGAACCTCGGGGTATCGGGAAGCCCGCTATTCTAGCGAAACCATCGCGGACGAGCCGCCGCGCCGATCAATCCTGCTCGGGCAGCACGCTGATTTCCTCGTCGCCGATCGTGACCACCTGCCCCGCGCGCACCTTGTACGTCTTGCGCAGCTCGACGGCGCCGTCGACGGAAACCAGGCCGTCGGCGACCAGATGCTTACCCTCGCCGCCGCTCGACGCGATGCCGGTGAGCTTCAGCAGCAGGTTCAGCTCGACGTAGTCGCCCTCGAGGCGGAATTCATGGAACGGCATGGGCGGGGAAACCGGAGGAGAGGAAGGGCGTCATTAGAGCGCAATTCGGCCGCCGATGTTGAGCAGCAGGAATTCGTCGCGCGACAGGCCCGCCGCGTCCAGCGCCTCGCCGAGCAGCCGCGGCGGCTCGTCCAGCGCGTCGTCGGCCAGCTCGAAGGCGCCCCAGTGGATCGCGATGGAGCGCCGTACGCCGACCTCGCGATGCAGCTGCACGGCCTCCGCCGGGTCGACATGCTGCGCGCGCATGAACCAGCGCGGCGCGTAGGCGCCGATCGGCAGCGCCGCGAGGTCAATGGGCCCCATGCGCTCGCCGATCTCGGCGAGCCGTTCCGAGTAGCCGGTGTCGCCAGCGAACCAGAAGCGGAACCCGTCCCGCGCCATCACCCACCCGCCCCACAACGAACGGTTGCGGTTCCACAGCGTGCGCGCGCTCCAGTGACGCGCCGGAACGAACGTGAACGTGGCGCCGCCGACGTCGGTGCTGTCCCACCAGTCGAGTTCCCGGACGTTCTCTATGCCACGCCGCGCGAACCAGCGCTTCAGGCCGAGCGGCACGAGGAACACCGCCTGCGGGAAGCGGCGGGCAAGCGCTCGCACGCTCGCGGCGTCGAGGTGATCGTAGTGATTGTGCGAGAGCGCCACGACGTCGATGGGCGGCAGCCCCGCCACGTCCACGGGCGCCGCGGTCCGCCGCTGGGGGCCTGCGAAAGAAAGCGGAGAGGCGCGACGGCCGAGGACGGGATCGGTCAGCACCGTGACACCGCCGTGGCTCACCAGCATCGTCGCATGGCCGAGCCACCATGCCGCGTCGGCCGCGCCGTCGAACGTGGCGCGTTGCCACCAGCGACGCGAGAACGCCTCGTAGCCTTCCTCCGGCGCACGGGGGAGGCGCTGCTCCTTGCGCTCGCGCCGCCAGCGCTGGAGATCCCCCTGCCCCCGCGTTTCCGGCTCGGGATTACGGAACCCTTCCGGGGTATGGTGCGGCTTCGACGGATCGTAGTGCGGATTGGTCCAGGCCATTCGACGCCTTTGTGGATGACGGGTCGGAATCATCAGACCTGCGGCCCGCCATCCCGGCGTTCAAGGCGTCAGTCCACTTCGACGCGACGCACCTGCGCCAGCCAGTCCTCGAGGTTGTAGTAGTTGCTGATGCGCGTGATGCGACCGCCGGCCACGTCGAAGAACGCGCCGCCCGGTAGCACGTACGACTGGCCCTGGGCGAGCGGAAGACCCTCGTCGGTGGCCTTGTACTCGCCGTGCACGACGTACTCGGCGGCGGCGCGGGTGCCGTCCGCGTTCGCCATGACGACGATGTTCCTCAGCTGCTCGCTGTAGCTCACGTTCATGCGCTGCAGGAACGCGCCGAAGCGGTCGCGACCGGTTTCCCGGCCGCCTTGGTTGATGTCGTGCGCCACGTGCTCGTCGAGCAGCGCCAGCATGCCCGCCCAGTCGCCGCGGTTGAAGGCGTCGTAGTAACGGCGGATCAGGTCGATCGTTTCGTTCATCGAAGGGCTCAATAGATGATGACGGAGCGGATGGCCTTGCCCTCGTGCATGAGGTCGAAGGCGCGGTTGATGTCGTCCAGCCCCATCGTATACGTGATCATCGGGTCGATCTTGATCTCGCCACCCATGTAGCGGTCGACGTAGCCGGGCAGCTCGCTGCGGCCCTTCACGCCGCCGAAGGCCGAACCGCGCCAGACGCGGCCCGTCACCAACTGGAACGGACGCGTGCGGATCTCCTGCCCCGCGCCGGCCACGCCGATGATGATCGACTCGCCCCAGCCCTTGTGGCAGCACTCGAGCGCGGCACGCATCACGTCCACGTTGCCGATGCACTCGAACGAGTAGTCGACGCCGCCATCCGTGAGGTCGACGATGACCTGCTGGATCGGGGTGTCCGGGTAATCGCGCGGGTTCACGAAGTCGGTCGCGCCGAGCATCTTCGCCATCTCGAACTTGGACGGGTTGGTGTCCACGACGATGATGCGGGAGGCCTTCGCCATCACGGCGCCCTGCACCACGGACAGGCCGATGCCGCCCATGCCGAAGACGGCGACCGTCGACCCCGGCTCGACCTTCGCGGTATTGAGCACGGCGCCGATGCCGGTCGTGATACCGCAGCCCAGCAGGCAGACCTTGTCCAGCGGGGCCGCCTTGTCGATCTTCGCCAGCGAAATCTCCGGAAGCACGGTGTACTCGCTGAAGGTGCTGGTGCCCATGTAGTGGAGGAGCTGCCGGCCGCCCTGCGAGAACCGGGACGTCCCGTCCGGCATCAGGCCCTTGCCCTGGGTCACGCGGATCTTCTGGCAAAGGTTGGTCTTGCCCGAGCGGCAGAAGCTGCACTCGCCGCATTCGGGCGTGTACAGGGGAATGACGTGGTCGCCCGGTTTGAGCGTGGTGACGCCCTCGCCCACCTCCTCGACGACGCCGCCGCCCTCGTGCCCGAGGATGACCGGGAACGCGCCCTCCGGGTCGGCGCCCGACAGCGTGAACAGGTCGGTATGGCACACGCCGGTCGCGACGATGCGGACCAGCACCTCGCCGGCCTTCGGTCCCTGGACGTCGATCTCTTCGATCGACAGCGGCTTTCCGGCTTCCCAGGCGACGGCGGCACGAGACTTCATGGTGGTTTTTCCTTGGACGAGAGGAGTGGCGACGCCGGTCAGAAGACCGGCCGGACCGTCGATTCTATCGACGCGCGCCGGTGGGGCGAAGGGCCCATACGGCCGCGCATTGGCGAAACCGACCCAGTTGAGTTAAACTAGGGTTAACGGATACCCCCCAAGCGGCGAACGAAAGCCCACGGTAAGGATCCGATCGAGGACACCGATCACGCCGATCGGGAATTTCTTTGAACCTTTTGCTTACAACCGCTGTCAAACCTTTTGTTCCTCGCGAGGCCTTGTAAAGCCACGGGGCGCCCATACAAAAGGGCTTAACGAAACTCGGTAGTTCAGAAATTCGGCCCTGTGACGGCGTGACGAAAGACTAACGAACCGATTGTTCACCAAACGAAACGGACCAGATCCGCGGCGCATCTTTCTTGGAAGATCCCGACGGCGTAAGGTCCACGCCACGCCAGAGACCGGCGGCGCTGGCGCCAGAGAATCGATGCAACCGGTCATTGCGACTGGGAGAAACGACCATGAACGAACTGCGTAACGAATTCGGCATCTCGACCTACGAACTGGCTACCGGCAACCGTGCCGAAGCCAACAGCGGTTTCGACCTCTTCGGCGGCGAGATGGATGGCTACGACTGGCTGGGCGAAGTCGCCAGCCGTCTGAGCGGCGACGCGGTCTGAACCAGACCGACCTCGCGCACCGAAGGCCCGCCTGACGGCGGGCCTTTCGTTGTCAGGACGCCCTGCGCGCCCTTGTTTTAGCCGCCTTCCGGGCGGCGGTCTTCCTCACCGACGCACCCTTCGTCCGTGCCGCCTTCTTCGCCGCGGCCGACCGGCTGGAGGCCGTGCGCTTCGCCGCGCTCTTCCGTCCCTGCGCCGAAAGGGCACGCTTCGAGACCGACGAACTCCCTTCCCGCTTGAGCGCGCGGGTGCTCGCCTGCGAACGCGTGGCCGACTTCTTCCCCGTGGCCCGTTTGGCCGTCGCTTTCCGTGCAGCCGTTTTCTTCGTGGCGGTCTTGCGGCCCGCGGATTTCTTCGCCGTCGCCTTCTTGCCCGTGGCCTTCTTTGTCGCGGCGCGCGAATCCTGGGTCGCCTTCTTCTTTGTGGCCTTGCTGGCCGTCTTCGACGGCTTCGCCTTCACGCCGTCGCGCCTGGCCTTCGAGAGGCCGATGGCGATCGCCTGCTTCGCCGAGCGCGCGCCATGCTTGCCTTCGCGCACATGCTCGATTTCCTCGCGCACGTACTCGCCGGCCTGCGTCGAGGCCGACTTTCCTTCGCGCTTGTCCTTGCGTGCCCTGGCGGTGGTTTTCTTCTCAGGCATGGTTTCGTTCTCCTCCGTGCCGGTGGACTCAGGGAATGCGGATCGCGAGCGCCTCGGGCGCCTCGGGCGCCTCGGCCGGCGGCGTGCCGTCGTCTTCCGGCGTATCCGGGTGGGCCGGACGGTCCTGGGGCCGGTCGATGGACGGATTCTCGCCGGGCATCTCGGGCCGCGGCCGCGTCGGGGTTTCGTCGGGAATCACCGGCGAGCGGCCGGGTGTCTCGGGTACGAGCGGGCTTTGCATCGCGTGGGTCGCCGTAGGTGTCGTCGGCGATGAGACTGCGCGGGGATGTGTGATGTATCCGTCTGTCCGGCGTCACGCCAGCCCGAACACCTGCGCCACCAGCCAGACGTTGGCGCAGGAGATCACGACGAACAGCAGCCACGCGGCGACCGACACCAGGCGCGTGTTGGCGAAATCCCCCATCAGCGTGCGGTCGTCCGTGAAACGGATGAGCGGGTACATCGCGAACGGGAGCTGGATGCTCAGCACCACCTGGCTCGCGATCAGCAGCTCGCCGATGGCGCGGTCGCCCATGGTCACCACGCCGATGAAGGCGGGAACGATCGCGAGACCGCGCGTGATCAGACGACGCTGCCAGCACGGCAGCTTCCAGTGCAGGAAGCCGTCCATGATCACCTGACCGGCGATCGTTCCCGTGAACGTCGAGCTCTGGCCCGACGCGAAGAGGCCGATCGCGAAGGCCACGGCCGCGACGGTCGTACCCGCGATGGGCGCGAGCAGCTCGTAGGCGTCGCCGATGTCCGCGACGTCGGTGCGTCCCGTGCCGTGGAACGCGGCGGCGGAGACGATCAGGATCGCCGCGTTGATCAGCAGGGCGAGGCTCAGCGAGCCGATGGTGTCGACGCGCGTCAGTCGGATCGCGTCGCGCTTGCCCCGGATACCGGTCACGGCACGCGTCTGCACGACGGACGAATGCAGGTAGAGGTTGTGCGGCATGATCGTGGCACCCAGGATGCCGATCGCGAGGTACAGCGGCTCCTGCGTGGAGACCGCATGCAGGGACGGCACGAAGCCCGCGGCGACCTGCGTCCAGTCCGGCCCCACGAGGAACAGCTGCACGACGAAGCAGATGCCGATGGTGCCGACGAGCCCGAGGATGATCGCCTCGACGCGACGGAAACCCCTGCCCTGCAGCCCGAGCACGATGAAGGTGTCCAGCGCGGTGAGCGCCACGCCGACTGGCAGCGACACGCCGAAGAGCAGCTTGAACGCGAGCGCGCTGCCGAGCACTTCCGCGAGGTCGCACGAGATGATGGATATCTCGGCGAAAACCCACTGGAGGCGCCCGACGACTTTCGGATAGCGCTCGCTCGACAGGCGCGCGAGGTCCTTCTGCGTGGCGATGCCGAGGCGCGCGGCGAGGCACTGGAGCATCATCGCCGCCAGGCTCGAGAGGAGCACGACGAAAAGCAGGCGGTAACCGAAGCGCGAGCCGGCTTCGATGTCGGTCGCCCAGTTGCCGGGATCCATGTAGCCGACGGACACGAGCAGCCCGGGCCCCGCGAACCGGAGCGCCTTCTTCCACCATGGCAGGTCGGCGGGGACGACGATGGACCCCGCCACTTCGGACGGGCAGAACGGCGCGGTGGCCGTCTTGGGGAACGGGAACATGGTGCCATCGTAGCGGGATCCGCCCATCGCGTATGCACCTTCCCGCGACGCCGGTTGCACGCCCGTGCTCTGACGATCGGTGTTTTGCCGGAGAGACCGTCATGACGCTCAAAGCCCTTGGACTCAACTGCACGCTCGCGCCGTCGCCGAAACCCTCCTCGTCGCAGAAGCTGCTCGACCAGCTGTTCGACGCCCTGAAGAAGCGTGGCGTCGAGACCGAGAGCCTTCGCCTCGTGGACCTCGACATCAAGCCGGGCGTGAGTCATGACGAAGGCGGTGGCGACGAATGGCCTAAGGTGCGCGAGCGGATCATGGCCAGCGACATCCTCGTGATGGTCACGCCGATCTGGGTCGGGCAGCCATCCAGCATCGCGAAGCGCGTGCTGGAACGGCTCGACGCGATCCTCGGCGACATCGGCGACGACGGGCGTTACCCGACCTTCGGCAAGGTGGCGATGGTCGGCGTCGTCGGCAACGAAGACGGCGCGCACCACGTCTCGGCCGAGCTCTATCAGGGTCTCGCCGACTTCGGGTTCACCATCCCGGCGGGAAGTTCCGCGTACTGGGTCGGCGAGGCGATGGGCTCGACCAATTACATCGACCTGAAGGAGACGCCGGAGAACGTCGCCAAGACGATCGAGACGCTCGCGTCGAACGCCGCCCACCTCGCGGGCCTGCTGAAGGCCTCGAACTATCCCGCGCCATTGAAAGGCGGGTGAACGACGGCGCACATGCGCTTCACGTTCCTGTAAGCCCGGAACCTCTTACATCGGCACCCTGCGAACGACGCAGAACCAGACAGGAGAACACCATGGACAAAAACCGCACCGAAGGCATGAAACACGAAGTCAAGGGCGCCGTGAAGGAAGTGGTCGGCAAGGTCACCGGCGACCACACGAAGCAGGCGGCCGGCAACATCGAAAAGAACGCCGGCAAGGTCCAGAAGGAAGTGGGCAAGGCCGCGGACAAGGCGCGCGACGCCGATCGTCGCCATTGATGAAGAAAGCCGCGGGAGCCCAGGCTCCCGCGGCTTTTTCTTGCCTGGTAGGAGCGCACCTGGGCGCGATCGGGGGTTTGCCGCAATTCCCCATCGCGCCCAGGTGCGCTCCTACGGCTTACGCATCACGTGCAACCGCGGACTAGGAAGATCAGCAGCAGCACCGGGATGGGAATGCCGAGGATCCAGAGCAGTATGTAGCCGATGGCGCCTCGCTGCTTACCGGTAACCGGGGTGTTTTCGTCGTTCATGCGATGTCCCTCCCTTGCGTGGATTTGCGCCAAGGGTCCGTGCGGGAACGTGGATCGGGCGTGACAACGGCGACACGAAGATTTTCGCAACGACATCGCCTTCGCAGGTCGTGCATTATTCCGGCACGGTCCCCGTCGAAGGAAACACCATGTCCCGACTTCGTCCCACCCTCCTCTTCCTCGCACTCACGGCGGCTGGCGGCACGCACGCCGCCACCGTGATCCGCGGCGCGACGGTGATCGACGGCACCGGCGCGGCGCCGATGCGCGACGTGACCCTCGTGATCAACGGCGACCGGATCTCCCTCATGGGCCCCGGCCTGCGCGCGAAGATGCCCGCCGATACGAAGGTTGTCGATTACACGGGCAAGACGATCATCCCGGGCATCATCTCCGATCATTCGCACGTCGGTTCGGTCGACGGCACGCGGAGCGGCCTTCCCGCGCTCTACAACCGCGACAACATCCTGCGCCAGCTGAAACAGTGGCAGGCCTATGGCGTGACCACGGTCACCTCGCTCGGCGTGAACGTGCCGGCCGTGTTCTATCCGTTGCGCGCCGAACTGCATGCCGGCAAGGCGCCGGGCTCCGATCTGTTCGGCGCCGACCGCGGCATCGGCGTGCCCAACGGCGCGCCGCCCGCGAAGATGATGAAGGCGGGACCCGACCAGCTCGACCGCCCCGGGACGCCGGATCAGGCGCGGGCCGCCGTCGACGCGGCCGCCGGCCGGGGCACCGACCTGATCAAGATCTGGCTCGACGACTTCAACGGCAGCCTGCCGGTGAAGATGAAGCCGGAGATCTGGCGCGCGGTGATCGCCGAGGCGCACGCGAAAGGATTGCGCGTCGCCGCGCACGTCTATTACCTGGAGGACGCGCGCCGCCTGGTCGACGACGGCGTCGACATCCTCGCGCACGGCGTGCGCGACCAACCCGTGGACGCGGGCTTCGTCGGGGCGATGAAGCGCCACGGCACGTGGTACGTCGCCACGCTCGACCTCAACGAGGCCGCCTACATCTATGCCCGGCATCCCGCGTGGATGGACCGCCCCTTCTTCACGCACGCCGTGCAGCCGGACCTCGCGCGCCAGTTCGCGGATCCCGCCTGGCGTGACCGTGTCCAGGGCGACGGCGCGACGAAGACGAACGAAGACGCCCTCCAGGTGAACCTGAAGAACCTCAAGACGCTCTACGACGCGGGCGTGAACATCGGCTTCGGCACCGACTCGGGCGCCATGCCCTTGCGCATTCCGGGCGTCGCGGAACATCGCGAGCTCGCGCTCATGGTCGACGCCGGCCTCACGCCGCTGCAGGCCATACAAGTGGCGACACAGCGCGCGGCCGCCCTGCTCCGCCTGGACGATCGCGGCGTCCTCGCCAACGGCAAACGCGCGGACTTCGTGGTGCTCGACGACGATCCGTCGAAAGACATCGAGGCCACCACCAGCATCCACGCGGTCTGGGAACGCGGCCAGCAGGTGTCGGGACCGGTGGCGTCGTTCAGGCCTTGAGCATGTCCACACCGACGCACTCCGATCCATTCGCGTTCCTGCCGGTCGATTCGCCGACGGCCGGCGAGATCCGCGCGTTTCCGTGGAGTGGCACGCCGCTGGGTGCTGTCGAAGGGTGGCCCGCCGCGCTGCGCAGCATGCTCGCGACGATGATGGACACTCCCCAGCCGATGTTCATCTCCGTCGAGCCCGGCCAGCTGTTCTTTTTCAACGATCCGTATCGGCCGATCCTCGGTCACCGCCTGCAGGGCGCCATCGGCCGTCGCTTCGACGAACTGTGGGGCGACGTATGGGACGCCGTGTCGGAACATGTCGACGCCGCCATGGCGGGCCGGGGCAGCATGCATCGCGACCTGCCCCTGACGATGACCCGGTATGGCTTTCCCGAGGACACCTGGTGGACCTTCTCGTACGCGCCCCTGCGCGACGAGGAGGGCCGGATCTTCGGCATGGTGGCGGTGACCAACGAGACCACGCGAGGCGTGCGGTCGGCGGTGGCGCTACGCGAGCTGAACGCGTCGCTCGAGCGCGAGATCGATGCGCGGACGCGTGAGCGCGACCAGATCTGGGCCATCTCGCGCGACCTGTACGTGGTGATGGGGCGCGACGGCCACTACCGTAACGTGAATCCGGCCTGGGCGAACGAGTTGGGTCACGACCTCGCCGATGTCGTCGGCATGGGCTTCGAGGAACTGGTCCATCCCGACGACATGGCGCGCGCGACCGACGCCGTATCCCAACTGCTCGACGGCGATGTCGTCGAGGATCTGGAAGTACGCATCCGCGCCCACGACGGCAGCTACCGCTGGTTCGCCTGGACCTGCGTACCCGACGGCGACGTCGTGTACGGCATGGGCCGCGATGTCGAGCGCCGCCGCGAAATGGAGGACCAGTGGCGACATGCGCAGAAGCTGGAAGCGCTGGGCCGGCTGACGGGCGGCATCGCGCACGATTTCAACAACATCCTGGGCGGCATCGGCGGCGCCATCGAAGTCGTCACCGAACGGTTGGCGAGTGGCCGCGCCGACAACGTCCAGCGCATGCTCGACGCCGCGGCCGGCGCGGTGAAACGCGCCGCGGGGCTGACGCACCGTCTGCTCGCGTACTCACGGCAACAGGCGCTCTCGCTGTCCGACGTGGACGCGAACCTGATCGTCCGCGGTCTCGACCTGCTGCTTCGCCCCCTGCTGGGCGAGCAGGTGTCGATCGTACTGCGCACGCAGTCCGACCTCTGGCGCACGCTGTCCGACGCGAGCCAGCTGGAGAGCGCGATCCTCAACCTCGCCATCAACGCGCGCGATGCCATGCCGCAAGGCGGCCAGCTGGGGATCGTCACGCGCAACGCCCCCTGCACGGACATCGGCGACGGTGCGGCCGATTACGTGGTCGTCTCGGTCACCGACACCGGCACAGGCATGTCCCGGGCCACCGCCGAAAAGGCCTTCGATCCCTTCTTCACGACGAAGGCGATCGGACAGGGAACAGGGCTGGGGCTCTCGATGGTGGACGGCTTCGCGCGCCAGACGGGTGGTCGCGCCATCATCGACTCCAGGCCGGGCGCGGGAACGACCGTGAGCCTCTGGCTCCCGCGACACCTCGGCGAGGCCTCCGTCGCGCACACCCATGACGTCGAACGGCAGGATGGCTCGGGCCGCCGCGTCCTGCTCGTGGAAGACGAGCAGATGCTGCGCTCGATCGCCTGCGAGGTGCTCGAGGAAAGCGGCTACGAGGTCGATGCGTGCGCGGACGCCTCCGAAGCGCTCGGAAAGCTGCACGCAGGCAGGACACCGGACATCCTGGTCACCGACATCGGCCTCCCGGGCATGGACGGACACCAGCTCGCCCGCGCCATGCGCGAGATGCATCCCCGGGTCCCGGTGCTCTACATCACCGGATACGCATGGGACGCCTTCGCGGATACGCCCCACCTGCCCGAGCGGACGGCCCTGCTCAGCAAGCCGTTCTCCTTGCAGGCGCTGACCGGCTCCATCGCCGAACTGCTCCGGACGGCGCCCTAACGCCGGTCTTCCATTCCCTTGACCCTATGCCGGGGACACTCGCGGCACGCCTGGAGGATCGAAGGATGAACCGTTCGCGCTACTACGCCGTGATCGCCCTCATCGTCGCGATGATCGCGATCTTCGTGGTGGGTGCGATCCACAAGGGCGGTCCCGCAGGCGACGAGCCGGACGACGGCGCGCGCGCACCCTCGTCGCAGCCGGCGGCGCGTTAGGCGGTTTCGGTCTCGTCCGGCGACCGGGCGGCGTCGTGTGCCACGGCCGCTCGCTGCATGGCGAGCAGGAAGCCCGTGCCGTAGCGCATCATGAAAGGCGCGACGCTCCCGGGGACGAAGCCCTCGGGCAGCACCGGGCTGACGGACTCCTCCATCGGCGCGGTCATGCGGCGCCCCCTGCCGGATGGCTCGGGTCGTGGAAAAGAACGGTCGGACGATAGAACGTGGATCGACGTGCCATGGCCTCTACGGCCCCCTGTACTGAATCCCCCAAACGCCGTAACTACGGCAATTGCATGACCGCGTCAAGACACCCACCGGGTCGGGACGGCATGCGGCATAACGGCGCATCGCGCTGACGAGCCCGGAGCGTGTCGGCCCCGGCTCCTACAATGGGCCCAACGCAGCGCGAGGAATCACCGTGCTCCCGGAACGCCCATCGACGACACCCCGTCCGCCAAGCTGCAACGACGCCTGCCGGCACGCGCACCGCTGCGATGCGACGCGAAGCGAGGAGCCCGCGCTGCTCGCGATGCGCCCCTCCGTCGAGCGCGTGGGCCCGTTCTTCGACGGCGACCGGCTCGTGCAGCCGGAAGCACCCCACCGCGCCGCGTTCGCGGTGCTTTCCGGACTCGCGATGACCGTGGCCGCCGGACGGGTGGTCGCGTTCCATCTGCCGGGGGAACTGTTCGCGCTCGACGTGGCCCGTTCCCAGACCCACGGCGCATCGGTGGTGGCCGTCGGCAAGACCTGGTTCTGCCGCTTTCCTCGCGCCGCCACCGACGCGCTGTGCGAACACGGCGGCACCGCGGCAAGGTACCTTCGGGCGCTGCGCCGCCGCGAGCGCCACGTGGAGCCCCGGTACCCCGACGGCCCCGCCGCCGAGCGCCTGCGCGGCTTCCTCGCCGACCTGGTGGAACGCCGCCGACGCATCGAGGGACCGGCGACGTTCGTCCCGCTTCCGATGTCGCGCGAGGACATCGGCTCCTACCTCGGCATGAGCGCCGCGACGGTCACCCGCATGCTGGCGAAACTGCGCGCCGCGGGCGCCATCGCGATCCGCGCGGACGGCGTCGACGTCCTCGATGCCGAGGCGATCACAGCTTCACCCTTACGCCCAGCGTGAAGAAGCGTCCGACGACGCCGTTCTGCGCGTACGTCGGGTTGTAATTCAGCGCGGCGTAGTTGAGCGGGTCGAAGGGCGCCTTCTTGTCGAACACGTTCATGACGGAGCCCGTGATCGCGACCTTGTCCGTGATGTCGTAGCGACCGGTCAGGTCGAAGTCGGTGAACGACGCCATCCGGCAGTTGGAAGGAACGTTCGCGCCGGTGTCCGTGTTGGTGGAGAAACAGCCTTCGGTGATGTCGGGCGCGGTCAGCTTGATGCCGCTGGTGTAATACAGCGTGCCGGTGATCGTCGCCTTGCCGAACTGGATGCTGTTCGCCCACGACCCGCGATAACGCGGGGTACCGGCACCCGACGAGAGACCGTACGGACCGTGCGTGCCGACGAACTGCAGCTTCGTGCCGTCCTCCAGCGTGAGCCGCCAGCTGATGATCTTCGTGAGGTTCAGTTCGCTGGTGAAGCGGACGTTCTCGCTGAAGTCGTACCCGGCCTTCAGGTTGAGGTCGAGGCCCTTGGTTTCCAGCGCGTTCTGGTTCACGTACGGCGCCGCGACGACGAGCGGCCTCGGCAGCGCGTCGGGTGCGGCCGGATCCGGCACGTCCTGCACGATCGCCGAGCCCGCGGGCAGCGGCAGGCCGGCATAGTACGCGTCGAGCACCGCGCTCGCGCTCTGCTGCGCGATCACGCCCGTCTTCTTGATCCGGTAGTAATCCAGCGACGCGCTCAGGTCGGGCGTCGGCTGGTACAGCACGCCGAAGGTCCAGCTCTTCGAACGCTCCGGCTTGATGTCCGGGTTCGCGCGCGTGAGGAACCCGAGGCCGTACGGCTGCACGTAGCCGCTGTTGCCGTGCAGCTCCTGGAACTCCGCCGGCGGTGTGTACGTGGCGAAACCCTCCGCCTCGCTCGAGCCGTTCTCGGCGAAGCTCGGCGCGCGGAAGCCCTTCGAGAACGTGCCACGTAGCGCCAGCTCCTCGATCGGCTTCCACTTCACGCCGATCTTGGGCGAGAAGTTGTTGCCAAAGTCGGAGTAGTGGTCGTAGCGGCCCGACACGTCCACTTCCAACGACTCGGTGAACGGCGCGTCCAGCTCGACGTAGACGCCGGAGACGGTGCGATCGCCCTTCACGTGCGCGATGCCCAGGCCCTGCGCCGCGAGATTCGGGTTGAGGTCGGGGTCGTCCTGCTCTTCATGGCGCACGTCGATGCCCGTCGCCAGGCCGAGCGAACCGCCGCCGAGATCCATCAGGGGACGCGTCACATGGAAGTCGATCGACTGCAGGTCGCTGGTCGAGGTCTTCTTCAGCTGCGGCGACAGCGACTGGAGCAGCGCGCGCGAATTCGCCGAAGGATCGAGGAAGTTGTACGTACCGTTCGTGACGACATCGATCAGCCGGTCGTAGTTGAGAAACCCATTGAGCCGCGTATCCAGCGACGAATGGTTCAACACCAGCGCCGTGTCCCAGCTCCACTCGCCCCACCGCCCGTTCATGCCACCGACGATGCGCAGGTTGTGGTTGTCGTTCTCGCCGCTGGCCAGCGCGCTCGGGAACGCATAGTTGATCAACGCCGCCTGCCCGCTGGCCGCGAACGGGTTGTTCGGGTTGAGCGAGCCATCGGGTAGCGTCGCGGGCAGCGCGATGGAGTTGGTGTTGCGCGGGGTTCCGGCCTGGATCTGCGCCGGCGCACCGGGGAAAGTCGTCTTGACCTCGTAGTAGCTGGCCGCGATGTACGCCTTGGTCGTGTCCGAGACCTTCAGCGTGAAGCGTCCATAGATGCCCTTGCGATCGGTCGTCGGCTGGATGGCCGCGTAGTGCGCGAAATTCTGCGAGCAGTAACTGCCGGGATTCGCGGGGTCGTCCGTCACCAGCGTGCCGAGCGAACCGCACGGACGCAGCGGCTGCGCCACGCCGTCGGGATCGGGGACGCCGGAGGTGACGTCGCCCGGACGCGACAGGGTGCCGGGCGTCACGCTGCCGTAGATGGAGCCGGAGTTTTGCGACGGCTGGCCGCCGATGAGGTTGTTGCCCCCGCTGCGACGGATGTCCGCCGTGTTGTAGGGATAGCCGCGATCCCTGGTCATGATGCGTTCGTCGCGTTGGTACTCCGCGCTCATGTAGGCGTTCCAACCATCCTTGTCGAGGTCGCCGCCGCCGAAGAGCACCGTCGCGCGCTTCGTCGTGCCGCCGCCATGTTGCGACGTACCTGCCTCCGCGGTGAACTCCGTGCCCTGGTAACCGGGCCGCAGGATGATGTTCACCACGCCCGCGATCGCATCGGCACCGTACAGCGACGACGCGCCGTCCTTGAGCACCTCGATGCGTTCGATGGCGTTCGACGGAATCGTGTTGAGGTCGACGAACGAACGCTGGCCGTCATCGGCGAGCGGGTAGCTGGCCGCGCGGCGCCCGTCGATGAGGACCAGCGTCGAATTGACCGTGAGGCCGCGCAGCGCGACGCCCGACGAACCCGCCGCGAACCCGGCGGTGAACGACGCGGGGATCGAACCGCTGTTGTCCGCCGAGATGGCACGAACGACATCGGAGACGGTGTTCAGGCCGCTCTTCTGGATCTGGTCGGCGGAGATGGTCTGCACCGGCGACGGCGTCTCGATGTCGATGCGCGGCAGCGCCGAACCGGTCACGGTGATCGCCGTGAGGTCGGTCGTCTTCTGGGCATCGGGGGTGGCCTGGGGTGCGGCCGGGGCCGGCGATGGCGGAGCATCCTGCGCGGTGGCGGGGTCGCCGCAGGCGATCGCGGCGGCGATGGACAATGCGAGCCCGTGACGCCGGAGCGCCTTGTGCGATGTCGTATTCATGGTGAGTCTCCGGAGCCTTAGGGGAGTGGGGCTGGGACTTTTCGCGTGGCTGCGGACGAACGACGCAACGCTTCATTCACAGGGACGCAAGGAAAACTTACGCCGCGTAAACGGGCCGCACCATCGGCCATTCGGAATATCTTTCGCCCGTGCACGTGGCACGCGCTATGCAGGTCGCGGCGACGTGCTCACTCGTGTGCCGCCTCGCGAACACCGTGAACCGAGGCCGTGGATACCGGCGTGCGCCGGTATGACGGCTCGTCGCCCCGGCGCACGCTGGGGTCCACGGCGAGGTGTTCGGTATTCGCGATGACGTTCCGGCGTGTGGTGCCTCGCGAACACCGTGCACCGGGGACGTGGATACCGGCGTGCGCCGGTATGACGGCTCGTCGCCCCGGCGCACGCCGGGGTCCACGGCGAGGCGTTCGGTATTCGCGATGACGTTCCGGCGTGTGGTGCCTCGCGAACACCGTGAACCGAGGCCGTGGATATCGGCATGCGCCGATATGACGGCTTGTCACGCCGCGGTCTACGGGCGGACGGTCGGCGTTCGCGAGGGTTTCCGCAGCGGGTCGAGCAGACGGCGCAGCCCGTTGTGATCGAGCTCGAGCATCAGTGCGAGCAGCCTGCCGAGTTCGCCGGGCGGGAAGCCTTCGCGCGCGAACCACGCCAGGTAGTTGCCGGGCAGATCGGCCACAGCCCTGCCCTTGAACTTGCCGAAGGGCATGGTCGCCGTGGCCAGGCGCGCGAGGTCGTCGCGGAAGCGGTCTTCGAGTTCGGTCATCCAACCGATTCTACTCTTCGCCGGGATCGAAACCCTCGCGTTCCTTCATCAGCTGGCGAGCCGCGGTGATCCCGAGGGTCAAGCCTTCCTGACACGCTTGCTCCTCATCCTCGTGCAGCGTCTTGCACAGGTGCTCGGCGACTTCCTCACCGTCCTCGCTGATGACGTACTTGCCACGCCAGCGGCCTGGCTTGGCCACGTAGCAGGTGCCTTCCACGTCGAAATAACCGATCTTGCGATGCGCCATGGGTGGGTTGATCCTCCTTACCTCACCCCATCGTATGCATCGCGCATCAACGTGGCGTGCAGCGCTACTGCATGCCTCCGACGGGACGCTTGGCGTTCGATTCGAACTCGCGCCACATGCCATCGGCACCTTCGACGGAGACCAGCGTCTGCACGCCGTTCTGGCCGCCGAGAAGCCTGGACTGCTGAACGGCGTAAGCGATGGCGGCGACGCGCGATTCGAAGTTCTCCGTCGGCACGCCGTTCATCTGCACGTGCCAGAGGCCGGCCAGATCGGGCGCGAAAGGGATGTCGTAGATCACCAGAGCCATGGAAAGGTGGGTAACCTCAGAAAGTACGCAAGCCTTCGGTCGAGCCGACAGGAAGACCACGCGGCGGTTGCCTCAAGGGCGCAAGATTATCCGTATCCCTTCGCGCCCACAACGGAATTCCGCGTTTGCCGATCCTTCACGCGGCAATCACGACATTCGTTCAGCGCGGCGCGTCATAGCTTCCCGGGCTTGCCGCCGTGGCGCGCCATGCGGGTTGTCGCTCACGTGTCGCGTCGAGCAGGCCCTGGCGGACGCCCTCCAGGTCACGATCCGCGCCGTACACCGGCGAGCCGGGCTGCTGGCGCCACGATTCGTCGAGCGTGCCCGCGTCGACGCCATCGAAGCCCAGCTGATCGACGAGCCGGAGCACCGTCGCCTTCGCGTTGGCGTCGTCGCCCGCGACCGGCAGGGCGATGCGCCCATCCGTCGTCGACGGCTTGCCCTTGCTCCCCAGGTGCGCCGCCTCGATGGTGTTGAACGCCTTGACGACCGGGCGGCCGAGCTGATCCGCGACCCAGCGGCTCTCGGTCACGCCCTCCTCGATCGCTGCGATGCGTCCGTCACGCTCGCGGGGATAGTAGTTGCCAGTGTCGACGACGACGGTCGTGTCGGGCACGCCGTCGAACAGGTCCGACGGGAGCGCAGGAATCTTCGATTCGGGGATCGTGATCACGACGACGTCGCCACCGCGAGCCGCCTCGTGCGCGGTCACCGCGACCGCGCCGGTGTCGCGCTCGATGGCCGTGAGCGTCTCCGGCCCCCGCGAATTGGCGATGAGCACCTCGTGGCCGAGCTCGCGAAACCGTCGCGCCAGCGTCCCGCCGATGTTCCCCGCGCCGATGATGCCGATCTTCATCCCATGGTTCTCCGAGTGGCCATGCCTCGATCATCCGGAACCGGCGTGAACGGGCGGCGAGCGACCGGTGATCGGGGAATTCCGCTCGCGACGCGCCGGCCCTAGACTCCGCGCATGAACCGCATCGTCCTCGCCCTCCTCGCCTGCCTCATCGTGCTGCCTGCCACGGCGTTCGCGCAGGACACGCCCCCGACCATCCCGACGCTCGACACCGTCACCGTGAGCGGCGTCCAGCCCGGGCCCGGATTGTGGCGGGCGACGCGGGGCGGGCACACGCTGCTCATCCTCGGCAGCCTCACGCCCATTCCCCGCGGGATGACCTGGAAGACGGACGAGATCGAGGACGCCCTCGCGCACTCGGGCGCGCTGCTCCTGCCGCCGCACGTGGAGATCAAGCCCAACGTCGGATTCTTCGGCAAGCTCGTCCTGCTGCCCTCGCTCATCGGCGTGCGCAACGCGCCGGACGGCGCGACGCTGCAGGAGACCGTGCCGCCGGACGTCTACGCCCGCTGGCTCGAGGTCAAGGCGCGCTACATCGGCGACGATCGTCGGGTGGAGCGCTATCGCCCGATCTTCGCCGCGCTGGAGCTCTACAAGAGCGCGGTGAAGAAGACGGGCCTCGCGAAGTCGGGCCAGATCACGCGCGCGGTCACGGATCTCGCGCAGAAGCACGGCGTGAAGCAGATTCCCGTCGAATACACCCTCCTCGTCGACGATCCACGGGCCGCCGTGAAGGCGTTCAAGAAATCCACGCTCGACGACGTCTCGTGCTTCGCCCAGAGCGTGCAGAACATCGAGCCGCAGCTCGCCGACATGACCGCCCGCGCGAACGCCTGGGCCACCGGCGACCTCGCCGCCCTCCGCGACGACCGGCGGGCGGCGCAGCTGATCACCTGCATGAACGCCGTCACCGAGGGCGGCGTGGCGCAACGCATCGGGCTCGCCGACGTGCCGAAGGCCGTGCGCGAGCGCTGGCTCGCCACCGTGGACGAGGCGATGGCGGCGAACACGCAGGTCGTCGCCATCGTGCCCATCGACGATCTGCTCAGCGCGGACGGCTACCTCGCCGCCCTGCGCGCGAAGGGCTACACGGTGGAATCGCCCGACGGCGGCGAATAGGCCGGCGGGATGCCGACGCGGATGGCGCGGGAGAAATCGTCCCCCGGGCCGGTCGCCCTCGCCCGCTCCGTGATGCGGCCGAAGCGTCGCCATTCGTCGACCGAAAAGCGTTCGTCCAGGGTGCCGTTCTCCGCGAAGTATTCCGGCAGGTAGCCGGTGAGCAGCAGGCGCAGGTCGAACGGCAGGGCGCCGTCGATGCGCCTCGCCATGCGATAGACGATGGTGGTGCAGTTCGACGTGACCGTGTTGTAGAACCGTGGCCGGCGGACCAGTCCGTTCGCCGCCTCGACGTAGGAGACGAACAGCGAGCGCATGGCCTCCGGCGGCATGCGCAACGGAAAGAGGTAATCGTCCTCGCCACGCACATTGGTTCGCACGCGCACGATGTCGTGTTCGTCCGCGGCGACGAGCACGAGTTCGAACTGGCGGAAGAACCCGCCGACCTCGGAGAACGCCTCGCCGCGCTTGCGCCGGATCTCCACCGAGAACACGACGTGCCGTCCATCGTCGAAGCCGAACGAAAGCATCGCGTGGGCGATCGCCTCGCTCGCCCAATAGGACAGGACGGCATCCACGCGCACCAGCCGGTCGAGATCGTATTCGCGCGTTTCCCAGCGGATGTCGTAGTCGGTGTCCGAGCGCCAGGTGAAGTCGCGCACGTTGCGCAGCGTCACGTGCGAACCGGTCACTTCGCCCGAGAGCAGCCGCGCCACGTCGTCGGCCCAGACGCGGTCGTTGCTCGGCCGGATCGTTCCCCACCACAGCAGCAGTGCAGCATAGGCGGCGACGAAGATCGCGGCGGCGCGGTCCTCGCCCATCCCGAGCCAGGCAGCCCAGAGCAGCACGCAACCCGCCATCCAGGCGACGGCGACCGCCAGCCTGACGCCGCGCGGCCCCGGAGCGCGGTAGGCGAGCGCGAACGCGCCCCACGCGCCCGTGGCGAAAAGCAGTGTCGCGGCGGCCGCGCCGGCCAGCCCCTGTGCCCACATGCGGCGGCGTTTCATCGGGGCCGCCCCCCGTTCGATCGATGCATCGCTACATGATGCCCGAATGACCCGCACCATTCGGGCTATGGCGCGGTGCATCAATGAGCGCTATGTTGAGCCCAGGTCCGGAAGCACCGTCCGGCACTGCTGCACGGGGGCTGGCATGGTCCGATTTCCGGCGACACCCCAGGCGATCGTCTTCGACCTGGACGGCGTCCTCTTCGACACGGAGGCGCTCTACCGCGACGCGCTGCTCGCCGCCGCCGACGAAGTCGACATCCACCTGCCCCTCTCCCTGTGCCAGCGGATGGTGGGTCTGCACGGGCACGCGGCGCGACTTCTGCTCAGGGAACACGTCGGCGACGAGGTCGATCTCGACGCCGTCTGGGAAGGGGCATCCGCCCGACACCACGCGCTCTTCGACACCGACCTGCGGCTGAAGCCCGGCGTGACCCGGCTGCTCGACACCCTCGACGAGCTTGGCATCCCGCGCGCCATCGCCACCTCGTCTCCCCATGCCACGGCGATCCACCACCTGGACGCGTTCGGCCTTCGGGATCGCTTCGACGCCCTGGTGGCGTCCGGCGACTGCGAGCGCTGCAAGCCGTATCCCGACCCTTACCTGCGAGCGGCCCGGATCCTGAACACGCCCACGGCACGCTGCCTCGCCCTGGAGGATTCGCTCGCGGGGGTGCGATCCGCGACGGCGGCGGGCGTGCCGACGATCATGGTGCCCGACCTGCAACAGCCCAGCGCGGAACTGCGCCGGCTGTGCGCGAGCGTGGCCGCCGATCTGGACGAAGTGAACCAGTGGCTGCGCGAAACGGCCCACGGCGTGGCGACCGCGCCCCCGGCCCACTGAGCCCCGACGCTTCAGAAACGTTTCCGCCGCGTTGACGCGCGCGCAACACGTATTGCATGGCACGGCGCGAACACTGGCGTGGTCCTTCACGCTGGAGCCGCTCATGAACCGTCAAGACGATCGCCACGGCACGACCCGCCATCCCGACGACGACAGCGTCTGGGCACGGCCCCTCGGACGCCGCGACGACACGCGCTATCCCGGCGATGAATTCGGAGGCACCTATGGGCACCGCGATGCGGGGCTCCATCGCGATGCCGGCGCCGGCCCCTACGATGCCCGGCGCGACGTCGCGGGCGGACGCGACTACCGCCCGGGCGACGATTTCTCGGGAGGTGGCTGGACTGGGCAGCGCGACGACGGACGCGACGGTGGCCGTCGTCCGGGCCACCGCGACTTCGGCGGTCACCATGCTTACGACACGCACGGACGGCACCCCGGTCACCGCGACTTCGGTCGCGGCGACGACGACGCCCGTCGCGCATGGAGTCCGTCGGGTTATCCGGGCGGATGGCGTGGCGTGGGACCGAAGGGGTACGAGCGCAGCGACCAGCGCATTCGCGATGACATCTGCGAGCGGCTGACGGAGCACGACGCGATCGACGCCTCGGCCATCGAAGTCACCGTCACGACAGGCGTGGTGCGCCTGACCGGCGAGGTGCCGAAGCGCTACATGAAACACCTGGCCGAAGACACCGTGGCCGAGGCCGTGGGCGTCCGCGATGTCGAGAACACGCTGAGGGTGGCCGATGCCGATCGCCGCGGCGAACGCGGCCTGTTCGACGAACCGTCGCTGGGGTGACGTTGTCGGAGGTCAGCTGACCCGCTGCGGTCGGCTGGCCTCGTGCAGCGCGTCTTCCAGCTGCTGCGCGCTGTACGGCTTGCGGATGAGCGGCGCCCGGTACTTCGCGGGAATGTCCACCTGCATCGAACCCGTCGCGAGAATGAAGGGTATGCCGCGGCGCTGGAGCTCGTCGAGCGCGGGATATACCTTGACGCCCTGGAGATCGATGTCCACGACGGCGACGTCGCAACGCTCCACGTGCGCCAGCCGCAATGCCTCTTCGATGCACGTCGCGCACGCGGCGACGTCGTAGCCAAACCGCTCCTCCAGCATGTCCGCGAGCGCGGAGGCCAGTCCGGAATGATCCTCGAAAACGATCGCGCGCGGCGCGGCTGATGTGTTCATAGGTTCTGACACGAGGGAGGGGCGTAGTCCAACCTACTCCCGTTTCCACGCGACGACCAGATGCGGATTCGCTTTTCTGGGCGTTTCCTCACGAACGGGTGTTACATCGGCGAACCACTTGCCGTATTAGCACGATCCAAACGCGATTTCGTCATTTCGATTACCAGAGCTCGTGCCGCCGCAGGGCGTCCACGAGCCGCGTCGCGGCGAAGCGGAGGAGCTTGCGCCGTGCATACGTATGCCATGCGAGCCAGGTCAGAATCTTGTCCTTCCATTTGTCGGTGGCCACGCGATACAGCGCGTCGAGACGCTTGCTGATGTCGGGCATGAGGGTCAGGGGATCGAGCGCCCCGCGCGGCCACACCGGCAGGCATTCCTCGCGCGCCGCGCATGCGCAATCGCCGACAAGTGGGATCACGGGTGCATGCGTTTCGCCGTCGCGCTGGCGCAGGAAATGCGCCAGAGCAGGATCACCGGCCCACGCCGCGACGATCGGATTGCTGGCCGGCACGAGGAAATGCTCCGAGAGGAAGCGTTGCGCGTTGCGCCGGCCAAGCAGGAAGTCGTGCCGCCGGTAGGCCTGCGCGAGGAAGCCGGCAAAACCGCCGAGCGCGCCGGCCGCGATCGCCCGTGCGCCCAGCCAGCGCGTATCGGCTTCGGCGGCGGGACGGATCGGCGCGATGAGGAACCGACTGTAGACCGCGTCGTCCATTGCCAGCGCGATTTCCCTCGGCTTGAAGCGCGCCTGCTGCTTCCATGAGGCGAACAACGCGCTCAGGGCGCCGACGACGTTGATCGATGCCGCGAACTCCGGTCCGAGGTCGTCCGGCTCCGGAAAGGGGTCGACCATCAGAACGATGCGGTTGACCTGATCGCCACGCCGCGGATTCCGGCCCAGCGTGCCGGCCAGCTCCGTGCGCGCGAGTTCGAACGGCTCGTTGTCCATCGCACCGCCGTCGACGCCGACGAACCGGTAGCTCGCCCCCATGTGCTCGCCCTCGTCCAGCTTCGGCTCGATCGGCACCACGCGCGACATGCCGTTCTCGTCGGGCACGACCACGCTGCGCTGCATGTAGTCGCTCCAGCGCCGCTCGATCTCGCGGTAGCGCAGACCGCCGGGGAACGCCGACGACGCCAGCGCGGCGTTCATCATCGCGGTCCACCCACGGTCGGGCAGGCGTTTGGGATGCGCCACGTAGAGGTCGTCGGGATAGTGCCAGCGACGGTCGTACGCCCCCTGCCCCGTATCGACGGCGAAGCGCAGGTAGTCCTCGTGCGCGACCATGCCGTGTCCGGCGTCCGATCCCGTTCCCGCGAAGGGCACCTCGTAGGGCACGCCGCGCAGATTGGTGACGGTGAAGACCAGTTTCAGCGGGTTCGCGATGTACGGCCGGGTCGCCGACGCGGCTTCGAACCGCAGGGCGCGCTCGGCGACCGCGTCCAGGCATCGCGTGTCGAGCAGCGACGCGATGGGCAGGTCCTTGTCCAGATCGTCGGTGCCCAGGAACCCCTTGATGTCGACCCGGTTGACCCACGTGTCGTAGAACGGATTCCGGGCCGCCGTCGCGTCGTCGGTCGTCGCGTGGACATGCTCGAAGGCGTAAGGAAGCGCGATGGCGGAAAGCACCCCGTTGATGCTGCCCGCCGACGCGCCGGAGATGTCGCGCAGCAGCACGTCGTGCGACGGCACCGCCTCGCCGGCCCGCTTCGCCGCGTACCAGCGCTCCAGGGCCTCGTAGATGAAATCGAGGACGCCCGCGGCGTACGCGCCGCCGGACACCGCGCCGGCCAGGGCCAGGCCGAGCTCGAAGGTTCGCGGACGCGGCGGCGGCGTGATCTCGGGATGGCCAAGGGGAAGATCCGTATCCGGCATGCGTCGCTCCGCCTCGCGTGTTCGGGCCGATTATGGACGACGACGTCGATACGGACCCCGACGTGCCGCACGCTTCAGCGGGCGAGCCATTGCGCGGCGAGTGCGAGGGCGGCGGGGAGCGCCTGCACGTACAGGATCTGGCGGCTCGCCGTCAGCGCACCCCAGAGCCCCGCCACGACCACGCATCCGAGGCCGTAGAAGACGAAGGCCGTGGCGAACGGTTCGCGCAGGACGAGGCCGAGCAGCAAGGCGACCACCAGGAACCCGTTGTAGAGGCCCTGGTTCGAGGCGAGCGCGGCGCTGTCGCTTGCGAACTGGGGCGTGATGCCGAAGACCTTCGGTCCTCGCGAGCGCCACAGGACCATCTCCAGCACGACGATGTAGAGGTGGATCAGGATGACCAGGACGGTGAGCGCGGTGGCGGCTGGGTGCACGGGAGGCCTCTAGCGAAACGGAGCTGCGCGCAGGATAGCCGACGGCGCCCGAAGGCACCTCGGCCGCAACGCGGCATACTTGAGTATGTCGGATGGCCGATTGCGTGCAGACGGCGATGGCGCATTAATCGGCGAATGCACAACGTCATGGCAGCCGAGGAGATCTCTCTGGAAGCCCTGGGACTGCTCCAGGCGCTGCTTCACCATGACTACGACGAAGCCCAGTTCCGGGCGAACCATGTCGCCCGACATGCCCTCGAGCACGATCACGTTCGCGTCGCCGATGCCGCCGAGCGAATCGAGTACCTCCTCGCCAGCGGCTGCCCGAGTTCCCTCGAACTGCGGATTGCATTACGCTCACTGGCAACCTCGGTCGACCGCATGCAGGCAGCGGCCCTAAGGCGCGCCGGTCGATTGCTCTGACCGCGCCACCGTAGGATAAACCCATGCAAGACAAACGCATCAAGGGCATCGACCCCGATGTCCCGCCGAGCGGCACCGGTTGTGTCGAATGCCTCGCCACGGGCAGCTGGTGGTTCCACCTTCGCCGTTGCGCGCAATGCGGCCACATCGGCTGCTGCGACGACTCGCTGAACAAGCACGCGACGAAGCATTACCACGAGACCGGACATCCGATCATCCAGAGCTTCGAACCCGGCGAAGCCTGGTTCTACAGCTACATCACCGAGGACATCGTCGACGGTCCTGAGCTCGCCCCGCCGCATAGCCATCCCGTCACGCAGCCGACGCCGGGGCCCGAAGGCAAGGTGCCACGGCGTTGGCAGTGGGTGCTGCAGAACGCGGGCTAGGCGCCTCGCCCTTCCGATCGCCTTGCCGTGGGCACCGGCTTTCGCCGGTGCGACGGTGAGGTAGCGTGTGGGCGCACGAAGAGGCGATCCCGCCCATATATCCTCATCGTCGCACCGGCGCACGCCGGTGCCTACGGCGAGGCGCTCGTACAAGCGACCGCGCACAAAAAAACCCGCTTTCGCGGGTTTCTTTGCGATCCGGTTGAGGTTGTCCGGATCTCTGTTGGTGCCCAAGGGGGGACTCGAACCCCCACGACCTAAGCCGCTACCACCTCAAGGTAGTGCGTCTACCAATTCCGCCACCTGGGCATAACTTTTACTGCGTGTTGCGTTATTACTTCTTGGCCGGTTCGGCGGGAGCCTGGGTGGCTTCCTGCTTCGCGGCCGGAACATCGTTGTTCGCTGCCGGGGCCGTAGCGGCGGGTGCCTGCGGCACGTCCGACGCGGCCGGGACCACCGGTGCGTTGTTGGCGGGAGCGGCCGGCGTGGTAACGCCGGACATCACACCAAGATCCGCGGCCGGCTGGGGATTGCCCGTGCGACCGAGGTAAATGCCCATGCCGAGGCTGAGCAGGAAAAACAGGGTGGCCAGGACGGCCGTGGCACGCGTCATGAAGCTCGACGAACCACGCGCACCGAACACGGTGGCGGATGCACCGCCGCCGAAACCCGAACCTGCCTCCGCACCGGCACCGCGCTGCATGAGGATCAGCACGATCATCGCCGCGGCGATCAGGATATAGAAAACGCTGAAGAGAATGAACATGTCTTCTTGGTTTGCCGTGTCGCGAATTATCGACGCGCCGCGGCGCATATATCCAGGAAATCGTTGGCGAGTAAAGCCGCGCCGCCGATCAGTCCCCCGTCCACATCCGGCTGGGCGAAAAGTTCGGCCGCATTGGCCGGCTTGACGCTTCCGCCGTAAAGCACCCGGGTCAGGAGCGAGATATTAGCATCCTTTTTTCCCAGTTGGCTACGGATGAACGCATGAATTTTCTGCGCCGTCTCCGGCGTGGCCGTCAGGCCCGTTCCGATGGCCCAGACGGGCTCGTACGCCACCACCGCGTCCCGGAACGGCTCGATGCCGTTGAGGTCCAGCACGGCGCCGAGCTGGCGGCCGATCACTTCCTCGGCGCGGCCGTCCTCGTGCTCTTCCTTCGTTTCGCCGACGCATACGATCGGGGTGAGGCCCGCCTTCAGCGCCGCCGCGAACTTGCGCGCGACGAGTTCGTCGGATTCGTGGTGGTACTGGCGCCGCTCGGAATGGCCGACGATGACCCAGCGGGCACCGACGTCACGCAGCATCTCGCCGGAGACCTCGCCGGTATAGGCGCCGGTGCCGACGTGCTCGGATACGTCCTGCGCCCCGAAACCGAGGCCGCTGTCGTGGAATTTCGCCGCGAACTCACCGAGATGCGTCGTGGGCGGAAAGAGCACCACGTCCTCGCAGGCCAGCGCGCCGGCCTTCACGCGTTCGCCCACGCTCCGGGCGATTTCGTGCACCAGCGCGCTGCCGACGATACGGGAGCCATGCATCTTCCAGTTACCGGCGACCAGCATCTTGCGCATGTGGGCTTCCAGGCGTGACGAAAGGGGCGGCAGGATAACGGGCGGCTACGCGCCGGCAAAGCTGCATTGCCGCAACACGGGCCAGCACGCGCCGTTCACCGAGGGTACCGCATACCTCCGGGCAATTGACCGGATCGGAACCGGCTTCGATCATCACGCCATGCGCATCCTACGAATCTTCTTCATCGCCCTCCTCCTCGCCGGCACCGGCGGCGCCTTCGCACAGGCGGACGACGCCAGCCCCGCCCAGCAGATCGACGACCTGCGCGGTCAGCTCGACCAGGTCGAAAAGACCATGAAGGACGAGCACATCGAAGACAGCACGATCGACGACCTGCGCGGCAAATCGACCGGCATCGCCAGCGACGCGCAGAAGCTGTCCAGCTCGCTGCAGCAGGGTCGCGACGCCGCCAAGGCCCGCCTCGACCAGCTGGGTCCCGCGCCCGCCGCCGGCACGAAGGAAGCCCCCGAACTCGCCGCCGCGCGCAAGGACGCCCAAAAGGCGTTCGACGCCGTCGACGCGCAGGTGAAGCAGGCGGACGCGATCGCGCTCGAAGCGCAGCAGACGGCGAACCAGCTGGCCGAACTGCGGCGCACGCGTTTCCAGGAAACCATTTCGCGACGCACGAACTCTCCGCTCTCGCGCCCGTTCTGGTCGGAGCCGGCCGCGGCCTTCCCGCGCGATTCCGCCAACCTGCGCGCGTTCGCCGATGGCGTGAAGCAGGACATCGCCGAGAGCTGGACCGCGGGCAACCGCGTCGCGCTGATCACCTGCGTGCTGCTCGGCCTGCTGCTGATGACCGGTGTGCGGCTTTACATCGAACACCGCGTCCGCCAGCTCACGGCGAACCGCATGCCGCCGGGGCGCCTGCGCCGCTCGGCGTTGATCCTCGGCATCGCGCTCACCTCGACGCTGACCACCGGCCTCGGCACGCAGCTCATCTATCTGGGCCTCAACTGGAACGAGACCTTCAGCTCCGACACCGACGAGGTGGTGCGCGCGCTGGTGCGCCTGGTGTTCTTCGGCGCATTCATCGCGGGCCTGGGCCGCGCGCTGCTCTCGCCGAAGCGGCCGTCGTGGCGCCTTCCCGCGATCCCCGACGAGACCGCGGACGCGCTGCGCCGCTTCCCGATGGCGATCTCGCTGTCCGTCGTCCTGTTCGTGTTCCTGCGCGAGCTCAACCGCGCCATCGGCACGAGTCTTTCTATCACCGTCGTCACGACGAGCCTGCAGGCCGTCGTGTTCACGACGCTCACCGCCTTCGCGCTGCTTCGCCTCGGCCGCACGCACCATCACGACACGGACGGCACGCCGCCGGCGCCCCGCCCCATCTGGGCGAGCCTGTTCATCGCGGCGGCATGGATCGCGATCGCCGCGTCGTGGATCGGCCTGCTCACCGGTTTCATCGCCTTCGCCGCGTTCATCGCCGGCCAGGTCGTGTGGACGGCCATCGTGATCGCCTCCACCTACCTCGCCATGCGCCTCGTCGACGATCTCTTCGAGACGCTACTCTCCGAGAAGGGTCCGATGAGCGCGCGGGCGCAGGCGGTGTTCGGCACGCATCCGAAGCTGCTCGACCAGGCCGGCGTGCTGCTTTCCGGCATCGTGCGCCTGGGCCTGTTCCTGTTCGGCCTGACGGCCGTCGTCTCGGGTTTCGGCGCGGGCGCGTCGGACATCCTCGCGCTGGGCGGCAAGCTGCAGTCGCTGAAGATCTACAACGTGGAGCTGAAGCCGAGCCAGATCCTGACCTCGATCGCGCTGTTCTTCCTCGGCCTGCTCGCCGTCCGCGTCGTCAAGAACTGGATGTCGGAGCAGTACCTGCCGCGCACGAACCTCGATCCGGGCATGCGCAGTTCGCTGACCACCCTGCTCGGCTACGTCGGCATCGTGATCGTGGTGGCCATCGCCCTGCTGGCGATGGGCCTGTCGGTGCAGAACGTGGCATGGGTCGCGTCGGCGCTGTCGGTCGGCATCGGCTTCGGTCTTCAGGCGATCGTGCAGAACTTCATCTCCGGCCTGATCCTCCTCGCCGAGCGCCCGGTAAAAGTGGGCGACTGGGTGGTGCTCGACGACGCCGAAGGCGACATCCGCCGGATCAACGTGCGCGCGACCGAAATCCAGGTATCCGACCGCTCGACGATCATCGTGCCGAACTCTTCGTTCATCACGAAGCCGGTGCGCAACATGACGATGGCCAACCCGCAGGGCCGTGTCCTGATCAAGCTGCCGATGCCGCTGGATTGCGATCCCGTGGACGTGCGCCAGCACATGCTCGACGCCATGCAGGGCCATGCGTCCGTGCAGCCCACGCCCGCGCCGTCCGTCACGCTCGACAACATCGATCGCGCCGCGATGACGTTCGCGGCGACGTGCTACGTCGGCAGCCCGCGCGATGTCGGCAACGTGAAGAGCGACCTGCTGTTCGACATCATCGCGCGCCTGCGCGCCGCCGACATTCCGCTGCTGCGTCCGCAGGACCTCGTGTTGAGGTCCGGCGGCAACATGGGCGACATGATCGGGCCGACGGGTGCGGGCGCGCCGAAGGCGTCGACGGATCCCGATCCGTCGGCGTGACGCTCGTCGCTTTCGTAGGAGCGGACCTGGCCGCGATGGGTGCTTGCGGCGAGCACCCCATCGCGCCCGGGTGCGCTCCTACGGGACCGGCGCCAGGCGCAGGTCCTGGAAGTCGAAGCTGAAGTCGGTCAGCGGCGAGACCGGCTCCATGCGGACCTCGCGCACCTTGCCATCGGGATCGAGCACGAAGTTGACGAACGCGTCGCCGTTGAGCGAGCGGTCGTCCCAGTGCGCGACGAAGGTGTCGTGCTGCCACGGTTCGAGCGTGCCGGTGAGCTGGGCGGTCTTCGTGAAGCTCATTACCAGCTTGCCGCCCTGCTTCGCCACCTTGACGTCGCCGTACCACGGATCGCGGTACGTGCCCGCGTAGCCGTCCAGCGGCAGCGACGGCTTCGCGCCCTTCATGCGCGCGGCCTCGTGCTTCTTCATGCTGTCGTCGGCGTTGCCTTCCGCCTTCTTCACGCTGGCGGCGTACGCGGCGATCCAGTCCTTCACCGGTGCGTCCATGAAGGCGTCGAGCGCCCGCATCGTCACCGCCTGGAATGCCGCGCCGGATTCCTGGTTCGTCAGCACCACCACGCCGAGCCTGAGGTCGGGCACCATCGTCAGGCGCGAGACCATGCCGGGCCAGCCACCGGTGTGCCACACGAGCTTGTGGCCCCGGTAATCGGAAACGAACCAGCCTTCGCCGTAGCCGGAGAAGTTCGGCTTCGCCGGCGCGAGTTCGGGCACGCTCGGTTCGGAGATGCGGATCGGCGTGATCAGCGACCACATCTCGGCCTGGCGCTTCTCGCTGAAGAGACGCTGCGCCTTGCCCGAGGCGTCCGTGTAGGCGCCGCCGGCCAGCTGCATCGTCATCCACTTCGAGAGGTCGTGGACGCTGGAGTAGATGCCACCCGCCGAGGGATTGTTGCTCCACGACATCGGCGGCACGGGCTTCAGGTCCTTGAAGTCGAACTTCGCGTGACCTGTGGCGATGTCGTCGCCGGCGGCGACATGGCTCGGCGCACTCGTCTGCGATTCGGTCATGCCGAGCGGCTGGAAGATGCGCTCGCGCACGAAGTCGCTCCAGGACTTACCCGAAACCTGCTCGATGACGAGGCCCGCGACCGCGAAGAGGATGTTGTCGTACGCGTACTCCGCGCGGAAGCTATTCGTCAGCGGCACGTAACGCAGTCGCTGCACCACCTCCTTCGTGGTGTACGTCGTCGCGGGCCAGTACAGGAGGTCGCCGGCGCCGAGGCTGAGGCCGCTGCGATGCGCCAGCAGGTCGCGCACGCGCATCTCGCGCGTGACGTACGGGTCGGACATCTGGAACCACGGCAACCGGTCGATCACGCGGTCGTTCATGTCGAGCTTCTTCTCGTCGGCGAGGATCGCCAGCGAGGCCGCGGTGAACGCCTTGGTGTTCGACGCGATGGCGAACTGCGTGTGCGCGTCGACCTTCGCGGGATCGCCCAGCTTGCGCACGCCCGAGCCGAGTTCGAGCACCACCTTACCGTCCTTGACGATCGCGACCGCGATGCCCGGCACGTCGAACTGCTTGCGCGTGGCGTCGAGATAGGCCTCGAAGTCGGCCAGCGCCGCGGGTCGCGCCGGGGCGGCGCCAGTCGCGGGCGCGGCGGGCGCGGGGGCGGTGTCCTGGGCGTTCGCGGCGATCGCGAAGACGAACGACGTGACGCCGAAGGCGAGGAGATGGCGAAGGCGCGGCATGGACGGTCCCGGCAACAGTGGTAGCGCCGGACTATTCCACGCCGGGCAGCCGGGTGGAAGGGCCGATCAGCCCTTGCTTTTCTGGCTGAAGATGACGCTGCCCAGGATGATGGCCCCGGCGAGCGCCATCGTCGGCGTCAGGGCCTCGCCCAGGAACATCCACGCCCAGCCCACGCCGAACAGCGGCACCAGGTAGGTCGACGTGGCCGCGCGCGGCGCGCCGATCCGCTGGATCAGGCGGAAGTAGAAAGCGTAGGCGAGACCGGTCGAGAGCACGCCGAGGGCCACGACCGCGACCCACGACTTCGCCGGAATGGCCGCCTCGGGCCAGGTCAGCGCCGCGAGCGGCGCGGTGAGGATCGTGGCGCCGAGCAGGCAGCCCGCGGCGACGGCCGTCGGTGCGATGTCGGAGAGGAAGCGCTTGATGAGGTTGCCGGCCAGTCCGTAGCAGAACGACGCCGCGGCGCCCGCCAGCGCCGCGGGGGCGACGTTTTCGCCGGCCGTGCGTCCGCTGGCGAGGATCACCACGCCGACGAAGCCCGCGACCAACGCGATGGCCTTGCGGACGCCGATCTTCTCGCCGAAGCCGACGAAGGCCACCAGCGCGGCGAAGAGGACGGTCATGCTGTTCGCGATGGCGCCGATGCCGGCGGGCGCGCGTTCCGCGCCCCACGCGAACAGCGTGAACGGGATCGCCGCGCTCAGGGCGCCGAGGGCCAGCATCTTCCACAGGTGCGAGGGCCGGATCGTCTGCCGCGCGCGCCAGAGCAGAGGGAGCAGGATCACCGAGCCGAACGCCAGGCGCGTGGCGACCAGCGGGAACGGACCGAAATCCTTCGCCGCGACGCGCATGAAGAGGAACGAGCCGCCCCAGATGGCCCCGAGGACGGTCAATTCGACGGTGGTCCGCCAGTCGCGCGCGGCGGGAGCGGCGGTGTCGACCGGGGTTTCGGCGGCGGCGTTCATCGTGTTCTTCATGGGGATCGGAGCGTCATTGTCGCCGGAACCGGCGATACCACAAGCGAACCGTTTGCAAGGCAGCCTTTCGGGGAATTCATGGCGTCGCTCCCGTTACTCCACGCCGACGAAGCCGCCCGTCTGATGCGCCCACAGGCGCGCGTAGAGGCCACCATGGGCGATCAGTTCGGCGTGCGTGCCCGTCTCCACGATCGCGCCGTGCTCCATCACCACGAGCCGGTCCATCTTCGCGATGGTGGACAGGCGGTGCGCGATCGCGATCACCGTCTTGCCCTGCATCAGCGTCTCCAGGCTTTCCTGGATCGCGGCCTCGGCTTCGGAATCGAGCGCGGAGGTCGCCTCGTCGAGCACGAGGATCGGCGCGTCCTTGAGCAGCACGCGCGCGATCGCGATGCGCTGGCGCTGGCCGCCCGAGAGTTTCACGCCCCGCTCGCCCGCGTGGGCATCGAAGCCCGTGCGGCCCTCGCCATCGGAGAGGCCCGGGATGAACTCGTCGGCGCGCGCCTGCCGCACGGCGGCGAGCAGTTCGGCCTCCGTCGCGTCCGGCCGGCCATAGAGCAGGTTGTCGCGGATCGACCGATGCAGCAGCGAGGTGTCCTGCGTCACCACGCCGATGCTCGAACGCAGGGATTCCTGCGTGACCTTCGCGATGTCCTGGCCGTCGATCGCGATGCGGCCGTCCTCGAGGTCGTAGAGGCGCAGCATGATGTTGACCATCGTCGACTTGCCCGCGCCCGACGGCCCGACGAGACCGATCTTCTCGCCCGGACGGACCAGCAGGTCGAGGCCGCCGATCACGCCGCCCGCCTTGCCGTAATGGAAATGGATGTTCTCGAAGCGCACCTCGCCGCGCGTCACGCGCAGCGGCACGGCGTCCGGACGATCGACCACGGTCCGCTCCTGCGAGATCGTGGTGATGCCGTCCTGCACGGTGCCGATGTCCTCGAAGATGCCGTTGACCACCCACATGATCCAGCCGGACATGTTGTTGATGCGGATGACCAGGCCCACGGCCAGGGCGACCTGCCCCGTCGACACCGTACCCCGCGACCACAGCCAGAGCGCCAGGCCGCTGGTCGCCGCGATGAGCACGCCGTTGAGCGAGGTGATGGCGACGTCCATGCCGGTGACCATGCGGCTGGACGAGCGGACCTTGTCCGTCTGTTCCCGCATCGCCTCCTTCGCATAGGCCTCTTCGCGATGCGTGTGCGCGAAGAGTTTCAGCGTCATCACGTTGCTGTAGCCGTCCACGATGCGACCCATCAGCTTGGAACGCGCCTCGGACGCTTTCCACGAGCGTTCCTTCACGCGCGGCACGAAGTACACCAGCATGCCGACGTACCCCGCGATCCAGAGCACGAGCGGCAGGGCCAGCCAGACGTCCGCCTTCGCGAACAGATAGACCGAGGTGCCGGCGTAGACGGTGACGTACCAGAGCGCGTCGACGACCTGTACCGCCGATTGCCGTAGCGACGGCGCCGTCTGCATGATCCGGTTCGCGATGCGGCCCGCGAAGTCGTTCTGGAAGAACGAGAGGCTCTGCTTGAGCACGTAGCGATGGTGCTGCCAGCGCACCATCGTGGTCATGCCCGGGTTGAGCGTCTGGTTGACCAGCAGGTCGTGGATGCCGATCGACAGCGGCCGCAGGATCACGACGACGAACGCCATCCACGTCAGCGTGCGCCAGTGGGTCTGGAAGAACACGGCGGCCGGCGTCTTCTGCGCCATGTCGACCACCCGCCCCAGGAAGTCGAACAGCGCGACCTCGATGAGGGCGACGGCGAGCCCGACGACCAGGGCGGCCACGAAGACCTTCCACACCTGGCCGAGGTAATACGCGTAGAAGCGGACGACGCCCTTCGGCGGCGCCCGGTCGGGCGCGTCGCGGAAGATGTCGATGAGGGATTCGAACCAGCGGAAGATCATTCCGCCATTGTAGCCCCTCGACGTTACCGATTCCGGAGTGCCCGGTCGATCGCGACCAGGCCCGCGCCCAGGACGAGGAACAACGCCCCGACGATGCACGAGTTCAGCAGCACGGCCGGGTAACCGAGCCTGTCGACGTCCATGAACGGGTACGGATACTCGTGCACGACGCTGCCGCGCGCGAACGTCCAGAGACAGAACGCGAAGGGGAATAGCAGCCATCGCGCCGCGTCTCGCCACGCCAGCTCGCCGTGCGGCAGCAGGAACACCCACCAGGCCAGGTACAGCACCGGTACGACGTAATGCAGGACACGATCGGCCACCAGCTGCGGCCCGAGCGGATGCCACTGCCCCTGCAGCACGGTGGCGTAGACCAGGCAGGTCACCGCGATGCAGAGCGCCGCGAGCCCCCGGACCGCCGGACGGCGCAGGCCGCGCAACGGCTTCCAGTTGCCGCCCGTGGCGGCCGCCGCCGCGACCAGCGCGACGAGCACGTTGGAGAGGATCGTGAAGTAGCTGAAGAAGCGCACCGTCACGACGCCGGGAGACGCCGACCAGAACATGAGCCAGTACTGCAGCAGCAGCGCCGGCCACGCCACCGCCGCGACGACGATGGCGAACAGGTCCGAGATGGCTGCCTTGCGCGGCGACATGACGCTCCTCAGCGCGGCCAGAGGTTGTTGGACCGGTCCCGGTCCGGGATCCGGTGGTCGGGGTCGATCTCGGCGCGGACGATCCGGCGACCGCCGGGCACGCTCACGCCGAAGCTCGTGTGCTGCTGCCAGGTCTCCACCGGCACGCGGATATCGCGCGTGGTCCGGTCGTCGAAGGTCACCCGCAGCGTCGCGGGCATGACCAGGCGATCGCGATTCTCCACCGTCACGGTCCCGCCGTCGATCGCCGTCACGGCCATGTCGAGCTGCCAGTTGTTGGCGAACCAGCCGCGCCAGAACCAGGACAGGTCCTCGCCCGCCTGGCTTTCCATCAGCCGGAAGAAGTCCGAGGGCGTCGGGTGGCGGTAGGCCCAGGTCGCGATGTACTTGCGGAACGCCGGGTCGAAACGCTCCGGCCCGATGATCTCCTCGCGCAGCAGCACGAGGCCCAGTGCCGCCTTGAAATACGTGGCCGGGTGGCGGTACTTCTCCTTGACCATGTCGGCGCCGATCAGCAGCGGCGGCGCGTCGGCGTCGGCCAGCAGGGGCAGGATCTCGTCGACGGGGTTGCCGCCCTTCGGCGCGTATTCGCCGTCGCGCTTGGGCGCGAACTCGCCGTGGTTGAAGGCGTCCGCCTCGTACACGTCGATGAAGGTGTTGAACCCTTCGTCCATCCACGCGTTGCGGCGCTCGTCGCTGCCCACGATCATCGGGAACCACGTGTGCCCGATCTCGTGCGCGGTCACCATGTGCAGCGCCTTGGCCGGCGCCTTCATGGGATCGAACACGATGCCCGGGTATTCCATGCCGCTCGCGGCGGAACCCGCTTCGTTGATCGCCACCGGGTAGGGATAGGGGTACCACTTCGTCGAGAAGTGCTCGACCGACGATTTCAGGTACTCCGTCGAACGACCCCAGCCCTTCTCGCCGACGCTCTCCACCGGATATACGGACATCGCGAGCGCCTTGCGGCCTTCCGGCAGGTTGATGCGCGCCGCGTCCCACACGTACGCCTTCGACGCGCCGAAGGCGACGTCGCGCGTGTTCCGCATGCGGAACTTCCACGTCAGCGTGCCGCCCTGCTTCGGCCGGCTCGACGCCTGCGTGACCTCCTCGGGCGTGCGGATCATGACGGTCGCGTCGCTCTCGCGCGCCTTCGCCAGGCGCTCGCGCTGCGTCGCGGTGAGCACGTCCTCCGGATTCACCAGCTCGCCGGAACCGGCGACGATCATGTCCGAGGGCACGGTGATCGCATAATCGAAGTCGCCGTACTCGAGGTAGAACTCGCTGTTGAGGTAGGGCGCCGTGTCCCAGCCGCGCAGGTCGTCGTAGACGCACATGCGTGGGTACCACTGCGCCATCTCGTAGATGTCGCCGTTCTTCGACGGCGCGAAACCGGTGCGTCCACCGAAGTCGCCGGGCAGATCGTAGGAATACGCGATCGTGACGCTCACCTTGCCGCCGCGCGCCGCGACCGCCTCGGGAAGGCGCACCTGCATGCGCGTGTCGCTGACCACATAGGTCGCCGCTTTCCCGCCCACGGTCACCGAGGCGATACGGAACCCGTCGGTGTGCCGCTTCTCGGTCTTGCCGGCCGTGAAGTTCCCGCGCGCGTCCGCGGTGAAGCGGTTCTCGTCCAGCTGCAGCCAGAGCACGTCGAGCGCGTCCGGGCTGTCGTTCGTGTAATGGATCGTCGCCCTGCCCGTCATCGTGTTGGCGACCGGGTCCAGCGTCGCGGCCAGGTCGTAGTCGGCACGGTTCTGCCAGAACAGCGGGCCGGGCATGCCGCTGCCGGAGCGGTAGGCGTTGACGGGCTGCGGATAGACGAACGGTGCGAAGACCTCGCGGGGATCGAACGTGGCGGCCGAGGCGCCGAGCGTCCCGATCAGGGCGATGGCGGCGAGCGACAGGCGGACGGCGGATGTTTTCATCGGGCGCACTTGAAGGGACGACCGCTGAGGATACCCGCGCGGCGAAGCCCCGCTCCAGCCTGCCGTAAGTCATCGAAGGTCGACTTCGCGGCCTCCAGGACGCACTATGACGGGGTTAACCCCCGCGGCCGGAGCATGCGTGGATGGGTCCGGCGGACGCGGTGCCGCGCCGGACATCCCTATGTATACCTTGCATCCACGGCGGGTATCCGCATATTCCCCACGTTGCACACATCGAGGAACCCACGCATGAAAATCGGTTTGATCGGACTGGGCCGCATGGGCGGCAATATCGCCCGCCGCCTGATGAGGGACGGTCATCAGACCGTGGTCTATGACAACGCCGAGGGCGCCCGCGCGGCGCTGGCGAAGGACGGCGGCGAAGCCGTCACTTCGGTCGAGGCGCTGGTAGCGGCCCTGCCGTCGCCGAAGGTCGTGTGGGTGATGCTGCCCGCCGGCGAGATCACCGAGAACACGATCCAGAACCTGTCCGGCCTGCTCGGCAAGGACGACGTCATCATCGACGGCGGCAACACGTTCTACAAGGACGACGCCCGCCGCGCCGAGGAACTCGCCACCAAGGGCATCCACTACGTGGACGTCGGCACCTCCGGCGGCGTGTGGGGCCTCGATCGCGGCTACTGCATGATGATCGGCGGTGACAAGCCGACCGTCGACTACCTCGATCCCATCTTCAAGACGCTCGCACCGGGCGCCGGCGACATCCCGCGCACCGAAGGCCGCGATGGCCGCGATCCGCGCGTCGAGAACGGCTACATGCACGCCGGTCCGGCCGGCGCGGGTCACTTCGTCAAGATGATCCACAACGGCATCGAGTACGGCATGATGCAGTCGTTCGCGGAAGGCTTCGACATCCTGAAGAACCGCAACGCCGCGCACCTGCCGGAGCGCGAGCGCTACGAGCTCGACATGGCCGACATCGCCGAAGTCTGGCGTCGCGGCAGCGTGGTCTCGTCGTGGCTGCTCGACCTCACCGCCAGCGCGCTCGCGAAGGGTCCGGAGCTCGACAACTACTCCGGTTACGTCGACGACTCCGGCGAAGGCCGCTGGACCGTCAACGCGGCCATCGAGCAGGCCGTGCCGGCCGAAGTGCTGACCTCCGCCCTGTTCGCCCGCTTCCGTTCGCGCCAGGACCACACCTACGCCGAGCGCCTGCTGTCCGCGATGCGCATGGGCTTCGGTGGTCACATCGAAGGCCGTGGCAAGCCGCCGAAGGAAGGCGAGCACTCCTGATACGGCATGCGCCGCCGCTCGCACCCGCGACGGCGGCGCACCGCTCATCGCCGATACGATCGGCTCCCGCCCCTCGCCGGCACCTCAACGCCCGTCGAGTTCGCGCAACCGGGCCCGCCAGCCTTCCGGCGTCTGCGGCTTGATGAACAGCGCGACGATCGGCAGGTTCGCCTCCTTGGTACGCGCTTCGATGGTGCGCACGCGCTCCTCGATCTCCACCGTGGTCAGGTGATCGTCGAACGCCATCGACAGCGCCACCAGCACCTGGTCCGGGCCGACCTGCACGGTCAGCACGCCGTTGACCGCCTCCACCCCCTGCACCTGCCCCGCGATGCCGCACACCTTCGCGAGCAGGTTCGGCTGCGCCGGTTCGCCGATGAGCAGCGCCTTGCTCTCGCGCGCCAGCATCGCCGATGCCAGCGCCAGCACGACGGCGATGCCGATCGACGCCCAGCCATCGATGCGCGGGTCGCCGAGCGCGTGGGATAGATACACGCCGATGGCGGCGATGCCGAGGCCAAGCAGCGCGGCACTGTCCTCGAACAGCACCGAATAGGTCGTCGGGTCCTTCGTATTACGGAACGCCTCGAAGTAGCCGAGGCTGCCCTTCTTCCGCTGCACGCTCTTCAGCGACAGCCACCACGAGCTTCCTTCGAACAGCGCACCCACCGCCAGCACGACGTAGTTGACCGTCGGGTCGCCGAGCGGCTCGGGCACCAGGATATGGTTGACGCCTTCGTAGAGGGAGAACCCCGCGCCCAGCGCCAGCACCAGCAGCGCGACGATGAAACTCCAGAAGTACAGCTCGCGCCCGAAGCCGAGCGGATTCTGCCGGTTGGGTCGCTGGCGCGAGCGGCGCAGCCCGTAGAGCAGCAGGATCTCGTTCACGCTGTCGACCAGCGAATGCACGCCCTCCGACAGCATGCTGGAACTGCCGCTGATGGCCGCGGCGATGAACTTCGCGATCGCGATGCCGATGTTGGCGGCGAGCGCGACGTAGACGACGAGTTTCGAGCTATGGGCCATGTCGGGAGCATTCCGCAACGAGCGTATCGGTGGAGTAAACCGGGCGAGCGCTGGTGAAAAGCGCGCCGGCTCGCGAACCAGCTTGCGGCAAGAACCGTTCGCGCGCCAGCGCGCTTCCCACCAGGTCGATCACGAAAAAGGCCGCGCCTCGCGGCGCGGCCTTTCGCTTCGCATCGCACGCTCGCGGCTTACTTCGCGAACAGGTGCTCCACGCCCGCGCGCTCCTCGCGCAGTTCCTTCTCGGTCGCGTCGATGCGCGCCTGCGAGAACGCGTTGATCGCCAGGCCCTGCACGATCGCGTACTTGCCGTCCTTGACGGTCACCGGGTAACCGAAGATCACGCCCGGCTCGACGCCGTACGAGCCGTCGGAGGGGATCGCCATCGAGACCCAGTCGCCTTCGGCCGTGCCGAGCGTCCAGTCGCGCATGTGGTCGATCGCGGCCGAGGCGGCCGAGGCGGCCGACGACGCGCCGCGCGCCTTGATGATCGCCGCGCCGCGCTGCTGCACGGTCGGGATGAACTCGCTCTCGTACCAGGCCTGGTCGACCTGCTCGAGCGCGGCCTTGCCCTTCACGGTGGTCTCGTGGAGGTCCGGGTACTGCGTCGAGCTGTGGTTGCCCCAGATCGTCAGCTTCTTGATGTCCGTCGAATGCGTGCCGGTCTTCTCGGCGAGCTGCGACAGCGCGCGGTTGTGGTCGAGGCGGACCATCGCGGTGAAGCACTTCGGATCGAGGTCCGGAGCGTTCTGCTGCGCGATCAGCGCGTTGGTGTTGGCCGGGTTACCGACGACCAGCACGCGCACGTCGCGCTTGGCGTGATCGTTCAGGGCCTTGCCCTGCGGGCCGAAGATGGCGCCGTTGGCTTCGAGCAGGTCCTTGCGCTCCATGCCCGGACCGCGCGGACGCGCGCCGACGAGCAGCGCGTAATCGACGTCCTTGAAGGCGACGTTCACGTCGTCCGTGGCGACGACGCCCGCGAGCGTCGGGAAGGCGCAGTCGTTGAGTTCCATCACGACACCCTGCAGCGCGGGCAGCGCCGGGGTGATCTCGAGCAGGTGGAGGATCACCGGCTGGTCCGGGCCCAGCATGTCGCCGGCGGCGATACGGAACAGGAGGGCATAGCCGATCTGGCCGGCAGCGCCGGTGACGGCAACGCGAACGGGTGCTTTCATCTTACGACTCCTCAGGTATATCGCGTGGGACTTCGATCAGTTGAGCTCGGCGAAGAACTCGACGATGCGGGCCATGCCCTTGTCGAGCGCCTCGTCGGGGCAGGAATAGGAAATGCGCAGCGCGCGCGGCTCACCGAAGGCCGAACCCGGAACGCAGGCGACGCCCTTGGCATCGAGCAGCGCGGCGCAGAAGTCGACGTCGGACGTGATCTCGACGCCGCCGTGCTTCTTGCCGAAGGCCGCCGAGATGTCGGGGAACGCGTAGAACGCGCCCTGCGGACGCGGGCAGACGACACCGGGAATCGACACGAGCGCGTCGTAGACGCGATCGCGCTTGGCCGCGAACTCGACGCACTTCGCCGCCGGGATGTCCTGCGGACCGGCCAGCGCGGCGACCGCCGCGGCGGTGACGACTTCCGGCAGGCTCGTGATGTGGTTCGAATTGAGCGTGGTCACCGCGAGCGCCACGGCTTCCGGCGCGGCGATGAAGCCCACGCGCCAGCCGGGCATGCCGTAGGTCTTCGACAGCGAGTCGACGAAGATCACGCGGTCCTTCAGTTCGGGGCGCACGTGCACGAAGTTGTGATAGCCGACACCGTCGAAGACCATCGTGTTGTAGATGTCGTCGGTGATGATCCAGGTATCGGGATACTTCGCGATCACGTCGGCCAGCGCGGCGATCTCGTCGCGCGTGTACACCATGCCGGTGGGGTTCGACGGGTTGTTGAAGAGGAACACGCGCGGCTTGCGCTTCAGCGCGTCCTCGAGCTGCGCCGGCGTGAGCTTGTAGTGCTGCTCCGGCGGACACGGCAGGATGTTGATCTTCGCGCCGACGATCTCGGCGATGTCGAGGTAGCTCGTCCAGTACGGCGCCGGGAAGGCGATCTCGTCGCCCTCGTCGAGCAGGGCCTCGGCGAGGTTGTAGAGGATCTGCTTGGCGCCCACGCCGGTGCTGACGTTCGCGCGGCTGTAGCCCGTGAGGCCCAGCGCTTCGATGTGCGCGAGGAAGGCGTCGACCAGCGCGTCGGGGCCGCGGTTGCTGCCGTACTGGCCGGAATCCTTCGCCAGCGCCTCCCGGGCGGCGGCATACACGTGCTCGCCGGGGAGGAAGTTGGGCACGCCGATCGAGAAACTGACGATGTCGCGTCCTTCGGCCTTCAGGCGCTTGGCCTTCTCGGCGATGACCATGATCGCGCTGGGCTTGGCACGACCGATACGCTTGGCGAGCTGCGGCATCGTTTCCTCTGACGGGGACAGGGCAAAGGCCGCCATTTTAACACGGCGAGCGAGGTACCTGCCGTGCCCAGGCAAGAGGGTGGGAGCCGATCGTATCGGCGATCCCGCGGCAGCGGGCCCGGACACGAAAACGCCGCCCGGAGGCGGCGTTTTCGGATCGGGCCCGGACGGCTCAGCGCGCGTCCAGCACCGTGTTCCATTCCTTCACCTTCGCGGCCTGCTTCTCGAGCAGCGCGTCGACGTCGCCGGAGACTTCCACCTTCTCGATGGTGTCGTCCTGGCGGATCTTGTCGACGACCTTCTGGTCGTCCGGACCGACCACTTCACCGAAGACGCTGTGCTTGCCGTCGAGCCACGGCGTGGCGCCGTGCGTGATGAAGAACTGCGAGCCGTTGGTGCCCGGGCCCGCGTTGGCCATCGACAGGATGCCCGGCTTGTCGTGCTTGAGGCTGCTGTCGAACTCGTCGCCGAAGCGGTAGCCCGGACCGCCGCGGCCCGAACCCTCGGGGCAGCCGCCCTGGATCATGAAGTCGGCGATGACGCGGTGGAACGACAGGCCGTCGTAGTAGCCACGCTTGGCCAGGTTGACGAAGTTGGCGACCGTCAGCGGGGTCTTGTCGTCGTGGAGGCGAAGGTGAATGTCGCCCTTGCTCGTCTTCATGGTGACGTTGATGGTCATCGCGATTCCTGTAACTCGTTGAAATGCGGAACGATCGCACGGCGCGACCGGTCCGGAGGGGCTGCAAGGCTACCGAAGATGGCGCCCGTTCCCCAAGAGTTCAAGCGAGAAGACGTGACGACCGTCAACGCACGGGCAACCCGAGCGCCGCCGGTGTGAGCGCGCCCGGGCCACGCGGGCGGGCATCCCGCACCGCGGCGTCCTCGGGCAGCGGCCGGCCTTCCGCGAGATGCGCCCAGGCCCGATCCAGCGCCGCATAGCCGAAAGGCAGCAGCGGCGTGTGCCGGTCGCCGAAATCGGGAAACGCGAGGAAGGCGTCGAAGTGCTGCGCGTACGGCACCTTCCAGTACACGGGCGAGCGGCCCGAGGCGCGCAGCCACGCCACATACGGATCGGAGCTGAAGGCCACCGGGATCAGGCCGTCCTGGGCGCCGTGCACCACGAACACCGGCAGCCCCGCGCGCGGCAACGCCGCGGCCGTGGCAGCCACCCCCGCGTGGAGCGCGCGGACCTCGTCGCCCTGCCCCGTCCACAGCGCGCCGAGGCACAGGTTGCCCGGCAGCGTCGGATCGAGCGAGACGTCGGTGCCGCCCGCCAGGAGTACGCCGGCCCCGGGCGGCACGCCCGAACCGTCCGCCCACCAGGCGGCCCGGACCACGGCGTCCGCGGGGGCCGCGACGCCCGCCGTGTGCTGGGCCCGATAGGAAAAACCGCAGGGCATGCCGTCGGCCGGCCGCCGCAGGTAGGCGCTGGCATAGGCCGCGGTGACCGCGCGCCAGAGATCGAGCGACGTCGACGACGCGCCGACCTTCAGCGCGTCGTCCTGCCAGCCGGAGGCCCGCAGCATCGCGAGCGCCTCGGAGGCCTGAGCGGCGGGGGTATTCCCAATGAGCCGGCCATGCGCTCGCAGCGACGCGCAGCGGATCGCCCAGGCGGGCGGCGCGGCGTGCGCGACGCGGGCGAACGGCAGGCCGTCGAATTCGGGGGCCGCCAGCGCGCACGGCAGGAGGAGCGCGGCCTCGGTGGCGTAGTCGTAGAACGGACGGCCGCGGCCCTCGACGTGGATGTTCGGCTCGAGCGCGACCACCGCGGCGAGGATGCCGTCCTCGTCGTCGCCGGCCGCGCGCAGTACCGCGCCGCCGCCGTTCGACAGGCCGGTCGCGATGATGCGGGTGTTGTTCGCCGTGAACGGCGCTTCGGCGGGAAACGCGCGATCGAGCATCGCGAGGCCGAAGCGCGCCGCCTGCAGGACATGCCGGCCCCAGTCGGCTTCCGGGTTGTCGCCCGAATGCGCGTGCTTCACCGCGATGCCGGCGTCCGGGGCGAGCCCCTTCGGCTCGAATTCCAGGGGCGCGGTTCCCGCCTTCGCGCGCGTGCCGTCGAGCGCCACGCCACTGCCGTCCACCGGATCGAAATAACCCGCGCCGGTGCCCTTGTCGGTGTATGCCACCGCGCAGCCGCGCGGCAGGCCCCATGCACCCGCGAGGGCGATCGGCCCATAGATGCCACGCGAACCCGACGACGCGGTGACGACGAGGCAGCGCTTCGCCCGGTCGAAATCGTCGGGCACCTGGAGCAGCACGCGATGCGGCGCATGGGCGCCCGGCAACGTCGCGAACGCGGTGAATTCGCGGCCGGGGACGTCGGGTACGCCGCCATAGACCGTGCCGAAGCCGCCGAGCGGGCCGAGGTCCGCGATGCCCTTCCAGCTCGCCTGGATCGCGCGGCGCCGCAGTTCCGCCGGCGTCGGCGACGCCGGCTGCGCGAACGCCGTGGTGGTGCCGGCCAGACCGCGCAATCCGAGGCCCGCGCTCAGCAGGTCGTCGCCGTGGCGATGCTCGGTGATGCGGACGTCGCCGAAGCGATCGGGTGCGGACATGGAGCCTTTCCTCGTGGCGGGCGCCGTCGCGCAGGAGAGGACACCGAGGGAAGCGGCGGCGATGACGGCCAGGGGGAAGATGCGTGACATCGGGCCACGATAGCAAGCGCGCGGCGTCGCGCCATCGTACGAAAGGGCAGGCGCACTCGACGCGGACGCGTTACGCCGTTACCGTCTCGCCCGATGACCCGCATCCTCGTCGCCGACGACCATCCCCTGTTCCGTGCCGCGCTTCGCCAGGCCGCCTCCGCCGCCGTGCCCGATGCGTCGGTCGCCGACGTCGCCGATCTCGACGCGATGCTCGCCTTCCTCGCGGCGGAACCGGATACCGACCTCGTGCTGCTCGACCTGCGCATGCCGGGCAGCCGTGGCCTTTCCGGCCTCGCCGCCCTGCGCGGGCAGTATCCGGGTGTCGCGGTACTGGTCGTGTCCGCGCACGACGAGCCCTCCGTCGTGAAGCGCGTGATCGCGCACGGCGCCGCCGGTTTCCTGCCCAAGAGCGCCGATCCCGCGACCATCGCCGACGCGGTGCGCGCCGTGCTCACGGATGGCGAGTGGCTTCCGCCCGAGCTGGCCCGCGCGGTCGCCGCGCTGCCCGCGGATGCCGGCGATACCGCGCTCGCCGCGCGACTGGCGCGCCTCACCGAACAGCAGTTCCGCGTGCTGTCGATGCTCGCCGAAGGGCTGCTCAACAAGCAGATCGCCGACCGGCTGAACGTGCAGGAGCGCACCGTGAAAGCGCACGTCACCGCGATATTCGAGAAGCTCGAGGTGCGCAACCGCACCCAGGCCGGCGTGCTGCTGCGCTCGCTCGATCTGGCCGACAGCGGCCCCTGACGTCAGCCGGATGCCGCGACGGGCCGTGGCGCAAGGCGCTGCATGGCCTGGCGCATCGCCAGTGGCTTGAGCGGCTTGTAGAGCACCGTGCCGCCGGCGTCCTGCAGCCGCGTGCGCAGATCGACGTCGCGGTCCGCCGTGACGAACACCGTGGCCACGTCGCCGAAGCGCTCGCGCAGGACGCGCAACGCGTCGAGCCCCGTGCGTCCCGCGTCGAGGTGGTAGTCGAGCACGAGCAGGTCGGGCGGCGACGCGTCGTCCTCGGGAGCGCGCAGCGCGTCCACGGTCCAGCCGAAGCCGCGCAACAGGCTGGCCGTGGCGGCCAGTGCCACGGGATCGTTGTCGACGACGACCGCGTGCCCGGCAGGCAACGCGCCGGCCGCCGCGACCGCCGCCGGTTCGCTCGCGCCGCGGGGCGCGAGCGGTGCCGAGACCTCGAACACGCTGCCCGTGCCCGGCCAGGAGCGCAGGCCCAGCCGGTGATCGAGCAGCGTCGCGGTGCGCTCCGCGATCGCGAGGCCGAGACCCAGCCCCTGCCCCACCGCGGCCTCGCCACGACGGAAGGCCTCGAAGATGGATGCGCGGTCGTTCTCCGCGATGCCCGGCCCGGTATCCCACACTTCGATGCGCACGGCGCCGCCCACCCGTCGGCAACCGAGCACGACGCGACCGCCGCCGGCGTAGCGCAGCGCGTTGGCGAGGAAGTTCTGCACGATGCGGCGAAGCAGCTGCGGATCGGTGCGGACCCATGCGCGCGTCGGCACGCAGTCGAAGCGGATGCCGCGCTCCGCGGCGAGCGCGCGGCTTTCCGCCGCGAGCGGCCCGACGATGTCCGCGAGCGCCACGTCGACGACGCGCGGCGTCAGGCGGCCGCCCTCCAGTCGCGCGATGTCGAGCAGCCCGGCGAGCAGGTCTTCCGTCGCGGCCAGCGCGCCATCGAGGTGACGCGCCGTCTCCGCATCGCCATGGCCCGTGCGCAGCGCGTGCGCGAACAGCTGGGCCGCGTGCAGTGGCTGCAGCAGGTCGTGCGACACGGCGGTGAGGAAGTGGCTCTTCGCCTCGTTCGCCTGGCGCAGTTCCACCGTGCGCTCCGTCACGCGAAGTTCGAGCGTCTCGTTGGCGCGGATCAGCTCGTCCTCGGTCTCCCGAAACGACGTGACGTCGGTGAACGTGGCCACGTAGCCGCCGCCGGGCATCGGGTTGCCGCGGATCTCCACGACGGTGCCGTCCGGAAAACGCCGCTCCGCGAGGTGTGGCGACCCCGCGCGCATCAGCGCGAGGCGGCGCTCCACGCGCGAAGCGATCTCGCCCGGCCCGATCAGGCCCGCCGCCACGTTGTGACGGATGAGGTCGGCCGCCGGCCGGCCCACGCGCAGCATGTCCGGCGGATAGCCGAAGAGTTCCGCGTACGGCCGGTTCCACGCCACGAGCCGCAGCTCGGCGTCGACGACGCAGATGCCCTGGCTCATCGTCTCCAGGGCCGCCTCGAGCACGCGCTGGTTGAAGCGAAGGTCTTCGGTGGCCTCGTCGACGATGGCGGCCACGGTATCGAGTTCGTCCTGGCGCTGGCGATGCACCACCTGCAGGAGGAGCCGCGCGGAGCCCGCGCCGATCACGCCCGCCAGTTCGTGTTCCACCAGCGCGGCGAGCGCGCCGCCCGCGGCGCCCGTCGGCACCGCGTCGGCGAACAGCGCCGCCACGCGATCGGAGGGAAGGAAGCGCGCGGCGAGTGCCCGCAGGTCGCCCACGTCCACGCGCCCGAGCTCCGTCGCGGGCATCGCGACGCGGCCGTAACGCGACGGCGCGACCAGCGCGATCGTCGCGAGGTTCGCTCCGATGCCCAGCACCACGGCCCGCCCGAGGCGGCTCCAGTCGTCCAGTCCGAACAGGCGGTCGGGTGCCAGCCACGCGATGCCGAAGGGTCCCGCTTCCACCCATCCTGGCTCCGGTGTCACCAGCGCGGGCAGCACCACGTAAAGCCACACGAGCGTGCCCACCGCGAGCCCCGCGCCCACCGCGCGCGCACCCGTCCGCGGCCGGTACACCGCGAACAGCAATGTCGGCGCGAGGCCGGCGAGGGCCGAAAACGAGATCGCGCCGATGTCGGCCAGCGCGTCGTTGCCGGCGAGCATCCGGCTATAGGCCCAGGCCAGGAGGATGACGCCGAGAATCGCGACGCGACGCTGCGTGATGACCTCGCCGCGCAGGTCGCCCCGCTCGCCCCTGCCCCATCCGCCGCGCACGCGCACCGGCGCGATGAAATGGTTGACGACCATCAGGCTCAGCGCGAGCGTGGCGACGACGACCATGCTCGTCGCGGCCGAGAGGCCGCCGAGGAACGCGAACAGCGCGAGGCCGCCCTGCTCGCGCGACAGCGGCAACGCCAGCACGTAAAGATCGGACGGCACGCCCAGCGGCGCCAGCGTCGCGTCGCCGAGCCGCGCCAGCGGCAGGATCGGCAGCGAGATGAGCAGCATGTAGAGCGGGAACAGCCAGCGGGCCGTGGACACATGGCGCACGTCGCGGCATTCCACCATGCCGGCGTGGAACTGGTGCGGCAGCGTGAACATGGCGAGCGCGCCGAGCAGGATCAGCGCGGGGAAGCCGCCGGCGTCGTGCGGCATCGCGGCCGCGCGCGCCACGGCCGCCGGATCCGGCGCCGCGCCGACGAGGAGGCTGCCGAGCGCGAGCATCGCCGCCAGCTTGAACAGCGACTCGAACGCCATCGCGAGCACGAGTCCACGGTTGTGCGCCATGGCGGAGGCACGACGCGTGCCGAACAGCATCGCGAACGCGGCCATGAGCAGCGCGATGTACAGCGCGCTGTCCTGCCAGGCGGGCGCCTCGGCGTCGCGGCCCTGCGCGAGCAGACCGTAGCTCATCGCCACCGCCTTCAGCTGCAGCGCGATGTACGGCACGATGCCGATGAGCATCACCACGGTGACCAGCGCAGCGAGGCCGCGGTGACGGCCGAGGCGCGCCGATATCAGGTCCGCGACGGAGCCGGCGTTGTAGTCGCGCGCCATGACGACGAGGCGACGCAGGACACCGACCGCGAACACGTACATCAGGATCGCGCCGACGAACGTCGGCGGCAGCCACCAGCCCGAGCGGGACGCCTGGGTCACCGTGCCGTAGAACGTCCACGAGGTGCAGTGGATCGCGAGCGAAAGCGCGTAGACGATCGCCCAGCGACGCTCCAGGAACGCGGGCCGCCGCTCGCCGAACAGCGCCACGCCGAACAGCATGCACAGCCACAGCGCCGCGGCGAGGGTGACGAGCCAGGGATTCACGGCGAAACCGGCTCACGTAGGAGCGCGCCTTGCGCGCGACAGCTTCTCGCGATGGGGGAACAGATCCTGTCGCTTCTCGCGAAAAGCTGTCGCGCGCAGGGCGCGCTCCTACGGGGTGGCATCAACGAATGGGAGGGAGGCCAAGACCATGCAACGCGTCGACCAGCCAGCGCAGCTGGACGCCGGCGCGCGTGTCGTAGTTCTCCCCCGAGTAGCCCCACCAGTCCCAGCATGCCTGCGGATTCAATGGCGCGAAGACCGCGCGGGTCTGAGGATACAGGACGGCCACGTCGTAGACGTCCGCCCAGCGGTTGAAACCGGCGTCTTCCACGAAGGCCTTGCCGACGAGGTCGACGTTCTGCTTGCAGCCATGCAGGGCCACCATCACGCCGCAGGGCTTGCCGGCGAGGCAGTCCGGCGGCAGGTAGACGAATCCCTTCGCGCCGAGGAACGCGTCCTTGCCGTCCGCCTTGTACGCGTCCTGGTCGAACTCGCGCAGCTCGCCCTTCGCCGTGCCCGCGACCTTCGCCGGTTTGCCGTAGAGCTGCGCGAAGATCTCCCCTGCCGCGTCGATGCCGCAATGGCCGAGGAACGGCGAGACCGACTTGCCGCAATCGTCACCGCTCGCGGCGATCGGCAGGTTGTGTGCGAACGCGCGCTTGCCGTCGTTCACCACCCGCATTCCCGCCAGCGCGGGCTCGACGGCCTTCAACGCGTCGTAGAAACCGGCCGACGCGTCGCCCACGACCGGCGCGACGAGCGCGTCCTGCGCGCCGTGCAGCGCGTATATCTTCGCCCCCGCCAGCTGCGCGAGCGGACCGATGTCGCCCCTGGCGGCCTTCGTCTTCGCCGCGGCGGCGAGCGCCTTCACGTCCGGCGGCGGCGTGCCCTTCATGCACGAACCGAGCGCGGTTTCGAGCTTGCCCGCCGCGCACCCGTAGGGGCCACCGGCAATCAGCGCCGCGCCGTGGAACACCTCCGGATACGCGACCTGCGCCTGCGTCGCCATATAGGCGCCCGAGGACAATCCCGCCACCGTGACGCGCGCGGGATCGAGCTTCAGGGCGGGCAGGCGCGCGGGAGCGTCGGCCGCCGACGCGGCACCGGCGCCGAGCGCGACGAGGAGCAGCAAGCGTTTCATCGGATTCCCCTCTTAGAAGTTGTAGCGCACGGAGCCGTAGTAGTTGCGCGGCATCCCGTAGTAGGCCGTGCGGATGTTACCCACGCTCGAGAACTCCTGGCCATCGGTCTTGTAGACCTTGTTGGTGGCGTTGCGCACGCCGGCGCGGAACTGCCAGTGGCCGTCGCCGGAATCGAAGATGCCGAACGCGCCGACCACCGTATACGCCTTCTGCGACAGCGCGTCGTAGTTGTCGACGCTGAGCCAGGTCTCCGTGCGGTACGAGGCGTCGGCGCCGATCGTCAGCGCGCCCCCGCCCACGTTGAACGTCTGCGTCGCGGCGATGCGCGCGGTCCACTTCGGCGAGAACGGCACGTGCGCGTGGATCTGCGGGTTGTACGCCGGATTGGTCGGGTCGAGGCGCGCATCGTCGAAGCGGTCGTACTTCGCCTTGAGGTAGCCGATCTGCGTGCTCAGGCGCGTGCCCTCGCCGAGCAGCGCGACGCCTTCGGCCTCGAAGCCGTCCATCTTCAGCTTCGCCGCGTTGATCACGGGGAATGCGAACGTCGGCGTCACCGAACCGGGATTCTGGATCTCCGACACGCGGGCCTGGAAATCCTTGTAGTCGCTGTGGAACGCCGCGAGGTTCGCCTGCAGGCGATTGTCGACGCTGCGCATCTTCAGGCCGGTCTCGAACGTCCACACGTATTCGGGATCGAACTCCGCCGAGCGGGTTTCCGCCACCGAATTGGCGCGACCGTTGAAACCGCCGGACTTGAAGCCGCGGCTGGCCGAGACGTACCACATGGTCTGCGGATCGAACTGCTTCTGCAGGCTGACGGTCGGCGTCCAGGCCTTCCAGTCCTTGTCGCGCGCGAAGGCGACGGTCTCATTCAGCGCGGTGAGCGGCGCGCCCCAGAACGTGCTGGTGGAGCGGTCGTAATCCTTGCTCTCCTTGCTGTAGCGGATACCGGCGGCCAGCGTCCAGCTCGGCACGAACTCCCAGTTCACGTGTGCGAAACCGGCCCAGCTCTTGGTGGTGAGGTCGTCGCCGATCGTGCGCAGGAACGGCACGGTGCGTCCGGCCACGGCGAAGAGATCGTCCGCGAACGCGTACTGCGTCGAGGGCACGTTCTCGCGAAGGAAGTATGCGCCGAACACCGACTGCACGTTGCTGCCGTTGTCGAACGCGAGCTGCAGCTCCTGGCTCGCCTGCTTCTGGTGGAAGCCGACGAAGACGTCGCCCAGTTCGAACTGCGAAGCGTCGATGTCGATGTACGAATCGCTGTCGAGCTTGCGGTAGGCCGTGATGCTCTTCAGGTTCCACTGGTCGGAGAGCTTCCAGTTCATGTTCAGCGCCACGCCCTTGTGGGTGAGGTGCTGGCCGTCGCCCGGCGGGAACGACGTGCGGCTATGGAAGTCGTACTTCTCGTCGAGGTTCGGGCGCAGCAACGTGACCGTGCCGCGCACGAGGTCGGTGCGGGTGAGCGGCGACACCGGCTGGCCCAGCGTGAGCGCCGTGTCCATCTTCGTGTAGTCGAGCGTGAGCACGCCGTCGAACGTCTCGGACGGATGGAAGCGCAGCTTGCCGCGCACCGACTTCGTGTCGTCGTTGTTGAAGTCGCGGCCGCTGTAGTCGTGCACGTAGCCGTCGTTGCGCGTGACCGCGCCCGCCAGCGACGCCGACCAGGCGCCGTCCTTGCTCAGCGGCGTGGAGCCGTAGAAGCGGCCCTCGCGGCGGCCGAAGTTGCCGAAGGTGGCCTCGACGGAGCCTTCCGGCGTCGCGCCCGGGTTCTTCGTCACGATCTTCACGGCGCCGCCGGTGGAGTTCTTGCCGTACAGCGTTCCCTGCGGGCCGCGCAGCACCTCCACGTGGTCGACGTCGAACAGGCTGATCAGCGCGCCCTGGATGCGCGAGTAGTACACGTCGTCGACGTACATGCCGACGCCGGGATCGAACGTCTGCAGCGCGTCCGGCTGACCGATGCCGCGGATGAAGATGTTCACCGACGACGACGATCCACGACCCTGCACGATGTTCATGTTGGGCACGGCGCCCTGAAGGCCGTCGATGCTCGTGGCCTGCAGGTCCTTCATGTCCTCTTCCGAGAACGCGCTCACCGCGACGGGCACCTTCTCCAGCGATTCCTCGCGGCGGCGGGCGCTCACGGTGACCTCGTTCAGCTGCGTGGCCTCCTGCTGCTTCTTCTTCGCTTCCGTCGTCGGCGCGTTCGCCTGTCCGGCGTCCTGCGCCATGGCGGGAAGCGTGGCGGCGAAACCGATGGCAAGGCCGATCGCCAGCGTCAGCGGTGCGTGCTTCATGGACGTCCCCCGAGTAACCGATGAGCGACGCCCCCTCGGCGCCGAATGACACGAAGCATAGGAAGCCGCCGTGAGGGCCACACTTGTACCTTGGTACAGTGCCGCGCCGCATGGCACCTGCGGATACTCGCCGTCCGACGGCCACTCGCGCCGCACCCGGGGACGAACGTTTCGATGGCATTGCTGATCGTGCTGGCCGCGCTGGCTTTCCTGATGCTGGTCGCTTATCGCGGCTACAGCGTGATCCTGTTCGCCCCCGTCGCGGCGCTGGGCGCGGTGCTGCTCAGCGACCCGGGACTGGTCGCGCCGATGTTCACCGGCCTGTTCATGGACAAGATGGTCGGCTTCCTTAAACTGTATTTCCCGGTGTTCATGCTGGGCGCGGTCTTCGGCAAGCTGATCGAGCTGTCCGGCTTCTCCCGCGCGATCGTCGCCGGCACGATCGGATTGCTCGGCGAGAAGCGCGCCATGCTCTCGATCGTACTGGTGTGCGCGTTGCTCACCTACGGCGGTGTGTCCCTGTTCGTCGTGGTGTTCGCCGTCTACCCCTTCGCCGCGGAACTCTTCCGCCAGGCACGCATCCCGAAACGGTTGATCCCGGGCACCATCGCGCTGGGCGCGTTCACCTTCACGATGGATTCGCTGCCGGGCACGCCGCAGATCCAGAACATCATCCCCACGGCGTTCTTCGGCACCGACACCTGGGCCGCGCCCTGGCTCGGCACGCTCGGCTCGGTGTTCATCCTCGGCGCCGGGCTGCTCTATCTCGAACGGCGCCGTCGGGCAGCGGCGCTGGCCGGCGAAGGCTACGGCGGCGACCTCGCCGACGAGCCGGCGACGTACGCGGGCGACCGCCTCGCGCATCCGCTCGTCGCGCTGCTCCCTCTCCTGGTCGTCGGCGTCGCGAACAAGCTGCTCACGCTCGCCATCCCGCGCGTCTATGGCGCCACGCAGTCCTTCGTGCCGACCGTGGTCGGCGCCGCGCCGCCGGTCGTCCAGGAGGTGTCGAAGGTCGCCGCGATCTGGGCCGTCGAGGGCGCGCTGCTGCTCGGCATCCTCACGGTGTTCGCGTTCGCCTGGCGCCCCGTGGTCGCGCGCTTCGCCGAGGGCAGCAAGGCGGCCGTGGGTGGCGCGCTGCTCGCATCGATGAACACCGCGTCGGAGTACGGCTTCGGCGCCGTGATCGCCGCCCTGCCCGGCTTTCGTGTGGTGGCGGATGGGCTGCACGCCATCCCGAACCCGCTGGTCAACGAGGCGGTGTCGGTGACCGCGCTGGCGGGCATCACCGGTTCGGCCTCGGGCGGCCTGAGCATCGCGCTGGCCGCGATGGGCGAGAGCTTCGTCCGCAACGCGGAAGCCGCGGGCATCCCGATGGAGGTGCTCCACCGCATCGCCGCGATGGCCTCCGGCGGCATGGACACGCTGCCGCACAACGGCGCCGTGATCACGCTGCTCGCCGTGACCGGCCTGACCCATCGCCAGTCGTACCGGGACATCTTCGCGATCACCGTCATCAAGACCCTCGCGGTCTTCGTGGCGATCGTCGCCTACTACGCGCTGGGAGTGGTCTAGGCGCGTCACACCACGGAGGCAAGCCATGCGTTCCCTGCTGTCGCTCATCGCCCTGTCGTTGCTCGTCTGCGGCCCCGTCCGCGCCGCCTGCGTCGATTCCGTCGTGCTCGTGCACGGCAACACCGGCAGTCCCTCGGACTTCCAGGCCACCCACGACCTGCTCCGGCAGCGCGGCTACACGGAGTCGCAGATCCTCGCCCCGAGCTGGGGCAACGGCCTTTGCGCCGCCTGCAACGACCACAACGGCAGCGAAGAGGTGCCGGTCGAGAACGCCATCGTCGATGCCCTCGCATCGTCCTGCACGGGCAAGATCGACGTCATCGGGCATTCGATGGGCGCCACCCTCGCCGCCCATGTGATCGACCGCATCGGCGCCTCGGGCTCGGTGAACACGTTCATCGGCATCGCGGGGGCCTTCCGCGGCCTCTATACCTGCGGCATCTACCCGTACAACGTGGCGAACAGCACCTGCGGCAGCTGGGGCCTGTCGATCGGCAGTCCCCTGCTGAACGGCCTCGCCGGCCGGCGGTTCGGCGCGAGGATGTACTCATTCAAGTCGTACTCGGACGAGATCAACTGCGCCACGGGCGTCTGCATCGTCTACGGGGTGCACACCTCGCAGATCCAGGGCGAGACGGCCAGCTACACGTTCCCGTACGGCCACTACGGCCTGCTCTGGTACACGGCGAGCCAGCAGGTCGGGCTGCTCTGACGGTCCTGGGCGCGGCCCACGGCTCCGGGCCGCGCCGCGCCGGGTTCCGCCCGGCCTTTCCGTGCCGCGGGGGGCCCGGCGGACCTCCGCCGGGGCCGTCATGCCAAAGTCTTTCTTTTCCTTTATAATCGGCGGCTTCCCACACCAAAGAGGTGCACCGGCTGAACGCCGGCGCATGACGCATGTCGATCGAAAACCTGCGCAATATCGCCATCGTGGCTCACGTCGACCACGGCAAGACCACCCTCGTCGATCAGCTCCTCAAGCAGTCGGGCACGCTCAATGAGCGCACCGTCCTTGCGGAACGCGTGATGGATTCGAACGACCAGGAAAAGGAGCGTGGCATCACGATCCTGGCCAAGAACACGGCCATCACCTGGGAAGACAAGAAGAAGGGCGTCAAGAACCGCATCAACATCGTCGACACCCCGGGACACGCCGACTTCGGCGGCGAGGTCGAGCGCGTGCTGTCGATGGTCGACACCGTGCTGATCCTGGTCGACGCGATGGACGGCCCGATGCCGCAGACGCGCTTCGTCACCCAGAAGGCGTTCGCGATGGGCTTCAAGCCGATCGTCGTCGTCAACAAGGTCGATCGTCCGGGCGCCCGTCCGGAGTGGGTCGTCGAGCAGGTGTGGGACCTCTTCGCCAAGCTCGGCGCCACCGACGAGCAGATGGATTTCCCGATCGTCTACGCCTCGGCGCTGAACGGTTACGCCTCGCTGGACGAGAACGCCCGCGAAGGCGACATGACCCCGCTGTACGAAGCGATCATGCAGCACGCCCCGAAGCCGGACGTCGATCCGGAAGGCGCGTTCCAGATGCGCATCAGCCAGCTCGACTACAACAACTTCGTCGGCGTCATCGGCATCGGCCGCATCCAGCGCGGCACCCTGAAGAAGGGCATGCCGGTCGCCGTGATCGATCGCGAAGGCAAGAAGCGCCAGGGCAAGATCGTCCAGGTACTGGGCTTCCTCGGCCTCGAGCGCATCGAGCAGGATTCCGCGGAAGCCGGCGACATCGTCGCCATCTCGGGCATCCCCGACCTGACCATCTCGGACACCGTGACGGCGCTGGATACCCCGGAAGCGCTGCCGGCGCTGAGCGTCGACGAGCCGATGATCAGCATGACCTTCCAGGTCAACAACTCGCCGTTCGTCGGCAACAAGGATCTCTCGGGCGGCAAGTTCCTCACCAGCCGCCAGCTGCGTGAGCGCCTGGATCGCGAGAAGGTGCACAACGTCGCGCTGCGCGTCGAGGACGGCTCCGACGCCGACAAGTTCCTGGTCTCGGGCCGCGGCGAACTGCACCTGTCGGTGCTGATCGAGAACATGCGTCGCGAAGGCTACGAGCTGGCCGTGTCGCGTCCGGAAGTCATCATCAAGGAAATCGACGGCCAGAAGATGGAGCCGATCGAGGAGCTGGTGATCGACATCGAGGAGATCCACCAGGGCGGCGTCATGGAGCGCCTGGGCATCCGCAAGGGCGACCTGAAGAACATGGTCTCGGACGGCCAGGGCCGCGTGCGCCTCGAGTACGAAATCCCGGCGCGTGGCCTGATCGGCTTCCAGAACCAGTTCAAGACCCTCACCCAGGGTTCGGGCCTGCTGTTCCACGTGTTCAAGCATTACGGTCCGTACACCCCGGCGCCGATCGCCAAGCGCCAGAACGGCGTCATGATCGCGAACGCCGCGGGCACCACCCCGGCCTACTCGCTCGGACCCCTGCAGGAGCGCGGCAAGCTGTTCGCCGCCGAAGGCGACTCCGTGTACGAAGGCCAGCTGATCGGCATCCATGCGAAGGACAACGACCTCACGGTCAACGCGATCAAGCCGAAGCCGCTGACCAACATGCGCGCCTCGGGCAAGGACGATGCGATCCAGCTGACGCCGGCGACCAAGTTCACGCTGGAACAGGCGCTGGACTTCATCGACGACGACGAGCTGGTCGAAGTCACGCCGAAGGAAATCCGCATGCGCAAGAAGCACCTGACGGAAAACGATCGCAAGAAGGCCTCGCGCGGCCAGCCCTGATCATCGGGATCGGCGACGTGAAACGAAAAGCCCGGCGAAAGCCGGGCTTTTTTTTGGTCAATCGCCCTGCTTCCGCGCGTCGTCGTCGGCGACCAGCTTCATCAGCAGGTCGATCTGCTCCTGCTGCTTCATCAGGAGCGCCGCCAGCTGGTCGGTGCGGATCTGGTCGAGCTTGTCGTGCAGGCCCATGATCTCGATCTCGGCCTTGAGGTTCACCTTGTAATCGTTCGCGGCGTCGAGCCGGTCCATCGCGGCCTGCCGGTTCTGGCTCATCATGATGACCGGCGCCTGCACGGCCGCCAGCATCGAGAGCATCAGGTTGAGGAAGATGTACGGATACGGATCGAACGGATGCTTCAGCACGAACGAATTGACGCCGGTCCACAGCATGAGGATCACGGCGAAGACTATGATGAAGGTCCACGAGCCGCCGAAGCGCGACACGTTGTCCGCCAGCCGTTCGCCGAAGGTGAGATCGGAGCGGAACACCGCGTTGACGTCCTCGGAGACGAGTTTGCGCTTCGCGAGGCGATCGAGCAGGCGCTGTTCGGCGTGGCCGAGTTCATGCAGGCCCTTCGAGAACCAGTGGCGTGCGACGTGTTCGGGATCGGTCATGGACATGGTGGCGTACCGGCATCGGGAAACTGGCGCAGACGCTAGCACGACCGGCTGTCGTCGGCCTTGCGGGGGATGGCTTCCGCTTGCAGGCCCGCTTCGGACCGGTCAGCGCCCGCCCATGGACAGGCGGCCGACGGACGGGGCGTCCGGCACGCGCACTTCGCTCTCGATGTCGCCGCGCAGGCGCGGCAGGTACTGCGGGCACTCGCGGCGAACGAACGCGATCAGGCCTTCGCGCACCTTGCAACGCAGGTCGAAGGATCGTCCGGAATCCGCCGAGCTGACGAGGGCGCGCAGCTGCATCGCCTTGTCGTTGCTGTCGACCACCTGGAGCACGCACACGCGCCCGTCCCATTCCGGCGCACCCTTGCACAGGCGTTCGAGCTCGGCGCGGACCGGATCCAGCGGCATGCCGTAATCGAACCACAGGAGTACCGTGCCGAGGATCTGCGAACTCGTGCGCGTCCAGTTCTGGAACGGCTGCTCGATGAAGTACTGCAGCGGCACGATCATCCGTCGCTCGTCCCAGATCTTCACGACGACGTAGGTGCTGGTGATCTCCTCCACCCTGCCCCATTCGCCTTCGACGATCACGACGTCGTCGATGCGAATGGGCTGGGTCAAGGCGATCTGGATGCCCGCGATGAGGTTACCGAGCACCGGCTTCGCGGCGAGGCCCACGGCAAGGCCCGCCAGACCGGCCGACGCCAGGAGGCTGGCGCCGAACTGGCGGACGGCGGGAAACGTCATGAGTCCGACACCGATGCCCAGCACGATCGCCACGACCATGGCGGTGCGGCTCAACACGCGCACCTGCGTCTGCAGGCGCCGCGCGTGGAGGTTGTCCTCGAGATCGATGGGATTGAAGCGCGACACGGTGGCTTCCAGCGCACCCACGCAGCGCACGACGAACCAGGTACACGCCGCGATCAGCCCGAGAGCGATCGTGTGCTCGATGAAGGCGAGAAGCCTGGCCGGCTCCTCGGGCGCGGCGCGACAGGCGATCAGGAGCATCGCGAGCGGCACGATGGCCTCGAGCGGCGCGTTCGCCCGGGCGACGATGCTCGCGCCCATCGGATGACGCAGGGCGAAGCGGCGCAGCAGGAAGTGCACGACGCGGCGCGCGAGCCCCGCGACCACGAGCGCGATGACGACGATCAACGCGAACCGGGTCCACGGCTGTGCGGTGTCTGGCAGCCAGTCCAATACAGTCATGGCTCCTTACCCTAGCGCCGGGGATGTCCACGTTTTGTTGTGACGCAGCACGGGCCGGGTAAAGTGCACGCCATGCCCACGCCTGCCGCCGCCGATGGTTTCGTGCTCCCCGATCTCCTGGAACCGGGGCTGCGCCTCGTGTTCTGCGGCACCGCGGCGGGTACGCGCTCGGCGCGCGAGGGCGCCTACTACGCCCATCCCGGCAACATGTTCTGGCGAACGCTGTTCGCCACAGGACTGACACCGCGTCTCCTCGACCCCGCCGAATATCCGCTGCTGACCTCCTTCGGCATCGGACTCACTGATCTTTCGAAATTCCACTACGGCAACGACGCCGAGCTTCCCGTCGACGCCTTCGATGTCGCGGCGCTCGAGGCGAGGATCCGCCGCGTCGCGCCCGGCGCGATCGCCTTCACCAGCAAGCACGGTGGCGTCGCCGCGCTCGGCAAGGGCATCGGTTACGGCGCGCAGCCCGCCACGTTCGCGGGCGTTCCCGCCTATGTCCTGCCATCGCCTTCGGGGCAGGCCAGGCGATCGTGGGACGTCGGCATCTGGCAGGCACTGGCCGATGCCGTGCGCGCTCAGCTTCCGGGCGTGGACCGGTAGGCGCGCACGTCGCCGGGCGACACGGCGGCCGCTTTGTTCGACCAGGCCTGGCGGATGTACGTGACCACCGCGGCCGCGTCGTCGTCGCCGAGCGTCTGGGAGAACGGCGGCATCGAATAGGGCCGCGGATTCGCGGCGGTCGCCGGCGCGAACCCACCCGAGAGCACGATGCGGATCGCGTTGATGCCCGTGGGATCGGTCACCGAGCCGTTGCCGTCCAGCGGTGGGTACGCGTCGCCCTTGCCGCGACCGTCGGCGCCATGACACGTCGCGCAGCGTTCCGTGTAGACCGTCCCCCCACGCAAGGCGAGCTCGCGGGCGCCGGCGGCGGATTCGCGCTGCCGTGGCGCCGGGCGTTCCGGCAGCGACGCGAGGTACGTCGCCATCGCCGCGAGGTCCGTGTCGGAGAGGTGCTGCGTGCTGCGCAGGACGACCTCCGCCATCGGGCCGAAGGCGGTGCCCTTCCGCGAGCGTCCCGTCTTCAGCAGGGCGACGACGTCGGCTTCCGTCCAGCCGGCGAGACCGCCGTGCCGGCCCATCGACAGGTCGGGCGCGTACCAGTTCTGCACGGGCACGATGCCGCCGGCGAGGAATGGATCGTCGATCGGCGCACCGAAGCTGTCGCGACGCGTGTGGCATTCGTTGCAGTGGCCGAGGCCCTGCACCAGGTAGGCGCCGCGATTCCACGCGGCCGACCGTTTCGGGTCGGCCCGGTATTCGCCTTCGTCGAAGTAGACGGCGCGCCAGGCGGCCATCAACGGGCGCACGCGGTACGGCCAGCGCAGCGTGTTCTCGATCGACGGCCGCCGCACCGCGGGCAGGCTCTTCAGGTACGCGAAGATCGCATCGGTATCGGCGCGCGTGACCTTCGTGTACGACGTGAACGGGAACGCGGGATACAGCGAGGTGCCATCGTGGCTCTTTCCCTCGTGCATCGCGCGGTAGAAATCGTCCGCGCTCCAGCCGCCGAGGCCCGTGTCGCGGTCCGGCGTGAGGTTGGGCGACGGGATCGCGCCGAAGGGCGTGGCGACGACGCGGCCGCCGGAATACGGCGCGCCATCGCGCGGCGTGTGGCACGCGGCGCAATCGCCGGCCGTGGCGAGGTAGCGGCCGCGTTCGACGGCATCGTCGGCGAGCGCCGCATGCGTGACGAACGACAGCGCGAGGAAAGCGAGGAGCCGCGAGGCGCGTGTCATCGGTCAGCCTCCCAGCACGCCGCAGCGCAGCGGCGGTTGCACGCTGCCGGCCGCCGCCGCGTGCGCGTCGGCCGGCACTGGCCGCTGCGCGAGGTATGCCGCGACGGCGCTGATGTCCGCGTCGCTCAGCCGCCCGACGATCGTCGCCATGCAATCCGGCTCGACCGTCCCGCGCGTGTTCGTGCGCCAGGCACCCAGCTGCGCGCTGATGTAGTCGTACGGCAGCCCGACCAGCCCGGGGATGTCGGGCTCCACCCCCGTCAGCCCCGGTCCGTGGCAGGCCGTGCACGCCGGGACGCCGCGGGCGGTGTCGCCGCGTGTCACCAGCTGCTCGCCACGCGCCATGGCGGCCGGCGTCGTCGACGGCACCGGATGCGTCCGGTACGGAATCTCCTGCGCGGCGAAGTACGCCGCGATTTCGCGCATGTAGTCGTCGGTCAGCGGCGCGACCATGTATTCCATGATCTCGTAGTGGCGCAGGCCGCGGCGGAAATCCTGCATCTGGCGCACGAGGTATCCGGCGGGTTTGCCGGCCAGCCGTGGATTGAACGCGTTGTCCCCACCCTCGCCGTGCTCGCCATGGCAGCTCGTGCACGCGGCGATGCGCTGGACCAGGGTATCGGGAACCGTCGGCGGGTCGGCCGCCCAGGCGGGCGCGGCACCGAGCGCGGCGGCGATGACCAGCCGGCGGACAAGACATCGCATAAAGCACTCCCTGGCGTCACGTTGGCGTGGCCCGCGACGCGCTGCGACCGGGCTTGGCATCGGTCGAGTATATGTCCCCGCGCCTTGGGTAAGATGCGGTGCGACGCTTCGTTCCGCTCCCGGGGGAAAGACCATGCCGCACCGCTGGACCCGCTCGCTCGCGCTCGTCGCGGGTATCGCCTCCTCGTTTTCCGTTGCCGCCGCGACCACGCGCCAGCCCGGAGAAGACGACGCGTTCGCCTCCATCGCCGTGCTGCGCGCCGCCTACGCCTCGGGCGAGCTGACGCCCGAGGGCATGACGCGCCTCTTCCTCCAGCGCATCGCGACGATCGACCAGTCGGGCCCCACGGTGAACTCGGTGCTCGAAACGAATCCCGACGCGCTGTCCATCGCGCGCAAGCCCGCGGAGGGCCCGCTCAAGGGCATCGTCGTCCTGCTCAAGGACAACATCGACACGGGCGACCGCATGATGACCAGCGCCGGGTCGCTCGCGCTCACGGTGAAGCCGGCGCCGCACGACTCGGCGGTGGCCGCGCGACTGCGCAAGGCCGGTGCCGTCATCCTCGGCAAGACCAACCTGAGCGAATGGGCGAACATGCGCTCCACGCACGCGACCAGTGGCTGGACCGGGCGCGGCGGCCTCACGTTGAATCCGTACGTGCTCGACCGCAACGCGTGCGGGTCGAGCGCCGGCTCGGGCGCCGCCATCGCGGCGGGCCTGGCGACCGTGTCCATCGGCAGCGAGACCGACGGCTCCATCATCTGCCCGGCCTCCATGACCGGCCTGGTCGGGATCAAGCCCACGGTCGGGCTCGTCAGCCGCGCCGGCATCGTGCCCATCTCGGCGAGCCAGGACACCGCCGGCCCGATGGCGCGCAGCGTCGCGGACGCGGCGGCCGTGCTCGCGGCGATCGCGGGCAGCGATCCGCGCGACCCGGCCACGGCGGAAGCCGACCGGCACGTCTCCGATTACGCGTCCGTGCTCGTCCCGGGCACGCTGCGCGGCAAGCGCATCGGCGTCGTGCGGCAGCTCGCGGGCATCGAGCCGAACGCCGACCGCGCGCTGGAGACGACGATCGCGCTGCTGAAGTCGGAGGGTGCGACCGTCGTCGACAACGTGGAGATCCCGCACCTGAAGGAACTCGGCGAGCACGAACTCGACGTGCTGCTGTACGAGTTCAGGCACGGCATCGAGGCGTACCTCGCCACCCGCCCCGACCAGCCCATGAAGACGCTGGCCGACCTGATCGCCTTCAACACGCGCGAAGCGGCCAGGGAAATGCCGTGGTTCGGACAGGAGCTCTTCCTGCAGGCGCAGGCGAAGGGCGGCATCGACGATCCCGCGTACATCGCGATGCGCGATCGCAACAAGCGCCTCGCCGGCCCCGAAGGCATCGACGCCGCGCTGGCGAAGGACCGGCTGGACGCCCTGCTCGCTCCGAGCTGGGGACCCGCCTTCGTCAACGACCTCGTGCTGGGCGACCATGTCGTGAGCGGCGACCCGACCGTCGGCGGTGTTTCCGCGCCCGCGGCGATCGCGGGTTACCCCTCGATCACCTTGCCGGTCGCGTTCGCGCACGAGCTGCCCGTGGGCGTGGTGTTCTTCGGCGCGAAGTGGAGCGAGCCGACGCTGATCGGCATCGCGTACGGCGTGGAACGGAAGGCGCAGGCGTTCCGACGGCCGACGTACCTGAAGACGCTGCCGGTGCGTTGATACCGCTACGGGGCGCGCGTTGCTGCGATCTCCAGGACGACGGCCGATGCGGTGGACGTTGCGGCCGTTCCGCGAACGACGGCAAGGCGCCGTAGGAGCGCGCCCTGCGCGCGACAGCTCTTCGCATGATGCCGCAGGCCCTGTTGCGTTTCGCAAAAAGCTGTCGCGCGCAGGGCGCGCTCCTACGGCAGGGGAACCGGGGCCATGATGGCCCCGGCTGGATCAGGCCTTGTTCGCGAACTCGCGGACGATGGGTGCGAGCTTCGGATCTTCCAGCGCCATGGCCATGGTGGCCTGCACGAGGCCGGCCTTGTTGCCGCAGTCGAAGCGCGTGCCCTCGAAGCGGTACGCCAGCACCTTGCCCTGGTCCTTGAGCAGGTTCTCGATGGCGTCGGTCAACTGGATCTCGCCACCGGCACCGGGGGTCGTCTTGTGCAGGTAACCGAAGATGCTCCCCGGCAACACGTAACGGCCCACGACGGCGAGGTTGGACGGCGCATCGGCCGGCTTCGGCTTCTCGACCATGTGACGGATCACCGTGGCACGGTCGCTGAGCGCTTCCGTGGCGTCGACGATGCCGTACTTGTCGGTGTCCTTCTCGGGCACTTCTTCCACGGCGATCACGCCGGCGTCGTTCGCGAACGCGACATCGGCCATCTGCCGCAGGGCGCCCTTGCCCTTGGTCCAGATCAGATCGTCCGGGAGCATGATGCCGAACGGCTCGTCGCCGACGACGGCTTCGGCGCGAAGCACCGCGTCACCGAGGCCCAGGGCTTCCGGCTGCGTGACGAACACGCATCGGACGTGGCGCGGAAGGATGCCGCGCAGGATCGAGAGCAACTCGTCCTTGTTCTTCTCGGCGAGCTTTTCTTCGAGCTCGTAGGCCTTGTCGAAGTAGTCGGCGATCGCATGCTTGTATCGGTTGGTGACGAACACCAGCGTATCGGCGCCCGCATCCACGGCTTCGTCGACCGCGTACTGGATCAGCGGACGATCGAGCACCGGCAGCATTTCCTTGGCCACCACCTTGGTCGCGGGAAGGAATCGCGTACCGAGGCCGGCAACCGGAAATACGACCTTGCGCAGGGGTTGGGTCATGCAATGTCTCCACTTTCGTTTCGGCGTAGCGGCAGAACGTTGTCGCTCTGCGGCTCGCTCCAACGGAAGGAAGGCAGCAGCTGCGACACGCACCGGCGCAGGGTTTCTTCATCGAACGCGGCCACGGCCTCTTCGGCGCGTGCCAGCTGGGTCTGCAGCAGTTCCCACGACACCTGTCGGTGCTGGGCCTGGAAGATCTTCGCGTGGGTCGTGCTCGTGTAGTTCTCCAGCGGGTGGAACAGTTCCTCGAACAGCTTCTCGCCCGAACGGAGTCCCGTGTAGACGATCTGGATGTCCGAGCCCGGCCGCTTGCCCGCCAGGCGGATCATCTGCTCGGCGAGGTCGCGGATCTTCACCGGATCGCCCATGTCGAGCGCGAAGATCTCGCCACCCTTGCCGAGACTGGCCGCCTGCAGGATCAGCTGGCAGGCCTCGGGAATGGTCATGAAGTAACGCGAGATCTCCGGATGGGTGATGGTCACCGGGCCGCCCTGCCGGATCTGCCGGCGGAACAGCGGGACCACCGAACCGGCGGAGTCCAGTACGTTACCGAATCGAACCGTAATGAAACGTGTCGAGGTATGCGCTGCGAGGTTCTGGCACCAGATTTCCGCCATGCGCTTGCAGGCGCCCATCACCGAGGTCGGATTGACGGCCTTGTCGGTGGAGATGAGCACGAAGGATTCGGCACGGCAGCGCACGGCTGCGTCGGCCACGATGCGGGTGCCGAGCACGTTGTTGCGGAACGCCTCGCGCAGCTGGCCCTGGAGCATCGGCACGTGCTTGTACGCCGATGCGTGGAACACGATCTGCGGCTGGGTGTCCTCGAACAGGCGGTTGATCGCCGTGGCGTCGCGCGCGTCGGCGAGCACGCCGTTGAAGATGAGCTCGGGATAGGCCGAGGTGAGCTCCTGACCGATGCGGTACAGGTTGTACTCGGACATCTCGACGACGGTCAGCGAGCTGGCGCCGAGGCGCGCGACCTGGCGGCACAGCTCCGAACCGATCGAGCCGCCACCGCCCGTCACGAGGACGCGGCGGCCACTGACGTTCTCGCGGATCGCGGTCCAGTCGAGCTCCACGGCGTCGCGGCCCAGGAGATCCTCGATCGCGACTTCCTTGATCTCGTTGAACTGCGCCCTGCCCGCCACGACGTCTTCCAGGCGGGGCACCGTGCGGAACGGCAGGCCCGTCGTTTCGCAGAACGCCACGATGCGGCGCATCTGCGCGGTCGTCGCGCCGGGCACGGCGATCAGCAGCATCTGCACCGCGACGGCCTTCGACAGCTCCGCGAGCTGGTCGACGGTGCCGAGCACCGGTATGCCGCCGATCTGCGCGCCGCGCAGCGCCAGGTTGTCGTCGACGAAGCCGATCACGCTGTAACGACTGTCGCGGCGCAGATCGCGCGACAGGGCTTCGCCGGCGCGATCCGCGCCCACGATCAGCACGCGCTTGGTCGGCGCCGACTGGAACAGGTCGATGCGGCTGTCCTTCCAGAACCGGTAGCTCAGGCGTGGCAGGCCGAGGAGCACGACCAGCACGACCGGGTAGACCAGAAGCACCGACCGGGGCACGCCGTCGAGGCGCGCGTACATGACCATGGCCAGGCCGATGATCAACGCGCCGATCACCGTCGCGCGGATGATGTTCCACAGGTCGGGAAGACTGGCGAATCGCCAGACGCCCTTGTACAGCCCCGTCCAGTTGAACACGGCGCCCTGCACGAGCAGCACGATGGGGAACTCCATCGGCAGGTACGTGACCGGCGCGAGGTCGGGCATCAGCGCGTAGCGCAACGACTTGGCGATCCACCATGCGAACGCCGCCATGGCCAGGTCGTGCGCGACGACCGCCGTGCGGGGGTGGATGATGCCTATGAACCTACGCAGAAACATGTCGCTCCCTTCGACGCAAGCAACCACGCTTGCCAGTACGCCAGACCGCTGCTCCAACCAGATACACGAGCCCGAAGCACAAGGGCGCCACCGCCGGAAGGCGGAACGCGATCCATGCGACGGGAACGCAGACGAGGACGTTCCATGCGAAATAGCCGGCGGCCACCTTCCGGTGCGACGACCCTCGTCTCACGAGCCATTGGTACAGGTGCTCGCGGTGCGGAGTGTACCAGCGCGCACCGCGCAGCATTCGCACGAGCAGCGTCAAAGTGGCGTCGATGACGAAGGCCGACGAAAAAATCAACGACGGCCAGAGTAAGTTCGTGCGAAAAGCCCAGAACATCGCCGAAATTGCGAAAACCATGAGACCTAACGTGCCGCTGCCCACGTCCCCCATGAAGATCCGCGCCGGCGAGCGGTTGAACCACCAGAACCCGAGCGCCGCCGCGGCCATCGCCAGGCCAGCCCCCGCGATCGCAGGGCTGCCCGCGGCCCAGGCCAGCGCCGCCGAGGCGGCGCCGAAGAACATCGCCTGCTGCGCGGCGAGTCCGTCGATGCCGTCCATGAAGTTATGCAGGTTGATGCACCAGACGCCGGCGACGAGCAGCGGGAGGGCCCACCAGAGGCTCGTCGTGAGGGACGCGATGGCGACACACAGCAGCAGCGTCGCGGCCAGCTGGATCACCAGCCGTGGGCGGATCGGCAGCGAACCGTGGTCGTCCAGCCAGCCGATGGCGGCGACCGCGATCGTCGCCACCGTGAACGCGCCGACCGTCGCGGGCCCGGGGGACACGGGAAGGAGCAGCAGCGCGGCGGGCATGCCCACCAGCGCACCGAGGACGATCCCGATGCCTCCGCCACGTGGCGTGGGCAGGGTGTGCGAGCGCCGGCGCCCCGGCGCGTCGAGCATGCCGCGGCGATGCGCATAGGCGATCGCCGCGCGAACGCAGGCGAACGAGACGAGGAACGCGACGAGCGTGCAGCCGGCGAGCGTGGCGGCGGGCGAGACCGGGAGCGTCATTCGTTGGCGACGCCGTGGATGGGGCGGACGGTGCCCCAGCTCTTGCAACTCGGGCACTGCCAGTGGTGCGCCTTCGCTCCGAACCCGCAACGGCTGCAGCGATACATCGCCTGCCCTTCGAGCAGCTTGCGCGTGAGGTCGCGCAGGATCAGGTAATTTTCGCGCGCCTCGCCGGACACCTTGTCCATCGTCGCGTCGATCAGCGCCATCAGGCCACGGACCGACGGCCGCTTGCGCAGCTGGCCCGTGAGGAAGTCGATCGCGGTGCGCTCGCCGTCCCTGCCCTCGTAGAGCCGCGTCAACGCGAGCACGGGCGAGATGCCGTGGTAGCGCTCCATGATCTCGCGCAGGAAGGACTCGGCGCGGTCCATCTGCTGCGAGCGCGCGTAGCAGTTGAGCAGCGGCGGGAGGATCTCCGGCACGAACGCGATGTCGGCGGCGATCGCGGCCTCGTACGAGGCGATCGCCTGCTCGATTTCGCCGTCTTCCGACGAGAGGCGACCCGCGATCATGTGCGCGCGCACGCAGTCGCGCTGGCACACGAAGGCCTCGCGGATGTAGTCGCGGGCCTCGGTACGCGCGCCGTGCTGGCGCGACTGCTCCGCCAGCTCGCAATAGAACTGGGCGATCATCGGCGACTCGTCCTCGCCCGTCATCGCCTCCAGGCGGCGCGCGTGATCGATCGCCTTGTGCCATTCGCGCTCGTGCTGGTAGATCGCGATCAGGTGACGCAGCGCCGACGGCGCCAGCGCGTCCATCGCGACGAGATCGGAGAACAGCGTTTCCGCGCGATCCAGCAGGCCCGCGCGCATGTAATCCTCGCCGAGCTCCAGCAGGGCCACGGTCTTCATTTCATCGGACAGCCCCTGCCGGGACACGAGGTGCTGGTGGAGCCGGATCGCGCGGTCCACTTCGCCGCGCTTGCGGAACAGGTTGCCCAGCGCAAGATGCGTCTCGACGGTGTCCCGGTTGTACTCGGCCAGGCGCAGGAACACCTCCAGCGCCTTGTCCTGCTCTTCGTTGAGCAGATAGTTCAGGCCACGGAAGTAGTCGGACGAAAGTTCGTTGACGCGATCGCCCGAACGACGCGCGATATTCCGGCGGGCGAGCCACCAGCCGCAGGCGAAGGCAAGCGGGGGAACGAGCGCCAGCAGCCAGATCGGATTCATGCGGTGGTCGCGTTGCCTACCTTGCTTCCGTCACGCTCGCGCCGACGTCGCCGCCGATGACTCAGCGACGTGCCCAGCCAGGCCGTGATGCCGCCGAGGATCCAGCCGACCAGCACCGCGGCGAGCATGGCGCCGCCCCTGGGGAGCGAAAGTCGGGCGAAGCCCAGGTCGAACGGCACCAGATCGGCGTTCAGCGCGCCGAAGACGATGCCCGCGGCGACGAAGAGCAAGAGGAAAAGGATGGCTATGAGACGCATCCGGCGACTGTACCCGAAAGCTGAACACGGTGGTGCCCACCGGTTCGCTTTTCGTACAGGTTTCGGGCGCTTGGGACGGCAGACGACCGTCGGCCGCGCCAAAAAAAACGCCGCGTCAGAGCGCGGCGTTCGCTTCCTCGACGAGGTTCACGCGTTCGCGTAATTCCTTGCCAGGTTTGAAATGCGGGACGTGCTTGCCCGGCAGGGCGACGGCCTCGCCGGTCTTGGGGTTACGCCCCATGCGCGGCGGACGGAAATGGAGCGCGAAGCTGCCGAAGCCGCGGATCTCGATGCGCTCGCCCGTGGAGAGGGCGTGGCTCATCTGTTCGAGCACGCTCTTGACGGCTAGTTCCACGTCGCTGAACGCAAGGTGGGTCTGGCGCCGCGCCAGCGCCTCGATCAGTTCCGACTTTGTCATGGGTCCCCTGGTGATTCTCGAACTGACGCAAATACGGTGGAACAACAGCGAGGGGCGGTGTTGGCCGCCCCTCGCCCGACGGTTAGTCGGCCTTGTTCATCTGCTCCTTGAGGAGCGCGCCGAGCTTGGTCGTGCCGCCGGCGGCGGACTGGTAGTCGGCCATCGTATCGGCCAGCTCTTCCTCGTCCTTCGCGCGGATCGACAGCTGCAGCTGACGGCCCTTGCGATCCATGCCGGTGAACTTCGCCTCGACGGCGTCGCCAACCTTCAGGTACTGCGTGGCGTCTTCCACGCGTTCCTTGGCGATGTCGTTCGCGCGGATGTAGCCCTCGACGCCTTCGCCGAGGTCGATCGTCGCGCCCTTGGCGTCGACTTCGCGGACCGTGCCGGTCAGGACCGTGCCGCGCGGATTCGTGGCCATGAACTGACCGAACGGATCCTGCTCCATCTGCTTGATGCCGAGGGAGATGCGCTCACGCTCCGGATCGACCGCGAGAACCACGGCCTCGACTTCGTCGCCCTTCTTGAAGTTGCGGACGAGGTCTTCACCCGATGCCTGCCACGAGATGTCGGACAGGTGGACGAGACCGTCGATGCCGCCTTCCAGACCGATGAAGATACCGAAATCGGTGATCGACTTGATCTGACCGGAGACCTTGTCGCCCTTCTTGTGCATGGCGGCGAAGGCTTCCCACGGGTTCGAGCGGGTCTGCTTGATACCGAGGGAGATGCGACGACGCTCTTCATCCACGTCGAGGACCATGACTTCCGTCTCGTCACCGACCTGCACGACCTTGGCCGGGTTGACGTTCTTGTTGGTCCAGTCCATCTCGGAGACGTGCACGAGGCCTTCGACGCCCGGCTCGATCTCGACGAAGCAGCCGTAATCGGTGACGTTGGAGACCTTGCCGAACAGGCGGCTGCCGACCGGGTAGCGGCGGGCGATGGCGACCCACGGGTCGTCGCCGAGCTGCTTGAGGCCGAGCGACACGCGGTTGCGCTCGCGGTCGTACTTGAGCACGCGGACATCCAGCTCGTCGCCGACGTTGACGACTTCGGACGGGTGACGCACGCGCTTCCACGCCATGTCGGTGATGTGCAGCAGGCCGTCGATACCGCCGAGGTCGACGAACGCGCCGTAATCGGTGAGGTTCTTCACCACACCCTTCACGACCGCGCCTTCCGTCAGGCGCTCGAGCAGCTTCTCGCGCTCTTCCGAGAACTCGGTCTCGACGACCGCGCGGCGGCTGACGACGACGTTGTTGCGCTTGCGATCGAGCTTGATGATCTTGAACTCGAGGTCCTTGCCCTCGAGGTAGACCGGGTCACGGACCGGACGCACGTCGACGAGGGAGCCCGGCAGGAACGCGCGGACATCCTTGATGTCGACCGTGAAGCCGCCCTTGACCTTGCCGGAGATCTTGCCGGTGATGGTCTCTTCCTTGTCGAACGCCTGCTCGAGGTCGTCCCACACCATCGAACGCTTGGCCTTCTCACGGGAGAGCTTGGTCTCGCCGAAGCCGTCTTCGAGCGCGTCGAGCGCGACCTTGACCTCGTCGCCCACTTCCACTTCCAGCGCGCCGGACTCGTCCTTGAACTGCTCGATGGGGACGATGCCTTCGCTCTTCAGGCCGGCGTTGATCACCACCACGTCGTTGCGGATTTCCACAACGATACCGGTGACGATGGAGCCGGGCTTCAGCTTGGAAATGGCCTGCTGGCTCTGTTCAAACAGTTCGGCAAAACTTTCAGTCATGTTGATTCCAGGGTTATGAAAGGCCGTACCCGCGTTCGCGTACCTTCGTGATCGCAAACGGACGGGGGACCCACCGGTTGTGGGTGCGGGAATGCCTGAAAAGGGACGCCCTGCACCGTTGCCAAGAGCCCGCGCGCACTGCGCGGACACCAATGCCGGATGCGCCTTACGGACGCACCACGGCGAATACTTTCGCCACCACCGCATCGATGGGCATGCCCGTGGTATCGATCACCACGGCGCCCTCGGCGGGCTTCAACGGGGCGACCGGCCGCGACGCATCACGCTCGTCGCGCGCCTCGATCTCTCGTTGCAGGACCGCAAGTGTAACGCTGAGCCCCTTATCCTTCAACTGCTTATAGCGCCTTTTCGCGCGCTCGGCCGCGCTGGCCGTCAGGAAGAACTTATGGGCGGCATCGGGGAAAATCACCGTCCCCATGTCCCGGCCGTCGGCGACGAGGCCCGGCGCCTTGCGGAAGCCGTGCTGGAGGTCCACCAGGGCCTGGCGCACCGACGGGATCACGGCGATCGCGGAGGCGGCGGCACCGGCCGTCTCCGTGCGCAGTTCGTCGGTGGCGTCGTGCCCGTTGACCAGCACCCGGGTCTCGCCGCCGTCGGCGCTGGCCCGGAAGCGGATCTTCACCGTTTCGGCGCAGCGGGTGACCGCCTCGGCGTCCGAAAGATCGATCCCCTCCTCGCCCGCCGCGTAGCCCACGGCGCGGTAGAGCGCGCCGGAATCGAGCAGGTGCCAGCCCAGTCGCTCGGCGACGAGGCGGCTGATCGTGCCCTTGCCCGAACCGGAGGGGCCGTCGATGGTCAGGACGGGGACGGCAGCCGGATGGGCCATGGGAACAACCTCTCGCGCGAAACCGCCATGATATCGCGTCGGCGGCCGGATTCCGGCCATGGACAGCCTCCGGGGGCCGTGCTACAAGCCCGGAACCTTCCCCTGTGCCGGTGGCGATCGCCGCATGTCCGATGAGCTCCAGCGCCGGTTCGAGGCGGCCGCCCACGCGGTCATGGGCCTGGAAGACCGCCCGGACAACGACACGCTCCTGCGGCTGTACGCGCTTTACAAGCAGGGGTCGGAGGGCGACGTCCACGGCGGCAAACCCGGCTTCTTCGACTTCGTGGGCACGGCCAAGTACGAGGCCTGGGGCAAGCTGAAGGGCACCACGCGCGAGCAGGCCATGCGGGATTACGTCGCACTGGTTGAGTCTCTCCGGGCCTGAATCGCCGCGTCCCCGGCACCCGGCCCGCTGACGCGGGATCGCCGATGCGATCGGCTCCCACCCCTTCGGTCGCGGCCTGTCGCGAGGTGCCCGCTTCGCGGGATCGCCGATGCGATCGGCTCCCACCTCCGGGGGTGGCTACCGGAGGGTGGGAGCCGATCGTATCGGCGATGGGTTCGCGACGAGGATCAACCGTGCCGGGACAGCCAGGCAGCGCACGGCAGCCCGCCGAAGAGGTCGGCCGCGGCGACGGTCCCGCCCTCGACGGTCGCCTCACCCAGCACCGACGTCCAGTCCCCGTCGGGAAGCTGCAACGTCGTTCCTTCCCAGCACGCCGCCGGGATCGCGGGGCCGTCGGCACCGCCCAGCCAGCGGGCCGTGTGCCGGGCGACGGCGACCACGAGACGCTCGCCGCGGCGCTCCCGGACGAACGCGAGCACATGGTCCGCCGCGGGTCCCGTCGCGTCGAGCGCCCGGTACCCGCCCTGGGCGAACAGGTCAGGATGCTTCGCGCGCAGCCGCAGGAGCCGCGCGATGACGGCCTGCTTGATCCCTCCCCCGCGCCACGTCGGCAGCAGCTCCGCGGGAGCCAGGTCCCGTTCGAGCGACGCCCGGCGCGCCGCGAAATCGACCGGCCGCCGGTTGTCCGGGTCGACCAGGCTGAAGTCCCAGTAGTCGGTGCCCTGATACAGGTCCGGCACGCCGGGCGTGGTCAGGCGGAGCACCGTCTGGGCCAGGCCGTTCGCCGCGCCGGGCGCCGCGATGTAGCCGGCGAACGCCGCCAGTTCGCCTGCCGCGTCGCCCGACAGCAGCGCGCGCAGGAAATCCTCGCAGGCGTCCTCGTAGGGTTCGTTGGGCGAGGTCCAGCGCGTCCAGCGCTTGGCCTCGCGCAGCGCCTTGCGCTGCCACGCGGCGATCCGGGAGGCGAAGCGCTCGACGCCTTCCTGATCGTCGGGCGCCAGATCGAGCGGCCAGGCGCCCACCAGCATCTGGTAGAGCATCAGTTCCTCGGACGCCGACGGCGCCATGCGGCCCTCGGCCCGCTGGCGCAGGTCGGCGTGACGCGCCCGCCATCTCTCGACCGTCACCACCCACCGACCGGCCTCCTCGGAAAGCACTGCGAGCCGCGCCCTGAGGTCCTCGCCCCGCTTGTGGTCGTGCGTGGCCGTGGCGAGCAGGTTGTGCGGCACGGTGTCGGCGCGCTCGATGCAACGCGCGTGGAATTCCGCAGGGGGCATCGCGAGGTGCGCGGCGTCCACGCCCACCTCGTTACGCGACAGCAGGCGGCCGTATCGGTAGCCCGCCGTGTCTTCCACGGCTTTCGCGGCGACCGGCGACGTGGCCTGCTGGAAGACGGCGATGGCCCGTTCGCGCGCACGTCGCACCGGGCCCGGCGGCAGCGCGCGCGGCGCCTCGCCGCCCAGCCAACGGGCCACCAGGTGCAGCAGGTCGACGTCTTCCACGCGGATGGTGCGCAGCGCGCCCTCGACCGCGCGGGCGAACACCGCTTCGTCGTACGCGTCGCGCCCCGTGCCGCCCGCGTACGTGCGATAGACGGGGAAATGCACGAGCAGCTCGACGAGCACACGGCGGATGGCGGCCAGCGACACGTCCCGCGTCGCCACGTCGGCGCGCGCCGCGGCGAACAGCGCGCGCGCGGTGCGATCGAGTTCCGCTTCGAAGCTGTCGACGAGGATCTGCCGCCGCGCGCGCACCGCCTGCGTACCGAAGTCGGCGGCGTCGCCCGTGAGGCTGCGCCACAGACCGGTCAACGACGACTCGCCGGCTTCGTCGTGGAGCACGGCCGACACCTGGTCCATGAACTCGTAGCCCGTCGTGCCGTCCGTGCGCCAGTCGAGGCGCAGCGCCTCGTCGTGCGCGAGGATCTTCTCGACGACGAGGTACGCGGCGTCGCGCGGCGCACCCTCAGGCCGTGTCGGACGAAGGCGTTCCAGCCGATGCCGCAGCTGGCGGCAGTAGCGGCGCGGATCGGCGAGGCCGTCCACGTGGTCGCAGCGCACGCCGTCGATCAGCCCCTCGGCGTAAAGCCGGAAGATCGTCTTGTGCGTGTCCTCGAACACGGCCGTGCGTTCGATACGCAGGCCGGCGAGTTCGTTGATGTCGAAGAAGCGGCGGTAGTTGACCATGTCGCTCGCGAGCTTCCAGAACGCGAGGCGGTAATGCTGTTTCTCGATGAGCGCATGCAGCGCCGCCCTGCCCTCGTCGGTCGACGCGTCGTGCGTGGCCGCGGCATCGTCGGCGAGGCCGGCCACCGTCGCCGGCGCGAGCGGCAGGCGATCGTCGTAGACCCGGAGCACCCATTCGCCGCGCCGGTGTTCCAGTTTCAGGTGCCCGCCGCGCAGCGTCTCGTCGTAGCCCGCCCCGAGGATCGGCAGCAGCAGCCTTCCCCGCAGCAGCGGATCGGGGGCTTGCCAGTCGATGTCGAAGTAGCCGGCGTAGCGGCTCTCGCGGCCGTGCCTGAGCACGTCCATCCACCATGCGTTCCCCACACCCACGCCCATGTGGTTGGGCACGATGTCGACCACAAGGCCCATGCGATGGTCGCGCAACGCCTTGACGAGACGACGCAGCGCGTCCTCGCCGCCGATCTCGGGATTGACCTCATGACAATCGACCACGTCGTAGCCATGCGTCGAACCGGCGCGCGCGCGCAGGATCGGCGAGGCGTAGAGATGGCTGACGCCGAGGCTAGCGTAGTAAGGAACGACGCCCGCGGCGTCGTCGAGCGTGAAGCCCGCATGGAACTGCAGGCGCGCCAGTGCGCGCGGAGGACTCATGAACGGTTCCGGGTCTGGTCGATGGCGGAGCAGACCGCATGGGCGATGGGGCCGTCGAACAGGCGCGCCGAGGAATCGGGCATGCGCCGCCGCCAGTTGGGATGCACGGCGTCGGTCGGGCCCGGCAGGTTCGGCTGCTCGTGCAGTCCGAGCACGTCCTCCACCGGGAAGATCGCCAAAGGTGCGGGCGCGAGGGACACGTGACGCGCGGCCGCCACGACGACCGGTGAGATGTCGTCCTGAGCGGGAAGCGGCTCCTCGTTCCACGCGGAGCCGGAGGCGTAGAGCGCGCGCCAGAGCATGTGCCGGTCCGTCTCGCGTTCGGCCGCCTCATCGACGTCGGGATTGTCGAGGCCGGTCCGGCGTCGCCATTCGACATCGCGACCGCTCCACCAGCCGGCGACCGTCGGCACATCGTGCGTGCTCGTCGTCGCCATCGCCTCGCGCGACCACTCCGTCGGTGCGATGAAGCCGCCGTCCGCGGCGCGTTCGAACCAGAGCACGCGGATGCCGAGCAGCCCTTTCTCACCGATCGTCCCGCGGAAATCGGACGGCACCGTGCCGAGATCCTCGCCGATGACGATCGCGCGATGCAGGTGCGACTCCAGCGCGATGAGGCGCAGCATGTCCGTCAGCGGGTAACGCACGTACGCGCCTTCGGTCGCGCCGGCACCGTGCGGCACCATCCAGAGGCGCTTCAGCCCGAGCACGTGATCGATGCGGACGCCACCCGCATGCGCGAGGGCCGCGCGCAGCATGCCGATGAATCCACGGAACCCCGACTCGCGCAGGCCGCGCGGGGAGAACGTCGTCAGGCCCCAGTCCTGTCCGAGCCGGTTCAGCGCATCGGGCGGCGCGCCGACGGACAGGCCGCTGAGGACCTCGCCCTGGTGCGCCCAGGCGTGGCTGCCGCCCGAATCCGCGCCCACGGCGAGGTCGGCGATCAGGCCGATCTTCATGCCGGCGTCGCGCGCGGCCTGCTGCGCGCCGGCCAGGCCTTGCGACGCGAGCCATTGCAGCCAGGCGTGGAACGCCACCTCGCGCGAGTGCTCGCGCGCGAACGCCGCCACGGCCGGGCCCGCCGGATCGTGGAACTCCGCCGGCCATCCCTGCCAGCCGCCCGGACGCCCATGCGCGGTGAAGTCCGCATGCAACGCTTCGAAGCGCGCATGCCGTTCGAGCGGCTCGCCCTGTTCGCGGCGGAACGCCATGAAACGTTCGGAGCCCGCGAGGTCGACGGAGGCCCACTCGTAAACCGAACGCAGGATCGTCATGCGCGCACGCGCCGCGCGCGGCCAGTCGATCAGCTCCAGCCACTCGAGCTCGGCCAGCTCCTGGCGCAGGTTGTGCGTGTCGATCACGGCGCGCACCGTCTGCTCGCCACTCGTGCGCGTCGGGTCGATGTAGAGGCCGTTGAGGAAGAGGCGGCTCGACGGCGCATACGGGCTGTACCGCTCGGGCGCCGCCGCGAACAGCGCGTGCAGCGGGCTGATCGCGAGGGCGTCGGCGCCCTTCTCCGCCGCCGCGCGCGCGCACAGCTCCAGCGCGGTGAAGTCGCCAATGCCGCCATCGGACGGCCGGCGCAGGCCGGACATCTGCACGGCGATGCCCCAGGGACGATGCGCGTCGCGCACGTCCGCGACGCCGAAGCAACGCGACGGCGCCACGGCGAGCGTGACCTCGTCGTCGCCCAGGGCGAGCGTGTAATAGCCCGGCTCGGAAGGCGCCGCGATCTCGCGCTCGCTCGACGGCAGTTCGCCCTCGGAGACGATGCCGCCGTCTTCGCGCAGGATCTTCCAGGCCCGTCCGCGTGGCGAGGCCGGCAGCGCGAGCCGGCCCGCGGCGTCGGCGGTCAGCAACCGCGGGATCTCGCGACCGCTGCGCTCGTCCTCGATGCGCCGCAGGCTGGCCTCGATGTCGTCGGCGTTGTCCGCCGCGAGCCCGAGGGCACGCAGCACGGCGCGCAAGGTGTCGGGAGGCGTCACCTGCGGCCGGTCGAGCGCGTCCCGCCAGTGCACGTCGATGCCTGCCTGTTCGGCCAGTACGGCAAGGCGATCGTCGAGAGAGGCGTTCACGGGATCAGGACTCCAGGCTGGCAAGGGTGCGGCGCGCGGGGAGCACGCCGCGGGAAAGGGTCGCGATGTCGGCGGCATCGCCGTGGAGCCATGCCGATGTCGGAGAAGGTGGCGGGTCGACCGTGACGTCCTCGTCTCCGAGGTTGACGAAGAGCGTCAGCGTCGACGATCCGATCGTCCACGACGCGCGCAGCGCGCGCGCACCGAGCGCTACCGCGCCCGCTCCGCGCGCGCTCTCGATATGCGGCGCGACGTGCTTCTGGCGCAGGGCGATCAACTCGCGGAGCAGCACGCGTCGTGCCTCGCCCACGTCGGGGTCGCGCGACGGAATCGACGAGCGGAAGGTGTCGCCGTCGTTCGGATCGGGAATCTCCTCGCCGCCGAAGCTGGTGAACGCCTCGAATTCCCTGCGCCGGCCGTCACGAACCGCCCTGCGGAGATCCTCGTCGGGGAAGTCGGTGAAGAACAGGAACGGCGTGCGACTCGCCCACTCCTCGCCCATGAACAGGAGCGGCACGAAGGGCGCGAGGAGCAACAGCGCCAGCGCGGCCTCCATCGTCTCGGGTGCGATGAGCGTCGTCAGCCGATCGCCGAACGCGCGATTACCGACCTGGTCGTGGTTCTGCACGAAATTGACGAAGCGCGCGGCGGGCAGGTGACCGCTCGGTTCGCCGCGCCGACGGTTTCCCATCGCCTCGCCCTGGAACGCGAAGCCTTCCTGCAGGCTGCGCAGCAACTTCTCCATCGCCGCGGGATGGTAGTGCGCGTAGTAGCCCTCGTTCTCGTCCGTGACCAGCGCATGCAGCGCGTTGTGGAAGTCGTCGTTCCACTGCGCGTCGAAACGTCCCGGGCCGAGCAGGTTCGCCTGGTTCGCCTCGTTCTCGAGCACCAGGTGGACGTAGCGGTCGGGGCCCGTCGCCGCGCGCACGCGCGCGGCCAGCGACGAGAGCCAGCCCGGATTGCCGATGGCGTGGACGGCATCGAAGCGCAGGCCGTCGAAGCGGAACTCCTCGAGCCAGTACAGCGCGTTGTGCACAAAGAAATCGCCGACCTGCGGCGTGGCGACACCGATCGCCGCGCCCCACGGCGTGTGCGCCGACTCGTCGAAGAACGGCGACGCGTAGGCGCCGAGGTAATTTCCCTCGGGACCGAAATGGTTGTAGACCACGTCGAGGAATACCATGAGCCCGAGGTCGTGCGCCGTGTCGACCAGCGATTTGAGATCCTCCGGCGAGCCATAAGCCGCCGCCGGCGCGAAGGGCAGCACGCCGTCGTAGCCCCAGTTGCGCTCGCCCGGAAACTGCGCGATCGGCATCAGCTCCACCGCCGTGATGCCGAGCGACGCGAGGTGTGGCAGCACCATCTCCACGCCGTGGAACCCGCCGAGTGCGCCGACGTGCAGCTCGTAGATCACCGTCTCGCGCCACGGCCGGCCACGCCATTCCTGATTCCGCCATCGATAGGCGGCGAGATCGGTCACGACGCTGTAGCCATGGACGTCGCCGTCGAGCTGGCGACGGGAGGCCGGATCGGGCACCCCGTCGCGGCCGTCGATGCGGAACCGGTAGCCCGCGCCTTCCTCCACGGGACAGATGCACTCGAACCACCCATCGTCGAGCGCACGCATCGTCGTCGGTTCCGCCTCGTCGAATTCGATGACGACCTTCTCGGCGTCGGGCGCCCAGAGGCGAAAGCGCGTGCGTCCGTCGCCCAGGGGTTTGAAGCCATAAGGCATCGCATGGAACGACGCGGCGGTCATGCGCTCTCCAGCTTCACTGTCGCGGCGAGCAACACGACGCTACGACCCTGCACCTCGATCGACGGTTCGCTCCAGGGGATCTCCTGCGCGCCAGGCTCCGCCGTGTTGCAGCGCAGGCGCCAGTTCGCCCCGGGCTGCGGCAGGTGGAACACGTGGGTTTCCGGCGTCGCGTTGAGCATCACCAGCGTGACGTCCGCCCGCTTCTCGCCGTGCAGCTGCGCGCGGCGAACCGCGAGCAGGCGCCCCTCCGTGTAGCCCCAGGTTTCCTGGCTCATCTCGGTGCCGCTCTCGTCGAACCAGGCGACCTCCTTCATGCCGGGCACCACGTCGGTGTCGCCACGCAGGAAGTGCTTGGCCCGCAGCGTCGGGTGCTGCTCGCGCAGCCGCGTCAGCAGGCCGACGAAGTCGGTGAGTTGCCTGCCCGCGTCCGAGGTCGCCAGCTTCCAGTCGTACCAGGAGATGTCGTTGTCCTGGCAGTACGCGTTGTTGTTGCCCTGTTGCGTGCGGCCAAACTCGTCGCCGCCCAGCAGCATCGGCGTGCCGTGCGAGAAGAACAGCGTCGCCAGGATCGCGCGCTTGACGCGGTCGCGTTGGGTGCGGATGGCCGGATCATCGGTCGGACCTTCCACGCCGTAGTTGTAGCTCTCGTTGTCGTTGCCGCCGTCGCGATTGTCCTCGCCGTTGGCTTCGTTGTGCTTCTCGTTGTAGCTGACCAGATCCTCGAGCGTGAATCCGTCGTGCGCGGTGACGAAGTTGACCGAGGCCCAGGGCTTACGGCGCTGGTGGTCGAACAGGTCGCCGGAGGCCTGCAGGCGACCCGCGAGCGCGCCGCGCATGTTGGCGTCGCCCTTCCAGAACTTGCGGATGTCGTCGCGGTACTTGCCGTTCCACTCGGCGAAGCCCGGCGGGTGATTGCCGAGCTGGTAGCCGCCGGGCCCGATGTCCCATGGCTCCGAGATCAGTTTCACGTTGGCCAGCACGGGATCCTGGCGCATCGCGTCGAACATGCCGCAGTTCGGGTCGAAGCCCCGATCCCCCTCGCGCCCCAGGCTCACGCCCAGGTCGAAACGAAATCCGTCGACATGGAACGTCTGTACCCAGTAACGCAGGGAATCCATCACCAGCTGGAGCACGCGCGGATGCGCGGTGTTGACCGTGTTGCCGGTACCCGTGTCGTTGATGCAATAACGCGGGTTGTCCTCCATGAGCCGGTAATAACTCTTGTTGTCCAGGCCGCGGAACGACATCGTCGTGCCCAGCTCGCTGCCCTCGCAGGTGTGGTTGTAGACCACGTCGAGGATCACCTCGATGCCCGCCGCGTGCAGCGCCTGCACGGCGGCGCGGATCTCGTTGAGCGCCCCCTCCGCAAGATAGGCCGGCTCGGGGGCGAAGAACGCGAGCGTGTTGTAGCCCCAGTAGTTGCGCAGCTTCATCTCCGTCAGGCGACGGTCCTGAAGGTACGCGTGCACGGGCAGCAGCTCCACCGCTGTCACGCCGAGCTTGACGAGGTAGTCGATGACATACGGATCGGCCAGGGCGATGAACGTGCCGCGCTCGTGCTGACGGATGCGCTTGAGGTTCCTCGTGAAGCCTTTCAGGTGCGTTTCGTAGATGACCGTCTCGTTCCACGGCGTGTGCGGACGGTTGCCCTGCGTCCAGTGCATGGGTTCGTCGACCACCACGGCCTTCGGCATCGCCGCCGCGCTGTCGCGCCGGTCGAACGACAGGTCGGCGCGCGGCGAGGCCACGCGATACCCGTGCAGCGCGTCCGACCAGCGGACCTGGCCCTGCAGCAGACGCGCGTAAGGGTCCAGCAGGAGCTTGTTGGGGTTGAAACGGTGTCCTTCCTCCGGTGCGTACGGGCCGTGCGCGCGGAACCCGTACAACGTTCCCCCACGTACACGCGGCAGGTAGCCGTGGAACACTTCGTCCGTGCACTCGGGCAGGTCGTAACGCGCGATCTCGCGCTTGCCCGAGGGGTCGAAGAGACAGAGCTCGATTCGCTCGGCGTGGGCGGAGAAAACGGCGAAGTTGGTGCCCATGCCGTCGCAGGTCGCGCCCAGGGGATAGGGCGTGCCTGATTGCATGCGTTCGGGTAAGGCGGGCATCGTGATCCTGGTCAGTCGGCGACGAATAGAACGGTGGAAAGAGGTGGTAGGCTGACGACCAGCGACTGGTCGAAGCCATGCGAGGGCACGGACTGCGCGTGACGCTCGCCTTCGTTGCCCACGCCGGACCCGCCGTAGTCGGCGGCGTCCGAGTTGATCGCCTCCCGCCAGCGCCCACCTTCGGGCACGCCGATACGGAAACCGTGGCGAGGCGTCGGGGTCATGTTGCTGATTACCAGCACCGGCCGCGCGCCCTCGGCGAAGCGGAGCCACGCGAAAACGCTCTGCGCGGCGTCGTCGCCGATGACCCAGCGGAAACCGCGCGGATCGCTGTCCCACGCGTGCAGGGCGGGCGTCGCGGCATAGACGGCGTTCAGATCGCGGACGAGCTTCTGCACGCCGAGGTGCGCGGGATGGTCAAGCAGATCCCACGCGATCTGCGCATCGTGGTTCCACTCGTGCGGCTGGGCGATCTCGCCGCCGGTGAACAGCAGCTTCTTGCCCGGATGGGCCCACATGAATCCGTAATAGGCGCGAAGGTTGGCGAAGCGCTGCCACTCGTCGCCGGGCATGCGGCCCAGCAACGAGCGCTTGCCGTGGACGACCTCGTCGTGGGAAAGCGGAAGCACGAACTTCTCGGAATACGCGTAGACCATGCTGAAGGTCATCTCGCCGTGGTGGTATCGGCGATGGATCGGGTCGCGTGACATGTACTCCAGCGAGTCGTGCATCCAGCCCATGTTCCATTTGAACGTGAAGCCGAGGCCACCCTGCTCCACCGGCTGCGTCACGCCCGGCCACGCGGTCGACTCCTCGGCGATCGTCATGCAGTCCGGATGCCGCTCGGCGACGAGCTGGTTCACGCGGCGCAGGAAGGCGATCGACTCGAGGTTCTCGCGGCCGCCGTGGATGTTAGGCACCCACTCGCCATGCTTGCGCGAATAGTCGCGGTAGAGCATCGACGCGACGGCGTCGACACGCAGGCCGTCGACATGGAACCGCTCCAGCCACGCGAGCGCGCTGGCGACGAGGAACGCCGAGACCTCGTTGCGGCCGAGGTTGAAGATCAGCGTGTTCCAGTCCTGGTGGAAACCCTCGCGCGGGTCGGCGTGCTCGTAGAGCGGCGTGCCATCGAAGTGCGCGAGGCCATGGATGTCCGTCGGGAAGTGCGCGGGCACCCAGTCGACGATCACGCCGATGCCCGCCTCGTGGCAGCGATCGACGAAGCGCGCGAACGCTTCGGGCGTCCCGAAGCGCGACGTCGGTGCGAACTGGCCCAGCGGCTGGTAACCCCACGAGCCGCCGAAGGGATGCTCGGAGATCGGGAGCAACTCGATATGCGTGAAGCCCATCCCGGCGACGTAAGGGATCAGGCGTTCCCCGATCTCGTCCCAATGCAGGTCCTGGCCGTCCCTCCCGCGCAGCCACGAGCCGGCGTGCAGTTCGTAGATGGAGATCGGCGACCCGGCGTGATGCAGCGCGCCGCGTCGGCGCAGCCACTCGTCGTCGGTCCAGCGGAAGGCTGTCGGATCCGCGACGATGGATGCCGTCGCCGGTGGCAGCTCGGCGGCGAGCGCGACGGGATCCGCCCGCTGGGTCAGCGATCCGTCGGCACCCCAGATCTCGTACTTGTAGCGCGCGCCCGGCAGCAGCCCGGGGACGAAAAGCTCCCAGACGCCGGCCGGCACGCGCTTGCGCATCGGATGGCGACGGCCGTCCCAGCTGTCGAAGTCGCCGACCACGCTGACCCGCTGCGCGTTCGGCGCCCACACAGCGAAACGCACGCCGTGCACCCCATCGACCGTGACCGGATGGGCGCCAAGGCAGCGGAACAGTTCGATGTGCTGGCCATCGGAAAGCTGCCGCAGGTCGTCGTCGCCGAGCAGCGTGCCGAAGGCATAAGGGTCGTGCGTTTCGTGGGTGGCGGCCGGCCAGTGCACGCGCAGGCGATAGCCCACGTCGCCATCGACGAAGCCGGCGAAGAGGCCGTCGGCGTGGACGCGCTCGAGCTCGCCGAGCACGCCGCCCGAGGCGTCGATCGCTTCCACCGCCGTCGCGCCGGGCTGCAGGCTGCGCACGACGCGCCGCCCGTCCACCGTGTGCGGCCCGAGGATCGCGAACGGGTCGCCATGCCGGCCTTCGACCAGCGCGTCGATCGCGGCCCCGTCGCCGAGACCGTAAGTGCGGGGATCGGTCACGTGTCCTCCTTCAGTTCGTTCGCGGTATCGCCCCGCGCGACGCTGAGCAGTCCACGCAGCGGGACGTCCAGCCAGCCCGGGCGATTCGCCGCCTCGTACACGACCTCGTAGGCCGCCTTCTCGATGACGAAGAGCTCGAGCACGGGCGCGAGCGCGTCCGCGTCGATCCAGCGGACGGGTGCCGCGTCGAGCACGTCGCGGTAAGCCGCGAGGAACACGCGCGTCGAGCGCTCGCGGAAGCGTGCGAGGTAATCGACGAACCCTTCGTCCTCGACGGGCGCGAGCCCGTCCTCGCCACGGCGAGCCATCGCCGCCGCGTAGTCGAGCGAGCGCAGGAAGCCCGCCACGTCGCGCAGCGGCGACGTCTTCGCGCGCCGCTCCTCGAGCGACCGCGCCGGCTCGCCCTCGAAGTCGATGATGTACGCGTCGTCCTGCACGACCAGGATCTGGCCGAGGTGGAAATCGCCGTGGGTGCGCGTCGTCGGCGCACCGACGCCCGCACGGGCGAGCGTGGCGATGCGATCGCCCAAGGCGCCGGCGTAGCCGCGCAGCGCCTCCGCTTCGGCGGCGAGGCTTTCCGACAGCTCGTGCGTGGCATCGACCGATGCCAGCGCGCGCTCGACCTGGGCGCGGATGGCATCCCGCCACGCGTCGGCGGTCTTCGCGTCCGCCTTCTCCGGCGAGAACGCAGGGAGCTCGGACGGCTTCGCGAGCAACGCATGGAGTTCGGCCAGACGCGTGCCCACGGCGGCCGCGAAAGCGTCGTAACCGGCCTCGATCTCCGCCCTGCGCTCGTCGTCGGCCGAGTGGCCGTACTCGTCGTAGCTGCGGCGCAGGAAATCCAGCGTCCAGCGCCAGGCATCGCCCTGGTTGCGCAGGAAGCCCTGCAACACCGCGAGCGTGGTGCGCTCGCCGTGCTCGCCGACCCGCACGACCTCGCCCAGCAACGGTGCCGTATTGGCGTAGCCGTGCTCCGTGAGGAACCGGCCCATCTCGACCTCGGGATTCACTCCGGCGGACGTACGCCGGAACAGCTTCACGACGCCCGCGTCGTGCAGGATCATCGAACTGTTCGACTGCTCACCCGCCAGCCAGCGGTTCTCGATCGCCGGATCGAAGTCGACCGCGCCGAACGCATCGGTGGTCTCGAAACGCACCGATCCATCGTGCAGCGGCAGCTCCGTGCCGTTGCGCAGGCCGACCAACAGGCCGCTGGCGAAGGCGTCGAGGGCGAAACCATCGGTAAGCAGGCCGATACGGCGACCGCGGCGCACGCGTGCCAATGCAAGCTGCTGTGCACGCGCGCTCGGGTTCTCGTCTTCCCAAACGATGCCCGCCGGCAGGCTGTAGCGCTCGGTGCCGCCGTCGGAGAGCGTCGCCTCGACCTCGGTGAGGATGAGGTCGTCACCGCGATCGGGCCAGGGCACCGCGTAAAGGATCTTCACTCCCTCGATGCCACGATCCTTCGAGGCGAACCAGCGGCGCACCGCGAGGTAGCCCGGCAGCACCTGTTTCTCGATGACGCCACGGTGGTGCGCCATGACCGGACCTTCGACCAGCGCGCCGCGCAGCACCAGCGTCTCGTAATCGGGCATCGGCTCGGCCGGCACCTCGTGCCACGAGGGCATCTGCGCGTTCGGGCAGATCTGGAACGCGTAGAAGCCGTAAGGCGGCACGGTGAGCAGGTACGGCAGCTGACCGATCGGCGGGAACGACGACCCGCCGACGATGTCGATCGGCACGCTGCCGTCGAACGCCGCCAGGTCGAGCTCGACCGCCTGAAGCGCGCGCGACATGTTCGCCACGCACAGCACGTGTTCGCCGCCGAACTCGCGCAGGTACGCCAGAACCTTGCGGTTACCGGGGTAGAGGAATTTCAGCGTGCCGCGACCGAACGCCTTGTAGCGCTTGCGCACCGCGAGCATGCGGCGCGTCCAGTTCAGCAGCGAATGCGGATCGCGCGACTGCGCCTCGACGTTGATCGCCTGATAACCGTAGAGCGGATCCATGATCGGCGGCAGCACGAGGCTGGCGGGGTCGGCGCGCGAGAAGCCGCCGTTGCGGTCGACCGACCACTGCATCGGCGTGCGCACGCCGTCGCGGTCGCCGAGGTGGATGTTGTCGCCCATGCCGATCTCGTCGCCGTAGTACAGCACCGGCGTGCCGGGCATCGTCAGGAGCAGCGAGTTCATCAGTTCCACGCGGCGGCGATCGCGTTCCAGCAGCGGCGCGAGTCGACGGCGGATACCGAGGTTGATGCGCGCGCGGCGATCCGCGGCATAGGTCTGCCACAGGTAATCGCGCTCGCTGTCCGTCACCATCTCGAGCGTCAGCTCGTCATGGTTGCGCAGGAAGATGGCCCACTGGCAGTTCTCCGGGATCGCCGGGGTCTGGCGCATGATGTCCGTGATCGGAAAACGGTCCTCGCGGGCGATCGCCATGTACATGCGCGGCATCAGCGGGAAATGGAACGCCATGTGGCATTCGTCGCCTTCGCCGAAGTAATCCTGCGTGTCCTCCGGCCACTGGTTGGCCTCGGCCAGCAGCATGCGGTCGGGGTAATGCTGGTCGATCTCCGCGCGCATCATCTTGAGGATCTGATGCGTCTCGGGAAGGTTCTCGTTGTTCGTGCCCTCGCGTTCGATGAGGTACGGCACGGCGTCCAGCCGGAGCCCGTCGACACCCATGTCGAGCCAGAAGCGCATCACGTCCATCACGGCCTTGAGCACCGCGGGATTGTCGAAGTTCAGGTCGGGCTGGTGCGAAAAGAAGCGATGCCAGAAGTACTGGCCCGCGACCGGGTCCCAGGTCCAGTTGGACTTCTCGGTATCGAGGAAGATGATGCGCGTGCCGTCGTAGGCCTGGTCGGTGTCCGACCAGACGTAGAAATTGCGTGCCGCGGAGCCCTTCTTCGCGTGGCGAGCGCGCTGGAACCAGGGATGCTGGTCCGACGTATGGTTGATGACCAGCTCGGTGATCACGCGCAGGCCACGCGCATGCGCCTCGGCGATGAAGCGGCGGGCGTCGGCCAGCTTGCCGTAATCGGGATGCACCGCCTTGTACTCGGCGATGTCGTAACCGTCGTCGCGACGCGGACTCGGGTAGAACGGCAGCAGCCAGAGCGTGTTCACGCCGAGCTCCGCGATGTAGTCGAGCTTGTCGATGAGGCCCTGGAAGTCGCCCACGCCGTCGTCGTTGGCGTCGAAGTACGACTTCAGGTGCACCTGGTAGATGATCGCGTCCTTGTACCAGAGCGGATCGCTCGAGAAATCGGGAGCGACGGCCTTCTTCTTTCCTTTGCCGCGTGTTGCCATGGATCAGACTCCGGGAAGGCGGACGTGCCAGACGGCGTAAGGCTGGCCGAGGCCGAGCCATACGTGTTGAGTGGAGCCGCGCCAGATGAGGGGTTGGTCGTGGAGGAGGTCGTGCATGTCGAGCGCCGCGTCGGTGGCGATACCCCAGTCGCCAAGCGGCAACGTGAGATCCGCCGCCTGCGCGTTGTGCGGGTCCATGCTGATCGCGACGAGGACGAGGTCGTCGCCCGCGCGCTTTTCGAAGAACAGCACCTGGTCGTTGTTCGCGGGCAGGAAGCGCACGCCGAGGTGCGTCTGCAGTGCGGGGTGGGCGCGGCGGATGCGATTAAGGCGGGTGATCTCGGGCACGATGTTGCCCGGGGCGTCGAAGTCGCGGACGCGGATTTCGTACTTCTCGGAATCGAGGTACTCCTCCTTGCCCGGCATCGGCGCGGACTCGCAGATCTCGAAGCCCGAGTACATGCCCCACAGACCCGACAGCGTGGTCGCCAGCGCGGCGCGGATCAGGAAGCCGGGGCGGCCCGAGGTCTGCAGGAAGTACGGATTGATGTCCGGCGTGTTGACGAAGAAGTTGGGCCGGAAGAAATCCTTCGGCGGCGTGGTCGTCAGCTCGGTGAGGTAGTCGATGAATTCCTGTTTCGAGTTACGCCACGTGAAATAGGTGTACGACTGGCTGAAGCCGACCTTGGCGAGCCGGTACATCGGCTTCGGCCGCGTGAACGCCTCGGAGAGGAACAGCGCGTCGGGATACTTCGCGCGGACCCGGGCGATCATCCACTCCCAGAACGGGAACGGCTTCGTGTGCGGGTTGTCGACGCGGAACGTGCGGACGCCTTCCGCGGCCCAGAACAGCACCGCGTCGCAGAGCGCCTGCCAGAGCGAGGGGATCGCGCCGTCGGCGTAGAAGTCGACGTTGACGATGTCCTGGTACTTCTTCGGCGGGTTCTCGGCGTACTTGATGCTGCCGTCCGGCCGCCAGTCGAACCACTCGGGATGTTCCTTCAGCCACGGGTGATCCGGCGAGCACTGGATCGCGAAATCGAGCGCCAGCTCGAGGCCGTGTTCGTGCGCCGCGTCGCGCAGCGCGCGGAAATCCTCGAGCGTGCCGAGCTGCGGATGGATGTCCGTGTGGCCGCCGTCCGGCGAACCGATCGCGTACGGACTGCCCGGGTCGTCGGGCCCCGGCGTCAGCGTGTTGTTCGGCCCCTTGCGGAACGCCTTGCCGATCGGATGGATCGGCGGGAAGTACAGCACGTCGAATCCCATGTCGCGGATCGCCGGCAGGCGCGCGATCGTGTTGCGGAACGTGCCGTGCTTCGCCTTGTCGTCGGTCATCGAACGGGGGAACAGCTCGTACCAGCTGGCGAACTCGGCCTCGCGACGGTCGACCTCGATCACGAACGCCTGCGTCGTGCTCGCCCGTTCGCGCGGATCCGTCACGCTCATCAGCTCGACGGCGGCGTCGGACATCAGCAGAGCGAAGCGCTCGGCACCTTCCGTTTTGGCCGCGGCGGCCGCGAGGTTGCGCAAGGCCTTGGCCTTCGGACCCGAGGCGTCCTTCGCCCGCGCCTCGACGAGCAGCCTGCCCTCCTCCAGTTCGAGCGCGATGTCCACGCCGGCGGCATGCTTGACCTCCACCTCGTGGTGCCAGGTCGCGTAGCGGTCGTGCCATGCCTCGACCTGGAACTCGTGGCGCCCGATGCGCGTCGGCGTGAAGCTGCCGACATGCATGTCGTTGTTCTCCAGGACCATCGGCGCCTCGCGCCAGCCTTTTTCGTCCTGCGCGCGGTGGCGCAGCCGCGCCGCGAGCACGTCGTGCCCGTCCATGAAGATGTCGGCGGTGACACGAATCGCCTTGCCGACGACGCGTTTCGCCGGGAACCGGCCGCCATCGACCGTGGGCTGCACGGCTTCGACGATGACACGCGGCGCCGACGTGGCACCCTGCAGCACCTCCTTCTGCGCCGACGCGCCGAGCTTGCGCTTGATCGGCGCGGACGGCGTGCCCGTCAGCGTCACGACCGCGCCGGGCTCCAGCACGAGGCTGTCGCCCTGATCGAACACCTTGCGGCCGTCCGCGGCCGTCCAGGGAGCGAAATGGCTCGCGGCCCCGGCCAGCGCGTCGGCCGCGGTCACGACGACGTCGCGGTCGAGCGATGCGTTCACCACGGTCAACGTCGCCCTTGCCGCCGTGCGAGGATCCGCGCCGTCGACGCCGAGGAACGTGGCCACGCCGGCATGCAGCGTGATCGCGGGAAGCGTCGCCACCTGATCGGCGACCGCCGCGTTGGCGGTCTTGACGCATGCGGTGAGGTCGACGGCCGCGTTCGCGGCGAGTTGCCCCGGCGTGACAGGTGCACCGCGCCGCGGATCGAGCGCGTCGTGCACGGCGAACTCGAAGCCCATCGGCATCATCCAGCCCGCCGGCGATGTCGCGCAGAACGCGATGGCGCGCCGGTACGCGTGATCGAGCTGATTCTCTTCGCCCAGTTCGTCGCCCAGCCGTGGCGCGAAGGGCTCTTCCACGCAGGCCAACGCGGGCGCGACCGTCGCGAGACGCTCCGCCTCGTCGATGAACCACGGCGCACGGAAATCCCACCACGCCGCCGAGGACACCACCGCCTCGAAACCCGCGCCACGCAGACCGTCGAGTTCGTCAGGCGTGATGCCGGGAGTCCAGGCGAGGAAGGCGGCGCGAGCGGTGCCCCCGTTGACGGTATCGATCAGCGTCTTCCATACGGCGGCACGCAGGCGCTGCGGATGCATGAGGCGGAAACCCGAGACGCCGGCGTCGACCCAGCGTCGCAGGCGATCCGTCCACCAGCCGGTCGCTTCGTCCACGACCTCCGGGTCGTTGAGACGCCAGCGCGCGCTGTCGCTCTCGCTAGGCGTCCAGCGCGGGTCCGGCGTGCCATGCTGCGCCGCCACCGCGCGGAACCACTCCGGATGCTCGGCCCGGACGGTCGCGTCAGACGCGATCTCGTCCAGCGGCAGGTCGAGCCAGAGTTCGAGTCCCCGCGCGCGGCAGGCCTTCGCGATCTGGGCGAGGCGCGTCGTGGCGTCGCCGTCGGCGGCGATCGCCGCGTTGAGCCGGTCGAAGTCCCTCGTGACGAAGATATCGCCGCAGGGCGAGGCGTCGAACGGCGGAGCGACGAGAAGCTGGCGAAACCCCAGCGAGGCGGCGTGATCGATCCACGCGTTCCATGCGGTCATGGGCCCCGCGAGCAGCGGATGCAGATAGTAGATGCGAAAGGGCGCACTCGGGCTGGCCGACATCGGACTCGTGTTCCTTGGGCAATGGACACAAGCATGCCGGGCCGGATGTGTGCATCGTGCCAATGACCCGGGCACGCGAAGGCCTCCACAGTGACGCATCCGGGTGTTGCGGGTTCGTGAATCCGCGGCGGTCTCTCGGAAGAAACGTGAGCGGCCGGGGCGCGGTCGCTCGTGTCATCGCCCCGCCGTGGGCACCGGCGTGCGCCGGTGCGACGGTGAGGGGCTTGTCGCGTGCGAGGCGACGGATGAAGCACGAACGGCCAAGGGCGGTCGCTCGTGTCATCGCCTCGCCGTGGACACCGGCGTGCGCCGGTGCGACGGTGAGGGACACTGAAGCGCACCTCCGTCCTCCTCACCGTCGCACCGGCGCACGCCGGTGCCCACGGCGGGGCGCCCGGGCAGGCGAGATCGCGTCCCGAGTGCGCTTGGAAACCCGCCCGAAGCCGGCCGTGCGGATGGTCTCCCGCTTACTGCCCGAACTTGATCTCTTCGCCCTCGTGACCGCGGTCCCAGCCGCGCAGTTCGTCGCGGATGTGCGCGATGCGCTGGCGACCCAGCGCGTTGCGCTCCTCGTCGAGTACGAGGCCGTCGAGGAGTTCGGCGAGGCGCTGGGCCGTGGGGAGCATGGCGTCCCAGGCGTCCAGCGCCGGGATCGGGCCCGGGAGGGCCATGAAGAAGGACAGGCCCGGCGTCTGCAGGGTCGCGATGCGGGCCATGTCGAAGTTGCCTGGCTTGACCAGGTTGGCGACGCTGAAGATCGGGCCCTTCTCGGGGTGACCGTCGACCAGGCGATGGTAGATACCCATGTCGCCGAACTCGAGGCCGGCCTTCTCGGCCGCGACGACAAGATCGGAACCGTTGAACCGGCTGCCCTCGCGCGACACGACATACAGACTGACGATGCGCTCGACGGGCGCGCTGGGCGGCCGGCGACCAAGGTCGGAACGCGGCGGCGCCTTCGGCGGCGGTGCAGGCGCGGGCGCCGGTGCCGGAATCGGTGCGGGTGCCGGCGTCACGGCGTCGTCGACGTCGAACGGCAGGTCGAGGCGGGGATCGACGCGGGCCCCGCGTTGCGCCGGGTTCTCGCGCAGCACGGGCGCGGCGGACTCGGTCTGCTCGCCCGCGAGCGACGCACCGAGACGCTCCAGTTCGGCGCGGAGGTCGACGTCGAGTTCGCCCTGCGCGGGACGCGGCGCGAAAAGCGGATCGTTCGCGTCCTCGTCGCGTGCGCTGAAGGAGGCGACCGGTTCCACATCATCCCCGCCCTCTTCGCCGAAGACCGGCTCGCGGCGCTCACGCGCGCGCTCCGGCTGCTCCTGCACCGGCTTGCGCCTGCCCTGCTCCTTGCGCGGCTGGCCGAAGAGCCAGAGCAGCACGAGGACGACGATGCCGACGAAGAGCATCGGGATGCCAACCGCGGGATTCCAGGCGAGGCCGATGGCGGGGGTCATGGTTTTTCGTTCCTTAAAGTAATGCTCAGGCGACGCCGGCGAGCTTCGACGCTTCGGCCAGGTCGACCTGGACGAGGCGCGACACGCCCGGCTCGCGCATGGTAACGCCGCAGAGCTGGTGCGCGGCTTCCATGGTGGCCTTGTTGTGGCTCACGAAGATGAACTGAACCTTCTCGCTCATCTCGCGGACCATCGCCGAGAAGCGGCCGACGTTGGCCTCGTCGAGCGGCGCGTCCACCTCGTCGAGCAGGCAGAACGGCGCCGGATTGAGGCCGAAGATCGCGAACACGAGCGACACGGCCGTGAGCGCCTTCTCGCCGCCGGAAAGCAGCGTGATGTTGGAAACGCGCTTGCCAGGGGGCCGGGCCATGATGGCGACGCCGGTGTCGAGAAGGTCTTCGCCCGTGAGTTCGAGGTAGGCGTGGCCGCCGCCGAACAGGCGCGGGAAGAGTTCCTGCACGCCGGCGTTGACGCGGTCGAAGGTCTCCTTGAAGCGCTGGCGCGTCTCGCGATCGATCTTCTTGATCGCGCCTTCCAGCGTTTCGAGGGCGCCGGCCAGATCGGTCAGCTGCGCGTCGAGGTATTCCTTGCGCTGCGACTGCTCGGCGTGCTCCTGGATCGCGGCGAGGTTCACGGGCTCCAGGCGGGCGATCTTCTGCGCGAGGTCGACGAGCTGCTGCTGCCAGCGCTCGGGCTCGGCGTCCTCCGCCAGTTCGGCGAGCAACGCCTCGAGTTCGAGGCCGGACGCCTGGATGGCCTGCGCGAGCTGGTCGGCGCGCAACTGCAGCGCCTGCGCCGCGAGGCGTTTCTCGGAGACGTTCTCGCGCACCTTGTTGAGCACCTGCTCGATGCGGTGGCGCTCCTGCTCCAGGCGGCGGAACTCGGCGTCGCAATCCTCCAGCGCACGGCGCGCCTCGACGAGCTGCCGGTCCACCAGCAGGCGCTGGTCGAGGTAGGTCTGGCGTTCGGATTCCAGTTCGGCGATCGGATCGGACCCGGCCGCGAGCTGCTGGTCGATCTCGTCACGGCGAGCCGTGACCTGGCGCAGCTGCGTGTCGAGGCGTCCCATCGCCTGCTCGAGCGACGTCAGCGCCGCGCGCTTCGACTCCATGCCGAGCGCGAGCTGGTGTGCCTGATCGGCGGCTTCGCGCGCGTTGATGCGCGCCTCTTCGCGTGCTTCGAGCAGTTCCCGGCGCTCGTTCTCGAGGCCGCGGCGTTCGTCCTCTCGATCGCCCATCAGGCCGACCGCCTCGTCGAGGCGCGAACGCGCGTCGCGGGCCTGGCCTTCGAGTTCGTCGAGCTGGTCGACGATGGCCGAAATCTCGCCGCCGACCTTCTCGGCGCGCGCGCGTGCCGTTTCCATCTTGCCGCGGTGGCTCTGCAACTGGCCGGCGAGCTCCGACAGACGCCGATGCGCGGCATACAGCTCGCGCTGCGCGTCGTCGCGCTGGCGTTCGGTTTCGAACTTGGTCGTACGCAGCGTTTCGAGCTGCTCGGTGCGCTCCTCGATGGAGGCTTCGAGCGTCTCGATCTGTTCGGCGAGCTGGCGGATCTCGCGCTCGCGGGCGAGCACGCCGACCTGGTTGCCCTGGGCGCGCAGGACGCGAGCCCAGCCCGGACCCATCCACGCGCCATCACGCGTGATCACCGACTGGTGCGCCGCGAGCGAGCCGACGCGCGCGGCGGCCGCCTCGACCGAGTCGGCGACGAACACGTTCGAGAGGAGGTTCACCGCGGATAGCGGACCGCGCACGTGCGCGGCGAGGGTGCCCTCGGGCCCCGGGCCGCCCTTCGCGCCGGCGAAGAGCGCGACGTCGGCCTGACCCAGCGCGTCGAATTCGGCGGTGAGCGCTTCGGGCGCGTCCACGAGCACGCCATCGAGCACGCCGGCGAGCACGGTCTCGACGGCGGACTCGTAGCCCGTGTCCACCTGCAGCGATTCGCCGAGGCGGCGCGACCGGTCGAGGCCCAGCCGGGCGAGCCAGCCGCTCGCGGCCGATTCGTCCTGGCCGAGGGCCGCCGTCTGCAACGCTTCCAGCGAGGCCTGGCGGCCGCGTGCGGTCTGCAGTTGCTGGCGCGCATCGTTCAGCGACGACTGCACCTGGCGCTCGTCGTCGAGCACGCGTTCGTAGGCGACCTTGTGCTGGTCGAGCACGCCGCCGAGCTGCTCCACGCGCTCGCGCTGCGTTTCGTGTTCGGTGTCGAGCTGCTCGGACGCCGCGTCGAGCGCCGCGACGTCGGTCGCGCGCTGCTCGGCTTCGAGGACTTCGCGGCGTTTGGCGAGATCGACGAGCTGACGATCGAGGTAGGCCAGCTTGGTGCGTTCGACTTCCGCGGCACGGCTGGATTCGGACGCGCCGCGGGTATGCGTGTCCCAGCGCTGCTGCCAGTCGGCCAGGCGGGATTCGGTCGCGCGCTGCGCGTCGCCGGTCTCGTCCTGGATCTGCTGCAGCGCCTCGAGTTTCGGCTCACCCTCCGCCAGCGCGAGGCGCAGCGTCTCGATCTGCTCGCGGTCGGTGTCGATGTGCCCCTGCAGTTCCTCGAGCTCGCGTTCCGCGTCGGCGCGGGAGCGGGTCAGGCGTTCGGTGAGGTCGCGGTTGTGCCGCACCTGTTGCTCGACGCGCGCGATCTCGGCGCCGACCTTGTAGACCTCGGCCTGCACCTGGTTCAGATGTTCGCTCGCGCCCTGATGCCGCTCGCGCACGGTTTCCAGCTGCGCCTCGACCTGGCGCTGCCCGGCCAGTTGCTTCTCGATCTCGAGCTCGGCCTCGCGCAGACCGGAACCCTCGCCCTCGTGGCGACGCTGCAGCGAGCGGTACTCGAGCGCGCGCAGTTCGGCTTCGCTGCGGGTATGTTCTTCCTTGAACGCCTTCCAGCGTTCCGCGGCGCGGGCCTGGCGGTTCAGGTGGTCGAGCTGCTTCTCGACCTCGTCGCGCACGTCGCGCACGCGGTCGAGGTTCTCGCGCGTGGACTTGATGCGGCTCTCGGTTTCCTTGCGGCGCTCCTTGTACTTGGAGATGCCGGCGGCCTCCTCGAGGTGCGTGCGCAGGTCTTCCGGCGCCGCCTCGATGATCTGGCTGATCATGCCCTGCTCGATGATCGAGTAGGAACGCGGACCGAGGCCGGTGCCGAGGAAGAGGTCGGTGATGTCGCGGCGGCGGCAGCGGCCGCCGTTGAGGAAATACGCGGACTGCCCGTCGCGGCTGACGACGCGCTTGACCGAGATCTCGGCGAAGCTGGCGTATTCGCCCTGGATGGTGCCGTCCGCGTTGTCGAAGATCAGTTCCACCGCCGCCTGGCCCACCGGCTTGCGCGCGCTGGAGCCGGAGAAGATGACGTCGGTGAGCGAGTCGCCGCGCAGGCGGCTGGCGGCGGATTCACCCATCACCCAGCGGATGGCGTCGATGATGTTCGATTTGCCACAGCCGTTCGGACCGACGACGCCGGTCATGTTGGTGGGCAAATGCAGCGTGGTGGGGTCGACGAACGACTTGAATCCCGCCAGCTTGATCGTGGTCAGACGCATGATGGTTTCCGTTGAGACGCGGCCGTGGGCCCCGTTCGGGAGCCTCCCCCTGGCAGATCGGTCACTTTGCCAAAGGGGTCCGCCCGGCGCAATACGCGAAATGACACGAAGACAGTAGCCTAACCCATTGATTGTAGGAGCGCACCTGGGCGCGACGGCATTCCGCCTCGGTAGGCGAGCCTACGCGCCAGCTCCCGGAGGCCGGCGAAGAGCATTCGCGCCCGGGTGCGCTCCCACGGCAGCACCGGTTATTCCCCGGGCGCCTTCGCCTCGATGGACAGCGCGTGGATGCCGTCGGGCATCATCTCGCCAAGCGCGTCATAGACCATGCGGTGGCGCTGGATCGGGTTCTTCCCCGCGAACGCCGGACTGACGATGCGCGCGAAGAAGTGGCCCTTGCCCTCCCCCGCGTGGCCCGCGTGCTTGTGGCCCTCGTCGATCACGTCCAGCTGGACCGGGGCGAGCGCCGCGGTCAGCAGCCGGCGGATGCGCTCGACCTTCTCGACCGTCACGGCAGCACCGCGAGGAACGGCCGCACGGCGACGTCCCGGTACACGCCCGCGGCGACGTAGGGATCGGCGTCCGCCCAGGTCTTCGCGGCTTCCAGGCTCTCGAACTCGGCGACGATCATGCTGCCCTGGAACCCCGCCTCGCCCGGCGTGGGCGAATCGATGGCCGGAAACGGGCCGGCGAGCTTCAGACGACCCTCGTCCTTCAGCGCGTTGAGGCGCGCCAGGTGCGCGGGACGCGCTTCGAGACGCTTCGCGAGCGTGCCGGGATGATCGAGCGCGACGATGGCGTAGAACATGGGATCAGACCTCGGGGCGCATGGTCGGGAAGAGGAGCACGTCGCGGATCGACGACGACCCGGTGAGGAGCATCACGAGGCGGTCGATGCCCACGCCGAGGCCGCCCGTGGGTGGCAGGCCCACTTCGAGCGCGCGGATGTAGTCGGCATCGAAATGCATGGCCTCGTCGTCGCCGGCGTCCTTCGCGTCCACCTGCGCCTGGAAGCGCGCGGCCTGGTCCTCGGAGTCGTTGAGCTCGGAGAAGCCGTTGGCGAGCTCCTTGCCGTTGATGAACAGCTCGAAGCGGTCGGTGATGCCCTTGTCGGTGTCGTTCTCGCGCGCCAGCGGCGAGACCTCGACCGGGTGATCGATGATGAAGGTCGGCTGGATCAGCGTGTGCTCGACCGTCGCCTCGAAGATCTCCAGGAGCAGCTTGCCCCAGCCGTAGCCGGGCTTGACGTGGATGCCGAGACGGGCGGCGTGCGCGGCCATCGCCTCGCGGTCGCGCAGCTCGGACGCCTTGATCTCGGGGTTGAGCTCGAGCACGGCGTCTTCCATCCGCCAGCGACGGAACGCCGGGCCCAGGTCGACGGTGGCGCCGTCCCATTCGATCTGCGTGCTGCCTACGACATCGGTGGCGGCCGAGCGGATCATGCCCTCCGTGATGTCCATGATCTCGTGGTACGTGGCGTAGGCCTGGTACAGCTCGAGCATCGTGAACTCGGGGTTGTGCCGCGTGGACACGCCCTCGTTGCGGAAATTGCGGTTGATCTCGTAGACGCGGTCGAAGCCGCCGACCACGAGACGCTTGAGGTAGAGCTCGGGCGCCACGCGCAGGAACAGCGGGATGTCGAGCGCGTTGTGGTGCGTGGTGAACGGGCGCGCGGTCGCTCCGCCCGGGATCACGTGCATCATCGGCGTCTCGACTTCCATGAAGCGGCGCGGCTCCGCCTCGAGCCAGCGGCGCACGTGGCTGATGATCTTCGAGCGCAGCGCGAACGTGCGGCGCGATTCCTCGGTGACGATGAGGTCGACGTAGCGCTGGCGGTAACGCTGCTCCACGTCCGCCAGACCATGGTGTTTGTCCGGCAGGCCGCGGAGCGACTTGGTCAGGAGGCGGATGGCCTCGACCTTGACCGACAGCTCGCCGGTCTTCGTGCGCATGAGCACGCCCGTGGCGCCGACGATGTCGCCGAGGTCCCAGCGCTTGAACGCGTCGTAGTCCTCCTCGCCCAGCGTGCCCTGGTGGACGAACAGCTGGATGCGACCCGTGCCGTCCTGCATCTGCACGAAGCTGACCTTGCCCTGCCCGCGCATGAGAATGATGCGGCCCGCGACGGCCACGCGACGCGGCGCGGCCTCGATGGCCTCGGCGGTCCAGGTGTCCTTGTCGGCGAACTCGGCCTGCAGGTCGCCCGCGAAGCTGTCGACCCGGAAGTCGTTCGGATAGGCGATGCCCTGCGCGCGCAGCGCTTTCAGTTTCTCGCGGCGCTCGGCAATGAGACGATTTTCATCGGCGGCAGTCGGGGCTTCGTTCGGCGAAGAGGCGTTGATGGAGGGCTCTTGGGTCATCGGGATGGCGGCTTGGGGATGGGAGATGGGAAGTGGGGGCGCGACTGTCATCGTTGCGCGAGATTTCGTTCCAGCGACTTTCGCAATCCTCTCAAGATTCTTCCGAGTTTGTCACAGCCGGCCATGACAGAAGACTCGTCCGTGAGATCGATGTAGCCCAGGCGGCCTGCTATTTCGACCTGGGTCTGGACTTCGGCGAGCGAACCACGCGCCATTCCGATGAACCGGATGAAATCGCGCGTGGCTCCTCGCGCGTGCCCTTCGGCAAGGTTCGACGGGATCGAGACCGCGGCTCGCCTTAACTGAGAGCACAAGCCGAATCGTTCCGAAGAGGGAAAGCGTTCCGACAATGCGTACACGCGAACCGTCAGTGCCATCGCTTCCTGCCACGCTTCCAGATCCCGGAAACTGACGAACGGCGCGCCCCCGTTTCCCATCTCCCACCTCCTTGTGTGTCCTCGACCAGGCGAAGGCGGCACCGTCCAACGTGCCGCCAACCATCAGGCATCGACGCGCTTGGAGCCGGCTTCGAGGCCGGCCTTCAGGCTGGCTTCGACGAATTCGTCGAGGTCGCCGTCGAGCACCTTCTGGGTATCGGAGCGTTCCACGCCCGTGCGCAGGTCCTTGATGCGCGACTGGTCGAGCACGTAGTTGCGGATCTGGCTGCCCCAGCCGATGTCGGACTTCGACGCTTCCAGCGCGTCCTTCTCGGCATTGCGCTTCTGCAGCTCGAGCTCGTACAGCTTCGCCTTCAGCATCTTCATCGCGCGGTCGCGGTTGGCGTGCTGGCTGCGTTCGGTCTGGCACGCGACGACCGTGTTGGTCGGGATGTGCGTGATGCGCACGGCCGACTCGGTCTTGTTCACGTGCTGGCCGCCCGCGCCGGACGAACGGTAGACGTCCGTCTTGAGGTCGGCCGGGTTGATGTCGATCTCGATGTTGTCGTCGACTTCCGGGGAGACGAACACCGAGGTGAAGCTGGTGTGCCGGCGGTTGTCGGAGTCGAACGGGCTCTTGCGGACCAGGCGGTGCACGCCGATCTCGGTCTTCAGCCAGCCGTAGGCGTAATCGCCCTCGACGCGGAACGTGGCGGACTTGATGCCCGCGACTTCGCCGCCGGAGACCTCCATCAGCTCGGCCTTCCAGCCGCGCGACTCGGCCCAGCGCAGGTACATGCGCAGCAGGATCTCGGCCCAGTCCTGGGCTTCGGTACCGCCGGCGCCGGCCTGGATGTCGACGAACGCGGCCGCCGAATCGAGCTCACCGGAGAACATGCGCTGGAATTCGAGCTTGCCGACGCGGGCGTCGACCTTGTTCAGGTCGTCGACGATCGACTGCACGGTGGCCTCGTCGCCATCGGCGGCCGCCATCTCCAGCAGTTCCTTCGCGTCGTCGAGCGAGGAGGTCATCTCCTCGACGCCCGTCACGATGGTGTCGAGCTGCGCGCGTTCGCGGCCCAGCTCCTGCGCGCGCTTCGGATCGTCCCAGACATTGGGGCTCTCGAGCTCGCGGTTGACTTCCTCTAGCCGTTCTTTCTTGACGGCATAGTCAAAGATACCCCCTAAGCGACTCGACGCGGCCCTTGAGGTCCGCGATCTGCGCAAGGATCGGATTGGTCTCGATCATGGTCGGTTCGCCTGCTGTGCGGCGCGGAGGGCGCCGGCTAAAGAGCGAAATCTTAGCAAAGTCGCCGGTACGCCGCACTGCGCGGCCTCTTGCCGTAGGAGCGCGCCGCGCGCGCGACATCTTCTGAGGCCGTGACCCGGAGCTGGCGCGCCAGCTTGGGTAACGGGGCGAAAAGATGTCGCGCGCAGGGCGCGCTCCTACGCCGGGAGGGCCTCCTGATGAACACCTCGCACCGCCCGCCCCGACGGGTCGGCCGCGGCGGCGAACGCGGGATCCCACGCCAGCGCGGCCGGCGAGGAGCAGGCGATCGACTTGCCGCCCGGGACCGTCGCGGCGCAGGCCTCGCCCGGGAAATGCTTCTCGAAGATCGTCCGGTAGAAGAACGCCTCCTTGGTGGCGGGGGTGTTCAGCGGGAACCGCGAGGCCGCGGCGGCGAATTCCCGGTCGGAAACCATGGCCTCGGCGTGGGCCTTGAGCCCGTCGATCCAGCCGTAGCCGACGCCGTCGCTGAACTGCTCCTTCTGCCGCCAGAGGATCTCGTCGGGCAGCACACCCTCGAACGCCTCGCGGAGGATCCCCTTCTCGATGCCCTTGCGGGACACCAACTTCGCCTCGGCGTCGAACGCCATCGCGGTGTCCAGGAAATCGACGTCCAGGAACGGCACGCGGGCCTCGACGCCCCAGGCCGACATGGATTTGTTGGCGCGCAGGCAGTCGTAGTAATGCAGGGCGTCCAGCTTGCGGATCGTCTCCTCGTGGAACGCCCGGGCCGACGGCGCCTTGTGGAAGTACAGGTAACCGCCGAACACCTCGTCGGAACCCTCGCCGGAGAGCACCATCTTCACGCCCATCGCCTTGATGCGCCGCGCGAGCAGGAACATCGGCGTGGAGGCGCGGATCGTCGTGACGTCGTAGGTCTCGATGTGGCGGATCACTTCCGGCAACGCGTCGAGGCCTTCCTCGAACGTGTAGCGGAACCCGTGGTGCACGGTGCCCAGCGCCTCGGCCGCGACCTCCGCCGCCTTCAGGTCCGGCGAGCCTTCGAGGCCGATCGCGAACGAATGCAGCCGTGGCCACCACGCCTCGTCGCGGTCGTCGTCCTCGATACGCTTGCGCGCGAAGCTCGCGGCCACCGCGGCGACCAGCGAGGAATCCAGCCCGCCGGAAAGCAGCACGCCATACGGGACGTCCGTCATCATCTGCCGGTGGACCGCCGCCTCGAACGCGGCGCGCAATGCGGCCGGCTCGATGGATCTGCCCTGGGTGGCGTCGTAGTCGCGCCATGCCGGCGTCCAGTACGGCACAGCCTCGCCGCGCTCGCTGTCGTAGACGTGGCCCGGCGGGAAGGGTGCGACGTCGGCGCAGACGCCGACCAGCGACTTCATCTCGGAGGCGACGCAGAGGCGCCCTTCGCGATCGTGGCCCCAATACAGCGGACACACGCCGAGCGCGTCGCGCGCGATGAGGTACCGACGCCGCTTCGCGTCCCACAGCGCGAAGGCGAAGATGCCGTTGAGCCGGCCCAGGAATCCCGCGCCTTCCTCGCGATACAGCGCGTTGATCACCTCGCAGTCGGACCCGGTGGTGAAGGCGTAGCCGCTGGCGGCGCGCAGCTCGCGATGGTTGTAGATCTCGCCGTTCACCGCCAGCGCCAGCTCGCCGTCGACCGAGCGCAACGGCTGCGCGCCGCTCGCCGGATCGACGATGGCGAGGCGCTCGTGGACGAGGATCGCGCCCTGGTCGACGTAGACACCGCTCCAGTCGGGCCCGCGGTGGCGCTGGCGTTGCGACAGTTCCATGGCCTGGCGACGCAGGGCGACGAGATCGTCGCCCTGCGTCAGACCGAACATCCCGAAGATCGAACACATGATCGTGGCTCCCGAAGGGTGAAACGCGCAAAGAAAAAGGCCCGCCTGTGAGGGCGGGCCTTTCGTGTATTCCGGTGGTTTCGCTTGCAACCGCCTACACGCCGACCCTCCCGAGGTTCCGGGCATTATTGGTATTGGCGTTATTGGCGGCGATGCGGATCATGGATCGACTAGAACACGATCGGGACCCTCGCGCAAGCAACCGTTAACCGAAGGACGTCTATCATCGCGGGCATGAACACCCTGCTCGCCCTCGCCCTCCTTTCTTCCACGCCGGCCACGCCCGACTGGCTCGCCGGCGACTGGGATCCGTACAGCAACGCCTTTCTCGGCCTGCGCACGCTGAGCATCGGCAAGGACACGCTGAGCTGGAAAGGCTGCGCGAACGCGCGCTTCGAGGTGCTCGCCAGCGACGGCGACAGCGTCACGCTGCGCCTCGCGCCGGGCACCACCTGTTCGCTCGACGACGTCGCGCGGACCCGCATGGATACCGTGCGCCTGACGCTCCGGCCCAACCGTTGCGACCTGGGCGTGTCGATCTACGCGTCCGCCGAGGCCGCGAAGCGCAACGAGCCGTCGGCCGAGGGTCTCTACGGCAAGCCGAAGTGTCCGTCGGGGCCCGCGGCTCACGCGGCGGCCAGCTTCTCCACCACGCCCCGATAAGCCCGGGCGATCGCCTCCTCCCCGGCGTGCGCGAAGTCGCGAACGCGCCACTGCCCGCCGACCATCACGTCGCGCACCAGCGGCGTGTTGCCCGCGAAGAGGAAGCTGTCGATCACGTCGGCTTCGTCGCGTGCCGCCAGCAGCGGCGACGCGTCGTCGAGCACGAGCAGGTCGGCGCGCGCCCCCTCGAGCAGGCGACCGATGTCCGCCCCCGCCGCGCGCGTGCCGCCGTCGAGCGCACGTTGCCATAGCGCGGTACCGACGCTTTCCTCGGGCACGCGGGCCGCGACGTTGCGATGGCGCGTGACGAGGCGCTGCCCGTATTCGAGCCAGCGCAGCTCTTCGACGGGCGATACCGAGATGTGCGAGTCCGATCCGATACCGAAGGTGCCACCTGCGTCGAGGAACGGCGCCAGCGGGAACAGGCCGTCGCCGAGGTTCGCTTCCGTGGTCGGGCAAAGGCCCGCCACCGCCCCGCTCTTCGCCAGCCGGTCCGTCTCGTGCGCGGTCAGGTGCGTGGCATGGACGAGCGTCCAGCGCGCGTCGACGTCCGCGTGGTCGAGCAGCCATTCCACCGGCCGCGCGCCGCGGACCGAGAGGCAGTCCTGCACCTCGCCGATCTGCTCGGCGATGTGGATGTGCACCGGAAGATCCTTCGCGATGCCCGTGGCCAGCAACGCGCGCATCGCCTCCTCGGGCACGGCGCGCAACGAGTGCAGCGCGATGCCGAGGGTGAACATGTCGTCCTGTAACGGCGCCAGCCGCTCCAGCAGCCGGACGAATCCGCCCACGTCATGGCGGAAGCGCTGTTGCCGCTCCGTCAGTGGGCGGCCGTCGAACCCGCCCGTCATGTAGAGCACCGGGAGCAGCGTCAGGCCGATACCCGCCTCCTTCGCGGCCTCGATCAGGGCCAGCGACATCGTCGCGGGATCGGCGTACGGCACGCCGCGCGGGCCATGATGCAGGTAATGGAACTCGCAGACCTGCGTGTAACCCGCCTTGACCATCTCGACGTAGAGCTGCGTGGCGATGGCCTTCAGGTCGTCGGGGTCCACGGCCTCGGCGAAGGCGTACATGGTTTCGCGCCAGGTCCAGAAGCTGTCCTCGCCCGGACCGCGGCGTTCGGCCAGGCCTGCCATCGCCCGCTGGAACGCGTGCGAATGCAGGTTCGGCATGCCCGGAAGCACGAAGCGGCCGATGCGTTCGCCTCGCGTCGCCGTGGCGAAGCGCCCGGCGGTCACCCCGAGCGCGGCTTCCCCGGCCCGCCAGGCACCGTCCTGCCAGAAGAAGTCGGCGTTGAAGGCGGCGTGCGGCATGGGTGCGATCCGTCGATGAATTCGTCGCATGGTACCGCGCATAATCGGGGCATGACCGAATCCCCGAACACGCATCCGCCCAAACTCCTGCTGCGCCAGGCGCGGCCCGTCGACGTTCCCGAGCTGGTCGCCCTTACGGCGCGGGTCTACACGCCCGAATGGGGCCACTCCGCGGAAATGCTGCAGGGCCAGCAGACGCACTTCCCCGAAGGCCAGTTCGTCGTCGAATACGAGGGCCGGATCGTCGGCTTCTGCGCCACCTTCCGCATCGGCGAATCCCTGGCACTGGCTCCGCACACCTGGATGCAGATCACGGGCGGCGGCTTCGCCTCGCGCCACGATCCCAAGGGCGACTGGCTCTACGGCATGGAGGTCGTGGTCCATCCCGACTACCGGGGCATGCGTATCGGGCAGCGGCTCTACCAGGCGCGCAAGCGGCTCTGCACCGATCTGAAGCTCCGCGGCATCGTGTTCGGCGGCCGCATGCCGGGCCTGGCGCGCGCGATCGGCCGCTACGGCAGCGCGGAGGCGTACGCGCAGGCCGTGGTGGACGGCAGCCGCCGCGATCCGACGCTGAGCTTCCAGCTGCGCAACGGCTTCGAGATGGTCGGCCTGCTGCGCGAGTACGTGCCGTCCGACCACGAATCGCTCGGCTACGCGGCGCTGCTGGTCTGGCGCAACCCGCAGCGACACGACCAGCCCGATGTGCCGCGCGTTTCGCAGAGCCACCGGCTGCCGGATTCCGTGCGCGTCGCCTCGGTGCAGTACCAGCAGCGACGCATCGGATCCTTCGACGAATTCGCGAAGCAGGTCGAGTACTTCGTCGACATCGCGGCGGATTACGACGCCGACTTCGTCGCGTTCCCGGAACTGATCACGCTGCAGCTGCTGTCCATCGAGAACGCCGAACTGTCGCCGGTGGACTCCATCCGTCGGCTCTCGGAGTACACGGACGAGGTCAAGGCGCTCTTCCACCGTCTGGCCGTGCACTACAACATCAACATCATCGGCGGCTCGCATCCCACGCGCCAGCCGAACGGCGACATCCACAACGTCTGCTACGTCTGCCTGCGCGACGGATCGATCCACGAGCGCGAGAAGCTGCATCCGACGCCGAGCGAGCGCAACGTCTGGAACATCACGGGCGGCGACGCCGCGGCGACCATCCCCACCGACTGCGGCCCGATCGGCGTGATGATCTGCTACGACTCGGAGTTCCCCGAGGTGGCACGCCACCTCACGGACCAGGGCGCGCTGATCCTCTTCGTACCCTTCTGCACCGACGTGCGCGAAGGCTACCTGCGCGTGCGTTACTGCTCGCAGGCGCGCGCGATCGAGAACCAGTGCTATGTGGTGCTCTCGGGCAACGTGGGCAACCTGCCGGGGGTCAACAATTTCGACATCCAGTACGGGCAGAGCTGCATCCTGACGCCCAGCGACTTCCCCTTCGCGCGCGACGGCATCGCGGCGGATTCCACGCCGAACATCGAAACCGTCCTGTTCGCCGACCTGCGCCTCGAGAACCTCGCCCGCGCGCGCAACTCCGGCGCGGTGCAGAACCTCAAGGACCGTCGCTACGACCTCTACGAGGTGCGCTGGGCGCGCGGCGTCGCCAGCGAAGGCCAGCCATGACGGACGACACGCGCTGGGACCACCTGCTCGTCGACGTGAGCCTGGCGACGATGCGCGACGACGGCGCGCCCTGCGGCGCCATCGAAGGCGCCGCCATCGGCTGGCGTGACGACCGCATCGCCTTCGCCGGGCCGATGTCGGCCCTGCCCGGCGATCCGCATGCGCTCGCGCGTCATGTCGAATCGCTTCCCGGTACATGGGTGACGCCGGGCCTCATCGACTGCCACACGCACCTGGTCTTCGGCGGCGACCGCGCGACGGAGTTCGAGCGGCGCCTGGAGGGCGCCACGTACGAGGAGATCGCCCTCGCGGGCGGCGGCATCGTTTCCAGCGTGCGCGCGACCCGCGCCGCGAACGAGGACGAGCTGCTGCGCCAGTCGCTACCCCGCGCACGCGCGCTGCTGGCCGACGGCGTCACGACGCTGGAGATCAAGTCCGGCTACGGACTCGAGCCAGACGCCGAGCGCCGCATGCTGCGGGTGGCACGGCGGATCGGCGAGGTGCTCGGCGTCGACGTGCGCACCACGTTCCTCGGCCTGCACGCGCTTCCGCCGGAATACGCCGGACGACGCGACGAGTACGTCGCGCTGGTCTGCGACATCATGCTGCCGTCGCTCGCGGACGAGGAACTGGTCGACGCGGTCGACGCCTTCTGCGAAGGCATCGGCTTCACGCACGCCGAGACGCAGCGCCTGTTCGAGAAGGCGACCGCGCTGGGCCTGCCGGTCAAGCTCCACGCGGAGCAGCTGTCCGACCTGGGCGGCGCGGCGCTCGTGGCGCGATACAACGGGCTCTCCGCCGACCACCTCGAATGGACCAGCGAGGACGGCGTGCACGCCATGGCCGCGGCCGGCACCGTGGCGGTGCTGTTACCCGGGGCCTATTACGCGCTGCGCGACACGCGTCCGCCGCCAGTGGGCGCGTTCCGCGACCACGGCGTGGCGATGGCCGTGGCGACGGATCTCAACCCGGGCACCTCGCCGCTGCTGTCGCTGCGCCTGGCGATGAACATGGCCTGCACCCTGTTCCGCCTCACGCCCGAGGAGGCCCTCCGTGGCACGACGGTCAACGCCGCCCGCGCCCTCGGCCTCGACGATCGCGGCGTCCTCGCGCCGGGCAAGCGTGCCGACATCGCGGTGTGGAACGTGAAGCACCTCCCGGAACTCTGCTACTGGATCGGCGGGTCGCTGCTTCGGGACCTCTGGATCGCGGGCGAGCGCGTCGCGACCTGAGTCAAATCCGGCACTTTTTTCAGAAAACTTCCATCGATCCCGTCGGGCTCCGCCGCATAACATGGTCGGACGTCGCCTCTGGCGCCGTCCGACCATGGAACGTCCGCGCAAGGCCATCGCGCGGCCGGAGGAAGATCGTTGAAGGACCCATCGCCGCGCCCCGACCGGCGCCACATCCGCCGCATCCCCGTGGCGATCGCCGGATTCCTGGCGATGACGGTCGCGGCCTGCACGGACGCGGTCGATCACGAGGCCGAGCACGCACGCCGCGCGCGGCAGATGCGCGACGTCAACCGCATGCTCGATGCGATGGAGGGTTTCGGCCAGGTCGCGTCCGCGACGTCGGCGCCGCCGGCGCCCGCGCCCTCCGCCGCCGTCACCACAGCCGCATCCCGGGAGACTCCCGACCACGAACGGGCCCCGCGCTGGCGATGGTCGCCGTGGGCGTTGCTGGCCGGTGGCGGTGGTATCGGAGCGCTCGCCTTCGTTCTCGTTCGTCGTCGGCGACGTCCGGTCGCGTCGCCGGCCCCGAGCATCGCCGCGTTCTTCGTCGACCCAGCCGACGATGCGCCGGAGCAGGCCCCGGGCGAACCGTCCGCGCCGCCGCCGACCGACACGGCCCCGATATCCACGCCGTCACCGACCTGGATTTACCAGCCGTCACGCTACGAAGCGCCCGGCCTGCACATGGTGGCGCCGGCCGTCGATCTGCTCGTCCCGCCGCATGACGACAGACGCTCCGTACCCGAGACGACGTACCCGACGCTGCACACGGCGCTGGCGAACGCGGCGGGCGACGCCGGCCCGTTCCTGGTCGGCGACCCGACGTACCCGCGCCTGAGACTCGCCGACGCGTCATCCGAGGCCTTGCGTGCGTGGCGCGACCTCATCGCCGACCACCTCGACGACAGTGGTGACGACGAGCACCTCGCCCGCTGGCTCGCCCCCGCAATCGACGCCGCGCTCGCCCTCGAACTACCACCACGCGACGCGGCGCGACAGATGACCGACATCGTGGCCGACGTGGCACGCGTAAAGGCGTCGATGGCGGAAACCGATCGCCCGCACGCCGAAGCCCTTCTGGTCCGGCTGCATCTCGCGAACATCGAGCGCCTGAGCGGTGCGACCCGCCTCTTCGCGATCCGTGAACTCGCCGCAGGGCTCGCCGGCGCCGTCGATCCGCTTCTCATCGACGCGCGCATCGACGTACTGCTCGCGTGGGCGTCGTGGTCGCTGGGAGCCGCCGCCAGCGCGCGGCTCGACGAGGCCGACACCGCCTGTGACGCATTGGCCAGCGAGGGCGGCGAAGGCGGCGACCGCGCGCGCCGACGCCGTGGCGAGATCCTGCTCCATCGTGCCGCCCTGTGCCGGACCGATGCGCGCCTGGCGCGACTCGACGAGGCGCAACGCCTGCTCGACGAGGCCTACCGATGCCAGCCCGATGCGGAAACGGCCCTGCTCCTCGCGACCGCCGCGGAGCGACGCGCGGCGCTGCTGCCCGCACCCGCCGCCGAGAACGCGTGCACGCACGCGCTGGTGCACGCCTTCCTCGCCGAGGCATCCCCCGCGTGGCGAAGCGCCGCGCTCGCGCGACGCCGCGCCGTCCAGCGTCTCTACGAAAGCCTTCCCTCCCCCACGGAAACCGATCCGCCATGATGACCGCAAGCTCCACGGGCGATGCCCGCCAACCGTTCTGGACCACCCGCTACGGGATCGCCACGCCCGTCGCCACCGAGACGGCGGCGGCCCGCTCGCTGCAGCTCTACGGCGAGTGGGCCGAACAGGAAACCACGCTGCTCAGCGGCCTCGTCGACGAAGGGCACACCGTGCTCGAATTCGGCGGCGACTACGCCGCACACGCCCTCTGGATGGCGCAGGCGGTGGGACCGGCCGGCCAGGTCCACGTGGCCGAACCGCGCCGCATCCGCTTTCAGCAGACCTGCGCGAACGTCGCGATCAATGGACTGGACAACGTCTTCACCCATCCCGTCTGGCTCGGCAAGGGCAAGGGCCAGGTGTCGCTCGCGTCGATGCTGCCGGGCGCGCGCGCCGGCGACGAGAAAGTCCGCCTGGCCACCGTCGACAGCCTGCGCCTCGACGCCCTGCATCTGCTGAAGGTCAACCAGTCGCACGCGCTGGTCGACCTGCTGGCCGGTGCGGGCGACACGATCCGCACCCACCGTCCGCTGGTCTACGCGCGCCTGACGGGCATCGACGAAGCGCGTGCCGAGGTGGACGCGCTCAAGGCGCTGGGCTACCGCGTCTGGTCGCACGTGCCCTATCTCTTCAACGTCGACAACCACGCCGGCAACGACACCAACGTCTTTCCGGGCATGGTCCAGCAGAACGTCATCGCCGCGCCGGCGGACGGAACGTTCGAATTCGCGGACCGGCTGGAACTCTGAGCAAAAAAAATCCCGCCGAGGCGGGATTTTCTTCACGCGTGGCGAAGGCTCAGGCCTTCTTGCGCGGCGCGGCCTTCTTGGCGGCGGCGGGCTTGGCGGCGGCCGGCTTCGCGACGGCGGCGCCGGAGACGACGTCCACGTGCGGACGGGCCTTGCCATAGCTGGAACGGTAGATCTTGCCGCGACGGGTGCGGCGGTCGCCCTTGCCCATGGGAAACTCCTTGATTCGTAATGATGAAGAGGAACGGCCGGACATCGTATCAGCGGCCGCGTAAAGCGCAAGGGGAGCCCCTCAATGCGCGTGCGGGCCCGCCTTGCCGCAGCCCTCGAGTTCGTCGGGGCACGGGCCCGGATCGAACTGGACCGTGGCGTGATCGACGCGCCAGCGATCGCTGAGCAACGTCTTGATCGCCGTCAGGACGCGCGCCTGATCCGCCTGCTCCGCGCCGGGCGCGAGCTCGGCGTGCAGCGTGGCCATGCGCGAGCCGGCGGTGACCTGCCACACGTGCACGTGGTGGATGTCCACGATGATCGCGTCGACGGCGTGGAGCTCGCGCTGCACGTCCCCGAGATTGACGCCCTCGGGCGTGCCCTCCAGCAGGATGTGGCCCGAGCGACGGACGAGCGACCACGCGCTGCGCAGGATCAGCAGCGACACGAGGATCGAGAGCACCGGGTCGGCCCAGTTCCAGTCGAGCCAGCGCACGGCGAGTGCCGCGAGCACGGCCGCGACCGATCCGAGCAGGTCGCCCAGCACGTGCAGGCTCGCGCCGGCCATGTTCACGTCGTCGGGATCGTGGCCGTGCAGCGTGCGCAGCACCACGACGTTTGCCACGAGGCCGAGCACGGCGACGACGAGCATCACGCCCGAGAGGATCGGCTCCGGATGGAACAGGCGCTGCACCGCCTCGTAGACGATGAAGGCCACCAGCGCGAACTGGGTGAGCGCGTTGACGAAGCCCGCGAGGACTTCGATGCGGCCGTAGCCATAGGTGCGCCGCGAGTCGGCCGGACGCGCGGCGAAACGCGCCCCCAGGAACGCGAGCAGAAGCGCGAGCGCGTCGACCAGCATGTGGCCGGCGTCGGCCAGCAGCGCCAGCGATCCGGACACGATGCCGCCGGCCGCCTCGGCGACCAGCATGAGCAGCGTGAGCACGAAAGCGAACAGCAGCTTGCGCTCGCTACCGCCCTCGACGTGGCTGTGGTCGTGATCGTGGGCGTGCGCGTGCCCGTGCGAATGGGAGTGGTCGTGTGCCATGGGAAGGAAGGCTAGGCGCGAGCGACGCGGTTACACAATCACGGGTGCGCGCAGGACGGCCCGTGGATGTGTCCGGCGTGCTCGCCGCGGTCGACGCGCAGGTTGACGAAGTGCGCCGCGGCGACGAGGAAACCGCCGCACGTGACGAGGACGCTGTGCACAAACAGCGAGCCACCGTGCAGGAACGTCACGCCGAGGATCAGCAGGAGAAGCCCCGGCACCGCGAGCAGCAACGGCAGGCGGCGGCGGTGACGCCGGAAGCCGGAAACGAGCGCGACGCTGGCCAGCACGCAGGCGAAACCGACGAAACCGGCTTCGAAGCGGTGGTCGGCCAGGAACGAAAGCCCGATGAGCGGCAGCAGCGCGATCACGAACGGCAGCGCGGCGCAGTGGATGGCGCACAGGAAGGACGCCGTCGCGCCCAGGCGGTCGGCGGCGTGCCACCAGCGGCGCGGTACTTCGGGTTCGGCGGCGGAGTCGGTCATGGAAGACATAGCGTGACTAGTTGCACGGGTCGAGGCAAGCGATGATACTTTATAACATTGCAAAACCCAACTGGAGCTCCACCCGATGCGCAGAACCCTTATCGCCCTGGCCCTGGCCGCGAGTTTCGGCACGTCCCTGCCCGTGATGGCGGACGACGCCGCCCAGGACGGGACCCCGCCCTCGGTGGGGGCGACCGACGCCCAGGGCAAGAGCCGCAAGCACGTCGACAAGCTCGACGCCATCGTGGTCAACGCCGTGCCGGGCGGTCAGAAGGCCGATCAGATCGTGGCGCCCGTGGCGGTGCTGGCAGGCTCGGCGCTTGACGACGCCAAGGGCGTGTCGCTCGGCGAGACGGTGTCCTCCATCCCCGGCGTGCAGAGTTCCGCGCTCGGTACCGCGGTGGGCCGACCCGTGATCCGCGGCCTCGACGGCCCGCGCGTGGCGGTGCTCGAGAACGGCCTCTCGTCCCAGGACGTGTCGAACGTCAGCCAGGACCACGCGGTCACCCTCGAGCCGTTCCTCGCCGACCAGATCGAGGTGCTCAAGGGTCCGGCCACCCTGCTCTACGGCTCGGGCGCGATCGGCGGCGTCGTCAACGTCGTCGACGGGCGCGTTCCCGAAAAGGCCCCGGACAACGGCTTCGCCGGGCGCGCGGAAGTGCGCGGCGATTCCGTCTCGGATGGCAAGACCGGCCTGCTCCGCCTCGACGCGGGCAACGACCGGTTCGCCATCCACGTGGACGGCATGCACCGCGACAACGAGGACTACGACATTCCCGGCGGCACGCTGGCCAACAGCGCGGTGAAGACGACCTCGGGCTCGGTGGGCGCGTCGCTGCTCGGTTCGTGGGGCTTCGTCGGTCTGTCGGTGTCGCGCTTCCTCGACCTCTACGGCAGCCCGGCCGAGCCCGGCGATCCGGCCGAAGGCGAGGATCCGGTCCACATCAAGATGGCGCAGACCAACTACACCCTGAAGGGCGGCCTGGTGAAGCCGTTCGACGGCATCGCGAAGGTCGATTTCAGCCTGGGCCATGGCGCGTACCAGCACGTCGAGTACGAAGGCGACGTACCGGGCACCACCTTCACCACGAACAGCAACCAGGGCCGCCTCCTGGTCACGCACGAGCCGCTCGCCGGCTGGGAAGGCGCGTTCGGCGTGCAGACGCAGCACCGCCAGTTCGCGGCCGTCGGCGAGGAGACCTTCGTTCCGGCCACCACGACCAGCGGCGTCGGCGTGTTCCTGACCGAGCAGCGCGACTTCGGCCCGTTCAAGGTCGAGCTCGGCGCGCGCCACGACAGGCAGAGCGTCGATCCGGACGACGGTCCGAAGCGCGACTACAGCCCGAACAGTTTCTCCGCCGGTGTCGCCTGGCGTTTCGCGGAGCAGTGGCATCTGTCGCTGAACCTCGATCATGCCGAACGCGCGCCGTCCGAAGAGGAACTCTTCGCCAACGGGCCGCACGAGGCCTCGAACACGTTCGAGATCGGCAGCGACCTCACGAAGGAAAAGTCGAACCAGGCGGAACTCGGCCTGCATTTCCACGGCGAGTTCGTCGAAGGCAAGATCGCCGCGTACTACAACCGGTACAAGAACTTCATCTACCTCGCCGACACCGGCGAGATCGAGGACGACCTGCCGGTGCGCATCTGGTCGCAGAACGACGCGACGTTCCGCGGCGCCGAAGCCGAAGCGACCTTCCACCTCGCCAAGGGCCCGTCCGGCCACTGGGACCTGCGCGTCTTCGGGGACACCGTGCGCGCGACGCTCTCGGATGGCGCGGGCAACGTGCCGCGCATCCCCGCCGGTCGCGTCGGCAGCACGCTGAGCTGGAACACCGACGGCTTCCGCGCGAGCGTCGGCGCCGTGCGTTACATGAAGCAGGACAGGATCGCCGCGTTCGAAACGGACACGGCCGGCTACACGCTCGTCAACGCCCACTTCGCCTGGACCTTCGTCAATGACGAACGCAGCCAGTGGGAAGCCTTCGTGGACGGCAACAACCTGACCAACCAGACCGCCCGTCCGGCTACGTCGTTGTTCAAGGATGTCGCGCCGCTGCCGGGCCGGAACGTCTCGGTGGGTCTGCGCGCGTTCTTCTGACCATCGATGCCTTGGTTGTAGGAGCGGACCTGGCCGCGACAGCTCTTCGCGACAGACTGACAGGGCCTGTAGCGCTGTCGCGAAAAGATGTCGCGCGCAGGGCGCGCTCCTACCACCGCGGTGTCAGGACTCGAGGCAGTTCCGGCAGATGCCGTGCACTTCGAGGGTCTGGGCCTGCGGGCGGAAGCCGAGGGCTTTCGCCTGCGCCTCGATCAGTTCGGCGACGCGTTCGTCGCAGACTTCCTGCGCGCACTGGCAGGTATCGCAGATGAGGAACGGCACCTGGTGCGCCTCGGCCGGGTGATGGCACGAGACGAACGCGTTGATGGATTCCAGCTTGTGGATGAAGCCGTTCTCGAGGAGGAAATCGAGCGCGCGATAGACCGTGGGCGGCGCGGCGTTGCCGTGCTTCTCGCGGAGGCGATCGAGCAGGTCGTAAGCTTTTACGGGCTTCCCCGCACCGGCGACGAGTTCGAGCACCTCACGGCGCAACGGCGTGAGGCGCAGGCCGCGCTCGGTCGACGCGATCTCCACCGCCTCGACGAAGCCGCGGGCGTCGTCGTGGTGCTGGTGAGCGTGGTGGTGGGCGGCGTGCGTGGTCACATCGGTATCCTCGTGTCCGTCATCCTAACATGAGGACCTTTCAGCGCTTTTTCGACCCCGGCAACGGTGGCGGCGTGCGCCGCGGAAGGAACGGGAAGATCCAGCCGATCGGCCCCAGCACGAGCGAACCGATCACACCGGCCTTCACGCGTCCGCGCCAGTAGCCGAGCACCGCGCCGACCACCACGAACGCGATCTGCCAGAGCACGAGCTCCGTCCACGGCACGATCGCCATCAGGTTCATGAAGATCCGCACCGACGCGTCCGGCGCATCCGGATCGACGCCCTGCATGGCTCTGGCTAGCAGTTCGTCCATGGGCGCCTACCGTCGGGTGGGAGCGGCCTTGGCCGCGATGGGTGCTTGCGGCAAGCACCCATCGCGGCCAAGGCCGCTCCTACAAGGGTTTGGGCGGGTGCCGGACAAATCAGCCCTGCGCTCGCAACAGCGCCTCGTCGATGCGCGCGATCGCGCCCTCGCGCCCGGCGAGGTAGATGGTGTGTTCGATCGACGGGGAGACCTGCGTGCCCGTCATGGCGACGCGCAGCGGCGCGGCGACCTTGCCCATGCCCAGTTCCAGCGACGCGGCGACGCGTTCGACCGCGCCGTGCACCGCTTCGGGCGTCCATGCCGCGACCGCGGCGAGTTCGTTCTTCGCGGCGTTCAGCGCGGCGGGCGCGGTGTCCGCGCGCAGGTGCTTCTCGACCGCCTTCTCGTCCCACTCGACGATCGGCCCGTACCAGATCTTCGCTCGCTCGGCCATTTCCTTGAATGTCTGCACGCGATCGCGCAGCGCGACCACGACATCCGCGGGATCCGGACCCTGCGCGACGTCGATGCCGATCTTCGCCAGATGCCATGCGAGTTCGGGACCGAGCGTCTCGGGCGCGTCGGTCTTGAGGTAATGCTGGTTGAGCCACGAGAGCTTGGTGATGTCGAAGCGCGACGCCGCCTTGTTGACGTCGGCGACGTCGAACAGTTCGGTCATCTGCGCGACGGAGAAGATTTCCTGATCGCCGTGCGACCAGCCGAGGCGGACGAGGTAGTTGAGCAGCGCGTGCGGCAGGAAGCCGTCGTCGCGGTACTGCATCACGCTCACCGCGCCGTGGCGCTTCGACAGCTTCTGGCCATCGGGACCGAGGATCATCGGCAGGTGCGCGAACTCGGGCACCGGCGCGCCGAGCGCCTTGTAGATGTTGATCTGGCGCGGGGTGTTGTTGACGTGGTCGTCGCCGCGGATCACCTCGGTGATGCCCATGTCGATGTCGTCGACCACCACGGCGAAGTTGTAGGTCGGGAAACCGTCGGAACGGAAGATGACGAGGTCGTCCAGCTCCTCGTTCGACCATTCGATGCGCCCCTTGACCTTGTCGTCGAACACCACGCTGCCCGAGGTCGGGTTCTTGAAGCGGATGACGCGGTTCGGGTCGTCGCGCAGCGGCTCGTCACGGTCGCGGTAGTATCCGTTGTAGCGCGGCTTCACGCCCGCGGCCATGGCCGCGTTGCGCATCTCCTCGATCTCTTCCTTGGTCTCGTACGCGTAGTACGCCTTCCCTTCGCGCAGCAGCTGGTCGGCCACTTCGCGATAACGGTCCATGCGCTGCGTCTGGTAGTACGGACCTTCGTCGTGCGCGAGGCCCAGCCACGACATGCCGTCCAGGATCGCCTGCACGGCTTCCTGCGTCGAACGCTCGCGATCGGTGTCCTCGATGCGCAGCACGAACTCGCCGCCGCGACGGCGCGCCTCCAGCCAGCAATACAGCGCGGTGCGCGCGCCGCCGATGTGCAGGTAGCCGGTAGGACTGGGGGCGAAACGGGTGCGGACGGTCATGGGGGCGGTTGGGGTTTGTGGGCAATGGGGGAGTTTAGCGTGGGTGGGGGGTGGGCGGGAGTTGGGGGATGTCTTGGGGATGGGACTTGGGAATTGGGGGCGTTGAGTTCGGGAGTTGGGGGTTGGGAATTGGGGGCGCTGTTCACGGCGGACGCTCGAGGGGGCCGGCGGCGTGACACTCGCCTCGAGGCACGCCAAACGCTGCGGCCCCCTCGGGCGCTCGTTAGTGCGCCCCCAATTCCCAACTCCCAACCCCCACCCTCCCCTGTCATCCACCGGTCATATCGCGATAACCGCCCCGACACGGCGGCGGGCCACCATGCCCCAAGCCAGGCAACGAGGGGCACCGCCATGCGCATCGGCATCGTCACCGAAACCTACGCACCGGACGTCAACGGTGTCGCCCTGACCGTCCAGTCCCTCGCCCGCGGCATCGTCCGCCGCGGCCACAGCGTCGACCTCGTTCGCCCCATCCACCCCGCGACACCACCGCTGGCCGACGCGGGCATGGACGTCCTCGCGGTCGACGGGGCGTCGGTGCCTCGCTACGCGGGCCTGCGTTTCGGGCTGCCCGCACGGTTTCGTCTCGAACGCCGCTGGCGTTCCGACCGGCCGGATGCCATCTATGTGGCCACGGAAGGCCCCCTGGGCTGGAGCGCCGTCAGTGCCGCGCGCCGCCTGGGCATCCCGGTCGCCACGGGGTTCCACACCCGGTTCGATTTCTACGTCGGCCATTACGGCTTCGGCGCGCTGACTCCGCTCGTGCGGCACTATCTCGCGCGGTTCCACCGGCGCGCGCAGACGACGCTCGTGCCGACCGGCCAGCTCGCCGCCGAACTCAACGATCTCGGCGTGCACGACGTGCGCGTGCTGCGCCGCGCGGTCGATACGCTGCGCTTCCATCCGGAACGTCGCGACGACGCGCTGCGCGCCTCCTGGGGCGTGACGGACGACGCGCCGGTCGTCCTCAGCGTCGGACGCGTCGCGCCCGAGAAGAACCTGCACGTCGTCATCGACGCCTACCGCGCCCTCGCCCGCCGGGTGCCGGGCACGCGTTGCGTCATCGTGGGCGATGGTCCCGGCCGCGCCGCGCTGCAGGCCGCGCATCCGGATGTCATCTTCGCCGGCACGCGCCGCGGCGACGAACTCGCGGCGTACTACGCCAGCGCCGACCTGTTCGTCTTTCCAAGCCTCACCGAGACGTTCGGCAACGTGGTGCTCGAGGCCATGGCCTCCGGCGTTCCGGTGGTCGCGTACGCCGAGGCGGCCGCGCGTGAATTCATCCGCAACGGCCAGAACGGCATCCGGGTCGCGCCCGGCAACGAAGGCGGCCTGATCGAGCGCGCCGCCGCCCTCGGCGCCGACGCCACCGTGCGCGCCGCGATGGGTCGTGCCGCGCGCGCCTCGGTCGCCAGCCTTTCGCCGGAGTCGGTCGTCGCCGCCTTCGAATCGATCATGCAGTCACTGGCCGAGGAGCACGTCCATGAACGCAGCACCGCCGTCGCCGCGTAGGGCGAACCTGGACCGGCGCATGTGCGTCGCGGCCAACCGCTGGGGCGCGCGTCGCGCCATCGGCATCTTCTTCGGCGCCATCAGCCGGCTCGGCGATGGCGTGTTCTGGTATGCGCTGATGAGCGTCATCGCCGTCGTAGGCGGGTGGCACGGTGTCGCCGTCGCGGCGCAGATGGCCGTGACGGGCCTCACGGCCCTCATGCTCTATCGCGTGCTCAAGCGCTGGACGCGGCGCCCACGCCCTTTCCGCACCTGTCCCGGCGTCATCGCCCACGTCCCGCCGCTCGACGAGTTCAGCTTTCCCTCGGGCCACACGCTGCAGGCCGTCGCGTTCACGGTCGTGGCGGTCGCGCACTACCCCGTGCTCGCGCCCTTCCTGATCGGATTCGCGGCGCTGATCGGCGCGTCGCGCGTGGTGCTCGGGCTGCACTATCCCAGCGACGTGATCGCCGCCACGGCGATCGGCGGCGGGCTCGGCACGCTGTCGCTCTGGGCGGAGCGCGTGCTGGTCTGAACTTCGTTCTTCGGGCGCGGTGGGAGCGGCCCTGGCCGCGACGCCGTTGGGGCCGTGAGTCACAAGGCTGATGCGTCCGGCGAAAAGCTGACGCGGCCGGGTCCGCTCCCACACGATACCTGTTGGAGCGGCCCTGGCCGCGACGCCGTTGGGGCCGTGAGTCGCAGGGCCTGATGCGTCCGGCGAAAAGCTGTCGCGGCCGGGTCCGCTCCCACACGGGAGCGGCCGGTATGGTCAGGCGAATCAGGCCGCCGCGCGCGGGGCCTTCTGCAGGATGCCCAGCATGGCGCCGAGCTTGTCGCGCATCTCGCGGCGGTCGACGATGACGTCGACGGCACCGTGCTCGACCAGGAACTCGGAGCGCTGGAAACCTTCCGGCAGCGTCTCGCGCACGGTCTGCTCGATCACGCGGGGACCCGCGAAACCGATCAGCGCCTTCGGCTCGGCGACGTTGAGGTCGCCCAGCATGCCGAGGCTCGCCGACACGCCGCCCGTGGTCGGGTGCGTGAGGACGGAAATGTACGGAATGCCGGCATCGCGCATGCGCGCCAGCGCGGCGGACGTCTTCGCCATCTGCATCAGCGAGAACAGGCCTTCCTGCATGCGCGCGCCGCCGGTGGCGGAAAAACACACCAGCGCGCTTTTCTCAGCGAGCGCCTTTTCGGCGGCGCGGGCGAACTTCTCGCCCACCACCGAACCCATCGAGCCGCCCATGAACGCGAATTCGAACGCCACGGCGACGACCGGGCGCTCGAGCAGGCGGCCGGACATCGCGATCAGCGCGTCCTTCTCGCCCGTGTTCTTCTGCGCGGCGGCCACGCGGTCCTTGTACTTCTTCTGGTCCTTGAACTTCAGGGCGTCGACCGCTTCCATCTTCGGCCATAGCTCGGTCGTGCTGCCCTCGTCGAAGAAGGCCGCCAGGCGCGCGCGCGCCGAGATCGCGTGATGGTGGCCGCACTTCGGGCAGACCATCAGCGACTTCTCGAGCTCGGGCTTGTACAGCACCGTGCCGCAACCCGCGCACTTCTCCCAGACGCCTTCCGGCACCTTGCCCTTGCCACCGGCCGCGCTGGGTGCGCGGGTCTTCGGCGTCATGATTTTCTGCAGCCAGTTCATCGTGTGTCTCCGGTACCTGTACGTCCGCTCGCCCGATCAGCGCGCGTCGAGAGCGGCGCGGATCGGAGCGAGGAAATCCCTTGCCCTGCCGACGGCATCGTCGGCCGAGGTCGCACCGGCGAGGCGGTCGACCAGGGCGCTGCCGATGACGACGGCGTCGGCGAATTCGCCGATCGCCTTCGCACCCTCGGCGTCGCGGACACCGAAGCCCACGGCGACCGGAGCCTTCGACCGGGCGCGGATGCCGGCGACGCGCTCGGCGATGTCGCCGGTGCTCAGCTGGGCCGCGCCGGTGATGCCGGCGAACGATACATAGTACAGGAAGCCCGTCGCCGCCTCGCAGAGGGCGGCCAGGCGCGTCTCGGCCGTGGTCGGCGACGCGAGCAGGATCTGGTCGAGCCCTGCCTCGCGCAGCGGTTCCAGGACGTGCGATTCCTCCAGCGGACAGTCGACCATCAGCACGCCATCCACGCCGGCTTCGACGGCATCTTCGGCGAACGCCGCGTATCCGTACATCTCCACCGGATTGAGGTAGCCCATCAGCACGATCGGGGTCTCGTCATCCGTCTCGCGGAACGCGGCCACCCAGGCCAGCACGTTCGCCAGGCCGACGCCCTTCGCGATCGCGCGCTCGCTGGCGTGCTGGATGACCGGACCGTCGGCCATGGGGTCGGAGAACGGCACGCCAAGCTCGATCACGTCGGCGCCGGCGGCCACCAGGCCATGGAGCAGCGACACCATGCCGTCCGGCGACGGATCGCCGGCGGTGACGAAGGGGATCAGGCCGGTGCGGCCGGCGGACTTCAGCGCCGCGAAGCGACGTTCGATGCGGCTCATCAGAGTTCGATTCCTTCGCGGGCGGCGATGGTATGCACGTCCTTGTCGCCACGCCCCGAGAGGTTGGCGAGGACGATGCCGTCCTTCGGCAGCTCGCGCGCCAGCTTCATCGCCTGGGCGATGGCGTGGCTCGACTCGAGCGCCGGCAGGATGCCCTCGGTGCGGGCGAGCAGGTGGAAGGCTTCGAGCGCCTCGTCGTCGGTGACACCGACGTACTCGGCACGGCCGGCGTCCTTGAGGAACGCGTGCTCGGGACCGACGCCCGGATAGTCGAGACCCGCCGAGATCGAGTGCGTCTCGACGATCTGGCCGTTCGCATCGGAGAGCACGTACGTGCGGTTGCCGTGCAGCACGCCCGGTTTGCCGGCGGCGAGCGAGGCCGCGTGACGACCCGTCTCGATGCCGTCGCCGGCCGCTTCGGCGCCGACGAGGCGCACACCGCCGTCGTTGAGGAACGCGTGGAAGATACCGATCGCGTTCGACCCGCCGCCGACGCACGCGGTGACGACGTCGGGAAGGCGACCGAACTGCTCGATGGTCTGCGCGCGGGCCTCGCGACCGACGATCGCGTTGAAGTCGCGCACCATCTGCGGATACGGGTGCGGGCCCGCGACGGTGCCGATGATGTAGAAGGTGTCCTCGACGTTCGTGACCCAGTCGCGCATCGCCTCGTTCAGGGCGTCCTTCAGCGTCTTCGAACCGGACGTCACCGGCACGACCTCGGCGCCGAGCAGGCGCATGCGGTAGACGTTGATCTTCTGCCGCTCGATGTCGACGGCGCCCATGTACACGACGCATTTCAGGCCCATGCGCGCGGCGACGGTGGCGCTGGCCACGCCGTGCTGCCCGGCGCCCGTCTCGGCGATGATGCGCGACTTGCCCATGTAGCGCGCCACGAGCGCCTGGCCGACGGTGTTGTTGATCTTGTGCGCGCCGGTATGGTTCAGGTCTTCGCGCTTGAGCACGATGCGCGCGCCGCCGACGTGCTTCGACAGCCGCTCGGCGTGATAGACCGGGCTCGGGCGGCCGACGTAGTGCTTGAGATCGCGATCGAGCTCGGCGATGAACGCCGGGTCGGTGCGCAGCTTCTCGTAGGCGGCGGTGAGCTCGGCCAGCGGCTCCATCAGGGTCTCGGCGACGTAAATGCCGCCGAAGTCGCCGAACCGACCGTGGGCGTCGGGCCAGGCGTGGAAATCCGTGATCTGCGTCATTGCCTTCTCGGTGTCTGCTGGGGGCCGCTCACGCGCTGGGGACGGCGCGCACGGCGGAAATGAAGCGTTCCATCTTAGCCCGATCCTTGATGCCGGGCGACGCCTCGATGCCGCTGGAGACGTCCACGGCCCACGGCCGGGCGACGCGGATCGCTTCCGCGACGTTGTCGGCGGTGAGGCCACCGGCGAGGATCAGCGGCTGCGCGAGATCCTTCGGCATCAGCGACCAGTCGAAGCGCTGGCCGCTGCCGCCCTGCTCGCCCAGTCCGTGCCCGTCGAGCAGGAGGCCGGCCGCCGCGGGGTAGTCGCGCAGGCGCGCGAGCGCCGGCGCGCCCTCGCCCATCGCGATGGCCTTCAGCCAGCGCACGCCGTGCGCCGCGCACTCCGCCTGGGTTTCCACACCGTGGAACTGGAGCATGTCCGGCCGGAGCACGCGCACGACCTCGGCCACGTAGGCGGGATCGTCGTCCATGACCAGCGCCACGATGCCGACGAACGGCGGCACCGCATCGCGCAGGGTCGCCGCAGTCGAAGGGTCGACGAACCGCTTGCTCTTGCGCGTCATCACGAAACCGACCGCATCCGCGCCGAGACGCGCGGCGAGCTGCACGTCGTCGACACGGGTGATCCCGCAGCACTTGATGCGCGTCATAGCGTCACCTCCGCCGGAAGGCCCCAGTGGGCTTCGTACATCGGTCCGAGGAACGTGAGTCCTTCCGCGGGCGCGGTCGCGCCGGCGACTTCGCGATCCCGGCCCTCGAGCAGTTCGGCCATCCATTCGACCGGGCGCTCCCCGCGACCGATGGGCAGCAGCGAGCCGACGATGTTGCGCACCATGTGGTGCAGGAACGCGTTCGCCTCGATCTCCACCACCACGTGGATGTCCTCGCGGAAGACGCGGATCGACCGCACGTTGCGCCGCGCATGCGCGGCCTGGCACGACACGGCGCGGAACGCGGAGAAATCGTGCTCGCCCACGATCGCCTGCGCCGCGACGTGCATCGCGTCGGCGTCGAGCTGGCGGCGCTCCCAGGCCACGAAACGCGCGTCGAGCGCCGGTCGCACGAAGCGCGGCAGGATGCGGTAGCGATAGCGCCGGGCCCGCGCCGAGAAGCGCGCGTGGAAGTCGTCGGCCACGGGCTGCGCCCAGGTCACCGCCACGCTGTGCGGCAGGTTCGAGCACGCGCCGAGGACCCAGCCACGCATGTCGCGCACGACGTCGGTATCGAAATGCACCACCTGGCAGCGGCCATGCACGCCTGCATCCGTGCGGCCGGCCGCCGTCACCTCCACCGGCGCGTGCGCGACGTAGGTCAGCGCTTCTTCCAGCGCGCCCTGCACGGTCTTGGCATGGCTGAGCCGCTGCCAGCCAAGAAAATCGGTGCCGTCGTATTCGACGCCAAGGGCGATGCGCATGGGGTGGGTCGGAAGTGGCGGGAGCCGCAAAGGGTACCATCCCGTCGCCAACGAGCCGCTGTTGGAGCGGACCTGGCCGCGACGCCGTTGAGGCCGTGAGCCGCAGGGCCTGCCGCGCCCCGCGAAAAGCTGTCGCGGCCGGGTCCGCTCCCACAACGCACCGATGGCTGTTGGAGCGGCCCTGGCCGCGACGCCGTTGAGGCCGTGAGCCGCAGGGCCTGCCGCGCCCCGCGAAAAGCTGTCGCGGCCGGGTCCGCTCCCACAACGCACCGATGGCTGTTGGAGCGGCCCTGGCCGCGACGCCGTTGAGGCCGTGAGCCGCAGGGCCTGCTGCGTCCGGCGAAAAGCTGTCGCGGCCGGGTCCGCTCCCACACGGGACCGATGGCTGTTGGAGGGGACCTGGCCGCGACGCGGTTGAGGCCGTGAGCCGCAGGGCCTGATGCGTCCGGCGAAAAGCTGTCGCGGCCGGGTCCGCTCCCACACGATGCCTGTTGGAGCGGCCCTGGCCGCGACGCCGTTGAGGCCGTGAGCCGCAGGGCCTGCTGCGTCCAGCGAAAAGCTGTCGCGGCCGGGTCCGCTCCCACATCGCACCGATGTCCGTTGGAGCGGACCTGGCCGCGACGCCGTTGAGGCCGTGAGCCGCAGGGCCTGCTGCGCCCGGCGAGAAGCTGTCGCGGCCAGGTCCGCTCCCACAACGCACCGATGGCTGTTGGAGCGGACCTGGCCGCGACGCCGTTGGGGCCGTGAGCCGCAGGGCCTGATGCGCCCGGCGAAAAGCTGTCGCGGCCGGGTCCGCTCCCACAACGCACCGATGGCTGTTGGAGCGCACCTGGCCGCGACGTCGTTGAGGCCGTGAGCCGCAGGGCCTGCTGCGCCCCGCGAAAAGCTGTCGCGGCCGGGTCCGCTCCTACAAGAAAAAAGCCCCGGCGGGTGGCCGGGGCTTTCTGTTCTGCCTGTGCTCGCGATCAGACGATATCGTCGAGGATCCGGCGGGCCGTGTCCTTCTGCATCTGCGAGCCTTCCGCGATCACCTCGTCCAGCATGAGGCGGGCGCCCTCGGCGTCGCCCATGTCCAGATAGGCGCGGGCGAGATCGAGCTTCGTGTCGACCGGGTCGTCGCTGAAGCTTTCCGGGCCGTGATCCTCGATCGGCTCTTCGTCGGCGAACACCGGCTCGTCGAAACGCGGCGGTTCGTCGAAACGCGGGAGCTCGTCCACGTGCTTCGGCGCCTCGAAGGCCGGCTCGTCGTGCGCCGGCGCGCGATCGGCATCCTCGTCGAACGACCAGCTCGAGCGCGGCTCGTCGTGGGCGGCCGTCTCGCTGGCGAGCACGTCGCCGAACGCCGCATGGCCTTCGTGCGTGCCGTGCGCTTCGGCATACGGCGATTCCGGCGCGTCCACGTCGAACACTTCCGGCGCGTGCGGACGGCGATCCGCCTCGGCGCGCTGCACCGGGGTAAGGTCGAAATTGAAGTGGTATTCGCTGTGCTTCTGCGGCGCGGGCGTCGCAGGGCGGGCCTCTTCATCCGGACTGGTCACGTACGTGCCGAGGTCGAACTCCTCCAGCGCCGCGGCGTGATCCGGGTGCTGCGGCGAGCCGGCCGTATACGTGTCGTCGTCGTACGGATCGTCGATCTCGTCGACCGGCACGCCGCCGAACAGCGGATGCGTCGGGGCGAGGTCCTCGCCCATCATCACCACCTCGCGCCATTCCGGCTGCTCGGGATCGGCGACGTGGGCGAACATGGCTTCGGCGGCGGCTTCGAAGTGATCGACGTCGCGGCGGCCGTAGTAGAGGCTGACCAGCTCGAGATGCAGGCCGATGTCGTCCGGGTGCTCCGCCAGCGCGTCGAGGATCTCGCGCTGGTCCTGGTCCATCGTGTCGGTGTGCTCGAAGTCGCCGAATGTGGGCTCCTGGCCGAAACGATCGGCGAGCGACGGCGTGCCGGCGACGGCGGCCGCGGCCTTCGGTTTCCTGCGCCCGAACACGGCCGCGACGAGCAGCAGGAGGATGACGATCGCGCCGCCACCCCAGGCCCAGGGCTGCATGAACCAGGGATCTTCCTCCGCGACGGGCGCCGTGGGCGTGACATGGGCCGGAGCCGGCTTCGCGACCGGTGCCGGCGGTGCGGCGGCAGCCGTCGCCGCCGCGGCGGGCGCCGGGGACGCGAGCGGGGTCGTGGCGACGGTCGCGGAAGCGGCCGGGGCTGCCGCGGTGCTGGCGGCGGCGGCCGGTGCCGTGGCGGCCGTGACCGGCGCGCTGGCGGCAGCCGCCGGTGTCGGTGCTGGAGCCGGAGTGGCCGCGACGGCCGCGCCCTTCTGCGCCTCGGCCAGCTTGCGCTGGAGTTCGGCGATTTCCGAATCCTTCAGGCTTAGCAGGCGCTGGTTCTTCGCGTCGATCGCCTCGAGCTCGCCGATGCGCGACTTCAGCTCGGCGCCCTGCTGCTTGAGCGACGCGACGCTTTCCTGCGAGGTCGCCAGTTCCTGACGGAGGCCGGCGACCTGGGCGTCGCCCGTGCCACCCTTCGTTCCGGCGCGGGTGGACGCGGCGTCGCCGCCGTCCTTCGACGGCACGATGGCGAGACGGTCGTCGGCGCTGGCCGCGGCCTTCGCCTTCGGCTGGCTCGCGCCCGTGGAGGCGGCATCGGCGACCGTCGACGGCGCGCGGGTGCTACCGGCGCGCCAGGATTCGTTCTGGCGGCGGACTTCGGAGAGCGCCGCGTCGGCGCTCTCCGCACGCACCTCGTCGGCAGACGGGATACGCAGGACCGCACCCGTCTTCAACGCGTTCATGTTGTCGCGATAGAAGGCGTCTGGGTTGGCCTTCTGCAGGGCCACGAGCATCTGGTTCATGTCCGCGCCGCCCGCATGCTGGCGGGCGATCGTGGACAGCGTCTGGCCACGCTGCACCGGGCCATAGGAGTCGGCGGACGCACGGCGCGGCACCGATTGGCGAGGCGCGGGAGCGGGAGCGGGCGCCGCGGGAGCCGGCGCCGGCGGCGCAGCTGTCTCGGCGGTGCGCGAGGGACGCGCGTCGCTGGCCGCCGGCACCCGCGGCGGCACGTCCGACGTACGCGAGGGCGGCGCGGCGGGAGCCTGCGGTTCGGCGGTCGACGCCGCCTGGTGGATCGGCGAGCCCGGCGGGTCGAGCAGCATGGTGACTTCCCGGACGACCTTGTTGCCGCCCGAGGAGACTTCGACGAGGAAATCGAGGTAGGTGTCGCGGACTGGCTCGGCACTGGTGACGCGAACCACGGGCTGCCCGGACGCGCCCTTGGCGACCGTGAAGTTCAGGGCGACGGGAAGGCCGCCGCGATTGAGCCCCGCCCGGCGGAAGGCGTCCTCCGACGCCAGCGCCACCTGGACGTTGCCCAGGTTGCCCGACACGCCGGTGAGCGGAATCTCGGCGACCAGCGGCTGATCCATGGTGGAACGCACCTGGACGGCACCCAGACTCTGAGCCAGGGCTGTGCCGCCCCAGCCGGCCAACGCCAGCATGATCGAAAGCTTCAACGTGCGGTTCATGTGTTACGTCCCCCGAACTGGATCCATGCCGGCGGCGCGCCTCTATCGGGCGATCGGCCGCGAAGGCGCCACTGTAGTGCACCCCGACAACAACTAACAATAGCGGCTACGGATAGTTACGCGACAACGTTGAGTCGTTCGCGAGGCCCGTACACGCCCCCCTTACATGTACTTCGGTCAATGGCCCTGCGCGGCCTCCAGCTGCCGCTGGAGCTCGGCGATCCGGCGATCCCGTTCCTCCAGCGCCTGCCCGGCCTCCTTCGAGTGCGACTCCAGCGTGTCCACACGCGTCTTCAGCTGGCGGACTTCGGCGTCCTCGCGTTTCTCCTGCCCGCGAAGGGCATCGAGCCGCGCGCGGGAGGACGACGAGTCCGCGCGCGTCGCCCGTTCCTGCGGCCGTTGTTGCGCCGCCGACGCGGCGAGCGCGGGCAGCATCAGCAGCAGGAAGGTGGCGACGCGAGGGTTCATTACAGGTAATCCTCGATCAGGATTTCCGCGATCTGCACGGCGTTGAGCGCGGCACCCTTGCGGATGTTGTCCGCGACGACCCACAGGTCGAGGCCGCGCTCGTGCGAGATGTCCTCGCGGATGCGGCCGACGAAGACCGGGTCCTTCCCGGCCGCGTCGCCGACCGGCGTCGGGTAGCCACCGGCCTTGCGCTCGTCCTGCACCACCACGCCCGGCGCCTGCTCCAGCAGTTCGCGCGCGCGGTCGGCGGTGATCTTGTCGCGGGTTTCGATGTGCACCGCCTCGGCGTGGCCGTAGAACACCGGCACGCGGACGGCGGTCGGATTCACCTGGATGGACGCGTCCTCGAGGATCTTCCGGGTCTCCCAGACCATCTTCATCTCTTCCTTGGTGTAGCCGTTGGCCTGGAAGTCGTCGATGTGCGGAATCACGTTGAACGCGATCTGCTTCGGGAACTTGGCCGTCTCCACGTCCTGGAAGTTGAGCATCTGGGCGGTCTGCTTGCCCAGTTCCTCCATGCCGCTGCGACCCGCGCCGGACACCGACTGGTACGTCGCGACGTTGATGCGTTCGATCCCCGCCTCGCGATGGATCGGCGCCAGCGCCACCAGCATCTGCATCGTCGAGCAGTTCGGGTTGGCGATGATGCCGCGCACCGTGTAGTCGGCGATGGCGTGCGGGTTCACCTCGGACACCACCAGCGGAATGTCGTCCTGGTAGCGGAACTCGGAGGTGTTGTCGATGACCACGGCACCCGCGGCGGCGGCGCGCGGGGCGTGCTCGCGGCTCACCGATCCGCCGGCCGAGAAGAACGCGATGTCGACGCCGTCGAAGTCGTATTTCGCAAGGTCCTGGACGGTATAAGGTTTTCCGGCGAAGTCGACGGTACCGCCCGCCGAGCGCTCGCTCGCCAGGGGAACCAGTTCGCTCACGGGGAAATCCCGCTCGGCGAGGATCGACAGGAGGGTTTCGCCGACCGCGCCGGTCGCGCCCACCATGGCCACCTTGTAACTCGTCTTCTTGCTCATGCTTCGCTTTTGTCAGGCGTGGATGGAAGGTCAGCTGGCGTCGGCCAGCACACCCGGATTGAGGATCGTGGGTGGCTGGCCGGCGTGTGGACCGTGTCCGAACGCCGCCAGCACATTGTCCACAGCCAGCGCCGCCATATCGCGACGTGTGTCGCGACTTGCGCTGGCGATGTGCGGACTGAGGACGATATTGTCCCGTTCGAGCAGCCCCGGATGGACCGAGGGCTCCCCTTCGAACACGTCGATGCCCGCCGCCGCGATCTCGCCGGTGGCCAGCGCATGCGCCAGCGCGGCGTCGTCGACGATGCCGCCACGGGCGATGTTGACCAGCGTCGCGGTCGGCTTCATCGCCTTCAGTTCGGCCTCGCCGATCGCGTGGTGGTTCTGCGCGGTGTACGGCAGCACCAGGATGAGATGGTCGGACCGGCCGAGCAGCGTGGCCTTGTCGACGTAGGTCGCCGCGCATTCGCGCTCGACCTCCGCCGGCAGGCGCGAGCGATTGTGATACAGCACCTGCGCCCGGAAGCCGGCCGCGCGGCGTGCAACGGCCTGGCCGATGCGGCCCATGCCGAGGATGCCGATGGTCTTGCCGTGGACGTCCGCGCCGAGCCAGCCCTCGAAGCGGGAGCCGTGCCACTGGCCGTCGCGCAGCCAGCGCTCGGCCTCGCCCACCCGTCGCGCGGCGGCGAGCATCAGCGCCCAGGCGTAGTCGGCGACGGTCTCGGTGAGGACGTCGGGCGTGTTCGAGGCGCCGATGCCCGCGGCGGTCAGGGCATCCAGGTCGAGGTTGTTGTAGCCCACCCCGAGGTTCGCGACGAAACGCAGGCGGGAGGCGCCGGCGATGGCGGCCGCGTCGATGCGCTCCGCGAGGCCGACGATCGCGGCGTCGGCACCGGCGAGGTGCTTCGCCAGGTCGGCGCTACCGAACTTCCGCTCCTCGGTTTCCGCCCGCACCTCGAAATGCGGCCGCAGGCGGTCGACGATGTCGGGGAAGAACGGGCGGGAAATCCAGACGACCGGTTGGTTCATGGGTTACTCCCGGACGGCCCCTGGAATCCGCGGCGGCACCTCGCCCACGTCGCCGCACTGGGCGCGATGGCGCAGCGCCTGGTCCATCAGCACGAGGGCCAGCATGGCCTCGGCGATCGGCACGGCACGGATGCCGACGCAGGGATCGTGGCGGCCCTTGGTCACTACCTCGGTCGGCTGGCCCGCGCGATCGACGCTGCGGCCCGGGATCAGGATGCTCGATGTCGGCTTGAACGCCATCGACACGACGACCGGCTGGCCGGACGCGATGCCGCCGAGGATGCCGCCCGCATGATTGGACAGGAAACCGTCGGCCGTGAGTTCGTCGCGATGCTGCGTGCCGCGCTGGGCCACGGCGGCGAAGCCGTCGCCGATCTCCACGCCCTTCACGGCGTTGATCGACATCATGGCCGCCGCGATCTCGCCGTCGAGCTTGCCGTAGATCGGCTCGCCCCACCCCGCCGGCACGCCCTCGGCGACCACGGTGACCTTCGCGCCGACCGAATCGCCCGACTTGCGCAGGGCGTCCATGTAGGCCTCGAGCTCGGGCACCTGCGCGGCGTCGGGCCAGAAGAACGGGCTGCCCTCGATCGCGTCGGCGTCGAAGCCGCGCGGTACGACGTCGCCGATCTGCGCGACGTGCCCGCGCACCGTCACGCCATGGCGCTGTGCCAGCCATTTCTTCGCGATGACGCCGGCCGCCACGCGCATGGTGGTCTCGCGCGCCGACGATCGGCCACCGCCGCGCGGATCGCGCACGCCGTATTTCTGCCAGTAGGTGTAGTCGGCGTGGCCGGGGCGGAACGTGTCGAGGATGTTGCCGTAATCCTTCGAACGCGCATCCGTATTGCGGATCAGCAGCGCGATCGGGGTGCCGGTGGTCACGCCCTCGTAGACCCCGGAGAGGATCTCGATATCGTCGGCCTCGCGCCGCTGCGACGTGTGCCGCGAGCGGCCCGTCGCGCGGCGTTCCAGGTCGGCGCGGAACTCGCCGGGCTCGAGCGTGAGCCCCGGCGGGCACCCGTCGACGACGCAACCGATGGCCGGGCCGTGGCTTTCGCCGAAGGTGGTGACGGAGAGGATCTTGCCGAACGTATTGGAGGACACGGTACTTCCGGTGAAGGTCAGTTTCTTGCGGCGCGAACGGCGGCGATGTCGGCGGCATGCTCGACGAGGTCGCGCCGTTCCAGCGCGAAGATCCCCATCTGGCCCACCTTGAACTCCAGCCACACGAACGGCACGCGGGGCAGCAGGTTGACCAGCGCATGCTCGCTGTCGCCCACCTCGACGATCAGCAGGCCATCCTCGCTCAGATGGTCGGCCGCCTCGTCGAGCATGCGCAGCGTGAGGTCCAGTCCATCATCGCCGGATGTCAGGCCGAGGACCGGCTCATGGCTGTATTCGGCCGGCATCGCGGCGTATTCGTCGTTGGTGACGTACGGCGGATTGGAGACGATCAGGTCGTAGACCTCGCCCTGGAGGCCGGCGAAGAGGTCCGACTTCACCGCGCGCACGCGGTCCTCGACGTGCTGGAACACGATGTTCTCGTTGGCCAGCGACAGCGCGTCGTCGCTGACGTCGGCGAGGTCGACCTTCCACTCCGGGTTGTACTCGGCCATGGCGATGCCGATGCAGCCCGAGCCGGTGCACATGTCGAGCGCGCGTTCCACGTGGCGATCGTCCAGCCACGGGGTGAAGCGGCTCTCGATCAGCTCCGCTATCGGCGAACGCGGCACCAGCGCGCGGCGATCGCTCTTGAACTTCATGCCCGCGAACCAGGTCTCGCCCACGAGATAGGCCACCGGCACGCGCTCGACGACCCGGCGCTCGATCAGCGCCAGCACGGCCTCGCGCTCGGCGGCGACCAGCTTGCCCGCGCCGTAGGCCGGCGGAATGTCCGGCGGCAGATGCAGCGCGGCCAGCACCAGATGCGTGGCCTCGTCGATCGGATTGTCGTGGCTGTGCCCGAAGGTCAGGCCGGCGGCCGAGAAACGGCTGGCGCCGTAGCGGATGAAATCGATGATCGAGGAAAGTTCGCTGGTCACGGTCGGGGGGATTCGGTGGGGCTGGCTCGTGAGTATAGCCGTCCGGGGACACGCGGCGGCCTTCGCCGGGCCGGGCGCTTCGCCGTGGGCACCGGCGTGCGCCGGTGCGACGGTGAGGGGAATCTCGCCGGACGCCACCCGCACCCTCGACGTCGCACCGGCGTAAGCCGGTGCCTACGGCGAGGAGATCACAAGAGCGTGGCGCCCGGCCGATCTTGTAGGCGGGACGTGCGGCGGTTCCGCGGAGCACTGCGAGGCGCTCTCGCCTGACCGCGCGCCCCGCCGTGGGCACCGGCGTTCGCCGGTGCGACGGTGAGGGGTACCTGGCCGGGCGCCACCAGCACCCTCGACGTCGGCACCGGCGTGCGACGGTGCGACGGTGAGGGAACCTTGCCGGACGCCACCCGCTCCCTCGACGTCGCACCGGCGCACGCCGGTGCCTACGGCGAGGCGCTCAAAGGAGCGGAACGTGCCGGATCGCTGGTCGCGGGCTTCCCGTCCTCGTGATGCCCCGCGTAGCGACGGAGGTAACGCGGCGCGGACGGCGTCAGGATCGACACGTCGAACCATCCGGCGCTCGCGGTGAGATCCAGCGTCAGCGTCTGGCTCGCACCGGCCGGGAGCGCGAGTTCGTGCCGCGTCGGCCCGTAGGCCTCGGAGATCGCCACCGCGACCGGGGCCGGGCCGCCGTTCGTCACGACGACCTCGACGGCACGCTTGCCCTCCACGCCCCGGACCCACGCCTCCAGCGCATCGTCGGCGAATCCGCGCACCGCCGCGTAGTAGCCATTCGGGCCATGGATACGCCGGTCGTAGGCGTCGCCGGCCTTCGCGAGCGGCCACGCGTCTTCGATCGCGGTCCCCGCGCTGGCCGCATAACGACGCGGCGGCGCATCCCGATCCAGGCCGTCGTAGACCATGAACGCCGCGCCGAGCCGGCCGTGGTTGTCGAAGGAAAGACGGCTGGATCCGTCCTCGATGCGATGGCGCAGGTGCCACGCGTAGCCGAGCGCGCGTGCCGGCCGCGTGCCCGGCTCCTGCACCGGCATCGTTTGCGTGCCGGGCACCGCGACCGGCGCCTTTCCGCTGAAGCCGGTCGGCACGCGCAACGCGGGCATCGACGGATCGGACCGGCCGGCGAAATCGAAGGCACTGGTCAGATCGCCGCAAACGCTGCGCCGCCACGCGCTGATGTTCGGCTCCTCGACGCCGAAGCGCTTCTCCAGAAAACGCAGCACGGACGTGTGGTCGAACGTCTCGGAGCAGACCCATCCGCCACGCGTCCAGGGCGAGACGACGATCATCGGGACGCGGTTGCCGAGACCGACCACCTGTTCCCCGCCGGGATCGCTGCCGGGAACGAGCGGCGACGCGATCCGGCGGTGCCGGTCGAGGTCCATCGTTTCGTCATCCAGACCTCCGACGAGATCGGGAGACACGATGCCCTCGCCATCCTCCAGCGGCGGCGCGGGCGGGACGACGTGGTCGAAGAACCCATCGTTCTCGTCGTAGTTGAGGAACAGGACCGTACGGCTCCACACCTTCGCGTTCGCGGTCAGCGCCTCGATCACGCGCTTGATGTACGCCGCGCCATCGGCGGGCGACGAGGTGGGATGCTCGCTGTACTTGTACGGCGCGACGATCCAGGCGACCTGCGGCAGGCGGTCGTGCAACACGTCGTCGCGCAGGTCGCGCAGCGTGTGCGTGGACACGCCGTTGCGCACGAGCGCGCCGGACGGATCGGCGCCCTCCTTCACCTGGTACGCGGCGAAGAACTCGAGCGAGTTGTCCGTGTAATTGTCGGTGGGCGAACCCGGATCGCCGGTGCCGCCCTGGTACACGCGCCACGTCACGCCCGCCCTCTCGAGTCGCTCCGGATACGTCGTCCACGTATAACCGTTCGCGTCGGGCCGTTCCTCGGTACCGGGACCGTTGTCCTTGCGTCCGAGCCGGCCCGACGGATCGGACGTGCCGCTCCACAGGTAGATGCGATTGATCGCGGTGTCGGCCAGCGCGGACGCGTGGTACGCGTCGCAGATGGTGAAGGCATCGGCGAGCGCGTAGTGGAACGCGGCGTCCTCGCGACGCAGGTACGCCATCGTGAGCACGTCCTGCTTCTGTTCGATCCAGCGGTCGTTGCGGCCGAGGTTCCACGCACCGTGGCCGGAGCTCCAGCCATGATCGGTGCCCTCGTGATGGTCGCCACTGCGGTGCGTGTCGAGATGGAACGGATAGACCCATGCGACGTCGTCGCCGATGCCGCGCGATTTCCAGTATTTCGTGCGCGCTGCCGTCACCGGCTGGCGCCAGACCGGATCGCCGTTACCGAGCTCGAGCACGCGTGGATCCGCGAAACCGCGAACGCCACGCAGGCTGCCGAAATAATGGTCGAACGAGCGGTTCTCCTGCATCAGCACCACGACGTGACCGACGTCGGCGAGCGTGCCCGTGCGGCGGTCGGGCTCCGTCGCCAGCGCCTTCGCGATGGCCGCGGGAAATCCCTGCGCGACGAGCGAGGCCGCCACGGTCGCACCCGCGGCATGGAGGAAACGGCGGCGATCGTGGGAGACCATGGCCGTATCAGTCCCGCCCGAGCGATTCGATCAGCGCCGCGTGCAGCGCCGGCGTGGCCGCCGCGACCACGCGACCGCCGCTCTCGAGGCCCAGTTCACGGCCCTCCCAGTCGGTGATGACGCCGCCCGCGGCCTGCACGACGGGAGCGATGGCGAGATAGTCGTACGGCATGAGGTTCGATTCGATCACGGCGTCGATGTGGCCCGACGCGAGCATGCCGTAACCATAGCAATCGCCACCGAAGCGGCGCGTGTAGGCGGCCCGGCTCGTGCGATCGAAGCGCACCCATTCGTCGGGCGTGAACATGTCCGGCGTGGTGGTGTAGAGCGTCGCGGCATCGAGCGTCTCGCAAGCGCTGGTACGGCAGCGCACGCCGTTCATGGTGGTGCCGACGCCGACGTGGCCGATCCAGCGCTCATCCAGCGCGGGCATGTCGAGCACGCCGAGTACCGGTCGCCCGTGCCGGAGCAGCGCCAGCAACGTGCCCCACAGCGGCCATCCCGAAATGAAGCTGCGCGTGCCGTCGATCGGATCGATGGACCAGACGAATTCGGCGTCCGTGCGCGTCGCGCCGTATTCCTCGCCGAGCAGCCCGTGCGCCGGCCACGCGTGCTCGATGCGATCGCGCAGCATCGATTCGACGCCGCGATCGACGGCGGTGACCGGACTCATGTCGCCCTTGAGCGTCACGTCGACCGGACGGCGGAACCGGGGCAGCGACAACGCGCGAGCGTTGTCGGCGATCGCCAGCGCGAACGTTTCGAACTCTTTCCGCTCGGCGGCGGACAACGATTCCATCTTGCGGGACTCCCGGATGCGGAAAGCGTGCGCGATCTAACGGTTACACGTTTCGGATTGATGACAAAAACGAAAATTCTCTGGTGGACGACGACGCCACAGGTTTGCAAATATACCCAAATCGCCACACCGGTGGGTGGTCGTTTCCGCCCCGGTGACACGTAAAGCGAACCGCCACCCGTCGAGCCGGCCATGCGTCCATACCGCCAAATCGGAAGCGCCATCCTGCTGCTCGCCGGCTCCGCCGCGGCGCACGCGGGCACCGTGACCGTGTACTCGGCGCTCGAGAGCGACGAGATCGCCGTGTACCTCGACGCCGCGAAGCAAGCGCTCCCCGACATCGACATCCATGTCCTGCGTCTGTCCAGTGGCGACCTCGCCGCGCGACTGCTCGCCGAATCGGCGCAGCCGCGCAATGACGCGATCTGGGGCATGGCGGTGACCGACATGCTGGAGCCTCGGATCGCCGCGCTACTCACACCCGTGCGGGGCACCCACATTAATCGCATGCCGTCCGCGTTCCGCGCCGCGGACGGCCGCTGGTTCGCGCCCACCGGGTTCCTCGCCGCGCTGTGCGTGAATCGCGAGGCGCTCGCGGAACACGGCCTGCCGATGCCGCGCACGTGGACCGACCTCGCGTCGCCCCGCTATCGCGGGCAGGTCGCCATGCCGGACCCCGCCTCGTCGGGCACCGGATACATGCTGCTCTCGTCGCTCTCGGACGCCGGTCGCGATCCGAAGGGCATGCAGGTCGTGCTCGACATCGCGCGCAACGTCGGACAGGTCACGCTTTCCGGATCCGCGCCGTGCAAGCTCGCGCGCATCGGTGAATTCCCCATCGGCATCTCGTTCGCGTTCTCGGCCATGCAGTCGATCCGCCAGGGCTATCCGGTCTCGATGGTGATTCCCGAAGGCGCCAGGGGTTACGAGCTCGAAGCGTCGGGCCTCATGGCGAAAGCGTCGAACCCCGGCGACGCGCGACGCTTCCTCGACTGGACGGCGTCGCCCGAGGCCGCCGTTCTGTATCGCGGTTACAAGGAAATCGTGGCGGCGCCGGGCAGTGTGCCGAGTGCCGAACAGCAGCGGGAAGGCCTTCCCGCCGACCTCGTCGCGACGCTGCCCGCGCGCGACTTCGCCACGGCGGCGCGCGAACGCGCGGCGCTCATCGCCCGGTACAAGCGGCTGACGCGCTGACGCGCCGGCCGAAGGGGAACCAACGCGACATGCATCTGCGGATCGACGACCTATCGAAGGCATGGAACGGGCACACGGTGCTCGACGACGTATCCTTCAGCACCGCCGAGGACGAGTTCGTCTGCCTGCTGGGACCGAGCGGCTGCGGCAAGACCACGCTCCTGCGCATCGTCGCGGGGCTGACGACGCCCGACGCCGGACGCATCGCGCTCGGCGGACGCGACATCACCGCCCTCCCCGCGCGCGAGCGCCGCATGGGCCTCGTCTTCCAGGCGTATTCGCTGTTCCCGGACATGACCGCCGCGGCCAACGTCGGCTACCCGATGCGCCTGCGCCGCGAGTCGCCGGCGAAGATCGCCGCGCGCAGCAGCGAGCTGCTCGAGCGCGTCGGCCTGGGCGGCTTCGGTGCGCGCTTCCCCGACGAGCTCTCCGGCGGGCAGCAGCAGCGCGTGGCGCTGGCCCGCGCACTCGCCACCGAACCCGCGATGCTCCTCCTCGACGAGCCCCTTTCCGCGCTGGATCCCGCGATCCGGGCGCAGCTTCGCACGGAGATCCGCAGTCTCCAGCGGGGGCTGGGCATCCCCACCATCATGGTGACGCACGACCAGGACGAAGCGCTGGCGATGGCGGACACCATCATCTGCATGAACCATGGACGCATCGAGCAGTCCGGTTCGCCGCGCGACCTCTACGAACGACCGCGCACGCGTTTCGTGGCCGAGTTCGTGGGCCGCGCGAACCTGCTGCCCACCGCGTTCGTGCGCGAGGCCCTGCCCGGCTTCCTCGAACGCCGCCCTCCCGGCGCCGAGGCGACGTACGAGCTCTGCCTGCGTCCCGAGGACATCGTCGTCGTCGCCGACCCGCGCGGCGAAGGCGTCATCGAGGAAACGACGTTCCTCGGCAACCTGACGCGGATGACGCTGTCGTGGCGTGGCCGCCGCCTCCTGGTGGAGGTATCCGGTCGCAACTCGCTGCCGCGCGGCCAGATCGTGACGGTCGACGCCCTGCGCGGCGCCTGGGTATGCGCATGACGGTCGTCGTCGCCGCCGCGCCGCGATCGCGTTCGCGCCCCATCGCGGCGACGCTGCTCCTCGCCGTGCCGGTGGCCGGCCTCGTCCTGTTCTTCCTCCACCCGCTCGCCACCGTGCTGTGGCGCGCGGTCACGGACGCGGACGGCACGCCGACGCTGGCCAACTTCGCACGCCTCCTCGACGATCCCGGCCTGCCCCGCGCGGCGTGGCGAAGCCTGGCGATCGGCCTCGCGACGACGGCGACCACCGTGCCCCTGGGCCTGTGCCTGGCCATGGCGCTGCATCGCTCCCGCCTGCGCGGCAAGTTGCTCATCCGCGGCGCGCTGCTGTTGCCGATGCTCGCGCCGTCGCTCGTGCTCGGCCTCGGACTCGTCTGCCTGCTCGGCCGGAACGGCCTCGTGCATCGGCTCACCGGCCTGCCGACCGACATCTACGGATTCTGGGGCCTGCTGCTCGCGAACACGCTCTATGGCCTGCCGCAGGTGACGATCATCGTTTCCGCCGCCCTCGCGCGAACGCCCGCGCGCCACTACGACGCGGCCACGTCGATGGGCGCGGGCGACGGGAGGCAGTTCCTGGACGTGACGCTGCCACGCCTGCGCTACGCGCTGCTCGCCGCCGCCTTCCTCGTCTTCACCGAAACGCTCACGGACTTCGGCAGCGCGGTGGTCGTGGGCGGCAGCTACCGCGTGCTGGCGATGGAGATCTACAGCGAAGTGGTGGGCCAGCTCGATTTCGCCATGGGCGCGACGCTCGGGGTCCTGCTGCTCGCTCCCGCGCTGCTTTCCGTCGGACTCGCCCGCCTCGCGAAGCGGCGGCAGGACAGCGGCGACGCACGCCCGGGCCAGCCGCTCGTGCCACGACGCAACGCGCCGCGCGATCTCTTCCTGGGCGTGGTGTCCGTCATCGCGTTGCTGCCGCTCGTGGCCATCGTCGCGACCGTGGCCTATGTCAGCGTCGTGAAGCTCTGGCCTTACGACCGCACGCTCACGCTGGCGAACTACACGACCGGCATGCCCGACGGTTACGGACCGGTCGCCACCTCACTCGGCGTCGCCCTGGCCGCCGCCGTGGCGGGCACGCCGCTGGTCTTCGCACTCGCCGCCGGCCTGCGCCGTGCGCCGGCGACGCTGTCGCGCCCCGTGCAGTTCCTCGCCTCGCTGCCCGCCGCGGTGCCGGGCATGGTGCTCGGCCTCGGTTACGTGCTCGCCTTCAACCACGGCGCGCTGTCCGGCGTGTTCTACGGCAGCGCCGCGCTGGTGGCGGCGTGCAGCCTCTACCACTACCACGCGCAGTCGTTCCTCACGATGCAGACCGGCATGCGCCAGGCGCCCGAGGCGCTGGAAGACGCGGTCGTGACCTCCGGCGGCGGCACGCGGCACGTCCTACGCGACGCCATCCTTCCGTTCACCGTGCCCGCCGCGGTGTCCACCTTCTTCTACCTGTTCATGCGCTCGCTCGTGACGCTGTCGGGCGTGATCTTCCTCGTCACACCGACGCTCGGCCTCGCCTCCGTGACCGTGATGCGCCTCGACGAGAACGGCTTCCTCGCCCAGGCCGCGGCGTATGCGATGTGCGTCGTGATCGCCGGCGCCCTCGCGCTCGGCGCGATGCGCCTCCTCCTCCACGCATTCAAGGACCGACACCATGTGGCATGAAGAACGGCATTCCCGCATCCGCGATCTGCTGCGCACGAGCGGCCAGGTGTCCGTCGAGCGTATCGTCGCCGAGCTCGGCGTGTCGCGCGAGACCATTCGCCGCGATCTCGTGGAACTGGCGGAACGCGGCGAGATCCGTCGCGTGCACGGCGGCGCCGTGCTCACGGGCGACGAGCCGCCGATCGACGTGCGTCATGCCACCCGCGTGCGCGAGAAGCGCGCCATCGCGAAGAAGGTCGCCAGCCTGGTCGAAAGCGGCCAGACGATCTTCATGGACGCGGGCAGCACGATGAATCTCGTCGCCGAGGCGCTCGCCACGCGCAGCGGCCTCACCATCGTGACGAACGCGGTGGACGTCGCCGCGCGCTTCGCGACGCGCGACGCCAACGAGGTGCACCTCCTCGGCGGGCGGTTCAACGCGCAGATCGGCTGCACGCAGGGCTCGGCCACCGTCGCCGAGATCGCGCGCTACCAGCCGCACGTCGCGATTCTCTCGCCCGTCGGCATCGACGCGAAGGCCGGCGCCAGCAGTTTCGAGATGGAAGAAGCCGAGATCGCGCGCGCCATGTGCGCGAACGCCCGCCGCATCGTGATCGCGGCCGACCATTCCAAGATCGGCGTGCGCAGCCGCGTCGCCTGGTGTCCCGCCGACCGCGTGGACGTGCTCGTCACCGACCGTCGCAGCGAGAAGTCCCGCGCGATCGCCGCCATCCGTAAGGCCGTGGGCGAGATCGCCTACGCCTGAAACAAGACGCGCCAGGAAGGCCGCCTGATCCACGCTTTTTCAATCGATACAACCAACCACCCACGATGCCTTCCCGGAGCCTTCCCATGCACCCCCGCCCCACCCTCCGTCATACCCTGTTATGCGCCGCGGTCGCCGCCGTCCTCTCCGGCACCGCCTTCGGCCAGGCCACCACGGGCCGCATCGCCGGCTCCGCGCCGGCAGCGGCCGGCGAAACCGTGCTGATCGAAGGCAGCAACGGCATCGTCCGCGAGGTCCAGGTCGACCCGCGCGGACGCTACTCCGCCGATGCGCTGCCGCTGGCCACCTATAAGGTGTCGCTGAAGTCCAACGGCAACGTCGTCGATTCGCGCGACAACGTCACGCTGCGCGTCGGCGCCGCGACAGACGTCTCCTTCGCCCCCGCCGCGGCATCCGCGCAGGACGCACAGCAGCTCGATCAGGTGACCGTCTCGGCGACGCAGCTGCCGAAGATCGACGTCGCCACGGTCGCCTCCAGCACCGTCATCACGGCCGGCGACCTCGCGCGCCTGCCGCTGCAGCGCTCCGCCGAAGGCATCGCCCTGCTCGCGCCCGGCGCGAGCCGCGGCAGCACCAGCTTCAAGGGCGCGATGGGCAACACGCTCGTCAGCTTCTCCGGCTCGTCGGTCACCGAGAACGCCTACTACATCAACGGCATGAACACGACCGATCCGCTCAGTGGCTTCGGCGGCATCACGCTGCCGTACGGCGCGATCGACCAGCAGGAAGTGCTCAGCGGCGGCTACTCCGCCATGTACGGCCGTTCGGACGGCGGCGTCATCAGCCAGGTGGGCAAGCGCGGCACCAACGAATGGCATGCGGGCGCGCAGGTGCTCTGGGAACCCGACTTCGCGCGCGCCAGCGCCCGCAACATCACCTACGGCCACGGCAATCCGCATCCGCCGGGCACGATCGTCCAGCGCAACGACCGGAACCACGAGTGGACGTCCACCGTGAGCGCGTACGCCGGCGGCCCATTGGTCAAGGACAAGCTCTACGCCTTCGCCGCCGTGGAGATGGAACGGAGCGAGGGCAACAGCATCGGCGACGTCAACCACGCGTACGACACGAAGTACACGTACAAGGACCCGAAGTGGTACGGCAAGCTCGACTGGAACATCACGGACAGCAACATCCTCGAGCTCACCGGCGTCAACCAGACCCATCGCACGAACGGCAACAAGTACGACTACGACTACCAGACCGACGAGGTCGGTGACTTCGCCAATACCGATTCGACGTACAAGACCCGGGCCATGGTCTACGTCGCCAAGTTCACCAGCTACATCACCGACGACCTGACCCTCACGGCGCTCTACGGCAAGTCGAAGCTCACCTACTACAACGAGCCGCCCGATACCGGCGTGACCGGTCCCTTCATCGGCGGCCTGAACCAGCAGAACCCGGCGCTCAACGGCGGCACGCCGCGAGGCAACGGCCAGACGCTCGACACGATCGACAACCCCGATCACGAGTCGACCAACCGCAACCTGCGCGTCGACCTCAACTACCGCATCGGCGACCACTCGATCACCGCGGGTATCGACAACCAGGACTCGCGCGACATCGACGACGGCACGACCATCGGCGGCGACGGCTACGAGCTGTGGTACGGCCATCAGGATCCGAACCTCAACATCAGCGACAGCCCGTTCGTCGACAAGCCGGCCAACTACCCGGGCGGCGGCACGGGCTACTTCGCGTACATCCGCCACTACAACACGCTCGCCTCGGTGCGCGTGAAGCAGCGCGCGCAGTACGTGATGGACGACTGGCAGGTGACCGACCGCCTGCTGCTTTCGCTGGGCCTGCGCAACGACCAGTTCACCAACTACAACCCGTCCGGCCAGCCGTACCTCAACCTCACCAAGCCGCAGTGGGCGCCGCGCCTGGGCTTCAGCTGGGACGTCAACGGCGACTCCACGATGAAGATCTACGGCAACGCCGGCCGTTACTTCCTCGCGATGCCCGCCTCCGTCGCGTTGCGCACGTCGGCCGGCTCGCTGGCGACCAACCAGTACTTCACGTACACGGGCATCGACGGTAATGGCCTGCCCACCGGCATCACGTACATCGCCTCCTCCACCGGCGGCGCCGTCTCGCCGAACGGCGAATACGGCCAGCCGCCCGACCCGAAGACGGTCAGCGCCAAGAACATCAAGTCCGAATACCAGGACGAGTTCATCCTCGGCATGGATCAGCAGCTGAACAAGGAATGGATCTGGGGCGCGAAGGCCACGGTGCGCAAACTGCGCAACGCGCTGGACGACGTGTGCGACAACGGCGCCATCACGCGCGCCGCGGTCGCTCAGGGCGCCGACATCGACGTGGTCACGGTGGGCAGCTGCTACCTCTCGAATCCCGGCCGCGCCAACGTCTACCAGCTGAAGAAGGAAGGCGGCGGCTACTACGACGTGACCGTGACCAACGCCGACTTCGGCTTCAGCCACCTGAAGCGGAACTACTACGGCCTGAACCTGTACCTGTCGCATCCGTTCGACGGCAAGTGGGCGGCCAAGATCGACTACCTCTACTCGCGCAGCTACGGCAACACCGAAGGCCAGGTGCGTTCCGACGTCGGCCAGGGCTCGGTGTCGGCGTCGCGCGACTGGGATTACGCCACGCTGATGGACTACGCGAACGGTTATCTGCCGAACGACCGCAAGCACCAGCTGAAGCTCTACGGCTCGTACCAGCTCGCCGCCGAGTGGCTGCTCTCGGCCAACGTGACCGTGCAGTCGGGCACGCCGAAGTCCTGCCTGGGCCGCTATGGCGCGAACGAGAGCGATCCCTCGGGCTACGGCAGCTACTATCACTTCTGCTTCGGCGAACCGTCCGCGTACGGCGCGAAGGGTCGCGAACCGTGGCAGCAGCTGGTCGACCTCAACGTCGAATACCGTCCGCTCTGGGCCGACCGCAAGCTGGCCTTCAACGTCTCGGTGTTCAACGTGCTGAACCAGCAGCGCGCCGAGCAGCGCAACCCCGTGTCCGGCAGCAGCAAGTCGATCAACGATGGCTACAACCAGGTCATCAGCTACACGCAGCCGCGCTACGCCCGCTTCGGCATCACCTACGACTTCTGACGGAGACGTCATGCAAGCACTGTTGCGACTCGGTTTCGTCGCGCTCGCCGCCGGGGTCCTCGCGACCCCGGCGGCCGGTGGCGAGCGGACCTACAAGGAGCTGCCCACGGAAATCCCGGCGACGTTCACGCCGGTGACCTCGGGCTTCGATTACGAACGGCGCACGATCGACATTCCCATGCGCGACGGCGTGAAGCTGCACACCGTCATCGTCGTGCCGAAGGGCGCCCGGCACGCCGGCATCCTGCTCACGCGCACACCCTATGGAGCCGACGGCATGGGCCATCGCTCCGACAGCCCGCGGCTCGACACGATGCTGCGCGGCTACGACAACCCCGCCGACATCGTCGCGCAGGACGGCTACATCCGGGTGATCCAGGACATCCGCGGCAAGCACGGTTCCGAAGGCGACTTCGTGATGAATCGTCCGCCCAGCGGCCATGGCAACCCGACGCCGATCGACGAATCGTCCGACATCTACGACACGATCGACTGGCTCGTGAAACACGTGCCCGAGTCGAACGGCAAGGTCGGCATCATCGGCATCAGCTACGACGGCTTCGAGGCGATGGTCGCCACGATCCGCCCGCATCCCGCCCTCAAGGTGGCCGTGCCGATCAACCCGATGATCGACGGCTGGATGGGCGACGACTGGTTCCACCGCGGCGCCTTCCGCCAGCAGATGATCCCCTACATCTATGGCATGGTGAACTCCCGCGGCAGCGACATCGGCTGGTCCAGCGGCTACCGCGACGACTACGATCTCTACCTCCGCGGCGGCTCGGCGGGCGACATCGGCCGCGCCTACGGCATGGAGGCGCTGGGATTCTGGCAGAAGCTGCTCGCGCATCCGGCCTACGACAGCTTCTGGTCCGAGCAGGCGCTCGACCGCATCGCCGCGAAGGAGCCCATGACGGTACCCACGATGCTCGTGCACAGCCTCTGGGACCAGGAAGACAACTACGGCGACATGGCGGTCTACCGCGCGCTGGCACCGCGCGATCCGAAGCACGAGAAGCTGTGGCTGGTGATCGGTCCGTGGCGGCATGCCAAGACCTGGGAGAAGGCGAACACGATCGGCGCCCTCGATCTCGGCAGCGACACCGGCACGACGTTCCGCCGCGAGATCCTCCGCCCGTTCCTCGCGCAATACCTCAAGGATGGGGCGCCTCGAGCGGATATCGCGCCGGTCAACGCGTTCGCGACCGGCGACAACGTCTGGCGCAGGCTCGATACCTGGCCGTCGTCGTCCCGGCACGGTGGCGCGCCAGTGAACCACCGCTGGTACGTGCAGGCCGATGGCGGCCTGGGCGAAGCGCTGCCCGTCTCCGGCTCCGACGAATACGTGTCCGACCCGGCGAAACCGGTGCCCTATCGCGTGCGCCCGATCCAGCCGTGGTCGCACGGTGTCCCCGACCAGGTGGAAAGCTGGCCCGAATGGCTGGTCGACGACCAGCGCCAGTTCGCCACGCGCACCGACGTGCTCACCTATGTGTCGCCCGTGCTCGACAAGCCGATGGGCGTGGCCGGCGAACCGCTCGTGCACCTGCTCGCCGCCACCAGCGGCACGGACAGCGACTGGGTCGTCAAGCTGATCGACGTGTATCCCGACGAGGTCGAAGAGAAACCGTCGATGGGTGGTTACCAGCTGCCGGTGGCGATGGAGATCTTCCGTGGCCGCTACCGCGAGGGATACGACCGGCCTAAGGCGCTCACGCCCGACCGGCCGCTGCCCTACGAGATCCCGCTCCCCACCGTGAACCACGTGTTCCAGCCGGGCCATCGCGTGATGGTGCAGATCCAGTCGACCTGGTTCCCGCTTTACGACCGCAACCCGCAGACCTTCGTACCGAACATCTTCAACGCGAAGCCGGCGGACTACCGCAAGGCGACGCAGCGGATCGTTCGCGATGGGGCGAACGGTACGTATGTGGAGCTACCGGTCACCCGATGACTCCTGTGGGACGCGCGCTGGCGCGCGAAGGGTGCTCGCGGCAAGCACCCATTCGCCCGCCAGCGGGCTTCCCACAAACCGCATGATCTCTTCTGGGCCGCTCATCTTCGAGCGGGCTCCATCAGCCCAGCTGGCGGATCGCCTCGGCCACGCCCTGGCCGTACTCCGGATGGCAGGCGGTGCAGTTGGCGATGTGCCGATCGACGACCTGCTGCGACGCGCCCTTGATCGCCCGCGCGGTATTGCCGAACAGCACGTCGCGCTGCTCCGCCGACATCATCTCGAACAGCTTGCGGGGCTGCGAGAAGTAGTCGGTGTCCTCGCGGTGGTTCCAGCGCTTGGCCACCGTTTCACCCAGATCCAGCGGCGGCTCGGAGAAGTCCGGCTGCGCCTGCAGGGCGCCGTAGCTGTTCGGCTCGTAGTGCGTCGAACCGCCACCGTTGCCGTCCACGCGCATGGCGCCGTCGCGATGGTAGCTGTGCACCGGGCAGCGCGCGGCGTTCACCGGGATCTGCGCGTAGTTGACGCCGAGGCGGTAGCGCTGCGTGTCGCCGTACGAGAAGAGACGACCCTGCAGCATCTTGTCGGGCGAGAAGCCGATGCCCGGCACGATCACCGCCGGCGAGAAGGCCGCCTGCTCGATGTCCTGGAAGAAGTTCTCCGGATTCCGGTTCAGCTCCATCACGCCGACCTCGATCAGCGGATAGTCGCCGTGCGGCCACACCTTGGTCAGGTCGAACGGGTTGTACGGCGTCTTCGCCGCGTCGGCCTCCGGCATCACCTGCACGTAGAGCGTCCACTTCGGGAACTCGCCGCGCTCGATCGATTCGTAAAGGTCGCGCTGGTGGGTCTCGCGATCGCCGGCGATGGCGGCGCCCGCCTCGGCGTCGGTGTAATTCTGGATGCCCTGCTGGGTCCGGAACGTGAACTTCACCCAGAAGCGCTCGTTGGCCGCGTTGATGAAGCTGTAGGTATGGCTGCCGAAGCCATGCATGTGACGGAACGACTTCGGGATGCCGCGCTCGCTCATCACGATGGTGACCTGGTGCAGCGCCTCGGGCAGCAGCGTCCAGTAGTCCCAGTTGTTGTTCGCGCTGCGCAGGCCGGTCCGCGGATCGCGCTTGATCGCATGGTTGAGGTCGGGGAACTTCAGCGGATCGCGGATGAAGAACACCGGCGTGTTGTTGCCGACGAGGTCCCAGTTACCCTCTTCCGTGTAGAACTTCAGCGCGAAGCCACGAATGTCGCGCTCGGCGTCCGCCGCTCCACGCTCGCCGGCCACCGTCGAAAAGCGGGCCATCATCTCGGTCTTCTTGCCCACTTCCGAGAAGATCTTCGCGCGGGTGTACTTCGTGATGTCGTGGGTGACGGTGAACGTGCCGAACGCTCCCGCGCCCTTGGCGTGCATGCGACGCTCGGGGATGACCTCGCGATCGAAGTGCGCCAGCTTCTCGAGGAACCAGACGTCCTGCAGAAGGGCCGGGCCACGCGGCCCCGCCGTCATGGTGTTGTTGTCGTCGACGACGGGGGCGCCGAAGGCGGTGGTCAGCTTGCTCATCCAGGTATCACCCTTGCGATAGGTCGTGCCGCGGCGGTCGCCGCGGCGAGGCTGCAACGTTAGGTACAGCCGACCCGCAAGGGAAATTCATTCTCTTCATCGCGTCGATAGGGGCCGGCTATGGGGAGGATGCCGACCGAAGTGACATCCTCGCTTACGTTGCACGAACCGCCGCGCTGCTGGCTTGTGGAATCCACTCATTCCGATTCGCTCAGGTGCGTCAGTGGACCCTGACGCACCTCATTAGATAAGCACGAATCAACGGCAGCCTCCATCCGGGACCTCGATCCTGATGTTGTCGATGTAGCCGACCGGCTCGTGCGGCGCGCTTGTGACACTATGCGAAACGAGGATCTGGTCCAGCGGGAACTGGTAGGAGATCGATACCCGTTTCGTATCACGAAAAATGTTCTGTCCCGTCACGAGTCCGCCCTCGTGCGCCACCCCGTAGGCGGCCCCCGAATCCTCGCTCCAGTCGGTATCGAACGACACGCGGCATGCACCCGTCTTGGGCAAAGTGATGAGGACGCCAGCGTCCTTGCCCGCGATGACGAGATACTTGCCTTTGAAGACCTTGCCGTCGGCGCCCTTGGTCGTGAAACCGGCATGCGGCAAGTTGATCCACCGCTTGAACTTGACGCCGTTTTCCGTGTATTCCCCGAGTTCACCGATCTTCGCACCCTCGAACTCAACAATCGTCGGGGGGTATTCCGCCTTCGACCGCGACACGTCGGCCGCACCGGTCGGTGACGAAAGAGCCGGGTGCGATGCCGTCGCCGCACCTGAGCAAACCGTGGCTACGCATGCGACGAAACCCATACAGGCGATTTTCATAACGCACTCCTTGTCATTGCCCCTGTCCATCGCCGGGGCATGGCGATTCCGACACGTTCACTTTCTCTCGAATCCTGACTCCACACAACGCGGAACGAACGGTCCACAGCGACAATTCGTCTGCATAAGCGGCACCACATCGACAAGTGACTGCGCACCAACCCTCTTGTCGTGTCGTCGTCATTCATCGCGGCTGGCGCCGCCCGGATTCTGCTTCACCCTGGGTGCACAGGGCGCCCGCTCCACGCCGCCGCCACCGCCGCGGCCTCCAGCAAGCGGACGTAGCCATCCACGTCCTGCGAACCGGCGAAGAGCAGCCGGCCGCCGGTCATGTAGCTCGGCACCGCCGTGATACCCGCATCGCGTACGGCTCGTTCAAGGCGGGGAATCTCGGCGCGCAGCGGGATGGATCGCTCCACGGCGCCTGGCGACATGCCGCTATCCACGGCGACGGCGTCGAGCACCGCGTGGTCGCCGATGTCCCTGCCTTGCGCGAAGTAGGCGACGAACAGCGCGTCGATCACGTCGTGCTGCAGCGACGAACCACCTTCGGCGTACGCGAGTCGAGACAGGGCGTGGGCGGCGAGCGTGCTGGGTGTGCGGGTCTGCGCGTCGTAGTCGAAGACCGCGCCGACGGCGCGTCCCGCCGCGACCGCACGGGCGTCCATCGCCGAGGCGTTCGCCCAACTGCCGAAACGTGCGCTACGGAACGTGCGGCGATCCATGCCTTCGGGCGGCATCGTCGGATTGAGCTGATACGGCATCCATTCGACATCGATGTCGATGCCCTTCTCGGCCAGTCGCGCCAGCGCCTTGTCGAGGCTGCGCTTGCCGATGTAACACCACGGGCAGATGACGTCGGAGGCGATCTGCAGGGCGAACGGTGTCGGGTTGTCACTCATGGGAAATCCTCGTGGCATCGCGAGGGTGCACCGGACGTGCACCCTCACGGTATCGCGGCCTGCCCCGCGACGGGTGGGAATCAACGACCGGCGTTCTGGCCGCCGTCGACGTAGAGCACTTCGCCCGTCGCGAAGCCCGCCGACTCCAGGTAGAGCACCGCGTCGACGACGTCGCTCACCTCGCCCACGCGCTTCTGCGGATTCAGCGTGCCGAGGAACTCGAGCGCCTCGGCGCTGTGCAGCGGCGTGCGGATGAACCCGGGGGCCACGGCGTTGACGCGGATGCCCTGCTGCGCGTACTCGACGGCCAGCTCCTTCACCACCGAGGTCAGACCGCCCTTCGTGATGTTCGCGAGCGCAGCCGGGATACCGGCGATGGCCTGGTTGACGAAGGGCGTCGTGATGTTCACCACGTGGCCCGAGCCCTGCACGAGCATCTGACGGATGGCGCGCTGCGTGATGTGGAAGAACCCGGTGAGGTTCGTACCGATCATCGCGGCGTAGTCGTCCGCCGTGTAGTCGGTGAAGGGCTTGGCGACGAAGATACCCGCGTTGTTGACCAGCGTATCGACGCGGCCGAAGCGCGCGATGGCTTCGCCGATCACACGGTCGGCCGTGGCCGGATCCGCGATGTCGCCGGGGATGGCGAGCACGCCCGCGTCGGGGCCCTGCGTGATCGAACGTGAGGTCGCGACGACGTTGTATCCGCGGGCGCGATAGCCCTCGACGAGGCCGGCGCCGATGCCCTGGGAGCCGCCGGTGATGACCGCTACTTTCTGAACGTTGCTCATGATGTTTCTCGCTGTGTGGTGGATGAAAGGCAAAAAAAACCCGGATCGCGAGATCCGGGTCGGGGATGTCGCTGGTGTGACGCGTCATTTTTCGGGCGTCGTGCCCGTCAAACGTCCGGTGTAGACCGGCAACCGCCGCTCGACGTCGGGATTCTTCTGCAGGCCCTCTTTCATGAGTTCCGTGATGCGTGTCTGTGCCGCCGGACGCTGGACGGACTGGATGAAGCTGTCCCAGCCGCGTGCGATGCGCTCGTTCGATGGGAGGCTCACCGCGTCGACTTCCGCCTTGATGTCGGCGAGCGTCTGCTTGTCGAAGCGCGAAATCCGCTGCGCCATCGCATCGACGAAAGCATCCAGCTGCGCGTCCGGCAGCGACCGGTTCACGTAGCCGTAGCGCTCGGCGAGATCGCCGTCGATGTCGCTACCGGTGAGCACGACTTCCAGCGCCCTCCCGCGACCCATGAGTTCCGGGAGCCGGGCCATCGGGCCGCCGCCCGGCACGAAGCCCGCGCCAACCTCGAACTGGGAAAGCAATGCCTTTTCCCGGCTGGCGAAGCGCATGTCGCTCGCCAGCGACAATTCGCTTCCGACACCGGAGGCGCGTCCGCGAATCTTTGCGATCGATACCACCGGGGCCTTGCTCAGGCGGATCAGCATGTCCGGCAGCGGCGGCATGCCCAGAGGTCCGTTCGGCATGCTCGTGGTGGCCTTCAGCGGCGGAACGAAGTCGTAATGCGTGAGGAAAAATCCCGGCACATCGCTTTCGAACACCACCACGCGCAGCTCCGGGTCTTTTTCGATAGCGGTGATCACCTCGTTCAACTGCGGGATCGTCTCCGGCCCGAAGATGTTGAACGGCGGGTTGTGCAATGTGACTCGCCAGTACGCCGGCGACACCTTGTCCACGAGGATCTCCCGTCGACCGGTTGCCACGGGCCCGTCAGCATCGTTGGCAAAGACAGGTGAGGCGGCGAACGTGCCGACCGCCAGGAGCATGGCGAGGAAGGGCCTTTTCATGACGTAACCTCCGCGGGTGGATGGGAGCCGCTCCCGTCCCGGTGCGAGCAGGGAGGGATATCCCGGAAACGCTCCGCCAAGCTTCCGGCGGCCGTGACGTGGGGCTTGGAAAGACGTTCCCGGACCGCCTTGTTCCTTACCGTCACGCAGGACCGGGATCCGGCCCTCTGAGCGTCGAGGTGGGCACGCCGCGGTAGCCCCAGTCCTCCATCGCGACCTCTTCGATCACGATGTGGGTGAGCTCTGGCGCCTTGCCGAGGACCCGTTCCATCGTGTCCGTGATCTCCTTGATCACCTGCGCCTTCTGGGCCGGCGTGTTGCCCTCTTTGGTGATGCGAACGCTGATGAAAGGCATGGCATGTGCTCCGCTGCAGGTTCACTGATCCGGGTTGGCCCCCGGGCTGGTGAATAATCTATTGATGCGCGACCTGCGGATAAATAAGATCGGAAGCAATTGAATCGTTACATGGTGTAATCCATGCACAGGCAATTCGACGACCTGATGCTGGGCAGCGTCGAGCTCTTCTGCCTGGCGGGCGAGCTGGGTGGATTCACGGCGGCGGCCACCGCGGCAGGCGTCACGCCCGCCGCGGTGAGCCGCGCGGTGGCGCGACTCGAAGCGCGGCTGGGCATTCGCCTGTTCGTACGCAGCACGCGACAGATCCGGCTCACCGACGCCGGCCGCGTCTACATGGAGCAGTGCCGCCAGGCGCTCGCGCAGTTCGCCGACGCCGAGCGCATGGCGACCGGCGAGGAAACGCGACTATCGGGGCGGCTGCGCATCAGCGTGCCGACGACGTACGGCCATTACCGTCTTCTGCCGCTCCTGCCGGCATTTCATCGCGAACATCCCGACGTCCGTCTCGACCTGCACATCAGCAATCGCAACATCGGCTTCGCCGACGAGGCCTTCGACCTCGCCATCCGCGTCCGCCCGCAGGCGGACTCGACGATGATCGTGCGGCATCTCGAAGACGCGCCGCTGGTCGTCGTCGCATCGCCCGCGTATCTGAAGGAGCGGCGCGCCCCGAAGACGCTCGCCGACCTCGCCGGGCACGAATGCATCCAGTTCGACCTGCCCAGCAGCGGACGCCGCATCCCATGGCTGTTCCGCGAGAACGGGCAGGATGTGGAGTACGAGGCCGAGAGCGCGTACACGGTGGCCGAGGACGTCCTGGGCGGCGTGACGCTCGCCCGCGCCGGCGCGGGGCTGTTCCAGGCGTACCGCTTCGTCGTGCAGAAAGACTTGGCCGACGGCACCCTGGTCGAGGTATTGCCGAAGCTCGGCGGCCGCTCGCGCCCCTACAACCTGCTCTATCCCCACAGTCGGTTCGTGCCACCCCGCGTCCGCGCCTTCATCGACTTCCTCACCACCGAGGTCGCGACCGCGTCGTCGTAGCGCGTCAGAACGTCCAGCGCACGCCGATGTTCGCGGACCAGCCGCGTGCGCCGGCGTCGCCGAGGTTCTTCTGCCAGTCGGCTTCGCCGTAAATGGCCAGCCCGCGAATCCACGTGTACGTACCGCCGAGGCCGAATTCCAGCAGCCTGCCGAAGCGCCCGCCCGCGAACCGCCGTGATACGTCGTATCCCGCGGCACCCACGGTGACGTCCGGACGACCGCCCCATCCGCGTACATAGTTCATGCGCGCGTAGGGCGTCGCCCTGTCGCCCGAGTCCGCAAGCCATGTGCGGTCGATGCGCAGCCCCGCCCGGCCGACGGTCTGTTCGAACGCGTCGTAATGCGTGGTCGTGGCGTCACGATCGGTCTGGTCGCGCAGCGCGATGTGCTGGCGGGCGAGCTGCAGCTGCGGCTCGATGCGCCAACCGCCGTCGAGGGTGAACGGATAGCCCGTCTCGACCGAGCCTGTCCAGCCACTGCCGCGTAGCCGTGCGACATCCTTCGCACGCGCGGTATCGATGTCGCCACGATGCCGGTCGCCCGAGGCCACGATGTCGACGTAGTAACCGCCGCGATGCTGCCAGGTCACGAACATCGCGATCGAGTTCGAGGCGAACTTCGCGTGGCTGTAGCCGTCGGCGGCTTTCGGATCGAGGCGTATCGTGCCGTGCGTGTAGGCGACTCCCGCGCGCAGCACCGAACGTTCGGCGTCCACCGCGAGCACATTCGCACCCACCTGCACCGCGCGCATGTCGAGATCGTAGTCGTAGCCGAAATCGCGGAACGACCGGTCGGTCGCGTAGTGGTAATCGCCGCCCAGGTAGCGCGCGAACGTATCGCCGCCGAGCCCCTCGTCGCCCTCCGCATCGCGGATCTCACCGAGGCGCCGGTGCAGGTTGTCGATCGTGCGGTACCCATACATCGCGAGCGCTGAAGGTGACACCACGTACGCGGGCACCTGCGGGACGACGGCCGCCCGCGCCTCGACGTGAACCGGTGCCGCAACACTCGTCGCCGGCGCGACGTACGGCGTGCCTGCGGCTGGCGTCGGGGCGGGCGACGCGGTCGTCGGCGCGGGGCACGGTCCATCGCAGACGATCACGTTGGCCAGCCGGTAATCCCAGAAGCCACCGCCGCCGCCGACGACGCGCTGCGCCGCGTCGCTCGCTTCCGGCGCGAACGCGTAGAGCCCGTATTGCCAGGGGCCGAAGGCGAGGTATCCGCCGTCGAGACGGAACGCGCCGCCCGCGGACGCGCCGGCGACCTGCACGATCGAGATGCCTTCGCCGGCAGCCACGTATCCGCTCGCATCCGTATCGGTGAACGCGCCCGTGCTCGCGGTGGCGGCGATCGCGTCGATGCGCGTCTCGCCGGACGCATCGCCCTGCACGAGCAGGCGGTCGGTCGCCTGTGCCGCGAGGGACCCGCCGGCGTCGAGGCGGCTGACGAGGCGAAGGCGGCCGGGCCCGCCGGCATAGTTTCCATCGATGGTGAGGGAATTCCCCGGCGAGCCGCTGCCATTCGTGAGATCGATCAGGCCCGCGTTGGCGACGCTGGCCGAACCGGCCGTCGCGCCGGCGATGACGGGATGCACGCCATCGCCGGCGAACAGCGTCGAGGACGCGTCGATCGTCACGTCGCTGTTCGCGAGGCGCAGGTGATCGGTGAGCGTGAACGACGCGCCGTTGGTGAACGCGATGGTGTTCCAGCCCGAGCCGAGATTGATGCCCCTGGCGAGCGTGTCGGCCGTGAACGAACCGCCGCGGGCCTGCGTGCCGTCGAACGTCAGCGTGTTGCCGCCACCGTCGCCCGCCACGAGGTGATACGTGGCGGAGGTATCGACGGCGGCGATGGTCGCCGCGTTGCCTGCGCCGTCGCCCATCGTGAGTCCGCCGTCGAGCGTACCGCCGGTCCACGCGAACGTGTCGCCGCCGTCGCCTGTCGCCACGTCGCCGCGCACGGTGCCCGAGGACAGCGCGATCGCGTCGCGTCCCGCGGCGCCACGCACGGCGATCGCCGAGGGCGTGGTGGCCACGATGACGCCGCTGTTGGTGAACCGCGTGCCGCCACCGTTGGCGAGGTCCACCACGGGCGACACCGTGCTCGACGAAATCAGCGTGCCGCCGTTCGTCGCGGACGATGCCGTGCCGGCGACGAGCGCGGAGCCACCCGCGGCGTCACGGACGTCGACGGCGGCCGCCGAGACCACGGCACCGGTAGTGAGTGCCTGGATACCCGTCGCGCCGGGGCCATTGCCATGGATGACGAATCCCTGACCGACGGTGAGGTCGCCACCGGCCACGCCCCCGTCCGCCCGTCGGAACGCGTAGCCGGTTCCCCTGCCCTCGATCCACCGTCGCCGTCGACGCGGGATCGATCGCCGTCGCCGTGCGCAATCCCGCGCCGTCACCGACGCGCAGGGTGGCGCCCCTCAGCGTGATCGCGGCGATCTCCGCGGCGTTCTCGATCGCGCTGCCCGAGCCCAGCGTCGCGATCGACGTGCCGTTGGCCGATAGCGACGCGGCCCCGGTATCGAGGAGCACGCCGTGCGCGCCGCCTCGCGTGACGATCGCCGAATCGCCCGCGCCCAACAGCAGGCCCGCCCCGTCCAGCAGTTGCACGCCCGCGACGCCGTCGTCCACGGCGATGGAGCCGGCCGGATTCAGGCGCTGCGTTCCGGCGCCCTCGACGCGGACGCCGGTGCCGCTGCCCACGTGGATCGAACCGTCGTTCGCGAACGTGCCGCCCGAGCGCAGCAGCGCGCCCGTCGCGGCGGGCCCGGAGAGATCGACGGTCGCGCTGTTCGTCGCGCGCGCGCCGGTTTCCACGATGAAGCCCGTGGCGTTCGCGCCGGTGAACGTCAGGGTGCCGGCGTTCGACAGCGCCGCGCCGTTACGTGCGATGTAGCCGGTGACGCCGGCCTGCGACGCTTCGAGCGCCGCGAGACTCGTCAGCGACGTCGACGCCAGCGGCGAGCCCGTCGCGGCGCCCGTCAACGCGTGCTTCTGCCCATCCGCGATGCCGGCGATCGCTCCCGCACCGGTCAGCGACATCGTGGTGGCGGCATCGATCGTCGCGTTGGCGCCGCCCTCCGCGATCACGCCTTGCGCGGCGGCGCCCGATACGGTGATCACCGCGTTCTTCGTGTTGAGCACCGAGCCGGTGCCGCTGCCGAGTATCCCGATGGACTGCGCGCCGGACGCGCGCATGGTCAGGCCCGTGCCGTCGAAATCGGCGCCCGTATCCAGCCGGAACAACGTCGACTGCGCGGTGGACACGTCGAGGGTGGAGCCGCCGTTGACGTTGATGTGCGCGTCGTTGCCAAAGGCGAAGAACCCGATCTGCCGCGTGCCCGACGCGAACGCCGGGGCCGCGCCGGCCGCGACGTCGACCGTCGCGCGACCCCGCGCGTGGATGCCGATGGCCCCGTCGCCCAGCAGGTTCACCGCGCCGCGCACATCGGCTCGCGCCGTCGCCGCGCCCTGTCCCTCGGCCCAGACGCCGTAGTTGCGCGTGCCGCTCGCGGGATCCGCACCGCCGGCGACGTTGATGATGCCCGTCGACGACACGAGCGAGGCGACGCCGGCCGTCGACAGCGCCTTGATGCCGGTGCCGTTGACACCGGACAGGTTGATCGTGCCGCTGTGGGTGACGCCGCCCGCCGCGCCACCGTTCTGGACGAGCAGTCCGACGTTCTCGCGCGGCACCGCCGCGGCGCGCCCGCCGACGTCGATGATCCCCGCGTTGTTCACGACGGCGGTCGGCGACGTCACGAGGATGCCCGCCGCGTTCTGCGTGAGCGAGCCGATCGCGACGCGGCCGAGGTTGGTGACGTTGCCCGCGACGGGCACGTTGATGCCGGTCGTGAGCGTGCCCTGGTTCACGGCGATGTCGAACGACGGCGCGGCGGGATCGGTCTGCGGACCTCGGCCGATGTAGATGGTGCCCGTGGCCGCGTTGGTGAAGCGCGCGGTCGCGTCGTTGATATAGACGCCGTCCATCGAACCGTTCGAACGCGAGCCGGTGACGCCCACGTTGACGATGCCCGCGTTCGTGGCGACGCTCCCCGCCCCCACCCGGATGCCCGTCGACTTGCCGGCGCCGTTCGTCGCGCCGGTGGCGAGGTTCAGTATCCCCGGATTGTCGAACGTGCTGCCGGCGACGACGTCGACGACGTTCGAGCCGACCTGTCCGTTGATGATCAGCCCCGCCGCGTTACGGAAGAAGTTGCCGTTGATGACGCCGTTGTTGGTGCCCGTGCTGCCACCGGTCAGCAGGAGCGCGGTGCCGTCGCCGGTGGCGTGCACCGTGGCCAGCGTGCCGTCGATCACGGCGCTCGCCCCACCCTCCGCGCGTACCGCGCCGTTGTTCGCGTTCTGCACCTCCAGCATCGCGCCGGCCGCGACGTGCCCGTGGGCGTTCGATCCGACGAGGTGCATCGCGATGCGATTGCCGATCGGCTGCGCGACTTCGTCGGGCGGACTGTCCGCGGTGATGCCATAGACGATCTGCTCGGTCGTCGACGTGTACCCGAGGGCGAAAAGCGCGCCGTAACGGACGGGATCGAGGTTGCCCGCCTGCATCTGCGCGATGAGGAAATCGTTGTACGCGCGCAGTTCCGCGTCGTTGGTCACCGTGTGCGTCGTACTGGCGCCGTCGGTGGTGGTGACGGCGAACGTGCCGCCGTAATGCGAGACGAACGTGACGCCGAACGTCTGCGGCACGCTGGGCTCGGCGACCTGGCCGATGAAGATGATGCGGTTGCTGGAGGTCCACTCGATGTCGCTGGCCGCGCCGCCCGTTCCGTCCGCGAAGAACAGCGAACTCTGCTTCGCCGCCATCGTCCACGCGTTGGTCGACGCCCCGCTTTCGGCGCCGGGCTGCCCGATGGCGACGTTCAGGCGGCCACCCGCCGATGTCACCGTTCCGATGCGCGCGTCGAGGTATTGCTGGTCGTTGACGTTCACCGTGTCGGGAACGGTGTTTTCGTACGTATAGGCGGCGAGCGGCACGAGGTTCGCGGAGTTGTAGGCCGACACGACACGCCGTCCACCCGTGATCGGGTCGGGCACGCTCACGCCGAAGTTCTGCGTGCCGGGATTGAGCCGCGCCACTCCGATCCATTCCTTGCCGGACTGGATCCGACCCAGCGCGTCGAGGGCGCCGAGGGTCGTCTCCTGCCCGCCCGCGACGCCGGCTACGAACTGCTGGTTACCGCTGAGCGTGACGGCTCCGCCGGGGTCGACGACCGTCTGGCCGACCTTCGCGTCGTTGTCGACCGGGTTGTATGCCGGCAACGTGACGGTCTGCGCGCTGGCGTCGACCGGAGTGCCGAGGAGCGCCAGCGCGATGCCGGCGGAGAGAACGCGATGCATCCCGATACCGCCCCGCGAGGAGCGTGCTGCCGCGTGCCACGATTCCATGTCGTCTACCCCGTCGCGACCACCGGTATCCGGTGGTTCTGGCGCGCGTGGTACGTCCAGATACGGCCGCAGGCTCCCGGCTGCTCGCCCACGCCCCGGCCCTCGTGGCCGCTGCGCGGCATCGGCCCGTTGCGCAGCGAACGGGTCGTCCCGGCGCGGTTATCGCGCGCGAACCATTAAGCGGGCGTGGAGGAATGGTTATGTCGGGCGATCGGGTGCGAGGGTGGTGGATCGGGCGCGCTCCCCTATACTCCCGCGCATGAAGCCCAACGTCCTGCTGCAGTACATCCTCCCCCACCGCTTCCTTTCCCGCATCGTCTACCAGGCGACGCGCTGGGAATGGGCCCCATGGAAGAACTTCCTCATCGGGGAGATCGTCAAGCGCTACGACGTGGACATGAGCCAGGCCGCGCAGCCGGATCCGTTCGCCTACCAGCACTTCAACGCGTTCTTCACCCGCAAGCTGAAGCCCGATGCGCGGCGCGCGGACCCGGACCCGCAGGCGATCGTTTCACCGGCGGATGGCCGGATCAGCCAATCGGGGCGCATCCGCGACGGCCGCATCTTCCAGGCCAAGGGCCAGGAATACACCGCCGCCGAGCTGCTCGGGGACGAGGCCGCGGCGGCACCCTTCCGCAACGGCAGCTTCGTCACGATTTACCTGTCGCCGCGCGATTACCACCGCGTGCACATGCCGCTGGAAGGCGAGCTCACGGGCACGACGCACGTGCCCGGCCGCATCTTCAGCGTCGCCCCCTTCGCCGTCGAGGCGATCCCGCGCCTGTTCGCACGCAACGAGCGCCTCGTCTGCCACTTCGACGGTGCGCATGGCCCGTTCGTGTCGGTGATGGTCGGCGCCATCCTGGTGTCCAGCGTGGCCACCGTGTGGGACGGGCTGGCGATTCCGCCCTACGCCCATGAGATCCGTCGCAACGACTGCCGGGGCCGCGGCGTCCGCCTCGAACGCTTCGGCGAGATGGCCCGCTTCAACATGGGCTCGACCGTGATCCTGCTCCTGCCGGAGGGCTACGAACTGGACGAACTTCAACCGCAACAACAGGTTGTCGTCGGCCAGCGGCTCGGACGCTGGGCTGGCGAGGCCTGAGGGACTGACCGCCCGCGTCACAATGTGACGAAAACGTCTTACATTTGACGCATGGCCAGCGTATTCTTCGTCGACCATCGCCTCCGGGGAAAGGCGATCGGTCCGATCGAAGCATCCGTACTAGGGGAAGTCGTCCATGCGTCTGGTCAGTCATCTCATCGCCGTCAACCGCGAAATCCGCCTCCGCCGGCAGCTCGCCGACATTGAACGCGTCGTGCTCGCACTGCCCGTGCGCGCCCATGCCGATCTGCAGCAGCTGGTCCGCCGGGAGATGGAGCAGGCCGCCGCCTGCGATTTCCCCCACCTCTACGGCACCCCGCCGGAAGAACGCTACAGCACCTATGGCCATGGCCCCGATATCGGGCTGGGTAAGGCACGCTCCGACAACCCGCTGATCGCCACGCGCGGCGTCGCGCTGTGGATCGCGTCCGTCTATCACGAGACGCTGGATGCGCGTCGTCCGGGCATGGAAGACCTGCACCGGCAGATCCTGCGCCTGATGCGCCAGATCAAGGAGCTCTCGGCGGCGGAACGACGTGACCCCGCCGCCGCGTGGATGAGCCAACCGCAGGCGGTGGCGTAACGCCTCCTAGCGACACACGGGCACGCGCAGTGCCTGCCCCACCTTGAGCTGGTGGCCCTTGAGGCCGTTCATGCGGGCGATGTCCTCGACGTCGGCGCAATTGCTCTTGCGCGCGATGCTGACGAGCGTGTCGCCGCGGCGAACCGTGTAGCTCTTCGACGCGCTCGACGACGGTTTCGCGGCCGGCGACGGCGACCCGTTGGCCAGCGCGGCCGAGGTCGACGCCGGCGGCGGCGGTGCGACGATCTTCACCGCGTTGTGCAGATCGCTGGCGAGGATCGGCCAGGGGCCGTCCGTGCAGCTGGTGGCATACGCCTTTTCGAGTTGCTTGGGCACTTCCAGCCGCGCGCCCACGGGTTGCGTCACCTGCGGGTCGAGCCGCGGATTGAGGTTCCGAAGCGTACGGAACCAGCCCTGGGGCATGCCCTGCGCGGAACCCAGGCACACCGTCAGCTCGCTGAGCGACGCGGGCCGCTTCAGCACGATCTGGCCGGCTTCGCCGTCCACCTTGGGCCAGGTCAGGTGATAGCTGTCCGGATGCAGGAACAGCCAGGCGGCCGCCAGCACCATCGGGACATAGTCGCGCGTCTCGGCCGACATCTGCCCGTAGATCTGCGGATCGTAGAAGCTCGCACCCGGACTGGTCGCCGCGATCCGGCGCATGCGGCCCTCGCCGCCGTTGTACGCGGCGAGCGTGAGTTCGAGGTTGTTGTTGAAGGCGCCGAGCTGTTCGTCGATGTATTCGGCGTTCGCCTGCGCTGCCATCGTGGGATCGAAGCGCTGGTCGAAGCCGTCCGAATTGGACAGACCGAAGCGCAGGCCGGTCGCGTACATGAACTGGAGCGGGCCCGACGCGCCGGAACGCGATACCGCGTGCACCTTGCCGCCGGACTCCTTCGCCATGATGCCGAAGAGCAGCGCCTCGGGCAGGTCGGCCTTCTTGTACGCCGGCCACATCTTGTAGCGCATCATCTGGTAGTTGACGTAGGCGTCCATGAGGTTCGGGCGCAGCTGCGTCAGCCACATCTCGAGCGCGGCCTTGACCGGACCGTTCATCACCATGAGGTCGGAGAACTGCTGGCCCTTGAGCATCGTGACGCTGCGCTGCGCCTGCGGCAGAGCACCCAGCACCACCGAACCCTGCGCGTCGCCGGGCTGCGCACCCACTTCGGCGCCCTGCTCCGTGTCGTCGGAATCCTCGCCCTCGATGAAGCTGCCGTCCTTCAGACGCAGGAGGCGATCGAACACGGCGGCGAAGCGCTGCTGGTCGCAGCCGGGTGTCAGCGCGCAACGGGCCGAGGCATCCTTTAGTTGATCGAGCGCCTGCTTGCGGCTGCGGTCCGCCGCGGGCGTATCGCCCCGGCGGGCCTGGTCGATGGAGGCCTCGTACCCCTTGCTCGCCTGGTTCATCCGGTCGTACAAGGCATTCACCTCCGGCGTGGCCTTTCCGGGCCGGGGCGAACCACCGGAGGAAGCGCAACCCGCGAGGATCGCCAGGGGCAGGAGAAGAAGGGAACGCGGGACGCGGACGGGCATGAACTTACTCGGGGTCGGGCAATGCGGGCCACGTTACCGCCGGGGGCCTGTGGACTCAAGCGGCGCGGCGAAAAAACTCCCGCAACGGCGAGCCGTTGCGTAGACTTGTTCAGCATTTTCTTAAGGACGAAAACTCATGGCGAGCATCCTCGTGGGACGCAACGAAGAGACGGCCGTCGAACTCGATGCCCGCTACGGAAACCGGCACGGCATGATCGCGGGGGCCACCGGCACCGGAAAATCGGTCAGCCTGATGCTGCTGGCCGAAGGCTTCTCGCGGCTCGGCGTGCCGTGTTTCCTCGCCGACGCCAAGGGCGACCTCGCCGGCCTCTCCCAGGCGGCCGGCGCGCCGTCCGACAAACTCGCCGCGCGCCTCGCCCGCCTCGGCCTCGCCGACTGGAAGCCGCAGGCGAATCCGGTGATCTTCTGGGACATCTACGGCAAGTCCGGTCACCCCGTGCGGGCCACGGTGTCCGAGATGGGCCCCACGCTGCTCTCGCGCATCCTCGAGCTCAACGACACCCAGGAGGGCGTCATGGAGGTGATCTTCCGCGTCGCCGACGACGAGGGTCTGCTCCTGCTCGACCTGGCGGACCTTCGCGCCATGCTCGGCTTCGCCGCCGATCACGCGAAGGACATCTCCGCGCGCTACGGCCTGATCAGCCCGCAGAGCGTCGCCGCCATACAGCGCTCGCTGCTGAAGCTGGAGCAGGACGGCGCCGATGCCTTCTTCGGCGAGCCGGCGCTGGAGCTGGCCGACCTGATGCGCCAGGACATGAGCGGCCACGGCGTCATCAGCGTGCTGGCGGCCGACACGTTGATCCTCAAGCCACGACTGTATTCGACCTTCCTGCTCTGGCTGCTCTCGGAACTGTTCGAGCAGCTGCCCGAGGTGGGCGATCTCGACGTGCCGAAGATGGCCTTCTTCTTCGACGAAGCGCACCTGCTGTTCGACGACGCCCCCGCGGCACTGCGCCAGCGCGTGGAACAGGTGGTGCGCCTGATCCGCTCCAAGGGCGTCGGCGTCTACTTCTGCTCGCAGAATCCCGACGACGTGCCCGGTGACATCCTCGGCCAGCTCGGCAACCGCGTGCAGCACGCGCTGCGCGCGTTCACGCCGCGCGACCAGAAGGCGGTGAAGGCCGCAGCCGAAACCTTCGCGCGCAATCCGAATCTCGACGTGACGGAAGCCATCGGTACGCTCGGCACCGGCGAGGCGCTCGCGTCCACGCTGGGCGATGGCGGCGTGCCGTCACCGGTGCAGAAGGTGCTCGTGTCCACGCCGACCTGCCGCATCGGCGCGATCACGCCGGACGAACGCGCGACGGTCCGCGCGAGATCGCCGGTCGGCGGAAAATACGATACGTCGGTCAACCGCGAATCCGCCGAGGAACGCCTCGCCGCCCGCGCGTCGGAAAAGAATGCGGCCGACGCGCCTCCCGTGCCGTCGGGGCGCGGGTCCGCCGCGGGTGCCGACGAGGGCGCGGGCTGGGGCGGCGTGGTGCGCGATGCCGTGTTCGGCACGAAACGTCGGCAAGGCATGATCGAGACGATGGCCAAATCCATGGTGCGGACCGCGGGCTCGCGCGTCGGCCAGCAGATCGTGCGCGGCATCCTCGGCAGCATCTTCGGCGGAAAGCGCTGAGCATGCCGCGACACGAGCTCGCCGACGCGGCCACGCCATTCGCCGAGCGCGTCCGCACCGGCTGGCGTTATCCGATGCGCGGGGCCGCGCCCTACACGATCGGCGCGATCACGCTGTTCGAGGCGATCGCGTTCCTTCCCATCACCGGCCTGAAGCTGCTGGTGATCGCCATCGGGTGGGTCGCGCTGTACACCTACGCGTTCGAATGCCTTCGGCACACGGCAGACGGCTACGCCGATCCGCCGGAGCTCGCCGTGAACGGCGGCGACGGCACCAGCGTCGCGCTGATCCTCATCCAGCTCACCGGCAACGCCATCGCCGTGCTCGCGCCGATCCTGTTCGGCGTCCCCGGCCTCGCCGTGGCGCTGCTGTTCGCGTTCGTGCTGCCGGTGATCACGATGTCGCTCGCCTTCGATGGCGTGGGCGCCGCGCTGAATCCGCTCACCTGGTTCGAGGCCGTGCGCCGCCTCGGCGCCAGCTATGTCATGCTCTTCGCGATGGTGCTGGCGAGCAGCCTGCTGCAGGCCGCCGCGCAGTACGCGATGGCCGATCACGGCCCGACGTTTTTCGGTACGCTGGGCTATTACGCGGTGGCGAATTACCTCACCTTGTACAACTTCCACCTGATGGGCGCGCTGATCCACCACAAGCACGAAACGCTCGGGTACCGGCCCGCCTCGGTCGAGATCGCGGCGCTCATGGAACCCGACGACGATCAGGCGCTGCTGGCGCACGCCAACCTGATCGCGCGCGACGACGTGCCGGCCGCCACCGACATCCTGACCGAACGCCTGCGCGAAGGTCTCGCGCCCGCCGCGATGCACGCGCGCTACCGCGAACTGCTTCGCGCGCAGGACCGCCTGCCCGAACTGCTGGTGCACGGGCAGATCTGGATCGCCGCCCTCGTCGTCGCGCGCGAAACGCGCCGCGCCCTCGGGGTGGTGCAGGATTGCATCGGCATCGATCCGGCCTTCCTGCCCGACGCGACCGTCACCTGCGGGCCACTGGCCGACACGGCGGCGCACGGCGGCATGACGCGACTGGCGCTGCACCTCGCGGAAGGCTACGTGCGCACGTGGCCGCAGGACATCGGCGCGCCGCACTACGGACTGCTCGCCGCGCGCATGCACTGCCATCTCGGGCAGGCCGACGAAGCGAAGGCCATCGCGCGGCGTCTCCAGGCCGAACATCCCGGCCATCCGCTGGGCGTGGATGTCGAAGCGCTGCTCGCGAGCCTGGACGGCGCGCGCACGGTGGCACCATGAGCCGCTGGCGTCCGCCATCGCCCTCCTCCACGGCGATCATCACGCGCGAAGGATTCGAGCGCCTGAAGGCCGAGCTCGATCATCTGTGGCATACGGTGCGGCCCGAGGTGGTCAAGGCCCTCGCGGCGGCGGCGGCGGAGGGTGATCGGTCCGAGAACGCCGAGTACACGTACCGCAAGAAGCAGCTCGGCGAGATCGATCGCCGCGCGCGCTACCTGAGCAAGCGCATTCCCGTGCTGAAGGTGGTCGAGGCCGCCCCGTCGCAGCGCGACGCGGTGTTCTTCGGCGCCACGATGGAGCTGGAGAACGTCGAATCCGGCGAGACGGTGCGCTATCGCATCGTCGGCCCCGACGAGACCGACGCCCGCAAGGGCTGGATCAGCATCGACTCGCCGATGGCCCGCGCGGTACTGAAGAAGCGCATCGACGACGAGTTCGAGGCGGACCTGCCCGGCGGCAGGACGCGGTTCGCCGTGGTCGCCGTCGAGTACTGATCCACATCGACCGGGTGAGAGTGGGCTCCTCCCGCGTCATCGTGCAGCCATCCTCCGCGACAGCCGCTCCAGGCCGTCCGCGAACGTCGCGACGTCGGCCGCGAACGCGTCCACCGCCACGAGATCGACCTCGCCGCCGTCCCGCAGCGCGAGTTCCATTCGCTCGCCGCGTTCGCCGACGTCCGAATGGCCGAACACGTTGATACCGCCGAGGATGTGATGGATCCATCCCGCGACCTCGCCGGCATCGGCGCGATCGAGCACCTCGGGTAATCGCGCCAGCGCCGTGCGCGTCGCTTCCACGCCGGCACCGATCACGCTGACGATGTTCTCGTCGGAGCCGAACGCGCGGCGCAGGCGTTCCATGTCGACGGATGGCACATCGTCGCGCACCGGTGCGAGCCAGCGCGTCAGCGCGAGGTGGAACGCGTCGAGCCGTATGGGCTTGCGCAGGAGGTCGTCCATGCCGGCGGCGAGGCAGACCTCGCGTTGATCGGCGCGCGCATCCGCCGTCATCGCGACGATCGGCAGATGGCGCCCGGTGCCGGCTTCACGCCGGCGCACCTCGCGCGCGAGCTCGTAGCCGTCCATCCGCGGCATGTGGCAATCGACGAGCAGCAGGTCGTATGCCTTTTCGTCCAGGGCTTCCAGCGCGGCGACGCCGTCGTCGACGATGTCGCACTGGAAGCCGCGCATCGCCAGCTGCACGCGCACCAGCTCCTGGTTCACCGGATGGTCCTCGGCGAGCAGGATGCGCGCCGGGTGCGGCGCGTGCACGGGCGGCGTCACGTCCAGTGCCTCGGGCTGGCGCGGCACGCTCGCGGCATCGGCCACGGGAAGCTCCAGTGTCACGGTCACCGACGTGCCCCGCCCCGGCTCGCTTTCGATGGCGATATGACCGCCCATGCGCTCGATCAGGCGCCGCGCGATGCTCAGGCCCAGTCCGGTGCCGCCGAAGCGGCGCGTGGTGGACGATTCGGCCTGGCTGAACGGCGCGAAGACGTGGCGCAGCTTGGCTGCATGGATGCCGATGCCCGTGTCGGCGACCACGATGCGGACGCGCTGGCGCCCGCCATGTCGCTCGTCCACGTGGACACCCACGCGCACCTCGCCCGAGGCGGTGAACTTGATCGCGTTGCCGAGCAGGTTGAGCAGCACCTGGCGCAGGCGGCCGTCGTCGACGATCACGGCCGGCGCGAGCGCCGCGTCGATGTCGCTGCGCAGCGACAGGCCCTTCGCCTCCGCCTGCGCCTCCATGATGGCGATCGCCCCCTCGACGATCGCCCGGGGATCGGCGGGCTGCGGATCGAGCGCGAGGTGACCGGCCTCGATCTTCGAGAAGTCGAGCACGTCGTCGAGGATGTGCAGCAGCGCTTCGGCGGAATGCTCGATGGTGGAGACCATCTTGCGCTGCCGGGCGTCGAGCGGCGTGCGCTCGAGCACGTCGAGCAGACCGATCACGCCGTTCATCGGCGTGCGGATCTCGTGGCTGATCGTCGCGAGGAAGTCGCTCTTCGCGCGTGTCGCCGCTTTGGCTTCGTCGCGCGCATGCGCGACGCCACGCGAGGCGAGTTCCTGCGTCGTCACGTCGACCCAGTAGCCGTTCCAGCGCACGCTGCCGTCGGCGGCGGCCAGCGGCACGGCGTCGGAACTGAGGTAACGCACGCGCCCGCCGACCTGCGCCCGCACGGTCACGTGCAGCGGCGTGAGCTCGCGCGCCGAGCGCTCGAACGCGTCGCGGAGCCGCTCGCGATCGTCGTCGGCGACAGGCGCCAGCATCGTCGCGTCGCCCGCGAGCAGCGTGCCGGGCTCCAGGCCCAGGATGCTCAGCGGATCGCCGCCGACATAGGTCATCGTGTAGGCGCCATCGGTACCGCGCACCGCCTCGTAGACGACGGCTGGCACGTGCGCGGTGACCTCGGCGAGGCGCCGCTCGGTGCGTTCGCGCCGCCGGGTCTCGCGGCGAAGATTGAGATAGGCGTAGCTGATCGCCACGAGCGAAATCAGCAGCACGAGCACGAAGGGAAGGACGCGGCCAGCCACTTCGCGCCAGGTCGGGCCCACGACGTAGTGCGCGGCGAACCACGTGTTGCGGATTTCCTGCTGGCGATGGGTGGAGAGGTTCACCAGCACGCGGTTGATCAGCGGCAGCAGCGGCGCGAGGTCGCGACGGACACCGATCGCGATGGCTTCGGTGTCGCCGGTCGGCGCGGCGACCTTCAGCTGTCCGAGGAAGGCCTCGCGGATGTGGTAATCCACGGAGGCGAGGTTGCCGACGAACGCGTCGCCCTCGCCCGCCGCGAGGCGACGCATGCCTTCGAACTCCGTATCGACGGGCATCACGTGCACACCCGGAACGCGCGCGAGCAGGCGGCGGATGGGCTCGCGCGTGACGTTGCCGAGCACCCGCTTGCCCGACAGATCGTCGCTGCCGGCGATGGTGGGCGCGCCTTCGCGCGTCACGATCATGATCGGGAAATCGAGGTAGGGGACGCTCGGTTCGAGGAACGGCGATGTCGCACTCTGTGGGTTGTTGATGGCCGCGACGAGGTCGACGTCGCCCTTGCGCACGCGCTCGACGGTGCCCGACCAGTTCTCGCTGGGTACCTGCGTCAGCCGCAAGCCCAGCTCGGCGGCGATCTCGCGCACGTAGTCGAGCGCCAGCCCCTCGGCCTCGCCCTGCCCGGAGAGCAGGCTGAAGGGGGCGTAGCTCGGGTCGACGCCGAGGCGCAGCGGCGGCAACGCCTTCAGGTAAGCCTTTTCCTTCTCGCTGAGCGGAATGTCCGTTTCGCGCGGGCGAGGGGCGATCTCGCGTCCGACCCAGCGCGCGCGCAGACGCCCGTGATCGGCGGCCGTCAGTTCACGCAGGGCATGGTCGATCGCGTCGCCGAGCGGCGCGGCGTTCGCGGGCACGGCGAAGGCCAGCGCACTGATCGGCAGCGCCAGCGGCGCGCCGACCCGCAGTTCCTGCTCCAGACCCGCGCGCGAGACGAACTCGCGCGCCGAAAACGGGTTGTCGATGTAGGCCGTGACGTCGCCAGAGCGCACGCGGGCGAGGGCGTCCGCCGTGGAGTGGGTCTCCACCAGCGTCGTTTCCGGCAATTCCCGGCGCAGTGCCGCGAGGTCGAAGTAGCCCGTGTGCACGGCGAGACGCTTGCCGCGCAGATCGCCCGGCCGATGGATGATCGGCGCGTCGGCGCGCTCCACGAGCGATGGCAGGGATTCGAAGTAGGTGGCGCCGATGCGGATGCCCGGCATCCCGGCCTCCAGCGGCGTGACGGAGGTCGCCACGTCGATCTCCCCCCGGGCGAGGCCCGCCAGCAGCTCGGGCCAGGTCGCGTAGACCCGCGTCTGCAGGGTCACGCCCAGCTCTCCCGCGATCTGGCGCAGGTAGTCCGGGCCCAGGCCCTCCAGTTCCCCGTCGCGCAGCTCCTCGAACGGCGGATAGCCCTCGCGGTAGGCCCCGACGGTCAGCACCGGGTGGTGACGAAGCCATTCGACGTCCGCGCGCGGGAGCGGCGTCTCAGGCGCGGCCGCGACGGGCAGCGCGAGGATCGTCAGGATTAACAGCAGGAGGCGTCGGATCACGTCGTGGGCTTCGTAAGGGAAAGCTTCGTGGGCATAATCGGGCGGAGTACGCTGGTCCGCAAACGCAGTAAGGAGAACACGAGGCATGCCATCCAAGGCACTCAGGGTCATTCTGGCCGACGATCATCCGCTGGTTCTCGTCGGCGGCGCGCTGGCGTTGCAGAACGCCAACATCGACGTGGTCGGCAAGGCGAAGGCCGCGGACGAGCTCCTGGCCCTGCTGGCCGATCGCGAGTGCGACGTCGTCATTACGGATTTTCTCATGCCGAGCGACCGTCAGGACGACGGATTCGCCCTGCTCGACACCATCGTGAAGCAGTATCCGAACCTCGCGGTCGTGGTGCTGACGATGATCAACCGCCCGGCCGCCCTGCAGTCGATGCTCAATCGCGGCGTGCTGGGCATCGTCGACAAACGCGCGCCGATGGACGAACTGGCCACCGCGGCACGCGCCGTGGTCGACGGCGAGACGTACCTCAGCGAGACCCTGCTCGACATCCTCAACGAGGCCGACGAGGTCTCCGAGGCCATGCCCGGCGCCGCGCTGTCGCCGCGCGAGACCGAGGTGATCCGCCAGTTCGTCGCCGGCCGCTCGCTGCAGCAGATTGCCGACAGCGAGGGCAAGTCGGTCAAGACCATCAGCCGGCAGAAGCGCGACGCGATGCGCAAGCTCGGCGTCGACCACGACAGCCTGCTGGGCGACTACGTGCGGGATCACGGGCTGGTCTGACGGGCCGGGCCGATCGGCTCCCACCGGCTCGGCCGAAAGCCTTGCCTACCGAAGGGGTGGGAGCCGATCGTATCGGCGATGGGTGCTCGCCTCACCGCTACAGCGGCGCGGGATACACCCGCCCCGCGCGCAGCGGCTGGAAACAGGGCGCCGTGGTGTAGAACGCCTCGTCGCCGGTGTCCGGATGCCAGCCGGGAACGCCCGACACCGGCAGCGGCCGCAGTTCGAGCGGATCGTTGAGAATGGCGCCCGAGCCGATCGCCTCCGCGCATCGTGCCAGCGCATCGCCCTGCCCCATCACCACGAGCGCCTTGCCGACGAGAAGCTTGCCCGGCGTGAGCGCGTGCTCGAGCAGCGCGTGGCCGAACACCTCCACGCGCGCGTCGCCACGCAGCCACGCGTCGCGGAAGGTCCAGAACAACGCATGCCAGTCGTGGGTGTCCCACGCCGCCAGCATCGCCGGATCGCGCAGGCTCACCACCATCCCGGCCTCGTCGAAATGCGTGAGCGCACATTGCGGACGCGACCGCTCGCGCGGACCCATGATCGCGATTTCGGCGACCTGCCGCGCGTTCAGCGCGCGCTTGATCGGCCCGTGCCGCAGCCACACGAACGCATTGAAGAGGTCGTGCCAGTTGCGCGGCCGCGTGGCGATCGCGCCGCGTTTCGCGATGCGCTCCTCGTAATGCAGTCCGTCGGCAAGCAGCGCCTTGTCCTGCGTCACGAAACGGTGGCGCGACTCGCCACTCCAGCAGGCGTTGAGCGCGTGGACATCCGGCCACGCGTCGCCTTCGACGAAGGCCGCGTAGCCGGACCAGTGCGACAGCGGCGGCGACGCGAGGACGCGCCGGTCGAGCGCCTCGCGGGTCGGCGCCACGTAGCGCATGGGATCAGGCCAGGCGGCCGTAAAGATCGTGGGCGTCGGCGTCTTCGACGACCACGTCGACGAACTGGCCGGGCTTCAGCAGCTGACCGTCGTCGATGCGCACGGCGCCGTCGATTTCCGGCGCGTCGGCGCTGGAGCGTCCCCATGCGCCATCCGCGTCGATCTCGTCGACCAGCACCTTGATCGTGCGCCCGACCTTGCGCTGCAGTTTCGCGGCGGAGATCTCCGCCTGCACCGCCATGAACTGCTCGAGGCGATCTTCCTTCAGTTCCTCGTCGATCTGCCCCGGAAGATCGTTCGCCTTCGCACCGTCCACCGGCGAATAGGCGAACGCGCCGACGCGATCGAGCTCGGCTTCACGGAGGAAATCGAGCAGCTCCTGGAACTCCTGGTCCGTCTCGCCGGGGAAGCCGACGATGAAGGTGCTGCGGATCGTGAGGTCCGGCACCTGGCGGCGCCAGTTCTGCACGCGCTCGAGTGTCTTGTCGACGTTGCCCGGGCGCTTCATCAGCTTGAGGATGCGCGGGCTCGCGTGCTGGAACGGAATGTCGAGATACGGCAGGATCTTGCCATCCGCCATGAGCGGCATGATCTCGTCGACGTGCGGATACGGGTAGACGTAGTGCAGGCGCGTCCACGCGCCGAGCTCGGACAGGCCTTCGCAAAGCTCGGTCATGCGCGTGCGATACGCCTTCTCGCGCCACGTGTGCTCGGCATAGCGGACGTCGACGCCGTAGGCGCTGGTGTCCTGCGAGATCACGAGCAGCTCCTTCACGCCCCCGCGAACGAGGCGCTCGGCTTCCATCAGCACCTGGTCGACCGGGCGGCTGACGAGATCGCCGCGCATCGACGGGATGATGCAGAAGCTGCAACGGTGGTTGCAGCCTTCCGAAATCTTCAGATATGCGTAGTGCTTCGGCGTGAGCTTGACGCCCGTGTCGGGCACGAGGTCGAGGAACTTGTTGCGCGTCGGCGGGATCGCCGTGTGCACGGCGCTCATCACGCTCGCGTAATCCTGCGGACCGCTGATCGCCAGCACGTCCGGGTAGCTTTCGCGGATCAGCTCCTGACGCTTGCCGAGGCAGCCGGTGACGATCACCTTGCCGTTCTCGTGCAGCGCCTCGCCGATCGCGTCCAGCGATTCCTGCACCGCCGAATCGATGAAGCCACAGGTGTTGACCACGACGGCGTCGGCCTCGTCATAGCTCGGCACGATCTCGTAGCCCTCGACCTTGAGCTGCGTGAGGATGCGTTCGGAGTCGACGAGCGCCTTCGGACAGCCGAGGCTGACGAAACCGACTTTGGGAGCGGCCTGGGACATTGCCGTGGGTACCGGGGAGGGGAAACCGCGCATTATAGCCGGTCGGGCCGGCCGGGGCCGGCGAAGCGTCCGTAAGACCACCGACAGCCTCGTCCGGTTACCCTTGCCGGACTTTTCCCCACACGGAGTTTCCCCATGGGTCGCACCCTGAATCTCGATACCTCCCGGCCGCACGAAGACATGGACGCGTACCTCGCCGAGCCGGCCGGCACGCCCCGGGGCGGCATCGTGGTGATCCAGGAGATCTTCGGCGTCAACGCGCACATCCGCAGCGTCGCCGACCGCTTCGCCGCCGAGGGCTACGTCGCCATCGCCCCGGCCCTGTTCGACCCGATCGAGAAGGGCGTCGAGACGGGCTACGACCAGGAGGGCATGACCAAGGGCCTGAAATGCGTGGCCGAACTCGGGCTGCGTCGCCCGACGGACGACAGCGTCATCGCCGCGAAGTACCTGGCGGACAACTACAAGGTGAAGGTCGGAACCGTCGGGTACTGCTGGGGCGGCACCGTCGCCATGCTGGCCGCGCTCCGTCACGGCCTGCCCTCGGCGAGCTACTACGGGTCGCGCAACGTGCCGTTCCTGACCGAGCCGGCGAAAGCCGACGTGATCTTCCACTTCGGCGAGCGCGACCATTCGATCCCGCCGGACATGGTGGAAAAGCACCGCGAGCTGAAGCCGGAGATGGACACCTGGGTCTACCCCGCCGACCACGGTTTCAACTGCGACGTGCGCGCCAGCTACGACGAACCGAGCGCGAAGCTGGCCTGGGAACGCACCCTGGCGTTCTTCGCCCGCGAACTCGCGTGAGCGCTCCGTTCGACCTCGATCCGCGACTCGCCGGCGACACCCTCCTCGTCGGCGACCTCGCCTTGTGCCGCGTCCTCTTGATGCACGATGCGCGCTTCGCGTGGCTCGTTCTTGTGCCTCGTCGGGAGGGGCTGGTGGAAATCGCCGACCTGCCGGCCGACGATCGCGCCCGGCTCTGGCGGGAAGTGGACGAAGCGGCGGCGGCGCTTCGTGCGTCAGCCCCGTGCGACAAGCTCAACGTGGGCGCGCTGGGCAACGTCGTCCGGCAGCTGCACGTGCATGTCGTCGCCCGTCGCGAAGGCGATGCGGCGTGGCCGGGGCCGGTCTGGGGCTCGGGGACGGCGGAGGCTTATGCGGATGGTGTGGCGGAGCGGCTCGTGGAAGCTTTGCGCGCTGGATTGGATATCCAGGCCTGAGCCGTGCGCTCGCGGTGGGCCCGCTGCGCGGGATCGCCGATGCGATCGGCTCCCACCCTTCGGTAGGTGGCCTATCGCGAGGGTGCCCGCTGCGCGGGATCGCCGATGCGATCGGCTTCCACCCTTTCGGTAGACGGCTCGCCGCAGGCCTGCTACCGGAGGGTGGGAGCCGATCGTATCGGCGATACGGTGCGGAGCCGGACGTCGCAGGCCGTGAAACGACCGAGCCCCGCCGCGGCACCCTCGCGAGGGCCTGTGGCCTCCCGCGAGAAGATGTCGCGAGCAGGGCTCGCTCCTACAGAAGCGCTTGCGCGCTTTCTTACTGCTGCGTCTGCGGGTCGTAAGCGCCGCTCGAGGCTTCCTTACCCTGCATGCGATCCGGCAGCGCCGCCTTGTGCGGGGTGTCTTCCAGCTGGCGGGCGTTCTCTTCCACCGCGTTCAGGCGCACGAGCTCGCCCTTCTTGTCGTAGTACACGGTGAAGCCGTAATCCAGCTGCATGCGGGCCATGAAGCCGAGGTGGTTGTCGCGGATCTTCGAGTCGTCGCTCGGCAGCACCAGGACCGTTTTCGGCAGCTTGCCCTGGTCCTTCAGGTAGGCGAAGTGGCTGCCCGTGTCGGCGGCGGAAAGCACGGCGCCGTCGACCAGGAACTGGCCGCTCTTGTACGCCTTGATCGTGTAATCGAACTGGCCCTGCGTCGCCACGGCGGGGTCGGACTTCGAGGCGCCACGGTGGCAGCCGGCGAGCACCAGCATGCTGGCGAGGAGGATCGCCGCGGCGGCGCGGGCCATCAGGGTGGGAACTCGGATCATGCGGTGTCTCCGTGGATCGGGTGAGGCGTGGAAAGGGGCGAGTCTACCGCGTGGACGTGTCGCGCGCGGCGGAGACGTGAAGGCCGTTCAGGTGCTCGGCAGCGTGACGCCGCGCTGGCCCTGGTACTTGCCGCCACGGTCGGCGTACGACACTTCGCACTCCTCGTCGGACTCGAGGAAGAGCATCTGCGCCACGCCCTCGTTCGCGTAGATCTTCGCGGGCAGCGGCGTCGTGTTCGAGAACTCGAGCGTGACATGGCCTTCCCATTCCGGCTCGAGCGGCGTCACGTTCACGATGATGCCGCAACGCGCGTAGGTGCTCTTGCCGAGGCAGATCGTCAGCACCTTGCGCGGGATGCGGAAGTACTCGACGGTGCGCGCCAGCGCGAACGAGTTCGGCGGGATGATGCAGACATCGGACTTGATGTCGACGAAGCTGCGTTCGTCGAACGCCTTCGGGTCGACGATCGTCGAGTTGATGTTGGTGAACACCTTGAATTCGTCGGCGCAGCGGACGTCGTAGCCGTAGCTGGACGTGCCGTACGACACGAGCCGGTGGCCGTCGCGCTCCTTGACCTGGCCGGGGGCGAACGGCTCGATCATGCCGTGCTGCTCGGCCATGCGGCGGATCCACTTGTCGGACTTGATGCTCACTTGGGTCTCCCTCGCTGGAGCCGGAAAGGTATAGGAACGTCGGCGAACGTGCCAGCCGGCGTGTGCTTACGTGTTCTGGATGACGATCTTGGGGAACGAAATCGCCTTGTTGCGGGCCTGCAGCGACAATTTCGCCGCCGTGTGCCGGGCGATCGAACGGTAGCGCGCCGCGAGGTCGGACTCCGGCATGGCGACGACGGTCGGGTTGCCCTGGTCGGCCTGCTCGCGGATGCGGATGTCGAGCGGCAGGTCGCCGAGGTACGCGATGCCCGCGTCCGCCGCCATGCGCGCGCCGCCGCCCTGGCCGAAGATGTGCTCCTCGTGCCCGCAGTTCGAGCAGATGTGGGTCGCCATGTTCTCGACCACGCCGAGCACGGGCACCTCCACCTTGCGGAACATGCCCAGCGCCTTGCGGGCGTCGAGCAGCGCGATGTCCTGGGGCGTCGTGACGATGACGGCGCCCGACACCGGGACTTTCTGCGACAGCGTCAGCTGGATGTCGCCCGTGCCGGGCGGCAGATCGATGATCAGGTAGTCGAGGTCGTCCCAGCGCGTGTCGTTGAGCAGCTGCATCAGCGCCTGGGTGACCATGGGGCCGCGCCAGATCATCGGCGTGTCCTCTTCGATGAGGACGCCGATCGACATGGCCTGCAGACCGTGCGCGCGCATCGGCTCGATGCTCTTGCCGTCCGGCGACGCGGGCTTGCCGCTGAGGCCGAGCATGCGCTGCTGGCTCGGGCCATAGATGTCGGCATCGAGGATGCCGACCTTCGCACCTTCGGCGGCCAGCGCCAGCGCGAGGTTCACCGAGAGCGTGGACTTGCCCACGCCGCCCTTGCCCGAGGCGACGGCGACGATGTTCTTGACGCCCGGCTGCGGCGCCAGCTGCCCCTGCACCTTGTGCGCGTGCACGCGCCAGGTCACGGAAACCGCGGCGGCGGCGATGGCCGGATCCGCTTCGAGCGCGGCCCGCGCCTCGGCGGCGGCCTGTTCGACGTAACCGGCGGCCGGGTAGCCGAGCTGGATGTCGACCGACACGCGGTCGCCGTCCACGCCCACGGCGCGCACGGCGGCGCCGAGCGGCTGGCCCGAATGGGGATCGAGGACGCGGTCGAGGATGCCGCGGACGAGGGTTTCGCTGGCCTGGGTCATTGGGAGACGTGAGGAAAATCGAAGATCGCCCATTATGCCACCTCAACCTCCCACCGCCTTGTGGGAAGCGGACGGCGGTCTGGCGCATTGCAGCTTGACGCCCGCCCCGCCGCTCGTCAGGCTCCGGCCGTACCTGACCGTATGGGGAACGCGACGCCTATGAAGCACCTGATCCGTACCACTCTCGCCCTCGCGCTGGCCGCGAGCGCCCTCCCCGCCCTGGCCGACAGCACCACGCCGGTCGGCAAGTGGAAGACCATCGACGACAAGACCCACGAGGTGAAGTCGATCGTCGAGATCACCGAGAACGGCGGGCTGCTGGAGGGCAAGGTGCTCCAGGTGCTCAAGTCGGATCACGGCCCGCATCCGAAGTGCACCGAGTGCTCGGGCGAGCGCAAGGACAAGCCCATCGAAGGCATGACCATCATGTGGGGCCTGAAGAAGGACGGCGACGAATGGTCCGGCGGCCAGATCCTCGATCCGGCCAAGGGCAAGATCTACAAGGTCACGATCAAGCTGGAGGACGGCGGCAAGAAGCTGGACGTCCACGGCTACATCGGCTTCTCGCTCATCGGCCGCAGCCAGGAGTGGGTGCGGGCGGAATAGGCCCCAGCCCCCGCGGGACCGACGCGGGCCGCCCGAACGGCGGCCCGGCGCCGGCCGGCCATGCCATAATCCGCGGTCCATAAGCCGACCGTGCGAATCATGGCCCGCCGCATCCTCGTCACCAACGCCCTTCCCTACGCCAACGGCCCGCTCCACCTGGGCCACATGCTCGGCTACATCCAGGCCGATATCTGGGCGCGCGCGCAGCGAATGCAGGGCAACGAGGTGTGGTATGTCGCCGGCGAGGACGCCCACGGCACGCCGATCATGCTCGCGGCCGAAAAGGTCGGAAAGTCGCCCGAAGACTACATCGCGGGGATCCGCGCCGGTCACGAAGCCGACTTCACCGACTTCCATTTCAGCTACGACCAGTACCACACCACGCACTCGCCCGAGAACCAGGATCTCGCGACGGCGATCTACACGCGACTGCGCGACGCCGGCTACATCGCCCGCCGCGACATCCAGCAGCTGTACGATCCCGAGCGCGACATGTTCCTGCCGGATCGCTACATCAAGGGCACCTGCCCGAACTGCGGCACGCCCGACCAGTACGGCGACAACTGCGAGAACTGCGGCGCCACCTACGCGCCGACCGACCTCGTCAATCCGTACTCGGTGATGTCGGGTGCCACGCCCGTCCTGCGCGATTCGGAGCACTACTTCTTCGAGCTCGGCAAATTCGAGACCCTGCTGCGCGATTGGTTCGCCGGCAGGCTGACGAACGGCAAGCCGGTCGCGAACAGCGGCGTGTCCGCCAAGCTCGCGGAGTGGCTCGACGGTGGACTGCGCGACTGGGACATCTCGCGCGACGCGCCGTATTTCGGGTTCCCGATCCCCGAGGCGCCGGGCAAGTTCTTCTACGTCTGGCTCGACGCGCCCGTCGGCTACCTCGCCTCGTTCAAGGCCCTGTGCGAGCGCACGGGCCTGCGCTTCGACGACTTCCTCGGCACCGACAGCACCGCCGAGATGCACCACTTCGTCGGCAAGGACATCATCAACTTCCACGGCCTGTTCTGGCCGGCGATGCTGCACGGCGCGGGCATGCGCACGCCCACCGCGCTGCACGTCAACGGGTACCTCACCGTCAACGGCGCGAAGATGTCGAAATCGCGCGGCACGTTCATCCAGGCCCGCACGTACCTCGACGCGGGGCTCGATCCGGAAGCGCTGCGCTACTACTTCGCCACCATGCTCGGGCCTCAGCCGGTCGACGTCGACCTCGACCTGAAGTCGTTCGAGGAGCGCGTCAACTCGCACCTCGTGGGCAAGTGGGCGAACATCGCCAGCCGCACCGCGGGTTTCCTGCACACGCACTTCGGCGGCACGCTCGCCAACCGTTTCGATGTCGAGGCGACCGCGCTCTGGAAGGAGCTGCTCGCGCAGTACGACGGCATCGAGGCGGTATACGAAGCGGATGAATTCGCCGAGGTCTCGCGCCGGTTCGTCGCCATGGCCGACGCCGTCAACGGCTACATCGCCGCGAAGGCGCCGTGGGTGATCGCGAAGGACGAGGCCCGCCGCGACGAGCTGCAGCAGGTGTGCACGTTCGCCATCAACGCGTTCCGGCTGCTCTCGGGCCTGCTCAAGCCGATCCTGCCGATCACGGTCGCCGCCGCCGAGGCCTTCCTCGCGGCGCCGATCACCGGCTTCGACGACGCGCGCCGCGAGCTGTTCGGCCACACCGTCAACGCGTTCTCGCCGCTGTTCGGCCGCCTCGATCCGAAGAAGATCGACGCCATGGTCGACGCGTCGAAGGAATCCCTCTCGCCGGCGGAACAGGCCAAAGCCGTCGCCGCGGAAAACAAGCCCTCCAAGAAAGCCAAAGAAGCACCGAAGCCGATGACCGACGCCACGACCGACACCGCCACCATTTCCATCGACGACTTCGCGAAGCTCGACCTGCGCGTCGGCAAGGTGGTCGCCTGCGAGTTCGTCGAAGGCTCCGACAAGCTGCTGCGCTTCGAACTCGACGCCGGTCCGCTCGGCACGCGCCAGATCTTCTCGGGCATCCGCGCCGCCTATGGCGAGCCGGAGAAGCTCGTCGGCCGCAACGTCGTCTTCATCGCCAACCTCGCGCCGCGCAAGATGCGTTTCGGCATCTCGGAAGGCATGGTGCTGTCGGCCGGCGACGGCGGCAGCGACCTGTTCCTGCTCGACGCCGACCAGGGCGCGGCGCCGGGCGCGACCGTCCGCTGATTCCCCTCCCCGGCACGCGCCAGCCATGACGCCAACGCTCGCCGACCGTATCGACGACCTGCTGCCGCAGACGCAGTGCGAGCAATGCGGTTTCCACGGTTGCCGCCCGTATGCGGAGGCGATCGCCGCCGGCGAGGCGGCGATCGACCGCTGCCCGCCCGGCGGCACGCTCGGCATCGCCCGGCTGGCGGCCCTGCTCGACCGTCCGGCGATACCGCTCGATACCTCGCGCGGCATCGAAAAGCCGCGCACGCTCGCACGCGTCGTCGAAGCCGACTGCATCGGCTGCACGAAGTGCATCCAGGCCTGCCCCGTCGACGCGATCGTCGGCGCGTCGAAACAGATGCACACGGTGATGGCCGATCTCTGCACCGGCTGCGAGCTCTGCGTGCCCGCCTGCCCCGTCGACTGCATCGCGCTCGACCCGATGCCGCTGGCGCAGGCCGGCGACAAGGCGCACGCCGACGCCGCGCGCACGCGCTTCCAGCGCCGCGAGCGCCGCCTCGCCCACGATCGCGAACAACGCGAACGCCAGCTGGCCGCCAGCAAGGCCGACGTCGCGGCGCCCACCGCGCGAAACGCCGTACTCGAAGCGCTCGCACGGGCGAAAGCGAAGAAGAAGGATCCGACGTGAAGAAGGCCGACATCGTCGAGATGTTCACGCGCCTGCGCGAACTCGACCCGCATCCGAAAACGGAGCTGGAATACACGACCCCGTTCGAACTGCTGGCGGCCGTGGCGCTATCCGCGCAGGCCACGGACGTCGGCGTGAACAAGGCCACGCGCAAGCTGTTCCCCGTGGCGAACACGCCGCAAAAGATCCTCGATCTCGGCCTCGAGAAGCTCAAGAGCTACATCAGCACGATCGGCCTCTACAACAACAAGGCGAAGAACCTCATCGCCATGAGCCAGATCCTCGTCGACCGCTATGCCGGCGAGGTACCGACGACGCGCGAGGCGCTCGAGGAACTGCCCGGTGTCGGCCGCAAGACGGCCAACGTGGTTCTCAATACCGCGTTCGGCCAGCCGACCATCGCCGTCGACACGCACATCTTCCGCGTCGCGAACCGCACAGGGCTCGCGCCCGGCCCGGACGTTCGCAAGGTCGAGGACAAGCTCGAGAAGGTCATCCCGAAGGAGTTCATCCAGGATGCCCACCACTGGCTGATCCTGCACGGCCGTTACGTGTGCAAGGCGCGCAAGCCGGAATGCCCGACCTGCGCGATCGTCGACCTGTGCGCCTACCGGCACAAGACGAAAGCCTCCTGACCGCGACGAACCGCTGTGGGAGCCGACCTGGCCGGACGAAGCGCTGTGGGAGCGGACCTGGCCGCGACGGCTTTTCGCGATCGGCAGCAGGACCTGTTGCTCATCGCGAAGGGCTGTCGCGGCCAGGTCCGCTCCAACAGATGAGGGAGGACAGGCGGCCGTTATGCCGCCCGTCGCGCGCCTTCCACGCGTCGGCCGAGCTCCTGCCAGTCGACGATCAGTTCGCATCCGCGCTTCGACGCGTTCCGGCCCCACTCGCGGAGCAGTTCCAGCGACGCCTGATCGACGTGGTGCAGTCGATCCATCATCACCGACAGGCGGGTGTTCGGCGGGATCGCCTCCAGCGTACGGGCCATCGTCGGCACCTTCAGGAACGTGGCCGAGCCTTCGAGATGCAGCGTCGCCGTACCCGGCTCGTCGTGGTGCGTGACATCCATCTTCAGTTTCGACGAGAGCAAGGCGAGGCGCAGCAGCGACAGGCCGAAGCCGACGATCACGCCCGTGAGCAGATCGGTGGCGACGATGGCGACGGTCGTGGCGACGTACACCGCGGCCGTGCCCTTGCCGTAAGCCGCGAGATCCTTGATCTGCTTCGGGTTCACCATCTTCACGCCGGTGAACACGAGGATGCCCGCGAGGCACGAGACCGGCGTCATCCGCATCAGCCACGGCAGCAGCATCACGAACGCCAGCAACATGGCGCCGTGATAGATCGTCGCCATGCGCGTGGCCGAGCCGGCCTGCACGTTGGCGGCGCTGCGCACGATCACGCCGGTCATCGGCAGCGCGCCGAGGAAACCGCAGACCAGGTTGCCCACGCCCTGCGCCGTCAGCTCACGGTCGTAGTTCGTGCGCACGCCGTCGTGCATGCGATCCACCGCGGCCGCCGACAGCAGCGTCTCGGCGCTCGCGATGAACGCGAACGTCACGGCGGCGATCAGCAGGGTCGAGTCGAACAGGCCGAAGAGGCTGCCCATCGTCGGCAGCGACACCGCCGAGAACAGGTTGGCCGGCACGTCCACCCGCTTGACGTCGAGCGCGCCGAACTGCGCCGCCGCCGTCATCGCCACGACGGCCAGCAGCGCGCCGGGAACGAAGCGCACCTTCGCCGGACGAAGCTTTTCCCAGAAGAACATGATCGCGATCGTGCCGAGGCCGATCATCAACGCCGCGGGCGCCTGCCCTTCCGCCGCGCCGGTCACCGACTCCCACGCCGCCGCCGGCAGCGCGGCGAAGTTCTCGAGGCCGCGTGCCTTCGGGATGGCGTCGAGCAGCACGTGCGATTGCGACGCGACGATCAGGATGCCGATGCCCGAGAGCATGCCGGCCACCACGGCGGGCGAGGTCATCCGGAACCAGACGCCGACCTTGCACAGGCCGGCGACGAGCTGGATGAGGCCGGCCAGCAGCACGACGGGGCCGAGCGCGGCCACGCCGTGCTCGCGCACGAGTTCGAAGACCAGGACCGCGAGGCCCGCCGCGGGGCCGCTCACCTGCAACGGCGACCCGGCGATGGCGCCCACGACGATGCCGCCGACGATACCGGTGATCAGTCCCGCGCTGGGCGGCATGCCCGACGCGATCGCGATACCCATGCACAGCGGCAGTGCGACAAGAAAAACGACCACCGATCCGAGGAGGTCGCGGCCAAAGAGGCCCTGGGAGAAGTAAGCGCGCATGGCGTGATGTTCCTTGATCAGGCCGCCGTCGCCACCGGCAGCGGCGTGGAGAAGCGCGCGTGCGGGGTGGCATCCGGGTGGTTCGCGTCGTCGGCGAGGAGCGGACGGAAGCGGCCCTCCAGCGGATCGAACGCGGTGATTTCGGTCTTGGCGATGTCGTAGATCCAGCCGTGGATGCGCAGGCTGCCGTTGGCCATCGCGGCGGCGACCGCGGGCAAGGTACGCATGTGCTCCAGCTGGCCGACGACGTTCTCCTCGGTGAGGTAACGCAGGCCTTCCTCGCCCAGGATCGTCGGGCGGTTCTCGGCGACGACGTAGCGGGCGACATCGGCGTGCTTCAGCCACTGCTCGACGGACGGCTTGCCCTTGAGCGCCGCCGGGTTCTGCAGGGCCTTCATCGCGCCGCAGTCCGAATGGCCGCAGATCACAATGTGCTGCACCTTCAGCGCCGTCACGGCGTATTCGATGGCGGCGACGACGCCGCTGACGTGCTGCGCGTACGGCGGGACGATGTTGCCGACGTTACGGTAGACGAACAGGTCGCCCGGCTGGGCGTTGAAGATCATTTCAGGCATCACGCGCGAGTCGGCGCAGGTGATGAACATCGTGTGCGGCGTCTGGCCGGAGGCGAGGCGCGCGAAGGTGTCGCGCTGCTCGTCGGTCATGTGGCGGCGGAAGTGATCGAAACCCTGGATGAGACGTTCCATGGTGTATTCCTCGTTGGGGAAGCGGGATGGTCGGGCGCAGGCGCCCGTGGACTATCGGTCCTCGAGGACCGGCGTCGGGGGATGAGGCGATGCAAGGAAACCGTGCGCGGACGCGCACGGTCGGGCCGCTCGATCAGGCGATCGGAGGGCGAAGCTCGGCGTTGGGCGCGTGCGCGTGCGCGCCGGGAGCGATGCCCGGCGGACGCACGGCGATAAGGTGCGACACGGCGACCGCGTGCTCGGTCGGCACGTCGAAGGTGTCGTCGAGTCCGCCAGTATTGTCTTCGAGGGACGGGACGGCGTCCTGGTCGTCGGGCGCGACGCCATCGTCGGCCGCGGCGAGGAGCACCTCGTGCTGCGTCTCCGCGTTGGCCGGGGACGACGGACACGGCATGGCCTGCACGCCGCCGCACACGACGAACAGCGCGATCAGCACGAGGAACGTGCTGGCGATGCGTCGCAGGAGCGTGGCGGGATGGCGGTCCATGCGGCCGAACCTACGCAGCGCACGTAGCGATTGCAAGTGTGGCGACGCACCAAATTCAGAATCGATGCGTACCTTTCGCCAAAAACGTGATATGGCCACGGTTTTTCGCAGTTCGCGAACACGTTTACGGTGCGCTGCGTTCAGGGTTTGGACGTCCGAACGGCAGTCGCCGGACTGAGACGTTTCGCAATCTGGTCAGTGAACGCACCAGGTTTGCGAAAACGCTCAAAAGAAAACGGCGGGCTTGCGCCCGCCGTCGGTTCGTCCTTGAGTCGAACTCCTTTCCGATACCGGTTCAGAAGCTCAGCATGCCCCAGAAGCCGACTTCGTCGGTCTTGTAGTGGTACGGCGTCGCGAACGGGCCGTCGAGCTTGTTGTGCTTGTAGACGAGGGCGAGCTTGAGGTTCTTCAGCACGTCGTACGAGACGCCGGCGTTGTAGTACTTGTCCTTGAGCTTGCGCTCGACGTTCGTGAGGGTCGTGTACTTGTAGTCGACCTTGTCGTAACGGGCGAACACGGCGAACTGGTCGTAGAACTTCCAGTCGGCGAACAGCGAGTAGCCGTCGGCCTTATCCTTCTTCGTGCCCTGCGCCGTGCCCACGCCATTGCCGCTACCCGGGTACTTCAGGATGTCGTCCCAGTTTTCGGTGTGGAAGTACTCCAGACCGACACCCCAGGTCTTGTCGCGCCAGGCGACGAGGCCGTCGCCACGCGTCGCGGTGCGGGTCGGCGCGCCGTTCTCGACGTCGTTGCCGCGCTTGCCGGTGTAGCCGCCGACAGCCAGGATCAGCTGCTCGATCGGGGAGTAGGCGAAGCGGGCTTCGGTATCGACCGACTTGGAGCGGCTCAGGTTGCGGAAGCCACGGCCGTTGACCACCGAGACCTGGTAGTTGATCGAGTTGTCGCCGGTCGTCGCGCCCAGGGCGTGGACACCCCAGTCGGCCGAGTTGCCGAACGCGCCGACGCCGCCGGCGGTCGCGGTCGAGCCGCTACGACCGCCTTCGAACGAACGGTCGGTGATGGTGTTCTCGACGTAGCGATAGCCGTACACCTTCTCCACGAACGGGATCCAGGGCATGTCGGCCGAACCGAAGCGCACGGTGAAGAGCGGATCGAACTTGCCCTGCACGTAGGCCTTCTTCACGAAGAGGCTGGTCTGCGACAGCGTCGACTGGTAGTTGAAGTCGGTGGTCAGGTTGGCCGACCAGACATCGTCGAAGGTGTGGTCGACGATCAGGTAGAAGCGCTTGACGTCGAAACCGGTGCCGTTGACGGCGCCGTGGCCGTCCACCTGGCGGCCGCGGGCGTTGCCGACCTTCTCGTTGTGGTCGATATTCGACACGTCGAAGAACATCGTGCCGCCGACGTGGGTGTTGTCCACGACCTTGGCGAGCTTGTCGAGACGCTTTGTCAGATCGTCGGTCGGCTTGGCGGCGGCGACCTGGACGTCGTTGATCGTCTTGGCGGTCTCGACCTGCGCGTCGGCCTGCGCTTCCTGCTTGGCTTCCAGTTCGGAAACCTTGGCCTGGAGGGCGGCCAGCTGCGCCTGCAGCTGCTGGAGGGTGGCGGCGTCGACCGTGACCCGGGCCGGCTGCGACTTCGGCGTCGCGGCCAGGGCCGAGAAGCTGGTCAGGCCCAGACCGGCGGCGATGGCCACCGTGAGCAACTTGGAACGCATGGGATGTCTCCGCTTAAGGATGGAATGTGTGTGGAACCCCTGTCCCCCGGTCTGAGTTTTTTCTGTCCGAAAAACCTCAACGGGGCCAACGGCGCGAAGAATGGGCCGCGGCGTTTACGGTTCGATGCCGTTTTTGTGACAGAACGGCGACACGAGCACGTTTCCTTAACGCCCGTGCCCGTAGGGGCGCCGGACTGATATCCTTCGTGGATGGATACGACGAGTAACAGCACCGCTACGACCATGGCCGGGCGGTTCAGGGGATTCCTTCCGGTGGTGGTCGACGTGGAAACCGGCGGCTTCGACGCCGAGCGCGACGCGCTGCTGGAGATCGCCGTCGTCACCATCGCGATGGAACCGTCCGGGCTGCTGGTGCCCCAGCCGGTCGTGGCGGCGAACGTCGAGCCGTTCCCGGGCGCGAACATCGATCCGCGCTCGCTCGAGGTCACCGGCATCGATCCCGACCACCCCTTCCGCGGCGCCCTGCCCGAGCGCCAGGCGCTCGATCACGTGTTCAACGCGGTGCGCGAGGCGGTGCGGGTCGCCGGCTGCCAGCGCGCGGTGCTGGTCGGCCACAACGCCGCCTTCGACCTCGCTTTCCTCAACGCGGCCGTGCGCCGCGTGGCGCACAAGCGCAACCCGTTCCATCCCTTCAGCTGTTTCGACACGGCCACCCTCGGCGGCCTGGCCTATGGGCAGACGGTGCTGAGCAAGGCCGTGCTGGCGGCGGGCATCGACTTCGACACCCGCGAGGCCCATTCGGCGATCTACGACGCCGAGCGCACCGCCGAGCTCTTCTGCGAGATCGTCAATCGCTGGCGTCGGCTGGAGCTCGCCGCCGCCGAAACGGCCGTTCCTCTGGTCGCGCAAGGCGCTTGAGGGATTTCGTAAGTTCCTGAATATGACAGCAAAGCGGCGGCTGTCATACCGCTGCAACATTCGGTACGTCTCATTGCAACACGGCAGGGCTGGAATACGGCCCCGGGCGGGCCTCGCCCGACACTTTCTCCACCGAGGATCACTCCGTGTTCACACGCAAACTCCGTATTGCCGCGCTGGTCGCCGCCTCCATCTTCGGCATGGGCGCCGCTCAGGCCACCGACATTACCGGTGCCGGTTCGAGCTTCGTCTATCCCGTCCTCTCGAAGTGGTCGGCCAAGTACGCCGAGGCTACGGGTAACAAGCTGAACTACCAGTCCGTGGGCTCGGGCGCCGGTATCGCCCAGATCAAGGAAGGCACCATCGACTTCGGCGCCTCCGACGCCCCGATGAGCAGCGAAGACCTCACCAAGTTCGGCCTGGGCCAGTTCCCCAGCGTCGTCGGCGGCATCGTGCCGGTGGTGAACATCCAGGGCATCCAGGCGGGCCAGCTGAAGCTGACCGGCGCCGTGCTCGCCGACATCTACCTCGGCAAGATCGCCCGCTGGAGCGACCCGGCGATCGCCGCGCTGAACCCGGGCGTGAAGATCCCCGACGTCAAGGTGACGGTCGTGCACCGCTCGGACGGTTCGGGCACCTCGTTCAACTTCACCAACTACCTGTCGAAGGTGAGCCCGGAGTGGGCGTCGAAGGTGAAGTTCGGCACGGCCGTCGAGTGGCCGGCCGGCGTGGGCGGCAAGGGTAACGAAGGCGTCGCGCAGTACGTGCGCCAGATCCCGGGCTCGATCGGTTACGTCGAATACGCCTACGCGAAGAAGAACAACATCGCCTTCGCGCAGATGCAGAACGCCGCCGGCAAGTGGGTGCAGCCGAACGCCGAGTCGTTCGGCGCCGCCGCCGCCACGGCCGACTGGGCCTCGGCCAAGGACTTCAACGTGATCATGACCAACGCCTCGGGCGACCAGGCATGGCCGATCACCGCGACGACCTGGATCATCATGTACAAGAAGTCGAAGAACGCGTCGCACACCAAGGTGGCGTTCGACTTCTTCAAGTGGTCGCTCGAGAAGGGCCAGGCCGACGCCGCTTCGCTCGACTACGTCGCGCTGCCGGCCACGCTGTCGCAGAAGATCCAGGCCTACTGGGCTTCGGACTTCAAGTAATCGGCCGGCCCCTGCCATCCGGCTGACACATCGGCCGGTCAGGGTTACGACCTACCGGGGTCGCCGCCTCCTCGCGGGGCGGCGACCTTCAAGCTTGCAAGAGCCAGGAATCGCATTCGCATGCACGCCACCGTCAGCACCGCCGTTCCCAGCGCCGAACGCGCTTCCGAAGCGGCCCGCAACGCGAAGGACTCGCGCGACGACCGCCTCTTCGGGTGGGTCCTCAAGGGTTGTGCCCTGCTCGTCCTGCTGGCGCTCGTCGGCGCCGCCGGGTCCACGCTGTGGCTCGGCATGGACGCCTTCCATACCTTCGGCTTCGGCTTCCTCACCAGCGCCGCCTGGGATCCGAGCAACGACCAGTACGGCGCGCTCGTGCCGATCATGGGCACCGTGGGCACCGCCTTCATCGCCCTGCTCTTCGCCGTGCCGGTGAGCTTCGGCATCGCCCTCTTCCTCACCGAGATCGCCCCGCAGTGGCTGCGCGGTCCGGTCAGCTCCGCCATCGAACTGCTCGCGGGCATCCCGTCGATCATCTACGGCATGTGGGGCCTCTTCATCTTCGCGCCGTTCGTCGCCGAGCACGTCAAGCCGTGGCTGATGAACAACTTCAGCGCCGATCCGCCCGACGGCCAGGTCTCGTGGATCGTGCAGCACGTGCCGTGGATCGCGAAGTTCTTCGCCAGCGAGTACCCCTTCTTCGGCGCGGGCGTCTTCACGGCCGGCCTCGTGCTGGCGGTGATGATCATTCCCTTCATCTCGTCGGTGATGCGCGAGGTATTTCAGACGGTGCCGACCCGCCTGAAGGAATCGGCATACGCCCTGGGCTCCAGCACGTGGGAAGTGGTCTGGGACATCGTGGTGCCCTATACGCGCACGGCGGTCATCGGCGGCATCTTCCTCGGCCTCGGCCGCGCGCTCGGCGAGACGATGGCCGTTGCCTTCGTGCTCGGCAACACCTTCAAGTTCTCCTGGTCGCTGCTGGAGACGGGCAGCTCGATCGCCTCGACCATCGCCAACCAGTTCGGCGAGGCGCAGGGCCTGCAGCGCTCCGCGCTGATGGCGCTGGCCTTCCTGCTCTTCGTCGTGACCTTCATCGTGCTGCTCATCGCGCGCCTGATGCTGCGCCGCCTGGCCACGAAGGAGGGCAAGTAATGTCCACGGCCCTCTACACCACGCGCCGGATCAAGAACGTCATCGCGATGGCGCTGAGCATGGCGGCCACCGCGATCGGCCTGCTCTTCCTGGCCTGGATCCTCTGGGAGACCCTCAGCCAGGGCATCGCCGGCCTCAAGCCGCAGCTGTTCACCAAGATCACCGCGTACCGCGAGGAAGGCGGTCTGGCCAACGCCATGGTCGGCAGCCTGATCCTCAACATCCTCGGCATCCTGATCGCCACGCCGATCGGCGTGGCCGCCGGCACGTGGCTGGCCGAGTACTCGATGCGCTCGAAGCTCGGACCCACCATCCGCTTCCTCAACGACATCCTGCTTTCCGCACCGTCGATCGTGCTGGGTCTGTTCGTGTACACCGTGGTCGTGCTGCCGTCGAAGTGGCTGACCAACGGCGACGTGACGTTCTCCGGCATCGCCGGCGGCATCGCGCTGGCCCTGATCGCCCTGCCCGTCATCGTGCGCACCACCGACGAGATGCTCCGCCTGGTGCCGGGTACCCTGCGCGAGGCCGCGCTCTCGCTCGGCGTTCCGCAGTGGAAGCTCACGATGCAGATCCTGGTCCGCGCGGCGCGCTCCGGCATCGTCACCGGCGTGCTGCTGGCGCTGGCGCGCATCAGCGGCGAGACGGCACCGCTGCTCTTCACGGCGTTCGGCAACAACTTCATGACGTTCAACCCGATCGACAAGATGCCGAGCCTGCCGCAGGTCATCTACGAATACACGAAGGACCCGAGCCCCGACATCAACGTGCTCGCCTGGGCCGGCGCCTTCGTCCTCACCATGTTCGTGCTGGCGCTCAGCCTGATCGCCCGCTTCGCCTTCTCGCGCTCCAAGGTGTCCCATGACTAACATGAACGAAGTCGCTTCCCAGCCGGGCTTCGGCACGTCGCCCCACGCCGCGACCGCGGACCTCGACCAGGCGGCGCCGAAGATGGTCGCGCGCGACGTGAACTTCCACTACAACGATTTCCACGCGCTCAAGCACATCTCGATGGACGTGCCGGAGAAGAAGGTGACGGCCATCATCGGCCCGTCCGGCTGCGGCAAGTCCACCCTGCTGCGCATCTTCAACCGCATCTACGCGATCTATCCGGGCCTGCGCGCCAGCGGCGAGATCATCCTCGACGGCGAGAACATCCTCGATCCGAAGTACTCGCTCAACCGCCTGCGCAGCAAGGTGGGCATGGTGTTCCAGAAGCCCGTGCCGTTCCCGATGACGATCTTCGAGAACGTCGCCTACGGCATCCGCCACCACGAGAAGCTGTCGCGCTCGGAGATGGAAAGCCGCGTCGAGCAGGCGCTGCGCGGCGCCGCGCTGTGGGACGAGGTGAAGGACAAGCTCAAGAACAGCGCGCTCGGTCTGTCCGGCGGCCAGCAGCAGCGTCTGTGCATCGCGCGCGGCATCGCGCTGAAGCCGGAAGTGCTCCTGCTCGACGAGCCGACCTCGGCGCTCGACCCGATCGCGACCAGCCGCATCGAGCAGCTGGTGGAAGAGCTGAAGAAGGATTTCACGATCGTCATCGTGACGCATAACATGCAGCAGGCCGCGCGCGTCTCCGACATGACCGCGTTCATGTACATGGGCGAGCTGATCGAATTCGACCGGACGGAAAAGATCTTCACCAAGCCGGACAAGAAGCAGACCGAAGACTACATCACCGGCCGTTTCGGCTGAGCCCCCGACTCCGAGGCAAGCGATGAACACCACGCACCAGCACATCATCAAGAGCTACGACGACGAACTGAAGCGCCTGACCCGCGAGATCGTCCGGATGGGCGAGCTCGCCATCGCGCAGCTCGAAGCCGCCATCGACGTCGTCGAGCGCCGCGACGAGCGCGCGGCGCAGCGCGTGGTCGACAACGACGACGCCATCGACTCGCTCGAGCAGGAAGTCAGCCAGGACGTGGTGCGCCTGCTCGCGCTGCGCGCCCCGATCGCCGGCGACCTGCGCAACGTGTTCGCCGCGCTGCGCATCGCCGCCGACATCGAACGCATCGGCGATTACGCCGCGAACGTGGCCAAGCGCTCGATCCCGCTCAGCCGCGTCGCCCCTATCACCGCGGCCGGCGGCCTCGCGAACCTCGCCGAACTCGCCGCCGACCAGCTGCGCAACGTGCTCAAGGCGTACGACGAGCAGGACGCCGAGGCGGCGTACGAAGTGTGGAAGTCCGATGCCGAGCTCGACGAGGCGTACACCGTGGTGTTCCGCGCCCTCCTCACCTACATGATGGAAGACCCGCGCAACATCACGCCGTGCACGCACCTGCTGTTCATGGCGAAGAACATCGAACGCATCGGCGACCACGCGACGAACATCGCGGAGAACGTCTGGTTCGTGGTGCACGGCGAACCGCTGGTCGCGCCGCGCACGAAGCGCGACACGACCGCGAATCCGGACTTCGAGAAATAAGCGCCGAATCGTCGTAGGAGCGCGCCCTGCGCGCGACATCGTTTCGCGAAAGCGTCCGGGGCCTGCGCGCCTGGCCTCAAAACATGTCGCGCGCAGGGCGCGCTCCTACCGGCGACGGCACGCGTGCGATGGGGGTCAGGCCGTCAGCTTCAGCCCGACGATCCCCGCCACGATCAAGCCGACGCACAGCAGCCGCAACGGCTGCGCGGACTCGCCAAACAGCACGATCCCGAGCGTCACGGCACCCACGGCTCCGATGCCGGTCCACACGGCGTAGGCCGTGCCGAGCGGCAGTTTCTTCGCCGCGAGCGCCAGCAACACGATGCTGACGACCATCGCCGCGCCGGTCAGCACGCTGGGTACGAGGCGGGTGAACCCTTCGGTGTATTTGAGGCCGATGGCCCAGCCGATCTCGAACAGGCCGGCGACCACGAGGACGATCCAGTACATGGCTTTGACTCCGCGTTGCGCGGGGTCGTCCCCGAATTCGACAGGCGCCGGCGGGTCGTCCCGCCAGGCGGCATCGCGCGATGCCGTCGTGCATTTTACGGCGTCAGCCTGACCGCGCCGTAACCCGTATCGCCGATGCGATCGGCCGCCCACCTACCGAAGGGTGGGAGCCGATCGTATCGGCGATACGAGCCGCGACGGCGTCAGGGCACGACGGTAGCGGCTTTCCTCGCCCGCACGCCCCGCACGATCCCGTAGACGCTGATCAGGAACCACGCCAGCTCCTGCAGGAACGCCGACAGGTTGAACATGCCGAAGATCAGCGACAGCAGGATGCCGAACGCACCCACCAGGTTCATCCACTGATAGGGATACCCCTGCCCCGAGAGCTTGTGCGCCTGGAGCAGGAAGAACGCCAGGAGCACCAGCGCCACGCCGATCAGGCCAGCCCAGTCGTGCCAGAACAGGTTCATCGCTTGACTCCTCGCTGACGCAGCGCCTCGAACAGGACGATGCCGGTGGCCACGGACACGTTGAGGCTTTCCATGCCCCCGGGCATCGGAATCTTCGCCACGAAGTCGCAGGTCTCGCGGGTGAGACGACGCATGCCGTCGCCCTCGCTACCCATCACCAGCGCGACCGGCCCCTTCAGGTCGATGTCGTAGATCGACTGGTCGGTGTCGCCGTCCAGCCCCGTGATCCACACGCCGGCGTCCTTCAGCAGCCGCATGGCACGCGCGAGGTTGGTCGCCGCGATCACGGGCACGAGATCCGCGCCGCCGGCGGAGGCGCGCCGCACCGTCGGCGTGATGCCCACGGCGCGATCCTTCGGCACCACGACCGCCGTGACGTTCGCCGCCGCCGCGCTGCGCAGGCACGCGCCGAGATTGTGCGGATCGGTCACGCCGTCGAGGACCAGCACCAGCGCATCGGCGCCGGCCTTCTCGAGCAGCGCGGGCAGGTCGTTCTCGCCACGCAGCGGCGGCGTTTCGTAACGCGCGATCACACCCTGGTGGCGCGCCTCGCCACCGAGCTTCTCGAGCTGCTCCTTGCCCACCGGTTTCACGGGCAGGCCCAGCTTGCGGGCCTGCGCGGCGATCTCGTTGACGCGCGCGTTCTTCGAATTCTGTTCGATCAATACTTCACGGACACGATCCGGGTCGTTGGCGAGGGCGCTTTCGACCGGATTGATGCCTACGATCCACGTCTCGCTCATACCTGCGGCTTGCTCCTGGGTTTACGCGGTGCGGTCTTCGCCGCCGTCTTCGCGGTGGCACGCTTCGCCGGTGCCCTGGGCTCCGGAGCGGCCTTCTTCGTCGCCGCCTTCGCGACTGTCTTCTTCGGGGCGGCCGCGGCCGGCTTCGTCTTCGTGCCGAACAACTTGCCGACGGCTTTCTTCGCGGCGCGGCCGATGGCCTTGCCGGCGGCCGCCATGCCCGAACGGGGCGCCGGTGCCGGCGGCGGCGCGAGCACCGGCGGAGGTGGCTTCGGCAGCGCGTCGAGGCGCGCGACCAGACGGAAGTCGATCTTGCGATCCTCCAGGCTCGCGCGCAGCACCTGCACGCTGACGTAATCGCCAAGGCGATAGCGCGCCCCCGTGCGCTCACCCGACAGCAGGTGACGCACCGGATCGAACTTGTAGTAATCGTTCGGCAGCTGCGACACGTGCACCAGCCCCGAGACGCGCGACGCCGCGAGCTCGACGAACAGGCCGAACGACGTGACGCCCGTGATCGTGCCGGCGAATTCCTCGCCGACGTGCTTCTCCATCCAGGCGCACTTGAAGCGCTCGTCCACGTCGCGCTCGGCCTCTTCCGCACGACGCTCGCGCTGCGAGCAGTGCACGGCCATGGAGGCCATCTGCGCTTCGCTGTACGTGTAGTCGGCCGGCTTGCCCTTGGTCAGCGCGTAGCGGATGGCGCGGTGCACGAGCAGGTCGGGATAGCGGCGGATCGGCGAAGTGAAGTGGGCGTACGCATCGAGCGCGAGGCCGAAGTGGCCCTGGTTCTCGGGGTGGTACACGGCCATGCTCTGCGCGCGCAGGAGCACCGACTGGATCAGCTCGGCCTCGGGACGGTCCTGCACTTTCTTCAGCAGCGCCGAGAAATCGGCCGGGGTCACTTCGTCCGCCGGCGGCATCTTGAGCTTGAACTCGCGCAGGAACTGCAGGAGGTCTTCGTACTTCTCGGCCGGCGGTGGCGCGTGCACACGATAGAGCGCGGGAATCCTGCGCTTCGAGAGGAACTTCGCCGCCTGCACGTTCGCGGCGATCATGCATTCCTCGATGAGCTTGTGCGCGTCGTTGCGATCGGTGGCGCCCATCGACACGACGTCGCCCGACGGCGCGAGGCGGAACTTCACCTCCGGCGTCTCGAAATCGATCGCACCGCGGCGCTTGCGCGCCTTCGCCATCGACTTGTACAGCTTGTACAGCGTCTCGACCTGCGGCAGCACGTCCGCGATCTCGTCGCGCACGTCGGCGTCGCGCTCGCCGACGGCCTGCCAGACCTTGTTGTACGTGAGGCGCGCATGCGAGTACATCACCGCCTCGTAGAACTTCGACCGCACGACCTCGCCGTCCTCGTCGACCTCCATGTCGCACACCATGCAGAGGCGTTCGACCTTCGGATTGAGCGAGCAGATGCCGTTGGACAGCGTCTCGGGCAGCATCGGCACGACGAAGCCGGGGAAATACGTCGACGTGCTGCGGTCGTACGCCTCGACGTCGAGCGGCGTGCCCACGGGCACGTAGTGCGACACGTCCGCGATCGCCACGATGAGACGGAATCCACCGCCCTTCAGGGACTCGGCATAGACCGCGTCGTCGAAGTCGCGCGCATCCTCGCCGTCGATCGTGACCAGCGGCAGCTTGCGCAGGTCGACCTTGCCCTTGCGCTCTTCCGCGGTGACCTTCGGCTCGACCTCCTCCGCCTGGCGGACGACCTGTGCCGGCCATTCGTGCGGCAGGTCGTGGCTGGCGATCGCCATCTCCACCACCAGCGACGGCTGCAGGCGCTCGCCCAGCACCGCGCGGATCGTGCCCAGGGGACCACGGTGCGGCGTCGGCGGATCGGTGATCTCTGCCACGACGATCTCGCCCGAGCGGGCACCCGCGTCGCGTCCGGCGGGAATCATGATGTTCTGATGCAGGCGGCGGTCGTCGGGTTCGACGAGCGTCACGCCGTTCTCCACCACCACGCGCCCGACCAGGCGCGGCGAGCGGCGTTCCAGCACCTCGACGATCGCGCCCTGCCGGCGTCCGCGACGGTCGATGCCGACGACGCTGGCGAGCACGCGGTCGCCGTGCAGCACGCTGCGCATCTGCGACGGCGACAGGTAGAGGTCTTCGCCGCCCTCGTCGGGCCGCAGGAAGCCGTAACCCTCGGCGTTGGCGATGACGCGGCCGGGAATGAGGCTGAGCTTCTGCGCCGGCGCGTAGCCGCCGCGGCGGTTCCGGAGCAGCTGCCCGTCGCGGACCATCGCGCCGAGGCGCCGGTCCAGCGCATTGATCTCGTAATCGGTGAACAGACGCAGCGCGCGCGCGATGTCCTCGGCCATCAGCAGCTCGCCGCGCTCCTCGAGCAGGGCGAGGATCGCCTCGCGGCTGGGAATGGGCTTTTCGTAGCGCTGCGCTTCGCGATCGGCGTGGGGATCGACGACCGCGGGGGCCGGCATGCGGTCGCGGTACTTCGCCAGCGCCTTGCCGGGTCGGCTGGCCTTGGCTTTGCGGGGGCCGTGACCGGCTTCCGCACCTTTCTTTTTCTTCGTCACGTAAGGACCTTTGAGGAGGGACGCGAAATAGTTTCACATCCTGAGTTAAAATCGTTGACAAGTTTCCCCGACCTACCTAATCTACGCGGCTCACGGGGCGGCAACATCGCTTCGGGACACCTGCCCAGGTGGCGGAATTGGTAGACGCACTAGTTTCAGGTACTAGCGGGTAAAACCGTGGAGGTTCGAGTCCTCTCTTGGGCACCAATTATAGACGAAGCCCCGCGGCGATGCGGGGCTTTGTTGTTTTCAGGGTCTCGTATTCGCGCGTCGCGCTTTCAGCGCCGCGATTTCACGACCATCAGCACGATGAGCGCCGCGGTCAGCGCGAGCTTGATCGAGGCGTCCATGACGCGATGCGCGCCGTCGGTGGAAAGGGCCGACGACGCGATCATCAGCGCGACGTACGCGGCGATCGCCAGCCATCCTTCCCAGCTTCGGGGCCCGATGCCCCAGCCCACGCGCTTCCTGCCGAACCATGCCTTGCCCGTCGCATTCATGACCGCACGCTCTCCGAAGCAGTGGTCAGGCGATGCTAGCGCGGCACGGGGCGGTACGCCACGTGGCGAGCCTGCATCGATTGCCTCGTCATTTCGATAAAACTAGAATAATCGAGACTGATGCCGGGCATGCCGATGACAACCACCGTACCGCACCTGGAAATCGACCACCTTCCCCTGCCCGACGCTGCGCGACTGCGGACGCCGGACGACGGCGGCCATCCGCCGCGGATCCTGATTCTTTACGGCTCGCTGCGACCGGTTTCGTATTCGCGGAAGCTCGCCCTCGAGGCGGAACGCATTCTGCGCCACCTCGGTGCCGAGACCCGGGTATTCGACCCGCACGATCTTCCGATGCTCGACAGCGTCCCGGCGAGCCATCCGGAGGTCCAGCGACTGCGGGAGCTCTCGCTGTGGTCCGAGGGACAGGTGTGGGTCAGCCCGGAACGGCATGGGACGATCACCGGCGTGTTCAAGAACCAGATCGACTGGCTGCCGCTCGACGACGGTAGCGTGCGGCCGACGCAGGGGCGCACGCTCGCGGTGATGCAGGTATCGGGCGGCTCGCAGTCGTTCAACGTGGTCAACGCGCTCCGCGTGCTGGGCCGGTGGATGCGCATGGTCACGATCCCCAATCAGTCGTCGGTCGCGAAGGCCTGGCAGGAGTTCGACGAGGACGGACGGATGAAGCCGTCCGCTTATTACGATCGCGTGGTCGACGTCATGGAAGAGCTCGTGAAGTTCACGCTGCTGGTGCGCGGCAGGAGCGACTACCTGGTGAGCCGCTACAGCGAACGCAAGGGCGACGCGGCGCAACGGCGCCTCGCGGAAGCGGCGGGCGCGGTGGAGGCGCCCGCGCGGGATCGTTCGTGATTCGTGCCGCTCAGAACGACCGGGCGAGTTCCTTCATCCGGCCATTCTCCAGAACGACGACTCCCCTCTCCCCGTCGTCCTGCCTCGACACGGCGACGAACGCGCGTGCGATGTCGTCCTGATCGACGACGCCGAACTTGCCCGGCACGAGGCGGCCCAGCCACGCGACGTAGCCGGGCGTGTGGGCGTTGCCGGCGATGATGCCCGGGCGAAATATCGCGAGGCGCGGGAAACCGACTGCTTTTACCGCCTCTTCCTTCAGGCCCATGACCCTGACGTAGCGGAACCTGCTGTTCGACGTACTGCCGACCGCCGAAAGCAACGCGAATCGATCGACTCCGCCGGCGCGGCAGCCACGAGCGAAAGCACCGACGACGCCGACTTCCAGGGCGATCAACGCGTCTTCCGACCACTTCAGGCTGCCGGCTCCGACGCCGACGCACGAGACACCGACGACCGGTTCGCCCGATGCCTGCATGTCGCGCGCCAGACGCGCCACGGCGTCGGCGAAGGAGACGGACGACGTGTCGAGCGTGACATGGCGGAGGCGGGCGTCGGTGGAAGGGCCGACATCGCGGCGATTGATCTGCACGACTTCGGCGCACGCCGGCTCGGCGAGCAGTGAACGCAGGACGGCGGCGCCGACCTGCCCCGTGCCTCCGATGATCAGCACCCGAAATGCCATCGCCCACCCCTTACGATCATGTTGAGGATATTCCCGCCACGCGACGGTACGCCATCGCGCGTCACGGCTCGACCAGACGAGCCGACGCCTGCAGGTACGCGCGACACATGACGGGGAGTTCCGTTCGCAGCATCGCGAGCGCGCGCGGCGATACGTCGTTTTCGAGTATCGCGCGGACGACGCCGCCGAGCATCGCGCGAAACGCGTCGGTGACACGCGCAAGGTCGTCGAAGCGGACGTCGCTGGCGGTGGCGAGCATGCGTGCGATGGGCGCCTCGCATCGGGCGCAGATGTCACCCATCAGGTCGGTCGTCTCCAGTTCGGTGGCGACCACATAAAGGACCTGCGCGCCCGGCAGATGGCGCATCTTGGCATCGAGATACGCGTGCACCAGGCCATCGGACATCTCGGCGAGGGGCAGGCCCCGGTAACGATCCGATGCGGTTTCGAGCGCGCCGACGACATCGTCGAGGTAGTCCTCGAGCACCGCGTACAGCAGGGCGTCCTTGTGCGGAAAGTACTGGTACATCGTGCCTACCGATACCCCTGCCCGGCCGGCCACCCGCGTCGTCGTCAGGCCAGCGAGTCCATCGGAGAGCAAAACCTGAATCGTCGCCTCGAAAATGGCCTCCACCGTGGCGGCCGAACGGGCCTGGCGCGGTCGTTTACGGGGTTTCAGGGCGTGCTCGGGGGCGGCGGGCATATGCGAATGGCAAAGGCAGGCGGCGATACCTAAGTCGAGGGATGGGGATACCCCGCCCGTATTCAACAAGGAACCGCCATGAATCACCAAGACCGCGTCACCCTCGTCACCGGTGCCAACAAGGGCATCGGTCTGGAAGTGGCCCGCCAGCTCGGCAAGGCCGGCCATCGCATCCTCCTCGGCGCCCGCGACGCCGGCCGCGGCCAGGCCGCCGAGGCCACGCTACGTGGCGAGGGGATCGACGTCCGTTTCGTTCCCCTGGACCTCGGCGACAAGGCCTCGCTGTCCCGTGCGGCGGCCGACATCGAGGCCAACGAGGGGCGGATCGACGTCCTCATCAACAACGCCGGCGTGGCGCTCGAAGGCGACGGCAACGTGGCGTCCGCGAACCTGGACGCCGTGCGGCGCGTCTTCGACACCAACTATTTCGGTACCGTGGCGGCGACGCAGGCGCTGCTGCCGCTGGTGAAGAAGTCGGCCGCCGGGCGCGTGATCAACGTCTCCAGCCGCCTGGGCTCGATCACCTACAACGCCGACCCGGCCTGGGAATTCGCCGCGGTGAAACTGCTCGGTTACAACGCGTCGAAGGCCGCGCTGAACATGTTCAGCGTGATCCTCGCCGACGAGGTCAGGAACGACGGCATCACCGTCCATGTCGCCTGCCCGGGCTACACGGCCACCGACCTCAACGGCAACAGCGGCTCGCAGACGCTGGAGGAAGGCGCCGAAGAGATCGTCCGGCTCGCCTCGACCGCGAACCCGGCGCCCACCGCGTCGTTCACGGGTCGCGAAGGCCCGGCTCCGTGGTGATGCGCGGTACGCGCTGAGCGGGAACGACGTGGCGATGGCATCCATCGCCACGTCGTCGCCTCAGAGCCCCTGTCGGAGCACTTCGACGTACCAGCGCTGGTCGTCGCTGACCGGTGCGAACGATGCCCACGCGTCGTCGATGGGAATGGGCCGCGAGCCGGCCGGTGCCGGCTGCAGGTCCACGCCCGGGCGCGGGGCGTTCGGGTAGTTGGTCCACGGTTCGAGTGGCGTCGCGAAGGGGTTCACCGGGTAGTCCTGGAACCGTCCCGGCGGCGCCTGGAAGCGTACCTGCCCGTTCTCGACGTACAGGCGGTAACGCCCGTGGTCGACGAGCGAGTGCAGGCGATCGGCCCGCCATTGCCACTGCTTCTCGAACGTGACGTTCTCACATGCCTCGGTGACCACGTTGCCGCTGGCGGGCTGCGTCGCGAGGCAGCGCCCCGTGGCCCGGTTCACGTATCGCTTCGCCGCGTCGAGACCCCACATCTGCCGCCTGTCCGTGGCGTTGCACGGGGCGAGCCCGACCACGTCGCCCCCGGTGAGGCACGGCCCCGAACCGACCGCGGAACGGATCAGCACGGTGGTCTCCGCCGAAAGGTAGGGATCGGACATGTCGATCGCGAACGATGCCGGAACGTCGCGCTCGTCCTGCGCGAACGTGTGCACCAGATCGACCCGTTTCCAGCGCCACTCGTTGCGATCGAGCGTGTAGCCGGCGGCCACCGTGACGGTCGCCATGCCCTCGAAGCCACCCGGCAATTTCCACTGCGACAGCGTTTCCAGTGTCGCCGAACGCATCATCGGCGTCATCCACTCCTCGGTGAGCTGCGGCTCGTTCGCACGCACGCGTTTCACCAGCACGTTGATCAGTTTGGGTGCCAGCAGCGCGGTCCAGCGGACCGACCGGTTGGCCTCGGGCGCGGCGAGCAGCGAATAGTCCTTGAAGGTGGTGGTGACACTGGACTGCCACTTGTGCTCATAACCGAACGACAGGTTGAACGGCAATTTCGCCGCGAGCAGCTCGTCCGGCTTGCCCGAATGACTGACCTCGGATCCCGTGGAGCCGCCGACCGTGAATCCGCGCATCTTCGTGTCCGTCTGCGTGAACTCCGTCCTGCCGTCGGTGACGGGAAAGTGGTCGACGTACACCGGCGTGGCACCATCCGCGTCGATCGAGTGAGCTACCCGATAACGCGTGGGAAGCCATGTCGCCCAGAGGTTCTGTCCGGTCAGCTTTCCGTCGCTGATCCCGTTCTTCGCGGTGGTCACCGTCGCCTTGGAGGTGATCGTGACGAACTTGATGTCCGCGGCCGCCGTGCGACTACGCAGCACGTCGATCCCGGTGACACCCGAGACCTCGCCGGCGGCGTCCACGAAGTTCACGTCGAAATGCCGCGCGGGCAGCAGCGGGGTGTCGCCTGCGGTCGCGCTCTCCAGCCGAGCGGAGAAGCGCGCCACGTCCCTGCCCTGGATCGCCGGCGCCGACGCGGCGCGCGACGAGCCTTCGCGGTCGGTCGCCATGGCCAGGAGCAGGTCGGCGTCGTCGGCCCCAGCCGTCGGCGCGTAGACGCGGATTCCGCCGTCATCGCGACGGCGCAGGACGACATCGCCGCCCGTCGGCGCGATGCCGAAGATCTCGGTCACCCGCGCGAGGTCGGCGGGGCCGGTCTGGTCCATGTGGAGCAGGACCGGAACGCCTTTCGAGAACAGCTGCCGGAGCGTGGTCGACTCGGCGGCGGAGAGGGGCAACGCGGCGGTGTCCAGCTGGGATAGCACGGTGCCCGCCGGGGCCGACGCGAGGGCATCGATGCGTTCGGGCGTCAGGCGGCTGGCGGACGTGGCCGCGCCGTCGTCGCCGAAAGTGATCAGGGTGGGCGCGGCAGGATCGGTGTGGGCGGAAGCCGTCGCGGACAGCGAGACGGCGATGGCGACGGACAGAGCGGGGATGCACGGGGGGAGTTTCATGGGGGACCTCCTTGTGTAGTCCGGAGACGACGTTATTCCCGCGATTTCACCGCCGCGTGAGAACACTCTCATCAGATCACGGAGAGCGTTGAGAACCGGCGCACCATGTTCACCGCCGTTCGCAGCCCGATCGCTGGAGATGGAAGCAGCCCGACCCGAACACGAGGCGACCGGCACGCGACGCTGGCCCGGATCCCGACACGGCACCACGTCACCGCCCTACCCGGCTCGGGACCGGACGCCGCGTTCCGGCGTCCGGCGAACACGGCTGGCGGCCTGCCTGTATAATCGGCGGGGTAAAGCTCGGTGGGAGAAGCGGACGGACCCGCTGCCGAAGGCGCAACGCCCGTAATCGCTCAGGCCCCCATACCACCGCGCGGTCATCACTCTGGAGAGACCGGTTCGATCCGGCGCCGAAGGTGCAAGAGGCTTCCCGCCTCCAAACTCTCAGGCAAAAGGACAGAGGGGCGCCCCACGTGCCGGCACGGCGCGTTCTTCCGGATGCCTCCCATGAGCCAGAAAACCTCTCCTTCGCTGCGCGACCTCGAGCACCATGGCGCGTTCATCGAACGCCACATCGGCCCCAACGACGCCGAGATCGGCGACATGCTGGCCGTGGTCGGCCACGCCTCGCTGGACGCCCTGACCGACGCCATCGTTCCCGGCTCGATCAAGTCCCCCGCCCCGCTCTCGCTGCCGCGCGCCGTGACGGAAGAAGAAGCGCTGGCGAAGATCCGCGCCATCGCCGACAGGAACACCGTGTTCCGCAGCTTCATTGGCCAGGGCTATTACGGCACGCTCACCCCGAACGTCATCCTGCGCAACGTGCTCGAGAACCCGGCGTGGTACACGGCCTATACGCCGTACCAGGCGGAAATCTCGCAAGGCCGCATGGAAGCCCTGATCAACTTCCAGACGATGGTGGCCGACCTCACCGGCATGGACATCTCCAACGCGTCGCTGCTCGACGAGGGCACCGCGGCCGCTGAAGCGATGACGCTGGCGAAGCGTTCCGGCAAGTCGAAGTCGAACGTCTTCTTCGTCTCGCAGGACGTCCATCCGCAGACCCTCGACGTGCTGCGCACGCGCGCCGACGGCGTCGGCATCGAGCTGCACGTCGGTCCGGACGCCGAGGCCGGCACGGTCGACAGCTTCGGCATCCTGCTGCAGTACCCGAACACCTACGGCCGCATCAACGATTACAAGGCGCTCGCCGACGCCACGCACGCGCGCGGCGCCGTGGTCTGCGTCGCCACCGACCTGCTCGCCCTCACCCTCATCGCCTCGCCGGGCAGCTGGGGCGCGGACATCGTGGTCGGCAACACGCAGCGCTTCGGCGTGCCGTTCGGCTTCGGCGGCCCGCATGCCGCCTACCTCGCCTGCCGCGACGCCTATAAGCGCTCGATGCCGGGCCGCCTCATCGGCGTGTCGATCGATACCGAGGGCAAGCCGGCCTACCGCCTCACGCTGCAGACCCGCGAGCAGCACATCCGCCGCGAGAAGGCCACGTCCAACATCTGTACCGCGCAGGTGCTGCTGGCCGTGATGGCGAGCATGTACGCCGTGTATCACGGTCCGGAAGGCCTCGTCCGCATCGCGCGTCGCACGCATCGCCTCGCGGCGATCCTCGCCGGCGCGCTGGGCAAGGCCGGCGTCACGGTCGGCGGCGATTACTTCGACACGCTGCACGTGACGGGCATCGACGCGAAGGCGCTGCACGCGAAGGCCGCCGCCGCTCGCGTCAACCTGCGCGCGATCGACGCCTCCAGCGTCGGCATCTCGCTCGACGAAACCACGACGCGCGCCGACATCGTCACGCTCGCCGGCCTCTTCGGCGCGGATGCGAACGACATCGACGCGCTCGACGCCGCCACGCCGGACGCCCTGCCCCGCGGCCTGCTGCGCGACGTCGATTTCCTCCAGCATCCGGTGTTCAACACGCACCACAGCGAGCACGAACTGCTGCGCTACCTGCGCGGCCTGGCCGACAAGGACCTCGCGCTCGACCGCACGATGATCCCGCTGGGCTCGTGCACCATGAAGCTCAACGCCACCGCCGAGATGATCCCGGTGACGTGGCCGGAGTTCGCCAACATCCATCCGCTGGCGCCCGCCGACCAGGCGCAGGGCTACAAGCAGCTGATCGACGAGCTCGAAGCCATGCTGGTCGAGTGCACCGGCTACGACGCCGTCAGCCTGCAGCCGAACTCCGGCGCGCAGGGCGAATACGCGGGCCTGCTCGCGATCCGCGCCTACCACCGCTCGCGCGGCGAAGGCCATCGCGACATCTGCCTCATTCCGGAATCGGCGCACGGCACCAACCCGGCGTCGGCGCAGATGTGCGGCATGACGGTCGTGGTCACGCGCTGCGACGCCAACGGCAACGTCGACGTCGACGACATCCGCGAGAAGGCCGAGAAGTACGCCGACCGCCTCGCCGCGATCATGATCACCTACCCGTCCACCCACGGCGTGTTCGAGGAAGACGTCGTGGCGATCTGCGAAGCCGTCCACAAGCACGGCGGCCAGGTCTACACCGACGGCGCCAACATGAACGCGCTGGTCGGCCTCGCCAAGCCGGGCAAGTGGGGTTCGGACGTCTCGCATCTGAACCTGCACAAGACGTTCTGCATCCCGCACGGCGGCGGCGGCCCAGGCGTCGGCCCGTGCGCGGTCAAGTCGCACCTGGCTCCCTTCCTGCCTCGCGCCTTCGGCGGCGAGGGCGAGGTGGGCATGGTCAGCGCGGCCACGTTCGGTTCGGCATCCATCCTGCCGATCTCGTGGATGTACATCACGCTGATGGGCACGGAAGGCCTGCGCAAGGCGACCCAGGTCGCGCTGCTCAACGCCAACTACGTGGCCAAGCGCCTCGAGCCGTACTTCAAGACGCTCTACACCGGCCGTAACGGCCTGGTGGCGCACGAGTGCATCCTCGACCTGCGTCCGCTCAAGGACGCCACGGGCGTCGGTGCGGAAGACGTCGCCAAGCGCCTCATCGATTTCGGCTTCCACGCGCCGACCCTGAGCTTCCCCGTCGCGGGCACGCTGATGGTCGAGCCGACCGAGAGCGAATCGCTGCACGAGCTGGACCGCTTCATCGACGCCATGATCCAGATCCGCGAAGAGATCGCCGCGGTGCAGGACGGCCGTCTGGATCGCGAGGACAACCCGCTGCGCAACGCCCCGCACACCGCCACCATGGTGACGGGCAGCGAGTGGACCCACGCGTACCCGCGCGAGCTGGCGGCGTTCCCGCTGCCGTCGCTGAAGCTGTCGAAGTACTGGCCGCCGGTGTCGCGCGTCGACAACGTCTACGGCGACAAGAACGTGATGTGCGCCTGCATCCCGATCGACGCCTATAAGGAAGACGTGGAGGCGTAAGGCCTCCGCGGCACCCGGTGCGCTCCCTCCTCGCCGTAGGAGCGCACCTGGGCGCGATTGCTATTCGCGATGGCTTCTCGCGACAGCGTCACACGGCCGGATCGGTTCCCACGTCCGCCGCTCCATACCCTCACGCATTCCGTCCCGCCCGCTTTGGCTTAAACTTCCCGTTCGAGCCGCCATGCATTCGCACGGCGCACATGTCGAAGGTGAAGCCATGAGCCAGGAAACCCCCAGCGACGACAGCCTCGTCGGCCTGTTGAAGGGCGTCGAAGACTTCAGTCGGAACGTCTTCCCGGAAACCCAGCAGCTGTTCAGCGAACTGGCCGAAGGCCAGAGTCCTCACACGCTCTTCATCACCTGCGCGGACTCGCGCGTGGTGCCGGAGATGATCACGCAGACCCAGCCGGGCGAACTCTTCGTCTGCCGCAATATCGGCAACATCGTGCCGGGCTACGGCGAGATGCTCGGTGGCGTGTCCGCCGTCGTCGAATTCGCGGTCGCGGTGCTGCGTGTGCGCCACGTCGTCATCTGCGGCCATAGCGACTGCGGCGCGATGAAGGGCCTGCTCAACCCCGAATCCACGAAAGACCTGCCGACGGTCGAGGCGTGGCTGCGCAACGCGCAGGCCGCCCGCAGCGCCGTGTTCGCGCGCAAGATCGAAGGGCCCGAGGCCATCGGCGCCGTGATCGAGGAAAACGTGCGCCTGCAGCTCGTCCACCTGCGCACGCATCCGGCCGTGGCGGCCGCGCTGGCCAACGAGGCGATCCAGCTGCACGGCTGGGTCTACGACATCGGCGAAGGCACCGTCTCGGTCCTCGACGCGGAGTCCGACCGCTTCCTTCCGCTCGCGGACGCGATCCGCCGGGAAAGCCGCGGATGATCGTTCCGGGGCGGGCTCACCTCGGACACATCCTGCGTTACGTCGGGCGGCCGCTGGTCTGGCTGCTCGCGTGGGACATCGCGGTCACGGCGTTCTGGTACTTCGTGGGCGCCCATTGGGTGGAATTCCCCGCGCTGCCGCTCACCCTGCTCGGCTCCGCGGTCGCGGTGTACCTGAGCTTCCGCAACACCACCGCGTACGCGCGCTGGTGGGAGGCCCGCACGCTATGGGGCGCGATGGTCAACGCGTCGCGCACGCTCGCCCGAGAGGCCCTCACGCTGCTGCCCGACCGCGGCCTCGCGAAGGATGTGATCCACCGGCAGATCGCCTACGTACACGCGCTGCGCCTGCACCTGCGACGCCAGCAGCCGTGGGACGAACTCGCCCACCGCCTGCCGACCGCCGACCTCAGCGCGTTGCGCGCCGTCGCCAACGTGCCCAACGCGATCCATGCCCGTACCGCCGGACTGATCGCCGACTCGCGCCCGGATCCGATCCTGCTGGCGACCATCGCGCGCACGCTGTCGGACATCTCGAACGCGCAAGGCGGCATGGAACGCATCAAGAACACGCCGCTCCCGCAGCAGTACGCCACCTACCCGGCGATCTTCACGCACGGCTTCTGCCTGCTGCTGCCGCTGGGCCTGGTCGAGACGCTGGGCCTGTACACGCCGCTCGGCTCGACCGTGGCGGGCTTCCTGTTCCTCGCACTGCTGCAGATCGGCAACGACATCCAGAATCCGTTCGAGAACCTGGAAGACGACGTGCCGCTGACCACCCTCACGCAGGCCATCGAGATCGACCTGCGCGACGCCCTCGGCGAAAACCACGGCCTGGAGCCGTGCAAGCCGGTGAACGGCATCCTCTGGTAAATCGCATGTGGGAGCGGACCCGGCCGCGACAGCTTCCGCATGCCCTTGTGGGAGCGGACCTGGCCGCGACAGCTTTTCGCCGTGCCCTGGAGCTGGCGCGCAAGACCACATACCGCCGCGAGCGGCCATCGCGGCCAGGTCCGCTCCAACAGCGACATCCTGCGTCGCGGCCAGGTCCGCTCCAACAGGGACATCCTGTGTCGCGGCCAGGTCCGCTCCAACGTCACCATGACCCATGGCACGGGACATCCGGTCCGCCAGCGATTTCAATCGATATAAGTACCGGTCCCACGGAGAATCCCCCTTGCGCGTGTTTCGTCCGATCGCCCTCGCCGCCGCTCTCGTCCCCGCCGTCGCCGCCGCGTCGTCGGGCCCCGCCGACCTCGTCAACCCGCTGATCGGCACCACGAACGGTGGCAACGTCTTTCCGGGCGCGGTCATGCCGTTCGGCATGTTGCAGTTCAGTCCCGAAGCGTCGCCGCTGCCGGGCAAGAAGGCGCCGATCGCCGCGCCGGGCGGTTACGAATACCGTGCCGATGCGATCCGCGGATTCAGCCTGACCAATGTCGAAGGCTGGGGCTGCGCCGGCGCGTCGGGCGATGTGCCCTTGATGCCGGTCACGGAAGACATCGTCGCGTCGCCGTCGACCGACTTCCGCCATGCGTATGCGTCGAAGTTCTCGCACGCCAACGAAACCGCGAAAGCCGGCCACTACCGCGTCGCTCTCGACAACGGCGTGACGGCCGACCTCACCGCCGCGTTGCACTCGGGTGCGGCGCGGTTCGCCTTCCCCGCCGGCAAGCCGGCGAACGTCCTCGTGCGGGCGTCGGATTCGGAGGTGGGATCGGAGCGCGCATCCGTCACGGTCGACGCGGCCAGCCGCCGCGTCAGCGGCCAGGTGACCAGCGGCAACTTCTGCGGCTACATCAACGAGGCGGACCGCCGCAGCTACTACACCCTCTACTTCGTGGCGGAATTCGACCAGCCCTTCGCCTCGACCGGCGCCTGGCAGGACACCACGGTCACGAAGGGTGGCACGCACGCCGAGGGCGGCACGGGTTACGGCCCGAAGGGATTTCCCGAAGCCGGCAAGGGTTCGGGCGCATGGGTGGGATTCGCCAAGGGCACCGGCGCCGTCAACGTGCGCGTCGGCATCTCGTACGTGAGCGCCGCGAACGCGCAGGCGAACCTCGACGCCGAGATCCCGAAAGGCACGACGTTCGAGTCCCTGCGCGACAAGGCCGTCGCCGCGTGGAACGAGCGCCTGTCCCGCATCGACATCGAAGGCGGCACGCCCGACCAGCGCACGGTGTTCTACACCGCACTGTACCACTCGCTGATGCATCCGAACGTTTTCAGCGACGTCAACGGCGAATACCGGGGATTCGATGACAAGGTGCATCGCGTCGCCGGCATGCAGCGGGCGCAGTACGCGAACTTCTCCGGTTGGGACGTCTACCGCTCGCAGCTGCCGCTGGTCGCATGGCTGGAGCCGGACACCGCCAGCGACATCGCGCAGAGCCTCTTCAACCAAGCGCAGCAGAACAACGGCGTGTGGGACCGCTGGACGCACAACAACGGCGGCACGCACGTAATGAACGGCGACCCGGCGGCGCCATCGATCGCCGGTATCCACGCCTTCGGCGCGCGCGGGTTCGACGCGAAGGGCGCCCTCGCCTCGCTGGTGCATGCCGCGGACAACCCCACGGCACTCGATACGTCGCACGACGGCTGCGAAGTCGAATGCGTGGGCCAGCGTCCCGGTCTCGACGCGTGGCTCAAGCTGCATTACATCCCGGTCGGCGCACCCGCCTGGGGTCCGGCGGCCGACACGCTCGAAACGGTCGCCGCCGAGTTCGGCATCAGCGCGCTCGCGCAGCGCCTCGGCGACGACGCCACATCGAAACGATTCCTCGATCGCGCGCAGTACTGGCGCAACCTGTTCGATCCGCAGGCCACGCCGGAGGGCGGCTACATCCGCAACCGCAACGCGGACGGCAGCTGGGCGCTGGTGAAGGACGACGACGACAAGGAAGCCCATGCGTTCACGCCCGCCACGGGCGACGGGTTCGTCGAAGGCAGCGCCGCGCAGTACGTGTGGATGGTGCCCTTCAACGTCGGCGGTCTGTTCGATGCGATGGGCGGTCGCGAGAAGGCGCGCAAGCGTCTCGACGCGTTCTTCTACCAGCCCGACGGCAGCTTCGCGGTGACGAAGTCCGGTCCGCTGCATGCGGAACTCGACAACGAGCCGTCCATCGGCACGCCGTGGCTCTACAACTACGCCGGCCAGCCCTGGAAGACGCAGGAACTCGTCCGCCGGGTGCTCGACACGATCTGGCTCAACGCCCCCAACGGGATCCCGGGCAACGACGACCTGGGCGAGATGTCGTCGTGGTATGTGTTCGCGTCGCTCGGCGTCTATCCGGCCATTCCGGGTCGCGCGGAGCTCGTGGTGGGCAGCCCGCTCTTTAAGCGAGCGACGATCCATCGCGCGAACGGCGATGTCGTGATCGACGCGCCGAATGCCGGGGCGGGCAAGCCGTACGTCGTCGCGCTGAAGGTGAACGGCAAGCCGTCCGCCCGCTCGTGGCTGCCGGAGGATTTCGCGCTCAAGGGCGGCAGGCTCGAGTTCGATCTCTCGACGAAGCCGAACAAGGCGTGGGCGTCGAAGGCGTCGGACGCACCGCCTTCGTTCGACGTTCGCTGACGCGGCGACCGTCTCGGGTTCCCATCGCCGATACGATCGGTTCCCACGCTTGGGTAGCTACGTGGCTACCGGAGGGTGGGAGCCGATCGTATCGGCGATCCGGCGCCGCGACCCCGTCAGATCGTCTCGGAACGCAATCGCAACGCGTTGCCCACCACCGACACCGAACTCAGGCTCATCGCCAGCGCGGCGAACATGGGCGACAGCGTGATGCCGAACAACGGATACAGCGCGCCGGCCGCGAGCGGCACGCCGATGGCGTTGTAGACGAACGCGAAGAACAGGTTCTGGCGGATGTTCTTCACGGTCGCCTCCGACAGCGCCCGTGCGCGCGCGATGCCGGCGAGATCGCCCTTGAGCAGCGTCACGGACGCGCTCTGGATCGCGATGTCGCTGCCGTCGCCCATGCCGATGCCGATATCGGCGGCCGCGAGCGCCGGCGCGTCGTTGACGCCGTCGCCGGCCATAGCGACCACCGCTCCGTCGGATTTCAGCGCGGCGACGAGACGCGCCTTGTCCTCCGGCGAGACACCCGCGTGCACCTCGTCGATCGGCAGCGACGCCGCCAGCGCCTTCGCCGTCGCCTCGTTGTCGCCCGTGGCCATCACCAGGCGCACACCCGCCTCGCGCAAGGCCTCGAGCGCGGGCGCCGTCGACGGCTTCACCGCGTCCGCGAGGCAGATCAGCGCCGCGAGCCGTCCGTCGATCGCGAGATACATCGCCGTGGCGCCCTTGCGCCGGGCGCGGTCGGCGGCGTCGTGCGCCGCACCGATCTCGACGCGCTCGTCGTCCATCAGGCGCGCATTCCCCAGCGCGAGGTCGTGACCGTCGACGCGACCCGACACGCCGCGTCCCACGGCGACGCGGAAGCCGGAAACGGCGGATGTCGCCAGACCCTCGGCTTCCGCGGCCGCGACGATGGCCCGCGCCAGCGGATGCTCGCTCGGACGCTCCAGTGCCGCCGCCAGCGCGAGCGACTCCGCGCGGTCGCGAGCGAACGTCACGATCTCCGTGACCACCGGACGACCTTCGGTGAGCGTGCCCGTCTTGTCGAACACCAGGACGTCGACCTCGCGCAGGCGCTCGATCGCGGCCGCGTCGCGAAACAGCACGCCCGCGCCGGCACCACGACCGCTCGCCACCATGATCGACATCGGCGTGGCGAGACCCAGCGCGCACGGGCACGCAACGATCAGCACGGACACCGCGGCCACCAGCGCATGCGCGAGGACGGGTTCGGGACCGAGCAACCACCAGGCCACGAACGCGGCGAGCGCGATGACCACCACCGCCGGCACGAACCAGGCGGCCACCCGGTCGGCCAGTCGCTGCAGCGGCGCACGCGAGCGCTGGGCTTCGGCCACCATCGCGACGATGCGCGAGAGCACCGTGTCGGCACCGACATGCCCGACGCGCATCGTCAGGGCGCCGTGCTGGTTCTGCGTGCCGCCGGTGAGCCGGTCATGCGCCTTCTTCGCCACCGGCATGGGTTCGCCGGTCAGCATCGATTCGTCGACATGGCTCTCGCCGTCGACCACGTCGCCATCCGCGGGCACCTTCTCGCCCGGGCGCACGCGCAGCGTATCGCCGACCCGCAGCGCTTCCAGCGGCACGTCGTGCTCCGACCCATCGGCGTCGATGCGCCGGGCGGTCTTCGGCACGAGGCCGAGGAGTCCGCGCAGGGCTTCGCCCGTCCGCCGACGCGCACGCAGTTCGAGGAAGTCGCCCAGCGTCACCAGCGCGACGATCACGGCCGCGGATTCGAAATAGACGGCGACATGGCCGTGCATGTCGCGCAGGGATGCCGGGAACAACGACGGCGCCACGAACGCGACCGCGCTGTAGACCCACGCGACGCCCGTGCCCAGCGCGATCAGCGTGTACATGTTCGGCGACCACGGCACGAGCGAACGCCAGCCGCGCGCGAAGAACGGCGCACCGCCCCAAAGCACGACGACGGTCGCCAGCACGGCTTCGATCCACCGCGCCGCGCTCGCCCAGGGTTCCGGCCACATCCAGCCGAACAGGTGCGGGCCCATCGCCACGACGAGCACAGGCAGCGTCAGCGCCACGAGGGCGGCGAGGCGACGCCCGAGCGAGCGCACCTCGCCATCGTCGTCGTCCAGCGACGGCATCGCCGGTTCGAGCGCCATGCCGCACTTCGGGCACGATCCCGGGCCGACCTGGCGCACTTCCGGGTGCATCGGGCAGGTGTAGACGGTGCCGGCCGGGACGTCGGCCGGCGCGGGCTTCGGCGCCAGGAACGTCGCTGGCGCGGCGACGAAGCGCTCACGGCAGCGTGCGCTGCAGAAGTGGTATTCGTGGCCCTCGTGCGTGGCGTGGTGCGCCGTCTTCGCCGGGTCCACGGTCATGCCGCAGACGGGATCCAGCACAGTCGCGGCGGCGTGAGCGGTGTCGTGCGAACAGCAGCCGTGGCTCATGCGACCGGCTCCACGAGGGCCTTGAGGATCGGGCAATCCTCGGGCGCACCGTGACCGGGACAGGCATCCACCAGCTCGGCCAGCCCCGCGCGCACCCGCTGAAGTTCCGCGATGCGGTCGTCGATCGCACGCAGCCGGGTGCTCGCCCGTTCCCGCACGCCTTCGACGCCGCCCTGCCGATCGGTGGACAGGGCGAGAAGTTCGCGGATCTCGTCGAGCGTGAACCCGAGGTCCTTCGCCTTGCGAATGAAGCGCAGGCGCGCCACGGCGCTGGCGTCGTATTCCCTGTAGCCGGAAGGCCGGCGGCGGGGCTCGGGCAGCAGCCCTTCCCGCTCGTAGAACCGGATCGTGTCGATGGCGACACCCGCGCTGCGCGCGATGCGGCCGATGGTGAGGGCGGATTGAGTGGTCATGAATAAAGTCTAGACCCTTGATATAGGTCGAGAGTCAAGAGAGTCCGCGGAGCGCTGCGGCGCTCCGCGGGACGGATGGCCCGGGCCGGGCCTACTTCAGGCCGTCGTAGACGATCCGGGTGAAGAAATCCGGGTCGATCACGAAATGCCCGTAGACGGCGTCGTACTTCGCGGTGGGCTTGGCCGCGATGACTTCATCCCGCGACTTGCCCTGCTTCTTGAGCGCGGCGACGTTGTCGCGGATACCGGCGAGCATGTCCCGGAAATCCTGCAGCTGCTTCTTCGTGCCGACCGGGCCGTGCCCGGGAACGAGGACGACGTCTTCGTTCAGCTGCGCGAGGATCGCGTCGTTCGCCTTGATCATGCCGTCGATGCCGCCACCGTTCTCGTTGTCGATGAACGGATAGACACCGTTCCAGAAGAGATCGCCCAGCGAGGCGACGTTCGCTTCCTTGAAGAACACGTACAGGTCGGTGTCCGTGTGCGAGGGATCGATCAGCCGGATTTCCACGGTCTGCCCGTCGAAACGGATCGTCCGGTTCGCCTTGACCACGTCGGTCGGGATGCCCGCCTTCGCCATCGGCTTGAACGTGTAATCCCAGTCGTCCACGCGCGTCGACGTCGACACGCGGCGCACCGTGCCCGCCGTCGCGAGGATCGTCGCGCCATCCTCGTGCACCCACGGATTGCCGTCCGTATGGTCCCAGTGGTAGTGCGTGTTGATCAGGTACTTGATCGGCCCTTTCCCGAGCGCGGCGATCGCGGGTTCGAGGCGCGGCCGCGACACGGCGATGCCCGCGTCGACGAGCAGCTTGCCCTCCTTCCCGACCAGCACCGTGATGTTGCCGCCCGAACCGGACAGCATGCTCAGCGGTCCGCGCAACGGCGTCGTATCGATCGGCGTGGTCGCGGCCGCTTCGTTGATCTTGATGACCGGGCTCACCGGCCTCGCCGTGTCGGCCGCATGAAGCGGACTGCAGGCGAAGGCGACGGCGAACGCGGCGAGGACGGCCGTACCGACGCGGCCATGGTTCGACGAGAGGTGTTTCATGTTGGTTCTCCCTGGTGAGGCAGGGCCGGTAACGGCGTCGCCGGTCCGCACGCCATTCTGGATCCCTCCACACGCCCGATCTTGTCGGATCACGCGATAAACGCCCCGAAGCATCCGCCGCGAGCGCATCACGCGTTCCCGCCGTTGGGCAACACGAGGTACTTCCGGTTCGTGCCGCGACGCATGCACTCGCTCAGCGCCTCGACGCTCAGCAACCCGGTGAGCGTGAAGCCGCCCTTGTAGTGGCTGGCGAACGTGGTGCGGATCTCCCTTGCGACACGCGCCTTCATCGCATCGACCGTCGCGGCATCCAGCTTCGCGAGTTCCCAGACCATCAACCAGCCGCCGATGCTCCATGCGGTGCCGACGTCGAGGTCGACGATGCGCGGAGCGGCATCGAGCAGACCGTAGTTGAAGACCTGCTTGCGGACCGGCGAACCATAGGCGCTGTACGAGCTCATGGTGTCCTTTCCGACGCGCTCCATCGCGGCGAGGATGATCGATGCCGTGCGACCGCCACCGATCGCGTCGAAGGCGAGAGTCGCGCCCGACGCGCGCACCGCATCGGTCAGCCGGGGCACGAAATCGGCGGCGGAGCTGTCCACGACGTGCCGGGCGCCCTGCGCGCGAAGCAGCGCCACCTGCTCCGCCGAGCGCACGATGTTGACGAGCGGAACATCTTCCGCGATGCACAGACGGTTGAGCATCTGTCCGAGGTTCGATGCGGCCGCCGTATGCACGAGCGCGGCGTGCCCTTCACGCCGAAGCGTCTGGAGCATGCACAACGCCGTGAGCGGATTGACGAACGCGCTGGCGGCCTGCTCGGGCGTCACGCCGTCGTCGACGACGATGCAATCGCGGAGCGAAACCACACGATGCGTGGCATAGGCTCCTCGCGCCGTGAGGAAGGCGACCGTGCGACCGACGAGATGGCGCGCGTCCTCTCCCGCCGCGACGACGACACCCGCGCCCTCGTTGCCCACGGGCACGCGCTGCCCGAGTCGCGCCGACACGCTGCCCAGTGCCATCGGCGGCACCATGCCCTCCACCACCGCGCCGTCGCCTTCGCCCACGACCTTGAGTGTCGTCGGATCGACCGGACCCAGCAGCAGGCGCAGGTCGGATGGATTGACCGGTGCGGCACGCACCTCGACGACCAGTTCGTCGCGGCCCGGCGGAGGCAATTCGGCATCCTCCAGCGAAAGGCGCAGCGTGCCGCCGGCGTCGATGGTGGAACGCAGTTCGCGAGTCTTCATGAAACGCATCGCAAGGGTTCTCAGAGTTCGAGGTGCAGGGGTGCGGAGCCTTCGGCCGGTACCGCGCTGCAGATGAGTACCTCGTCGTCAGGCACCTTCAGGGCGGTGGGAACCGGATACGTCACGGCACCGCTGATGAGCTTCGCGCGGCAGCTGCCACAGGTGCCGCTTCGGCAGCTGAACTCCGGTGTCAGTCCGCGCTGTTCCGCGAGATCGAGCAGGCTGCCACTGTCGGGCGTCCAGCGTGCTTCCTTTCCGGAGGCCATGAAGAGCACGGGAACGGACGTCGTGGAAGCAGGCACGACGGGTACCGCGGGCGCACCGGCATCCGGCTGCCGCGCGAGGGACGACGGACCGAAACTCTCGGCGTGGATGCGGGCATCGGAAACGTTCAGTTTGCGCAGGCCGTCGTAGACGTCCTGCATGAAACCCGCCGGTCCGCAAACGTAGAAGTCGTAGTCGTCGAACGGCAACGTCGACTTCAGCAGGTCCGCGCTGAAGCGGCCCTCGACGTCGTAGTCGCTGCCGATCGTCGCATCCTCGACGTTCGCCAGGATGCGGATGTGACGCAGGCCTCCCTTCGCTTCCGCGACCAGCGCGGCGAACTCGTCGGCGAAGGCGCGCTCGCGACGGGAACGCGCCGCCTGGAACACCCAGGTAGGCCGCAAATAGCGCGTGCGCAAACCTTCCCGCACCACATGGCGCGCCATCGCCAGCGCGGGCGTCACCCCGACGCCGGCGGCGATCATCACGGCGGGCCTGCGCACGCGCGAGTCCATCGTGAACGCGCCGTCGGGCGCCCGGGCCTCCAGGAGGTCGCCCACGCGCAGCACGTCGTGCAGATGGCTCGACACCGCACCTTCCCGCTTCACACTGATGCGCAGGCGCGGGTCGGACGGTGCGCTCGACAAGGTATACGTGCGCAGCACGGGCGACGCCGAGCCTGGCAACGCCACCCGAATCGGCAGGTGCTGGCCGGGAAGCGACGCCGGCAGACCCGCGCCGTCCGCCGGCGACAGATGGAACGAGCGGATCGACTCGCTCTCGTCGACGATGGCCTCCACGCGGTACGGACGCCACTGGCGCGCCAGTTCGGCGGCCCGGACGCGGGCTGCCGCATCCTCCCAGCTGCCGGTGATCGTCGCGTTCGGCGAGGCGCCGCCGTCGACGTCCTGCCAACGTAGCGGGAGCCCCGCGGGCCGGTGGATCACGCGCTCGGGACGGAAGCGCCACAGACGTTCCGCGCCCACGAACGCGGCGATCTCGGGCGCGTCGAGGATGACCTCCGCGCTACCCGTCATCTGCAGCAGGTCGCCGGTGGCGAAGTCCACGAAGACCATGCCCGCGCGTGGGTTGAGCAGGAAGTTGCCCAGCGTGTTGAAGAAGAGATTGCCCGAGAAATCGGGAATGGTCAGGACGCCGTCGTCGTCGATGTGGACGAAGCCCGGCTTGCCGCCGCGATGCGACGCGTCGACCTGGCGCGCACCGTCGCGCACCACATAGGAAGCGACATAGAAGCTGTCGGCGGCGCGGATCATCCGCAGCGCCTTTTCGTCGAGGCCGCTCGACTCCGTTACATCTCCCGGCGGTGCCGCGTCGAAGCGGTACTGGCGCAACTGGATGTACTGCGGGCAGTTGCCGTAGCTTTGCGTGGGGACGATACGGAATCCGCTATCGCCCTTTCGCTCGACGTTGCCGTTGAGCCGGTTGCGTCGACGCGTGTGGAGCTCGATACCGAGCATCCCGATGCCGTCGCCGTCCTCCATGCCCGCGTCCGCCGGATCGCGCGGCTCGCGCGGCAGATCGAACACGAGGCTGCGCGGATCGGGCGAGTGCATGAAGCCCTCCGGGCCGGCACGCAGCGTGGCCCAGACGTCGCCCTTCGGGTCCACCGCGCCGAGCACCACGAACGGCAGCTGCGCGTAGAACTCGCGATGCTGGTCGGGCATGAAATCCCGGGCCATCTGTCGCTGGCCCGGAATCTTCATGCGCTCCTCGACGCCGACGCTGCGCTGCAGCGTCAGCTCGCCTTCGTGCCAGGGAGACGCGGTGACGGGATTCAGTAGCGTCTCCATGACACGCCTCCTTCAGGCCAGGACCAGGCCGACCGCGGTCTTGTCGAACGGCACGAAGCCGGGCAGCGCCTCCACGCGATCGAGCCAGGCGAGCACGTTCGGGTAATCGGAGGTATCGACGTTGCCCTCGGGTGCCGCGGAGATGTAGCTGTACAGCGCGACGTCGGCGATCGTGGGCTGCGCGCCGGCGAGCCAGTCGCGGGTCCGCAGCTCACTCTCCATCACGGCGAGAAGCGCATGGGCCTTCTTGATCGCGAGGTCGGCATCGAGCTTCGCGCCGAACACGGTGACCAGACGGGCGGCCGCCGCGCCGTTGGCGAGTTCGCCGGCGGCGACGGAAAGCCAGCGTTGCACGCGGGCGGCTTCGACCGGCGTCTCCGGGAGCCACTCGGTGCGACCCGTCTTCTTCGCCAGGTAGACGAGGATCGCATTGGAATCGCCGATCGACGTGTCGCCGTCGACGAGCGCGGGCACCTGTCCGAACGGGTTGATGCGCAGGAACGACTCCGTCTTGTGCTCGCCCTTCATGAGGTCGACGAAGACCGGCTCGTAGTCGGCGCCGAGCAGGCCGAGGAACAGGCGGGTGCGGTGCGAGTGACCGGAAAGGTTGTGGTAGTAGAGCTTCATGGTGTTGTCCCTGGGTCGGTGTGAGTGTCGGTGGAGAAAGTGTCGACGCATCGCCCCGCCCGAGAAACCACGCGGTGCGCAATTGATTCTTTCGCCGGGCGGTTCAATCGCCATGCGCCATGCGGGCGTCCGCCTGCCAGTGCAGCAGCCTGTCGTCGCGCAGCGACTGGCTCGCGAGATCGACGAAGGCGCGTACCTTTCGGGCCGCGTGCCGGCCCTCGTGATGCAGTACGTGCACGGGAAGAGGCACCGATTCGTGGTCCCGCAGCACTTCCACCAGGCGCCCCGACGCCAGGTGATCGTCCACCATGTAGGACACGACGCGTGTCAGACCGAAGCCCGCGAGCGCGGCGCCGATCGCGGCCTCGTTGCTGGATACCGTCATGCGCGGGCGCACGCGGACGACCGTCGCCTGATCGCCCACGACGAACCGCCAGTCGACGGATGGGGTGATGCCGTTCGCCATGACGACCGTGTGATCCACGAGGTCCGCCGGACTGGAAGGCGCTCCGTGGCGGGCGACGTAGCAAGGCGAGGCGCAGACGACGCGTCGCACGCGTCCGACACAGCGGGCCTGGTAGGCGGAGTCCTGGAGGGGGCCGATCCGCACGGCCACGTCCACGCCTTCGTCGATCATGTTGACGACGCGATCGACGAAACGGCATTCCACCTCGGCTTCTGGATAACGACGAAGGTATTCGGTGACGATGGGCGTGACGCGCATCGGACCGAACACGCTCGACGCTGTCACCACCAGACGTCCGCGCACTTCACCGTGCGATCCGGCGGCGGCCTCCTCGGATTCGGCGACGTCGGCGAGGATCCGCCGGCAGTCGTTGGCGTAACGCGCACCTGTCTCGGTCACGCGCACGACGCGCGTCGTGCGCGTCAGCAGACGCACACCCATCGCATTCTCGAGCTCGCTCACGGCGCGCGTCGCCATGGGTGCCGACAGTTCCAGTTTCCTCGCGGCGGATGCGAAGCCCCCCTCCTCCACCACCGCAAGGAAGATCGCCATCGCCTGTAGTCGGTCCATTCGCCCTCGCGCCCGTGAACGTCATCAAACGGCAAGGCGACATTCTTGCCGCGGTGCCGAGCCGTGGCTTGCACGTTAAACCCATGTGGAAAACAGCTTTTCAGCCGCTTTCGTGCGTGCCGGAAGCATTCGCTCCCGCGACGGAGTTCACGCGTCAGGGATAACGATTTTCGCCATCGGCATGGTCGCACGTGGCTTCGCGTCGCCACACCAGCGGCGTCGTGCGCACACGCCGCGAGAACGCTCGCGTGAAATGCGTCTGGTCGGAGAATCCGCACGCATATGCGACTTCGCACAGAGGCAACGTCGTGTCCGCGAGCAATGTCTTCGCTCTTTCGATCCGCTGGTCGAGCAACCACTGGTAAGTGCTCAAGCCGGTCGAGACCTTGAAGAGTCGGCTGAAATAGCTTGGAGAGAGACCGCAAGCGCTGGCGATCTCCGGCAGCGAGACCCGCTCCGAGAGTCGGGAAAGCATCAGATCGGTCGCCCGTCGCACCTGCCACGCAGCGAGGCCTTCCTGGCGACGCTGCGCGTTCGCGGGGTCGGCCCCTCGGGTGCCGACGAGATGGGCGACGAGCGCACGGACGAGGTGCTCGATCGAGTCGCCGTGCGCATCGATGTCCTTCGCGAGCGAGACGAGCGCGCCGGCCATCTGTACCAGGGGTCGGTCCACGCACGGCAGGCCGGGCGCATCCGCCCAGGCGAGTCCCTTGAGTGCCTTCCCGGTGACATCGACGCAATGCATGACCAGCACTCGACCCGGGGATCCCGCGCCTTCCACTAGCCATGGCCGGTTTCCCGGGCGGAGGCGAACCACTCCGGCGTCGACGTCGTCGTCGCGATCGACGGCACGCACGCGGAATTCCGTAGCTTCGTCCAGGGAGACGAACAGGACCTGGGCGTCCGCGCCCAGCGCGGCCACATGACGAATGACACCCGGCCCCACGCTGAGAACGCCGCCATGGCAGAGCGTTTTGCCAGACGCGTCCACGGTCCAGTCTTCGGGCGGAAAAGTTGCCCCTGAAACGATTGTCGCGTCGATTTCTTCGACGTGTGCCATGCGCTGTCCCGTGATTCACGCCGACTCCGGCGCGAACACGATGGCTGCTGCGCGGGACCGCGTATCGAACGTCCCGATGGTAAGCGCGCTAGGGAGAGGCTATCTATCCGTCGTTTTGAAACGCACCGTTTCAGAATCGTGAAGCATCGCCCATCACGGACGCGACCGCGTTTCGGTCGAGGACGGGTCGGCCACGTCGTGGGTGCTGAACTCCTCGACCAGCATGTCGAGAAAGGCGACGACCTTGGGCGACCCGCGACGCTGTTCGGGGTAGAGCGCCCATACCTCGATAGGACGACCGACGCGCTCGCCCCACCGCACGAGGCGGCCTTCGCGGATGTCGTCGCGAACGAGCGACGCGGGAAGGATGGCCGCGCCGAGGCCTTCGCGAACGGCGTCCCAGATCATCGGCAGCGACGACAGGCACAGCACCTCGCGCGGATGCGTGACGAGGACCCCCTCCTCCGTGTCGATGTGCCACGTCCGCTGCGCACGCGCGGCGCTGAGGAAGATGGCGGGGAACCCCTCGCCGTCCTTCGGCACGGGAATCGAAGGCGCCGCGACGATGACGGCGCGGTCGCGGCGGAGACACCGCCCCGCCAGTTCGGTGTTCGGCTCCGGGTTCGCGCGGATGACGAGGTCGAATCCATCCTTGAACGCGTCCACGAAGCGATCGTCGACGACGATCTCCAGCTGGACGTCCGGATAGCGGCGGGCGAATCGCGCCGCCATCCTGCCGATGCCGCGATGCGCGAACAGCATGGGCGCGCTCACGCGCAGGCTCCCCCTGGGATGTTCGGCCGTCGAGGCGAACTCCGTCGCGAGGTCGTCGATGCGATCCAGCATCGCGCGTGTCTCCTCGTGGAAGCGCACACCTTCGTCGGTCAGGCGGAACGGCTTCGCGCCGCGGTCGACGAGGGCGATCTTGAGAAATTCTTCAAGCTCGCGAACGCGGCGCGACAACGACGCTTTCGGCCGCCCCGTCTTGCGGCTTGCCTCGCTGAAGCCGCCATGCAGGGCGACCACGTTGAAATCGGAAAGCGACTGGAGGTCCATGCGATGCCGGCTCGGGAGATGCAGGCAGTGTCATCCAGGCGATCACGACACTCAAGCGCCCAGCGGGTCGAACACCCGAAGCCCTTCCACACCGTGGACGGATCCGGACGCGTCCGCGATGTCCTCCAGCTCCATCGGGATACGCGGCGACGGCGACGCGGCGGACGCGAGCTGTTCGAGGATCATCGCTTCGAGATGCTCGTCCGATGTCGCGACACCGGGAACCCGCTCTTCCCCCAGCATCGTCGAAAGCTCGCCCTGCCGCGCGAGGGCCCGGGCGAGACGCACGCCCCCGAGCATGCGCTTCCTGTCCCCCGCCGTCGCCAGCAGGTTGTAAGTCACACGCGGCGCGATGCGCGGATCGCGTGAGCGAAGCCGCAGGTAACCCACCGATTCCGGGCGGCTCATCGACACGACCAGCGCGATCGAGCGAAGCGCCGGATCGTCCTGCGCGTTCCCGATGTTCAGCGGAAGAAGGGAAAGATCGATGTCCGTGCCGGGAACCGGACAGGCGTAGACCGCGTGGGCCTCGACGTTGCCCTCGTCCTGCCCCCGATGCGGCAGCCCGTACACGATGTGGTAACGCGGTTTGACGAGGAGGCGCTCGCCGACGGGAAGGTTGCGGACGACGGGAATGCCGAACTCTTCGAGGCGCGCCGCCGGTCCGATGCCCGATCGAAGCAGGATGGCGGGGCCGAGCATCAGTTCCGCCGAGAGCACGACGTTCGCCGATCGGTGCAGGCGCCCGTCGGCGTCGACGACGCCGGCCACGCGGTGGCCATCGAAGACGACGCGATCGGCGGCGACGCGTGTGCGCGCTGCAAGCAGCGAAGGCGGCCCGGCCCCGTCGGCGATCGGCGAAGCCACGTCTCCCGGAGCGCGCCATTCCATGTGTAGCACACGCAGTCCACGTCCAAGGCCGGCGTGGCGCGCCAGCGTGTCCATGGAGCACGTCCGGCCGACGAGGATGACGTCATATCCCATGCACACCGAGCGAACCCCTGGACGGCCGAACACGTCGGACCCTTGTCACCGGATACTAGGCCGGCCGTCGCGGATAGGCTTGCATTCCGACGCAGTTCTTGACGAAAGCGCCACATCGATCGTCACGTAGCGCAGTGATCGACATTCATACGACCCGGCGGTCGAACGACGAGGCTTCTTCCGAGAGCCGCGCGCGCAGCCGTGGCGTGACGAACTCGAGGAAGGCCGCCAGACGCCGCGGCATGCGCTGCAGCCCCTGGTACACGACGTGGACCGGCCAGGCGGGCAACTCGTAGCGTTCAAGGACGATCTCCAGGCCGCCGCGGCGGACCGCGTCGCCAACCTGGTAGGAAAGGAGACGGGTGATGCCGAGCCCGGCTTCGGCGGCGTCGAGCGCGGCTTCCGCGGCGCTGACGACCAGACGGGAACGGACCGGCACGCTGCGCGTCGTGCCGCCTTCCATGAACCGCCATGCCTCGGGCGTCGCCAGGTTGTCGAAGGTGACGCAATCGTGGACCGCGAGGTCGTCGGGTACGCGTGGCATGCCACGGCGAGCGAGGTAACGCGGGCTTGCGCAGGTGACGCGGCGCACGCTGCCCACTTCGCTGGCGATGAGCGTGCTGTCCGGAAGGTGGCCGATGCGTATCGCGAGGTCGAGCTGCTTGTCGACGAGCGGGATGACCTTGTCGGACAGCTGAAGGCGCACGTCGACCTCCGGATGCATCGGGAGGAACTCGGCGATCAGCGGGCCAATGTGCGTGCGCCCCATCACGACGGGCGCGGTCATGTAGATCGCCCCCTTGGCCTCGCTGTAGGCACCGGCCGCGGCCTGCTCGGCCTGCCTCAGCAGATCGAGGATGCCGCGGATCGAAGCGACGTAAGCCTCGCCGGCCTCGGTAAGCATCGTACGCCGCGACGACCGGACCAGAAGACGCGCGCCGAGTTGTGCCTCGAGTTCGCTCAGATGACGGCTCACCGTCGCGATCGGGATGTCGAGGTCGCGCGACGCGGCGGAAAGGCTTCCCGTCTCCACCACCTTGAGCAGCAGCTGCATTGATTCGAACCGATCGATGCCGCGGCTCCTGGAAGGCTGGTTTCTGATTGTCATACGGCACGGCCCGGAAAAGTGTGATGAAATGCCGTTGCAGGGTCCCCTGCCGTCAGGACCAAACGATGTCTACCGAGCCGTTCGTCATCGATGCGCTTCGCGCGATCAGTCACGACACCATCGCTCTGGTCCGGCTGTTCGAAGCAGGAAATTACGAAGATGCCGCGCATTGCGCACGGCGCATCGTGACCCTTGCGCACGATGCCCGGTTGATGCGCGTATGGTCTGCGGCGATCGTCGTGCAGACGACGCTCGCCCGGGATGATCGCGCGATGCCGCATCCGGTGGACGCGGGCGTGGTGGGCCTCGTCGAGGAAGTCGAACGCGCATCGGCCGCGCTCGACAGCGATTCGCCTGGCGACGACGGTCCCTCGCCCCTCCATCGGGAGAGCGACCTCCACATCACGTCTTTCTAGGCTTGTGCGCCCTCGCCGGGTGCGTCGATCGACCATGGTTCTCCCCGCAGCGCGGCGCGGCGCAACGCTTTCGCGCCACCGGGCGAACACCCGACGGCTGGACACCGAAGTCTACGGAACCCTGCCGTCCGCTTTATCGGACGAAGCATCGATAATTGTTCATTCCCGGCGACGGTACCGATCAGTCCGCCGCCGACCGGTCGCCCGCGTTGCGCCAGGCGACGACGAGCGCGATGGCGCTGAGCAGGCAGAGCAGCACGCACACGGCCGTCCAGCCATCGAGGCGCCAGGCCTGGATGCCAAGCGTGGTTCCCAGCGCGCCGCCCGTGAAGAACGTCGCGATGTATACCGTGTTGATCCGGCTGTTGGCCAACGGATCCAGCGCGTAGACCTGCGCGAGGCTGCTGACCTGCGTCGCCTGCACGCCGACGTCGATGACGACCGTCGCGAGCGCGAGGACCCAGACGGATGACGCCCCGGCCGCCGCGAGCAGCGTGCCGACGAGCAGGACGCCGAGCGTGACGAGCTGCATGCGCGACGGCTTCAGCCGGTCGGAGAGCTTTCCGGCCAGCGGCGAAACGGCCGCGCCGAGCACGGCCGCGATGCCGAAGAGGCCGATCTGCCGCGTATGGAAGCCGAACGCGGCGCGCAGTTCGAACGTCAGCGTCGTCCAGTAGGCGCAGAAGACGCCGAAGGTGAGCGCACCGAGCAGCGACACCCGGCGCAGCGTCGCGAATCGTCCCCACTGGGCGGCCGTCGACGCGAGCAGTCTGAGGTACGGCTGCCCATGGCGGACGCCCTCGGACGGCACCATCGCGGCGGTCAGGCACGCGACGCCCGCGGCGGCGGACGCCGAGAGTTCGAAGATCGCGCGCCATCCCCACGATGCCGCCACCAGTCCGGCGACGATCCGCGCGGACAGGATGCCCGTGAGCGTGCCCGTGAAGACCTGGCTGACCACGTGCCCCCGCCGTTCCGGCGGAGCGAGCGTCGCCGCGAGCGGCACGATCACCTGCACGGCGGTGGCGCAGACGCCCGTGAGGAACGCGGCGACGTAGACGGCGAGAAGGGTCGGCGCGACGCCGAGCGCGAGCAAGGCGACGCAGAGCATCGCTTCCAGCGCGATGACCAGCCGCTTGCGATCGATCAGGTCGCCGAGCGGCGCGACGAACACGAGGCCGATCGCGAACCCGGCCTGCGAAAGGATGGGCACGACGCCCGCCTGCGCGCCGGTCACGTGAAGTGACGCCGCCATGTCGCCGAGGATCGGCTGGCTGTAGTAGAGGTTCGCGACGGTCGTGCCGGTGGCGACCGCCATGCTCGCGACCTGCGCACGCGTGAGCGTGCCGGCGATCGACGGGATCGTGGACATGGGAATCCTGAAGACGAAAGCGCCGTCGCGCGGTGACCCGGACGACGGCGCGGGAGGGGGGAACGGGCGACGTTACTTGTCGAGGCCCGCCATCAGCGTGTACTTGACGCTCACGTATTCCTGGATGCCGTAATAGCTGCCTTCGCGTCCGTAGCCCGACTGCTTCACGCCACCGAACGGCACCGATTCCGTGCCGACCGAACCGCTGTTGAGGATCACCATGCCGGCCTTGATGTCGCGCGACATCCGGAACGCGCGGCCGAGGTTCGGCGTGAAGGCATAGGCGACGAGGCCGTACTCGCTGTCGTTGGCGCGCCTGACCACTTCCTCTTCGGTCGTGAACCGGTAAAGCGGCAGCACGGGTCCGAAGATTTCCGTGGTGCGCACCTGCGCATCGTCCGGAACGTTGGTCAGGATGGTCGGCTTGTAGAACAGCGAATCCGGCCTGGCCAGCTCACCGCCCGACAGCACCGTCGCACCGTGCTTCACCGCGTCGGCGACCAGCGCGTCCACCTTGTTGACCGCCGACTGGTTGATCAGCGGACCGACCACGAAGTCTTCCTGCAGGCCCTGCTCCACGCGGATCCGCTCGATGGCCACCTTGAGCTTCGCGGCGAACGTGTCGTAGATCGCGTCCTGCACGTACACGCGGTTCGGCGAGATGCATACCTGGCCCGAGTTGCGCAGCTTCGCGGCGACCAGTCCGGCGACCGCGTCGTCGACGTCGACATCGTCGAAGACGATGAACGGCGCGTTGCCACCCAGCTCCATGGTCATCTTCTTCAGCGTGTCGGCGCTGTTGCGCGCGAGCAGCTTGCCCACGTTGGTCGAGCCGGTGAACGAGATCTTCTGGATGCGCGGGTCGCTGGTGAAGGCCTCGCCGATCGTCTTCGGATCGCCCGTCACCATTTCGAACACGCCCTCCGGAATGCCGGCCTCGCGGGCGTATTCCAGCAGCTTGTACGCGGTGAGCGGCGTTTCTTCCGACGGCTTGATGATCATCGTGCAGCCGGCGGCCAGCGCCGTCGCGATCTTGCGGGTGACCATCATGAAGGGGAAGTTCCAGGGCGTGATCGCCGCGGTGGGGCCCACGGGCTCCTTCGTGACGATGACCTGGGCGTTATGCGCGTGGGTCGGGATGGTGTCGCCGTAGACGCGCTTGGCCTCCTCCGCGTACCACTCGATGAAGCCCAGGCCGTAGGCGATCTCGCCAAGGGCCTCGCTGAGGCACTTGCCGTTTTCCTTCACCATCAGCTCGGCGAACGCGCGGCGATCGGCGCTCACCAGTTCGAACCAGCGGCGCAGCTTCGCGCCGCGCTCCTTGGCCAGCAGGCGCGACCACGCCGGGAAGGCGTCGCAGGTGCGGTCCACGGCGGCCAGCACCTCGGCCGTGGTCATTTCGGGGGCTTCGCCGACGACGCTGCCGTCGGCCGGGTTGTAGACCTTGATCATGTGAAGACTCCTCGACAGGGGGGATATCGACCGCGGATTCGCGGCATGGGAGAGAGTCTCCACCTCGACAGCGGGAAGGACTATCGACTATTTTTGGTCAATCGTTGAGTTTATGGAAAGTGTCATGCGCCCGCTTCCGCCCCTCACCGCGCTGGTCGCGTTCGAAGCCGTCGCCCGGACGGGTGCGGTCGGTGCCGCGGCCGACGAGCTGTTCGTCACCCCCGGCGCCATCAGCCGGCAGCTCAAGGTGCTCGACGAGTTCTTCGAGACCAACCTGTTCGAACGGCAAGGCCGCGGTCTCGCGCTGTCGCCGAGCGGCGCGGCGTATTTTCAGCGCGTGGCCGGTCACATCGAAGGCCTGCGCAACGCGACGGCGGCCATGCTTAGCGACGGCACCCGCACCATCCTCCGCCTGCACTCGTACACCACGTTCGCGACGCGCTGGCTCATTCCTCGTCTGAGCGAATTCCAGGTGACGCATCCGCAGATCGAGATCCGCCTGACGACGTCGTCCGAGTGGACTCCCGGCAACGACGTCGACGCCTCCATCCGGCTCGGCGACGGACACTGGCCCGGCCACGAAGCGACGCCCCTCGTGAGCAACGTGCTCGTGGCGGTCTGCTCGCCGTCGCTCGTGCAGCGCAGCCGCCCGGTCGACGCGAACTGGCTCGCCGAGCAGACGCTGCTGCGCGTCACGGCGCGACCGGACGACTGGGGTACCTGGTGCGCGGCCGCCGGTGTCGATCCATCGCACATGGCACGTCGGCGCGACTTCGAGAGTTCGGCCATCGCGTACGAGGCGGCCCAGGCGGGGCTCGGCGTGGTGGTCGCGCAGGAGATCCTCGTCGACGCGGAACTCGCCTCCGGCAAGCTGATCGCGCCGTTCGACGTGCGCGTGGACAAGGGCGACGAGACTTACTACCTCGTCGTCGAACAATCGCGCCGGCAGCGTCCGGCGCTCGTGCAGCTGCGCCAGGCGCTCAGCGAGCCGCCAGCCGTTCCTTGATGAAATCGATGAAACGCTGCGTCTTCGCCGGAACCAGGCGCGTCTCGGTCATCGCGTACACGGAAATGGGGCTGCCGTTCCACCCCGGCAGGATGCGACGCAACTTGCCTTGGGCCACTTCGTCGGCGACGACCTGTTCCGTCATGAGCACGATGCCCTGGTCGAGCGACGCGAGACGTTTCATCATGCCGATGCTGTTCGCGTAGAAGCGTCCTCCGATCGGAAGATCCACCACGCGTCCTTCGCCGTGCAATTGCCACTGACCGTTGCGGGCGATGCAGAAGCACTCGTGGTGCAGCAGTTCCTCGGGCGTCGACGGTTCGCCGGAGCACTCGAGATACCGGGGCGATGCGAAGAGATACGGCGTGAGCGTGGCGAGCTTGCGCGCGACGAGGCTGGAGTCGGCGGACTCGCCCATCCGGATCGCCAGGTCGTAGGGCTCGCTCACGAGGTCGACCCGCCGGGGCGTGAGGTCGAAGTCGAACGTGAGTCCCGGATAGATGCCCGCGAACTCCGCGATCAGCGGCGCGAGGAACGTCAGAGCGAAATCCACCGAGAGCGATACACGAAGGACGCCCGTGGGCTGCGCCAGCATGTCGCCGAGCTGTTCGTGCGCGAGGCGCGCCTCGTCGACGATGCGCTTGCTGCGCTCGTAGTACAGCTGCCCCGCTTCGGTGAGTTCGATGCGCCGGGTGGTCCGGTGGAGGAGGCGCAGGCCGATGGACTTTTCCAGGTCGGTGATACGGCGCGAGAGCGTGGAGTTGGGTATGCCCGTCGCCTCGGCGGCCTTGCGGAAGCCCTTCGCTTTGACGACTTCGACGAACAGCGCCATTTCCCGTAGGTAATCGTCCACGACCGTTCCACCAATGGATCAATTTGATCCAGATTACCATCTTTATCCCGCCCGCGAGGCAGCCCAATCTTTGCGTCAAGAGCGGCGGGGTGGTCCCGCCCGAGGATGCAGCGATGAACACCCTGTTTGAAACGGTCCGCCTGGGTCGCCTGACGCTTTCCAACCGCTTCGTCATGGCGCCCATGACCCGCTCGCGCGCTCAGACCAACGGCAGCCCGGGCACCAGCTCGGCCACCTACTACGGCCAGCGCGCCAGCGTCGGCCTGATCGTCACCGAAGGCACGCAGCCGTCCGAGGCCGGCCAGGGCTACCTGACCACGCCGGGCATCCATGACGAGGTGCAGGTGGAAGGCTGGAAGGAGACCATCGACGCGGTGCACGCGAAGGGCGGCCACATCTTCATGCAGCTGATGCACGCCGGGCGCATGTCGCATCCGGACAACACGCCCCACGGCACGCAGGGCGTCGCCCCGTCGGCGATCGCACCGGGCGCGCAGATGTTCACGCGCAGCGGCATGCAGGACATCCCGGCACCCCGCGCGCTGACCACGGCGGAGATCGCGCAGACGGTCCAGGATTTCCGTCACGCCGCGCGGCTCGCCATCGAGGCGGGCGCGGACGGCGTCGAGATCCACGGCGCCAACGCGTATCTCGTGCAGCAGTTCTTCGCTCCCAGCGCGAACCAGCGCACCGACGCGTACGGCGGCTCGATCGAGAATCGTGCGCGCTTCGCGCTCGAAGTCGCCCGAGCCATCGTCGACGAGATCGGCGCGGACCGCACCGCGATCCGCCTGTCGCCGGGGCTCACGCACTACGGCATCGACGAAGGTCCGGAGGGCAAGGACCTCTATCGCTACCTCGTCACCGAACTCGACACCCTCGGCCTCGCCTACGTGCATCTGCTGCATCTTGGCGACGACGCGTTCCTGCGCGAAGTGCGCGGGATGTGGAACAGCCGCCTCGTCGTGAACCGTCCGGGCCGTCCGCGCGATGCCATCGGGTCCGATGTCACCGCGGGCCTGGCGGACATGGAATCGTACGGCCAGATGGTGCTCGCCAACCCGGACTTCGTCGAACGCATCCGCACCGGCGCGCCGCTGAACGAAGCCCGTCGCGAGTTCTATTACGGCGGCGGCGACGAGGGCTACATCGACTACACGCCCCTGTCCGTCGACGAAATCGCCTGACGGTGACCGCGATGAACCTCCTGAAGCTGCATCGCATGAACTTCGGTTCGCATTTCCGGGCCACCACGCTACGTGGTGCGCCCGGCGAGCTGGGCCCCTTCCTCGGCGTCGACCACGCCTGGATGAGCGCGCCCACGTTCCCGCCGCACATGCACCAGCACATGTCCGCCGTGTCGTACGTGTTCCTCGATTCCGAGTCCGGCGTGCAGAACCGGGACAGCCTCGGCACCGAGAACCTCATCCGGCCCGGCGGCCTGCACTGGACCACCGCCGGCCGCGGCATCACGCACGACGAGGTACCGGCCGTCGAAGGCAAGACCGTGCACTCGCTGCAGATCTTCGTGGACCTCGCGCCGGCGGATCGGAACATGCCCGCGGCCGCGCTGTCGCTCGAACCCGAGGACGTGCCGACCGTGCTCAAGCCCGGCGTGCGCGTCCGGGTGCCGCTCGGCGGCTACGAGAACGTGCGTTCGCCACTCGCGCCGCCGACGGACGTGACCATGCTGGACGTCTGCCTGAAGCCCGGCGCGGAATGGGCGATGCCGGTCGCCGCGGGCCGGGCCCTCTTCGTTTTGCCGATCTACGGAGCGGTCACGGCGGACGGCGTGGCGATGGACGCCAACGGCATGACCGCGCCACGCTGGCGACCCTCCGAGGCCTCACGCACCGTCACCGTGCGCGCCGGCGACGCGCGTGCGCTGGCGGTGTTCTTCTCGGGCCCGCCGGTGCACTGATCGCGTGCGCCCGTCAGGCGATCGCGATCAGCTGCTGCGCCACGTAGCCGACGAGGAAGATCGCCACGATCACGACGAGCGTGGCGAGTACACCCTCCGGCGCGGCGCCCGAGTACTCGTGCAGCTCCTCTTCCGCGATCAGCTGACGGTTGCGGCGGTAGCGACGCGTCGCGAGCAGCGTCATCAGCGCGCCGACGAGGATTAGGCCCAGGCCGACCAGTTCGGACAGGCGGACGTGCAGCGCCGTCACGGCGTGCGCACGCTCCGCCGCGGCGAACGCCAGGAACAGGTCGAACCGTTCGATCAGGAAGCCGAAGGCCATCACGGCGATCGCCGTGCGCACCCAGGCGAGATAGGTACGCTCGTTGGCCGAGTGGTCGGTGAATCGTGGGATCAAGGCGGGCCTCCGCGGGACGATGGGGTCGAGACTGCTCGCGGTGGCACGTTCACGCAATACCCCGCCATCAACCGGCAGCGGGATAATCCGTATAGCCCACCGCGTAGCCCGCAGGGCTGGTACCGAAGTACGTGCCGGGATCCGCGGCGTTCAGCGGTGCATCCGCTTTAAGTCGTTCCAGCAGATCCGGGTTCGCCAACGTCATCTGGCCGTACGATTCCAGCTCGGCGAAACCCGCCACGACGTCGCTTCCGATGTCGTCGCGCGAACGCTCCGGGCGGTTGAGGATCAACGCCTGATGCCAGCGGCTGCGAAGGTCGCGCAGGATCCCTTCGTCGCCATAGTGGACGATGTGCAGGTAGGCAAGACCGAGACTCTCGAGTGCATCGACAAGATAGCGGTAGAGGGCCGGCCCCTCGTCGCCATGGCTAAGACCCATGCCGGTGAAGCCCGGGGACAGACGAATGCCCGTCCGATCGGCGCCGATTTCGGCGACGATCGCTTGGGCGACTTCGATCGCGAACCTGGCCCGGTTCGCCAGCGAACCACCATAACCGTCGGTACGGGTGTTGGCACTGAGCGCCAGAAACTGGTGGATGAGGTACGCGATGCCGTGGATCTCGACTCCGTCCGCGCCGGCATCGACGGCGCGCCTCGCGGCGTGCCGGTATTCGTCGATGACCACCGGAATTTCTGACGCTTCCAGCGCCCGCGGCACGGGAATGTCCTTCATCCCGCCAAGCGTGAAGATCTGCTCGCCCGGCGCGATCTCGGATGGAGCGACGCCTTGCCGGCGATGCGGCGTGTTGTCGGGATGCGACATGCGTCCCGCGTGCATGAGCTGGAAGAACACACGTCCGCCTCGCGCGTGGATGGCCGACGTGACCTCGCGCCAACCCGCGACGTGGGCATCAGTGTAAATGCCGGGCGTGGCGGGATAGCCCTGGCCGTCGTCGGACGGCTGAATACCTTCGGTCACAATCAGGCCGACGGCCGCACGCTGCCCGTAGTACTCCGCCGCGAGCGGCCCGGGCGTACCGTCCGCGTTCGCACGCGCGCGCGTCATCGGTGCCATCACGAAGCGGTTCGCCAGCGCGATCCGACCCAGGGGTAACGGTGAGTACATGTCGATCATCGCCCTGCCCCTTTCACTCAGCCAAACCGCACGAGGTCGAAGGCGATGAGCGGGCCATCCGGCGTCTGGAACGTGCGGCTACCGCGTTCGACGTCGCCCATGTCGATCCCGTGGAAACCGAGTTGGTCGATGAGCGCCGCGACGTCCGCCTTGGCATGCGCGTCGTCGCCCGCGAAGAACAGCACGCGACGACCGCCTTCGGCGTCCGGTTCCTTTTCGAGATTGACGTAATAGTGGTGGTTGAAAGCCTTGACGACCCGCGCACCCTTCGCCCACGCCTGTACCACGGCTGTCGACGCACGCCCCCCGATGTCGTAGGCCGGGAGCGGCGGCGGCTGCATGGGATTGTTTGTATCGATGACGATGCGGCCGTTCCACGGCGGCAGGCCTGTGAGGGCCCCTTCGATCTTCGCCCAGTTGATGGCGAGGAACACGATGTCCTTGGATGCCGCCTCCTCGCGGGTGCCGGCCGTGATCGACGGGCCCGCTTTCGCGACAAGGTCGGCGAGCGTTTCGGGACCACGACTGTTCGCGATGGTGGCTGCGATGCCTTTGGCGCCGAGGCGCATGGCGATGGCGCCGCCGATGTGACCGGCGCCGAGGATTCCGATGGATTTCATGCTGACGGGACTCTTATGTCGATGGGGGGATGCGGTGTTTCAGCCGCGAAACACCGGCGTGGAGCCGGATGCGCGGGTGCGGTCGCCTTCGCGCTCGAGGGCCAGGCGGAGCGTCTCGATGTTCCGTTCGCCGGTGCGCAGGGCCTCCGTCGTCGTGTGCACCGAGTAGTACCCAAGGTGGAGGTCGTGAGGGTGCGGGATCGCCGAGCCGAGCACGAACGTCGCACCCTCGACGCCACCCGCCAGCTCGATCGCGCCGTCGGTCGAATCGAAGATCAGCAACTCGCCGTTCGCAGCGGCAGACGGCCCCACAAGGCTACCCGCCGACATGGCGAGCCAACCCACGGTATGGCCGAGCGGCGGCCGGTACGTCCACGACTCGTCCGGCGCGAGCGTGACCAGCAGGTAATTGACGCCTGCCGGTGCCCTGACCGGGCTTTGCACGCCGTCGTACCTGCCGACGATCACGTGTGCGGGTCCCGCCCGGTGCATGTCCTTCGCTTCGACGTACTGGCTGTCGACCTCGGCCAGCTCGAGTTCGGGCGGAAGCGAGAGCCAGAGCTGGAAGCCGTGGATGCGCTGCGACCGGCCCGACGAGAGCTCCTTGCCGTGCCAGACGCCGCCGCCTGCACGCATCCACTCCACCCCGCCGTAGTCGAGGTACCCGCTGCCGGCGTCGGGATCGTCGAAGTGCACGTCGCCCCGGGTGAAGACGGTGACCGTGCCGATCCCCGAGTGCGGATGCATGCCGCCACGCTCGGCGAACTCGCTCATGACCCCGCCGAAGCTGTCGAGGAAGACGAACGGCTTGAGATGCTCCCCGAGGTCGCCCGGGCTGATGAGTCGGAAAATCTCCCCGTGGCCACGTCCGCGCGTGCGCATGACGACCTTGCGAAGCGCGGTGCCTGCGACGGCGCGCGTCTCGCGGAGCCTGCTGTCGGTGGTGATCATGGGGCGTTTCTCGTGTTCGTTCACGCTAGTGGGCGGTACGGTCAGGCGGTCACGGCACGAGCGACCATCGTCGCGCGCGCCCACCAGGCAAGCTCATCGAGCGCGACGGTGGCGGACGGCAGCAGGCTCGGCTCGATGGTTTCGATCGGCTGGTTGCCGACGGCCGGAAAGATCGTGAAGAAGTCGCTGCCGCCGATGTGGACGGCCGCATGCGTGGACACCATCTGCAGCTCGATCCCGACGAGGCGGAGGTGCTCGATGGCGCGCGCCGCGCCCACCCCGCCATAACCGATCGCGGTGAACGGCTTGTGGTTCCACTCCGAGTAAGCCTGGTCGAGCGCGTTCTTCAGCGCGCCCGTCATCGAGTGGTTGTATTCGGCGACCACGAAGATGAAACCGTCGAAGCGAGCGATGGTCTCCTGCCAGCGCACGGCCTCGGGGCTCGTGCTCGGCACGTACGCATTCGACGCGAATTCGTCGAAGAACGGCAGGTGGAAGTCGCGCAGGTCGACGAGTTCGACATCCATGTCGTCACGTGCGCGCGCCTGACGCAGCATCCATTGGGCCGGCACGTCCGCGAAGCGCGATGCGCGGGTGGAGCCGATGATGAGGGCGATGCGGGGCTTGGCGGTGTCCGACATGGGAGGTTCCTCGAAGGCGATGAAGCCCGGCGGTTCCGGGCGGGTCGAGGATGAAGATGGACGATCGTCCGGGCCCCTACTAGCCGCCGGATCTGGTCTTCTGTGTCGCGAAATGAGGAACACCCTCGGTGGCGGCCGACACAGTTTTGCCCGACACCTCCCGCGCCACGCCGTTCGTGCAAGACAGTCCGCCGGCAAGGCGCTATGGTCGTACCTCCTTCCGGGACAGGATCGCCATGGAGATCGAGGATCTTCGGACGTTCGTCGAGATCGCCAACGCGGGTGGCGTGAACTCTGCCGCCCGCCGGCTGGGCCTTGCCAAATCCATCGTCAGCCGCAGGCTGCTCCGTGTCGAGGAAACGCTCGGCGTGCAGCTGCTCGCGCGGACGACGCGAGGCGCCGCGCTGACCGAGGCGGGCTCGTCATTCAAGGAACACGCGGCAAACGTCTGCGCGATCATCGACGGGGCGCGCGAAGAGTTGTCGCCGGACGGCCTGCTGCATGGTCTGCTTCGCATCGCCGCCCCGGCCTCGTTCGCCGCGCAGCTCGCACCCACACTGGCCGAACTCGCGCGCCGGCATCCGGCGCTGCAGGTGCACACGCGTTTCAACGATCGCTACGTGGACCTGGTGACCGAGGGCTTCGATTGCGGCGTTCGTGTCGGCTATCTGGCCGACTCCAGCCTCGTCGCTCGCAAGGTGGGCGAAGTGCCGGTACGACTCTATGCCAGCCCGGACTACCTCGCATCTCACGGTGAGCCCGAGGGCCCGTGGGCGGTCGCGAAGCACGCCGCGATCACCCCCGGTACCGATGCATGGCATTTCCAGCGCGACGACGCCACCTACACCGTTCATCCGCAAGGGCGCTTCAAGGCGGACAGCGCGTTCGCGCTCGCCGAGGCCGCCGCGGCCGGCGTGGGCATCACCGCGCTGGGCGACATCGTCGTGGCGCCGTACCTCGCGAGTGGCGCGCTGAGGCCGATCATGACCGCGTATACCCTGCCTCCGGTCGGTATCTTCGTCGTACGCCCTCAGGCCCAGCATCTGGCCCGCAAGGTCAGGGTGTTCATCGACCTGATGGTCGAACAATTCGCCGAACCGGCGGGCTAAGCGGAACCGTCGCGGCCTGGAACTCCTCGCAAAAGGCGATCGCGGCCAGGTCCGCTCCAACAGGCATCGGGCCGTTGGAGCGGACCTGGCCGCGACAGCTTCTCGCCAGGCGCAGCAGGCCCTGCGGCTCACGGCTCCAACGGCGTCGCGGCCAGGTCCGCTCCCACTTTGGATCGCTCGACACGGCCCATGCACCCCCCGCGCGGGATAATGCCTGCATGAAGAAGCGAAACGACGGGATGGACGCCATGGCGAACCAGGGTTTCGTCCGGGTCCGCGGTGCGCGGGAGCACAACCTCAAGGACATCGACGTCGCGATGCCGCGCGACGCCCTCGTCGTGTTTTCCGGTGTCTCCGGCTCGGGTAAATCGTCGCTGGCGTTCGGCACGCTGTACGCGGAGGCGCAGCGTCGTTACTTCGAATCGGTGGCGCCGTATGCCCGACGGCTGATCGACCAGGTCGGCGTCCCCGACGTGGACGACATCGAGGGGCTTCCGCCCGCGGTCGCGTTGCAGCAGCAGCGCGGGACGCCGGGCACGCGCTCGTCGGTCGGCAGCGTCACCACGCTGTCGAGCCTCGTACGGATGCTCTACTCGCGTGCCGGCAGCTACCCGCCGGGACAGCCGATGCTGTACGCCGAGGATTTCTCGCCCAACACTCCGCAGGGCGCCTGTCCGCACTGTCATGGCCTCGGCAAGGTCTACGAGGTGACGGAGAAGACCATGGTGCCCGATCCGTCGCTGACGATCCGCGAGCGCGCCATCGCCTCCTGGCCGCCCGCGTGGCACGGGCAGAACCTGCGCGACATCCTGGTCACGCTCGGCTACGACGTCGATGTCCCATGGCGCGACCTTCCGAAGAAACAGCGCGACTGGATCCTGTTCACCGAGGAACAGCCCGTGGTACCGGTCTATGCGGGCTTCACGCCGGCCGAGACGCGCGCGGCGCTCAAGCGCAGGACGGAGCCCAGCTACATGGGCACCTACACGGGCGCGCGGCGCTACGTGCTGCACACGTTCGCCACCACGCAGAGTCCGCTGATGAAGAAGCGGGTGTCGCGCTACATGGTCGGCAGCGTGTGTCCCGTCTGCGGTGGCAAGCGGCTCAAGCGCGAAGCACTCTCGGTGACCTTCGCAGGCGTCGACATCGGCACCCTGGCCGCGATGTCGTTCGACGAGCTGGCCACGACGTTGCGCCCGGCGGCCGAGGGACGATTCGAGGACGCAGGCACCGCGACGACCCGCAGCCGCGCCGCTGGCAAGGCGGCGACGGCCAAGCGCGTGGCGGGCGGCGGTGCGTCGCACGACGGTTCCTCGGACGTACGCCGCACCCCGAATCTCTCGGCGGAAAAACGCATCGCCGCGCAGCGCATCGCACAGGACCTCGTCGCACGCGTCGGCACCCTGCAGGCGCTCGGGCTCGGCTACCTGTCGATGGACCGGAGCAGTCCCACCCTTTCGCCGGGAGAACTGCAGCGCCTGCGCCTCGCGACGCAGATTCGTTCCAACCTCTTCGGCGTGGTCTACGTGCTCGACGAACCGTCGGCGGGGCTACATCCTGCCGATGGCGAAGCGCTGCTCGCCGCGCTGGAACAGCTCAAGCGTTCGGGCAACACGATCTTCGTGGTCGAGCACGACCTCGACGTGATGCGCCGTGCGGACTGGCTGATCGACGTCGGCCCCGACGCGGGCGAACGTGGCGGCGAGATCCTGTACAGCGGCCCGCCCGAGGGACTCGCGAAGGTACGCGGATCGCATACCGCGCGCTATCTGTTCGGCGGGCACAGCGTCGCATCGCGAACGCTCCGGACGCCGCGCGGCTGGCTCGAACTGCGCGGCATCACGCGCAACAATCTCTCGAACCTCGACGTCGCCTTCCCGCTGGGAACGTTCACGGCCGTCACGGGCATCTCGGGCTCGGGCAAATCGAGCCTCGTCAGCCAGGCGCTCGTCGAGCTGCTCGGCGAACATCTCGGCCATGAACCGTCCCATCCCGACGACGAGGACGGGGAGCCGAGCGTCCTCACCCCTAGCGGCGGCCACATCCACGCCGGTGCCGAAGCGATCACGCGTCTGGTGCAGGTCGACCAGCGACCCATCGGCCGCACGCCCCGCTCCAACCTCGCGACGTACACCGGTCTCTTCGACCACGTACGCAAGCTGTTCGCAAGCACCAAAGCGGCGAAGGCGAAGCGTTACGACGCGGGGCGTTTCTCGTTCAACGTCGCCAAGGGGCGCTGTGAAACCTGCGAAGGCGAGGGCTTCGTCAGCGTCGAGCTGCTCTTCATGCCGAGCGTGTACGCGCCCTGCCCCACCTGTCACGGCGCGCGCTACAACGAACAGACGCTGAAGATCGTCTGGAACGGCAAGAACATCGCCGAGGTCCTGCGTCTGACCGTCGAGGAGGCCTGTGAATTCTTCGCCGACGAGGCGGCCGTGCTGAAGCCCCTCCTGCTCCTGCGCGACATCGGACTCGGCTACCTGCGCCTCGGACAGCCGGCGACGGAGCTATCCGGCGGCGAGGCGCAGCGCATCAAGCTGGCGACCGAACTGCAGCGCACGCAGCGCGGCAGCAACTTCTACGTGCTCGACGAGCCGACGACGGGCCTGCACCCCTCGGACGTCGACAAGCTGGTGACGCAACTGCAGGGACTGGTCGACGCCGGCAACACCGTCGTCGTCGTCGAACACGAGATGCGTGTGGTGGCGGGCAGCGACTGGGTCATCGATGTCGGGCCCGGCGCGGGCGCGGCGGGCGGCCGGATCGTCGCGTCGGGTCCGCCGAATGAGGTGGCCGCGGCGGCGGATAGCCGCACGGCCCCGTACCTTGCGCGGGAGGTCTCCCGCGGTGGGAGCGGACCTGGCCGCGATGCCGTTGGAGCCGGGCGCATCGGGACCTGAGCGCCCCGCGAAAAGCTGTCGCGGCCGGGTCCGCTCCCACAAGC
>NZ_FODZ01000002.1:300112-725031 GCF_900110505.1 Luteibacter sp. UNC138MFCol5.1
AAAGCTGTCGCGGCCGGGTCCGCTCCCACAAGCTACCTGTTGGAGCGGCCCTGGCCGCGACGCCGTTGGAGCCGTGGGCCGCAGGGCCTGATGCGGCCGGGTCCGCTCCCACCAAAGCATGCCGGGTCAGGCCTTGTAGTAATCGCGGTACCAGCGGACGAAGCGATCGACGCCCTCTTCCACCGACACCTGCGGCGCGTAGTCGATCGCGCGTTGCAGCTCGCTCACGTCGGCCGCCGTGTCGGGCACGTCGCCGGGCTGCAGCGGGAGCATCTCCAGGATCGCCTCGCGGCCGAGGCACTGCTCCAGCCGGCGGATATAGTCGAGCAGCTCGACCGGCTGCTCGTTGCCGATGTTGTAGAGCCGGAACGGCGCCACGCCGCTGGACGACGGATCGGGCGAGGCGCCGTTCCAGTCGGTGTCGACGGTCGGCGGCCGATCGAGGCAGCGGATCACGCCTTCGACGATGTCGTCGACGTAGGTGAAGCTGCGCCGATGCCGGCCGTGGTTGAACACGCGCAGCGGTTCGCCGGCGAGGATCGCGCGGGTGAACAGGAACAGCGCCATGTCGGGACGGCCCCAGGGGCCATACACCGTAAAGAAGCGCAGCCCGGTGCTCGGGATGCCGTAGAGGTGCGCGTAGCTATGCGCCATCTGCTCGTTGGCTTTCTTCGTCGCGGCGTACAGCGTCAGCGGATGCTCGGCCGAATCGTGCTCCGAGAACGGCATCGTGCGGTTGGCGCCATAGACCGAACTCGTCGACGCGAACACGAGGTGTTCGACGCCGAGGTCGCGGCAGCCTTCGAGCACATGCAGGAAGCCGGTGACGTTGCTGGACACGTAAACATGCGGATTCTGCGCGGCGTAACGCACGCCCGCCTGCGCCGCGAGGTGCACGACCCGTCGCGGCCGGTGCGTCGCGAACACCCGGGCGACGGCCTCGCGGTCGGCGAGGTCGGCATGCACGTGGGTGTAGCGCGGATGATCGCGGAAACGGTCGAGGCGCGCCTGCTTCAGCGTCACGTCGTAGTAGTCGTTGAGGTTGTCGAGGCCGATCACCTCGTCGCCCCGCTCGAGCAGCCGCATGGCCACGTGCGACCCGATGAAGCCCGCCGTGCCGGTGACCAGTACCTTCATCGATCCGCTCCGCTTCAGAGTCTGCCGTCCACCGCGTCGCGCGGCAGCACGTATTTGACGTCGTAGATGACCGCGCCCGGCTTGCCGAAGGCGCGGATGCCCTCGGCGCCCAGCGCGTGGAACTGCCGGTGTGCCACGGCGACGACGATGGCGTCGTACGCGCCGGCGTCCGGCGCCGCGACGGTCCGCAGGCCGTACTCGTGCTCGGCCTCCGCGGCATCCACCCAGGGGTCGTGGACGTCGATCGTCGCGTTATAGGTTTTCAGCGACGCGATGATGTCGACGACACGCGTGTTGCGCAGGTCGGGGCAGTTTTCCTTGAAGGCCAGGCCCAGCACGAGCACGCGCGCGCCGACGGGGTTGAGTCCCTTGCAGACCATCAGTCGGATCAGCTCACCGGCGATGTACGGACCCATGCCGTCGTTGGTGCGACGACCGGCGAGGATGACGTCCGGATGGTGGCCGACCTCCTGCGCCTTGTGCGTGAGGTAATACGGATCGACGCCGATGCAATGGCCGCCGACGAGGCCCGGTCGGAACGGGAGGAAATTCCACTTCGTGCCCGCGGCTTCCAGCACTTCCAGCGTGTCGATGCCGAGCTTGTTGAACAGGATCGCCAGGTCGTTGACCAGCGCGATGTTGAGGTCGCGCTGCGTGTTCTCGATGACCTTGGCGGCCTCGGCGACCTTGATGGCGCTCGCCTTGTACGTGCCCGCGTCGATGATGCTGGCGTAGAGGGCGTCGACGAACTCCGCGGTCGCCGGCGTCGATCCGGACGTGACCTTGCGGATCGTCGTGACGCGATGCTGCCGGTCGCCCGGGTTGATGCGTTCGGGGCTGTAGCCGACGAAGAAATCCTCGTTGAACACGAGACCCGACTCGCGTTCGAGGATCGGGACGCAGACCTCTTCGGTGCACCCGGGATAGACCGTGGATTCGTAGACCACCACGTCACCGCGCTTGAGCACTTTCCCCAGCGTCTCGCTGGCACGCGTGAGCGGGGTCAGGTCGGGGCGCTTCGCCCTGTCGATCGGGGTGGGCACGGTGACGATGTAGACCGTGCACTCGCGCAACGCGTCCAGGTCGCTGGCGTAGGTCAGCCGGGCCGCGGCGTCGAGCGCGGCCTTGTCCACCTCCAGGGTGCGATCGGTGCCGGCACGGAGCTCCTCCACGCGGGAGGCGTCGATGTCGAACCCAAGGGTCGGATAGCGCTTGCCGAACTCGACGGCCAGCGGGAGCCCGACGTATCCGAGGCCGATCACCCCGACCCTTACCTTGTCCAGCTGCTGCATCGGGCATCCGTTGGCGAAAACGGCGCGACCGGGCTCGAACCCGGCATGGCCGTGGAGCCCGGAAGCCTAGCGGATCGTCCGTGCGGCGCGCCAGCGCCGCACGGTCAGCCGCCTTCCGCGGCCGGCAGCTCGTTGACGTCGCGCACGCTGTAGACGTCGATCCCGTAGGGCGCCTTCGCGTCCCCGGTGGCCTTGAAGCGCCCGAAGACGGTGGCATCGGCCCTCACGCCCTTCTCGCCGACGGTCCGGCGGAACGCCGACACGTCGCGTTTCTTGCTGGCGTTGTCGTCCATGCTCAGGCTGAGCGAGGCGGCGCACTGGGTGTCCGAGAGCGTGGTGACCTTGCCCTCGGTGCTGGCGACGCCCCTGACCGTGACCGTGGTCCCGACGTAACGCTGGGCCGTGCCGACGACGCTGCAGATCGAGTCCGGCGGCGTGTCGTCGGACCGGGCCGCGGCGACGCCGCTGGCGAACAGCAGGATGGCGACGCCCGTCGCCCGTGCGAAAGTGACGGCTTTCATAGGTATTCCCCCTTGATACCGGCCCTGCGCGGACCGAGCCGAATGGATGGCTAAACCAAGGACACCGCGTTTTCGGCAAGGGGTCAATAAGAAAAATGGGTAGACGGAGGGCCCGCGCCGGTGCGGTTGCCACATAATGGGCGTCCCCACCCGATCACTGGAACGCCATGGCCTCCTGGGAAGACGACGACTACGACGACCGCTTCGACCACGACGACGACGAGGATGCCGAGGACACCGTCGAGAAGCAGGTCTGGCAGTTGCTGCTGCTCATCAATCCGGGCGACGAGGACGGCGCGCTCCAGCAGTTCAACGCCTACCGCGAGACGGCGGAGGAAGAAGGCGACGACGACCCGATGCACATCGTGGCGCGGGTGACGGACTGGCGCTCGGGGTTCGAGGTCGACGAAGACGACACCCGCACGCTGGTGGAGGCCATCAACGAGCTGGTCAGCCGCTGGAACCTCACGATCGACTGGGACGGGGACCCGGACGACGACGAGTTCCACGAGGACCTCGATGGCGCCGAGGTGTTCGCGCGCGCGTTCGATCAGCTGAACCAGCACGGCTACACCCTCTGGTCCCGCGAGGCCGACGACGAGGTGCTGGCCGGCTGGATCACGTCGTCGCGCGACGACGAAGCGATGCGGATCGTCGCCACGCGGCTCGGCATCAACCTGCGGTTGGGCAGCCAGCTGGGCTGAGCCGCCCTTCCGGGGCGGCGGGCGGGAGTGGCGCCCGCTATACTCCGCCGATGAACTACCGCCACGCGTACCATGCCGGCAACTTCGCCGATGTCCTCAAGCACATGGTGCTCGTGGCCCTGATCGACTCCCTCGAGCAGAAGGCCTCGCCCTTCTGCTACATCGACACCCACGCGGGCCGGGGCCGCTACGACCTCAAGGGCTCCGAAGCCCGCAAGACGAACGAAGCGGATGCGGGATTCGGCGTCCTCCGGACCGCGACCGGCCTGCCGCCCCTGTTGTGGAAATGGCTGGAAATCGTCCGCGCCTGCAACGAAGGCGACGAGATGCGCTTCTACCCGGGCTCGCCGTGGATCGCCGCGCACCTGATGCGACCGACCGACAGCGCGCAGTTGTGCGAGCTGCACCCCGAGGAGGCCGGCGCGCTGCGCCAGCTGTTCCACCACGACAAGCGCGTGCACGTGCACCAGCGCGACGGATACGAGGCGCTCAACGCGCTCGTGCCGCCGAAGGAGAAGCGCGGGCTGGTGCTGATCGACCCGCCGTTCGAGGCGCAGGAAGCCGAGTTCCGAACGATCGAGAAATCGCTGAAGGCGGCCATGGCGAAATGGCCCACCGGCGTGTTCGCCGTCTGGTATCCGATCAAGCTGCGCAGCCACGTGCAGCCGTTCCACCGCTGGCTCGGCAAATGCGGCGCGAAGCGCGTGCTGGCGGTCGAGTTGCTGTTGCGGCCGGACGACTCCCCGCTGCGCCTCAACGGCACGGGCATGGTGATAGTGAACGCCCCGTGGAAACTCGATGACGCCCTTCGCGACTCGCTGCGCCTGCTGCCGAAGCTGCTCGGCACGCCGGGCGAATCCGAATACCGGCTGACCTGGCTGGTGGAAGAAGGCAAGGATGAAGCTCCCGCCCACGGTCCGCACGCGCCGCATTCAGTCCGGAGGCGCTAAAGTCGCTCCACACGCCAGGAGTCGACCCATGCGCCCGACCAACGCCCGTCTCGCCCTGTCCGCCGCCGTCTTCGCGGCCGCGCTCGCAGGCTGCGCACCCGCCCCCATCTACAAGCCCACGCCCAACAACGCCGCGGTGCCGCCGGCACAGGTCGCGCGCGAGCCGGAGCGCTACGCCTCGGCCGACGTGATCTGGGGCGGCCGTATCGTCAACGTCCGCAACTTCGCGGACCACAGCGAGATCGAAGTCCTCGCCTATCCGCTCGACGGATCGCAGCGGCCGCAGTCGAACGACACCGGCAACGGCCGCTTCATCGCCGCCATGCCGGGTTACGTCGAAAGCCTCGACTACCCGGCCGGCGGCCTCGTCACCATCGCCGGCCGTCTCAACGGCACGCGTACCGGCAACGTCGGGCAGGCGCAGTACACCTTCCCGCTGGTCTCGGTGAACCAGTCGCACGTCTGGACGGCCAAGGAGATGTCCGGCGGCCATCCGAACGTGAGCTTCGGCGTGGGTGTCGGCGTCATACGGTAAGATCCTGCGGATCGGCCCGCGCGGAAGATGCCGCGGGCCTTCCTTCGACGCTAGGAACCTCATGTCCGGACATGCCGACTCGAAGCGCGCGATCTTTCTCGCGCTCGGTGCCAACTTCGCCATCTTCGTCGCCAAGCTGGTCGCGGCGATCTTCACGGGCTCGGGCGCGATGCTGGCCGAGGCGGTCCACTCGCTGGCCGACTGCGGCAACCAGGGCCTGCTGCTCCTCGGCATGCGACAGGCGAAGCGGCCGCCCTCGCCGGATTATCCGCTGGGCTGGGGTCGCGCGCTGTATTTCTGGTCGTTCCTCGTCGCCATTCTGCTCTTCAGCGTCGGCGGCATGTTCTCGGTCTACGAGGGCATCCACAAGCTGACCCACCCGGAGCCCCTGCGTTACGCATGGCTGGCCGTGGGCGTGCTCGCCTTCTCGATCGTGACCGAAGGCATCTCGATGCACGGCTGCATGCAGGAGGTGAACAAGGCGCGCGAGGGCCGGCCCCTCTGGCAGTGGTTCCGCGAGACCCGCGCCAGCGAGCTGCTGGTGATCTTCGGCGAGGACCTCGCCGCGCTCGTCGGCCTGTGCCTGGCGCTGGTCGCCGTCCTGCTGACCATGCTCACGGGCAACCTGCTCTTCGACGCGCTGGGCACCATCGCCATCGGCGTCCTGCTGATCGTGGTCGCCGTCGCCGTCGCCCGTGAGGTGAAGGCGCTGCTGATCGGCCAGGGCGTCGAGCCGAAGCAGCGGGCCGCGATGCTCGCGTTCCTCGAGGCCCGCCCCGAGATCGACACCGTCTACAACGTCCTCACCCTGCAGATGGGTACGGACGTCATGGTGGCGATCAAGGCGAAGATGGCGCCCACACCCACGGCCCGCGCCATGGTCGAGGCCATCAACATCGTCGAGGCCGATTTCAAGGCGAAGTTCCGGGACGTCCGCTGGAGCTTCTTCGAGCCGGATATCGCCGACTGAGGGAAGTCTTCCTATCGCCGATGCGATCGGCTCCCACCCCTCCGGTAGATGGCTTGCTACCGGAGGGGTGGGAGCCGATCGCATCGGCGATGGCCGCGCAGCGGCCTTCCCCGAGTGCCGGGACCTTCACCTCCGGGTAGTACAATCGACGACTTGTCCGCAAGGCCGTCGCCCGATTCCATGCCCGTAGCGCTTCCCCGCCCTCCGCTCCCCGTCAACGCCAAGACCCGCCGCTACTGGGCCGCGCCGCACGGCTCGTCCTGGGCGCTGGAAATCGCCGAGGCGGCGCGCGCCCACGACGGCCTGCTCGTCGTGGTGGTGCGCGATACCCGCAGCGCCGACAACCTCGAGAGCGAGCTGGCGGTCTTCGCGGGCGAGCTGCCCGTGCTGCATTTCCCCGACTGGGAAACCCTGCCCTACGACGTCTTCAGCCCGCATCCGGAAGTCGTCTCGCAGCGCGTCGCCACCCTGTACCGCCTGCCGACCACGCGCCGCGGCGTGCTCGTCGTGCCGGTCGCCACGCTGATGCAGCGCATCGCGCCGCGTACGCACATCACCGGGTCGGGCCTCGTGCTGCGCAAGGGGCAGAAGCTCGATCTCGCCGCCGAGCAGCGCCGCCTGGAGGCCGCCGGCTACCGCAACGTGCCGCAGGTGACCGAGCCGGGCGACTTCGCGGTGCGCGGCGCGCTGATCGACATCTACGCGATGGGCGCGAGCGAGCCCTACCGCGTCGAACTGTTCGACGACGAAGTGGAGTCGATCCGCACCTTCGACACGGAAACGCAACGCTCGCAACAGCAGGTCGACGGCGTGGACCTCCTGCCCGCCCGCGAATTCCCGCTGACGGAAGACGCCGCGAAGAACTTCCGCGCCAACCTGCGCGAACGCTTCCCGATCGACATCCGCCGCTGCCCCCTCTACCAGGACATGAAAGAAGGCATGACGCCGGGCGGCATCGAGTACTACCTGCCGCTGTTCTTCCCGGTGACGGAAACGCTGTTCGACTACATCGCGGGCGACGCGCTGTTCGTCCTCGGCGAGGGCACGCTGGAGTCCTCCGAACAGTTCTGGACCCAGACCGCCGAACGCTACGACCAGCGCGCGCACGACATCGAGCGCCCCGTGCTTCCCCCGGCGGAGATCTACCTGCCGCCGGAACAGTTGCGCGAGCGCCTGAACCGCCAGGCCCGCGTCGACGTCGTGGCGAAGGGCCACGAGCACGCCGTCGACCTCGGCACGCAGCCCGCGCCCGAGGTGCCCCTCAACCGCAAGGGCGAGGAACCCGGCACCGCCCTGCGCCATTTCCTCGCCAGCTACCCGGGACGCGTGCTGATCGCCGCCGACTCCGCCGGCCGTCGCGAGGCGCTCATCGAGCAGCTGGCCGGCGCGGGGCTGAAGCCGGTCATCGTCGACGGCTGGAAGGATTTCCTCGCGAGCGGCGAGGCGCTGGCCATCACCGCCGCGTCGCTCGAACAGGGTTTCGCCCTGACGGAGCCGGCGCTCACGGTGCTCACCGAGCGCGAACTGTTCGGCGAGCGCGTGCGCACCGACCGCAAGCGCCGCGCCGGCGCCGCGCGCGATCCCGAGAGCATCATCAAGGACCTGACGGAGCTCTCCGTCGGGTCGCCGATCGTTCATATCGATCACGGCGTGGGCCGCTACCAGGGCCTCGTCTCGCTCGACGTCGGCGACATGCCGGGTGAATTCCTCACCATCGAATACGCCAAGGGCGACAAGCTCTACGTCCCCGTGGCCCAGCTCGGCCTTGTCAGCCGCTACACGGGCACCGCGCCGGAACTGGCGCCGCTGCATTCGCTCGGCGGCGACGCGTGGGAGCGTGCCCGCAAGAAGGCCGCCGAGAAGGTGCGCGACGTCGCCGCCGAGCTGCTGGCCATCTACGCCCAGCGCGAAGCGCGCCAGGGCGAGTCGCTGCCCGTCGACCGGCAGATGATCGAAGAATTCGCCGCGACGTTCCCGTTCGAGGAAACGCCGGACCAGCAGGCGGCCATCGATTCGGTGATCGTCGACCTGGCCGCGCCGCGCGCCATGGACCGCGTGGTGTGCGGCGACGTGGGCTTCGGCAAGACCGAGGTCGCGCTGCGCGCGGCGTTCGCGGCCGCCACGGCCGGAAAGCAGGTGGCGGTGCTCGTGCCCACCACCCTCCTCGCGCAGCAGCACTACCGCAACTTCGCGGACCGCTTCGCCGACTGGCCGGTGCGGGTCGACGTGCTGTCGCGCTTCAAGTCGAAGAAGGAAGTCGACGCGGCGCTCGAACGCCTCGCCGACGGCCAGGTCGACGTCATGGTCGGCACGCACAAGCTCCTGCAGCCGGACATTCGTTTCAAGAACCTCGGCCTCGTCATCGTCGACGAGGAACAGCGCTTCGGCGTGCGCCAGAAGGAGCAGCTGAAGAAGCTGCGCGCCGAGGTCGACCTGCTCACGCTGACCGCCACGCCCATCCCGCGCACGCTGAACATGGCGATGAGCGGTTTGCGCGATCTGTCCATCATCGCCACGCCGCCGGCGCATCGCACCGCCGTGCGCACGCTGATCTCGACCTGGCAGCCCGCGCTGATCCGCGAAGCCGTCCAGCGCGAGCTCGCGCGAGGCGGCCAGGTGTACTTCCTGCACAACGAGGTGGAGTCCATCGAGCGCACGGCGCGCGAGCTCGGCGAACTGGTGCCCGAGGCGCGCATCCGCGTCGCGCACGGACAGATGCCCGAGCGCGAACTGGAACAGGTGATGGCGGACTTCCACCGCCAGCGGTTCAACGTGCTCGTGTCGACCACGATCATCGAGTCGGGCATCGACATTCCCACCGCGAACACCATCATCGTCAATCGCGCCGACCGTTTCGGCCTGGCGCAGTTGCACCAGCTGCGTGGCCGCGTCGGACGCTCGCACCATCGTGCCTATGCCTACCTGATCGTGCCGGACCGCAAGGCGATGACGGCCGACGCGGAGAAGCGCCTCGAAGCGCTCGCGTCGCTGGAGGAACTGGGCGCCGGTTTCACGCTCGCCACGCACGATCTCGAGATCCGCGGCGCGGGCGAGATGCTGGGCGAGGAGCAGTCGGGTCAGATCCAGGAGATCGGCTTCGGGCTCTACACCGAGTTGCTCGATCGCGCGGTGCGTGCGCTGAAATCGGGCAAGGTGCCGGACTTCGACCTCACCTCGGAACACGAGACCGAGGTCGAACTGCATCTGCCGGCGCTGATTCCCGAGGATTACCTGCCCGACGTCCACACGCGCCTGACGCTGTACAAGCGCATCGCGAGCGCACGAAACGAGGAAGGGCTGCGCGAGCTGCAGGTGGAGATGATCGACCGCTTCGGCCTGCTTCCGGACCAGACCAAATGCCTGTTCGCCGTGGCGCAGCTGAAGCTGATGGCGACGCCGCTGGGCATCCGGAAACTCGACTTCGGCGCCAATGGCGGACGCGTCACCTTCCGCGAGAAGCCCGACATCGACCCGATGGCGCTGATCAAGCTGATCCAGCAGCAGCCGCGGGTGTTCAAGATGGACGGGCAGGACAAGCTGCGCGTGATCCTCGATCTGCCGGGTTCGGCGGAGCGGGTGCGCACGGCGCAGGATCTGCTGGTGTCGCTGGGGGCGCCGAGGCCGGGCTAGTCCCCCGGGTCACCTGCTCCCATCGCCGATACGATCGGCTCCCACCCTTCGGTAGGGAGCTCTTCGAAGGCCTTGATCGCATCGGCGATTACGCTAGCTCAAGCCACCGGGCTGGACCGCACCAGGTACTGCACGCTGAAGCGGCGGTCCTCGTCCATCCAGACCTTTTCCACCGCGAGTCCGGCCTTGCTGGCCATCTGCGCGAAATCGTCGAGCGAGTACTTGCAGCTGTATTCCACATGCATGGCTTCGTCCTCGCGGAAGGCGAAGGTCTCGCCGCCCACGCGCACGTCCTGCCGCTTCGTGCTGACGAGGTCCGTCTCGATGCGACCGGCGAGCGCGTTGTAACGCGCGCGGTGGCGGAACGATGCCACGTCGAAGTCGGCGCCGATCTCGCGATTCAGCCGCACCAGCATGTTGAGGGTGAAGTCGCGCGTGACGCCCGCGGCGTCGTTGTAGGCGGCTTCGATCTGCGCCGTGTCCTTTTTCAGGTCCACGCCCACGACCACGCCACCGCCGTCGCTCATCTCGGCGCGCATCTGGCGCAGGATCCGGATGGCGTCCTTCGTCTCGAAGTTGCCGATGGTCGAGCCCGGGAAATAGATCACGGTGCGACGCGGTGAGCGCGACGCGACCGGCAGGCGCAGCGGCTGCGTGAAGTCGGCGCACACCGGCTGCATCGGCACGTCCGGGAAACGCGTCGCCAGTTCCGCGACGCTCTCCATCAACGCCGAGCGGGAGATCTCCACCGGCACGTACGCGACCGGCGTCTCGAGATGCTCCAGGAGCATGCGCGTCTTGATGCCGCTGCCGCTACCGTACTCCACCAGGCGGACATCCGGACCGAGCGTCGCGGCGATGTCCGCGGCATGGTCGCGCATGATCGCGATCTCGGTGCGCGTGAGGTAATACTCCGGCTGTTCGCAGATCGCCTCGAACAGGGCCGATCCGCGTTCGTCGTAGAAGAGTCGCGACGGCAGCCGCTTCGGCGTCGCCGCCAGACCGCGACGGACGGTTTCGAGGGTGTCCTCGACATCCGGATGACGGTCGTCGACGCGGATGTCTTTCGGTTGAGCGCTCATCGATCGGTTCCCAGTCGTATCCCCGTGAACTGCCAGCGGGCATGGGGAGGAAAAAAGTTGCGGTACGTCGGGCGGACATGATCGGCGGGCGTGGCGCAGGATCCCCCGCGAAGCACCCACTGGCCGTTCATGAATTTTCCGTTGTACTCGCCGAGGGCGCCGGCCAGGGGACGGAAACCCGGATAACTGACATAAGGGCTCATCGTCCATTCCCAAACGTCGCCATACATCTGGCCCAGGGATGTCTCGAACGATGTCGCGCGCGGGTGGAACAGGCCCGATTCCTGGAAGTTGCCCTGAACGGGAATGCCGGCGGCCATCGTTTCCCATTCGGCTTCCGTCGGCAGCCGCGCGCCGGCCCAGCGCGCGAAGGCATCGGCTTCGAAATAGCTGACGTGGCAAACGGGGGCGTGCGGGTCGATGGCACGGCGCCCGTGCAGGGTGAATTCGGTCTCGCAGGCCTCGTCCCAGTACAGGGGCCGCGACCAGCCCTCCGCCTGCACCGTCGCCCAGCCGTCGGAGAGCCATAGCGTCGGCTCGCGATAGCCGCCGTCCTGGATGAAGGCCAGGAACTCGGCGTTCGTCACCGGACGATTGGCCAGCGAGCCCGCCTGCCGGTAGGTGCGGTGACGCGGGCCCTCGTTGTCGAAATGGAAGCCATCGCCGGCGTAACCGACCTCGACCACGCCCTCATCGAACGGCACGTAGCCCAGGGCCGGCGCCGCCATCGACAGGGCCCGCGGCGCGTCCGGAGCGAAGGCCGGCTCGAGCGGATTCTGCGCGAACGCGTGCTTGATGTCGGTCAGCAGCAATTCCTGATGCTGTTGCTCGTGCTGGCAGCCCAGCTCGATGAGCGTCGCCAGTTCCGGATCGCCATGGCGCACGATGCGTTCCGCGATCGCCTCGTCGACGCGCGACCGATAATCCCGCACTTCGTCGAGCGTGGGCCGGGTGAGCATGCCGCGTCGCGGCCGCGAGTGCATCGGCCCCACCGACTGGTAGTACGAGTTGAAGAGGAAGTGCCATTCCGGATTCGGCGATACGTAGGCCGGATCGCGTTCGAGGATGAACTGCTCGAAGAACCAGGTGGTGTGGGCGAGATGCCACTTCGTGGGACTGGCATCCGGCATCGACTGCACGACCGTGTCTTCCGGTCGCAGGTGCGCGGACAGCTGCACCGTACGTTGGCGTACGCTGGAAAAACGATTCAGAAGCTCCGTGCTGGCCGATGGGTGGGGGGACGTGCCAAGCGGGCGGACGGTCATGACGCTACGGTTCCGGTGCCGCCGGGGACGCGACGGCCAATGCGCGAAACGATGCCGGAGGAAACGTTCAACGGACGTGAGCGGAGCCGTCCGCCACCTTAACGAGCGGTGCACCCAGGCCGCATGGATACTCGCAACCTCGCCGATTCAGGCTTAACGTGGGACACCCCACGAAAGGACAGCGCCATGAACGTCCGACATCTTCTTTCCGCATCCCTGCTCGCCCTGAGCGCCCTCTCCGCCGGTTGCGCCTCGTCGGGCCTGCAGGCGCGCGACGAGCTTCCCTACGCCGACTGCATGCGTGCCGACCAGATCAACCGCTGGGCGGTCGTCGACGGCAGCACCTTTGCCGTGGCGAACGGTCCCAACTACTACCGCATCCGCACCACGACGGATTGCCCGCGCGCCGATCTCGGTGGCGGCATCCGCTTCCGCCAGTCGAACAGCGACAAGGCGGTGAGCGGCCCTGACATCCGCATGTGCGGCGGCATCAACGAGCAGATCGTCCGCCGCGACGATCCGCCGTGCCAGATCAAGTCCATCGAGAAGGTCGACAAGGGCATCTTCGACAAGATGCTCGACGCGGCGCAATCCAAGGGCTCGGGCGCCGGCCCGACCGGCGCGGTGCCGTAACCCGGTCGATCCGCTCCAATGAAAAACGCCAGCCTTTCGGCTGGCGTTTTTTTTCGCTTACCGCTGGAATATCAGCAGTCGTCGCCGCCGAACGGGTCGTCGAGGACGATCGTGTCGTCGCGGTCGGCGCCCGTGGCCACGAGGGCGAGCTTGCAACCGGAGAGTTCCTCGACGGCGCGGAGGTACGCGCGCGCGGCCGGCGGCAGCTTGTTCCAGTCGCGGATGCCGGCGGTGGATTCTTCCCAGCCCGGGAACTCGAGGTAGACCGGCTTGCACTCGGCCCAGCCGTCGGCGTCCAGCGGCGCGAGCTCGCGACGCTTGCCGCGGTACTCGTACGCGATGCAGACCTTGATGGTTTCCAGGCCGTCGAGGACGTCGAGCTTCGTGATCGCCAGGCCGTCGATGCCGTTGATCTGCACCGCGCGCTTCAGCGCCACGAGATCGATCCAGCCGCAGCGGCGCGGGCGGCCCGTGCTGGCGCCGAACTCGTTGCCCTTCTTGCGCAGGAGCTCGCCCATGTCGTCGTTGAGCTCGGTCGGGAACGGACCGCCGCCCACGCGCGTGGCGTACGCCTTGCAGATGCCCAGCACGTAGTCGATGTCGCGCGCGCCGACGCCGGTGCCGGCGAGCGCGCCGCCCACCGTCGTGTTCGACGAGGTGACGTACGGGTAGGTGCCGTGGTCAATGTCGAGCAGCGCGCCCTGCGCGCCCTCGAACAGGATGTTGCCGCCTTCCTGGCGGACGTCGTGCAGGATCGTGGCGACGTCGTCGACCATCGGGCGCAGGTACTCGCCCCAGGTCAGCGCTTCGTCGAGGACGGTCTGGTAATCGACCGGCTCGGCCTTCAGCCACTGGGTGAGCACGAAGTTATGGAACTCGACGGCGGCCTGCACCTTCTCGGGCAGCTCGTGCGGGTACATCAGGTCGGCGACGCGGATCGAGCGGCGGGCAACCTTGTCCTCGTATGCCGGACCGATGCCGCGGCCGGTGGTGCCGATGGCCTTGGCGCCGGAGGCGACTTCGCGCGCCTTATCGACGGCGATGTGGTACGGCATGATCAGCGGCGTGGCCGGGGAAATCTTCAGGCGCGGGCGGACGTCGACGCCCTGCTCTTCCAGCTCGGCGATCTCGCTCATCAGCGCCGCGGGCGAGAGCACCACGCCGTTGCCGATCAGGCAGAGCGCGTCGTCGCGCAGGATGCCCGACGGGATCAGGTGCAGGACGGTCTTCTTGCCCTTGATCACCAGCGTGTGGCCGGCGTTGTGACCGCCCTGGAAACGAGCGACGGCACCGACGCGCTCCGTCAGGAGGTCGACGATCTTGCCCTTGCCCTCGTCGCCCCATTGCGCGCCGAGAATGACGACTGACTTACCCATGTGATGGTTCTCTTCGTTGCGGTTGCCCTTGCGGGCGATGTGGATCGGGATCAGCGCTGGCGGCCGGGGCCGTCGTTGAGATAGCGCAGGAATTCGGAGTCGGGCTTGAGCACGAACGTGCCCTTGCCGTCGGCGAAGGCCTTCCGGTAAGCGGAAAGGCTGCGGTAGAAGGCGAAGAATTCGGGGTCCTGGCTGTACGCCTGGGCGTAGATGGCCGCGGCCTGCGCGTCGCCGTCGCCCTTGACCTTCGTCGCGTCGCGATTGGCGTCGGCGAGCAGGACGAGCTTCTGCCGATCGGCGTCGGCGCGGATCTTCTCGGCGCTCTCCTGTCCCGTGTAACGCAGCTCGTTGGCGAGCTGGAGGCGCTCGGCGCGCATGCGCTTGTACACCGAGCCGCTGACTTCGTCCGGGAGGTCGATGCGCTTGATGCGGACGTCGACCACGGCGATGCCGAGGTTCTTGCGCGCCACGGTGTCGGTCTGCTGGCGCACGCGCTCGGTGATGTCCTTGCGGCCGCCGGCGATGAGGTCTTCCAGCGGACGGGCGTTGAACTCATAACGCAGGGCGTCCTTCACGATCGGCGTGAGGCGCTGCGTGGCCTGCAGCTGCTCGCCCGACGTGGCGCGATAATAGGCGGCGTTGTCGGCGATGCGCCACTTCACGTAGAAGTCGACGTTGACGCTCTTCTTCTCGAGCGTGAAGTAACGCTCGGGCTGGGAATCGAGGCCGAGGATGCGGTTGTCGAAGCGCATCACCTGCTGGACGACCGGGATCTTGAAGTGCAGCCCGGGCTTGTAATCCGCGCGCACGATGCGCCCGAACTGCAGGAGCAGCGCGTTCTCGCCTTCCTTCACGATGAAGGCGCTGTTGAAGCCGAGCAGGACGAGCGCGACGACGATGAGGCCGGAAACGATCTTCACTGGGCGCTCCCCTGCGGATTCGGATTGGCGTCGGTGGTCGCGGACTGGATGACGGTGCCGACGCCCGGCACGTTGCGGACGGTGCCGTTGTTGGGCTCCACCGGGAGCTGGACGATGTTCTTGCCGTTGCTGCCATCGACGACCTTCGGATTGCCGGCCATGACTTCCTCGACGGTTTCCAGCCACAGGCGCCGGCGCGTGACCTCCGGCGCGGCGCGGTATTCCTTGAGCAGCAGGCTGAAGCGCTCGACGTCGCCGTTGGCGCGCGCGATGCGCTCGACGCGTTCGGCGTCGGCTTCCGCCGCGATGCGCGCGGCTTCGCCGCGGGCCACCGGGACCACCTGGCTTTCGTAGGCGCGGGCCTTGTTCTCTTCGCTCTGCTTGTCCTCGCGCGCGGCGTTGACGTCGTCGAAGGCGTCCTTCACCTGCGCGGGCGGCGACACGTTCTGGAAGCTGACGCCCGTCACCAGGATGCCGGCGTCGTACTTGTCGAGCGTGGCCTGGAGGATGTCCCGCGTCTGCTGCTGCAGCGTTTCCTTCGCCGCGGGCGCCACGCCGGCCACGGGGGCCTGCGCCGGTGCCGGCGTGTCCACGCCGGGCGTCGTCAGGATGTTGTCCATGATGTTCGCGCCGACGACGGAGCGAACGGCCGCCTCGGCGGCGTTGTGGATGGTGGTCTCTTCGCGATCGGCGTTCGAATACAGGAACTTCCGGGCATCGGAGACCTGGTACTGCACGTTGAAGTCGATGGCGATGATGTTCTCGTCGCGCGTGAGCATCGAGACGTTGTCGGACACCGAACGCACCTGCGTGGTCTCGACCTTGGTGACCGTCTCGACCGGGCTCGGCGCCTTGAGATGGAAGCCCGGCGGGAGCACCCGCGAGAACTGGCCGAAGCGCAGAACCACGCCGACCTGGCGGGCGTCGATCACGGTGTAGCTGGACACCAGCAGCCAGGCCACGATGAAGACCACGACGATGGCGAACACGCCGCCGCTGCCTGCGCCGAACCGGCCGAAACGCGCCTTCAGGTTCTTGATGGCGGCATCGATGTCGGGCTTGCGCCCGCCCGGCCTGTTGCGGTTCCAGGGATCCTTCTGGCCGTTGCCGGGTTCGTTCCAAGCCATGGGCGACAGTCTCCTTCGGGGACCGGAGGGTGGGCGGCTGGCAAGCCAATGGGGGTGAACCCGCGACGGTGGGGGTAGGCTCCGGACGCGCGAGCGCCCGGGACCGCGCCGTTGGGGCACGCAAACGATGTGAATTCTACCAGATGGGTACCGCCGAGTGGTCGCTCAGAACTCGGCGTGCGGGGGATCGATCAGGTCGCGCAGCGGCCGGGCGTGCACATCGTCCCCCAGCAAGGGGGCCAGCACGGAGCGCGGCGCGTCGATGTCGAGGTGCCAGCCGTGCTCGTCCACGGCCTCGCCGGCGATGGCCCCGGCCGCCTTCAGACGGGCATGCAGGCGCCCGGCCGTGAGAGGAAGCTCAAGGCCCGCCCGGATGCGGTCGCCGCCCAGCAGCTCGCCGAGCGCCTCGCGCAGGCCGTCGATGCCGAGGCCGGTCGCGGCGGAAAGCCAGACCTGGCGGGGCTTGCCATCGTCGCCGCGGTCGACGCGCGGGGCGGTGTCGACCAGGTCGATCTTGTTCATCACCGACAGCTGGGGCACGTCGCCCGCGCCGATTTCCTCGAGCACCTCGTTGACGACGCGCTGGAGCAGCTCGCGCTCCTCGTCGGCGGCGTCGCTCACGTGGATCAGAAGATCGGCGTCGCGCGCCTCGGCCAGCGTCGCGCGGAAGGCGGCCACCAGGTCGTGCGGGAGCTCGCGGATGAAGCCGACGGTGTCGGCCACCACGGCCGGGCCGCACGCGAGCCCGTCGATCTTGCGGACCGTCGGGTCGAGCGTGGCGAACAGCTGGTCGGCCGCGTAGACGCCGCCGGTGGTCAGGGCATTGAACAGCGTCGACTTGCCGGCGTTGGTGTAACCGACCAGCGCGACGCGCGGCACGGTGTTGCGCAGACGGGCGCGACGCTGCTGGTCGCGCTGGACCTGCACCTTCTCCAGCCGCTTCGTCAGCATCTTCACGCGTTCGGCGAGCAGGCGGCGGTCGGTTTCGAGCTGGGTCTCGCCCGGGCCGCGGTTGCCGATGGCACCGCCGCGCTGGGCGTCGAGATGGGTCCAGCCGCGGACCAGCCGGGTGGCGATGTGCTTGAGCTGGGCCAGCTCGACCTCGAGCTTGCCTTCGTGCGAACGGGCGCGCTGGGCGAAGATGTCGAGGATCAGCCCGGCGCGGTCGACCACGCGGGCCTTCAGATGCTTCTCGAGATTGCGCTCCTGGACCGGCGTGAGCACGTGGTCGACGAGGACCAGGTCGGCCTCCAGCGCGCGGACGGCCTCGGCGACCTCGTCGGCCTTGCCGCTGCCGATGTAGAAACGGGGGTTCGGCTCGGCCACGCGAGCGGAAATGCTGGTGAGGATCTCGGCACCCGCCGAGGACACCAGTTCGGCGAATTCCTCGCCACGGCGGATCGCGTCGCCCTCGCCCCGCGAATGCGGAAGCACCAGGATGGCGCGGTCGCCTTTCTTTTGTCTATCGAACACTTAGTGGTGTGACCTCATGGATGAGAAACGGGGCGCGCGCAGCGGAAAGCATACGCGCCCCCGTCCTTGTTCCATATGGGACTCGACGAAGGGCCCCTCAACCCTCGCCGTCACCCGACGACGCGTCCGAATGATTCTCGTGACCGCCGACCCGGACGTTCCGGCTCGGCACCACGGTCGAGATGGCGTGCTTGTAGACCATCTGGCTGACCTGGTTGCGCAGCAGCACGACGAACTGATCGAACGACTCGATCGTGCCCTGCAGCTTGATGCCGTTCACCAGGTAGATGGCGACCGGCACGCGCTCACGACGCAGCGCATTCAGAAACGGATCCTGCAACGATTGCCCTTTGGACATTTCTTGTTCTCCCCTACGCCTCTCGAGCGGGTCCGGGAAAAAACGCCTGACGGCGCCCCGGCCCAAGTGTCTTGAATCTTAACTGCATTTAAATGCCCGCTGGAAGCGCCGAGCGTGACGCCCTCGGCATTCCCAGGAACTGCTCCACCGCGCGCTCCACCTCGGGCAACGGATCCCCCCGGTCCGGGTCGAACGTGCGGGCGTCGAGCTCGGCCCGGAGCCACGTGATCTGGCGCTTCGCGAGCTGACGCGTTGCATAGATACCACGGTTGCGGAATTCCGTGGCGTCGCCGTCGCCATCGAGGTACTCCCACGCCTGTCGGTACCCCACCGCGCGTATCGCCGGGAGGTCCGGATGAAGGTCGCCGCGCTCGCGCAGCCCACGCACTTCGTCGAGGAAGCCGTCCGCCAGCATCGCGTCGAAGCGTGTGGCGATGCGCGCGTGCAGCGTGGTCCGGTCGGCGGGAAGCAGCGCCAGCTTGAGCGCCCGCCAGGGCAGGCGCTCGCGACTCCCGCCCGTCTGCAGTTCGCTCAGGGTGCGCCCGCTGAGCGTCATCACCTCGAGCGCCCGCTGGATGCGCTGCGCATCGCCTGGCCGGATCCGCGCACCGGCGATGGGATCGAGTGCGGCCATGCGGGCATGCATCGCCTCCCAGCCGATCGTCGCGGCTTCGGCGGCCAGCGTCTCGCGCAGCGCCGGATCGGCTTCGGGCAGATCGGAGAGGCCGCGCTGCAACGCGCGGAAATACAGACCGGTGCCACCGACGAGCAGCGGCACCCTGCCCTGCGCGGTGATCCGCGTCATGGCGGCCAGCGCGTCGGCGCGGAAATCGGCGGCGGAATACGGTTGCGACGGATCGCGGATGTCGATCAGCTCGTGCGGATAGCGCGCGAGCGTCGCCGCGTCGGGCTTCGCCGAACCGATGTCTAGCCCGCGATACACGAGCGCCGAATCGACGCTGACCAGACCCACGGGAAAGCGATCGGCCAGTTCGCAGGCGAGCGCCGTCTTGCCCGAGGCGGTCGGGCCCATCAGGAAGATGGCGAGGGGGCGTGTATCGAGACTCATGACGGCACTGCGCTGGCGAACGGCCGCAAGGGTAGCGCATGCGCGCTGGTCAGATACTGACCAGCGCGACGCAAGTGCGTGCCACGCAAGGGCGAAACGGACTTGTCCACACGGTTATGCAGGCGGTATCCACACCGGTTGTGGATAAGCGACGGACGCCTGCGCTCAACGCGACGCGGGGACGCCAAGCTCCTTCAGCAGCGCGGGCGACGGATACACCTTGTCGATCAGCCAGCGCATGTAGCGCATGTCGACATGGATGGCGCGCTTGTACCGCGGGTCGTACATCCAGCTCGCGCTGACCGCCTCCCAGTTGCTGTCGAAGTTCAGGCCGACCAGCTCGCCCTTCGCGTTGAGCACCGGAGAGCCGGAGTTGCCGCCGGTCGTGTCGAGGTTGCTGAGGAAGTCGACGGGCATCGCGCCGGTCTTCGGGTCGGCGTAGCCGGCGAAGTCACCCTTCGCGATCGCGTCGAGCAACGGCTTCGGCGCGTCGAACGGCGCCTTGCCGGTGTTCTTCTCGACGATGCCGGCGACGGTCGTCAGCGGCGCGTAGGTGACCGCGTCGCGCGCGACGAGCGGCGTGACCTTGCCGTAGCTGACGCGGAGCGTGGAGTTGGCGTCCGGATAGACCGCCTTGCCCTGCGACTCGCGGTAGCCGATCAGCGCCTGCATGTACGCCGGACGCAGGCGCAGCAGGTCGCCCTCGCGTGCCTTGCGCTCGTCGTCGAGCCGCAGCAGCGCCGGGCGCAGCGTGCGCGCCGCGACCAGCAGCGCGTCGTCGCTCTTGCCGACGTCCGCCGGGCTCGCCGCGAACAGACGCATGCGCTCCGCCTCGTCGCCGAGCTTCGTCGATCCGTAGATGCGGTCGAGCGCCGACGCCAGCTCGGCGGGCGTGCGGCCGAAGACCTTGTCGAACTCCGGCAGGTGCTGGACGGCCGGCAGCGCCTGGTAGCGAAGCATGAGCGAGGTCACCAGCGCTTTTTCCACGCGCGGATCGTAGCGGCGCTGCGCCTGCTTCAGCTGGCTCTTGATGAGCTCCTCGTCGCGCGTCTGGTAACCCGTCTCGCGCGCGGCGTCCGGCTTCGGCCGCTCGACCGAGAGGCGATCGATGGCGAGCGCGCCGCGCATCAGCTGCGTCTGGCTGGCCAGCAGCGCGAGCACCATGTCGCGATCGCGACTGTCCTTGCCCTGCGCGATGAGCGCCATGACCTGGTCGATCTCCGGCTTCAGGGCGGCGCCGTCGGGTTGTTTCGCCAGCCACGCCAGCATGGCGGCCTCGTCCTGGCGGCGCACGTCGACGGCATCGCTGCGGCGCAGGCCCTCGAGCTCGCCTTCGAAGCGCTTGATGCCGTTCTTCAGCGACTGCAGCTGCGAGGCATAGCGGATGCCGGCCTCCTTGTCCGTCCTGCCCTGTGTCTCGATGACGTCCTGCAGCGCCTTCATCGCGGCGACGTAGGTCGGCAGGCGCCACTCGATCTGGTCGGCGAACTCCGCGGCGGTCCGGTGACGGTAGGTGATGCCGGGATAGCCCGCGAGCATCACGAAGTCGCCCTCCGCCACGCCGGCGGTCGCGAGCGTCAGGTGCGACGGTGGACGATAGGGTTTGTTTTCCGGCGAGTAGTCGGCCGGCTTGCCGTCCGGTCCGACGTACGCGCGCAGGATGGTGAAGTCGCCGGCGTGACGGGGCCAGACGAAGTTGTCGATCTCGTCGCCGTAGTTGCCGATGGCCCGCGGCGGCGCGTAGACGAGGCGCAGGTCGCGAAGCTCGAGCTGCTTCACCAGATAGAAGTCGCGCCCGTAGAACATGTTGGCGACGCTGCAGCGGATGCCGTCGCCCTTCTCGCACTCGGCCACGAGCGCCTTGCTCGCGGCGTCGACCGCGTCGTAATAGGCCTTGCCGGTCTTGCCGCGCGCGGCGGCGAGCACGGTGTCGGTCACCTTGTCGAAGCCGACCGTCACGCGCAGGCGGTAGTCCGGGTTCGCCGGGAGCTCGCCCGCCCGGTCGGGAGCGACGTAGCCGTTCGCGATCAGATCGCGGTCGGGCCGGGAGTTGTACTGGATGACGCCGAAGGCCACGTGGTGGTTGGTGACGACCAGGCCCTCGGCGGAGACGAAGGCGCCCGTCCCGCCACCGATCCGGACGACCGCGTTCAGCGGCGCGCGGGTGAGGTCGGCGAGGTCCCTGGGATCGCCCCGGAAGCCGGCCTCCTTGAGATTCTTCGCAATCGAAGGCAGCTGCGAGGGCATCCACATGCCCTCGTCGGCCTTCGCGTCGATCGTCAGCGCCATGGCGGCTCCCAGCATCATCGAGCGGATTCGCATGTTTCTCATGTCCCCTGTGGGTCGTGCAGAGCGGTCCGACCATAGAGGGCCTCCCCGCCGCTGGCAATGGCGCGACGCACCACGAAAAGCACCCGCCCCGGCATATAATGGCGGTTTGGGTCCGCGCCGCGGGCCGCTCGCAGGAACCCCCGATCCCCATGCAGCAGACGATGAAGGCGCTGGTCAAGCGCAAGCCCGAACAAGGCATCTGGATGGAAGAAGTGCCGGTGCCGCAGGTCGGCCCGAACGAAGTCCTGATCAAGGTCGAGAAAACCGCCATCTGCGGCACCGACCTGCACATCTACAAGTGGGACGAGTGGTCCCAGCGGACGATCACACCGGGCCTCACGATCGGCCACGAGTTCGTCGGCCGCATCGCGGAGATCGGCCCCGGCGTCACGGGCTACAAGGTCGGCGACCGCGTCTCGGCCGAGGGCCACATCGTCTGTGGCCACTGCCGCAACTGCCGCGCGGGCCGCCAGCACCTGTGCCCGAACACGATCGGCATCGGCGTGAACCGCAACGGCGCGTTCGCCGAGTACATGACCATGCCGGCCTCGAACCTGTGGCCGATCCCCGACCAGATCCCGTCCGAGCTGGCCGCGTTCTTCGACCCCTACGGCAATGCCGCGCACTGCGCGCTGGAATTCGACCTGATCGGCGAGGACGTCCTGATCACGGGCGCCGGCCCGATCGGCGTGATCGCCGCGGGCATCGCCAAGCACGTGGGCGCCCGCAACGTGGTGGTGACGGACGTCAACGACTACCGCCTCAAGCTCGCCGCCGACATGGGTGCCACGCGCGTGGTGAACGTCGCCAACCAGTCGCTGCGGGACGTCGTGAAGGACCTGCACATCGAGGGCTTCGACGTCGGCCTGGAGATGAGCGGCAACCCCCGCGCCTTCGCCGACATGCTCGACTGCATGTACCACGGCGGCAAGATCGCCATGCTCGGCATCATGCCGCGCGGCGCCGGCATCGACTGGGACAAGGTCATCTTCAAGGGCCTCACCCTGCAGGGCATCTACGGCCGCAAGATGTACGAGACCTGGTACAAGATGACCCAGATGGTCCTCACCGGCTTCCCGCTGCAGAAGGTGCTGACCCACCAGATCGCCATCGACGATTTCCAGAAGGGTTTCGACCTCATGGACGCCGGCCAGAGCGGCAAGGTCGTCTGTTCCTGGACCTGAATAACCGGCGTTGACGCCACGCTCACGAAGGCCTCCGCCGGGTAGACTCCGGCGGGGGCCTTTTTGATTGCGGGAGCGGCGGCATGGAATCGCTGAGAGAGAGAAGCAGGGCCCACTGGCGCCGGGCGCGCGCGCATGGGATGACGGTCTACCGGTCACGTCGCGCACGCCGCATCGCGGCATGGTGCGCCGGCGTCGTGCTGGTCTTCGCGCTGCTCGGCTTCCTCGCCGCGCCGCCGCTGATCCGCGCGCAGGCCGAGAAGCACGCCAGCGCGGCACTTGGCCGGCCCGTCACGATCGGCGACATCGACCTCAACCCGTTCACGCTCGACCTGACCGTCGAACGGCTGCACATCGCCGAGGCCGACGGACGCACGCCGTTCGTCGACGTCGACCGCATCGACGCCAACGCCTCGTGGGCGTCGCTGTTCCGCGCGGCGCCCATCCTCGACGCGCTGACGATCGACCGCCCGCGCATCCACCTGCGCCGCGACACGGCACGACGATTCAACATTTCCGACATCCTCGACCGCTTCGCCGGCGATCCGAAGGCACCCGACACGGGTCCGGCGCGCTTCGCGCTGTCGAACATCGCCGTCCACGACGGCCGGATCGACTTCGACGACCGCGTTCTGGACGCGACGCATCGGGTCGATCGCATCGAGCTCGGCATCCCGTTCATCGCCAGCCTGCCGAGCGCGACGGACATCTTCGTCGAACCGCTGCTGGCGATGACCGTCGACGGCAGTCCGCTGCGCGCGCAGGGACACACCAAACCCTTCGCCAGCAGCCGCGAATCGAGCGTCTCGTTCCGGCTCGACCATCTCGACCTCTCCCGCTACGTGGGCTTCGTCCCGGGCCCCCTGCCCGTCCGTGTTCCTGCCGGTAAGCTCTCCGGCGTGCTCGACCTGCGCTTCCTGATGGCGGAATCCCATCCGCGCATCGTGCTCGGGGGACGGCTGGTGCTGGACGACCTGCGCATCGAGGACGCGCAAGGCAAGCCGTTCGTCGCGCTGGCGCACGGCGATGTCGCGCTGACCGCGCTCGAGCCACTGACCTCGCGCTACCGCTTCGGCACGATCGCCCTCGACGGACTCGACGTGCGCTACGCCCGGCTGCCTGGCGGAAAGAGCAGCATCGACGCCCTGCTCCCGGCCCCCGACGCGACGCCGGCCGCCGACGCCCGGCCGACCGACGTGCGCGTGGACGGCCTGGTCGTGAAGGGGTCGCGGCTCGAGTACGCCGACCTCGCCGCGCCGGCGCCGGCTCGCCTCGTGCTCGACGACCTCGCCGTGAACCTGCGCGGCCTGAGCACCGTCAAGGCTCCCGTCGCCACGCTCGATGCCACCGCGCGCATGGCGGGCGGCAGCCTTGCCACGCAAGGCAAGCTCGACGTCGCCGCGAGCCGCTACCTCGGGCGCCTCACGCTGAAGGACATCTCGCTGGCCGCGCTGATGCCACTGGCACCGCCACTTCTCGATGCCGACATCACCGGCGGCACGCTCGGCGCCAACGGCGACCTCGCGCTCGAGTGGCACGACGCCGCCACGGTCCGCGTCACGACGGCGAAGGCGAGCCTCGACGGGTTCCGCCTCGTGCCGCGCGACGGCCGCATCTCGCCCGTCAACTGGCGCTCGCTCGCCGCCGACGTCGCGTCGCTCGACCTGGCCACGAGCGAAGCACGGCTCGACCGGCTGACGCTGGACGGCCTCGCGGTCGACCTCCGACGGCTCGCCAGCGGCGACCTCGACCTGCCGGCGATCCTGCGCACCAGCGCGCCCCCCGCCACGCCCGCGCCCGCCGCGACGCCATGGCGCTGGAGCATCGGCCACCTGGGACTCGGCGACGGCATGGTCACGCTGCGCGACGCGGGCGCGGCGAAACGCCGGCCCATCGCACTGCGGGCGACGGCGTTCGGCATCGACGGCCTGTCCGACGACCTGACGAAGCCGCTGCGCCTCGACCTCGCCGGCGAACTCGGCAAGGGCGCCGCGTTCGCGATCGCCGGCCAGGTCACGCCGCGACCGCTCGGCGCCGACCTCACCGTCAAGGCGACGCGCCTCGACCTCGCGCCGTTGCAGGCGCTGGTGACCGTCCCGCTCAACGTGCGCATCGCCAGCGCGCTGCTCAGTCTCGACGGGCGCCTGCGCGCCGTGCTGCGTGGAAACGCGCCGGCGCGGATCGATTACCAGGGCGACGCGACGCTCGGCCGCGTGCGCATCCTCGACAAGCTCACCGACGCCGATTTCCTCCGCGTAGGTTCGCTCTCCGCCAGCGGCATGGGCGTGCATCTCGGCAACGGCGCGCCCAAGGTCGACATCGCCGGTATCGCGCTGGACGATTTCTACGCCCGCGTGATCGTCAACGCGAGCGGCCGGCTGAACCTGCAGGACGTCGTCGCCAGCCCCGAGGCGCCTCCAGGTGCCGTGTCCGTCACCGAAGCCCGCGGCACGACGGCGCCACCCGCCGAAGCCGCACCGTCCGACACCGCGCCGTCCGGGCCGGCGCCCGAGATCCGCATCGGCCGCGTCAGCCTGACGCGGGGACGACTCAACTACACCGACAATTTCATCAAGCCCAACTACACGGCCGACGTCACCGGCCTCACCGGCAACGTGGGTGCGTTCGGCACGACGGGCGGCGCGGCGCCGGCCGAACTCACCCTGCAGGGCCAGCTCGACGACAACGCGCCGGTCGACATCCGCGGCACCATCAATCCGCTCACGCCGGTGGCCTTCCTCGACATCGCCGCGAAGGCCGAGGGCATCCCGCTGGCGAACCTGTCGCCCTACTCCGGCAAATACGCGGGCTACCCGATCACCCGCGGACGCCTCAACGTGGACGTCCACTACCTGCTCGACCAGCGCAAGCTCACCGCCGAGAACCATATCTTCATCGACCAGCTGACCTTCGGCGACCGCATCGAAGGCCCGGGCATCACGCACCTGCCGGTGAAACTCGCCGTCGCGCTGCTGAAGGACAGCCAGGGCCGCATCGACGTGCGGATACCGGTCTCCGGCTCGCTCGACGATCCGCAGTTCAGCGTCGGCGGGCTGGTCTGGCGCGCCATCGGCAACCTCATCGTGAAGGCCGTCACCTCGCCGTTCCGGCTGCTCGCGTCGATCGGCGGCGGTCGCGAGGACCTCGGCTACATCGGCTTCGCGCCCGGCTCCGCCGAACTCGACGCCGGCGCGCAGGCGAAACTGGCGGACGTGGTCAAGGTGCTGAACGACAAGCCCTCGATCAGCCTGGACATCGTCGGCCGGATCGATCCGGCGAAGGACGAAACCGGCCTGCGCCAGGTGATGGTCGACGACCTGATCCGCCAGGAACAGGTCAACGACAAGGGCGACGACCCGGCGCCGCCCACGGACGAGGAACGCGAGAAGTACCTCGAACGCGCCTACCGCCACGCCTCGTTCCCCAAGGCGAAGAACCTGATCGGCCTGACGAAGTCGCAGCCGCCGGAGGACATGCGCCGCCTGCTCGAGACGAACATGCCCGTGGATGCCGACGCCCTGCGCCACCTCGCGGAACGACGCGCCAACGCCGTGCGCCAATGGCTCCAGGGGAAGGTGGACGACAAGCGGGTCTTCGTCGTCGCCCCGAAGACGGACGCCAGCGGAATCGACGACGGCGGACCCACGACACGGGTGGATTTCGGCCTTCATTGATACGGGGCGATATCGAGGTTTTCTCACTCGCCCAAAGGCCTCACAATCGGGGGCTTCTCCGTCCCGGAAGCTCCCCGCCATGACTTACCCCGGCCAGAACCGCTTCGCCAGCGAACTCGAATCCATCCGCGAACAGGGTCTGTTCAAGCAGGAGCGGATCATCGTCTCCCCGCAGTCGGCCGAGATCGAACTGGCCGACGGTCGAAAAGTTCTCAATTTCTGCGCGAACAACTACCTTGGCCTCGCCGACCACGCCGACGTCATTCAGGCGGCGAAGGACGCCCTGGACACCCACGGCTTCGGCATGGCGAGCGTGCGCTTCATCTGCGGCACGCAGGACCTGCACAAGGCCCTCGAAAAGCAGATCGCCGAGTTCTTCGGCACCGAGGACACGATCCTCTACGCCGCCTGCTTCGACGCCAACGGCGGCCTGTTCGAGCCGCTGCTCGGCGAAGAGGACGCGGTCATCTCCGACGCGCTGAACCACGCGTCCATCATCGACGGCATTCGCCTGTGCAAGGCGAAGCGCTTCCGCTACGCCAATTGCGACATGGCCGATCTCGAGGCGCAGCTCCAGGCGGCCGACGCCGCGGGCGCGCGCACCAAGCTCATCACGACCGATGGCGCGTTCTCGATGGACGGCTTCATCGCCCCGCTCGACGAGATCACCGCGCTCGCGAAGAAGTACAACGCGCTCGTGCACATCGACGAATGCCACTGCACCGGCTTCCTCGGCGACACCGGCCGCGGCTCAGCCGAACACCATGGCGTGATGGACAAGATCGACATCTTCACCGGCACGCTGGGCAAGGCGCTCGGCGGCGCGCTCGGCGGCTTCACCACCGGTCGCAAGGAAGTGATCGAGATGCTGCGCCAGCGTTCGCGCCCCTATCTCTTCTCCAACTCGCTGCCGCCGCACGTCGTCGCCGCGGGCAGCAAGGTGTTCGACATGCTCGCGTCCGCGGGCGACCTGCGCGAGCGCGTGAAGGAGAACACCCGCTATTTCCGCGAGAAGATGACGGAGGCCGGTTTCGACATCCGCCCGGGCGAGCATCCGATCGTGCCCGTCATGATCTACGACGCGAAGCAGGCGCAGGCCATGGCCAGCCAGCTTCTCGAGGAAGGCATCTACGTCACCGGTTTCTTCTTCCCCGTGGTCCCACAGGGCAAGGCGCGCATCCGCACCCAGATGAGCGCCGCGCACACCCGAGAGCACCTCGACCGCGCCATCGCCGCGTTCACGAAGGTGGCGAGGAACCTGGGCATCCTGAAGGCCTGACCAACCCGGGCATCGGGGCCTCGGCGCCCCGCGAAAAGATGTCGCGCGCAGGGCGCGCTCCTACGAGGGGCCATCGGCGGCACAATGGTTCACGGGATGCCGCCGTGGCCCCGGTAGGAGCGCGCCCTGCGCGCGACATCTTTTCGCGAAGAGCTCACTTCCGCCGCTGCGCCTGACGTCGCCGCAACATCGCCACTTCCGCCTCGGTCAGGGGCCGCCAGTGGCCTTTCGCCAGTTCGCCCAGTGGCAGATCGCCGATCGCCACGCGCACGAGGCGCTGCACGTCGAAGCCAAGCGCGGACATCAATCGGCGGATATGGCGGTTCCGGCCCTCGTCGAGCGTCACTTCCAGCCAGGCGTTCTTCTCGCCCTGCCGCAGCAACGACGCCGCGCCCGCGCGGAGCGTCTCGCCCGCGTCGACGACGCCCGTGAGCATGGCGGCAAGCGTGGTCTGGTCCGGCTGCCCCGCGACCTGCACGTGGTAGGTCTTCGGCACATGCGTCGCCGGATCGGTGATGCCCGCCGCCCACACCGTATCGTTGGACAGGAGCAGCAACCCCTCGCTCGCCTTGTCGAGGCGGCCCACGGGGCCGAGCCAGGGCAAGCCCGCGTCGGCGAGCAGCGAATACACCGTGTCGTGGCCGCGCTCGTCGGACGCGGAGACCACGATGCCGCGCGGCTTGTTCATCGCCACGTACACGGGCGCGGCCGCCTGCGCGGCACCACCGTCGATCTCGATCCGCTCCGGACCCGCGATCGGGAACTCGGGATCGCGCACGATCTTTCCGTCCACCCGAACCCTGCCCTCCCGCGCCAGCTTCTCGCCCTGGCTGCGCGAACAGAGGCCGCGCTTCGAGAGAACGCGGGCCAGGCCGAAGACGGGAACGGAGGGACGGCGCGATCGCGTGGCGGGCGCACGAGGAGGCTGACGGGGCATGGCGCATAGGATACATGCGCCACCGACAGCGCCACCGCCCCTGGAAACGCACAAAAAAAAACGGCATGCCGGAGCATGCCGTTTCGGAAATATACGTTGAAGGGCTTCCGTCAGATCTTGGCGATGCCTTCGGGGCGCTTGGCGCCGACGAAGTGCTTGGACCAGTAGGCCTCGTTGAGGCTATCCACGCGGACGGTCTTGCCGGCCGACGGCGAGTGGATGAACTGGCCGTTGTCGATGTAGATGCCGACGTGCGAGATCGCCTTGCCGCGGGTGCGGAAGAACACGAGATCGCCCGTCTTCATTTCGTTGCGCTTGACCTTGAGGCCGGCGAGGAACTGGCTGGCCGAGTTGGTCGGGAGGTCGAGACCGATGCTGTGCATGAACACGTAGCGGACGAAGCCGCTGCAATCGAAGCCGGTGGACGGTGCGCGGCCACCACGGCGGTAGCGGATATCGCGGAGCTTCATGGCGAAGGCCATCAGGGCCTCGCGGGCGTGACCGTCGACATGACCGGCCAGCTTGTCGGTCGCGGCGGCGACCAGGCTGTCGTCTTCATCGTCGGCATCCGGCGCGGCGGCGTCGTTCACGGCGACGGCGGCGGTCTGCGGGGCGATGAGCGAAGCGACATCGGGGATGGTGGACTGCGCGAGACCCGTGGCGGGCGCGAAGACCGGGAGATCGGTGAGCAGGAGCGTGGCGGACTGGTCGAGACCCTGTGGAGCGGTGATCGTGTCGGCGACGGCGGGTGTAACGATGGCGATACAGCAGGTGGCTAACGCGAGAGCGGTCAGTCGCTTTAAGTGCATGAGCGAGAAGGCCTATTCATCGTGGAGTTAAGCCGCCGTGAAGGTGAGACGACCGTGAACGAGTGGTGAAGTTACCAAACCCGTTTGGTCCTGTTGTTGGCATAAAGTTAAAAAACGCCGTTCCTAGGAAACATTCAGACATCTCGCAGAAACCTGCGGGCTGTGGGACGAAATCCTGAACGGATTGAGCCACTTGCCTTCACAAACGTGAGGCCGCGACCGTGTCCGGGCGTCTTTTCCTTGCCGAAAATGTGTAGGGGTTACCGCGCGGGCTTGTAAGCCCTTGCCCCGAAGATCGAACTGCCGATCCGCACCTCGGTACTGCCCTCGGCGATGGCCAGAGCGAAGTCCCCGCTCATGCCCATGGACAGCCGGTCGACGGCGTGGCCGGCCTGCCGGGCACTGTCACGCAGCCGATACAGGGTACGGAAACAGGCCCTCACCCGGGCTTCGTCCTCGCTCGCCTCGGCCAGCGTCATCAGACCCCGCACGCGCAGGCTGGAGAACGCCCGTAGGGCGTCGAGGAAGGCGGGAAGTTCGTCCGGATCGAGGCCGGACTTGGTCTCCTCGGGCGAGGTCTTCACCTGCACCAGCACGTCGATCCCCCGCCCCGCCGCCTGCAGCGCCTTGTCGAGCGCCACGGCGAGGTCGAGCCGGTCGAGCGACTGGACCTCGTTCGCGAACTTCGCGACCGCCTTCGCCTTGTTGGTCTGCAGGTGGCCGATGACGACCCAGTCCAGAGCCTCGGCGGCGAGGGCCGTGGCCTTCGCCTGGATCTCCTGGACCTTGTTCTCGCCGAAGCGGCGCAGCCCGAGCGCCACCGCCTCGCGCACCACGTCCTCGCCGAAGGTCTTGCTGACGGGCAGGAGCGTCACCTCCGCGGGATCGCGCCCGGCGAGCCGGCAGGCCTCCGCGATCGAGGACCGCACGGCGGCAAGGCGCCCCGCGAGGGTGTCCTGCCCGGCCGTCATGCCTTCGACGCTTCCTGGAAGTGACGGGCGACGACGTCGGCGACCACCATGCTCACGCGCTTGCCGGTGGGAATGTGCAGGAACTCGTTCGGGCCATGCGCGTTGGAATGCGGGCCGAGCACGCCGGTGATCAGGAACTGCGCCTGGGGGAACTTCTCGCCCAGCATGCCCATGAACGGAATGCTGCCGCCTTCGCCCATGTAGGCGGCGGGAGCGCCGAAGTAGTGCTGCGACGCCTGCGCGACGGCGTCTTCGAGCCACGGCGAAAGGGCCGGCGCGTTCCAGCCGCTGCCGTCCTTCTCGAGATCGAAGGTCACCTTCGCGCCGTACGGCGGATCCTTCTCGAGCAGCTGCTTCAGGAACCGGCCGGCTTCCGCGCCCGACAGCGTCGGCGGCACGCGCAGGCTGAGCTTCACCGCCGTCTTCGGACGCAACACGTTGCCGGCGCTGTCGAGCGGCGGCATGCCGCCGATGCCCGTCACCGCGAGCTGCGGGCGCCACGTGCGGTTGAGCACCAGCTCGGAGAGGTCGTCGGTCACGGGCTTCATGCCTTCGACGAACGGGAACTTGTCGTAGACCGCCGTGCCGAGCACCTCGGCCGAACGACGCGCCTGCTCCACGCGCTGCGGCGGGATGTCGACGTACAGCTCGCGCGGGAGGATGGTGCCGGTCTTCGGATCCTCGAGGCGACCCAGGATGTCGCGCAGGATGCGGAAGCTCGACGGGACCACGCCCGAGGCGTCGCCCGAATGCACGCCCTCTTCCAGCACCTGGACGGTGAGGTTGCCGCCGGTCATGCCGCGCAGCGAGGTGGTCAGCCACAGCTGGTCGTAGTTGCCACAGCCCGAATCCAGGCACACGACGAGCGCCGGGTTGCCGATGCGGTCCGCGAGGTGGTCGACGTAGTACGGCAGGTCGTAGCTGCCGGACTCCTCGCAGGCCTCGATCAGGATGACGCAGCGCGCGTGCGGCACGCCCTGGTCGCGCAGCGCGAGCAGCGCGGCGAGCGAACCGAAGATGGCGTAGCCGTCGTCGGCGCCGCCGCGGCCGTACAGCTTGTCGCCCTTGATCACCGGCTTCCACGGACCGAGGTCCTCGGCCCAGCCCGTCATCTCCGGCTGCTTGTCGAGATGACCATAGAGCACGACGGTCTCATCCGTGCCCTTGCCCTGGACGCCCTGCGCCGGCACGTCGATGTAGATGAGCGGCGTACGGCCTTCGAGGCGGACGACCTCGAGCGTCGCGCCTTCGAACGCCGAAAGCTTGCCGCGCGCCCAGGTCTCCATGAGCGTCACGGCCTGGTCCATGTAGCCGTGTTCCCGCCACTGCGCGTCGAACATCGGCGACTTGTTCGGGATGCGGATGTATTCGACCAGCTGCGGGACGATTTCCGCGTCCCAGAGGCCGCTGACGAAGGAAGTGATGCGGGAGGTATCCATGGGGAACGGACTCGTGGGGGACAAAGACCGATTGTAACAGCGCCGACAGCCGCGCCCGTGGCGCCGTGGGTGCCGGCGAGGCGCCGGCGGTGCGCGCGCCCACATGGGACGGCGCGCGCCGCCGGTTCGCGAAAACCGCGGCGCGCCGCAGAGTGCCCCGGCGTCATTCGACGCGTCGATGAGGAGTACCACCATGAAACGCCACCTCGCCGCGCTCGCGGCACTGCTTTTCGCGCCGCTCGCCTTCGCCTCCACGCCGGTGAACATCAACACCGCGGACGCTTCCACCCTCGCGGAATCGCTCGACGGCGTGGGCCTCTCCAAGGCGAAGGCCATCGTCGCTTACCGCGAGGCGCACGGCCCGTTCGAGTCGGCCGACCAGCTGACCGAGGTCAAGGGAATCGGCGCCGCGCTGGTCGACCGCAATCGCGACGCGATCCAGGTCGACGGCGGTAAACCGGCCAAGAAAGCGAAAGCGCCTCGCGCGGCCAAGGCGAAAGCGGACGCCGACGAGGGCTGACGAGGCCGTCCGGCCGTTCACGACCCCGCCTGGCGCCGGGCGGGGTCCTCCCCTCTTTCATTACCGGACGATCGCGCTACACTCGCGCCCCATGCCGGGCAGGCACTTGCCTTCCCGCGGGTAGAGGGGCGTCATGCAGCAATGATCCTTCCGCGTTACCGCATCGCCGATTCCGCCATCCCCGGCGCCGGCAAGGGCTTGTTCGTCGACGAATTCGTGGCCGCCGGCCAGATCGTGACCGCCCCCGACGGCATCGATGCCACCTACAGCTGGCAAGACATCACGTCGTCGCCCGAGCTCTCCGCGAACCTCTTCGCCGTCGCCCGCTGGTTCGGGGACCGCTACACCGTGTCGCCGGACTGGCCCGACGAGTGCTACGTGAACCACAGTTTCGAGCCGACCGGCCTCTGGCACCTCGGCTTCATCTTCGCGGCGAAGGACCTTCCGCAAGGCGCTGAAATCACAGTCGATTATCGCCACCTTCTCGCACCGGGCCAGGAAGAGAGCTTCCAAGACGCCGCCACTGGTGGGAAAATAACGGGCTTGTCCTGGCAGGACAGCCTCGCGCAGAGCACCCGCGCCCTGGCGCGCCTGCTCGGCTGACACCTGGTCACTTCGATGCCATTTGCAGACATTCCCGTTCTCGAAACGCCGCGCCTGCGGCTCACCGCCCTCACCGAACGCCACTTCGACGATTACGCGGCCATGCTCGCGGACGCCGACAGCACGCGCTGGATCGGTGACGGCCAGCCGCTGGATCGCATGAACGCATGGCGTTCGATGGCGATGCTGCTCGGTCACTGGGCGCTTCGCGGTTGCGGCATGTGGGCCATCGAGCTGAAGGACACCGGCGAATTCATCGGCCGCGCAGGTCTGATGAAGCCCGAAGGCTGGCCCGACCTCGAACTCGGCTGGATGCTCAAGCCCGAGCATCGCCACCACGGCTACGCGACCGAGGCCGGCGAAGCCATCCTCGACTTCGCGTGGAAGGAGATGCACGCGCAGCGCGTGATCAGCCTCGTGCGTATCGGCAACGAGGCGTCTGACCACGTGGCCGAACGCCTCGGTGGCGAACACATCGACAACATCGATTTCCTCGGCGGTGCGACGCACCTGTTCGCTTACTACCCGCCGCACCGCGAAGTGCGCCGCGCGGGCTGAGCGCCGCCGACGGTGTCACGGCTCGTCGGCTACTTGCGCAGCTCGACGAGCCGATAGTCCTTCTTCTCCCCGAAACGCGCGCCGCCTTTGACGATGCGCGCGCACAGCCGCCCGTCGCCGCACGGTGCGACGTCGGCTTCGTCCACCGTTTTCAGGTACGCCACCTCCTCGATCAACCGGGAGTACTCCTGCCGGTAATGCCCGAAGAGCACCTGATACACGATCACGAGACTGACGATCGCCAGGATGAGAAGACTGCCGATACCAACGTAGAGGCGCCGGCGGAAGCGGAAGAACGTGTCGTGCGACGCCTCCACCTTGCTTACAGCGGCCTTCAGTTGCCCGAGAACGACCTGCTGCTCGTCGCGTGCCGTCCTGAGCGATGCCGCGACCTGCACGTCGAAGAGTCGCGCGGCCGCTTCCGCCTCGTTGCGGATGGTCCGCTCCAGCCGCATGATCTGGCTGTCCGCCATTTTCTGCAGCGCGACGATTTGCATGGCCGGTGCCATCGCGCCCCGTTCGTTTCGATAACCGTCCATTGAAGACCTCGCTCCCTCGCCACTGAAAAACTCAACCGCCGCCGTCGCCGCCGCCGAACGCACCGCCCATGTCCGCCGCCGTCAGGGGCTGCAGGTCGAGCGTGAGTACCTTCCCTCGCGGCCCGTGCTGCAGCGACTCGGCCTCCTGTTGCGCGCGTATCATCTCGTCGATCCTGCGTTGCTCGGCGAGCTCCGCCTCACGCTGCGCGGCCAGTTCGACGCGCTCGCGCTCGATGATGTCCGCCGCCTCCTGCAATAGCTGCTGGACCTCGGGCCGCTCACCCAGCTTGTCGAACGCCTTATCGATCGCCTGGGTGTCATTGGACTGCAACGCCAGCCACATGTCGGCCATGTCCTTGTCTTCCTCGGGCATGCCGGGAAGATAGGGGTTGTACGAAAACGGGTCGGACGGATCGAGGTTGGCGTAGGGATCGGGCGCGGGCGGGCCGACGAGATAGTGCATCGGCGTCGGAAAGGGGTCCTCATAGGTCCTGCCGCGGCCATGACTGTCACTGGTGTCCCGGTGAAACACGATGCTCTCGGCCTCCCGGGCGTCGTCCCAGCGTGGCGTGTCGAGGCTCATGAACCATGCATCGTGGATCGTCGAGGGATCGTGTGATGTTTCGGCGTTTCGTGCGTCGTGCATCAGCGGATCGTGCCCGGACGTATGGGCGTTCTGCCATGGAGGCGTGTTGTCCCATGAGCGATCCGCGGATGGACTACTCTCGATCCCGTCGTGCTCCCGTTCGAGATGCGACGCGTGGCGCCATGCGTCGTCATGCGCGAATGGCGGGCTGTGGGTCGCCGAATGTGCACTTCGCGCCGCCTCGTTCTCGCCACGCAGGCCATGCTCGTCGGGCGGACCCGGGGCGAATCGCTCATCGTCGTGTCGTCGCTCACGCTCCGACGCCTCGCGATCCTCCCAGTACCTTTCTTCATGAACGCGCGCGCGATCGGCCCGTGCGCGTTCGTCGATGACGCGATCATTCTCGTGTCGCCTTTCGTCGCGTGCTTCCCGCGCACGTTCCACCGCCTCCGCCTGCTCTTCCCGATGGCGATTCATCGCTTCGCGGAACAAACGGTGGTGTTCCGCTGCGTCGAAAATGGGAAAACCTTCAGGAAGGCCCGATGCGTCATGGGCTTCATGAAGCGGCGACACGCGCCTGTCGCGGGCGGATGCGGATTCAGCAGCGCGCACGTCGCCACCACGGCCGACGCCCCGCCCTGCCGGTCCGATAAACCGATGCGCGACGACGACGTTATCGATCGATGCGCCACGCTTCGGCACCAAGGCGCCGATGGACGCTCCGTTACCCGAATCGCTCGAGCCGGATGCCGTGGACTCATCGTCCGCCGCGGCAGACGGCCGCTGGAGACGTTCGTACGCCACGTCCAGCTGGTGCTGGAGGCCCACTTCGGCCGGATTGCGACCGAAGAGCGCGCCGGGCGTAGTCCACCGGCCGTCGTCACCGCGCGTGTAAGCGTGGCCATCGGAAGCGAGCAGGCGCCCGGGATGCTGGATGGCGTCCTGGACCGCGGGCGGCAAGTCGCCATGCCGCGACCAGCCGAACCGGTCGTAGGCCGTCTTGTATTGCGTGGCTATCGCTATCGGCGTCGTTTCGAGGTTCGCCGCGACGATGTCCTGCGCCTGCCGGTCCAGCGCCGCGGCGCGCTCGCGCGACGCGATCTCGACCCCGAAGCGCTGCATGCTCAACCCGACATGGCTATCGGTCACCTGACGCGACCATCGACCGCTCCGCGCGTCGCGCTGCCAGTCGCCTTCGTAGACGTTCGCCGGCCGATGATCCTCCGGCGTCGAGGCGACGCGGTACGGATTCACCGGCGCAGGCGGCGACGCGAGCGCCAGTTCCACCGCCCGGCTGGACGCCTGGTAGTTGAGCCGATCGGCCAGCTCGGGTGCTGCCGTCAGCGTGCGCGAGGTGTAGATGGGGACGCCACGGTCCACGGTGGCCTGCGCATCGAGTTCGCCGTCGACGCGACGCGTCCAGCCCTGCGCCGGGTGCGCGGGATCGAACGCCCAACGATGTCCTCGCTCATCGGTCTGATGGTTGATGCGATGTCGATCGATCCACGCCGCCAGCCGGTCGCCAGCGACCGCAACCGCGATACCGCCGATGGCACCGCCGAGAAACGCACCCGGCCCGGTCTCGGCCGTGAGCGCCGCGCCTGTCGACGCGCCCAGCGCGGCACCGCCCCACCCACCGACATTGCGCGCCACCGCCCCGACGATGTGCGACTGCGCGCCGATGTCGTTACCCCGGTCGCTTAGCTGCATCGCCTCGCGAACCGATGCCACGCCGTCGTAGACCGTGGTCGCCGCTCCAAGCGCCTTGGTCGCGACCTGCCCCACATGGAACGTCGCGCCCGGCGCGCGGCGCACGCCAGCCACCGGCGCGGCAGCGGGCGTCGACAGCAGGCCAGCAAGGGACGCTTCCCTGACATAGGAAGCCTGTACCTGCGGAAGCACACCTTCCACGCCATGCCGCGCATACGTCTCGCGCAGCAACTCCACCGGCACACCACCAAGGCTGCGCACAGCGGGATTGCGCAACGCCGTGGGAACTTCCACCTGCGCGAAGACCCGCTGCGGATTCGCATTGACGGCGATGACTTTTACATCGCCGCGAAGCGACGAGGCGAAGTCGCGCGAGGCTTCGCACCAGAGGCAGTTCTGGATGCTGGCGGGGCTGTATGCCGGCGCATTTGCATCGCCATAAAGAAAGGCCCCTACGATTTCCTTCGCAAGCCGATCGGGCACGCCCTGAGATTGAAGAATTCGCTTTGCCGACGACTTTATCGCCTCGTCGACCTGAGCGTTCGCTAAGAACTGGCCGCGCGGCGTAGCATCGATAATCGAAGCAGGCGCGATCCTGGCGTACTCGATAGCGAGAGCATTCGACGACTTTTCTCCCACCGAGCCGCTGTATAAAGCTGCGGCCCGCCCGGATGACGTCGCCGGATACGCACGCACGACTGCCTGAATCTCGTCTAAGGTAACTGCTCGTTCAATGCGCGATATGTCGGATCTGATATCCACTAGATCCGGTTCTCGTCCCGGATAAGTGCCCAACCATCCCGGAAAATTAACTCACCCATGAAACGAGCCTCGAAGAACTCGCTCAGCAAGGATGGGCGATCTTCAAGGCTGCGCCATACCGGAACTGCCTGACAAAGAATGGCCTGAACTTCTTCGAGATCCTTCACTGTGAACGCTGCGCAATACTTCGCGTTCGGCTCGGTGCCGAGCCAGTCATGCTTGGTCCATCCGAACGACACGATCTCCAGGTTGTAGCGATTCCCATCAGCCAGGTGCAGCTGAGTAATCTCTCCGTAGTAGACTCGCCCGCGAAGTTCTACGGCGAACGTATCGATAGGCGGTTCGTCCCTCCCGCGCCTCCCGCCCGCATAACGAACCCTTCCCTGCGGAAACTCGATCCATTCGAATGTTTTGCTGTAGTCGCCCACGAAACTCTCCTTGGCGGCAAAGCGAGTCGTCGCGAATGCCGCAAATCCATGAAGCAAGACAGGCACGGACGTCGCAAACACATAGATCTCGATCCCGTTGCGTCGTGGCGGCAGCGAAAGCAACGCTTCACCGTGTCGCCGACAATGCGGAGTGTGCCTCATGGCAACCAGTTCGTGCGCGGCAGGATCAACTTTTCAGAAAACTTCTATGTTTCGTGCCCCTGACACGCACCGACCATTCACCCGTGCCTGCGCATCCAATTCTCCGCGGTCCGACTGCGCAGTATTCAAACGCTCGACGTCCAGCATCTGGATCCCAGCGCGCTTGATGCGATCAACATCCTGTAACAGATCCACTACTACGAACCGTTCTCCTCCTTGAGCAGAGCCCAGCCAACCTGAAAGACGACGTCGCCCGTGAAGCGCGACCTTGTGCTAAACAAAAAGCTAGGCTTGTCTTCCAGTTCGTTCCAAGCAGTAATGCCCTGACATATCAGTGTTTGCGCATCCTCCAATTGCGACGGGAGGAAGGAAGCACAGAAACGCGGATCCGGCTCCGATCCGTACCAGTCCTTCTCAAGCCGCCCAAATGACACGACCCGAACGAAGTAGGTCTTGGCATCAGGCAAGAAATCTCTTCGTATCTCACCGTAGTAAGTCGAGCCAAAGGCCTCTATGGCGAACACTTCGATTGGAGGTTCGTCCCTTCCTCGCGCCCGTCCTTCATAGCGAATCCTTCCTTGCAAGAAGTCGAACCAATCGAACGTTTTTACGTAGTTAACCAAGAAAGTGCTCTCCGCCGCGTCTGGTCCAGATTGGCGCGATTCATCGGACGCCGCCCTCTTCACTGATCAAAGCCCATCCATCTCTAAAAACAATCTTGCCAGTAAAGTGAGTTTGAAGAGACTCGTACAGAATGGCTGGCCTGTCCTCAAGCCTTCGCCAGATCGACACCGCCGCACAAAGCAAAGACTGTACGTCGTTCAGATCGTTCAGAGTAAAGGACGCGCAATGCTCGGGGTCTGGCTCATTGCCAGACCAGTCGTGCTTTATCCACCCAAACGAAGCGACTTCCATGCTGTAGTCGTTCTTCTCAGGCGGGAATACTTCACGAATTTCGCCGTAATAGACAGCTCCGCGAAGCTCAACAGCGAACGTCTCTATCGATGGCTCATCCCTGCCCCGCATCCCTCCTGCGTATCGAACCCTCCCCTGCGGGAGATCAATCCATTCGAATGTTTTGCTGTAGTCGCCCACGAAACTCTCCTTGGCGGCAAACCGAACCATCGCGAATGGCGCGAATCCTTGAAGCAGGTCGGGCACGATCCTCGCGAACATATAGATCACGACGGCATTGCGTCATGCCAGCCATCAACGCAGCGCATGACGGCGTTGCCGAGGATGCGGAGTGTGCCTTATGGCAACCGATTCGTGGGCGGCGACGGCAACTTTTCAGAAAACTTCTATGTTTTCGGTTGACGGCGTTGTGGGGCGGGTGCCGTGCGGTGTGGGGTGATTTGTAGGTGATGTTTGGCGGCTCATGCTGCGTCGCCTCGCGCCGGCGCTGAGGGCGCGGAGATCTCGGGGCTTCACTCGTGGGGTGCCCGCTGCGTGGGATCGCCGATGCGATCGGCTCCCACCGTTCCGTAGGGGGATGCCCGCGAGATTGCCCGCTGCGCGATCGCCGATGCGATCGGCTCCCACCGTTCCGTAGGGAGATGCCCGCGAGATTGCCCGCTGCGCGGGATCGCCGATGCGATCGGCTCCTACCGTTCCGTAGGAGGATGCTCGTCTGCGATCCCGCGCGGGGAGGCCTTCGTCACAGCGCCGGGGCGAAGTCCGTGCGGCGGCGGCGGTGGGGGCTGATCGCGGCGAGGCCAGCGAGTGCGAGAAGGCGTGCGGTGCGCATCCACGCCGTGACGATCACGCCGATCTGCACGATCAGGAACCCGGTCCAGAAGCCGGAGCCGGTCGCGGTGGTGTGGCCGCGCCACGATGCGATGGTGACGAGGAGGACGCTGCCGACGAGCGTGATCACGAGATAGACGAAGAGCGTCGCGAACGGTCGGCGCAGGCATTGCGCGAATCCACGACCCAGCGCGACGAATGCGGAGCGCAGGCCGATGTCCGCGATGAACTGGGCGCGTGCCGATTCGACGATCGCCTGAGCGACGACGAACAGCAGGACGGCGACCGCCAGCGCGCCGTGCTCGTACATCTCGGCACGCGATGCCAGCAGGCTCGTCTCGACCCGGTCGTCGGCCAGCGACGTCACGCCGTACGCCGCGGCGATGAACAGGCCATACGGAATCAGGGCCAGGATGCCGAGGCGGAGCATGCGGCCGTACTCGGTCGCCCCGCCCTGCAGCAGCCCGCCAAAGCCGAGTGCGCGGTTGGCGCGTCCGCCGGCGACGACCATGCCGGCGAGGAACGGCGCGAACACCAGTGTGACCAGCGTGCCGGCGACGAGCGCCATGCCGGTCCATGGATTGTCCGTGGTCAGTGCCGTCCAGGTATCGCCGAACATCAGCCCGTCGAAGTGCGACGCCCAGGCATCGGCGTGCACGGAGTGGCCGAGGAGGCCATCCAGCACGCGCCACAACGGCAGCGCGACGACCGCGGCCGGCAGTAGCGTCACGAGGATCCACAGCAGCGCGAGGCGCCATTGCAGGCCCCCGAGCGCACCCTGCGCCAGCGCGCCCAGCGACGAACGTTTGCGATCGGTGTTCATAGCGTCCCCAGCAACGCGTAGAAGCCCTGCAGCAGGGCGGCGAAATCCGAACCCCAACGGCGCGAGGCCGCGTGATTTTCCTCGACCGTGCGGCTGTCGTTGAGCTTGTCGAGGTCGAGGTAGATCTTCCGCTCGGGATCCAGTTCGGCGGACTTCGCCTTCACCGAGCCGGTGAAGGTGAAGCGCGCCCAGCGGCGATCGTCGTCCCAGCGCACGGTCCGCTCCGAGCCATCCATGAAGGTCACCTTCAGCGTCTGCGGCACGCGGGCGCCGTCGCGCCAGACCGTCACGGTGGTCTTCCAAGGAAACGGCCCCGTGCCGGGAGCCGCGTCCTTGTGCGCTTTCTTCCAGTCCGCACGCTGCTTCTCGACGGAGGCATCGATCGACTCGCCATCGACTTCACCGCGGCGCCCGTCCTTCACGACGGTGCCAGCCAGCGGCAACACCTCTTCGCTGACGATGTCGCTCACGCGGTCGTCGATGCGGTCGGTGCCGAACACGAACTGGTTGAACACCTGCGCGACGACCTCCGGCTTGCCGGATACGTCGCTGAGCGTCGCCTGCAGGTCGGCGATGGACGGATGACGGAAGTGCCAGGTCGCGTAGTACTGGCGGAAGGCCTTTTCCATGACGTCCTTGCCCAGCCGCTCCTCGAGATCGTGCATGGCCGTCGCCGTGCGCGAATAGACGGTGGCGTAGTTGGCGCTGGAAAGCCGGTTCCACGCGTTCTGACCGAGCGGATCGGCCGGGCGGCGCAGCCTCGCCAGCATGCGTTCGAGCTGGAACGGAGCGATCGGCGCCTCGACGCCGAAGAACTTCCATAGCGGCGTGGTGAGGTACACCGACTGGTTCCGCTCGCGCAGCATGCGATCGTCCCAGTATTCGTTGAGCCCCTCGTCGAGCATCGGCTCCTCGAATTCGTTCGACGCGAGCAGTCCGTAGAAGTAGCCGTGGCCGAACTCGTGGATCGTCACGAAATCGAGCAGGAACTCGTCGAGCGTCTTCGGCGCCACCTTGCGGTAGCTGTCGGCCGTGAAGAACGTCGGATATTCCATGCCGCCCGCTTCCGTCGCGTTGAACGGGGGAATGATCGCCGTCAGCGTCTTGTACGGGTACGGCCCGAGCGTCGAGGAGAAATACGCCAGCGAATCGAGCGACGCCTTCAGCGCCGGCGCGGCGCTCGCCTCGTACTCCGGCGGGTAGATCACGCGCACCTTGACCTTCGGGCTGCCGGGGCCGGTGTATTCGCCGTCGAGCGTCGCGTAGCCCGGGGCCGCCATCCACGCGAAGTCGTGCACGTCGCCCTGGATGAAGTGCCAGGTGAGCTCGTTGCCCTCGGGCGTCGGTTCGCCCTGCTGCTCGCCCACCGCGCCGACCACGTAATCCTTCGGCAGCGTCATGCGGACGTCGTACTCGCCGAAATCGGCGTAGAACTCGCTGTTGAAATGGAACTCGTGCACGTTCCAGCGTGGCTCGGTGGCACCGCGCTCGCCCGGCAGTTCCAGTACGCCGATCTTCGGGAACCACTGGGCCACGAGATGGAAGCGGCCGACGTAGCCGGTGCGTTCGATCACGCGCGGCAGCTGGCTGTGGAAGTTCATGTCGAGCGTGACGCTCGCGCCCGCGGGCACGGGCTGCGCGAGATCGACGCGAACGACGGTGTGGTCCGTCTCGGGGCCGCCGTCGGGATGTACGTAGCGCCACTTCAGCGGCGCGCCGTCCTGTTCCACGTCGCCCAGGTCGATGTAGCCCCACTCGCCTTTCTTCACGGCGTCGGTGCCGCGCGAACCGCCATGCGCGGCGAGCGTGCGGCGCTCGGTGAAGAACGTGCTGCCCTCCCCTTCGAAGGCGTTCAGATACAGGTGGAGGAACACCGCCGATACGGGGCGGTCGCTTCGGTTGCGCCACGTCAGCTGCTGCTGGCCATCCACCGTGTGCTTCTCGGGATCGAGCCGCGCCTGGATGCGGTACGACACCACGCGATCCGACAGCGTCGCCTCGCTACCGGTGCGCGGCCCGCCCCATGCATCGGGCGCGCTGGGCGTCGATACCCAGGCGGCATCGCGCGATGCGAAGGGAATCTCGACGGGCGGCGGAGGCGGAGCCGCGGAAGTGGCGGGCGCGGGAAGCGTCGCCGGTGGCACGGACGGCGGCGCCTGTTGGCCCCACGCGGCGTGAGCGCACAGCAGGCATCCCGCCGCGACGAAACGAACGACCCTGGCAGCCTCGCGGCGCATTGTTCCCCCTTCCCCCTGGACGACGAAGCGTCGACCTTACACCAACGTCAGCCGGGAAAGGCGTGCTCGCGCATCCATTTCGTCAGGATCCACTTCTCGCCCCGGAGCACCGGCGCGCCGCCATGCAGCGACAGCGGATCGAGCGCGCCTTCGGGCGTGGTGTACTCGAAATAGAGCGCCTGCCCCAGGCGTGGGACGTAGCTGAAATCGATGCGCGGGAAGATGGTCTCGCCGCCCGCTTCCACGTCGTTGAGGTACATGATGAGCGTCGACACGCGCTGCCCGCCGCTCGCCAGATGCGCCCTGCTGCCGGGGTCGTCGGGCGGGAAGTAATCGTAGTGGGCGACGTATTCCGCGCCGACGCCGTAACGCATCGCCTGCAGGCCTTCGCCGTGCTCTTCGCCCAGTCGCATGAGGAGCGCCGCGCGCGCGTCGACGCGCGCGATCAGTTCGTTTTCGGAACGGCCGAAGTTGGCCCCCTCGCTGGTGCGGATGGACTGCACGACACCCTGCCCCGTGCCGGGGCTGACGACCTGCGAGCGCGCGAGACGCGACGTCGCCATCTCGCGCAGCGCCGCGCACTCGTCGGCGTCGAGCACGCCATCGAGGATGGCGATGAGCGGACGCGCTACCCGCGCGAGGACGCGGACGCGGCGATCGCCGGCGTCGAGGACGTGCCCCTCGCCCAGGCGGCTGCGGAAGGACGCCGGCACCGCGTCGGACGCCTCGCGCGGCGCGGCCCCGCCGAACACGGCGTCGGCGATCGCGTCGCGCGCGGCGCGCTCGTCGAACCGGTGCTCGCGCATCGTGGTCAGGAGATCCGCGGGACCGTGGCCGGCGGCCAGCGACTCGCCGATCCAGCGATGCCAGTCGGGGGTGATCTTCGTATGGGGGCGGGCTTCCATGGCAGTATCTTCGTCGACGGTGGAAGCCGTAAGGGCTCCATTTTCCGACCGGAGGACGTCATGCGTTTCCTGCGCCGGAGCGTGCTTGTCGCGCTCATCCTAAGTCACTCCATCGCCTACGGGTACCCTATGTCACAGCAAGCGCACGGTTCGTTCGACGTCACCATGACGCCTTCCGGCAAGCCGGACGAGCGGGACGGGTCGGCACTCGGGGCGATGACCCTGACCAAGGTCTTCCACGGCGACCTCGATGGAGCTTCCGCCGGCACCATGCTGACCGCCTCCAGCACGGCGACCCCGGGCTCCGCGGCCTACGTCGCGGTCGAACGCTTCGAGGGCACGCTGGGCGGCAGGAAGGACGCGTTCGCGCTCGTCCATCGCGGCGTCATGTCCGCCGCGGGCCGCGACCTGTCCATCACGATCGTGCCGGACTCAGGCAGCGGCGACCTCAAGGGGATCAGCGGGACGCTGACGATCGACATCCGCGACGGCAAGCACTTCTACGACCTGAGCTACGCGTTGCCCTGATCCACGCCTGGTCACGCAGGCTGCGTCCCGAGCCACGCGAGCTTGCGTGCCTTCGGCAGCCGCTTGACCTCGTGCTCGGCCTTCGACGCGGCCGAGCGATCGGGGAACGGGCGCGAACCGAGCAGGCGCACCGGCGGATTGGCGCGCGTGTAGCGGGCACCCTTTCCGGCGACGTGGGCGGCGTAGCGCGCCTCCAGGTCGTTGGTGATGCCCGCGTACCAGGCGCCGTTACGGCATTCGATGAGATAGACGCACCACATGGTGGGCAAGCCTACAATGCCCGCATGGCGCCGAACTACGATCTTGCCGTCAACCTGCCCCTTCGCCTGAACGCGGCGACGCTGCTCAACGCGCGACTCGCCCGGACCACGGTGGACGCCGACGCGCTGGCCTATCCCGATCTCGCCGGTCCCCTCGACGTCCGCGAAGCGATCGCGCGCTGGCTCGCGCGGGCATCGGGGCACGCGGGGGTCGATCCGGCGCTGATCGCGCTGACCATCGGCGCGCGGCATGCACTGGGGCTCACCCTGCTCCACGCGGCAATGCCGCGGAACCGGGTCGTGCTGGTCGAGGAGCGCACGTACCACGGCTTCCGGACCGCCGCGCGGGGCATGGGCATCCAGTGCGTCGACGTCGCGGCGGACGAGCACGGCGCCCGGCCCGAGGCGCTCGCCCAGGCCGCGCGCCGTCACGCCGCGCAGGTCTTCTACGTCCAGCCCACGTATCAGAACCCCACGACGGTCACCATGCCGCTCGCGCGGCGCCAGGCGATCGTCGCCACGGCGCGGGAGCTCGGACTGATCCTCATCGAGGGGGACGTCTATTCGCCGCTGGCGACGTTCAGCGGCGAGGCGCTGCCGTCGCTGGCGTCGCTCGCGCCCGACCGCGTCTTCCACGCGGGCGGCATCGGCAAGATCCTCGGCCCCGGCCTGCGGGTCGGCTGGCTGCTCCACCCGGACCGCGAATCGCACGCGTCGACCACCGCGTTGATCCAGCGGGAGCAGGATGGACTCCCCACCCTCTGGCCGCGCATCGTCGCGCGTTGCATGGACGACGGCAGCCTCGACGCGCACCTGCAGGGGCTGGCCGGAAGCATGCGCGAACGCGGACGGCTCGCCCGGCGCATCGTCGGTGACGATCTGATCGTGAACGGCGCGTGCCTGCATGCCTGGCTTCCGGCGACGGATCCCTTGGGCGTGGAGCGTCGCCTGCTCGCTCGCGGCGTGCGCGTGGCGCGCTCGTCGAACTTCGTGTCGCGGCCCCGACGGCCGCAGGGTGTCCGGCTGTCGCTCGGCGCCGAGGAAGACGTCGGCCGGCTCGAAGAGGCGCTGTCGATCGTCGCCGAGGCGCGCTGATCAGGCCTTCGGTTTCGCGGTCAGTTTCTCGAGCGCCTTGCCCACCGCCGCGAACGCGAAGGCACCGGTGACATGCGTCGCCGCGCCCAGGCCGCCGCCGCAGTCGAGCTTGAGCGCATCGCTGCCCGGCGGACGCACGCCGCATACCGTGCCGTCCGCCTGCGGGTACTGCACGTTCTGCATCGAGTACACGGCCGACACGCCGAAGAAGCGATCCGGATTCCGCGGGAAGCCATGCTCCTGGCGGAGCTTCTTGCGGATCATGCTGAGCATCGCGTCGTGCTCGGTGCGCGAAAGGTCGCGCACGCGGATCTGCGTCGGATCGGTCCGGCCTCCCGCCGCGCCCACGGTGACGAGCGGCACCTTCCGGCGGCGGCACCACACGATGGTCTCCAGCTTGACCTTGAGCGCGTCGCAGGCGTCGATGACGACGTCGTAGCCGCGGTCGAGCAGTTCGTCGAGCGTCGACGGGGTGAGGAAACGCTCCATCGCCTCGAGCCGGATCGTCGGGCTGATGGCATGGGCGCGCTCCGCCACGACGCCGACCTTCGGCTTGCCGTACTGACCGTCCAGCGCGTGCATCTGGCGGTTCGTGTTGGAGAGGCACACGTCGTCGCCGTCGATCAGCGTCAGCCGGCCGATGCCGCTGCGTGCCAGCGCCTCGGCCGCCCACGAGCCCACGCCACCCACGCCGATCACGCAGACGTGCGCATGGGCGAGGCGGTCGAGGGTGCCGCGACCGTACAGTCGCTCGATGCCGGCGAAACGTTCGGCCTGGGCCGTGCTCACGGGGGACTCGCTGGGGGAATAGGTGCTCATTGTCTCATATTGAACAAACGTGACCGTGGGCTATGCTGGCGTCCTCGTATGCGATGGACCACCAATGCGCCCGCTGCTACTCGTCATCCTCGGCCTCGTGACAGGCGCGATGGGGGCGACCTTCGCCCTGTCCGCCCTTCACCAGGGCACCCCTTTCCATCGGGGCGTGATGGCCGTGATGCAGCACCACATGGGCGTACTGCGCGCCAACGTGCGGGCGAACCAGTGCGATGCCAAGGCCTCCGTGCTCCGGTTCGGGCGGATGCGCTCCGCGGCCACGGACGTGCGCGACGCCTTCCCGGACATGGACGCGGCGTTCTATGCGGCGGCCGACCATCTCGGCACGGCGCTGGACGCCGCCGTGGCGGCGGCACCCGCGAACTGCGAGGCGCTGACGGCCACGCTCGCGCCGGTCGGCGAGGCGTGCCAGTCCTGTCACCGGCAGTACCGATGAGCGGCGGTGCCCAGCCGTGAGCGACGACCGAACGACGGACGCCTTGCCGGGCACCGCCGCGACGCCGGACACCACCCGGCCCCGGCAGTTCTTCCGGCTGCAGTTGTGGCTGCTGATGCGCGCGCTCGAGCGCTTCGAAACCACGATGTTCCTGCGGACGCGGTACTCGCAGCCCAAGATGGTGGCCATCGGCGTCGTCGGCAGCTTCTGCCTGGCCGTGTACTACCCCATCTGGGCGTACCTCTTCCCGCAGCCGTACGAAAACCTGCCCATGCGGCTGATCTGCAGCGCCACGTTCATCCCGCTGGCCCTGCTGCCCTGGTGGCCGCGGCGGCTGCGGACGCACCTGCCCACCTACTGGTACTTCGCGATGACCATCGCGATGCCCTTCTTCGTCGGTTACATGACCCTGCGCAACGCGACGCCGGCCTGGCTGATGACGCACCTGGCGTGCGTGATGCTGCTGATGATGCTGTTCGACATCGCCAGCTTCCTCGTCGTCTTCACCATCGGCAGCGCGCTGGCCGCGCTGGTCTTCGCGCTGTCGCCGGAGGCCCACCTGCACGCGCGGACGATGCTCGAATACATCCCGCTGCTGATGTTCGGCATGGTCGGCGGCGCGACGTGCACGGTCTCGGCCAACATGGCGGAACAGTCGCGCATCGACGCCCTGACGGCCGCATCCAACAACATCGCCCACGAGCTGCGCACGCCGCTGGGGTCCCTGCGCATCGCCGCCCGCGCCGTGGCCCGGTTCATGCCCGACCTGATCCGCAGCCACCGGCTCGCGGAATCCGAGGGGCTGCCGGTGCCGGAAGTCCGCGCGCAGAACCTGCACGCACTGGAGCGCAGCATCGGGGTCATGGAGCGCGAGGTCACCTACGCGAACACGATCATCGACATGCTGCTGCTGGCGGCCCGGCCGATCGGCGAGGTGCCGCTCAGCCCCCTCGCGGCCCGCGAACTGGTGGACCAGGCGCTGCGACGCTTCCCCTACGGCTCCCGCGCGGAGCGCGAGCGCATCACCCTCTCGGTGGCGGGCGACTTCCGGCTGCTCGGGGAGGAGGCCCTGGTGGTCCACGTCCTCTTCAATCTGCTGCGGAATGCACTTTTTCATACCGATCGGGCCGGCAAGGGCGACATCCGGGTCTTCGTCGAGCCGGGCGAACTGGTCAACCGGATACGGGTCCACGACACCGGCCCGGGCATCCCTCCGGACGTTCTTCCCCGCATTTTCAACCGGTTTTACTCCCACGCCAGCGACAGCGCGGGGACGGGCAACGTGACCGGCCTCGGCATAGGACTCGCTTTTTGTCGCGAGGCGATGGAGCATATGGGCGGAGGCATCTCGTGCCGTACCAATCTGGGGGAATTCACGGAGTTCACCCTCTCCTTTCCGCATCCGGAGACCGGGGACCGGCAGTGATGACGTTGAACTCGCAGGGCGACATCCAGCCCTTCCATTTCCCGACCACCACCGTGCTGGTCGACGACCACGAGGAATACCTCGACGTGGTCCCGTTGCTGCTCGACCCGATGATGCGGGTGCGGACCTTCAGCTCGCCGCGCAACGCGCTGGCGACGCTGGGCAACAACGGCAGCCGGCCCGTTCCCGGCGGCGGCTGGCTCTACCGCTGGAAGGACCGCCCGTCCGAGACCCAGGAACTGGTCGCGCTGGACATCGATTCCATCCACCGCGTGGTCTACGATCCGGAGCGCTTCGCCGAGATCTCCGTCGTGGTGGTCGATCAGGCGATGCCCGAAATGGACGGCATCAGCTTCTGCAAGCGCCTGCCCAACCCGCACATCGGCAAGATCCTCCTGACCGGCCGCGCGGACGACGCCACCGCCATCGACGCCTTCAATTCGGGCGTCATCGACCGCTTCATCCGCAAGAACGATCCCGAGGCGATCTCCAAGCTGCAGACGGCCATCACGGAACTGCAGCGCCGCTACTTCGAGCGCGCCAGCGCCTTCGTCGCCGAAACGCTGGCCCTCGGCAATTTCCGCTTCCTGCGCGATCCCGCGTTCCGCGAGGTCCTGCAGTCGGTGACCGCCACCTTCCAGCCCGTCGAGTGTTACGTGCACTGCAATCCGACCGGCCTGCTGCTGGTGGACGCCTGGGGCATCGGGCGCTTCCTCCTAGTCCAGACGGACGAGGACCTGCGCACCCACTATGAAATTGCGGCAGATCTCGGGGCGCCTCCGGCCGTCCTCGAGGCGCTTCGCCAGGGTGCGGCCCTGCCCTGGTTCAACTCCCGCGACGGCTTCTACCACCGGGGCGTCCGCGATCCCGAGTCGCAGCTGCACCCCGCGACTGCCGTCTCCGGCGAACAGTGGTACTACTACGCCCTCATCGACGATGTGGAGCGTTTCCGGCTGCAACACGTGAAGTCGTACCGCACGTGGCTGCGCGAACAGGATCTCAGCCTGGCCGCGGACAGCCGTTCACACCGCATCTAGGGCCTCTATCCCAGGCTCGCCACTCTCATGCGCCGGCGGGATCGGCGCAGCGGCGTCCTGTCGCCCGTGAAATCCAACCGGTGCGGCCCCTGGCCGTGCCCTCTCTGTCTCAAAGCCATGGGGTGCGGCAGGCCCTCGCGGGCGGTCGTTCGCGTACCTCTGTGACGATTTCGCGCCTGGCAGGGCGAGGCCGGCGTGCGTGCGCCGTCCGTCGGGCGGCGGCGAAGTTCGCCCGCTGACAGAGAGAGAAGACCATGGAAAACGTTTCCATCCTCCACCCGATCGTCAAGGCGCCGGAGCTTCCGGCATTCGTCGCACGCAGGGTCGATCGATTTCACAATGAACGGGTGGCCATCGACTGGGGTGGCCGTCACATTTTGCGCGGCCGGCGTCCGTCCGACGGCGACCTGATGCTCCAAAGCAATGATTACCTCGCCATCGCCGGCCATCCGGACATCGTCGAGGCCCAGCGCGACGCGCTCGCGACGGGTGGCCTCGGCATGATGATGTCCGCCCTCTTCCAGCAGGATGCCGATCAGCCCCTGCATCGGGCCGAGGCCGAGCTCGCCCGTGCCGTGGGCAGCGAGGACGGCATCCTCGCCCAGTCGGGCTTCGCCGCGAACGTCGGGCTGATCCAGTCGCTGGCCGGGGAGCGTATTCCGGTCTACATCGACATGCTCGCGCACGCCTCGCTATGGGAAGGCATACGCAGCGCGGGAGCGAAAGCGGTGCCGGTGCTGCACAACGACGTCGCGCACCTGGAAAGGCAGGTGCTGCGCAACGGCGCCGGCGTGATCGTCGTCGACGCCGTGTACAGCACGAACGGCAGCCTGGCGCCGCTCACGGACATCGCCGCCGTGGCGGAAGCGCACGGATGCGTGCTGGTCGTCGACGAATCCCATTCGCTCGGCACGCATGGCGCGCGCGGCGAAGGCCTCGTCGCCAGCCTCGGCCTCAACGACCGCGTGCACTTCATCACGGCGAGCCTCGCGAAGGCGTATTGCTCGCGCGCCGGTTTCATCGCGTGCACGACGCGCTTCAAGGATTACTTCGGTTGCGAGGCGTTGCCGGCGATCTTCAGTTCGTCGTTACTCCCGCATGAGCTCGCCGGTCTCTCGGCGGGGCACCGCGTGATCCAGACGGAGGGCTGGCGCAGGCAGCGGCTGCGCGCCGTCACGCGACGCGTGCGCCACGAGCTGACCGAGCTCGGCTATCCCATCGGCGACGGCACGGAGCAGATCATCGCGTTCGAGGCGGGCCAGGAAATCCTCACCGGCCACGTGCGCGACGTGATGGAGCGGCATGGGATCTTCGGCTCCGTGTTCAGCGCGCCGGCGACGACGGTCAACCGTTCGCTGCTCCGCCTCACGCTGAATGCGGGCATGAGCGACGGCGACGTCGAGCGGCTCCTGCACGCGTGCCGCGTCGCGCGCGACGACATGGCGCTGCCGACGTGGAGCGCGGCGCGCAGGGAGCAGCGCGAACAGGGCAAGGCGGCAGCCGCGGAAGTCGCGTGACGGATCGCGTGGACGCGTTCAGCGCAGTGAAACGCGTCCACGCAGGATGTCCCGGAACATCGCCCAGTCGCCCATGAAGCTGTAGAACGGATGCCGGAACGTCGCCGGCCGGTTCTTCTCGAAGACGAAGTGACCCACCCATGCGAAACCGTAGCCACCGACCAGGGCCGCCAGGAGCCACCAGGCCTGGCCGGTGGCCACGAGCATCGCGAGCGCGACGAGCACGACCCAGCTGCCCGCGAAATGGAGGCGTCGGCAGCGCACGTCCGCGTGCTCGCCGAGGTAATAGGGATAGAACTCGCGGAAACTGGCGAACCGGGCCATGACGCGCCTCGTCTTCAGTACGTGGGCAAGGGAATGCGTTCGTATTCGTCGCCGGGCACGATCGGGAAACGGCCTTCCGACCAATCGGCCTTGGCCGCCTCGATGAGCTCCGGGGAGCTCGCGACGAAGTTCCACCACAGGTGGCGCTCGCCATCGAGCGGTGCGCCGCCGAACAGCATGATCAACGAATCCTCGTGCGCGACGAGTTCGGGCGGGTCGCCGTCGTGCGCCACGGCCATGTCCAGCTTGCCGAGTTCCACGTCGCCGAAGCGCGCGGCACCCTCGACGACGTAGGCGCCCCACTCGGCGTGCTGCGCCGGCATCGCGACACGTGCGCCCTTCCGCAGCCGCGCCTCGACGAAGAACATCGGTGCGAACACGCGTACCGGCGATCGTTCGCCGAACGCGTCGCCCGCGATCACGACGAGCCGCGCACCGTCGCGCTCCACCACGGGCAGTTCGCCCGCGGCGTGGTGGTGGAACTCGGGCTCGATGCGTTCGTGGCTCTTCGGCAGCGCCACCCATACCTGGATGCCGTGCAGATTCCCGTTGTGCGCCTCGCCGGCGGGGCGGACCTCCGGCGGCGTGCGCTCGGAGTGCACGATGCCCCGTCCGGCAGTCATCCAGTTGACTTCGCCGGGACGGATGTCGACGGCGCTGCCGAGGCTGTCGCGGTGGCGGATGACGCCATCGAACAGCCACGTGACGGTGGCCAGACCGATGTGCGGGTGCGGACGCACGTCGAGACCGGCGTCGTCCTCGAACGACGCAGGCCCCATCTGGTCGAAGAAAACGAACGGGCCGACGTGACGCGCTTTCAGATGCGGAAGCATGCGGCGTACGACGAAGCCGCCACCGAGGTCGCGTTGCTTGCCGTCGATGGGAATGGTGGTCATGGGCTTCTCCCCGGGAAACAGATGAGAGCCTAGCAAACGTGGGGGTGGACGGATGGTACGCGTGTGTCGCCGTGCGTGCCGCTCAGCCTTGCAACATGCCGTTCGCGAGGCGGCGTGCCACGCTGGCCGGCTGTTTCATCCAGGCGAAATGATCGGCGCGTTCGCCGCCGAGCTCGTCGGGCGTCACGACACCCGTGTCGCGCGGCGCGTCGGGCATCTTGTCGAGCAGGAAATCCAGCGACGACGCCGGCGCCAGCCAGTCGTCCTGGAGCCTCAACGCGCGCACCGGCGCACGCTGACGACCGAGCGCCGCCTCGAGGTCCACCGCGAGCCCCACCGCGGCGTAAACGCCACGGCGGCCGCTACGGGACCAGTCGGCGATCACGCCGCGCGCCTCGTTGCCGCCGAACCCGATCCGCCTGCCGGGCAGACGGCCGACCATGTGGGCGAGCATCGGCGCGGCGACGTACGCGAACAGCACCCACGGGGGGAAGCGCCGCCAGTACGGGGCGCCGCTGGCGACGAGCGCGACGCCGGCCAGCTCGTGCGGCGTCATGCCGGCGAGCAGGCAGGCGAGCTGTCCGCCAAGGCTATGGCCACCCACGTGCAGCGGGACATCCGCGACGGTGGTGGCGAGCGTATCGAGGCTACGCGGCAGGTCGTAGGTGAGCAGTTCGCGGTAGCCCCAGTCGCATCGGCGACCAGCCCGGCGGTCGCTCGATCCGTGGCCACGCCATTCGTGGATGCCCACGGTGATGCCGTGCGCGGCGAGCGCCCGGGCGAACGGTTCGTAGTGGCGTGCCGCCACGCCAAGCGCGGGAACCCAGAGCAACGCCGCGAGGGAGCGCTCGCGGGGGCAGAAGAAGAGCAGATCGGCGGTCGCCCCGTCGTCCATCCGGAGGTGGATGGTTTCCCGTGCGACCCGTTCGTCCGTGGCGTCCGTCATGCGGTATCCGTCGTGCGCGCAAAAGCTCCTCCGGCGCAGGGCGCCGGAGGAGCGGAAGTCGTGCAATATCGGGCGGCCGAAGGCCTGCCCGCAAGACTCACTTGGGAATGACGTTGTCCGCCTGCGGGCCCTTCTGGCCCTGGGTCACGGTGTATTCCACCTTCTGACCCTCGGCAAGCGACTTGAAGCCGTTGCCCTGGATCGAACGGAAGTGCACGAACACGTCCGGGCCGCCCTCATCCTGAGTAATGAAGCCGAAGCCCTTGGCGTCGTTGAACCACTTAACAGTACCAGTTGCCATCACACACACCTCTATCCAACACACGAATAACCCGGCTCGCGTGAGCCGGCGACTTACTGGGCATGCAGGACCGGGTGAGGCGATGGAGCGTCGGATTACTCGCTTACATCGGGTCACTCTCGTGACCGCGCAGACACAGTAAGTCGGATGATAACCACATTTCGCCAAAGTTCTGTAGGGGAATGCCTACACAGGTCGATTTTTTGACGCCGATCACGCCAATGAAGGCGATTAAAGCCTTATCCGGCTTCACAAATAAGAAAATGGCCTAGGAATAAAGGCGCCGACCCGCGAAGTCCGCACGACCGCCGGGCAAAAAAAAACCGGGCGTTTCCGCCCGGTCTTTTCACGAAGCTTGTCGCAAGACGTATCAGGCCTTGTTGACTTCTTCGGCCTGCAGGCCCTTCTGGCCGTTCACGACCTTGAAGGAGACCTTCTCGCCTTCGGCGAGCGACTTGAAGCCGTTACCCTGGATGGCGCGGAAGTGCACGAACACGTCCGGGCCGTTCTCACGGGAAATGAAGCCGAAGCCCTTGGCATCGTTGAACCACTTGACGGTGCCGATCTCACGATCCGACATAGAAACACTCCAATTTTTACGAATGAAACCAGCGACTTGACGTAAGTCGCTGCGTTACTGGTGTGCAAGGAAACGCGAGGAGCGAAGCGATGTTGCGGATACGTGATCAGCTGCATCGGGTCAACGTAACTCTATGACCCCGGCAAACACAGTCCGCCGACTATACTCGCGCTCGACGCAAATAGCGATGGGCGCCGATCGAACCGCCCCGCGCTGACGCGGTTTTCACCCCGTGTGGGAACATGCTTGCGCCGCGTCGCACCCGGTGTGCGACTCGACTGTCCGTTTTTGCCACCGTCACCGTTACCGAAAGGGGGACCGCCGACCATGAACCGCCACACGCTCCGACTGATTCCTTTCCTCGCAGGCGCCCTCGCCCTGGCCGCCTGTTCGGACCACTCGACGAAGCCGGCCCCGACCACCACCCGCACCGTGACCACCACGGCGACGCCGGCGTCCAGCGGCACGAAGTCCACCGGCAGCACCAGCACGACGACCACGCGCACGACCACCCGCACAAGCGTCAAGGACGCCCCGCTGCCCGAGAGCACCGGCATCGCGTCCTGCGACGAGTATCTCGCCAGCTACAAGACCTGCCACCTGGCCGCCGGCATCTACGCCCGCGACCAGATCGACACCCGCTACGACATGATGCGGACGAGCCTGCTGAAGCAATCGCAGGATCCGGACATGCGCGACCAGCTCGGCAACCGCTGCACGTCGCTCGCGAACCAGCTCAAGGAAGCCCTGCACGGCAAGTCCTGCGCGGACGTGCCGGCGCCCGCCTCCACCCGCTGATCAGGCGTCCAGCGCCGCCTGGAACAACGCGGCCAGCCCCCTTGGCTGGCCGCGTTCGACGACCACCCTCGGGGTGCCGTGCCACGCGGCGCACGTCGATATCGCTTCGGCCACGCCCTGCACGACCGGCACGGACGCCTGCACGCCGTCTTCGAGCCATATCCCGATCACCTGAAACATGCCCGACTGCCGGTGCGCCTTGGCGTCGACGCGACCGATGAGCCTGCCTCGATGCAGGATGGGCAACGCGTAGTAGCCGTATTTCCGCTTCGCCGCCGGCGTGTAGCACTCGATCGTGTATTCGAACCCGAACAGCTCGAGGGCCCGGGCCCGGTCCCACACGACCGGATCGAACGGTGACAGCAAGGTGGTCCGGGAAGCACGCAGCGCGTTGCGCGCGCCCTCTGCAAGAAGATCGCCGTGCTCCCGGTGCACGTACGCGGCGTCGCTCCACCCATCGACCTCGACGCGTGACAGCGTGCCGTCCGCGACGAGCGGCGCGAGCTCGTCGTCGGTGACGCGCGGCCTCAGGCGAAAATAATCGGCGATCCAGCGCGCCTTCGCGATGCCGAGCGCACGCACGCTTTCGACGATGAAATGCCGCCGGACGGTCGCCTCGTCGAGCGTTCCCGAAGGTGGCGGCTCCGGCCAGCCGGCGACGACGCGCTCCGAAAGGTCGTAGACACGCTGGAAGCGATCGCGCCGGGCGACCATCAGCCTGCCCAGCGCGAACCATGCCTCGAGCCAGCGCTTCTCGGGTTTCCAGCCCCACCATCCTTTCGTGCCGGTGCCTTCGCGCTCGAAGTCGGCCGCACGCAATGGTCCTTCGCGGCGGATCCGGTCGAGCAGCGCCTCCATGTCGATCCGCGCCTCGGCGTACGTGCGCTCCGCGCTTCGATGCGCCCAGTGCCCCGCGCGGCCGGAACGGTAATCGCGATGCCAACGGAACTCGGTCGACGGAACGAAACATGCCTCGTGGGCCCAGCACTCCGCGATGCGTCCCTCGGCGAGCGCGTCGTCCAGCCAGTCGTTCGTATAGGGTCCGAGGCGCGAGAAGAGCACCATGTAGGGGCTACGCGCGACGACGTTGATCGTGTCGATCTGCAGCACGCCCATGCGTGCGATCGTGGGCACGACATCGCCGCGACGCGCCCTGCGCGTGCTTCGTCGCAGAAGGCCTTGCGCACCCAGGTGGATCAGCTGGGCGGACCGCGGAGACAGCCGGATCACGGTGCCCGTCGAAGGCACGTCGGTTGCACGTGACGCCACGGTAGAGGCCTTCTCGCAGTTGGGTCGCCATTAAATCGTTCCTTGCTAGCGTCGGCAACGATGCCGTCTTATCCACTCGACGGCACCCCCACCGCTGACGAAAGGAGGCCATCCATGAAGTACCGTGCACGCGCCATCGGCTTTGGCGCATCGCTGCTGCTGGCAGGCGCGGCGTTCGCCCAGAACCCGCCCTCATCCCCCAATCAGGTTCCGCCACCGCCGCCCGGCGAAGCCACCCCGCTTCCGCCTCCGCCGCCGGGCAACGTGCCTCCGCCGCCTCCCCCGACGGACGCCCTGCCTCCGGATCCGGCCGCGCCGCCGCCGGCCGCCCAGGCCCCGCCGCCGCCTCCGCCGCCGCCCGGTGCACCGATGCCTCCGCCGCCAGCCGCCGGCATGGAGGCGGGCTCCACGGGCGCGACAATGCCCACGCCCCAGGGCCAGGTCACGGTGAACAGCAGCCCCGCTCCGGCGACGAAGGCAGGCCCGCCGCCGTCGTTCGAGACGCTGGCCAAGGGCAAGAAGTCGATCACCAAGGAAGACGCCAAGGCCTATCCGCTGCTCGCCAACGACTGGCTGTACGCGACCAAGGGCGAAACGCTGAGCAAGTCCGCGTATGAGAAGTGGGTGCGCCAGTCGGGTGCCGGCGGTCAGTAATCGCCGCTAGCCGAAGCCGTTCGGGGGCGAGGTGTTCCGCGCTCGCCCCCGAAATGGCTGAACCGACGCGCCGCATGAACGCGCGCATGACGGCGATCGCGCTCCACGATTCGCAGACATTTGCGGCGGCTACACTCCCGGGTCGCCGGCCCCATGCCGGACCGCAGGGAGTCGAAAGCCATGAAATCCATTCGCGCCGTTGGCGCCGCAGGTGTCTACGCCTGCCTGCATGCGGGGATGGCCTTCGCGCAGAACCCCAGCCCCACCGACATCCGCGCCTGCGCCGGTATCGAAACCGATGCGCAGCGCCTGCTCTGCTACGACAAGGCCGTGGGCCGCGACCGGCTTCCGCAGGCCGCGAAGAAGGAAGACCCGGCCGCGCGATCGCCCAGCGTCGACCTTGCGACACGCAATTCCGGAGAGGTCGCCCGCCCGCTGTCGCTGCTCGACAGCCGCTGGGAACTGTCGCCGGAATCGAAGCTCGGCACGTTCAACCTGCGCGGCTACAAGCCCACCTACGCGCTGCCGATCTTCGCCAGCTCGAAACAGAACACGCGCCCGCACAGCCCTGCGCCCGACCACACGGTGACTACGCCGCAGAAGCTGGACAATGTCGAGGCCAAGTTCCAGATAAGCCTGAAGACCAAGGTCGCGGAGAACCTGTTCGACGACAACGGCGATGTGTGGGTGGGCTATACGCAGTCGTCCCGCTGGCAGGTCTACAACAAGGACAACTCGCGGCCCTTCCGCGAAACCAACTACGAGCCCGAGGCGATGCTGGTGTTCAACACGAACTACCAGATCCTCGGCTGGACGGGCCGCCTCGCCGGCATCGGCGTCAACCATCAATCGAACGGCCGCGCCGATCCGCTGTCGCGAAGCTGGAACCGCGTCATCGCGGACATCGGCTTCGAACGCGAAGGCTGGACGGTGATGCTTCGTCCGTGGTGGCGCATTCCCGAGGATCGCAAGGACGACGACAATCCCGACATCCAGGATTACATGGGTCGCGGCGAGATCCAGGTGGTGCACGAGGTCGGGCGCCAGGAATTCGGCCTCACGGCACGGCACTCGTTCCGCTCCGGCGATCGCTCGCACGGCTCGCTGCGCGGAACGTGGAGCTTCCCGGTCGCGGGGAACCTGCGCGGCTACCTCGAGGTGTTCAACGGCTATGGCGAAAGCCTGATCGACTACAACCACCGCGCCACGTACCTGGGCCTGGGTGTGTCGCTGCTCGATTGGTACTGAGTTAGCCGAGGGCGATTCCGGGTGCAGACCCGGCCGCGCCAGCTCCTGGTCACGGCCTCAAAAGATGTCGCGCCCAGGTGCGCTCCCACAGGTGCGATGGTGGGAGCGGACCTGGCTTTTCGCCTCGGTCCCCAAGGTGGCGCGCCAGCTCCGGGGCACGGCCTCAAAAGAGGTCGCGCCCAGGTGCGCTCTTACAGATGCGATGGTGGGAGCGGACCTGGCCGCGACGGCTTTTCGCCTCGATCCCCAGGCTGGCGCGCCAGCTCCGGGTCATGGCCTCAAAAGATGTCGCGCGCAGGGCGCGCTCCTACAGGTGCGATGGTGGTGGGAGCGGACCTGGCCGGTCCGCAGGCTGGCGCGCCAGCTCCCGGTCACGGCCTCAAAACATGTCGCGCGCAGGGCGCGCTCCTACAGGTGCGATGGTGGTGGGAGCGGACCTGGCCGCGACGGCTTTTCGCCTCGATCCCCAGGCTGGCGCGCCAGCTCCGGGTCACGGCCTCAAAAGATGTCGCGCCCGGGTGCGCTCCCACAGGTGGCTCGCCGGCGCTTAGTGGTGGTGACCGCCGGCGCCGTGGACGTGGCCGTGCGACAGTTCTTCCTCCGTCGCCTCGCGCACGTCGGTGATCTCGACCGCGAAGTGCAGCGTCTGGCCGGCGAGCGGGTGGTTGCCGTCGACGGTGACGTTGTCGCCCTCGATCTTGCTCACGGTGACGTTGATGCTGCCCTGGTCGTTGCGACCCTGGAACTGCATGCCCGGCTGGAGGTCTTCCACGCCCTGGAACGCCGCGCGCGGAACCACCTGCACGAGTTCGTCGTGGCGCACGCCGTAGCCTTCCTCCGGCACCACGTCCACCTTGAACTGGTCGCCCGGCTGGCGGCCTTCCAGCGCCTTCTCGAGGCCCGGGACGATATGGCCTTCGCCATGGATGTAGGCCAGCGGCTCGCGGCCTTCCGAGCTGTCGATGACGTTGCCCTGGTCGTCGGTCAGCGTGTAGTGGAAGGAGACGGCGTGGCGGTTGGCGATCTGCATGGAATTCTCGCTCTGGAGGAGATAAAGGACGGCGCGACGCGCCATCCGGGCCCCCAAGGCTAGAAGACCCGCTCCGCGACTGCAAATCACGAAGCGTTCGCGATGCTGCGGCGCAACCCGCCGACATCGCGCGATCTGCTAATTTTCCCGCCTTTCCCCTCCGCCCCTGACCCGTGCCGGGAGTCGCATGTTCGACCGCATCCTGATCGCCAACCGCGGCGAAATCGCCTGCCGCGTCATCCGGACCTGCCGCCGCCTCGGCATCCGCACGGTCGCCGTGTACTCCACCGCCGATGCCGATGCCCAGCACGTGCGCCTCGCGGACGAGGCCTGGCCCATCGGCGGCCCGCGGCCCGCCGAGTCGTACCTGCGTGGCGACGCGATCATCGAGGTGGCGCTCCGCAGCGGCGCGCAGGCGATCCACCCCGGCTACGGCTTCCTCTCGGAGAACACGGACTTCGCGCGCGCCTGCGCGGCCGCCGGCATCGCCTTCATCGGCCCGCGACCGGAAAGCATCGACGCGATGGGCTCCAAGGCCGCCGCCAAGGCGCTGATGGAGCGCCACGCCGTGCCGCTGGTGCCCGGCTACCACGGGGACGACCAGGATCCGGCGCATCTCGCCGACGAAGCGAAGCGCACGGGCTTTCCGCTGATGATCAAGGCCGCCGCCGGCGGCGGCGGCAAGGGCATGCGCATCGTGCGCGATGCCGACGGATTCGCCGAGGCGCTCGCCTCCGCGCAGCGTGAAGCGGCGAACGCGTTCGGCGACACGCGCGTGATCCTCGAGCGCTACGTGGAGCATCCGCGGCACATCGAGTTCCAGGTGTTCGGCGACACGCACGGCAACATCATCCATCTGAACGAGCGCGAATGCTCCGCGCAGCGCCGCTACCAGAAGGTTCTCGAGGAGACGCCCTCGCCGTTCCTCGACGAGGCCCGACGCGAACGCATGGGAGCCGCCGCCGTCGCGGCGGCCCGCGCCGTCGACTACGTCGGCGCGGGCACCGTCGAATTCATCGTCGCGCAGGACGGCGAGTTCTTCTTCATGGAGATGAACACGCGCCTGCAGGTGGAGCACCCCGTCACCGAGGAAACGCTCGGGCTTGACCTCGTGGAGTGGCAGTTGCGCGTCGCCGCGGGCGAGCCGCTGCCGCTGGCCCAGGACGCGATCCGCGCGACCGGCCACGCCATCGAGGTGCGGCTGTACGCGGAAGATCCCGAGGCGAACTTCCTCCCCGGTTCGGGGCGCCTCGTTTCGCTCGACCTGCCCCGCCCGTCGGCGCATGTGCGGCTCGACGGCGGCGTCGTCGCCGGCGACACCGTCACGATCTTCTACGACCCGATGATCGCGAAGCTGATCGTCCACGACCGCGACCGCACCCAGGCGCTCGAACGGCTGCGCGCCGTGCTCGCCGACACGGAAATCGTCGGACCGAAATCCAACGTCGCGTTCCTCGAACGCCTCGCGCGTCACCCGGTCGTGGTCGAGGGCCGCATCGACACCGGCTACCTCGACCGCCATCTGGACGAATTCCTCACCGGCGACGCCACGCCCACCGATCTGGACCGCTTCGCGGCGGCGACGGGGTTCCTGCTCGGCGACGAGGCGACCCGCCACGTGCCCGCCGCGGATCCGCACTCGCCGTGGGCCGCCTCGGATGCCTGGCGCCTGGGCCATCCGGGCAAGCGCGTCGTCGCGCTCATGGAAGGCGCCCGCCGCCACGAGATCGATGCCCATGGGCACGGTGGCGATTACATCCTCCACCTCGGCGACCGCGCGTGCACGGTGTCCGGCGCGCGGCTTGGCGACGGCGTGCTCTCCGCCCGTTTCGACGGCCAGGCCCGGCGTGTGCCGATCGCCGTCCACGGGTCGCACATCCGCCTGCACGACGCCGACGAACGCCGCTGGACCTTCGAACGCGCGCCCGCGTTCGCGTGGACCGGCGAGGAGACCGCCGGCGCGCGCCAGCTGGTCGCGCCGATGCCGGGACGGATCGTCCTCGTCCGGGCGGCCGTCGGCGACAGCGTCGAGGAAGGACAGGAACTGCTGGTGATGGAAGCGATGAAGATGGAGCTGGCCTTGAAGGCTCCGCGCGCCGGCACCATCGAATCGATATCGGCCGCGCAAGGCGATTTCGTGGACGCGGACGCCGTGCTCGTGCGCTTCGCCGAAACGGCCTGACCGGAGAGCGCATTGAACACGTCCAGCCATGTCCGCATCGTCGAAGTCGGTCCGCGCGACGGCCTCCAGAACGAAAAGGCCCTGCTTCCGGCCGCGGTGAAGATCGAACTGATCGACCGCCTCTCGGCCACCGGTCTCGCCACGATCGAAGCCACCAGTTTCGTCAGCCCGAAGTGGGTGCCGCAGCTCGCCGACGCCGCCGAGGTCTTTCGCGGCATCCGCAAGGCGCCCGGCGTGGTGTACCCCGTGCTGGTGCCCAACCTGCAGGGGTACGAGCGCGCGCTCGAGGTCGGCGCGACCGAGGTGGCCGTGTTCACCGCCGCGTCGGAAGCCTTCAACCGCGCGAACATCAACGCGTCGATCGACGAGTCCATCGATCGCTTCGTGCCCGTGATGGAACGCGCGCGCGCCGATGGCGTGGCCGTGCGCGGCTACGTCTCCACCGTGCTCGGCTGCCCCTACCAGGGGGAGGTTCCCATCGCGGACGTCGTCCGCGTCGCGCGCCGGCTGCATGAACTGGGCTGCCACGAGGTGTCGCTGGGCGACACCATCGGCGTCGGCACGCCGGCGAAGGCGCGCGCCATGCTGCGCGCCGTGGCGGCCGAGGTGCCGATGGACGCGCTCGCCATCCACTTCCACGACACCTACGGCCAGGCGCTCGCCAACATCCTCGCCTGCCTCGAGGAAGGCGTGCGCGTGATCGACAGCGCGGTCTCCGGCACCGGCGGCTGCCCGTATGCCAGGGGCGCCACCGGCAACGTCGCCAGCGAGGACGTCGTCTACATGCTGCACGGCATGGGCATGACGACGGGCGTCGACCTCGACCGCCTCGTGGAGACGGGCGCGTGGCTGGCGGCCCAGCTGGGCAAGGAGACGGCGAGCCGGGTCACGCGGGCGCGTACGGCCGCGTAACGCGTCGGCAGCGCCGCCCAAGGACGCCTTGGCGCGCGTGGTCGTGCGTGGCAGCATCGACGCATGCCTGCCGACTTCCTGATCCGCCCGATCGAACCCCGCGACGATGCCGACATCGCCGCCGTGATCCGCACCGTGATGCCCGAGTTCGGCGCGGACGGGCCCGGCTTCGCGATCCACGACCGCGAAGTGGACACGATGTCCTCGGCCTACTCGACGCCGCGCTGCGCGTATTTCGTGGTCGAGATGCACGGCCGCGCCGTGGGCGGCGGCGGCATCGCGCCGCTCGAAGGCGGCGACGACGAAACCTGCGAGCTGCGCAAGATGTACTTCCTGCCGGAAGCGCGCGGCACCGGTGCCGCGACGCAGCTGCTCCGCCGCTGCCTCGACGCGGGACGTCGCGCCGGCTTCTCCCGCTGCTACCTCGAAACGCTGACCGGGATGGACGCGGCGCAGGCGTTGTACCTGCGCCTCGGCTTCACGCGCATCGACGCCCCCATGGGCGGCACGGGACACTTCAGCTGCGACCGCTTCTTCCTCCGCAGCCTCAACGACGGCGACCTGATCGTGCCGCCGACGCCGCCGTCACTCGTGTTCGCCATCGACGATCCCGGCCGCGCCGACGTGCTCTCGCTGATGGAGGAACTGCACATCTACCTGTCCGACCTCGATCGCCCGGTGCCACCGCCGGCGATCAGCGTGCCCGCGCTGCGGCAGCCGCAGACGACGTTCATGACCGCGCGTGTCGACGGCACACCGCTCGCCTGTGGCGCGGGTGTCGACCACGGCGACTACACCGAGCTGAAATACATGTACGTGCTGCCGGCCTGCCGTGGCATGGGTCTCGGCAAGCAGATGCTGGAGGCACTCGAACGCGAGATCCGCGCGTCCGGCGGACGCATGGTGAAGCTGGAGACGGGCACGGCGCAGACCGAGTCGATCGAACTCTACGAACGCGCGGGCTATCGCCGCTGCCGCCCCTTCGGCGACCATCACGCCTCCCCGTCCAGCATCTTCATGGAAAAGCCCCTGTGATCCGTATCGCCGTCGACACCGACGCCGCCGCCTGCCACGCCATCTACGCGCCGATCGTCGAGAGCAGCGCCATCACCTTCGAAACGGAACTGCCGGGCGACGACGCCATGGCCGGCCGCATTCGCATACGACTCGCCCATCACCCATGGCTCGTCTGGGAGGAAGACGGCGAGGTGCTCGCGTACGCCTACGCGGGCCGCTTCCGCGAGCGTGCGGCGTACGACTGGATCGCGGAAACCTCGATCTACGTGCACGAGAAAGCCCGCCGCCGCGGCATCGCCCGCCGCCTCTACGGCACGCTGCTCGACGCCATGCGCCTGCAGGGCATCAACCAGGCGGTCGGCGTCATCACCCTGCCCGGCGATACCAGCGTGGCGATGCACGAGGCCATGGGTTTCGCCCCCGCGGGCGTCTGGCCCAAGGCGGGCTACAAGCTGGGCCGCTGGTGGGATGTCGGCGTGTGGAGCCTCTTCCTCTCCGAACCCGCGAATCCGCCCCGCCCGGTGGTCCCGTTCGCGCGACTGGCGCAGTCGCGCGAACTCCGCGACCTGCTGGCCACCGTGTAATCCGTAACTACCACAACCCGTGTGCTGCCGCGGAAAGCATCCGCGGGCCCCCTCGGCTAAGATGCGCTTCTTTGCCAGATTTCCGGAGTTCCCATGCAGCTCGAACAGGTCAGGGCCGTCATCACCGGCGGCGCATCCGGTCTGGGTCATGCCGTCGCGCAGCGACTCGTCGCCGCGGGCGCGAAGGTCGCGCTCTTCGACGTCAACGAGGAGAAGGGCCGCGCCGCCGTCGCCGCGCTCGGCGGGAACGCCTCGTTCCAGCGCACCGACGTCACCTCCGAGGATGGCGTCGCCGCGAACGTCGCCGCCGCCAGCGAGGCGATGGGCGGCCTGAACGTGGTCGTGAACTGCGCCGGCATCCTGGGCGCGGGCCGCGTCCTCGGCAAGGACGGCGCCATGCCGCTGTCCACGTTCTCCACCACGGTGATGGTCAACCTGGTCGGCAGCTTCAACGTCGCCAAGGCGGCCGCGCAGCTGATGCAGTCCAATAGCGCCGGCGACGACGGCGAGCGCGGCGTGATCGTCAACACCGCCTCGGTCGCGGCCTACGAAGGCCAGATCGGACAGGCCGCGTATTCGGCATCCAAGGGCGGCGTGGTGGGCATGACGCTGCCGATGGCACGGGAACTCGCCCGCTTCGGCATCCGCGTGAACACGATCGCGCCGGGCATCTTCTGGACCCCGATGGTCGACGGCATGCCGCCGCAGGTGCAGGAATCGCTGGCGGCCTCGATCCCCTTCCCGTCCCGCCTCGGCAAGCCGGACGAGTTCGCCGACACGGTCGCCTTCATTCTCACCAGCCGCTACCTCAACGGCGAGACGATCCGCCTCGACGGCGCCGTGCGTCTCGCGCCGAAATAATCCAACCACGACATCGAAGTCGAACACCCATGAAAGCATCCGAAGTCAAGAAAGGTAACGTCGTCGAGAACGACGGCACGGTCTACCAGGTCCGCGACATCGAGCGCAGCTCGCCCACGGCACGCGGCGGCAACGTCACGTTCCGCTTCACGCTCTACTCGATCCCGGGCAACCGCAAGTTCGACCTGAGCCTGCGCGCCGACGACGACCTGAAGGAAGTGGAGCTCGCGCGCCGCGCGGCGAAGTTCTCGTACATGGATGGCGACGCGTTCGTCTTCATGGACGACGAGGATTACACGCAGTACACGCTCGACGCCTCGGTCGTCGGCGACAACGCCGGCTACATCGTCGAAGACCTCGAGGGCTACTACGTGCAGGTGATCGACGATGCGCCGGTCGGCCTGCAGGTGCCGACCTCGGTCGTCCTGACGGTGACCGACACCGCGCCCGAACTCAAGGGTGCGAGCGCCACCAAGCGCACCAAGCCGGCGACCCTGAGCACCGGGATCGAAGTGCAGGTGCCCGAGTACATCACCACCGGCGAGAAGGTCACCGTGAACACGCTGACCGGCGATTTCGCAGGTCGCGCTTCGTGATGCACGGGGACGGAAACGCGGCCGCGTTCTCCGTCCCCCTCGTCCCGCTTGCCCTCCAGTCAGGCAGGTTTGGGCAGAATGGTCGGCTCAATGGATGAGCCCTCCCGAACCATGAGCAACGGCTACTCGTTACGTGCCAGCGTCATCGAAACGCTGATCCGCACGAAGCGTCCCGACGTCCCGATGCGCGTCGCCCTGCGCAACACGGCGGCGGTGATCCTGCCGCTCGCCCTGGGCATCTGGTCCGGCCATCCGCAGGTCGGCATCGGCATCGCCGCCGGCGCGCTCGACACCATGTTCTCGGACCAGCCCGGTCCCTACCAGCAACGCCTCAGCCGTCTGTTCCTCGCCGCGCTCGCGGCGGGCGTGGCATCGCTCGTCGGCTTCCTCATCGGCAACTACGTCGCGCCGATGGCCCTCGCCTGCGCCGTCTGCGGTTTCGCCGGCGGCATGCTCGGCGTCTTCGGCCCCGACATCGCCCGCGTCGGCATGACCAGCATGCTGCTGCTCGTGATCACCGCGGCGACCCCCACCGATCTGCGCGGCGCCTTCGCGGGCGGCGGCCTGATCTTCGCGGGCGGCATGTTGCTGGCCGTGTTCTCCATCGCCGCGTGGCCGCTGCAGCGCTACCGTCCCGAGCGCGCCGCCCTCGCGGTCGTTTTCCGCGGGCTGGCGGACCTCGCGCGCAAGCCACAGAAAGACGGCGAGGCTCCCGGCCTCACCGACGCGATGAACACGCTGCAGGTCACCCTGCTCGGGCGGCACCACGCGCATGGGCGCGCCATGGAAGCCTTCCGCGTGCTGCTCGAACTGGCGGAGCGCATCCGTCTCGAACTCGTCGCGATCGCCGAACTGGAATCGGGCCGGCACGGCGTCGGCGAGATGTTCCGCAACGACGCCTCGCGCGTGCTGATCGCCGCGGCCGACGCCCTCGATGCCGCCGAGCCGCCGCAACGGGCCGAACGGGCGCTCGCCACCCTGCAGGCCAGCGAGCGCGCGTTGCTGTCGGGCGCCCCGCCCATCGGCATCGGCGCGCACATCCAGGCGTTGTCCGGCCAGCTCGCCGCCGTGGTGCGCAACACGAACTGGGCCGGCTCGCGAGGCGAGGAACGCGCGCAGCGCGCGGAAACCGCGTTGCCCAAGACGCTGCGCAGCGCGTCGGCGCTGTCGATCCTGCGTGCGAACGTCACGCCGGGATCGGTCGCCTTCCGTCACGCCGTGCGTTGCGCGGTGGTGCTCACGGTGGCGTTCGTGGTTTCACGTCACTTCGCCCTGCCGCATGGCTACTGGTTGCCGATGACGGCGGCGATCGTGCTCCGCCCCGATTTCGCCGCGACGTTCAACTTCGGCCTGCTGCGCGTCGTCGGCACGGTGCTCGGCCTCCTGCTGACCACCTTCGTCCTGCGCATCACGCCGGATGCCGTCGTCGCGCATCTCGCCGTCATGGCCCTGCTCTGCGTGATCTTCCGCTACCTCGCCGGCGCGCATTACGGCATCGCGGTGGCCGCGCTGACGGGCACCGTCGTCGTGTTGCTCTCGTTCGAAGGCGTCGATCCGTTCTCGGCCATGTCCGACCGCGTTCTGAACACCGCGCTAGGGAGCGCGCTCGCGCTGCTCGCCTACCTCCTCTGGCCGTCGTGGGAGCGGCACCAGGCCCGCTCGGCTCTCTCGGAGATGCTCTGCGCCTATGCGGACTATCTAGACGCCCTCGTCGCGCCCGCCGACGTGGCGACCCGGTACGAGGTCCGCACGCGCACGCGCACGGCGCGCACGAACGCGCAGGCGTCGGTCGACCGCATGCGCGCGGAACCCGGAACGCCCGCCGTGCTGCTCGAGCTGGCCGAAACGCTCTACGCCAACGGCAACCGCCTTGCACGAACGTCGATGGCGCTCGAATCGCTGATCGACGACGCCTCGGCGGCGCAGGCATGGCCGCATGTCGGCGCGTTCATCCGCGAGGCCTCGGCGGCGCTGCGCGCGCAGTCCGGGGCGCTCACGCGCACCGAGGCCGTCGCGCCCCCACCGGCCCTGCGCGAGCACCAGCGCGCCCTGGCCGAGGCGCTGGCGCGCGGCGTCGACCGCGAGCTGGCCGACGCCGTGGAGCGGCTGACCGATCGCCTCACCGATAACGTCGACACCATCGCCCACGTCGTCGCCCGCCGCTCGACCGCCCCGGCCTAGGCTTGCTGCACCGCGAGAGGCTCCGTCATGCGCCCGGCGCTACACTCGGGCGCATGCTGAAGATCGATACGCACGCGCACATCCTGCCCCGTGACTGGCCCGATCTCGCGGCCCGGTACGGCGACGACCGCTTCCCGGTGATGACCCACACCAGCGGTCACCACCGGATCTACAAGGACGGCCGGTTCTTCCGGGAGGTCTGGGAATCGGCGTTCGACGCGGAGGCGCGCATCGCCGACTACGCGCGCTTCGGCGTCGCCGTGCAGGTGGTGTCCACGGTGCCGGTGATGTTCTCGTACTGGGCGAGGGGCCACCAGGCGCTCGAGCTGCACACGCACCTCAACGACAGCATGGCGCAGGTGTGCGAGGCGCATCCCCGGCATTACGCGGGCATCGGCACGGTTCCGCTGCAATCGCCCTCCCTGGCGATCCGGGAAATGGAGCGCTGCATCGACGAGCTCGGATTGCAGGGCGTGCAGATCGGTTCGCACTGCAACGAATGGAACCTCGACGCGCCGGAGCTGTTCCCGTTCTTCGAGGCCGCGGCCGACCTCGGTGCGGCCGTGCTCGTCCATCCCTGGGACATGATGGGCACCGACACCATGCCGAAGTACTGGCTGCCCTGGCTCGTCGGCATGCCAGCCGAGCAATCGCGCGCCGCGTGCGCGCTGATCTTCGGAGGCGTGCTGGAGCGATTGCCGTCGCTGAAGATCATGCTCGCCCATGGCGGCGGCAGTTTTCCGTACTCCATCGGCCGCATCGAGCATGGGTTCCGCATGCGTCCCGACCTGGTCGCCACCGACAACGCGCGCAATCCACGCGAGTACCTGTCCCGCCTCTACTTCGATTCCTGCGTGCACGACGACGCGGCGCTGCGCTACCTGCTCGCCACCGCCGGCACCGACCGGGTCATGCTCGGCACCGATTACCCGTTCCCGCTCGGCGAGCAGGAGCCGGGCGCGGGCATCGAAGCGCTGGGCCTGTCCGACGCCGACCGCGCCCGGCTCTTCCACGGCACCGCGCTCGAATGGCTGGGCATGCCCATGGCGCGCTTCCAGCCCGTCGCCGCGGTGGCGTGACGCGCCTCACGGCCGCCAGGCGAACGCGTCGCGTCCGCTGTGCCAGAATGCCGCCGTTACGCGGCATGCGCCGCGATCCATTGGGGAACCCACACCGTGAACCGCACCCTGCGCGTCCTTCTGACCGCCCTCGCCTTCGCCAGCCCCACCCTGGGCGCCACCGACGTCGCCATGGCCGACGGCAAGATCCGCTTCGCCGTTCCCGACGCGTGGGTGCCGATCATGCAGTCGCAGGATCGTGACAGCGAAAGCCAGGTCTTCCAGGTGCCGGGCTCGACGCAGGCGGACGCGACGCTCGCACGCGTGTCGATCACGCTGCAGCTGGTGCCCAACCTCAATGGCTTCCAGCAATTCGCCGGCACCCTGCGCAGCCGCGCCTCCGGCCTCAAGGACTACGCGCCGAGGAAGGCTTCCTCGCCAACCGAGAATGCCTACACGGCCAAGGAAGGTCCGGTGAAGCAGGATTACTACGAGCGCTACTTCTACACGGGCGGCTACGCGATCCAGCTTCGCTGCGTGCGTCCGGCGGACGACGCGAAGTTCGCCGCCGCTTTCGACAAGGGTTGCGCCGAGGTCGCCTCGCGCATCCCGTCCTGATGCTTCCGGATACCCGATCCATGACCGACTTCGAAGCGACGCGCGCCTGGGCCGACGCCCAGGACGCCGCCGATCCCCTGCGCGCCTTTCGCGACGAGTTCCATATCCCGCCGCACGACGGACGCGACAGCCTGTATTTCTGCGGCAACTCGCTGGGCCTGCAACCGAAGATCGTGCGCGCGGCGATCGAGGCCGAACTCGACGACTGGGCCGGCCTCGCCGTGGAGGCGCACTTCCGCGGCCGCTCGCCGTGGATGCACTACCACGAGTACGTGCGCGACGCGATGGCCGAGGTCGTGGGCGCACGCCCCGGCGAAGTCGTCGCGATGAACAGTCTGGGCGTGAACCTGCACCTGATGATGGTCAGCTTCTACCGGCCGACCACGGAACGCCCCGCCATCCTGATGGAAGCCGGAGCGTTCCCCACCGACCGCTACGCGCTCGAATCGCAGGTCCGCTTCCACGGTTTCGATCCGGCGACCGACCTCATCGAGATCGAGCCCGACGGTCCGGGCGGCACCCTGTCGATGGATGCCATCGAGCGCGCCATCGCCACGCACGGCCGACGCGTCGCGCTGGTGCTGCTGCCCGGCGTGCAGTACCGCACCGGCCAGGTGTTCGATCTCGCCACCATCGTCCGCCTCGGACACGCGCAAGGCTGCGTCGTCGGCTTCGATCTCGCCCATGCGGTGGGCAACCTTCCGCTCGCCCTGCACGACAGCGGCGCGGACTTCGCCGTCTGGTGCACGTACAAGTACCTCAACGCCGGACCGGGTGCCGTCGCGGGCGCCTTCGTCCACGAACGCCATGCACGCGAGGACGTCCCGCGTTTCGCTGGCTGGTGGGGCCACGACAAGACGACACGGTTCCAGATGGGGCCCACGTTCGTGCCGACGCCCGGCGCGGATGGCTGGCAGCTGTCGAACCCGCCGATCCTGGCGCTCGCGCCGCTGCGCGCATCGCTCGACGTCTTCACGCGCGCGGGCATGCCGCGTCTCGCGACCAAGAGCCGTCGCCTCACCGCTTACCTCGACTGGCTGATCCGCACGCGCCTCGACGACACGCTGGACATCGTGACGCCGGCCGACCCGGCGCAGCGCGGCGCGCAGCTGTCCGTGCGTGTACGCGCGGGCCGCGACGCGGGCCGCGCGCTCTTCGCCCATCTCGAGCGCCACGGTGTCGTCGGCGACTGGCGCGAACCGGATGTGATCCGCCTCTCGCCCACGCCGTTGTACAACCGCTACGCGGACTGCCTGGGCGCGGTGGAAACCATCGAAGCGTGGCGCGGAGCGAACGCATGAGCGAGCAGGAACTGTTCCCCGCGCCGTACAGCGAACGCGGCAACGGTTTCGTCATGCAGGGCGTGACGCACTGGCTGCGCACCGCGCCCGGCCGCGTGATGTTCGGCCTTCGCGCCGGTGGCCTCCCCGTGGCGCTTCCGGAACGACCGGCACACGTATCGCATGCCGGCGTCGAGGCGAAGGTGGACGGCCACGTCACCGCGATCGACGACGTCAGCAGCGTGTGGCTCCGCGAGCATGCGGATGTCACGGACCGTTACGTGGCCGCGTTGCGCGACGTGCTCGCCCACCCGCGCCTCCGCCTCGACGGCTACGCCACGCACGCCATCTTCACCGGTTCGGTCGAGCTGTTCGTCGGGCCACGCATGGACCGCGTCGACCTCTACCTCGACGACGAGGATGGTTCGTACGAACGAGCCCTCGATCTGTTGCGCAAGGCACCGGTCGATGCCCGCACGGCCTTCGCCATGCCACCCGAGCCGGGCACCGCCGCGTTCGAGGATCCGTCGTTCCTCGCCGGCGAACAGGCATGGATCGACGGTCACCGTGTGCTGATCGAATACGTGCCCGACGAAGGCGGCCGTGCGGAAACCGTCGCCCTCGACCGTGCCGAACTCGCCGACGCGCTGGAGCGCGCCTGGGCCGCCATGCTGTCGGTCTCGACACGCATCCGCACGGGCCTCGGCACCATCGCCTGACCGCGCTCCGTTGGAGCGGACCCGGTTGCGATCGAAGTGGACGCTCGAATCGCACCCAAGTGCGCTCCAACTAGCTGTTGGAGCGCACCTGGGCGCGATCGGCGCGTCCCGCAAGCCTACGATGACGCGTGCCGCAACACCGATCCGGTCGGCGACGGACAAAGCACATGCCTGCCGGCCCACGGTAGATGAAGTGCGGACGGTTCGTGGCAGGTAACGAGGGCGATACCGCGTCGCCGAATCAGCCACTCTCGCAAGACGTCTATCGAGGGGACATCGAGTCCGACAGTCGGCTCGTCGAGTATCACCAGCTCGGCCGACGAGCCGAGAACCATGTGAAGGATCACGCGCTTTCGCCAGCCGAGGGATAGTTCGCCGAAGCGTGCGTCCATGACCGAATCGAGGAGAAACGGATCCTCGCCGAGCATCGTGGATCGATCTACCGGATCACCGCGAAGAGCGCAGTGCAATCGTATGGCTTCCGCAACCGTCACACCCTCGAAAAAGGCGGGCTCGGCGGCGGAGAACGCGATCGCCCTCCGGGAAGCACGTGTCCGGCGCGACACGTCATGACCATCCAGGATGATCGAGCCAGCTAGCGGCTGCGACATGCCCGCCACCATGCTCATGAGGGTGGACTTTCCCGCGCCGTTCGGCCCTTCCAGCAAATGAGCCCCCTCTTCAAGCCGCGCAGAGGCATCCCGGATCACACACCGCGGCCCGAAGCCCTTCTTTACACGATCCATGGACAGCGACGTCATGGCCACCACCACGACAGCCCGGTGGAAACCGCCCCGATTCCGAGCCAGTCGAACACTTTAGGCATTCCGAACGATCTCGTTCCACAAACGACGAGCCCATTCGCCATCGTGGATGCCAGTAGCGGCGCGCCCATGGGCAAATCTCCAGCACCAGCGCCAAGGACGAGAACGACCTCCATGGCGACGACGAACCACGCACCGACGAGGACCCGCGCGGCGGAGAGCCATTCAACGCGCGGCGCGATAGCGAGCATCGGAGCCACCCCGAGCATACGTTCGCGCGCAGCCTCAGCCATGCCACGGATGGGAATCACCGCTACGGCACCCGAAGCGACCAGCACCAGCGTCGACACAGCCATCCCGTCGTCGGATGCTGCGAAATGCATGCTCCACGCCACGACGCCTCCGACGGACGCGTACCGCACGAGATTCCCGGCGTGACGCGCTGGACTCATGTCGGTGCACGCGCTGCGCAGAAGCACGGTGGCCATCCGCTCGCTCGATCGAAGGTCGTGACGCGCATGGAACCGCATTTGCCAAGGCCACCACGTTCTTGCGCCGCCGGCGACCCGTGCTGAGCCAACTGCCAGCAAGGCAGTCAGGGCCGCTCGCAGGTCGCCAAGAGCCATCAGGCCGATGGTCAGCAACATGACTGGCCAGGATGCGACAAGGGCGCCGACCGCTCCACTAGCGCGAAGGAACCACGGCGAAGCACAGGTCACGAGCACATGGAACATCGAGACATCCGGCGAGAAAGGCCTTTGGGACGCCATCCACGTTCTGTAAGTCAAAACGATCGCAGCGAAGTCGAGCCCACGAAGCCAAGGGTGCACGGAAGCGTCGCCTGGAACCGAGAAAATCGCCGGAATCACTTCGGGCACCGCCGCAATCGGCGCGAGAAGGACCATGGCGATGAAGAACCTCGAACGCGACGCTTTGAAAAAACGGCGCGATTTCCACCAGTATGTTTTCGATGTCGCAAGCGACATCATCCAAAGGGACGAGACGGCGCTGGCCCTCGTCACGGCAGCCATTTGCTCGAACGCATGTACGCCCTCCAACGATGTATTGACGACTTCCCTGCTGGCCGCCCTTCCAAACGGCCGGATGATTTTCTGTTGCCAAGCCTAGTTCTGCTGTAGTCCCGTGCTTGAGGGCGCGTAGGTAAGTTCCTCGCAGCACATTGAATGCTTCTGTGTCATCGACGGGACTGAATTCAATGACCTGGAACAGTCATCCGAGGGTATTCGCTGCGTACATGAGCCTGTAAGTACGACATCCTTTAGAAGAGAGGCGCAGGGCCTGTTGCTCATGGCCTCAAAGGATGTCGCGCCCAGGTGCGCTCCAACTGGCTGTTGGAGCGCACCTGGGCGCGATTCGGGTCAGGTCGGGTGGCGGGTCTGGCCTTCGCCGCGGACGACGAAGCGTTCGATCGTCAGGGATTCGGCGCCCATGGGGCCGTAGGCATGCAGGCGCGTCGTGGAGATGCCGATTTCCGTGCCCAGGCCGAGTTCGCCGCCGTCGCTGAAGCGCGACGACGCGTTGACCATGACCACGGCCGAACGCAGCGCGTGGACGAAGCGGCTTGCCACCGCGGTATCCGTCGTGGCGATGACTTCGGTGTGATCCGAGCCATGGCGCCGGATGTGCGCGATGGCGTCGTCGATGTCGTCGACGATACGGACGGCGAGGATCAGCGCCAGGAATTCCGCGGCGTAGTCGTCCTCGCTGGCCGGCGACAGGCCGGGGACGAGCGCGCGGGTCGCGTCGTCGGCGCGGATCTCGACACCGAGTTCGCGCAAGCGCGCGATGGCCGGCGGCAGGAACGCCGGGGCGATGTCGCGATGGACCAGCAACGTCTCGAGCGCGTTGCACACACCGGGTCGGCTCGTCTTGCCGTCGACGAGCAGGCGCAGCGCGAGCTCGGGGTCCGCCGCGCGGTCGACGTAGAGGTGGCAGACGCCCTTGTAGTGCTTGATCACCGGCACGCGCGCGTGCTCCGTGACGAAGCGGATGAGGCCTTCGCCGCCGCGGGGAATCGCGAGATCGACGATGTCGGCGAGCTGGAGCAGCTCGACCATCGTTTCGCGGCGCGGATCGTCCAGCAGGGTGATGGCCGCTTCCGGCAGGCCCTCCTCGCGCAGCGCGCGCCGCAGCGACGCGGCGATGGCGAGGTTCGACCGCATGGCGTCCGATCCGCCGCGCAGGATCACGGCATTGCCCGCCATCAGGCAGAGCGCGGCGGCATCCGCCGTGACGTTGGGGCGCGCTTCGTAGATCATCGCGACCACCCCGAGCGGAATGCGCACGCGCTCGACGACGATGCCGTTGGGTCGCACGTCGCGACGCGTGACGACGCCGACCGGATCGGGCAACGCGGCGACGTCGCGGATGGCCGCGACGATGCCGTCGATCCGCGACGGATCGAGGCGCAGGCGATCGAGCATGGCGTCGCTCGTCCCGTTCGCGCGGGCCGCCTCCATATCGAGCGCGTTCGCCGCGACGACGAGCGACGCGTCCTCCGCGAGGCACGACGCCATCCGGTGCAGCAGGCGACGCTTCGCCGCGGTGTCCAGCGCAGCCACCGCGGCAGAAGCTTCCCTGCAGGCCAGTGCGCGTTCGCGAAGATTCGATGTCATGGCGCGCTCCCTCAGCCGGGAAGGACGACGAGGTCGTCGCGGTGGATGATCGTCTCGCCGTAACTGTAGCCGAGCACGGCCTCGATCTCGCGCGTGTGCTTGCCGGCGAGGCGGCGGATGTCGCCCGCCGCGTACTGCGCGATGCCGCGCGCGGTGACGCGGTCGCCCTCGGCCACCTCGACGACGTCGCCCCGTGCGAAGTCGCCCGTGGCGCTCGTCACGCCGCCGGGCAGGAGCGACGCCCCGCGCGAACGCAGCGCGGCGGCCGCCCCCGCGTCGACGTCGATACGTCCAGCTATCGGCGCGTGGCGCAACCAGGACGTACGCGCGGCGACACGGCCGCCCTGCGCGCGGAAACGCGTGCCGGACAGCAATCCGGTAGCGAGCCGGCCCACGACGGCCGCGTTCCGGCCGTCGAAGATGACCGTCTCGATGCCCGCCGAGGCGGCCTTTTCCGCCGCTTCGAGTTTCGTACGCATGCCGCCCGTGCCGGCCCGACTGCCGGCGCCGCCGGCGCTGGCCAGGAGCGCGGGCGTGACGGCCGCGACATCGTCGATGGCCATCGCGTCGATGACCGCGCGCGGGTCCGCGCTGTACAAGCCGGCCACGTCGGACGCGATGAGCAGGAGGTCCGCGTCGACGAGCGCCGCGACGATGGCCGCGAGGTTGTCGTTGTCGCCGACCTTCAGCTCGTCGACCGCGACGGTGTCGTTCTCGTTGATGACCGGAATGGCGCCGAGGGCCAGCAATTCACGCAGCGTGGAGCGCGCGTTGAGGTAACGGCGCCGGTGGCGCAGGTCGTCGTGCGTGAGCAGCACCTGCGCCACCGCCGCGTCGTCGAAGAACCCCTGCCAGAGCGCGACGAGGCGCGTCTGTCCGAGCGCGGCGAGCGCCTGGCGTCCGACCAGTCCGCTGCCCCGCTGTGGCGCGGCGAGCCCACGGCCCGCCGCCACCGCGCCCGAGGAAACGATCACCACCTCGCGTCGCTGCGCGCGGGAGGCCGCCACGAAGGACGCGAGCGCGACGGCGTGGGCGCCGGTCAAGGCGCCCTCCGGCGTCGTCAGCAGGCTGCTGCCGACCTTGAGGACGGCGCGCCGCCAGGGTGGCAGCGCTTGTTCGGTGAACGCCATCGATCCTCCCCCGTCATACCCCCTACGGCCAAGCGGACCGCCGCCCGCCGGCGACCGGGCGTCAGCCAGCCAGCGCCGCGAGGCGCGCGCGCAACGTGTCGAGCATCAGGTCGTTGCCCGCGCCGGGCGACGTGCGCGCGGCGAGACTCGATTCGGGCGAGCGCCCCTCGCCCGCCGACGCCGCCGTCTCCGCAGCCGCCCGATACGCGTCGCGGAACGGCACGCCGGCCACGGCCTGCTCGATCGCGACGTCGGTCGCGTACATCGCCGGCTCGATGGCCGCGCGCATGCGGTCGGCCTTCCACTCGAAACGGGCGAGCATGTCCGGCAGCAGTTCCAGGGCGCCGAGCCCCATGGTGAAACCATGGAACAGCGAGCCCTTGGAGAACTGCAGGTCGCGCTGGTAGCCCGACGGCAGCGAGAGCAGTTGCTCGATCTCGGTACGCGCCGCCGCCACGCTCGCGTAGCTGGCGCGCAGCAGTTCGACGACGTCGGGATTGCGCTTGTTCGGCATGATCGACGAGCCCGTCGTGTACTCCGCGGGCAGCTTCACGAAGTCGAACTCGGCGGTGGTGAACAGCGAGAGATCCCACGCGAGCCGGCGCGTGTCCAGCAGCGCCGTGCCGACGGCGTCGAGCGCCGCCATCTCGAACTTGCCGCGCGACAGCTGCGCGTAGATCGGCGACACCTGCATGCGGCCGAAACCGAGCGCCTGCGTCGTATGCGCGCGGTCGAGCCCCACGTTCACGCCGTAGCCCGCCGCGGTGCCGAGGGGATTCGCGTCGATCAGTTCCAGCGCCTGGCGGGCGCGCAGCGTGTTGTCGATGAACGCCTCCGCGAACGCGGCGAACCACATGCCGGTGGACGAGACCACCGCGCGCTGGATGTGCGTGTAGCCGGGCATCGGCAGCGCCTCGCCGGCGGCCCGCTCGAGGCAGACCTCCGCGACGCGCCGGCACAGGGCCTCGAGCGTCGCCAGCTTCTCCTTCAGCCACAGACGCGTGGCCACGAGGATCTGGTCGTTGCGGCTACGCCCGGTGTGAACGCGGCGCCCGGCGTCGCCAAGGCGCTCCGTCAGACGCGCCTCGATCGCCGAGTGCCCGTCCTCGAAACGCTCGTCGAGCACGAAGCTGCCCGCGGAGAAGTCGGCGGCCAGCGCGTCCAGTTCGCGCTTGAGCGCGTCGCGCTCGTCCGGGCTGACGACCCCGATGTTGGCGAGGCCTTCGACGTGCGCCTTGCTCGCGGTGATGTCGTGGAGGAAGAACTCGCGATCGAGCACGACGTCGTTGCCTGCGAGGAACCGCATGATGCGCGCGTCGACCTGCGTGTCGGATTTCTGCCAGAGCGGCTGGGTCATCGATGATTCCTTGGTGCGCTACAGCGGGATGGCGGTGAGCTCGTCGAAGCCGAGCGCGCGATTGACGTTCTGCATGGCCTGGGTCGCCGCGCCCTTGAGCAGGTTGTCGAGGGTGGCCACGACGACCACGCGACGGCCATCCGTCGACAGGGCGAAGCCGCCGACCTCGAGATGGTGACGGTTCGCGATCCGGCTGACCCACGGCGCCTCGTCGACGACATGGATGAGCTTCTCGTTCTCGAACCGGGCCTCGTAGCGGCGCACGATGTCCTCGCGCTTCGCCGGTTTCGCCAGATACAGGTTCGTGGTGACGGTGAGGCCGCGGAAGTGCGGCGCCACATGCGGCATGAATTCGACGGGCAGGCCGAGGTGGCGGCTCGCTTCCTTCTCGTGCATGTGCCCCGTCAGCGAGTACGGCATCAGGTTGTCGCGCAGCTTCTCGGGATCATTGCGGTCGGACGGCGTGGTTCCGGCGCCCGAGTAACCCGACACGCCGAAGGACACCGGGGGTGCCGCCAGCAGGTCCTTGATCGGCGCGATGGACACCTGCACGGCCGTCGCGTAGCAACCGGGATTGCTGATGCGCTTCTCGCCGCGCCAGCGGTCGCGGTAGAGCTCGGGCAGGCCGTAGTACCAGCGCTCGTCGAAGCGGTAGTCGGCCGAGAGGTCGACGATCACCGTGGATCCCCCCGCCTTGTCGATCGCCTCCACGTAGGGCGCGGCCTTGCCGTTGGGCAGCGCGAGCACCACCACGTCGGCGCCGGCGGCCGCCACGGCGGCCGGATCGAGATTGCTGAAGAGGAGCTCGCCCGCGTAGGCGTCGCTGTGATCGGCCAGGCGCTGCCCGTCGAGTTCGCGCGACGAGACGAACGCGAGATCGAGGCCCGGATGACCGACGATGAGTTTGATCAGTTCCGCGCCCGTGTGGCCACGCGCGCCGACGATGCCGATGGTCTTGTTCGCCATGACCGTTCAGTCCTGCAGGGTGGGTTCGCGCGTGGCGCTGTGCGCGACGCAACGTTCGATGTCGGCGAAGCTGTCCAGGCCGTACCAGAACACCTTCCAGCGCGTCTGCTTGAAGCAGCCGTCCGACTCCGCGTAGTAGAAGTGGTTGATCACGTTGCCGTGGCGCGAACGCCAGAACAGCTTCGGGTTCTCGTCGCGCATCACCTGCCATACGGCGCGACCGAGGCCTTCGCCCTGCGCGTCGTCCAGCACCGCGAACTTGTCGAGATACGCGAAGCCTTCCTCCTGCGTGAGGATCATCGCCGCGCGGTAGTTCTCCGAGACATAGAGGCGATACAGCTTCGTGCGTTCGAAGTAGTTACCGACGAGCGTGCGGCCGAAGCTCGATTCGATGAGCTGGCGCATGCGGCCGAGATCGACGTCGTTCCACGAATCGAAGCGCAGCACGCGCTCGCCGCGCCGGACCAGCGTGCCGGAACCCTTGTGCGTGAACAGTTCCTTCGCCAGTTCGGCGGGCCGCGTGATCGACACCGACGAGGTCAGCGGCAGGTCGTCGAGCAGGTCCTTGATCTGCTCGATCTTCAGGCGCATGCCCGAATGCAGCCATGGCTGCTGCAGCAACTGGTCGTATTCGGTCGACAGGTTGATCGAATCGATCACGTTGCCGTCGCCGTCGAGCAGGCCGCCCGTGCCAGTGAGGAAAACGATCTTGTACGGCTGCAGCACGCGCACGAGCTCGTTCGCGGCGAAGTCGGCGTTGATGTTGAGGATCTGGCCGGCATCGGTTTCGCCGAGGCTCGCGATCACGGGAATGGAACCCGCGCGCAGGCTCGCCTCGATCGGCGCGAGGTTGATGTCGCGCACGCGCCCCACCAGGCCGAAGGTGTCCTGGTCGAGGTAGTCCGCGGTGAACACGCCCGACGGCACGGACGTGGCGCGCGTATCGACCTCCTGCAGGGCCTCGACCAGTCGCAGGTTCTGCGCCTGGAACACGCGGCGCACGATCGCCAGGGCTTCCGGCGAGGTGACGCGCAGGCCGTTGACGGTCTTCTTCTCGATGCCCGCCGCCGAAAGTTCTTCGTCGAGCTGCGGACCCGCGCCGTGCAGCACGATCGGCGTCAGGCCGACCTGCTGCAGGAACGACAGCGACGACGTGAGGTCCGGCAACTCGTCGCGCAGGACCGCGCCGCCGACCTTCACCACGGCGAAGCGGGCGGCGTCCACCTGCGAGAAGCGCTTGAGGTACTGCTGGATTTCGCGCGCGCTGCCCATCGACGAGAGCAGGCGGACGATCGTTTTCCTGGTGTGCTTATTAGAGTCCACTGTCCACGATCCGATGGATGGTCTGGGCGTAATGCGCGAGCTGGTCGAGGGCGACCCATTCGTCGGCGCTGTGCGCCTGCGCGATGTCGCCGGGGCCGTAGACGAAGCAGGTGTAACCGGCCTTCGAGAACAGCGCGGCCTCGGTCCAGAAGTCGACGGCGTTGCCGACCGGGATGCCGAGTTCGTCCGCCAGGTCGCGCGCGGCGAGGCGGCGGGCCTCCGCCGTGGCGGTGTCGCCCGCCGGCAGGGAGTCGCCGCGGAACGTTTCGCCGTACTCCACGGGGTGCGGCGCGACGAGCGTGCGGAACGTCTCGAGGAGACGGTCGGCATCCATCGACGGCAGCGGCCGGAAGCCGAAGCGCACGTCGGCGGTGGGGGCGATCACGTTGGCCTTGATGCCGCCCTCGACCTTGCCGATGTTGAAGCGCAGGCCGGTGAGGCCACCGAAGCGCTCGTGCGACTGCGCCTGCACGTGGTCGAGCGCGGCGGCGCCCCAGCGGATGGCCTGGTGGAGCGCGCTGTCCGACGGCTTCTGCTCGCCGGACGCATGCCCCGCCCTGCCCTGGAAACGCATCTGCACCGAATGGATGCCGCGATGCGCCAGCACCGCCTCACCCTTCGTCGGCTCGGCGACGATCACCGCCTCGTAGTCGCGCGGCGTCGCGAGGAAGCCGTCGATGCAGCGCGCATCGTTGGCTTCCTCGTCGGTCGACAGCAGCAGCGCCATGTCGCCCTGGCTCGCGTTGGCGACGGCCACGAGCGCGGCCGCGGCGCCCTTGATGTCGCAGGCGCCGAGGCCGATCGCGCGATCTTCCGTCACGCGCAGCTCGTGCGGGCTCGCCGTCCAGTGCGGCGAGTCCGGCACGGTGTCCAGGTGCACGTTGAACAGGTATTTCGGCGTGCCGCGCACGGCGTAGAGGTTCACGGCACCGGCACCGAAATCCGTGACCTCCACCTGGAACCCCGGAAGGTTCGCGCGGAGGTAGTCGAAGATCCCGTCGGTGCCGATGGTTCGTGGCGGGTTGCGCGTGTCGTATCCGACGAGCGCGCGCAGGTGCGTGAGGGTGTCCTGAAGAAGCGTGTCCATGATTCCGGATCAGTTCCCGTTCGCGCGGTCGACTTCCGCCCAGATCGTCGAGCTCATGCCGTAGAGCTTGATGAAGCCCTCGGCCTCGGCGACGCCCCAGTCGGCGGCCTGCGCGTAGGTGGCCTTCTTCGAATGCAGGATGTTCTTCGATTCGACCTTCACCGCGTAGACGGTGCCGCCACGCGTCTCGATGACGACCTTGCCGTCGACCTTGCGCTGCGTCGACACGAGGTAGGCCTCGAGGTCCGCCTTGATCGGGTCGTTGAAGAAGCCCTCGTACGCCACCTCGGTCCACTTGCGGCCGATTTCCGGCTTGAAGCGGTTCTGCTGCTTCGACAGCACGGTCTCCTCGAGCGCGCGATGCGCGGTGAGCAGCGCGGTCAGCGCCGGCGCCTCGAACACGATGCGGCCCTTCAGGCCGATGTTCGTGTCGCCGGTGTAGAGGCTGCGGCCGACGCCGTACTTCGCCAGCTCGCGGTTGAGGAAGCCGAGGATCTCGGGGCCCGACGCGGCCTTGCCGTTGAGCGACACGGCCGTGCCCTTCTCGAAGCCGAGCTCGATGCGCAGAGGTTCCACCGGCCATTCGGAGCGCGGCGCGCACCAGGCGACGGCGCCCTCTTCCGGAATCTCCCATGCGTCGATCTCGCCGCCCGAGATGGTCACGCCCAGCACGTTCTCGTTGATCGTGTAGTGCTTGGTCTTGGCGCGGACTTCGAACCCCTTGTCCTCGAGGTACTTCTGCTCGTACGCGCGCACCTGCGTGTGCTCGCGCTGGATCTCGCGGATCGGCGCCACGATGGTGTAATCGCCGAGGGCCTTCACGGTGAGGTCGAAGCGCACCTGGTCGTTGCCCATGCCGGTGCAGCCGTGCGCGAACAGCTTCGTGCCGAGTTCGTCGCAGCGCTCCAGCGACGCCTTCACGATCAGGTAGCGGTCCGAGACCAGCAGCGGGTACTGGCCCTGGTAGAACTCGCCGGCCCAGATCAGCGGCGTGACGAAGGTGTCCCAGATCGCCTGGGCGGCGTCGACGGTGCGATGCGACGCGGCGCCGAGCTCGTGGGCGCGCTGCTCGATGTACTCGCGCTCCTCGGCCGACACGCCGCCCGTGTCCACGAAGACGGTGTGCACGGCGTAGCCGCGCTCGATCAGGTAGGGAACGCAGAAGCTGGTGTCGAGGCCGCCCGAGAAGGCGAGGACGATATCGTTGCTGGACATGCGGGCTCCGGAGGAAAAGGGTGGGCTTGGCGGATGGGAAGGATCAGAAACCGAGGCCGGATGTCGTGCCCGGCTGGGAGATGAGGGACGCCATGACCGCCTTCTGCACGTGCAGGCGGTTCTCGGCTTCGTCGATGGCGATGCAGGCCGGGGAATCCATCACCGCGTCCGTCGCCTTGACGTTCCGGCGCAGCGGGAGGCAATGACTGAAGAGGCCGTTGTCGGTCAGGGCCATCTTGGCCTCGTCGACGATGAAGTGCTTGTTCGCGTCGCGGATCGCCTTTTCCTCGTCCCAGCGGCCGAAGTACGGAATGGCGCCCCAGCTCTTCGCGTAGATCACGTGCGCGCCGCTGTAGGCCGACTCGATGTCGTGCGACACCTGCAGCGAGCCGCCGTTTTCGCGGGCGTTGGTCCGGGCGAATTCCATGTAGCGCTCGTCGAGGATGTATTCGGGCGTCGGACACAGCAGCGTGACGTCCATGCCCATCTTGGTCGCGATCAGCAGCGCCGAATTCGCCACCGCCGTGTTCAGCGGCTTCGGATGGTACGTCCAGGTCAGCACGTATTTCTTGTTCTGCAGATCCCCGAGATGCTCCTTCAGCGCCAGCGCATGGGCGAGCTCCTGACAGGGATGGGTGATCGTCTCGAGGTTGATCACGGGCACCGTGGCGTACCGCGCGAACGCGTTGAGCACCTTGTCCTGGCGATCGACGGACCAGTCGACGAACTTGGGAAACGCGCGGACCGCGATCAGGTCGACGTAGCGCGACAGCACGCGCGCCACCTCGGCGATGTGCTCTTCCGTGTCGCCGTCCATCACCGAACCGACCTCGAACTCGATCGGCCAGGCGTCCTTGCCCGGGGACAGCACGATCGCATGACCGCCCAGCTGGAACGCGCCCAGCTCGAAGCTCGTCCGCGTCCGCATCGACGGGTTGAAGAACATCAGCGCGATCGACTTGCCGGCCAGCTGCTGGCCCTGCGGCGACCGCTTGAACGCGGCGGCCTGCTCGAGCAGCGCGTCGATCTCGGCGCGGCTGTAGTCCTGGGTGGAGAGGAAATGGCGAACGGTCATGGCGGTCCAGATCGGTCGGTGGCCCGGGGGCCGTGATGGAAAGGAGGAATCGGAAACGAAAAAACCCGGCGCATGGCCGGGTTTTTTAGTCGGTACGAATGAAACGCGCGCGACAGCCTACCCGGCCGAGTATCCGATGTACGGTCGACGAGCACGCGACGTCATCCCCGCGGCCATACGGGCGCTGGTCAGGACGATCGCGGTGTAGACGGTGTGGGACACAGGGTCGGAGCCTTGAAAGGAACGCTGATGATGCCGGGTATTGGTGCGGCGCGCAATGGGTGGGCGGCGGGCGGGGCGTGCGTCCCGCCCCAGAAACGAGAAGGCCACGGTTTCCCGTGGCCTTCGTCACACCCCTACGCCGGTCTCAGTCCGCCGGCGAGACGTTCACCCGGACCCGCAGGCGCTCGCCCGGATCGTAGTTCAGGCGGGATACGTAGACCTCGCCGCGGTAGCGGTACTCGACATCGTAGCCTGCGATGCGGCGCTGCTCGGAGATCGAGCTGACGTCGCGGCAGCGGGTTTCCGTGCTCTCGTACGTGCGATCGCCGCTGCGGGAAATGTTGTTGCCGACGGCGCCGCCGGCGACCGCGCCGACCACGGTCGCGGCCTTGCGGCCGTCGCCCTTGCCGACAGTGTTGCCGAGCACGCCGCCCACGACGGCGCCCAGGATCGTGCCGGCCGTGGAGTTACCACTGGATTCGCGGCGGACCACCGGCTGGTCGTAGCACTCCTGGCGCGGCGTTTCGACACGCGCGACGCCGTACACCGGATCGACGCGCAGCACGTCGGCCCAGCCGAAATGGGTGTTGTCGTCCGGACCGGCCGGCGGCGGACCCGGCGGCGGGCCATAGCGTCCGTCCTGGGCGCTGGCACCGGTGGCGAAAACCGCGAGGATGAGCGCGGGGATGAGCAGGCGAGACATGTAGGTAGACCTCCAGGCAGGTGCACAGGCGCGCCCGCTGGCGAGCATTTCATCAAGATCACGCTGAATCCACGCTTAGAAGGCCCTGAGAAAAAGGGCGTCCTCCATGTCAACCGATTCGCCCCCCGCGCGTGCGAGGCAGGCCGACCCGCCCCAGAACGGGGCCATCCCTTGCTACTATCTCCGGCCGGTCACCCGAAGCGCGCTGCCCCCACGGAACCTCGATGCCGATCTCGCTCTACAACACCCTTTCGCGCCGCACGGAGGCGTTCGCCCCCCTGGATCCGCAGCGGGTGACGATGTACGTCTGTGGGCCGACCGTCTACAACTACATCCACATCGGCAACGCGCGGCCTCCGGTCGTGTTCGACGTCCTGGTCAAGCTGCTGCGCCGGCATTTCCCGCACGTGGTCTACGCCCGCAACATCACGGACGTCGACGACAAGATCAACAAGGCGGCCGCCGCCGCGGGCGTGCCCATCGCCCAGATCACCGAGCGCTTCGCCCAGGCGTACCGCGAGGACACCGCCCGCCTCGGCGTGGCGCCCCCGGACGTCGAGCCACACGCCACGGACCACATTCCCCAGATCGTGGCGATGATCGAGCGCCTGATCGCCACCGGGCACGCGTACGAGGCCGAAGGGCACGTGCTGTTCCACGTCGAGTCCTTCCCCGCTTACGGCGCGCTGTCGGGCCGCGATCCCGACGAGCTCCTCGCCGGCGCGCGCGTGGAGGTCGCCCCCTACAAGAAGAGCCCGGGCGACTTCGTGCTCTGGAAGCCGTCCGACGACACCCTGCCCGGCTGGGACAGCCCGTGGGGCCGTGGCCGCCCAGGCTGGCACATCGAGTGCTCCGCCATGAGCGAGGCGCACCTCGGCGAGACCATCGACATCCACGCCGGTGGCGTGGACCTCACCTTCCCGCACCACGAGAACGAGATCGCCCAGAGCATGTGCGCCCACGGCGGCAAGACGTTCGCCCGCTTCTGGCTGCACAACGGCATGCTGACCTTCGACGGCCGCAAGATGTCGAAGTCGCTCGGCAACGTGCTCCAGCTGCACGAGCTGCTCGGCAAGCACCCCGGCGAGGCCCTGCGCCTGATGCTGCTGCGCGGCCACTACCGCCAGCCGCTGGACTGGTCGGACGCGGCGATGACGCAGTCCGTGCGCACGCTCGACGGCTGGTACGGCGTGCTGCGCGACATGGCCGACGTCGTTGCGGGCGATCCCGTCGTGCCGGCGGCGGTCGAGGCCGCGCTGTGCGACGACCTGAACACGCCCCAGGCGCTGGCCGAACTCTCGCAGCTCGCGGACGCGGCCCGTCGTGCCACGGGCGACGACCGCGCGGCCGCCAAGGCCGCCCTGATCGGCGGCGGCGCGCTACTGGGCCTGCTCCAGCAAGACCCGGAAGCCTGGTTCCGGCAGGGCAATACGGGCGAGGAGATCGACGCCTCCGCCATCGAGGCGCTGCTCGAGGAGCGCCGCGCGGCCCGCGCGGCGAAGGATTTCGCCCGTTCGGACGCCATCCGCGATCAGCTCAAGGAGCTGGGCATCGCGATCGAGGACGGCGCGCAGGGCACCCGCTGGAGCGTGGTGAAGGCATGAGCACGCCACTCGAACCCACCGCCCTCGACGCCCAGGCCGCCATCGCCGAGGAGTTCGCCTTTTTCGGCGACTGGACGGAGCGCTACCAGTACCTGATCGACCTTGGCCGGCAGCTGCCGCCCTTCCCGGACGATCGCAAGACCGAGGAGAACCGCGTCCACGGCTGCCAATCGATGGTGTGGCTGATCCCCTCGGGCGACGCATCGAAGATGCACTTCGATGCAGCGAGCGATTCGGCGATCGTTTCCGGCCTCATCGCGCTGGTCCTGCGGGTGTACTCCGATCGCCCCGCGCAGGAGATCGTCGACACGCCGCCGGATTTCATCCAGCAGATCGGGCTGGCCAAGCATCTGTCGCCGACGCGGTCGAACGGGCTGGCAGCGATGCTGGCGAGGCTGAAAGCGTACGCGGCGGAGGCGCTGGGGCACTGACGGTTTCGCTCGACCGCTCCGTCGGCCCGCTGCCGCGGGATCGCCGGTGCGATCGGCTCCCACCCGGCTTACGGCAGTTAAAAAAAAGCCCCGCGATGCGGGGCTTTTTCATGGCGACGCCGGAAAGGCGTCAGTCGCCCATCTGCTTCTGCAGGTGCTCGCGGCGCTCCTGCGCATCGAGCGAGAGCGTGGCGATCGGACGCGCGTCGAGACGGTCCACGCCGATTTCCTCGTCGGTTTCCTCGCAGAAGCCGTAGCGGCCTTCCTCGATGCGGCGCAGCGCCTTGTCGATCTTGGAGATCAGCTTGCGGTAGCGGTCGCGTGTGCGCAGCTCGAGCGAGTTTTCCGTCTCGCGGGTGGCGCGCTCGGCTTCGTCGCCCACGTCGCGGACTTCCTCGCGGAGGTTGTCCATCGTCTGGCGCGACTCCTCGACGAGCTGCTCGCGCCAATCCTTCAGCTTGTTGCGGAAGTAGGCGAGCTGGCGAGGATTCATGTACTCCTCGTCGTCGTTCGGGCGATAGCCCTTCGGCAGGTCGATGATGGTGGAAGCGGGCAGCGCGTAGCGGCCGTCTTCGCGCGTGATGCCGTTGTCGGCGGAATTGGGGGCAGTGCTGTTCATGCTGGCTTGCGCGGACTTCTCGGTTCTGGATGAGGATTCGCCACCCACCGCGGACGCCGTCCGGGGCGGTGTGGCGGCAACGGCCGATGCCTTGCGACCCGTGTCGGGCGCGGGTACGGCCGCCGCGGCGGTCTTGGCCGCCGGCTTCGGCGCCGGGGCGGGTGCGGCCTTCGGGGCCGCGGGTGTCTTGCTGGCGGACTTCGCGGGTGCCGCCTTGGTCGTGGCGACCGGTGCGGCCTTGGCCGGCGCCGGCTTCGCCGTGGTCTTGCTGGTGGCCTTCGGCGCTTCCTTCTTCGCGGCGGTGGCCTTCTTCACCGGAGCCGCCTTCGCGGCCGGCTTCTTCGCGGCGGCCTTCGCCGGCGCGGCAGCGGCCTTCTTCGCGGGCGCGGCCGCCTTCTTGGCAACCGGCTTCGCGGCGCTCTTCGTGGCGGGCTTCGCCGCGGCGCGCACGGCGGTCTTCGCCGGCGCCTTCGTCGCCTTCGCCCCGGCCACGACTTTCCCTGTCTTCTTCACGTCGCCTGCCCCGCCCTTCTTGGCGGCGCCTTTGGCGGCTGCGGAACTACGAGCGTTTTTCGCCATATCCTTCACCTCGGTAGCCGTGGCGGCGGGGTGTTATAGCCCAGATGCGTTACCCCAGCAACCTATCTTCTGGGATACTGTGCATTGGCCTACGCCGGTCGACACCGGACCCACAGTGACCCGCCTCCTCCTATTCCTGTTGTCCTTCTACAAGCGGTGGCTGAGCCCGATGCTGGGAGCCCGCTGCCGCTTCCACCCATCCTGTTCCGATTATGCACGCGTTGCCATAGCGCGCTTCGGTCCGTTGCGCGGCGGCACCCTCGGCGCCTGGCGCCTGCTGCGCTGCCAGCCGATGTGCGCCGGCGGCGACGATCCCGTTCCCGATCACTTCGTCCTGCGCCGCTGCGGCGCCCAAGGAGCACATACCCATGACTGATGCCTGGCTCATCAAGAACGCCGAACTCGTCAACGAGGGCAAGCGGTTCGTCGCCGACCTCCGCGTCCGTGACGGAAAAATCGCGACCATCGCGCAGAACCTGGAAAAGGAACGTGACGAGCAGGTGATCGACGCCACGGGCCTGTGGCTGCTTCCCGGCATGATCGACGACCAGGTGCACTTCCGTGAGCCGGGCCTCACCCAGAAAGCCGACATCGCGCACGAATCCCGCGCCTGCGCCGCCGGCGGCATCACCAGCTTCATGGAGATGCCCAACACGAAGCCGCCCGCGCTCGACCGCGAATCGCTCGAGAACAAGTACGACATCGCGGCCGGTTCGTCCGTGGTCAATTACGCGTTCTACATGGGTGCGAGCAACGACAACCTCGAGGCGATCCGCGCGCTCGATCCGAAGGCGGCCCCGGGCGTGAAGGTGTTCATGGGTGCGTCCACCGGCAACATGCTGGTGGACAACCCGGAGACGCTCGACGGCATCTTCCGCGACACCCCGGTGCCGATCATCACGCACTGCGAAGACACCCCGATGATCGACGCGAATCTCGCGAAGGCCCACGAGAAGTACGGCGAGGACATCCCGGCGTGGGAGCACCCGAACATCCGCTCGCGCGAGGCCTGCATCAAGTCGACGCGTCTCGCGATCTCGCTCGCGAAGAAGCACGACACCCGCCTGCACGTGCTGCACATCTCGACCGCCGACGAGCTCGCGCTGTTCGAGCCGGGCCCGATCGAGGGCAAGCGCATCACGGCCGAGACCTGCGTGCACTTCCTCCATTTCGGCGGCAAGGCCGATTACGACGAGAAGGGCTTCCTCATCAAGTGCAATCCCGCGATCAAGGAGGAAGCCGATCGCGAGGCCATCACGAAGGCGCTGGCCGAGGGCCGGCTCGACGTGCTCGCCACGGACCATGCGCCGCACCTGCTCGAGGAAAAGGAGCAGAAGTACGACAAGGCTCCCTCCGGCCTGCCGCTCGTGCAGTTCGCCCTGCAGGCCGCCCTGCAGCGCGTGACCGAGGGCAGGCTCACCCTGGAGCGCATCGTCGAGACGGTCTGCCACAACCCGGCGAAGCTCTTCAACGTCGAGAACCGCGGCTTCCTCCGGGAAGGCTATGCCGCGGATCTCGTGCTCGTCGATCCGAACAAGCCGCACACCGTGACGCGCGAAGAGGTGCTGTCCAAGTGCGGCTGGTCGCCGTTCGAGGGTTACACCTTCAGCAGCAGCATCGCGTCGACGTTCGTCAACGGGCAGCGCGTCTTCGACGGCAAGACGGTGGACGGAAACGTTCGCGGCCAGCGCCTGACCTTCGATCGATGAGAAGAATCGTAGCGGCGCTCGCCGCGGCGGCGATGGCTGGCACGGCGCTCGCCGCCGTGCCCGACCTTCCCGCCACCGTCTCGCAAGGCGCGCTGGTGATCGGCCACGTGGCGCCCGGCACGAAGGTGGCCGTCGCCGGCAAGCCGGTACACGTCGGCGACGACGGCGTCTTCGTCTTCGGCGTGGGCCGCGACGAGCAGGGTCCGGTGGCCGTGACGCTCGGCACGACGACGCGAAGCGTGGCCGTCACCCCTCGCGACTGGCCCATCGAGCGCGTGGAAGGCGTGCCGCCGAAGACGGTCAATCCGCCGCCGGCCATCGCGGCGCGCATCGAACGCGAGCAGGCGTCGGTGGTGGCCGCGCGCAACCGCGACGACGACCGCGAGGACTTCGCGAAAGGCTTCGTCTGGCCGGTGACGGGGCGGATCAGCGGCCGCTTCGGCAACCAGCGGATCTACAACGGCGATCCGAAGGCGCCGCATTCGGGCATGGACATCGCGGTACCGGAAGGCACGCCGGTGAAGGCGCCCGCGGCGGGCGTGATCACGTTCGCGAACCCCGACCTCTACCTGACCGGTGGCACCGTGCTGCTCGATCACGGCTTCGGCCTGTCGTCGAACTTCCTGCATCTTTCGCGGATCGACGTGAAGGTCGGTCAACGCGTCAGCCAGGGCGAGGTGATCGGTGCGGCCGGCAAGACGGGCCGCGCGACGGGACCGCACGTGCACTGGGGCTTCAACTGGTTCGGGGTGAGACTCGATCCCTTGCTGTTGCCGGGGATCAGGTAGGAGCGCGCCCTGCGCGCGACATCCTTGAGAGCCGTGAGCTGCAGAGTCTGAGCTCCTAGCGAAAAGATGTCGCGCGCAGGGCGCGCTCCTACGGTCCTGCGGTTCGCTTTAGCGCTGCACCTTCGAAGCGAACGCCACCGCGTCGTGCGGGTGCAGGCTTTCGTGGTGCGCCACGCGAAGGTGGAAGTCGGCGATGTTGCCGTCGTCCGAAAGGGCCTTCTGGATGCGGCGAGCGGCGTCTTCGCAGAACATAAGGTTCTGGCCGTTGGCCAGCGCGAAGGCCTGCTCGTCGGCACGCTTCACGGCGGTCTGCACCGGCGTGCCGAGCGCGTTCTCGACGTTGTCGATCATGCCGATCAGGTTGAACACGCCCTCGCCCGTCGGCTTGACGCGGATCGTCGCCGTGCTGCGCTGCGCGTGCGGCGTGGCGACGATGCCCTGCTCCGTGCCGAGCCAGGCGAGGATCGTCTCGCGGTCGAGCGGCTGGTCGGCGGCGAAGGTTTTCGCGAAGTTGTCCTGGATCAGCTGGCGCGACAGCGCGGCCGACGCCGGACACGTGGACGAATAGACGACGTCGGTGGTGATCTGCAGGCAGAACTCCGACCCGCTCAGGGTGGCGTCGATGGTGATCGGGTAGGCGCGCCATCCGCTGTTGTCGCTCCGCAGCGACTTGCGGCGCACCAGGTGCTCGAAACCGATGGTGATGCGCGCATGGTCGGACAGGCCTTCATGCGACGACAGGAACGATTCCAGCAGACCCCGCACGCCCGCGACCGTCAGCGGTCCCGCCGAGAGGGCGTCCGAGACCAGCAGGTACAGGCGCGACATGTGGATGCCGCGCGCTTCCGGCTTGGTGAGGTTCACGAACGCACCGACGCGGGCGCCCGTCGAGCGGACGTCGCCGTCACCGGCGTCGAACGCGACGGGCATCTCCATGCCGTCCATGCCCACCCAGTCGAGCGTGCCGATGGCCAGGGCGTGTTCCTGCGAGGCGACATCGGGCAGCAGGCGGGTGGGGGAATCGTGGATGTACATTGGGGAATATCCTTGGGACGAGCCGTCGGCCGGCTTACGGTGACCGAGATGGGGGTCGCGTTGATTGGCTCAATGGCTCGCCGTGGAAACGATCCGTTCAGCCGAACCGGCCGGCATGCCGGGCGGCGAGCCAGGCGCGGATCGCCGTGGCGGGACCCGTGCGCGCCTGGCGCCGGTGCAGCTCGGCGAACGGCTCGGAGGCGCGGGAGGCGGACTTCGCGGTGGCGAGCGCCGTGCGTCCTTCGACACCCCGGAAGGTACTCAAGGGTTCCGCCAGGGCGAGCGCCTCGCGCAGACCTTGCGCCAGCTCGGCGAGCTGCGCGCGGATCGCGTCGCGGCGCGCGGGCGAGTCGGCCTTGAGCTGCCTGCGGGACAGGCCATGCCGCGCCAGTCGCGACATCGGCAGGGGGAGTCGCTCGCGCTCGGCGTCGAGCTCGAGCCGCGACAGCGCGAAGACGAGGTGCGCCAGGGTGGCCACGCGCGATGCGGATTCCACCGGCGCGTCGACACCGAACCACCAGGCGTTCTCCAGCGCCGCGAGCGCCCCGTGCAATCCGCGCGACGCGGCGACCTGCGCGGCGAAGTCCGACGAGGTGCCCTGCTCCAGTTGCGCCATCGCCGCGAGCACGGGAGCGATCCACAGCGCGGACGGCACCTGCTTCGCGCGCTGACTCGCGAACAGGGCCTTGGTGAGCGGATGGCGACCGCCGCTGGCCGTGGCGCCCGAAAGTTCCTCGGCCCACCACTGCAGCTTCGCGGCGGCCACCTGTGGCTCGCGGATGCCGTAGGCGGACGATATCAGCTCCTGTTCGAGCGCCGCCAGCGCGACGCGTTCGTCGCGCGAGGCCTCGTCCACGAAACCGAGCGCGATCCGCTGCTGCGGCTGTACGGCCAACCACTTGTCGACGAAGTTCTGCGTGGCGCCGTCGCTCATGCCGCGACCTCCTTCAGGCCGAGCAGCGCGGCGAGATCCGCGACGCCGTCCACGACGACATCGGCACCCCAGGTATCGGGATCGCCGCCGTCGAGATACCCCCAGCGCACGGCCACCGTGTACAGGCCCGCCGCGTTGCCGGCGAGTACGTCGCGGCGGTCGTCGCCGACGAAGACGGAGCGCGCCGGGTCGCAGCCCGCGGTCGCGCAGGCGTGCAGCACCGGCGCAGGATCGGGCTTGCGGACGGGCAACGTATCGCCCGACACGACGGCCACCGGCTTCCAGTGCGGCACCGCGCGCGGCAGCAGCGCGTCGGTGAGGAAGCCCGGCTTGTTCGTCACGATCCCCCAGCGGACGCCGGCCGCGTCGAGCCCGGCCAGCATGGCCTCCACGCCGTCGAACGCCGTGGTGTGGCTCGCCATGTCCGCTTCGTAGACATCGAGGAAACGCGGCACGAGCGCCACAATCGCGTCCTCGTCGGCCGCGGGGAACGCCACGCCCAGCATCGCGCGCGACCCGCGGGAAACGACCTCGCGCACGCGCTCGAACGGCGGCGCGTCGACGCCCTGCTCCGCGCACAGCACGGTCAGCGCGGCATAAAGATCGCGCGCGCTGTCGAGCAGCGTGCCGTCGAGGTCGAAGAACACCCCGTCGGGCTTGAACGGCACCGCCTTCATCCCACCTTCCTCGCCGCGAGCACGTAGTTCACGGAAGTGTTCCGGGAAAGGCTCGCATTGCGCGTGATCGGGTTGTACGCCAGACCCTGGATGTCCTCGAGCTCCAGCCCGAAACGACGCAGCATCGCGGCCAGCTCGGAGGGCTTGAGGAACTGCGCGTAGTGGTGCGTGCCACGCGGCAGCAGGCGCATGAGGTACTCCGCGCCGACGATCGCCGCGCCGAACGCCGCCGGCGTGCGGTTGAGGGTCGAAAGGAACACCTGCCCGCCGGGCTTCACCATCGCCGCGAGGTCGCGCACGATCGCCAGCGGATCGGGCACGTGCTCGATCATTTCCATGCAGCAGACGGCGTCGAACGACGCCGGCTCGGCCTCGGCGAGCTCGGTGGACGACTGCACGCGGTAGTCGACCTGGAGGTTCGACTCGAACAGATGCAGCTTCGCGATCTGGATCAGCTTCTCGCCGAGGTCGATCGCGGTGACCTTCGCGCCGGCGCGCGCCAGCGCCTCGCTGAGCAGGCCGCCGCCGCAGCCGATGTCGGCGACCTTCGCCCCGCGCAGCTCGACGCGCCCGCCGACGTAGGCCGCACGCACGGGATTGAGATCGTGCAGCGGGCGGGATTCACCGTCCGGATCCCACCAGCGCGCGGCGAGTTTTTCGAAGCGCGCGATCTCTTCCGCGCTGACGTTGGCGTTCTGCATGGTTGGGGACTCCATCGGTTCGTTCATGCCGGATCCGCCGCCGCGATGCGTTCGCGCCACGCGCGGGCTTTGGCGCGGATCGCCGCGCTGTCGATGCCCACGAGCTCGCCCGCGGACAGCTTGCGCACGCCGTCGATCCAGACGTCGCTGACCTGGTGGCGCCCGGTGGCGTACACCAGCTGCGAGGCGACGTGGTACAGCGGCTGGGTTTCCAGCGCGTCGAGCCGCACGGCGACGAAGTCGGCGCGCTTGCCCGGCTCGATCGAGCCGATGCGGTCGCCCAGACCGATCGCCTTCGCGCCGTTGAGCGTGGCGGCACGCAGCGCGTAGGCGGCGTCGAAGGCGGCCGCGTCGCCGGCCACGGCCTTGGCGAGCAGCGCCGCGGTACGCATTTCGCCGAACATGTCGAGGTCGTTGTTCGACGCGCAGCCGTCGGTGCCGATGCAGACGTTGACTCCCGCGGCGCGCAGCTTTTCCGCGGGACAGAAGCCCGAGGCGAGCTTGAGGTTGGACTCCGGACAATGCGCCACCGACGCGCCGGCTGCCGCGCACGCGGCGATCTCGTCGTCGGTCAGCTGGGTCATGTGAACCGCGACGAGGCGCTCGTTGACGAGTCCCAGCTTCTGCAGGCGCGCGAACGGACGGATGCCGTCCTTGGCTACGGCCTCCTCCACTTCCTGCGCGGTTTCGTGCGTGTGCAGGTGGATGGGAATGTCGAGTTCGGCGGCGAGATCGCGGATGCGCACGAAGTTGTCGTCGGACACCGTGTACGGCGCATGCGGCACGAACGCGGTGGTCAGCAGCGACTCGCCGTGCAGGGACGCATGGACCTCGAGCGCGCGGTCGAAGTATTCGTCGGACGTCTTCGCCCAGGCGGTCGGGAAGTCGATCACCGGCAGGCCGATGACGGCGCGGAAACCCATCGAACGATACGTGGCCGCGATGACGTCCGGGAAGAAGTAGTTCTCGTTGGCGCAGGTGGTGCCGCCGCGGATCATCTCGGCCACGGCGAGTTCCACGCCGTCGCGGATGAAGTCCGGCCCCATCACGCGGCCTTCGGCGGGCCAGATGTGCTCCTGCAGCCAGGTCATCAGCGGCAGGTCGTCGGCGAGTCCGCGCAGCAGCGTCATCGGGTTGTGCGTGTGCGCGTTGACGAGGCCGGGAATCACCGCGTGCTCGGTCAGCTCGACGCGCTCGCGCGGCGCGAACGCGGTGCGCGCCTCGGCGATCGGCAGCACGGCCACGATCTGCCCGTCGCGCACGGCGACCGCGTGGTCGTCGAGCACGACGGCATGCGGCTCGACGGGGACGACCCAGCGGGCTTCGACGAGGAGATCGATCGGGGTGGGGCTTTCGCTCATGGGGGCCTCGGTGGGGAAGTCGGGAGCCTCATACAAGAACGGCACGGCGCCTTGGGCTGCCGTGCCGCTCCTGTCGGTCGAACGTGCGGAACCTTACTTGACGCGGCTGTCGTACTCGCCCGTGCGGGTATCGACCTTGATCACTTCGTCCTGGTTCACGAAGAGCGGCACGCGCACGACGGCGCCGGTCTCGAGCGTGGCCGGCTTGCCGCCGCCGCCCGAGGTGTCGCCACGGACGCCCGGATCGGTCTCGACGATCTTCAGCTCGACGAACTTCGGCGCCTGCACCGCGATGATCTGCGTTTCGTTGAAGAGCGTGATCTGGCACTCCTCGTCGCCCTTGAGCCACTTCCAGGCGTCGCCCATGGCGGCCAGGTTGGCGCGGTACTGCTCGAAGGTTTCCGAGTGCATGAAGACCCACTCGCGATCGTTGCCCGTACCTTCGATGTACGAGAAGGTGGCGTCGGTGTCGACGGCGTTGGCCTCTTCGTACGAATCGCTCGACTTGAGCGTCAGCTCGGTGGTGCGGCCGTCCTTCAGGTTGCGCACGCGGATGCGCGTGAACGCCTGGCCCTTGCCCGGCTTGATGAAGTCGGCCTCGGTGATGACCCAGGGATCGCCGTTGTGAAGGATCTTCTTGCCCGTTTTGACGTCATTGAGGCCAAGGGTCGCCATGCGCTTTCTGCTCCAGAGTTAAATCCGCCCCGCTGGGCGGCTAAAATGGGGTCGTCACGGGCCCGCGGGCCCGATCCAAGGCCGCCAATGATAACCGCAAGCCCCACTTCCCGCCTATCGCCGCCCGTCCGGGACTGGCGCGAGCTCTGGCGGGAATCGTTCACGGACGCCACCGCCCTGCTCGCGGCCGTCGGCCTCGCCGACCGCGCCGACCTGCTTCCGCCGGACGACGCCGGCTTTCCGCTGCGCGTGCCGCGCGGCTTCGCGGCGCGCATGCGCCACGGCGACCCGGGCGATCCGCTGCTGCTGCAGGTGCTGCCGCGCCGCGCCGAGCACGATGACGCTCCCGGCTACTCGACCGACGCCGTCGGCGACATGGCGTCGAAGGCCGGCCATGGGATCCTGCACAAGTACGATGGCCGCGCCCTGCTCATCGCGAGCGGCAGCTGCGCCGTCAATTGCCGTTACTGCTTCCGCCGTCATTTTCCCTACGGCGAGGAAATCGCGGCGGCGGGCCAATGGCGGGAGGCGCTCGCGCGCGTTCGCGAGGACACCTCGATCCGCGAGCTCATCCTGTCCGGTGGCGATCCCCTTTCGCTGGCGACCCACAAGCTCGAGGAACTGACCCGCGGCCTCGCGGAACTGCCCCACGTCATCCGGCTGCGCATCCACACGCGCCTGCCCGTCGTGCTTCCCGAGCGCGTCGACGACGCCTTCACGGACTGGCTCGCGGCGATTCCGCTGCAGAAGGTGGTCGTGCTGCATGCCAACCACGCCAACGAATTCGACGCGGCGGTCGACGCCGCCTGTGCCCGCCTGCGCGGGGCGGGCGCCACGGTGCTCAACCAGGCGGTCCTGCTGCGCGGGATCAACGACGAAGTGAAGACCCTCGCCGCGTTGTGCGAGCGATCGTTCGCGGCCGGCGTCCTGCCGTATTACCTGCACCAGCTGGACCGCGTGCAGGGCGCGGCCCATTTCGAAGTGGACGACGACCGGGCGGTCTGGCTCGTCGACGCCCTGCGTGCCCACTTGCCCGGCTACCTCGTGCCCCGGCTGGTCCGCGAACTGCCTGGCGACCCGTCGAAGCGCCCTATTGCCGATTTCGCGCGTTAGTATGGTGACCTTCCGGTCAGCATGATCCGACCGGACCGCGCTGGGGGGAGCGGGCCGGCAAGCCGGTTCGCGGGATGGGCAAGCGGCAATTCGGAACGGCATGAAACACGACAACGTCATCAGGATTCTCTTCATCGAAAACTCGGTGGAAGACGCCGAGCTTTTGATCAATGTCTTGCGGAACGGCGGCATCGCCGTCCGCCCCGCGCGGGCGACCACGCCCGACGACATCCAGGCGGCGCTCGACGAGAGCATTCCCGACCTCGTGCTGATGAATCCCGGCGTGCCGGGCATCGACACGACGACCACCATGCGCCAGCTCGACGCGAGCGGCCGCGACCTCGCGATGATCGCGGTGGTCGACAGCCTCGACGACGACACCATCGCCGACCTCTTCGCCGCCGGCGCACGCGGCGTGGCCCTGCGCAAACGCTCGGACCAGGTGCTCGCCGTCGTCCAGCGTGAATTCGAAGCGCTCTCCACGCGGCGCCAGGTGCGCCGGCTGGAAACCGCGCTGCGCGAGACGGAGCGCCGTTGCGACGCCCTGCTCGATTCGTCGCGCGACGCCATCGCCTACGTGCACGAAGGCATGCACGTCCGCGTGAACCAGGCGTACCTCGAAGCGTTCGGCTTCGCCGAGTTCGACGACATCATCGGCCTACCGATCCTCGACCTCGTCGCCGGCACGCATGCGGACGACTTCAAGAACACGCTGCGCGGCCTGTCCAAGGGCGACAGGATCCCGCCGCCGATGGAGCTGCTCGCGCGGCGCGACGATGGCGGCACGTTCAAGGCGTCGGTCGAATTCGCGCATGCGACCTTCGAGGGCGAGGCCTGCCTGCAGATCGTCTTCCGTCAGCAGATGGTCGATGCGGCCCTTGTCGCGCAGCTCCAGCGCGACCCCGTCACCGGCCTCTACAACCGTTCGCGCACGCTCGAGTGCATCGATGAAGCGGTCGCTGCGGCGGCGGCCGGTCGCGCCGGCCAGGCCGTCCTGCTGGTGGAACCGGACAACTGGAAGGAGATCGTGGCCAGCGCGGGCATCGGCAACGCCGATCACCTGCTCGCCGCGCTCGCCGCCAAGGTCACGGAATCCATCGACCCCGACGAGGACGTCGCCGGCGTGCTCGGCGACCACACCCTCGGCCTGATCCTCTCCCCGCGCGGCGATCTGGAGCACGCGGCGCTCACGGAGCGCCTGCGCACGACCATCGCGGAAACCATCTTCGACGCTGGCTCGCGCTCGCTCACCGTCACGATCACGATCGGCGGCACCCTGATCGCCGAGAAGAACGCCAATACGGAAGCCGTGCTGGACCAGGCCAGCGCCTGCCTGCGCGCGGCGCAGAACCAGGGCGGCAACCGGGTGGAACTGCACGACCCGAGCGCCCGCGAGAAAGCCGACGCCGAACGCGAGCAGTACTGGCTCGACCTCGTGCGCGAGGCGCTGGCGCAGGACGGCCTGCGCCTCTACCACCAGCAGATCATCAGCCTGCAGGACGCCGCGGGCGAGTTCTACGAGATCCTCGTCCGCATGCGCGGCCCGAAGGGCGACGTGCTGCCGTCGTATTTCTTTCCGGTGGCGGAACGCAACGGCCTGCTCCCCGCGATCGACCGCTGGGTGCTGGGCCATGCCATCGACGCCCTCGCCCACCGCGAGAACGACGGCCTGACCACGACCTACTTCGTGAAGATGACGCTGCAATCGCTCGAAGACCCCGAGCTGCTGCCCTGGCTCGTCCGCCGGCTCGAGTCGGCGAAGCTACGCCGCAGCAGGCTGGTCATCGAGATGCCGGAGTCGAAGGTGCTCACGAGCCTGCGCCCCACGCAGGAATTCGTCGCGGGCTGGCGCAAGGCGGGTGGCGGCTTCGCGATCGAGCAGTTCGGATCGGGCCTCAACTCGTTCCAGATGCTCAACCACGTCGAGGCCGACTTCCTGAAGATCGACCGCAGCTTCATGACCGACCTGCCGCAGCATCCGGAGAACCAGAAGCGGATCGCCGAGATCTGCAAGGAAGGCCACGCGTCGGGCAAGCAGACGGTCGCCGAATGGGTCGAGGACGCGGTGAGCACCTCGCTGCTCTTCGCGGCCGGCGTCGACTTCATCCAGGGCAACTTCCTGCAGGAACCCGCGAAGGTGCTGGCCGAGGAATACATGCCAGTGTAGGAGCGCACCTGGGCGCGATGGGTGCTTGCGGCAAGCACCCATTCGCGCCCAGGTGCGCTCCAACGACGGCGAAAACAAAAAAGCCCGCGATCGCTCGCGGGCTTTTTCGTGACCTTGCGGCGACCGATTACTCGGCGGCGGCAGCGGCGGCAGCCTTCTTCGCGACCTTGGCGGCAGCGGCGGCGGCGACGTCTTCCTTGATGCGGGCAGCCTTGCCTTCGAGGCCACGCAGGTAGTACAGCTTCGCGCCGCGGACCTTGCCCTTGCGCTTCACTTCGACCGAGTCGATCGCACGGCTGTGCGACTGGAACACGCGCTCGACGCCCGTGCCGTGCGAGATCTTGCGCACGGTGAAGGCGGAGTGCAGGCCGCGGCTGCGCTTGGCGATGACGACACCTTCGAACGCCTGGACGCGCTCGCGGTTACCTTCCTTCACCTTGACGTTGACGATCACGGTGTCGCCAGGACCGAAATCCGGCAGCTGGCGGGTGATCTGCTCGGCTTCGAACTGTTGGAGGAGTTTGTTCATGGCGCACCTGTCAATTTTTATTACGGCGGTCGATATCGGCCGCACCGTTTAACCGTGAAACTCACGGCGGAATTCATCCAGCAATGCTCTCGACTCATCGTCGAGCGCACGCTGCGTTAGCAGATCCGGCCGGCGCAGCCAGGTACGACCCAGCGACTGCTTGCGACGCCAGCGGCGAATGGCCGCGTGATCGCCGGAAAGCAGGACCTCCGGCACGCCACCCCATACATCGTGCTGCACGGGACGGGTGTAATGCGGGCAATCCAGCAGGCCATCCGAGAAGGAGTCCTGCTGGGCGGACTGCACGTCGTTCAACGCGCCTTCCTGTAGACGACCCACCGCATCGATGACCACCGCTGCGCCGAGTTCCCCGCCAGACAGCACATAATCGCCGATTGAAAGCTCTTCGTCGACCTCGTGCTCGATCAGGCGTTCGTCCACACCCTCGTAACGTCCGCAGATCAGGGCGATTCGCGGCATCTTCGCCAGCGCTTCCACCCGTTTCTGCGTCAGCCGCGCACCTTGCGGGCTGAGGTAAATCACATGCACCGGCTCCGGTGCCGCCGCCCGAACCGCGGCGAGCGTGGCTCGCAGGGGATCGATCAGCATCACCATGCCCGGTCCGCCCCCGAAGGGCCTGCCGTCCACGGTGCGATAGTTGTCGGTGGCGTAGTCGCGAGGGTTCCAGGCTTCCACCTGCAACAGTTCGCGCTGCTGCGCCCTTCCAACCACCCCGATCGCGGCCGACTGGCGGACGAAATCGGGAAACAACGAAACCACGTCGATGCGCATGAGCGTCCAGGCTTCGTCGATCAGAACTCGGGGTCCCAGTCCACCACGATGCGCCCGGCGACCAGATCGACCGAATGCACGTAGGGGCCCTGGATGAACGGGATCAGGCGCTCCTTGTCGCCGTCCTTCGCCACCATGACGTCATTGGCGCCGGTGGCGAAAAGATGACTTACCCGACCCAGGCCGATGTTCTCCGTGGTGACGACCTCGAGGCCCTCGAGATCGGTCCAGTAGAACTCGCCTGGTGCGGGCGGCGGCAGCACGTCACGCGAGACCGTGATCTCGCAGCCGACGAGCGCCGCGGCCTGGTCGCGGTCCTCGATGCCCGGCAGGGTGGCGACGATGCCCTTACCCTGCGCGCGCCCGCGGACTCCGTTCATTTCCCGCTGCACGCCCGGCGCGGTGAGCAGCCATGGCTGGTAGCGGAAGATCTGGATGCGGGGCTCGGTCCAGCTTTCGAGCTTGACCTGACCCTGCACGCCATGAAGTCCGACAATGCGCCCGACCCGGACGCGTTTACCGGACTCCGTCGACATCAAGCAGCCAGCTTGCCGGCTTCCTTCACGAGGGCGCGGACCTTGTCGGTCAGCTGGGCACCCTTCGCGACCCAGGCCTGGACCTTGGCGACGTCGAGCTCGAGACGCTTGTCAGCGCCCGAAGCGACCGGGTTGTAGTAGCCGACGCGCTCGATGTTACGACCGTCGCGCGGGCTGCGCTGGTCGGTAACGACGACGTGATAAAACGGACGGCCCTTGGCGCCACCGCGCGAAAGACGAATCTTGACCATAAGTTACGAGCTCCAGAATGCCGCAGACCGGCAAGGCGCGCGCGAGAAGCGGGCGCGGTAAAGCCGGACATTTTAGCGAAAGTTTAGAAAAATGGAAGGGGTATCAGCCCCTTCCCTACTCATCGGGCCGCGTCAGCGCGGCGGCATCATCCCGCCCATGCCGCCCATGCCCTTCATGGCGCCCCGCATCTGACGGAGAAGGCCCTTGCTGCCGCCCTTGGACAGCTTGGACATCATCTTCTCCATCTGCATGAACTGCTTCAGCAGGCGGTTCACATCCGCCGGCTGCGTGCCGGAACCGCGCGCAACGCGGGCCTTGCGCGACCCGTTGAGGAGGTCGGGATGGCGGCGCTCCTTCTTCGTCATCGAGCCGATGATCGCGACCATGCGCTTGAGCTCGTTGTCGTTGACCTTCGACTTGACGCTGTCCGGGATGCTCGACATGCCCGGCAGCTTGTCCATCAGCCCCGCGAGACCGCCCATGTTGCTCATCTGCTCGAGCTGGTCGCGCATGTCGTTGAGATCGAAGCGCTTACCCTTGATGACCTTCTCGGCCAGCTTCTGGGCCTTTTCCTGGTCGACCTTGCGCTCGACTTCCTCGACCAGCGACAGGACGTCGCCCATGCCGAGGATGCGCTGGGCCACGCGGTCCGGGTGGAACGGCTCGAGGGCGTCGGTCTTCTCGCCGGCGCCGAGGAACTTGATCGGGCGGCCGGTGACGTAGCGCACCGAGAGCGCGGCGCCGCCGCGGGCGTCGCCGTCCGTCTTGGTCAGCACCACGCCGGTCAGCGGCAGGGCTTCCGAGAACGCCTTGGCGACGTTGGCGGCGTCCTGGCCCGTCATGGAATCCACGACGAACAGGGTCTCGATCGGATCGAGCGCGCCGTGCAGCGCCTTGATCTCGGTCATCATCGCGTCGTCGACGTGCAGGCGGCCCGCCGTATCGACCAGCAGCACGTCGATCACCTCGCGGCGAGCGGCGACCACGGCGGCCTTCGCGATCTCGACCGGATCCTGCCCGGCTTCCGACGGGAAGAACGACACGTCGACCTGGCCGGCGAGCGTGCGCAGCTGCTCGATGGCGGCGGGACGGTACACGTCGCAGCTGACCACCATCACGCGCTTCTTCTTGCGCTCCTTGAGGAAGCGCGCGAGCTTCGCGACCGTGGTGGTCTTGCCCGCGCCCTGCAGGCCGGCCATGAGCACGATCGCCGGCGGCTGGGCTGCGAGATTGAGCTCGGTGTTCGCCGCGCCCATCAGCGCGGTCAGCTCGTCGCTGACGACCTTGACCAGCGCCTGGCCCGGCGAAAGGCTCTTCAGCACTTCCTGGCCGACGGCGCGGACCTTCACGCGCTCGACGAGGGCTTTCACCACCGGCAGGGCCACGTCGGCCTCCAGCAGGGCGATACGCACCTCGCGCAGGGTTTCGCGGATGTTTTCCTCGGTCAGCCGGCCGCGACCACGCAGGCGGTTGACGGTGTCGGACAGGCGTTGGCTGAGCGATTCGAACATGGGGAATTCGGCATGAGATGCGGTGAATTCCGGATTATAGCTGGATAGCGGGCACGGCGAATGCCATCGTGTCGCATTCACGGTCGCGACCCGCTATGCCACACTGCGCGTCCATGATCGTCACCGCGCTCACCCTGGCCGCCATCGCGCTCTACCTGTCCGCCGCCGGCGTGCTCGCCCGGCCGCTGGCGACGGGCGGGCAGCCGCTCGCGCGCGTCGGCATGACGCTCGCCACGGGGGCCGCGCTGGCGCACGCCGCCGTGCTGCTGACCGCCCATCGGGGCACCCTCGACCTGCACTTCTTCGCGGCGCTCTCGCTCGTCGCCTGGATCGCCTCGGCGCTGACCCTCGTGGTCAACCTGTCGCGCCCCGTCGCGGGGCTGGGGATACTGATCTTTCCGCTGTCCGCGGCCCTCGTCGCCATCGACGCGTTCCTGGCGCCACGGACGGCGCCCGAATCGATGAGCTGGCAGATCGAGATGCACGTGACGATCGCGGTGTTCGCGTTCGGCATCCTCTCGATCGCCGCGGCGCTGGCCATCCTGCTCGCGATCCAGGAGCGGGCCCTGCGACGCAGCCGCTTCGGGCACTGGCTGCGCGCCCTGCCCCCGCTGACCCTCACCGAGGTGCTGCTGTTCCGGCTGATCGCCGTGGGCTTCGTGCTGCTGACACTGACGCTCGTCACCGGCGCCCTGTTCGTGGGCGACCTGTTCGGCCAGCACCTCGTGCACAAGACCGTGCTCTCGATCATCGCGTGGATCGTGTTCGGCGTGCTGCTCTGGGGCCGCTGGCGCCACGGGTGGCGCGGCATCCGCGCCGTGTACCTGACGCTCGTGGGCATGGGCATCCTGCTGCTAGCGTTCTTCGGCACCAAGGCGGTGCTGGAACTGATCCTGCACCGGACGCCCTGAAGCGCCCGCCCCCAAGACCTTCCCGTGGGCCGCGACAGCCCCTGTGGGAGCGGACCTGGCCGCGATCGCTCTTGTGGGAGCGGACCTGGCCGCGACAGCCTTTCGCGACCGGGTGACAGGTCCTGCGGCGTGTCGCGAGGAGCCGTCGCGGCCAGGTCCGCTCCTACCGCGCGGCGCGATTACCTACGCGTCGCGACTGGCGTCGATCGCCTGCCCCAGCCGTTCCACGCCGATCACTTCCATGTCGCCGACGCGGCCGCGCTTCGGCGCGTTCGCCGCCGGCACCACGGCTCGGCGGAAACCATGCGTCGCGGCCTCCTTAAGGCGCTCCTCGCCGTTGGGTACCGGGCGGATCTCGCCCGAGAGGCCGACCTCGCCGAAGGCGATCGTCTTCTCCGGCAACGGCCGATCGCGGAGGCTCGAGAGCACGGCCATGAGCACGGGAACGTCGGACGCGGTTTCCTGCACGCGGATGCCGCCGACGACGTTGACGAAGACGTCCTGGTCGTAGGCCGCCACGCCACCGTGCCGGTGCAGCACCGCGAGCAGCATGGCTAGGCGATTCTGCTCGAGGCCCAGCACCACGCGGCGCGGGTTGCCCAGCGACGACTGGTCGACCAGCGCCTGGACCTCCACCAGTAGCGGACGGGTGCCCTCGCGCGTGACCATCACGGCGCTGCCCGGCGTCGGGCCCGCATGCGCCGAGAGGAAGATCGCCGACGGGTTCGGCACTTCGCGAAGCCCCTTTTCGGACATCGCGAAGACGCCCAGCTCGTTCACCGCGCCGAAGCGGTTCTTGAACGCGCGCAGCACGCGGAAGCGGCTGCCGGACTCGCCTTCGAAATACAGCACGGCGTCGACCATGTGCTCGAGCACGCGCGGACCGGCGATGCCGCCCTCCTTGGTGACGTGACCGACGAGGAAGACGGACGTGCCGGTCTCCTTCGCGAAACGCGTGAGTTTCGCCGCCGATTCGCGTACCTGGCTGACGGAGCCCGGTGCTGCCGTCAGCATCTCGGTCCAGATCGTCTGGATCGAGTCGATGACGAGCACGCGTGGGCGTGCGGACGACGCCTGTTCGAGGATCCGCTCGATGCAGGTTTCGGCCAGCGCGTGCAGCGGCCCGAGCGGCAGGTCGAGGCGCTGCGCGCGCTGCGCCACCTGACCGAGCGACTCCTCGCCCGTGACATAGAGGCTGGGCAAGGTCGCGCCGAGCGTGCCGAGCATCTGCAGCAGCAACGTCGATTTGCCGATGCCCGGATCGCCGCCGATGAGCACCACCGAGCCGTCGACCAGGCCGCCGCCGAGCACGCGATCGAGTTCGCCGATGCCCGTGTTCGTGCGCGCCTCCGCCGTCAGCAGCACCTCGGTGAGCGGCGTGATGCGCGGCGCGCCTGCCGCCTCGCCGGCGTAGCCGCCGCGGCGCGTGCCGGTCGCCACGGCGTTGGGCTTGGCCGGCTGCACCACGAACTCGGAAAGCACGTTCCATTCGTTGCATTCGGCGCACTGGCCCTGCCACTTGCTGTGTTCGGCGCCGCACTGCGTGCAGACGTAAGCTGTCTTGGCCTTGGCCATCGATGCGTGGATTCCGGGAAGTGATGCGTCTTTGTATCGCGAAGGCGTCGCAGGAGACGATACGGCCTTCAGGACTCGTCTTCGACGAAGAGTACGCGACGGGTCATGCCGCAGGTCAGGTCGTACGAGATCGTGCCCGCGGCGGCGGCGACCGTTTCGACGGGCAGGCCCTCGCCCCATAGCGTCACGCGATCGCCCGGGCGCGCATCGGGAACGGCGCGCAGGTCGATCGTGATGAGATCCATCGAGACACGGCCGACGAGCGACGCGCGGTGGCCGTTGACGAGAAGCGGCGTGCCCGGGGCGGCGCTGCGCGGGTAACCGTCGCCGTAGCCGATGGCCGCGACACCGACGTCCATGTCCTCGGGGCACTCGTAGGTACCGTTGTAGCCGACGCGCTCGCCCTTCGCGAGGCGATTGATCGCGACGAGCCGCGTGGACAGGGTCATGGCCGCCCGGAACCCGAAGTCGGCGCCCGAGCGCCCTTCCACCACCGACAGCCCGTAGAGCAGCCCACCGGTGCGGACCCAGTCGCCACGGGCGTCGGGCCAGCCGAGCACAGCCGCCGAATTGGACATCGCCCGCGGTCCGGGCAGCCCGGCGGTCCCTTCCCTGAATCGCAGGATCTGCAGCGCGGTCTCCCTGCCGCCGAACTCCTCCGACGAGGCGAAATGCGTCATCAGGCCGATCTCGGCATCGATCGCCGGCATGGCGCGGAGGGCCGCATGCACGTCCCTCGCGCGTGCCGGGTCGAAGCCCAGGCGGTGCATGCCGGTGTCTACCTTGATCCACACGCGAAGCGCGCCGCGCGCCGGATCCGCCTTCGCCAGCCACGGCAGCTGGGCGTCGTGGTGGATCAACGCTTCCAGCCGCAGTCGTTGCATTTCGGCGATGTCCGAGGCGGTATCCGGCCCCGAAAGCACCACGATGCGCTGGCGATGCCCCGCCGCGCGCAGGCGCAGGCCATCGGCGATCGCCGCCACGGCGAACGCCTCGGCCTCGCCGTCGAGCGCGCGTGCGACCCGCTCCAGCCCGTGTCCGTAGGCATCCGCCTTGACCACCGCCATCACCCGGGCGCCCTCCGCGAGCGTGCGAACGCGGGCGAGGTTGTGGCGCAGGGCACCGAGATGGATGGTGGCGACGGTGGTGCGGCTCATGGGCTCGGAGTGCGGGACGCTGGCTGGCAGGCCGCCCAGTCTAGCCGCAATGGGCGGGCACCCGGATGACCAGGAAAGGGCGAACCGCGGTCGCGGTCCGCCCTGCCCGTCACTTCGCGAGGTCGAAGTTCGCGGACGAAACCCAGCCGCGGTTGCCGTGCTCGTCTTCCACCTGCCAGTTCACGCCGGCCTTCTCGCCAGTCGGGTAGACGGTCATGCCGGGGTCGAGCGTGCGTACCGCTTTGCCTTTCATGGTCGAGTTCTCGAACATGCGCGTGGCGACACGGATGCGGCCCGACTGACGGCTGTTCGCCGCCGAAGCGTTGCCCGGCATGCCACCCATCTCGTCCACGAGTTTCGTGTAGGCGTCGAGATAGGCCATCGTGATGACCTGGCCGATGGTGGTGTTCTCGTAGCCGCCGAGGCCGGCCCCCATGCCACCGCTAGCACCACGGAAGAGTCCGGAAGCGCCGAAGCCGATGTCGTTCTTCTCGCCATGGCCTTCCGTCAGCGCGACCTGCTCCGACGAGCGCACATCGGTGATCGTCAGCGTGACGTCGGCCGTCTTCGAATTGATGTTGAGAGAGCCTGCCAGGCGCCCCACGTTGCCCCCGATCAGCCCGCCCGCGATCGCGCCGAGCGCGCTGCCGCCGGCGTCGGCGTTCTTCGAGACGAGGTCGGGCACCAGGACATAGTCGGCCGCCTTGACCTGACCCTTGCCGACATTCGCGCCGCCACGCAATTCGCCCCCCGCGGCCAGCTCGCGCTCGCGCATCGCGGCGCTCATGCCCATGCCGCGGTCGAGCAGCGTGAAGCAGCCCGACTTGCTGACGAATACCTTGATGAGCTTCGTGGGCGAAGGCAGCTGCTGCTGGGTCCACCAGTGCACATCGCCCTCCGGCTCGATGACCGAAATCGTGCCGAGCTTGCGCGTGCATTTCGGGATGGCGGCGACCTTGGCCTCGTGCTCCTTCTGCGAGCGGGTCACCATCGGGTTGCCGGTCGTACAGCCGGAAATCGCCATTACGCAGGCAAGCGCGAGCGTCGCCGAAGCGGCGCGTCGGAATGTGGTTTGCATGATCGATCCTGTCTATGACGTGCGCCCAACGGCTCGCCTCGCGCGCAGTCGGGCGCTCCCCACGCGAAGGCATCACGGGGGCGTCATGCTAGGAATCGTGGTCCTGACGGTCTTTAGGTCGTGACCCCGAAAAAGACTTCGGAGCGCCCGCGGCGCGCTGTCAGGGGCGCCCGTGCAAGGCCTGGTCGATCGCCTTCTGCGCCAGAGGCGCCATCACCTCGTAACCTGCCGCGTTCGGGTGCAGGCCGTCGTCGCTCAGCCCTTTCCTGAGCATGCCGTCCTTGTCGACCATGGCCGCGTGATAGTCGAGATAGACGACGTGGTGGCGCGCCGCATAGGCGCTCATCCACGCGTTCAGCTCGCGAATCGACGCGGGCGGCCGCTGCGTCGTCTGCTTCGGATTCTGCACGTCGTTCACGGGCAGCAGGGACGCGAGCACGACGCGGATCCCGTTCGCGCGCGCCAGGTCCAGCATGGACGACAGGTTGTTCTCGATCGCTCCGACGGTGGAGGGACCGGTGTTGCCGGAGAGATCGTTCGTGCCGGCGAGGATCACGACCACCGCCGGCTTGAGCTCGATGACGTCGGGTCGAAAGCGGATCAGCATTTGGGGTGTCGTCTGCCCGCTGATCCCTCGGTTGATGTAACCGCGGCCGGGAAAAAACTCGCCGACCTCCCTGCCCCAGCCATCGGTGATCGAATCGCCCATGAAGACCACGCGCTTCTCACCGGGACGCGGCGCAGGCAGCGACGCGTTCTCCGCGGCGTAGCGCGCGAGGTCGGGCCAGTCGTTGAGGCGGCGCTCGATGTCCGCGCGCTGTTCAGGGGTCGGCGTTTCGGGGAGCACGATGCGCTCGGCGGCGATCGCGGCGGTCGCGCAGAAGAGAAGCGGGAGCATCAGGGCGATACGGCGCATCGGAGCATCCTTTTCGACAGGTCCGTCGCATCCTAAAGCGTCCGGTCATCCCGGAGCGAGTAGCGGTTCGCTCTACCGACACCTGGGGCGAGCTTGCCCGCTGCCGCGGGATCGCCGATGCGATCGGCTCCCACCGGTCCAGCCCAGCCGCTAGTCGAACGTACCGACGTACGAATCCGGCGCCCAGTTCTCGAACTTCGTGTAGTGGCCGAGGAAGGCCAGCTTCACGGTGTCGGTGGGGCCGTTTCGCTGCTTGCCGATGATGATTTCGGCGAGGCCCTTATCGGGCGATTCCTTGTTGTAGTACTCGTCGCGGTAGATGAACATGATGACGTCGGCGTCCTGCTCGATAGCGCCGGATTCGCGCAGGTCGGACATCATCGGGCGCTTGTCGGCGCGCTGTTCCAGCGAGCGGTTGAGCTGCGACAGCGCAATCACCGGCACATTGAGTTCCTTCGCCAGCGCCTTCAGGCCGCGCGAGATCTCGGAGATTTCCGTCGCGCGGTTTTCCGAGTTACCGGGTACCTGCATCAGCTGCAGGTAGTCGATGACGATCAGGCCCAGGCCGTGTTCGCGCTGCAGGCGGCGGGAGCGCGAGCGCATTTCCACCGGCGACATCGCGGGCGTGTCGTCGATGAAGATCTTCGCGTCGGCGAGCATCGTGATCGCCGAGGTGACGCGCGGCCAGTCCTCCTCGGCGAGGTCGCCGTTGCGCAGGTGCTGCGCGTGGACGCGGCCGAGCGACGAGATCAGACGGAACGCCAGCTGCGACGCGGACATTTCCATGGAGAACACCGCCACGGATTTCTTCCCGCGCATCGCCGCGGCCTCGGCGAGGTTCAGCGCGAACGCCGTCTTGCCCATCGACGGACGCGCCGCGATGATCACGAGGTCGGACGGCTGCAGGCCGGAGGTCAGTTCGTCCAGGTCGGTGAATCCGGTCGACAGACCCGTGAGCTGGCCGCGCTTCTCGTAACGCTCCGAGAGCATGCGGAACGCCTCGCCCGCGGCTTCGCGCACCGAGACGATGTCCTTCTTGCCACGCGCGCCCGACTCCGCGATGCGGAACACGCGCTGTTCGGCGAGCTCCATCACTTCCTGCACGCTCTTTCCCTCGGGACGGAAACCGTCCTCGGTGATCGCGGTGCCCGCGTCGATCAGCTGGCGCATCACCGACTTCTCGCGAACGATGTCGCCGTAAGCCGCGATGTTCGCCGCGCTGGGCGTCGAGTTCGCCAGTTCCATGAGGTACGTGGCGCCACCGACCATTTCCGCCATCTCGTTCGCGACGAACCAGTCGCCCAGCGTGATGGCGTCGCAAGGCATGCCCTTGTTCGCCAGCTCGTTGATGGCGCGCCAGATCATGCGATGGTCGCGGCGGTAGAAGTCGTCGTCGGTGAGCTTGTCGGCCACCTTGTCCAGCGAATCCGGCGAGAGCATCAGGCCACCGAGCACGGCCTGCTCGGCCTCGATGGAATGGGGCGGGATGCGCAGCGAGTCGATGGCGGATGGCTCGCGACGGCGCTTGCGGTCGCCGCGCTCGCCACGCTCGGGATTGAAGGACATGGATTACCTCGTGTTGCGGACGGCGCCCACACCGGATCGGCTGGCCGTGGGGACGATCATACGCGCAGACGTCTCACGCGTTGAGAGGATAAGTCTGTGGATAACTTGTGGACGGAAACGAAAACGGGCGCCTTGCGGCGCCCGTCGTCGTGGATCGCGGTGAATCGGGGCTTACGCGCCGACGACCTTGACCTTGACCGTCTGCTGCACGTCGGCGTGGAGGACGACGATGACATCGTACTCGCCCACGTTGCGGAAGGGGCCTTCGGCCTGGATCACTTCGCTCTTGTCGACTTCCAGACCCTTGGCGGTCAGGGCTTCGGCGACGTCGCGCGGCGTGACCGAACCGAACAGCTTGCCTTCCGGCGAGGCGTTCACTTCGATCGTGACCTCGGCGCCTTCGAGCTTGGCGGCACGACCCTCGGCACCGGAGAGCTGCTCCTTGGCCTTGGCTTCGTACTCGGCGCGACGGGCTTCGAACGCTTCGAGGTTGGCGGCGGTCGCGCGAGCGGCCTTACCGGTCGGGAGGAGGAAGTTACGACCGTAACCCGGCTTGACGTTGACCTTGTCGCCGAGATTACCGAGGTTCTTCACCTTCTCGAGGAGGATGAGTTCCATGGGATGTTCCTTTTCGTTAGCACGGAATGGGCCCCGTGCAGCCAGGACGGTTGTCCGAAATATCTGCAGGTGAGCGCCCCGGCCTCATGGCGAGGGCGCCCGACGATCAGACGTCGTGGTTGTCGGTGTACGGCAGCAGCGAGAGGAAGCGAGCGCGCTTGATCGCGGTCGCCAGCTGGCGCTGGTAGCGTGCCTTCGTGCCCGTGATGCGGCTCGGGACGATCTTGCCGTTCTCCGTGATGTACTGGCGCAGGGTGTTAAGATCCTTGTAATCGATCTCTTTCACGCCTTCGGCGGTGAAACGGCAGAACTTGCGGCGGCGGAAGAACTTGGACATGTCTGTGATCCCCGATTAGTCGTCGCTGTCGCGATCGTTGTCGTTATCGCGGCCAACGCGGCCTTCGCCGTCGTTGTCGTCGTCACGGCGACGCGAACCCTTCTGCTCGTCCTTTTCCTTGCTCTTGAGGATGAAGGACTGCTCGACGTCGGCTTCGTCGCGACGGATCACGAGGTGGCGCAGGACGGCGTCGTTGAAACGGAAGCCCGTCTCGAGCTCGTTCAGGGCGTTCTGCGAAACCTCGATGTTCAGCATCACGTAGTGAGCCTTGGCGAGGTTCTCGATCGGGTAAGCCAGCTGGCGGCGGCCCCAATCTTCCAGACGGTGGATCTTGCCGTTGTCGCCTTCGATCAGCGTCTTGTAACGCTCGATCATGGCGGGCACCTGTTCGCTCTGGTCCGGATGGACCAGGAACACGACTTCATAATGACGCATGGTGGCTCCTTGTGGATGCACCCCTCGCGGGGATGGCAGCCTCCCGGCGGGCCGGTGAGGCAAGAAACCCCTCCGGACGGAGAGGTAGCCGCGCATTGTAAGGAGATTGGGGCGCCCAGGGCAAGCGGGCGCGCGGTCAGGAAACCGTGAAGCTCTCGCCGCACCCGCATTCGCCGGTGGCGTTGGGGTTGTGGAAGACGAACGAGGCGTTCAGGCCCTGGCGCTGGAAGTCGATCAGGGTGCCCTCCACCAGGGGCAGGCTTTTCGGATCGACCACCACGCGGATGCCGTCGATGTCCAGCACCCGGTCGTCCGCGGCGATGTCGCCCGCGAGGTCGACGACGTAGCCGAACCCGGAGCAGCCCATGCGCTTGACGGAGAAGCGCACGCCGCTGGCCTCGGGGGCTTTCGCCAGGAAGGCGCGCATGCGGTCGGAAGCGGCGGGAGTGATCTGGATGCTCATGAAAACGTTTTCTGGCCGTGGTATATCGATGAACGGTGCCGTTCACGCGACCCTTACATTATCATGCCGGGTCGCGTCCCTTGCGCCTCAACATGCGGCGCCCTTTCTGGAGTTTCAATCGATGACGGTGGTAAGCGTCAAGCAGGCCCTCGCCGGCGGTGCATCCGCGGGCGAACACGAGGTGACGGTCCGCGGCTGGGTCCGCACCCTGCGCGAGTCCAAGGGTGGGCTTTCCTTCGTGAACGTGAGCGACGGCTCCTGCTTCGCCCCGATCCAGGTGGTGGCCACCGCCGATCTCGCGAACTACGAGACGGACGTGAAGCACCTTTCCGCGGGCGCCGCGGTCATCGCCACGGGCAAGCTCGTGCCGTCGCAGGGCAAGGGCCAGGCCTTCGAGATCCAGGCGACCCGCATCGAGGTCACCGGTTTCGTCGAGAACCCCCTCACCTACCCGATCCAGCCCAAGCAGCACTCGATGGAGTTCCTGCGCGAGGTCGCCCACCTGCGTCCGCGCACGAACCTGTTCGGCGCGGTCACGCGCGTGCGCCACACGATGATGACGGCGATCCACCGCATCCTGACGGAGCAGGGCTTCTTCTGGATCAACACGCCGATCATCACCACGTCCGATGCCGAAGGCGCCGGCGACATGTTCCGCCTGTCGACGCTCGACCTCGCCAACCTGCCGCGCGACGACAAGGGCAACATCGATTTCCGCAAGGATTTCTTCGGCCGCGAGGCGTTCCTGACCGTGTCGGGCCAGCTCAACGTGGAGGGCTACGCCCTGGCGATGAGCAAGGTCTACACGTTCGGCCCGACCTTCCGCGCCGAGAACTCCAACACCACGCGTCACCTGGCCGAGTTCTGGATGGTCGAACCGGAGGTCGCCTTCGCCGACCTCAACGACAACGCCGATCTCGCCGAGCTGTTCCTCAAGGGCATCTTCAAGGCCGTCCTCGACGAGCGTCCGGACGACATGGCGTTCTTCGCCGAACGCGTCCAGCCCGACGCCATCACGCGCCTGGAAGCCTTCATCGCGAAGCCCTTCGAGCGCATCGACTACACCGAGGCCGTGTCGATCCTGCAGAAGTCGGGCAAGAAGTTCGAGCACCCCGTCGCCTGGGGCGTCGACCTGCAGACCGAACACGAGCGCTATCTCGCCGAGGAACATATCGGTCGCCCGGTGGTCGTCATGAACTACCCGGAGCAGATCAAGGCGTTCTACATGCGCCTGAACGACGACGGGAAGACGGTCGCGGCCATGGACGTGCTGGCGCCGGGCATCGGCGAGATCATCGGCGGCGCCCAGCGCGAGGAACGCCTGGACTACCTCGACCGCCGCATGGACCAGTTCCATCTCGACAAGGCGACGTACGACTGGTACCGCGACCTGCGACGCTACGGCACCGTCCCCCACGCCGGCTTCGGCCTGGGCTTCGAGCGCCTGCTGGTGTACGTCTGCGGCCTGTCGAACATCCGCGACGCCATCCCCTACCCCCGAGCGGCCGGGAGTGCCGACTTCTGAACCCCTGAGACGATCATGCCCCCTTCCCTACCCCGTCTCCTGCTCCTTGGCGCGGCCCTCGTGGCGCTCGGCGCCTGCCGGAGCATCGTGCCGCCGAACTTCCGCCCGCCGGAGAATCCGACGAACACGATCGACATCGCGCGGAAGACGCTCGAAGGCGCGGCACCCTGCTGCGGCAGCTTCGCCGACCTGTCCTACCAGGACATGCTGCCGTGGCAGCCGCAGCGCTTCGAGCTCAACAAGGACAGCCCGGTCGCCAACCTCAATGGCGACCGCAGTTACTTCCTCGCGTTCCGCCTGCCGCAGGGCGCCGCGCTGCCGTACACCATCGCGATGAAGTCCGAACTCAACGGACGCTGGCTGAGTTCGAGCTATCTGTTCGCACCGACGGTGGTGCTGCTCGACGACGCGTTCCAGCCGCTGCATTCCGAAGACATCCAGCTGTGCGAATACATCGGGTGGACGAGCGAGACGACAGGCGCCTTCGGCAAGTTCAAGGTCGTGGACGACAAGGCGCGCTACCTCGTCGTGTATTCCTCGGCGAAGCAGCAGCAGGGCCAGACGTACTGGGAGCAATCGCCCACCACGTTCTCGGCCGAAGCACCGGTGAAGATGAACCCGGCCGGCAGCTTCAAGATCGCCCACGGTCCGGACGGCGTGCTCTTCGTCGGCGTCCAGAACGACACCTACAAGCGCGCGATCAACAACGCGGTCTGCAAGCAGCCGCAACAGGGCGACGGCGTGATCCAGACGATCCGCAGCGTGGTCACCACCGACCTGCTGCGCCAGGAGCCGGACACGAAGAAAGACAAGGACAAGGGAAGCTGAGCCGACGCCATGGTGACCGCCGTCTATCTCTACCTGCTGCTCCTGCTCGGCGCCGTGGCGTTCTTCCTGGTGCACTTCGTCGCGCAGTGGCGCTTCACCGTGCTGCTGCGCCAGCGCTACCCGGACCAGTGGAAGACCATCACCGAAGCCGACACCGGCCGACCGAACGGCATGGCGAACTGGCTTCGGGTGCGGCGCGTGCTGCGCTCGGACGCGCCCGCCCTGTTCAACGACGACGCCCTCAACCGCTGGCAGCGCTGGTGGCGCCTGGCGCCCTGGTTCGCGTGGCCGTGCTGGTTCGCCGCAATGGCGATACAGTGGTGGGCGATGAAGCAGGGCTGATCCGCCCGACCCCAACCGCCCCAGGGAGCGAACGCATGGATCTTCGTCTCACCGGCCGTCACGCACTCGTCTGTGGCGCCTCGCAAGGCCTCGGACGTGCCACGGCGTTCGAGCTGGCCGAACTCGGCGCCAGTGTCACGCTGCTCTCCCGATCCGCCGACGCGCTGGCCGCCCTTGCCGCCGAACTGCCGGCCACGCAGCCGGGCCAGACGCACCGCTACGTCGCCGTCGACATGCTCGACACCGACGCGCTCGCCGCCGCGGTGGAGGGCGTCGTCGCGGACCACTCGGTGCACGTGCTCGTCAACAACAGCGGCGGGCCGCCGCCGGGACCGATCGCGAGCGCCGATACCGAGGCATTCCTGAGCGCCTACCGCCAGCACGTGATCGCCGCGCAGGTACTCACGCGCGCCTGCCTGCCGGGCATGCGCGAAGCGCGCTACGGGCGCGTGATCAACATCATCTCTACGTCGGTCAAGGAGCCCATCCCGAACCTCGGCGTGTCCAACACCGTGCGCGCGGCCATGGCGGGCTGGGCGAAGACGCTCGCCTCCGAGGTCGCGAAGGACGGCATCACCGTCAACAACATCCTGCCCGGCTACACGCGCACGCCGAGGCTCGAGGCGCTGGTCGAGGAAAGCTGCCGGGCCGGGCGCTCTCGCGACGAGGTCGAGCGCGGGCTGCTCGCCAGCGTGCCCGCCGCGCGGTTCGCCGAGCCCTCGGAAGTCGCCGCGATGATCGCCTTCCTCGCCTCCCCCGCCGCCGGCTACGTCAACGGCACCAGCATCCCCATCGACGGCGGCCGCACCCGCGGCCTGAACTGAAGGGCGGCCATGCTCGCGCTCGCGAACCTGATCGACGGTCGTTCGCGCGCGCCGCGCGCGGGCGGCTATCTGGACGTGGTCGACCCCGCCGTCGGCGCGAGCTTCGCGCGCTGCCCGGACTCCGATGCCGACGACGTGGCCGATGCGGTGGCCGCCGCGGTGCGTGCCGCGCCGGGGTGGGCCCGGACGCCGGCCGAGGCCCGGGCGCGATGCCTGCATCGCCTCGCCGACGCGATCGAGGCGCGCCTGGAAGCGTTCGCCGCGGCGGAATCGCAGGACAGCGGCAAGCCGCTCGCCCTCGCCCGCACGCTCGACATCCCCCGCGCCGTCGCCAACCTGCGCTTCTTCGCGGCGGCCGCGGGCCAGTTCAGCGGCGAATCGCATGCGATGGAGCAAGGCGCCATCAACTACACCCTGCGCCTGCCGCTCGGCGTGGTGGGCTGCATCAGCCCATGGAACCTGCCGCTCTACCTGTTCACCTGGAAGATCGCGCCCGCGCTCGCGGCGGGAAACACGGTCGTGGCGAAGCCTTCCGAGGTGACGCCGTACACCGCGTGGCTGCTGGGCACGCTGCTCGACGAGGCGGGATTTCCACCGGGTGTGCTCAACATCGTGCATGGGACGGGCCCCGTCGTCGGCGAGGCCATCGTCACGCACGAGGCGGTCAAGGCGATCTCGTTCACCGGCAGCACGCGCACGGGCATGGCGATCGCGTCGGCAGCCGCGCCACGCCTGAAGAAGGTGTCGCTGGAACTCGGCGGCAAGAACCCCGCGATCGTGTTCGACGACTTCGACTTCAGCGACGCGTCGATGGCGACGATCGTCCGCTCCGGATTCGCGAACCAGGGTGAGATCTGCCTGTGCGGCTCGCGTCTGCTCGTGCAGCGGTCGATCTACGCGCGTTTTCGCGACGCGTACCTAGCGCGCGTCCGTGCGCTACGCGTCGGCGATCCGCTCGACGAGCGCAGCGATCTTGGCGCGCTGGTTTCCGAGGCGCATTTCGCGAAGGTGACCGGCTGCATCGCCCGCGCACGCGACGAAGGTGGCCGCGTCCTCACGGGTGGCGGCCGCGTGGCGGTGGAGGGGCGCTGCGCGAGCGGGTGGTTCATCCAGCCCACGGTCATCGAAGGCCTGCCCGCCGATGCGGCGACCAACCAGGAAGAAATCTTCGGTCCCGTCGTCACGCTGATTCCCTTCGACACGGAAGACGACGCGCTGGCGATCGCGAACGGCACGCCGTACGGCCTCGCCGCCTCCGTCTGGACGCGCGACGTGTCGCGCGCGCACCGCTTCGCCGCGCAACTCGACTTCGGTATCGTCTGGGTCAACTGCTGGATGCTGCGCGACCTGCGCACGCCGTTCGGCGGCAGCAAGCAGTCGGGCGTCGGGCGCGAAGGCGGGTTCGAGGCCATGCGTTTCTTCACCGAAGCCAGGAACATCTGCATCGACCATGGCCACTGACATCATCCGCGCCGACGGCGCCCCCGCGCCCGTCGGCGCCTACCCGCACGCGCGCCGCGTCGGCCCGCTGCTGTTCCTCTCCGGCATCGGTCCGAGGGTGCCGGGAACCGACGCCATTCCGGGAAACGTCGTGGACGATGACGGCCGCCTGGTCTCGCACGACATCGAGTCGCAATGCCGGCAGGTGTTCGCGAACGTCCGTGCCGTGCTCGAGGCCAGCGGCGCGCGCTTCGAAGACCTCGTCGACGTCACGGTCTATCTCACGGACATGGCGAACGACTTCGCCGCGTACAACCGGCTCTACGCCGAGGCCTTCGCGGGCGTGGACGCGTGCCGCACCACGGTGGAGGTGAACGCGCTGCCGACGGCGATCGCCATCGAGCTGAAGTGCGTGGCGGCGCTCCACACTCCGTAGGAGCGCGCCCTGCGCGCGACAGCTTCTGGGGCCGTGAGCCACAGGACACGTGCAGACCTTCGCGAAAAGATGTCGCGCGCAGGGCGCGCTCCTACTTCAGGGGGGTCGGCTCCAGACACACCTTCAGCATCTCCCCGATCAGCACCTGCACGTTCGCCGCCTTCCGCGGCAGGTATTCGAACGTGTCCTCGTCCATGTAATTGACCTGGGCGAGTTCCAGCTGCACGGCGTCGACGCCGTCGTCGGGCCTGCCGTAGTGACGCGTGATGTACCCGCCCTTGAAGCGGCCGTTCACGGCCCAGGAATAATCGGCCTGGCCCTCCAGAAGCGCAGCGAGTTTCGCCTGCAGCGCCGGCGAGCAACTGGCACCGTCGGCGGTGCCGAGGTTGAAGTCCGGAAGCCGCCCTTCGAACAGCATGGGCACATGGCTGCGGATCGAATGGCCTTCCCACAGCACGGCGCGGCCGAACTGCTTGCGCAGGCGCCTCAGCTCGTCGGCGAGCGCCGCGTGATAAGGCTTCCACCAGCGCTTCACCCGGTCGGCGACTTCCGTCGCATCCGGCTCGGCGCCCGGCCGGTAGATGGGCTCGCCGCTGAAGAGGACGGTCGGCACGAGTCCCGTTTCGCTCCGGCCCGGATACAGCGCATGACCATCCGCCGGACGGTTGAGGTCGACGACATAGCGCGACGCGAACGGCTTGATCACGCTGGCGCCAAGGGCACGGGCGAAGTCGTAGAGTTCGGCCACGTGCCAGTCCGTGTCCGGACTCCGCCGCGCGGGGCGCTTCATGCGCGCGGCGAGGTCGTCGGGAATCGCGCTGCCGTTGTGCGGCAGGCTGATCAGGAGCGGCGCGGTGCCGCGGTGCAGGGTGTACGGGGTCATGCCGCCAGTGTAGCGCTCAACCCGGCACGCGATCGCCCATCAGCACCATCTCCTCCGCCGAGGTCGGATGGATCGCCAGGGTGGCGTCGAGGTCGGCCTTGGTGGCGCCCATCTTGATCGCCACGGCGAAGCCCTGGAGGATCTCGTCCACGCCCGGCCCCAGCATCTGCATGCCGACGATCTTCGAATCGTCGCCGACGCAGATGAGCTTGAATCGCGTCGTCATCGGACGATGCGCCAGCGCGAGCTGCATCGGCACGAACGACTGCTTGTAGAGGTGCACGTCCGCGCCGTAACGCTCGCGCGCCTGCTGCTCGTTCATGCCGATGGTGCCCAGCGGCGGGTGCGAAAACACGACACTGGGGATGTTCTGGTAATCGAGTTTCGCCTCGGTCTTGCCCGCGAACAGACGGTCGGCGAGCTTGCGGCCCGCCGAGACCGCCACGGGCGTCAGCGCGAGGCGTGGCGTGACGTCGCCGATCGCGTAGACCCCGGGAACGTTCGTGTTCTGGTAATCGTCGATGGCGATGAAGCCGTCCGCATCGGTCTCCAGGCCGATCCGGCCGATATCGAGCGATCCGGTGTTCGCGTGCCGGCCCACCGCCAGGATCAGCGCGTCGTAGGGTCCGGGGTGGTCCCCGGTATCGCAGTCGAGCAGCAGCATGCCGTCCTTCTCGTGCGCCGCGTCGATCTGGCAGCGGTAATGGATGCGGATGCCGTGCTGGCGCATCTCGTCGCCAAGGCCATAGGCCATTTCCTCGTCGAATCCGCTCATCAGCCGGCCACGCACGAAGACATCGACATCGCTGCCGAGCGCGCGCAGCACCCCGGCCAGTTCGACGGCGATGTACCCGCCGCCGATGATCGCCGTGCGACGCGGGCACGCGCGCAGGTCGAAGAAGTCGTCCGACGTCATGGCCCGTTCGAAGCCGGGCTTGTCGAGCGTGTTCGCACTGGAGCCGGTGGCGACAATCACGTGCGGCGCGGTGAGCTCGCGCGCACCCGCCTGGATGCGGTCCGCCGCGAGGAAGCGCCCCGCCTCGCGGATCAGCGTGACGTGACCGGTGTCGAGGGTCTGCTTGTACTTGGTGTGGATGCGATCGATGTACGCGTCGCGTCGCTCGATGAAGCGTGGCCAGTCGAGGCTGCCGGGCTTGTCGGCGAAGCCGTAATCGACGGCGATGTACTGCGCTTCCGCCATCTGCGCCGCGTACCACATGGCCTTCTTCGGTACGCAACCGACGTTGACGCAGGTTCCGCCCAGCTCCTTTGGTTCCAGCAAGGCGACCCGCGCACCGTGTTTCGAGGCGCGTATCGCCGCCGCGAGCCCACCCGAGCCACCGCCGATCACGATGAGGTCGAAGGATTCCACGGTCATGCATCACTCCAGCGATGGGGATCGCACACCGTAACAGAAGCCCTCCGGCCCCGGCTTGATCGAAACACCGTCCAGACCGAGCGTTCGCGCGGTTTGACAGGTATTCCTAGCAACCCATTGATTTGATAACCTCGTTGCGCCGATCCTGACAGGGGAAACGCCCGATGTACCGCTTTGCCCGCTTCGCCCAGCCCCGGACATGGCTCCGCCCGTTCGTCACAAGCGCCGTGCTGGCGCTGCTCGTCGCGTGCGGGAGCGCCCCGCACAAGCCGTCCTCCTCGCAGCGCCGCAATCCGGCCTCGGCGGTTCCGATCGCGAAGAACCTCGGCTGGTCCAACCAACCCGCCGCCGCGCCCCCGGCCGACGCGGCCAACGACGTGCTGTTCCGCGCCATCGGCCTCGTCGGCACGCCCTATCGCTGGGGTGGCAATACCCCGCAGGGCGGTTTCGACTGCAGCGGCCTGATCAACTACATCTACCTCACCTCCACCGGCCTGAAACTCCCCCGCACGTCGGCGGAGATGGCCGCGCTGGACAAGCCCCGCGTCGGCGAGGACGAACTCGCCAGCGGCGACCTCGTGTTCTTCGGCCGGGGCCACGTGAACCACGTCGGGGTTTACGTCGGCAAGGGTCGTTTCGTCCACGCCCCGAACTCCGGCGGTACGGTACGGTTGGACGAGCTCGACGGCGCCTACTGGAAAGAGAACTTCGTCTACGGACGTCGCGTCCTGAACTGAACAGATGGCAACGCCGAGGGCGGATCACTGAAAATTTAAGTTGCGCGCTATTCAATAGCGTGCTTTCATTATCTCCGTGGCCGGCGACGCCGGACCTCTCCTCCCCTGATGACGACAAGGACACTGCAATGAGCGACGCATCCAAGTTCGACGGCACCATCTCCCAGTTCGACGGCGACCAGCTGTACTTCGTCAAGGCGAAGGTCGAGGGCGGCCGCACCGGCCACGGCGAAACCCAGGGCGACGACCCGCTGAAGGTCGACCTGCGCCTGCCGAAGTCGATGGGTGGCAATGGCGGTGGCAACAATCCCGAGCAGCTGTTCGCCGTGGGCTACGCCGCGTGCTTCGAGGGCGCCGTGCGCTTCGTCGCCGGCAACCAGAAGGTGAAGGTGGACGGCGTCGGCGTCGACAGCGAAGTGCAGCTCGGCAAGCGCAAGGACGGCAAGGGCTTCGCCATCCGCGCCAAGCTCGACGTGCACCTGCCGAGCCTCGAGAACGATGCCGCCAAGGCCAAGGAAATCGTCCTCCAGGCGCACAACGAGGTTTGCCCGTACTCGCACGCCACGCACGGCAACATCGACGTCGAGATCACCGTGAACGGCACGAAGGTCTTCCCGGCCGCCTGATCGGGCACCCGAAGCGAAGCAAAAAAAAGGCGCCCGATGGGCGCCTTTCTTTTCGTGCGGAAGAACGCTTAGTGCGCGTCGCCGTTCGGATGCGCGTGACCGTGCGCGATTTCCTCTTCCGAGGCGTCGCGGACGGTCTGCACGTCGATGCTGAAGTTGAGGGTCTTGCCGGCCATCGGGTGGTTCAGGTCGATGTCGACGACGCTGGAGCCCACCTTCTGCACGACGACGACACGGTTGCCGCCTTCCTTCAGCGAGAGCACGGTGCTGTCGCCGGCCTTGAGGCCCTTGCCCTGCTGCGGGAAGTACTTCTTCGGCACGCGCTGGGTCATGCCTTCCTGGCGAACGCCGTAGCCCTGCTCCGGCTCGATCGTGAGATCGACCTTGTCGCCGGCGGACTTGCCTTCAAGGCCCGCTTCCATGCCCGGGATCAGCTGGCCGTGGCCGAGCAGGATCCACAGCGGCTCGCCGCCGTCCAAGGAGCTTTCGACCTTCTCGCCATTCACGGAAAGGGTGTAGTGGAACGAGATGACCTTGTCCTTGCCAGCCTGCATGTTGGTTTCTACCCGAGGAAAACCGCCATTTTAGCCGCGCCGGGGCGCGGCGTCACGCCGTCCCCCGGTCCTTGCCGAAGCCGACGCCCCTCGCCTCCGGACCCAGCCACGTGAGCAGGGCCAGGAGCACGGCCACCGCGGCGATCCACGTGGACATGGCGAAGGCGAAGTCGCCGCCGTGCCGGTCCGCCAGCCAGGTCTGCGCCGTGGCCGTGATGGCGGCCAGCAGGTTGCCCATCTGATAGGCGAAGCCCGGCAGCGTGCCGCGCACCGCGTCGGGCGACAGCTCGTTGAGGTGCGTCGGCACCACGCCCCAGGCGCCCTGCACCATCACCTGGATCAGGAAGGCGCCGAGGCCAAGCAGGAGCAGCGAGCCGCCATGCGTCCACAACGGGATCACCGGGATGGCAAGCAAGGCGGCGAGGATGATCGCCCGGCGTCGGCCGATACGTTCGGACAGCGATCCGAACGTGAGACCGCCGGCGAGCGCGCCGAGGTTGAGCAGCGCCGTGAGCATGAATGCCGTGCCGGAGCCCGCGGGAATCTTCAGCGTCTCCTGCACGAACGTCGGGTACATGTCCTGCGAGCCATGGCTGAACATGTTGAACGCGGCCATCAGCAGCATGAGGTAGACGAAGAGCTTCCAGTGCCCGCGCATCGAGACGAACACGCTCTCTCGCGCATGCGCGCGACGCCCTTCCCAGACCGGCGACTCGGGCACCTTGCGGCGGATGTAGAGCACCAGCAGCGCGGGAAGCGCACCGACCACGAAAAGCCCGCGCCAGCCGATGTGGTCGACCAGCAGCCAGTTCGCCAGCGCGGCCAGGAAGAAGCCGCACGGATAGCCGCTCTGCAGCAGGCCCGACACGAACCCGCGCGACTTCGCGGGGATCGATTCCATCGCCAGCGACGCGCCGATGCCCCATTCGCCACCCATCGCGATGCCGAACAGGAAACGCAGACCGAGCAGGATGCCCAGCGACGGCGCGAACGCGCACAGCACTTCAAGCACCGAGAACAGCACGATGTCGAACATCAGCACGGGACGACGCCCGTAGCGGTCGGCGAGACGGCCGAAGATCAGCGCGCCGATGGGTCGCGCCGCGAGCGTCAGGAACAGGCCGTAGGTCACCTCCTGCCTCGGCACATGGAATTCGGCGGCCACCGCGAGGATGACGAAGGTGAGCAGGAAGTAGTCGAACGCGTCGAGCGTCCAGCCGAGGAAGCTGGCGATGACCGTGTGCCGCTGCGTGTGGTCGAGATCGCGCAGCGCGGCAGGCAGTGGCATGAGAAATTCCTTAAGCCATGGGCGGCGCCGAGGCTAGCACAGGGCTAAGATCGACCGGGCGCCTCACGGCGCCATGACGGTGTCTCGTTACACTGGCCCACATCACGACAGACGGAGTACTCGATGAAGTTCTCGCGATCGATCGTTTCATTCGCCCTCCTCGCCACCCTTGGCACCGGCGCCGCTTTCGCGCACGGTACGCCCCAGGACGACGCCGGCAAGAGCGGTGCGCCCGCGTTCTCGGAAGTGAGCAAGGACGGCAAGTCCGTCAAGCGCAGCGACCTGCCCAAGGACAACGACGCGGTGAAGGAGCTTCGCGCGCACTACAACGAAGCCGACACGAACCACGACGGCAAGGTGGACAAGGGCGAGTACGACGCGTACGTCAACAAGGCGAGCGCGCGGCCGCAGAACCAGAACTGAGCGTACGGGCCGGGGCCATCCTCGCCCCGGCCTCTCTAAGGACGGACGAACGCATGATCCCCGACAGCCACACGCGACGCCGCATCGCCTCGCGCTTTCGCCTCCCCGGCGACCGCATCTACATCCACGGCAAGCTCGCGACCGATCCCGTCTATGCCGCCACGGCTGAGGCCATCGCGGGGCGACGTCTTCCGCTGCTCGACATCGGCTGCGGCCTCGGCCTGCTGGGCCACTACCTGCACGACCGCGACGTGCTCGACGGTTATCTCGGGCTGGACCATGACGGGCGGAAGATCGCCATGGGACGCGACGCCGCGGAGCGTGCGGGCCTGGGCGACGCGATCGCGCTGCGCGAGACCGATGCGGCGACGCCACAGCGGGTACGCGGCCACGTCGCCATGCTCGACGTGCTGCATTACCTCCCACGGGAGCGGCAGGGCGAACTGCTCACGTTCGCCGTCGACCACCTCGCCGACGACGGCGTGCTGATCCTGCGCAACGTCATCCGCGACGGTTCATGGCGCTACCGGGCGACCGTCTGGGAAGAGAAATTCATCAAGGCGGTCGGCTGGATCCCGGGCGGCGCCCAGTACTTTCCCACGGAGGACGACATCCGCGGTGTGCTGGAGCCTCGCGGCATCCGGGTCGCGTTCCGGCCCCTGTTCGGCCGCACCCCGTACAACAGCTGGTTGATGACGGCATCCCGCTGACGCCAATCCCATTGTGCGCCGCAATAAGGTATACTGCCCCGGTCGTGCCTGCGCTCCGACTCCCTTGCGGACCCCCGGCGTGAGATCTTCCCGCCCGTTCCCCCACCCCCGGAAGCGCGCACGACACCGACCAGCCTGCCGTCTTCGTCACGGCTCGCGGTCGCCGAATCCATAACTCGCAGCGCGGTTCCAGGGAACGCTCGAGTCACGCAGGAGTTCCTCCATGTCTTTCGATTCGCTGGGCCTCGCGCCCGCGTTGCTGCGCGCGCTGTCCGAAGCGGGCTATGAGAAGCCCACGCCGATTCAGGCCGCCGCCATCCCCGAGGTCCTCGCCGGCCACGACCTCATGGCCGCCGCCCAGACGGGCACCGGCAAGACCGCCGCCTTCTCGCTCCCGGTGCTGCAGCGCCTCGCCGGCGATACCCGCACGGAGGGCCGTCGCCCGATCCGCGCGCTGATCCTCACCCCCACTCGCGAACTCGCCGCCCAGGTGCAGGAAAACCTGCGCGACTACGGCAAGTATCTGCGCCTCTCCAGCACCGTGATCTTCGGCGGCGTCGGCATGGGCAACCAGCTGCAGGCGCTGCGCCGCGGCGTCGACATCGTGGTCGCCACCCCGGGCCGCCTCATCGACCACATGCAGCAGCGCTCGGTCGACCTGTCGAAGGTCGACGTGCTCGTGCTCGACGAAGCCGACCGCATGCTCGACATGGGCTTCCTGCCGGCGCTCAAGCGCATCCTCGCGGCCGTGCCGCGCCAGCGCCAGACGCTGCTGTTCTCCGCGACGTTCGCGCCGGAGATCAAGGCGCTCGCGCAGCAGTTCATGCGCGAGCCGCGCGAGGTCTCCACCGCGCCGGCCAACACCGTCGCCAATACGGTCACGCACGTCGTGCATCCGGTGGATGCCGCCAACAAGCGCGACCTGCTCCTGCACATCCTCGCGCAGGACAGCCGCCGCCAGACGCTCGTCTTCAGCCGCACGAAGCACGGCGCCGACAAGCTCGTGCGTCACCTGGAACAGGCAGGCGTGAAGTCCGCGGCGATCCACGGCAACAAGAGCCAGAACGCGCGCACGCGCGCGCTTTCCGACTTCAAGACCAACCGCATCACCGTGCTGGTCGCGACGGACATCGCCGCGCGCGGCATCGACATCGACCAGCTGCCCGTGGTGATCAACTTCGACCTGCCGATGGTGGCCGAAGACTACGTGCATCGCATCGGCCGCACGGGCCGCGCGGGTGCCGAGGGTCAGGCCATTTCGCTGGTCAGCCACGACGAGTCCGGCCTGCTGCGCGACATCGGCCGCCTGCTGAAGACCGATCTCTCGATCAGCAACGTCGCCGGCTTCGAACCCAGCAGCCCGCTGCGCCTCGACGCGGGCGCCCCGCGCCCGAAGCAGCAGCAGCGCCAGCCGCGTTCGCAGGGTGGCGCCGGTCAGGGCCGTCCGGGCGGCAACGGCGGTGCGCGTAACGGCGGCACCGGCGGCAACCGCTCGCCGGCGCACCGTCCGCACGGCCATTCGGCCGCGGGCACCGGCGAGAACACCGGCAACCACAAGCGCCGTCGCCAGCGTCGCGGCCCGGCGACCAACAAGGCCTGATCCGCTGTGCCGGCCGCGGGGGCGATCGTTCGCTCCCGCGTCTGGCCCCGCCGTTCAGCCCTGCGTCCTGACCTTCGACGTCAGGACATGGTCTTCCCATAGACCGTCGATCTTCAGGTAGCGCTTCGCGTAGCCTTCCCTCTCGAAGCCGAGTCGCTCGAGCAGCCGCCCGCTCCGCTCGTTGCGCGGCATGTGATTCGCCATCACGCGATGGAAGTCCAGCGGTCCGAATGCATAGCGGACACCGGCGTCGAGCGCCTCGAACATGAGGCCCTTGCCCTCGTGCCGCGCCGCGATGCCATAACCCAGATGGCAGGCCTGGAAGACACCCCGCACGACGTTGGCGAAGGTGAAGCTCGCGATCATCTCCGAGCCGTCGGGGGTGAGCACGGCGAACGGATAGCCGCGATCGGCGCGCGCCGCTTCGAGTCCGGCTTCGATCGCCAGCCGGCAACACTCCAGCGAGTAATGCGACTCCGTGCGCAGCGGCTCCCATGGCCGCAGGTGATCGCGATTCTCCACGCGATAGCGCTGTAGCAGCGGTGCTTCGTCCGTGTCGAGCAGGCGCACGATCGTGCGCGCCGTGCGCATCCTGACCGGCTCGCTCATGCGAGCAGCGCTTTCGCATGATGGCGAAGATGGTCTTCCACGAACGTCTGGATGAAGTAGTAGCTGTGGTCGTAGCCGGGCTGCATCCGCAGCTCGAGCGGTTGGCCCACCTCTTCGCACGCGGCCTCGAACCGCTGCGGCTGCAGCTGGTTCACGAGGAAGCCATCCGCTTCGCCCTGATCGATGAGGATCGCGCCGTCGAAGCGCGCGCCGTCCTTCACCAGTTCGGTGGCGTCGTACCTCGACCACGCCTTGCGATCGTCCCCGAGGTAACGCGGGAACGCCTTCTCGCCCCACGGCACGGCCGACGGCGCGACGATCGGGGCGAACGCCGAGACCGAGCGGAACCGTCCCGGGTTGCGCAGCGCGATCGTGAGCGCGCCGTGGCCGCCCATCGAGTGGCCGAAAATGCCCTGGCGACCCATGTCCAGCGGGAACGCCCCGGACACGACGCGCGGCAGTTCGTCGACCACGTAGCTGTACATGCGGAACCGGTCGCTCCAAGGCTCCTCCGTGGCGTCGAGGTAGAACCCGGCGCCTTCGCCGAACTCCCAGTCGCCCGTCGCGCCCGGCAGTCCGGTGTCGCGCGGACTCGTGTCGGGCATCGCGAGGGCGAGACCGAGTTCGGCGGCGAGACGCTGCGCCCCGGCCTTGATCGTGAAGGTCTCGGCCGTGCAGGTCAGCCCCGCCAGGTACCACAGCACGGGGACGGGGCCGTTCTCCGCAGCGGGGGGCAGGTAGACGGCGAAGCGCATCGGCCCGCCGCAGGCCTCCGAGCGATGCGTGAAGAAGCCCTGCACACCGCCGAAGCAGCGCTGTTCCGAAACCGTTTCGATATCCGACATCCGCCCGACCCTTCCGAAAGCTGACCGAAGAGTGTAACGCGCACGCGACAGTAGCCCACGCTCACGGCGGAAAGGGCATATCGCTGCTACAATACCGCTACTGCCCGGCGCCGAATGTCGCCGCCGCGCCCCTCCCGAGGTCGCCATGTCATCCCCCGATACAGAAAACGCTCCGGCCCTGCCCGGTTTTAGCGCGCTTTCGCTCGACGCCAACGTCGTCCGCGCGCTGACCGAAGTCGGCTACGAGACCCCCTCCCCCATCCAGGCCGCCACGATCCCGGCGCTGCTCGAAGGCCGTGACGTCATCGGCCAGGCGCAGACCGGCACCGGCAAGACCGCGGCGTTCGCGCTGCCGGTGCTGTCGCGCATCGACCTGAAGCCGGGCAAGCCGCAGGCGCTCGTCCTCGCGCCCACGCGCGAACTGGCCATCCAGGTGGCCGAGGCCTTCCAGAAGTACGCGACGTACCTGCCGGGCTTCCAGGTCCTGCCGATCTACGGCGGCCAGAGCTACGGTCCGCAGTTGCAGGGCCTGAAGCGCGGCGCGCAGGTCGTGGTCGGCACGCCCGGTCGCGTCATCGACCACCTCGACAAGGGCACGCTCGATCTCTCGGGCCTGCGTTTCGTGGTGCTCGACGAAGCCGACGAGATGCTCCGCATGGGCTTCATCGACGACGTCGAGAAGCTGCTCCAGGCGACGCCCGAGGGCCGCCAGGTGGCGCTGTTCTCCGCGACCATGCCGGCGCCCATCCGCCGCATCGCGCAGACCTACCTGAAGGATCCGGCCGAAGTCACGATCAAGAACAAGACCACCACCGCGGCGAACATCCGCCAGCGTTACTGGTGGGTCAGCGGCGTGCACAAGCTGGACGCGCTGACGCGCATCCTCGAGGCGGAAAGCTTCGACGCGATGATCGTCTTCGCGCGCACCAAGTCCGCCACCGAAGAACTCGCCAGCAAGCTGCAGGCGCGTGGCTTCGCCGCGGCCGCGATCAACGGCGACATCGCGCAGGCGCAGCGCGAGCGCGTGATCGACCAGCTGAAGACCGGCAAGCTCGACATCCTGATCGCCACCGACGTGGCCGCCCGCGGCCTCGACGTCGAGCGCATCAGCCACGTGCTCAACTACGACATCCCGCACGACACCGAGTCGTACGTGCACCGCATCGGCCGTACCGGCCGCGCGGGCCGCAGCGGCGAGGCGATCCTGTTCGTCACGCCGCGCGAGCGCAACCTGCTCCGCCAGATCGAGCGCGCGACGCGTCAGCCGATCGAGCAGATGCAGCTGCCCACGATCGAAGCGGTCAACGACACGCGCGTGAGCAAGTTCAACCAGCGCATCACCGAAACGCTCGCCACCGGCGACCTCGGTCTCTTCCAGCAGCTGGTCGAGAAGTACGAGCAGGAACACAACGTGCCGGCGATCGAGATCGCCGCCGCGCTGGCCCGCATCGCCCAGGGCGATCAGCCGCTGCTGCTCGAGCCGCCGCCGAAGCGCGAATACACCGAGCGCCCGCCGCGCGAGTTCGACCGTGAGCGTCCGCCGCGCGACGGTGGCGACTTCAGCGACCGTCGTCCGGTGCGCGAAGGCATGCGCCAGCCGCGTCCGCACGTGACCGAGAACGGCAAGAAGACCTACCGCATCGAGGTCGGCCACGAGCACGGCGTGAAGCCCGGCAACATCGTCGGCGCCATCGCCAACGAGGGTGGTGTCGAGGCGAAGTTCATCGGCCGTGTCAGCATCCGCGACGACTACAGCCTGATCGATCTGCCGGACGGCATGCCGCCCGACGTGTTCAACCACCTCAAGAAGGTGTGGGTCGCGCAGCAGCAGCTGAAGATCAGCGAGTGGGACGGCACGGAATCGCCGCAGAGCGGCGCCCCGCACGGCGGCGCCCCGCGCCCGCGCGGCAACTTCCGCCCGACCGGCAATCGCCCGGGCGGCGGCAAGCCGCCGCGCAAGAAGCGCGACTTCTGATCGAAGAAAGGCCCCGGAAACGGGGCCTTTTTTTTTGGATTCAGGCCGCGAAGTCCGCCGGTGTCAGCGGTGGCATGCCATGGCGGATGCGCGCCTTGTCGCACTGCGGGCTGGGCTGGCCGTTTTCCCACGCGGGCTTGAGGTCGTGGCACGGCGAAGGCCGCACCTCGTACACGCCGCAATGCGCGGCGACGCCGACCTCGCCGACGAGCGAGCGGCAACGCGGCTCGTACGCGTTGGTGCCGTGCATGGCGACGCGATGCGGGTCGAGATGTTCGGTCAGCGCGGCCGGCGTGATGCCGCCGGCCAGATCCGTTTCCATCCAGTGGAAGGCGACGCGGTAGGTCGCGCAGCATGCGCCGCAGCGCAGGCAGGGGTGAGTCATGGGTCTAGATCGAGCCTGAAAAGGTGTTGCACTTGCCGACGTCGCCGGATTCGAAACCGGTGCGGAACCAGTGTACGCGCTGCGCCGAGGTGCCGTGGGTGAACGAGTCCGGTACCACCCTGCCCTGCGCCTGTTCCTGCAGCGTGTCGTCGCCGATCGCCGTGGCGGCGTTGAGCGCGGACTCGATGTCGCCGTCCTGCAGCCACTGCAGGCGCTGCTGCGATCGGTTCGCCCAGACACCCGCGAAACAGTCGGCCTGGAGCTCCTGGCGGACGGAGAGGCCGCTCGCACCTTCGAGGCGCGCTCCGCGACGGCGGGCATCGTTGACCTTGTCGAACACGCCCGTGAGGTTCTGCACGTGGTGGCCGACCTCGTGGGCGATGACGTATGCCCGCGCGAAATCGCCCGCGGCGTGGAAGCGCGTCTGCATGTCCTGGAAGAAACCGAGGTCGAGGTAGACGCGGTGGTCGCCAGGGCAATAGAAGGGGCCGACGGCCGACGACGCCGAGCCGCATGCCGTGCGCACGCCGCCACGGAACAGCACCAGCTTCGGCTGCTCGTAGCTCTGCCCGTTCGCCGCGAAGATCTCGCCCCAGGTGTCCTCCGTCTCGCCGAGGACGGCACGGACGAAATCCACCTGCGGATCGTCGCCGGCGGCCTGCCGCGGGGCCTGCTGCGTCTGTGTGGGCGTTCCCGCGCCGGGGTCCCCCTGGCCGAGCAGGGCCGTGGGATCCTTGAAGAAGACGAGGCCGAGGATGGCCAGCACGATGATGCCGCCGATACCGAGCCCGCGGCCGCCGAACGACGGCCCGCCACCGCCCTCGCCCGCGTCCTCCACGTTGTCGCTTCTACGGCCTTTGTTCCACAGCATGGCTGTTCCTCCCATGTAGGCGCCCTCTTTGGGACGCGCTCGGCATGATCGCACGGGCCGTTGCCGGTACACTCCGCGATCGATGACATCCCCCGGATCGTTTCATGACCAGTCAGCTCCCCGCCGTCGTTACCCTGCTCACCCTGCTACTGATGTTCGCCACGGTCTGGATGGTAGGCCGTGCCCGTGAACGTTATGGCATCAAGGCGCCGTCCATCTCCGGGGACCCGGCGTTCGAGCGGGCTTGGCGGGTGCAGATGAATACGCTCGAGAACGCGGTGATGTTCATTCCCGCGCTCTGGCTGGCGGCCCAGTACGTCGATCCGCTGTGGGCGGGCATCGCGGGGCTGGTCTGGCTGGCCGGTCGCGTGTGGTACGCCGTGGCCTACGTGCGCGACGCGAGCCGGCGCGGTCCCGGCTACATGGTCTCGATGCTGGCCTGGGCGGCGTTGATGCTGATGGCGGCCGGCGGCATGGGCATGGCCATCATGGAAAACGCCGCGACGCCGCCGGAAGACGCGGCGGCGCTCTGAGTTCCGTCACTCGTCGTCGTTCGCCAGCGCCATCACGCGCACGCGCTGGATACGGGCGCCTTCCATCGCGGTGACCTCGAACTCCATGCCGTCGGTCTCGAAGCGGTCGCCGGCCGTGGGCAGGCGACCCAGCTGCTGCAGCACGAACCCTGCCAGCGTCGAGAAGTTACCGTCGGCCGCGCCCTGGAGGCGGTGACCAAGAAGGTGTTCCACGCGGCGCACGTCGAGGCTGGCGTCGAGCAGCCACGCGCCGTCCGGCTCGCTCACCGCCGAGGGATCGCCCTCGCGCGTCTCGTTCGGGAACTCGCCCGCGATCACTTCCAGCACGTCGGCCGGCGTGACGAGCCCGAGGATGCTGCCGTACTCGTCGACGACCAGCGCCATCTGCAACGGGGCGCGGCGGAACTCGTCGATCAGGCGGAGCACGCTGAGCGACTCCAGCACCGTGACGGGCTTGCGGACCACGCCATCGGTGTCGAGCCGGCCGTGGTCGCCCAGGCTGGCGAGCAGGTCGCGCGAGGACACCACGCCCACCAGTTCGTCGAGGTCGCCGCGGGCGACCAGCATCCAGTGATGCGGCGATTCCCGGGCCTCGGCGAGGAGCGTCGCCGCGTCCTCGTCCGGATCCACCCAGACGATCTCCGTGCGCGGCGTCATGATCGAGCGCACGGGGCGCTGGGAGAGATCGAGCACGCCCTGCACCATTTCGAGTTCATCCTTGCCGAAGACCGACGTCTCGGCCACGGCCGGCACGGCCTCGCCCTTGCCCGTATCGCCTTCCTCGCCGTCCGGCTTGCCGCCGAGCAGGCGCAGCACCGCCTTCGCGGTGCGGTCGCGCATCACGCGGCCACCCACCAGCAGCGAGCGGCGGCGATTGCGCCGCATCGTCTGGTTGAAGACCTCGATCATGATCGAGAAGCCGATCGCGGCGTAGAGGTAGCCCTTCGGGATATGGAACCCGAAGCCTTCGGCGATGAGGCTGAAGCCGATCATCAGCAGGAACGAGAGGCAGAGGATCACGACCGTCGGGCGGGCGTTGACGAAGGTCGTCAGCGGCTTGCTCGCGGTGATCATCAGCGCCATCGCGATCACCACGCCGATCATCATGATGGAGAGGTGATCGACCATGCCGACGGCCGTGATCACCGAATCCAGCGAGAAGACGGCGTCGAGCACGACGATCTGCGCGACGACGAGCCAGAAGCTCGCGCGCCGGCCGGCCTTGCCGTCGTCGTGCTCCGAGGCCTCGAGGCGTTCGTGCAGTTCCAGCGTGGCCTTGAACAACAGGAACGCGCCGCCGACGATCAGGATGAGGTCGCGCCAGGAAAGCCCGAAGCCACGCCACTCGAAGAGCGGCTGCGTGAGCGTCACCAGCCAGGACATGGCGGCGAGCAGGCACAGGCGCATCACCAGCGCGAGGCCGAGGCCCAGCAGGCGCGCGTGGTCGCGCTGGCGGGCATGGAGCTTGTCGGCGAGGATCGCGACGAAGACGAGATTGTCGATACCGAGCACGATCTCCAGCACGATCAGCGTGAGAAGACCTGCCCAGGCCGATGGGTCGGCTAACCAGTCGAATGCGAACATGGGTCGGCGCGTCGGGGCGCCCGTTTTCTTCCGTCAGGGGTGGACCACTATACAGGCCTCGCGTGACGGTCTGTGCCGGTCGTCGCGTTGCGGGTGGCGGGGGGCTTGGCTAGGCTGGCGCATGGCTTACGACGACACCTCCGCTTTTCCACCGACCAACATCGCTCCCCCGCGCCGCGCTCCGGGCGTCATCGAGACGCTTCTGTGCATCGCCGCCTATTTCGCGATGCAGTTCGCCTTCGGCGGCCTGTTCGGCGGGCTCTCCATGCAGCTGACGCGCCTCTTCCCGGCGTCCGTGCCGGACGCGCCGGACCGCCTGATCGTGGTGGTCATCCTCACGCTGGCGTGCTCGGCCTCGCTCACCTACTGGCTGGTCCTGCGCCGCTGGGGACGGGCCCGGGCGCACGAGGCCGGTCCGGGCGGCCTCGGCTTCAACGCCCCGTCCGGCACGTACATCGCCGTCGGCACCGCGATGGGTATCGCCGCGCCCATCCTGGGCGGGCTGTTGACCCAGCTGCTGGCCGGCGGCCACGAGGTGAGCCAGGCCGTTTCCGACATCGCCGACAAGGCCCACATCGTCATGCGCGTCGCGCTGTTGCCCGTGGTGGTGCTCGTCGGCCCCGCCGTGGAGGAACTGCTGTTCCGCGGCGCCCTGCTCTCCCTCCTGCGCACGCGCCTGGGCGACGGCTGGGCCATGGCGATCTCGGCCGGCGTGTTCGGCGTCGTGCACCTGCCCGATCTGGGCTGGCTCTGGTACGCCGTGCCCAACCTGATCCTCGTGGGCGTGTTCTGCGCCTGGCTGCGGGTGCGCAGCGGCTCGATCTGGCCGGCGTTCGTGACGCACGCGGCGAACAACGCCTTGGCCACCATCGCCTGGTTCACCGCCACGACGAGCTAGAAGGTTTCCAGCGCCGCCACGTGCCTGGCCAGCCGGGGGCTCGCGTAGCACTGCGAGCCGACGGGGATCAGCCCCACCTCGGCGAAGGCCCGGCGATACCACGCGGCCGGGCGACCGATGAACCCGTCGCGATCGCCGCCGGGATCGTCCTCGCGGGTGTAGACCTCGAGGAACGCGAGCCCTTCGACCATCTCGCCGATGCCGATCAGCCCGTCGCGGATCTCCGCGGGCTTGAGGTAGTGCATGACGTCGGTGCAGACAATCAGGTCGAAGCGGGTGTCGAAGCGCAGGTGGGCCAGCTGGCCGAACCGCGCCAGGCCGATGTCGCGGGACCGGCCGTAGCGCGCCACCGCGTATTCGCTGGCCTCCAGGCCACGGTAGGCGATGCCGGGGCGCAGGCGCCGCAGGACGGCGCGCCAGGGGGCTTCGCCGCAGCCGACGTCCAGCACGTTGCGCACCGGACGGCCGAGATAGAACTCGGCCTGGCCGAGCACCATGGCCACCTTGCGCTGCAGCTCGGCGGGCGAGCGGACGGCGTGGTCCGCGCTGCGGTACCACTTGTCGAAATACGCCTGGTCGTAGGTCTTGGTCATGGGCGGTATCGGCAAAGCATGCATGGTAGCGGGGCGTACACTTCAGGCATACATGGCCCGCCGCAGCATCGAACGATATCGAACCAGGAGACCGTCATGCCCCGTATCCAGCTCCGCATCACCGGCGACCGCGACGTCTTCGAGGACGTCCAGACCGCGATCCACGGCCTCGACCGGGTGGAGCGCGTCGAGGAGATCGACGATTTCATGAACGACTTCCGCGACGACTCGAGCTCGCAGAACCTGTCCGACGACATGAGCTCGCGGACGTACACGCTCGAAGTGGAAGTGCCCAACGAAAAGGTCGGCGAGCGCGTCCGCGAGGTCGCCGAGGAAACGGCGGGCACCCGCGAGGCCGCCATTGAGTTCGTCGACCCGGACGAGAACGAGATCTGATGCCGGGCGCGACGCGCGCCTAGGGTTGCCAGACCTGCCCCTGCGGGTTCGATAGCTGGCGATCGAGGTAGTACGCCGCGCTGATGAACGCCAGGTGCGTGAGGGCCTGCGGGAAATTGCCCAGCGGGTCCGACCGCAGGCTGAGTTCCTCGGAGAACAGGCCGAGGTGGTTCGCGTACACCACGCCACGCGCCATCACCTCGCGCGCCTCGTGCAGGCGTCCCGCCCGCGCCAGACATTCCACGTACCAGAACGTGCAGGTCGTGAAGGCACCCTCCCCGCCGTCCAGCCCGTCCGCGTTGCGATAACGGAAGACCAGCCCGTCGTCCGTCAGGTGGTCCCGGATCGCGTCGAGCGTCTTCAGCCAGACTGGATCCGTCGCCGAGACGAAACGCACCAGCGGCATCATGAGCAGCGACGCGTCGAGATCCACGCCGCCACGCGTCTGCACGAAGTAGCCGTGCTCCGGATGGCGGAAGTTCGCCCAGATGTCTTCGGCGATCCGGTCGCGATCGGCGGCCCACTCGACGAGCGGCCCCGGTAGCGAACGCTTGATCGCCAGGCGCACCGCCCGGTCGAGCGCCACCCAACACATCAGGCGCGAGTGGAGGAAATGCCGCGACGCGTCGCGGATTTCCCAGATGCCTTCGTCGGGCTCGTTCCAGTGCGTGCGCACGTGGTCGACGAACCGCTTCACGTGCTCCCACTCCGCGTGGCTGATCGCGGTGCCGTACTTGTTGGAGAGGTACACGCTGTCCATCAGCTCGCCGTAGATGTCGAGCTGCGTCTGCGTGCGCGCGGCGTTGCCGATGCGCACGGGTCGCGATCCGGCATAGCCGGCGAGATGATCGAGCGTCGACTCCTCCTGCGCCTCCTCGCCGTCGAGCGCGTACATGATGCGCAGCGACGCTTCTTCGTCCAGGTCCATGATGCGTGCCGCCGTCCAGCGGCGGAAATGCTCGGCCTCCTCGATGTGACCGAGCCGCATGAAGGCGTAGACGGTGAACGACGCGTCGCGTATCCAGCTCGCGCGGTAATCCCAGTTGCGTTCCGCGCCCGTGGCCTCCGGCAGGCCGAACGTGGCCGCCGCCGCGATGGAGCCATGCTCGTGCGACGTCAGCAGCTTCAGCACCAGGGCCGAGCGCTCCACGCGTTCGCGCCAGCGGCCACGATAGGTGGACCGCCGGGTCCACGCGCGCCACGCGTCGGCGGTCGCCTCGAGTGCCGCCGCGCTCTCGGCGACGTCCGGCGGATCGATGGCCTCGTCGCAGAGCGCGAACCAGACCTCGTCGCCCGGCCGCAGCTCGAACTCCGCGGAGGCCTCGCCGTCGCCGGCGAGCAAGGGTACGCTCGCGCCAAGCCGCAGCGAATGCGCGCCGTCATGGAACACCACGGTATCGCCGTACGCCGCCGCTTCCGGCACGCAGCGCGCGTAATCGAGCCGGGGGCGGCAGCAGGCCCGGATACGCACGGTACCGCGCTGCACGCGGATGCGGCGCATCAGGCTCCGCGGCACGCGGGCGTCCGCCTCGGGGTGCGGCATGAAATCGACGAGCTCCACGCTGCCCTCGTCGGCCATCCAGCGGGTCAGGAGGACGTTCGTCTCCGGGATGTAGAGCTGGATGTTCTTCGCGTCGCGCAATGCGGGCGAGATCGAGAACTCGCCGCCCTTGTCGGGATCCAGAAGCGACGCGAACACCGACGGGCTGTCCATGTGCGGCCAGCACATGAAGTCGATCGTGCCATCGAGCGCCACCAGCGCGGTGGTATCCAGGTTGCCGATGATGCCGTGATCGCCGATGGTCCGGCCCGGCATCGGATTGGCTCGGTGTGGCACTGCGGTCTCCTTCGACCCTCGTCCGGCGAAGAAATGCCATAGGCCGCGTGAAGCCCGGCTCTACTCCCTGAACCGGTGGCGCGTCAGAACTCCAGGCGGTACGCCACCTTGACCAGCCCCTCGTTCACGTCCTTCAGGCTGAAGCCGTGGCGGAACTGCGATCCGACATCGTCGTCGGTGTCGTCGCGATAGCCACCACGGTTGTACACGACGTAGAGATTGGACAACGGTGCGATCTCGTAGCGATAGCGGATCTGGAACCCCAGATTCGCCACGCCGAGCCCGTCGATCGGCTCGTCGCTCGTTACCGTGCCACCCGACGGCGTCACTTCGAGCCGCTGGCGCAGCGTCGCGCCCACGGCCAGCGTCTGCAGCTTGACCCGCAGCTCCTGCCGGTTGCCGAAGTTCCAGTTCACGCCGCTGTCGATGCCCACCGTGCGCCCGTCGAACGAGCCCACGAGGTTGTCGTGCTGCCAGATGAGCCAGTTCGGGTCCCATTCGTAACTGGCCCCCGCGAAGACGCTGAAGGCGTCGGTGATGAAGTACGTGGGGGTGAACTTGAAGTAATAGCTCAGCCGGTGGTAACCGGTGAGCTGGTTGCCCATGAGGACGCCCTCGGCCTCCCACGCCCAGCGACCGATGCGCGGACGATCGCGCTCGTAGCTGAGCCGCGCGGTCGGCGGCGTGCGCAGCGGATGATTGCCGCGCGTCAGCAGGTCGTCGTACGCGGCGGTGAAGGTGTCCAGCCGCCACAGCTCGTGTCCGCCGTCGCGGCGCTGGCTGTTGCGCTGGATGCGCAGCCGGCGGTTCACGGCACGGCCTTCGGTGTTGTGCAGCGCCGATATCCGGTAGCGCCACAGGTGCGACGTATAGGCGGAATCCTCCGGCAGACCCGTGACGCGCCGACGCACCTCGTAATGCAGATACGTCATGTCGTTGCGCGGCAGATAGCCGAAATCGTCGATGTCCAGCCGCTTGCCGAAATACATGCCCAGCCATTGCTGGCTCCAGACATCGTTCATCTCCCAGAACGCGACGCTGGTCGCACCCAGGCCCGACGTGCCGGCCCGTGGCTGGTCGATCTTGCTGCCGACGATGTTGCTCGTGATCGTGAAGGCGCCGTTCGGTTGCCAGCGGTGATCGAAGCCAAGGACGTTCGCGTCGCGGTCGAGGTAGGGATGGCCGACGTGCGTGGCGAGCAGGCCGAATGTCTGCGTTCCCGCGTTCTGGCTGAGCCGGAGCGCCCCGAACGACCGCCCCGCATCGCCCTTCTCCTGCGCGGTGAGGATGCCGTAACTGGTCGAGCCCACGCTGCCGTTGACCTTCACGGCCGCGGAGATGTCCGCGGCGCCGCGGCCGTCGTCGGAGGCGCCGCCCACGCGACGCGTATAGACCAGCTGCGAGTCGTCGTTGAGCAGGCTGAAGTCGAAGATGCCCTGGTTTTCGGTGAAGAACGGACGCTTGTCGGTGAAGAACGTTTCCTCCGGCGAGAAGTTCACCACGAGGTCGTCGCTCTCCACCTGGCCGAAATCGGGATTGATCGTGGCGGTGAGCTGCGTCTGGCCGTTCGGCTTCCAGAGGATGTCCGCGCCTTCCTGGAACGACGCGCCGCCGTTCGCGCGGTCGACGCGTCCGACGACGTAGGGCGTCACGGCGAACAGCGACTGCGAATACGCCGGCAGCTCCACGCGCTGGAAGCTGGAGAGGAATCGCCCGCGATCGAAGCTGATCGCCGGCCACGCCATGCGCTCGCCCGTGCTGCCGATGACGCGGTCGATGTACAGCCCGATGGTGCGCGTTTCGCCGCCGGCCTTGCGCATCGGCGCGATGTACCAGGGGATCAGCACCTCGACCGAATAGCCCTCCGCGTCTTCGCTCACCGCATGGTCCCATCGCCCGTCCCAGTCGTAACTGAAGTCCGATTCGTTGGTGATCACCTCGTCGGCGATGCCACCCTGCGATTTGATCTCGAAGTCGTAACCGACCCGCCCGTCCGCGTCGAAATCGACCATTACGTTCACGCGGTCGACGCTGGCGTCTTCGTCGCGCCGGCTCTGCTGGCGCGATCGCGGGATGTCCGGCGACTGCGTGACGCGGATCGCGACGGCGAGGCCCTTCGGCGTCGACAGCACCCAGGCTTCGGTCGGCTGGCTGCCCGGCTTGCCCGTCATGGGCTGGGTATCGCGGAAATCGGCGATCCGCCGCGCACCGGCCCACTCGACGGGATCGATCCGGCCGTCGATCGTCACGTCCGCATGGACGGGCGCGGCGAGGCCGAGCAGGCAGGCAAGGAGGGCGCGACGGCGCATGCAGGATCCGGGGCGTGAGAACTTGCGGGAAAGGATGCCTGTCGCGCCGCGAAGGTTTGCCATGACCCTTGGCACATGGCGCTCAGCCGGTCTCCCTGATGAGGTCGATCAACGCGCGGAGCGTCGCCGGCACGTGGCGGCGTCCCGGGTAGTACAGGCACAGCCGGTCGAACGACGGCGTCCAGTCGTCGAGCACGCGTTCCAGGCGTCCGGCCGCGAGCGAGTCGGCCACGTTGAATTCCTCGAGGTAGGTCAGCCCCAGCCCCGCTTCCGCGGCCGCGAGCATCAGCTCCGGCTCGTCGAGGGTCAGCGGACCGTCGACGTCCACGGCGATCGCGTCGCCACGTTTTTCGAATTCCCAGTGGTAGATGTGCCCGGCCGGCATGCGCGCGCGAACGCAGGCGTGCCTCGACAGATCCGCGGGGCTGCGTGGCCTGCCGTGTTCCGCGAAGTACCTGGGCGAGCCGACGACGGCGAACCGCACGGGCGCGCCGAAGGGCACCGCGACCATGTCGCCGGGCACCGTGTCCGCGGTGCGGAAGCCCGCGTCGAAGCCCTCGCGAACGATGTCGATCAGCCGGTCCTCGGTGACCAGATCCAGATGCACGCCCGGGAAACGTCGCATGTAGGGAATCAGGTACGGCCGCATCACGCGGCGCGCGGCGCCGGCGGAGGTGTTGATCCGCAGGGTGCCCGACGGCTCGCCCGCCTCGTCGCCGGCGCGCTCGATGGCGCCGTGGATGTCCGCGAGCGCCGGGCCGATCTCCGCGACGAAGCGCTCCCCCGCCTCCGTCAGCCGGACGCTACGCGTGGTGCGGTGGAAAAGGCGCGTCCCGATCCGCGTCTCCAGCGAAGCCACCGCCTGGCTGAGGGCCGACGTCGACATTTCCATCGCCGCCGCCGCCGCGCGGAAGCTGCCCTTCCGCGCCACCGCCAGCACGGCCTCCAGTTCGGTCAGTCCCGGTCGCATTGTCCGCCCTCGCTTAACAGGTCATCCGGATTTGTCCGTCTTATCAGATTAATCGCGCGACTGCATCTTTGGGGAAACGGCACGTAGGAGCGCGCCCTGCGCGCGACATGTTCCGGGGCGATAACCCGGAGCTGGCGCGCGGGACAGCGGCGAGAAGATCTCGCGCGCAGGGCGCGCTCCTACCCCACCCACCTGTTCCGAGGAGTTCCCCACATGCACACCATCGACCACGTCTACATCGACGGCGCCTTCGTCGTCCCCCACGGCGAGGAGCGCTTCGAGCTCTTCAACCCAGCGACCGAGGAAGTCATCGGCACGGTGCGCCTCGCCGACGCCGAGGATGCCCGCCGCGCGATCGCCGCCGCGAAGCGCGCGTTCGCGAGCTTCGCGCGCAGCACCGTCGCGGAGCGCATCGCGTTGCTCCAGCGCATGCACGACGCGATCGCCGCGCGCGAGGACGACCTCTTCGAGGCGATCCGTCTCGAATACGGCGCCCCCGTGTCGCGCGGCAGCTGGATGGCGAAACACGCCTCGAGCGTCTTCCTCGACGCGATCGACACCCTGCGCCATTACGACTTCGAACGCCGCATGGGCATCGCCACCGTCGTCATGCAGCCGGTGGGCGTCGCGGGCCTGATCACGCCGTGGAACAGCAATGCCGGCTTCATCTGCGGCAAGCTCGCCACCGCCATCGCCGCCGGCTGCACGGTCGTCATCAAGCCCAGCGAGATGAGCGCGCTGCAGACGAAGATCGTGACCGAGGCGCTGCACGAGGCCGGCGCGCCCGCGGGTGTGTTCAACATCGTCACCGGTCGCGGCGACGTCGTCGGCGCGGAAATCGTCGGCAGCCCGGACGTCGCGAAGATCTCGTTCACCGGTTCCACGGCCGTGGGCAAGGGCATCGTCCGCGACGGCGCGGCGACGCTGAAACGCGTGACGCTGGAGCTCGGAGGCAAGTCGCCCAGCGTGATCCTCGACGACGCCGACTTCGGCAATGCCGTGCCGCTCGCCGTCATGGCGGGATTCAACAACAGCGGCCAGGCGTGCATCGCGGGCACGCGCATCCTCGTCCCCCGCGCGCGGCTGGCCGAGTTCGAGGCGATGGCGAAGGACGCCGTGGATGCCGTGGTGTCTGGGGATCCGAACGATCCGGCGACCACCGTGGGTCCCATGGTCAGCGCGAAGCAGTGGGAGCGCGTGCAGGGCTACATCCGCAAGGGCATGGACGAAGGCGCCCGGCTGCTCGCCGGTGGCGAAGGACGTCCGGACGGCCACGACCGCGGCTGGCTCGTGCGCCCGACCCTGTTCACGGACGTCACCAACGACATGACGATCGCTCGCGAGGAAATCTTCGGCCCCGTCCTGTCCATCATCGCTTACGACGACGAGGAGGAAGCGATCGCCATCGCCAACGACACGCCTTACGGTCTGCAGGCGTACGTGCATTCGACCGACGACGCCCGCGCCCTTCGCGTCGCCTCGCGGATCGACGCCGGCCGCGTGCTGATCAACACGCTGGCGCACGAGCCCAAGGCGCCGTTCGGCGGGTTCAAGCAGTCGGGCCAGGGTCGCGAATACGGCGTTCTCGGGCTCGAAGCCTATCTGGAGCCAAAGGCGATCCTGTCCGCCTGAGCGCCGCTCTGCTAACGTCCCCGGGGTCCATACACCCCGGGGATCCCATGCTCGCACGCACCTGCCTTGCCCTCGCCATCGCGCTCGCCGCCCTGCCCTCCCTCGCGGACGAGGCCAAGACGCCCACCCCCAAGGAGCTGCTCGCGAAGGCCACGCCCGCCGAATGGCGGACGCCCGACCCGCAGAACCTCGTCTACATGGACCTGCCGCAGGGACGTGTCGTCATCGAGCTCGCGCAGGAGTGGTCGCCGCTGCACGCGGCCAACATCCGCACGTTGATCCGCGAACACTATTTCGACGGCACGCAGGTCATCCGCGTCCAGGACAACTTCGTCACCCAATGGGGCGATCCCGACGGCGACGACAAGAAGAAGGCCAAATCGCTGGGTACGGCAAAGGAAACCCTCGCGCCGGAATTCACACGCAAGGACGGCAAGGCCTATCCCTTCACGAAGCTGCCCGACGGTGACGTCTATGCCGCGGAAGTGGGCTTTTCGGACGGCTTCCCCGTCGCTCGCGACGGCCAGGGCGAGGCCTGGATAACGCATTGCTACGGCACCGTCGGCGTGGCGCGCGACACGGGCGCGGAAACCGGCAACGGCAGCTCGCTGTACGCGATCATCGGACAGGCGCCGCGCAACCTCGACCGCAACCTCGCGGTCGCCGGCAAGGTGATCAAGGGCATGGAGATCCTGTCGGCGTACCCGCGTGGCGGCGAGCCGATGGGCTTTTACGACAAGCCTGCGCAGCGCGTGACCATCTCTTCCGTTCGCCTCGCCGCGGACGTACCGGAAGCACAGCGCACGCCGATCCAGGTCCTGCGGACCGACAGCAAGACGTTCGCCGCGCTGGTCGAGGCGAAGCGCAATCGCAGGGACGCGTTCTACACCCGCCCGGCCGGCAAGATCGACCTGTGCAACATCAACGTGCCGGTGCGCGACCCTTCGAAGAAATCCTGACGGCTGTCGCCGCTGCGATCGGCTCCCACCCTCCGGTAGCCATGCCTCGTGCCGGTGACCGAAGCGTGGGAGCCGATCGCAGCGGCGGTCTTCACTCCGCCACGATCGCCTCGCGCAACGCACGCAGCTTCGCCTTGAGCTTCGCCTCGTTCTCCGCGCCCACGCGGATCATGAACTTCTGCCCGACGGACAGCTGCTCGTACGTCGGGTTCGCGTAGACGTAGCCCACCTTCGCCGGAATCAGCTGCAGCGCGCCCTTCGGCTCCGGCGCGTCGAGCAGGTGGTCGATCACCTGCACCAGTCGGTTGTTGAAGTAACCGCCGGTGCCGAGGTCCGCGTAGGCCTTCTGGAACAGCGGATAGTGGCGTTTGTACCAGGCCGCCGCGGCCTCTGGACTCACGCGATCGGCCACGTACATGTAGGTGCCGTAGCGTTCGACGTTCTTCTTCGACTCGACGAACATGCCGTCGTCGGACTGCACCTGGAACCGCCCCGTCGGCGTCCGCAGCGGAAGCACGTTCATGCCGATCGTCTGCTTCGGCAGCGCGTCGATGGTGGCGACCATGCGCGAGACGATCGCATCGCCACGCAGCAGCGATTTCAGCGCGTCGTCGCTCGTCAGTCCCAGCAGCCCGGCGAGGATCGCGTCGTCGCTCTGATCGAGCGACGGCAACGCGGCGGTCGACGCATGCGCGGGATCGACCGGATGCAACGGCGGCGACGCGCCCTGGGCGCCTTGCGCCGGCCCGCCCGTGGAGGAACTGGCCACCGGAAGCGGCGGCGCGGACGCGCCGTCGCGCGCCTGTTTCTCGCGATAGACGAACACACCGACCACCACCGCGATGGCCACGACGAGAACTCCCGCGACCCACTTCGAACCCGACGACTGACTGCTCAACCTGCTGCTCCCACGAAAAACCAAGCTTCCATGGGACTACGAATGGGTGGTCGAGTTCAAATCGCCTCTCCTTGCAAACCGCGCCGGAACGGGCATAACCTGCATCCGTCGGGCAATCCCCCTTCGGCCCGGCTCCCCCAGGGAACAATCCGCATCGCCGCACAGGAGGAAGAACATGGCTTTCTCTGCAAGGCACGATCAGGCCCCGATCTCGGGCATCAACGTCACGCCGCTCGTCGACGTCCTGCTGGTGTTGCTGATCATCTTCATGATCTCGGCTCCCGTGATCGCTCATAAATCGTCACTGTCGTTTTCGTCCGCCGGACTGCCGACGGATACGACGCCGCCGAAACCGATCCGCGTGGCCATCGATGCCGATGGATCCACGTTCTGGAACGGTGTTCTGGTCACGGACGCGACGCTGGTGGAACAGATGCGCCTCGCGGCGGCCGGGACGACGCGGCCCGTCCTCGACGTCGCGGCTGCCGATGGCGCGTCGTACGAAGATGTCGCCCGCGTGCTCGCCGAGGCGAAAGTGCAAGGCCTGGCGAAGGTGGAATTCGTCGAACGCTGAGGGCCAGGCCGTTTGCTAACGACGAGCTCCTGCCCGTGGGCAGGAGCTCGTTCGTATGCGCGTTATTCGCCAGCGCGTCGCGAACCACTGGATCATCGATGTCTCGCGGCGTGAGCGCGCGATGCACCGGCTGCGAACAACGTTAGCCAAATAACCGATAAGCGCGTCACACAATTCGCCTCTGCTAACGATGCCGGGCAATCGCGCGCGGTGTCTCCCGCACGGTGCGCCGCAATGGATGCGCCCGGGATGTCGAAAAACATTGCACGTATTCGGCAAGATTCTGCACGTCGGGTTCATGAATCGCCCTTTATACCGATTCGCGACCGGCCTGACTTTGCGCTGACGCGTTGGTGGGGTCATCGCTAAGCATGGCGCCCCGGGAAGGGCACGTTGCGGTGGGCCCCTGTGTTCGCGGCATCGGGAAAGGGATCACCGGCCGTGCCTCATGGCACCCGCATTCGGTGCCCGACCGGACAAACGAACACGATGAGCTTTCCCATCGCACCATGCCGCGTCTCCAGCGGCAGGCGTCGACGCGCCACCCTCTTCCTCGCCGTCGCCGCGGCGCTCTCCTCCGGAACCCATCGCGCCGACGCGCAGACGGTGACGCTCGGCGCCTACGATCCGTCGATCAACGACAACCAGTCCGGCGCGGCCGTCGTCGATCCGGGCGCCACGCTCACTCTGACCGGACCGCAGCGCTTCGCCGCCGGCGACACCGGTACGCGCAACACGACCATCGCATCGCTGCAGGAACGCGGCCGCATCCTCTCCGGCTCACAGTGGATCGGTGCGCCACGCCTGAATCCCGGCACACGCAACGTCGGCGTGAGCGTGCCCGATCCGATCACGGGCGGTCGTCGCGTCGTATCGGCCTACGACACGGCCAACCTCGTCGGCCTGAATGCCGTGGACGGCGGCACCACGGTACCGGACGTCGTCAACGTCAATGGCCAGCAGTACCTCGACGTCCGCGTCGGCACGGTCACGCGCGCGGGTGGAACGCTGAAGGTGAACATAGGCAGCGGCGGTGTCCCCACCGATTCGGCGACCAATGGCTGGACGATGGCGGCCAAGCAAAGCTCGCTCTTCTACGCCGACGGCAGCGGCACCGCGACGAGTGCCATCGACTGGACGTCGCGCAACCGCATCACGTTCACCGGCGAGGTCGCCGACCCCACGCTGCCGCGCAACCTCTACGTCAGCTACGTCGCCCAGTACGGCGGCACGTTCGACGTGACCACCTCCGATGGAACGACCTCGTCGCACACCGTCACCAACGCTGCGGAACTGCGCGACTACAACGACTTCCTCATCGCCAACCTGCGAACGGGCAACCTGGATCCCGCGCGCTACGGCGCGCTTTTCGCCCAGGGCTACACCAGCACCAGCGAACAGATCGGCTACGCCATCAGCGCGGACCGGCCGACGGACGAGGTCGCCCAGGCGATCGGTAACCGCGTGGTGATGCATCTCGTCGGTCCCTCGGCGGTCGGCGACATCGCGTCGGGCGCGACGCTCGAAGCCGTCAACAGCAACGGCGGCGCGGTCCGAGGCGAGGCAGGTGCGCGCGTGGTGAACAACGGCACGCTGGCCGCCACGCACAATACCGGCGACGGCTCGGCGCTGGTACTCACGGGCGCCGGTACCACAGGCAGCAACAACGGCGTCATCAACGGGAATTTCTTCCGCAACGCCAACAACACCATCACCAACGGCGCGGTCGGTTCCACCGTCGTGGATCTTCAATCAGGCAGCCGTTTCGCCAACGCGAGCGGCGGCGTCATCAATCTCGCGACGGGCTCGGCGAACGGTGCCGGCAAATCCATCGGCATCCGCGTCGGCACCAACGCGCGCGCGACGAATGCCGGCGTGCTGAACGTCGGCGTCACCGGTTCCCGGTCGAACGGTTCGATGGACGGCGTGGCGCTCGGCGATTCGTCGTCGGCGTTCACCAACGCCGCCACCGGGACGATCTACGTCGGGCGGGGACCGCAGACATCGACCGGGTCGCCGGCGGCCGACATCGCCGTCAACCAGGGCACGATGACGACGGGCATCTATGTTCCGTACGCCGCGTCCGTGCGCAACCGCGGCACGATCACCCTCGGCTCCCTCACGCAGAACGCCGCGGGCATCTACGTGACGGCGGCCGGTGCCAACGTCGACAGTTCGGGGACGATCGATGTGAACGGCCGGGCCGCGGCCGTACCGCGGGAGAACGTCGGCATCCTCGCGCAGAACGCCGGTGCCGCGGGCAACGTCGTCAACAGCGGCAGGATCCGCCTCAACGGCGTGAACGGCACGGGCCTGAAGTCGCTCTCCACGAGCGCAACGGAGTCGCTGGTCACCAACACCGGCATCATCGACGTGGCAGGCGGTGCCGATCCCGCGAGCGGCACCCGCAACTATGGCGTGTGGGCCGAAGGCCAGGGCAGCGCGACCGCCCGCGCCAACGTCCGCGGCGCCGTGAACCTGCTGGGCGACGGCGCGATCGGGATCCACGCACGCGGGCGGGCGACCGTCGACGTCGCGACGGGCGCCGCCCCGCGGTTCGCCTCCGGTTCCCGGCAGATCGGTTTCTACGCGTTCGGTAACGACGCGCGAATCAACGTCGCGGGTGGCAATGCGCTCGACGTGTCCACCGCGCAGTCGACGCTGTTCCGCCTCGATGGCGGCGCGGACTTCGACGCAAGCGGACTCGCGATCACGGCGTCCGGCAGCGAATCCATCGGCATCCTCGGCAGCGGCACCGGTTCGCTCGTCGACACGCGCGGTGCCGACATCACCGTGTCCGGCAACGGTGCGCGGGGCGTGGTCGCGGAAGGCGGCTCCATGGCGGCGATGGACGCCTCGACGCGCGTCACGCTCACCGCAAGCGGCGCCATCGCCGGTGTCGCCGATGGGCAGAAGCACAGCCTCACCGGCGATGCGACGGGGGCGCCGTTGGCGAGCACGTCACTGACGAGCCAGGCGAACCTCACGTCGTCGGCGAGCGACGTCGTCGGTTACGTCGCCCGGAACGGTGCGAGCCTCACCAGTACCGGTGTCGTCGCGTTTTCCGGCGCGCGCGCGACCGGCTTCGTCGTCGAGGACCAGGGACGTGGTATCAACGGCGGCGGCGTCGATCTCGGCGGACCGGATGGGACCGGTGCCCTCCTGCGCACCGGTGGCACGTTCGCGAACAACGGCACGATCCATGTCGCCAACGGCACGGGTGTGCGCGTCGAAGGCACCGGCACGCAGCGACTGAACCCGGCCGGCACGATCGCCGTCGACGACGGTATCGCGGGCGTCCACCTCGTGGACGGTGCCGGCCTGATGCTCGGCGCCGGCCAGTCGGCGATCACGGCTGGCGGTCGCGCGCACGGCGTCCTGCTCGGTACAGGCGCCTCGTCCCTCGACGTGCGCGGCACGACGATCGTCACGAACGGCTCCGGCAACGCCATCGAGAACGCGGCCGGGACCGGCGCGATCACGTTGACCGACGCCACGCTGCGGGTACGAGACGGTGCCGCCCTGCGCACGGCGACGCCCATCGATGCGGCTTCGACGGCCACGTTCGAGGTGGACGGGGCTGGCACCGGATACGCGTTCCGATCGGCGGATGGAGGCGCGACGCGCGGCGACCTCGCCGTCGGCAGCGGCTTCACGATCCACGGGAACGGGGCGGGCGCGACCGGTATCCAGGCCCTGACCACGGGCAGCGTCGCGACCGCGGCGAACGTCGACATCGCCTCGGCCGCCGGCGGTTCCGCACTGGTGGCCGGCACGGCCGCGTCGGTGCTTCAGTCGGGCATGCTGACTTCGGCATCGGCATCGGCGCCCGTCGTGGACCTCGCCAACGGTAGCGGCACGTCGTTCGTCAACCGCGGCACGATCGCGGGCGCCTCGCCCCGGGCGCAGGCGATACGCGCAAGCGCCGGGAACGACGCGGTCACCCTCGAGGGCGGGCTGGTCCGTGGCGACATCGCGACAGGCGCGGGCAGCGACACCTTCACCTGGACCGGCGGTGCGCTCGACGGTGGGCTGACGATGGGCGATGGATCGAGCAACCGCGCGACGCTGGGCGACGTCGACACGTCGACCACCTATCACCTCGTCGCGGGATCGGGCGGCGGCAACGCCCTCACGTTCGATGGCACGACCGTGCGTGGCGGCTCGTTCGGCACCGACGACCTCGCCAAGGGCGTCAACCTGGTGAGCGGCTGGAGCACGGTCGCGGTGACCAACGGTGCCAAGTTCACGCTCACCGACAACCTGCGCCTCGCCGGCGGCGACCTCCTCATCGGCCCCGCCTCCACCGTTTTCGGCGGCGACGGCGTGCACCCGGTCGTCGCCGGTTCCGCGGACGGCAGCGCGCGTGTGATCAACGCGGGAACGATCGATCTCACGAACGGTGCGGGCTCGCCGGGCAACCGCCTGATGATCGATGGCGACTATAGCGGCGACGCCGGGCACCTGAATCTGGCGAGCACGCTCGACGCCGGTGGGCCGCTGGCGGCGCAGCACACGGATCGCCTGCTGGTGAACGGCGATGCCGCAGGCGAGACCGTGCTGCACGTGACGCCATCCATCGCCAGTACCGGCGCCCTGACGGACCGCAACAGGAACGGCTTCGTCGGCCGCGACGAAGGCATCTCCGTCGTGCAGGTGGCCGGCGCGTCTTCCGGTGGCGCGTTCCGCCTCGACGGCGGCTATGTCGCCGCGGGCCCGTGGCAGTACGGCCTGTACGCGTTCCAGCCCGGCAGCAGCGACGCGTCGCAGCGCGTCGTCGGCGGCGCCGGCAACGCGTACTGGGATTACCGGCTCGCGAACGTCCTCGTCTGCGACGGCCCCTGCCCCACGCCCACCGCCGACACACCGGCGCCGACGCCGGCGCCCGGACAGGCCTATGGCGCACCGCAGGCCGCCTCCGCCGGCGGAACCACGCCCATCGCGGCAGGCAACGTGCGGCCCGCCGTCGTGCCGCAGCTGCCGTCGTACATCGCCTCGCCGTCGGCACTCGCGCTTTCCGGTTACCGCAGCCTGGACAACCTCCATCGGCGCCTCGGCGAAACGCGCGACATGGCCGACATGGGCGAAGGCCTCGGCGGCGAACCCTTCGTCCGCTACATCGGCGGCAACTACAACTACACCACCGACCGCTCGTTCAGCCAATACGGCTACGACGCCGACATCGACACCCATGCGGTACAGCTCGGCATCAACATCTTCGCGCTCGATGCCGACCGCTCGGTCCTGCGCACCGGTGTCGCCTACACGCACGGCACGACACGCGTGGCCCCCAGAGCCGCCGACGGGTACAGCCATGCGACGTTCGATACCAACTCCATCGCGATGTTCGTCACCTGGCAGCACGCCGACGGCTTCTACATCGACGCCATCGCCCAGGGCGATCGCCACGCCGGCGACGTCGATACCGCCAGATCGAAGGACACCGCGCGCATCCGCGGCTCCGGCTGGAGCGCATCCGTCGAAACCGGCTACCCCTTCCAGCTCGGCAAGGGCTGGCAGATCGAGCCGCAGCTGCAGCTGACGCGCCAGCACATCGCCCTGCGCGACCAGACGGACGTCGACGGCTCGACGACGCACTTCCGGCCCTATGCCCAGACCATCGGGCGAGCGGGCATGCGCGTCGACCGGGACTGGACCACGGAAAGTGGCGCCAAGGCCACGCCTTACGCCCGGGTCAACTACGTCAGGGGCTGGGGCGGCCGCGCATCCGTCGAGGTCGGCGCCGAAGGCTACGATCTGTCGCAACGCTTCACGGGTGGCTCCTTCGGCCGCATGGTCGAGGTGGGCCTCGGCGGAACGTATGCGTTCACGAACCGACTATCGCTCTACGGAGAAGCCGACTGGCAGAAGCGGCTGGGTGATGCGGGCGCACGAGGCTGGGGATTCAACCTGGGCGCGCGCTGGGATTTCTAGAGCAGGACCTGTGAACCACCCGCTGCCGTGGGAGCCGATCGTATCGGCGATCCCGCGGCGGCGGGCGACCTTGTGGCGAGCACCCATTCGCGCGCGAGCGCGCTTCCCACAGGGGGCGGCACGGTCACATGTTGCGACGATACTCGCCACCCACGTCGTAGAGCGCGTGGCTGATCTGGCCGAGCGAGTTGTGCTGCACGGCTTCCATCAGCTGCTCGAAGACGTTGCGGCGTTCGCGGGCGGTGGCCTGCAGGACCTTCAGGCTGTCGGGCGCGAGGCCGTTGCGGGCGCGGCCGTAGCGCTGCACGTTCTCGATCTGCTGGCCCTTCTCTTCCGGCGTCGAGCGGATCAGCTCGATCTCGGTGGCGATCTCGCCGCCGTGGTCCTTCGGCAGGAACGTGTTGACGCCGATGAGCGGCAGCGAGCCGTCGTGCTTCTTGTGCTCGTAGTACATCGACTCTTCCTGGATCTTGCCGCGCTGGTACATCGTGTCCATCGCGCCGAGCACGCCACCGCGCTCGCTGATCGCCTCGAACTCCTTGTAGACCGCTTCTTCCACGAGGTCGGTGAGCTCGTCGACCACGTAGCTTCCCTGCCAGGGATTCTCGTTGAAGTTCAGGCCCAGCTCGCGGTTGATGATGAGCTGGATCGCCACGGCGCGACGCACGCTCTCCTCGGTCGGCGTGGTGATCGCCTCGTCGTACGCGTTCGTGTGCAGGCTGTTGCAGTTGTCGAACAGCGCGTAGAGGGCCTGCAGCGTGGTGCGGATGTCGTTGAACTGGATCTCCTGCGCGTGCAGCGAACGGCCGGAGGTCTGGATGTGGTACTTCAGCATCTGGCTGCGCGCGCTGGCGCCGTAGCGCTCGCGCATCGCACGGGCCCAGATGCGCCGGGCCACGCGGCCGATCACGGTGTACTCCGGATCCATGCCGTTGGAGAAGAAGAACGACAGGTTCGGCGCGAAGTCGTCGATCTTCATGCCGCGCGCGAGGTAGTACTCGACGATCGTGAAGCCGTTCGACAGCGTGAAGGCGAGCTGGCTGATCGGATTCGCGCCCGCTTCGGCGATGTGATAACCCGAGATCGACACCGAATAGAAGTTGCGCACCTTGTGGTCGACGAAGTACTGCTGGATGTCGCCCATCATGCGCAGCGCGAACTCGGTGCTGAAGATGCACGTGTTCTGCGCCTGGTCTTCCTTCAGGATGTCCGCCTGCACCGTGCCACGCACGATGGCCAGCGTGTATGCCTTGATCCTCGCGTACGTCTCGGCGTCGACGACCTCTTCGCCCGAGACGCCGAGCAGGCCGAGCCCCAGGCCGTCGTTGCCCTGCGGCAGTTCGCCGTTGTAGCGCGGACGGTCGCCGTCGGGGTAGAGCTCGGCGATGCGCGCGTTCGCGGCCTCCCAGCGCGAGGGTTCCTCGTTGAGGTACTTCTCGACGTTCTGGTCGATCGCCGTGTTCATGAACATGGCCAGGATGATCGGTGCCGGGCCGTTGATCGTCATCGAGACCGACGTCGACGGGGCCGAGAGGTCGAAGCCCGAATAGAGCTTCTTCATGTCGTCGAGCGTGGCGATCGAGACGCCGGAGTTGCCGATCTTGCCGTAGATGTCCGGGCGCGGCGCCGGATCCTCGCCGTAGAGCGTGACCGAGTCGAAGGCCGTCGACAGGCGCGCGGCGCCGCCGCCGAGCGACAGGTAATGGAAGCGGCGATTGGTGCGCTCCGGCGTGCCCTCGCCCGCGAACATGCGGGTGGGATCCTCGCCGGCGCGGCGATACGGAAAGACGCCGCCGGTGTAGGGATAGTGACCCGGCAGGTTCTCGCGCATGAGGAACGACAGCAGTTCGCCCCAGTCCTTCGTCTTCGGCGGCGATACCTTCGGAATCTTCTGGTGACTCAGCGATTCGCGGTAGTTCTCGACGCGGATCACCTTGTCGCGCACCTGGTACTCGTTGAATTCCGCCGTCACCGACTGGAATCGCGCCGGCCACTCGCGCAGCAGGTGGATCGCCTCGCTCGATAGCTCGCGCACGGCCGAGTTGTAGCGCTGGCGGAGCACGGCGAGCGAGCGGTCGCCGTGGATGGCCAGGAGCTCGTGGTCGTAGAGGTCGAACGCGCGCGGGAGGTCTTCGTCGCCGATGTCCCGGAGCGACTCGTAATAGTGCTGGGCCTTGCTCGCCGCTTCCGCCTGCTTCGCGATGCCTGCGTTGACGCCACGCCCCTGCTCCGCGATCTCGGCGAGATAACGCACGCGACTACCGGGGATGAGCACCGTGGCGCGCGGCTCGCGGAGGCTCGTGTCGACGTCGGGCGTCCACTCCGCCGCGGGCAGCGCGAGCTTTTCGCGCATAAGGCGGCACAGGTTCGCGAACATCCAGGTGACGCCCGGGTCGTTGAACTGGCTGGCGATGCTCGGGTACACCGGCACCGCGTCGTCGGCGAGCTGGAACGCCGTCCGGTTGCGCTTCCACTGCTTGCGCACGTCGCGCAGGGCGTCTTCCGCGCCACGCTTGTCGAACTTGTTCAGCACCACCAGCTCGGCGAAATCGAGCATGTCGATCTTCTCGAGCTGGCTGGCGGCGCCGTATTCGCTGGTCATCACGTAGACGGGGAAGTCGACGAGATCGACGATCTCCGAATCGCTCTGGCCGATGCCGGCGGTCTCGACGATCACGAGGTCGTACGCCTGCGCCTTGAGGAAATCGATGCAGTCGTGCAACACGACGGAGGTCGCCGCGTGCTGCCGGCGCGTCGCCATGGAACGCATGTAGACGCGCGGGCTGCGCAGCGAGTTCATGCGGATGCGATCGCCCAGCAGGGCGCCACCACTGCGACGGCGCGTCGGGTCGACCGCCAGCACGGCGATGCGCATCCGCGGGAACGCATGCAGGAAGCGCAGCAGCAGCTCGTCGACGACCGACGACTTGCCCGCGCCGCCGGTGCCGGTGAGGCCGAGCACCGGCGTCTTGCCGCCGGCGAGCTTCCACGCCTTGCGCAGTCGAGCGAGGTCGTCCGCGGAGAGCTGGTCTTCCTCGATCGCCGAAAGCATGGCGCCGATCGAGATCTCGTCGTCGACGGAGGCCGTCGCCCGCACGGCGGTGCCGCGCTCTTTCACGGCGGCGCGCGTGCGCGCCATGACGTCCTCGATCATCTCGGTGAGGCCAAGCTTCATGCCGTCGTTCGGATGGTAGATGCGCTCGACGCCGTACGCCTGGAGCTCCTTGATCTCCTCGGGCGTGATCGTGCCGCCGCCGCCGCCGAACACGCGTAGGTGTCCCGCGCCGCGCTCGCGCAGCATGTCGACCATGTACTTGAAGTATTCGACGTGGCCGCCCTGGTACGAGGACAGCGCGATGGCGTCCGCGTCTTCCTGCAGGGCCGCGCGCACGACGTCCTCCACCGAGCGGTTGTGCCCGAGGTGGATCACCTCGGCGCCCTGGCTCTGGATGATCCGGCGCATGATGTTGATGGCCGCGTCGTGGCCGTCGAACAGGCTCGCCGCCGTGACGAAGCGCAGCGGCGTCGTCTCCGCGTCGGTGTGGCTGGCGGGAATGTGCTTGGGCTGCGAGCTCATGGAAACTCCGGGTACGACCGACGACGGGGATGGGAACCGGTCGATTCTACTGCCGGGGTGCCCGGACCCCTTGCTGCGCCGCAACGTGCGTTAGCGGAACTCCGTGCCGCTCAGGAACGACAGCGCCGCGGCCATGACGGCTTCGTCGTCGACGATGCGGCGATGGCCGAGGTGGCGGGTCTTCAGCAGCGTGGCGCCGGGCCAGTGCTCCGCGTACTGCTCGCCCTCCTCCACCGGCACGTCCCGGTCGAAGATGTCGTGCAGGACCAGCACCGGCTGCCTGCGGGCTGGCGCGTGGTGCCGGATATGCAACGTGTCGATGGCGATGCCGGTGCGTTCCGCCAGCGCGTCGTGCAATGAACCACGAAGGTGTTCGCTCAGACGGACGAACCGGGCGAACCGTCGCGTCGCCGCCTGCGGGTCCGCCGCCGGAGCGATGAGCACCACGCGTTTCGCCGTCCACCCGTCGTCCAGCGCCAGGGTCACCGCGGCACCGCCGAGCGAATGCGCGACCACGCCCTCGGCATCGCCGTAATGCCGTCCGATCGCGGCGACGGTGCGGACGAAGTCCGGCAACGTGCAGAGCCCGCCGCCGCTGTGGCCATGCGCCGGCTGGTCGAACGCCACGGCGGCCCAGCCTTTCGCAAGAAGCTGCGGGGCCCAGCTCTCCCAGCGCAGTCCCATGCTCGACCACCCGTGCGCGAGCAACACGTACGGCTGCGTCGACGGATCGCCCCAGACGTACGTGGCGACCGCTTCGCCGTCGACCTGCACCGTCTCGCGGCGCGCCGTCATGGTCGCGAGCGCATGCGCCGCGCGTTCGCGGCTGCTCGGCAGCGGCGTATGGAAGACACGTGCGGCGTGGCCGATCGTCCTGGCGGGCGCGAACCGGCTGCCGAACCGGTAGGCGACGCGGATACCGAGCAGGGTCGCGACGGAGCGTACACCGAATCGGCGGGGTGGCTTCATGCGGGAACCGGTAGTGGATACGGAAGTCGTGCGGCTTGGAGCGCGGAAGCGTGCCTCGGGTTCCCCTGCGCCAGGCTTTCACGAAGCTGAACATTCCCGATGGCCCGCGGTCAACCCGGTGCACCGGCCGGCGTTCTCCCTCGCGAGAACCCGCGCGTCGCGGGCTTACGAGCGAAGGAGATATTCCATGGCCTCCCTGACCCGCACCCTCGCCGCCGTCGCCGCCCTCGGCCTGGCCGTCGGCGCCGCGAGCTACACCCCGCCCGCGGCCGCGCGGGAATACGTCTCCGTCACCGTCGGCACGCGCCCGCCGCCGCCGCGCTTCGAACGCGTCCCGGGGCCGCGAGCCGGCTACGTCTGGGCACCCGGCTACTGGAACTGGGCCGGTGGTCGCTACGTCTGGGTCGGCGGCCATTGGTACGCGGCGCGTCCGGGCTACGTGTACCGTCCGCCCGTCTGGCGCCCCTACGGCCGCGGCTGGCGCATCGAGCGCGAGACCTGGCACCGCGACCCGTACTGGCGTCACCGCTGAGCCCGTGCTGCGGCGCACCCACACGGACGCCCGCAACGGTTTAAACTAGGCAGCTGACACGACATATCGCCCCCTCCTGCCAAGGTCGGGGCGATTTTTTTGGACCGTCACGTCCCACCGGGTCCATGCCGGTTTTCACCTCGAGGGCGGTGCTGCTGCCGCTTGTAACTGGAGTTTTCGTTCGATGATTTTCGAAACCATCGCCAACACGGGCCACGAAGAAGTCGTCTTCTGCCATAACAAGGACGCGGGCCTGAAGGCCATCATCGCGATCCACAACACCGTGCTTGGCCCGTCCCTGGGCGGCCTGCGCATGTGGCCGTACAAGAGCGAGCAGGATGCCGTGAACGACGTCCTGCGCCTGTCGCGCGGCATGACGTACAAGAACGCGGTCGCCGGCCTCAACCTCGGCGGCGGCAAGGCCGTGATCATCGGCGATCCCTCCAAGGACAAGTCCGAAGCGCTGTTCCGCGCCTTCGGCCGCTTCGTCAACTCGCTCAACGGCCGTTACATCACGGCCGAGGACGTCGGCATCGACGTCAACGACATGGAATACGTCTACCGAGAGACCGAATACGTCACGGGCGTGCACCAGGTGCACGGTGGCTCCGGCGACCCGTCGCCGTTCACCGCGTTCGGCACCCTGCAGGGCCTGATGGCCGCGCTGCAGGCGAAGCACGGTAACGAGGACGTGGGCAAGTACAGCTATGCCGTGCAGGGCTGCGGCCACGTCGGCAGCGAATTCATCAAGCTGCTCCGCGAGCAGGGCGCCAAGGTGTTCGTCACCGACATCAACAAGGACGCGGTGCAGCGTTGCGTCGACGAACTCGGCTGCGAGGCCGTCGGTCTCGACGAGATCTACGACGTCGACGCCGACGTCTACAGCCCCTGCGCCCTCGGCGGCACGGTCAACGAGCAGACGATCGACCGCATCAAGGCGAAGATCATCTGCGGCGCGGCCAACAACCAGCTCGCCACCGACGCCATCGGCGACGAGCTGGCCCGTCGCGGCGTGCTCTACGCGCCGGACTACGCGGTGAACGCCGGCGGCGTGATGAACGTGTCGCTGGAAATCGACGGCTACAACCGCGAGCGCGCCATGCGCATGATGCGCACGATCTACTACAACGTCGGCCGCATCTTCGAGATCTCCTCGCGCGACAACATCCCGACCTACAAGGCCGCGGATCGCATGGCCGAAGAGCGCATCAACGCGATCGGCAAGATCCGCCTGCCCCACATGGGCAACGGCGCGCCGCGTTTCCAGGGCCGCATGCGCGGTCAGTAAGCGTCGCTTCGTCGCACCGAAAAGGCCGCCCGCGAAAGCCGGCGGCCTTTTTCTTGCCTGAAACGGGCTTCCGCTCCTACACCCGATGGGAGATCGCGGAGCGAACCGTCCAAGCGTACGGTGGGCACCGGATACGAACCCACGACGAGGGCGAGCGCCATGATCGGCAAAGTAAAGTTCTTCAACCCTGAAAAGGGATTCGGCTTCATCTCTCCCGACGGTGGCGGAGCCGACGTGTTCGCGCATCACACCGCGATTGTTGGTTCGTCCAAAGATCTGGCCGAAGGTCAACGTGTGGAGTTCGAAATCGTCGACAGCACGCAAGGGCCCAGAGCCAGCAATATTCGACTGATCTGAACGATAGCGGCACGGCAGGCCAGTCACATAACACCAAGATGGCATGGAGCCATCGCTAAACGACCAGGGAGTGGAGCTGAACGATGAAAGGCAAGGTGAAGTGGTTCAATGCGGGAAAGGGGTATGGGTTCATAGCGCCCGACGATGGAGAGAACGACGTCTTCGTCCATTACAGCGCCATCCAGGCATCGGGATTCAAGTCGCTGAATGAGCACGAGGAAGTCGAGTTCGACCTCGACCATGGCCCCAAAGGCCCGCAAGCCGTCAACGTGAGACTGTGCGGGCGTGCCGGCGAGAGCCGCACACGCGCTGCGGATCAAGCACCCAATCGGCACCGGTGACTGCAGCACATGACGATCGCGGCTTCACATGCGTCGACGGCCCTGGCGCCTGCCTGAATAGGGGGGATCGCCCGCCTGCATCGTCAGCGAAAAGGGCGCCGATCGTTCGACGATGCCTAAGCGAAATCGGAACGGCTCACGCGATGATGCTGATGTGTCATCGCGTTTCGCCCTGCCCCTACGACGCATGGCCGATGCCCGGCGATGCGCGGAATCGGCGTGACCGACATACGCTGTCGGTGACGGCAATGTTAAGCCGTCGCAGGCTGCACCACATCAAGGAGTGGATACGGTCATGAGCATCCCAAAGAAAGCGCCGAAACATGCCGATGGCACACAGACAGGCAAGGTGAAGTGGTTCAACGATCAGAAGGGGTACGGCTTCATCACAAGTGACGACGGAGTGGATCTCTTCGTGCACCACTCCGACATCCGCATCGAGGGCTTCAGAACACTCGCCGAGCGGCAGGCGGTCACGTTCCAGTCCGTCGTCGGCCCGAAGGGGCCCGCCGCAAAGGATGTCGAGCCCGCTTGATTCGCTGGCGGCGTCCGCCCGCTCGTGCGGCGGGCGGACGCCCACCTCTTCATCGCGCGGCCGCGACCAGGTTCGCGGCCGACGGCACGGGCGCGGTCACCATCGCGCCGAACGTCAGGGCGCAGGTCAGGACGGCGACGACGAAGAAGGTCTTCAGGATGGCGGTTTCGAATTTCATGGGGATCGTCCTCGGGCAGTGGTGGGTCAGGCTCTCGCGAGGTGTGTCGCAAGAGGCGTGCCAACTGCGGAAAAGGCCTGCGGACCGCATTCCCGCGCGGTCCGGCGCGCCGCGCGCCATCGCGCGCCGGTGTCCGCGGACGCTGTGTCCGGGACGACCGGACAAGCCCGGGCGGGGGATGAGCTGAGATTTTTCGTAAGTCCGATTGTCATGGACTGCGATCTGGTACACTTTCCCGGCCTTGGCGATCTTGTAAGGCTTTGCCTGCACGACGCTTTTAGGTCAGGGGACGCCATCCGGCGGATGGCAACAACCAGAGCATTCCGATCACCTTCGTCGCCTCGGCGGTGGCGCGGAACCGTTCGCCCTCGCAGGGCACGGTACCGGCGCGACCCGGGGATGAAATGGACTTACCGAGCTATGAGCGCGATCCCAGCTGAAACCTTCACCTCCGACGATGTCCTCGCGCGCCTGCGGTCCGTCCTGCACGAGACGTTCGAGATCGACCCGGCCCGGGTGACGCCCGATGCCAACCTGTTCACCGATCTGGAACTCGACAGCATCGATGCCATCGACCTGGCGATCCAGGTGCAGGACATGACCGGCACGCGCATCAAGCCGGAGGACTTCAAGAGCGTCCGGACGGTCGGCGACGTCGTCGCGACCGTGCAGGCGCTCGTCGCGCGCTGAACGATCCGATGCCGGGCAGCAGCGGGCCGCGCGATTCCGCGGCGGGAACCTTCGCGCCCTGCGCGGTCGTTCCGATCTACAACCATGGCGGCACCATCGCGGCGACCGCGAACGCGCTCGCCGCGCACGGCCTTCCGGTCATCATCGTCGACGACGGTTCCGACGCGGTCACGCGCGACATCCTCGACGCGCTGGTCGCCGGACGCGACGATCTGCGCCTGATCCGGCTACCTCGCAATGGCGGCAAGGGCGCCGCCCTCACGGCCGGCTTCCTCGCCGCGCACGACGCCGGACACTCGCATGTGCTGCAGATCGACGCGGATGGTCAGCACGACACGGCGGACGTGCCGCGCTTCCTCGCCGAAGCCAGAAACGCGCCCGACGCCATGATCTGCGGTCGCCCCGTGTACGACGATTCGGTGCCGAAGGCACGCCTGTACGGCCGCTACCTGACGCACGCGTGCGTGTGGCTCGAGACGCTGTCGTTCGCCATCGACGATTCGATGTGCGGGTACCGGCTCTATCCGCTGGCCGCCACCCGCGCCGAGATCGCGCGCAAACCCCTCCCCGCCCGCATGGATTTCGACACCGAGATCGCCGTGCGACTGCACTGGCGGGGCGTGCCGGTGCGCAACGTCCCGACGCGCGTCACCTATCCGGAAGGCGGGCTTTCGCATTTCCGCATGTGGCGCGACAACGTCCGCATCACCGCCATGCACACCCGCCTGATCCTCGGCATGCTCCCGCGCGCGCCTCGCCTGCTCGCGCGCAGGCTCGGCCGTGCCGGCCAACGATGAACATCAGCACATGAACGCACCGCAGCACCCTACCCCGGGCCGCGCGCCGAAGCGCGTCGTCGTCACCGGCATCGGTGGCATCACGGCCCTCGGCAACGACTGGCCGACGATCGAGGCGCGCCTGCGCCAGTTCCGCAACGCCGTGCGCCGCATGGGCGAGTGGGACTACTTCGACAAGCTCAACGGCCGCCTCGGCGCGCCGGTCGACACTTTCACGCAACCGGCGCACTGGTCCCGCAAGCACGTCCGCTCGATGGGACGCGTCGCCCAGCTCGCCGTCGCGGCAAGTGAACGCGCGCTCGACGACGCCGGCCTCCTCGGCGACGAACGCATCGCCGACGGACGGATGGGCGTCGCGTACGGCTCGTCGGGCGGCAGCATCGAACCCGCGCGCACGGTCGGCCGCATGCTCGAGACGGGCTCGATGCAGGGCGTCACGGCCACGAGCTACATCCAGATGATGGCGCACACGACGGCCGTGAACGTCGGCGTGTTCTTCGGACTGAAGGGCCGTGTCGTCACCACGTCCAGCGCGTGCACGTCCGGCAGCCAGGCGATCGGTTACGGCTACGAGGCGATCCAGCAGGGCAAGCAGCTCCTGATGCTCTGCGGTGGCGCCGAGGAACTCTCCGGTCCCGGCGCGGCCGTGTTCGATACCCTCTTCGCCACGAGCACGCGCAACGACGAACCCGCGCTGACGCCGCGTCCGTTCGATGCGCGTCGCGACGGCCTGGTCGTCGGCGAAGGCGCCACGACGCTCGTGCTCGAGGAATACGAGCACGCGGTGGCCCGCGGTGCGCGCGTCTACGCCGAGGTCGTCGGCTTCGGCACCAATTCCGACGGCGCGCACATCACGCAGCCGACGCGCGAGACCATGGCCGCCGCGATGCGCATGGCGCTCGACGACGCGGGCCTCGCCGCCGCGGACATCGGCTACGTCAGCGCGCACGGTACGGCCACCGATCGCGGCGATGTCGCGGAGAGCCACGCGACCGCCGACGTGCTCGGCGGCGGCGTGCCGATCAGCTCGATGAAGAGCTACGTGGGCCACACGCTCGGCGCCTGCGGCGCCCTGGAAGCATGGTGGGCCATCGAGATGATGCGCGGTGGGTGGTTCGCGCCGACGATCAACCTCGACACGCCGGATCCGGAATGCGCGGCCCTCGACTACGTCACCGGCGAGGGGCGCGACATCCGCACCGATCACGTGATGAACAACAACTTCGCGTTCGGCGGCATCAACACGTCGCTGATCTTCCGGGCGCACCGCTGATGCGGCGAGTGGTCGTCACCGGCATGGGCGCGGTGTCCTGCCTCGGCGCGGGTCGCGCCACCCTCTTCGACGGCCTGCGCGCCGGTCGCGCGGGTTTTCGCGCGATGCCCGACTTCGCCGCGCTCGGCATGCGCTGCCAGGTCGCGGCGCCGGCCGACCTTTCGGCGCTGGAACCTCCGCCGCGCAAGCTGCGCCGCTATCTGCCGCAGGCCGCCGAGCACGCGTGGCACGCCACGCGCGAAGCGCTCGGCGAAGCCGGCCTCGACGCGTCGCGCGTGCGCGAACGCGACGTCGGCATCGTCATGGGGGGCGCCGCGGCGCTCAGCGAATACGAGGCCGGCCTCGACGCCTTCCATGCGAAGGGGATCTCGCGCCTGTCGCCCTTCATCGTGCCGCGAAGCATGGGCAGCGCCGTCTCCGCGACGCTCACCCAGGCGTTCGGCTTCGGTGGTCGCGGTTTCACGGTGGGTTCGGCGTGCACCAGCGCCACGCACGCGATCGGCCAGGCGATGGAGCTCATCCAGCTCGGCCGGCAGGAGATCGTGATCTGCGGCGGCGCCGAGGAGTTGCACGACAAGGCCGCCATGTGCTTCGACGTGATGAACGCGCTGTCGACCGCGAGCGTGGCCGGCGAGCGTGTGTCCACGCCGTACGCCGCGGATCGCGACGGCATCCTGCTCGGCGGCGGCGCCGGCGTGCTGGTGCTGGAATCGCTGGATTCGGCGCTCGCGCGAGGCGCGACGATCCTCGCCGAGATGGCCGGGTACGGCGCCGCATCCGATCCCGACGGCATGATCAGCCCCGCCGCCGACGGCATGGCCGAGGCCATGCATCAGGCGATCGATCTGGCGGGGACCTTGCCCGGTTACGTCAATACCCACGCCTGCGCCACGGTGGCGGGCGATCTCGCCGAATGGCAGGCGCTGCGCCGCGTCTTCGGCGATCGCGGGCACCCCGTGCCGCCGATGTCCTCGATCAAAGGCCTCATCGGCCACGCGCCCGCGGCCGCGGGCGCCCTCGACGCCATCGCGGCCATCGGCATGATGGAGAACGACATCCTGCTGGGCCCGGCCTCCACGGGCGAGCGCGATCCGGCGTTCATCGATGCGCCGCTGGTCGAGGGCGAACTCGCGGCATCCGTGGACAGCGTGCTCTCCAACACCTTCGGCTTCGGCGGCAGCTGCGCCGCGCTGATGATCCGCCGCTACCACGGGGCCGGCGCATGATCGCGCTCAGCGTCGACGCGTGGCGTGCCTGGGCCCCGGGAATCGACGATGCCGCCGGCTGGGCGGCATGGGCCGCGGCGCCGCACGCGATCGTCGACCACGGCGAGCAACCGGCCTGCGAGTTCGTGCCACCGATGCAGCGGCGCCGCCTCAGCCGGCTGGCGCGCATCGTCATGCATGCCGCGTGGCCCCTGTGCGGCGACGACGAGCAGCTCCCGTTCGTCTTCGCGTCGCGGCATGGCGAGACGACCCGCACGTTCGCGATGCTCGACGAGATCGGCCGCGAGGCGCCGCTGTCGCCCACACAGTTCGGACTGTCGGTGCACAACGCGATCGCCGGCCAGTGGTCGATCCTCCGCGGCCAGCGTGGCGAGTCCGTCGCGATCGCCGGCGAAGCGGACACCTTCGAGCACGCGATCGTGGAGGCGGCCGCACTGCTCGACGAGGGTGCCCCGGCCGTGGTCGCCGTCGTCGCGGAAGAAGTGCCTGCCACCGCTTACGACGGATGGATCGACGACGTGCCGTTCTCGTATACGCTGGCACTGCGCCTCTCGCACGCGGCGGATGGACAGGGCTGGCATCTCTCGCTCGACGCGAACGAGGGCGCGGCACCCGTCCGGGACTTCCCGCATGCGCTGCGTTTCGTGCGCGCCCTGCACGATCGTGCCACCCTCGATCACCCGTGGAAGACGCGACGATGGACCTGGCAGCCGACAGCGTGACCCGCCGCGACGCCTGGGCCTGGCGCTTCGTCGGCACCGCGCTCAGTTTCGCCCTGTTCGGCATCGGGGGCCTGTTGCTGCGCGTGCTGATCCTCCCCGCGGTGCTGCACTGGCCCGGACCGCCCGCCCTGCGCCGCCGCCGCGCGCGACGCACCGTCGGACGCGCCTTCTGGCTGCACTCGCAATTCATGTATCGGGTGGGCGTACTCGATTACCGCTTCGACGGCCTCGAGCGGCTCGGCCGGCCGGGTCAGCTGATCGTCGCCAACCATCCCTCGCTGATCGACGTGGTCTTCCTGCTCGGGCACGTGCCCGACGCGAACTGCGTCGTGAAGCACAGCCTCTGGCGGAATCCTTTCATGCGCGGCCCGGTCCGCGTCGCGCAGTACATCAGCAACGACGGCAGCGCCGACATGCTCGACCGCGCGGCGGACGTGCTTCGCGAGGGCCAGACGTTGATCGTCTTTCCGGAAGGCACGCGCACCACGCCCGGCGAGCCGCCGGTGTTCCATCGCGGCGCGGCCGCGATCGCGGTGCGGGGTGCCCGGGTGGTGACGCCGGTGTACATCACCGTGCGCCCGACGACGTTGACCAAGGCGGAACCCTGGTACCGCGTGCCGCATCGTCGCGTGCGCATGGAGCTGCGGGTGGGCGACGATATCCCCGTCGCGACCTTCAGCGACGGCGTGCCGGCGCCGATAGCCTCGCGCCGCCTCAACGAACATCTCCACGCCCTTTACGCCAGGGAACTGAAGGCATGAACGAACTGGAACGCGACATCGCCCGGCTGATCGTCGACACGCTCGCGCTCGACCACCTCCGCCCGGAAGACATCGCGGCCGACCAGCCGCTGTTCGGCCAGGGCCTCGGCCTCGACTCGGTCGACGCGCTCGAGCTTGCGCTCGCCCTGCAGAACCGTTACGGCCTGCGCATCGCGGCGGATTCGCGCGATGCGCGCGCGCATTTCGAAACCGTGCGCAGCCTCGCCCTCTACGTGCAAGCGAGCGGTAGCCCATGCGCCGGTTGAGCAACCTCGTCCTCGTGGTGATCGGGATCCTCTACCCGTTCATCGTCTACTTCGGCATGGACCACGTGTCGACGCCGCTCTTCGGGCTCATCCTCGGTGCCCTGTGGCTGGTTCGGGCGCCCGCCCTGCTGCGCCAGCCCGGCGGTCGCTGGATGCTCGGCATCACGCTCGTGTACTGCGCCGTGCTCGGCTTCGGCGGCGAGGACCACCTGCTGCGCTGGTATCCCAGCCTGATCTGCGCCCTGCTCCTCGCGGCGTTCGGCCTCAGCCTCAAGTTCGGCCCGCCGATGATCGAGCGGATCGCGCGCGTGACGGAGCCCGACCTTCCGCCCGTCGCCGTGCGCTACACGCGACGCGTCACCTGGGTGTGGGTGGCCTTCTTCGCGCTCAACGGCACGGCGTCCGGCCTCCTCGCCGCATGGGGTCCGTTGTCGTGGTGGACGTTCTACAACGGCATCCTGGCCTATTCCGTCATGGGCGCGCTGTTCGTCGGCGAATGGATCCTGCGCCAGCGGCTGCGTCGCCGCATCAACAAGGCGCCGATGGACGGCGCGGCGCTCAGGCTGCGGACGCATCCCTGGGTCGCCGACGCCGCCGGCGGCTACGCGGGCAAGCTCGGCCCGGGCATGGTCGTGGCGCTGTCCCCTTCGGGACGTCTTGCGCTGCTGCGTCATGGCCGCGCCGGACTGATCAACGAGCTCGGCCAGGAGGCCGCCGGCGACGACGCGTTGTCCACACCGCTCGTCTGGCGCTTCGTCGACACCCTGCCGGAGCGGACGCAGGTCGACGCTACGCTCCAGGCACCGCTGCCCGCGCTGCCCGACGTGCTCGGCGAGCGACGCGACGGCGATACGTGGCTGGTCGACCTGGCGTTGCCGCTCGATCTGGCCTGCTTCGCGGAGCATTTCCCCGACGCGCCGGTGCTTCCCGGCGTCCTCCAGGTGGAATGGGCGCTGGCCATGGCGGCGACCCGCCTCGGCACGCCTGCCGCATGCCGTGCGATCGACGCGCTGAAGTTCCAGCGCCTGCTGCGCCCGGGCGACCGCGTGCAGCTCGCGCTGCGCCACGATGTCGCGCGCGGCCGCGTGCAGTTCAGCTGGCGGGTCGACGACGACGCCGTGTCGTCCGGATTCCTGCACGTCGATGGCGCCCATGCTTAAGGCGGCGACGTCGCACTGGGCTGCGCAGAAGGAGCGTGGCAGCTTCGTCGGCATGAAGCTCACGGCGATCGCGGTGAAGCTGCTCGGCCGCCGCATGGTCACGCCGGTGATCCACCTGATCGTGCTCTACTTCTTCGCCACTGGACGGCAGGCGCGGAACAACGTCCGTCACTACCAGCGACGCCTGGCCGCGTGGAGCGGCCGCACGGACCTCTTCCCCCACTCGCGCGCCGTCTTCGCGCAATACGTCGCCTTCGGCGAGTGCATGCTGGACCGCTTCGACGTATGGCGCGGCAGGCTGAAGCTCTCGTCGATCGACATGGACGATCCGGACGGCGTGCGCGACGCGCTGCTTTCGGGCGCCCGTGGCCAGCTGCTCGTCTGCACGCACCTGGGCAATCTCGATGTCTGCCGCGCGATGGCGGAGGTCGGCGAAGGCGTGGCGCTGAACGTGCTGATGCACCTGCCGAAGGCCGCCCACTTCAATCGCCTGCTCGGCGAATCGGGCGACCGGCGCCTGCGCCTCATGCACGTAGGCGACCTCGACACCGCGGCGATGCTCGACCTCGCCCAGCGCGTTGATCGCGGCGAATGGATCGCCATCGCGGGCGACCGCGTGCCGGAGCACGGCGGCCGCGCCATCGACGTCGACTTCCTCGGGGCCGCGGCTGCCTTTCCGCAAGGCCCGTGGCTGATGGCCGCGATGCTGCGTTGCCCCGTGAACGTCGTCTGCTGCCTGAAGCACGACGGCCGATATCGCATCCACCTGCGCCGTTTCGACGACGCGGCGACATGGGAGCGGGGACGGCGCGACGCCTTCATCGCCGCGTCCATCTCACGCTATGCGGCGTGGCTCGCGCAGCACTGCCTCGCGGCACCGTTGCAATGGTTCAACTTCCACCCGTACTGGCAAGGTACGAACGGAGCTTCCGATGCGCGCTAAGGGTGTGCACGCCACGCGGGTCGACATCACGGTCCCGTTCTTCGACGTGGATTCCATGGACGTCGTCTGGCACGGCCATTACGTGAAGTACCTCGAGATCGCGCGCTGCGCGCTGCTCGACGAGCTCGGCCACAACTACACGCGGATGAAGGACACCGGCTACGTCTGGCCGATCATCGACATCCAGCTGCGCTATGCGCGCGCCGCCCGTTTCGGCCAGGTGCTGGCCGTGCGCGCGGAACTGGTCGAGTGGGAGAATCGCCTGAAGATCCACTACACCGTCAGCGATGCCGCCAGCGGTGAACGGCTGACCCGCGCCAGCACCATCCAGGTCGCCGTCCGCGTCGCCGACGGCGAGATGCAGCTGGTCTCGCCCGGCGTGTTCATCGCCGACATCGAACGCGGCCTGGCGCAGCACGACGCCCGCCGCAGCAACGGAACGCCCCCATGAAGTACGCCAGCGCCACCTACGTCGAAGAAACCCGGATCGGGTTCGTCTTCCTGCGCACGCATACGTGGCAGCACCACGTGCTGCGCGTCGCCATCGACGACCTGAAACGCCTGATCGGCGAGCCGCTGCAACGGGGCGGCACGTTGCTGGACGTCGGCTGCGGTCAGGGCCGCTCCTTCCGCCTGCTGCGCGACGCGTTCGCGCCGCAGCGGCTCATCGGGCTCGACGCGGACCCGCACAGCATCGCGATGTCGCACGCCGAAGCGCGGCGCGAGGGCATCGAGGCGACGCTCCTGCTTGGCGACTGCGCCAGCATCGACCTGCCCGACGCATCGGTCGACGTCCTGTTCTGCCACCAGACCTTCCACCATCTCGTGGAACAGGAGCGCGCGCTCGATGAGTTCTGGCGCGTGCTCAAGCCCGGCGGCCTGCTGCTCTTCGCCGAATCGACCAGGGCGTACATCGACACGTGGGTGATCCGCTGGTTCTTCCGCCATCCGATGCACGTGCAGAAGAGCGCCGACGAATACCTCGCGATGCTGCGCGGCCGCGGCTTCGCTTTCGACGACGCCCACGTATCGCTGCCCTACCTCTGGTGGAGCCGATCGAAGGATTTCGGCCTGCTGGAGCGCTGGGGCATCAAGGCGCCGCCACCGCCGGGCAAGCGCGACGAAACGCTGGTCAACGTGGCCGCGCGAAAGCCTCGCGTCGACGCATGAGGACGTACCTGAACGCCCTCGGCGTGGCCTGCTCGCTCGGCGTCGGCAAGGCGGCGGTCGCCGAAGCGCTGTTCGCGGCGGCCGCGCACGGCCTGCGACCGCGCGACGGCTGGGTGCCGTCGCGCGCGCTGCCGGTGGGCGCCGTGGACGCGGACCTCCCGCCGATGCCGGCCGGGCTTGAGCATCGGGACACCCGGAACAACCGGCTGCTCCTGCTCGCCGCGCAAGAAATCGAATCCGACGTGCGGGCAGCGATCGCGCGCTTCGGCGCTACCCGCGTGGGCATCGTCGTCGGCACCAGCACCACCGGCATCGAGGAAGCCACGCGCGGCATCGCCACGCGCGGCGTCACCGGCACGTGGCCGGACGGCTATCGCTATGCCGACCAGGAGCTCGGTGCCCCGGCCGCCTTCCTCGCCGAGTGGCTCGGTGCCTCCGGTCCCGCGTACGGCATCTCCACGGCATGCACGTCGGGCGCACGCGCGCTGCTCAGCGCGCGGCGCCTCCTGCGCATGGGCCTCTGCGACGCCGTGATCTGCGGCGGCGCCGACACGCTGTGCCGCCTCGCCACCCACGGCTTCCACGCCCTCGAAGCGACGGCGGCGGAGCGCTGCGCGCCGTTCTCGCGCTCGCGGCGGGGCATCAACATCGGAGAGGCCGCCGCGCTGTTCCTGATGACGCGGGAGGATGCGCCGATCGCGTTCCTCGGCGGCGGCGCGAGCTCGGACGCGTACCATATGTCGTCCCCCGACCCGGACGGCCTCGGCGCCACCGACGCGATGCGTCGCGCGCTCGACGCCGCGGGCATCGCCGCATCGAGCATCGATTACGTGAACCTCCACGGTACCGCCACCGAGCACAACGACGCGATGGAAAGCCGCGCCATGGCTGCCGTCTTCGGCGCCTCCGCGGTCGCCTGCTCGTCGACCAAGGCGCTCACCGGCCATACGCTCGGCGCCGCCGGTGCCCTGGAAGCGGCGTTCTGCTGGCTCGCGCTCGGCGACGTGCGACGCCGCCTGCCGCCCCATGCGTGGGATGGGGAAGCCGATCCCACCCTTCCGTCTCTCGCCTTCACGCGGGTGGGCGACGCGCTGCCGGCGGGCCGGCGCCACCTCATGAGCAATTCGTTCGCGTTCGGCGGCAACAACGCGAGCGTGATCCTGGCGGGTGGCGCATGACGACCTGGTCCATCGACGAACTCCTGCCGCACGCCGGCCGCATGATCCTGCTCGACCGCGTGGTCGCCTGGGACGCCGAGCGCATCGTCTGCGAACGCGTGGTGCGGGCCGGCGACGCCTTCGTCGACGCGCACGGTTTCCCGGCCTGGGCCGGCGTGGAGCTGATGGCGCAGACCATCGCCGCATGGAACGGCTGCCAGGTGCTCGCCGCGGGTGGCGCCGTGCGCCCGGGTTTCCTTCTCGGCACGCGCGCCTACCGCGCCGACACGGACACGTTCCCCACCGGCACGAAACTCACCGTCGAAGCCGTGCGCCAGTTCCACGACGACGACGGGATGGGCGCGTTCGCCTGTCGCATCGACGCGCCGGGCATGCACGCCGAGGCGCGCCTCACCGTTTTCAGTCCGCCGGATCCCACGCCATTCCTCGATCCGCGCAACCCACTCGATTCCCGGGGTACCCCACCATGACCGACACCGTCCTCGTCACCGGCTCCAGCCGCGGCATCGGCCGCGCGATCGCGCTGAACCTCGCCGACGCCGGCTACGACCTCGTGCTGCACTGCCGTTCGCGGCGCGATGAGGCGGAGGCCGTGCAACAGGCGATCGAGGCGAAAGGCCGCGCCGCGCGCGTCCTCCAGTTCGACATCTCCGACCGCGCGGCATGCGCCCAGGCCCTCGAGGCCGATGTCGCCGCGCACGGCGCGTACTACGGCGTGGTCTGCAACGCCGGCCTCACGCGCGATGGCGCGTTCCCCGGCCTCACGTCCGACGACTGGGACCAGGTGCTGCGCACGAATCTCGACGGCTTCTACAACGTGCTGCATCCGCTGGCGATGCCGATGATCCGTCGCCGCGCCGCGGGGCGCATCGTCTGCATCACGTCGGTGTCGGGACTGATCGGCAATCGTGGGCAGGTCAATTACAGCGCCTCGAAGGCCGGCGTGATCGGCGCCGCCAAGGCGCTGGCCGTCGAACTGGCCAAACGCCGGATCACCGTGAACTGCGTCGCGCCCGGACTGATCGATACCGACATGCTCGATCCCGACGTGCCGGTGGAGCAGATCCTGAAAGCCATCCCGATGGAGCGCACCGGCACGCCGGAGGAAGTCGCCGCGGCCGTCCGCTTCCTGATGAGCCCGGAAGCGGGTTACATCACGCGGCAGGTGCTCGCCGTGAACGGCGGACTCTGCTGACGGATCGTCATGACCCGCGCGGGGACCCGCAACCGAAGGGTGGGAGCCGATCGTATCGGCGATGCGTCCGTCGCGGCGCCGGTCGCCTAAGCTAGGCCCATGCGCTTCCTTCGCTCCCTCGCCGAATCCGATCGCTTCGCCGACGTCGTCCGCGTCGCCCTCGCGCTGACGGGCATCGTGGTCTGGTGCGCCACGCGCGGACCGGCGACGGCGATCGTTCCCGCGCTGCTCGGCGCCATCGCCTGCGCGCTCGCCGAAACCGACGACGCGTGGCGCGGCCGGCTGCGCGGCCTCGCGGTCACGCTGCTGTGCTTCGCCGCCGCGGCCGCGCTGGTCGAAGCCACCATCGCGACACCGCTGCTCTTCGCCCTGGTGCTCGGCCTCGGCACGTTTCTTCTCGTGATGCTCGGGGCCGCGAGCGGCCGCTACGCCACCATCGCGACCGCCACCCTGATCCTCTCGGTCTACGCGATGATCGCGTCCGACGCCGCGGGGGACGGGCGCGAGGTGCTCGCCATCCTCGCCGGCGCGGCCTGGTATGGCCTGCTCTCGCTGCTGTGGAGCGTCATGGCGCCGCACCGTGCCGTGCGCCACGCGCTCGCCCGACTGTTCGGCTCGCTGGCGAACCTGATGGAGGCGCGCGCCGCGCTCTTCGAACCCGTGCACGGCCTCGACCGGCATGGCCTCGCGGTGACCTTCGCGCGCCGCAACCGCGAGACGGTCGACGCGCTGGCGACGGCGCGCGGCGCGCTGGTCGACCGCATCGGCCGCCGCCAGCCGCGCGGGCGCGCCGCGGCGCGACTGGCCATGTTCTTCGTCGCCCAGGACATCCACGAGCGGATCAGTTCGTCGCACCACCCGTACGATGAACTCGCGGCGGCGCTCTACCACAGCGACGTCATGTTCCGGTTCGGACGGCTGCTGCGCCTGCAGGCCATCGCCTGCCGCGACCGCGCGGAAGCGATCCGCCGCGGCGCCCCGATCGCTTCCATCGCCCTGCCCGACTCCGCGCTCGCCGACGTGCGCGATGCGATCGCCTGGCACCGTGCACGCGCACGCGACGACCGTGCCGTCGACGACGCCCTTTCCGCGCTGCTCACGAACATGGAGCGACTGCAGGCCGAGCTCGGCAACGACGGCAGCCTGCGCGCGGACGCGGACAACGCATTGCACGACGGCGAACCTGCCTCGCCGCGCGAAGCGCTCGCGCGCATCCGCGTCCGGCTCAACCGGCGCTCGATGCATTTCCGCCACGCCGTCCGCCTCACGACCGGCATGCTCGCCGGCTATGCGCTGGTGCAGGCGCTGCATCCCGGCCATGGATTCTGGGTGCTGCTGACCACGCTCTTCGTCTGCCAGCCCAGCTACGGCGCCACGCGTCGGCGCACCCTCCAGCGCATCGCGGGAACGACGATCGGCCTCGTCGTCGGCTGGGCACTCCTGCGCCTGCTACCGGGAGGAGAATGGCGGCTGCCGGTCATCGTCGCCGCCGGCGCGGCGTTCTTCGCGTTCCGGTTGCGCCGCTATACCGCGGCGACAGCGGTGATCACGCTGTTCGTCCTGCTCTGCTTCGATCTCGTCGGCGCGGGTTACGCGGCCATCGGCCCGCGCCTGCTGGACACGCTCCTCGGGGCGCTCGTCGCCGTCGCGGTCCTCCACTACGTGCTGCCCGACTGGCGCGTCCGCCGGCTCGACGACATCGTCGCCGACGCGCTACTGGCGTACGCTCGTTACCTGCAGGCCATCGCGACACAGTACGTGGACGGCCGCGCGGACGACCTGCCCTACCGCGTCGCGCGGCGCGACGCCCATGCCGCCCAGGCAGCCGTCGCGGGAAACGTCGCGGAACTGCTCGCCGAACCGGGCCATCCGCGCGAGCGGGGCGAGCGGGGGTTGCGCCTCGTGGCCGAGCTCCAGGCCGGGCTCTCGCACCTGTCGACGCTCGGCGCGCACCGGCAGGCGCTGCCCGCGGCGGACGCCGCGACGGCCACGGCGCTCGCCACCGCGATCGCCCATCGGTTCGATGCCCTGGCGGAACACGTGCGGGCGGGCACGCCCGAGGCTCCGATGGATGGCGCCAGCGTCGCCGATGAGGGTACCGACGCTCCCGACGCGCTGCGACTGTTCACCGCTCAATGCCGCCTGCTGACCCAGGTACACGACCGGATCGCCGCCCTCCCGCCCGTCTGATGCTGCGACGCGCCGTGGCTTGACGGCCGCCCCACGCTACGATGGGTAGCTTTTTCCACGCTTACCCCGGAGTTGCACCCATGCGTCCGTTCTCCCTCGGTGAAGACCTCGACCTCCTGCGCGAAAGCGTGCACGCCTTCGCGGAGAAGGAGATCGCGCCGCGCGCCGACCGCATCGACCGCGAGAACGTGTTTCCGGAAGACCTCTGGCGCAAGTTCGGCGACATGGGCCTTCTTGGCGTGACCATTCCCGAAGAGTTCGGCGGTTCCGGTCTCGGCTTCCTGGCCCACATGATCGCGATGGAGGAGATCTCGCGCGCGTCCGCGTCCGTGGGTCTTTCCTATGGCGCGCACTCGAATCTGTGCGTGCAGAACATCTACCACAACGGCAACGACGCGCAGCGGCGCAAATACCTGCCGAAACTCGCCAGCGGCGAGTGGGTGGGCGCGCTGGCGATGAGCGAGCCGGGCGCCGGGTCGGACGTGGTCGGCTCGATGAGCTGCCACGCGGAACTCGTCGGCGACGTGTGGGTGGCGAACGGCAGCAAGATGTGGATCACGAACGGCCCCGACGCCGACGTGCTGCTCGTGTACATGCGCACGGCGCCGCGTCCCGCGGGCAGCCGCTGCATGACCGCCTTCATCGTCGAGAAAGGCATGAAGGGCTTCTCCACCGCCCAGAAGCTCGACAAGCTCGGCATGCGCGGTTCGAACACCTGCGAACTGGTGTTCGACAACTGCGAGATTCCCGCCGAGAACATCGTCGGGGAGGTCAACGAGGGCGTGCGCGTGCTTATGGGCGGCCTCGACACCGAGCGCCTCGTGCTCTCCGGCGGCCCGATCGGCATCATGCAGTCGGCCATGGATCTGGTGCTGCCCTACGTGCGCGAGCGCAAGCAGTTCAACGCGCCGATCGGCACGTTCGGCATGATGCAGGCGAAGGTCGCGGACATGTACACCGCGCTGCAATCGTCGCGTGGCTTCGCTTACATGGTGGCCCAGCAGTTCGACAACGGCGTGAAGTCGCGCATCGATCCCGCCGCCTGCCTGCTCAACGCGTCGACCAACGCGGTGCAGGTCGCGCTCGAGGCCATCCAGGCGCTCGGCGGCAACGGCTACATCAATGAATTCCCGGCCGGCCGGCTGCTCCGCGACGCGAAGCTCTACGAGATCGGCGCCGGCACCAACGAGATCCGCCGCATGCTGATCGGCCGCGAGTTGTTCCACGGCAAGTCCTGAAGCGACCGATGCGATAACCGATGTCCTGTGGGAAGCCCGCTCGCGGGCTTCCCACAACCGATTCTCGACTTACCACTTCATCCGGAACGTCGCGCTCGCCGAGCGCGCGTGATCGCGATCCGCGAAGCGCTGGTCCACGTCGAACCCGATCTGCGTCCGGTCGCTCACGTCCCATCCGAGCGTCATGCCCGCCGTGCCGGCGCGACGCGACAGACCGATGCCGTCCACCGGTGCCCACTGGGCGATGCCGGTGTAGCGCGCGGAGAACACTTCGCCCTTCGTCGCGAACGCGTTCTGCCAGCCGAGTTTCGCATCGAGGTGCAGCTTGCCCATCGACGTGAACCACGACGCACCGGCGCGCAGGCCGAAGCCGGCCTGCCAGCGCGAGGTCGTCTGCCCGTTCGCGCTGAGGCCGAAGCCCTGGCCGCCCGTTTCCTCGAAGGCGTCGCGACGGATGCTGGCGTGCTGCACGTTGGCGAACGGCGTCAGCGAGAACGCGCCTGCATCCGTACGATAACCGACCTCGCCGTAAGCGACGTTGTAGTGCCCGGTGTTGTCGCCGCCGGCGAACGCGGCCTGGTCGCCGAAGCGCAGCAGGCGTTGCGTGTTCCCGCGGAAGTTGCCGAAGCCGAGCCGGCCGACGCCGTACCAGTTGGCGCCACGCGAGCCGGCGTAGAGCATGCTTTCGGTCGAACGGTTGCGCTGGCGATCGAAGTTGCCCGACAGCTGCCCGTTGCTCTGCATCTGCGCGAACGCGACGCCCGCGAAACCGTTGCTGCCGATGCGGATGTCGTTACCCGCCAGGCCACCGTTGAGCTGGAAGCCGACGTTGCCGAAGCCCGATCGGCTGAGGCCGCCCTGCCCGTCCAGCGACTGCATCCACGCGCCGCCGGCACCCTGGCTGTCCAGGTGGCTCATCAGCGCGTCGTTACCGGCCTCGATGCCGGCGAGGGTCACCGCCGTGCTCGCGGCGTAGAGCTGGCCCGAGAGCGATTCGAGCGATGCGCGCGCCGTCGCCGTGTCGCGCGACTGCTGGATGCCGCCGGCCGCCACGAGCGTGCCCTGCGCCACCGCGCCCGCCGCGGAAGGCGACGTGAGCACCTGGTCGAGCTTTTCGAACGCGCCATCGAGACGCTTCGCCGACGAAACCGCCGCGGCCGAATCGGCCATGGTCGTCGTCGCGACGTTGATGACCTTGATCTGCGACGTGTCGACCCAGACTTCGCTCGCGCCGTACTGCAGCGTCGTCGCCAGGAAGATGTTCGGCTCCGTCGTGAAGCTGGTGAAGCTGCCGTGCACCGCGCTCGCCGTCAGCACCTGCTGGTGCATCGTCGGCACGTAGCCGTCCGTCACCCCGGCGACGTGGAACTCGCCCGCGAGCGTCGCGATACCGTGCACGACGAGTGGCGCGCCGAGTGTCTGCACCAGCGTGCCGGTGCTGGTCTGGGTGAAATCGCCGTCGATGCGCGCGCCCGCCGCGGTCGTCTGCACGCGGCCGCTGTTGGACACGGTGCCACCGATGTTGCGGCGCGCGATCAGCGACCCACCTTGTTTCACCGTGGCGCTACCCGGGAAATCCCAGAGCGCGTCGAGCGTCGCAGCCGCGTTGATCGTCGACGTGCCCGTGAACGTGTTGTTGTTGCTGGCGAGCACCAGCTTGCCGGTTTTCGCCCCGTTGCCGGCGCTGTTGCCGTTGACGAGGAATCCGCCCGTTCCCGCGATGTCGTTATAGAACGTGACATCGCTCTCGCCGAGATCGACGGCCATCTGGCCCCAGTCGAGACGGCCAGGGCCACGGATGGCCTTGCCCACGTTGAGCCGGCCGTAGCCGAAGACGGGATCGACGCCCGGATCGCCGAGGTCGTCCGCCGTACCAAGGAGGATCTCGCGCACCGTCGACATGGAGAACGTGGGGAACACGCCCTTGACCACGGCGGCCGCGCCGGACACCTGCGGCGCGGCGAACGACGTGCCCGACGCCGTCACGTAGGCCGGCTTATCCGCCGTCGAAGTGGCCGCGAGGGCCACGACATCGCCAGGGGCGGCGAGGCAGTAGTTCATCGCCTTGCCGCAGTGGTTCGAGTACGAAGCCAGCTGGTCGGGCTTGTTGCCATCCAGCGCCACCACCGCAAGCCATCCCTGCTCGAGCGCCGGCACGCGGAACGGCAGGGCCGCGAGGTCGGAGGGGTCAGCCTTGCTCTTGTTGCCGGCGGCGAACACATAAAGCGCACCGCCGGCCGCGGCACCGTAGGCGTTGGCGAAGCTGTTCGTGGTGTCGGTGGAACCGGCATCCCAGTAGAGCCCGTCCCACGAATTGTTGATGATCTTCGCACCCGCCGCGATCACGTCGCTGTTGATCGAGCCCAACGGGTTGGCGGAGGTGACGACATTACCGTTGCCCGAACCGTCGTCGGTCGGCGCCTTGTCGGCGATGATGCGGGCGGACACGATCTTCGCACCGGTCGCGATGCCGCCGGTGAACGTGCCCGACGCCGCGCCCGCGGCGAGTTCGGCGACGACGGTGCCGTGACCCACCGCGTCCGGCACCGAAACATTGTTCGCCACGGGATCGACGTAGGTCAGGTTCGCCGCGACGCGACCGGCGAGCGCGGGGTTGGCGCCGTTCACGCCGGAATCGACGATACCGATGACGACATCGGCGCCGGTCGCGCCCGCCGCGTGCGCGGCCGCGCTGTTCGTGGCCGTGATCTGCACGTCCACCGGGAAGGCGTAGGTAGGGGCGGCCGGGGTCGACGGGGTGGTCGTGGCCGGCGGGGCGGCCGGTGTCGTCGGCGCGACGACGGCCGGGACGTTGTAGCTGTTCTTGCTACCACCACCGCCGCCGCCACAGGCGGTCAGGCCCACACTCACGGCAATGGCCAGCGCGAGGTCGCGCTGACGCAGCTGAATGATCGTATTCACGTTGTCCCCTGGTCTTGACGTCAATGTCGTGCACCGCGATCCGTGGTGCCCCTGGCGCGGATAGTGCCACATTTTTTTAAGAAAAAACTCAACGATCATGTCACGTTTTCGCGGTCCTGCCGTTTTTTCTCGATAGGCCCTTTCCAGCGGGCGGCAGCGCGCGGCAACGCCCGCTACCACGCCTTCCGATAGCTCAATCTGCCGGACCGCGACCTGTCCCGGTCAGCGAAGCGCTGATCGAGGTCCAGCGCCAGCTGGCTGCGTTCATCCATATCCCAGGCCAGGGCCATGCCAGCGGTGGTGGCGTGGCGCGACAGGCCGATGCCCTCGACCGGCGCCCATTCGGCCAGCCCCGTATAGCGCGCCGAAAACACCTCGCCACGGGTGACGAACGCGCCCTGCCACGCGAGCTTGCCAACGAGCCGCAGGCGCCCCGCCGATGTCAGCCACGTGGCGCCTCCGCGCACACCGAATCCCGCCTGCCAGCGCGAGGTCGTCTGGCCGACGCTGCTGAGGCCGAAGCCGGCACCGCCGGACTCCTCGAACCCGGACCGGCGGATGGACGCGAACTGGACGCTGGCGAATGGCGTCACGGAGAACGCACCGGCGTGCGTGCGATAGCCGGTTTCGCCATAGACGACGTTGTAGCGTCCTGTGCCTTCGCTGCCCGCGAAGGCTGCCTGTTCGCCGAAACGGAGCAAGCGCCGCATGTCGCCCCGGAAGCTGCCGTAGCCGAACCGCCCGACGCCGTACCAGCGGTCGCCACGCGATCCGGCATAGAACATGCCTTCGGTCGCGCGGTTGCGCTGACGGTCCACGTTGTCCGACAGCTGGCCGCTGCTGCGCATCTGCGCGATCGCGACACCGGCGAAACCCATCTGCCCGAGCCGTACGTCGGCGCCAACGAGGCTGCCGCCGACACTGAAGCCGACGCTGCCGAAGCCGCCGCGGCTGAGGCTGCCCTGCGTCCCGAGCGACTGGGTCCACGCACCCGTGGCTTCCTGGGCATCGAGGTGCTCGATGAGCGCGTCGTTGCCCGCATCGATACCGGCCAGCGTGACCGCCGTACCCGCCGCGTAAAGCTGGCCCGAGAGCGACTCGAGCGAACGTCGCACCACCTGCGTACTGCCCGACTGCTGGACGTTGCCCGCCGCGACCAGCATCGAAAGGTTCTGCATCGACGGGTCGATCGTCCCGTCCGCGAGGCCGCGATCGATCCGTGCGAACGCGCCGTCGAGCCGGCGCGCCGACGACTGCGCCGCTACCGATTGCGGCATCGTTGTGGCGGCGACGTTCGCCACGCTGAGGGTACGCGTGTCGAGCCACGCTTCCGTCGGCGTGTACTGCAGCGTCGCCGAGAGCAGCACGCCGGTACCCAGCGTCATGGTCTGGAACGCACCGTCGATGCCACCGGCCTGCACCACGGTCTGGTGCGAGGTGGGCACGTAGCCGGGCACCGCTCCGGCGATGGTGAGATCGCCGGTCAGGTGCGCGGTGCCGGCGACGATCAGGGGCGCGCCGAGCTTCACGGTGAGTTTCCCGAAGTCGGGCGTCGGCCAGAAATCCTTACCAACGTGGACCGTCGTGTCGCCGGTCACCAGCTCATGATCGATAAAGAGGTTCCCGCCGATGTCGCCATGCGTGACGACCCTTCCGCCCGCATAGAGGTCGGCGGGAAAACCGTGGAGACTTTCGACGTTCCCGTAGACGCTGGTCCGGCCTTTATAGGTATTGGTGCCGGCGAGGATGATCGTCGTGTCGGCATCGGTCTGCAGGCGCAAGGCACCCTTGCCACCGATATCGTTGCGGAAGGTGACCGAGTGCCTGCCGGTCGCCGTCAGGTCGAGGAGCTCGTCGTCGATGCTCGCCGGTCCGCGAATGGCCCGCGCCACGTTCAGGCGACCATTGCCGAATACCGGATCGATGCCGGGCGCGCCCAGATCGTCGGCGGTAGACAGCAGCACCTGCCGCAGCGAGTCGTAATTCATCTCGGGAAACGCCTCCAGCACGAGCGCGGCGGCTGCGCCCACCTGCGCGGCGGCGATACCCGTTCCGCTACGGACTTCGTACACAGGACGGTCTTTCGTCGACGTCGCGGCGAGCGTGATCACGCTGCCAGGCGCGGCGAGGCAATAGTTCGCGGTCGCGCCGCACTGATTCGAATCCGCCGCCAGCTTCGTCGGGTCCGTGCCGTCGAGCGCCACGACCGTCGTCCAACGCCTCCAGACACCGGTGTTCCGATAGGCCGGTAGCGTCGGAAGCGCCGCGACGTTGTTCGGATCCAGCTTTCCCGCGTCGCCTGCGGCGAACAGATATAGCGCGTTGCCACCGTAGAGCGAGGAATACCATTTCTGCGTCAGGCTCGTATCGGATGTATCCCAGTCGGCTCCGCCCCAGGAATGAACGTCGACGCGCGAATACAGGTTGCCCGACGAACCGTTCTTTACGTTCGTCAGCATCTCGGGAGTCACCGTCGACGTGGGCAGGCCGACGGGAGCCTTGTCCGGCACGATACGCGCGGAGCGGATGCGTGAGCCCGGCGCGATACCACCGCCGAAATCGCCCAGCGCGGATCCCGCGATGATCTGGGCGACCGCGGTGCCGTGGCCCGAGACGTCGCCCTTGCTCGTGTCGTTGGTCGACGGGTCCACGATCGACGTCTGATAGGCGATCTTCCCCGTGAGCGCGGGGTTGGTCGCATCGACGCCGGTGTCGTAGATCGTGACGTCGAAACCGGTACCGGTGAAGCCGGCGGCATGGGCCGCGTCGGCGTGGGTCAGCGAAAGGTGCGCGTTCAGGCGTGGATCGACGGTGGGCGTGGCCGGCGGCGTGACGGGCGGCGGCGTCGTGGGCGGAGCTACGACAACCCCGGAGCCTCCGCCTCCTTTCGTCCCACCACCACCGCCACCACCGCATGCGGTCAGTACCATGCACACGCACACCGCCAGCGCAAGCTCGCGCCTGCGCGGAAAAGCCACGTACTTCATCCGGATCCCCTTGTCGACGTCATTGTCGGGCCGGCGCCCCCGCGCGGCCTCCCCTCGCAAGATCTTGGCACAGGCGTGAGGATCCCCGCCATGCCGCGGCGCAGATTGCCCCGCCACCGGCCGGCTTGCGATACTCGAACGGTTTTCCGCCCGATCGGGCGGCCTTCCGAGCATCACGGAGTCACCATGTCCGACATCGTCATCGCGGGTGCCAAGCGCACCGCCATCGGTTCCTTCCTTGGCCAGTTCACGGGCGTCCCCACCCCCAAGCTGGGCTCCATCGCGATCAAGGCCGCGCTCGAACAGTCCGGCATCGCGCCCGCCGACGTCAGCGAAGTGATCATGGGCTGCGTGCTGCCGGCCAACCTCGGCCAGGCGCCCGCCCGCCAGGCCTCGCTCGAAGCCGGTCTGCCGACCGCCACCGGATGCACCACCATCAACAAGGTGTGCGGATCCGGCATGAAGGCCCTGATGCTCGGCCACGACCTGATCAAGGCCGGTTCGGCCAGCATCGTCGTCGCCGGCGGCATGGAGTCGATGACCAACGCGCCGCACATGATCGCGGCGCGCACGGGCATTCGCTACGGCGACGGCCAGCTCGTCGATCACATGGCGTGGGACGGACTCACCAATCCGTACGACGGCAAGGCCATGGGCATCTTCGGCGAGCAGTGCGCCGACAAGTACCACTTCACCCGCGAAGAACAGGACGCCTACGCGATCGCGTCGGTCGAGCGCGCGCAGGCGGCGCAGAAGGCGAACGCCTTCGCCAACGAGATCGTTCCCGTGACCGTGCAGGGCCGCAAGGGCGCGCAGGACTTCGCCGAGGACGAGCAGCCCGGCCGCTCCGACGTCGCCAAGATTCCCACGCTGCGCGCCGCCTTCCGCAAGGAAAACGGCACGATCACCGCGGCGAGCTCGTCGTCGATCTCCGATGGTGCCGCGGCGCTCGTCCTGCTTTCCGCGGACGACGCGAAGGCGCGGGGCGTCACCCCCCTCGCCCGCATCGTCGCCCACGCCACGCACTCGCAGGAGCCGGAGTGGTTCACCACCGCGCCGGTCGGCGCCATTTCGAAGGTGCTCGACAAGGCCGGCTGGAAGGCTGGCGACGTGGATCTGTTCGAGATCAACGAAGCGTTCGCCGTGGTGCCGATGGCCGTCATGCGCGAACTCGGCGTGCCGCACGACAAGGTCAACGTGCACGGCGGCGCCTGCGCGCTGGGTCATCCGATCGGCGCCAGCGGCGCCCGGATCGTGGTGACCCTTCTCAATGCGTTGACGGCACGTGGGGCAAAAAGGGGTGTCGCCGCGCTGTGCATCGGTGGCGGCGAGGCAACGGCGATCGCCATCGAATTGGTGTGAACCGGATGTCTACGACATAAGGCGGAACGTTTCAGGAAAAGGATCACGCCATGTGCATGGGCTTTAATGCCCCCTGAAGCGACACGGCCCCTCATATAGCTAAGCAATTAGAACTGAGCTATTAATACGCCCGCCTAACGGCATTCCACGGCTAAGGAGAACCACAATGAATTTGACGCGTACCCTTCTCGCCTCTGCGCTCGTCGCGCTTCTGGCAGCTTGCAGCAACGGCGCGCAGGATTCCGCGCAAGACGCCCAGAAGTCGGCTGCAGATGCCCAGCAGCAGGCGGACAAGGCCCAGCAGGCCGCCGACCAGTCGGCCAACGCCGCGACCAACCAGGCTGCCGACCAGGCTCAGCAGTCGGCTGAGCAGGCCAAGGACGCCGCTTCGCAGGCCCAGGCCGCCGCTTCGGCTTCGACCGCCGGTGGCGCTTCCGACGCCGCGAAGGACGCCGCTTCCAACGCCGCCGACCAGGCTGAAAAGTCGGCCGACCAGGCGAAGGACGCTGCCGACAACGCCAAGAGCGCTGCGGACGATTCCAAGAAGTAAGCCCTCGCGCTTGCATGTTGGATCAGGAAACGGCCACCTTCGGGTGGCCGTTTCTTTTGCAATCTCCAGCTCCCACCTCCCATCTCCCATCCCCCGGGCATTGCCGCGCCGCAACGTTCTCCATTAGCCGCCGCCCGCTATCATTCGCGTTTCGTCCTCGCGCGAACGCCTCCATGCCCATCATCACCTCGCAGCTCGACACCCGCTCGGCCGATTACCATGCGGCGAGCCAGCGCCTTCGTAGCCTGACCGACGATCTTCGCGAAACGCTCCGGCGCACGGCCGAAGGCGGCGGTGCGAAAGCGCGCGAAAAGCACGTCGCCCGTGGGAAGCTGCTGCCGCGCGAGCGCATCCGCGCGCTGCTCGACCCGGGCTCGCCGTTCCTGGAAATCGCGCCGCTCGCCGCGCACGACATGTACGACGGCGCGGCGCCCGCCGCTGGCGTCATCGCGGGCATCGGCCGCGTGATGGGCCAGGAGGTCGTGGTGCTGGCGAACGACGCCACGGTCAAGGGCGGTACGTATTTCCCCATGACGGTGAAGAAGCATCTTCGCGCGCAGGAAGTCGCGATGGAGAATCGCCTGCCCTGCATCTACCTCGTGGACTCCGGCGGCGCATTCCTGCCGCTGCAGGACGAGGTGTTTCCCGACCGCGAGCACTTCGGCCGCATTTTCTACAACCAGGCGCGCATGAGCGCGCAGGGCATTCCGCAGATCGCCGTGGTGATGGGCTCGTGTACCGCGGGGGGCGCCTACGTGCCGGCGATGAGCGACGAGACGATCATCGTCCGCGAGCAGGGCACCATCTTCCTAGGGGGGCCGCCGCTGGTGAAGGCCGCGACGGGCGAGGTCGTCGATGCCGAGGCGCTGGGCGGCGCGGACGTCCACACGTCGGTCTCGGGTGTCGCCGACCATTTCGCCGAGAACGACGCGCACGCGCTGTCGATCGCGCGCGACATCGTCGGCTCGCTCAACCACGTCAAGAAACAGCCGCTGGCGGTGCGTGCGCCCGTGGAGCCGCGCTACGCGGCGGAAGAACTCTACGGCGTGATTCCCGAGGACACCCGCCGCCCGTTCGACATCCGCGAGGTGATCGCGCGCCTGGTCGACGACTCCGAGTTCCACGAATTCAAGGCGCGCTACGGCAAGACGCTCGTCACCGGCTTCGCGCACATCCACGGCTACCCCGTCGGCATCGTGGCGAACAACGGCATCCTCTTCGGCGAATCGGCGCAGAAAGGGGCGCACTTCATCGAACTGTGCAACCAGCGCAACGTGCCGCTCGTGTTCCTGCAGAACATCACCGGCTTCATGGTCGGCCGCAAGTACGAGAACGGCGGCATCGCGAAGGACGGCGCAAAGATGGTCACCGCCGTCGCCTGCTCCCACGTGCCCAAGTTCACGGTCGTCATCGGCGGCAGTTTCGGCGCCGGCAATTACGCCATGTGCGGACGCGCGTACGGCGCGCGCTTCCTGTGGATGTGGCCCAACGCGCGCATCAGCGTGATGGGCGGCGAGCAGGCCGCGTCGGTGCTGGCCACCGTCCGCCGCGACGGCATCGAGGCCGGTGGTGGTTCGTGGAGCAAGGAAGACGAAGAAGCCTTCAAGGCGCCGGTGCGCGAGCAGTACGAGAAGCAGGGCCATCCGTACTACGCGAGCGCCCGCTTGTGGGACGACGGGATCATCGATCCGGCCGATACCCGCCGCGTGCTCGGCCTGGCGATTTCGGCGTCGCTCAACGCGCCGATCGAACAGGGACGCTTCGGTGTGTTCCGGATGTAGCCGACACCTGAGGAATGTCACCTAAGTCCCCGCCCCATCGACATTCCCTCCGGCCGTGATACCCTCGTCGACCCATGTCCGCCTTCGACGACCGCGCGCCCGCTGAGATCTTCACGCCCTCCGGCCTGAACCGGCTGGTGCGCGATCTGCTGGAGCACGCCCTGCCGATGGGCGTCTGGATCGAAGGCGAGCTCTCCAACGTGGCGCGCCCCGCGTCGGGACACGTGTACTTCACCCTGAAAGACGCCAACGCGCAGGTACGCTGCGCGATGTTCCGCACGGCCGCCTCGCGGCTGCGCTTCCGTCCGGTCGACGGCATGCACGTGCTGATGCGCGCGAAAGTCGGCCTTTACGAAGCGCGCGGCGAGTTCCAGCTGGTGGCCGACCACATGGAGCCGGCCGGCGAAGGCGCGCTGCAGCGCGAGTTCGAGCAGCTCAAGGCACGCCTCGGTGCCGAGGGCCTGTTCGCGCCCGAGCGCAAACGCGCCCTGCCCGCCTTCCCGCGCCGTATCGGCGTCGTCACCTCGCCTTCCGGCGCGGCGATCCGCGACGTGCTGAGCGTGCTCGCCCGGCGCTGCCCGCTCGCCGAGGTCGAGGTACTGCCCGTGCCGGTGCAAGGACGCGAGGCACCGCCGGCGATCGCCGCGATGTTGCGACGCGCGTCGGCGAGCGATCGCTACGACGTGCTGCTGGTGACCCGTGGCGGCGGCTCGCTCGAAGACCTCTGGGCGTTCAACGACGAGACCGTCGCCCGGGCGATCCATGCGAGCGCGGTCGCCGTAGTCTCCGCCGTGGGCCACGAGGTGGATTTCACCATCGCGGACTTCGTCGCCGATCTTCGCGCCGCCACGCCTTCCGCCGCCGCGGAACTGCTCGTGCCCGACCGCGCCGACCTGCAGCGCCGGCTCGACCGCCTGCGCCAGCGCATGGCCACCGTCATGTCGCGTCGCCTGCAGGCCGCCGCGCAGCGTGCCGATCAATGGCAGGCGCGTCTTTCGGCGCAGCGTCCGCAGGCGCGGCTCGCGCGCGATGCGCAGCGCCTCGTGGCGTTGCGACGCCGGCTCGAGCTCTCCATCGGCCAGTCGAACCATCTCCGCCGCGCGCGCCTGGAACGTTTGCAGGCACGCCTCGCCGCGCAGCATCCGCGCCTGCGCCTGACCCCGTCGCGCGTGCGCCTCGCCGAACTGCGGCAGCGCCTCGCGACCACCATCGAACGCCGCCTGGAACGCGACCGGCTGCGCCTCGCGCAGCAGGCACGCACGATGCACGCCGTGAGCCCGCTCGCGACGCTGGAACGCGGCTACGCGATCGTGTTCGATCAGCGCGACGCCGTGGTCCGTCGTGCCGGCGACGTCGCCGTCGGCGACCGCCTGCGGGTCATGCTGGGCAGCGGCGAGATCCAGGTCCGCCGCGAGGACTGATATCCCGCGTCGACGGCGGATGAACGTCGCAGGCGCGACACTCCGGCCATACCGACCCCATCGAGGCATCGCCATGCTCGACAAGAGCTACCCCTATTACCTCGCCAACCGCGCGGTGAAGTCGACCCGCAAGGTCGACGTCGTCGACAAGTACACGGGCAAGATCGCGACTCGTGTGGCGCTCCCCGACGAGGGAGCCCTCGACAAGGCGATCGCCGCCGCGCACGCCGCCGCGCCAGCGATGAAGCGGTTCCGTCCGTACGAACGCCAGGCGGTGCTCGAGCACTGCGTCACGCGCTTCACGCAGCGCCGCGACGAACTCGCCTACGCCCTCTGCGTCGAGGCCGGCAAGCCGATCAACGACGCGAAGGGTGAGGTGACTCGCCTCGTCGAGACGTTCAAGATCGCGGCCGAGGAATCGGTGCGGATCAACGGCGAAACGATCAACCTCGAACTCTCGCAGCGATCGGCGGGATACCACGGTTATACGCGCCGCGTGCCGCTCGGACCCGTCGGTTTCATCACGCCCTTCAATTTCCCGCTGAACCTCGTCGCGCACAAAGTGGCACCGGCGATCGCCGCGGGCTGTCCGTTCGTGCTCAAACCGTCGGAGCGCACGCCGCTCGGCGCGTTGATCATCGGCGACGTGCTCGCCGAGACGGACCTGCCGCGCGGCGCGTTCTCGATCCTCCCGCTGGACGGCAAGCACGCCGATCCCCTGGTGACCGATCCGCGACTGAAGCTCCTGTCGTTCACCGGCGGCCTGGTCGGCTGGGACCTGAAGGCCCGCGCGGGACACAAGAAGGTGACGCTGGAGCTTGGCGGCAACGCCGCCTGCATCGTCGATGCCGACCAGGGCGATCGTCTCGATGCCGTCGTCGACCGCCTCGTCTTCGGCGCGTTCTATCAGTCGGGCCAGAGCTGCATCAGCGTGCAGCGCATCCTCGTCCACGACGACGTCTACGACGCGCTGCGGCGCAAGCTGGTCGCGAAGGTGAAGGCGCTGAAGGCGGGCGATCCGAAGAAGAAGTCGACCTTCCTCGGGCCCATGATCGACGAGACGGCGGCCGAGCGGCTGGAAGGCTGGATTCGCGAGGCGAGGAAGGCCGGCGCGCGCGTGCTCTGTGGCGGCGGGCGCAAGGGCAGCATGCTCGAAGCCACGCTGCTGGAGAACGTGCCGCGCGACGCGAAGCTGCAGCGCATGGAGGCCTTCGGTCCCGTGGCGCTCCTGCAACGCTTCATGACTTTCGACGAGGCGCTCGCGATCGCCAACGACTCGGATTTCGGCCTGCAGGCCGGGGTGTTCACCAACGACCTGCGCCACGCCATGCGCGCATGGGACGAACTGGAACAGGGGGGCGTCATCGTCAACGACGTCCCGAGTTTCCGCGTGGACAACATGCCCTACGGCGGCGCCAAGTCGTCGGGCATCGGCCTCGAAGGCGTGCGTTACGCCATCGAGGACATGACCGAGCTCCGGCTCATGGTGATGCGGGAGGCCTGAGGTCGCCGATGACGGTCGGGATCAGCTCCGACACCGTCGGATGGATCGGCACCGCCCATTGCAGGGTGTCGATCGGGGCATCGGCGTTCATCATGTCGAGGATGCCGTGGATCGCTTCGTCACCGCCGGTACCCAGGATCGCGGCGCCAAGGATGCGCTTCGTTTCCGCATCGGCGACGATCTTCATGAAGCCGTACGTCTCGCCTTTCTCGACCGCGCGCCCGATGCGCTTCATCGGGCGCTTCGACACCAGCAACTGCCGCCCGCTCGCACGCGCCTGCGTTTCGGTCATGCCGACCCGCCCGAGCGGCGGGTCCACGTAAAGCGCGTAACCGAGGATGCGGTCGCTCACCTTGCGATCGCCACCGTCGAGCAGGTTCGCGGCCACGATCTCGTAGTCGTTCCACGCCGTGTGCGTGAACGCGCCCTTACCGTTGCAGTCGCCCATCGCCCAGACCCCTTCCGCGGTCGTCGCCAGATGGTCGTCGGTGACGATGTAGCCATGCTTGTCCACCTCGACGCCCGCCTTGTCCAGGCCGAGATCGTCGGTGTTCGGCACGCGGCCGACGGCGAGCAGCACGTGCGAGCCGGTGACGACGGGCGCGCCTTCGGTACAGTCGACGCCCACCGCGACGCCATCGGCGTGCTTCGCGAGCGTGATGCAACAGGCGCCCGTACGCACCGCGATGCCCTCGTCCTCGAGGAAGGCGCGGATCTCGGCGGAGACGTCCTCGTCCTCCCGCTGAACGAGGCGCGGTCCCTGCTCGACCACCGTCACCTTCGCACCGAACCGGCGGTACATCTGGGCGAACTCGAGCCCGATGTAGCTACCGCCGACGACGATCAGGTGCTCCGGCACCGACTCGAGCGGAATGATCGTGCTGTTGGTGAGGTAATCGACCTCGTCGACACCCGGGAAATCGGGAACGCGTGCGCGGCCGCCGACGTTGAGGAAAACCTGTGAAGCCTCGAGCGTCTCGCCATCGACCTCGATCCGGCGCGGTCCGGTGAACCGCGCGTGCCCACGGATCAGCGTGAGACCCGGCATGCCCGCGAGCCAGTCCTCGTTGCCCTTGCGCGAATCGAGGATCACCTTCCGGGCGCGCGCCGCGACGGTCGGCATGTCGATCGTGATCGTCCCGACACCGACGCCGTACTCGGCACCGCGCTGCGCGAGGCGCGCGGCGTAGGCGCTGGCGACGAGCGTCTTGGTGGGCTTGCAGCCGGTGTTCACGCAGGTACCGCCGACGAGGTGGCGCTCGATGAGGGCGACGGTTTTCCCGGCTCCGGTGAGGCGGTTGGCCAGCGCGGGCCCGGCCTGGCCGGCTCCCACGATGATGGCGTCGAACGTACGGGCCACTGTGCTTTCTCCGGAGGCGATGACCCGCCCATCGTAACGGATGGCGGGAAATATGCCTTGCACGAAGCCGCGATGCGGGAATGGTGACCCCGGCCCGATTCGAACGGGCGACCTTCCCCTTAGGAGGGGGACGCTCTATCCAGCTGAGCTACGGGGCCTCGGCATGCCTGCCCGGCCGAGATGGCCTTCGTGCATATGCTACCGGATGCCCCCCGGGAGGACAAAACCCGAGCGTCGGCATGGCGATGCAACAGGCAAGCTCCGCACGTTCCGGATCCGCCTATCGAATAGGGTACCGCCCGTCGTTGGCTCGGTGTAGCGTGGGATCCACACAGGCCCGACACGGCCAACCACACCTCAAGGACGAGGGGATATCCGGATGAATCAGCCGTCAGATCTGCGTGACTTCGATAAGATCGTTTATTTTCGGATCAGAAAGGAAAATCCGGACCAGGACACAACGCAGCACCACACGACCGTTGTCTTCAAAAATCACTTCCAGATGTGTCCGATCATCATCGAGGTCCTTGCCTACAAGGGGGATCAGCCGGTCGAGATCGACCCCTCGCTCATCTCGATCATCGACATGGGCACCCGCGAAGACCTCCTCGTATACGACGAGGGGGGGCTCTGGCCTCTGGACAAATGGCACTGGTCCAGGAAGCGTCGATACGAAGGAACGATCCTTTACGACGAGAGCTTCATACATAGGGTCGACAAACTCGTCCTGGACGCTCGGCTTGCCATCGAGCACCCCGCCCTGCCGATGACGGTCCGGGGCGGTCGTTACGAGTCGCTGACGTCCCCTGGAACGACGTGGGAAAAGCAGTGGTTCGATGGCCTTGTCGACTACCATCGGACGCACAAGACCGGCCACGGAAGCCTCAGTTCGTTCGAAACGACCGACGAACAACGCAAGCGCCTGAACGCATGGGCGCGACGGGCGGGAGCAGCAGACGATATGTCTCGAGACGAGGCGCTGCATACGATCGTCAAGGACGAAGACACGCAGGTCGTCGGTGCACAAGTCTTCCGGTTCTATGTCTCCTGTCCCGGCAGAGCGCCTGATGACCCAATCACGATCGCGGCGGGCGTGCGCACCTCTGTCGGCGATACAGTCTACAAATCGACGACCGCGAACAAAGACATCGAAGATGAAGATGGTCAGGGCGACGGTTCGGGCCGATTCTATTCGACCGTGACGATCAACGCGGTAACCATGCCACACCTGGGACTGGCGTCGTATGGGGTGAAAATGACGGGATCGGTAAGCACGCTTCACTACTCGCACACGGGAATCACGGATGACACAGCGCGGTCATTCTGGCACCACCTCAACGTATCTTTCGACGCCATACCCATTCCGCTATGGAAGCTGTGCGCCGTCGACGATCCCTACGCCGACTTCCCGCCGGCCGGTGGTGGGCTTCTGCGGCACACCGGCAAGGACAATGGCGCCGAATGGTCCACCGTCATGACCCAGTCTCCCGATTCAGGCACCGACTGGGAGCGCGACGCGGCCGGTATGGAAGCCGTCGGGGGAGGAGAAAGCCTCTCGATGCTGGAACTGCGCCAGCGCTACATCAAGAATGATTACAGCGGCCCTACGGCCGCTGGCCTGGTCATGATCATGGGAGGGAAGCACTGTCAGTTCCGCACCGAAAACCATGTCACTCTCGACGACTCCAGGTACCGCAGCAGGTTATTCGCTCTTCTGGATGTCCATGGCAACAGCAACCTGATACGCGTCAGCATCGACACGATGAACTTCATCGACATCCATGATCCCTGGTAACCACGACGAACGTTTTCGCAGCGCCTGACGTCAGCGTTCCGATCGCATCAGGCGACCGGATCCAATCAATTCGCCGCACAAGGACGTGCCATGAAGCAGCCCGCAAGTCGCCCATCGACCGTGCGTACCGAGACGTACGTTGAAACCCGCCTCGAAGCGCGCAAGGAGACGCGTGTCGAAGTCAGGGAAGCGGCGCCCGATCGATCCGCGTCGCCTCCGCCGCGTGACGAAGGTCCTGCGGCCATCCCGACGAACCGCATCACTTTCATGGACATCCATCTTGCAACCGTCGCCGTCTTCGCGAACGGCAGGCAGCAGATCCAGGTCGACCTCGAAGTCTGGGCCGTCGATGAGTTGGGCTTTGAAACCCATCTCACCGATGAGGAAAAGAAGTCGATCAGGCTGATCGACTACCGATACCCGGACCAGATCGTCCCTGATAGCTCGCAAGTCCCCCCGAGTGATTATCGGGGATGGGCCTCGCAGACCTTCTCGCTTGGGTACGCCCCGTTCCCCGGGCCTGCGCCCGAGGCCGACCGCGACCGACACAGGGACGGACTCCCGCGCGAGATAAAGGACTTCGAGACCCGCTACCTGACGTCGAACGGCAGATCCATGGAGTCGCTCGTGGTCGCGTTTTCGGTGCTTGGCCAGGACGGCGTCACGTATCGCAGCAACGGTACGAAGCTGGTTGACGGGCACGAGTACAACTTGACCGGCTGCGATGCAAAGGACCGGATCGTCAGCCCCCAGGCGCCGGAGCATTTCGCGTCGGATCGATTCGTTCTGACAGGCCTCGCCGAAGGCGAAAGCAACTGGTTCGACCGCAAGCTGAAGCTGTGGATAGGCGATTACGCGGGGCCATCGCTCGGCATCCGCTCCGGGGAATGCAGACCGGGAGGCATCCTCCTGTGGGACGACTTCTCGGATAGCCATGCCCAGTTCACCGGGTACGCGGGCCCTGCGTCCAGCGCGCTGCAGTGGCATCCATCGATAGCGTATCCCGAAGATCTGCGCCTTCCCGAACTCGTCACCGAGCCGGGCGACGAACGTATCTGCGTGATCGAGCTGTGCGGACGCGACAACTTCTACCCGAAACCCGTTCTTCCCGGTGGCGAGCCCCTGCCAAGCGAGATGACGGTCCACATGATCGACATCTACGGCACCGACCAGTCGTGCCGTCTTCGTCTGGTCAAGCGGAAGTGGGGATTCCTGGAAATCTACTGAGGACGAGCCATGGATCGGCAGACTTACGCATCAGGGCCCGGCGGCGAGGACATGTACTCGACCGCGTACAATTTCTACAGCCACATCTCTGCCAACGTGGACACGCGCACGGGCACCTACACGGCCAGCGTCGAGCTGACGACGGGCGAGGGCAACCTGTTGCGTGGACCGCACTTCGTGTTCCGGCTCGTTTTCAACCCCTTCAGCGCGCGAAACGACGGCTTCGGCGCCGGCTGGGAGCTCGACGTCAGCCGGATGGATCGCGAGCCGACCATTACGTTGCTGAGCGTCGGCGGCGGCGAGGTTCATAGAGTCGAAACCCTCGACGGCGGGCAACCGGCGAGGTTCCCGGACCGGAAGCTCGACAGTTTCCGGATGACACCCAGCGCCGATTCGAGCACGGCGACGATAGAGCACGTGACAGGCATGGTCGAAGAGCTGCGCTCCGTCGTCGGCGAACCCGGGAGGGTTTTGCGGCTTCACCGCATCGCGCAACCGAATGGCGATGCCCTCGAACTGAAATGGGCCATCCCTCCGTCCACAGGCATAGTGAGCCTGGTCAGTGTCGTCGATGCCGATCAGACGGAACTCCTCAACATCCAGTACCCGAACAGTCGCGATATCGTTCTTACGTTGCGCCGCGGGGGAGGCGATTCGCTCGAACTACATTTCATGCGCGAAGGTCCTCTGCTGACCAGGATCAGCATGCCGACCCTGTATGCACTGAATGCGCGAACGGTCGCCGCGGAGGAGCAGGCCTCCTGGGAGTTCGGATATACCCAGATCGGCTCGCCGCCGCTGACGCTGCTCAGATCCGTGACGACTCCGAACGGCGTGATCGAGACGGTGACCTACGACCAGGACGGACTCACGCTGCCCCCTCGCGGCCCCCGCGCAACGGTTCCTTGCGTCGACGGGAAGATACAGCGCCTCGCGTCGAACCCGGCCGTGGTGCTGACCTCCCATCAGTATTCCCTCGACCGCAACCACAACCATTACGGATACGGTGTGGTCGGCGACTGGCAAGACCGAACGGACCAGCTTCTTCACATGCCCCTGGGGCGATACGACTACGGTTCCCGGGAAATCCAACTGGACGACAACGGTGGGTATGCCGTCATTCGCGATCGTATCTACAATCACTTCCACCTGATGGTGCGGGAGACGACGCGGCGCAGCAAAGTCGTCCAGGAGATCGAAACGATCTACGGCGAGCTGCCCGGCCTGTCGTTCGAGGACCAGCCAAAGGCGCTTCAGCTACCTCATGCGGTGATCACCAGGCGCTGGCACCTCGACGCTCCCGACGCCGTGGCGGTGAGTCGGACCGACACCGATTACGACGCGTTCGGCAACGTCGTTCGCACATCGGACAGCACATCGGGCATTGTCGAAGTGTCCGACTATTACCCGCCGGAAGGCGAGAGCATCGGCGACGAAGTGCTATGCCCGCGGGATCCGCTGGGCATGGTGCGGAGGCTGAAGTCCCGCACGGTGAAGCCAGGCCCGGGAGGCGGCCACGAGCGCCGTGTGTCATACAGGTACTGTGAGGTCGACGTCCTCGCCAGCCCCATCGAGGGCGAGCAGGCCAGGGACGTCTACGTTCAGGCTTGCGCGGAAGTCGAGGAAGTGGCTGAAGACGGACTCTGGCGCACCCTCAGCGATAGCCGGCAGGGCTTCATCGACGATCACGGCGATCAGCATGGGTGTGTACGGGCCGAGATGAAGACCGTGGACGGCCTGAACGAGTATCGGGACTACGAATACTCCATCGATCCGGAAAGGACCCAACGCACCAGGGTCGTCACGCATACCGTCGATAACGGCACCGATCGTTATGGCATGCCCAGGCGAATCGTCAATCGATGGAGTGAGACGGAGCGCCTGATCGATGGACTCGTCACCGAAACGGTGGATGCGGCCGGCAACCGGTCCGTGACGGCGTTCGACGCGCTCGGTCGGCGCATCCGCGAGACTCTGCATCCGGGTGACGTCGATTACGAGACCTCGAGCCATTGGAGGTACATGCTCTCCCGATCCGAACGGTGGATCGAGCGCACAGGCGTCACCGGGCTGAAGCACCGCCAGTGGTTCGACACGGCCGGCCGGCCCATCGGGTCCGACGAACCGCTTGCCGACGGCGGCTCGTATCAGGCGCTGCAGCAGTCGTACGACACGCTGGGTCAGTGCACGATGGACATCGTGACCGATCCCATGACCGACGCTCCCGATATCGTTCTTACGACGGCATACGCGTATGACGATTGGGGACGTTGCGCGCGCACCTCGCTACCCGATGGAAGCCGCGTGGTTACCGAGACGATGCTCGTCGATCTGCCTGACCAGGACGGCAACGCGCGCATCGTCGAGCGGGTCCGGCAGTGGCAGGAGGAGGAAACCGGCGTACGTCCCGCCGGTTGGAGTGCCACCTACACCGATGCGGCAGGCCGAAAGATCCGCGCGGAAGCTGGCACATGGGTGCCCGGCTCGGGCGCCGACGACCCGCCGGTGCCCGAGCCGGTGGCGGTACAGTCATGGCTGTACGACGGGCTTGGGCGTTGCGTCGTCTCGATCGATGCCATGGAAAACAGGACGGAACAGATCTGGGATGCCCGCGACAGGGTTACCGGGACGTTGCTGCCCGACGGCACCCTGATCACCCGCGAGTTCGCACTCGGCCACGAAGGCGAGCTGGTCGCACGCCTGGCGGTCACCCCGAAGGATGGCGACACCATCGAACTCGGCCGACGCTCGTGGGATGGCCTCGGCCGCGTCGAGCTGGAGCAGGCAGGCAGCCTCGTTTACCAGCTCGCCTACGTGCCGGGCCAGATCAGTCCGGCCACCCGCACGCTGCCGGGAGGGGGAGTGTTGCATATGGAATACGACAGGCGGCTTGGCGAGGTTCTGCTCGACCTTTCGCTCGAAGAGCCAGTTACCGGCCGGACTCCGGGGAAACGGGCGACCATGGGCCGCCTGCAGCGAGGAGCGCTGCCATGAACCCGCGGCGGGCGGTCATGCTTCAGGCAGCCTACAACCGCAGGCTCGCGTGGCCGGAGACCGTCGCGACGCCGGCGGGACAGATGACCCTGGTCGCCGATTACCTCGGGCGCCCGTGCACGCGGCATATCGCGCTGGCGTTCGACACACCACGATCGGCCCATGTGATCCGGTCACCCGGCGGGCGCGACACCGAAACGATCGGCATCGATGGCACGCGCCTGCTGCATAGATACGACCCGGCAGGCCGACTCGAGGCGATCATCGGCGGCCGCTTCACGGCATCCTTCGCGTACGACGGTCTTTCGCGAGTCAGCTCACGAACCGTGACCGACGACGCCGGTCACACGCTGCGTGCGGAGTACGAGTACAACGAGCGGGGTCTCATGCACGCGACGACGTTCAACTGCCAGCCCGACGACAGCGTGAGTCGCCACGTCATGACGTGGCGGCCGGACGGAAAACTGGAAACTCGCAGCTGGCTGGGCGTGGCGGGAAAGGAGCAGAGGAAAGAACGTTTCTTCTACGACGCGCGAGGCCGCCTCGCCAGGCACGTGATCGAGGCCGACGGCGCGAGTGACTTCCCACTCGACGAAGCCAATCTTCCTTACACCGAGCAGCGTTTCGAGTACGACGCCATCGACAACCTGTGCGACATCGACACGGTCCTTGTCGATGGCCGGACCGATCGTGCCCGCTACGGTTACGACACGACGAACCCGGATCGCCTTGTCCGCGTGGAACACGCGCTTGCGGAATACGGACCACCGCGAAATCTGACGTACGACGCCGACGGGAACCTCCTGACCGACGGGCGGAACCATCTCGCATGGACGCGTTCCGGAAGGCTAGCCTCCGTCACAGCCAACGGCCGCACGACGCGCTACGAGGTGGGCCCGGACGGCCGGGTCAGCACATTGTGGCGTGACGGCACGGCCACATTTCGATTCCATGACGCCGATGGACTGGCGTTCGAATCGACGCTCACCGAGCAGCGCAGCTATCTGCGCGCGAAGGGGAACACCTTCGCCGAGACGGCTCTCTCGGGGGGAATTCATGTGTCGCTCCTGTTGGGCACCGATCACCAGGGCAGCGTCGTCGTCGAAAGCGATACGACATTACGAACGCGACGCTTCGGCGCCTACGGTGCACACGGCTCCGACGATTGCCTCGCGCATCCGGCGTTCACGGGAGAAATCGCCGAACGCGATTCGGGCTACTACATGCTCGGCGACCGTCTGTACGATCCCTGCCTACGCCGATTCCTGAGTCCCGATCCCGCCAGCCCGTTCGGCGCGGGCGGCATCAATCGTTACGCCTATTGCGCCGGCGATCCGGTGAACCGCATCGATCCTACCGGCGACTTGGTATACGAGTTGTTCATAACCGCGCTGACGGCTTTGCTGACATTCTATTCAGGGCCTTTCTACTCAGGCGCAGTCGCAACGGTCTTCGGTGCCGACCTGGGGTTCTTCGCGGCGATAACCACACCTGCCGGTAGCGCCGTCGCAGCGTCGGTGGTCTTCGACGTCGCATCGGTCGCGGTGGAAATGGGGGGCGTTTGGGGATTCGGACCGAGCAATCCCGAAGAGGAGCGATGGATGCAGTTTGGCTCGATAGCCCTGCTTGCGCTTGGCCTCGGCCCAGCGAGATATTTCGCCAAGGGCGAAAAGGCAGCGAAGCGTGTCGATACGTTCAACCGGTCGGCGCGCGCCGTCGGTGGTCGCGCTAACGAGGGTACCCAGCGATTCATCAACGTGGTCATGGACGCGATGGCCGCACGGCGACGCACGGAAGCCGCCACTTCAGCCTCCCCCGCCGTCATCCGCAGCACGGAACACAGTGCGGCCGAACCCGTCAGTTACTGGCGTCTACGGCGCACCGTGGGTAACGGTTCCCCGCCCCACCGGACACCACCCGCGGCGACCGCGCGACATGGATCGATAGCGGTGCCAGGACCCGAATCCCGACCATTCGTCACGGAGACGTCCTCCCGACCATCCGCACCGCGCTCCGAGCCGCGGCCGCCGACAGAAGGCGCATCCGAATCGACGACACCGGAAACCAGCGTACCGGAGGGATTCCATACACCTCGACGCACGACCTCCCCCGCCGCGCCCACAGCGCAGCACCGGGACATGCGGTCACCCGTCGCGCCGTTCGATGGGTCGAGGGATCTCCTGGATTCCCACCTGACCACGCTCCTCCAGCTGTCGGACGAGACTTTCGTTTAGCGCGTTCGCCCGGCGAAGGCCGCGCCGGCAACGCGCTGATGGGCAGATCAGCCAGGAAACGACGTCATGACGTGCCTCATGCATGCCGAATACGACCTGCGCACGCGCATGCCGCGCACCACCGTAACGCCAGCCGGCGAGATGGACATCGCCGCCGACGACCTGGGGCGACTGGCGCGGCAGGAGGTGCGCCTGAACGGCGATGTGCGGCGCGCGGCGGCATCGACTGTGTCGCCAGGCGGACGCGTTCTCGACGTGCTGCACGTGGACGGCTCGCGACGCGAGATCGGTTACGACGCGCTCGGTCGCCCCCAGACGATGCACGAGGGCGAGCTATCGGTCACGTTCGCTTACGATGGTCTTTCTCGACTGACGCGCCGCGCCACGGACGACGGCGGCAGGCGACTGACCGAGCGCTTCGCGTACGATTCCATGGGGCGTTTGGCAGAGCAGTCGATAGAAATCGTACACATGGCGCCGATGCGGCGCCGCCTGGCGTTCGCCTGGCAGGCGGACGGCAAGATGACGACGCGCGCCTGGTACGAGGACGAGCGGTTGCTCCGCACCGAGCACATGGCATACGACGCCCGTGGCCGCCTGGCCAGCCACGGCGTCACCGACGCGGCGGGGGACGAGCTTCCTCGCGACGAAGCCGGCAATGCGTATGTCGCACAAGCGTTCACCTACGATGCCATCGACAACCTTGCGAGTGTCCGCACCGAGATGCCGGACGGCGAAACCGACGTCGCCACGTATACCTACGATGCGTGGGATCGCGACCGGCTCCAGAGCGTGGTACACGTCCGCCCGGAATAAGGTCCGCCGGTGGTGCTCGCCTACGACCGCGACGGCAACGTGATCAGTGACGGTCGCGGCCGCACGTTCGGCTGGGATTCTGCCGGCAGGCTGGACACCGTGATGGAGGCTACCGGCACGTCCGAGTATCGCCACGGTCCAGGTGGTCGCATCTGCGCCATCGCGCGGGATGGATGCGTCACATACCGCTATCACGAGGATGGCGCGCTGGCGGCTGAGGTCACAGCGTCGGACGACGGCCGATCGATACCGGAAGAGCGACGCTACGTTCGTGCCGGGCGCGCGCTCGTGGCCGAGACACGGCTCGCCGCCGCGATACGCGAGACATGGCTGCTTGGCTGCGACACACAGGGCACGGTGCTTGTCGAAAGCGGTGGCGACGCGGTGCGAACCCGGACTTACGGGGCTTTCGGCCATCGCGACGCGACAGGCGACGGCGCGCGCTCCGGCTTCACCGGCACGGCCATCGACGGCGCCAGCGGCTGCTACTTCCTGGGCGACCGGCTCTACAGCCCGACGCTGCGACGGTTTCTCAATCCCGATCCCATCAGTCCGTTCGGCGGCGGTGGCCTGAACCGATACGGGTACTGTGGCGGCGATCCGGTGAACCGTATCGACCCGACGGGCAATAGCTGGGTGTCGACGTTCTTCACCGTCCTCGGGCTCGTGGGCGCCGTCGTCGGTGCGGCAGCCTCGATCATCGCCCTGCCCGGTGTGCTGGCCGCGGCCGCGACGACACCCAGCATGGTGATGGCGACCTCCGCCGTGGTCATGGAAACGGTCTCCGTCGTGGCCGAAGGCGGATCGCTCATCGCACAGGCAACGGGCTCGGAAGAACTCGCCACGATCTTCGGCGCGGCGGCGCTGGCTACCGGCCTCGCGTCGGCCGGGCTCGGCCTCTTGCCCAAGGCCTTGGCGAAATCGTCGAAATTTATGAAAGGCGCAGCGCAGGCCAGCGGCAGTCATGGCAACGCGGGCCAGCGAAGCGTCGTCCTCGGCGCGGGGCCGTCGTCGCAGGCCACTCCGCCACGTGAGATCGCCCGACTGGCGCCCGACGAGATCGATATGCGGCGAGTCGAAATCGTCAACGGCACACGGATCGTCGTGGACCCGATCGTCCATTCCGTCAAACATCCCGGAAACGCCCGGTCCCTGCACTACCTGATGGACTCCGCGGTGAAATCCGATGGCTTGACGGACGGGATCGCGCTGGCCATCGCGACGCAGCCGCGGTCGAAAGGGAAGCAGGTGGTCTATTTCTACACGGGTATCCACGGCAACGAGTTCGGCATGAACACGATCGGCAACCGCTTCGCCACACCCGACCCGACGTTCGGTGACACGCTCCCGCAGGCGGACTTCAATACCGTGAAGCGACTGCAGGCGCAATTGGGCTCCGGTTACAAGGTCAAGGTCAGGTCGCTGGCACGGGTCGATCCCGCGACGTATCACTCGTACCTCTCGCGGCCCGGGCATCACGTTCACTATTTCTGCTTCAGCCTCGTGGACGAAGGACTGGTGTCCGTGCTGAAGATCCCGCCCGACCTGCCCATCTCGATCCTCTAGACGGGAAACGCCGCTTTTACACACCGATTCGCATGGACGGCGGCACGCCACGCGCCCATGCTGATCCCGGGAGAGGAACTCCACGGATTCAGACGATGGACCATGCGACGGAACGCGACCGGATGCTGCTTGCCCTGACCGGGAGTGCCAGGGATTTCGCCTGCCCGACGGGCCCCGACCTGCTCGATCGTGTCGCGCCCTTCCACGCGTGGCAGCAGGCGCGCCGCGAACGATCGCTATGGAGCTACGGCAAGGTCTCGCATGCGGCGCCTCGCAGCACGTGCACCGTGCGGTACGACGACGGAACGTCCTCCACCGGCGTCAACCTCGCGACCCAGGATTACCTCGGGCTGTCCTCGCATCCGGCGGTTCTCGACGCCGCGGAGCATGCCCTTCGCGCCTACGGCGTTCACAGTGGAGGATCCGCCGTGCTGTTCGGCCGCACCCGTCTGGGCGTGGAGCTCGAGGCGGCGCTGTGCGACTACCTTCGAATGGAGCATGCCGCGCTCTTCCCGACCGGGTGGGCCGCGGGCTACGGCACGATCCAGGGCCTCGTCCGTGCGGACGATCACGTCGTTCTCGACGAGCGCGCGCACGCGTGCCTGCAACGCGGCGCGATGGACGCGACACGCCATGTGCACGCTGTGGCGCACCTCGATACGACCGAAGTCGAGCGGACGCTCGCGACGATCCGGGCAGGCGACACACGAAACGCGATCCTCGTCGTCACCGAATCCCTGTTCTCGATGGATTCCGACACACCGGACCTTCGGGCGCTGCAGGACATGTGCGACGCCTATCGCGCGACGCTGCTCGTCGATGTCGCGCACGACTTCGGTGCCACGGGTGCCGATGGGCTGGGCGCCATCGGCCGCCAGGGCATGACCGGACGGATCGACCTCGTCATGGGCAGTTTCTCGAAGACGTTCGCGTCGAACGGCGGCTTCGTGCTGACACGGTCCCGGGCGGTGAAGGAATACCTCACGATCTTCGCGAGCCCGCATAGCTTCTCCAACGCGCTCTCACCGGTCCAGGCGGCCGTCGTGAACGCCGCTCTCGCCATCGTTCGCTCACCCCAGGGCGCCGGCCGACGACACGCGCTCGCCGCCCGTTCCACGCAGATGCGCGCCGCCCTGTCCTGCGCTGGCGTGACCTGCATGGGGACCCGCTCGCCCATCGTGCCCGCCCTGATCGGCGACGATGCGCTCGCTCGACTCGTAGCACGCGCTCTGGCGACACGCGGAGTGATCGCCAACCTCGTCGAATACCCCGGCGTCCCCCGCGGAACGGCGCGACTCCGGCTGCAGTTGATGGCGACGCACACTCCCGCGCAGATCCGAAGCGCCGCGGAGGGCATCCTCGGTGCGTACGCCGACGCCAGCGAGCAGCACGGGATGCTCACGACATGATACCGGCCCCATGACCTCGGACGTCGACGACGACGATCATCAAACGACTGCGCTGGCCGCGGGACACGGAACTCGTCCACGGTAGTCAAGGAACACGCCATGCCAACCATCCTGAGCGCATCGTTTGACCCGGTCTCACGTTTTCCGCTGCAGGTCACGACGCCGGCTGGGCGGATGGACGTCGAGCGCGACGGGCTCGAGCGAATGACGGCCCAGCGGATCCACCTCCGGGGAGACGTTCCGCGTCGCTGTGCGTCGACGGTGTCCCCCGGCGGGAGGGTCGTCGCGAAGGCCATGGTGGATGGTGCGGAGCAGCGCGTCGACTTCGACTCCGTGGGCAGGGTAGCGCGCATCACGGGCGACGACGCCATCGTCACGTTCGAGTACGACACGCTGTCGCGTCCCGTGTCCCGCACGGTCGAACGAGCGGACGGCCTCTCGCTGACACGAAGGATGTCCTACGACGGGTTGGGACGCCTCCAGGCCATCGAATGGGTAACGGGCGACGCGCGACATACGCGCAGGATGTCGTGCGGGTGGAGACGACGCTCCGCGATGGAACGGTGGATATCGCGACATCGCGCTACGACGCCGTGGATCGCGATCGCCTGACGAGCGTCACACATAGCCTCGCGTCGCCAACGCGAGCAACTACCTCGATATGCTGGGCGGTGACCGTCCGTTGCAAATCCGCGATATCGGAGGCATCAGCGAAACCCTCATGATCCACTACATGCGAGAGCCCGGCGATGTGACCCACGGCTACTGCTACAGCGCCGGGTTCTGAGACGACGAGCGGTCCTTCGGCGTCACCTCACAAGGGCCAGGCGCCTGGCGGGCATCGGCGGCGGCCGGGTAGGCCGCTTCACGTCGCTGCCGAACGGCCGCCAGATCCCATCGGCGCCTTCGACGGCGATACTCGCGTCGCCACCGTCCGCGGATGCCCGGTTGACCGCCGCCTGCAGCGCCTCGAAGCGCGATGCGAAGGTGCCGACGGGCTGTCCTGCGAGGCGAAGCGTCCAGCGCGAGCCGTCGTCGGGGAGGTAGGGAACCTCGTAGACACGTGTCATGGGGCACTCCGTCAACTGGACAAGTTGAGGTAAAGCGTGCACTTGGGCCCGTCTTCGCAAGGTCTTGGCAAGTCGTCCCGGCGCTGACATGCCGCCGACATCCGTCCCGCGCCGCACAACGGGCCGTGAAGGGGGTGTTTGCTAGAATCCCGGTTTTACCCGTGCGCGCGGGCATCCCGTCGGTGCGCCGTCACAGGAAAGCATGATGTCAGCCAAGATTCTCGAAGCGCTCGGTCTCAACGGCAGCGAGTCCGGCACCTACCTCGGCAAGGGCCAGTGGGCCGGCACCACCGATGCCGGGACGCTCAGCCCCACCAACCCGGCGACCGGCGAGGTGATCGCCACGGTGCACGCCTCGAGCGCCGCGGATTACGAGACCATCGTCAAGCGCGCCCAGGACGCCTTCGCGGTATGGCGCACCACCCCGGCGCCGCGCCGTGGCGAGGCCGTCCGCCTGTGCGGCGAGGCGCTGCGCAAGCACAAGGACGCCCTGGGTTCGCTGGTCGCCCTCGAGATGGGCAAGATCAAGCCGGAAGGCGACGGCGAAGTGCAGGAAATGATCGACATCGCGGATTTCGCGGTGGGCCAGAGCCGCATGCTCTACGGCAACACGATGCACTCCGAGCGCCCGGGCCATCGCATGTACGAGCAGTGGCACCCGGTGGGCCTGGTCGGCATCGTCAGCGCGTTCAACTTCCCGGTCGCGGTGTGGGCGTGGAACGCCTTCCTCGCCGCGATCTGCGGCGACATCTGCATCTGGAAGCCGTCGCCGAAGACGCCGCTCTCGGCCATCGCCACGATGAAGATCGTCAACGAGGCGCTGAAGGAAGGCGGTTTCCCGGACATCTTCTTCCTCTTCAACGACGCGGGCACCGAGCTCGCCGAGCGCTTCGTCGACGACCGGCGCATCCCGCTCATCAGCTTCACGGGCTCGACGAAGGTCGGCCGCATGGTCGGCGAGCGCGTCGCGAAGCGCATGGGCCGCAGCCTCCTCGAACTCGGCGGCAACAACGCGATCATCGTCGACGCCTCGGCCGACCTGAAGCTCGCCATTCCCGCGATCGTGTTCGGCGCGGTCGGCACGGCGGGCCAGCGCTGCACCACCACGCGCCGCCTGCTCGTCCATTCCTCGCTGCACGACACCGTCGTCGAGACGCTGGTGAAGGCCTACGGCCAGGTCGAGCAGAAGATCGGCGATCCCACGCTGCCGACGACGCTGATGGGGCCGCTGAACAGCCCCGAAGGCGTGCAGGGTTACCTCTCGGCCATCGAAAAGGCGAAGGCCGCCGGCGGCACGGTTCGCACCGGCGGCAAGGCGCTGACCGACCGCAAGGGCAACTTCGTGCTGCCGACCATCGTCACCGGACTGAAGAACAGCGACGAGGTCGTGCAGACGGAAACGTTCGCGCCGATCCTCTACGTGATGCCGTTCGATTCGCTGGACGAAGCCATCGCGGAACAGAACGCCGTGCCGCAGGGCCTGTCCTCGGCGATCTTCACGCAGGACCTGAAGGCCGCCGAGCAGTACCTCTCGGCGTCGGGTTCGGATTGCGGCATCGCGAACGTGAACATCGGCACGTCCGGCGCCGAGATCGGCGGTGCGTTCGGCGGCGAGAAGGAAACCGGCGGCGGCCGCGAATCGGGTTCGGACGCCTGGAAGGTCTACATGCGCCGCCAGACCAACACCATCAACTACTCCGACGCGCTGCCGCTGGCCCAGGGCATCAAGTTCGAGTTCTGACGCGAAGAACCACGCCATGGCCGACCTGCGCTCCACCGAACGCTTCTCCGATCGCGTCGAGGACTATGTCCGCTACCGTCCGGACTACCCGGTCGCGCTGGTCGGCTGGCTGCATGGCCTCGGCGTCAACCCCGACTGGACCGTCGCCGATGTCGGCGCCGGCACGGGAATCTCCAGCAGGCTCTTCCTCGACGCGGGACACCGCGTCACCGCCGTGGAACCGAATGCGAAGATGCGCGACGCCGCCATCCGGTGGCTTCGCGACGAAGCGCGCTTCGTCGCCGTCGACGGCTCCGCCGAGGCCACCGGGCTGCCCGACGGCTCGACGGACCTCGTCATCGCCGCGCAGGCGTTCCACTGGTTCGATACGGAGAAGGTGCGCGCGGAGTTCGCGCGCATCCTGTCGCCACGCGGTCTCGTGGCCGTGTTCTGGAATTCGCGCCGGCTGACCGGCACGCCATTCCTGGAAGGCTACGAACGGCTGCTGCACGAATACGGCGTCGACTACGTCAGCGTCGCCGAGCGCTACGCGGACGACGACGCGATGACGCACTGGTTCGGCCATGGCTATCGCGGCATGGCGTCGTTCCCGCACGCGCAGAAGCTCGATCACGAGGCGCTGCTCGGGCGCCTCATGTCGTCCTCCTACGCGCCGAAACCCGGCCACCCCAACCACGAACCGATGCTCCACGCGCTGCGGTCGCTGTTCGACGCGACCCAGGACGGCGGCACGGTCGATTTCGAATACGACACCCGCGTCTTCGCGGGTCATCCGGGACCCTGATGTACGACCTGATCCGCCCCCTGCTCTTCGCCCTGGACGCCGAGACGGCCCACGGTCTCACGCTCTACGCCTCGGATGTCGCCCAGCGCAGCGGCCTCTCCGGTCTGATCGCGAAACCGCCCGCGGATCTTCCGGTGCGCGCCTTCGGCATCGATTTTCCAAATCCCGTGGGACTCGCCGCCGGGCTCGACAAGAACGGGGACCACCTCGACGGTCTCGCGGCGATGGGCTTCGGTTTCGTCGAGATCGGCACGGTGACGCCGCGGCCGCAGGCCGGTAACGACAAGCCGCGCATGTTCCGCCTGCCCGAGCACGAGGCCGTCATCAACCGCCTCGGCTTCAACAACGGCGGCATCGACGCGCTGGTGCGCAACGTGGAGAAGGCGAGCTTCCGCGGCGTGCTCGGCATCAACATCGGCAAGAACAAGGACACGCCGAACGAACGCGCGATCAACGATTACCTGTTCTGCCTCGAGCGCGCGTATCCGCTCGCCAGCTACATCACGGTGAACATTTCCTCGCCGAACACGAAAGGCCTGCGCGACCTGCAGGAAGAGGAAACGCTGCGCCGTTTCATCGGCACGCTGCGCGATGCGCAGGAGCGGCTCGCCGGCCAGCATGGCAAGCGCAAGCCGATGCTGCTGAAGATCGCGCCCGACCTCACGGAGGCCGAGCTCGACGCCATCGCCGACGTGCTGCTGGCTTCGGGCATCGACGGCGTGATCTGCACGAACACCACCGTCGATCGCGGCCAGGTCGCCGGACATCCGCACGCCGGCGAGACCGGCGGCCTGTCGGGCCGGCCGCTGTTCGCGAAATCCACCGCCGTGCTGCGCGCCATGCGTGCGCGCGTCGGCGACAGGCTGCCGATCGTGGGCGTCGGCGGCATCGTCGACGGCGATACCGCTGCCGGGAAGATGGAAGCCGGCGCCACGCTCGTGCAGGTGTATTCGGGCCTCGTCTACCGCGGCCCGAAACTGATCGCCGAGGCGGTCGCCGAAATCCGTCGCCGCGGGGTCGTGGCATGAACAACGCACCGGTGGACATGGGCGGCTTCTCGCTCGCCAGCGACGCCCCGCTAGGCCAGCGCAACACGCTGCGCGTCGATGCGCGCGCGAAGCTGCTGGCGGAAGTGCGCGATCCCATGAAAATCCCCGAGCTGCTGGACTACCCGGCGGTCAAGGGCGGCAAGGTGCTCGTGCTCGGCGAAGGCAGCAACCTGCTGATCAAGGGCGACTTCGACGGCACCGTGCTGGCCATGGCCACGCGCGGCGTCGAGACGTTCCAGCGCGACGATCGCGTGCTCATCCGCGTCGCCGCCGGCGAGCGCTGGGACGACTTCGTCCGCTGGTCGCTCGGGCAGGGATTCGCCGGCCTCGAGAACCTCATCCTCATCCCCGGCACGGTTGGCGCCTCCCCGATCCAGAACATCGGCGCGTACGGCGTGGAGGTCGCGGAATTCATCGACACGGTCGAGGCGTGGGACACGCACAAGGGCGAGTTCGTCGTGCTCGACAAGGCCGCCTGCGCATTCTCGTACCGCGACTCCACCTTCAAGCAGCAGGCCGGACGCTGGATCGTCGTCGCGGTCACGTTCGCCCTGCCCCGCGAGCGTCCGTTGTCGCTCGACTACGCGGGCATCCGCGAGGAAGTGGAAAAGATGGGCGTCGCCCGCGCCACGCCCTACCACGTGGCGGAGGCCGTCGTCCGCCTGCGTTCGCGCAAGCTGCCCGACCCCGCGGTGATCGGCAACGCGGGCAGCTTCTTCAAGAACCCGATCGTTCCGGCCGCGAAAGCGGACGCCCTCGCCCTCGCCCATCCCGGCATGCCCGTATGGCCGCATGCGGGCGATACGGCGAAGATCTCCGCGGGCTGGCTGATCGAAGCCGCAGGATTCAAGGGCGAGCGCGAAGGCGACGCCGGCATGTCCAACCGCCATGCGCTCGTGCTGGTGAATCACGGCAAGGCCACGGGGCCGCAACTGTGGGCTTTCGCGCAGAAGGTGATCGCGGGCGTGCAGGCGAAGTTCGGCGTGACGCTGGAGCCCGAGCCGCTCGTCGTCTAACGGAAGCGCCCAGCGGACGTCTCGCCGACAGCACGCGGCCCGGATGCACACACGATACAGGCACGATATCCATCGACACCGGCTGGGCGTGTCGCCGCACGTACCGAATTCGCACTGTGATCCTCATCGCTCAGCCGACGTGAAATCCCGCATGATCCGACGCATGGACGGGATGTCCGTGGAGGACGATCATGGAGAGACTCAGCACGCACACCTACGACCGGCGCACCGGCTTTGCGCTCGGGATGACAGCAGGAACCGAGGCGATCGACTTCACCGTCGACACCCTCGGCCGTCATACGACGCAACGGTTGCGCATGCCGGAGATGGATGAGCGCGTCGCCGATGTAAGCCTCTCGGCGAACGGGAGGCCGCTGGAGCAGCTCGGCGCCGATGGCATCACCCGCCGATTCTCGTTCGACGACATCGGACGATTGCAGAAGGTGACCGACGATCACGTCGACGTTACGCTCGCTTACGATTCGCTTTCGCGCGTGTCGTCCCGGGTCTCCGTGACAGCCGAGGCATCGATGATCGAGGAACTCACCTACGGCACCGACGGGAGGCTACGCCTCCAGTCGTGGATACACTCGACGCCGAACGAAACACGACACCATGCGGTGGCGCTTAGCTGGCGGCGCGACGGCAAGCTGAGCGGACGTCGCTATTTCGATGACGGCGACGTCTCTCGGGAGGAAGTGATGCGGTATGACGCACGTGGCCGCCTCGTCGATCATGAGATTGTCGAGGCGCGTGATGGCGCATGGCCGCGCGACGAAGACGGCCGGGAATACCGGCGGCAAGTCTTCGAGTTCGATGCGATCGACAACCTGACGCACGTCGAGACGATCTTCGTGGCCGGCGGAACAAACGTAGCGAGTTTTCATTACGACGCGTTCGACCCGGATCGACTTTCTCACGTCACGGAGACGGGGGGCGCCGGCGTTTCGATTTCGTATGATGCGAACGGCGCGATGATCGGGTTGCATGATCGCGATGGCCAGCACGCGCTGACGTTCGATGCCGCAGGACGCCTGACCTTCGCCGAGCATCCTGATGGTTCCTCGACGCGATTCCGCCATGGCCCCGGAAATCGCATCACAGGCGTGACGCACAACGGCGAGCTGACGAACCGAATCTTTCAGGACGGCCGCCTGGCCTGCACCGTCACGCGAGGTGGTGAAGCCCGTCGTTATGTCCGGGTCGGGCAGACGCTCGTCGCGGAAGTCGCGCTGTCCGCGGGCATCCGCACCTGCCTCGTCGGCGGCGACACGCTGGGATCGGTCGTCGTCGACGACGGCGAAGCACGTATCTTTGGCGCCTACGGAACGGGGACACCCAGTTCTGGTCGCGCTACCACTGCGTTCGCCGGCGAGGTTCCCACGCCCAGGTCGAACTGGTACCTGCTCGGTGCACGCGTCTACTCACCGGCGCTGCGGCGCTTCCTTAGCCCGGACCCATTCAGCCCTTTCGACCGAGGCGGACTCAATCGCTACGCGTATTGCGGCGGCGATCCCATCGGCAGGATCGATCCCAGCGGACAGTCGTGGCTCAATATCGCGCTTGGGATCGTCGGCGTCGCCGCCGCTGCCGTCGCCGCGGTGATTTCAGGCGGGACCGCGATCGCCGCGCTTGGTGCCACCGCTGGGTCGCTCGCGAGCGCCGTGTCCACGCCCACGGTCTTAGCCTTCTCGGCTGTGGCCGCCGTCGATATCGTCTCCCTCGTTGCCGAAGCGGGAAACACGGTCGCGACGATCACCGACAACGAATCCCTGGCGTCCATTTTCGGCACGATTTCATTAGCCACTGGCGCGCTCGGCGCTGCGGCAGGCCTGGCTTCGGTGGCCAAATCGACCGCAAAAGCGGTCAAGGCCTCCCTGGCGCATCGGAACTTCGTAGCAAACGTAGCGGCGTCAGGCGGCTCGGCAGCGAAAGCCTCGGCCGCGTCGCAGCCCCTCAGCGGTGTCTTTCCGCTGCATGTCGTCGCGCCTCCGCACATCCCGACATCCAAGTTCAATCCTAGGACGTATTCCCAGCTAAATCCGAAGTGGCATGGCAGCACCAAGGGTGCGGCGACGCATTATGCGGTCGACACGGAGGTAAACATCGTGGAAATCATTCAAAGGGTCAACGAACTCGCCTTGAATCTACCTCCCGGAGGCAACGGAACTCCGGTCTATCTCTACGGCGGCACTCACGGCTACCCGGACCAGCGCCCATTATGGGATGTGAACGGGCGACGCATCGGGGCCGAGGCCTGGATTGGTCAGGAGTTCAGGAAGCACTTGGACCGGCCTGCGGCCCTGCTCGATCGGAAAGGCTACCGGCTCGAATTCGTGCACACCCCGGACCTGCATGTGACCGAATTCGAGCGCTACCTGAACCGTCCAGGCATCCACATACATGGCACGTGTTTCAGCGTCGCCGATCCGAGGGTTCTGACCGCTTCAGGTATGTGGCCCGAGCCTGTATTCCACCGCTACGTCAACGGGTATGTCTCCTGGGCAGCCTAGGCTGGTCTCGGGTCACGGCCCTGTAACACCCCGGTCATACGCTTCCGCGGGCGGCGTACCATGGGGGCGTCGCGACACGCGACGAGGACGCAGCCCTGGACACGATGACGCCACCCAACGAATCGACCGCGCCGGCCAAGGCCGGCACCGCGCGAACCGCGCCGACGCCGGAGCTGCCCGAGGTCGACCTCAACGACACCAGCCTCTACGTCCACCGCGAGCTGTCGCAGCTGCAGTTCAACATCCGCGTGCTCGACCAGGCGCTGGACGAGTCCAAGCCGCTGATCGAACGCCTGAAGTTCCTGCTGATCTTCTCGTCCAACATGGACGAGTTCTTCGAGATCCGCGTCGCCGGCCTGAAGCAGCAGATCGCGTTCGACCACGAGATGATCGGCGCCGACGGCATCCCGCCGCGGCGCGTGCTGGCCGAGATCGCCGAGGTCGCGCACAGGCAGATCGAGCGCCAGTACACGATCCTCAACGAGAAGATCCTTCCCGCGCTGGAAAAGGAAGGCATCCGCATCGTCCGGCGCAACCAGTGGTCGCACAAGCAGAAGCTGTGGGTGCGCCGTTATTTCCGGCATGAGGTCGCGCCGCTGGTCACGCCGATCGGCCTCGACCCCACGCACCCGTTCCCGCGCCTGGTGAACAAGAGCCTGAACTTCATCGTGCAGCTGGAAGGCACCGATGCGTTCGGCCGCGATTCGGGCCTCGCCATCGTGCCGGCACCGCGCATCCTGCCGCGCCTGATCCGCCTGCCCGACGAGGTCAGCGAGGGCGGCGACAACTACGTGCTGCTGTCGTCGATCATCCACGCGCACGCCGACGATCTGTTCCCCGGCATGCGCGTGCTCGGCTCGTACCAGTTCCGCCTGACCCGCAACGCCGACCTCACCATCGACCCGGAAGACGTCGAAGATCTCGCGCGTACGCTCCGTGGCGAGCTGTTCTCGCGCCGCTACGGCGACGCCGTGCGCCTGGAGGTGGCCGACAACTGCCCGAAGCCGCTGGTCGACTACCTGCTGAAGCAGTACTCGCTCGAAGCCGATGCGCTCTACGAGGTGAACGGCCCGGTCAACCTTGCGCGCCTCTTCGAGATGACGCTGCAGCCCGCCTACGCGCGCCTGCAGTTCCCGACGTTCGTTCCCGCGTTGCCGAAGGCGCTGGCGGACGCGGAAGACATGTTCTCGGTGATCGGCAAGCAGGACATCCTGCTCTATCACCCGTTCGAATCGTTCTCGCCCGTCGTGGACTTCCTCCGCCAGGCGGCGAAGGACCCGCAGGTGCTGACGATCAAGCAGACGCTCTATCGCAGCGGCGCGAACTCCGAGATCGTCGACGCGCTGGTGGAGGCCGCCCGTGCCGGCAAGGAAGTCACCGCCGTGGTCGAACTGCGGGCGCGTTTCGACGAGGAGTCCAACCTGAGCCTCGCCTCGCGCCTGCAACAGGCCGGTGCGGTGGTGACCTATGGCGTCGTCGGCGTGAAGACCCACGCGAAGCTGATGCTCGTGCAGCGTCGCGAGAACGGCAAGCTGGTGAGCTACGCGCACCTGGGCACCGGCAACTATCATTCGGGCAACGCGCGCCTGTACACCGACTACAGCCTGCTCACGTCGGACGAAGCCCTTTGCGACGACGTCCATCGTCTGTTCCGCCTGCTGACGGGCATGGGCAAGGCGCTGAAGATGAAGCGCATGCTCTACGCGCCGTTCACGCTGAAAAAGGGCCTGCTCGACCTCATCGCGCGGGAGGCGGCGCACGCGGCCGCGGGCCGCAAGGCGGAGATCGTCTGCAAGCTCAACGCGATCACCGACCCGAAGCTGATCCGGGCCCTCTACCGCGCCAGCCAGGCGGGCGTGAAGATCGACCTGATCGTGCGCGGCATGTGCTGCCTGCGCGCGGGCATTCCCGGGGTATCGCAGAACATTCGCGTGCGCTCGGTCGTCGGCCGGTTCCTCGAGCACAGCCGCGTCTACTGGTTCCACAACGACGGCGAACCCGCGCTGTTCCTCGCCAGCGCCGACCTCATGGAGCGCAACCTCGACCGCCGCGTCGAGACCTGCTTCCCCATCGAGGGCAAGAAACTGCGCCAGCGCGTGCGCCGGGAGCTCGACATGTACCTCGCGGACAATCACTCGGCCTGGATCCAGCAGCCGGACGGCACCTATGTCCTGCTCCAGCCCGCGACCGGCCAGCCGGTCCGCGACGCCCAGACGCAGTTGCTCGAGCGATTCGGCGGCCTGGCGGCCCCCGAAACCGCCTGAACGATGAATCCGCGCGCACCACATGAGGGCTAGCCCGAAAGACCAAGGCGACAACGCGCCGGGTAACGGGCAGAATGGGGGCGCAGCAGTTGGGGGAGACGGGGTTTCTCGATCGAAACGCTTCCGGATCCACGCCGCGCGGCCCGTCGGGGCGCGCTAACGCGATCTGCGGGAATCGGAATGCGGGCAGGCAACCGGCACGGCGGGTGGATCCATCGTCTCTTGCAGGCGACGCTCCTCTGCTGCCTGCTGTTCGCCGGGTCCGCCGTCGCCAGCACGGTCACCGCCAACTGGCGGGAGGTCCGCCCGGGAGACACGCCGGCCGGCGTCCTTCGCGAAGCCGACCAGCGGCCGCTGCCCTCCTTCGACCCGACCCGGTTGCAGATCCTGCCGAACGCGCCGGCCGGAACCTGGGTGGTCGTGCGCACCATGCCGCCGTGGACCGCCGGCGACCGCGTCCTCAGCGTCCGCCATCCCGGCTACGGGCGCGTCTCCCTGTTCGACGGCGACCGGCTCATCGCCTCGACGGCGCTCGACGATTTCGGGCCACCGCTGCACGGCCACGGGCGCCTGATCTTCAACGTCCCCGACACGATCCCGCCATCGCGAGCGCTGTTGCTGAAGTTCGACGCCGGTGACGCGCCACCCGGCGCGGTGACCATCGCGATCGATACCTGGCCCGACTACCTGCGCGACGACGGCAGCTGGATGGTCTTCGCCACCGGTTGCTTCGCCGTGATGCTGACGATGGCGCTCATGGCGTTGTGCTTCGCGTTGATCCTGCGCGACATGACCTTCGGCTGGTACACCGCCTACCTGCTCTGCTACGCGCTGATCCAGGGCCTGCGCTCCGGTTTCGCGTTCCACCCGCTGGAAATGGAGTCGCTGGCCGGCATGGCGGACGTGCTGGGCGCGGCGGCGACCGCCCTATCCGTCTCGTTCGCCGCCCTGTTCGCGCTGCGTTTCGCGCGCATCGACGAATTCGTGCCGTTGCTGCGCACGCCCGTGCTCGCGTTCGCGCTGGTGATGCCCCTGCTCGTGGTGCTGCGTGCGACCGGCATCGACTTCCTGGTCGACATGGCCCAGCTGCTGCTCCAGCCGCTCGTGCTCCTCGGTGCGCTGCTGATGCTCGTCGCCGGCGGCATCGCCGCCTTCCGCGGATCGCGCCACGCGTGGTTCTTCCTCGTGAGCTGGACGCCGCTGCTGATCCTGACCGCGCTGTGCGGTGCGCAGCAGCAGGGCATGCTGGCCGGCGCCCCGTGGCTGCCCGACGCCGCGATCGCCGTCGGCGCGTTCGAGGCGATCGTGCTGTCGATCGGCCTGTCCGACCGGGCCCTGACGATCCGTCACGATCGCGACCGGGCGCGCGAGCTGGCCGACGTGGATCCCCTCACGGGGTTGCTCAACCGCCGCGCGTGGACGGAAGCCGCCACGCGGGTGTTCGAAGCCGGCACGGCGCGCCCCGTCGCCCTGCTCTTCTTCGACCTCGATCACTTCAAGGCGCTGAACGATCGCCACGGGCACGCCGCGGGCGATCGGGCGCTGGTGGCGGTCGCCACCGCCCTCCGCCACGAACTGCGCCCGTCCGACCTGCTCGCCCGCTTCGGCGGCGAGGAGTTCGTGGCCCTGCTGCAGGGCGTGGACAAGGAAAACGCGATGCAGGTCGCCACCCGGCTGTGCCGGCGCGTGCATCGCCTGGACATGAACGCCGCGGACGCCACGCTGACCGTCTCGATCGGCCTCGCCATGCGCTCGCCGGCCGACACCGTGCAGTCGCTGGTCGAGCGCGCGGACGCCGCGATGTATTCGGCGAAGCTCGCCGGTCGCAACCGCGCGGTCTGCGCGGGGAACGCCGGACCGGTGCTGGTCAGGCGCGGCGAAGCGAAGTAGCCCGCTTCCGCTATCAGGCCAGCTCTTTCGCCGCCGCGACGATGTCGTCGTCGCCCGGCAGCACCAGGAATGCCGCGCCGGCCAGCGGCGTGAACGTATCGGCGCCGACCACGCGGCGCAGCGGGACGTGGCCGAGGCCGGCTTCCACGATCGCGGTGATCACGCCCTCGCCCACGCCCGCGCTCTTGCGGCCCTCGTCCACGACGAGAATGCGTTTCGCGGTCGCCACCTGCGCGGCGATGAACGCGTCGTTGAGGGGTACCAGCCAGCGCAGGTCCACGACGCGCACCTTCCAGCCGCGCTCGCTTTCGATGCGCCGCGCGGCGCGCAGGCTCATCGGCACGCCGTTGCCGAAGGTGACGATCACCAGGTCGTCGGCCTCCTCGCCATAGACGCGGCCCTCGCCCAGCGGCATGGCTTCGCCCTGCGGGGGATACGCGAACTGCCACTGCCCGTCGCCGGGTTCGTGGAGGTCCTTGGTCATGTACAGCGCGATGGGCTCGAGGAACGCCGTGACGCGTCCGTCGACCTTCGCCAGGGCCGCCAGCGTGCGCAGCATCGTCGCCGCGTCGTCGCCGCGGCTCGGGCAGCCGACGACCAGCCCGGGGATGTCGCGCAACGCGGCGATCGAATTGTCGTTGTGGAAATGGCCACCGAAACCGCGCTGGTAGCCCAGCGACGCCACGCGCATGAGCATCGGGTTGCGGTACTGCCCGTTCGAGAAGAACTGCAGCGACGCCGCCTCGCCGCGGATCTGGTCGCAGGCGTTGTGGAAATACGCGAGATACTGGATCTCGGGCATCGGCAGCATGCCCATGTTGGCGTAGCCCTGCGCGAGTCCGAGGATCATGGTCTCGTCGAGCAGCGTGTTGAACACGCGGGCGTTGCGGAACGCCTTGTGCAGGCCCTTGGTCACCGTATAGACGCCGCCCTTCTGCGCGACGTCCTCGCCGAAGAGCAGGCTCTCCGGATACTTCGCCATCAGGTCGTGCAGCGCCTGGCCGATCTGGATCGCGAGATGCCGCGGCGGCTGCTTCTCCGGAAGCTTCGCTTCGCCGCCGAACACGCGCTCGCGCTCGGCGGGATCGGCTGCCCGCGTGGCTTCGGCGCGCACGGCATCGGGCGTGTACGGCGCCAGCGGGGCCATGACGTCGGCGAGCGCCGTGAGGCGCGGGCGGCTGTCGGCATCCTCGGCCGCCGCGAAGCAGCGCCGGCGGATGCTCTCGTTGAGCTCGAGCAGTTCGTCGCGCGTGTACAGCCCCGACGCGAGCGCGATGACCGCGCTGCGCAGCAACGGGTCCGTCGCCTCCAGGGCCACGAGCTCCTCGACCGAACGCCATTCGATCTCGAAGTCGGTTCCCGCATGGCCCATGATGCGCGTCGTCCCGAGGTGCAGGAACGTCGGCCGACGCGTGGCGCGGCAATGCGCGACGGCGCGCTCGACGTCCGCGTAACCGCCCGCGAGGTCGAGGCCGTCGGCGTAGAAGTAATCGAGGTTCGCGCGGTGACGGAAGTTGTTCGCGACCCAGCCGCCGGGCGTCTTCACCGAGATGCCGATGCCGTTGTCCTCGCACACGAAGAGGACCGGTGCGGGCAGCTTCTGGTAGGCGGTCCAGGCGGCGGCGTTGAACGCCGTCTGCGCCGTGGCGTGGTTGGACGACGCGTCGCCGAACGAGCAGATCGCGATCGAGTCGGCCGGGATCGGCAACGTATGGTCGATGCGGCGGGCCTGTTCGATCGCGATCGCGGTGCCGAGCGCCTTGGGCAGGTGCGACGCGATCGTCGAGGTCTGCGGCAGCACCCACAACGGCTTGCTGCCCCACACCTTGTGCCGTCCGCCCGAGGCGGGATCCTCGCTGCTCGCGGCGAACGACAGGGCCGAATCCATCACGGGATCCATGCCCGGCAGCTTGCGGAAACGCTCCGCCATGAAGCCGCCGCTGCGGTAGTGCAGGAACGCGGGATCCGTGTGCCGCGTGAGCCGCGCGACCATCGCGTTACCCTCGTGGCCCGACGAACCGATGGTGTAGAACACCTTGTTCTGCACGCGCAGCACGCGCGCCATCAGGTCGAGGTGACGGCTGATCAGCTGCGACTCGAACAACTCACGGAAGCCCCTCGCGTCCAGCGCGCTCCCGGGGAGAACGGGCTCATCGTCGCGGGGTGGCCGGCCGATGTCGCCCCGCCACTCCCTCACGAACTCCACGAAGTTCTGGTCGACGATCTCGGCGCGATTGAAACCCTTGTGACGGGCGGCGATGGGCTGCGGGACGGACATGGCGTGCTCGGAAGGAAAGATCAGACGGACATCGGCGAGAAACCGGGCCGCGCGCGGACGCGCTCCAGCCAGGTGCCGACGAGCGGCCAGCGGGACAGGTCGAAGCCGCCATCGGCGGCGCAATGCGTGTAGGCGAAGAGCGCGATGTCCGCGACGCCGAAACCGCCGCCGCTGAAGAACGGCTCGCGCGAGAGGTGCTCTTCCATGACGTCGAGGGCATGCGCGCCGCGCTCGCGCAGGCGTGGCAGCTCGGCGCGACGCTCGTGGTCTTCCGGCAGCCAGCGGCAAATGAAGCGCGCCACGGCGATGCAGGGTTCATGGCTGTACTGCTCGAAGAACATCCACTGCAGCGTGCGCGCACGGTCCCACGACGTCGTGGGAAGGTACGGCGTGCCTTCGGCGAGATAGCACAGGATGGCGTTCGACTCGGCGAGCCGGCGGCCGTCGTCGAGGACCAGCAGCGGCACCTTTCCGTTGGGATTGAGCGCGAGGAATTCGGCGGTGCGCGTCGCCCCGCGTGTGCTGTCCGTATCGACCCAGCGATACGGACGCCCGAGCATGTCCAGCAGCAACTGCAGCTTGTAGCAATTGCCCGACGAACGCAGGCCGTAGACGGTCGGCATGCCGGTCATCCGTCAGAACGCGTTGATGCCGGTGAGCTCGCGGCCGACGACGAGCTGGTGCACGGTCTCGGTGCCTTCGTAGGTGATGACGGATTCGAGGTTCAGCGCGTGACGGATCGCCGAATGCTCGGTCGTGATGCCGGCGCCGCCGAGGATGTCGCGGCAGTCGCGCGCGATGTCGAGCGCCATGCGCACGTTGTTCCACTTCGCGAGCGACACCTGCGTCGGCTGCAGACGGCCGGCGTCCTTCAGGCGGCCCAGCTGCAGCGAAAGCAGCTGCGCGGTGGTGGTGCGCCGGGCCATGTCGGCGAGCCTGACCTGGATGGCCTGGTTGGCGGCGAGCGGACGACCGAACAGCACGCGCTGCGCGCTGTAGTCGAGCACTTCCTTCAGGCACGCCTGCGCGGCGCCGATCGGCCCCCACGTGATGCCGTAACGCGCCTGGTTGAGGCAGCCGAGCGGGCCTTTCAGCCCCTTCACGTTCGGCAGGCGTGCACTGTCCGGGACGCGCACGTCGTCGAAGAACAGGCCCGACGTCACCGAGGCGCGCAGGCTCATCTTCTTGTGCACTTCCTGCGCGGCGAAGCCCTTGGTATCGGTCGGCACGATGAAACCCTGGATGCCGTCGTCCGTCTGGGCCCAGACGATCGCGATGTGCGCGAGGTTGCCGTTGGTGATCCACATCTTGGCGCCGTTGATCACCCAGTCGCCGCCGTCCTTGCGCGCGACCGTCTTCATGTTCGCCGGATCGGAGCCACCATGCGGCTCGGTGAGGCCGAAGCAGCCGATCACTTCGCCCGCGGCCATCCGCGGCAGGTACTGGCGCTTCTGCTCCTCGGAGCCGTAGGCGAAGATCGGGTACATGCACAGCGAGCTCTGCACCGACGCGAAGCTGCGCAGGCCCGAATCGCCACGCTCGAGTTCCTGGCAGATCAGGCCATAGCTCACGCCGTTCATCCCGGCGCAGCCGTATTCCTCGGGCAGCGTGGCGCCGAGGAGGCCCAGCGACGCGATCTCCGGCACCAGCTCGGCCGGAAACCGGCCCTGATCGAAGGCGTCGCCGATGATCGGAAGCACCTTTTCGTCGACGAAACGGCCGACGGCGTCCTGCACGGCGCGCTCCTCGTCGGTGAGGAGCGAACGGACGTCGTAAAGATCGAGCGGGTCGAGACGGTGGGCCATGGCGGGCGATCACATGCGGTTGGGGAAACCCCACGATTGTAGCGGCGGCCTTCACGCCGGGTCATGCGGGCATGCAGCAAGAGGACGGCGCGACGGGCCCGGGCCGGACGGCGCAAGACGCGCGGCGCCTACAGCCGTCGCCCGTGCCGGGGGCGAATACTCGCCCTCCCCCTCGATACAGGACCTTCCGATGCGCCCCTCACGTTACCTGCTCGCCCTCACCTGCCTCGCCCTCGCCGGACCCACCGCGGCGGAGGGCTACATGTTCGGCACCCTCGTCATGCAGTCCACCGATTCCGCGACCTATGGCGAAGTGCAGGCATTGACCCGTAACAGCCCCGTCGTGCTCATGCCCGCCGTGTACCCGGGCGACGGCACCCTGTTCGACAGGTTCAGCACCAAGGAGCTCGACCGTCTCGGCGTCTTTCGCGAAGACAACCCGTTCGAACTGGAGAAGATCAGCCTTCCCAACCCTGGCGATACCGGTCGAGTGGTCAACGATGCGGGGCGCTGCCTGACCCGGACGGCCGGGCTCGAATGGGCGCAATGCGACGGCGGCGACCGGCAGCGCTGGACCTTCCGCGACGATGCCTTGTGGACCCGCGTCGGCAACAAGGATTTCTACGTGGGCTTCCGGCCCGGCACACCCCGCGGCGGCCCCTGGGTGCTGCTGGACGGCGCCTCGGGCAAGCCCACGGTCCGGATCCTTCGCGGCGCCATCTTCCACGACTGGGAGCTCTGAGGCACCCGGCGCCGTCCCGCGCGTGGAGATCACGCGCGGCGGCGCATAATGGGGCTCACCCTTACCCGGGCCTGCCCATGATCAAAGGTGTCATCCTCGGCTTCGCCTGCTACGCCGCTTATGCGTGGAGCGACGCCTTCGTGAAGTCGCTCGAGGGCACCTTGCCCGCGTACGAGGCGGTGTTCTTCGGCGCGGTACTCGCCATGGCGGCGTTTCCGTTCCTCAAGAAGCCTGGCGATCGCTGGAGCGAGATCGTGATCTCGAAGATGCCCGGCCTGTGGCTCCTCCGCGCCATGGCCGGCGCCATCGGCAACGTCACCGCGGTCATGGCCTTCACGGCACTGCCCATGGCCGAGGCCTTCTCGCTGATCTTCCTCCTGCCGATCTTCGTGACCATCCTGTCCGTGGTGTTCCTGCGCGAACAGGTGGGCTGGCGGCGCTGGTCCGCGGTCATCGTCGGTTTTCTCGGTGTGCTCGTGGTGCTTCGTCCCGGTTTCCGCCACCTCGGTGTCGGCCACGTGGCGGCGATCATCTGCGGCATCACCGGCGCGCTCTCGATCATCGCGCTGCGCATGGCCGGGGCGACCGAAAAGCGCATCACGCTCTACGGCGCCGGCGTGATCGGCCCGATGATCGCGGGCTTCATCATGATGCTGCCGCATTTCGTCTGGCCGAACGCCCACCAGTGGTTCCTGGTGCTCGGCTACGGCCTGCTCGCCGCCGCGGGGGCGGTCCTGCTCATGCTCGCGACGCAGCACGCGCCCGCCAATCGCGTGGCGCCGACGCAATACAGCCAGATGCTCTGGGCGATCCTCTTCGGCTACCTCATCTTCCACGACCACCTGGACTGGCCGATGCTCATCGGCATCGTGATGATCCTCGGCGCCGGCCTCTTCACCTTCGTGCGCGAAGAGAAGAAGACGAACTGGTGGCGCTGGACGAACATCGTCTGATCGCCGGCTAGCGGTTGCTCACTCCGTGCGGTACGTGGCCCGTCGCGACGTGCCGACGTGCCGACTCGACGTTCGCCGGGGAGTCGTCGAAGAAGATGTCGGCGCCGAACGCGTCGAGGAACGGCCCCTTGTCCCGGCCGCCCAGGAACAGGGCCTCGTCGATGCGCACGCCCCAGCGACGCAGCGTGAGGATCACCCGCTTGTGGGCGGGCGCCGAACGCGCGGTGACCAGCGCGGTGCGGATGGGCGAGGTCTCGGCCGGAAACGCGGCCTGGAGACGGTGCAACGCGGCGAGGAAGCCGCGGAAGGGACCGCCGGACAGCGGCTCGGCCCAGCGCTCGGTCTCGCTGCGGTGGAACGCGTCGAGGCCCTGCTCCTGCGACACCCGCTCGCCCTCGTCGCCGAAGATCACGGCGTCCCCGTCGAATGCGATGCGCAGCTGTTCGCTGGAACGCTGCGGCGCCGTGGACGGCAGGATGGTGGCGGCGGCCACGCCGGCCCGCAGCGCGCGGCCGACGTCCTCGGCGTTCGCGGAGAGGAAGAGATCCGCCTTGAACGGCGCGATGTAGTCGGACGTCGGCGCCCCGCTGGTGAACGCGGCACGGGAGATGTTCAGGCCGTAATGCTGGATGGCGTTGAAGATCCGCAGGCCGGTATCGCCCGAGTTGCGCGAGAGCAGGATCACTTCCACGGGCGGCAGGTCGCCGGAGAGCGCGTTCAGGCCCAGCAGCTTCTGCACCAGTGGAAACGCGACGCCGGGTTGCAGCAGCTCGTCTTCGTGGTCGATCTGGAACGCGCGGTACGCGTCGAGGCCTTCGCGCTCGAAGAGTTCGTGGCTGTCGCCCATGTCGAACAGGGCGCGCGACGAGATCGCCACGACGAGGCGGTTGTCGCGGACCGAGGAGGCGGCGTGGGCGTTGTGGGTGTCGTCGTTCATGGCGGCATCGTAGCGCAATGGGGCTTCTCGAATCGCCGGTGGCTACTCCGCGAATTGCTCGTCGAGGATGCGCTGCTGGAGGTTGTGCTCCGGATCGAACAGCAACCGCACGGCATGCCGCCGCGACTGCTTCACTTCCACGGAACGCACGTCGCGCACCTCGTGGAAATCCGCCGTGGCGCTGATCGGGCGCTTGTTCGGATCCTTCGTCTCGAAGCCGACGCGCGTGGCGTGAGGAAGGATCGCCCCTCGCCAGCGGCGCGGCCGGAACGGGCTGATGGGCGTCAGCGCCAGCACGTTCGCGTCCAGCGGCAGGATGGGGCCGTGCGCGGAGAGGTTGTAGGCGGTGGAGCCGGCGGGCGTCGAGACGAGGATGCCGTCGCACACCAGCTCGTCGAGCTTCATCTCGCCGTTGAGGCTGACCGTCAGGTGCGCGGCCTGGTTGCTCTGGCGGAGCATGGCCACCTCGTTGAATGCCAGGGCGCGGTGCTCGACGCCGTCGCAGCAGGTGGAGTGCATTTCCAGCGGATGAAGGACCGCGGGGTGCGCCCGTTCGATGCGCTCCGGCAGGTGATCCATGGCGTGCTGGTTCATGAGGAACCCGAGCCGGCCCAGTTTCATGCCGTAGAACGGGATGCCGAGCGTGCGATGGGCATGCAGCGTGCGCAGCATGAACCCGTCGCCGCCCAGCGAAACGATGATGTCCGCGTCGCCCGGCGCGACGCCGCGGTAACGCTTCTTGAGCGCCGTGAGGGCGCGTTGGGCGACTTCGGTCTCGCTGGCGACGAAGGCTAGGCGCATGGGCTGGGAGCTTCCTGGTCCAGCGGCGAGCTTAGTGCGTCGCGCCGCGTCCGGATAGCCTGAAACGATCTCGCAGACCCGATCGCGGATACGATCCGCTTCCGCCCCTCCGGTAGCGAAGTCCGCCTTCTACCGGAGGGTGGGAGCCGATCGCATCGGCGATCCGGGGCCCCTCGTGCTCGGGGGCCCCGATCGATCACACCGGGATCTGCGCCAGCTGCGCCAGCCTGCGGACCGCGACCGAGGCGATCGGGTAATCCGCGTTCTGGGTGAGGATCTCCGCCAGCATCGCGCGGGTGTACTTCAGGGTCGGGTCGTCGCGGTCCAGCCAGGCCTTCACCGGGCTCACATCGGTGCGATCGCCGGCCACGCTGAGCACCTGCAGCGCGAGGGCGCGATGCTGGGCGTTGAGCTCGTCCAGCAACGAGCCGCGCGCCTGCGCATGCCATGCGCCCTCGACAGCCAGCGCCTCGATCTGGCCACGCAGCCAGTCGAGGTCCAGCGCCTCGGCCAGTTCGTAGAACACCGTCGCGACCGTCGCGATGTCGCGGCCGCTCTGGCGCGACACTTCCACCATGTCGAGCGCGGAGCGCAGCACCGGCACGCGGGCCAGGCGGATCGCCAGCGCGTTGGGCACGCCCAGGCCTTCCCACTTCTCCTGGCTGGCCGCGAAGTCGCCGCGACCCGTGTTCGTCAGGGCGTCGGGCAGCGCCTTGCGCAGCGTCGTGACGTCGTTGGCATAGCGGTCGACATTGGCGGCGATGTCGAGCGAGCCGCCGGGGCGATTCAGCAGCCAGCGCGTCAGGTGGCGCAGCAACGACCAGATCTGCAGGACGGCGTCGATCTGCGTGTCCTCGGCGATCTTCCCGTCGAGCGCTTCGATGTCCGCCCACAGGTCGCGCGCGTCGAGGATCTCGCGCGCGGCGGTATAAGCCTTCGCGATCGCCGCCGGGCCCTGGCCCGTGTCCTCCTGCATGCGCATCATGAACGTCGCTCCCATGCGGTTGATCGTCGAGTTGGTCACCGCGGTGGCGATTATCTCGCGCTTCAGGCGATGGCGCTGCATGTGCTCGGCGTACTTCTCGTGCAGCGGCACAGGGAAGTACCGCACCAGTTCGCGCGAGAGGTACGGATCTTCCGGCACGTCGGAATCGAGCAGCTGCTGGAACAGCCGGATCTTGTCGTAGCTCAGCAGCACCGACAGTTCGGGACGCGTCATGCCCTGTCCGCGGAGCTTACGGTCGGCCAGTTCCGCGGCCGTCGGCAGCGACTCCACCTGGCGGTCTAGCAGGCCCTCGGCCTCGAGCGTGCTGATGAAGTGGGCCATCGAGCCCAGACGGCGCACGGACTGGTGCTCCATCACGGTGATCGCCTGGTTCTGGCGATAGTTGTCCCACAGTACGAGGCGGCCGACCTCGTCGGTCATCTCGGCGAGCTGCTTGTTGCGACCTTCGAACGTGAGCTCGCCACGCTGCACGGCGTCGTTGAGCAGGATCTTGATGTTCACCTCGTGATCCGAGGTGTCCACGCCCGCCGAGTTGTCGATGAAGTCCGTGTTCATCAGCACGCCGGCCTGCGAGGCCTCGATGCGGCCCTTCTGGGTCATGCCCAGGTTGCCGCCCTCGCCCACGATGCGGCAGCGCAGTTCGCTGCCGTTGACGCGCAGCGCGTTGTTCGCGCGGTCGCCCACGTCGGCGTGCGTTTCGCTGGTCGCCTTCACGTACGTACCGATGCCGCCGTTCCAGAGCAGGTCGACCGGCGCCTTGAGGATCGCCGAGAGCAGGTCGGACGGCGCCATGTGCGTCACCTCGGCGCGGATGCCGAGGGCGGCGCGGATCTGCGGCGACACCGGAATCGACTTCGCGCTGCGCGGGTACACGCCGCCACCGGCCGAGATCAGCGACTTGTCGTAGTCGTCCCACGAGGAACGCGGCAGCGCGAACATGCGCGTGCGCTCCTTGAACGACACCGCGGCATCCGGATCCGGATCGAGGAAGATGTGCCGATGGTCGAACGCGGCCAGCAGGCGGATGTGCTCCGAAAGCAGCATGCCGTTGCCGAACACGTCGCCGGACATGTCGCCCACGCCCACCACCGTGAAGTCTTCCGCCTGGCAATCGCGGCCCAGCGCACGGAAGTGGCGCTTGACCGATTCCCACGCGCCCTTGGCGGTGATGCCCATGCCCTTGTGGTCGTAGCCGTTGGAACCGCCCGAGGCGAAGGCGTCGTCGAGCCAGAAGCCATGCTCGGTCGAGATCGCGTTGGCGATGTCGGAGAACGTGGCGGTGCCCTTGTCGGCCGCGACGACGAGGTACGGATCGTCATTGTCGTGGCGCACGACGTCGTGCGGCGGCACGACGTTGCCCTCCACGAGGTTGTCGGTGATGTCCAGCAGGCCGTTGATGAACATGCGATAGCACGCGATGCCCTCGGCCAGCTGCGCGTCGCGGTCCGCACCGGCCGGCGGACGCTTGACGAAGAAGCCGCCCTTCGAACCGACGGGCACGATGACGGTGTTCTTCACCATCTGCGCCTTGACGAGACCGAGCACCTCCGTGCGGAAGTCCTCGCGGCGGTCGGACCAGCGCAGGCCGCCGCGCGCGACGGGACCGAAGCGCAGGTGGATGCCCTCCACGCGCGGCGCGTAGACGAAGATCTCGCGGTACGGCACCGGCTTGGCGAGGTCGGGCACCTTGTGCGAGTCGAACTTGAAGCTGATGTACGGACGGAACGCGCCGTCCCATGCCTGGAAGAAGCTCGTGCGCAGCGTGGCGTGCACCAGCGCGATGAAGCTGCGCAGGATGCGGTCCTCGTCGAGGCTGGAGACGTTGTCGAGCAACGCCTCGATCGCCTCCTCCACCGCCTTGACCTGGTCCGCGCGCGCGCTGCCCAGCGAGGCCACGAGGTTGCCGATCAGGCCCGGATGGGCCGCCAGCGTGTCGGCGTCCATCAGCGTGTGCATCTCGTGCGAGAGCATGCTCTCCGCGTGCTCGCGCTCGGCGCCGTCGAGGCTCTCGCGACGTGGATCGAAGCGCGCGTTGAACAGCTCGACGATGAGGCCGGCGATGGCGGGGTAATGGTTGAGCGCGTCTTCCATGTACGCCTGCGAGAACGCCACGCCCGTCTGCAGGAGGTACTTGCAGTAGCTGCGCAGCACGGCGACCTGGCGCCAGCCCAGCTTCGCGCCCAGCACGAGGCGGTTGAAGCCGTCGTTCTCGGCATTGCCGCGCCAGATCTGCTCGAAGGCGTCCTCGAAGAGCGTGCCGACCTGCTCCACCTCGAACGCGAGGCGACCGACCGGCTGGACCTCGAAGTCCTGGATGAACAGGCGGCTGTCGGCCACCTTCACTTCGTACATGTGCTCGGTGAGCACGCGCAGGCCGAGGTTCTCCAGCTGCGGCAGCACTTCGGACAGCGCGATGTCGGAGCCGGAACGGTAGACCTTGAAGCGCAGTTCCTCCGGCCGGTGCGGCGGGTGGTAGAACGACATGCTGATCGCGTCGGGGCCATCGAGCCCCGCCAGCGCGCGGACGTCGGCCGCGGCGACCTGCGGCGCGACCTCGTCGACGTAGCCGGCCGGCAGCGCCTTGCCGTAGCGGTTGGCGAGGATGATGCCCTGCTGCTCGCCGGCGCTCTCGATGAGGCGGTCGCGCAGTTCGTCGTGCCAGTTGCGGGCGATGGAGGCGATCTGCGCCTCGATGGCGGCCGCGTCGTACACCGGATGGTCGCCGATGCGCGGGCGCACGACGACGTGCAGGCGGACCAGCGCCGCCTCGCCCATCAGCACCGCGGAGTCGACGTGCTCGCCGTGGAAGGCCTCGCGCAGCACGCCTTCGACGCGCTCACGGACCGTGGTGTTGAAGCGGTCGCGCGGGATGTAGACGAGGCAGGAGAAGAACCGGCCGTAGCTGTCGCGGCGGATGAACAGGCGCGTGCGCGTGCGCTGCGCCAGTTCGAGCAGGCCCATGGCCAGCGCGAAGAGCTCGTCGGTGCTGCACTGGAAGAGCTCGTCGCGCGGCAGCGTGTCGAGGATGTGGCGCAGCGCCTTGCCCGAATGCGAGTCGCGCTTCAGGCCGGAGCGGGACATCACGGCTTCGCACTTGTCGCGCACGAGCGGCACGTGCTGCGGGTGCGCCATGTACGCGTTGGACGAGAACAGGCCGAGGAAGCGCTGCTCGGCGACCGGCCGGCCCTTGTCGTCGAAACGCAGCACGCCGATGTAGTCCATGTAGCCCGGACGGTGGATCGGCGAACGCGCGTTGGTCTTGGTCAGGATGATGGCGTCCGTGGAACCCGAGCGCGGCAGCTCGTTCGCCGCCAGCGTGCGCAGCGAGCGCGGCGCCAGCGAGCGTTCGGCGGTGCGCAGGATGCCGAGGCCGGACGTTTCCACGGCCTTCAGGACCTCGTCGCCCGCGTCGGCGGCGACTTCGTATTCGCGGTAGCCCATGAAGGTGAAATGGTCGTCCGCCACCCAGCGCAGGAAATCGGTGGCCTCACGGACTTCATCGGCGGTGTACGGGAGCGACCGACGGCCCAGGTCCTCCGCGACCTCGACCATCTTCGCGCGCATGGCGCGCCAGTCGTCCACGGCCTCGCGGACGTCGGCGAGCGCGGTTTCCACGTTCGCCTTGAGGGTGTCGAGCTCGGTATCGTCGATGCGATCGATCTCGAAGCGCATGATCGACTCGGTCGTCGGGCCGGAACCGATCGACTCCAGCACGCCCGACGCCGAACGCACCACCGGAACCACCGGGTGGATGATCGCGTGGATGTCGGCATGGGCCGCGGCCACCATCGACACGGTGTCGACCAGGAAGGGCATGTCGTCGGTGACGACCTCGACCACCGCGCGGGTGCCCGAGACGCCCGGGTTGTACACACGAACCTTCGCTTTACCCGGCGTGCGCTCGCGCGCGAAGCCCAGGAGGTCGGCGATCAGCGCGGCCCAGCGATCCGGCGCGTGCAGCGCGTGGTCGGCCGGGGCGATCCGCTCGAAGAAGGCCTCGATAAAAAAGCGCGCCTCGTTGAGGCGCTCCGCGGGGTAGTCGATCTTTTTGAGTTCATCGAAGACAACGGCGTGGAACGGGCCGTTTTCGGCAGCGCGAATCGCATTCATGGGCGGATTATCGATGTGGGGAAGGTCGGGAAATCCGTGAAAGCATAGCTCTCACGCATGTCATGTAGCCACACCGGCCGGGGCGCGCCGTTGCCGTATTTTCACTGCGTCGCCGCATCGATCGCGCACGAAACGCCCGGTCGCGGCATGCACTGCTCGTCCTCGCCGCATGTGCATCGCAACAATACGCATGCGAATGCGTGGCATGACCGTTGACGATGGTCCGGCGGAGATTCTAAACTGGACGGTATAGTCCAGCAGGTATGCGAAATGTCGAACCTGGATGCCCGCCCCGCTTCCGATCACCAGCAGCGGGTGCTCCAGGCGGCGTGCGCACTTTTCCTGCGCGACGGATATCGCGTCAGCATGGGCGCCGTGGCACGCGAGGCGGGCGTGTCCAAGCAGACCGTGTATGCGCATTTCGACAACAAGGACAACCTGTTCCACGCCGCCGTCGAACAACTGGTCTTGCCGCTCCACGCCAGCCTCGCCCCCGAAAGCGCCGGCCTGGCCTCGATGCTCCATGCACTCGCCAGGGCGCACCACACCTACGTGATGGACCACGCGCACGTGGCGCTGGGTCGCATGCTGATCGCCGAGGCGCCGCGCTTTCCCGCGGCGGCGCGGACGTTCTTCCGGACTGCGATCGATACCGTCGCGACCCGGCTGGCGCGCTGCATGGCCGAGGCGATGGAACAGGGACGCATGCGCGCCGAGGACCCGGACGTCGCCGCGGAGCTGTTCCTGTCCATGCTGCATGGGCTCGAAGGCGACCGGCGTTTGTTCGGAATGCGCGCGAGGGGTCAGAAGGCACAGGACGCGTGGGCCCGCCACGCGGTAACAGTATTTATGCACGCCTACGACATCCACCCGGATGCCGGGGCGCGAACGAACAAGAAACCCGGAAAAGGATCGGAGTCCCCATGAATCCCCTGCCCCTGCGCTCGTCCCTGCTGGCCCTCGGCCTCGCTGCGGCGCTCGCCGCCTGCCACAAGCAGGAAGCTCCCCAGCAGCCGCCGCCGCCCGAAGTCGGCACGATCACCGTCCAGCCGCAGAACGCGCCGCTGGTGCAGGACCAGGTGGGCCGCGTCTCCGCGTTCCGCACCGCGGACGTCCGGGCCCGCGTGCCCGGCATCCTGCTGCATCGCCTCTACGACGAAGGCACCGACGTCAAGGCGGGCCAGAAGCTGTTCCAGATCGACCCGCAGCCGCTCAAGGCCGAGCTCGACGCCCAGCTCGCGCAGCTCGCCTCCGCGCGCGCCTCGGCGGTCAACGCCAAGGCGCAGGCGGACCGCGCCCGCGGCCTGATCGGCAAGAACTACGTGTCCCGCCAGGACCTCGACACCGCCGAGGCGAACCAGCGCACGGCCGACGCCGCCGTGAAGCAGGCCGAGGCCAACGTGCAGTCCGCCCGCATCAACCTGGGCTTCACCGACGTGGTCTCGCCGATCGACGGCCGCGCCGGGCAGCAGCAGGTCACCGAGGGCGCCCTCGTCGGCCAGAACGAAACCACGCTGCTGACCCAGGTCGACCAGCTCGACAAGGTCTACGTGAACTTCAGCGTCTCGGTCTCCGACCTCGACGCCATGCGCCGCGCCGCCGCAGCCGGCGCCGCGACGCTGTCGCCGACCGACCAGACGACCGTGCGCATCATGCTCCCGGACGGCTCGGACTTCGGCGAGGCGGGCACGCTCGATTTCTCGTCGGCCACGGTCAATCCGCAGACCGGTACCGTGAGCCTGCGCGCCCTGCTGAACAACCCCGACCAGCGCCTGCTCCCGGGTCAGTTCGTGACGGTGAAGGCCACGCTCGGCGACCTGCACAACGTGTTCCTGGTGCCCCAGGCCGCGGTGCTGCGCGACGCCAACGACGCCTACGTGATGGTCGTCGGCGAAGGCCACGTCAAGGATCCCCAGACGGGACAGGACAAGACGATCCCGTCGGCCGCCGTCCATCGCTCGGTGAAGACCGACCGCATCGTCGGTCCGAACTGGATCGTCACCGGCGGCCTCAAGCCGGGCGACCAGGTCATCGTCCAGGGCCTGCCCAAGGCGAAGGAAAACGCCCCGGTCAAGGCATCGCCCGCGCAGGCCGCTCCGGCCGGCGCGTCGACCGCCGCCGGCGCACCCCACGCCGCGGCCGGGCAGTAAGGGAGTTTCGTCATGCCGAGTTTCTTCATCGACCGCCCCATCTTCGCGTGGGTCGTGGCGATCCTGATCAGCCTGTGCGGCACGATCTCCCTGCTCAACATGGGCATCGAGTCGTATCCGAACATCGCACCGCCGCAGGTCGTCGTCACGGCGACCTACCCGGGCGCGAGCGCGGACACGACCGAAAAGACCGTGACGCAGGTCATCGAGCAGCAGCTGACCGGTATCGACCACCTGCTCTACTTCAGCTCCGCCTCGAGCTCCAGCGGCACGGCCACCGTGACGCTGACCTTCGAGACCGGTACGGATCCCGACATCGCGCAGGTCCAGGTGCAGAACAAGGTGTCGCTCGCGACGCCCCGCCTGCCCTCGGAAGTGACGCAGCAGGGCGTCGTGGTGGCCAAGTCCAACCCCGACTTCCTGATGTTCGTGGCGCTGACCTCGTCCAACCCGACCATCGACGGCAACCGCCTGACCGACATCGTGTCGTCGCAGGTGCTCGACCAGATCGCCCGTATCCCCGGCGTCGGCAGCACGCGCCAGCTCGGTTCGGAATACGGCATGCGCGTCTGGCTGAACCCGGACAAGCTGCGCGGCTACGGCCTCTCGGCCACGGACCTGCGTAACGCGCTCAGCACGCAGAACGTCCAGTTCGCCGCCGGCTCGATCGGTACCGACCCGGCCGTGGACGGCCAGGGCTTCAGCGCCACGGTGTCGGCCGAAGGCCGCTTCACCTCGGCCGAGGAGTTCTCGGACATCATCCTGCGCGCCAACAACGACGGCACGGTCGTGCGCCTGAAGGACGTCGCGCGCGTCGAGCTCGGCCCGCAGACCTACGGCTTCAACGCGCAGTGGAACGGCACCCCGACCGGTTCGTTCGGTGTGCAGCTGCTCCCGGGCGCCAACGCGCTCGACGTCGCCAACGCCGTGCGCGCCAAGATGGCGGAGCTCGCCAAGAGCTTCCCGGACGGCGTGACCTGGTTCGCGCCGTACGACACGACGAAGTTCGTGACCATCTCGATCGAGGAAGTGGTGCATACCCTCGTCGAGGCGATCATCCTCGTCTTCCTCGTGATGCTGCTGTTCCTGCAGAACTTCCGCGCGACGGTCATCCCGACGCTCGTCATCCCAGTGGCGCTGCTCGGCACGTTCCTCGGCCTCTCGCCGCTGGGCTTCACCGTCAACCAGCTCACGCTGTTCGGCATGGTGCTGGCGATCGGCATCGTGGTCGACGACGCGATCGTCGTGATCGAGAACGTCGAACGCATCATGTCCGAGGAAGGGCTTTCGCCGAAGGAAGCCACGCGCAAGGCCATGGGCCAGATCACCGGCGCGGTCATCGCGATCACGGTGGTGCTCGCCGCGGTGTTCGTGCCGTCGGCGCTGCAGCCGGGCGCATCCGGCATCATCTACAAGCAGTTCGCGCTGACGATCGCGGTGTCGATGGGCTTCTCGGCCTTCCTCGCCCTGTCGTTCACGCCGGCGCTGTGCGCGACGATCCTCAAGCCGACGCACGACCACAAGAAGAACATCGTCTACCGCAAGTTCAACCAGGTGTTCGACTGGGTGCAGGGCACCTATTCGGGCCACATCGGCAGCGCCGTGCGCCACGCCCCGCGCTGGATGGTGGTGTTCGTGCTGATCGCGGTGGTGATGGGCTTCCTGTTCGTGCGCCTGCCCACCAGCTTCGTCCCTGACGAAGACCAGGGCTACGCGCTGGCGATCGTGCAGCTGCCGCCGGGTTCGAGCATCGCCCGTACCGAGAAGGTGATGACCGACATGCGGTCGATCATCCTCAAGGATCCGTCGGTCGAGGGTGTGTTCCAGATCTCCGGCTTCAGCTTCGTCGGCTCCGGCGAGAACGTCGGCATGAACTTCATCCGCCTGAAGGACTGGGACCAGCGCGACCTCACGGCCACGCAGATCATCCAGCAGATGAACGGCAAGATGCAGGCCGTGCGCGACGCCACGATCTTCGTGGTGAACCTGCCGACGATCCGCGGCCTGTCGCAGTTCGGCGGTATCGACATGTACCTGCAGGCCCGCGCCGGACAGTCCCGCGACGAGCTGCAGCAGGCGCGCAACATCTTGCTGGGCGCCGCGTCGCAGAACAAGGCGCTGGTCGGCATCCGTCCGAACACGCTGGAAGACGCGCCGCTGCTCCAGCTGAAGGTCGACCGCACGCAGGCGCAGTCGATGGGCCTTTCCGTCAGCGACATCTACACGGCGGTCCAGCTCACCCTCGCGCCCGTGTACATCAACGACTTCCAGTACGGCGGCCGCGTCAAGCGCGTCCTGTTGCAGGCCGACGCGCCCTACCGCATGGGCACCGACGCCTTCGAGCACATCTTCACGCCGAGCGGCCTCGCCTCCTCGTCGTCGTCCTCGACGTCGTCGGCCGCGACGGGCGGCACGGTGGCCAGCGCCTCCACGGGGCTGGACGCCGCGATGATCCCGCTGTCGACGGTGGTCAGCTCGAAGTGGACGATGGCCGCGCCGACGCTCAACCGCTACAACGGTTACTCCGCGGTGGAAATCGTCGGTAACGAAGCGCCGGGTTACTCCACCGGCCAGGCCATGGGCATCGTCGAAGGCATCGTCAACGACAAGCTGCCCAAGGGCTTCGGTTACGACTGGACCGGTCAGTCCTACCAGGAAATCCTGTCCGGCAACTCGTCCACGCTGCTGCTCGCGCTGTCGGTCGTGATCGTGTTCCTCTGCCTCTCCGCCCTGTACGAAAGCTGGTCGATCCCGGTTTCCGTGCTGCTGGTGGTGCCGCTCGGCATCCTCGGTACCGTCGTCTTCTCGATGCTCCGCGGCCTGCCGAACGACATCTACTTCAAGATCGGCATGATCACCGTCATCGGCCTGGCGGCGAAGAACGCGATCCTGATCGTGGAGTTCGCGGTGGAACAGCAGCAGGAAGGCAAGACGCTGCGCGAGGGCATCATCGAGGCCGCCCGCCTGCGACTGCGCCCCATCCTGATGACGTCGCTGGCCTTCATCCTCGGCGTGTTCCCGCTCGCGATCTCCACCGGCGCGGGTGCGAACTCCCGCCACGCGATCGGCACGGGCGTCATCGGCGGCATGTTGTTCGCCACGTTCCTCGGCCTGCTGCTGATCCCGGTGTTCTACGTCAGCGTCCGCCGCCTGCTGGGCGACAAGCTCGACGAGGTGTCGCACAACATGCCGAAGCCCGGCCACGATCCGGACGGCGACGGCCCGCACGGCGGCCCCTCGAACGGTCCGTCAGGCGGTGGCAACCCGTCGACGACCATCGTGCCGCACGCGCCGAATGTGGGAGACGTCACCCACTTCGACTCGGACCCGCGACGCGGAACGGATCGACCGTAACGAAAAAGCCCGGCGAAAGCCGGGCTTTTTTTTGCGGGACCGGACCTTGCGCGTGACCTTGATGACAGCGGCGAAGAGCCGTCGCGGCCGGGTCCGCTCCCACCGAGCGACATTGTGGGAGCGGACCTGGCCGCGACAGCTTCTCGCGATCACCTCGGAGCTGGCGCGCGAGCTTGATGACCGGGGCGAAGAGCCGTCGCGGCCGGGTCCGCTCCCACTCAGCGACATGGTGGGAGCGGACCTGGCCGCGACAGCTTCTCGCGATCACCCCGGAGCTAGCGCGCGAGCTTGATGACAGCGGCTAAGAGCCGTCGCGGCCGGGCCCGCTCCCACTCAGCGACATGGTGGGAGCGGACCTGGCCGCGACAGCTTCTCGCGATCACCTCGGAGCTGGCGCGCGAGCTTGATGACCGGGGCGAAGAGCCGTCGCGGCCGGGTCCGCTCCCACTCAGCGACATGGTGGGAGCGGACCTGGCCGCGACAGCTTCTCGCGATCACCCCGGAGCTGGCGCGCGAGCTTGGTGACCGGGGCAAGCGCTGTCGCGGCCAGGTCCGCTCCAACAGGGGGAGCGCGGGGCGATCAGCGCAGGCCGGTTTCCGCCCGCGCGATCACGAGGCGCTGGATCTCGCTCGTGCCTTCGTAGATCTCGGTGATCTTCGCGTCGCGGAAGTAGCGCTCCAGCGGCATTTCCTTCGAATAGCCCATGCCGCCGTGGATCTGCACGGCCTGATGGGTGATCCACATCGCGGCTTCCGAGGCCACCAGCTTGGCCATCGAAGCCTCGGTGCCGAAGCGGCCGCCGGTCTTCTCCACCTGACCCTTGGTCCACGCCGCGCGCAGCGTCAGCAGGAGGGCCGCGTCCAGCTTGCACTTCATGTCGGCGATCTTGGACTGCGTCATCTGGAACGTGCCGATCGGGTAGCCGAAGGCCTTGCGATCGCGCGACCACTGCAGCGTGGCCTCGTACGCGGCGCGCGCGATGCCCACCGCCTGCGACGCGATGCCGATGCGGCCGGCGTCGAGCACGCCCATGGCGATGCCGAAGCCCTTGCCTTCGTCACCGAGGAGGTCTTCCTTCGGGCAGACGTAATCGTGGAACTCGATCTCGCACGTGGCCGAGGCGCGGATGCCGAGCTTCGGTTCCGTCTTGCCCGCGAGGAAGCCGTCGCGCTTCGTGTCGATGATGAACGCCGACACCCCACGGGCACCGATGCCTGGCGTGGTCACGGCGAACAGCACGATGTAACGCGCGACCGGACCGGAGGTGATCCAGCTCTTCTTGCCGTTGATGACCCAGTCGCCATCCGCGTTCTTCACGGCGCGCGTGTGCATGTTCGAGGCATCCGACCCCGACTGCGGCTCCGTCAGCGCATAGGCGCCGATCGCCTCGCCCGACGCGATGGCGCGAACGTACGTCTGCTTCTGGGCCTCGTTGCCGTACTTCAGGATGCCGTTGCAGAACAGCGAATTGTTCACCGACATGATCGTCGAGGTGGCGGCATCGGCGGCGGCGATCTCGACCATGGCCAGCACGTAGGCCACCGGGTCCATGCCCGCGCCACCGTATTCCTCGGGCACCTCGATGCCCATGAGGCCGAGCTGGCCCATTTCCCGGATGTTCTCGAGCGGGAATTCACCCTTCGCGTCGAGTTCGGCGGCGACGGGTGCGATGCGCTTCTGGGCGAAGTCCCGGGCGATGGACTGGATCGACAGCTGGTCGTCGGTAAAACGGAAATCCATGGGTGTTCCTCGCGCCGGTCCGATGGGCCGGCAAAGTCTGGTGGAATCGAGCCCGCCATTCTAACGACCGTCCGGCGACAAGCCTCCCTGCACTGCAACATGTCCGCTTGACGCACGCGCGCGTCGGCCCCATCCTACGTATCTCTATATCGCGATATAAGGATGTTGGATGGATCTGTCGACGGCCTCCACGGTGCTGCGGCTCCTGGCCGATCCAACCCGTGTCCGGCTCCTGGCCCTGCTCGACCGCGAGGAACTGACGGTGGCCGAACTGGCCGCCGTGCTGCACCTCGCCCAGCCCCGGGTGTCCACCCACCTGGCGAAGCTGAAGGAAGCCGAGCTCGTCCGCGACCGCCGCGCCGGCGTCTCCGCCTACTACCGCGCCAATGTCGAGGCCGATCCGACCCTCGTCGCGCTCGTCGCGTCGCTGCGCGACACGTTGAGCGACGCCCTGCTGCGCGAGGACGCCGAGCGCCTCCCCGCCGTGCTGGCCCAGCGGGCCCGCGCGGAAGGCTGGGCCGACACCGTCGCCGGCGACATGGAACGCCACTACTCGCCCGGCCGCACGTGGGAAACGCTCGCCCGTTCGCTTCTCCAGCTGCTCACCACGGGCGACGTCCTCGACATCGCGTCGGGCGACGGCGTCACCGCGGAGCTGCTCGCGCCCCACGCCCATTCCATCGTCTGCATCGACAGCTCCGAGCGTGTGGCCGACGCGGCGCGGCAGCGGCTTTCGGCGTTCTCCAACGTCGATGTGCGCACGGGCGACATGCACGCGCTGGACCTCGGCGACCGCCAGTTCGACCTTGTCCTGCTGCTCCACGCCCTCACCTATTCCGACCGGCCGCAGACCGTTTTCGACGAGGTCGCCCGCGTCCTCAAGCCGGGCGGTCGCGTGCTGGCCTCCACGCTTGGCGAACACGATCACCGCGCCGTCGTGGAACCGTTCGATCACCGCAACCTCGGCTTCACCTGCGAGGGCCTGACCGAGCTGGCCCGCAAGGCCGGCCTCGAGGTGGTCAGCTGCGAGCGCCTCAGCCGCGAACGCCGCGCGCCGCACTTCGAGGTGGTCAGCCTCCTCGCGCGCAAGCCCCAAGGAGACGCTTGATGAGCACCCTGCCCTGGCTCCACCCCGACCGCGTCGCCCTGATCCAGAAGGGGCTGGCGGAACGCATCATGATCCTCGACGGCGGCATGGGCACCATGCTGCAGGGCCACCGGCTGGACGAATCCGGCTACCGCGGCGAGCGCTTCGCCGGCGGCCACGACAGCACGCACGACCACGGTCACGACCATCCGGGCGAGTGCGACCTGAAAGGCAACAACGACCTCCTGCTGCTGACCCAGCCGGACATCATCCGCGGCGTGCACGAGGCATATCTCGAAGCCGGGGCGGATTTCATCGAGACCAATACGTTCAACGCCACCCGCGTCAGCCAGGCCGATTACCACCTGGAGCACCTGGTGCCGGAGCTCAACCGCGAGGGCGCGCGCATCGCGCGCGAAGCCTGCGACGCCATGACGGCGCGCACGCCGGACCGTCCCCGCTTCGTCATCGGCGTGCTCGGCCCCACGAGCCGCACGGCGTCGATCTCGCCGGACGTCAACGACCCGGGTTACCGCAACGTCTCCTTCGAGGAGCTGAAGGCGAACTACATCGAGGCCGCGCGCGCGCTCATCGAAGGCGGTGCCGACACGATCATGGTCGAGACCATCTTCGACACGCTCAACGCGAAAGCCGCCCTGTTCGCGCTCAGCGAGCTCTTCAACGAGCTCGGGGCGCGCGTGCCCGTGATGATCTCCGGCACGATCACCGACCGCTCCGGTCGCACGCTGTCCGGGCAGACCGCCGAGGCGTTCTTCTACTCCGTCGAGCACATCCAGCCGCTGTCCGTGGGCCTCAACTGCGCGCTGGGTGCCGAAGACCTGCGCCCGCACGTGCAGATGCTCTCCCGCATCGCTGGCGCGGCCGTCAGCACGCATCCGAACGCCGGCCTGCCCAACGCGTTCGGCGAGTACGACGAGACGCCCGAGACCATGGCCGCCACGATCGAAAGCTTCGCGGCCGAAGGCCTCATCAACATCGTCGGCGGGTGCTGCGGCACCACGCCGGCCCACATCGCGGCCATCGCCGCCGCCGTGGCGCCTTACGCGCCGCGTGTGCCGAAGGACGACGCGCAAGCCGCATGAGCATCCGATATACACGCCTCTCCGGCCTCGAGCCGCTGGTCATCACGCCCGACCTGAACTTCATCAACGTCGGCGAACGCACGAACGTCACCGGCTCGGCACAGTTCCGCAAGCTCATCAAGGAAGGCCGCTACGAAGAGGCGGTGGAGGTCGCGCGCCAGCAGGTGGAGAACGGCGCGCAGATCATCGACATAAACATGGACGAGGGCCTGATCGATTCCGAGGCGGCCATGACACGCTTCGTGAACCTGATCTCGTCCGAACCGGACATCGCCCGCGTGCCGATCATGGTCGACTCGTCGAAATGGAGCGTGATCGAGGCCGGCCTGCGTTGCATGCAGGGCAAGGGCATCGTCAACTCGATCTCGATGAAGGAAGGCGAGGCCGCGTTCCTCGAGCACGCGCGCAAGGTCCGCCAGTATGGCGCTGCCGTGGTGGTGATGGCGTTCGACGAAGTCGGCCAGGCGGACACGAAGGAGCGCAAGATCGAGATCTGCTCGCGCGCCTTCGAACTGCTCGTGGACGAAGTGCACTTCCCGCCCGAAGACATCATCTTCGATCCCAACATCTTCGCGATCGCCACCGGCATCGAGGAGCACAACAACTACGCGGTCGACTTCATCGAGGCCACGCGCGAGCTGAAGAAGCGCTTCCCGTCGTCGCACGTCTCCGGCGGCGTCTCCAACGTGTCGTTCTCGTTCCGCGGCAACAACCCCGTGCGCGAGGCGATCCATTCCGTGTTCCTCTACCACGCGATCGCCGCGGGCATGGACATGGGCATCGTCAACGCCGGCGCGCTGGCGATCTACGACGACCTGCCGGAGGAGCTGCGCGAGCGCGTCGAGGACGTGGTGCTCAACCGCCGCGCCGACGCGACCGAACGTCTCCTCGAGATCGCCGACCGCTACAAGGGCGGCAAGGGCGAGGTCGCGGTCGAATCCGCCGCGTGGCGCGAGAAGCCGGTGGTCGAGCGCCTCAGCCATGCGCTGGTGCACGGCATCGACCAGTTCGTGGTCGAGGACACCGAGGAGGCACGCCTCGCGGCGAAGCGTCCGCTCGACGTCATCGAGGGCCCGTTGATGGCCGGCATGAACGTGGTGGGCGACCTCTTCGGCGCGGGCAAGATGTTCCTGCCCCAGGTGGTGAAATCGGCCCGCGTGATGAAGAAGGCCGTGGCGCACCTCATTCCGTACATCGAGGAAGAGAAGCTGCGCTCCGGCGACGCGGGCAAGAACAACGGCAAGATCGTGCTCGCCACCGTCAAGGGCGACGTCCACGACATCGGCAAGAACATCGTGGGCGTGGTGCTCCAGTGCAACAACTTCGAGGTCATCGACCTCGGCGTGATGGTGCCGACGCAGAAGATCCTGGACGTCGCCCGTTCCGAGAACGCCGACATCATCGGCCTCTCGGGCCTGATCACGCCCTCGCTCGAGGAAATGAGCCAGGTCGCGCGCGAGATGCAGCGGCAGGACTTCCAGGTTCCGCTGATGATCGGCGGCGCGACGACGTCGCGCGCCCATACCGCGCTGCGCATCGAACCGCACTACAAGTCGCCCACGGTGTGGGTGAAGGACGCTTCGCGCGCCGTGGGCGTGGCGCAGTCGCTGGTCAGCAAGGACCTCGTCGACGAGTTCATGGCGAAGGTGCGCGCCGAGTACGCCGAGGTGCGCGAGCGGCACAAGAGCCGCGGCACCGGCAAGCAACTCGTGCCGCTCGCCAAGGCGCGCGCGCAGCGCTTCCAGGGCGACTGGCAGGCGTACACGCCACCCGTGCCGCGCACGCCGGGCGTGACGGTCTTCGACGACTACGACCTTGCCGAGCTGCGCTCATACATCGACTGGTCGCCGTTCTTCAACGCATGGGAGCTGGCGGGCAAGTTCCCGGCGATCCTCACCGACGAGGTCGTCGGCACGCAGGCATCGGAGCTCTATCGCGACGCGCAGGCCATGCTCGATCGACTGATCGCGGAGAAATGGCTCACGGCGAAGGGCGTCATCGGCTTCTGGCCGGCCAACCAGGTCGGCGACGATATCGAGGTGTACGCCGAGCCGGGCAGCGGCAAGCGCAAGCCGGTCGCCACGCTGCGCCATCTTCGCCAGCAGGCCGACAAGCCCGTCGAGCGGCCGGATTTCTGCCTGTCCGACTTCATCGCGCCGCGCGACAGCGGTGTCGAGGACTGGGTCGGCGGCTTCGCCGTCACCGCCGGCATCGGCATCGACGCGCACGTCGCACGCTTCGAGGCGGTGCATGACGATTACTCGTCGATCCTGCTCAAGGCGCTGGCGGACCGCCTGGCGGAAGCCTTCGCCGAGCGGATGCACGAGCGTGTCCGCAAGGAGTTCTGGGGCTACGAGCCGGACGAGGCGCTGGACAACGAGGCGCTGATCTCCGAGGCCTACCGCGGCATCCGCCCTGCCCCGGGCTACCCCGCGTGCCCGGAACACAGCGAGAAGCGCACGCTGTTCAACCTGCTGGACGCCACGGCGCACACGTCGATCGAGCTGACGGACAGTTTCGCGATGTATCCGACGGCGGCCGTCTCGGGATGGTATTTCTCGCACCCGGACAGCCAGTACTTCGTCGTGGGCCGCCTGACGCGCGAACAGGTCGAGGACTATGCGAAGCGCAAGGGCTGGGATCGCACCGAGGCCGAACGCTGGCTCGCGCCGTACCTCGATTACGACCCGGACTGAGGGCCGGGGCTCGGCTTTGTGGGCCTGCGCTCAGTCCTCCGCCCCGCCCGGCTTCACCGTCTCCTGCTTGTCCCGGTGCTTCAGGTGCGCGAACACGTTGTAGAACGACACCAGCATCGGGAAGGCCGTCTGGATGATTCCGACGGAATCGTTCTTGCCCCAGATGAAGTAGGCCAGCGTGAGCACGCTGCCGCTTACCGACAGGTACCAGAAGGACATGGGTACCGTGACCTTCTTGTTCTTCTTCGTGGCGTAGAACTGGACGAACCAGCGCGCGGTGAAGAGCAACGTACCCAGGAGACCGATGATCTTCCATGGGGTCAGGGTCAGGAGATGGAGGTCGGCGAGGGCTTCGTGCATGGCGGTGTCCGGGCGATCGATCGGTGCATTCTAGGCGACAGGCCGTGAGGATGCCTTAGCGGGCTCGTCATACCGGCGAACGCCGGTATCCACGGCGACCACCTTCACCGATGCGATGTCGCCAGCCAGGCACTGGGGACGTGGGTACCGGCGTGCGCCGGTACGACGGGGGCGATGGACCGGAAAAAAGAAAACCCGGCGCTGGGCCGGGGGCTCGTCGAATCGATGGTGGGCGGTACAAGGATCGAACTTGTGACACCTGCCGTGTGAAGGTTCGCTGCTACGCCGGGCCGGCGGCTTCAAACGACGAAGCCCGGCATTAGGCCGGGCTTCTGGAATCGATGGTGGGCGGTACAAGGATCGAACTTGTGACACCTGCCGTGTGAAGGTTCGCTGCTACGCCGGGCCGGCGGCTTCAAACGACGAAGCCCGGCATTAGGCCGGGCTTCTGGAATCGATGGTGGGCGGTACAAGGATCGAACTTGTGACACCTGCCGTGTGAAGGCAGTGCTCTACCGCTGAGCTAACCGCCCATCGAGCCCGGTATATTACGGACCCCCACAGGGGCCCGTCAAGCGTAACAGGACGAAGTCAGTGGCAGCGGGACGACCACGATCGATCCAGACGCGCGCAGGGTGAGCAACGAGCCCTGGATACCGGTGGTGTTGGTGCCAGTCTCCGTGGTGGGCAGGCCCGCCTTACGCGGGCAGGCCACGAACGAAAGCGTCGTCCGACCCGCGCTGGTAACGAACTCGCCCGTCTGGTTGAAGGTGAAGATCAGACCATCTTTACCGCGCACCGAGACATTCGTCATCCCCGTCGTGTAACGAAGCAGCTGCATGCTGCCATCGTTCTTGAACGGCTGGTTCGCCCCCGCGGACGTCACGTCGTACGAATACACGATCCAGCCCACGTCGTAGTTGTACGGATCCGATTTCGCTTCCTGGCAGCTGGTGCCCGTCGTGCTACGGCACAGGGAGACGAAGCGATGCTGGCTGGCTGCCTGTCCGCGCGCGAACTGCATGTCGGCGGAGAGGGAGTTGATGGCGTTGGCGACACTGCTACGACTCATCACGGCGCGAAAGCTCGGTACGGCCACCGCCGTAAGGATCGCGAGAACGAAAATCGTGACCATCAATTCGATGAGCGAGACGCCGCGCATCGCGCCGACGGGCCCTGGGGATTTGCCGCTCAGCGCGCGCATCACCAGCAACGCCCGTTGCTGTTCTTCGCCGTATCCGTCAGCGCCGGCAGCTTCGTCCCCGTCGAATCGATGCTCAGCGCGCCGCACTTGTCGCTCTTCTGCGCGCCCGTCGCTACCGGCGTCGCGGTAGCGGTGTAGCTTTTCGTAAGATCGTTGGAAGCGATCGTGACGGTGTAATAGCCCTTTTCGGAGGTCGCGCTCTTCAGCTTCAGATCGCCGGTCACCGGGTCGGCGCCATACTTGTTGAATGTCGCGTAGTACCGCTCCTGCGCGTTGGCCACGCGCATGAGCAGCTCCTGACCGTCCGCGCGACGGGCGCGGAAGGCGTAGCGGCTATACGACGTGATCGCCACGCTCGCGAGGATGGCCATCACCGCGACAACCACCATCAGCTCGAGCAGTGTGAAGCCACCCAGGGTCCGGGCTTTACTGGTCATTGAGGATTCTCCAGGAACGACGGCGCCAGATGGGGGAGCCGATCGAGAATGCATCCGTCTTGCCCTTCAGCGTGACACCCGGAACCAGCGTCGTGCCGCCGCCGATCAGCGTCGCCGCCGGCAGGTTGCCCGTGGCGGGTGGATTGTCGACGCGCGCACCGGCCAGCGTGTAGCCGGCACCGAAGGAACCTGTGCCGCCGACACCCGCGCCGGCCGAACCTGTCGCCGCGTCGATCACCATCAACGCACCGGCGCGACCCGGGTTGCAGGGATCGGGACTGGTCGGGATGAGCGTAGTGATGATCGCGCGGTTCGTGTTGAACAACGCTGTTGGCGTCACGACCACGCGTTCGCCCGCCGACACGTCGAGGTCGAAGAACCAGCCGCCCTTGGTCGTGGCGACCGCATTCGATGTCAGGCCACGGTTCTGGCTCGCATCCTCCACGAGATCCTGTTCCTGCAACTTGTCGCGCGTCCAAGGCAGGCCCGTCGTGCTATTCAGGCCCGTATCGCGAATACCGTAAACGGACTGGGTCTTCGCACCCACGGTCGTGCGATCGTCCGGGCCCAGGAACTTGCCCGTGCCGAACACCACATCGAAATACTGCGAATTCGGGTCGGGGAAAAGACGTGGCATGACCGTGATCGGCTGATCGTTCGCCGCGGTCCCCGTCGGGCTGCCCGCGGTGGCCTTGTACAACAGATCGACCGTTCCCTTGCTTATGTCCCTCAGGTCGAAGCGCCAGAGGTTGCCGGCCAGGTCGCCTGCAAACGCCACGTCGTCGATCTGGTCGTTGTCGTAATCGCCGAGCACCGGGGGACCCAGGCCAAAGCTGTTCACGTCGGCGCCGCTGTACTTCAGGGGAGTCTTGAATTCCTTCAGGAGCTCTCCCGTCTGCGCATCGAGCACGAACAGCGAACTCTGCTTGCTCGTAGCCGCCGCCGCGCCATACGCGGGATCGAGACTGTCGGTGGGAAAATAGCCTGCGGGCACCACGACAACCCACTTGCCGTTGGCAAGGCGGCCCACGTTCGGCTGGCCGAAGGTGTAACCGAGGTTGGCTCCGTCGGGCGACGACGAATTGAACTCCCAGAGCACCTTCTTGGCCACCGCGCTCGTCGACGTCCCGGTCGGGTCGGTGATGTCGATCGCATAGATGCCGCGGCCGCCGTAGCGCAACCCGCCAATCAGGATCGTGTGCCATCCGGTCGATGAGTTCGTCCGGTTCTGGCTGAAGTACACATCGCGGAAGATGGGCGTCGCGTCCACCGTCGGCTGATACGCGAAGTTGTCCTTCCGGGTGAAGTACCACAGCTTGTTGTACGACGCGGCGGGCACATACGCCCACTGCTCCGCACCCGGCGTGGCACCGGCGGCCTTCGCAAGGCGAGCATCGAACGCGTGCATCATGCCGTCGTTGGCCGCCACGTAAAGTATCGGCTGACGGGTGAGGTTGTCCGACACATACTGCGAATAACTGTTTTTCGGATCCTTCTGATAGGCGGCCGTCTCGGGCGCCGGAGTCTTGGCGTCGATCGGCGGAAAATAATCGCGATACCCGCTCGCCGGATAGCTGACGTAAACCGGCTGCGCGTTGACGATGGGGCCCAGCAGGAGCGAACGCGTACGCAAGAGCCCACCCTCCTCCGTGCGATCCCCGCGAACCCAGTTCACGCGCTTCTCGCCGTTGGCGTCGGTGGTGCCTGCGACCGGATCCGCGACGTCCCAGATCGCCTTCTGCGCCGTCGTCATGTTGGCGTACCTGAAATCGATGCCATTGCCTTCGCCGGGTCCGGCGCTCGTCACGATGACGCGAGCGGCTTTGCTATCGGTGAGCAGCTTTCCGGCCTCCCAGAGCAGATTGCCCTGGTTACCGCTCGAGGTCACCGCATAGGCCTCCAGCTTGCCGGTCCAGTCGGAAGACGAGAACGACGGCACGTACGTCACCGAATCGGTACTGATCACGCCGGAACTCAGCGCGGCGGAGACTGCGCTGGATGAGGTCGAAATCACCGAATTGATGATGTTGACCAGGCTGTTCACGAGGGTGGCCGGGTCGGATGCACTGAAGAAGCCGCCACGGCTGTCAATGGCGCCATGCCAGGTGTCATCGATGCCCTCGGGCGAGTTGTTCGCGGGCTGCGGCCAGGCCTTGGTGCCCGCCTTCAGTGCCGGAAGATCGCTTGGAAAGTTAAGGGTACCCGCGACACCGAGCGTCACGAAGAACTGGGCGACGTGCTGCCAGGTCGCAGGATCGTTGGCAGGGTTCCAGTAGACCTGATCGTTCGCGGCGATATTCTTCGGATCGACCGGCGTGTCGGACGTGAGGTCGGCCCAGTAGGGCTTTACGCCGTCGTCGAGGGTCGGCTGGGAATCCGTCGCCCAGTAGAACCAAGCGATGTTGGCCATCGACGACGGAACCGCGTCGCCGGCCACGTTGCTGTACACCTTCGAATTGATCGAGCCGGGGTCGTACGCCTTCTTGTCGGGAAGCGTCTGCGCCGTCTGGGTAATGTTTGCCTTGCTTTCCATCTTCGCGGGCAGCGTCGGGTTGCCCTCGTTCCAGTAGCCGTCGGTGACGAGCATATGGAAGTTGCGCCGGCACACGAGATCCTTGCTGTCGTTGCCGCTAAGCCCGTTCCAGTAGGGATCGTTCTTGTCCTTGCTCAGCGTCGAGCGGAACACGTTCGACGCACGAATCGTCGCAGCGCGTGCGGGCGTCGTACTGCTACCGACCACCTGCGTGATCCAGTCGTAGAAATCGCGACGAACGTCCGAACCCAATGCACCGATGTCGAGCAGGACCGCGCTGGTTCCGAAGCGCGTCGCCGGGGCGCTGCTGCTCGCCATGTTCTGCCAGGCGATTCGCACCGAGTTGCCGATCTTCGAGAAAGCCTGGGTCAGCGTCGTGCGCGTCATCATGTTGCGCGTACGGTAATAAGCGAACCAGTTGGCAAAGTTCTGGTAGTCGGCCACCGGCACGGCGACGGCCTCCCAGTTGGACGCCTTGTACAACTCCTTAGCGTTCATCGACTTGTCGGCATTGAGCACGTTTGCAGTCGAAATCAGGCGAAAGTAGTACGGCCCGCCGTTGGGACTCAGGCCATTCGGATCGACAACTTTGCCATCGAAGGGATTGACCGCGTCCGGCGTGCAGTCCCAGCGCGAATCGAGCACACCCAGCACGAGCTTTCCGTTGAGGATCGCCACGCGGCCATCGTTCGCACTGTCCGAGCTGTCCTGGTTCGAGCGCACGACCGCGGCACCCGGTATCTGCGCATTGACGCGCCGATTCACGTCGATGCCATTCATCCAGACGGCAGACAGCGTCTTGTCCGCGTTGGGATAGGGCGTGCCGTCGTAACCCACCGGCGGCGTATAGACGATGTTCGGGTTGTAATACACGCCGTTCATCGCGGACGAGCGCAGGTCGGTCTTGTCCTTGATGCGCGGATCGATGACGCCGGCGCACATCCACGGGCTTTTGGTTCCCCAGCCCGCTTCGTCGAACGGGCGCTTGTCGCCCATGAAATAACTCTGCATCGACCCCGAATCGTCGAACGTCACCGCGATGTTCGGGGCCACGGACGTCGTCAGGTCGGGCGGGGGTGCGCCGAGGTTGGTGCGGTCCGCCAGAGCGATGCCCGGCAGGGCGCCGAAGGCAGTGAGGGCCACCGCGGCAGTGGCCGTAAGCAGGCGATGCGTTGCGCTCATGACGGATCCCTCAGTTGGCCTTGGCCGCGAACGTCGTCTCGAGGGCACGAACGGTGTTGTCGTTCGCGCCTGTCGATCGGGCGGTGATGCGATAGACGTGACTGTCGACGCTGGTGTTTCCAGTGCCGGGCGCGGACTGACCCGATTCGTGCTGCGTGCCGGAACCGGGAGGCAGCTCCACGCCCAGGTCTTCGATCAGGTACACAGGATCCTTCGTGAGCTTGAACGTATTGTCGGTGCTGGCCTTGGTGAGAGTGCCCGCCGAATACGTCGTGCTGGCGGTGGCATCCCAGCCCTTGGCGTTGCGGAACTTCTCGACGTCGGCATTCGTGATGGTGGCGTCGTACTTGTAGCAGACGGGGCCCGACGTGGTGCAGGCCATCGGCGTCGTGTTGCTTGCTGTCCACAGGCGCCATTCCGCACCGCGCAACGCCGATTCCGCGCCGAAATCCGCGAGCTGCGAGCTGCGCAGACCGCCGACGAGCCGTAGCTGCATCAGCGACGTGCCCGACGCCGCCATGGCGAGGATCGTGATCAACAGAAGGAAGATCAGCGCGACCACCAGCACGACGCCCCGCTGGGCGCCAGGCGGCGGCACGATCATTCGGGAAGGGATGGTTTTCATGTGCACTCCGGAACGCATCGCGTCAGGGGTTGTAATTACGCAGCATCACCAGCGAGGTGAACTGACGACGAAGGCGTCGCGTCTCGAACCCCTGCGCGGTCGGCTTGATCGCGAGGCTCGCCGTCGTGGCGCTCGCGGGATCCACCGGCGCGTAGGTGCCGTTGGCCGAGTCGGGGGTATAGACGAAGGCCGTTTCGGGGGCCGTCAGGTTGGGCATGCTCATCTGGCTCGCAAGCAGCAACGAGACTTCGATGCTCTTGACCGCGCGCCACGCGCAACCCGGATCCGTCGGTGACAGCGTGCTGGCCGTCGGCGGACAATCGGTCCGCTTGTCCACCTGATCGGCCGTCAGAAACTTCACATTGCCTTTCGCGTCCTCGACACCGTAACGGAATGTCAAACGCTCAACGCCGCGGACCAGCTCCTGATCGGGCACGGAAACCGTGTTGCCATTGACCCGGCGCATGAGGGCGCCCGTTTTCACGCCGGTCGCCGAGCCGTCGTCACTGACGACCTGCACATAGTAGGTAACCGTCTGCATGTCGTCGACGAAGTCGTACAGGCGCGACGCCGATTGCGGCTGCGGCGGCTGAGGTGCCGAGAAGTTGTTCGTGGCGTCGGGCTTGATGGTCTTCGTCTTGTTACCCGTAACGGCGAACACCTGCGCACCGGAGCAGTCGGCCACCAGGGCCATGGGGCTCTTGAAATCGGTGACAGGCGGCTCACCTGCCGTGGGCGCCAGATCGATCTGCGTCAGCGCGGTACCGACCGACGTCACCTTGCTGGTGTCGCCCAGACGCCAGCCACGCGACACATCGAGATAGCGCATGGTCAGGACATCGGTGCCGATGACCCGATTGCCGACCGCCGTGCCTGCCGTGTCGAGATCGCCGCCAAGGAAGGCGACAGGGATCGGCAGACACGCCGCCGTGCCCGTGCAGTTGTACCCACGCATGAACATGAACGACGGCATGGGGTACGCGGCCGTCGGCGCGGCGGGATAGGTGATCTCGCCCGACTTCTCGCCCCACTTGCTGGTGTTCTCGAACATGGCGGGCAGCAGCGATTTTGCGAGCACGCGTGGCGTCCGCAATCCATCCAGTGCCAGGCCCGACGACGTCGAGCTGGCGATGCCGCCGGTGTTGTTGCAATACATGCCGTTCGCGGCGGCGAGGTCGTCGGTGAGCTGGCCGAGGGCGAACCGGCCGTCTTCCTGGATACGCGCAAGCTGCGTCTGCACCCGGTTACTGCTCGACGTCGACAGGAATAGCGTGATGATGCCACCGGAAACCAGCAGTCCAAGCACCAGCGCGACCATCAGTTCGATGAGGGTCACGCCGCGCATGGCTCGAAGATGGAAGGTACGCACGGTCATGGTTGGAACACCCAGGTAAAGGACTGGAGGCTACCGTCTGCGGTGTTGTCGTCCGTGCTGCCGTAGCCGCGCTCGGCCCACGTGATGATCATCGTGCAGGTGCCGCCGAAAGGCGGCCGCATGGCGATCACCGCGGTCGGGTCATAGGACATGTCCGTGGCTTTCGTGCAGGCGATGGTGCTCGGGCCGAGCCCTGGCAGGAACGCCTTGAGCTGGGACGTCCACAGAAGCTTGTCGCGCTTGGCAATGTCTTCCGGACCGCACGCCGCCGATACGTCGCACTTCGGGACGGTGCCTGTCGTGTAGGGGAAGGTGTCGGAGTAATAATCCTTCCACAGACCGTACGGGTTGGCCCGCATGCGATCCGCCATGCTGCTGGCGAGAAACGTTACCTGCGTGCGCACAAACGCCGTTTGGTTCGACCGCGTCGAGACGATCAGAAGGCCGGCGAGGCCGATGAGGCCCAGGCTGAAGATCAGCACGGCCATCAGCACTTCGATCAGCGACACGCCGCGCATACCGCGACGGGAACGAATTCTGGCCACGTCGGCTCCCCCTGCATTTTCCCTGACCGTAGACTAGCCCGGCGCCCACAGGTCGCAAGGGACTTCCGACAAGCGGTAGTGGCTCGCCGACGAGTGGCCCGACGAGGGTCGGCACTCGCGCTAGGATGACACCCCGTACCGCCCTGCTTCCGGGGCGACGACCTGGGGAACACCATGCGCGTGACCTTGACCATCGTTTTGATCGCCGGCACAGCGTGGACGGGCCTGGCGATGGGACAGTCGACGACGCGACTTCCGTCGGGCGTCTATCTGGACGACGCGGGGATGGCGGCTGCCTATGCGGCGAGCTTATGCGGCATGCCCCCCGCGAATCTCCAGGCCTTCCGACAGAAGCTCGACACACTCAGCCCGGGCGGTAGCGGCAGCGCGCCCTACCACGCCGGCGAAAAGCAGGCGATCGACATCATCAACGGCGTGCGACAGAACGACAGCGACACAAGCGAGCTGGCCCAACGGGTCTGCCCGCGCTCGCAGGCAATCGTCGACAGGGTGCTGTCCGTACCCTGACGAGAGGCTGACGACGCTTTCACGGCAGTCAGCGCTCCATGGTCCCTTCATCATGACGAGGATCAGGCCCATGTCGCACGACCGCCAGGATGTGACGCACCCCGACCACGGCCAGCCCGGCCGCAAGGAAACTGAGGCAGAGAAAAAAGAGCGCAAGGAGCACGCCAGCGATAACCAGGATCAGGCATTGGAAGAGACGTTCCCGGCCAGCGATCCGGTTTCGCCCTTCGTGCCGGCGAAAGCACCCGACTGAACGAATGACCACCGACACGACGCCGGGATGTGCTCCGACACACCGGCGTCGCCTCGGCAACACGAAGTGGTCACGAAAACGCGCGGAGAATGAGCGGGCTAAGAACGGAGTTTCATTCCATGCTCGCCCAGTACGTCTTCACTTCCGCCAACGCACCTTTCCGCATCGTTCGCCACGGTCATCGCTGGCGCGCGTTGTTTGGCGATCGCGAGGCAGGCCGCTACGACACGCCGGAAGACGCGATCCGCGATCTGCGGGCCGCGTTTCCTGAAGCGAAGTTGCCGCGCCGCCTGAGCGACTGGCGCTACCTCCCGGAGGCCGCCCTCCTTCACCTGCCGCCGCCGAGCGCGGCCGTGGTCGCGCGACTCGCCGCCGCCTGACTGTAGAGAGGCGCCCTAGCCGGCCGCCGGCCACTCCCGCGCCAGCATCGCGAAAATCATGTCGTCCACCCATTCGCCACGGAAGCGGTAGCTCTCCACATGGTGGGCCTCCTGCCGGAAGCCCAGCGACCGTAAGAGCGCGATGCTCGCCACGTTCCTCGGATCGACGGAGCCGACGGCGCGGCGATACCCCCACTCGCCGAACGCCAGCGTCAGCATCGCGGCCATGGCCTCGCGGGCGTATCCCCTGCCCTGACACTCGGGCCGCAGCGATACGCCGAATTCGATCGCGTCGTCGACCGTCGCGGGAAAATGGATGCCCAGGTCCCCGACGAGGTTGCCCGTTCCGCGGTCGCGAACCGCGAGCTGGAACCAGCTGTCCGGCACGGCGAACGCCTGTCCGCTCTGGCGGGCGATGAAATCGTCCGCTTCGACGGGCGTGGCCGGCTTCCAGCCTTGGTACCGCGCGACGGCGTCGTCACCGCGATACGCGAACAGGATGGGTCCATCGGAAGGCTGAAGCCGGTCGAGCAGCAGCCTGGGAGTCGTGTGAGAGGTAAAGAGAGGTCCGTTCATCGCCGCATCGTCGGCGCTCGGACGGCGTAAGGCAAGCCGGCCATCGACGGCCGCCGAAACTTTACGCAGCGCTTACCCGGAAAGCGCCCGTCCGGCGCAGCTTTTTTACGCACCCCGCGTGGAAACTGGCGTCCCCCATTCAAGGAACGCATCGATGTCGATCGTCGTCATCACCGGACCGCACGCCGAGTCGGATACGCCAGACCCAGGCAGCTCGGCGATGTGCCGTCTGTGGGAACGCGCGCAGGCGGCCGGCGTCGATCTCGCCTGGCGCCGCTGCGACACCTTCGCGCAGCTCAGCGGATGCCTCGAAGCACCCGGCGACGATGCCGAGCTGCTCCTTCTCGACGTCGACGCCGAGCAGCTGCCCAGCGCGCTGGTCGACCCGGTCCGCGACGCGCTATCCGCGCTGCGCGTTCCCTACATCGAAGTCCACGATCGCAGCGCCGCGACCGACGCCTCGTCGCTCGCACCCGGCCACCCTTCGCTCGTGAGCGTCGTCGTGCCCGGCAACGCCATCGCCGGCTACGACATGGCCCTCTCGATCGGCCTGCGGTTCCTGAAAGACGCCACGCGCCTCGCGGCATAGCGCCGTTGGAGCGCACCTGGGCGCGATGGCTGCTTGCGGCAAGCACCCCATCGCGCCCAGGTGCGCTCCAACAGCGTGATGGGGCTTGCCGCGAGCGCCCCGTCGCGGCCCATAAAAAAACCCGCCTGTTGGCGGGTTTTTCGTGCCCTGATCTTGCGACCCTGGGCGAATGCGTGGTGCGGAAATAGGAATCGAAGTTCACGGCGCAGGCGTTGCGCCCCAACGCCTCTACATCCGATGACGCTCGACCTACTCACAGCCGTACTCACAATTGGCATCCGTTGGGTCCGCCCCTTCTCGCGATAGGTGCGAGGGCTGGGCCGCCTATCTTCCCGGTAGGTTGAGATGCCGCCATCCACCGGATGCGGTCTCCTGCATGATCTCGACCACACGCGTGCCGCCACCGCTGGCGGCGCACTCAAGTGCGAACTCCACGGCGCGGCCCTCCGAATTGAACGACTGGGTCTCGCCCTGCCAGAGAACACGCCAGACACGCTCGTTGATGCCCGGGAAGCAAATGAACACCCGGCGCGGCTTCCACACGTCTTTCAACTGCGTCTCCGACGGAGCTCAGCGCGAACGTCCCACGAGTTCTCCCCGACCGTTCGCACCGCCTGGCGTAGCGCGAGTTCGGAGACACCAAGCACTCTCGTCCAGTAGGACATGTCCGAACGGAGGCAGACGTTCACCTTGGTGATGTCTGCGGGTGAAACGACCTGGCGAGAAGGTGTCATGGGCGGGGCCTTTGGCGAGCAACATCATTGACAGACCGAGGGTTACCCCGACGTGACGGTCGCGACCGGTGAGACCAAGTGGTCAGAAAATGACCACATGACCTTCAGCCGATCGAACCGACGCGAGCGCGAAGAGCGCCGCGAGCGCAGCAACTACGTCAGCGGCGGCCCAGGCTTCCGGTTCTGCCAGAAGCACCGCCAGCGCTATCGCGACGCCTCCCTCTGCCCCACCTGCTTTCCGCCGGCCACCGCCCGGACGCGCTGATGGCGTACTACGGCCGCACCGAACGCGCGCGCTCGCGCCAGTCGAAGCGCGAGATCGAGAACGCCTGGGTGATCTGTCCGACGCATGGCGGCTACAACCCGTGGCAGCGCACGATGGCCGGCCTACGCCGCGGCGAGTGCCCAAAATGCCAGGCCGAGCGCTACGAGGCCGCCTTGAGGGGTCAATAAGCAAATTCGGCAACCTGCCCTAAGGTGTCATGGATGCCATTGCGATCGCCTTCTAACATCCGTCTGGACGGGACACTGAAATGAGGTGGGGATGGGGATCGCAGACATACGCCGCCAGAATCTGGTGCGCGTACTGAATCTGTTGCACAGGGAAGGACTTACAACACCCGAAGAACAGGCACGTTTTCTTGGGAATATCGTCCCACCAAGCAAGCTCCGACTCATGGTCGAAACCGAGTCGGTGATCCCTGAAATCTTCGCGCGAGCCGTCGAGCACCGGCTCAGGTTCGCGCGTGGCTGGATGGACCAGGAGAACGTGCCCGGCCGTGCCCGTCAACCCTTGGAGGAGGATCGCGCGCCGGACTCGTCAGATTAACGCCCGGACCTCATGAGCGATCCTCCGCGCCTTTCGGCTTCCGCGGCGGAAGCCCGTGGGGCGTCACACGGCGCGTCCGGTCCATCGGCTTCGGCTCGATCCGCCGGCAGGCGGCCCACCGCTCCACCATGCGCTTTGCCTGCCGCTCCGAGCCCGCCCGCGCCTCGATCGACGCGTCCCGGTCCCCGTCCGGGAAAAGGCTCACCCTCCACTGCGTGCCGTGCGCCAGCTCTCGGATCATCACGAACGGCACGCCGTTCTCCGCCGCGCCGTAGATCTGCGGCAGCGGCGCACTGAGGGCATCGGACGGCTTGTACCAGGTGACGGTGGACATGGCGCGGGACGATACGCGCGGCGAGTCTCATAGAGCTGGACATCGCGGCACGCCGCATAGCGATGGCGGCACCAGGTTCCTAGGGGCTTCACCTCATGGCTGGCGAAGGGCGGCGTAGCAGCGAATCTCGAAGAGCAACTCACCGAGCTGATAGGCCAACTCGCGGTTGCCGAGGCGCCCGGAATCGAGCGCGTACTTCAGTCGCTGCGCTCGAGCGGCAACTTGGTCGCACCGAAATGCGATCGCCACGGAGGCCAGCGTGCCGAGCCCGGCCGATGCGCCTTCGCGGTCCCCGCGGTCCAGGCAGCGTTCTACGCTGTCGAGCGCGCTCGCGAGGGTATCTTCCCAGTTAGCCGATACCTGTCCCGGCATGTGTCCAGTCGCACCGTCCCCAAAATGGCAGACTACCCGAGGGCGCGGACCATGTCTGTGCAAAAGCTATCCTGCCCGAATTCACAACCGAGCTCACATCAGCTCAACGAGAGCTTTGAATGCCAGCGCACGCCGGCCCGCGCTACCGACATGAGGCACGCTCCCGTGAAAATTCGCGAAGACCATGTGCTGACCATCGCAGAGATCGTGTGCGATGCGGCCGCCGCCGGTGACGCGGCCCTCGCGCGCGACTTCGACGAAGCCCGCTTCCGGTCCCAGCTCGCCGCGGCCAGGGCCGATGCCGCCGGACTGGTGGACGTGGCGTTCGCCGCCGCACTACTCCTCGAGGCCCTGGGTGATCCGGGTACGCTTCCGAAACCCGGGTATGGCGAGGCAATGAACCGCCTCGCTATCACTCTCGACGTGGTCGGCTTCGATCCGCTCTGACGACCGTCAGGAGCGCAGGACGCTCCAGGAGCCGTCCGCCTGCTCCGACTTCACGATCACTTCCTCGCCCGCGCTCTCAAAGAACTGCGCAAGAACGACGGCCGCAGTGACGGCGTCGTCCTCGGACGCGTAGAAGTGCTCGGTGCGTTTGTTCATCGTCACCCGCCACAACCCTCGATCCGTCGTGGGACGAGCCACGTAGATGACTACGTCCATCATGCCTTGCCGAGCGCCTTCCGCACGTCCGCGGCCATGACTCCGACCCGCTTCACGACCGCGCGGAGCTCCTCCTCGGACACGTCGAGCACGCGGGTCCAGTACTGGACCTCGTAGTCCTCGTTCACGTTGATGCGCTGCGCGTCGGCGGGCCCGCGGTTGCTCTTGTCGTCGCTCATGATGACCTCTCCCGTAGTGGTCCTGAGCGTCCTGATCCAGCCGTCGACTCTTCGCGAAAGTTTTCTAAAGGCTGACTGGCCTTACTAACTCGGGGCCTTTGTTCTTCGGGGAGCCCACGGCCTTCGGCACGGGGTAGTAGACGAGGTCGGCCTCAGGGGCCGCCGCCAGCGTTGCGCCAGCGTCCTCGGGCGAGCCGTCCATCCACACCTCCCAGAGGTCGGGCGGGAGGATCACGGGCTGCCGGTCGTGGATATCGCCGGAGACCCTCCCAGGCTCGCCGGTGATGATGGTGAAGGTGTGGGTCCAGTCCTCGGCGTCCGAGGCGCGCCAGCCCTCCCACAGCCCGGCGAACATCAGCAGGTGACCGGCTGGGTCGTGGATGAAGTACGGCTGCTTGTTCGGCGACTCGCCCTTCCACTCGAAGTAGCCGCTCGCCGGCACCAGGCACCGGCGCTTCTTGAATGCGTTCCGGAACGAGGGCTTTGTGGCCACCGTCTCGGCGCGCGCGTTGATCGTCTTCGCGCCGAGCTTCAGGTCCTTCGACCAGGACGGGACGAGACCCCAGCGGAACGCCTTAGCCTCGTAGCCCCGCTGCCCGTGCGCGACCACCAGCGCCTTCTGAGTCGGCGCGATGTTGAACTGGTCCTCGCGCAGGTGGATCTCGCTCATGATGTCCAGCTCTAGCTGGTCCAGCACCTCGCGAGCCTCGCGGCTCAGGCTGACGGGTCCGAAGGTGGCGTAGCGTCCGCACATGGCCGCAGCATACCGCCGCGCCGTGACGACGGTGTCAGGCCGGCTGCTCGATCGGCGCGTGCACCTCGATGATGGTCCCCGGCGCGTGCACGAGCCAGCCGAAGGCCTCGGGCTGCGGTGCCAGCGCGATCACCTCCTCGAGCGTGGGGATCGGGTCGGGCAGCTGGCCATTGAAGCCGGCCTGCCACTGCGATGCCCAGCGCCACAGCGCGTCGCGCCAGGCGATCATCGCCGCGGCATCGCCGGCGAACTGCGGCACGCCCGAATCCTTGTAGGACACGCACGAGAGCACGGAGTCGTAGGCGTTGGTCTGCGCTGTGAGCTCCATCCACGCCTGCAGACCGGGCGTGAACCTGGCAACGTAGTCGTCGAAAGAAGGCGTCGGTACTGGGTCCGGCACGTTGCCGGCATCGATCCACGCTCGGTACAAGTCGCCGAGGAGGCCGCCGTCGATCGGCACCAGTGTCCCGGTCGCCCTGTCGAGTACGAATGCCGGGTCGTGGGTCTGCTGGTATCGGGTCATACTCATAACCGCGCGTCCGCCGTCCAGTTGAGTGCGAACGCCGTCAGGCCGCTGGCCGTAGCCGCCGCGCCGTAACGGAAACCGTTCACCGTGATGTTGTCGGCGATGCCGTTGAACGAGTTCGCCGTGTAGGAGTAGGCGGCATTGATCGCGGCGACCGCCCGCTTCTGGACCTTGAACGATGCCGTGAACGTCGCCGTCTGGTTCGCGATCATGTAGAAGTCCGCGTTCTGACGCCCTGCCTCGTAGTAGCGCTGGGCGGCCGCGAGCTCCACCGCGATATGGCGGCGCTCAAAATTCGTCGCGAACGAGCCAAGCTCGAGCTGGACACCTCGGCGCTTTGCCGGTCCGTCGAACGACGTCGCTCCCGCGGTCGACAGAAGCATGAATACGTTGCTCGTCAGCGAGGACGGAACGACTAGCGTCACCGACTGCTTCCCTGCCCCGGCAGGAATGGTTCCCGTGGCCGTGGTGGCGGTTGATCCGTCGGGCTGAAGCTTCACCGTGATGGGCGCCGAAGGGTTCCACACCGATACCGTGACCGTAGCGTTCGCGATGTCTGGGGTTTCCAGCACCTGCGCTATCGTCCCGGTCAGGGTGATCGTCGTCCGGTCCGACGAGAGCGCGAAGGTTGCCCCAGCACCGACGGTGCGCCACATGTCGTAACCGTAGGTGTTTGCTCCCATCGCTCCACCCGCGAACGCGGCCTGATTCACGCGTAGGTCGCCGTTCAGAAGGAGGCTCCGACCTCCCTGGGCGACGACGATAGCTTCCACGGGTGAAAGTCGCAGATCGAGATCGGCGCAGTTCTGGTCGAGCTTCATCAGGGCGGCGGTGCCGTTGTCGCCACCCTGCGCCGTGGGCCGAAAGTCGATACGCGAAATTGCCATGCATGCCTCAGCTGTTTGCCACGTCGACGACGAGGTAGTTGTATGCGTCCTGACGGGACGAGTTGTTGAATGGCTGGCTTGCGGGGTGATCGGCCGCCGGGCTCATCTGCCCTGACCACGTCACCTGTTGGCCTGCCACCACGGCCATCGGGTAGGTCACGAAATCGATCCACGGGTACGGCGGTGGACCGCCCGGGGCGCCGACCACCTGCGATTGGTAGAAGTACGCCATGTTTCCGGAGACGATCGCGGGCGAGCCGGAATAGGTGGTGGTTCCCGACGGGAACCCGTTGGTCAGGTTGCCGTTGACGCTTCCGATGATGCGCATGTAGCGCTGCCTGGAATCGAAGACGGTGACGCCAGTGGTTGGGTTCCTGATCCGAAGGCCGACGCGGCCGGACACGGCTCCGTAGATGGGCTCATCGAACAGCCACCACTCGATGGTTCCGGAGGTCGCGGCCACCATGAACGTGTACGTGGTGTTGTTCCCCGACCGCGTCGCGCCGACCATGGCACACGGGTTATTGCAGCGCCATGCGATGACCGGCGCGTTCCCACCCAACGTCACGGTCGCGATGCGCCATGTGTTTTGCCATGGAGTCGTTGCTTGCAGCGTGCCCTTCGCGCGCAGTGCGAGATTGCGATAGGTCTGATCGATCTGGATCGCGTTGGCCGCGTTACGTGCTCGAAATCCGACGGCCATCAGGTCCAGAACCCATAGGTGACATCGACGGATCGGCGGTAGCCTGACCCAATGCCCGATGGCCAGGACCACGTGATGCCCGTCGAGCTGGCGACGATCGTGGGCGGGATCGATCCGCTCGACGCGTCACCGGATGGCATCGTCGCGAAAAATGGCGTGCCGTTGGCGAGGTTGCCGTCAGCGATCGCCCCGTCCGATGTGCCGGTGTTGAAGGTCCCCAATACCTTGGTGAGGTGGGTGGTAAGCGTGATCAGCTCCTGCCCCGTGTCGGGGTCGCGCACGCGTAGCCCGACCGCCATCAGCCCAGGTCCCCCAGCTCGACCACCACGACGCCGTTCGCGTTGTTGATGAGGCGCCAGCTCGTGGAGTCCTCGTTGATCGTGTGGACGTTGCCGCGGACTACGCGAAGCCCGGACTTGTTAAGCTCCCACACCGGCAGCCCATTAATCAGCGCCGTCGACGCGATCTGGTTGCCGATCATCGCGTTGGTGATCCAGCCCGTGCCGATGAGCGCCTGGCTGATGAACACCTGGCCGCCCTGAATCACGAACGGGTACGTGACCGGTATCGACCCGTCGGTGGCGTTGATGACCGCGAACGTACCGGCGTTGACGATGACCTGAGACGTCACATCGCCGCCGCTGTAATCGACGCCGAGCGCGATGCCAGCCATGTAGCGCTGGCCATTGGCGGCGACCTGCGTCTTGATGACGTAGCTGGCCGAGACCTTTCCGTCCAGCGCCGCCGTGGTGCGGCTCACCTGCTCGATCGAGGCCGAATATCCCGCAACCGTCGCCTGCACGATCTCGGTCTGCTGGGCGAGCGCGCGATCGGCCGTCACCTGCGCGACGGTGTAGGTGTACCAGCCAGCGAAGGGCATGGTTTCCCAATCGCCAGCATCATCGCCCGGCCCGGTGTATTCGCCGGCGGACTTCGGGTTGACCTGCGCGTAGACGGCGTCGGTGCGCGATGCCGTCGCCTGCACCTCGCCATCGAGCTCGTCGACCAGCAACGTGGTGTCATGGATGGCCGCCGCTTGCCCATAGGCGGTCTGCTCCACGGTACCGATGTCCTCCCAGAACGCCGGATTGGTCCCCGGCTTCGCGCCGCCGGCGGGGACCGCCTGCGCGGCGCGCCATAGGCGGCCGCCGTCACTCACGATGGTGCCAGCGGCGTAGGCCGTTCCCGTGGCCCACTCCGGCGCGTTCACGTACTCGCCGAACGCGGCCGCGGCATCGATATCGGCCAGCAGCTGGGCCGTAAGCGCGCTACGCCCGATCAGGCCCGCCCAGTACGCCTGCATCGCAGGGTCTTCCGGATCGGAGATCGTCTGGCCGTTGACCGCGCCGCTCTCCGGATACCAGCCGCCGACGTTGCCAGCCTTGTCGACGATACGCCCCCAGAAGAACAACGATGCGCCGCCGGACAGGCCGTGCAATTCGGTGTGGTTGCCCGGGTACGCGTAGTCGCCGAGGTGGTAAGCGACCGTGTCCTGCGCGTCCGGGCGCACGGGCGTCTCGCTCGCCCAGATCTCGGTGCGCTGGGTGTCCGTGGCGTTCGGCGGGAACGTCCAGTCGAGCCCGATGCCGAACGGCAAGGACGTCGTCGTCAGCGTGGTGAGGCGCGGCGGCTCGCCGGTTTTGCCCGTGATTGGCGTGGCCGCGCTGAGCGCCGCGATCGACGGCGTGCGACCGACGTTGAACGCGGTGACGCGCGCGATATACGTGCCGGTGTAGACGCCCACGATGTCGACCGACGTGGTCGGCACCGTGCCGGCCTGAATCCACTGGCCGTTGTCCTTCTGCCATTCGACCTTGTAGGTGACCGCGCTCTCGGCCGCGTCCCACTCGATCGTCATTACGTTGTTCGCGATGCCCTGCTCCACCACGACGTGCCCCGATACGCGGACGTTCGTCGGCGGCTTCTGGGCGCCGGTTGGCAGCGTGCTAATCGGCGGAATCTGGATCGTCGCGCCACTGTCGATATGCGCGAACTTGCTCGCGTTGTGCTGCACGGCCGTGATCGTGAAGCGGATCTCGCCCTGCCCCGAGTCCTCCGACACGCTGAGGATGCGGAAGGTCTGGTTCACCAGCTCGTCGCTCTCCACCGTCCATACCGACTGAGGCACGGGCACGTCGGTGAAGCCCTGGCCCACGTAGAGCTTCCGGCCGTCGATCTGGCTGATCGTGCGCGTCTGCGCCGTGCCATTGGGCAGGTGGACCGTCAGGGTGTCACCGACGGCGACCTGACCCGGCTCGCGGTCGACGAGTACCCACCCGGCCGCAGCGTCGCTCAGGCGGCCCGCCTGCCGCATGCCAGCGCGCTTCGGGTCCTGCACCCGGATGATCTGCCCCGGCGCCGCGCGCAGGCCCTCGAGGCCCACGGCGAACGTCACCGAGTCGGTTTCGTACTGGCTCGTCGTCAGCGCCCACAGGCCGCGCCGGTGCGCCTGCCCTTGGCTCGTGGTGCCGAAGGCGACGAACTCGGTCGGCTGGACGCCATAGCGCGCGATCGCGTCGTTGTCGGGGACGTACTCGACGCGCTGCTTGAAGTTGTTCGACGGGTCGTTCCACGTCACCTGCGCGGTCGAGAACCGTGTCTTCCGCGCGCTCGATTGGTAGGTGAACCGGCCGTCGATCACGTTGGCCGCGGTGTAGGTGTAGACCGGGTCCTGCGGCATGTCCGCGACGGTCGTGATCGCGCTGCCCATCCAGTAGCTGACGCCGCTGAACACGGAAGCCACGTCGCCGAGCAGCCGGAAGGCGTCTTCGCGCGACTGCAGGTAGGCCGTGCAGCGGTAGCGCGGCTCCTGCCCGCCCTGCCCGTCTGGCACGAGCTGGTCGCAGTACTGGGCGATCCGGTACAGCTCCCACTTGTTGATCAGCGAGGCATCGACGAGGTCGCCGATCCCGTAGCGGTCGTTCACGACGAGGTCGTACAGGATCCACGCCGGGTTGTCCGTCCAGCCGATCTTGAACGACCCATCCCACACGCCGTTGTACGAGCGGGTCGCCGGGTCGTAGTTCGTCGGGATGCGGATCGTCCGGCCCCAGCAGACGTACGAGCGGACGGGGATGTTGCTGAACTGCGAGGCGTCGCCGCTGATGGCGACGTAGGCGGTGTTCGGGTAGCGGAGCTTCGCGTCGACGATCTCGGTGATCGACACGACGCGGGTCGTGTCGGCCGTGGTCGCGCTGTTCGCGTTCGGCGTCAGGCGGCGCACGCGCACGTTCCAACCGAGGGTCGCCCGCGGCAGGTCGACGCGGTGGGTGCGCTGGTACGGGCCGCTGGCCTTTCCGTTGAACGCCGTGGTCAGAACGGTCTGGTACGCGCCGCCGTCGGTGGAGACGTCGATGGCGTACTGGACCATGTAGCCGTTGATGTCGCCGTTCTTCGTGTTGCTCTTCTGCAGCGAGTCCGCCTGCAGGGTCACGGCGAAGGCCGAGAGCGCGAGGTTGTTGAGCGCGCGGACCCACGGCGTATCCGACTTGAGCTCGGTGGAGACGGCGATCTCGTTCTTCACCGACCCGTAGCCGGGGATGTAGCTCTGGTCCTGCGTGCCGGTGCGGATCTGCACGGATACGCCGCTGAAATTCAGCGTGCCGTCGGCGTTGGCCACGGGCGTGCCGTCCAGCAGCACCGACTGCAGTCCGTTGACCAGGCCGCCGATCTCGCCCTCCGAAAGCAGGTCCTCGATCTGGAAGTAGGAGATCGAGCGAAGGGTGTCCGGCGCTTCGACGGGCGTGTGCGTGCTGCCGCCGCCCTTGGCGCCGAGGATCAGGTCAAGGCCCATGGATGTCCCATAAAAGAGGCCCGCACATGGCGGGCCTGGTGGTTCGGTACCGCAGAGCGGCGACTGGTTGCGGTTAGCCCGCGTCGTATTCCTCGGCGAGTTCGACGCCAAGCATCTTCGCGAGCTTGGCGAGACCGGCCGGAGTGACGCGGACCTGATGGCTGACCTTGTCCTCTCCGACCTTCTCGTCGAAGTAAGCATGGACCTTGTGCGTCAGGAAGCCCGCCTTCGTTTTGTCGGCGTAGCCCATCCATCCGCCCTTCGGTCCGCGGAAGAGCCACTCTTTCTCGTGCATCCACTGCGCCAGCTTCCGCTCGGGCATCTGTAGGGCTTTTGCGGCTTCCCGGAGGCAGAGCGAGCCGTCCGCGCCGGCGATGCGACGAAACGCCACCACGGTCGGCTCCATTTCCTTCACCTGCCCCTCAAGCGCCAGCACCTTCTCCGTATAGCCCAGCAGAACCCCGCGCAGTTGCTCCGGGTCGTTCAGCGCCTTGAGCATGTCGCGCTCCGTCGGCTCCGGCGCGTCGTAGGCCCGGATGACCTTCAGGTGGAATGCCGGGCTGATCCACATGGCATAGGCGTAGACCAGCTCCTTCACCACGAATGTGCCTTGCTCCACCCCGCCACGCTGGACCGATACCGGGATTCCGGTATCGGTCAGTTCGGCTACGAGGTCCTGAGTCTGCTGGCTTGCAAGCCAGTAGCCCGGGCCGTGCCGTTTCTCGCCGCCCGCTGCACGATGCAGGTCGTTCAGGCTGTAGCGACCCTCAGCGTCACGGCGGATGCCCACCTGGGCCACGATCAGGTTCTTCATGCACGTGCTCCCTTTGGCGCCGCTCCGGCGATGAACTCGATGAAGGCGCGCTCGACGGCGCCCTTCTCGGCAGGCATTGCCGAGACGATGTCGACCAGGCGCTCAGTCCAGCCGGTGGCCTCGGCCCAGTCCAGGAAGTCGACGGCGAGCTGCTTGCCGTAAAGCTGCAGCGCCAGATCGGGGCCGACCAAAGGCGGCGGGCACCACCAGTTCTCACCCTGAACGAACGCGAGGCACTTGGCCGGCTCGAAGCAGCGGTCGTCGTACGAACGGTATATGGTTGCGCGGACCGTCATGGCGTGCGACCTCGCGCTACGGTGTGAAACGTTGTAGAGTTATCCACAGAAATTTCCTCGTTAGGGATTTCGATCTGAGCCCCGGAGCGCGCCAACGCTTTCGGGGCTTTTTCATTTGCGGGTACGTCGGTGAAACGCCTCTTACTGTCCGAGGCCTGAGCCAACGCGAGGATCCGGACCGCTTCCCGATTTACGGACCTGTCACTGATGCGAGCCCGGCATACCAGCCACTCCTTCAGATCACTCGGAAGTGAAAGTGACAGAAACACACGCCCTACCTTTTCCACATGCCCTCCTCTCCTGTTGAGTTTTGGCAAGTTTTGTTGCTTTTTGGTGCGTTGTCAAGACAGATGTTGCGTTTCGTTGCGGGTGACATACCCTACCGGCCAAAGCAAGCGAGGTAGCCGTGGCAGCTCAGTTTCCAGAACGCCTTCAGAAGCTCCGGATTTCGAAAGGCATGAATCAACGGGACCTGGCTCGAGCTGTGGGCATCAGTCACACTCAAATCAGCCGATACGAAGCGGGCGAGGCCAACCCGAGACCCCCGGTCCTAATCCGCCTCGCCAATGAACTCGGTACGAGTGTGGACTACCTCCGGGACGGTCTGGACGACGATGGCCAGCGCGCCAGTGTCGAGGCACTTGTCGGTGAGGGACCTCTTACCGAGGCGGTGCCGATCACCCTCGAAAACCGACACTTCGAATACATCGTGTCGAAGTCGGGCAAGCTCGGAATCAGCACCGATGCTTTCGTGCGGATGATCCTTGATCTCGGTCTGATCGCTGAAATGGATCGTATGCTCGAGCTTGATCCGAGCGACGAAAACGCTCGTAGCCTGCGAAAACAGTTGCTCGAAAGCGCAAATAACGCCCAGCGCTATTTGGCTGAACTGAAAGAAAAAAAAGGCAAAGGACGGCGGCGCTGAACTAATCCGGCTCGTATGGCGTCTTCTTGCCGTTGCCGCCTGCGGTGCCGACGCCGACATTCGAGGGCCGCGAGCTGTAGTCGACGGCCTCGATGCCGGCCGATGCGACGACGCTCCCAATCTCCATCGGGCCGCCGTAAAGGATCGGTACGGGCGCGCCCTGCGCGGTCACGTTCACCGGTCCGTTGAAGATGTAGCTGGCCTGGTTGGCGGCAGAGTCGGCACTCCCATTCCCCAGCTTCGGCTGCGGGCTCAGCAGCTGGACCACGCCGCCGGCCACCATCGACAGACCGAGTCCTGCAATCGCCGTTCCGATCGGACTGGCAGTACCGAAAGACCAGCCGGTGATGATGCCGCCAATCACGATCAGAACGACGCCGACCACTGTCTGGAGGACTCCCGCGCGCTTCGCACCGCGGTGGACAGGAGCAATACGCACCTCCCCGCCAGCGGGCTCTCTGAGCTGATCGCGCCCGATGTTCTCGGCGTGCTCGCCACGGCCGCGAAAAACGGCGAATTCGATACCGCGCTCGTGCGCCGAGGCAAGGTATCCCTGGAAGCCTGCGATCATCGCGCACAGCGCAGCGATCACCTCGGCAGGAGTCTGGGTATCGAGGTAGAGCTTGAACTCTCTCCCGAACCTCTTCCCAAGCACGCCGCTCAGTCGCACGTTCGTCGGTTTCATCGATTCACCCATGAAAAACCCCGCCGAGGCGGGGTTAGATCACATACAAGATTTCGCGGCATCAACCCGCTTTCGTACTCGGCCGCCTACGTCGAGCGACGCCTGCGCGAATACCGAGATTTCTGACGCACCACCGGCCGACGACACTTCGGCAACTTCGCTCGGATATCCAGAAGCCGGCGAGACGATGACGAACTTCGCACCCTCCCGTGTTAATGCCGCACCGTTCGATTCCAGACCGATACGCTGATCGTTCCACGCCGAGGTGATGCACGACGCGGCTTCCGCTTCCCCCTTGCTAGATGAGAAGGTCGCAACCGGATGTTTCTGTCGCAGCTCATTCACCGAGGCGCACGCAGATGCACCGAGCACGAAAGCCAGAACTGTGAAGCGCTTCACGTTAGCCTACCCTGCCGAGAAATCGGAAGGTTACACCAGGCGCCACACGGAGCGCGTGACCTCTTGCCAGTACCCACCATATACGTCGCGCGAGCTCAGACGTCCGTCTAGGTGGTGCAGGATCAGGCTGTCGCCCAGATAGATCGCGGCGTGGTTCGGTACCAAGTTCTTCGATCGGATTTGCATGAGGATCAGGTCGCCCTCGGTGATGTCCCTCAGGTCGATTCTGCGGAAGCCGGCCTCCCTCATGGCATCGTCGCCATAGAGGTCACTCGCGCCGTCGTCCCACCAACCGTCCGCCCGCGGCGGGTCCGGCAGCAGCACGCCACGCTCGCGCGCGTACCAGTCGCGGCACAGCGCCCAGCAATCCAGCACGCCATGCGCCCAGGTGCGGCCCACGAGCGGCGCCTCGTAACCGGTCGGCTCGATCACCTGCGTTTCCGCCACCCTCCGGCAGCGCCGCGCCGGGCATGACCGAGACGATGATCCACGGAAGCTCCGACCGTTCGCAGCCGACGCGGTCGGCCTCCGACGGCCTCGCCGGCGCATTCGGGTGCGAGTGAACGATCGCCGTCACGTCGCCCTGGTCCTCAGCAGCGGCGAGGTCGCGCGGCGAGAGCACGAAGTGCTCGTCGGGCGTCGTGGCGAGGTTCTGGCACGGCATGTACCGCTCACGCCCGCGCCGCACGACGATGACGCCGCACGCCTCGCGCGGATACGCCTCGATGGCGTGCGCGTGGATGGCTTTCTCGGTATTTGCCTTCATCACTTGATCAGCGTCGCGGCTGGGAAGGAGCCATAGGGCAGTTCGGCGTCCTGCCCGAACCGAAGGCGGCACGACGTCAGACGGCCACCGCACATATCGAGCACCGGGTCGGACGTCGGCGTGTCGTCCGGTTTCGCGACGGCGGGGCCGGTGTAGCCGCAATACGGGCCGCGGTAGCCGCCGATGGCCAGCCAGCTGCAGACGTTCGCGATGATCTGCCGGCGAGGAAGCTGGCGGGCGCCGAAGTCCATCGGGCTCGACAGCTCGAAGGTCACCTGCGTGGAGTCCTCGGCGGAGCGCCGCTCGATGAACCAGAGCTCCGGCGGCACCTCCTGCTCAGGATCCGCCGTCGGGTTACCGCCGGGGAAGTTCACGGCGTCCAGGTACTTCCCCAGCGTGCGGCGTCGGGTGAAGCGGGCCCCGACGAGGTCCTGAAACGCAAGGCAGAGCGCCGTGATTCGTCCGTTGACGTTCCCGACGGCCAGCGTGGGCACCGGCGGTTGGTCCGGGTCGATCTTGAAGCCCTGCGTGGCGATCGGCCACGGCTCGTACGAGATGCCCTGCCAGATGATGGCACCGACCTGCGTGTACCCGTGGAATCGCAGGATGTCGCCCGCGCCGCCGTTCGTGATGGGACGGGCGTCGATCTCGAGAAGTTCCACCCATGCACCCGGCTCTAGGGTCTGGATGTCAGCGAAGATCGTCATGGCGAGAATTTCTGCTCGAAAGTTGCGCTGATCGTGTAGACGTCGCCGCCCTGGTGTACGGGGCTATACGAGGTGACCTTGTATCGGCCCTGCTCACCGAGCGGCGGGGTCCACAGGAAGGCGACGGCGCCAGCGTGGCGGCGGAAGAAATCACGAATGGCGATGACCTCGGCCCGGCTGCCGACGAACTGCATGGGCCACGTCTGGACCTCGTTGTTGATGCCGTCGGCCGCTTCCTGCGAGTAGCCGTCGCCGAACTGCGACTTGAGCACGCGGAAGGCCGCTTGACCAGCCGGCTGACCGATACCACGCCACGGGAACGTCTCGGCCATCGTCAGCCCCTCGCCCGCCAAAGCGCGCCACCCGGCGCCATGGCCCGCTGCAGTTCCTGCTGGGCAACCGCCCGCATGTTCTCGCCGAGCTGCTTACCGAAGGCCTGATAGTCGCCCTCGGCGGTGGTATCGCCGCTCCCGTCGGCGTTCACGACGACATCCACGTCGATCACCGTTCCTCCGCTTCCGCCGCCCACAGCCTCGACGCCAAGACGGCCACTGGACGTGCGGGTGAGCGGCATGATGGCCTCGCTTCGGCCCGGCTCTTCGCCGGCGACCCCGAGTGCGGCACCCTTCGCGAACGCGAAGAACGTCGGCTGGCTTAGGATCTGACCGGAATACTTGGACAGGCTGGGCGAGTCGTAGACGCCACCTTTGGCGTTGGCCGTCATACCAGGCCAAGACGTGGAGAGCGATCCGGAGCCGGTGTAGTTGCTGCCTCCGTTGAGCGCATCGCCAGGTCCCGAACTGTTCCCCGAGCCGATGAAGCTCAGACCCCAGTTCAGCAAGGTCGCCACGCTTCGGTTTGCTGCGATTCGCGCCGCCTGCGCGAACAGGGTCGACACGAAGCTCTTGATGCTCCGCTCGCCCTTCGTGGTCGCGTCGACGATGTAGTCGGAAAGGCCGCTAGCGGTATCGCGGATGAACGAATCGACCGTGCTCGCGTTGTCCTGCGCCTCGAAGGTGATGTCTTCGATAGCGCGGCGCGCACCGTTACGCCAGTCGCTCATGATGGCGAGGCGGCTGGACTGGTAGTCCTGCTCCACGCCAAGCATGCGATCTCGCGATGCCCGGAGCGCTTCCTCCTGCACGCGGTAGGACTCCGTCCCTTCTGCCACGCCGCGGTCGCGCAGCTGCTTCAGGCCGTCCGTGTAGGTCCGCTCGATGTCCAACCGGCGGCGCAGCTGCTCAACGGCGTCGCTGCCGCGACCATACTGTGCGAGGTCAGCGCTGTTTGCGTCGCGCTGGTTCTCTTCCTGGGCGTTGAGCTGCGCCATCAGCCGGGCCAGCTGCTCGGTCGCCTTGACCCGGTCGTCATTCGCCTTGTTCAGCTTGTCGGTCGTCTCCAGCTTGTCCAGCAGGGACTTGATGCTCGCGCGATCGGCAGCGTTGACCTTGTCGCCCGCAGCCTTGAGGTCAGCCTCGACCGCGATCCGGAGGCGCTGGGAGGCCGTGAGCTTGTCGGTGCTCGCTGCGTCCTGCTCATTGGCGGCGATCTGCTCCTGGAGCCGCTGAATCAGCGTCTGGCCAGGCTTCGCGAGAGCGGCCGCGGCGCGCGATTGCCCGTCGACAGCCTTCTGGTACTGCTCGTCGAGGCCCTTCAGGGCCTTCGTCTTGTCCTCGAGGATCTTTTTTTCGTTGCCCGGGTCGGCCTTGAGCGCGGCGGCCGCGGCATCGACGATCTTCTGCCGCTCGTCCTTGTACTTGTCGATCGTAGTGGCGTACTGCTTCGTCGCTGCATCGAGCACGCGCTTTCCGGCCGCACCATCCGCCTCGATCCGGTTCGCCGCGGCCGTGGCGACGCTCAGGTTGTCCTGCCCCATCAACTGGTCTTGGATCAGGTTGATGCTGGCCTTGGTCTTGTCGATCTCCTTGTTGATGTCGACGATCCCGTCGATGTTCCAGCGGAAACGCACGCCGGTTCGCGCCTGCGCCTGGAGTTCGGCGAGGTTAGACAGCTGCTCCTGAAGATCGTCGCGCAGGGTGTTGGGCCGCAGCGCATCGCCGACCGCGTTCCACAGACCGATCGCTTCGTCCTTCAGGGCGCGGAACGCCTTGGTCATTCCGTTCGCGTCGTCGAGGACATCCTTCGAGCGCGTCGAGACGGCGTCCGCATACTGCTGAAACAGCAACGCGGTCGCCTCCTGCTGTCTCCCCTGCTCGACCAGCGCCGCGACCTGGTCCTTCGTCGACTGGGTGAGGAAGTGGAACTGCTTGTCGAGCGCCTCGGCGGCCTTCACCGGGTCGTCAGCGAGCCTGGAGAACTGCGCGATTGTGTCGTCGATGGCTGCTCCGGTTGCCCGGTTCATCGCGACCGCGGCGCGCGCGACCAGCTGGATCTGGGTGCCGACGAACTGGCCGGACTGGACGACCTTCGTGACGGCGTCGGCGGCCGCTCCGGCGGTGCCGCCTACCTGCTTGGCGATGTCGCGCGCGGACGTCGCGAGCTGGTCGGCCGTCTGCCCTGCCTGGTTGCCGGTCAGCGCGAGGGCGTGCCGGAAGCCGTCCTGCTCGTCAGCGCCGTCCTTCCACAGCAGCACGAGGCCGCCGAGGGCGCCGGCCACAAGCGTGACCGGGTTGATCAGCGCGAGAAGGCTGCGGCCGAGCGCTCCTGCCGCCGGCACGATGCCGCCGAACATGTCCTTCAGCTGGCCGCCCTGCTGCAGAAGGATAGTGAGGGGGCGTTGCCCGGTTGCGAGGCCGGAAACGATGTCTGTGATCTGAGCAGGGACGCCACGCATCGCCGCGGCGCGTGCCTTCTCGCTCAGGACGTATTTGCCATTGGCGTCGGTGACACCCTTGGTGGCCGCCTCCTGAGCCGCTAGCTTGGCCTTGAGGTCATCAAGGATGCTCAGCGGCACGCCCTTGAGCGCGGCGTTGTAGGCGATCTGCTCGGCGCGCGTGAGCTTGAGCGTGTCGGCCTGACGAATGAGCGAATCCACACGGCGACGCTCGGCCGCCGACAGCTGCGCGTAATCCCGTTGCGCCTCCTGCGACATGGAGCTGACGCTCCGCTTCGCCGAGTTGATCGCGGCGTCGAACTGCGTCGTGTCGACGACGATATCGAGGCGCGCGGTGCCGATGCTGTCGTCGGTCATGGCTTCTTCGTGTGGATCAGCTTCAGGGCCTCGTCCTCGATGATCCGGAGGGCGTGGAGCATGTCGTCGTAGGCGTCAGTCGCCAGACCTTTGCGGTCCAGCTCGTGGAAGATCACCGCGTAGTCGAGGCCGACCGGACCGCCCGGGCCTTGCCGCCATTGCGTGGTGAAACCACGGAAGAAAAGGAGTTGTGGGAACGTCTCGGGCCAGAGCTCGACGAGCGTCTGCTCCTTCGGGAAGTCAGACGCGCGCAAGCCGATCAGCGAAGCCTGAGCGGCGGTGGGGCGCTCCCCGTAGAGCGCCCGCACCGCCTCCCTCAGTTTCCCTCGCGGGCCACCCTCAGCCCGGTGGCCCAGGCGGCGATGATCGCCTCGAGGGCACCGATCTGGTTCTGCTTGAGCACGGAAAGCGAGGAAGCATCGAGGGGCATGTCCGCGTCCCAGCTCTCGACGACTTCGAGTACCACGTCCGTCGCGGCCTTCTGGTCCGCAGCGAAGGCGGACAGGAGCGCTTCCGCCTCGTCCTGCAGCTTGTGCCGGAAGACCACCTCGAGCTTCTTCCGGACGCCCTGCCCGACGATGGTGATCGTTGCCGGGAAGGTGGGGTTCGCCTTGATCGTGAACATCAGGCGGCGGCCTCGTAGCGCACCGGATCGCCGATCAGCGAAAACGTGGCGGTGTTCTGCTGGTTCTCGTTCATGTTGCCCGTCGGGATCTTGTTGAACGACGGGTAGGCCAGGTAGTAGATGACGTCGCCGCTCGGCAGCGTGGCACGGAGCACAGCGGGCTGGCCGGCACGATCGAGCTTGACCAGCGCGTCGTACCACGGCAGCGCCGGGTCGTAGTCCATCTGAAGAGTGATCACGACCGGCGACTTCGTCGTCGGCTTCTGACGCTGCCGATTCGATTTGTCCTCCAGGTACTGATAGGTGAAGAACTGCTGGTCACCGCCGGTGACCGCGTCGCTGCGCACCTGCGTGAGCGGCACCCAGCCGGCGGCGACGCGCGCGGTGCCAGCACCTGCACCAGCCGGGAAGTCGGCCACTGAGGTGGTGTCGACCCCAACCAGCTCGAAGCTGTCGGCATCGGCATTGCCGGTCTTCGCGACCGTGTCGTTCAGCGCCGACCAGCCCGAGGTCAGCATGACGATGGAGCCATTGGCCGGCGGCGCGGCGGCGCTGGCGACGGCCGGGTCCGCGTTCGTGATGGCCGTGAGGGCGATCGCCGCCGCGAGGGTGGTCGACACGGCGTACTGGGTGCCGTTGGGGAAGAAGGAGCTCATGAGGATTCCTCTGTCGTGGAAACGAAAAACCCGGCGCTAGACCGGGTCGGAAACAGCGGCGCGGCGGCGCGGCTGGCTGGGTCTATTCCTTGACCCAGATGCCGAAGTCCTGGCGAGTGCCGTAGATCTTCAGCGTGTCCTCGTAAGTGCTGACGAAGGCGCCATAGGCCTGCGCCACAAGTGGACTTTCGATGATTGCCCGCTCGATCGAGCGGGCAATCGTGGCTGCGTCAATCCGGGTCATGGCATGCACGTTGATCTGGACGCGCGCGTGGCGGTGATCCGGCAGCGTCTTCTCGACGTACTGGTACGTCTCGCCGCCTACCTGTTGGTACGTGATGCACGGGAAGACCGGATTGTCTTCCGTGACGTCCGGACTGGCACCGCCAGCCGCAAGAGGCGCCAAGAGCGCGTACAGGGTTTCCTCAAGCATCGGAGCCCTCCGCGTCCCGTTCCCACTGCTGACGAAGCAACTGCGGCAGCCGCTCCCGTCCTCGCGCGATCATCGCTGCGCGCACGCGATCCGCCGCACCAGTGAGCGCCGGCCGCAAGAAGGGCCGCGCCGGAATCCACTTCGGCGACGGCAGCCGGGTCTTCATCGTGTAAAACCTTCCGTCCGGGAGCGCGGCGACCCTGAAAGGCTGCCAGTGACCGAATTCGAGCAGATGCCCGTGCGGCGCCTTGCGACCGTTCCACGCGATGACGTACTGGACCCGTTTGTCGTTGGACCCCGACTCTCGGTATGCGAGGTAGATCGAGGCGCGCAGCACGCCGTCCTTCACCGGCGCGCGGGCCTTTGCCTCATCGCGCAGGACCTGCCCACCGGCTACGCCCATGGAGCGTGCGAGGTGCGTCCGGAGGTCACCACGGAGTAGTTCGAGGGCATCTTCGAACTCAGTGACGTCGAACTCGGCCCTGTTGACGCCCGGGCCAGCCGCCCTAGCCACCGTTCGCTCCACGGTTGCACACGAGGTCCGTCCACTCCCGGCGATCCTCGTCCATCTGCACGGACGTGATGTCGTAGGGGATGCCGCCCATCAGCACGCGCATGCTTGCGTCGATGCCCTGCCGGTATCGGATCCGAAAGCTGTAGCGCGTGACCGAGGTGGCGACGCCGGACTGCTCGCCGGCGATCGTCCCCATGCCGGTCTGGCTCTTCACGTTCGCCCAGGTGATGACGTGGTCGACCCATCCCTTGATGGGCTGGCCGGCGGGGTCCTTGACCGTGCCGGGCTTCTGGATGGCGATGCGCCGGTTCAGCGATCCAGCCGCAAGGCCCATGGTCAGACCCCGAGGCCGACGCGGAACGGCTGAAGCAGCGTGCGCGTTCCGAGCGGAAGGTCACCCGACTCGCGGTCCCGATACAGTTGGCCGACCCGCAGAAGGATGGCCGCACGAATGGCATCGTTCACAACCATTGGATCGTCCCCGGCCGTACCAGCGAGCACTGCCGCCGCCATGTCTTCGGGGCTCGCGAAGACCGCTCGATTCAGGAATTCCAACGCGTCGATGACTGCCGCGCCGAGATAGACGCTGATGTCTTCGTCGGCATCGGCACGGACGTGCGCGATCGCCTGGTCCATGGTGACCAGCGGTGTATCAGCCATCGATCGCGGCCTGCAGGGCGTCGACGACCGTGGAGCGGGCTTTATCTCCCTTCGCCTGCTCGGCCTCGAGTGCCTCCGCCAGCAGCGCCTGGTCGGCCCCCTCGATCGCGGCGATTACTTCCGCCGCCTTCCGATCGATGAACTCGGCACCGGACGTGCGTGGGGCGGGCTTGGAACGCTTCGCAGCCACGTTCGAGCCTTCGAGGAGGCCGCGCGTCTCCAGCTCGCGACGGTGCAGCTCAGTCGTCTCGAACTCAGTCTGTGGCTTGCCCTCGAAGAGCACCGGGCGCAGGGTCCTGACCTTCACTTTGTCGTTCATGCGCATCTCCATCGGAGGGGCCGTCTGGCCCCTCCGTCAAAGTGAGAGATCAGCCGCCAGCACCCGCGGCAGCAGCGGTGAGCGAGCCGTAGATGAACGCTTCGGGCCGCTTCACGGCCAGCGCCACGCGCTCTTCGCAGCGGATGGTGATCATGTTCTTCTCGAAGTCGTCGTTGTTCTCGGTCGAGATCACGACGTTGGCGTCTTCGCGGTCGAACAGCTGGGCGCCGTAGGCGAACGAGCCGGTGAGGAACTTGCCCTGGAACGTGGCGATCTCCGTCTCGACGACCGGAAGGTTCCACAGCCGCGGCGTGGTCGAGCTCTGCGGGTTGCCGATGATGTAGCGGCCGAGGGTGTCCTTCTGGAGCTCGATCCGTGCCCAGTCGATGAAGTGCAGGACGTGGCCGGTCGCAGGGATGCGTGCCAGCTGCGCCTGCAGCATCGCCAGACGGAGATCATCGATCGCCGTGTGGTTGTCCAGCTCGAACGCCGGATCGAAGGCCGACGCCTGCGGCACGATACCGTGCAGGTGGGCGCCCGTACCGTCGCCGAACAGGATCTCGCCTTCCTCGGCGTACTTCAGTCCGAAGCGCATTTCCACGTCGACCGTGCTCTGCAGCTGCTGGAAATCGTCCATGATCTGCTTGGACGCCTTGAACAGGTGGGCGATCGTGGCAACGGGGGTGATCTTCGTCGCGAACTGGATCGTCGACTCGGGCTTCTTCGCGCCCTCGACCTGCACGGCGGCATTGTTCGTGAACCCGGTCATCTGCACCCAGAAGATCGCCGGCGAGGTCGTGCGTCCCGGCGCGATCAGGTCGCGGATGAAGAGGCGCTGCTTTGGCATGGCGTCGATGCCCGGCAAACGCTGCGGTTCGACAACGCCTTCGGCAACGCCCGAGCTCAGGAGCGCCGCGTTCACCGGAAAGCTGGCCCGGAAGTTTTCCTTCGAGTTGATGCGCGCTTGCACATCCTTCAGGCCCTGCTCGCTCTCGACCAGCTGCTGTCCCCAGCTCTTCGGCTTCGCGGCGGCACTGGCCTGGGCGGGGATGCGGGCGATGGTCTGTTCGACCTCGCCCAGCTCCGCGCGGAGCTTTTCCTGCGTTTCGCGCAGGCCGTTGAATTCGCTAGCGATCTTGTCGACGACGTCTTTCGTCGCTGCCGACAGGCTGCCTGCGTTCTTGGCTTCCTTGATCGCATCCTCGGCCTTGCGGCTAAATTCCTCGCTGGAGGCGTTGAGCTTCTTGGTCACGTCGTTCAGGAGCTGAACGATCTCGTTGCTACCGTCTGCCATGGTCGTATCTCCGATTAGATGGCTGCTGCCAGGCGGAGTCGCGCGAGTGCGACACCGAGACCGGCGTGGGTGTTGGCCTCGTCGGCCAGTGAGTCGGCAGCGTCACGCGTGCCCGGTCCAGCAGCGCCAGGCGTGCCAGACTTGATTTCGTTGAGGAGCTTCCGGCGCTCGCTACGCGACATGCCGGACTTCGCCAGCGCAAGGTCCAGACGATGCGCGGCGGCGCGCGTGGCGGAAGCGGTAGAGGACGATTCCGCTACGTCCTCGGCGTCGAGGAGGCTGTCGGCGAAGCCCTTCGCCACGGCATCGCTGCCGCCGATCCACGTTTCCTTGTCCATCATCGTCTGCACGGCCTTCGTGTCCTGCCCGGTACGGGCCACGTACACGTCGGCCATCGCCGCATCGAACGGCTCGAGGTAGTCAGCGGCTTCACGGAGGTCATTCCGGTTGCCGATCGCCACGATCCACGCGTTATGGATCATGAAGAAGGAGGGACGGCCGATCTGGATGGTGTCACCGGCCATGGCAATGATCGACGCGGCCGACGCCGCCATACCGAGAATCTTCACCGTCACCTCGCCCTTGTGAGCGCGGAGCATGTTGTAAATGGCGATGCCCTCGAACATGTCGCCACCTGGCGAGTTGATATTCACGGTCACCGGGTTGTTAGCGCCGATCGAGCGCAGCGCGGAGGCGATCCGGTTCGAGGTGACGCCATCGCCCCAGTAATCCGCGCCGATCACGTCGAGGATCGAGATAGAGCTTTCCTCGTCGTCAGCCGCGGCGCGAATGGACGGGTTCCACTGCTCCAGCGCTCGCGGTGAAAGGTCGCACTGGATCCCCGCCCGTGCGCGGGCCTCCGGGATACCCGGAAGTCGGTTGTGCTTCATCCGATCGTCCTCGCCTAAGCGGCCTTCGCGGCCTTTTCGTGGTTGTCGTCTTGGCCGAGCCACGACATGAGTGCGGCACGCGCGCGAGCCCCATCGGCCGGCACCTTGCCGAGCTGGTCGAGCGGAATCAGGTTCGACTGCACCGTGAGCACGTCGCCGCCCGGCACCGGCGGCAGGTTCTCGAGTCGACGCACGTCATTGCGGCTCATCCAGCCGTTCTGCAAAGCGTGGATGTAGAACTGGGCGCGGCCGGCGCTGTCGGCGCGCAGGAGACCTTCGACGCTGAACTCGGCGTAATACTCGTCGTTGGCGGCGCCCAGAAGGCACCGTTGGATTTCCTGCTCGATGTTTTCCAGCATCGGCGCAAGGGAGTGCACCAGGAACAGCAGGTTCATGCCTTCGACGCTCGATGCCCACGAGCTCTGCTTGTCCGTGTGCCCGACCATGTACGGCGGCACCTTGAACCAGCGGCAGATTTCCTCGACGTTGAACCGCCGCGTCTCCAGCATCTGCGCTGCTTCGGGGTCCATGCTGATGCCCTGATACTTGAGGCCTGCCTCGAGGACCATCAGCTTGCCTGCGTTCTTGCTGCCGGCGAAGGTGTTCAGGCTCTTCCGCAGCTCTTCACGCTGGCCCGGTTTCAGCGTTCCGGCTTCGTGGGTGAGCACGCCCGAGGTCTGCATACCGTTCGCGAAAACCGCACCCGCCGCCTCGTCGGCGGCCATCGCCGACCCCAGAACGTCACGCCCGTACTTGAGCGGATCGGATCCACACACACCGTCGAGGCCGAAGCCCCGGATGTGCATCATGTCGTCTTCGGCGATCTTCCTCGGTTGCTTGCCCGGCTCACTGAACGTGTACTCGAGCGCACCGCTATCGAGGCGCTTGACGGTCACGCACTGGGGCAGGAGCGGAACCAGCGATACGATCTTGCGCCCGACCCGGACTTTCTCCACGAATGCGTTGTGGCGAAGGCATAGCGATGCGACGAGCATCAGCATGAAGCGAAACGGGGTCATTTCCTTGTTCGGCGACTGGCAAAGCACTCGGAACAGCTCGTGGTTCCTCGCAAGCTCGCGCGAGCCATCAGGCAACCGCCGATACAGCTTCAGGGGCAACGAAGGAACGGTTTCCGAGACGAGCCGCACGCACGCCCAGACGGTCGACAGCTGCATCGCGCTCTGCGCCGACACGCTCTTCCCGCTCTTCGACGTGCCGAACCATTCCTGCCAGAACTCCGACGACGTCAACTGAATCGGAATACCGAGCCAGTTGATCAACGCCGATTTGACCAGACCGGGCTTCTTTTCGGCCATCAGACGCCCACCATGATCGGGTTGCTTACGAAGCCGTCGATGTCGCCGCGGCCTTCCGGGTTGAGCGCCATGAGCGACGCCGCGTTGAAGAGGGCCATCAGCGGGTCGATCTTCGCCGTGCCGCTGGCCTGCTTCGTGATGTTGATTGCATTGCTGGTGACCACGATGCGTGCGTTGCCCACGCACCAGTTCATCATTGGCTGGCCGCCGTGCCACAGCGTGCCCTCGGCCAGCTTCCGTTCGACGGTCTTGATCGCGCCGCCGAGCTTCCAGCCCTGGCTGATACCGACGATCTTGTCCTTCGGTACACCTGCCTCTTCCAACGCATCGAGGACGCCGCCGAGACCGGCGGGATCCACGCCTACCATGTCGAGCAGACCAGCGCTTTCGATCTGGGCGACAAACTGCGCAAGCTCCGCGACGTCGTCGCCGATCCGCGTCACCAAGGTGAGGTGACCTTGCCGAGCGAAGTCGCGAAGCGCTGGTGCGATCTCCGTGCGGCGCGCCAGAACGGACGGATGAGCCCAGGCATGGGTCCAGGCCAGCCACTCCTTCGTTACTCGATGCCGACCGATCGCGGCGGCACCGAGCAGGTCGTCCAGTCCGCCGCCGTCGACGCCGAAGTCGATGACCTCGGACCACTCCAGCAGGTACTCGAACGTGACCTCACGGCGCTCCTGTTGCTCCCAGAAGTCCGCGCCCGCCCAGCGATCAGAGCGGAGATTGAGGCCGATCTCGACGTTTAGGTGCTTCGCGAGGAACTGCTGGAGCGTGCCATCCGTCTTTGGCAGGTTCTTCCGGAGCTGATCTTCGAGCCATTCGGCGCTGACCGAGCGCCCCATGTTCGGGTTGGTGATGTAGAAGTTCTTCGGATCCAGGTAGGCCTTCGCCTTCACCATGTCCGGCGGGAATTCGTACAGCACCCCCAGCGATTTCCGATCAACGATCGTGCCGTCCCGCACGTCGCGGAAGTAGTGCAACTTCTCGCGAAACACCCCGGCCGGCGGGTCATCCGCCTGAGTGCTCAGCAAGATCACCCAGCCCTCGTTGCGGGAGATCTGGCCGCCGAAGGCCTCCATGAACATCGCTTCGGCGTTGGCCCGTTTTCCGAAGAGCCAGTGCTCATCCACCAGCACCTTGCCGGATTTCTTGCCTGACACGGTGTCCGTGTCGGCCGCCACAACCTTCAGCGAGGCCTTGGAGTCTCGCCGGGTGATCGTCCGGATGTGATCCTGCACATGAAACAGGTCGCTCAGCTCTTCATCCGCGCGCACCATACCCGCGGCGGGCTTGAAGCTGTTGTCGGCGACCTCCTTCGTCGGCGCAAGGATGAGGTGCTCCTCGTCCTCGCGCCAGCACAGGATGACCGCCGTCAGCATGATGCCCGCGGCGATCGTCGACTTCGTGTTCTTCTTGCTGATCAGGAGAAAGAACTCACGGATCAGCTGGTTGCCCGTATCCGCATCGTAGGCGCCGAAGATGGCCGCCACGAAGTCGAAGACCCATTGCTCGCTGCACTCGCCGAAGGTCGGCTTGCCGGGAAGGTCCACCACCCGGAGCTGCTTGAAGATGCCGAGCGCGCGCTCGGCTTCGTCGGGGAAGATCGGCGGCGGGATGATCGACTGCCCAGCAACCAGGCGCTCGGCCCAGTCGGGACAGGCGGTACTCCAGTCCATCCGATCAGTTCACGTTGTTCCGGCGCGGCGGCGGGGCAGCTCCGAAGCGGCTCCCGCCGCCGACAGCCGCGGCGGCGGCGTCCTTCGCCGCCTTCTTACCCTGCTCGCCCATTTTTCCGTGCACGTACGGCGCGGCGGCGACGGCCATTCGATCGCGCCGTTCGCCTTCCGCCCTGGGGTTGTTCATGACGTGGAGCATGTACTCGAGTGGGCTCATCTTCGCCGGCAGCACCTCGCCCTCGAAGACCGGGTCGCTCGGCGGCGGTCCGGGAGGCAACACCGTCACCTTCCCGGCCTTTGACTTCGTCTTCTTCGTGTCCGCTTTCGATGCGGACGCTTTCTTGCCCTTCGAGCCGCTCCCTTTCGGGCGGCCAGCGCCTGGGCGAGGACCACCGCGCGGCATGCGTCACCTCGGTGCGCCGGATCGGGCCGAAAGCCTTGCGCGGCGCGGGTCGTTTGATTTCCGGCCCCTGTTGCAATTAATCAAACAGGGGAAATTTTCCGTGCGTGAGAGGACGGTCGGTTTCCCAGCCGATTCGCTCCGAACTTTTGCCCCGCCCCCACCCTCGCGGCGAGACGCCCGGGTGGCCGGCGGGTGGCCGAGGTCAGGGTCCGCGCGCCCGGCCGAGGTCGGCCTGGGTCTTGCGGTGGTGGCACCCGTCGAGCCCGATGCACAGCACCTGGCAGTTGTCGTCCACGTCCGCACCGCCGTTGGTCAGGGCGACGACGTGGTCGAGCTCGAACTCGTGCATGGCGACCAGCCGACCGCAGGCGGCGCAGTGCGGGTCACGCGACCAGATGCGCAGGCGGCGCTCCTGAAGCGCCCTGCCTGTCGTCCGCCGGTCCGCGGTGCGCTGCGTCGCTGGCTGCCGGGACGGCGCCATCGCAACCCGGCTACCGAGCGTCCGCAGCTTCGGCACGCTCAGCCATCAGGGCTTGCTGGAGGGCGTCGCGCTGAGCTTGGCACTGCCCGACGATTCGAAGAACTCTTCCGACGCCTGCCGCACGTAGTCCGTCTTCTCCATCAGCGCGCTGTCCACCGGAGAAAGCCGACACTGCAGCGGCGCTGGCGACCTGACAGGTTGCCCACTGGTCGCGCAGCCGCCGATTACCAGCAGTGAGATCGGCAACAGCCTGCTCGGCATCACGTACTGCATCGGCCTTGCCTCTCTCGTAGCTCGCGGCAGCGGACGCGATGCCCGCCGCCTGATGTTCTTCCCGCGACCGCTGCGCCGCTTCAGCCTGCGCGCTCGCAAGCGCCAGGCCGGCGTCGGCCGCGGCGCGGTCACGCTGCAATTCGGCAAGGTCGGCACGGGCGGACTCGCCCCGTACGTACCATCCAGCGCCGAAGGCAGCTGCGGCGAGCGCGAGCGCAGCGATCGCAGCCAGCCTCACGCTCACCGTCGGTCCTCGATGCGGTCGATACGGTGGTTCATCCGATCCGACTCGCGCTCTTGGCAATGCTGGTACAGGTCCTCGTAACGGTTGCGCGCCGCAGTGATGCGGGTCGCCTCGTCACGGGTCACCGCCGCCTCGCGCTGCGCGCTGACCGAGGTCGCGCCGAAGTAGCTGGTACCACTCAAGCCGGCGACCATCATGGCGACGGCCAGGCGCTGTGACACCTGTGGACGACGGCGCTCGCTGCCCGGCACATGCGCTGCGCTGGATCCATCGGTCATGGCGTCTGCGTCTGGCTGGTGGGCGGCGTGGCCGCGGCGGTAGGCGCTGCCGCTGCCGGCGTGGCGTTGGCGAGAATTTCGGTTTTCCGGTCGCTGTCGCTGCTGCGGCCGAAGAAGAAGCTGACGATGACGCCGGTCGCGGCGCCATTCCACGCGGTGAGGATCGTGCCGAGCAGCACGCTGTCGGCGCCGGTTGGCAGGCCGTTACGCAGCATGAAGTCGACGACCCGGAAGTCGAGGACCCACGCGCCGATCACGATTAGGGCCGCGATCGACTGCACGTAGGTCCCGCGACGCATCAGTGCGTCCAGGCGATCGGGACCAGGCCGGTACGCATCATTCGCGCAAGCTCGAGCATGCGGCGGCGCTCGCCGTTCCCGGTCGCCCGCTCCGGCCATCGGGTCATCAGCAGCACGTCCTGCGCGTCATCCCACCGGGACTGGCTGATCGCGTCCCACAGCTCGCGACACTGCATCAGGGCGTGCGTGCCGATCACCATGGCTACATGAGCGAGGACGGCGAGCCGGACCGAACCCAGTTGCGGGTAGATGACCGTGCGCGGGCGCAGCGAGCGCACGAAGCGGCGGATGTCGCGCCCGAGCAGATCGGTCATTTCAGCTTTGCTCACGGCGCGAGTCGAGGCGATGCGCTCGAACGAGCTGATGCCACGATCCTCGACCGCTTCGATGGCGCCGAGGAACGGCGCGTAGGCACTGATGTGCTGCATGGCGACCTCGGCCGCATGCGCTTCGGTGGCTTCTACGCGCTCGTGGACCATGGCTACTTCGTCGTCCTGCTCGGTCACTGCACACCCAGAGCGCGTTTCGCGATTGCCCAGCGGCGCTGGCGATCCTCCCACCCGTTGGGCAGGCCGTCCTTGTTCTTGCCGTTGATCCGGATCGACAGGCCGAGGAAGTCGCCTCGGTCCGCGTACCGGTTGAGCCCGTTCGCCTTCCAGAACCATCCCGCGGCGCGCGCCGCCAGCAGCGGCTGCTCCAACAGTTGCGGGTTCCTTACCAGGTCGACGCCGAGGGCGGCGGAAGCCTTCGTGTAGTTGGCTCGCCCGGTCAACTGCGGCAGGCCGCGCCCCATGAAGCGCTTGCCATCGCCGGGCTGCGTATTGCCGAGGTCGGCACGGCCTTCGTACCGCCGCTGCGCCGCGTTCGGCCCCCAGACCTCGCGCAGCAGCGCGAAGCCCGCCGTCTCGTGCGCCCACTCGGCGACGAAGGCGGCTTGCTGTGCTGGGGTGACGACGTCGAATTCGGCCATGGCCGCGGTGATCGGCGCAGCCCACTCGTTGGCGCGCGGCCCGGAAATCCCGGTGGCCGCCTGCAATGTCTTGGCGTCCATCGGAGCTCCGTAGGAAATTGGCCTGCACGACGAGGGGAGCGCCGTGCAGGCCGATCGTCCCCGCGGCGGGACGAAACGAAAAACGCCCGACCGAATGGCCGAGCGTTTGTGACGATACGGATAATCTAGGGTTGAGTGACAGGATGCAACTGTCACTCGATGCGGCGCATGAACTCCCTTCGCGCCGGTTCCAGTGAGGCCTGGCAGAAGTCGATCAGCCACGTGTACACAGGCGCGATCGAGGTCCGATAGGTCTCCCGGTTCACCCCCACCATTTCGGCGCGTGCGCGGTCGCTGACCTTCGCACGGCCGGACGTCTCGCACGTCGCGCAGCCGCGAATCTTTCCCTCGATCATCACGAAGCCGCGGCCACGGCAGTCGGGACAGAGGCATGCGGCGCTCATTTCCGCGAGGACGGCGATCCGGATCTTCGCGTAAGGCGAGCCGGGACCGACACGAGGCCATTGCTCGGCCTTCGCCGCATCCACCGCGGTACTCGCGACGCGCCGTTGGCGGTCCGATTCTGCGACCTCGGCACGCAGCTGGGCGGTGATGAGGGCGTCGCTGCGGCGCCTCCACTCCCCGAGCTGCGCCTCCATCAGGAGCCTGTCCAACTCCTTCGCCGCGAGCTGCGCTCCCTCCGGCCACCACAGGCGGCACATCAGCTCGCGGCCGAGGCCGGGCGACACCATGCCGATCGCGGCGGCGATGTCCTGCGCGGTCAGCTCGGGGAGACCACCGCGGCCGACGTCGTATCGAATGTTCGTTGGGTTAAGGCGTGCCATCAGTTCAGCCGCTCGCATCTTCAGGGTCCCCTTGGTTACTTCCGCGTGTCGTGCACGGCGCCAGCGGCGCCGCTCTTCTTCTGTTGCTTCGCCGTCCGGCGCAGGTCGCCGGCGGCGCGCTTGAGCATGCCGGCGAGGTTTTCGCACCGGACCGCCAGTGATTCCGGTTCGTAGGGCTCATTCACCAGCACGTTCAACGACCCGCGCACTGAGGCGAGGATGCGTTCGGCGCGAGTGGCGAAGTGGATGGTCATGCCGGCCGAACCTCGATCCGCACGCCGTACTGGTGGGGAGCGCCGCGCTCCTGGTCGTACTCGAACCGGATGCGCGAGCGGTCCTTGTCGTCGATGCCGTAGGCGTCCGCCACGCCGTCACGAATGGCCTTGAACACACCCTGCAGGTTGTCGTCGTCCAGGGAGCGGGGCGCCACCCGAATGAGGCGGACCACCACCGGAAGCGGGGGGCGCTTCGCATCGAGCAGGGTCCAGTGTGCGGCCTCGCGTTCTCGTCGCACGCGACTCGCGCGGGCGCGCCAGTGCTCGCGGGCGTTCAGGCTGCCCTTGAGGCGCATGTCGTCGATCTCGATCACGAGCGGCTTCACGAAAACACCTCGGCCCCGTCGAGCATGAGGGTCTGGTACGCCAGCAGCTCGTCGTCGGTGCCGTACACCTCACGGAAGCGGCGCGGCTCGCGCCCGAGGCTTGGCCCCAGCTTCTCAGCCTGCCCCCGGTAGCCTGCCTCCGGGTATGGCAGGCGCTTGCCCTGGTGGTGGTAGTGGCACAGGCAGATCGTGAACGAGTGACCGCGGCGCCGACCGCCCGACAGCAGGTGGTGGATCTCAAGGTCGTTCGCGTAGCTCGCGCGCGCCAGCCCGTGGTCGACCAGGTTGAGGTGGCATGCCACGCAGCCGCGCCGGCGGCACTCGGCCCAGCGGCGCTTCTCGGCGTCGGTAGCGGCCTTCGCCTTCCCGCGCCGCAGTGCGCGCCGGATCGCTACCGCGCGCGACTGCACCGCCGTCAAGGCTTGACGAATGGCGGTCATGGCAGCGAAGCCGCGGCGCGCCTTGAGCGGGGTCTTGCGGATCAGGGGTGTGCGCTTCACTCGGCGGCCACCCCGTCGCGAGCTGCACGCCATTCGTCGTCGTAGGGCAAGCCCTCGGCGCGCAGCTCCGCGATGATCTCCCGGCCGAGCGCCTCAGCCTCTTCTGGCACAAGCGTGAAGTCCCGGATGCCTGACCAGCCCTTCCGCTCGATGATGAGCCCAGCTTTCGCGAGACGACCCAGGTGATTGCGAGCGGCGGCGAGCGAACATCCCGCCACCTTGGCGTAGTCCCACGAATGCAGGCCCGTCAGGTGCAGGGTGTGACTCGTAGGTTCCCGCGTGCTGATCGTCGAAACCTTCGGGAGGCCGGCATAGTTGTTCCGATAGGCCCATGTGGAACGGGCCTTCGTCGCAGCCACCGCCGCCTTCTTCGCTTCGATCAGGTCACTGCTCACTCGTCCACTCTCCACGCGTTGGGCTTGATGGCGCGCTGGGCGCGCAGGTTGTAGGTCTGGCGGTTGTCCGGCTGCTTGCCGAGGATCCGTCGCCAGGCCGCTTCGTATTCGGGGAGGTGCGCCAGCTTGTCGCCGTCGACACCGATGCCGGGGAGCACGGGCGGCTTGCCCAACACCTCGCCGGCGGCGTTCACCGCGTGCACGACACGCGGCTTGATACCCACGGCGCGCAGGCCGTCGACGATCTCCATCGCGAATGGATGGCGGGCGCGGTTGGCCTCGCGCTCGACCTCATAGCGCTGAAGCTCGCCACCGATGCGCGCCAGCAGGTCGTCAGGCATCCCAGTCCCTCCCCGGGCGCCAGTCGGCGAACTTCATCGTCTCGGCGATCCACTGCGTGCGGACGAGGCCTGTCGGGCCGTGGCGGTTCTTCTCGATCAGAATCTCGGCCAGGCCCTTGTCCGCGGTCTCGGCGTTGTAGACCTCGTCGCGGTAGATCATGGCGATCTGGTCGCCTTCCTTCTCGATCTCGCTCGAGTCGGACAGGTCGCCCATGTTCGGGCGCTTGTCGGCGCGATTCTCGACCTCGCGACGGACCTGCCCGAGCGCCACGACCGGGATGTCCAGCTCGCGGCCGATGTCCTTCAGGCCAGCGGCGACCTCGGCGACCTGCTCGTTCTTCTTCGCGCGGCGGTCCGAGCCGTGGATGCGCTGGATGTAGTCGACCCACAGCACACCGATATCGCGCTCCTGCTTCCATCGGCGCGCAGTGCGCTGCACGTCGGCGATGGTCACGCTCGCGCGATCGTTGATGACCAGCTCGCGGTCCTGAAGGCGCTGGACCGCGAAGAACATGCGCTCGAGGTCGCTCTCATCGTGGGAGCCGTTGCGCAGGCGTGAGGCCTTGATGCCCGCCTCGATCGCGAGGAAGCGCGCGCCGAGCTGGACGACCGGCTGCTCGGTGGAGATCAGGCCGGCGGGAACGGGCACGGTTTCGACATCACCGCTGTCGCTGCGGCGCTGGCGGCCGGCGGCCAGCGCGAGATTCAGCAGCAGCGCGGTCTTGCCCATCGCGGGGCGCGCGCCGATGACGATCAGGTCGGAGTCGTGGAAGCCGCCGAGCACGTCGTCAAGGTCGGTCAGGCCGGTCGAGATACCCGGCACCAGACCGCCCAGGCGCTTCACCTCTTCGGCCCTCTCGTACGCCAGCGACAGCGCCTGGCGGAGCGTGAACTCGGTGGTCGTCTCGACCCGCTGCATGCCCATCAGCTCGGTGATGCCGCTGTCGAGCAGTTCACCCGTGTCGTCGTTGGCGGCGAAGGCCTGCTCGACGAGCCGCGTCGCGGTGTCGATGACGCGGCGCCGGGTCGCGTGGTCGCGCACGATGGCTGCGTAGGCGACGATGTTGGCCGCGCTCGGCGTCGTGTTTGCCAGCTCCATCAGGTACGTCGCGTCGACCATGTGGCCGAGGTCCTTCGCCACAAACCACTCGCCCAGGGTGATCGCGTCGCAGGGCGTGCCGCGCTCGGACAGCCCCAGCATGGCCTTGAAGATCACGCGGTGGTCGCGGCGATAGAAATCGTCCGGCGCGAGGCGACCAGCTACGCGGTCGAGCGCCCGCGGCGACAGCATCAGGCCACCCAGCACGGCCTGCTCGGCGTCGTTCGAGTGGGGCGGGACGCGCAGGCCCATCGCCGCGGCTTCGGCGCGGAAGCTGGTCATCGGGCGATCTCCCGCGTCAGCTCGCGGCGCGGTCGGACCGGGTTAGGCTGGCGACCGCCGCCGTTAGACCGTGACGGGCTTGCGCGGCGAATCCAGTTGCGCAGCGTGGCCGACCAGTCGAGCTTCACCGCATCGGCGCCGGGCTTGGCGCGCCAGTAGTCGCGGAACGACGCCAGCTCGGCGCGCAGATCCACGTCGGGCCGCTCGGCGCGAGCCCACTGCACGTCCTCGTCGCTGGGCTGCCAGTCGTCCGGCAGCCGTGTGCCGCGCTTGCTCGGCGGCTTGTCGCCCTGTCCTCGTTCGTCGGAGACGAGTTCGAGGGTAGGCGCCGACGCAGTCGCGCCCTGCTCTTTCTCTTCTCTTCTCTTCTCTTCTCTGGTCCGCTTTGCGTCCGCATTCGATGCGGACGTCTTTCGGACTTCCCTCTTCCGGTCGGCGTCCTGCGCACGGCGCTTCGCGGACTGGCCGTTATGCTTGTCGAAGTCAGGCAGGACAAGGCTTTCGCCGTCCTGCGCCAGCCAGTTCACGGCGCTCATAGACGCCGCGAAGCCCGGCCAGTTGAGCAGTTCGTCGACCGTGCCGAAGTCGTAGCCTTCGATCTTTCCATCGGCCGAGTGCGCGTCGAAAAGACACCACACGGACATGAGTCCGCCGACCACGCGCAATCTGTCCGCTTTCAATGCGGACGCCATGCGGACAACCTTCGGATGCGTGAAGAGGTCCGAACGCATCTTGATCCAGTCGCCAGCCATCAGTGCACCGCCGCGGCACGCATCGCGCGCTCATCAGCCAGCCGCTGCGCAGCCCTGCTACGCACCTCGTCGCCGTTCACGTCCAGCGTGAGGCAGAGCCAGGCCATGCAGCTGGATGCGATGTCGTTCACCGACGCGGCGGCGTCGCTGTTTCCCGCGGCGGAAGCGCGCGCGGCGAGGCGAACCGTCATTGCTGCGATGGTCGCGAGATCATCAAGGTCGTTGTCGTGCATACCTACTCCGGGTTCCGGCGAAGTGCAGACACGCAGCCGGCCGGATCCGGTTGTCCCCGGGAAGCTACCCCCGGGTTAGCGTGCTGCTGGTTGAACAGGGGAAGCTGTGGACGCGGCGGTGGCCGGTCCCAGCGGGAAGGCGTGCGCAGAATCAGGTCAGCGGCTGTGTCCCAGTCCGGCGTCTTTCCGCAGGCGTCCAGCTGCGCCATGTCGGCGCATGCTTGGCGGTAGCCCGGGAACGCCAGGTGGTTCACCGATCGGGACTCAGCGACGGCGAGCAGGTGAACAGGCGACCGTTCCACTTTTCGGTGGGGTCTACCGCTTGCGGGTCGTAGCCGTTCGGCTCGGCCCATATCGGGCGCGGCGAAGGACAAGGCCGACCCGGGTCCGTGAAGCGACACGCCATGTCATCGCACCAGCACATGCGTGACGGGCCGCTCATGCCGACACCGGGGCGGCATGAGCCGCGACGCGCAGGCGGTTGATCAGGCCGATCAGAGCGGCTTGGTTCGCATGGCCCGCGGCGGCGATCGCGTTCATTTCGTTGAAGGTGATGACGTTGTCCGCGAGCGCGTCGTGGATCGTGCGCGACAACTCGCCTTCGGCCATGCCGAGGTCCAGCAGGTGGTGAACGACCGTGCGGTCTCCGCCCGCGCCGTGGTCGATGCGCGCCAGCGCGTAGCCATGCTCCTGCGCCAGCGCCTGGAGGATCCGGTGATCGCCGGTCGCCGCCATGATCTCGTTCGCCTCGGCGAGCGTCAGGTGGTTCGTCGTGTTGTTGACGTTGACCTTGTTGCGCAGGATGCCGGCGGACACGCCGATGCGCGGCGCGAGCGATTCGGCACCACCCGGATAGGCGTGGACGGTCTGGGCGGCGGCGTCGAGAACATACATGGGCGTCTCACTCACATGAAGAATTGGCGGAACCCCGCCGGTACAGTCCTCACCATGGAAAACAGGGTGAGCAGGGAATCAGGGGACTTCGTTCGGGTGGCGCGTCAGCGCCCTGCCCGCTTGGCGATCGGCCAGAGCACGCAGGTCGCGAAGAAGACGATCGAGAGGACGGATGCCACGTCAGGCCACCTTCCCGGTCAGAACAGTCGGAGTTGCTTCGGCCGTCGCCCCTGCCGAGGCGGCCGGGCTTCGGTGTCGCCCAGCGTCCTCCGGCGGGAACAGGTCGGGTCGCTTCGCCCTGGCCTGCCACTGGCGCGCCTCGGGCAGCAGCTCGTCCTCTGGCCAGTTGGAGACGGCGGCCTTGCCGACGCCGAAGAACTCGGCCAGCTGGATGTCCTTGGTAAAACCAAGGGCGGAACGAACGGCGCTTTTGGTCAGGTCCATGTGGCGCGAGTCTAGAGCTATGAACTTTGCTCAGTCAAGCTCTCTGAACCGCTTCGTCCCTATCTTCGCGCCCATGAGCATGGGGACCCGACTTCAAGAAGCGCTGGATCTGCGGCAGCGCACTGCGCCTGACGTGATCGCGGCTTGCCGCCTTTCGAAGGGCGCCATCTACAACATCCTGAACGACACGACGAAGCCCGAGAAGGTGCGCGCGGAAACCATCAACAAGGTCGCCGGCTACCTCAATGTCAGTCGGGACTGGCTGGTTTGGGGCAAGGGCTCGGCCGACGACGTCGAGCAGGTGGCGGAGGAAGGCTGGGCCGACATCATCGGCGTGCGCCAAGCCGCCGCCCTGGGCGAGGGTGCGGTGGTCGATGACTACGCCGAGACCCACAAGCTGAAGTTCCGGGCCGAGAGCCTCCGCCGCAAAAAGCTTCGGGCTGATCGGCTGGCGGTGCTCTACGGCCGCGGCGAGTCCATGGCGCCCACGATCAAGAATGGCGACGCCATCCTGTTCGACACTTCAGATATCGAGCCTCGTGACGACAAGATCTACGTGATCAGCTACGAGGGTACGCTCATGGCCAAGCGGCTGGTCGAGCTGGGCGGGCGCTGGTTCATCGCCAGCGACAACAAGGACGACCCGAAGTGGCGCAAGCCCGTCGCGGTCGAAGAAACAAGGCAGTTCGCCATCCACGGGCGCGTTCGATGGATCGGTAGCTGGGAAGACTAGCCTCGTGTAGGGGAAACCCTACAGACGGTTATGCACGACGATGACATCCTTTCTCAGGTTTCATCCGAGATCCATTTTCATACTTCAGGGGGCAATGTGGCAGAGAACGAAGGGCCTTCGGGGCCCGTGGTGCAGTCGATCCAGAATGGTAATTTGGCGTGGGTGAAGGGCCCGGGCCTGGGTAACGAGATTGTCGATCACGTCATCGTTGGCTCTGCGGAAATGACCGACGGTGAGAAGTACTACGTGGTGGCTCTCGGGCGGGATGTAATGACAGTGTCCGGGCAGGATCTTGCTGTGGAGCGAGTCATGACCTACGTCCACCGCATCCCTCCGAACCGGATGCGCGATCTCGCGCGCGGTGTCCTCGACACCCTAGGTGACGAAGTAGTCGAGAGCCTTGGATATGTCCGGAAGCCTCGCTGAAGAGCTCCGTGGGCGTTGGCCTGATCCCCCGACGAAAATTTCGGCGAAGGCATACGGCGCCGACGTGGAAATGATCACGGTCAATGCCCTCCAAGAAGATCCGGCTGTCACGGTGGACGATTGGAATAGCTGGTCGCCAGCTAGGCCATCCATACCCATCTTGTCATTTATTGATAGTAATTACAGTTACTTATCGTCGTTCATTTCCGCTGACCCTACGGGGTCCCTAGCCCCGCGTCAGCCAGCGCGTGCGCCTACGAAGGAAACGTATGAGAATGGAGCCATGACTCGCGACGAAATCGACCTCAAGCTCCAGCTCATAGAGGAGCGAATGGACGCTCGGCTTCAACGCATGGAGACTGCTTATGAAGGCCAAGTCAAACGGACTGACGAATTCATTGAGCGAATCGAGAGAGCTTCTGAACGTGCGAACCAACAGGTGGTCGACGGCATCTTGCGTTCCAAACAAGAAGCCAGCGACACCCGCAAAGAGTTGTTCAAAGACCTGGGCGATGCGGTTGATGGCGCTATGGACAAGGTGAAAGATAGCAATAAGTCTTTGAAATGGACGATCATTGGCACGGCTATCGCTACGGTACTAGCGCTCGGTGGTTTGGAATACGCGCTCAAGGCAGATGGCTGGTCGGCCTACCAAGCCGGGTCGGGAATTCAGCAATCCATCCAAACGGCAGCCGACAAAGCGGCCAATGATGCGGCTGCCAAAGTCAGGGCAGAGCAACCAAACGGCGATTCCAAGAAGAAGTGATTAAAGCCCGCTCCGGCGGGCTTTTTCCTATCATGGGCGGACGTCAGGGATAGGGGGAGGTCAATGCTCGCAGTCGTAGGCGCTATGGCGATCGCCGCGCTCGCCGCTCCTCAGATGATGATCGACCCGCCCAAGCTACAGGTTGCTCCCTTCCGGGTCGGCGGGCCGCCTGCGATGGCAGAAATACCCGTCTGTAACTGCCCCACTCGGTGCGATGCGGCCTGGGCTGCAGCGTCGGCGAGCATCGAGGAAATGAGCGGCATGCGCCTCCGGATGGCCACCCCTTCCCTGCTGGAAACATACGCTCCGACGGGCGCCGGCCTCTTCGGAGGGCGAGTTACGCGCCAGCCAGTTGGCAATGGCGCATATGCCATCCACGTCTCTTTCGACTCGTGGGCGCCTGGCCAGAACGCGGAGGCCAAGCGGCGACTCGCCCTGCTCAATGATCGCCTGCGTTCCGTTATCGCGGCCGAAACCTGCGGTCCGTGATTGGAACGAGCGTGAGCTGGAGCATCGCTCCGACCAAGCCGTAAGGGTTTGACGACAAGCACCAGCGGCACGCTACTAAGATAAACATACACTGAATGCAGTTTAGTGCTCTGTACCCGATAAGTTCATTTCTCTTGACTGTCGCTAGTTCAGAGAAATAGACTCTCTTCCACGCCGCCGGACACCGGCGAGGGAGAGGACCATGCGCACCAATCAGAATGCACTCGGTAGCCAGCAGCGGCTCGCGGATCGCCTCGGCGAACTGACCCGCACCGTCAACCAGGTGATCGCGGACATCGAGTCCGACCTCGCCTCGCCGGGTGAAGCCGCCTTCCATGCGAAGGACGCCTACCGGGCCTTGTGCAGCGCGCACAACGCGCTCCTCGACAGCGCCCGCAATGCTGCGGCCAACCACTACGGGCAGATGGCGCGCGATGCGCAGCAGGCGGCGGCATGAACGACCAGCAGCGAGAGGCGCGTGCAACGGCGTTTGCTGTGGGCTATTGGGTAGCCGCGGCCCGTGAGCAAAATCGGTGGCGGGTCGGCCTGCGCCGTGATGCTCGTGCGGAGCTCCGCTGCGGAAAGTCGGGCCGCCTCTACGACGAATCCCGCCGATGCCGCGTTCGCCGGGACGCCTTCATGGAAATTGCCCGCGACATCCGCAGCGCGCGCACCGGCGGTGCCGCATGAACCGCCTCACGATCCGCGAGCGTCAGGCCCTCCGTTACGCCGTGACGAAGCGCGCCGGTGACCGCGAAGTGCGCGACGAGCGCGCCGCCGAGCAGCTGCGCCACGCCTCTTCGTCCACGCCCGCGCTCCAGCGCTGGTTCGAAGAGCGCGGCGGCTGGCTCGTCGTCTTCATACTGATCGGCGCCGCCGTCTCCCTTACCGCCTGCGGCGAGTGGCGTGCGCGGCCGGACCTCAAGGTTTCCACCCTCACCCAGTCCAGCGCGGCGTGCGTGCGCGGCCACAAGACCGAGCAGGTCGGAACGATGGGCCTCTACGGCACACCCGTGGTCGTGGTCACCGCCGAGCGGTGCGAGGCGAAGCCGTGACGGACTTCGAGATCCACCTCGCGCAGATCGGCGAGCACGCGCAGGCGCACCGGCCGATGACGCGGCGCGACTGGCTCGACCTCGCGAAGGGCCTGGGACTTCCGCTGCTCGGCCTTCTCGCCTTGATCGCCTTCTGCGGTCACTGAACGCCCGCGCCTTCCCCCTCCCCCGAGGTGTGGCGCGTACCGACGGCCGGCGGTGCTTCACCGGCCACCTCTTCAACAGCGCCGGCCTCGCCAGCAAAGGAATCCGCAGTGAGCAAGACCCCAACCCGCATCTACACCGTGAAGCGCAGCAACACGAACAGCGTGCGCCTGGTGCGTGCCACCTCGCAGGCGCAGGCGCTGCGCCACGTCGCGCTCGACGAGTACACCGTCGAGGTGGCCGGGCAGGACGAGCTTGTCCGCGCTCTGCACGACGGCGCCGACGTCGAAACCGCCGCCGCCGAGCCCGCCGTGAGCGACCTGAGCAAGGGCGCGGGCGACGACGTCACGCAGCGCGGCGCGATCGCCTGATGGCTCGCGGCGTCAACAAGGTGATCCTCGTCGGCAACCTCGGCGGCAATCCCGACGTCCGGTACACCGGCGGCGGCACGGCGGTCACCACGATCAGCATCGCCACGTCCGAGCAGTGGACCGACAAGCAGTCGGGCGAGAAGCAGGAGCGCACCGAGTGGCATCGCGTGAAGCTGTTCGGGCGCCTCGCCGAGGTCGCCGGCGAGTACCTGAAGAAGGGCCGTCAGGTGTACGTCGAGGGCTCCCTGCGCCACGACAAGTACACCGACCGCGACGGCATTGAGCGCTACACCACCGACGTCATCGCGAGCGAGCTGCAGATGCTCGGTGGGCAGCAGGCCGACCGTCCGTCAGACCGTTACGGGGATTCCCGTTTCGGCGGCGGGGAGCGCGCCAGCGGCCGCACCGGCAAGGGCCGCGCGCAGCGCGACGCCGACCAGCAGCGCGCCAGCGGATCCACGCCGCCCGCCCAGGGCGAGCAGTTCAACGAAGACGACATCCCTTTCTGATCGCGGCCGGCCGCGCCGGCAAGGATTCCTGATGTTCTTCCGCAACCTCACGCTGTTTCGCTTCTCACCCGCCGTCGCCGAAGACCTCGCGCGCCTCGACGAAGTGCTTCCAGAGCACCGCCTGCGCGATGTCGGTCCGATGGAACTCTCGACCCGGGGCTTCGTGTCGCCGACCAGCCTCGCCGCCCACGACCTTACTCACCACGTGGGGGCGGTGACTTCAATCGCCGCCGGTTCCCAGACGAAGCTGTTGCCGCCTGGCGTGGTCAACGACGAGATCGCCAAGCGCGTCGAGAAGATCGCCGAGGCCGAGGGCAGGAAGGTGAGCGGCCGGGAGCGCAAGCGCATCAAGGACGACGTGCTCAACGAGCTGCTGCCGCGCGCCTTCGTCAGGGCTTCACGCATCCGGGCCTACGCCGACGCGCGGGATGGCTGGCTCGTGGTCGATACCGCAAGCCGCCGCGCAGCCGAAGACGTGCTATCGCAGCTGCGCGAGGCGCTGGGCTCCTTCCCGGCTGTGCCGCTCGCGCCGGAGGAATCGCCCCGCGTGCTGATGACCCACTGGGTCGCGACGGGAAAGCTGCCCACCGGCTTCGAGCTGGGCGACGAGATCGAGTTGCGCGACCCGGCTACGGCCTCAGGCGCTGTCGCGCGCTGCCGCCGGCAGGACCTCGATACCGACGAGGTGCGCGAGCACCTGCGGACAGGCAAGCAAGTTTTCCGTATCGGCCTGGTGTTCGACGACCGCATCAGCTTCGTGCTCGGTGAAGACCTCGTGCTCCGCAAGGTCCGCTTCACCGACGTCGTGCTCGACGAGGTGCCGGACGAGCCGGAGAGCGCCGCCGCCGAAGCGGACGCGAACCTCGCGCTGATGATGCTCGAGCACGGCCGCCTGTTCGAGCGCCTGGCGACGATCTTCAACCTGCCGAGGCCCGAGTGATGGCCGCCGCCCCGATCTACGCAGGCATGCGCGACCACGAGCGCGACGAGGCCATCGCGGCCGCGCGCGCCGCCGGGACGACCGACGAGGTTGCCAACCGATTCCAGATCACGCCCGGCGCCGTGCGCGCCGCGTGCCGACGGGTGCGCCAGCAGAAGACCTACGAGCTGTTCCTCGAGCGCCACGACGGCACGCGCCAGCGCATCGGGACCGTCGTCACGCACAAGGGCTTCACCGCCGCATGCGTCGGCGCCTACCGGACCTACGGCGAGTTCTTCCGGGGCCTCGAACTGGAGGGGTGGCGGGTCACTGACGCCTCCGGCAGCTGCAACACCCTCGAAACCATCCGCAAGATCATCAGCAGGACCGACACCAATGGCTGACGGTAGCCACCACATCCCCATCGCGAAGAAGCCGCTCACGGGTGCACTGGACGTGGGCGATCTCTTCGCCGGCCTGGGCGGCTTCAGCGAAGGCGCGCGCGCCGCGGGCTGCAACGTCGTCTATGCAGCGAACCACTGGCCGGCAGCTGTTGCTGTGCACGCGGCGAACCATCCCGAGACCACCCACGCCTGCCAGGACCTTCAGCAGACGAATTTCGCTCTGCTGCCCCACCTCGACCTGCTTCTGGCGTCGCCGGCGTGCCAAGGCCACAGCCGCGCGCGGGGGAAGGAGCGGCCGCACCATGACTCGCTCCGGTCGACCGCGTGGGCCGTGGTCGCGGCGCTTGAGGCGAAGAAGCCATACGCGTTCGTCGTCGAGAACGTGAAGGAATTCGTGAAGTGGGCGATGTTCGAAGCCTGGAAGGCAGCCATCGAGGCGCTGGGGTATTCGATCTCGATCTACTTCATCGATGCCGCCGACCACGGCGTGCCGCAGCACCGCGTGCGCGTCTTCATCGTCGGCACGCGGTCCGCCAACTCGATCCAGCTCCGCCTGCCGCGGCGCGAGCACGTCCCGGCATCCACGTTCATCGACTTCGGCGCAGGCCGCTGGTCACCGATCGAGAAGCCGGGCCGTGCGGAGAAGACCCTGACGCGCGTGCTCGCCGGGCGCGCCGCCCACGGTGATCGCTTCCTCACGGCGTACTTCGGCAACGAGTGGGGCGGTCGTTCGATCCATCGCCCGATCGGCACGGTCACCACGCGCGACCGCTACGCAGTGGTCGATGGTGACCGCATGCGCATGCTGACAGCCGAGGAGTATCGCCACGCCATGGGCTTCCCGAGCGACTACCAGCTCCCGAAGAACCATCGGGACGCCGTTCATATGCTCGGCAACGCCGTGTGCCCGCGCGTGGCGACGGACGTGATCAACGCGATCCGGCAGGCCGCATGATGAGGTTAAGCGCTCGCCGCCCGCTCGTTGCGATTCATCGAAGCCAACACGGAGAGGTAAACACCGACCGCGAAGTCTGCGTCACGAGAGTTTTGTTTCGTAAAGGTGAAGTGACCGCTCGCAAGCATGCCCGCCGCAAGCTGGGCTGCAATCAGCGCCTTCGTATTCTCGTCCATTGCACCACCCTCGTGAACCGCACGTCGCGGCTTGCCAACCTTATCGCGGTGCGGATCGCATGACCGCGCTCAGCAAGAAGTTTGCCGATTTCGAGCATGCCCTAAAGCGCGCGTGCCTTCGCGCCGTCGCGCGCGCCTCCCGCTACGAGCCGCTGCGCGGCGGCGACATCACGGCCGTCGTCTACGGGCCGCTGATCGGCGAGATCGCGGATGAGGCCGACCTGTCCGTGCCGCAGACGCGCCGACGGCTGCAGGCGCTCCAGCGCGAGGGCAAGGTCATCCGCGACGACCGGCGTGGCGGCAGCACTGCCTGGTGGCTCGTCGGGCTCGCTGAAGCGCCCCGGGCTGCCGCTGGTACGCCTGCCCCGGCGCCGGCAGCACCGCATCAGACCGTGACGGCGACCGTGCCCGCGCGCCAGCACTGGAGCGACGTGCTGGGCGTGGCGCGCGACTGCTCGACCCGTGACGCGACGCGCGCCTACCGCCTCGAGCTGGCCCGCCTTCTGGAAAGCGACGACCTCGAAGCACCCAACGACCTCATGCGGCTGAAGGAGGCGTACAGCGCCTGCTGCCGCGAACACGAAATCCAGATCGAGGAGTGACCATGGACCTGCCCATCCGCAAGCTGTTCGACCCTGCCGCCCTGCCCGCGCGCGACGACATGGGTTGCGTCGAGCATCCGGACCTCGATCGATTCCTGACCGACAAGGACGGCGAGGGCTACCTCGACACATCCGCGCTGGACGCCGCAGGCTTCGATCGCCAGTTCGTCCACCTGGAATCGAGCGACGACCAGGCGGCCATCGACCGCTACTTCGAGCAGGGCGACCCGGATTTCTCGGGCTGGACCCCGCAGACCCCCGAGGGCGGCTGGCTGCTCGCGGGCATGTGGGAGACGGAGGACTGGGGTCCGGTCGCGTTCTACGTGCGCGAGGTCGCGCCGGTATGAGTCCGAACGCCGATCGCCCCGAAGCCAGCGCCATCGCCGGCAAGGTCCACACATTCGTCTGCGGCGGGCACCAGGTGATGTCGATCGCCGCCGCGGAGTCCTACATCCAGAAACTCGCCGCTGCCGTCGAGCAGGCGAAGAAGCAGGAGGCCGAGAAGAAATGAGCACGACGGAATTCGCCGTGCGACGAGGCTGCCAGAAGCCCGCTCACCCTGGTTCGGAACCCTTGAACATGAGCCTAAACGTTCGATGGGCGTGTTTGCCTTTCACACTAATTGACGATCAGTGGCGGCCTGCCATTAGGCGGAATGTGTCGATCGGGAATTGGCGTGCCCTTCGCGGCCGCAATCGCCCATATCGAATCGAGTGCAGCATCCGCCTTCGCCGAAATGTCGCGGGCCGCATTGGCAACCTGGCCCTGCGCGAAGTGGACAACTTCGAGCATGTCTATGCGCGGGAACTTATGAATGTCAGCCTGAAGTCTCAGGATTGCTGCGTAAAGAGTCATCAGGAGGCGACCGCGATCTCCGCGGTACACGTCACGAGCCGCGACGAGGTCGAGAGTCGGTGCGCGACAGGACTCAAGATGGGCCAGCATCGTTCGGTATGCGGGCCGATTCTCTTCTCCTGCGCTGTCAGCATGGATCGCAAGAATCTGGCCGCAAACCCACCGCAGCTGAATCAGCTCTTCCGCGATTCCGGGAGCAAATATCCGCTCCGCATCTGCAGCTTCTTTTTGTCGTGCACGACTTTCTCGTGTGGAAAGGGCCAAGGCAACGACAACAGCACCCGTCGAGGCTACGGCGCCAGCCCACGTCGCAACGTCTCCCCAATCAACGTTTCCATCCCACCGATCGCCAGGCGGGATGGCCAGCAAGACGTAAATGACAAACCCTACGAAAATGTACAGCGCAATGAGTGCGACGGTGCGACAGTCCATGCGTGAGCTCCCCATCCTTTTCAGTGCGCCGATGGTGACTCGGCCGCATCCCACTCGCAAGAAGGAGGCCCATCGTGGCTGAGCGAAGCCTCATCAAGCTGACCGAGGTCCAGAAGCGTACTGCGCTGAGCCGGAGCTCAATCTACGCCAAGGTGGCAGCCGGCGCCTTTCCGCGCCCGGTCAAGCAGGGCGCTTCGTCGGTGTGGGTCGACACCGAGGTCCAGGAGTGGATCGACGCACTTATCGCGTGCCGCGATCAGCAGCACGCCGCGTGATGTCCACCACTTCCCCGCCGCGGCGCAGGCGATCAAGAAGGTCGGCCCACGCCTGCATCATCTTGCGCCGCTCGGGCAGGTGCTGCGCGTAGTTGTACGCCGCGCGCACGCCGTCTTTCTCGCAGTGCGCCAGCTGCCGCTCGATCCAGTCGCCGTTGAACCCTTCCTCGTTGAGGATAGTCGAGGCCATTGATCGGAAGCCGTGGGCCGTCATCTGGTTGCTCGCGTAGCCCATGCGGCGGAGCGCGGCATTGATGGTGTTCTCGCTCATGGGTCTGCTCGGGCCGCGCAGCGACGGGAATACGTACCGCCCTCGCCCCGTCAGCGGACGAAGCTCGTCGAGCACCGCCTGTGCCTGACGCGACAACGGAACGATGTGCGTCACGCCCATCTTCATCTTCTCGCCCGGGATGCGCCACTCGCTACCGTCCTCCGAGATCTCCGACCACTCCCACTGCCGCAGCTCGCCCGGGCGGACGAACACCAGCGCCGACAGCTGCAGGCCGCAGCGCGTGACGAGCTGCCCAGTGAAGGCCTCGATGTCGCGCATCAGCTGCCCGACGCTGGGCTTGTGGGTGATGCTCGCGTGGTGCTGGACGTGCACGGTGGTCAGGACACCGCGCAGGTCCGCCGTCGGGTCGCGATCGGCGCGGCCGGTGCCGATCGCGTAGCGGAACACCTGGCCGCTGGACTGCTTCAGACGCTGCGCGGTTTCCAGCTTGCCGAGGCTCTCGGGCCGGCGGAGTAGTAGGAGCATTTCCGGCGTCGTGATCGAGCCGATCGGCCGTTTGCCGATCCACGGGAACGCGTAGGTCTCAAGCATCCATACCACCTTCGAGCGGGTCGCGTCCGACCACTTTCCCTGCTTCGACATCCACTCGCGCGCGACGCCCTCGAAGCTGTCGTCCGCGGCGACCTGCGCCAGCACCTTGGCCTGCCGGCGAACGTCCGCCGGATCCACGCCGCGCGCGAGCAGGTCACGCTGCCGGTCGCGCTCGCGGCGGGCTTCCTGCAGTGACATCGCCGGGTAGTCGCCCAGGTGCAGCATGTTGGCCTTGCCGAGGAAGCGGTAGCGGTAGCGCCAGGCGCGCGCGCCGGTCGGCCGCACCTCGAGACACAGCCCCTCCATGTCGGCCACGCGGTAGAGCTTCGGCCGCGGCTTCAGGGAGCGGATTTTCGTGTCGGTCAGCGCTGCCATGTGAGTACGGTCCCCTGCGATATCGAGCTTTCGCGGACTGTACTCACAACCGTACTCACACGCTGAGATGGATGCCGGTGGACGGTCGTGGACGTGTGGGCACAAAAAAACCCGCTTTTCAGCGGGTTTCGTTGCGTCTTCTGGACTCCTGTGGAGTGCCTTGGACGGGTATCTGGTGCCGGAAATAGGAATCGAACCTACGACCTCATCATTACGAATGACGCGCTCTACCAACTGAGCTATTCCGGCGAGAAGCGGAATTCTAGGGAACCTTGGCCCCGGGCGCAAGCCTTCGCGGTCAACCCGCGAGGCGAAGCTCCTTCGGCAGGGCGAAGGTGATGTTTTCGGCCTCGCCGTCGAGCTCGCGGACGGTGCCCGCGCCCCAGGACTGCAGGCGGGCGATGACTTCCTGCACCAGCTTCTCCGGTGCCGACGCGCCGGCGGTGACGCCGATGCGGGCCTTGCCTTCGAGCCAGTCGCGCTCGATGTGCTCTGCACCGTCGATGAGGTACGAGGTGACGCCCTGCTTCTCGGCCAGTTCCTTCAGGCGATTGGAATTGGAGCTGTTGACCGACCCCACCACGAGCACGAGGTCCACGGCATCGGCGAGGCGGCGCACGGCGTCCTGGCGATTCTGCGTGGCGTAGCAGATGTCGTCCTTGCGCGGTCCTTCGATGGTGGCGAACTTCGCGCGCAACGCGCCGATGATGGCGATGGTGTCGTCCACCGAGAGCGTGGTCTGCGTGACGAACGCGAGCTTGTCCGGCTGCGCCGGTGCCAGCGCCTCGACGTCGTCCACCGATTCGACGAGGTAGATGCTGCCGGTGTTCGCCGGGTTCCACTGCCCCATCGTGCCTTCGACTTCCGGATGACCCGCGTGGCCGATCAGCACGACGTCATGGCCGGCGCGGCCCAGACGCGCGACTTCCATGTGCACCTTGGTGACCAGCGGGCACGTCGCGTCGAACACGTTGAGGCGGCGGCGGTCGGCCTCCTCGCGCACGGCCTTCGGCACGCCGTGGGCGCTGAAGATCACGGTGGCGCCATCGGGCACGTCGTGCAGCTCCTCGACGAACACGGCGCCGTCGGCGCGCAGACGCTCGACCACGTAACGGTTGTGGACGACTTCGTGGCGCACGTAGATCGGCGCGCCGTACGACTCGAGGGCGCGCTCGACGATGGCGATGGCGCGATCGACGCCGGCGCAGAAGCCGCGGGGATTGGCGAGGAGGATGTCCAAGGGGACCTCGGGGCCTTCAGGGCCGTGAAAAGGGGATGGGCGCCGCGCGGGCGCCGGACCTCTCCATTATCGCATGGGAGCCTTCGGGCTGCCGAAGAGGCTGAAGACGATGAGGGCGACGGCGCCGACGCTGATCGCGGAATCGGCGACGTTGAAGACGGGGAACGGGTAGCTGCCCAGGAACACCTGGATGAAATCGGTGACCTTCGCAGCGTGGAGCCGGTCGATGACGTTGCCCAGCGCGCCGCCCAGGATCAGGGCCAGAGGCGCGGCGGTGCGCCAGTCGGCGCGCGGCGTGCGCGACAGCCATACGGCGAGCGAGGCGCTGACGCCCACCGCGAGCAGGACGAAGAACCAGCGCTGCCAGCCGGCGCTGTCCGCCAGGAAGCTGAACGCCGCGCCCGTGTTGAAGGTGAGCGTCCAGTTCAGGATGCCCGGGATGACCGGATGCGGCGTCTCGGCCGGCTGCAGGGCCGTGAGCGCCCACCACTTGGTCAGCTGGTCGAGCACGATCATGGCGGCGGCGAGCCAGAGCCAGGACAGGGCGTTGGGTTTGGGGCGTGCGGTCATGCGGATCCGGGCGGTGCGTTGCGAGGGTCCGCGCCGCCGGGCGGCGGCGCGGAAAGGTTCGGCGACGATCGCCGGATCAGAACCAGCGGCGGTCCTCGCCCTGCCCCGTCACGTTCTCCACGCAGCGGCCGCAGATCTCGGGATGGTTCGGGTCGACGCCGACGTCCGGGCGATGGTGCCAGCAACGGACGCACTTCACCGCGTCGCTCACCGCCGCCGAGACGTAGACCTCGGCGCCGTCCAGATCGACACGCTCGGCCGTGGCCGGGCGACCTTCCAGCGGCGCGAGCGTCACCTCGGAGGTAATGAAGAAGAAGCGCAGTTCCTTCGCGGATTCCGCCAACGCGGACTGCGTCGGCAGGTCGGCGTGGATCGTCAGCGTCGCGTCGAGCGACGCACCGATCTGGCCGGCCTTGCGCATGCCTTCGAGGACGCGCGACGACGTCTCGCGGATGGCGAGCAGCGTGCTCCACCAGCCGCGCGCCTCGCCGTCCTGGCGCACGTCGAGGCCGTCGTAGAACGTCTCGAACAGCACCGACTCGCTGCGCGAACCCGGCATGTGCGCCCAGGCTTCTTCCGCCGTGAACGTGACGATCGGCCCCAGCCAGCGCAGCAGCGCCTCGAGGATCCGGTACATCGCGCTCTGCGCGCTGCGCCGGCCGCGGCTGTCCGTCGGCATCGTGTAGAGGCGGTCCTTCGTGATGTCGAGGTACAGCGCGCCCAGCTCGTTCGTGCAGAAATTCTGGATGCGCTGGACGATCTCCGGGAAGTCGTAGCGCTCGTACGCCGCCACGATCGCCGCCTGCGTGTCCGCCGCCTGCTGCACCGCCCAGCGATCGAGATCGAGGCAGGCGTCGGTGGCGAGCAGGTGCTTGTCCGGGTCGAACCCGTCGAGGTTGCCGAGCAGGAAGCGGGTGGTGTTGCGGATACGGCGGTACGTATCCGCGACGCGCTTGAGGATCTCGTCCGAGAGCGACATCTCGTTGCGGTAGTCGGTCGAGCAGATCCACAGGCGCAGGATGTCCGCGCCGAGCGTCTTCATGATGTCCTGGGGCTCGATACCGTTGCCCAGCGACTTGGACATCTTGCGACCCTGCGCGTCCACGGTGAAACCGTGGGTCAGCACGTGGTCGTACGGCGCACGGCCGTTGATGGCGGCCGACGTGAGCAGCGACGACTGGAACCAGCCGCGATGCTGGTCGGAGCCTTCGAGGTACATCACCTTGTATTCGCCCGCGTCGCCGGCCTGCAGTTCGGGGCGCGCGCCCACCACCGCGAAGTGGCTGACGCCCGAGTCGAACCACACGTCGAGGACGTCGGTGACCTTCTCGTACTTGTCCGCGTCGTCGCCGAGCAGCTCGCGCGGATCGAGGGTGAACCAGCAGTCGATGCCTTCGAGGGCGACCTTCTTCGCCACCTTCTCCATCAGCGCGACGGAGTCCGGATGCGGATCGTGCGTGACCTTGTCGATGAACAGCGTGATCGGCACGCCCCACGTGCGCTGGCGCGAGATGCACCAGTCGGGGCGACCCTCGACCATGCCCGCGATGCGCTCCTCGCCCCAGCCCGGCACCCAGCGCACGCCCTTGATGGACGTGAGCGCGGTGCGGCGCAGGTCGGCCTGCTCCATGCTGATGAACCACTGGGGCGTGGCGCGGAAGATCACCGGCGTCTTGTGGCGCCAGCAATGCGGATAGCTGTGCGTGAGCTTCGACGAGGCGAGCAGCACGCCGCGGTCGCGCAGGAGATCGACGATCTGGTCGTTGGCCTTCCAGATGTGCACGCCGGCGAACGACACGTCGCCCGCCAGTGGCAGCTCCGCGCGATAGACGCCACGGCCGTCGACGTAGTTGAGCGTGCCGATGCCGTAGTGCTGGCCCACGGTGAAGTCTTCCGCGCCATGGTCGGGCGCGGTGTGCACGGCACCGGTACCGTCCTCGTCCGAGACGTGCTCGCCGAGGATGATGGGTAGCTGCTTGTCGTAGAACGGATGGCGCAGCGGCTGGTTCTCCAGCACCGCGCCCTGCACGCGCCCGAGCACGTTCACGCGCTCCACGCCGTAGCGCGCGAGCGCCTTCTCCACCAGCGCCGAGGCGATCACGAGCAGCAGCGGATTGCCGCCGCGCGACGGACCCTCGACCAGCGAATACTCGAGCTCGCCGCCAAGCGACACGGCCTGGCTGGACGGCAGCGTCCAGGGGGTGGTCGTCCAGATGGGCACGGCGACGGTGGCGTCACCCGCGGCGACGCCGAACAGCGCGGCGAACGAGATCGAATCCACGGCGTCGTAGGCGACGTCGACGGCCGGCGAGGTCTTGTCGGCGTATTCGATCTCGGCCTCTGCGAGCGCCGAACCGCAGTCGAAGCACCAGTACACCGGCTTCGCGCCGCGCACCACGTGGCCGTTGTCGACGATACGCGCGAGCGCGCGGATCATGTCGGCCTCGTACGTGAAGTCGAGCGTGCGGTACGGTTTTTCCCAGTCGCCGAGGACGCCGAGGCGCTTGAAGTCGACGCGCTGCAGGTCGATCTGCGCCATCGCGTATTCGCGACACTTCTGCCGGAACGCGGCGGCGTCGAGCTTGTCGCCGGCCTTGCCGAACTTCTTCTCGATCGCGATCTCGATCGGAAGACCGTGGCAGTCCCAGCCCGGCACGTAGGGCGCCCGGTAGCCGGCCATCAGCTTCGACTTGACGACGACGTCCTTGAGCACCTTGTTGACGGCATGGCCCAGGTGGATCGCGCCGTTCGCGTACGGCGGGCCGTCGTGCAGCACGAACACCTTGTCGCGGCCCGCCGTTTTCTCCTGGATCTGCGCATAGCGCCCCACGCGCTCCCACGTCGCCAGCCAGTTAGGCTCGCGCTTGGGCAGGTCGCCACGCATCGGGAAATCCGTCTGCGGCAGGTTGATGGTGTTCTTGTAGTCCTGGGTCATCGCTTAGAACCGTGGGTTTCGGGGCGTGACGCGCGCGAGGCGCGTTCCGTCGTCAATCGACAAGTATGGGGTTCATCCCAAGGGCCTGCCGGGCGGCGATCTCGTCCTTGCGCATCTGCGCCGTCAGGGCGTCGAGGCCGTCGAATTTTTCTTCGTCGCGCAGCTTCCGCACGAACTCCACGCCGATGCGCTGGCCGTAGAGATCGCCGGAGAAATCGAAAAGATGGGCTTCCAGCAGGGGCTCCTGCACCGCGTTCACCGTCGGCCGGCGGCCCAGGCTCGCGACGCCCGGCCAGCTGCACGGGCCGTCGCCGATGCCGATGCGCACGGCGAAGATGCCCTGGATGGGGCTCACCCTGTCCGTGAGATGGACGTTCGCGGTGGGATATCCAAGGGTGCGACCGAGCTGCTGGCCGTGCTCGACATGGCCGTCGATCACGAACGGCCGCCCCAGCAGGCGGGTCGCGCCGGCGAAATCGCTTTCCGCCAGCAGCGTGCGCACCCGCGAGGACGACACCCGCTCGCCGTCGACGACCACCGGCCGCACCGCGTGCGCGGTGAAACCCAGCTCCGCGCCCATGGACTGCAGCAGCGCGAAATCGCCGCCACGGCGGTGACCGAATCGGAAGTCCTCGCCCACCCAGACCTCGCGCGCAGCCATGCGGCCGACGATGACCCGGCGGACGAAGTCCTCGGCGGACATCTCGGTCAGGGCCTTGTCGAAGCGTAGCGACAGCAGGTCGCGGATGCCGGCCGCGGTCATGCCCTCGGCTTTTTCGCGGACCCCCGAAAGACGCGCCACGGGCTCCTTCGAGAAGAACGCACGCGGCAGCGGCTCGAAGCTGATGACCGCCGGGGCCAGGCCCGCGGCCTCCGCGCGGCGACGCACCTCCGAGAGGATCGCCTGGTGACCGAGATGCAGGCCATCGAACGCACCGATCGCGACGATGCTGCCACCGGGCGCGAGGCACGGTCCATCGACGTCGCGATGCAGTCGCAGCGTCATGCCCGGGGGTCCTGGAATCGATGCGGAATAAAAGCCATCGGGCCAGTATAGCGGCCCCATTGCGCCGCACAATGCGACGCGCGGGAACCTCAGTGGGCGCGCAGGTCGCGCAGGCGGAAGCCCAGCGCGAACAGGCTCGCGACATACGCACCGCCGCCCGCGACCACCAGCACCGCGAGACGCCCCACCCGCTGCCACTTCTCCACGTCGCTCCATTCCGGCCAGACCCACAGGCCGCCGAGCAGCACCGCGACCATCACGGCGCAGGCGACGCCGAGGCGGAGCAAGTGTCGCGGCCAGCCGGGCTGGCGGGTGTAGACGCCGGCCTTGCCCAGCCAGCGCCAGAGCAGCAGCAGGTTGAGGTAGCTGGCCAGCGCGCTGGCCATGCCCAGCGCCATGTGCAGGCCCGGGATCGTCGCCAGGGCCGTCATCCACGAGCCCGCCTTCTGCGCCGGGCTCGCCCAGAGGAAGAACAGCAGGGCCAGGAACGCGACGTTGAAGACCATGTTGGCGACCAGCGACGCCACCCCCGCCCGCACCGGCGTCTTCGTGTCCTTGCGGGCATAGAAGGCCGGCAGCACCACCTTGACCAGCGCGAACGCCGGCAGGCCGAAGCTCAGCGCGGAGATCGACAGCGACGCCATCTTCGTGTCGAACGGCGTGAACCGCCCGTGCTGGAAGATCGTCGCCACCAGCGGCACCGAAAGGATCATCAGCGCGAACATCGCCGGGACGGCGATGAGCAGCGTCGTGCGCAGGCCCCAGTCGAGCGCGCGCGAGAAGCCCGCCTTGTCGGTCGCCACGTGATGGCGCGACAGCGACGGCAGGATGACCGTGCCCAGCGCCACGCCGAAGACGCCCAGCGGCAGCTCCAGGAAGCGGTCCGCCTGCGACAGCCAGCTCTGCGACCCCGCGATCAGCAGCGAGGCGATGACGGTGTCGAGCAGCAGGTTGATCTGCGCGACCGAGGAGCCGAACAGCGTCGGCACCATCAGGGTCATGATCCGGCGCACGTCCGGCGAGCTCCAGCCCCAGCGAGGGAGCGCCAGAAGATCGAGCTGCCGCAACGCCGGCAGCTGGAACAGCAGCTGGAGCAGGCCCGCGACGAGGATCGCCCAGCCCATCGCCATGATCGGCGTCCGCAGCTTCGGCGCCAGCCAGAGCGCGCCCGCGATCATGCACAGGTTGAGGATCACCGGCGTCAGGGCCGGCAGGCCGAACCGGTGGAAGCTGTTCAGGGCGCCGCCACTCAGAGCGGTGAGCGAGACGAAGAGCAGGAACGGAAAGGTGAGCCGCAGCAGGTCGACCGTGAGGCCGAACTTCTCCGGCGTATCGACCGCCCCGGGCGAGAACAGCGCGGTGACCTGCGGCGCGAAGATGACACCCAGGGCCACGACCACGAGCAGCACGCCGCCGAGCGTGCCGGCCGTCAGCCCCATCAGCCGCTTGAGATCCGCATGCGGCCGCGTCTCCTTCACCTCGGTGAACACCGGCACGAAGGCCGTCGAGAACGACCCCTCCGCGAAGAGGCGGCGCATGAAGTTGGGGATGCGGAAAGCCACCCAGAAGGCGTCGGTCGCCGCGTTGGCGCCGAACGAGGCATTGATCGCCATGTCGCGGACGAGCCCGAGCACGCGCGAAACCATGGTCATGCCGCTGAAACTGAGCATGCCGCGAAGAAGGCTGGGGGTTTTCATCCGGTCGAGGGCTGGCAAAAGGGATAGTTTGACAGGCCGGGAGGGCGATGGGGCGTGGCAAGGGGGGCTCGGGGTGGGAATTGGGGGGCGCGGGTGTGGCCGGGGGGTGGGAGTTGGGAATTGGGGGCGATGTAGCCGGCGGACGCGAGAGGGTGCTGGAAGCTCCGCGCCGGCGTCGACGCCCAGCTGATGGCCTGTCGCGCCCTCAACCGCCCGTCGGGATCGCGCCCCCATTTCCCATCCCCCATCCCCCGGCCACACCCGCGCCCCCAATTCCCATCCCCCATCTCCCTTCGCGTCGCGCCCCCACCCACACCCCCCTAACCTATTGACCAACCCCACCTTTGAGGTCAAACTAAGCGTCTTTTTTAAAACCAACCGAACTCTGGAGCTTTACCTTGGCCAACATCAAGTCCGCGAAGAAGCGTGCGCGTCAGTCGGAGCAGCGCCGTCTGCGCAACGTCAGCGCGCGTTCCATGGTGCGTTCCGCACTGAAGAAGGTCGTCAAGGCGATCGACGCCAAGGATAAGGCAGCCGCTGCCAGCGCCTACGCCGTCGCCGTGCCGGTGATGGATCGCTACGCCGCCCGCGGCCTGATCCACAAGAACAAGGCCGCTCGTCACAAGAGCCGCCTGAACGCGAAGATCCGCGACCTGGCATAAGCCTGCGCGACATCGCTGTTCACAAAAAAAGCCGGCTTCCGCCGGCTTTTTTTTGTGTCTCCCTCCCTCCGGTCGCCGTACCCGCGCTACCGAAGGGTGGGAGCCGATCGTATCGGCGATAGGCCAGGCCTACTCCCCGCGCATCCGCACGTCGTCGCGTTCGTCGGTGCGCTCGCGCTGCTTCGCGCGCTCGGCATCGAAGAACTGCTGCACCTTAAGACAGACGTCCCAGGTCCCCACCTCGCCCGCGGCGGAAACGACGAACCACGGCGCCTTCCACTCCAGGCGGGCGACGATGTCGTCGACCAAGGCCTTGAGCTCATCCTCGTCGTCGATGACGTCGGACTTGTTGATCACCAGCCAGCGCGGACGCTCGACGAGCTCCTCATCGAACTGCTGGAGCTCGGCCTCGATCGCACGGACCTGCTCGACGGGATCCGAGCCGTCGATGGGACGGATGTCGACCACGTGCAGCAGGAGACTGGTGCGCGACACGTGACGCAGGAACTGGATGCCCAGGCCGGCGCCTTCGGCCGCACCCTCGATGATCCCGGGGATGTCCGCGATCACGAAGCTCTGGTCCGTGCCGATGCGCACGACGCCGAGGTTCGGATGCAGCGTGGTGAACGGGTAGTCGGCCACGCGCGGCGTCGCCGCCGAGACGGCGCGGATGAACGTGCTCTTGCCCGCGTTCGGGAAGCCCAGCAGACCGACGTCGGCGAGCAGGCGCAGCTCGAGCTTGAGATCGCGCACTTCGCCCGGCGTGCCCGGCGTCGACTTGCGCGGCGCGCGGTTCACCGAGCTCTTGAAATGGATGTTGCCCAGGCCGCCACGACCACCCTGCGCCACCTTCAGGCGCTGGCCGTGCGACGTGAGGTCGCCGATCACCTCGTCGGTATCGACGTTGGTGACCACGGTGCCGACGGGCACGCGGACCTCGGTGTCTTCGCCACCCTTGCCGTACATCTGGCTGCCCATGCCGCCCTGCCCGCGCTGCGCCTTGAACGAGCGCATGTGGCGGAAGTCGACGAGGGTGTTGAGGCCTTCGTCGGCCACGAGCCACACGGAGCCGCCATTGCCGCCATCGCCGCCATCGGGACCACCGAACGGGATGAATTTCTCGCGACGGAAGCTGACACAACCGTTGCCGCCGTCACCGGCCGAGACCCTGATTTGCGCTTCGTCGACGAATTTCATGGGGAAAACCTGGAAAGAGTGTGATGCCGCGCTACAAACGAAAAGCCCCGCCTAGGGCGGGGCCTTCGCTATCGCGTCGGGCGAGGCTTACGCCTGGACGACGTCGACGAACTTGCGGCCCTTGTCGCCGCGGGTCTTGAACGACACGGTGCCGTCGACCAGCGCGAACAGGGTGTGATCGCGGCCGAGGCCGACGCCCACGCCGGCGTGGAACTTGGTGCCACGCTGACGAACGATGATGTTACCGGCTTCGACAGCCTGGCCACCGTAGATCTTCACGCCGAGGTACTTCGGGTTCGAATCGCGGCCGTTACGGCTGGAACCTACGCCTTTTTTATGTGCCATGACTTATATCCTCCGGCGACTCAGGCGTTGATGCCCGTGATCTCGATTTCGGTGTAGTGCTGACGATGTCCCTGCGTGCGCTTGTAGTGCTTGCGACGACGGAACTTGATGATGCGGATCTTATCGGCGCGGCCGTGGGCGCGAACCTTCGCGCTGACGGTGGCACCGGCGACCAGCGGGGCGCCGACCGTGACCGACTCGCCTTCGCCGACGAGGAGGACCTGGTCGAACGTGAAGGTGGAATCGACATCGGCGGGGAGCAGCTCGACGCGCAGGACTTCGCCTGCCATCACGCGATACTGCTTGCCACCGGTCTTGATGACTGCGTAGCTCATGGTGATTTCCTGTTACTGATTATGTAGTTCTTTTTAGGGTCGTACGGGTGTTGCGAACTGCGAATTATAGCGGGACCCAAAAGGCAAGGTCAATCAGGCGGTTAAGATCGGGCGTCTCAAGGCCCCTCTCCCCGCACACCAGTAAAATCAGCATGTTACCAGCTGACCGTAGGAGCGCGCCCTGCGCGCGACATGTTTTCGCGATGAGCCGCAGGACCTGCGGCCCCTCGCGAAAGGCTGTCGCGGCCAGGGCCGCTCCCACAAGGCGCGCCCCTGTCGCGGCTACTTCTTCTTCGCCGACGCTGGCGCCGGCGCCGCCGGAGCGGGCTTCGCCGCCGCGCCCGTGGCCGGGCACTGACCCTGGGCGTTGAGCGTGCCCTGGCTCTGGAGCTGGCCGATCATCTGCTTGCCGCGTTCCTGGCCCCAGGCCTTGCCGATCTGCATGCCCTCGGCCATGGTCGCCGGCATCTGCGTGATCACCTTCTGGCCCAGCGGCGAACGGTAGAACTTCAGCAGGCCGTCGACGTCCTCGGCCGTGAAGTGCTTCTGGTAAACGGGCACCATGCGGCCGATCAGCTGATTCGTCGCGTTGGCGTCCACGAAGCCCTGCCAGTAGCTGGCGGGCACGCACGGCAGCGCGGTGGCCATCACACCGGCCATCTGGCTGTTCATCTGGCTGAGCATCTTGCCCATGCCCACGGCCTCCATCAGCTGGCGCACCTGCGCCTCGCTGGGCGGCGCCGCCAGCGCCTGGCCCGCACTCCACGCCAGCACCAGGCCGGCCGCGATCCCTGTCCACTTACGCATGCGTCGTCTTCCTCTTCGGATGATTGGCTTGGGTCGGATCCCCTCCCCCGAGGGGCCGGCGCCATGGTAGCCGCCACCGGGCCGGTTCGGGCAACCCCCTCGAAGCATGCGTCCGGAGCCTCATGACAAATGTGATGAACAGTCACAGGTCGACGCGGAATGAAGGCCGAAAAGCCTTGGTATAGTCAGTGGCTTCCCCCATCTACGTCGGCACATGGACAGCATTCGCATCCGCGGCGCCCGCACGCACAATCTCAAGAATATCGACCTCGACCTGCCCCGCGATCGCCTGATCGTGATCACGGGGCTGTCCGGGTCCGGCAAATCCTCGCTGGCCTTCGACACCATCTACGCCGAAGGCCAGCGTCGCTATGTCGAGTCGCTGTCGGCTTACGCCCGGCAGTTCCTCTCGATGATGGAAAAGCCGGATGTGGACACGATCGAAGGCCTCTCGCCGGCCATCTCGATCGAGCAGAAGTCGACCTCCCATAATCCCCGCTCCACCGTCGGCACGATCACCGAGGTGTACGACTACCTGCGCCTGCTCTACGCGCGCGTCGGCACGCCCCGTTGCCCGAACCACGGCATTCCGCTCGAAGCGCAGACGGTCAGCCAGATGGTCGACACCGCGCTCGCGCTGGATCCGGACAAGCGCTGGATGCTGCTGGCGCCCGTGATCCGCGAGCGCAAGGGCGAGCACGTGCAGGTGTTCGATCAGCTGCGCGCGCAAGGCTTCGTGCGCGCCCGCGTCGACGGCGAGGTGTACGACCTCGACGCCGTCCCGCCGCTGACCCTGCGCCAGAAGCATACGATCGAAGCGGTCATCGACCGTTTCCGTCCGCGCGAGGACATCAAGCAGCGCCTGGCCGAGTCCTTCGAGACCGCGCTTCGTCTCGGCGACGGCATCGTCATCCTCGTCGACATGGACGACGCGAAGGCCGGCGAGCAGCTGTTCTCGTCGCGGTTCTCGTGCCCCATGTGCGACTACTCGCTGCCGGAACTCGAGCCGCGTCTGTTCTCGTTCAATTCGCCCGTCGGCGCCTGCCCCACCTGCGACGGCCTGGGCGTGACCCAGGTGTTCGACCCGGCGCGCGTCGTCGGCCACCCGGAGCTCAGCCTCGCCGGCGGCGCCATTCGCGGCTGGGATCGTCGTAACGCCTACTACTACCAGATGATCCTGTCGCTGGCGAAGTACTACGGCTTCGATCCGGAGACGCCGTGGCGCGAACTGACGAAGTCGGCTCAGAACGCCGTGCTCAACGGTTCGGGCAAGGACCTGATCCCGTTCCGCTACATCACCGACCGGGGCGGCAAGGTCACGCGCGAGCACAAGTTCGAAGGCATCCTGCCGAACCTGGAGCGCCGCTATCGCGAGACCGAGTCCACGGCCGTTCGCGAGGAGCTGGCGCGCTACATCTCCGACCACCCGTGCCCGGACTGCGGCGGCCAGCGCCTCAACCCGTCGGCGCGCAATGTGTTCGTGGCCGACCGCGCCATTCCCGAGCTCACCTCGCTGGCCATCGACAACGCGCTGGCCTTCTTCGAGACCCTGGCCTTGCCCGGCTGGCGTGGCGAGATCGCGGTGAAGATCGTGAAGGAGATCCGCGAGCGGCTGACCTTCCTCAACGATGTCGGCCTCAACTACCTCACGCTCGACCGCCAGGCGGATTCGCTTTCTGGCGGCGAGGCGCAGCGCATCCGCCTCGCCAGCCAGATCGGCGCGGGGCTCGTCGGCGTGATGTACGTGCTCGACGAGCCGTCCATCGGCCTGCATCAGCGCGACAACGAACGACTGCTCGGTACCCTCACCCGCCTGCGCGATCTGGGCAACACGGTGATCGTGGTCGAGCATGACGAGGACGCGATCCGCGCCGCGGACCACATCCTCGACATCGGCCCGGGCGCGGGCGTGCACGGCGGCGACATCGTCGCCGAAGGCACGCTCGAGCAGGTGCTCGCCTCGCCGCGCTCCGTCACGGCGAAGTACCTCACCGGCGAGCGCGGCATCCGCGTGCCGGAGAAGCGCCGCGAAGCGCGCGACGACCAGTGGATCGAGCTCAAGGGCGCCAGCGGCAACAACCTCAAGGACGTGGACGTCCGCATCCCGGTCGGCGTGTTCACCTGCGTCACCGGCGTGTCGGGCTCCGGCAAGTCGACGCTGATCAACGACACGTTCTACCGCCTCGCGGCGATGGAACTCAACGGCGCGAGCGAGCAGCCGGCGCCATACGAATCGATCGAAGGCCTCGAGCTGTTCGACAAGGTCGTGGACATCGACCAGTCGCCGATCGGCCGCACGCCGCGCTCGAATCCCGCCACGTACACCGGCCTGTTCACGCCGCTGCGCGAGCTCTACGCGCAGGTGCCGGAGGCGCGCCAGCGTGGTTACACGCCGGGCCGCTTCAGCTTCAACGTTCGCGGCGGCCGCTGCGAGGCGTGCGAAGGCGACGGCATGATCAAGGTGGAGATGCACTTCCTCCCCGACGTATACGTGCCGTGCGACGTGTGCCACGGCAAGCGCTACAACCGCGAAACGCTCGAGGTGCTGTACAAGGGCCACACCATCGCCGACGTGCTCGACATGACGGTGGAAGACGCCTTCAAGCTGTTCGAGAACGTGCCGGTGATCGCACGCAAGCTGGAAACGCTGCGGGCGGTGGGCCTCGACTACATCAAACTCGGCCAGAGCGCCACCACGCTGTCCGGCGGCGAGGCGCAGCGCGTGAAGCTTTCCAAGGAGCTGTCGAAGCGCGACACCGGCAGCACGCTGTACATCCTCGACGAGCCCACGACCGGCCTGCACTTCCACGACATCGAGCAGCTGCTCGACGTGCTGCATCGCCTGGTGGATCACGGCAACACCGTGGTGGTGATCGAGCACAACCTCGATGTCATCAAGACGGCCGACTGGCTCGTGGACCTCGGTCCGGAAGGCGGCTCGGGCGGCGGACAGATCCTCGTCAGCGGCACGCCGGAGAAGGTCGCCGCGACGAAGACCTCGCACACCGGCCGCTTCCTGCTGCCGCACCTCAAGCCGGCGGCGCCGGTGACGAAGGCGCCGGCGAAGGCGGCCGCACGCAAGAACACCGCGAAGGCCGCTCCGATGAAGGCGGCCGCCAAGAAAACGCCCGCGAAGAAGAAAAGGACCGCATGAGCACCGAAGCCGCCCAGACCCCGAGCCCGACGCCGATCTTCATCACGCCGATGGACGTCCGTTGGCAGGATCTCGACGCGTACAACCACGTCAACAATTCGAACTACCTGGTCTACCTGCAGGAAGCCCGACTGAAGTGGCTCAAGGAGCTGCCCGGCGACTGGTACAGCCCGTCCGCGGCGCCGGTGATGGCCCATAGCGAGATCAACTACCGCCTGCCCATCGAATGGCCGGCGGACATCCAGATCGAGTTGTACGCCAATCGCATGGGCACCAGCTCGATGACGGTCGGCCACCGCATCCTCGATTCGCAGGACGCCACCCGCATCCATTGCGACGGCAGCGTCACCATGGTCTGGATCGATACGAAGACCGGCCGCCCGGTCCCGCTTCCGCAGGTCATCCGCGACGCCGTGGCCGCGGCCCGGCAGGACTAAAAGACGCTTCCATCGCCGATACGATCGGCTCCCACCGTTCGGGCCCCGGGCGGAATGGTGGGAGCGGATCGCATCGGCGATCCCGCGGCGGCGGGCACGGCTGCCGAACCGTGCCGCAAAAGATCGCGACCGTTCATTTCGCCCCGGTATGATCCGCGAGGATCATCATGGAGAGCATCATGCAACGTTCCCTCGTCCTCGCGATCGCCTGCGCCGTTTCCCTTCGCGCGTTCGCCGCCGATGAGCGCACCGCGCTCACGCTCTACCGCGCCGACGGCGATGCGCTCTTCGCCACGGGAGGCGACGCCGTTTCCGGCGACGGTTACGCCGTGGTGCACGAGCGCCGCGCGTTCGACCTGAAGGGCGGCACGCAGGATCTCTCCATCGACGGCCTCCCCTCCGCGCTCGACAGCGAAGCGCTGTCGCTGCGCTTTCCCGGCAAGGACACCCGCGTCGTCTCGCAGCGCCTGCTGCTCGGCCAGGGCTTCGACGGCGCCGTCGCCGGCCTCGTCGGCCACGATGTCGTCGTGGTCGGCGAAAGCGGCCAGGCGCTCGCCAGCGGCACGCTCGTTCGCGGTGGCGATGCGCTCGTCGTGCGCGACAGCAGCGGCCACGCCACGCTCATCCGCCAGTACGCCGCCCTGCGTGCCGCCGACAGCACGGACTTCGCCCGTGGTTCGACGCTGCAGGTGCGTGTCGCCGGCGGCGCGGCGGGCAGGACGAACGCCAACCTCGATTACCCCACGTCCGGCCTGGGCTGGCGCGGCGCCTACGTCGCGACGCTCGCGCCGGGCAACGCCTGCCGCATGACCTTCGACGCCGCGGCGAGCATCGCCAACCGTAGCGGACGCGACTGGAAGGACGTCTCGCTCAAGCTCGTCGCCGGCGATGCGCGGCGCGCGAAGGCACCGATCCAGAACAAGCTCTTCATGGTCCGTGCCGCGCCGGCCCCGGCCGCCATGGATGCCGAGTCGATGGCGCCTCGACAGGCCACGCTGGGCGACCTGCGCACCTACACGCTGCCGACGCCGGTCGACCTCCCCGACGGCAGCGTCACCCAGACGCCGCTGTACGACCGCCACACCCTCGACTGCCAGCGCGAGGCCGTGTACGACGGTGGCAACACGTGGTTCCCGCCGCGGCCCAACGCCGAGCGCCAGCCGATCCTCGCCAACGCCGGCACGCCGATCGTGTCCAACATCCGCTTCAGGGCATTCGACAGCCTGCCCGCCGGTTACGTCCGCGTGCTGACGACCGACCGCGACGGCAACGCCGAACTGCTCGGCGAAGGACGCATCGACGACACGCCGAAGAACAAGGACACCACGGTGTCGCTCGGCAACGCCTTCGACCTGTCCGCCACGCGCGAGCAGACGGCGTTCACGGCGGACATGCCGGGGCACCGGATCGACGAAAGCACCCGTATCGTCCTGACCAACGCGGGCGACACGGCGCGCACGGTCACCGTTCGCGAGCATCCCAACCGCTGGCGCGCCTGGACGATCACGTCGTCGTCGATGAAGCCGTCGAAGGTCACGCCGGAGGTGGCGGAGTTCAGTGTCACCGTTCCGGCGAATGGCAGCGCGACGCTCGATTACGCCGTGCGCTACACCTGGGCGGACGCGGATATCGCCCAGTAACCGGCATCGCTGAGGCGCCTGATCGCCGATACGATCGGCTCCCACCCTTCGGTACGTACCTCCCCGCAAGGTCACTGCCGGAACGGTGAGGACAGCCCATCGCCGATACGATCGGCTCCCACCCTTCGGTAGCTGCCTTCCCACAAGGCCGCTACCGGAACGGTGAGGACAATCCATCGCCGATGCGATCGGCTCCCTCCTTCGGTAGCTACCTTCCCGCAAGGTCACTGCCGGAACGGTGAGGACAGCCCATCGCTCGAAAATGACGGTGGGAGCCGATCGTATCGGCGATCCCGCGGCAGCGGGCAACGAAGCCGGTGAAGCGGCTGCACCACCGGCCGCCGAAACGCCATAATCGACGCAACCCACACCGACGGACGCGCACCCATGCTCGACATCCTGCTGCACGACGGCGACATCCACGAAATCCGCATGGCTCGCGGGCCGGTCAACGCGCTGGACATCGGCCTCGTCGAGGCGTTGCGCGAGGCGATCGTCGGAGCCCCCGCGAACGGCGCGCGAGGCATCGTGCTTTCCGGCGCGCAAGGCATGTTTTCGGCGGGCGTCGACGTCCCCGCCCTGCTCCAGCGCGACCGCGCGGGCGTCCGCGACTTCTGGAACGCCTTCTTCGCGCTGTGCGGCGCACTGGCGACCTCGCCCGTACCGACCGTCGCGGCGATCACCGGCCACAGCCCCGCGGGCGGCGCGGTCATTTCGCTGTTCTGCGATTACCGTGTGATGGCGCACGGCGTCTACAAGATCGGCCTGAACGAGGTGCAGGTCGGCCTTTCCGTGCCCGAGCCGATCCAGTTCGCGATGCGCCGCATCCTCGGCGGCTACCGCACCGAGCGACTGCTGGTGGCCGGCGCGATGGTGGACGCCGAGCAGGCCCACGCGATCGGTCTGGTCGACGAACTCGCGACCGTCGAACAGGTCGTCACCCGTGCCACGCTATGGCTCGCCGACCTGCTGAAGCTGCCGCCGAAGGCGATGCTGCGCACCCGCGAGATCGCCCGCGCCGATCTCGTCGCCGTCTGGGGCGACACGTCGAACCTGCTCGATCCGGGTTTCATCGACGACTTCTTCGCCGAGGAGACGCAGGGCGTGCTGCAGGCGCTGGTGGCGCGGCTGAAGGCCAAGCACTAGCCAAGCTCTCGCAAGCCCGTATCGCCGATACGATCGGCTCCCACCCTTCGGTAGGAGGTGGGAGCGATCACCGGCTATCGAGCGAACCCGCGGATGCCGGCCACGCCCTGCGCGGCATGCATCCGCGCCTCTCCCACATCGTCGGGACCAAGACCGCCCAGCGCATAGACCGGCAACGACGCCGTCTCGGCCAACCGCGCGAACCGCGGCCAGCCCAGCGGTTCGGCGCCGGGATGGCTGGCCGTCGCCTGCACGGGCGACAGCGTCGCGAAGTCGCAGCCCAGCGCCGAGGCACGTGCGAGCTGCGCTGCATCGTGGCACGACGCGCCGACCACGGACGTCCACGGCAGCGGCCGCTCTTTCAGCTCGCCGAGTTGCTGGGCACGAAGATGCACGCCCGTACCGAGGATGGACGCGCCCTCGATGTCGCCGTTGAGCAACAGGTCGGCGCCCGCGCGGCGGACCTCGGGCAGAACCGCCTTCGCCACGTCGCGCGCGACGTCTGTGGAACGCCCTGGCAACCGCAGTTGCAGCAGGCGCTCGCCGCGCGCCAGCGCGGCGAGCAGCCCCGCGACGACGACGTCGGGTGACGCATCGGGCGCCGTGATCGGGTAATGGGCCGGCAGGCGGATGGCCGCCAGGATGGGCCGGTCGGCCGGCGCGAGGATGGACGGATCGATGTCGCGCGGCGCGCGCCATGCGATCGCCGCGGCGTCGAGCGCGAGCGGCGTCCCGGTCCAACGGCGGACGAGCATCGCCTCCAGCAGCATCGACCGCTCGCCATACGCCCACGGCACGCGGATGCACGACTCGAACGACGCGGGATCGACGGCGATCCCCAGCTCTTCGTCCAGTTCGCGCTCGAGCGCGGCGACGGCGGACTCCCCCGGTTCGAGCTTGCCACCGGGAAATTCCCACGTGCCGGCCAGATGCTTGCCGGGTGGCCGCTGCGCGATGAGGATGCGTCCATTAGCGTCGACCAGCACGCCGGCGACGACGTGCATCAGACGTTCCGGACGTATTCGACCATGTCGAAGGCGTGGGCGTGCTCGGCATCGGCCTTGTGGCGCACCCGCGAAACCTCCGTCCATTCCTTGAAATCGACGCCGGGGAAGAACACGTCGGCGCCATCGACCGCGGCGTACACCCAGGTCAGGTACAGCGTGCGGGCATAGGGCAGCGCTTCGCGGAACACCTCGCCACCACCGATGACCATGAGGCCCGTGTGGCCACAGCTCGCCTGTGCCTCGGTGATCGAACGAACGGTGACCTGCCCAGGGAACGGCGCCTCGCCCTTGCGCGAGAGCACGTAGTTCACGCGTCCCGGCAACGCGCGGCCGATGGATTCGGCGGTCTTACGCCCCATCAGCACGGCCCTGTCGAGCGTCAGCGTCTTGAAGTACCGAAGATCGTCCGGAAGATGCCAGGGCAGTCCACCCTGTTTGCCGATGGCAAAGTTTTCGTCGAGCGCGGCAACCAGGTGTACGGCCATGGAACATCCTTCACGGTTTCAGTCGGAACGGTCGGGCACCGGGCCCGTGCGCTCGCGATAGTAGTCCTGTCCGCGTGATGGTGGAACTAACGATCGTTTGACTGTCCGCGCTAGCGACCTGTCTCAGCCCTGATCCTCGTCGTCGTGCTGCTGCTGAGGCGACTCCGGCTCCTTGGGCGTCTTCTCGACGCGCTGTCCGGTGGAGCGATCGTAGTCATGCGGCGAAACGGGGTCTTTGTGTTCTGCATTCATGGGGTCGTCCGCTGTAGAGATGGTCTCTCATGATCGGGCGCACGATGTCGACACCGCCGGGACGGGGCGTGAAGTGTGCGGCACAGGCGTGAAGGAAGGCCTCGTTGATCCCTGCTGCACGCCTCATTCATTGCACGGGTGCGACACGTTGATCACTCGCGCACAGCGCCCAACCGCACGGAGCCATACCATGACACGCATGCCACGCCACGCCCTCGCTGCCGCCCTTCTCGCCGCGGTCGTTCTGCCGGCCGCCGCCTTCGCCCAGGAACACACGCCAGGTTCGACTTCGGCACCTGCGGCGGACGCCATGTTCGTCACCGAGGCCAGCGCGGCGGGCCTCGCCGAAGTCGCGCTTGGACAGCTGGGCGCATCGAAGGGCAATTCGGAAGCGACGAAGTCGTTCGGCCAGCAGATGGTCACCGATCACACGAAGGCGAACGACGAGCTGAAGACCATCGCCGGCCAGAAGAACCTTCCTCTGGCCACTGCGCCGAAGCCCGCCGACACGAAGGCCGCCGCCGCGATCGGCGAGAAGTCGGGCGACGCCTTCGACCAGGCCTTCGCGAAGAAGATGGTCGCGGACCACAAGAAGGCCGTCGCGCTCTTCAGCAAGGAGTCGACCAGCGGCAAGGACCCCGAACTGAAGGCGTTCGCGACGAAGACGCTGCCGACGCTGAAGGAACACCTGCAGATGGCGGAGAAGCTGCCCGGCAAGGGTGCGAACGCCATGGCGGGCCACTGACTGCAGGAGCGCGCCCTGCGCGCGACATCGTTCGAGGCCCTGATCCCCAGGGCCTCGAACGATGTCGGCGTCAGACCTTCTTCAGCGAGCCCGGTTTGTGCGCGGCTTTACCGCCGCTCTTCTCGCTGACGACGAGGTATTCGGGGTTGTCCTTCGACGCGGCGACCTCGTGCCCCTTGATCTTCGTGGGCTTCGTCAGTTTCTTCTCCACCTTGCCCGTCGTCGTGCCTTGCGAGGTTTTCCAGCTGACCTTGTCGCCGCGCTTGAGCGTGGATGCCATGGCTGCGTTCCCGTTGCTGAGGAACCCCCAGCGTGAAAGCGGCAGGGTGAACGACATGCGACGCGTGCGTCGTCGGCCTTCACCGCGCGGGAAGCGCGAACTCGCCGCCGGGGTACCGGCTGGCCATGAAATCGACGAAGGCACGTACCTTCGGACTCTCGAGCCGACGGGACGTGTGCAGTACCCATAGCTCCACGTCGTCGCCCGCGACGCCCCAGCTAACGACGTCGCCACGTTCGATGAGCTCGCCGGCGATGGACTGCGGCAGCAGTGCCACGCCGGCACCGGCGGCGACCGCGTCGCGCACCATGAGCAGCGACGACAGTCGCAGCACCGGCCGCGGCGCCAGCACGAGCGTGCCATCGCGACGCGCCCACGTATCGCCGTCGCGGTAGTTCGCCGCCATCACGACCGCCGGCACCTCGGACGGCTCATCCGCTCCGCCCGAAGGTCGGGCGAACGACGGAGCCGCGACGAGCAGCAGGCGGTCGCGCGCGAATCGGCGGCCGACCAGCCCGCTGTCCTTCGGCGGATTGATGCGGATCGCCACGTCGAAATTCTCCTCCACGAGGTCTGCCCGACGGTCCTCGGACACCGTCTCGATCTCCACTTCCGGATGGAGCCTCAGGAACGCGGCGGCGAGCCGCCCGAGCGCGAGCTGCGAGAACAGCTGGGGCGCGGCGATCCGCAGCAGGCCGCGCGGCGTGTCCACGCCATCGCGAGCGGCGGCGAAGGCATCGGTCACCTCGTGCATCGGTCCGGCCGTGCGTTCGGCCAGCGCGCGGCCGGCCCCGGTCAGCACGAGACGTTGTCCGCCCCGCTCGATGAGCCGGACACCGAGCTGTTCCTCGAGATCGGCCACCCGCCGCGACAGGGTGGCCTTCGACCGGCCGCTCGCGCGGCTGGCTCGACCGAAGCCGCCATGGGTAGCCACCAGCTGGAAGTCGATCAAGGCGTTCAGGTCCATGCCGTCTCACATCTGGTACGGGATGTCCAAATTCTAGCGACTGTGTTCCGAATCCGATAGCACCTATCGTCTTTCCACACAGCCACTCACCACACCGAGGAGTTACCCATGAACACGATCCGCGCGCTCCAGCTCAACGAATACGGTGGTCCCCAGTCCATCGGCGTCGCTTCCATCGATGCGCCGAGCCCCGCCCCTGGCCAGGTGCTCGTCAGGGTCCACGCAGCAGGAATCAACGGCCTGGACTGGAAGGTGCGCGAAGGCTACGTCCGCGACGTCTTCCCGCTCGACCTGCCGACCGTTCTCGGCATCGAACTCGCCGGCACCGTCGAGGCCGTCGGCGAGGGCGTCACGGCTCTGAAAGTCGGCGATCGCGTGATGGGCCCCCGGGGCGGCCTGGGCGCCTACGCCGACCTGGTCGCCGTCGACGAAGCCATCCTTAGCCGGATCCCGCCCTCGATGAATTTCGTCGAAGCGGCCGCGCTGCCGGTCGCGGCGATCGCGGCCTGGCAGAGCCTGCACCATGCCGGTCCCATCCGTGCGGGTCAGCGCATCCTGATCCACGGCGCGGCCGGTGGCGTGGGCGGTTTCGCGGTGCAGTTCGCCCGCCGTGCCGGCGCGGAAGTGTTCGCCACGGCCCGGGCCGCGCACCGCGACGAGGTGCTCGCCCTGGGCGCCGACCACGTGATCGCATACGACCAGGAAGATTTCGAGCAGACCGTCGCGAACATCGACCTCGTGCTCGATTACGTGGGTGGCGAGGTCCTCGACCGGTCGTGGTCGGTGCTCGCCGACGATGGCGCCATCGTCAGCAGCGCGTCGCCGGCGATCGCTTCGACGGCGCCGGCCGGTCGGCGTGGCCTCTGGTTCGTCAACACACCGGACGCCGCGCGCCTCGAAACGATCGCGAACGAAGTCGCCGACGGCCAGCTGCGCTCGCGCATCGCCGCCACCGTCCCCTTCGACGACCTGCCGGCCGCCATCGAGCGGAACCGCACGGCGTCGCAGCCGGGCAAGACCGTCGTCGACTTTTCGCTCTGACGGCCGTAGATCAGTGCACCGGGCCGATCCAACGCTCGAGGTCGGCCACGCCGAGAGGCTGGCCCGGCGCCTTCACCGTGTCGCTGCGCACCGCGCTCGTCACACGCCCCTGCGCATCGACCCGCATGAGCGTGGGATAGACCGCGACGCCGACGGCATCGATCAGGGCCTGCTGGCCGGCGACGACCGGCCAGTTGAGGCCGCGCGCGCGGACGAACTCACGAGCCGTCTCTTGATCGTCGAACGTGAAGGCCACGACGGGGACCTCCGGATGCTTCCGGTGGTACGCGGAGAGGACCGGCGTTTCGGCGATGCAGGGCGCGCATTGGGCGAAGAAGAAGCCGGCGACGAAGGGCTTGCCGCGCAGGGAAACCAGCGAGACGGGCTTTCCGTCGATCGTCGACGTGACGAAGTCCGGAAAGGCGCGCGGCGCGGCGGCCTGTGGCGCCGGCGCCGCCTCGGCCGCGCGACGCTGCGCGATGACGTCGTCGCTTTCGAGCCTCAGCGTGGCACGGTGCGCCTTCACGTCCTTGATCACGTCGAACGGGCGCGACGCCATCGCCGCCTTGAAGCGTTCGTACGGAATGACCTTCCCGTCCGGGCCCTGGAACACGACGTCGTAATCATCGGGCACCGCGAGCTGGGACAGCATGGAAGACGCCTCGGCGGGGCGACGGTCGTCGGCCGCCGAGGCGGTCGCGCCGAGGCCGACGAAGGCGGTGAAAAGAAGCGTACGGACCACGGGCGCACCTCGACGGGCTACATGTGTAGGCCATACGCTACATGTGTAGCATGGCCCACGCAAGCCGTTGTTGCCCTTCGATCACCTCACCGGCGCGACACGACCGGTGCCGTCGACACGACCCAGCGGCCATCCTTCGCCTGGCTGAAACGCACGCGGTAGACACCGGGGGCCGGCGCGCTCCCGCTCGACGCCCCGCCCACGGTCGACACCCGGTAGGTGCCGGACGCATCGCCGACGGCTGCGAAACGAAGGGACATCCCGCCCAATCCCGCGATCGCTTCCGCCGCGGATCCTGCCTGCCGGACGATCGCCGCTCCGCCGGTGGCGAGCGCCAGCGCGACGAACGCCGCGAGCCATCGTCCCGGGTGTGCGGCCCGCGCGGGACCTTCGGGCGCGATGATCGCCGCCACGCGGCGCCGGGCCGCGAAGGCGGGGCCGGCGACGGTGGATGCGACGCCCGCCGCGCTCGCCGAACGCCGCAGCGCGTCGAGCAAGGCACGGGCATAGCCGGCCCGTGTCTCGCCATCGAGACCGCGCAGGGCGTCGGCGTCGCAGAGTTCTTCGCGCGCGGCGAGGAGCTGGGCATGCAGGTCCCGCAGCGGACGGCACCACGGCAGCATCGCCAGCGCGGCGTGTTCGGCGAGCAGTCGCCAGTTGTCGCGCCGCCGCGCGTGCGCCCGCTCGTGGCGTACGAGCGCGTCGACCACCTTCCGTGGATGCGTCGCGACCGAGATCGGCAGCAGGATCGCGGGTCGGCGGTATCCGACCAGCATGGCTCCCGGGACGTCCGCGATCCGCACCGGGATCGTGTCGCGGCGGTCGCATTCGCCCACGGACGCGACGGCGCGGAGGCGCCGAAGCTGTCGAACGAGATGCAGGCAGCGCCAGGCCGCCCACCCTGCCGCCAGACCCGCGACCGCGCGGGCCAGCCAGAGCAGCCAGCGCTGCGCCGGCAAGGCGTCCGGCAGCAGCGGTCCGAGCAGCGATAGTCCCGTCGTCGGTGCTGCGTTCGGGAAGCAGGCCACCGACGCGACGATCACCGCGGGCACCGCCGCGGTGATCCAGAAGGCCACGGACGCGGCGAGATGCCGGCGCCGCGCGTCCAGGGCGGGATCGACGAAGCGCAGCGCCAGCGCGAGCCCGGCGCCGGCGATCACGCCGCACGCTCCGCTCATGACCAGCGCGATGGCGTTCATCCGCGGCCGCCCGAATTGAGCATGCGCTCGAGTTCCGCGAGTTCGGCATCGTTGAGCAGCGCGCTGCCGGTGAACGCCGAAACCGGCACGCGACCGGACACTTCTAGGACGTTGCGGAACAGATGGCCCAGCGATTCGCCGAGCACCTCGACCTTGGTCTGGGCCGGTGAAAAGACGGCCAGCCCGTGGCTTTCTTCGCGCACGACGAGCTCCTTCACCCGCATGCGTTCGAGCACCGTGCGCGTGGTCGAGACGGCCCATCCCGTGCGCTCCGCGAGCGCGTCGTGCAGTTCACGGGCGCTTTGAGGGCTGCGCTCCCAGAGCGCCTTCAGTACTTCGAGTTCGCTGTCGGCCGGGACCATCGTCGCTCCGCGCATCGCAGTTGGACCGATGCTACTACATCTGTAGCGCGCTCACGGGCGTCGCGGAGATGCCTCACCTGTCGACGCGCAGGATGGTGTCCCTGACGATGCTGAAGAGCCTCTCGGACCGGGCCGCGTGCGCCGGCTGTTCGCGCAGCCATGCGAGCGCGGCGATGAGATCGAAGAGCTCGGCGCCGTCCAGGTCGGCCCGCGCCAGCCCGGCGCTCTGGGCGCGGCGCAGCAGCGAGGCCCCCGCCGCCTTGAGCCGCACGCACGCGTCGTGCAGGGCCGAATCCGGGTCCTCGATGGCGCTCATCATCGGCGCGAGGATCCCGCGGTGCTCATGGGTGAAGCCGATGATGTCGGCCAGCCACGCCACCAGGGCCTCGTCGGCGGCCGCGTCGTTCTCGAGTGCCGCGGCCTTCGCGGCCAGATCGTCGAAGCTCGATCGAAGGAGCGTTTCCAGCAGCGCCTCCCGGGTCGGGAAGTGACGGTAGAGCGTGCCGACGCCGACATCCGCCTGGCGCGCGATATCGCGCATGGAAACGTCCGCGCCCTGTTCCTGGAGCACTTTCTGGGCGACGGCGAGGAGATGGTCGTAATTTTTTCGGGCGTCTGCGCGCATGGGGTCTTGATATCCGGAACGGCGTTCCGTATATTTGGAACACTGCTCCGTTAAAGATACCCCACTTTCGCTCCGAGTAGAAATCCCATGTCGACGTCCCAGATGAAAGCCGTCCGCCAGCATGCCTTCGGCGGCCCCGACCAGCTCCGCTACGAAGACGCGCCGAAGCCCGTGGCAAAGGCCGGGGAGGTGCTTGTCCGTGTCCACGCCGTCGGCGTCAACCCGCCGGACTGGTATCTGCGCGAAGGCTACAAGACGCTTCCGCCGGAGTGGCGCCCTGCCGCGACCTTCCCGCTGATCCTCGGCACCGACATCTCGGGCGTGGTGGCCGACGTGGGCGACGGCGTCGCCGGGTTCGGCGTCGGCGACGAGGTCTACGCGATGGTCCGCTTTCCGGATGGCATGGCCGGCGGCAGCCAGGCCTACGCCCAGTACGTGAGCGTTCCGGCCGCCGAACTCGCCATCAAGCCGGCCTCGGTCGACCATGCGCATGCCGCCGGCGCGCCGATGTCCCTGCTCACCGCCTGGCAGTTCCTCGTCGACCTGGGTCACGACGAACCCAACGCCGTGCAGCCCGGTCCGCATCATCCGGTGCCGCTCGCCGGCAAGACCGTCCTCGTCAACGGCGCGGCGGGCGGCGTCGGTCATTTCGTGGTGCAGGTGGCGAAGCTGAAGGGCGCGCGCGTCATCGCGACCGCGTCGTCTCGACATAGCGAGATGCTGAAGTCGCTCGGTGCCGACGAAGTCATCGATTATACGAAGACGGTTCCCGAAGACGTGGTGCGCGACGTCGACCTCGTCGTGGACGCCGTCGGCGGACCGACCAGCGGCCGCTTCCTGCGCAGCATCAAGCGCGGCGGCGCCCTCTTCCCGATCTTCCCGCTGGGCTTCGCGGATGCCGACGAAGCTGCCCGTCTCGGCGTCACGGTGTCGGCGACGCAGGTGCGCTCGAACGGGGCCCAGCTGCACGAACTCGCGGCCCTGCTCGATTCGGGCGCCCTCCGCGTCGTGCTGGACAGCGCGTATCCGCTGGCGGAAGCGAATCGCGCGCACGAACGGGCGGAGCGCGGTCATATCCAGGGAAAGATCGTGCTGACCGTGGACTGAGCACGCCAGCCACCGACCGTGGAGCGATACCCATGACGATCCTACGCGCTGCCATCCTCGACCTCTTCGATCCCGGCGTGCCGACGACCGACGCCGCGGACCGACATTTCGATCCGTCCTTCCGCCAGCGTGTCGACGGCGCGTGGACCGACCGGGCGACATTCGTCGCCGGCATCGAGGCACTGAGGCAGGATCTCGTCCGCGTCGATGTTTCCGTGCTCGACGAACTCGTCGTCGACGACCGCTACGCGGAACGCCATGTCATCGATCTCGAACTGCGCAACGGCGCACGGATCGCGCGCGAGGTCTACGTGTTCGGACGGCGCGGATCCGACGGCCGGTTCGTCAGCATCGAGGAAACCACGATCGCGCCATGACGCGATCGTGGGTCGGGGCGCCGCTCAGACCGCGACCGGTGCCTTGATCGCGGGATGCGGGTCGTAGTCGACGATGGCGATGTCCTCGAAGCGGAAATCGAACACCGAGCGCACCTCGGGGTTCAGCACCAGCCTCGGCAGCGGACGCGGTTCGCGCGTGAGCTGTTTCGTCGCCTGCTCGATGTGATTCGAGTACAGGTGCGCGTCGCCGATCGTGTGGACGAAGTCGCCGGGCTGCAGGCCCGTCGCCTGCGCGACCATGTGCGTAAGCAACGCGTAGCTCGCGATGTTGAAGGGAATGCCGAGGAAGATGTCGCCCGAACGCTGGTAGAGCTGGCACGAGAGCTTGCCGTTCGCCACGTAGAACTGGAACATCGTGTGGCACGGCATCAGGGCCATTTTCGGCAATTCGCCGACGTTCCATGCGGAAACGATCAGGCGCCGCGAATCCGGATTGCGCTTGATCTCCTCCACCACCCACGCGATCTGGTCCACGACCTTGCCGTCCGCCGTGGGCCACGCACGCCACTGTCGTCCGTAGACCGGTCCGAGGTCGCCGTTGGCGTCGGCCCACTCGTCCCAGATGCTCACCCCGTTTTCCTTCAGGTAGGCGATGTTCGTATCGCCCTTGAGGAACCAGATGAGCTCGTGAACGATCGAACGCAGGTGCAGTTTCTTCGTCGTGACCAGCGGGAAACCGCGGCCGAGGTCGTAGCGCATCTGCCAGCCGAACACGCTGCGCGTGCCGGTGCCGGTACGGTCGGACTTCTCGGCGCCGTGCTCGAGAACGTGACGGAGGAGATCGAGATAGGGCTGCATGGGCGTCGACTTTACCCGTTCGCCGTCGCGGGGGCCGGCGCGACGGGGGCATAGGGCGCCCGCCGCGAAAGCAGCAGCAGGAAGATGCCCACCGCGATCAGCGGCAGCGACAGGATCTGGCCCATCGTGACCCAGCCGAACGCGAGGTAGCCCAGCTGCGGGTCGGGCACCCGCACGAACTCGATGGCGAAGCGGAAGCATCCGTAGAGCAGACCGAACAGGCCCGACACCGCGTAGCGCGGACGGGGCTTCATCGAATACAGCCACAGCACCACGAACATCACCACGCCCTCGAGCGCGAATTCGTAGAGCGGATTCGGGTGGCGCGGCAGCGCGTCGGGGGCGTGGGGGAAGATCATGCCCCAGGGCAGATCGGTGGGCTTTCCCCACAGCTCGCCGTTGATGAAGTTGCCGAGGCGGCCGAGGCCAAGACCGAGCGGGACGAGCGGCGCGACGAAGTCCACCGTGTCGAAGAACTTCACGCCGTTGCGCCGCGACCACCAGAGGCCCGCCACGAGCACGCCCAGCAGACCGCCGTGGAACGACATGCCGCCGTCCCAGACGCGGAAGAGCGCGACCGGATCGGTCCAGATCCAGTCGATGTTCGTATAGAACAGCATGTAGCCGACGCGGCCGCCGAGCACCACGCCCATCATCAGGTAGAACATCAGGTCGCCGAAGCGCTCGGAGCTTACCGGCAGCCTGCCCTGGCGGCGGCGGTACTCGCCGAGCGCCCAGCCGCCGAGGAAACCACCGAGGTACATCAGTCCGTACCAGTGGACCTGGACCGGACCGAGCGAGAGCGCGACGGGATCGATGTTGACGACGTACGGAGTGGCCATGGAACGCCCGGATGAGATGCAGGCGCCAAGTGTACCGCCCCACCCTGTCCGCAGGTCGCCTTGTGGCGAGGCCGGGGATCGGCTATATCGGCCCACGGAGGCCGTCCGGGGGGACGGCACGATACGGACACATCGAACAGGGGAGACTCCATGATCAACCGCCTCGCGCGGCCCATGCTGGCCGCGCTTTGCCTCGCCTCGACCGCCGCCTCGGCCGCCGACCTGGTGCCCGTCGCCGATTTCGCGCGGCGCATGCCGCTGACCAGCCCGAGCCTGTCCCCGGACGGCCAGTACGTCTCGCTCGCCTTCCACGACCCGGACGGCAAGACGCACGGCCTCGCGATCTACCGCGTGGGCGACATGAGCAAGGCGGTCACCCTGATCCGCATGCCACCTTACGAGGCACCGGCGAAGATCGCCTGGGCCAGCCCCACCCGTCTCGTCGTGGCGCGCGGCAAGGTCGACGGTTCCATCGGCCGGACGATGCTCACCGGCGAGATCATGTCCATCGACGTCGATGGCAAGAATCCCGACTACCTGTACGGCTACCAGGCCGTGGGCAAGCGCGCGGCGACCCGCGCCACCGACGAGGGCTGGGGCGAGATCGAAGGCCTGCCGGTGCAGAACAACGGGCACTTCTACATGCGGGCCACGTCGTGGCTCGACCAGAATCGCAGCACGCTCTACGACGTGGACGCAAAGACGAGCACGCGCAAGCAGATGGCCGACATCGGCATCGGCGGCATGAGCTTCATGATCTCGCCCGACGGCCAGGCGCGCTTCGCGTTCGGCACGGACGACTCGTTCCGCTGGGTCGTGTTCCATCGCGAGGGCAGCGGCTGGAACAAGCTCTCCGGGAGTGCGCAGCAGCAGAACTTCACGCCGGTCGCGAGCGTGGCGGGCAGCAATCGCATCTACGCGAAGTACAGTCCCGACGGCAAGGGCGGCGCGTTCGTCGAACAGGACGAGGACGGTGGCAACCCGAAGATCATCCGCAAGGACGACTTCAGCGAGGTGAGCGCGTCCGGCCTGTGGACGCCCGCGCCGCTGCGTCCCTTCGGCACGATCGCCGACACGGGCATCCCGCAGCCGACCTACATCGATCCGGCGTCGCCGATCGCCAAGCTGCACATGGCGCTGTCGCAGAAATTCCCGGGGCAGTTCGTCAGCTTCGTCGACTACAGCGAGGACGGCGGCCAATTGATGTTCAGCGTGTCGAGCGACCGCGAGCCGGGCCGCTACATGATCATCAACACGAAGACGTTCAAGGTCAGCAAGCTGTTCGACGCCAAGCCGTGGATCGATCCGGCGAAGATGTCGGAGCGCCGGCCGCTGCGCTTCAAGGCGAGCGACGGACTCGAGCTCGAAGCCATCCTGACCTTTCCGAAGGGCAAGCCCGAAACGAACCTGCCGTTGGTCCTCGTGCCCCACGGCGGTCCGCACGGCGTCTCCGACGAGTGGTTCTACGACGACGACGCGCAGTTCCTCGCGAATCGCGGTTACCTCGTGCTGCAGGTGAACTATCGCGGCTCGGGGAGCCGCGGCAGCACGTTCGAGCAGGCGGGATACCTGAAGTGGGGCACGCGCGTCCAGGAAGACCTGATCGACGGCGTGAAGTGGGCCATCGCGCAGCGTTTCGCCGACCCGGGACGCGTGTGCGTCTACGGCGCGAGCTTCGGCGGTTACTCCGCGATGATGGTGCCCGTCCGCGCGCCGGGCATGTTCCGGTGCGCCGTGGGTTACGACGGCATCTACGACCTGGACATGATGTACAACAAGGGCGACATCAAGGACAGGAAATCCGGCCGCAGTTACCTGACTACCGTGATCGGCAAGGACCAGGCGGATCTCGCGGCCAACTCGCCCACCCACCTGGCGGACAAGATCGACGTGCCGGTGTTCCTCGTCCATGGCGAAGACGACCAGCGCGCGCCGTTCGCGCAGTTCAAGGCGATGCGCGCCGCGCTCGACGCCGCCCACAAGCCCTACGAGACGCTGACCAAGCCCGACGAGCGGCACGGCTTCGTCAAGCCGGAGAACGTCGAGGAGTTCTACAACCGGCTGCAGGCGTTCCTGGACAAGCACCTGGGCGGCGACAGGCCGGCGACGGCACAGGCGGCGCCATAGCCCCATCCCCAGCGAGGTTGCCCCCCCGGCCCGCAGGCGCTATGTTGGCGCGATCGTCGGGCCCGGGTGGGGTGAGGCGGGGCTTGGGAGGTTTTGGGGTATGCACGTGAGTACCGGGCACACGCGCCAGGTCGCGAGGCGACGTATGGCGCTCGCGAGTGCGCTCCTGGCCGCCTTGTCCGGAACCGCCGTGCATGCCCAGCAGACCGCGCCGGCCGAGATGCTGGCGCCGGTCAACGTCACCGTGACGGGCTCGCGCATCCGCGGCACCGATGTCGAAACCGCGCAGCCCGTCTTCACCATGGACCGCGCGGCCATCCGCGCCACCGGCCTGTCCGATCTCGGCAGCATCGTCGCGCGCATGCCCTCGGCCGCGACGCCCGAGGTCACGCCGCAGGACACCCTCTCCTCCAGCGGCGACGCCGGCGGCCGTTACGCGAACCTGCGCAATCTCGGCGCCGTGCGCACGCTCGTGCTCGTCAACGGTCGCCGCTGGACCACGAGCCTCGGCGGACTGACCGATCTCTCCACCATTCCCGTCGCTATCGTCGAGCGCATCGAGGTGCTCAAGGACGGCGCGTCCTCCATCTACGGCTCCGACGCGATCGGCGGCGTGGTCAACATCATCACGACCGACCGCTTCGAAGGCGCCTCGGCCGACGTCCTCTACGGCCAGAACGGCAAGGGCGACGGCGCCACGAAGCATGGCGCCTTCACCTGGGGCCGGAGCGGCCAGCGCGGCTCGCTGATCCTCGGCGCGAGTTACGACGACGCGGACGACCTGCGCGACGCGAAGCGCTCGCTCACGCGCAGCGCGTACGGCCCACGGCACCCCGATGCCGGTCTCGGCATGGGGCCATGGGGCGGCGTGGTCGACCCGCGCGCACCGGGCACCCCCGGCGCTGGCAACTACGCCGGCGACGGCAGCTGGATCGCCAATCGCTACGTCGCGAACCATCCCGGCGTCGTCGATACGTCCAACCTCGCGAACTACCACCCGTACGATGTCGACAGCAACGCCGACAAGTACGCGACGGCCCGCGACATGACGTTCCGCGCCGGCAGCAAGTTGCGCAACCTCTTCGCGACGGGTCGCTACAACCTCACCGACGACATCGCCCTGCGCGGCATGGCCGACTACGGGGTGCGCGACACGCGCTGGCAGGCGGCGGGCTATCCGCTGCAGAGCGGTTCGGGACGCGACGCCGGCCTCGCGATCGACGCCGACAACGCTTACAACCCGTTCCCGGGTTACGACACCGCGTTCTTCCGTCGCACCACCGAAGTGCCCCGCGTGAACTGGGCGAAGAGCAAGGCGCTGCATCTCGACACGGGTGCCGAAGGCACGTTCGACTGGCTCGACCACGCGTGGAACTGGGACGTCACCTACGCCTATTCGGAGACGCGCGCGAGCCAGACGACCAGCGGCAACATCAACCTGGTGAACGCGCGCAAGGCGCTGGGGCCGACGACGACGCTCGACGGCCAGCCGGCCTGCGCCAGCGCCGCGGATCGCGCGGCCGGCTGCGTGCCATGGAACATCCTTGCCGGCCCCGGCGGCACGCCGGAGGCGGTCTGGCGTTACGTGACGTCGACGGGCACGTCGCACCAGACCACGCGAACGAACGACGTCATCGCCAACCTCACGGGCGGCCTGGTCGATCTTCCCGCGGGGACGCTGCGCGTCGCCGGCGGCATCGAGCACCGTCGCGAGAACGGTCGTTACGTACCGTACCCCGCCGATTCGGCGGGACTGACGACCCAGCTCGCCAGCGCTCCGACGAACGGCGGCTACATCGCGAACGAGGCCTACCTCGAACTCGACGTGCCGCTCCTCGCGGACCTTCCGCTCGCACGCGAGCTGGCGGCGAACGTGTCGAGCCGTTACTCGCACTACTCCGCCTTCGGCGGCCGCACGAACAACAAGTACAGCCTGCGCTGGAAGCCTGTGGACGACCTGCTGCTCCGCGCCACGTTCGCGGAAGGGTTCCGTGCCCCCACGGTGGCCGACCTGTACGCCGGGGCGAGCGAGAGCTTCGAGAGTTTCCTCGATCCCTGCGACAGCGTGTACGGCGCCTCCGCCACCGATGCCTCGGTGCGCGCACGTTGCGCCGCCGCCGGCGTGCCGGCGAACTATCGGCAGATCGACCAGTCCGGTGCGCGCATCGGCTCCGCCACCGGGGGCCAGAACCCGACCGCCTTCACCACGGGCGCGAACCCCGCGCTCAAACCGGAAACGTCGATCACCCGCACCGCCGGTGTGGTGTACAGCCCGAGCTATGTCGAAGGGCTGGACATCACGCTCGACTACTACAAGGTCGACATCCGCGACGTGATCACGCCCGTGCTCGCGGGCGACATCCTCAATTTCTGCTACGTCCGCAACGACCCCTCGTTGTGCGGCCGCTTCACGCGCGCGGCGGACGGCCAGATCGTATCGCTCGACGAGAGCCTCGCGAATCTCGGCTCGCTGCGCACCGAAGGCTACGATCTCGGCCTGCATTACCGGTTCCCCGAGACGCGCTACGGCGAGTTCACCCTGCTCTCCGACAGCACCTATCTGAAGGATTACACGCAGGTCGGCAGCCCCGGCAGCGCGCCGCGCCATCTGGCGGGGTACATGAACGGCGTGCAAGGGCTTTATCGCGTGCGCTCGAATCTTTCGCTCGACTGGTCGTGGCGGCGTTTCGGTGCGACGTGGACCACACGCTGGTTCTCGGGCCTGAAGGATTCGTGCTGGTCCGCGGATGTCGAGTGCAACCGCCCCGACGCGATCAACGCGCTCACGGGCGTCACGGGCCTCAGCCGCAAGGGCGGCGTCGCCTTCAACGACCTGCAGGTGCGCTGGCTGGCACCGTGGAACGGCAGCTTCCGCGTCGGCGTGAACAACGTCTTCGCGCGCAAGGGCCCGCTCTACTACAACGTGTCGAGCGCCGGCGGCGGCAGCCCGCCGTACAACCCGGCGTTCGACATCGACCGCTACTGGTACGTGGGATACCAGCAGAGTTTCTGAGCCGCCGGGCGCATGGTGGGAGCGCACCGCATCCGGATCACAGCACCAGCGGATGATCCGGTAGCTGGTTCTTGCGAGGTTCGCCGTCGCCCGGGAAATGGCGGGCCAGGAGGTCGCCGGCTTCCGCCACGCCGGTCTGCACGGCCTCACGGTAGCGCCCCTGCGCGAACGCGTCGCGCATGTGCGCCGTGATCGCCGCCCATTCGGACGGCGCGACCGCCTTCGCGATGCCGCGGTCCGCGACGATCTCGATGCGGTGCTCGGCGAGCAGCACGTAGAGGAGCACGCCGCAGTTCTCCTCGGTGTCCCAGACACGCAGGTGCGAGAACAGCGCGGTGGCGCGGTCGCGGGCCGTGACGCCCGCTGCCACGTCGGCCAGGGACAGGCGCGATTCGATCACGACGCGCAGTTCGCCACGGTGACGTACCTCGCCTTCGGCGACCGTCTTCGTGATCGCGTCCAGCGTTTCACGCGGAAAATGGCGACCGATCTGGAACCAGGCGCCGAAGAGGTTGCTGGCCATGCGTCCGAAATTCATCACCAGTTCCCCGATGCGCCGCCGCCACCGAAACTGCCGCCGCCTCCGCTGAAGCCGCCGCCTCCCCCACCGCCACCGAAGCCGCCACCACCGAACCCACCGCCGCCGCCCCAGCCGCCGAAACCACCCCAGCCACCACCGCCGATCGAACGGCCGGCGCCGAGGGGAATCGCCATGATCAGCGCGCCGGCGATGAGGCCGACCACGCCGCCGAGGATGGACTGCAGGAACAGCCAGCCGAGGCCGCCGGCGATCGCGCCACCGACCGGCATGCGCAGGCCGAGCGGCGCGCGGCCGAGGATGCCGCGCAGGAAGATCGCCCCGAACAGCAGCGGAATCAGCAGGTGGCCGAAGCCTCCACGGCGCCGCTCGTGGCTCTCGTCCGGTGCGACGGGTGGCGGCAACGCTTCGCCCTGCACGATCTGGGTGATCGCGTTGAGCGCTTCGTCGATGCCACCGAAGTAATCGTTCGCGCGCAGCTTCGGCGCCATGTATTCGCGGATGATGCGCGACGCGATCGCGTCCGGCAGCGCCCCTTCCAGGCCGTAGCCGACTTCGATGCGAACGCGGCGATCGTTCTTCGCCAGCAGCACGAGCACGCCGTCGTCGGGCCCTTCGCGTCCCACCTTGTTCGTTTCCGCCACCTTGAGCGAGTAACTCTCGAGGTCCTCCGGCTGCGTCGTCGGCACCATCAGCACCACGACCTGCGCGCCCTTGGCCTTCTCCAGGTCAACGAGGCGCGCGTCGAGCTGCGCCACCTGCGCCTCCGTCAGCGTCCCGGTGAGGTCCGTGACGTGCCGCGCGAGCTTCGGTACCGCGACGTCGTCCGCCAGTGCCGCCGCGGGCGGCACCAGCAGGGCGACGGCGAACAGCAGGGCTGCCGCGAAACGACGCATCAGCGACCGGCCGTGGATGCCGGGGCCGGGGTGGAACCGAAATCGACGGTCGGGGCGGTGGAGATCGCCTTCTCGTTCTCGACGCTGAAATTCGGCTTGACCTGGTAACCCATGACCTTCGCCGTGAGGTTGTTCGGGAACGAGCGGATCAGCGTGTTGTAGCTCTGTACCGCGGCGACGTAGCGGTTGCGCGCCACGGTGATGCGGTTCTCGGTGCCTTCCAGCTGCGCCTGCAGGTCGCGGAAGGAGCCATCGGCTTTGAGCTGCGGATAGTTTTCGCTCACCACCATCAGGCGCGAAAGCGCGCTGGTCAGCTGCCCCTGGGCCGCCTGGAACTTCGCCAGCGCCTCGGGATCGTTGAGAAGTTCCGGAGTGATCTGCGTCTGGCCGACCTTCGCGCGGGCGTTGGTGACCTCGGTCAGCACGCGTTCTTCGTGCTGCGCGTAGCCCTTCACCGTGTTGACGAGGTTGGGCACCAGGTCGGCGCGGCGCTGGTACTGGTTGAGCACTTCCGACCAGGCGGCCTTGACCGCCTCGTCTTCGCGCTGGATGGCGTTGTATCCGCAGCCGCTCAGGAAGCCGGCGAGAAGGACGAGGGCGAACGCGCGGAGGAGTGTCTTCATGGCGGCGGTTTCCTTGGGTGTGCGGGGCACAACTTACCGCAAAGCCGGGCCGCGTGGATGTCCTACCCCAACAGCCGCGGCCCGAGGATCAGCGCCCAGCTGACCAGCACCATCATCATGAGGAGGAACACGGCCGCCGAGCCCATGTCCTTGGCCCGGCCGGCCAGTTCATGGAATTCCGGACTGACCTTGTCGACGACGGCCTCGATGGCGGAATTGAGCAGCTCCGCCGAAAGCACCAGCATGGGAAAGGTGATCAGGACGATCTTCTCGATCGCCCCCTGCCCGAGCCACAGGCCGAGCGGCACGACCACGATGGCCAGGAGGACTTCCAGCCGGAACGAGGCCTCGTGGCGGAAACAGGCGCGCAGGCCCTGCATCGACCAGCGGAAGGCCGCATAGATCTGCCGCGGCCCGCGCCGCTCGGTCGATGCCATGCCGGTCAGGCCGCCGAGGCGGACGCCGGGCAGAGGCGCCTGGCGGTGAGGAAGTGGGTGCGGTGCGGCATCGGAGCGGATTCGGGCGCGGGAAACGGCCCGTATCATGCCACAGGCCGCCTTCCGGCCGGCTTAGGGCGAATCGCCGTGGCGAATCGCCGCGCCCCTCTGGCGCCGCAACACGACCCGTCGGACCATTTGTATTACGCTTGAACGGTTGTGCCTTCGTTCAGGAGGCCGGCGATGGGAGCCGGGCGATCCGCCCGACTCGCTGCTTCCAATGTGTCCGGAAAATACATGCCCATCCAGAATCCACCCGTTTCTCAGACCAAGTCGTTCAGCACGGTCTTCCTCATCGAAATGTGGGAGCGCTTCGGCTTCTACGGCATGCAGGTGCTGATGGTCACCTACATGGTGAAGAAGCTCGGCTTCGCCGACACCGATGCGAACCTCGTCTGGGGCGCGGCCGCCGCGCTGATCTACGCCACCCCCGCCATCGGCGGCTGGATCGGCGACAAATTCCTCGGCACCCGTCGCACCATGCTGACGGGTGCGGTCGTCCTGATGGTCGGTTACGCCCTCCTCTGGATCCCGACCAACAACACGTACGCCCTTTACCTCGCCCTCGGCGTGATCGTCTTCGGCAACGGCCTGTTCAAGCCCAACGCCGGCAACCTCGTACGCAAGATCTACGAGGGCGACGAGGTCCGCATCGACAGCGCGTTCACCATCTACTACATGGCGGTGAACATCGGCTCCACCGTCTCGATGCTGCTCACGCCCTGGATCCGCGACTACGTCGGCCAGCACTACGGCGACGCGCTCGGCTGGCATACCGCGTTCGGCGTCTGCTCCATCGGCCTCGTGCTCGGCCTCGTCAATTACTACTTCATGCGCCAGACGCTCGCGCACGTCGGCTCCGCGCCGGACGAGCGTCCGCCCGTCGCGAAGAACGTCATCGGCGTCGTCATCGGCGGTCTCGCGGTCGTCGGCGCCTCGGCGTACATCCTGCAGAACCAGAGCGTCGCCAAGGCCTGCGTCTACCTCGCGGGCGTCGTGATCCTCGGCATCTTCATCCACCTCATCCGTTCGAGCGCGCGCGGCGAGCGCGCCGGCCTGATCGCGGCGCTGGTGCTGACGGTGCAGACGATCTTCTTCTTCATCTTCTACCAGCAGATGTCGACCTCGCTGAACCTGTTCGCGCAGCGCAACGTCGACCTGTCGTTCAGCCTGTTCGGCTTCGAGCTGTTCCGCTGGATTCCCGAGCAGTTCCAGTCGCTCAACGCGATCTGGATCGTGATCCTGTCGCCGATCCTGGTGTGGCTCTACAACTCGCTCGGCAAGCACGGCAAGGACTTCCCCGTCGCCGCGAAGTTCGCCCTCGGCTTCGCCGCCGTGGCCGCCGGCTTCTTCATGTACGGCCTGGGTGCCACCACCGCGGTGAACGGCGCGATCTCGTCGTGGTACATGGTGTGGGGCTACGGCCTGTACTCGCTCGGCGAGGTGCTGGTCAGCGGCCTGGGCCTCGCGATGATCGCCCGTTACGTGCCGGCGCGCATGGGCGGCTTCATGATGGGCGCCTACTACGTCGCCGTGGGCGTCTCGCAGTACATGGGCAGCGTCGTGGCGAACGTCGCCGCGATTCCCGACAACATCACCAACCCGCTCGAATCGCTGGCGATCTATACCAGCCTGTTCAACAAGCTCGGCTTCGTCGGCCTCGGCTGCACGCTGATCGCGCTGGCCATGCTGCCGCTGATGAAGAAGCTCTCGCTCGACCATGCGCTGGCGAACGTGCCGCCGGTGCCGCCCGTCCACAACGAAGACCTGTAACGCGGCGAAAGGGCCGTCCCGCGGGGCGGCCCTTTCGCCTTGAAGAGAACGCCGTGAGCGACACCCTGCATACGCCATCGTCCCGCTCCGGCCCGTTCGTGCTCGCACGAACCCTCGCCTGGCTGCGTCTGTGCGCGATCGCCGGGCAGAGCGTCGCCATCCTCTCCTGCGTCACGCTGCTGAAGCTCGACGTGCCGCTGCTGCCCCTGATGATCGGCGTCTGCGTGCTCGCGGTCTTCGCCGCCGCGGCCTCCTTTCGCCTCGGCATGCCGTGGAAGGTGACGGAGGTCGAGGCCGTGGTGCACATCGCGGCCGACACGCTCGTGCTGGGGTACCTGCTCTATTTCACCGGCGGCGCGTCGAATCCGTTCGTCACGCTCCTGCTGGTGCCCATCGCCCTCTCGGCCGCCGCGCTCTCGATCGCGGGCGTGTCGCTGGTGGCGATCCTCACCGGCGTCGCGTACGTGCTGCTGGTGCCCTACCACCTGCCGCTGCCGACCCTCGGCCACAAGAGCCTGGATTTCGATCTGTACGTCGCGGGCATGGGCGTCAACTTCGTGATCATGGCGATCCTGCTGGGCGTGTTCATCAGCAACCTCGCCAAGGCGATCCGCGTCCAGCAGGGCGAGGTGCAGCGCATCCGCGAACGCGCGCTGCGCGACGAGGGCATCCTCGCCATCGCCACGCAGGCCGCCGGGGCGGCGCACGAACTGAACACGCCGCTGTCGACGATGCGCACGCTGCTTCCCGAAATCCGGCGCGAGCACGCGACCGACAACCTGCTGGGCGAAGACCTCGACCTCCTCGACGGCCAGGTGGAGCGGTGCCGCACGATCCTGCGCGAGATGGTCGCCTTCGGGCAGGCGCAGCTCTCGCAGGTGCCGGAACGCATCACGCTCGACGAATTCGTGCACGTCTGCCTCGAGCGCTTCCAGTTGCTGCGACCGGAAGCCGACGTGGACGTCCGGCTCGAACCCGGAGCGGGGCGCATCGCGCTGCGCTCGCCACCCGGGCTACGCCACGCGCTGATCAACCTGCTCAACAACGCGGCCGACGCCTCCGCGATGAACGACAGCACGGCGGTGTCGCTGCGCATCGGCATCGTGGGCTCGTGGCTGGAGCTGACGGTGACGGACGAGGGCCCCGGTTTCGACGAGTTCGACGACCTGGGCACCCTCGGCCTGTCGCAGAAGGACACCGGACTCGGCATCGGGCTCGCGCTCGCCGAAGCCACCGCGGAACGCCTCGACGGCGAACTGGCGGCCAGCAACACGGGCCATGGCGCGCAGATGCGCCTGCGCCTGCCTCTTTCGGTCATCGGAGACCACGCATGAACGATCTCGTTCCACCCACCGGCCGCCCGCTGCTGATCGTCGACGACGACGCCACCTTCGCGCGCGTGCTGGGGCGTGCCCTCACCTCGCGCGGCTTCGAGGTGATCTCCTGCGACAACGCGGACGACGCGCGCGCGCTGACCCGCCGGCACCAGCCGCGCTTCTGCGTCCTCGACCTGAAGCTCGGCGACGAGAACGGCCTGCGCCTGATCCCCGAGCTGCAGTCGCTCGTGCCCGACATGCGCGTGCTGCTGCTGACCGGCTACGCCTCGATCGCGACCGCCGTCGAGGCGATCAAGCGTGGCGCCCACGATTACCTCGCCAAGCCCGTCGACGCCGACGCGGTGGTGCGCGCGCTGCTCGACGGCGACTCCGGCCCGGACCTCGACGACCTGGTCGACGCGCCCGATGCGCCCCTACCGCTGCGCCGCCTGGAATGGGAGCACATCCAGCGCGTGCTCACCGAGTGCGAGGGCAACATTTCGGAAACTGCACGCCGCCTTGGCATGCACCGCCGCACGCTGCAGCGGAAGCTCAGCAAGCACCCCGTCCGCGAACGCCCCGACGAGCACTGAACATGCGCCGCATCCTCGCCCTCGCCTTCCTTCTCGCCTGTACCGCCGTCGGGCAGGCGCACGACGCCATGGCCGGCATGGCGATGGGCCACGAGGCACCGCTCGGCTTCGACGCGGCACTCGACGACGCGGGGCACCTCTGGGTCGTCGATACCGTCGGCGAGCACGTGCGCGTGCGTCGTTCCGACGACATGGGTCGCACGTTCGCCCTTTCGACGATCGTGAACCCGACCGGCGAGCCCGTTTACGCCGAGGGCGAGAACCGGCCGAAGGTCGCGTTGGGCCCGGCAGGCGAGCTCTATGTGACGTGGTCGCAGCCGCGCAAGCTGCCATGGACGGGCTTCGTGCGCTTCTCGCGATCGCTCGACGGCGGCGCGCATTTCGACCCGCCGAAGACGGTGCACACGGACACCGCGGAAATCACGCACCGTTTCGACTCGCTGGCCGTCGACGCCCAGGGCAACGTGATCGTCGCCTGGATCGACAAGCGCGACCTCGTGGCGGCGACCGCGAAAAAGATGCCGTACCTCGGCGCCGCCACCTATTACAGCTGGTCGACCGATCGCGGCGCCACGTTCGCGCCCGAACGCAAGATCGTCGACCAGAGCTGCGAATGCTGCCGCATCGCGCTTGCGCGGACGCCCGATGGCCGCGTCGACGCGTTCTTCCGTGCCATCTATGGCGACAACATCCGCGACCACGCCTTCGCGACGCTGCCGACGGACGGTGGCGCACCGGACGTGAAGCGCGCGACGTTCACGCGGTGGCACATCGAAGGTTGCCCGCATCACGGCCCCTCGCTGGCGATCGACGGACGCGGCACGCGACACGCGGTGTGGTTCAGCGCGGCCGACGGCAAGCCCACCATCTGGTACGGGCAACTCGCGCCGGGCGCCGACCCGAAGCACCTCGTCGCGGTGGCCGGCAACGGCGCCTCGCATGCGGACGTCGCGGTCAGCGGCGCGCATGTGTGGATCGCCTGGCACCAGATGACCGCGAACGGCCTCGACCTCATGCTGCGCGAATCCACCGACGGCGGCGAGCACTTCAGCGAGCCGCGCGCCGTCGCGCATGCCGACGGCTCGTCCGGCTGGCCGAAGCTGGTCGTCTGGAAGGATCGCGCGTTCGTCGCATGGAACCCCGACGGCCGGTTCCGTCTGGTGCCGACGGAGGCGCTGTGATGCGGCGGCTGCTTGCGGCGTTCGCCGCGCTCGTGCTCGCGGCGCCCGCCTTCGCGGTGCCGCCGACGGCGTTGCAGCCCAAGGATGTTTCCACCCTGCTGAAGCCACCGGCGCAAGGGACGCGGGTGATCGCGCTGTGGGCCCTCGACTGCGCGTACTGCGAAGCCAACCTGGACGCGCTGGCGAGTTTCCGCGCATCGCATCCCGGGATCGAGCTCGTGATCGTCGCCACGGACCCCGTCAGCCAGGCCGCGGCGCTCGAAGCGCGACTGAAGACGGCGAAGCTCGATAGCCTGCCCACGCGCGCCTACGCCGACGCGACGCCCGACCGCATCAACTTCCTGCTCGATCCATCATGGGGCGGCGAGACGCCGCGCACGCTGGTGATCCGCGCCGACGGGACGCGCGACGCGGCCAGCGGTCTGCTCGACGCCGCCCGGATCGATCGACTGATCCGCTGACGGCGGGGAACGCTCAGGCTTCCACGGGCTGCGGATGCGGGAAGCGCACGCTGGCGATACGGCTGGCGCCCGGCAGCGCACGCAGTTCCAGCGGCCACTGGAAGCGATCCGAGAGACGACGTGCGATGGCGAGGTCGAAGCCGTGCCGGTCGACCGCCGCATGGCGGCGGCTGCCTTCCTCCGGCGCGTCGAGCGCGGGATTGATCACGCTGACGCTGCCCGGCATGACCGTCACGACGATCGTGCCCTGGTCGGTCTGCTGCAGCGCGTGGCGGATCAGCTGCCCGCAGAGCACCGCGAAGACACGCGGCGACGCATGCAGCGCGAAACTGGCCGGCTCGTCGAGCACGAGCTCCACCGGGCGCCCGGCGATGAGCTCCCGCGCGTAATCCACCTCCTGGCGGAGCACGGCGTTCACTACGAAATCCTCCTCGGCCAGCCCCTGGTCCGACTCGCGCGAGAGGATCAGGAACGCCTCCACGAGGGCTTCCAGTTCCCGCGTGGAACGGCGGATGCGCTCCAGCGAGCGGTGGCCGAACTCGGAGAGTTCCGCTTCGTCGGCGAGCATGTCCGACGACATCTTGATGACCGTGAGCGGACTGCGCAGTTCGTGGCTGGCATCGCGGGTGAAGTTTCGCTCCCGTTCGCCGTAACCCTCGATTCGCGTCGCCAGTCCGTGCAGCCCCCGGATCAGGCTGCCGATGTCGCCGTCCGCGCGCTTGTCGCCCTCGCGGTCGAGCCCTTCCATGTTAGGGCGATCGGGATCCCAGCCATCGAGCAGGCGGGCAAGCGCCGCCACGGGAATCCACTCCCGCGATACGGCGAGCCAGGCCAGCCCGCCCGAGCACAGGATGATCGCGATCACCGCGCCGACGGGGGCCACGTTGTTGGCCGCCATCAGCGAGGCGATGATCATCACCGCCGTCTGCAAGACGAACACGACGGCCACGCGCGCGCGAAACGAGCCGCGCCGTCGCCGTTTTTCCTTCGGTGCCCTGCCTTCCATCGATCAGTTCCGGCCTTGCTCCCGCGTCATGCCGTCTGCGACGCGGCGACTTCGGAGTCGAGGTCGGCCAGGCGGTATCCCGCGGAGTGGATCGTGTGCAGCAGCGGACGATCGAACGGCTTGTCGATCACGCGGCGCAGGTTGTAAAGGTGCGAGCGGAGGGTATCCGAATCGGGCAGCGTGTCGCCCCAGATCTCGCGCTCGATGTCCCGGCGGCTGACCACGCGCGGCGATTCGCGCATGAGGATCGCGAGCAGCTTCAGGCCGATCGGCGACACCGTGAGTTCCTGGCCGCCGCGGGTGAGGCGCAGGGTGGCGGTGTCCAGCGTCATGTCGCCGACGTTGAGCACCTCGGACGACACCTGGCGGCGATCGCGACGGATCAGCGCACGCAGGCGCGCTTCGAGCTCACGGACTTCGAACGGCTTGACGAGGTAGTCGTCGGCACCGGCCTCGAGGCCCACGAGCTTGTCTTCCAGCGTGTCGCGCGCGGTGAGCATGAGCACCGGGGTGGACTTCTTGCCGTCCTTGCGCAGCTTGCGGCAGACGTCCAGGCCGTCCATGCCGGGCAACATCAGGTCGAGCACGATCACGTCATAGCTGTTGGACACGGCCAGGTGCAGGCCGCTCACGCCATCGGCGGCGTAGTCGACCGAATAGCCCCGGCGCTCCAGGAATTCACCGACCATCTCGGCGATCTGGCGGTTGTCCTCGACCAGAAGGATCAGGCCTGCCTGTTCGTCGCGGTTGCTCATCGCTCCACTCCTTTCGCTGATTCACAAATGTGAAGAGTTAACGGCCGGACCGGTGAGAACAGCGTGAAGACCGAAAACGAGAATTCATTGTGGGTAGGGAAACGTGCAGGCGGCGTCGACTAACGCAGCATCGGGCTAAGCGCTTTCCACACATTCTCCGCCACCCGGGGTTCGCCCGCGGCCTTCGGATGCAGGCCGTCGTCCTGCATCAGCGCTGCGTCCAGCGCCACGCCGTCGAGCAGAAAGGGCACCAGCGCGACCTCGTGCTTGCGCGCGGCATCGGCGTACACCTTACGCAGGCCGTCGCGGTACTGCGGCCCGTAGTTCACGGGCAGCTCGATCCCCAGCAGGAGCACCTTCGACCCGGCCGCCTTGGCGGCGCCGATCATGGTGTCGAGATTCTGCGCGAGCTGGGCCAGCGGCAGTCCCTGCAGCCCGTCGTTGGCGCCCAGTTCGATGATCGTGACGCCCGGGCGCTGCTTCTGCAGCAGGCCCGGAAGGCGGTTGCGGCCGCTCAGGGACGTCTCGCCGCTGATGCTGGCATTGACCATCGTCCACGGCGTCGCCATCTTCGAAGTGCGCGCGTCCAGCAGACGCACCCAGCCGGCCTCCACCGGGATGTTGTGCGCCGCCGACAACGAGTCCCCGAGCACCAGCACCTTGCGCGGCGTTTCAGCCGCCTGGGCGATGGCGCATCCGACGAACAACAGCAACAGGACAAGGCAACGGCGCATGAGCGATTCTTCCCGGGTTCTTCTCGAAGTGACGGATGTTAGCAAGTCGGTTTTCGGCCCGGAGGGCAGGCTCGACATCCTCTCGGGCGTGAACCTGCGCGTCGCGGAGGGAGAAAGCTTCGCCATCGTCGGCGCTTCCGGTTCGGGCAAGACCACGCTACTGGGACTGCTGGCGGGCCTCGACGTTCCCACGACGGGTGGGATCCGGCTCGACGGCCAGGCGCTGGAGGCGATGGACGAGGAAGCCCGGGCCGCGATCCGCCGGCGCCTCGTGGGCTTCGTGTTCCAGTCGTTCCATCTGCTCCCGGCCCTTACGGCCGAGGAGAACGTGATGCTCCCCCTCGAACTCGAAGGCGACGACTCGGCGCGCGAACGAGCCCACGCCGCACTCGACGCGGTGGGCCTCGCCGCGCGGCGCCGGCACTACCCGGCCCAGCTCTCCGGCGGCGAACAGCAGCGGGTGGCCCTCGCGCGCGCCTTCGTGCACCGTCCGCGCATCCTCTTCGCCGACGAGCCGACCGGCAACCTCGACCAGCACACCGGCGAGCACATCGGCGACCTGCTTTTCGACATGAACCGGCAGCACGCCACCACGTTGATCCTCGTGACGCACGACCCGCGCCTCGCCGCCCGCTGCGCGCGCTCGGCGGAACTGCACGAAGGCCGTCTCGGAGTCACCGCATGAACGTGCTGCGCCTCGCCCTGCGCACGTTGCGCCGCGAGTGGCACCTGGTCGAGCTGCGAACGCTCGCCGCCTCGCTCGTGCTCGCGGTGATCGCCCTGGGCGTCGTCGCCACCCTCTCCACGCGCATCGAGCGCGGCATCCTCGCCAGCGCGGCCGAACTCATCGGCGGCGACCTCGGTGTCTCGGCACCGGCGGCGCTCCCCGAGCCGATGTCGCGTTCGGCGCAAGCGGACGGCCTCGCGGTCACCCGCGGCGCCTCGTTCCGCAGCGTCGCCTTCGTCGGCGACCGCAGCCAGCTCCTCGACGTGCTCGCCACCGACCGCGCCTATCCACTGCGCGGCACGCTCGAAGTCCGCGGCGTCGACGGCCGCGACCGCGTCGCGCACGGACCCGGTCGCGGCGAAGTGTTCCTCGACCATCGTGCCATGGTCGGCCTCGGGATCCGCGCGGGGCAGACGATCCAGGTCGGTGGACGCGACCTCACCGTCGCCGCCGAACTGCTGCGCCAGCCGGACGGCGGCGAGCTCTTCGCGCTCGCGCCGCGCGCGCTGATGAACCTCGACGACGCCAGCGACGCCGGCCTGCTGTCCGTCGGCAGCCGCGCGCGGCACCGCCTGCTCGTCGCCGGCGCGCCGGGCGCGGTCGCCGTGTGGCGCGCCAGCGCCGAACGGGAGTCCCTTCCGCAGGGCGCCGAGCTCATCACCCCGGAGAAGATGCAGGAACGCATGCGCACGGCGTTCGACCGCGCGAGCAGCTTCCTGCGCCTCACCGCGTTGCTGTCGGCGCTGCTCGCGGGCGTGGCCATCGCCCTCGCGTCCGCACGTTACGCGCGGCGCAAGGCCGGCGAGGTCGCGCTGCTGCGCGCGCTCGGCACGCCGCGGCGGCGCGTCGCCGCTCTCCTGGTGACCACGCTGGCCGCGCTGGCGCTGCCCGCCGCGGCGCTCGGCATGGCGATCGCGCTGGCCCTCGCCCAGGGCGCGTGGTATTTCGCCAGCCAGCTGTTCGACAACATCCCGACCAGCCTCCCTCTCGGCCCCGCCTTCGCGGCGGCGGCGATGGGGCTCGCCGTGCTCGCCGGCTTCGCGCTACCGCCGCTCGTGCGGCTGGCGGAAGTGCCACCCGTCGCCGTCTTCCGCGAATCGATGCAGCGGCGCGTGCGCCGCTTCGACGCCCTGTACCTCGTGCCGCTCGTGACCGCGATCGGTCTGCTCTGGGTGCAGAGCGATTCCGCGAAGCTGGCCGGCATCCTCGCCGCCAGCCTCGCCGGGGTCGCGGTCGTCGCCGCCTTGCTGTCCGCGCTGCTGCTCGTGATCGCGCGGCGCGTCGCGCCCGGCGCGCACCCGGCGTTGCGGCTGGGCCTCGCGGCGCTCGCACGACGCCGTGGCCTGTCGCTCGTCCAGGCCACCGCCCTTTCGCTGGGTCTGTGCGCGCTCCTGCTCCTGGCGGTCATCGCGCCGTCGCTGCTCGAGGGCTGGCGCCGCGAGCTCCCCGTCGACACGCCGAACTGGTTCGCGCTGAACCTGCAGGACGACCAGCGCGACGCGTTCACGCAGGCGCTGGGCGCCCTCGGTGCGAGCCGCACGAACATGATGCCGCTGGCCGTCGGCAAGCTCACCGCGATCAACGGCCAGCCGATCGACCGCATCGCCTTCGCCAACGACGAGGCCAGGGATTCCGCCGATCGTCAGCTGCGCCTGTCGTGGAGCGCCGAACTGCCGCCCTCCAACGAAGTCGTCGCGGGCCAGTGGCCCGGCGCGGCGCCGGCGCAGGCGGAGGTCTCCGTGGATACGTCGTGGCGCGATCGCTACCAGCTGAAGCTCGGCGACACGCTGAGCTTCGAAGTCGGCGAAGGCACGCTCGACGCACGCGTCACCAGCGTGCGCAAGGTCGACTGGAGTTCGTTCCGCGTGAACTTCTTCCTGCTGCTCGACCCGGCCCATGCGAGCGAACTGCCGCACACGTGGCTGACCAGCTTCTACCTTCCGCGCGGCCACGGCGACGCGCTCGCTAAGGTGTCGCGCGACTTCGGCAACCTCAGCCTCATCGATGTCGACGCGCTGCTCGATCGCGTGCGCGAGATCGTCGACCGCGTCGGCGGCGCCGTGCGCTGGGTGCTCGGATTCAGCCTGCTCGCCGGGGCGCTGGTGCTGACCGCCGCGCTCGCGGCGAGCGCGCAGGAGCGTCGCAAGGAGGCCGCCCTGCTCCGCACGCTCGGCGCGACGCGCGCGCAACTGCGCGCCGCCGCGGCCTGCGAGTTCGCGCTGCTCGGGCTCGTCGCCGGCCTCACGGCGGCGTTCGGTGCGCTGGGCGCGGGTCTGTGGCTGGGCAATGCGGTGTTCCGCATCGAGGACTTCGTGCCGCCGGTATGGCCGCTCGTCGCCGCGGCCGCGATCGCCGCTTTCATCGTGATGATCATCGGGCTGCTCGGCACGCGAAAGGTGCTGCGCACGTCGCCGATGGCCCTGCTGCGGGAAGGATGATGCCAGGAGGGTGGCTCAGTCCGGCGCCACCATCTCCAGCGACATCACAATCGCGTCCTCGCGACCGCCCTTCGCCGGGTAGTACGAGGGGCGTCTGCCGATCTGGGTGAATCCGAGCGAGTCGTACAGGGCTTTCGCCACCGGATTCGACGGTCGCACCTCGAGAAAGATGCGCTCCGCACCGTACCAGCGGGCGAGATCGATGAGCCGGCGCATCATGCGCCGGCCATAGCCGAGCCCGCGATGCGTATCGGCGATGCAGACGTTGAGCACGTGGGCCTCCCCCGCCGCGACGGAAAGGATGCCGTAGCCGGCGATCTCGCCGTCGTGCACCAGCACCCAACAGTTGTGCCCTGCCTGCAGGCAGTCGCGAAAGATGCCGGCGCTCCACGGGAAGTCGTAGGACGCGTGTTCGATGGCGACGACGGCGTCGAGGTCCTCGCGGCGCATGGCGCGGACTTCCGTCGAGGGGCGGGCCACGGCGACCATAGACTCAGGCTCCGCGAAGCGTGCGTCCGAGCGCGCGCAGACCGTTCCACAGACGTCGCTTCGCCGCGGCGTCCGCGACGATCGCCGCCGGCGGATCGACGAGAACGATCTGGGCCTCGCTCATGACCGCCGCCGGAAGCTCGTGACCCAGCGCCCGTGCCTGCGCCTCGCCGAAGACGAGGTACGACCGCGCCACCGGCACACCCGTAAGGCCCTGCGCGTCGACGTGCATGCGCGGGGCGCGTCCGAGAATGGGGCCTCGACCGCGCAGGGCACGTCCGACGAGATCCAGTTCGCGCTCGGTGGCGTTCGCGGGCAGCACGACGACGCAGTCGACGCGACCGCGCGGTGCATCGTTGGCGGCGTCGACGGGCATCTCCGGCATGGCCGGTGCGCTGCGCAGGCGCCAGGGCGTGACCCCCATCACCCTGAGCAGACGATCCCGACGTTCCGGCCCGGCGACCACAGCCCTACTCCGGGGTCCTGGCGTGACGACGTGCGCGGCGACGGCGCGTAGCACGGCCCCACAACGTCATGACCGGACCGGAGATCGTGTAGATCACCGCCACGGCGAAAAGCACCCGGGCGGTGTCGACCAGCAGGAGCACGACGATCAGCACCGCCGCGATGAGCCAGATGAAGGGCACCCGGTCGCCCTTCGGCCACGCCTTGAAGCTGTAATAGCGAACGTTGCTGACCATCAGCAGACCGGCGATGACCGCCAGAGGCATGGCGATGAACGCGACCGACGGGCCGGCGATGTCGAACTTCTCCATCGTCCAGACGAACGACATGCAAAGGCCCGCCGCGGCCGGGCTGGCCAGACCCTGGAAGTAACGCTTGTCGGCGACCCCGACCTGGGTATTGAAGCGGGCGAGGCGCAATGCCGCGCACACCGCGTAGATGAAGGCCGCGGCCCAGCCGATCTTGCCCCAGACCGGGCCATACCCCGCCAGCGACGACAGGGCCCACGTGTACATGACCAGCGCCGGGGCAAGGCCGAAGCTGACCAGATCCGAGAGCGAATCGTACTGAACGCCGAATTCGCTCTGCGAGTTGGTCAGGCGGGCGACCCGTCCGTCCATGCCGTCGAGGATGCCGGCGACGAAAACCGCCAGCGCCGCCACCGCGTAATGCCCGCCGATCGCGGACACGATCGCGTAGAAACCGGCGAACATCGCGCCCGTCGTGAAGAGGTTCGGCAGCAGGTAGATGCCGCGATGACGCGGCCCCTGGGCCTGGATCGGATCGCTCATGGGCCATTCCGTGACGTGGGCCGACAGTGTATCCCAGGCGCCGTGAAGCGTCAGTGCGGCGCCGGCGGCGAGAATCGCGATCCCGTCGCTTGCGCGGCCGACGGGCCGGTGATACTTGTGTCGCCCACCTCTATCATCGTTGCCGGAAGGCCCCCATGCGTCGTTGCCTCGCCCTTGCGATTCTCGTGACGGTCTGCCCGCTCGCCTTCGCCCAGGCCTATAAGTGGAAAGATGCGCAGGGTGTGACGCACTACGCGGACGCGCCGCCGCCGGGCAGCGTCCGCTACGAGAAGATCAAGACCACGGGCACCGTGGAAGCGCCCGCTCCGCCCCCCGCCACCGCGAAATCCGGGTCTGCGGACGACGGCAAGACGTCCGCCAACCCGGCCTCGGCCGAGGACACCCCGGCGAACCGCAAGAAGCTCTGCGACCAGCTGCGGAAAAATACCGACATCCTGACGAACGAGCGGGTCGTGACGATGGACGACGGGAAGGGTGGCCAGGCTCCCCTCGACGACGCGGCTCGAAAACGGCAGATCGAGACCACGCAGGCGCAGATGACGCTTTACTGCAAGTCGTGACGGAGCGAGCGGCGGCTGCGCGGCGTAAGCGCCTATAATCCCGACTTTACCGTCCGGACCGCTCGCCGATGCGCCTCAGCCAGTTCCACCTCGCCACCGCCAAGGAAGTCCCCGCCGACGCGGAAATCGCCAGCCACCAGCTGATGCTGCGCGCGGGCATGATCCGCAAGCTCGCCTCCGGCCTGTACACCTGGACGCCGCTGGGCCTGCGCGTGCTGCGCAAGGTCGAGCAGGTCGTCCGCGAGGAAATGGTCCGCGCGGGCGCGGTGGAAATGCTGATGCCGTCGGTGCAGCCGCGCGAACTGTGGGAGGAGACGGGCCGCTGGGAGAAGTTCGGCGGCCAGCTGCTCAAGATGAAGGATCGCAAGGAACAGGACTTCTGCTACGGCCCCACGCACGAGGAGGTCGTGACCGACTTCGCGCGCAACGAGCTGAAGAGCTACAAGCAGCTCCCGCTCAACGTCTTCCAGATCCAGACCAAGTTCCGTGACGAAATCCGCCCTCGCTTCGGCGTGATGCGCGCGCGCGAGTTCCTGATGAAGGACGCCTACTCGTTCCACCTGACGCAGGAATCGCTCGCCGAGACCTACCAGGTGATGTACGACGCGTACTCCCGCATCTTCACCCGGCTAGGTCTCGCGTTCCGCGCGGTGGATGCCGACACCGGTGCGATCGGCGGCAGCGCGAGCCACGAGTTCCAGGTGCTGGCCGATGCCGGCGAGGACGCCCTCGCCTTCTCGGACGAATCGGCCTATGCCGCCAACATCGAACTGGCGGAAGCGGTCGCGCCAGCCACGGAACGCCCTGCCCCGTCCGCCCCGCTGACGCGCGTCGACACGCCGAAGCAGCGCACGATCGAGGAGGTCACCGCGTTCCTGGGCGTGCCGGCGTCGCAGGTCGTCAAGACGATCCTCGTGCGTGGCCGGGAGGGCCTCGTCGCCCTTTGCGTGCGCGGCGACCATGAAATCAACGAAGTGAAGGCGGCGCACCTGCCCGAGCTGCCGGACGACTCCGAGCTCGCGAGCGAGGCCGAGATCCTCGCCGCGACCGGTACGCGCCCGGGCTTCATCGGTCCGGTGGGCCTGCCCGATTCCATCCCGGTGATCGTCGATCGCAGCGCGGCCGTGCTCGCGGACTTCGTCTGTGGCGGCAACGCGGACGGCACCCATTACACCGGCGCGAACTGGCAGCGTGACGCGCGCATCAACCGCGTCGCCGACATCCGCAAGGTCGTCGAGGGCGACCCTTCCCCGGACGGCAGGGGCACCATCCGCCTCGGCCGCGGCATCGAGGTCGGCCATATCTTCCAGCTCGGGCAGAAATACGCCGAGGCGATGGGTGCCGGCGTTCTCGACGACCAGGGCAAGATGCGGACCATGTTCATGGGTTGCTACGGCGTCGGCGTCAGCCGGATCGTCGCCGCGGCCATCGAGCAACGCCACGACGATGCCGGCATGATCTGGACCGATGCGATGGCGCCCTGGCGCGTCGCGGTATGCGTCATCAATCCGAAGAACGACCCGGTGGTCGCCGAGGCCGCCGAGTCGCTTTACCAGGCGCTCGCGCAGGAAGGCATCGATGCGGTGCTCGACGACCGTGGCCTGCGCCCGGGCCCGATGTTCGCGGACATGGAACTGATCGGCATCCCGCACCGCGTGGTCGTCAGCGGTCGCGGCCTGGAGGCCGGCACGTTCGAATACCGAGCGCGCACCGACAGCGAAGCGCGCAACGTGTCGCGCGAGGAGCTCTTCGCCATCCTGGCATGAGCCAACCGCACGTCCGATGGATTATGCCCGCGTGCTTTTCATGCACGCGGGTTAATTCGATTAATGCGAAACATCCAATGCGATGACCGCCCTAAGCCCGTCTCGATACGCGGCCGAATCCCATGCGAATGATCCATCTAGGGAATGGCGCCATTTCGGGAAAGGCACGCGTAAAGACCGGACTGTAGGGCGTTTCCGATACTAACGTCGGAAACATGCAGAGGTCTCGATAATGGATGACATTATTTCGCGGATTAGGTCACAATTCAGTGTGTCCGCATTAATCGCGCACTACGCGACCCGTAATTCGCCGGGTCGACGCTGATCAAATCCACGCAATGGGAGATGCCAATGGCCGTCGATATCAAGAATCTCAACCATAACCAGCTCGAAGAGCTGATCGCCAAGGCCCAGACCCGTCAGACCGAACTGCGTAAGGAAAAGGTCGGCCGGCTGCGCGAGAAAATCAACGCGCTGATCAAGGCCGAGGGTTTCACGTTCGACGACGTGTTCGGCGCCCGCGCCCCGAAGTCGAAGCGCGCCGGCGCCACCGTCGCCGCCAAGTACCGCAACCCCGCCGACGCCTCGCAGACCTGGTCCGGCCGCGGCAAGCGCCCCCGCTGGTTCAACGATGCGCTCAAGGCCGGCAAGAAGGAAAAAGACCTCCTGGTCTGATCCCCATCACCGCACCGCGGCACTCATAGGGAGCCACCCATGCCTCTCGTCCGGATCGATCTGCGTCGCGGCAAGGATGCCGCCTACCGCACCGCCCTTGGCCGCGCCGTGCACGATGCCCTCGTCAGCATCGGCGTGCCCGCCGACGATCGTTTCCAGGTCATCGCCGAACACGACACGGAAGGCCTCGTCTACGACGCCCATTACCTCGGCATCGAACGCACCGACGACATCGTTCTGGTGCAGATCACGTTCAACGACACGCGCACTGTCGAGCAGAAGAAGGCCCTGTACAAGGCGATCGCCGAGAACCTCGGCCGATCGCCGGGGGTGAAGCCCGGCGATGTCTTCGTCAGCCTCGTCGAGGTGAAGAAGGAGAACTGGTCGTTCGGCAACGGCGTGGCGCAATACGCCAGCTGAGCGGCGTGCTCTGGTAGGAGCGCGCCCTGCGCGCGACATCTTTTGAAGCCACGACCCCGAGCTGGCGCGCCACCTTGGGAATCGGGGCGAAACGATGTCGCGCCCGGGTGCGCGCCCACGAATGGTGCGGTCGCGGTTACAACGACCGCCGTGGCGCCACCAGCAGGTCGCCGAACAGCAGCCCCGCGACCAGCGAGACCAGCAGGGTCACACCGAGAAGACCCGTGTCGACGCCGAGCGAGGCGTCGCGATCCAGCAGGTACGACACGCTGCGGAAACTGACCGAGCCGGGTACCAGAAGGATGATGCCCGGCTCGCGAACCACCGCGCCCGGTTGCTGCGCGTAACGGGCGTACACGTTGCTGAGCGAGCCCAGCAGCACGCCACCCACGAAGACGCCGAAGGGCGCCCCGGGCAATGAACCGGAGATGCTTCCGCCCCACGTGGTGGCGAGATAACCGAGGATCACCGAGGCCATCACGACGAGCCAGTCGCGGCGCGCGGCCCGGAACAGGATCGCGAACGAGAACGCGCCCAGCAACAGGATGGGCCAGTCGGCCCAGCCGGGCAGCGGCGGCAGCGCGTAGTTGCGCGGTTCGATGCCGAATGCCTCACACAGCTGGCTCGCGGCCACGGTACCGAACGTGAGCTTGAGCAGGGTCGCCATGGCGCCGCCCATGCGGGCGACGCCGGAAACGAGGTGCTGGCTCGATATCTCGCGAACGGCGGTCGTCAGCGCCATGCCGGGCATGAGCACGATCAGGCTACCGAGGATCACGGACTTCACGGCCAGCGGCACCAGATAGGCGCTGACGACGATGGTGATGACGGTCGCGACCATCGCGCTGATCGCTTCGCTCGCCGCCGCCAGGCGCGGCCGGCTGCCCGAGGCGACGGTGATGAGGCCGATGATCACGCCGATCACGCCGGCGGTGATGAGGTCGGGCCAGGAGCTGTGCAGCAGCAACGCGACGACGGCGGCGGCGCAGAGACCATAGCTGGCGATGACGCCGAGTTCCGCGCGGAAGGTTTCGGGCGCCCCCAGTTTGCGCAGCAGATGAAAGCCTTCGCGCAGCTCCATCTTGCCGTCGATGACGGCGTCCGCGATCCGGTCGGCCTCGCACAGGCGTCCCAGGTTCACGTCACCGGGCGGCAGGCGCATCACCTGCGTGACCTGGGCGACGCTCTCTTCGCCCTGTCCCAGATCCGCGAACGACACGATGATGGCCGTGGGGCTGGACCAGACCTCCGCGGAAAGACCCAGCCGTTGCGCCGAGCGCGCGACCGCGGTCTCGAGCCGCGGCGCCGTGGTGCCGTACTGGTGCAGCCGGCGGGCGAGTTCGGTAAGGAAGGCGATGCGGGTGTTGATCGCCGTGGTGGCGAAACTCACCGGTACCGCCAGCGGCACGGCTTCAGCCAACGTCCACCGCCTTCACGCGCAGGGTCGTGCCGTCGATGCCGATGACTTCCACCGGCGCGCCGAGCGGCAGGTCGGGTCCCGCGACGAGCCACATGCCGTCGCCGACCTTCGCCTTGCCGCGCCCGTTGACGATCGCCTCGCAAAGGACGAAACGCTGGCCGACCAGCTGCTCGCCGCGGCGGTTCAGGCGCTCGTTGCCGTGCGGAATGCGCTCGATGCGCGGGCGCACCAGCTTCCAGTAGGCGAAACACGAGACGAACGCGAAGACACCGAACACGATGGCCTGCGCCAGGGCCCCCATGTCGGGCACGGCGAGCAGGACGATGCCCATGGCGGCGGCCGCGATGCCGATCCAGAGCATGAAGTAGCCCGGCAGCACCACCTCGCCGCCGATCAGCAGCAGCGCGACGATCCACCAGACGTAGTGCATGGCGACGTTTTCCATGGCGTCAGCGCGGCAGGGGCGGCGTGCGGTTGGGCGCGGCGTCGGCCGGAGGCCGGCCCTGCGCCGCCAGCGAATCCTTCGCCAGTTCCGCGATGCCGGCGAGCGAGCCGAGGATGCCCGTGGTTTCCATCGGAAGCAGCAACGTCTTCTGGTTGGGCGACTTCGCCATTTCCTTCAGCGCCTCGACGTAGTTGTTCGCCACGAAGTAGTTCAGCGCGTTGACGTCGCCTCCGGCGATCGCCTGCGAAACCATCGTGGTGGCTTTCGCTTCGGCCTCGGCGAGGCGTTCGCGCGCCTCGGCTTCACGGAACGCGGCTTCCTTCTTGCCTTCGGCCTCGAGGATGGCCGACTGCTTCTCGCCGTCGGCCTTGAGGATCGCCGCCTGGCGGAAGCCCTCGGCGTCGAGGATGTTGGCGCGCTTCTCGCGCTCGGCCTTCATCTGGCGCGCCATGGCGTCGACGAGGTCGCGCGGCGGGGAGATGTCCTTGATCTCGATGCGGGTGACCTTGACGCCCCAGGGATGCGTCGCTTCGTCCACCACGCTGAGCAGCTTGGCGTTGATCGCGTCGCGCTGGCTGAGGCTCTCGTCGAGATCCATGGAGCCGAGCACCGTGCGGATGTTGGTCATGATGAGCGCGAGCGCCGCGGTTTCGAGGTTCGACACCTCGTAAGCCGCCTTCGCCGCGTCGAGCACCTGGTAGAACACCACGCCGTCGACGCGCACCACCGCGTTGTCCTTGGTGATGACGTCCTGCGAGGGAACGTCGAGCACCTGCTCCATCATGTTCATCTTGCGCCCGATCGCGTAGACGAACGGAATCAGGAAATGCAGACCGGGTGTCAGGGTGCCGGTGTACTTGCCGAACATCTCGACCGTCCACTCGTAGCCCTGCGGCACGATGCGGATCAGCTTCGCCAGCACGATCACGACCACCGCCACGACGACCAGCGCGACAAGACTTCCCATGGCCCGTTTCTCCCTCTCCCGATGTGTTCCGGGAGTATAGGGGAAGCGCCTCAAGGCGATTGCGTGGGCAGCACCAGCGTCACGCGGAGGCCACCGCCGTCGCGATTGGCCAGCGCGATGCGCCCGCCATGCGCCTCAGAAATTTCGCGTGCCAGGGCCAGACCGAGGCCCGTCCCGGACCGCTTGGTCGAGTAGAACGGCAGCAGCGCCTGCGCGAGCACCGTTTCGCTCATCCCGGGGCCGCGATCGGCGACCTCCACCAGCATCTCGCGGCCGACATGGTGCACCGCGAGCGTGACCTCGTTCGCGTCGCCGCCGGCCTCGTGCGCGTTCTTGATCAGGTTGATCAGCACCTGTTCGACCTGGGTCGGATCGAACCAGCCCGGTTGGTCGGGCGCCGCCGCCACGAGCCGGAACGACGCGTGCAGCGCCAGGCCGTCGAGGAACGGCCCCCAAGGCACCTCGCGCGCCTGCGGGGTCGGCAGCTTGGCGAAGCTGGCGTAGCCGGCGATGAAGCTGTGCAGGTGCTTCGCGCGGTCGCCGATCGAGGCGAACACGCCCGGCAATCGGGCGAGGTCGCCGCGCCGGGCGAGCTCGGCGCCCGAATGCGACAGCGACGAAATCGGCGCCAGCGAGTTGTTGAGCTCGTGGCTGATGACGCGGATGACGCGCTTCCACGTGTGGACTTCCTGCCGCGAGAGCTCGCGCGTCATGCGCCGGTAGAGCTGCAGCCGGTGCGGGCGTCCCTGCAGCCGGAACCCACGCTGCGACAGATGGAAGGTCTCTTCGCTCCCCTCCATCTCCACGGAGAAAAGGGCGTCTTCTCCTCCCTTCGCCGCCTCGCGCAGGCTTTCGGGCATGGATTCGAGCACCGTCCCGAAATCGAGGCCGGCGAGCGCCCTTCCCTCGTTGAACAGATGGCGCGCGGCGATGTTGGCGTAGGTCACCTTGCCCGCCGCGTCGGTGAGGATCAGGGCGACCGGCGTGTTCTGCACCACCGTATCGAGGAGCAGCTCGCGCTGTGCCAGGTGCTGCCGCTGGTCGCGCAGCGTCTGGCCCAACGTGTTGTGCATGCGGATCAGGTCGCCGAGTTCGTCGCCACGCGAGGTGCCGATCGACATGCTGAAGTCGCCGTCGCGATAGCTCGCCACCGCGCTCTCCAGCGCGCGCATCAGGCGGCGCAGCGGTTCCACGAGCGCATGCGCGACCCATGCGGAAAGCGGCAGCAGCACCAGCAGGCAGATGACCAGCGCGGTGCGGCCGTCGAACGATTCCACCACGTGGATCGCGGGCGCCCTGCCCGCCTTCTCCGGCACTTCGCGGATCCAGGCGAGCACCTGCGGGAAGGGCCAGATGGAGACGCCGGCGAAAACCAGCGCGCCGACGATGGCCGAGCCGGCGACGACCAGCGTCATCTTGCCTTCCAGCGAGAGGGTCTTCATGCCCGCGCCCTGGTCAAACGGCCAGCCCGTAACGCTCCATGCGCCGGTAAAGCGCCTGTCGGGAGAGGCCGAGGTTGCTCGCGGCGCGACTCACCACGCCGCCCGCCGACGCCAGCGCGGCCTCGACCGATTCGCGGCTGGGCTCGTCGAGGTTGCGGGTCGCCACCGGCGCCGGCGGCGGCAGGTTCAGGTGCACCGGCTCGATGCGTCCGTCGGCGGCCAGCAGCGCGGCGCGCGCGATGGCGTTCTTCAGTTCGCGCACGTTGCCGGGCCACGCGTGCGCCAGCAGCGCTTCGCGCGCGTCCTCGCTGAGCGTGGCGCGGCCGTCGAGGAAGAACTCGGCGAGCGGAAGGACGTCGTCCACGCGCTCGGACAGCGGCGGCAGGTTCACGTCGATGACGTTGAGGCGGTAGTAGAGGTCTTCGCGGAAGGTGCCCGCGGCGATCATCGCTTTCAGGTCCGCGTTGGTGGCGCTGACCACGCGGACCTTGGCATGCCGCGTGCGACCCGAGCCGAGACGTTCGAACTGCCCCGTTTCCAGCACGCGCAGCAGCTTCATCTGCCCGGGCAACGGCAGGTTGCCGATCTCGTCGAGGAACAGGGTGCCGCCGTCGGCCATCTCGAAGCGGCCCTCGCGCGCCTTGTTCGCGCCCGTGTACGCACCCGCGTCGGCGCCGAACAATTCGGCCTCGATCAGTTCCCCCGGCAGCGCGCCGCAATTCACGGCGACGAACGGACCGCGACGGACCGCGGAATTGGCGTGGACGATCGCGGCGATGCGTTCCTTGCCCGCGCCGTTCGGCCCCGTGATCAGCACGGGCACGTCCGAGCGGGCGACCTGGCAGGCCAGCTCGACGGTCCGGCTCATGGCTTCCGAGGCGAAAACGAGGCCGTCGAGGTCGTAGCGGCTTTCCAGCGCCTCGCGACGGCGGCGCCGTTCCACGCGCGCGCGCGTGACCTCGCGTGTGGATTCCGACAGTTCGAGCAGGTTCTCGACCGTCGCCAGCAGCTTGGTGTCGTCCCACGGTTTGGCGAGGTAATCCGCCGCGCCCGCCTTGACGAGTTCCACCGCCGCCTCGAGATGCGTCCAGGCGGTGAGCAGGATCACGGGCAGGTCGGTGTAGCGCGACCGGATCTGCTTGAACAGCGCGATGCCCTCTTCACCCGACGTCGTATCGGCGGTGAAGTTCATGTCCTGGATGACGACGTCGACGCGCTCGCGCGCGAGCGTGGCCAGGCCGTCGTCTGGGGTCAGCGCGACGAGCGCGCGGATGTCGCGCAGGCTCAGCGCGAGCGAAAGCGCCTCGCCCACGGCGGGGTTGTCGTCGATGATCAGTACGCAGCGCATCTTGTCCCTTCGCATGAACGCATGGATGCCTCTCCCGGCGAAAGGGTTGCATCCCCGCCGGCATTCTTTCCCATTCTAGCCACGGGTGGCGACCACCGGGGGCACCGAGGCCGCCCGCAGCGCGGGCGCCAGCACCGCCGCCTGGCCCAGCGCCCAGAGGATCGCCGCTCCCACGGGCAGGTAGACCAGGGGCAGGCCCGGCAATTCGTACTCGCGCATGAGCACGATGTTGATGCCGTAGGCGAGCACCATTCCGAGACCGATCCCCATGCTCGCCAGCAGGAAGTTCTCGGTCTGGAAGTAGCGGAGGATGTCCTTGCGGCTCGCGCCGAGCGCCCGGCGGATGCCGATCTGGCGTCGCCGCTGGCCGACCCAGAAACTCGCCAGCCCCACGATCCCGAGCGCCGTGATCACGAGCAGCGCGATCGAGACGGCGGCGAGCGTGACCGCGGTCGCGCGGTCGTCGGCGAAGAATCGCGCGCGGATGGCCGGATACGTCCGCGCACTCACGATCACCCGGCGCGGATCCAGCCGCTTCAGCGCCTTGACGGCATCCACGAGCGCCTTTTGCGTCTCGCCCTCGCGCGCTCTCACGATATAGCCGCCGCCGGAGGCCGGCACCATCCGCCACGGCAGGACGATCGAGTCGTTGGCGCGGTCGCGCGTGAAACCCGCCGCCCCGGGCAACCGTTCCAGGACACCGACGACGCGGAGGACGTCGCCATGCATGTACAACGTCCTGCCGAGCGGATCGCCGTCACCGAACAGACGCGTGGCGAGGTCGCGCGTGATCAGGGTCACCGTCGGACCGGGCGCCTTCCCCTGCAGATGATCGTCGAGCCACGCGTATTCGTCGGAACGAAAGAAACGCCCCGCGACGAGGCGACTCCCGAGGAGCTCCGCCAGGCCCTCGCCGTAGTAGAGGGTGACGGCGGTGGCCGGCGCGCCCTGCACGGGCGACCGGCTCACGTCGCTGTTCCACGTGGTACCGCTGAACGGCAGGGAGTTGCCGATCGTCGCGGCCTCGACACCGGGCAACCCACGCAGTTCGGCGAGATCGGCCTGCGCGCGCGCGTGGATGTCGCCACGCCGGCCGATGTCCGAGACGACGATGCGCATGAGGCGATCCTCGGCGACACCGGTGGGCGTCGTCATCCAGCCGAGCCGGTCGCCGATCAGGAAGATGGCGTTACTCACGATCGCGCACGTGAGCGCGATCTGCAGCACGAGGAGCGTCGCGGTCAGCCGATGCCGGCGCAGCGTCGAGAGGATGGGCAGCACGTCGAGGCGCATGGTCATTGGCTCTTCAGTTGCAGGGCGGCCGGGACGCGGCACGCGCGCCACGCGGGTACGACGCCCGCAAGCGCCGTGGCGACGATCGATGCCGCGAACGTCGCGGCCAGCATCGTGCCGTCGAGATGCGCCAGCTGCGCCGCGGCGGTCGACTGCAGGCGGACCAGTGCCAGTCCGAGCAACGCGAAGAGAAGACCGCCGACACCACCGGCGACGCCGATCAGCGTCGCCTCGACGACGAGCTGCGTGAACACGCTGCGCCGCGATGCTCCCAGCGCCCGCCGGACCCCCAGCTCGCCCGCGCCTCGCATGAACTTCGCCAGCATCAGCCCCACCGTGTTGACGAGGCAGACGACGAAGAAGCCGAGCGCGATCCACACCTGCAGGCGGACGTCGCCGGGTACGACCTGCCGCTCGTCGAGGTAACGCCGCACGTTGGTCAGGTCCGACGCCGACGGCCGGGTGAAGCGTCCGAGTGCGACCTGCTCGTGCGCGTAGCCATCGAGGAACGCGCGATACGACGCGACCGCGGCCGCGTCGTCCAGCTGCACCCAGAACTGCAGCCAGACGCACGTCGACGACTCGATCCTGTCGTCGTCCGTCCTGCCCTGTCCCCAGCATTCGATGCCGCCGTTGCGCTTCAGCTTCAGCTCGCGCGCCGTGAACAGCGGCACGAAGACTTCCTCGGCACCCGCGTATTCGCCGGTGGCGAGGTCGTAGAAATGCGGCACGGCGCGCCATGGCTCCAGCACACCGACGATCCGCAGATCCGCGCCGTCCACGTGGAGCGTGCGACCGACGCTGTTCCTGCCATGGAAGAGCCGATCGTTCAGCGACGCGGCGATCACCGCGACGCGCGCGTGTCCGTCATCATCCGCGGCGCTCCAGCCCGCCCCGAAGCGGAACGGCACGCCGAACATCGGGAAGAAATCGCCCGTCGTGTAACGCGCCGTCACCAGATAAGGGTCGACCTCACGCTCGTCGGACTGCACCGCCGTCGCGCCCCCGACCATCAACGCCTGGCGCGCAGCCCGACGCGCGTGGAGCAGATCGACCCCGTCGGTCCACGTCACCTGCGACGGCAGCGCGGCGTACGGGTCGTAGCCGTCGCGGTCGCGTGGATCGAGCCGCGGCAGGAAGACCGATCCGCTGCGCCCCGGCAGCGGATCGCCCGACAGCACGTGCAGGACGGTCAACGTCGTCATGCTTGCCCCGATGCCCAGGGCGACGGCCACGATCATCAGCGCCGTCAGCGCCCTGCTTCGCCGAAAGCTGTGCAGCGCGAGTTCCAGGTAGTAACCGAACATCGACGACCCTTCAGACGCTGCGCGTGGCCTCGACCGGCGACACCTTGGAGGCCTTCAGTGCCGGCGCGAACACCGCCGCCTGACCGAGCGCCAGCAAGGCGACCACGCCGACGAGGATGTACGTGAACGAAAGACGCTGCATCTCGAAGTGCGTGAACATCCACTGGCTCATCCCGATGGCGAGGACCACGCCGACCACGACACCCGCCAGCGCGATCAGGAAGTTTTCGGTCATGAAGTAGCTCAGGATGTCGCTGCGCCGCGCGCCGAGCGCCCGTCGCACGCCGATCTGCTTGCGCCGCTGCCCGACCCAGAAGCTCGACAGACCCACGATGCCGGCGGCCGTGATTGCGAGCAGCACCGCGCAGACCACGCTCATGAGGATCGCCATGCCGCGGTCCTTTTCGTAGGCGCGGCTGCGGACCATCTCGAACGTGCGCACGCCGTACTTCTCCGGCAGCACGCGCATGCGGTTCACGTCGTAGAGCGTCTTCGCCACGGACCTGAACACGGCATCCTGCTGGCCCGGCTTCGCACGCACCAGGAAGATCTGGTAGCTGCTGTTGAACGTCAGCGGCATGATCGTCACCATCTCCGGAAAGTCGACCTCGGTCCACGGCACGGTCAGCTTCGCGACGATGCCGACGATGGTCGAGGGGCGGCCCTTGGAGTAATACACCGTCTTGCCCAGGGCATCGCCATTGGGGAACAACTTGTCCGCGAGTTTCTTGGTCACGATGACCTGCGGCGGCGCCGGACGATCGTCGCGATTGAAAGGCGTGATCTCGCCGGCGTTGAAATTGCGGCCGGCGATCAGCTGCACGCCAAGCGTCTTCAGCGCGTGCTCGTCACCGAAGTACAGCGCCGTCTGGACGCCGTCCTTCTGGCCGTCCGGCTTCAGCTGCACGCCGGTGGACCAGCCACCCTGGCGCAGCGGAAAGGCGTTGGTGGCGTACGCGTCCTCCACGCCCGGCATCGCGCGCAGGGCCTGGATGTCCGTCTTCACCAGCGGCACGTACGACGCCGGCGTACCGACGTAGCGATTCTGGATCGCCACGACGTCCGATTCGTTCATGCCCGTGGTGCGGCTCACGCGCTCGACGCGTTCGTGGACGATGAACAGGGCGTTGCACACGATGGCCAGCGTCAGCGCGATCTGCAACGCGATGAGGATCGTGCCGGCCTTGTGCCGCCGGAGGGCCGAAAGAATGGGTCTGATCTGCATGGGACGATCCTCAGTTCGACTTCAGCTGCCAGGCCGGCTGGACCTGGGCGGCACGCCACGTGGGGTAGAAGGCGGCGATCACCGAGGCGGCGATCGAGACGACGAGCGTCAACACGACCAGCACCGGATCGAGCTTGGCGAGCCGCGCGATGGGTTCCGGGAAGACGAGACCGACGCCAAGGACGCCGAGGCCGGTCAGCAGGAGACCCAGCAGGCCGCCGGCGACGCCGATGGTGCCCGCCTCGATCAGGAACTGCGCGTAGATTTCCTTCCGCGAGGCCCCGAGCGCGCGACGCACGCCGATCTCGGGAGCGCGACGAAGGAACTTCGCCAGCAGGAGGCCCACCGTGTTCACCAGGCAGATCGCCAGGAAGCCCAGCGAGACGATCAGCGACACCTGCGATTCCGGCGGCACCACCTCCTGCACCGACAGCCAGTCGACGACGTTGCGCAGGCGGACGTTCGGCGCCCAGCGGAAGCGACCCGTGCGCTGCTGCTCGGCGGCGTAACCCGTGAGGTACTGGCGATACGCCTGTTCGTCGGCCTTCGTCGGCAGCTCGGTCCACAGCGACAGCCAGATGCACTCCGAACGCAGATAGGCCTCCCACCCCTCGCCCGGCTCGGACACGCAATTGTTGTTGCCGTCGTTCGGGAACTTCAGGTCCACCGCGCGGTTGAAGGGAACATACAACGCCGCGCCTTCGTCGAAGCCCTGCGTGTTCGGCACGTCGAAGAACAGCGGCTGCGGTGCCCAGTCCTCGATCACGCCGGTCACGCGGAACAGGTGGCCGTCGAGGTTGACCTGCTTGCCGACGCTCTGTCCGCCGTTGAACAGCTTGTCGTTGAGCGACTTCGTGATCACCGCGACGCTGGCGTGCTTCTCATCGTCGTCCAGCGTCCAGCCGCTGCCCTGCAGGAACGGCACGTCGAACATCGGGAAGAAATCGGCGCCCGTCGCGTACGCGCCTTCGCGCACCGGCAGTCGCGCCGGATCCTCGGGGATGACCGACACGCCGATCGGGTACGTCACCGTCTGGCGCTTGGCCTTGTGCGCGCGCAGCAGCGTGGTCGCGTCGATGTACGTGAGCGCCGGCGGCGGCTCGTTCTTCTTGATGTTCTCCGGGCCCCAGTTGTCCACCTGCACGTTGAAGAGCACGTCGGACTTCTGCGGAATCGGATCGCGCGACGTCGCGCGGAACACCGAATAGGTGGTCATCGACGCGGCCACGCCGAACCCGATGGCCATCACCATCAGCGCGGTGAGCATCGGGTTGCGGCGCAGGCTGCGCAGGCCAAGCTGGAGGTAGTAGCTGAACATGGGGCCCCCGGGACGGTAGGGTCGGGATCAGGAATGCGCGGCTTGGGCGTGCGCGTGGAAGCGCGGTTCCTCCGCGAGGTCGACCACCTGCCCGTCGATCACGTGGACGTTGCGCTGCGCGCGGGCGGCGAGTTCGGGGTCGTGCGTGACCATCACGATGGTCGCGCCCTCGCGATGGATCTCCTCGAGCAGCTCCATCACGCCGCGCGCCATCTGCGTGTCGAGGTTGCCTGTGGGTTCGTCGGCCAGGAGCAGGCGCGGCGAGCCGGCCAGCGCACGCGCGATGGCGACGCGCTGCTGCTGACCGCCCGAGAGTTCGGCGGGGTAATGCTTGGCGCGCGATGCGAGGCCGACGCGCTCGAGCGCGTCCATGATGCGTTGCTTGCGCTCGGCCGCCTTCATGCCGCGGTAGCGCAGCGGCACCTCGACGTTGTCGAACACGTTGAGGTCGGGAATGAGGTTGAACGCCTGGAAGATGAAGCCGATCTTCTCGTTGCGGATGCGCGAGCGCGCGTTGTCGTCCAGCTGGCTCACTTCCACGCCGTCGAGGTGATAGTGGCCGCCCGTGAACGTCTCGAGCAGGCCGGCGATGGTGAGGAAGGTGGTCTTGCCCGAGCCCGAGGGACCGGTGACGGCGACGAACTCGCCCTCCTTCACGTCGATGTTGAAGTCGCGCAGGGCGTAGGTCTCGACGACTTCCGTGCGGTAGACCTTGGCGAGGTGGGTCATCTTGAGCATGGGGTGTCCCTCGGGTGATGGTGTGTGGTGTGGTCGGTCAGCGGCTGATGGCGACGTGTTTCGCGTCACCGAAGGTATCGGCGCCGGAGACGACGATCTTGTCGCCTTCCTTCAGGCCGTCCAGGATTTCGACCTTGTCGATGCTGCTCGCACCGACGCGGATGTCGCGGCGGTCCGCCATGCCGTCGTTGACGACATAGGCGTAGCGGCCGGCGCTCTCGTCGACGAACGAGCCGCGCTGCACGGTGAGCACGTTGTCGCGACGGTCGAGCAGGATGCGCACCGAGAGGCGCTGGCTCTGGCGAAGCTGTTTCGGCGTCTCGCCGTCGAAGCGCAGGCGCGCCGACACTTCCCCGTTCACCACCTCGGGCGACACGGCGCTCACCTTGCCGTCCCACTGCTTGCCGTTGCCGCTGATCTCGCCCGGCATGCCGATGGCGAGGTCGCGCGCGAAGCTCTCCGGCACCTTCATCTCGACTTCGAGCGCCGACAGGTCGATGACGCTGAGCAGCTGGGCATCCTTAGCGACCGTGGCGCGCTCGGCGATGAAGAGCTGGCCGACCTGCCCGTCGACGGGCGACTTCACTTCGAGGTCGTCGACCTGCCGCTCCAGGTCCTTCACCATCAGCACCTGGCGATCGTGGGCGAGCTTCTTCGCCTGCACGTCGAACGTGAGGCTGTCGTTGTCCATCGCGAGATCGGTCTTCGCGTGCTTGGTGGTGATCTGCGCCTTGTCGAGCGTCGACTTGGCCTTGTCCACATCGGCTTCGGGCACGGCGCCCTTGCTGAAGGCGCCCTGGTAGCGCTTGAGGTCGCGCTCGGCGGTGGTCTCGTCGACGCTCGCGTTGTCGAACGCCTTCTGCAGCTCGGAGCGTTTCTTCTTCGCTTCGATCTGCGAACGGAGGTACTCGACCTCCATCGCGTCGGCGGCGGATTTTTCCTGCGCGAGCTTGCTGGTCAGCTCGGGGCTGGTGACGACGGCCAGCACCTGGCCCTTCTTCACCACATCGCCCGCATGCACCTTCAGCACGACCGCGCCGGCGGATGCCGCGTACATGGTCGGGCTCACTGCCGCGACCACCTTGCCCTCGGCCGCGATGTCGCGGACGAAGGGGCCGCGGGTGACCGTGGCGAAGTTCAGGCGCGACGCGCTGACCGAGCTGTCCGCCGAAAACATCGTCGCGACGCGCGGCGCCGCCAGCGCGAGCAGCGCCACGGCCGCGACGCCGCCGCCGATGAGGAGGAGCTTGCGGTGCCGGTTCGGGCGGACTTCGACGAGACGGTCCTGGGCGGAGGTATCGCGGATCATGTTGGCTTCCCTGAGGTGCTTGCCGATCCATGCAGCAAGCGCCGTGCCAATCATGTTTTCCGCTTCGCGTCAGTTACTTACAATCCCATCGATGGTCGAAAGATGTGTCCGCGGACAGACTGTCCGGACAGTCGCGCGGTGTCCGGCGCACCTGTGGGAGCGGACCTGGCCGCGACATCTTTTCGCGCCGGTCTCGACGATCGCGCGCCAGCTCCCGGGTCGTGGCGAAAGGATGTCGCGGCCAGGTCCGCTCCAACCCGGCTGCGCGGTGCAGACACCTCAGCCTGCGATCCCCACCGATTCCGACACGGCGATGTCGCGCGCGACTCCGCGACCGAGGGACGAGATCGGCGCGTCACAGGTGCCGAGTACGGTGAAGCCGGCCATGCGGCGGCGAGTGAAGCAGAGGACGCGGGCGCGCGACGCCCGGAGCCAGTCGCGATCGGGAGCGCGGTGAACGGGCGCATCGGACGGCATCGCGCCGGCGAACAGGCCGTCCCACGCGAGGTAATCGGTGTCCGGCAGGAGATAGATGCGGGCGACCGTGTCGCCGTCGCGGCTCACGCAGTCGATCCACTCGCGCGGGCCTTCCGCGGTGATCGCGCAGGTGAGGCCGACATGGTGGGTCGCCAGCAGCGGCGCGAGTCCCGCGGATTCGACCAGGCAGCCGTGCGGTCGTGCGGCTTCGGCCGACGTCGCGATGTCCTGCCGCGCGAGGTAAAGCACGCCACCGAGCTGCCCGAGACCCTCGAAGAGCGTGCGAGGCTTCAGTCGCAGCCAGCGCGTGGTGGCGTTGGAACGGGCGCGCGACTGCACGCCGAAGGATGCGAGCCAACCGAACATGGACGTCTCCCGAAGACGAAAGCGTTGCGAAGGGTGCCTGGCTGGGCGGTCCGGGGAGAACCCGCGTGGCTTGGCGTCGGGGAGAGGGTGACGCTTATTTCGTGAGGATCAGCTTGTCGTTGCGCGTCAGGCGCAGGTGGTACTCGCTGCCCTCGTGCTCGATGACGAGTTCGCGCGATCCATCGAGCAGGTTCTTGCTCTGGATGCGGCGTGCGGCGACCGGCGCCGGACGGAGCGGCACGACCCTGTCACGGCCGCCGTTGTCGGTCAGGGGGAGCGTACGAAGAAGCATGGTCTTGACTCCGCTGATGGGTGCGGAGTTGATGATAATGATTCTCACTTGCGCGTCAAGCGCTCCTCTCCGCCGCCGTAGGAGCGCACCTGGGCGCGATTGGGTCTTGCCGGGGCTTTCGGGAATCGCGCCCAGGTGCGCTCCTACGGCCCCGCTTGTCACCCGTTTTGTGCTTTTTCTCATGCCTTGGACGATCAAGCCATGGAATGAAGGGCTTCCAGAACCCACGTAGCCAGCGGCCCACAGCACCGTTCGACATCTTCCGATTGTCATAAGCCCACCTCATGGGTAAGCATGCCGCGTCGTTCACAAGGAGTGTTTCCATGATGCTCGCCTGGAAGGCGTTGGTCATCGTCCTCGCGACGCTCGTCGCGTCCGCCGCCGCGGCCTACGGGTCCGGCTTCCTGATCTACCTGCTCCTGTCCATCGACGCGCCGGTGCACTGGGATACCGCGTGGGGCTACGCGCAGGTGCTCGATGAGCCACCGTACCGGGCCTTCGCATGGCGCATCAAACTGGGCATCGGGCTCGGATGCGCCCTGGCCTTTCTCGCCTGGTGCGCGCTGCTGTGGCCCGTCGTGCGTTCGCTCTTCCGGGACGGCCCGGACGCGGAGTCGACGCATGGCGACGCCCGCTTCGCGACGCTGGCCGACCTGAAGAAAGCCGGCCTGCTGACCCGCACGAGGCAAGGCATCCTCATCGGCAAGTACCGCGGCCGGGAGCTGTGGCTGGGCGGCGCCCAGCACGTCATCACCATCAGTCCGACGCGCTCGGGCAAGACCGCGAGCGTCGCCAAGCCGGTCGCGCTCTCGTACGAGGAGTCGATGGTGGTGCTCGACGTGAAGGGCGAGCTGTACCAGGACACCAGCGGCTGGCGCGAAGCGCAGGGCCAGCTGATCCGCGTGTGGGCACCGTACGACGACGCAGGCAACACCCATCGCTTCAACCCGATGACCGTGCTCGACGGCATGGTCCCGGGCAAGCGCATCGGCGAGATCCAGACCATCGCGGCCATCCTCTATCCCGACGCGCCGGGGCAGGATCCGTTCTGGATATCGCAGGCTCGTGCAGCGTTCACGGCGTTCGCCTCGTACCTGTTCGAAGCGTGGGACCACGGCCTGGCGACCACGCTTGGGCCCAGGCCCGACGTCAACACGTCCGATGCCTTCCCGTCCTTCGAACGGATCCTGCGGCTCTCCAGCGGCGACGGCGAACGCGGCACGAAGGCCATGCTGCAGCTGATCCTGAAGAAGCCCTGCTTCGCCTTCGTCAGCACGCAGACGCGCACCGTGTTCCGGAACCTCGCGAGCCTCTCCGAAGACACCTTCTCGTCGGTCATCGCGTCCATGCAGGCGCCGTTACAGCAGTTCCTGAGTCCCATCCTGGCGGCGGCCACGAACGCCACCGACATCGACGTGACCAGCCTGCGCCGCCGGCTCACCACCCTGTACGTGATCATTCCGACCAACAAGCTCGACGAGAGCGCGAAGCTGCTCAACATCTTCTTCAGCAGCGTCATCGGCAACAACCTGGACAAGCAGTTGGGCGAAGAGCCGGATCTCAGGCACCAGATGCTCATGCTGATGGACGAGTTCACGGCCATGGGCAGAGTCGACGTCTGGGCGAAGCGGATATCGATCTCCGCCAGCTACGGCGTGCGCGACCTCTGCATCGTGCAGAGCCGCGCCCAGCTCGACGGCACCTACGGCGAGAACGACGCACAGAACTTCATCACCAACCATGGCGCGCAGATCGTCTTCGCCCCGCGCGAGCAGGCCGATGCCAACGCGTACAGCGAAATGCTCGGCTACCGGACCGTCCGCAGGAGCCAGCGCAGCACTAGCCGTGGCGGCAGCGGGCACCAGGTGTCGACCAGCCACTCGGAAGAGCGCCGCGCCCTGCTCCTTCCGCAGGAGATCAAGGAACTACCGTCCGACGACGAACTGATCTTCTACGAAGGCTGCAAACCCATCCGCGCGCAGAAGAACTGGTTCTTCAAGGACAAGGTGTACCGGCAACGGGCGAGCCTGCCGCCCGCGCGGATCGTGCGGCCCACGGAGCATGCGGCACCTCCCGCAACCCAGTCCGAGTTCGCGGCGAAGCCGGCGACCGAGGCCACGCGCGTCGCGCTGGCCAGCTGACGATCAAGGATGCGCATGAGTCTTCTCACATGGATCCTCTTTTTTCTGCTCCAGCCTTCGACACCGGCTTCCACCGCGCCAACGAAGCATTTCAACCCGCCCCCGTTGAACCCGCATCCCAAAGAGGCCCTGCACGTCACGATGTCCTTCGATCGCCCGCAGGATGCGAAACGCTACGCGATCACCATGAACGCGCTCTACCAGAATCAGGCGAGGGAGTGCGGCTACATGGTCCCTGGGTTCAACCGCCGCTTCGTCTATCCCGAAGGGACGTTCGACGTCCCCAACGAGAGCCACGATCCGCGCCGTGCAAAGTTCTCCATCTTCCTCGACCGCTACGACAGCGGCCATTGCGACTGGGAGTTCGCGGCCGCTCAATTCCGTGTGCACGAGATCGAGACGGGCCTTTATACCTATGGTTCGTTGGGACTTGCCGAGCACTTCGCACCAGGCACTGTGTACAAAGGTGTTTGCCCGTTTCGGGAGAGCACGTTCCCGATAGGGTGTTTTGGCGGCCGCTTCTCCGTTCCTGACACCCCGTTCTACAACGAAGTAACGGCGAGGCGGCGCGTCCCCGTGACCGTACGCGTTAGCGCGAATTCTGCGCCCCTCCGACCACCCTCTCCCAGCTTCTTCAGCAATTTCGTCAAGCCCGTGGCGCCCAACGATGGCGTTACTTCTCCGCTCTAACGGAGCCTTGCGCAATAGGCGGGGCAAACCGTCGAGTTACATCGCCGTGCAATGACCACATACACAGCCATCATCCAAGGAATCGGACATGCCTTTGCCCCGTGATCAAGGCACTGTGAGCGCCCGCGCGGAAAGAGAGTCGCACCCTACGAGCAAAGCGAGCAGGCAGTCCACTTCATCTGCGCTGCCGGCGAGAGGAAGAACGGTCACATGAACGCTCGTCAACGGATGGCCATCTCACTCATCCTGTACTCGATGCTCTTCGGCTGCACCGAAAAGAAGGATCTGAGCCCGCCACCACTAAACCTCCATCCCACGGAGGCACTCCACGTCACCGTTTCCTTCGATCGTCCAGACGATGCCAATCGCTACACGATCATCATGGAGGCGCTCTACCAGAATCAGCAGAGCGAATGCGGCTACACCGAGGGCAGTTGGAACCGTCGCTTCATCTATCCGAAGGGATCGTTCGAGATTCCGGCCACTGCGCGCTACTCGGGACAGGCGAAGTTCGACATCTATCTCGACAGATATAGCCGGGCGTCCTGTAACTGGGAGCTCGCGTGGCCAGACTTTTCAGTGCGTGACAACTACACGGGAAAGGTGCTGACGGGGGAGTGGGGCACGCGCGATGACCTTTCTCCCGGCAAGACGTATAGAGCGATATGTCCGTTCAGCGATTCCGAGTTTGCACAGCGATGCTTCGGCAACCAGCCCATCCCGAACACGCCTCTCTACAACAGCATTCCTACAGAGAGGCGCATACCGGTGACCCTTCATGTATCGAAGGACTCCGCGCCGCTGCCCCCTGAACCGCCCAGTCACTTCGAGAATTTCGTTCGGCCCGTGCCGTAAGCCTAAGTTCCATCGCCGCCATAGGTGGACGGCAACCATTCGCAACCACAACCATCCAAGGAATCGGATATGCATCGACCACGCGAGAAACGGTTCGACCCTATCGGGCACCTGATTCCGAAGCCTCACCAGACCCACCCGCCATCCGGGCACATGGCACGAGAGAGCACGATGGGAATGACATCTCCGAAGTCACTTCGACACGGCATTGCAGCTGCAATCCTGATGATGGCCCTTCCAAGCGCGGTCGCGCAGACAAAGGTATTTACGCCACCCCCTCTGAATCCTCACCCGAAGGAGGCGTTGCACATCAAGGTGAATTTCGATCGCCCGGAAGACGCCAGACGCTACACCGTGGTCATGAGAGCGCGTTACCGGAATCAACAAACCGAGTGCGGCTATATCGAGCCTGACTGGAACCGGCGCTTCATATACCCCGAAGGCGTGTTCGACATTTCCAATGAGAGCTCGGACCCGGTGCAAGCAAGGTTCAGCATCTACCTGGACCGATACAACGCGCACGAATGCAACTGGGAGTTTGCTTCGCCGTCAATTTGGGTTAAGGACAGCCTGACTGGCAAGCTCGTCACCACGTTTTGGGGGCTTCGTGAGAGCTTGGTACCCGGCTCCACGTACAAAGCGGTTTGTCCTTTCCTCGACAACGAACACGTGCGGCGCTGCTTTGGCGGCGGAGAAGCCGTGCCTGAAACGCCGCTCTACCGCGGCATACCTGCAAGCAACCGAATACCTATCACTATCGAAGTATCCGCAGACTCGGCGCCGCTACGACCCCGCATGCCGAGTCACTTCAGCAACTTTGCTCGACCATCCCCATCCACTGATGAGCGGACTACACCGCAGGCCAATCCTGCAGACTGATATCAATTATCCAAGGAATCGGATATGCATCGACCACGCGATAAACAGTTGGACCCTATCGGGGACCTGAATCCGCAGCCTCACCAAATCCACTCGCCATCTGGGCGCGTTGCACGAGAGAGCACGATGCGAATGACATCTTCGAGGTCACTTCGACACGGCATTGCAGCTGCAATCCTGGTGATGGCCATTCCGGGCGAAAGTGCGGTCGCGCAGACAAAGGTGTTTACGCCTCCCCCTCTGAATCCTCATCCGAGAGAAGCGTTGCATATCACCGTTTCGTTCGATCGACCGGAGGACGGCGATCGCTATTCCATCATTCTGAGCGCGCACTACCAGAACCAGCAGCGCGAGTGCGGTTACGTCGAGGACAACTGGAACCGGCTGTTCATCTATCCAGAGGGCACGTTCGAGATCCAAAACAAGAGTCGCAACCCAAGACAGGCAAAGTTCGACGTCTACCTCGATCGCTACAACCGAGAGCAGTGCAACTGGGAATTCGCCTCTCCACAGATTCGAGTGCTCGACACCTATACGGGCAAATTTCAGATTCCGGATTGGGGTGGGCGCGAAGACCTACGTCCCGGCACGACATACCGGGCGACATGCCCGTTCCGAAACAGCGAGTTCGCGCAACAGTGCTTTGGTAAACGGCCTGTGCCCGAGACAGCCCTTTACGAGGCCGTCCCCCAGAGCCGACGCATCCGAATCACCGTACATGTTCGAGAAGACTCCGCACCGTTACGACCCAGGAGCCCGAGCCATTTCGACAATTTCGTGAGTCCGTTGCCACAACTCGATACACAGACCGTGCCGCCAGCGCTCGGCGGCAGAGACTAACCGCAGTCATCCAAGGAATCGGATATGCCTTTGCCCCATGACCAATACGCATTTCTCGCCCACCGAATCTATAAGCCGCTCATAGTCGGCAGTAGCCTCGAAAGCAATAGTCGACAGTTCCTGGTCAAATACGTCTCTCCACCATCCGCCACCAATTATCGCGGCGCGGTAGTACAGGATGAGGCGACTGGCCAACTCATCGTCGTAAACAAGGGTACAGATCCGACAAATGTTCACGACCTTATCGCCGACCTTGGCATGGGCATGATGGGTGCGCCCACGCAGTGGCCCGAGGCCGCGAGAACCATGCGATGGGCGCTGGACTACGCGGAGCAAAACCATATTCCCAAAAGCCACATCAGCATTACCGGCCATTCCCTCGGCGGAGCACTTGCCCAGCTGCAAGCCAGCCTTCCCGAGGCTGCCGGTATCCGAGCGGAAACGTTCAACGCCTACGGTGCGGAAGCCATGGCGACCGCCCTCGCCAGAACCCAGGCCCTCGACGTCGCTTCAGCGAGAACTCGCGTGGTCAATCACCGCATGTTTCATGATCCAGTGTCCAAGTTTGCGGGACATATCGGCTCCGACAAGTTCTACATGGACCAGAGCGACTATCCGCGGCACAAGGAGGGCAGCCTCTTTCCCATTGGCGAGGCCGTCTCGACCGCGGCGGCGCACGGCATCGGCAACTTCTGGGACAAGGAACGCAATCAGCCGGGCGCGGTTTTCGCGCACAACTACATGCTTGATCTGCAACATCGCCCGCTGGACGACCTTCCACCCGGCGTACCGCTCGACCTGTCGGCACCGTGGAACATTCTGGGCGAACAGCAGCGCTCGCCGGTGTCGCCGGCGACATCGCGGCCATGGGCACCCGGCGCGACGCCCCACGGCGTCGGTCACCTCGGTGACGAGACGCGGGCGCTGTACAGCGCCCTGCAGGAACGCGTTCCCGATGCGGGGCCGAAGCGACTCATGCAGTTCACCGCGGCGTGTCATGAGAACGGCATCACGGCCGGGAACCTCGACCGGGTTTATCTCAATGAAGAGGCGATGACGATCGAGTTCCACGGCAAGAGCTGGCTCGCGGTACCGACGGTCATCGATCTGAAGAAGCCATCCCCCGAGCCGGAGCATTCGGTCCGCCAGATCCAGCAGGTCGACCAACAACAGCAGGCGATCGACCAGTACATCGCGCAGACCGCGCAGCTCGGCCGGCAGGGGCCGACGCGATGAGGTGGCCATTGTTCGGACGCGGCGAGAGCGCCAAGCGCATGGCCCGATACGACGTGCGCACCACCGAACTGACGGCGCTGCGCCGTCACCTTCCCGCGATGCGGACGACGGCGGATGAACTCGCGCACGGTGTGGCCCATCTGCAGGTGCTGACCGGTACGGCGGCGCTGCAGCAGTCGGTGTACGGAGTCACCGCGCTGAGCGATCTGCATGCGGCGGCGGTCTCGGACCTCGAGAAGGGGCGCGACTTCGGCGCGATGGTTCTGGCGAAGGAAGGCATTCGCCTCGCGGTGGACGCGACCTATGTGTTCTGCGATCCGGAGGGCAGCCGTCTGGAGGCGCTGATACGCCATCAGCTGGATGCCGAGCGGGAGCGGCTCGCCCATTGGAAGCGCGCCTTTCCCGAAGACACCCAGCCAGGTCCGTGCCTCAGGCGACTGGACGACCTTTGCCGCCGGTCGCCCTGGTACGCCCAGGCGCCCGAATGGCCGTCGTTCGTCGGCCGGGCGGAAGCCGTGGGCCTCGACTCGTGGATCCATCCCATCTTCGCGGCCGCGAGCGGCGCGAGCGAAGCGGCTACGCGGCAATTCATCAACGCGGTGGAACGCGAACAGCTACCGGAATCCGAGCACGCGGCCGCGTCGCGCTACGGGACGGCACGCGACCTTTCGGACACCCTTTACGTGGAAGCGGTGGCACTGCTCCTCTTCGCCCACGTGTTGCACCAGCTGTCGGTCAACGTCGGCGATGCCGTGGCGACCACCGTGGCGGAGTGCGGCAAGGAACGCATGGAGTCGCTCCTCGCCGAGCACGACGCGCTCGCCGAAGCGCACGCCAACGACAGGAACGTCTACTTCGCACTGCGTTCTGCCGGCGGTTGATGGCGTTTTATCGCGCCCAGGTGCGCTCCAACGGTGGGGGCGTGATCAGGCTTCCGCGAGCATGCCGACGAGCGTGGTCTCGAGCTCTTCCAGGTCCGGGATGATCGCCGTGTCGTCGCGCACGAGGACGCGGGCGCGTACGCCGAACGGCAGCTCGTGCCCATTGTGGGTGGGCAGGAGCAGTTCGGCGTTGAGCGTCGTCAGGCGCGGGAAGCCATGGGTGAGGACCGCGATGTAGGGAAGCTCTGCATGCTCGCTCACGGACTTCAGCACGGCGACGCGCGACGCCTGCGCGGGGGCGTCCTCCGGCAGGCTGGCGACGTGGTCGAAGCTGACGAGCGGAATGCTCCAGCCGCGCCAGGCGATGCGCCCGAGTAGCCACGAGGGCGCGTCCGCCACCGGCTCGACGCCGGCCAGCGTGATCACTTCGGCCACCGCGGCGTTGGGCAGCAGGAGGCGCACGCCGCCGCTGGGAATCAGGACGCAGCGGATTTCGCGCGGTAACGGCTCGCTCATGGGAATTCCTCGATCAGTTTCTGCGCCAGGGCACGTGCGTCCCCGGCGAACCCGGCCACCCGCTCCTCGCGAATGCCGGTGACCATGTGCCCGGCCTCGAGCTCGGGCGGCACGGCCTCGACCCATACGCGGCCACCGCCGTCGTACACGGCCTGCGCGCCGGCGACCGCGTCGTTGCCCTGTCCGGCGAACACGATCGCCAGGGCATCGGCGCCGAAGCCACCCGCGAGGGTGCTCAGGATGCCGTCGATCGAAGGACCCCTGGCGCTGGCGGAGCTGCCATCGTCGTGGACGGTGACGCTGCCGTCGCGACGGACCTGGACATGCGAACCGCGTGGCACGACGAGGCAGTCGCCGTGGTTCACGTGACTGCGATCGGTGGCGACACGACCGCGACCGAGCCGCGCGACGAGCGCGTCGACATCGCCGTCGTGATGGGCCGCGACGATCAGCACGGCGGGCACCCGGGAGGGCAACGCCGCCAGGAAACTCGCGATGGAGGCTTCGCTCTCGTGCGTGCCGCCGACCACGACCACCCGGCGCACGGCACGCGAGGCACCTTCGAGAAACATTTCGTGCGAGAAGGCACCGTCGGTGGGGGGCGCGACCGCCTCCTCCATCGATACCAGTTCGAGCGAAAGTCCGGCCTCGAGCCCGTGCGTTCCGTCGTCGACCACGTCCTGAGCGAGGAACTCGGCGGCGCTCAAGGTCTCGATGCCGAACTCGGCCGGTGGGGCGCGATCGACCGGCTGCACGACCACGGCGTCGTGGTCGACCAGGTCCCACTCGGGGACCGGCGGCGGCACGTATTCCGTCGCACGGGATTCGATGTCGAGGGTCGGCAGCGCGGCGTCGGACGGCGGCGGTGCCGATCCTTCCATCGACGCGAGGCTGAAGCGGCTCACGTCGAACTCGCGCTCGACCGGCGCGGCCGCCAACGGCTCGTCTTCGACGACCTCGAAACCGGACAGATCGAGCGACGCCAGTTCCGTCAGCTCGACCGGCGACGAAGCGATGGACTCGATGTCGTCGCCGCCGATCGGACCGGGACCGGTGTCGGCCAGCAATGCCTCGAGTTCGGCGGCGAGTTCGGTGGGATCCGCACCCTGCCCTTCGTCGTCCACAACATCGAGCGGCGTGGAGAAGTCCAGGTCGTCCATGCGGTCGGCCTCGATGCCGGAGACCTCGTCGAACGCGACATCGGCGGCCGCGTCGACCGGCGCCGGCGCGTCGGGGTAACCGTGGCTGCCGGTGATCGCGAGATCGTCGACCAGCGGCTCGGCCAGGAGCTCTTCGGACGGCGCCGCGAGGCCGGCGATCGCGCTCACGCGCGGCTCGATGGCGCGCGCGTCGTCGGGCCGGGGCGGATCGAGCGCGATCTCGCCCACGAGCTTGGCCGCGAGGTGACGCGCCCAGCGGGCACGATCCCATCCCTGCAGCTGGCGGCTGGCGTCGGCGTCGTTGAAGACGAGGCGCGGATGGCCTCCTTCCACGGTGTCGTAGAGGCGATCGAGATCGTCGTCGCCGGGATCGTCGAGGTCGACCACGACGACGTCCGCCGACGAGCCGACGAGCTCCGCCGGCGCGAACGACTTGAGATCGGACTCGTAGACGATGCGGGCGCCCTGCGCGACGAGCGCCTCGCGCAGGTGGGCGGACAGTCCTTCATCGTCGAAGAGCAGCGCGACCGTCGCCTGCCGGTCAACCATGATGGACTCCGAGCACGTCGTTGATCTGCACGATGAGGTCGTTCTCCTGATACGGCTTGCCGATGTAGCGATCCACGCCGATGTCGAACGCGCGCTGGCGATGCTTGTCGCCGGTGCGCGACGTGATCATGATGATCGGCACGCCGGCCAGCCGTTCGTCGGCCTTCATCTGCGTCGCGAGTTCGTAGCCGTCCATTCGCGGCATCTCGATGTCGAGCAGCATCAGGTCGGGCACGCGTTCGTTGAGCTTCTCGAGCGCGTCCACGCCGTCCTTCGCCGTCATCACCTCGAACTCGTGGCGCTCCAGCACTCGGCCGGTGACCTTGCGCATCGTGATGGAGTCGTCGACCACCATCACCAGCGGTTTCACGCGGACCTCGTCCTGGGCGCGCGGCGCATGCGGCACCTGCGCCTCGGCCTCGAACGCGCGGCGGGCGACGCCATGGCGCACCAGCGGCGCGAGGTCGAGAATCATCAGCACCGAGCCGTCGCCCATGATCGTCGCGCCGAGCACGCCCGGCACCGAGCTGACCTGCGGACCCACCGGCTTGACGACGATTTCGCGCGAACCCAGCACGGCGTCGACGCGGATCGCGGCGCGCAGGTCGCCGGAGCGGGCGAGCAGGAGCGGGATGTCCCCTTCGTCCGGCGACGAGATCACATGCACGCCGAGCAGCTGCGGCAGGTCGTGGATCGCGTATTCCTCGCCGACGTAATCGAACGACGGCGACTCGTCCGCCATGCGATGGGCGAGTTCGTTCGGTTCGACGCGCGCCACGCCGTGGACCGACGTCATCGGGATCGCGTAGTTCGTCTCGCCGATGCGCACGATCAGGGCCTGCGTCACGGCGAGCGTGAACGGCAGGCGCATCACGAACGTGGTGCCCTCGCCCTTCTGCGATTCGATCGCGAGCGTGCCGCCGAGCTGCTTGATCTCGTTGGCCACGACGTCCATGCCGACGCCACGGCCCGCCACCTGGGTGACCTTCTCCGCCGTGGAGAAGCCGGGCACCTGCGTGAGCTGGAAGATCTGGTCGTCGGAAACGCGGGCGTCCGGACGCAGCAGGCCGCGTTCGATCGCCTTGGCGCGGATCGCGTCGCGATCCATGCCCGCACCGTCGTCCGAGAGGCGCACGACGACCTCGGTCGCCTCGCGTGCCACCTGGATGCGGACGGTACCTTCGGCGTTCTTGCCCGCGGCCTCGCGGGCGTCCGGGGTTTCGATGCCATGCGCGACGGCGTTGCGCAGCATGTGCTCGAACGGCGCCTTGATGCGGTCGAGCATGTTGCGGTCCATTTCGCCGTTGGCGCCCTCCACCACGAGCTGGGCGCGCTTGCCCACGTCCGAGGCGGCCTGGCGCAGCGTACGGCGGAGGTTCGGCACCATCGCGTCGAACGGCAGCATGCGCGTCTGCATGAGGCCTTCCTGCAGTTCCGCGTTGACCTTCTGCTGCTGGAGCAGGAGGTTTTCGGACTGACGTGTCAGCTCGTCGAGGATCGTCTGCAGCGACACGAGATCGGAGACCGACTCGGCCAGCGCGCGCGAGTACTGCTGGAGCTGCGAGAAACGGTCGAGTTCGAGCGGATCGAAGCTCGTCACGCCGGTGTCGCGATGCTCCTGGTGATAGCGCGCGATGATCTGCGCTTCCGTTTCGATTTCCAGCATGCGCAGCTGGCTGCGCAGACGGCTGACCGTCTGCTCGTGCTCGGTGAGCGCCGAGCGGAAGCTCGCGGTCTGCTGCTCCAGGCGGGAACGGTAGATCGAGACTTCACCCGCATGGTTCACGAGCGTGTCGAGCATGTCCGCGCGAACGCGGATCTGCTCCTGCGACGCGCGCTGGATCTCTTCTTCCTCGAACTCCGGCAGCAGGTCCGGCAGCTCGCGGTCGAGCACCGGCGGTTCCGGCTCGGACGGGGCTTCGTACGCGGGGGCCGGCACCATGACGGCGGCCTCGCGTTCCTCGCGGTACGCCTCCGCGGTGAGGGTGTCCGGCGCGATGGGCGCACCCGCCAGACGCGCGAACGGCTCGATGTCCGCGTCGACGAGGCCGATCGCCCTGCCCTGCGCGATGCTCTGGATCATGCCGTGCAGGCGGTCGAAGCCGACCTCCATCGCCTCGATGGCGGCGCGATCGCTCTCGCGCTGACCACCGGCGACGGCGTCGAGCAGGGCCTCCATGGCGTGCGACAGGTCGCCCACCGCGGCCATGCCCGCCATGCGTGCGCTGCCCTTGAGCGTGTGCAGATCGCGCTGCAGCGCGGTGACGTGCTCGGCCTGCTCGGGCTCCGCGCGCCACGACGCGAGCGACGCGTCCGCGTGATCGAGGATCTCGCGGCCTTCCTCGATGAAGACCTCGAGCAGGTCCGTGTCGATGTCCGCGTACGGCGACAGTTCGGGAACCAGTGCCGGCGCGGGTTCGTCGATCGGCGTTTGCACCGGCTCGGCGACGGCTTCGTGCGACTGGTCTTCGATGACGACGGGTGCCTCGTCGACCCGCTCCGCCTCGACTTCGGGCTCGAACTGGGGCTCGGCCTCGGGCGTCACCTCGGCGACGGGTTCGAAGGCGGGCTCTGCGTCCGCCGCGGTGTCTTCCAGGAACGAGGGCTCGTCCAGCGCCGCCGCATCGTCGGTGGATGCCATGTCCGCGGCGATCAGCTCGTCGGCGAGGAAACCCTCCTCCTCGGACACCGTCTCGTCGATCGCTTCCGCGTCGACGCGCGGCTCGACCATGCCGTCGTCCGTGTGCAGCACCTCGCCGTCGTGCGACATGGGCTGCGGCAGCGGCTCGTCGTGCGGCACGACGGGGGTCGTGCCTTCGATGTCGCCGACCAGCGCACGCCAGGCCGCTTCCTCGTTCGCGTCGTAGGTGAGGATCGGCTTGACCTCGCCCTCGGGCTGTTCGACCTCGAAGCGCTCGATCGACGCCATGAGTTCGGCGGTGAGGTCGTCCGCCGACTGCGACGGTTCGAGCGAGGCCACGTCGATGGGCGGCAGCTCGTCGAATTCCTCCTCGGGTTCCGCTTCGACAGGCGCGGCCTCGATCGCCTCGTCGGCGAGCTCGTCTTCGAGCAGCGCTTCGTCGAGCGTCGGCGCCACTGGCTCGGGCTGGTCTTCCGGCAGCCAGGCGTCCGCTTCGTCCACTTCCACCGACGATGCGACCGGCTCGTCGAGCGCGAGGTCCGCCTCGGCGTCCTCTTCCGCCAGGACCGGGTCCGCCTCGTAGAGGATGTGCGCGACCGTCGCTTCCGGTTGTTCGTCGCGCAACGCCGCGATACGCGCGGCGAGCCCGGAGACGTCGGGAACACGCGGATCCGGCTCGTCGAACAGCGCCATGACGTGGTCGACGAGGTCGGCGGCTTCCGTGAGCGCGGCCACGCCGTCGGCGCCGAGCGGGAGGCCCGTGGCGCGCACGCGCTTGACCAGGCCCTCCAGCGGCGCGAGCACCTGAATCAGGACCGGGATGTCGACCATGCCGATGGCGCCATGCAGCGTGTGCACGGCGCGCAGCAGGCCGTCGTCGACCGGCAGAGCTTCCTCGCCAGCGCGCGCGAGGTGCGCGCGGATGACGTTGAGGTACTGCCCGACTTCCGTGCGCAGGATGTCGAGCAGGACCGCATCGACCGGGGGCAGCGAAGGCGCGTTGAACGCCGGTTCGGCGAGCACCGTTTCCGACGCCTGCGGCTCTTCCACCGGCTCGGGCACGATGGACGCTTCCGGTGTCGACTCGACGGGCGTTTCGACCGGCGCCTGGCCATAGGCCGCGAAACCCGCCACCGGCACGGCGGCGATGGTGTCGCGCGGAACGCGACGCTTCACCTTGCTGCGGACGCGATGGATGGAATGACGCGCGATGTCCTCGACGTAGGCGGTGTCGCCCATGGCGAGTCGATCGGCGGTCTCCATGATCGCGGCGATCGGTGCCGCCGGCGTCGCGTCGCCTTCCAGCGCGGCCTTGAGTTGCGGCAAGGCGTCGACAGCGTGACGCACCAGCGCCTGCACGCCGTCGTGCGCGCCGATGGTGCCGTCGAGCACGCGATTGAGCATGTTCTCGACCTTCCAGGCGAATTCGCCCAGAAGACGGGCGCCCACCAGGCGGCCGGAACCCTTCAGCGTATGGAACGAGCGGCGGATCGGCACGAGCGCGTCGTTCCGCTCCGGCTCGACCAGCCAGTTCGCCAGGCCCGTACGCAGGTTGCCGATCTCTTCTTCGGTTTCCTCCAGGAAGATCTCGCGGATCTCGTCGTCGATGCCGTCGACCGTGATCTGGAAACCGGCGAACTCGGCCATGCCGGTCCCGCCCACTTCCTGCTCGATCTCTTCCTCGATCTCGATCCAGTCGTCCTCGTCCGCGACGGCGGGCGCTTCCGGAAGAGCCGCGGCGATCTCCGCCTCGGTGGGCGGTTCGTCGACGAGGTCGAAACTGTCGGCGAAGCTCGACACCGTCTCGCCCGCGTCGACGCTCGTCGACGGCAGCACGATGTGCGCGATGGCCTCCGCTTCGATGTCGTCGAGCGCGATCCGGCCGAGTTCGTCACCGGCTTCGTCGTGCGCCGGCTGCGCGTCGATCGGCACGGGCCAGTAACCCAGCTCGGCGAGGCTCTGCTGCGTGACGTCGAGGATGTGCTCGAGGCCGCCGCGGTGCTCACGCGCCGCCTCGAGGTAATACTCCAGCGCCGCGAGCGCGTCCGCCAGGCGATCCATCTGCGTGCCGTTGGGCACGCGCCGGTCGCCGAGGAGCTCGCGGTGGATGAACAGGCCGATACCGTCCGCCAGTTCCGCGGGGCGGCCGGCGCCGAGCATGCGCATCGCGCCGCCGATCTCCGCCATCAGTTCGGGCGTTCCGGCCAGCTGCTCGTGGTCCCAGGACGATTCGACGAAACCGACGATCGCATCCTTCACCTTCGAGGTGTTGGCTGTCGCCTCGCGCATCAGCGTCGAAAGGATGTGGCGCGCCTCGCTGCGCGGCAGCGGCGACGGACCGAGGTCCGCCGCGGAAACCTGTTCGCCTTCGGCGCCCAGGCGTTCGATGTGGTCGTCGAGCGACGCTTCGACATAGAGCAGCGCGCCGGCGACGTCGAGCAACGATTCCTCGTCCGGTGCGCGCGCGCCCGTGGCGATCTCGCCGAGGATCCGGCGCTGCTCGCCCACCACGCGGCGCGGCACCCCGAGCGCCAGCATGCCCAGGGTGTCGCCGACGCGGTCGAGCACGTCGGTCTGCTGGCCGAGCTGGGCCGGATCGCCGTCGGGACGACGCAGGAACAGGTCGAGCGCTTCCTTCACGCGCAGCAGGTCGTCCTTGATGGCGGCCGACACGGTGTCGAGCAGCGCACGGTTGTGGCCCGACATCGAGCCACGCGCGTGTTCGACTTCCGCCGCCTGGGGCAGCAGTCCGTCTAGACGGTAGGTCTGGCGCAGCTCCTCGATGCGCTCGCTGCCCGGCTTGGCCTGGGCGACGTAGTACAGGAGCTTGCGCGCGAGTTCGTCGGAATCGCCGCTGAGCAGCGCTTCCTCGCCGCCATCCACGAGTTCGCGGATGACGCGGTCGACGCGGCCGATGAGCTGGCGCACGTCCTTTTCATGGGCCCGCAGCACGCCACGCTCGAGGCCTTCGAGCACACCGGCGGCGATCCACCACAAGCGGCGGCCGGCGATCGTGTAGCAACGCGCGGCCAGGCTGTCGAGCGTGGCCCGCATGCCGAGAAGCTGTCGCTCGTTGCCCTGCCCGCGGAACCACGCCAGCAACTGCTGCTGGAAGCGCACGCGCAGCTCGGCGACCTCGGCGCGGTTGGCCTCGGCCATCGCGGGATCGCTCGCGCCCGGCGCGGCGGGCGGCAAGAGCGTGTCGAGGTTCGGCGTGAACAGCGCGGACTCGTGCAGCGACTGCTCGCCACGGCTCGCGCGAAGGTCGTTGAGCAACGGCAGCAGCACGATCGGCACGTCGCGGTGACCGCTCTGCAGACGCTCCAGGTAATCGGGCATCTGCATCATGCCGCGCATCAGCGCGGCATAGGCGTCGTCGCGATGGGCCACGCGATCGTCGATCAGCGCGGCGACCAGCTGCTCCATTTCGCCCACGACCATCGCGGCGCCGTAGAGCTCCACCATGCGCAACGTGCCGTGGACCTGGTGAAGATCCGCGGCGCAGGTGTGCATGACGTAGGCGTCGCGAGAGTCCTCGACGTACGACTCGAGGGCCTGGCGTGCCTTGGACAGGGCGTCGTCGAGCTCGGCCTTGACCCAGTGCAGTGTGGTGAAATCGTTGTGGTCTTGAAGTCTCACCGCATCAGCCCGGCAGCTTGAAGTTCGCGACGGAAAGGCGCAGGTCGTTCGCGAGCTGGGCCAGGTTGCCGATCGATTCGGCCGTCTGGCTCGCGCCGAGCGACGTCTGCGACGTGATCTCCTGGATGACGTTCATGGTGGCCGACGTATCCGTCGCCGCGGCCGACTGCTGGCGCGCGGCGGCCGAGATGTTCTGAATCAGCGCCGAAAGATCGTTCGAAACGCGCTCGATGTCGCCCAGCGCCGTGCCCGCGTCTTCCGCGAGACGGGCGCCCGCCACCACTTCCGCGGTGGTCTGTTCCATCGAGCTGACCGCCTCGTTGGTATCGGACTGAATCGTCTGCACCAGCGTTTCGATTCGCTTGGTCGCGCTCGCCGAACGTTCGGCGAGGCGCTGCACTTCGTCCGCGACGACCGCGAAGCCGCGGCCCGCCTCACCCGCCGACGCGGCCTGGATGGCCGCGTTCAGCGCGAGGATGTTCGTCTGCTCGGCGATGTCGTTGATGAGTTCCACGATCGAGCCGATCTCCTGCGACGATTCGCCGAGGCGCTTGATTCGCTTGGAGGTCTCCTGGATCTGGTCGCGAATCGAGTCCATGCCCTGGATCGTCTCGCGCACCACTTCCGCGCCGCGCGACGCGATCTGCACGGAGCGCTGCGCCACGTCGGCCGACTCGGCCGAATCCTTCGACACCGTGTCCATCGAGGTCGCGATCTGGTTGATCGCGGACGTCGCGGAGGTGATCTGCTGCGCCTGCTGTTCCGCCGCGTCGGCGAGGTGCATGGCGGTCGCCTGCGTTTCCTGGGCCGCCGCGGAGACGCGCACGGCCGTCTCGTTGATGGTGGTGACGAGGTTGCGCATCTCGTCCACGGCGGAGTTCATGGCGTCCGCGATGGCGCCCGTGATGTCTTCCGTCACGGTGGCCTTGATGGTCAGGTCGCCTTCGGCGAGCGTGCCCATCTCGTCCAGCAACCGCATGATCGCGGTCTGGTTGCGCTGGTTCAGTTCCGAGGTGGTCTCGAAGCGGCGGCGCTGGTCGCGCACGAGGTTGTAGACGAGCAGCAGCGCGAAGAGCACCGCGCCGATGGCTCCGAGCAGGCCCCACCACACGTTCGGGAACAGGCGGGTCAGCGGCAGCTTGGCGATCTGGTCGGCGGACTCGTTCGCGCGGAGCAGCACCGTTTGCGAATCGAGGGAGGCCTGGTTGCCCGCGCGCTTCACGTCCTGCAGGTTCGGCGAGGCGGCGACCAGCTGGCCGACGGGATCGACCAGGTCGCCCCACGACGTCTGCATGCCTTCGAGGATCTTGCGGGCGTTCGCGTCGCTGATCGCGCGCACGCCGCCATCCGGATTGCCGTCCACGAGGCCCTTGAGCACGGCGCCGTACAGCTGCGCGTCGCGCGAGAGGCCGTCGGCCGCGGACTGCGCACCGTCGCCGCCCTGCAGGATCTCCTGCACGCGGCGGATCATGCGGTCGGCCATGAGCATCCAGCGCGCGATGGTGAAGGTCTGCTCCACCGAGGCGTTCTTCTGCTGGACGATGTTGAGCACCTCGTCGGTGCGGGCGTTGAGCAGCGGCATCTGCCGGGAGAACAGGTCCGCGCGTTCGCCCGAGGACAGCACGAGGTCCTTGTTCGAGAGGATCTTGCCGATATCGGCATCCAGCTGGTGCCAGGCGTTGGCGAGCGCGCCGATCGCGCGGCCGGACTGGGTGGCGTTGTCGTCGGCGTAGGCGGGCATGCCGCTCTTCTCGTCGCCCTTGACCAGGCGCTGCACGGCCGAATCGATGGTATTGCGCGTGGCCGACAGTTCGCGGAAGGAATCGCGGTTGCCGTCGGACGCCTCGAGGGCGTACTTCGCGGTCTGCTGCGAAAGCACCTGCACCTGGGTCGTCAGCGCGATGGCTTCGCGATCCTCGCCGTTCTTGTTGTTCAGCCACCAGAAGTCGACCGACGCCAAACCGATCGCCAGGAGCAGGAACACGATGACGATCGTGTAGCCACGTTCCCGGCCTGCGCCGCCTGCTGTCGTGCTCATATCCACCTCATCCAAACCTGGCAAAACCAGCCGCCGTCGCCTCGACGAGGTCGCCGGCATGACGAAACGGTCGTAACGACCGCCCCTCCGTTCCCATCGCGCGGACGGCTCGGACCGCCGCGCCCATCCTGTGAGGGGACCGGCCGGACGACCGTTCCCCTTCCCCCTGGAGACGCCTTACAGCGCCGCCTGCCGGAAATCCGGCGCACTAACCAGACGGCTCATGCTGAACAACCCGAACGCCTGCTCGCCCAGCTGGACATTGCCGGTGACGAAACGCGCCAGGCGCGGATCGCGCTCGTCCTCGCCGGTGCCGCGCTGCTCGTCGTCCATCGTACGCTGGCCGAACACCTCGTCCACGAGCAGTCCGACCGTGCCGCCGTGCTGGCGCACCAGCAGCAGGCGGGTGCGCTCCGACGAAGGCGTCCGCTCGTCGAAGAGGAACCGGCCCAGATCGATCGCCGGCACCAGGTTGCCGCGGACGTTCGCCACGCCCATCAGCCAGGGCTGCGTGCCCGGCACGTTGGTGAGCGGCGGGACGGCCAGCAGTTCGTTGATCTCCTCGATGCCGCTGACGAACGCGCGGCGTCCGACGCGGAAACCGATGCCACGCCACAGGCCGAGCGATTCGACGCGCTCCGGCGCGTCGGCCGAATGGGCGAGACACGCGCGCTCGTAACGGGCCAGCAGCTCGAAAGGCGAAAGGGTCGCGATCTCGCTCATGGCCGCCTCAGTGCGTCTTGTTCGGCAGGAGGTTGGCGATGGTGGCGAGCAGTTCCTTCTCGTTCACCGGCTTGGTGATGAAGGCCTTCGCACCCTGCCGCAGACCCCACACGCGATCCGTTTCCATGGATTTGGTGGTGATCATGACCACGGGCACGTCCGCCGTCGCCGGATCGCGGCTCAGCGTTCGGGTGGCCTGGAAGCCGTTCATGCCGGGCATGATGACGTCCATGATCACGAGGTCGGGCTTGGCCGCGCGGATGCGGTCGATGCCGGCCTCGGCGTTGTCCACGCTCGCAACGGAGAAACCCGCCTTCTCGAGCAACGTGGTGAACACGCGGACGTCGGTGGGCGAGTCGTCGATGATGAGAATATTTGCCACACGTCCCCCTGGACGCCTTGAAGCCGTGATGAAGGTCAGCTCGCCTTCGCGTAACGATGGATCGCGCCGAGGAGTTCGTCGCGGGTGAAGGGCTTGGTCAGGTACTGCTCCGCGCCGACGATGCGCCCGCGCGCCTTGTCGAACAGGCCGTCCTTCGAGGACAGCATGATCACGGGCGTGCCGCGGAAGTGGGCGTTGTTCTTGATCAGCGCGCAGGTCTGGTAGCCGTCCAGCCTCGGCATCATGATGTCGACGAAGATGATGTTCGGCTTCTGGTCGGAAATCTTGGCCAGCGCCTCGAAGCCGTCGACCGCGGTGAGCACGTCGCAGCCTTCCTTCTTCAGCAGCGTCTCCGCCGTGCGTCGGATGGTTTTCGAATCGTCGATGACCATGACCCGCAAGCCGGCCAGGTCGTTACCGCGTCCGTTTTCGTTCACTACGCCCCCGTCACCACGCACAAAAAACCGCAAATCCCCTCGCAGGATAGCCGGTTTTGCACCGGTCGTTCCGTGCGCCAGGTCGATGTCCGGGACGGCGACGTCCCGGCGGCACGCTCTTTGGCGTTCCTCCCGTTCGCTGTTTAATGGTTGGCCCCTGTCCCGTCAAGATGAATTGTTCTTAAAGGCCGCCTTCACATTCCCGAACGGGCCCCGCCTTCACTAGACTTGACCCCTTTCCTGCCTTTCGGGACCCGCCCCATGCCGCTTTCCGTCGCCGTCCTGATGGACCCCATCCGCGCCATCAAGATCGCCAAGGACACCACGTTCGCCATGCTGCTGGAGGCCTCCCGCCGGGGCCACGCCCTTCTCTACATGGAACAGGGCGATCTGGCGCTGCGTGGCGGCGAGGCCTGGGCGCGCCTGCGCCCGCTCACGGTCAAGGAGGACCCATCGGGCTGGTTCACCCTGGGGGAGCCGCAGTGGCGCCCGCTGGCCGAGGTCGACATCGTGCTGGCCCGCAAGGATCCCCCGGTGGACGCCCAGTTCATCTATGACACGATGGTGCTGGAGCGTGCCCAGCGCGTCGGCTGCAAGGTGATCAACGATCCGCGGTCGCTGCGCGACTGCAACGAGAAGATCTTCTCGCTCGACTTCCCGCAATGCATCGTCCCGACCCTGTTGTCGCGCGACAAGGCGGAGCTCAAGGCATTCCTCGAGGAACATCGCCAGGCCGTGATCAAGCCGCTTGACGGCATGGGCGGCCGCGGCATCTTCAAGGTCGCTGCGGGCGACAGCAATGTGAACTCGATGCTCGAGACCCTGCTGGACGGTGGCCGCGCCCTGACAGTGGCCCAGAAATACATCCCCGAGATCACCTCCGGCGACAAGCGGATCCTGCTGATCGACGGCGAGCCCGTGCCGTATGCGCTCGCGCGCATTCCGCAAGGGGACGAGTTCCGCGGCAACCTCGCCGCCGGCGGCAAGGGCGAGGGCATTCCCCTCTCCGACCGCGACCGCTGGATCGCCGCCCAGGTCGGCCCGGAGCTGGTGCGCCGCGGCCTGCGTTTCGTCGGCCTCGATGTCATCGGCGATTACCTGACCGAGATCAACGTCACATCTCCGACGGGGGTCCGCGAACTCGACGCGCGGTTCGGCATTAACATCGCGGGGCTGCTGTTCGACGCGATCGAGGCCCGATGACGACCCGCACCACCGGCGCCGACCTGTTCGGCGCGACCCTGCTGTTCTCCCTGCTCCTGCACGGCGTCGTCATCCTCGGCATCACCTTCGAGATGGAGAAGCCGCGTCCCGCCGTGCCCACGCTGGACGTGACGCTCGTGGACGTCGCGAACCAGGAGGCCCCGGACAAGGCCGATTTCCTGGCGCAGGCGAATAACGCGGGCGGTGGGGACCAGGAAAAGGCGGCACGCCCCTCGGAACCGGTGTCGGGTCTCCTGCCCACGCCGGTGGCGCACGGTGCGGCCGAGCCGAAGGAAGCGCAGGCACCGGCACCCCGTGAGGCGGTCCCGGAACAGCTGCTGACGACCTCCGGCGAGACCGCCTTCGCGGTCGACACGTCGCGCAAGGACAGCGAACGGAAGGAGCGCCCCCTCCCGGTCTCCGACGAGGAGGTGCAGCGGCGCGAGGAAATGGCGCGGCTCGCCGCCGAGGTACGCGAGCAGTCGCAGGCCTACGCCAAGCGCCCGAAGAAGAAATTCATCTCCTCGAACACACGCGAGTACGTCTACGCCGCCTATATGAAAGGCTGGGTCGGCCGCGTGGAGCGGGTCGGCAACCTGAACTACCCGGACGAGGCACGTCGCCAGGGGGTCTACGGCGAACTGGTGCTCACCGTCGGGCTCAACCGCGACGGCTCGATCAAGAGCATGGACGTCATCAAGAGCTCCGGCCACAAGCTGCTGGACGACGCCGCGCAGCGGATCGTGCGCCTCGCGGCGCCCTTCCCCGCGCTCCCACCGGACAAGACCCGGGTGGACGAACTCTACATCACGCGCACATGGCAGTTCCTGCCGGGCAATGTGCTGCGTAATTACTAGGGCCGCGGTTCCTCGAGAAGCCGGATCTTCTGTGGGAGCGCGCTTGCGCGCGAAGGGTGCTTGCCGCGAGCACCCTTCGCGCGCAAGCGCGCTCCCACAACAGCATTTTCATTTTCCGGGAAGTGGGCCCTCAACGGGGCAGCAGCTGATCGGCCTCGCTCACGTAGGCCTTGTTCGCCTTGCGGTCCCAGACGCAGAGCTCGCGGCCGGGCCGGTTGTTCATGTGCTTCTGCGGGTATCGGCCGGCCAGTACCAGCGCGGTCACCGGCACGCGGTCGTCGTACTGGATCGGGCCGCCGACCGGCTTGACGTCCTTCAGCCCGCTCGCCGCCACGCAGGCGCGCGTCAGCCGTTGGTTGTAGTCCTTCCAGGCGTCGGGCGACGAGGCCAGGGCCGCGCCCGAAAATGCCATCGCCGCGACGACAAAACCCTTTGCAAACATGCGCTTCCTCATCGGCTTTCCTCCTATGATCCGGTCCACACGGTAAGCATCGCCGGCTGAACGTTCGCGTACGACAGACAGCGGGAGCGGCTACAATGCGGCCATGACGTTCGCCAACACCTTCGCCGGCCAATTCCTGATCGCGATGCCCTCGCTCGCGGAGCCGCCTTTCGCCCGCGGTGTCGCCTTTCTCTGCCAGCACGGCGAAGACGGCGCGGTCGGCCTCCTGATCAACCAGATCTCGGAATACCGCCTCGGCGACGTCCTCGCCCAGATGAAGCTTCCCTGCGACGATCCGGAGATCGCCGACAACCCCGTCCTGATCGGCGGACCCGTGCAGCAGGAGCGCGGCTTCGTGCTCCATCGCGAGCCGGGACACTGGGATTCCAGCTATCGCGTCAACGAAGACTGGTCCGTCACCACGTCGAGGGACATCCTCGTGGCCATGGCCAAGGGCGAAGGCCCGCGACGCGCCATCGTCACGCTCGGGTACGCGGGCTGGGAGGCCGGTCAGCTCGAGCAGGAAGTGATGGACAACGCCTGGCTCACGACGCGTGCCGACGAGCGCATCGTTTTCGACACCCCGCTCGAAGAGCGCTGGTTCGCCGCGACGAAGAAGATGGGCGTGCGCGACCCGTCGCAGTTGACCGGCTACGCCGGCCACGCCTGACGCCGCCGGTACCATGAGCTGCCTGTTCGGGTTCGATGTCGGCACGAAGATCGTGGGCGTCGCCGTCGGCAATCGCCTCACGGGTACCGCCCGTGCGCTCGCCGCGATACCCGTGCGCGACGGCCAGCCCGACTGGCAGGCGCTCGACACCCTTCGCCGCGAATGGTTGCCGGCCGAACTCGTCGTGGGCCTGCCGCTGGACAACGAGGGCAAGGAACAGCCGATGACGAAGACGGCGCGACGCTTCGCCGAGAGCATCGGCGCGCGTTACGCCCTGCCGGTGGCGTTCGCCGACGAGCGCATGAGCTCCCAGGAAGCCGCACGGCGTTTCGCGGCCGGTCGGGCGGCGGGCACGCGCAAGCGCTCCGACGCGAAGTCGATCGACGCCGAAGCCGCGGCCGTCATCCTGGAAAGCTACCTCGTATCGTGATTCCGCGCGTTCCGTGTATCGTCCCCCGCATCGCATCCGAATCCGAACCGTTCCCTTCCGTTTGAGGACGTCATGTCACAACGCCTGCGCCATCTGACCACCCTCGAAAACCTGCCGCGCGAAGCGATCGAGCGCCTGCTCGACCGGGCCAACAGCATGCGCGACGCGACCGCCCACGGAACCCGCAAGCTCGACCTGCTCGCGGGCCGCACGGTACTGAACCTGTTCTTCGAACCGTCGACGCGCACGCGCACGTCGTTCGAGCTGGCCGCCCGACGCCTCGGCGCCGATGTGGTCAACTTCGACATCGGTTTCTCGTCGACCGCGAAGGGCGAGGAACTCTTCGACACGCTGCACACGCTCGAAGCCATGCACCTCGACACGATCGTCGTGCGGCACAAGGAATCCGGCACGCCGGAGTCGCTGGTCAAGCACGCCATGAGCGGCGTCTCGGTGGTGAACGCGGGTGACGGTAATCGTGCCCATCCGACGCAGGGCCTGCTCGACGCGTTGACGATCCGCAACCACCACCCCGATTTCCGCAAGCTGCGCATCGTCATCTGCGGCGACGTGCGCCACTCCCGCGTCGCGCGTTCCGACGTGCACGCGTTCAGCGCGCTCGGTGCGAAGGACATCCGCATCGTCGGCCCGTCGGCCCTGCTTCCGGCGGAAAGCGAGCTTTCCAACGTCAGCTACCACGAGGACTTCGACGAGGCGATCAAGGGCGCGCACGTGGTGATCATGCTCCGTCTGCAGAAGGAGCGCATGGCCGCGACCGATCTGCCGGACGAAGCGGCCTACTTCGACCGTTTCGGTCTCTGCACCCGCCGCCTCGCGCTGGCGGAAAAAGGCTGCCTCGTGATGCATCCGGGCCCCATCAACCGGGGCATCGAGATCGCGCCGGAAGTCGCCGACGGCGCCCAGTCGCGGATCCTCGAACAGGTCGGCAACGGCGTGTTCGTGCGCATGGCGGTGCTGGCGGAAGTGATGGGGCGCTGACGCGACACAGGTGTTTGCAAAGGCGCCGGGGCATCACCCCGGCGCCCGATGCGATCATCGACGAGGCGACTGCACCCTGCTGTGCGCCCACGGCGACGCCGAACGCCTGGCCCCGTTCTCGATCCACGAAACACTGATCGATTCCAGGAGCACGAGGTGGGGAGCCTCGTGCCACGCATCGAGGGTGATCGACTTGATGCCTACCGGCGCGCTGAACTTCACGGCGCAAACGCCCAGGCGATCATCGTCCTCGCTGTCTTCGCTACTGCCGTCGTTCGTGTACATCCGCAGGAACGAGCTGGTGAAAGATATGTACTTCAACTCCGCCTGCGTGACCACGGGCTCCTCATCCTTGCCGTAGAACGTAAGCTCGGCGATATTGCCAATCCCCGCGGTGTTCTTCAGTGCGAGGTACCTTCCGCCAAGGAAGGAGAAGTTCCGCTGAGCGTCATGATCAAAGACATTGCATTTGATCATCGCGTCGCCCCGGGTCAGAACGAACTCGTTACCGACCAGCGAGAAGTCTGAAAATGCGTAGGTATCCATACCTGTCTCCCGTAGATTATGAAAGTAAGGGCGGCCAAGGCCGCGGTGAGTAGCGGCGGCGCACGCACCGCCACCAAAGGAATTTCCTGCCAGGTCAGATGCGCCAGGGCGAGAGCGTCCAGGGGATATAGACATCGCCTTCCCCGCGCGCGCTCGCCCATGGCCTGACCGTGAGCGATCTCAGAAGCGCGACGTCCGCGCGGGTGTTCTCGTAGACGCAGCGCAATCGGCGGATGCGGACGTCGCCGGCGTCACGTCGTGCCACGCGCATGCCCGTCAACAACGCGGCCGGTACGTCTTCGCACTCGATGAACGACTCGTTGGCGTACGTCCATTCCAGTCGATGCGGCAACGTCGTCGCGTATTCCAGTTCGACCGTCGAGACGGGATCGGCGAAGTCGAGGGCGAACAACTGCATGCCTTCGCTTTCGAGCCGCAGGAACGTCGCCCCGTCGCCGAACGCGGGCACGATGACCTGCGTGCCGCGAGGGCCCGGACGGTCGACGACCATGTCGACGCGCAGCCCTTCCGACACGACCACCGCCCTCGAGCCTTCGGCGGTCACGAGGAGATCGTCGGTCAGGTCGAGGTACATCGCGGGGCGCGGCGTGTAGGGTCTGGCGGGTGCCGGCGTCGCCGCCATGCCGCGCATCCACTGGGACGCTCGCCCCACCCAGCCGCGGTCCGACGCCGCCGGCACCTCCACGCTACGCAGGCACACGATCGCGGGCGACCGCAGTGGAAATTCGCAGCGCAGGCTCGCCACGCGCGTTCCGCCCACCGCCCATCGCGCCGTGCGGAAACCCGTGAGGTCGGAGGGCCCGACCTCCTGCGGGTGCACCGTGCCGCGCTCGTCGGTCCAGTACAACTGATGGCGCGTGTCCGCGAGGTAGGTCAGCGCGGCGTCTTCGACCGGTTCGTCGAACGCGAGTTCGAAGGCCCAAAGGCTGTGCCGAATGGCACGCAGAACCGGTGGACCCGATGCCGGTACCGCGACGTCCCAGACGGCCCGTGGCTCGCCGACCTCGTCGACCGTGATCGCGAAACCCGGCTCACCCCGATGTATCGCGCGGCCACCTTCGATGGCGAACCGTCCGGCTTCGGCAAGATGAATGTGCATGTCGCCTTCCATGGCAAGGTGCTTCCCATCGATGCGGCGATACCGGTTGCCCGGATCGCGACGACACGCGACCCGGGCACCTCCTTCGCGACAGCGATAGGCGTTCAGCGCGTCACGACCTGTACTCGTAGACGGTGACCGAGTATCGAGTACTCCTTGTAATCGATGCTCTCGAACTCACCGAAGTGATGTCTATAGACTGGCGACCCCGGTGCGTTCCGGGCCGCGAGACTCTTTCGTGCCTGCTTGCGCTTCGGTGAGTGCCTTCCATTGGCTAGACTCCTCTGGGCCACGCGCCATGTGCCCGACGATCCTAACGGTGAGCCACCCGACGTTGCTCTCGACCATTCGTTGTAGGGCGCTCACGTCTTTTTCTGGTCGATGAACCGTATCCGCTCCCCGCTTGCCGGATCGGCTTCGATCGCAGTCGAAAGAATGTACAAACGCGGCGGCCTGCGCGCGATGCAACTGAAAGCCCGATCCCCTCACAAGCGTGCCCTACGACCGAAGAGGGATGGCTTGCACCGTGATGGCGGCGCAAGATGTTCGAGGCGTCGCATTCGCACGCCGGCATCGACGGACGATGCCGTTCATTCAGGGAGAACCCATCATGGCAAGGCATGAGTTCAAGGATTTCCAGCAGGTCGACGGCAGGAATTACTGGTCGGCTACCAACGACGAAGGCGAGACGGTTTACATCGAGCCTCAAGCCAACACCCAGCTGAAGAAGGACGGGGACTACCTCGTCATCTTGTCCGGGGACGACACCGATCAGGCTCTCGTCTTTTTCACCGAGGACTTCAATGTCGACAACTCGCACGTGGTCGTCGCGAAGGTGGGCTTTCAGGCGAACATTCAAGAGACTCATGTCGATTATCTCGACGGCGAGGGCGACTACTATTCGGTGCCCATCGTGGACGGCCCGGATATGACCGCGACTGCGACTCTGCCGGACTCGGCCCCGAACAGTTCCCCGAGCGAGGAGGCGAAGAAACGCTGGCAGCATCTGTACGGAGACAAGGATCCGCCGGCGAACAAGGACCCCTTGAAGCACATCCGCTGGCTCGGTTTCACCACCTTCGCGGAGGTAAAACTCAAGTATCTCGAGATCGAGAAGAGAACGAAGGCATAAGGGCGACGCCAGGCTGACCTCTCCGCTTCCGGTTGCCGCGCTCACTGCGCGGCAACCGTCGAATTCTTCCGGGCTGTCGATCGGGCATTTTTTCGCACCTGCCGAGTCGTTTCACGGTGCGCCGCGCCCCGCGGATCGTCCACCTCCCAGGATTCCGTGGGCCTTTGCCGCCCCGTAGCGCGGCCGTTACCCATGCACGGGGAGGTATCCGGCGCCGTGCAGGTATGCATCGGACTTCCGCGCCCCGCGGTCCAATCCGGCATAATGGCCGCTCCAGGGACCAACTCAACGGGATACAAGATGCGACCGACCAAGCGACTCATCGCGCTCGGCCTCGCCAGCGTGCTGCTGGCGGCCTGCGGCCACAAGGACAAGGATGCCCCGCTGGCGTTCGTACCGGCGGACACGCCGTACGTGCTGGCCAACCTCGACAAGCTCGACGACGACGCCTACGAGGCGGTGATCGCCCAGGCGAACAGCGAGCTGCCGGGCCAGGTGGTCCAGATGAAGTCGGTCGCGCAGGATCTCGAAACGAAGGGCAACGTCGAAGGCGCCCGCCTGCTGCGTGCCTTCGCCGCCGAGTTCGACGGCAAGACCGCCGAGGCGGCGCTGAAGAACATGGGCCTCGACGTGAAGACCGGCTCGGCGTTCTACGGCCTCGGCCTCAGCCCGGTCGCGCGCGTCGCGCTGGCCGACACGGCCGCCTGGGACGCTTTCCTCGGCCGCCTCGAAGCCGCCTATGGCAAGAAGCTGGATGCCGCCGACGCCGGTGGCCAGGCGTATCGCCACGTGACCCTCGGCGATACCGGCGTGCAGCTGATCATCGCGACGGTCGGTAAGCAGGCCGTCGTGTCGCTGCTCCCGGCCGATGCCGCGCAGCCGATGGTCCGCCAGGCGCTCGGCGCCGACCGTCCGGAAAAGAGCCTGCAGGACGACGGCCGCCTCGCCGACCTCGCCAAGGCGAAGGGCTATAAGGACTACGTGGTCGGCCAGCTCGACCTCGTCCGCCTGCTGCCCCTCGTGGCCGCCGGCAAGGACCCCCTGTTCTCCACCTTCCTGAAGCACCAGTCGGCGAAGACCGGCGAACCCATCCCGCCGCTTCCCGCCAGCTGCGTGCCGGAAGCGTCGCGCATCGCCGCGCGCGTGCCGTCGATCAGCTTCGGCTACACGCGCCTCGACCTCCACCACCAGGAACAGCGCGTCGACATCGCCCTCGCCGACGACATCACGAAGGCCTTCTCGGGTCTCAAGGTCGAGCTGCCGGGCCTGGGCCAGGACGCGAAGGATCCGTTCGACCTCAGCATCGCGCTGCCGATGGAGCAGCTGCGCACCTTCGCGACCGCGCAGGCGGAAGCCGTCGCGGCGAAGCCGTTCGAATGCCCCGCCTTCGCGAGCATGAACGACAGCTTCGCGAAGTTCGGTTCCACCATGCAGCAGTCCGCGATTCCGCCGTTCGGCGACATCCGCGGCGTGCGTATCGCGCTCGACTCGTTCAAGCCGGCCGCCGCGGGGCAGCAGCTTCCGTCGTTCACGGGCCGCGTGCTGCTCGCCACGCGCAACCCGGCGGGCCTGCTCGCCATGGGTCAGGCGATGCTCGGCGGCGACTTCAAGCTCGCCGGCGACGGCAAGCCCGCTCCCCTGCCCCAGAACATCACCGCGATGCTCGGCATGCCGGGCTGGGCGGCCATGAACGGCCAGGCGATCGTGATCGGCGTGGGCGAAGGTGAGGATGCGAAACTCGACGACATGCTCATGGGTTCCGTCGGCGATGCCGGCCGCCTCAGCCGCCTGCACCTCACGGGCGACATGTACCGCACCTGGGTAGACGTGATGGCCGACAAGGCGACGTCGTACGCCGCGTCGATGGCCGAAGCCGCGGGTGCGGACGGCGCCCCGGACGACCAGCAGGCGCAGGCCATGGCGGCGGAGCGCTCGAAGGCGCAGTTCGATGCCATGAAGGCACAGGCCGCACGCATCGTGCGCGTCTCCGGCGAATCGCACATGGAAGAGAAGGGCCTCGTGCTCTCCGGCGCCGTCGAATACAAGTAACGATACGCGCAACGCCGCACGAAAAAAGGGGCGCCTTCGGGTGCCCCTTTTTTTCTGCCCCATGACTTCTTGACCTACCTGAACGGAGAAAATTTCCCGGCACGAATCGTTCACGGATGCGCTGTTTCCATTGGCCCCGCGATACGGCAGCCACAGAGCGTGGCGCCATCGCCAGACCCATTCAGCGTGTAACGAAGGAGTTCGATCATGATCAACGCCAACCTCCGCAAGGCCCTGTTCGCCGCCGCCCTCGTCGCCGGTCTCGGCACGGTTCCGTTCGCGCAGGCATATGCTCAGGACTCCGCTGCCGCCGCGTCCAAGGGCGACAATCAGACGGTCGCCGGCAAGGCCGACGATACGTGGATCACCACCAAGGTGAAGAGCGAGTTCGCCGCCAACAAGTCGGTCAAGGCCACCGATATCTCGGTAAGCACGACCGAAGGCGTCGTGACCCTCACGGGTACGGTCGCCACGGCGAAGGAGAAGAGCCACGCGGAAGCCATCGCCAAGAAGATCAAGGGCGTGAAGAGCGTGGACGCCAGCGGCCTGACCGTCTCGGCTGCCGCCGCGAACTAAGCGTCGCTTAGCGCAGGACGAGAAAGGGAGCCCCTCGGGCTCCCTTTTTTGTTGGAGCGGACCCGGCCGCGACAGCTCTTCGCCCCTCCCTGCGAGCTGGCGCGTGAGCTTGAGAACCGCGGCGAGAAGCTGTCGCGGCCGGGTCCGCTCCTACATCGGTTGGGCGCGCGTCAGCGGTGCAGCATGCCGCCGAAGGTGTTGCGATCGGTGGTCTTGTCGATCTCCACGCCCTCGAGGCCCTGCGACAGCGTATGCGCGTCGCCGCCCTGCGCCAGCTTGATGCGCAGTCGCACTTCGTTCGAGCTGTCGGCGTGGCGCAACGCGTCCTCATAGGAGATCTCGCCTGCGTGATACAGCTCCACGAGGCTCTGGTCGAAGGTCCGCATGCCGAGCTGGTTCGAATCGCGCATGAGTTCCTTCAGCTTGTGGATCTCGCCCTGACGGATGTAATCCTGCGCGAGCGGCGTGCCCAGCAGCACTTCCACCGCGACGCGGCGCGCCTTGCCGTCGGGGGTCGGGATCAGCTGCTGCGCCACGATGCCCTTGAGGTTCAGCGACAGATCCATGAAGAGCTGCTGGCGACGGTCTTCCGGGAAGAAATGCAGGATGCGGTCCAGCGCCTGGTTGGCGTTGTTCGCGTGCAGCGTACACAGGCACAGGTGGCCCGTTTCGGAGAAGTTGATGGCGTGCTCCATCGTCTCGCGCGTGCGCACTTCGCCGATCATGATCACGTCGGGCGCCTGGCGCAGCGTGTTCTTCAGCGCGTTCTCCCAGCTGTCGGTGTCGATGCCGATCTCGCGCTGGGTGATGATGCAGCCCTCGTGCTTGTGCACGTATTCGATCGGGTCCTCGATCGTGATGATGTGACCCGTGGAATTCTGGTTGCGGTAACCGATCATCGACGCGAGCGAGGTCGACTTACCGGTGCCTGTGCCACCCACGAAGATGATGATGCCGCGCTTGGTCATCGCCAGCTGCTTGATGATCGGCGGCAGGCTGAGTTCCTCGGGCGTGGGGATCTTCGACTCGATGCGGCGCAGGACCATGCCGACGCAGTTGCGCTGGTAGAAGCACGACACGCGGAAGCGCCCGATGCCCGACGCGCTGATCGCGAACTGGCATTCGTGGGTCTTTTCGAACTCCTCGCGCTGGGCGGGCGTCATCACGTTCAGCACCATGTCGCGCGACTGCTGCGCGGACAGCGGGCTCTGCGTGATGGGCACGACGCGCCCCTGCACCTTGAGCGAGGGCGCGACGCCGGCGGTGATGAACAGGTCGGAGGCCTGCTTGTGCACCATCAGCTTGAGGAAAGAAGTGAAGTCGAAGTCGCTCATGGCCTGTATCCCATGCCGGACCGGGCCGGCGTCCCCTGTGCCGCGATCATATACCCGCCACGCGGGCGGGTGCAGCGACTGCCTTCACGTTAAGGCGGGCTCAGCGGAACCCTTCCTTGTTCTTGGCGTACATCAGGGCTTCCTGGCGGGAGATCAGGCCGCGCTTGACCAGGTCGCTGAGGTTCTGGTCCAGGGTCTGCATGCCGTGCTGCTGGCCCGTCTGGATCGACGAGTACATCTGGGCGACCTTGTCCTCGCGGATCAGGTTACGGATCGCGGGGATGCCGACCATGATCTCGTGCGCCGCCGTGCGGCCACCGCCCACCTTCTTCAGCAGCGACTGCGAGATCACCGCACGCAGCGACTCCGAGAGCATCGAGCGGACCATGGGCTTCTCGCCCGCCGGGAACACGTCGATGATGCGGTCGATCGTCTTGGCGGCCGACGAGGTATGCAACGTGCCGAAGACCAAGTGTCCCGTTTCCGCCGCGGTGAGCGCGAGGCGGATGGTCTCCAGGTCGCGAAGCTCGCCCACCAGGATGTAATCGGGATCTTCGCGCAGCGCGGAACGCAGGGCCTCGTTGAAGCCATGGGTGTCGCGGTGCACTTCGCGCTGGTTCACCAGGCACTTCTGCGAGGTGTGGACGAACTCGATCGGATCCTCGACGGTGAGGATGTGGCCGTATTCGTTCTTGTTGATGTGATCGACCATGGCCGCCAGCGTCGTCGACTTGCCCGAACCCGTCGGGCCGGTGACGAGGATCAGGCCCTGCGGCTGCTCGATCAGCTCGCGGAAGATGCGTGGCGCCGCCAGGTCTTCCAGCGTGAGCACTTCCGAGGGAATGGTACGGAACACGCCGCCCGCGCCACGGTTGTGGTTGAACGCGTTGACGCGGAAACGCGCCAGGCCCGGGATCTCGAAGGAGAAGTCGACTTCAAGGAATTCCTCATAGTCGCGACGCTGCTTGTCCGACATGATGTCGTAGATCAGCGAGTGGACCTGCTTGTGCTCCAGAGCCGGGATGTTGATGCGCCGGACGTCGCCGTCGACACGGATCATCGGCGGAAGACCCGCGGAAAGGTGCAGGTCGGAGGCCTTGTTCTTCACGGAGAAGGCAAGGAGTTCGGCGATATCCATGGTGGTCCCCTGTCTTGGTCGGCATAGGTAACCATGCCCGGGGGTCGGCGGCAAGGCGCGGCACCGTATATGCTCTGCACGTTGTGAACGTCGTCGCCTACGGAGTCTGCAAAACCCATGAATCGGATCGCCTTCATCGGTGGCGGCAACATGGCTACCGCGCTGATCGCCGGGATGATCCGCCACGGCGCCCAGCCGGGCGGCATCGCCGTGGCGGAGCCCCGCGCCGAGTCCCTCCAGGAGCTCTCCCGCGAATACGGGGTGGCCACGTACACCGATAACCTGGACGCCGCGGAGGGCGCGTCGATCCTGGTGCTCGCCGTGAAGCCGCAGATGCTCGCCGAGGTCTGCCGCGGCCTGCGTCCCGCCGTGCAGAAATACCGGCCGCTGGTGATCTCCATCGCGGCCGGCATCCGCATCCATCAGATCGAACGCTGGCTCGACGCCGCCCTGCCCGTCGTCCGCTGCATGCCGAACACGCCGGCCATGATCGGCGCAGGGGCCACGGCCCTGTTCGCCAATGGCCGCGTCAGCGCGCCGCAGCGCGCGGAGGCCCAGCACGTGCTGGACGCCGCGGGGCTCACGGTCTGGGTGCCCGACGAGGACCAGCTGGACATCGTCACGGCCCTGTCCGGCTCCGGCCCGGCGTATTTCTTCCTGCTCGTCGAGGCGCTGGAGAACGCCGCGTTCTCGCAGGGGCTGTCGCGTGAAACCGCTCGAGCGCTGGCCGCGCAAACGGCCCTCGGCGCCGGCCGCATGCTGATCGAGAGCGGCGAGAGCGCCGCGACGTTGCGCGCCCGGGTGACCTCGCCGAACGGCACCACCCAGGCCGCGCTCGACAGTTTCCGGGCCGACCATTTCCCCACCATCGTGGCACGCGCGGTGGACGCCGCACGCCGCCGCGGCGTCGAACTCTCCGAAGACATGGAATCCAGAACGTGAATTACCTGACCAATGCCGGCGCACTGATCCTTCAGTTCGTCTTTGGGGCCGTCGTCACCCTGTTCGTGCTGCGCCTGCTCGCGGAGGCCCACCGCGCGGATTTCAACAATCCGATCTGCCAGTTCCTCTACCGCTTCACGAATCCGGTGCTGCGTCCGCTGCGCAAGGCGCTGCCGAACGTCCGCCGCGTGAACACGGCGGCGCTGCTGATCATCCTGGCGCTGGAATGCCTGAAGGTCGTGCTGATCGTCGCGCTGGCGGGCTTCGCACCCGCCATCGCGGGCGTGATCGTCGCCGGCATCGCCGAAACGGTCGACTTCTTCCTGCTCACCTGGATCGTGCTGGTCTTCGTCTGGTCGCTGATGAGCATGCTCTCGACCGACCGTTACCACCCGGTCGCGCGCCTCGTGTCGAGCCTCGCGGAGCCGCTGGTGCGTCCACTGCGTGGCCGCATGACGATCGGTGGCCTCGATTTCTCGCCCACCGTCGTGCTGCTCGGGCTTTTCCTGCTGCGGATCCTCGTCGCCCAGCCGCTGTCCGACTGGGGCACGCGTCTGCTGATGGGCGGTTGATGGCTAAAGGTGTGGGAAGCGCGCTCGCGCGCGAATGGGGGCTCGCGACAAGCACCCATTCGCCCGCCAGCGGGCTTCCCACGGAAGCCCGCCACGACGTGGACGTCACCGCCCGCCGAGGCGCCGGGCGTCCGTCACGTTCGGCAGCGCGCTCAGCCTGCCGAGCAGCGTCGAGAGCTGTTCGTAGTCCTTCACGCGCAGCGTGAAGCGCATCTCGACCTCGCCCGTCCGCACGTGCACGCGGCTCGACGACGCGACGATGTGCGGGCCCACGTTGTTGATCGTGGTCGCGACGTCCTTCTGCAGTCCCTTGCGGTCGTAGCCGCGCAGCTCGACGTCGACCTCGTAGCTCTGGACATCGACCCGGCCCCAGTTCACGTCGATCACCCGCTCCGGATTGCGCCGGGCGAGCCTCGCCAGCGACGCGCAATCGGCGCGATGCACGGATACGCCGCGCCCCCGCGTGATGAACCCTCGCACGGGATCGCCCGGCAGCGGTTGGCAGCAGCGCGCCAGCGTCGTCAGCAGGTTGCCCACGCCCTCGATCGACAGGGCGCCACGGTCGTGTTGCGCGGCGCGCGAGGCGACCGGATTGCCCGACTGCGTGATCTCCGGTTCGACCGGTTCCTGCAGCGAGCGCGCGATCTGCCCCAGCGTGACCTCGCCGAGCGCGACCGTGACGTACAGGTCGTCGACGCCCTTGAGGCGGAAGTGCGCCGCGAGCTTCGCCAGGTCGACGTCGTCGAGCGCGAGGCGACGCAGCTCCTTTTCCAGCGAGGCCTTGCCGGCGAGGATGTTCGCGTCGTGCGCCTCGCGGCGGAACCACGCGCGCACCTTTTCCTTCGCGCGCGACGTGTGCAGGTAGCCATGGTGCGACGAGAGCCAGTCGCGGCTCGGCTCGGAGAGCTTCGCGGTGAGGATCTCCACGCGGTCGCCGCTGCGCGGCGCGGTGGTCAGCGGCACGATGCGCCCGTTGACCTTGGCGCCACGGCAGCGATGCCCGACCTCGGTGTGGATGTGGTACGCGAAATCCAGCACGGTCGCGCCGCGCGGCATGTCGATCACCTCGCCCTTGGGCGAGAGCACGTACACGCGGTCTTCCATCAGCTCGGTTTCGAAGCCCGCGGCCAGCTCGGCCTCGTCCTCGCCGCGCGGCTCGAGCAGCTTGCGCATCCAGGCGATCTTCGCCTCGAATTCGGCATCCGCGCCGCCACCCTCCTTGTAACGCCAGTGCGCCGCGACGCCGAGTTCGTTGGCGCGGTGCATCTCGTGCGTGCGGATCTGTACCTCGAGCGTCTTGCCCTCGGGGCCGATCACGGCCGTGTGCAGCGAACGGTAGCCGTTGCCCTTCGGCCGGGCCACGTAGTCGTCGAACTCGCCGGGCAGGTGCGGCCACAGGCTGTGCACGAGACCGAGCGCCGCGTAGCAGTCGGCCACGCTGTCGACGAGGATGCGCACCGCGCGGATGTCGTAGAGATCCGAGAACTCCAGCCCCTTCTTCTTCATCTTCTTCCAGATGGAGAAGATGTGCTTCGGCCGGCCGGCAAGGTCGGCGCGGACGCCCGCGCCGTCGAGCACCGCGCGCAACTCGGCGAGGCTGGCGGCGATGAAGTGTTCGCGGTCCGCGCGGCGTTCGTCGAGCAACCGGGCGATGCGCCGATAGGTGTCGGGCTCGAGGTAGCGGAACGCGAGGTCCTCGAGCTCCCACTTCAGCTGCCAGATGCCGAGGCGGTTCGCGAGCGGGGCGTGGATGTCCGACGTGAGCTGCGCGAGTTCGCGGCGTTCGTGGTCCGGCAAGGCCATCGCCGTGCGCATCGCGGCCAGTTGCCGCGCCAGCAACACGAACACGACGCGCAGGTCGCGGATGATCGCCAGAAGAAGACGGCGCAGGCCTTCGGCGCCGCTCCTCGGACCGCGCTGCGCATGCAACGCCCAGACCTTCTCGGCCTCGCCCTGCCCTTCGATCAGGCGCCGCAACGAGGCCGGCCAGGTCTTCTCCGCCTCGTCGGTGGCGCCGGGCAGGCCCCGTGCCAGCGCGAACCAGAGCGCGGAGGCGCAGGTCTCGTCGTCGCACCCCAGCAGGCGCAGGAGTTCGATCACCGTCTCGACTTCCGCGCGGGCCACGACCGGCAGCGGCGCGCAGGCTTCCCGCGCACGCTCGGTCAGCGGCATCGGCTGCGCCTTCGCGTCGGGGGAGCGGACCTCGCTCATCGCCTTGTCTCCGGTGGATTCATCGTGCGGCCTGCGCCGTTTCCAGCGCTCGGGCCAGCCGCTTGGCGGACACCGGCTCGGCGGTTTTCAGCTCCTGTGCGAACAGCGATACGCGCCACTCCTCGAGCAGCCAGCGCAGTTCGCCCCAGGTGGTGTCCCCGAGTCCCGTGCCCCCCGCGTTGAGCAGGGCCCGCCAGTAAGGCAGCACCTGCAGCATACGCGACTGGTCGCGCGCCGGGTCCTGGCGCAGACGCTCGGCGCGCAGGCGCATCGCCTTGAGGTAGCGCGGGATGTGCGCGAGACGGGCCGGGGACAATTCGCGCAGGAAACCCGGCTGCAGGAGCGCGGCGAGCTGCTCGCGCAGGTCGTCGTAACTGGCCTTGGCGAAGCCCATCAGGGGCGGGTCCATCCACGGCTTCAGTTCCGCCTGCGCCTCGATGATCGGTTCGGCCAGCTTCTGCCGTGCCATCGCGGCACCGAAGAGCTCGCGGCCGAGTTCCGTGCGCAGCGCCTCGAACTCGCCCTGGGTCCGGGCATCGAGGCGGCGCCCCGCGATCAGATCGGCGAAACCGCCCTCGACGAGGTCGTCGCGTAGGCCGTCCACGCTTCCCATCGGCGCGTATTTCAGCGACAGCGGATTCGCGATCGGTAGCTGCCGCCGCGCCCGCTTGAATTCCGGCGCGAGCGCCTGGCGGAGCAGCCGCTCGACGCCGCCGACATGCGCGGCCGCCGCTTCGTCGGCGCGTTCGAACACGCGCAGCGCCACGGCCTCGCCGAGGTCGACCAGCGCCGGGTACGCCTCGAGGCCGCCCTCCGAGCGCACCGCCTTCGGAATCGATTCGAAGTCCCAGGCGACGATGTCCTCGCGCGTGAGTTCGACATCCGTCTTGCGCGAGAAGGCCTCCCGGGCCTTGCCCTCCCACTGCGCGCGGATCGCGGCGAGGTCGCGCCCCTCCGCGACGGTGCGGCCGTTCTCGTCGTGCACGCGATAATGCATGAGCAGGTGCGGCGGCAGCTCGGCGCCCTCGAACGCGGACGCGTCGATGTCGACGCCCGTCGTCCGCTTGAGAAACGCCGCGAGCGCGACGACCAGCGGCTGGTCGCGCGGCGCTTCGGCCTCGGCGAACGCCCGCGCGAAATCGGGCGCGGGCACGAAGTTGCGACGCTGCGCCTTCGGCAGCGAGCGGATCAGCTCCGCCACCTTGTCCGTCAGCAGCCCGCCGACGAGCCAGTCGCCACGTGCCGCGGGCAACGCGTTGAGGAAGGCGAGCGGGACGTGGATGGTGACGCCATCGGCCGGATCGCCGGGTACGAAGCGGTATTCGAGGCGATAAGTGTGCTGGCCGATGGCGAGCGATGCCGGGAACGCCTTGGGGTCGAGTCCGGCACCGGCATCCATGACGTCGGCGAGCGTCCAGCGCAGCGCGGCCTGCTCGCCGGGCGACGCCTTGCGATACCAGGCGTCGAGCGCGCGCGTGTCCGAAATGCTCTCCGGCAGCTTGCCGTCGAAGAACGCGGCGAGTTCCTCGTCCGTCTTCAGAAGACCGGCGCGGCGCTGCTTCGCCTCGATGTCGTGCGCCTGTTCGAGCACGCGCGCATTCGCCCGGACGAAGTCGGCGCGGCTGTCGAGGTCGCCGCGCACCAGCCCTTCGCGCAGGAAGATCTCATGCGCGAGCCGGGGGTCCTGCCGCTGGAACGTCACCGGACGTCGCTCGACGAGCACGAGCCCGAAGAGGGTCACCTGCTCGTAGGCGACGACCGTGCCGCGCTTGCGCGACCAGTGCGCGTCGCGCGCCGTCGCGCGGACGAGGTGCGCCGCCTGGCTTTCGATCCACGCCGGATCGACGCGCGCGTTCATCATCGCCCATACGCGGCCGCCGATGTCGAGGATCTGCGCCGAGAAGATCCACGCCGGCGGCGCCTTCGCCAGCGCGGAACCGGGGAAGACCTGGAAGCGGCGCTCGCGCGTGCCGCGGAACACGCCCTTTTCGTCCTTGTGCCCCACCTGCGTCGGCAGGCCGGCGAGCAGGCTGCGGTGGACGGCCTCGAAGAGCGCGTCGCCCTCGGGAACGGGCCCACTGCTGTTGGAGCGCACCTGGGCGCGATCCGGGCGGCGGCGGCGTCCGCCTGAGCCCAGTTGCGCGTCGCGAGGAGCTGTCGCGGCCGGGTCCGCTCCAACCGGAGCGGCTTGACTCGCGGCGCGGGCGTCGTCGGACCAGCCAAGGTCGCGCATCACCAGCACCAACTGGCGGTGCAGTTCGCGCCACTCGCGCATCCGCATGAAGCTCAGGAAATGGCGGGAGCACCAGTCGCGGAGTTTCGAGGAGGTGAGCTCCTCGGCGGCGGCGAGGTAGGCGCGCCACAGGTTGAGCACGCCGACGAAGTCGGATTTCGGATCCGCGAACTGCGCATGGGCCGCGTCGGCCTGGCCGCGCGCCTCGGGCGGGCGCTCGCGCGGGTCCTGGATGCTCAGGAAGGCCACGATCGTCGTCAGTTCCGCCGCGCTGCCGAGCCGGCGGGCCTCCACCATCATGCGCGCGAGCTGGACGTCGATCGGCAGGCGCGCGACCGTGCGGCCGACCTCCGTGAGGCGGCGGTCGTCGTCGATCGCGCCGATCTCGGCGAGCCGGCGGTAGCCATCGGCGACGACACGGGGATCGGGCGCTTCGAGGAACGGGAAATCGTCGACCTCGCCCAGGTCGAGCGCCAGCATGCGCAGGATCACGTTGGCCAGCGACGAGCGCAGCAGCTCGGGATCGGTGAACTCCGGGCGCAGCGCGAAATCGGCCTCTTCGTAGAGGCGGTAGCAGACGCCGGGCCCCACGCGCCCGCAGCGGCCCTTGCGCTGGTTGGCGGCGGCCTGCGAGATCGGCTCGATGTGCAGGCGCTCCAGCTGGCCGCGCTGGCTGTAGCGCTTCACACGCGCCGTGCCCGAATCCACCACGAATCGGATGCGCGGCACGGTGAGCGACGTCTCGGCCACGTTGGTGGCGAGCACGATGCGCCGCTTCGGACCGGGCCGGAACACGCGATCCTGCTCGCTCGCCGACAGGCGCGCGTACAGCGCCAGCACCTCGGTCTCGCGGTACTGCCTGCGCGAGAGCAGGAGGTGCGTATCGCGGATCTCGCGCTCGCCGGGAAGGAACACGAGCACATCGCCGCGCGGGTCGTCGCGCGTGATCTCGTCCATGGCGTCGGCCACCTGCTGGGCGACGTTGCCCTCGACGCGCTCCCCCGGCGGGCGGTAGCGCACCTCGACAGGGTACGTGCGGCCCTCGACCTCGACGACGGGCGCGTCGCCGAAGTGCGCCGCGAAGCGCCCCGTGTCGATGGTGGCGGACGTGACGATGATCTTCAGCTCGGGCCGCCGCGCCGCGAGGCGCTTCAGGTAGCCGAGGAGGAAATCGATGTTGAGGCTGCGTTCGTGGGCCTCGTCGATGATGATCGTGTCGTACGCCGACAGCCAGGGATCGGACTGCGTCTCGGCCAGCAGGATGCCGTCCGTCATGAACTTGATCAGCGCCTGGTCGGACACCTTCTCGGTGAAACGGACCTGGAAACCCACCTTGTCGCCGATCGGCGTGCCCAGCTCCTCGGCCACGCGGGTCGCGACGGAGCGCGCGGCGAGACGGCGGGGCTGCGTGCAGCCGATCAGGCCGGCCTCGCCGCGACCGGCGGCGAGGCACAGCTTGGGCAGCTGCGTCGTCTTGCCCGATCCCGTCTCGCCCGCCAGCACCACCACCTGGTTCTCGCGGATCAGCTTCACGATGTCGTCCGCGCGAGCCGCGATCGGCAGCGAGGCGTCGACCGTGATCGTCGGCTTGGCCGCCTTGCGGGCCGCGCGGCGGGCGGCCGAGGCGGCGATCTCGGTGGCGAGGGCATCCAGCTTGCCCGCGTCGGGCTTGCGGGAGAGGTTGCGCCAGCGGCCGAGGAGGCGGCCGAAGTCGCGACTGGCGACCTGATCCAGCGCGTGACGCAGCTCACGCAATCGGGGATCCGGGGAGGACGGGCGGGCGGGGGTTGTGGGCGTACTCATGGGAACCCCGATAATAGCGTGCGCCTATCGGCCACATCGGAACGTTTCATTTCTCGTCCGCCGGTCCGCTCGTTAAAATTTCACCTGAAACAACGAAAAACACCAAGGAGAGTCGCAACATGGCCATCGATATCGGCATCGCCAAGAAAGATCGCGAAACCGTCGCGAAGCATCTGTCCAAGCTCCTCGCGGACACCTATTCGCTGTACCTGAAGACCCACAGCTTCCACTGGAACGTGACCGGCCCGCAGTTCAATAGCCTGCACGCCATGTTCGAAACCCAGTACAACGCCCTGTGGCTCGCCGCCGACGAGGTCGCCGAGCGCATCCGCATCCTCGACGTCTTCGCCCCGGGCTCCTACAGCCAGTTCGGCAAGCTGACCTCGATCAAGGAAGAGACGGGCGTGCCCGACTGGAAGGACATGGTGGCCCAGCTGGTGGAAGGCCACGAGATCGCCGCCGCCACGTCGCGCGACACGATCAAGGCCGCCGAGTCGGTCGGCGACGACGGCACGGCCGATATGGTCACGGGCCGCCTGAAGGATCACGAGAAGACGGCCTGGATGCTGCGCTCCCTGCTGAAGTGAGTGCTGGATGGGGGGCGGCCGTCGTCGCGCCGCCCCCTTCCCACCCCGCCCGAACTGAGCTATCCCTGACCGTGCGACCCTTCATGCGTTGAGCCGTCACGCCCCGTTCGTTAAGCTCCCCCGGTTACCTCATTGATGCCACTCGGGGGCCGACCGGTCCGGGGATTGTTTTGAGCGCTGCCACGAAGACCGAACGAAGCCACCCGATCCTCGCCGCGCTGATCCTCGCGATCCTCGTCGCGGCCCTGAATGTGGGGCTCTGGTTCGTCGCCAACCTCCCGAACGGCCCCGACGACTGGCACGGCCCCATCCCCGGGTTCGCGTTCACGGCATACCAGCGCTACCAGAACCCGATCAAGGGCGATGTCTCCACCGATCCGGAAATCGACAGCGACCTGCGGCTGATCAAGCGCTATTCGCCGCGCATCCGCACCTATTCCGTGCTGGAGAACCCCCAGGTCATCCGCCTCGCCGACAAGGAAGGGCTCGACGTGATGGCCGGTGCGCAGATCGACACGCGCCTGGAGAACAACGAGCGCGAGATCGAGGCCCTGATCGCCCAGGCCCGGCGCTACCCGAAGACGGTCACCCGCGTCATCGTCGGCAACGAGGTCCTGTTCCGCGGCGACCTGAAGCCGGCGCAGGTCATGTCCTACCTCGATCGCGTGCGTGCCGCCGTGCACCAGCCGGTCTCGGTGGCCGAGCCGTTCCACATCTGGCTGCAGAACCCCGAACTGGCGGACCACGTCGACTTCATCACCGTGCACCTGTTCCCCTACTGGAACGGTATCGAGGCACGGGCGGGCGTCACCGACTCGATCGAGAGCTACAAGGCCCTGCGCCAGCAGTTCCCCGGCAAGCACATCGCCATCGGCGAGATCGGCTGGCCTTCCAACGGCGACCGCTACAAGTACGCGTACCCCAGCGTTTCCAACGAAGCGATCTTCCTGCGCTCGTTCTTCAACGCCGCGAAGACGAACGGCATCGACGACTACTACGTCCTCGAAGCCATCGACCAGCCGTGGAAGGAAAACCTCGGCGAGGGCCGCACCGGCGCCTACTGGGGCATGTTCAACGCGGACCGCCAGCTGAAGTTCCCCTTCACCGGTCCGGTCACCGAGGACGTCAACTGGCCCTGGAAGGCCATCGCCGCGTCGCTGCTCGCGTTCGTCCCGATGCTCTGGTTCGGCATGCGCTTCAGCCGCTTCAGGCTGACCGGCCGCCTTTTCTTCATGGCGCTGATCCAGCTGGCCTGCGGCCTGATCGTGTGGTCGGCCACCCTGCCCTTCAATTTCTACCTCAGCCCCTTCGACTGGGCGATGCTGATCCTGCTGTTCCCGGCGCAGATCGCGATCCTCGGCATCCTGCTGATCAACGGCTTCGAGTTCACCGAAGTGCTCTGGCGGCGCAGCTGGGTACGCCATGCCGGCATGCTGCCGCCCGATCCGGTCGAGAAGCAGCCATTCGTGTCGATCCACCTGGCGTGCCACAACGAGCCGCCGGAGATGGTGCAGATCACCCTCGACTCGCTGGCCGCGCTCGATTACGAGAATTTCGAGGTCCTGGTGCTGGACAACAACACCAAGGATCCGGCGGTGTGGCAGCCGGTCGAGGAGTACTGCAAGCAGCTCGGCCCGAAGTTCCGCTTCTTCCACCTCGAGCCGTGGCCGGGTTACAAGGCGGGCGCGCTCAACTTCGGCCTCACCGCCACCGACGAGCGCGCCGAAGTGGTGGCCGTCATCGACGCCGACTACGTGGTGCGCGAGGACTGGCTCTCGACGCTCACCGGCTACTTCCACGACGCGAAGGTGGCCGTGGTGCAGTGCCCGCAGGCGCATCGCGACTTCGAGAAGAACCGTTTCCGCCGCATGACGGCGTGGGAATACGACGGCTTCTTCCGCATCGGCATGCACCATCGCAACGAGCGCAACGCGATCATCCAGCACGGCACGATGACCATGGTCCGCCGCTCGGCGCTGGAAGGCACCGGCGGCTGGTCCGAGTGGACGATCTGCGAGGACGCCGAGCTCGGCCTGCGCCTGATGCATGCCGGATACGAGCTGGTCTACGTCGACGAACTGATGGGCAAGGGCCTCACGCCCGCCGATTTCAAGGCATACAAGAGCCAGCGCTATCGCTGGGCCTTCGGCGCGATGCAGATCCTCAAGGGCCGCTGGAGCTGGATGACGCGCAAGGGGCCGCTCTCCGCCGGCCAGCGCTTCCATTTCCTGACGGGCTGGTTCAGCTGGTTCGCCGACGCGCTGCACTTCGTGTTCACGATGATGGGCCTGTTGTGGACCGCCGGCATGATCTACGCGCCGGAATACTTCAACCTGCCGATGCAGCTGTTCCTGATTCCCGTGATCGGGTTCTTCTTCGCGAAGGCCATCTTCGGCGTCGTGCTCTATCGCGCGCGTGTCCCGTGCGGCTGGTACGACACGATCATGGCCTCGGTGGCCAGCATGGGCCTCTCGCATGCGATCGCTCGCGGCATCCTCCATGGCCTCACGCGCGAGAAGACCGCGTTCGTGGTCACCGCGAAGAGCCGGCGCATGGGTGGCAGCAGCTTCGCCGCCTTCGCGCCGGTGCGCGAGGAAGGCCTGATGGCGATCGCCCTGCTCTGCGCCATCGTCGGCATGGCGCTGCACTACGGCACGAACTACGTCGAAAGCACGCTGTGGATGTTCATCCTCGCGGCGCAGTCCATCCCGTACGTTTCGGCGCTCGTCGGCGCCTGGATCGCGCACCGCGCGGGTGACGAGGCGGGCTGAGGGCTCGCTGGCACGCCCTTTTCTGAGCCGTCGTTCACGTTCGTGTATCGACCTCTCACACGCCGCGCGGTAAGTTACGGCAAGACATAACGTCAGGGGTCGCCGGAGGCACCCCGTAAGCCGGCCGTGACCACGGCCTTGGATCACGACCGGAACGGGACGCTCATGCGCCGAACCAGACGCCATGGACTGCTGCTTCTGCCGTGGTTCCTCGTGCCCACGATCGCCCAGGCGGGCATCGTCCTGACTGTCGACGGCGTCGACGAGAACCTGCGCAACGCGGTCGTTTCGGGCGTGGAGCTCAGCCAGTACGCGGCGCGCGACGTCACGGCGGCCCAGGTGCGCCGCCTCTACGAAAACGCTCCCGACGAAGTGCAGGCCGCGCTGCGGCCGTACGGCTACTACGAGGCCACGGCCACCGGCGACATGCGCCAGGTCGGCAAGGACTGGCAGGTGACGCTGCACGTGGTGCCCGGCGTTCCCGTGAAGGTGACCTCCGTGAACGTCGAGATCGACGAGGAGGCGGGCAAGGTACCTGCGATCCGCCGCGCCGTGCGCGGCATCCAGAACCTGAAGGACCAGCCCCTCAACGACGGCGTCTACGATGGCGCGCGCGACGCGGTGAGCGGCGCCCTCACCGCGACCGGCTTCCTCGACGCGCGCATCGTCACGCGGCGCGTCGAGGTGAACCGCGCCGAACATACCGCCGCCGTGAAGCTGAAATGGGAGGCCGGCCGGCGTTACCGATACGGCGTGGTGCGGTTCAAGAATTCGCAGTTCCGCGAGGATTTCCTCGATCGCTACGTGCCCTTCAAGAAGGGCGACTATTTCTCTCAGAGCCAGCTGCTGGAGCTGCAGCAGGCGCTGAACGGCGCCGACTACTTCGCGGTGGTCAACGTCATCCCCGATACCGACGACGCGAAGGACGGCACGATCGACATCAACGTCGAGCTCGCACCGGCCAAGCGCACCATCTACACGGGCGGTCCGTTCTTCGGCACCGACACGGGCGCGGGCCTGCGTGGTGGCATCGAAAAACGCTGGATCAACGATCGCGGGCATAAATGGAAGAACGAGCTCGTGCTGGCGCAACGACTCAAGACCGTTTCCACGCTGTACCAGATTCCGATGCCAGGCCCCAACCAGCGCAGCTTCAACTTCGGCGCGAATTTCCGCGATGCGAACACCGTCACGTCGAAATCGCGCACCGTGCAGCTCGTGGCCAACGAAACCCGTCTGTGGCACGGCTGGACGCGCACCATCGGCGTGAACGTGCTCTCCGGCACGTTCACCGTCGGCAAGCGCGGCGGCGAGGGGGATAACGCCGAAGGCCTCGAACGCGGCCGCAGCACCCTGCTCTATCCCGAGGTCACGCTGAGCCGCAAGAAGGGCGACAACCCGACGTTCGTTCGCAACGGCTGGTCGCTCACGCTGACGGGCCGCAGCAAGGCAGGCACGCTGCTGTCCGACGCCAGCTTCTCGCAGGTGATCGGCGACGCGAAGTGGATCCACTCCTTCTGGGGCCGCAATCGCCTGATCCTGCGCGGCACCGCGGGCAAGATCTGGACGGACAACTTCAGCGACCTGCCGCCGCAGCTGCGTTTCTTCGCCGGCGGCGATCGCTCCGTGCGTGGTTACGACTTCGAGAGCATCGGCCCACGCAACGCCTTCAACCGTGTCATCGGCGGCGAAGGCCTGCTCGTCGGCAGCACCGAGGTCGAGCATTACTTCACGCGCAACTGGGGCATGGCCGCGTTCGTCGACGCCGGCAACGCATTCACCGGTACCGACTACAGCCCACGTGTCGGCGCCGGCCTGGGCGTACGCTGGCTGTCACCGGTGGGCATGATCCGCGCGGACATCGGCGTGCCCGTCGGCGACAAGAACGAGCACGGCATCCATCTCCACGTCGTCATCGGACCCGACCTGTGAGGGGCGCCGGCATGACATGGCTCATCCGTATCGGCGCGGCCCTCGCGGTCGTGCTGCTCGTCATCGTCCTGGGCGTCTGGTGGCTCGTCGGGAGCGCCTCCGGCCTTCGATTCGCGCTCGCCCGCGCCCAGGCCTTCACCGACAACGCGCTCACCGTCGACAAGGCCGAAGGCCGACTGGCGGGTCCGCTGGATCTTTCCGGCGTGCGCTATCGCGATGGGAAGGGCATGGACGTGCGCGTCGCCACCGCGCATCTGGATTTCTCGTTCGGCTCGCTGCTGCGCAAGCGTGCGCATGTCTATTCGCTCACCGCCGACGGCATCGACGTGGAGCTCGGCCCGCCGCAGCCGGAGCCTGATACCCCCTCCGAGCCCTTCTCGCTGAAACCGCCCCTCGATGTCGTGCTCGATGCCGTGAAGGTCGGCCATGTGCGCGTGACGCAGGAAGGCAAGCCGCTTTTCGAATCGAACTCGCTCGATCTCGCCGGCTCCTGGACCGATGCCGGCGTCGCGCTGAAATCGCTCGCCCTGCGCGCGCCGGACGGGCAGGCGGACCTCGGCGGGACGCTCGCCGTCGGCGACGGCTACAAGGGCGACGGCAAGGCGAGCTTCCGCTGGAAAGTGGGTGACGTCGATTACGCCGGCGACATCGAGGCCCATAGCGATGGCGCGAAGGCCCACACGATCGTGAAGCTGACATTGCCCTTCGTCGCTCAGGTGGATGCGAACCTCGTGCAGAGCGGCGACTATGCCTGGAGCGCGTCGATCGACGCGCCACGCTTCGATCCGAAACCCCTGCTCGGCGAGGGTACGCTCGACACCTTCGGCGTCGCCCTCAAGGGGACGGGCGACCGGTACAGCGCCAACCTCACCGGCGATGTCGACCTCAACGACTACCGCGTCCGCCTGGCTCCGCTGAAGGGCGCGTTCGACCACGAGTACAAGCGCTTGGTACTGGAAGAGGCTACGGTCGGATCGCCACAGGTCAAGGGCGCGCTATCGGCGAGCGGCAGTGTCGAACTCGCGGCGAATCCGGTGTCGGCCGATCTGACGCTGCGCTGGAAGGACGTGCTCGTGCCCGCGAACCTCGCCGGCCAGGATCTCGCCAGTGCCGGGCAGTTGCGCTTCAAGGGTAGCGCCGAGGCTTACCACGCCGACGGCGACGTCGACATCGGGCCGCCCGGCAACCTCGGCAAGTTCACGCTCGACGTCGACGGCAAACCGGACGTCGTGACGCTGCGTTCGGTGAAACTCGCACAGCCGAAGGGCAGTCTCGCGGCCAGCGGCACGCTCACGCTGAAGCCGGCGCTCGCCTGGAAGCTCGACCTCAAGGGCGATCGATTCGATCCCGGCCAGCTCCTCGCCAAATGGCCCGGCGCGCTCGACCTCGACCTCGGCACGGAAGGTCGTCTGGTGAACGACGAACTGCTGGGAACCCTCGACCTGCGCAGGCTCGACGGCACGCTGCGCAAGCGCCCGCTTCGCGGCAACGGCATGCTGACCCTGAAGCCGAGACAGGTGATCAACGGCAACCTCGACCTCGCCTCGGGCGGCAGCACGATTCGCCTCGATGCCCGTGGCGACACCGCCAACGACGCGACGCTCAAGCTCGCCATCGCATCGCTCGGCGACTGGCTGCCGGATGCCGGCGGCCGCGTCTCGGGCGACATCACGGCGAAGGGCAACCTGCCGAAGCTCGCCGTGACCGCGAACCTGCGCGGCGCCGCGATCCTCTATGCCGACCAGAAGATCGATGCGCTCGCCGTCGACGCCAACGTGCCCGACATCAGCACGCCCGGTGGCAAGGTGAACATCACCGGCACGAACCTCGTCAGCGGTGGACTGGTGTTCGGCAGCGTCGCCATCGCCGCCGACGGCACGCAGGAGCGCCACCAGCTCAGCATCGATGCGAAGGGACGTCCGCTCGCGGCGGACCTGAAACTTTCCGGATCGATGAAGGGCGGCGCCTGGAACGGCACGCTCTCCGCGCTGAACATCGATTACCAGGGCATTCCGCCGTGGCGCCTGCAGAATCCCAGCCAGCTGTCCTGGAAGGATGGCGCGGCGAGCATGAGCGACCTCTGCCTCACCGCGGGCGATCCGCTGCTCTGCGTCGCCGCGAAGCAGGACAAGGCCGGCAACCTCGATGCGAGCTATCGCCTGCGCCGCGTGCCCATCGCCCTGCTGATGTCCGTGGCGGAGGCGTCGAACAGCCCCATGCGCGCGGAAGGCATCCTCGAGGGCGACGGCTCCATTCGTCGCACGTCCGCGGGCGCGTTGTCGGGCCAGGCGAGCATCACCTCGGCGCATGGCTCCGTCGCGTACGCCGATCGCAGCGAACAGCCGCTGCTCGTGTACGACAATCTCTCGGCGAATGCGCAGCTCGCACCCGGCAACCAGCGGCTGACGCTCCGCGCGGCGCTCAACGACGGTGGGACGCTCGACGGCAACGTGTCCATCACCGGCGCGCAGCAAGCGCTGGGCGGAACGGTCGCGCTGCACCTGAAGAACCTCTCGCTGATCGAACTCTTCACCGCAGAACTGGCCGAAGTGAAAGGCGCGCTCAACGCGAACTTCAACCTCGGCGGCACCGTCGCGGCGCCTGCGATCACAGGTCAGGCCGTCGTCGGGGGCTTCGCGGCCGAAGTCCCCAGCGGCGGTCTGAAACTCAAGGATGGCCGGATCAGCATCGACACCAGCGACGCGAAGAACTATCTGGTCGATGGAACGATTCGCTCGGGCGAAGGCACGCTGTCGATCAAGGGCTCCGCCGCGCTCGGCGCCGGCGCGCAGATGCGCCTGGGCATCGAGGGCTCGAAGTTCACCGCGGTCGACATCCCCGCCGCCAAGGCAGTCATCTCCCCCGACCTCACGATCGTGCAGGATGCCAAGGGCATGAACGTCGGCGGCAAGGTCAAGGTCGAGATGGCCGACGTGAACGTCGAACGCCTGCCCGGCGCCGGTGCCACCAAGGCGTCGCCCGACGTCGTCGTGCTCGACGACAAGCAACGCGAAGCGGCCGAGGAATCCGCCCCGATCAGCGCCGACATCCGCGTCGACCTCGGCAACAAGGTGCACCTGGTCGGTTTCGGCATCGACGGCCGGATCACCGGCCAGCTCGACGTGCGCGAGCGTCCGGGCCGCGCCACCACCGGCCAGGGCCAGATCGGCGTCGACGGCACATACAAGGCGTATGGGCAGGACCTGCGCATCGAGCAGGGCCAGCTGCTTTTCGCCAGCACGCCTATCGACAACCCCGGCATCAACATCCGCGCGGCACGCACCCTCAATCCGAACGCCACGATCGACGACGGGCAGAAGGTCGGCCTCTACGTCTCGGGCACGGCGCGCCGCCCGATCCTCACCGTGTTCTCGAACCCGGTGATGGAACAATCCGACGCCCTCTCCTACCTCGTCACCGGCAAGCCGCTGTCGCAGGTGAAGGGCGGCGAAGGCAACATGGTGGGCGCCGCCGCGCAGGCCCTCGGCTCCGCCGCGGGCGACCTCCTCGCCAAGAGCGTCGGCAGCAAGATCGGCGTCGACGACATCGGCGTCAGCAACAACGACGCGCTCGGCGGCACGTCCGCCTTCACGGTCGGCAAATACCTCTCGCCCCGCCTCTACCTCAGCTACGGCGTCGGCCTGTTCGACCCCGGCCAGGTCATCACTCTCCGCTACCTGCTCAGCCATCGCTGGAACTTCGAAGCGCAGAACGCCACGGATTTCAGCCGAGCGAGCCTCAACTACCGTCTGGAGCGGTAGGCGCGGCAAATGCGCTCGCATGCAAGGGCGGCCGCGGGCGGGAGACCACTCCCGCCGCTTCAGCCTGCCATCGCGACCGAAGCCGCGGCTAAGGCGACCGTTCCAGAATAGCGATGCGGCATCTCCGTCACGCGAGGTACGGTTCGTGGACATCCTTGTCATCGAGGACGACGTGCTCCTTGGCGCAGCGATCCAGCGCGCCTTGCGTCATGCTGGTTACGAGACCACATGGGAACAGACGGGCGCGCGCGGGCTGGAGCGACTGCAAGCTCTTGGGGACGGCGTGGCCCTCGTCGACCTCGGCCTGCCCGACATCGATGGACTGGAGGTCCTGCGCGCGGCGCGGTCCGGGAACGTCACCGCGCCGATCATCGTGATGACGGCGAGGGACGATGTCGGCTCCAAGGTGACGGCGCTCGACGCGGGTGCCGACGATTACCTGAGCAAGCCGTTCCACCTCGACGAGCTACGCGCGCGCATCCGGTCCGTGACGCGGCGTTGCCAGGCACGGGCGACCCGTCGCGTAGAGGTCGGTACGCTGCACATCGACCTCGACAACTACGACGTGCAGTCGAACGGCGAACGGGTGGAACTGACGGCGAAGGAATTCGCGTTGCTGCGAGCGCTCGCCGAACACCCGGGTCGCATCGTGCGTCGTGAGGTACTGGAACGCATGCTTTACGACTCCCCGACCGGCGTGAGCAGCAGCGCACTCGAAGTCCTCGTCCACGGCGTCAGGCGAAAGATCGGTCCGGAGAGAATACGAACCGTTCGCGGCATGGGTTACCTCATCCTCGCCGACGGTCCGGCCGAAACGAATCGGTCACCGTCACATGACAGGCTCTCCTAAGGTCCGGCGTGCATCGTCGGCGGCGACTTCCTTCTTCCCGTCACCCCTCGGTGTGTCATGTCGATCGAACTGCCCCTGGTCCATCCCCGTGCGCCATCGCCGGCGCCGGCGCCACGGCACGGACGCCTCCAGGATATCCGGCGCCGCCTCATGCACTGGCTCGTGGAGCGCGTGCTACCTCCCGGTGCCCAGGATGTCGGCGCCGGGCGGCTACCCGCCGTCGGCATCCAGCGGATCCTCGTGACGAGACCGAACCATCGGCTCGGCAACGCCGTCCTGATGACCCCACTAGTCGCGGCGCTCGAAGCGCAGTATCCCGGCGCCGAGATCGACGTCCTCGGCGCCGGCGCCGCCACGGCGCAGGTGTTCAGCGGCTATGGCGCGATCGGCCGCGTCCATCTCATTCATCAGCGCGCCCTGCGCCACCCGGTCGGCACATTCAAGGTGCTACGCGCCATCCGCGGGAGATCCTATGACCTCGTGATCGACGCGGCGACGGGTTCCTCGTCCGGACGCATCGTCGCCACGCTGGCCCGTGCGCGCTTCAGGTTGCGTGCCAGCGCGCCGGGTTCGCTGGTTCCTCCTCACCTCGCCGCGCGTCCCGTCCACGCACTGCGCTGGGCGCTAGGTGGTGTGCTCGACGCGCCATTGCCTCCGCTGGACCTCCGGATGTCCGACGACGAACGGCGCGCGGGACGCCAGGCGCTCGAGCGCGTCCTCGCGGCGGGTCCTCGATCCGATGCACGCGTGCTCGCGGTCTTTCCAAACGCGACGGGCCGGAAGCGTTTCGGAACGGCGTGGTGGAAGCAGTTCCTCGAGGCGCTTACCGTACAGCTCGGACCCATGCGCGTCGTCGAACTGATCGCGGCCGACGGCAAGTCGCGCGTCGACGATCAGTATCCTGCGTACTTCACCAGCGACATCAGAAAGCTCGCGGCTTTCATCGAGGCCGCCGGCACGTACGTCAGCGCCGACTGCGGCGTCATGCATCTGGCCGCCGCGACACGGGCGGCCACCGTGGGACTTTTTTCCACGACGGACCCGAAGCGGTATGCGCCCTACGGCGAGGCGAACGCGGGCATCTCGCCCGCCGATGGCGATCCCCTGGTCGCCGCACGTCGTGTCGCGGACCATCTCAGGCGCGTCTGGCACGATGGCGCCCATGTCACGAACGCACTTCCCTGATCGTCCGCAGTACCTGTGGAATGGGACGCGAATCGCAGGGCGATCGTTCGGAACCTAGCGGCAGACGCCGCCAGCCGATTTGGATGGACTCCGAAGAACGGGCATCAAGGCGAGCCTCCTGGCTGCGAGCACTTCCCCTCGGCCGGCGTCGGCGCGATCATCTGCGCTGACCTCAGGGGGAGTCATCGCATGTCGCACGCGCAGGAGCAGCAGCTCGAACGGCTGACGTTTTTCTCGGATGCGGTTTTCGCCATCGCCATCACCTTGCTGGTGATCGAAATCCATGTACCCCACCCGGCCGACGCCTCGGATGGTGCCTGGGCGCATGCGCTCCTCGAACTGGTGCCGCACTTCATCGGTTTCGTTCTGAGTTTCTTCGTCGTGGGCGCGCTGTGGGTCGCCCACCATCGTGTATTCGGCCTGCTGCGTCGTTACGATCCCGGCATCGTGTGGCCGAACCTGCTGCTGCTCATGTCCGTCGCGTTCATGCCGTTCTCGTCGGCGCTGATGAGCACGCATCCCGCGGAGCGGGTCCCGGAATGGTTTTACGCGGGCAACCTGCTGGTCGCCGGACTGCTCCAGCACCTGCTGATCCGGCGGGCCCTGCGTGCGCCCTTCCTGCGCGAGGACGTCGGCCCCGACGTGGTCGCGATGACGCTTCGCCGGACCCTGGCGCTGCCGTTGATGGCGCTGATCGCCGGACTCCTGGCCATTCGCTGGCCCGGTCCGAGCAACCTGCCGCTGATGCTCATGCCGCTGGCCGTGCGTATGTTCGCGCGTGGAAGGAAGCGCGCCGCGGAAGGTGCCGCTCTCGATAACGCCGGATAGCGGTGTCGGTGCCGCCGCCTAGCGCGGCGAATGCAGCCGGTGCAGCAGCTCCGCTTCCGTGAGCGAGATGCCGCAGGTCTCGGCGATGTCCTGCGGGGTGGCACCCTGGCGCGCGAGGCGCTGCGCCAGCGCCAGGGCGCGGTCGTTAGTGGCGCCAGCGTCGCTCGCCATGCTGACGGCCGGCGTGCGGCGGACCTGATCCTCGATGTCGCCGAGGCGATGGTCGAGGCGGCGGAGCATGCCCGCGAGGGCCTCCGTCGGGATGGTCGCTTCGTCGGTCGCGAGCGGTTCCGGTGCGGGAGCGACGACGGGTTCGCTGGTCGTGGACGGCGACGACACATGACCGAGACGGCGGAAGAGCAACAGCAGACCGACGAGGTTGAGGATCGCCAGGGCGATCAGCACGTATCCGATGACGTCGTTCATGCAGGCGGCACTCCGTTGGGTCGCGGCACACGGTAACGCAACGCGGAGCGATTTCGAAGCGTCGTCTCCAGCGTGCCGCCGCGCTGTCCAGAAGCCTCAGCCGAAGAACACGGCTGGTGGTCAGGCCCGGCAGAGTCGTGCGACGTCCACCAGGGCGATGAAGCCGTCGTCGCGGGTGATGACACCGCTGACCGGATCGTCGCGGCGTTCGGCGCGTCCTGGCGGCGGCGGTGCGACCTCGTCGGCGGCGAACGTGAGCATGTCCCCGATGACGTCGATGCGCATGCCCACCACGCTTCCGCTGTCGTCGAACACGATGACGCGCTGGCTCTCCGCGGCGCCGACTTCGATCGCGGCGTCCAGGCCGAAGCGGCGGCGACCGTCCAGCACCGGCACGATCTGCCCACGCAGGTTGACGATGCCGAGGACGTCGTCGGGGCTACCGGGAACGGGCGTGATGTCGCCCGGACGGATGACTTCGCGAACGCTCGCGAGCGACACCGCGTAACGCTGGCCTTTCAGCGAAAAGCCCAGCCACGCGCCACCTTGGGTTTCGGTCACGGACCCAGCTCCTTTTCCAGCCATTGCACCAGCGCCGTGGTACCGACCACGCCGCACTTGGGTTCGAGGGACATGCCGGCCAGCCACGGACGCGTGGTGGCGCCGATGCGCCACTGGATGGCTTCCGGCAGCAGATCGACCGGCTCGTCGTCCACCACGCAGGCCAGTGCCCAGACACGATCGCGAAGGATCACCAGCGTGCTGACCGGCGCGCCGGCCATGTCGGGCGATAGCACCGCGGCGAGGTCGGCGACACGCGCTTCGCCGCTCGGATGGCGCCAGCGGCCGAGGCAAATGGGGTTGGACGAATTCGGCGGCGACAACGGCGGCATGGGCAGCAGATGCGTGACATCGGCCATGGGCACCGCGAGCCTGACGCCGGCGGCGGCGCAGAGCAGGTAGCGCGTATCGCCCGCGGCGATCGGCTCGCCCAGGGGAGCGGCCTTCCACGGTTCGATCGCGACGACCTGCACGTCCGCGGCGGGTTCGGGCGCGGCGGCGGCGACGGGCGTCAGCAACTCCGCCAGGTAGTCGGCGACGATCTGCTCCGCGTCCTGCATCGCGCGCATCACGCGGCGGCGTCCGTGACGGAAGCCGCCGGCAACGCCAGCAGCTCGTCGAGCAGCTGGCGGTAGGCGAGACCGCCGCGGCGTGCGGCCGGCCACGAGGCGAGTGGCACGCCCGCGGCGCTGGCCTCGCGGATCTGGGTGTCGGTCGGAATGACGGCTGCGCTGACGACGTCGCCGTACTGCTCGCGCAACTGCGCGAGGCAGGCGCGCGACGCATGCGTGCGCGCGTCGAAGAGGGTCGGCACGATGGTGCGCGGCATCGGCTTGCCACGAGAGCGTTCGATCATCGACAGGCTGCGCAGCATGCGCTCGAGGCCCGCGAGCGCGAGCGCCTCGGTCTGCGTCGGCACCAGCAGGCGGTCGCTCGCGGCGAGGGCGTTGACCATCAGCACGCCAAGCGTCGGCGGGCAATCGAGCAGCACGTGATCGAAATCGGGTGCCAGTTCCGCGAGCGCCTGCGAGAGGATCAGGCCCATCCCGGCTCGCGTGCCGAGCTGGCGGTCGAGCGTGATCATCGCGGCGGACGCCGGCAGCACGCTGAGGCGATCCCACGGGGTCGCGTGCACGAGCGTACCGACGGGCAGCGGGTTGCCGCCCACGCCGAAAAGATCGTAGACGCTGCCATGCGCACCGCCTTCCACGCCGATGTATCCCGACAGCGACGCGTGCGGATCCATGTCGATCAGCAGCGTGCGCTTGCCCGAGGCGGCGAGCAGGCTTCCGAGCGCGACGGCGGTGGTCGTCTTTCCCACGCCGCCCTTCTGGTTGGAGATCGCCCATACGCGCATCAGCGTGTTCCTCCGTCCGGGGCAGCGAGCCGCGCGGCGCCTGCGGTGGGCGCCTCGACCTCCGTCGCGGCCGTGGCGGCCGGGGGCGGCGTGGTGGACGGTGTCGCCCCGGCGAGATCGACGCGGTCGGCGTCGCTGTAGAAACGCGCCGGCGCGGCCTTGTCGCTCATCACCACGATCAGGACGCGCCGATTGCGATTGCGCCCTTCTTCGCTGGCGTTGTTGGCCGTCGGACGGAATTCGCCCCAGCCGATGATGCCGACACGATGCGGATCCACGCCCGTGGTGGTGATCAGTCGCGCCACCGTCGCTGCACGCGCGGCGGACAGCTCCCAGTTCGACGGGAAGAGCGCGGTCGCGATCGGCGTGTTGTCCGTGTAGCCCTCGATGCGCATCGCGTTGGGAAACGGCGCGAGGATGCCCGCGAGCTTGCGAAGGACGTCTTCCGCGGCGGGCTGCAGCTTCGCCACGCCGACGGGGAACAGGATGTCCGTCCGCACTTCGATCTCCAGCCAGTCCGGGGTCTGCCGGACGCTGACGAGGCTCTTGTCGATCAGCGGCTTCATCGCACGCTTCACTTCATCGGAGATCTGGCTGAGGCTGGCGTTCTCGGTCTTGCCCACCGTGGTGTTCGCCGCGGTGGCGGTGTTGACGTTGGCGGCGTCCTGGCGTTCGGCGGCCGCGCCTTCGTGTCCGGGCAACGGCAGGTTGCGCGGCGGGATCGGCACGTCGATCTTCGCGATTGGCGCGGCCGTCGGCGAGCGCGACTGGTTCGGCAGCGGCACCTGCGCGGCCGGCGTCGCGTCGCGGATCGGTTCGATCACCTTGCCGGTGCCGTTGAATGCCTCGTTGATGGACTGCGCCATCACGCGGAACTTGGTCTCGTTCACGGCCGACACCGCGTACATCACCACGAACAAGGCGAGCAGCAGCGTAATCAGATCGCCGTAGGGGATCGCCCAGCGTTCGTGGTTGATGTGTTCTTCGTGGTGCCGTCGCTTCACGACAGGAACCCTTGCAGCTTGCTCTCGATGTGCCGCGGGTTGTCGCCCTGCGCGATCGAAACAAGCCCCTCGACGAGGATCTCGCGCATCTGCGAGCGCTGGCGGGCGAGGCCCTTCAGACGCGAGGCCATCGGCAGCGCCAGCAGGTTGGCGAGGCCGATGCCGTAGATGGTCGCGACGAACGCCGCCGCGATGCCGTGGCCGAGCTTGCTCGGTTCGGCGAGGTTCTGCATGACCGACATCAGACCCATCACGGCGCCGATGATGCCCATCGTGGGCGAGTAGGCGCCGGCGTTCTCGAAGACCTTGGCGGCCTCGATGTCGGTGTGCTCGCGTGCGAGCACTTCCACTTCGAGCACCGAGCGCATGGCGTCGGGCTCCGTGCCGTCGACCAGCAGTTGCAGGCCCTTGCGGATGAACGGATCGGTCTCGCGCTCGATGGCCGGCTCGAGACCGAGCAGGCCCGTGCGACGCGAGATCTCGCTCCAGCCGACGATGCGGCTGACGAGGTTCTCCGACTCGATGTCGGGCGGACGATACACCCAGGGCAGCATGCTCCACGCACGCTTGAGCACCGCCCCGGGCGTCTGCACGAGCAACGCGGCGAACGTGCCGAGGAAGACGATCACGAAGGCCGCCGGGTTCCACAGGGCGTCGAGGCTCGACCCCTTGAGGATGGTTCCCACGATGATGACCACGAAGGCCAGGATCGTCCCGACGACGCTCACGATATCCATGTCAGACAGCCATCCTTAGCGAGGGCAGCACCTGGCCGCCATCGTCGGCGAGGCCTGCGAGATCCAGCACGAGCGCGATCCGGCCGTCGCCGGTGATGGTCGCGCCGGCGACGCCGGGAACATCCTTGAGAAACGGACCGAGCGGCTTGGCCATGACGTCCTCGCGGCCGAGCACCTCGTCGACGAGGCAGCCGAGCGTCTGGTGCCCGATCTGGACCACGACGACGTGCCCGCCCTTCCCCGCCGCGCCGGCCCAGCGGCCGAGGTCGGCCAGCGGCAGCGCGCGCTGCCGGTGGGCCGCGACGATGCGTCCGTCCAGCTCCTGGATCTGGCCGGGAACGAGTTCGAAGACCTCGGCGACGTTCGACATCGGCAGCGAGAGCAGACGGTCGCCCACGCGCACCATCAGCACGCGAAGGATCGCGAGCGTGAGTGGCACCGAGAGGCGGACCGTGCTGCCGTGTCCGACGCGCGAGTCGATCGACAGCGTGCCGCCGAGCTCGACGATCTTGGTCTTGACGACGTCCATGCCGACGCCGCGGCCGGAGATGTCGGAGACCTGGCTCGCCGTGGAGAAGCCGGGGCGGAACACGATCTCGTAGCACTCGCGCTCGTCGAGGCGCGCGGCCTGCTCCTCGTCCATCAGCCCCTTTTCGACGGCCTTGCGGCGCAGGACCTCGGGATCCATGCCCTTGCCGTCGTCGGTGACGGTGATGACGATGCGGTCGCCGAACTGGCCCGCCGCGAGGCGCACCGTGCCGGCGCGCGGCTTGCCCTCGCGGGCACGCGCGTCGGGCATCTCGATGCCGTGGTCGACCGCGTTGCGCAGCAGGTGCACCAGCGGATCGGCCAGCGCCTCGACCACGGTGCGGTCGATGTCGGTGTCCTCGCCCTCGGTGACGAGCTCGATCTCCTTGCCGAGCTGGCGGGCGAGATCGCGCACGATGCGCGGGAAGCGCGAGAACAGCTTGCCCACCGGCTGCATGCGCATGCGCAGCACGGCGTTCTGCAGGTCTTCGGCCACGCGCTCCAGCTCGCCGATCGCGCGCTCCATGGGATCGTTCGTGCCGCGTGGCGCGAGGTTGCTCAGACGGTTGCGCACCAGCACGAGTTCGCCCGCGGCGTCGACGAGACCGTCGAGGCGGTGCGTGTCGACGCGGACGGTGGTGTCGGCCGTCTGGGCGCCGCGTTTTTCGGTCGCGGCCTTCGGCTTCGGCGATGTGTCGTCGGTGCTGGACGCGGGAGCCGGGGCGACGGGCGTCGCGGTCGGTGCCACCGCTGCCGCCGGCGCGACCGGCTCGGGCGCCGCGATCGGCGTGGTGCCGGGCGCGGCCGTGCCATGCAGGCTGTCGAGCAGCGCCTCGAATTCGTCGTCGCTGATGGCGTTCGGGTCGGTGGCTGGCGCCGGAGCCGCAGCCGCCGGCGGGACGCCGCCGACGGGCTCGGAGCCCGGCGCGGCCGTGCCGTAAAGCGAGTCGAGCAGCGCTTCGAACTCATCGTCGGAAATGGTGCCGGACGGTGCCGGCGTGGGCGCCCGATCGCTGCGGGCGGCGTCGAGCATCGCCTCGAATTCGTCTTCGATCGGATCGTGCGCGCGCGCGGGTGCGCTGGCGGCGACCGCCACGGGTGCCGCGAGCGCCACCGGTGCCGCCGTCGCCGCGCGGCCGGGAATGAGCAGGCGATCGAGCAGCGAACGAGGCGCGGCTTCGATCGGCACGCCACCGTCGGCGGCGCGCATCATGTCGTTGAGCAGGTCGAGCGATTCCAGCAGCGCGTCCATGAAGCCCGCATCGAGCACGATCGCGCCGTTGCGGGCCTCGTTGAGGAGATCTTCCGCGCGATGGCACAGCTCGACCATCGGATTGAGGCCGAGGAAGCCCGCGCCACCCTTGACGGTATGGAACGCGCGGAACACCGCGTTCAGCAGTTCGACGTCGCCGGGCGTGGACTCGAGGTCCACCAGCTGTTCGCCCAGGCTCTCGAGCAGTTCCCGCGCCTCGATGAGGAAGACGTTGAGAAGCTCGTTGTCCAGCTCCACGCTCATAAGCGCGCTCAGAACCCGAATTCGCTGAGCAGGCGGTCCACTTCGTCCTGGCTGACCTTGTCGGCCGCCGGTGCCGCGCCGCCCGCGAGCGACCCCGTGAGCCGCACCAGCTCCACGAGCGAGGATTCGACCTTCGCCATGAACGCCTCGACCTGCGCCACGCGCTGGCCGGAGAGGTCCTGCCAGGACTGGGCTTCGACCATTTCGCCGAACCCGATGTCGCAACTCTGCGCGAAGTCGCCCACGCGCACGGCCAGTGCCGTCGCGTTGCTGGCGAACGCCGGATCGGCCTGGTCGAGCACGAGCACCTCGTCGGCCTGGCGGGCCAGCGCCTGCGCCTGGGGGCGCAGCTTCTCGCTGAAGTCGAGCGTGCGGTGGGCCGCCTGCGAGCTCATCTCGAGGACGTCGCGCAGATGCTTGCGCGCGTCGCTCATGTTGCCGGGGACGCCGTCGGTGGAGATATCGGCGGCAAGGCGGCGTGCCGACTCGTGCAGGTCGCGCGCGAGGTGACCGAGCGCGAGGAAGATGTGCTGCTCGCGCGTGCGCAGGAGGTTGTCGAGCGCGTGCTCGAAGGCCACGCTGTCGTCGGCCTCGAAGAGTTCGCGCAGTTCGGGGGCGACATCGCGGCCGCTGGAAAGCATCGTGTTCATGGTCATCCTTAGCCGGCGGCCGCGGCGAGCCGCTCGAAGATCTTGTCGAGTTTTTCCTTCAGCGTGACGGCCGTGAACGGCTTCACGACGTAGCCGTTCACGCCGCTCTGCGCGGCGGCGATGATCTGGTCGCGATTGTTCTCGGCGGTGACCATCAGCACCGGCAACGCCTTGAGCGCGGCGTCCGCGCGGATGGCGCGCAGGAGCTCGATGCCCGTCATGTTGGGCATGTTCCAGTCGGTGACCACGAGGTCGAAGGATTGCGAGCGCAGCATCGCGAGGGCCGCGTTGCCGTCTTCGGCTTCCTGGATCAGGGTGTTGGTGAAGCCGAGCTCCACCAGCAGGTTCCTGACGATGCGTCGCATGGTGGAGAAATCGTCCACCACGAGGATCTTCATGTTCTTGTCCAAAACTCGTCTCCGCCTTGCTGACCGCGCGTGCTTCTTACCGGCGACGGCACCGGGGTGCCGTCAATGCTTGTCTTTCCAACCCGACATGCGTGCACGGAGACGGATCAGGGCCTGGCCATGGATCTGGCACACCCGCGATTCGCTCACCCCCAGCACCGCACCGATTTCCTTCAGGTTGAGTTCTTCATCGTAGTACAGCGACATGACCAGCTTCTCGCGCTCGGGCAGTCCGTCGATGGACTGCGCCAGCGCGTCGCGCAGGCCTTCCTGCTCGAACAATCCTTCCGGGCCCGTGGCGTCCGGGTCCGCGACGTCGATCGCGGCGCCCTCGTCGCCTTCGGGCGCCGTCAGGCTCAGCAACCGCGCGCTCGCCGCGTCGGCCAGGATCTGGTTGTATTCCATGGCGTCGATGCCCAGCCGCTTCATCACTTCCGCGTCTTCGGCATCCGCGCCCGTCTCGTTTTCGATCTGCCTCGTCACCTCCGCCACCTCGCGCAACTTCCGGTGGACGGAGCGCGGAGTCCAGTCCGTCTTGCGCAGTTCGTCCAGCATGGCGCCACGTATGCGGATGCCCGCATAGGTTTCGAAGCTGGCCGCGCGAGTCGGCGAATAATTCCTCGCGGCCTCGAGCAGTCCGATCATCCCGGCCTGCATGAGGTCGTTCGCATCCACGCTTGGCGGCAGCCTGCCCATCAGGTGATAGGCGATGCGGCGCACCAGCGGCGCGTGAGTCCTCACCAGTTGGTCAGGCGGAATCCGCGTGATCTCCAGGTATTCGGTCGCGACGCTCACAGTGGCAGCCCTCCCCCCAGGTGGGACCGTTCGGCGAAGAAACCGATACGGCCCTGCGCGCGGGGCTCGGGTTCACCCCATGTATCGACCGACCTGGCCAGATTCTTGAATCCGACCGCGGAGCGGCTGCTCGGCCAGGCGTCGACGACCGCCGCCTGGCGGCGGATGGCCTGCCGCAGGTACTCGTCGTGCGGCACCATCCCCATGAAATCGAGCGACACGTCGAGGAAGCGGTTGGTGACCCGGGACAGCTTCTCGAACAGCTGGCGGCCTTCCTGGGCGTGCCGGACCATGTTCGCCACGATGCGGAAGCGGTTGACCGCGAACTCCCGGCTCATGACCTTGATCAGGGCGTAGGCGTCGGTCAGCGAGGCCGGCTCGTCGCAGACGACCACCACCACCTCGTCGGACGCCGCGGCGAACATCGACACGCTGTCGGAGATGCCGGCGGCCGTATCGACGATCAGGTATTCGGGGGGCAGCGTGTACTCGTCGAACGCGCGGATGACCGCGGCGTGCTCGATGTTCGGCAGCTGGGCCATGCGACGGGCGCCGGACGTGGCCGGGATGACCTTCAGGCCGTGCGCGGCCGGGAGCACCAGGTCCTCGATGGCGCATTCGCCTTCGAGCATGTGCCCGAGGTGCCGCGTGGGCTGGAGGCCGAGGAGCACGTCGATGTTCGCCATCGCGAGGTCGGCGTCCAGCAACAGCACGTCGCGCCCGCCCATGGCCAGGGCCATGCCGAGGTTCACGGCCACCGTGGTCTTGCCCACGCCGCCCTTGCCGCCCGCGATCGCGATGCTGCGGGTGGGCCGGCGGTCGGCGAGCCAGTTGAGGCCGGCGGCCTGGGTCGTATCGACGTGTGTGTTCATAGAAAGATCACTGCAGGAATGGGACGGAGTCACGCAGGGAGTCGGGCGGGCGCGGCGCGGCCGGTCAGGCCATCGCCGGGGGTGAGAGGCCGAACCGTTCGGCCAGGACGGCGTCGTCGGGTTCGTCGTTGCGCTGCTTGAGGAGCTGTGCGGCCAGGCAGACGAGCTTGCGCGCGTCGGCCGTGGCGATGTCCTCGGGCACGCGCTGGCCGTCCGTGGTGTAGTCCAGCGGCATGCCGTGGCGGATCACCGCCGAGAGGGCGCCGCCGATCAGCGGCGCTTCGTCGAGCTTGGTGAGGATCGCGCTCTGCGGCGCCAGCGGCGCATAGGCGCGGATGGCGTTGTCGATCGCCTGCGCCTGCGCGTTGGCGGCGAGCACCAGGCAGACGCGGACGTCGGAGGTCGCGCGCAGCGTCTCGAACTGCTGTTGCAGCTTGGGATCGTTGCCGGCGAGGCCCGCGGTGTCGACCAGCACGGTATGGCGGCCGCGCAGCTGCAACAGCACGTTGCGCAGGCTGGTGGCGTCGTGGGCGTTGAACACGCGCACGCCGAGCAACCGGCCGTAATGCTCCAGCTGGGCGCCGGCGCCGATGCGGTACTGGTCGGCGCTGATCAGCGCGACGTTCGACGCGCCGTGGCGAAGCACCGCGCGCGCGGCGAGCTTGGCGATGGTCGTCGTCTTGCCGACGCCCGTGGTGCCGACCAGCGCGGTGACGCCGCCGCCGACGGTGTCGAAATTGCGACCCGACGTGCGGATGTGACGGGAGAGGATACCGAGCGGCAGATAGCGCGCCTGCTCGGCCGTCATGCCGGGCGGCAGTTCGGCGCTCAGCGAGCGGGCGACGTCGCCGTCGATGCCGAGGCGGGTCATCTCGCGCAGCACGCGGGCCCGCAGCGGCTGGTCGCGGTCCATCTGATTCCAGGCGAGCGTCGAGAGCTGCACTTCGAGCATCTCGCGCAGGTTGTTGATCTCGGCGCGCACGCCGTTGACGGCGGCGTCGTTGGCCGGGGCGACCGTGGCCGCGCGGACCACGTCGGCGACGCTGGCGGCGAGCGCGGCGCTGGACTGGCGCTGCGGCGCATTGCCCGTCCCGGCGAAACCCGCCTTCGCGGCGCGTTCCACGGCGGCGGCGGTCGCGGCGCGGGCCTGGTCGATGCGCGCGGCGCGCTCGGCTTCGTCGCGCTGGGCCCGGATCGGCGCCTCTTCGCGCTTCGGCGCCGGCGCGTCGATGCCGAAGCCGGCCTCGCGAACCAGGGCCTCGTCGTAATCGAGGGCGGCGATGATCTCGATACCGTCGTCCATCCGACGCGTCGACAGGATCACCGCGTCGGGGCCCTGTTCGTCACGAACCTGGCGCATGGCCTGGCGCATGTCGGGAGCAACGAATCGTTTGATTTTCATGCCTTCGATCCTGTCTTCGTCCTGGCGCCCGTCGCGGGGACGCCATCAGTTTCTTCCGCTTGCGCCGCGCGTTCTCCGCGCGACGTCTCAAGTCCTATCGCCCGAGGGCCGTCACCAGCTTGACGCGCCGGTTGTCCGGAACCTCGTTGTAGGCGAGTACATGCAGGTTTTGGGCCACATGACGCGTGAAGCGCGAAAGCCATGGACGCAACGCCGGCGACACCAGGAGCACCGCCGGTTCGCCGGCCGCTTCCTGCCGCCGCGAGGCCTCCGCGACCGACTGCTGGAGGCGATCCGCCAGACCCGGCTCGACCGCGGCGCCGGCGGGGCCGCCACCCTGGAGCGACTGCAGCAGGATCTGTTCGAGATCCGGCGCCAAAGTAATGACAGGCACTTCCGTGCCGAGGCCCGCGATCTCCTGCACGATCTGGCGGCCGAGGGTGACGCGCACCGCGGCGGCGAGGACGCCTGGATCCTGGCTCTGGCCCGCGTGCTCGGCGAGCGACTCCACGATGCCGCGGAAGTTGCGGATGGGCACGCGCTCGGCGAGCAGGTTCTGCAGCACCTTGACCACCGCGCCGAGCGACAGGCGCTTGGGCACCAGGTCTTCCACGAGCTTCGGGGTCTGCTGCGCGAGGCGGTCGAGGAGCTGCTGGACGTCCTGGTGGCCGATGAGCTCGTGCGCGTGGTTCTGCAGGATGTGCGAGAGGTGCGTCGCGATGACGGTGGCGGGATCGACCACCGTGTAGCCCAGCGTCTGCGCGTGCTCGCGCAGGCCCGGCTCGATCCAGACGGCGTCGAGGCCGAAGGCCGGATCGCGCGTGGCGATGCCGTTGATCGTGCCGTGCACCCGGCCCGGATCGATCGCCAGCATGCGCTCGGTGTGGATCTCGGCTTCGCCCATCGGCACGCCCATCAGCGAGATGCGATAGCCGTGGGGCACGAGGTCGAGGTTGTCGCGGATGTGCACCGACGGCACGAGGAAGCCGAGTTCCTGCGAGAGCTTGCGGCGCACGGACTTGATCCGCGCCATGAGTTCGCCGCCCTGCGCCTTGTCCACGAGCGGGATCAGGCGGTAGCCGACCTCGAGGCCGATCGTGTCGACCTGCGCCACGTCCTCCCACGACAGCTCGAGACGCTCGGCCGGCGGCGCCGACTCGAGCGCCAACTCGGTGCCCGGCGTGCCGGCGCCGGGCACGATGCCCGCGGCCGCGTCGAGCTGCTTGCGGTGCAACTTCCACGCGCCGAAGCCGGCCACGCCGGCGAGGATCAGGAACGGGATGTTCGGCATGCCCGGGATCAGGCCCATCGTGCCGAGCACGGCCGCCGCGACGCCCAGCGCCTTCGGCTGGCCGAACAGCTGCCCCATGACGTGCTTGCCCATTTCCTGGGACTTGGACACGCGGGTGACGATCACGGCGGTGGCGATCGAGAGCATCAGGCCCGGCACCTGCGCCACCAGGCCGTCGCCGATGGTCAGCAGCGTATAGGTGCGCGCTGCCTCGCCGGCCGAGAGGCCGTGCTGGAGCATGCCGATGAAGAAGCCGCCGATGATGTTGATCGCGAGGATCAGGATGCCGGCCGTCGCGTCGCCGCGGACGAACTTGGAGGCACCGTCCATCGAGCCGTAGAAGTCGGCTTCCTCGCGGACCTCCTGCCGGCGCTCACGCGCCTGCTCCTGCGTCAGCAGACCGGCGTTGAGGTCGGCGTCGATCGCCATCTGCTTGCCGGGCATCGCGTCGAGGGTGAAGCGCGCCGTCACTTCGGACACGCGGGTGGCGCCCTTGGTGACGACCACGAAGTTGATGATCGTCAGGATGGCGAACACGACGAAACCGACGGCGAAGTTGCCGCCGATGACGAATTCCCCGAACGCCTCGATCACCTTGCCCGCCGCTCCCGGGCCGTTGTGGCCGTGGAGCAGGACGACGCGCGTCGACGCGATGTTCAGCGCCAGGCGGAGCAGCGTGGCGAACAGCACCACGGTGGGGAACGACGCCAGCTCCAGCGGCCGCATCACGTACATCGTGGCCAGCAGGATCACCAGCGACAGCGCGATGTTGAAGGTGAACAGCAGGTCGAGCATGAACGGCGGCAGGGGCAGCATCATCATGCCGAGCATGATCAGCATCGCCACCGGCGCCGCGATGCCGCGGCGGCCGATCTGGCGGAACGTGCCCATGAAGCTGGGGGAAGCTGCCATCGTCAGTTATCCATTCTGTAAGGACCCATGAGGTCCGGGTCGATCTCCTGCCGGGGCAGGTCGGGCGGCAGGTCGCCCATGGCGATCGCCTGCTTCAGCCGGAACACGTAGGCCAGGATCTGGGCCACCGCGACGTACAGCCCCGCGGGGATTTCGCGTCCGATTTCCGTCGTGTGATACAAGGCGCGTGCCAACGGAGGGGCTTCGACCACCGGAACCTTCGCGCCACCGCCGATATCGCGGATCTGCTGGGCGATGACGTCCATGCCCTTGGCCACCACGCGCGGCGCTCCCATGCGGTTCTCGTCGTATTTCAGGGCGACGGCGAAGTGGGTCGGATTGGTCACGATCACGTCGGCCGTCGGGACGTCTTCCATCATCCGGCGACGCGCCATCTGGTGCTGCATCTGGCGGATTTTTGACTTCAGCTCGGGACTGCCCTCGTTCTCCTTGTGCTCGTCCTTCACTTCCTGCTTCGTCATCTTCATCTTCTTGGTGAAGCTGAACTTCTGCCAGGGAGCGTCCACCAGCGCGATGGCGCCGAGCGCGCAGCCGAAGACGAGCGAGGCGTGCCCGAAGATGCCGAACGCCTTGGCGATGCCGTCCGCCACCGGGCCGGTGCCGACGCTGTACATGTCGTGCGTGGAGCGCAGCAGGAACCACGCGAGGGCGCCGCCGATCAGGATGAGCTTGAGCACCGATTTGCCCAGCTCGACCAGACCGTTGACGGACACGAGCCGGCCGAAGCCCTTGATCGGGTCGAGGCGGTCGAATTTCGGGGCCAGCGCCTTGGTGGAAAAGTTCAGCCCGCCCATCACCGCCGGCGCCGCGACCGCGGCGACCATGGTCACGGCGAAGACGGGTCCGAGCAGCTTGAGGCCCTCCAGCGCGGCGGTCATCAGCGCCCGGTACAGACCGTTCGTGGCGAACAGGTCGTCGCGGCCGTAATGGAGTCCGACGCGCATGATGTTCGCGGCGTGCACCGACATCTGGTCGCGCGAGGCGATCAGCGTGGCGACGCCCGAGAGCACGACGATCGCGGTCGACAGATCCCGCGAACGCGGCAGATCGCCCTTCTCGCGCGCTTCGCGAAGGCGTTTTTCACTTGGGGCTTCGGTGCGGTCGTCCTTTTCGCTCTCGCTCACGGGGAAGGCCTCCCGATGAGCTGGCGCATGGTGTCCCACGCGTCCGTCTGCAGCGAATCGAACGCGCCCGGGAGCGCGCGCAGGGCGAGCCAGACGGCCAGCAGGCCGAGGCAGATGGTGATCGGGAAGCCCACCGCGAACAGGTTCATGGACGGCGCCGAACGGCTGATCGCGCCGAAGCCGAGGTTGACCACGAGCGTGGCCGTCAGCGCGGGCAAGGCCACGCGCACGGCACCGGAGAACAGGTGCGTCGCGAAGTCGAGCACGCCCCAGATGCCGTTCGCTCCGATGCCCTGCTCGCCCACGGGAAGCGTGCGGAAGCTGTCGGCCAGCAGGGAGATGAGCTGCAGATGGCCGTTCATGACCAGGAACAGCAGCGTCACCAGCATCATGTAGAACTGGCTGAGCACCGACACCGTGCCGCCCAGACCCGGGTTGATCGTCTCGGCGAAACCGAGGCTCATCGCCTGCGACACCAGCTGGCCGGCGAACGACACGGCCTCGAAGATCAGCCTGAGGATGAAACCCAGCGCGGCGCCGACCAGCACCTGCTGGGCCAGCGTCGCGATGCCCTGTGCCGAGATCGGACGGACGTCGAGCGGCGCCAGCGGGGCGAGCACCATGGTCAGGACCAGCGCCAGCCCCAGGCGTACTCGCATCGGAATCGTCGTCGCGCCGAGCACGGGGGCGACCAGCAGCAGGCCCGAGATGCGCGCGAGCGCCCAGCAGGCGCCGCCGACCCATCCCTCGAGCTGGCCGAAGTCGATCGGCATCAGCGGACCGCCTGGGGAAGGTTCTCGATGAGCGTGCGGGTGAACTGCACCAGCGTCCGCAGCATCCACGGGCCGGCGATGATCATGACCAGCGCCATGGAGATGAGCTTCGGGATGAAGCTCAGCGTCTGCTCGTTGATCTGCGTCGCCGCCTGGATCATGCCGATCAGCAGGCCGACCGCGAGCGCCGTGAGCAGCAGCGGCGCGCCGATGAGCATCGCGATGTGCAGGGCCTGCTGGCCGAAGCCGATGACGGATTCCGGCGTCATTGGAAGAAACTCCCCGCCAGCGTGCCCAGCAGCAGCGTCCAGCCGTCGACCAGCACGAAGAGCATGATCTTGAAGGGCAGCGAGATGATCATCGGCGACACCATCATCATGCCCATCGACATCAGCACGGAGGCGACGACCAGATCGATGATGAGGAACGGGATGAACAGCAGGAAGCCCATCTGGAACGCGGTCTTCAGCTCGCTGGTGACGAACGCCGGGAGCGCGACGCGGTACGGCACCGCGTCCTTGTCGGCATACGGCTGTTCGCCGGCCAGCTTCGTGAAGAGCTGCAGATCGGGGTCACGCGTCTGTTCGAGCATGAAATGGCGGAACGGCGCGGCCGCCAGCGGCAGCGCCTGCTGCACGCTCATCTGGCCATCCATGTACGGCTTGATGCCCGCGTCGTACGCCTTGTCGATCACGGGCGTCATGACGAAAAGCGTGAGGAACAGCGACAGGCCGAGGATGACCTGGTTCGGCGGCGTGCTGTTGGTGCCGAGCGCCTGGCGCAGGAAGCCGAGCACGATGATGATGCGCGTGAACGACGTCATCATCAGCAGGATCGCCGGCAGCGCGGTGAGCGCCGTCATCAGCGCCAGCAGCTGGATCGACAGCGACCACGTCTGGCCGCCGTTGGCGCCCGGCTGCACGTTCAGCAGCTGGATGCCCGGGGGGTCGGCGGCGAACGCCGGAAACGGGGCCAGAAGGAGAAGAAGGAGGACGAGCCAGGGCCAGCGCTTCATGGGCGCTTCCACTGGGCCAGGACGTCGCGGAACCCGCGGATCGGAGGCGTCGGACCCGCGGGGGTGTCGACCTCGACCGGCGTCTCGAGCACGTGCAGCGTGCGCAACCCACCCGTCGGCGAGGCGCCGACCAGCAATTGCGTACCGCCGACTTCGAGCAGCATGACCTTTTCCTTGATGCCGACCGGCATCGATTCGATGACGTGGATCTTGCGTCCGCCCGGACGCACGCGCGCCTGGGCACGGCGGCTGAGCCAGCCGACGAAGAAGATGAGCGCCACGACGCCGAGCAGGCTGATCAGCACGCGGAACAGTTCCGCGCCGGTATCGACGGCCGGGGCGGCGGCCGGAGCCGCCACCAGGGCGCAGGGCAGGAAGCCGCCCGCGAGGGCGGCGACGGTACGGCGCACGTGGATCACCGCAGCTTGCGGACGCGCTCGGCCGGGCTGATCACGTCGGTCAGCCGGATGCCGAATTTCTCGTTGATGACGACGACCTCGCCATGGGCGACGAGGGTGCCGTTGACGAAGACGTCCAGCGGCTCGCCGGCGGCGCGGTCGAGTTCGACGACCGAACCCTGGTTGAGCTGGAGCAGGTTGCGGATGCTGAGCTTGGTGCGGCCGACTTCCATCGCCATGGTGACCGGCACGTCGAGGATGACGTCGAGGTTCACCTCGTTGCCGAGGCCGATGGACGAGGCCAGCGAGGCGTCGCTGGAGTCGATTGCGTCGAGGGTGGTGGGTTCGTTCATGTCCGTTCCAGTGAGAGACGTTGCCGGGTGCAGGCCATGTGAAGCAAGCGGCGTGCCACGGGTCTGGTCGACTGGAAGGATGGTGAAAACGGCGTCGCGACGCGGTTCGGGAAATGCGCGCGGCGTCGCAGTCGGGATGTGACGCAGCGCGACAGTCAGAAAGCTGACGCTCGACGGCAGTTAGTCACCAAGACGGGCCATTGACGGGGTCGCTTTCCGGACATGGATCGCCGATACGATCGGCTCCCACCCCTTCGGTAGCCGGGTCCGGCCAGCAGCTACCGAAGGGTGGGAGCCGATCGCATCGGCGATGCCGGCCGACGGCCGGCCACGGCGCGTCAGACCGGCTCGGTCACCGGCTGAGCGGGGGCCACGGCGGGGCGCGGCGCGTTCCGACGCAACAGCGAGTCGAACTGCACCGCCTTGTTGCCGCCCGAGTTCGCCATGCGGCCACGGAAGATGGGCACGTCTTCGGCGAAGACGGTCGCCGTCTCCGGCAGACTGATCGGAATCACGTCGCCCTTGCGCAGGTGCAGGAAGTCGCCGATGGTCAGGCGCGCCTCGGCCAGCAGCGACGTGATCTCGACCTCGGCGTCGAGGATTTCCTCGTGGAGGTTCTGGATCCAGCGGTCGTCGCGCTCCGCGCGGTCGCTCTGCACGCCCGCGTCGAGGAGCTCGCGGATGGGCTCGACCATGGAATACGGCAGCGTCAGGTGCACTTCGCCGCCGCCACCGTCGAGCTCGATATGGAAGCGCGAGACGACCACCGTCTCCGTCGGGCTGACGATGTTCGCGAACTGCGGATTGATCTCGGAGTTCAGGAACTCGAACTGCATCTTCAGCACCGGTGCCCAGGCCTCGGCCATCGCGGTGAAGGCCTCCTGCAGCACGATCTGGATGACGCGGTTCTCGGTCGGCGTGAAGTCGCGTCCTTCGATGCGGGCGTGGTAACGGCCGTCGCCGCCGAAGAAGTTGTCGATCACCGTGAAGACGAGGCGCGGCTCGAACACCATCAGCGCGGTGCCGCGCAGCGGTTTGATGCGGATGAGGTTGAGGTTGCTCGGCACGGCCAGCGAATGGACGTACTCGTTGAACTTGGTCATCTTCACGCCGAGGACCGACACCTCGCACGACTTCCGCAGCACGTTGAACAGATTGGCGCGGAAATAGCGGGCGAAGCGGTCGTTGACCATCTCCAGCGTCGGCAGGCGGCCGCGAACGATGCGGTCCTGCTGGGTGAAGTCGTAGTCCTGGATGCCGCCAGGCGGCGGCAGTTCGACCTCGGTCTCGACCGCGCCACCTTCCACGCCCGCGAGCAGGGCGTCGATTTCTTCCTGGGTGAGGATGTCGCTCATGGCCGCGGGGTCCCCGTCACTGCATGATGAAGCTGGTGAAATAGACCGCGTCCACGCCGGGACGCCCGATCTTCGCCTTGAGCACGCGCTGGATCTCCGCGAGCGCCGACGCCTGCAGCTTCTGCTTGCCCTTCACGTCGGACAGCGACTTCACGTCCTGTGCCGAGAACAGCATGAGCAGGGCGTTGCGGATCTCGGGGTCCGCCTCTTTCGCCGCGGCGATCGCTTCCGGATCGTGCGACATCACGTTGACGCCCACCTGGAGGAAACGCAGCGCGTTCTCGTCCTGGAAATTGACGACGAACGCCGGATCGAGCTGGAGGTAGACCGCCGGCTTCGACTTCGCGACCTCCGCTGCGCTCTCGGCGCCTTTGTGGCCGCCCTTCAGCATGAACCACGCACCGGTGCCGCCCGCGGCAAGGACGACAAGCGCGCCGACGATGAGCACGAGGCCCTTCTTTTTCTTCTTCGGTGCGCCTTCGGCGTCGGTGGGAGCTGCTGCGGCCATGCGTGGAAACCTCTGGTGCGAATTCGTCGGATGTGTCGGCCCTCGCGGGCCCCGGTACTAGTGTGCAATCGGCGTGCCAGTGGCGACGCAACGGAAAAGGCCCAATTTACCGGGGTGTGACGTGGTTTGCGTCAGTCGGAATGCCGACACAAGTCGAAACTTTGACGCCC
>NZ_FODZ01000002.1:725226-831075 GCF_900110505.1 Luteibacter sp. UNC138MFCol5.1
CTGTGGGAGCGGACCTGGCCGCGACGGCTCTTCGCCGAACGCCACAGGCCCTGTTGCTCTTCGCGAAAAGATGTCGCGGCCGGGGCCGCTCCCACAGCGTCCGGGCGGGCCCGGTGCTCTGGTCATGCCACCTCGTCGACCAGGCCACGCGGCGAGATGCGCGTGGTGGTGACGACGTCGGGAGCGGAACCCTCGATATCGCCGCCCTGCCCAGCCGCGCCATTCTGGCCGTCGGCGCCCTGCCCCGCCTGGCGCTGCCCGACGTCGGCCTGGCCGAGGGAGAGCCCGTGGTGCGCGAGCATGGTGTCGAGATGCGACAGCGTCTGCTGGACGGCGTGAACCGCCGCCGGATGCTGCGCGATGATCGCGACGTTGACCTTGCCGCCATCCATGTTGACGCGCACGTCCATGCTGCCGAGCTCCTCGGGATGCAGCTTGATCCGCGCCTCCTTCACCTGGCCCGAGCCCATCCACGCGATCTGGTCGCCCAGTTCCTGCGCGAACTGCGGCGATGTGGCCGCCTGGGTGGCCTGCATCTGCACGACGGGCGCGGCGCCATGCGCCATCGGCTGGCCATGCACGAGCGGCATCGGGCTTCCGTTCGCCATGTCGATCGCCGAACCGGGATCGTCCTTCCCGATGGCGGCACCGCTCGCCTGGGCGGCCATCAGCGCGTCGAAAGGCGATGCCGTCGCCGCCGGCGCCACGGCAGCCGCCGCGAGCGCACCGCCCGCGTCGGCCGCCGTCGCCAGAAGGCCGGCCTCGGCGTTCTGCGGCTTCGCCGCGTCGCCGGGCAACAGCGCCGCAAGGGCAGCCGTCGCACCCAGGGCGCCGTCCACGGGACCTGCGGTCGCGCCCTTCACGGCGCCCAGGACGCTCGTCGCGGCCTCCGTGACCTTCACGGGCACGCCGATGAGCGAAAGCATCGTCGCGGCGATCGACGGGTCGCCGGTGACCGCGGTGTCGTCTTTCTTGTCGGCCGCCTTTTCGTCGACGGCGGCGTCCTTCGCGGGCGGCGCCTTCGGCGGAGGAGCCGCTTTATCGGTGCCCGTCGCCGTCGACGGATGCTGCGTCTGGCGCGCGTCCGCGTGAGCGGCGTCGAGGGCGGCGTCGAACCGCTTCGACGGTGCCGCGTCGTCCTGCACGCGCGGGCCCGTGGGCGTCGGGGACGCAGCGGCAGCGTGTGCGGTCTGGAGGGCGAGCGTGGCGTTGTTCATGGGGGGGGTGATCCGTTCGTTTCGTTCGGTGATGGGCCAGGCGCGTCAGCCGTCGTCGCGCGGCGCGCGACGGTACTGCGAGCGCTCGTCGGCCTGCTCCTGCTCGCGGCGATCCTGCTGCTTGCGCTCCTGGTCCCGGTATTTCGTGGCGACGGAATCCAGCGCCTTCGCGCGACCGCGCGCCGTCGCCCAGTCGTCGCGCGCGCGCTCGAGCGCCTTGCCGCGCCGTTCCACTTCGCTCATCTGCTGGACGATGGCCATGTCGATCTTCTGCAGGAACTGCTGCCGGTTGAGCAGCGCCGTGACCCCGATGCCGTCCGGCATGCCCGCATACTCGTTGCGATAGCGGCGCAGTTCCGACAGCTGGTGCTCGGCATCCGCCACGGCGCGCTGGTGGGTGGCAAGCGCGAGCGTCGCCTTCTCCGCGCGCTCGGCGGCGAGGTCGACGACGGGTTGCAGACGGTCGGCGCGGGAAGGCATCAGCCGGCCTGCGTCGTTTCGGCGAGACCCGCTTCGGCCTCGTCGAGATTCACGGGCACGTCGGTCTCCTGCTGCAGGAACGCCGACAGACGCGGATACAGCGCGATGGCCTCGTCGGTGCGGGGATCGCTGCCCTTCTGGTACGCGCCCACGGCGATGAGGTCGCGCTGCTGGCGGTAGGCCGAATAGACCTGGCGGAAGCGCTGCGCAGAGCGCATGTGCTCCTTCGACACCACCGCCGGCATGACGCGGCTGATGGAGGCCTCGATGTCGATCGCCGGATAGTGTCCGGCCTCGGCCATGTCACGCGATAGCACGATGTGGCCATCGAGGATCGCGCGCGCGGAGTCGGCGATCGGATCATGGCGATAATCGTCGCCCTCGGTGAGCACCGTGTAGAACGCGGTGATGGAGCCGCGGCCCTCGGCGTCGTTGCCGGCACGCTCGACGAGCGCCGGCAGCATGGCGAACACGGACGGCGGATAGCCCTTGGTCGCAGGCGGCTCGCCGATCGCGAGCGCGATCTCGCGCTGCGCCTGCGCGTAACGCGTCAGGGAGTCCATCAGCAGCAGCACACGCTTGCCCTGGTCGCGGAAATGTTCCGCCACGGCGGTCGCCACCTGCGCCCCGCGCAGGCGGGACAGCGGCGGCGCGTCGGCCGGCGCGGCGATGACGACCGCGCGGCGGCGGCCTTCCTCGCCCAGCGTGTGGTCGACGAATTCCTTCACTTCGCGGCCGCGTTCGCCGATCAGCCCGACGACCACGACATCCGCGTCCGTGAAGCGGGTCATCATGCCCATGAGCGTGGATTTACCCACGCCGGAGCCGGCGAACAGGCCGATGCGCTGGCCGCGACCGACGGTCAGCAGCGAGTTGATGGCGCGGACCCCGGTGTCGAGCGGCGTGTCGATCGGCTGGCGCAGCATCGGGTTGATCGGATCGCGGCGCAGCGGGACGCGCTCGCGCGCGTGGAGCGGCCCCTGTCCGTCCAGCGGCGCGCCATCCGGACCGATGACGCGTCCCAGCAGCGAATCGCCCACCGGGATGCCCGAGACGGCCGCGACCGGCGTCACCCTGGCGTTCGGCAGGACGCCGTGCATTTCACCCGTGGGCATGAGCAGGAGACGGCCGTCGGAGAAGCCGACGACCTCGGTTTCGAGCTGCTTGCCATCGGCGCCGGCGACCATGCACCGCGCGCCCACCGGGGCTTCACAGCCGACGGCCTCGAGCGTGAGGCCCACCACGCGGCGCAGCTTGCCTTCGGCCTGCATCGGCCGGACGTGCTCCGCGCCGGCGCGCTGGGCGGCGAGCGTCTCGCGCCAGCGCGCGTTGCGCGACGCGACGTGCTGCTCGGCGTTCACGGAGCGACGACCTCGTCGTCGTGGAGTTCGGGCTGCCCCTGCAACACGCTGTCGATGACGGCAGCCATGCGCGTGCGCACGCGACCGTCGAGGCGCGAGTGTCCGCTTTCGAGACGCACGTCGCCACGCGATAGCGCGGCGTCGTCGACGACGGTCCCTTCGTGATCGAGCGACGAACGATGCTCGCGAACCAGCGCCGCGTCGGCGGGATGCAGGTGGATCTTCAGGTGTCGGGTCGCCGCCGGCAGCGCGTCGACCGCCTGGCGCACCACGTCCACGATCATCTCCGGTCGCGTCGCGATCTCGTAGCCGAGGACGCGCTCGGCGATCACCGTCGCTAGCTGCGCGAGGTCGCCCGCCACCTCGTCGTCGAGGTCGGCGAAGGGACGCTGGACCGCAGCGACCAGCGCGTCGAGGCGCGCGACCTGCTCGGCGAGCTCACGCTTCGCCATCGCGCGGCCTTCCGCGAGGCCGGCGCTGAAGCCCTCCTCGCGCGCCTGCCGTTCGATCGCCTCGATCTCGGCGACGGTGGGCCGATGCGGCCCCTCGTCGTCCTGCCCCGCGGGATCGGGCGCATCGACACCGCCGACGACCGGGAGCTCCCAGCGCTCGAACTGTGCGACGCTCTCGCGGGCGAGGATCGAGGTCAGGCTCATCAGACGAATTCTTCCCCGCCACCGGCGAGATTGATCTGGCCGGCGTCGGCGAGACGCCGCGCGGTGGCCAGCACTTCTTTCTGCGCCGCATCCACTTCGGACAGACGCACCGGACCCTTGACCTCGAGGTCGTCGCGCAGCATGTCGGCGGCACGCTTGGACATGTTCGAGAAGATCTTCTCGCGGATGGCGGCCTCCGCGCCCTTGAGCGCGGTGATCAGCCGTGCCGACGGCACTTCGCGCAGCAGCGTCTGCATGCTGCGGTCGTCGAGATCGGCGAGATCGTCGAAGACGAACATCAGCTCCTCGATGCGCTCGCCCAGGCCCGAATCGATGCCGCGGATCGACGCCATCAGCTCCGCCTCGCGCGAGGTCTCCATCGCGTTGAGGATGTCGGCGGCGGCCTTGAGGCCACCCACGCTCGCGGATTTCAGCTTGTTGGAATTGCCCGAGAACTGGCGCTCCATGATCTCGTCGAGTTCGTTCAGCGCGTGCGGTTGCACGCCGTCGAGCGTCGCGATGCGCATGACGACGTCGCTGCGCGTGCGCGCCGGCAGGTAGCCAATGACTTCGGCGGCCTGGTCGGACTCGAGGTGCGCCATGACGAGCGCGATGATCTGCGGATGTTCCTGTCCGATCATCTCGGCGATCGCGCGGCTCTCCATCCACTTCAGCGACTCCAGGCCCTTGCTGCTGCGGCCGAGGAGGATGCGGTCGATGAGGCCGCCGGCCTTGTTCTCGCCCAGCGCGTTGACCAGGATGCGGCGGATGTATTCCTCGGTGCCGACACCGATGGAGGTGTGCTGGCCGACGTCCTCCTGGAGGCGCGTCAGGACCTGATCCACCTGCTCCTTGCTCACGTTCTTCAGCGCGGCCATCGCCGTCCCCACGGCCTGCACGTCGCGTGCGCCGAGGTGCTTCAGGATCGATGCCGCGTCTTCCTCACCGAGCGTGAGGAGCAGGATCGCGGCGCGCTGCGCGCCCGTCAGGGCTTCCTTCTGCTCAGCCGCCATCGTCGGACACCCAGCTCTTCACCACTTGCGCCACCTGCTTCGGATTCTCGGCGGCCATGCGCTTGGCGAGGCCCACCTTCTGTTCATAGGCCAGCAGCGCGGGCGAACCGAGCTGTGCCTGGGAGCCCGTGCTGACGCGATCGGGCGTCATGTCGTCGTCGTCGACCATGACCGACACGGTCGGCATGGGGCCGGCGAGCGCGACATTGTTCATGGCCAGCGGCGCCGGCTTCAGCAGGCCCTTGAGGATCGGGCGCAGCACGAAGAAGCCGACGATCAGCGCGATCATCACGCCGAGGCCCTGCTTGATCAGGTCGAGCATGCCCGGGCGTTCCCAGAACGGCGTGCTCTGGGGCGCCTCTTCGGCCACGTTGCCGTGGAAGGCCTCGTTGATCACGCTGACGCTGTCGCCGCGCGCCGCGCTGAAGCCGACGGCATTCTTGGTCAGCTCGGTCAGGCGCGTGAGCTCTTCGGGCGTGAACGGCACGCTCTTCGTCTTGCCGTCCTTGTCGGGCACCTGTTTGTTGTCCACCACCACCGCGACGGAGAGGCGCGCAACCTTGCCGGCCGGATCGGTGACATGGCTGACGGTGCGGTCCAGCTCGTAGTTGCGTGTCGCGTTCTGCGTCTGCTGCGTGGGCGTCTGCGTGGCCTGCGTGCTGGCCGTCTGCGCGCCCGCCTTGCCACCGGCGGCGGGATTCGCCGCCGTGGCGTTGGCGCCGGTGTTCGGCGGCTGGTTGCTTAGCGCGCCCGGCACGCCGCCGTTGTTCGCCGGCTCCGTGCGCGTGTCGCTGCTGGTCTGTTCGCTGCGCAGCGCGGGATTGTCGTGGTTGAACGTTTCGCTCGCCTTTTCGGTCTGCGAGAAATCGAGATCCGCGAATACCTGCGCGCGCACCTTGCCCGCGCCGACCAGCGGCGTCAGGAGGTCTTCGACGCGCTGGGTGTACGTCGCTTCGATGCGGTTCGACAGGCGCAGCCGACTATCGCCGATCGCCGAGGCGCTGTCGGGATCGCTGACGGTGAGCAGGTTGCCGGCCTGGTCGATGACCGACACCTGGCGGGTGTCGAGATCCGGAACGCTGGCCGCGACCAGATGGACGATCGCGGCGACCTGGCCCTGGTCGAGCTGGCGACCGGGATACAGCGTCACGACGACGGACGCGCTGGCGGGCTTGTTGTCGCGGATGAACGCCGACGGCTTGGGCAGCGCGAGGTGGACGCGCGCCGCACGCACGGACTGCAGCCCGGCGATGGTGTTCGAAAGATCGTTTTCCAGCAGCGACTGGTAGCGGGAGCGCTCGGCCATGTCGCTCATGCCGAACGGCGAATCCGTCTGCGGCACGGCGCTGGCCGCGCTGCCCTGCGGGAGGCCCTGCCCCGCGAGCTTCAAGCGGACGCCAGCGACGTCGGCCGCGGGCACGAAGATGGAACTGCCGTCGGTGCTCAGGGTGTACGGGGTATTGCCCGCCTGGAGCGCCTGCGTGACGGCGGCGGCGTCCTTCTGCTCGAGGCCGCCGTAGAGCAGACCGTAGTTCGGAGCGCGGGACCACATCACCGCGGCGATGCCGATCGCGACGGCGCCGGCGATGCCGGCCAGCATGAAGAGCTGGCGGGCCGCCGGCGTCTGCGCCAGCGACTTCAGCGAATCCATGCGTGACGCCGTGTTGCTATCCGTGGTGGCTACGCCGTTGTCTGCCATGGTTCGGGTCGAATCCTGTCGGTGGGATCAGCGTCGATCAGATCGACATGTTCATGATTTCTTTGTACGCATCGACCATCTTGTTGCGCACCTCGGTGAGGGCGCGGAACGAGAGGTCGGCTTTCTGGCCCTGGATCATCACCTGCGCGAGATCGATGCCGGGATCGCCGCGCTCGAACGCCATCGCCATGTCCTTCGCCTTGCCCTGCTGCTGCGAGACGCCTTCGATCGACTGCTTCAGGAGGTCGCCGAAGGCACCCTTCTCGGCCGCCGCCGTTTCGCCGACGCCCCGGATCGCGGGCATCTCGGTCTGCGCGCTGATGCGGCGCATCTGGAGCAGGAGGCTGTTGACGTCGATCGTGGTCATGACGGTTTTCCAACGCTTGCATCGGGTTTACGACACACGATGCACGACCTGTGCCAACCGACGCGGCATCAGCCCGCCTGCACGGTCTCGGACAGGCCGTACTTGCGCAGCTTCTCGACCAGCGTCGTGCGCTGGACGCGCAGCAGCTTAGCCGCGTGGGCCACGACACCATTGGCGGAGTTCAGGGCCTGACGAATGAGACCGATCTCGATGCCGGCGAGGTGATCCTTCAGATCGAGACCGCCCTGGGGAAGGACCGAGGGATCGCCCTCGCCGATGAAGGCGAAGGACTCCGTGACTTCCGGCTCGGCCTCCATCATGGCGATCAGTGCGGCGCCGGAGACCTCTTCCACCGGCAGCGCGCCGCGGTACTTCTCCGGCAGGTCGGCGGCGCGGACTTCGCCGTGCGGCATCAGGATCGCCATGCGCTCCACGAGGTTGGACAGCTCGCGGACGTTGCCCGGCCACGAATAACGGCACAGCGCGCCCACGGCGCTCGGCGAGAAGCGCACCGAGGACAGGCCGCGCTGGACGAGGCGGTGGTTGAATTCGGATACGAGGGCGGGAAGGTCTTCGAGGCGCTGGCGCAGCGGCGGCATCTCGAGCGGGAAGACGCTCAGGCGGTAGAAGAGATCCTCGCGGAAGCTGCCGCGCTCGATGGCGCCTTCGAGATCGCGGTGCGTCGCGGCGATGATGCGCACGTCGCAGCGCTGCGGACGGTTGCCACCCACGCGCTCGAAGACACGTTCCTGCAGCACACGCAGCAGCTTCACCTGCATCGGCAGGCTCATGTCGCCGATCTCGTCGAGGAACAGCGTGCCGCCCTCGGCCATCTCGAAGCGTCCCTTGCGGGTGCTGATGGCGCCGGTGAACGCACCCTTCTCATGGCCGAAGAGTTCGCTCTCGAGCAGTTCGGCCGGGATCGCGCCGCAGTTGATCGCGACGAACGGCTTGTCGCGACGCGGCGAGCAATCGTGGATGGTGCGCGCGACGAGTTCCTTGCCGCTACCCGATTCGCCCAGCACGAGCACACTGGAATCGAACGGCGCGACCTGGCGGATCAGCGCGTTCACGCGCTGCATCGGACCCGACTGGCCAACGAAGCGGCGGCTGGACGCCGGCGGCTCGATTCGCGACTGCAGGCTGCGCAGCGCTTCCGACAGGCGCTCGTAGCGCAGCGGCATGTCGATCAGTTCGACGTTGCTGCTGCGGGTGTCGTCCGCGATCAGCGAGGTGGCCAGCGGTGAATCCGCCGCGACCAGCATGGGAACGTTGCGGCCGCCGCGACCGAGCGACGCGAGGTGCGCTTCCAGCTCGTTCTCGTCTTCGACCGTGCCGACATACACCCCCCGCCAGCTCTCGGCGACTTCACCGACCGGCATGCGGCCGGCGACGACGGGACGGTAGCCCAGGAAGGCCAGCGCCGAGACGATGGTTTCGGCGCGCGTGGCGTCGGATTCGACGACAAGAAAGTGGGAAGACTTCACCTGGGATACCTCGCTTCATGCGTGTGATCGAAGTGCCTGGCAGGTTCCGCGATGGAATCCCGTCGGCTTCGTTGCAAGGTATCAATCAAGGAGCGTGCCAACGGCGGAATTCCGCCGCGCGAAGGCGGAAATTTACGTCGCGGTGCGGCGGAAAGGCGTCGCGGCCGGTCCCTACCGTCCGTGAGTGGAGCCCGCCGTGAAGGTCCGAAGCGTCAAGCGTGACGACAGGCGTCACGAATGTGACGCGGGGCGCCATGCGACGTTTCTACGTCACGTGACGTAAAAGGTCACATGCCTTCGGAAGAGCTTTCGACTGGCCGGGAATGTGCACGCGCTTCGGCCACCTGGCGCCGGTGCTGGCGGAAAACCAGGCGCTCGATGCCGTCGCGGACGGCCTCCGTCAGCCCTTCGAAGACGATGAACCCCTTCCCGTCCGTGGGGCCGGCGGTGCGCACGCCCGGCAGTTCGAGCGGCAGCGCCCGGCAGACGTCGAAATGGATCTTGAGCAGTACCGGCTGACCGACCGGCGGAAGGCCGGCCCAGGGCAGGACCGCGCCGATGGCGTTGAAGCGCAGGTTCAGACGCGAAGGCAGGCCCGCCTGCGGGAGCAGCAGCCGGTTCACTATCTCCATCAGAACGTTGAGCTTGGCGTCGAGCCGGGCCACTTCCTGGGTCAGCGGGCTGTCGTCCTCGGAGGTGTCGCTGCGCCGGTCCATCAGCGCCGACACCGCGACCAGCACGCTGGTGTTCCGGTCGTTGATCAGGGCGAGGGCCGCTCCGTCGGGTCTCGCGACGCTTTCGACGGTCGCGTGGAAGGCGGCATCCCAGGCCACCCGGTCGGAAAAAGCCTTCCAGCCGTCGTCACTCATGCGCCCTGCCCCCTGCCGAGAGATTGCGGTCAGAACGAACTATACGCGGCCACGGCGCGACGGACGCGACGCGACGCTTCCCAGGCGATCGCCGCTTCGTCGCGGGCCACGGCGACGAGGTCCTTGATCAGGCCGTCGAGGAGCATGATCGACTTGAGCGACTCCAGCGTTTCGGGCGCCGGCCGCATGGTTCCGGTGCGGAGCACGGGGTCGCGCTCTGCTTCGAGCTCGACCAGGTCGTCCCAGCGCGAATCGCTGGCCGCGGCGTGCATCGACTCGGTCAGAGCCAGGGCCCGCGGCAGGTCGCACCAGACGTCGGTCATGCGCCGGCTCCGGCCACCTGGCGCGCCGCGACGGGAATCGCGACCCAGCTGTCACGTACCTGCCCGAGCAGGCGGGTGACCTCGTCGAGGGCCTCGGTGTCGTTGTTCAGGTTGGCGTGCAGGAGACGACGGCTCAGGTAGTCGTACAGGCCATCCAGCTGACCGACCAGCGGCGTCTCCACCTCGTGGTTCAGGCCCGCCTGGAGCGCGCCGACGATCTCGATCGCCTTGGAGATGGCCTCGCCCTTGGAGGCGACGTTGCCCGTGGCGATGCACGCCTGCGCGAGGCGGATGCGCTCGAGCGCACCGTCCATGAGCATGGTGACGAGACCGTGCGGATCGGCGGTTTCGAGGCCGCCCTGCGTGCGGATCTGCTGGTAGGCGCCTGCGCCCTGGGAATATCCGAGTGCCATGTCTGCGTGTCCTGGAGTCGTGCGTTACTTGCTGGCCGTCAGCGCGTCGAACTGCTGCTGGAGGTAGCTGCTGGTCCCGGCCAGCTTGGTCATCATCGCGTCGAGCGCGCTGTACTGTTTGGTCAGGCGCTTCGAGTAATCGTCCATCTGGACGTCGAAGGCGGCCATTTCGTCCTTGATGTCCTTGGCCTTGTTCTGCAGGTTGGCCGTGCGCTGGGTGAGGATGCCGTTCGAAGCCGTCCACCCCGCGATCAGCTTGTCCAGTTTCGGCGCGACACCGTTGTCTCCGCTCAGGAGGCTCTGCGCCTCCTTCGGGTTGTTCGCCATCACCTTCGTGAGCTTGTTGGTGTCGAGCTTGAGCGTGCCGTCGGTCTGAAAGGCCACGCCCAGGTCGCTCAGCGAACGCGGCCCTGACGTGTTCCCCGCGAACTGCGAGCCCAGCACCGTCGCCACCTGGCTCTTGATCGAGTTGACCGTGGCGTCGCCGATCAGGGCGCCGACCTGCTGGTTGGTCTGGTCGTACTTCGTGAGCTGCTTGTAGGTCGCGATGAACGAGTTGTAGGCCGTGACGAGCGAGTTGAGCGCGGTCGTGACCGCACCGGGATCGTTCGTGATCGTCAGCGTCGTCGGCTGGTCCGGATTCGTGGGGGTGACCGCCGTCAGCGAAAGCGTCACGCCATCGATCGCCGACGTCGCCGTATTCGACGCGCTCGTCGCCTTGACTCCGTCGACCCAGAAGACCGCGTCCGCCGCGGGCGTCTGCGCGGTACCGGTGGCCGGATCGAAGTCGAGCTGAGCCAGGCCGCCATCACCGCCGCTGGTCGTGACCGTGAACGCGTTGGCGGCGCCGGTCGACACGGACGTCAGCACCAGGTGGGCGCCGTCCGAACCAGTGACGATGCTGGCGGTGACGCCAGGATTGTCCTTCGCCTTGTTGATGGCGTCGCGGACGTTCTCGAGGGTGTTGGCGCCGGAAGCGACATCGAGACTCATCGACTTGTCGCCGATCGCGATCTTGAGGGTGCCCGTACCGATCGCCGTCTTGCTGTCGCTGAACGCGCTCGACATCGTCTTTTGCGCGGTCGCCAGCTGATCGACCTTGATCTTGTAGGTGTTGGGCTGCGCGGTCGAGTCGACCGTCGCGGTGAGCGCCTTGCTGTCGCCCACGCTGACTTTCTGCGTTTTGAACGCCGTGCCGTCCGTCAGCGCCTTGATGGCGCTCTGCAGGCTCGTCAGCGACGAGGTGAAGTTACCGACGGCCGAAATCTGGGTGGTGTTCGCCTGCGAGTCCGCGGCGTATTTCGCGTCCTGCGCCTTGCGCTTGTTCGCGACGAGGTTCGTGACGATCGACGCGACGTCGATCGAGCTGGAACCGATGTTGACGGGACTGGTGGCCATGAAGCTCTCCTGGAAGACGCCTCACTGCCCTGGGCGCCAATTTGTCGACGGCTGGCCCCCTTTCGAGAGCCAGCCGTGACAACTAAGCAATTACCCTGCCAAACCCCGGGAAATCTCCCCGGGGTCCGGTGAGCCCTTCCCCGTTACTGGAGGAGCTTCTGGACGATCTGCTGGCTCTGGTTCGCCTGGGCGAGGACCGAGACGCCGGCCTGCTGCAGGATCTGAGCCGAGGACATGTTCGCCGTTTCCTGGGCGAAGTCGGCGTCGGTGATGGCCGACTTCGAAGCCGTCAGGTTCTGCGAGATGTTCTGCAGGTTCGAGATCGTGGACTCGAAGCGGTTCTGCACCGCGCCGAGGTTGGAGCGCAGATCCGAGATCGACTGCAGGGCGGCGTCGACGCGATTGATGGTGTCGTTGGCGCCATCGACCGTCTTGATGCTCGAGTCGGCGAGCGTGGACGTCGTGGAGACGTCGATCGCACCGGCCGTCAGGCCCGTCGTCGTCAGGTCAGCCGCCGCGCCGGACACCGTGATGGTGGAGGCCGAGGCGAACTTCACGGCGCCGTCGGAACCGACGTAGGCGTTGATGCCGTCGCCCGACTTGGCGTTGATGGCGTCGGCCAGATCCTGCGCCGTGTTGAACGTGCCACTGAGCTTGAACGCGGTGCTGCTGCCGACCTGCAGCGAAACGTCGGTCAGGGTGAGCGGCGCGGTCGAACCGGCGTCCACACCGGCCACCGTCTTCAGCTGGCCAAGCTGGGCGGCGCCCGCACCGGCGATCAGAGGAGCGGCCGAGTCCTTGCCCGTAGTGCCGGCGGTGAACACGAGGTGGTTCGTGGCGTCGAAGCTGGCGGTGACACCCGAGGTACCGGCGTCCAGCGACGTGTTCAGGGCGGCGAGGAAGCTCGTCTGGTCGGTCGCGCCGGTGACGCTGGCAGCCTGGCCACCGACCGTGATGTTGAAGTTGGCCGTGTAGTCGGCGATGACGCTGGAAGCGGTGGTGACGCCCGCCGTGTCGGCAGCAGCCTTGAAGCCGCCGATCGAGCCGGTGGCCAGCTGACCGACCTGGTTCGCCTTCACGCCCTTGTCGAGGCCCACGGTGATGACTTCACCGACGTTGGCGCCGACCTGGAAGCTCAGTTCCTTCGCCGAACCGTCCAGCACCTTCATGCCGTTGAAGTTCGTCTGCGTGGCGATACGCGTGACTTCCGACAGACGCTCCTGCACTTCGGCGTCCAGAGCGGCGCGGTCGCTGGAGGAGTTCGACGCGTTGGTCGACTGCACGGCCAGCTCGCGGATGCGCTGCAGGTTGTTCGTGACTTCGTCGAGGGCCGACTCGGTCGTCTGCGACAGCGAGATGCCGTCGTTGGCGTTGCGCACAGCCTGGTTCAGGCCGTTGATCTGCGTGGTGAAGCGGGTCGAAATGGCGAGGCCGGCGGCGTCGTCCTTCGCGCTGTTGATGCGGTTACCCGACGACAGACGCTCGATGGCGGACGACAGCTTCGTCTGCGAGGTGCCCAGGTTACGCTGAGCATTCAGCGACATGATGTTGGTGTTGATGGTCAGAGCCATGGGATTGATCCTTGGTAAGCGGAACCGAAATGCCGGATTGATGTGCGGCGTAGTCCGGCGGGGTTCCGTTAGGAAAGCCTTCCGCCTCAGAGAGGTTTACGGCACGCCGGGGAGAAACTTGAGGACTTTTTCTACCTGTCAACCACTTTTCGATCAGCGCCCGCCCCGAAAGCCCGTGCCGGCCGCTGTCAGGGTTATTTATCGGCACACCCGGCGAGGGGTTTAGGCCTTTTTTCAAGGAATGCAATGCCGCAATACGGCAAGGTCGAGGCCTACCCGGCGCCTATAAAAAAAGGCGGCCCTAAGGCCGCCCCAAGCACGTCGCCGCGCGTCTCGACGTTCTTATTTGAGGTAATTGAACAGCGTGAGGCCCTGCATCTTCACGAAGGCCTGCTGCGCGGCATTGAGTGCCGTCTGCTGCTGCGCGAACTTGCTCGACGCACTGGCGTAGTCGAGCTCGGTGAGGTTCGACAGCGTGCTGGCGTACTGCAGGCTGACGTCCGCGCCGATCTGCGTCTGCTGATCGAGCGTGTTCATGCGCGCGCCGATCTTCGTGCGCGTGTCGAGAAAACTCGTCGCGGCCTGATCCAGGTTCTGCAGCTGCGCGTTGATCTGGTTGTTCATCGGGGCGCCACCACCCGGTGTCTCGAACGCGGCGATGATGCCAGCCACCGTCGAGAAGACGTCCTGCGATGACGACGGCGCGACGGCGAAGGTATCGCCCGTCGCGGGCGTGCCCGTGAGGTTGAGCTGCGTACCCTTGAAATTGATGGTGCCGGTTTCGCCGGTGTAGGTGCCGGTGGAGACGGGTGGCAGCGTCGCATCGGTCGCATCGCGCACTTCGTACGTGGTCGGCGACGTGAACGTGATCGAATACTTGCCGCCATCCCACGCGGAGGCGTCGGTCACCGATGTCGCGCCCACCACCGCGGTACCGGTATTGGCCGCGCCCGCCGACGTGATGAAGGTGCCGTTGCCGCCACGGATCTGCATGAAGACGTCCGAACCGCTGTCGCCCGTCGCCACCTGCATGCCGGCCGCTGCGGCGACCATGCGCTGGTTCTGGTCGCCGCCATAGCTGACGCTGAGGTCGTCGATCGTGAAGGGCTGCGTACTGGTCCGGCTGCCGGCGAAAATGTACTCGCCCTGCCCGTCGCGGGTGTTGGCGAGGGCCACGAGTTGCTTGAGCGTCTGGCGCAGCTCGGTGGCGATGGACTGACGCGACTCGTTGGTCTGCGTGCCGTTCATGCCCTCGAGCGTGATCGAGCGGATGCGATCGAGGATGTCGCCCGCGGAGTTCAGTGCCTGCTCCTCGGTCGACAGGCGCGACGTCGCGGACTGGATGTTGCGCGTGTACTGGTCGTTCTGCGCGGCGGCGGAACTGGTATCCACCGCGCGCGCGGCGGCGGCGGGATTGTCGGAGGGCGACTGGATGGCCTTGCCGTTGCCGAGCGCCAGCTGCGTCTGCGACAGCTGGTACTGGCGATCGAGCATCGTGTTGACCGCCTGCTGCTGGCCCCAGGACGTTGAAATGCGCATCGTCAGCCTCGTACCGCGCTCAGGAGGGAATCGAAAATGGTGTTGGCCGCGTTGATCACCTGCGCCGACGCCGCGTACGCCTGCTGGAAACGAAGCAGGTTGGAGGCCTCTTCGTCCAGGTTGACGCCGGAAAGGCTCTGCTGCGACGCCATGGCCTGATCGAGGATGCTCTGTTGCGCGTCGAGCGCGGTGTTGGCCTGCGCGCCTGCCGTGCCCACCTGGGCGATCAGCTGGCTGTAGGACTTGCCCACCGTCGTGACGCCGTTGTCCAGCACGCCCTTGTTGGCGACGTCCGCCAGCGCGAGCGCGTTCCCGTTGTCGCCGCTGGCCGAACCCGCCGGCTTCACGGAGAACGTGTCGTTAGCGGCAGGAACACCCGACAGCTTTAGCGTCCAGCCGTTTCCGGTGATCGTGTCGCCGTCCGTGTAGTTCTGCAGTGGGCCTCCATTGACCCGGTAGGTGGTGGGCGATTCGAAGACGATATCGACGGGCGTCCTGAAGTTCGGATCCGCGACGTCCGTCACCGTCAGCTTGCCGGGGACGCCCTTGCCCGTATTGGTCGATGCCTTGGTGGCCGCCAGCGGACCGGAGGCCGCGATCTTGTTGGTATCGGACACAACCACGCTGATCGTGGAGGCCGCGTTGCGCGTGGGCTGGATCTGCACGCTGTCGCCGGCCTGCGGGGTACCGGAGGGCACCGTGATCGCGAGGCCGTCGATGAGGATCGGGTCGCCGGGCGCGCCGGTACCCGTGGAAGGCACCGTGACGCCCGCGGTGGTCGACACCACCCACTTGGCACCGTCGTAACGCACGATGTAATCGGAGGCACCGAGCTTGCCGACGTCGGTGACGGTGGCCGTGACCTGCGCGTTGCCCTTGTTGTTGCTGTTGTTGAGCACCGCCGGATCGGCGATGTCGAAGAACTTGCCGCCGGCGTCGCCATTGAGGTCGATGCCCTGCGCGTGCTGCTTGTTGAACGCGTCCGTCATCGCGATCGCCGCGCGCCCGAGCTGGTTCCTCGCTGGATCCAGCACGTTCGTGCGGAAATCGAACGTGGCGCCCAGCGAGCCGGAACCGAGCTGGCTGCTGATGATCGAACCGCTCGGGCCGACCACTTCGAGGCGGGACGCGTCGTACGGGTTGTTGGCGGTGGAGAGCTGGGTGGACGCCGTGCCGTTCACGAGCGGCAGGCCGTTTCCTACCGAGACGGTGACCATGTTGTTGCCGGCATCGCTGACGTTGACGCCGACGATCTGCGAGAGCTGCGAAATCGCCTGGTCGCGCGCGTCGAGAAGGTCGTTCGGCGCCGCGCCGCCGACGGACGCGCGCTGGATCTGGCCGTTGAGGTCCGCGATGCTCTTGGCGAGGCTGTTGATGGAGTCGACGGACGTGCTGATCTGCTGGTTGGTCTGCTTGTCGATCTGCTGGAACTGCGACGACAGCGAGCGGAACGTGGCCACCAGCGTGTTCGCCTTGCCGATCAGCGCCTGGCGGCTCGCCGTGTCGATGGGCGCGTTCGCGACGTCGCTGACCGCGCCGAAGAAACCATCGAGCGCCGTCTGCAGGTTCGCCGAGCCGCTGACCGCATTGTTCGCCGCGGCCGTGAAACCGGCGTACTGCACCGCCCTGCTCTGCCCGGAACTGGCCGACCAGACGGCTTGCGTCAGGAACTGGCTGTACGCGCGCTGGACACTGGTCGCGTCGGCGCCCTGTCCGATGTAGTAGCCGCCGCTGAACTGCGGGGCCCGCGCGTTGAAGGTCGTCGTCTGCCGCGTGTAACCCGCGGTGTTGACGTTGCTGATGTTGTGTCCGACGGTCGACAGGCCGACTTGCGAGGCAAGCAGGCCCGAAATTCCGGTGGAGAGCAGATCGGCCATCGTCGTTATCCTTTACCTTGCGTTCCGTCAGAGGTCTTCGGCGAAGCGTTCCAGCGCCGCGAGCGCCTGCTTCATGACGGGACCGTTGGCGATATCGGTGAGCTTCTTGGCGTAGCTGGGATCGGTCGCGTAGCCGCCCTTGACGAGCGCGTACGCGAAACCGGCCACATCGTCGCCGCGTCCCACGGCCGCCGCGTAGCGGGGACTGCTCGAAACCATGTCGGCGTAATCCTGGAAGGATTCGGACGGCGAGTCGTACGCGCGGAAGCTGTCCTTCCTGCGCACCGCCACGCCGTCTTCGTATTCCAGCGTCGGGACGTTGACGCGCTTGCCGTCCCAGCTGCTGCCCGCCTTGATGCCGAACATGTTGAAGCTGGTGGTGCCGCCCTGGGCGGGCATGTGCTTGCCCCAGCCGGTCTCGAGCGCCGCCTGCGCGAGGAGCGCGCGCACGGAGACGCCGAGCTTCTTCGCCGCCTCGATCGCGTGCGGCGCGAGCTTCTGGACGAAATCCTCGGGGCTGGTCATCTTGCCCACCGCGTTGGCGACCGCGTTGGCTCCCTCGCCGACGGCGCGCCCGGCGCGACCGATCATGCGCTCGAGCGAGTTCATCAGGCCGCTTTCCTGGTCCGACGGCGACGACACCGCGGCCGCCGTGCTGGCGTCGCCGGTGACGCCGGCGAAGAGGTCGGCGGACCCGCCGGTCGACGGCGCGGCGCCGCCGAGCTGGCGGATGAGCATGTCGGCGATACCGATGCCCTTGCCCTGCGACAACGTCAGCGAGAGCTGGTGGTCGAACATGTCGCGGTAGGCCGTGCCGGCCTGCGATCCCATGATGTCGTCGCCCATGGCCGCGCTCGCGTCGCGCATGGACTTCAGCATCATCTGGGTGAAGATCGATTCGAACTGCTTCGCGACGACCGGAAGGGCCGTCTTCGAATCCGTCTGCGCGGCCGAGCGCAGGCCGGCGAACGCGGACATGTCCGTGTAGGTACCGAGCCGCTGGTTGTCGACCGTGATCGCCATGTCAGATCACCACGAGTTCGGCGTGCAGGGCACCGGATTCCTTGAGCGCCTGCAGGATGGAGATGAGGTCGCTCGGCGACGCCCCGACCTGGTTGACCGCTCGCACGATGGCGTCGAGGCTGGTGCCCGGGCCGAACTTGAACATGTGGCCGCCCTCTTCGCTCACGGCGACCTGGCTGCTCGGGACCACCGCCGTCTGCCCGCGGCTGAACGGCGCCGGCTGGCTGACCTGCGGCTGCTCGCTGATCGTGACCTGGATCGCGCCGTGGGCGACCGCGGCCGCCCCGACCTTGACGTCGGAACCGATGACCACCGTGCCGGTGCGCGAATTGACGATGATGCGCGCCGGCGCGTCGCCGGGCGTGACCTCCAGAGCCTGGATCGTCGACAGCCAGGACACGCGCTGCGACGGATCCATCGGCGCGCGCACCGCGACCGAGCCGGAGTCCAGGGCGTTCGCCGTTCCGGCGCCGAAGTTCTGGTTCACGGCCTGCGCGATGCGCGCCGCGGTGGTGAAGTCGGCCGTGTTGAGGTTCAGCATGAGGTCGCCACCCTTGTCGAAGGACGTGGCGACGCTGCGCTCGATGCTCGCGCCACCGGGAATGCGGCCGCTGGCGGAAATGTTCACCTGGACGCTGGAGCCGCTCTTGCCCTGCGCGCTGACGCCGCCGACGACGACGCTGCCCTGGGCGATGGCGTAGACCTGTCCATCGGCGCCCTTGAGGGGCGACATGAGCAGTTCGCCACCGCGGATGCTCTTGGCGTTGCCGATCGAGGCGACGGTGACGTCGATGCGCTGACCGGGCTTGGCGAACGGCGGAAGCTCGGCCGTGATGGTCACGGCCGCGGCGTTCTTCAGCTGCGGGCGGACGTTGGCCGGCACGTTGACGCCGAACTGCTGGAGCATGTTCTCCAGGCTCTGCGTCGTGAAGGGTGCCTGGCTGGTCTGGTCGCCGCTGCCGTCGAGGCCGACCACGAGGCCGTAGCCGATCAGCTGGTTGCTGCGGACGCCGCCAACCTGCACGAGATCGCGGATGCGGTCGGCGTGCGCCGGCACGATGGCGCCGAGCGCGAGCACGGCCGCGACGGTGCGCGCGATGGCGCGGAAGCGATGCATGGCGCTCATCAGAACGGCATCCACTTGGAGTCGAAGAAGCGCGACAGCCAGCCGCGCGTGTTCGAATCGGCGAGCGTGCCCTTGCCCACGTATTCGATACGGGCGTCGGCGACGCGGCTCGACGCGACGATGTTGTCGTTGCCGATGTCCTGCGGACGGACGATGCCCGAGATGCGCACGAGCTCCTCGCCCTGGTTGATCGTGAGCCACTTCTCGCCGCGCACCACGAGGGCGCCGTTGGACAGGCGCTGCGCCACCGTCACGGTGATCTCGCCGGTCAGCTGGTTGCTCTGGCTCGACGCGCCGTCGCCATCGAACGCGTTGTTGCTGGACAGCGCGCTGTCGGCGCTCTTGCCGCCGATGCGCAGACCCTGCCCGAGAATCGTGGGCGATGCGATGTTGTTGCCGTTCTTCTTGCTGGTGCTGGTCGCGGCCTTCTTGCTGGCCTGCGTCGACTCGACCAGCGCGATCGTCAGGATGTCACCGATGCGATGCGCGCGCGGGTCGGCGAACAGCTCCATCGACTGCTGATCGGCATAGATGGACCCGGTGGCGCGCGGCTGCGCGGCGGGCTCTTCGGGAAGCGTCGCCGTATACATCGGCTTCGGCGTGGGCGGCACGATCGCACAGCCCGCGAGCGTGGCGAGCGGCAGCGCGGCGGCGAGAAGGCGGACGAAGAAACGGTTCATGACGTGTCTCAGGTCTTGTTGGAGATGAACTGGAGCATCTGGTCCGCGGCGGAGATCGCTTTCGAATTCATCTCGTAGGCGCGCTGCGTCTCGATCATGTTCACCATCTCCTCGACCACGTTGACGTTCGACGTTTCGAGGGAGTTCTGCTGGATCGTGCCCAGGCCATTGAGCCCGGCCGTACCCGTCTGCGGGGCGCCGCTGGCGGCGGTTTCGAGATAGAGGTTGTCGCCGCGCGGCTCGAGACCCGCGGGGTTGACGAAGTCGGCCAGCTGGATGGTGCCGATCTGCTGCGAGGCCGCGCTGCCGGCCGTCGTCACGCTGACGGTGCCATCCTTGCCGATGCTGATCGTCGACGCGTTGGCGGGAATGGTGATCGCCGGCTCGATCGGATAGCCGTCGTTGGTGACGATCTGGCCGTCCTGGTCGCGCTTGAGGCCACCGTCGCGCGTGTAGCCGACGGTGCCGTCCGGCATCGTCACCTGCAGGAAGCCACGGCCGTCGATGCGGACGTCGAGGGGGTTGTCCGACTGCTGCACGCCGCCCTGCTCGAACATCTTCTGCGTGCCGACCACGCGCACGCCGGTGCCGATCATGAGGCCCGTCGGCGACTGCGTCTGTTCCGTCGTCTGCGCGCCGGCCTGGCCGCGGTTCTGGTAGGCGAGGTCTTCGAACTCCGCGCGCGAGCGCTTGAACGCGGTGGTGTTCGTGTTGGCCAGGTTGTTCGAGACGACGTCCATGCGCGTCTGCTGCGCATCGAGGCCGGTCTTGGCGATCCAGAGGGACGTGAACATCGTTGACTCCTGCGCGTGCGCGCTTGACGTGCCGGCGACGGGTTTCCGTCGCGGCGGCGGTGGTTACCCCACCTGTAGCAATTTCGATGCCGACTGGGCGTTTTCGTCGGCCGTCTTGATCGAGCGAACCTGCATTTCGAACTCGCGGGAGAGCGAAATCATCTTCACGAGCACGTCGGAAGGGTTCACGTTGCTGGCTTCGATGGCGCCGGAGACCACCTTCACGTCGGCGTCGGCCTGGGCCTGGCTGCCGTCCTTCATGTGCATCAGCCCGTCCGATCCGAGGCTGATCTGGTCGTTGCCGGGATTGACGAGCTTGATCCGGTCGGTCGTGGCGACCGTCGCGGGCGATTCGCCCAGCGGCACGATCGAGATCGTTCCGTCCGAGCCGATCTTCACGCTGGAGGCCTGCGGGATGGTGATGGGACCGCCGCCGCCCAGCACCGCGTTGCCGCGCGCGTCGGTCAGGAGGCCCTGGTCGTCGATGCGCAGGTTGCCGGCGCGCGTGTAGCCCTCGGTGCCGTTCGCCGTCTGCACGGCGATCCAGCCGTTGCCCTGCACGGATACGTCGAGGTCGTTGCCGGTCTGCGTCTGGGTGCCCTGCGTGGTATCCCATCCCGTGCCCTGCGCCACGCCGTTGATGCGCGTCTGCAGGCCATCGCCCTGCACCGGCACGCTCTGGAACGCGGACAGCTCCGCCTTGAATCCGGTGGTGTTGGCGTTGGCGAGATTGTGCGCCACTTCGGCCTGCGCCCGCATGATCTGCGTGGCGCCGGTCATCGCGACATATACGGAGCGGTCCATGGCGGGATCCCTGTCTGATGGGCGGTACGCGGCCTGTGCCGCGTACCGCCGTCACGCTTAGTTGCGGATGTTGATGATCGTCTGGGTCAGCTTGTCGTCGGTCGAGATCACCTGCGCGTTCGCCTGGTAGTTGCGCTGCGCCTTGATCATGTTGACCAGCTGGGCCGTGAGGTCCGCCGTGTTGGACGACTCCAGCGAGCCCGCGACCACCGTGCCGACGTCGCCCGAGTTCGCCACGCCACGGATCGGCTGGCCCGACTCCGAGGACGGCACCCAGTTGGTGTCGTTGAGCTGGCGCAGGCCCTGGTTGTTGGCGAACGTCGCGATGGCGACCTGGCCCAGCGGCGTGGTCACGCCGTTCGAATAGATGGCCGAGACGGTGCCGTCCTTCGCCACGTCGATCTTCGAGAACTTGCCGGCGGCGTAACCGTCGGTCGGGGCGGCGGTCGTGGCGAAGGTGTCGCCGAACTGCGTGACCTTGTTCACGTCGATCGTCAGGTCGATCGGGGCCGCGCCCGGATTCGGGGACGCCGCGCCGAAGTTGAGCTTGCCGCCGACCGGCGTGGTGATCGCGCCACCGCTGGTGAACGCGATGGGCTGCGCGCCGCCGACCTGCGTGCCGTCGACGGTCATGTACGCGTTCCACGTGTTCGGGTTGGTCGCGTCCTTCACGTAGTACACGTTGGTGGTGTGCGACGCGCCCAGCGAATCGTAGGCCTGGAACGTGGAGAGGTAGTTGTAGGTCTTGTCGTTCGTCGGATCGAACGCGCCGCCGGTCGGCGCCGTGGCGCTCGACGACAGGTTCGCGGTCAGCGAGACGGTCGAGCTGGCCTTCGCGGGGCTCGTGCCGGTGGTGATCTTCAGGTCGGTGAGCGAGCTCATGTCGAAGCCACCCGAGGCGGTCGGCGGATACGCCTGCACGTACTGGCCCGTGGCCGTGACGATGTTGCCCTTGTCGTCCGGATGGAAGTTGCCCGCTCGCGTGTACGAGTAGCCGGAACCGTCGCGGATCGTGAAGAAGCCCGCGCCGCTGAGCGCGAAATCGTACGAGTTGCCGGTCTGGGTGTTGTTGCCGTCGCTGAACTGCTGGGCGATGTTCGTCAGGCGGACGCCGCTACCGGCCGCGTTGGCCGAGAGGTTCTGTCCCGCCACCGAGTAGACCTGCGAGAACTCGGCGCGCGAGCCCTTGAAGCCGACGGTGTTGACGTTGGCGATGTTGTTCGCGGTGACCTCGAGGTCGGCGGACGCCGCGTTGATGCCGCTGAGGGCGATATCGAAAGGCATGGTGGATTCCTCGCTGTACTTACAGGATTTGCGCGATCTGACTGAGCAGGGCGCCGCCGTAGCCGGCCACCTGCAGGTACGTGCCGTCGGTGCCCGAAGCACCGACGCCTTCCACCTTGCCGCGAACGAACGTGTCGATCGCGGTTCCGCCGGAAGTCGCGGAAAGCTGGTAGACGCCGTCGGCGAGCTGCGTGCCGTCGTCGGACTTGCCGTCCCAGGTGAACTTGACGAGGCCGGCATCCGGCTGGCCGAGCGACATCGTGCGGACGACGTTGCCCGCCTGGTCCTTGATCTGCACGTTGACGTACGTACCGGAATTGCCGACGTTCACGGCGCCGCCGAGCGTGCCATCCGTCAGCTTCGCCGCCTTCGACGGCACCAGCACCTCGGTGCCGACGAGCGACGCCGCGCGCACGAACTGGTCGCCGCTGAGGTTGCTCGCCAGCGAGTCGAACGACTGCTGGAGCTGCTGCGTCGCGGCCACCTGCGAGAACTGCGCCAGCTGGGCGACAGTCTGGGTGGCGTCCATCGGCTTGGTGGGATCCTGGTTGGTCATCTGCGTGACGATGAGCTTGAGGAAATCCGACTGGCTCAGGGTCTGCTGCTGGAGCTGGCTGGACGACGAGGCCGCCGCGCTGCCACTACCGATGGAATCGACTGCCATGGGTTGGTCCTTACTTGCCGAGGTCGAGCGTCTTCTGCATGAGCTGCTTGGCGCTGTTCATGACTTCGACGTTGTTCTGGTAGGAGCGCGACGCGGAGATCATGTTGACCAGCTCGTCGACCGGGTTGACGTTGCTTGAATAGACGTAGCCGCTTTCGTCCGCGAGCGGATTGGAGGGCTCGAAGCGCGACTGGATGGGCGCCTGGCTTTCCGTCACCCCCATCGTGCGCACGCCCGCGTTCTCCATCTGGCCGTTGACCTGCTGCTGCACCGCGGAGAACAGCGGCTGCTTCGCGTGGTAGGCGGCCGCCTCGCTGCTGGCGACGCTGTCGGCGTTGGCCATGTTGCTGGCGGTGGTGTTCAGGCGCGCGGACTGCGCGGCCATGCCGGAGCCGGCGACGTCGAAAATCTTGATCAGGCTCATGAGCTGCTCCCGGTGATCGCAAGACGCATGGTGTGGATCTGGCCGTTGATGAAGCCGAGCGAGGCCTGGTAGTGGATCGCGTTGGCCGCGAACTGCGCCTGCTCGACCTGCGTGTCGACGGTGTTGCCGTCCATGGTGGGCTGGGTCTCGACCCGGTAGGCCATGCGGTCGGCGTCGGCGAGGGCCACCGCGGGATTGCCGCCGATGTGCCCCGACGAGGTCGCGGTCATGGGCAAGGCATTGCCCTCCACGGCGCCGGTCGCCGCGGCCATCACCTTGCGGAAGTCGAGGTCGCGGGCCAGGAAGCCTGGCGTATCGGCGTTGGCGAGGTTCGAGGAGATCACCTCGGCACGGCGCTGCCACAGGCCCAGGGCCTGCGCGTGGACGCCGAACAGCGAATCGGGTTTGTCGAGCATGGGTCCTGCCCCCTCGTGACCTTGGCGAAGAGGCAGGAGCAAGTCGCGTGCCATGCATGCGACGGCCACGAAAAACGGCGCCGTGGCGCCGTTTTCCGGGATCGGGGAGCGGGGTCGAACCGACTGGCGCCGGAATTCCGACGCGCCGTACGCGCTGTGACGACGGTGATCCGTCGCCCGGCGATCAGGCCGGGAGCAGTTCGAGGACGGTCGTCGCCAGGATGTCGGGCTGGAACTTGGCGATGAAGCGGTCGGCGCCGACGCGGTCGACCATCGCCTCGTTGAACACCCCGCTCAGGGAGCTGTGCAGCAGGACCTTCAGATGACGCAGCTGCGCGTCGTCGCGGATGGCGCGCGTGAGGGCGTAGCCGTCCATCAGGGGCATTTCGATGTCGGACACGACCAGCGCCACGCGCTCGTCGACCGGGCCCATGGCCAGGGTGCCGAGCACGTCCAGGCCTTCACGGCCGTCCTTCGCCACCACGCACTCGAGGTCCATCTTGCGGAACAGGTCGACCAGCTGCGTGCGTGCCACGAGGGAATCGTCGACCACCAGCACCCGGCGGTTGCGCGCGTGCTGGACCACGGCGGCCTGCTGGATGCGGTCCGAGAGCTCGACCGCCTGGGGGTCGACGCTCGCCAGCACCTGCTCCACGTCGACCACCGCGAGGAGGTCGCCATCGAGCCGCGTGACGGCGTTGACGCGGGCGCCGTAACCCAGCGCGGCGGGCGGCGCCGTCATGTTGGCACCGTCGACATGCACGATGCGGTCGACGTCGGACACCAGAAAACCCTGCACCGAGCGATTGAACTCGGTCACGATCAGGTGCGCCGTCTCCACCGCGGCGAGCGGTGGGTAGCCCATGGCGGCCGCGAGGTCGATCACGGGAATGGTGTTGCCGCGGTAGTCGAAGCTGCCCGCGACCAGCGCGTGCATGCTCGGCATGCGCTCCAGCCGCGGCCGGCGCAGCACTTCGCGCACCTTGAAGACGTTGATGCCGAAGGCCTGGCCGTCGCCCAGGCGGAACAGCAGCATCGCCACGCGGTTGTGCCCGGCCAGCCGGGTGAAGGTTTCGACGGTGTCGAGGAGCGGTCGGGCCATGGCTGCGCGGCGTCTGCGGATGGTGTCGCGAACCGTATCGGCCAGCCGGCGCGTTTCTGTAGCCGGGCCGTGGCATGTGGATTGCATGGCTCAAGATGTCACGCCCCCTGACGATCTACTGGGGCGACCACTAAAACAAGCGAAAGCGAAGCCATGACCCTCCTCTGGAGCCAGCACGTCCGTCTCATCGCCCACGCGGCCGCCAGCGGCGACGCCGCGCGCGTCCGTGCGCTGTCCGCCCAGTACCCGGCGGCCGCCAGCGCGCTCGGCGCGCTGCTCAAGCCCGCGGAACCGCGCACCGTGGCGGCGACCACCATCCAGGCGATCGAGCAGCAGGGGATGGTCCTGACGAACGCGCAGGCGCTCGGCGCGACGCTGCAGGAACTCGGCGCGGCCGTCGAGGGCGCCCGCGATACCGCCGGTCGTTTGACGGAAGCCGGCGCCAGGATTTCGACGGCCATCGACCAGGCCCACGCGGGCGTGGCCGGCATGGCCGACGCCGGCGGCCAGGGTCAGGCGACCTCGGCCGAACTCGACGGCCAGCTGCGTCTTCTGCGGAGCGCCCTGTCGGGCATGAGCCGCAACCACGCGCAGTTCTCCGAATACTTCACGGCCATCCGCAAGCTGACGGCCACGGTGCAGGACATCGCGCACCAGACCAACCTCGTCGCGCTGAACGCCGCGATCGAGGCGGCCCGCGCCGGCGAGGCCGGCCGTGGGTTCGCGGTCGTGGCCGACGAGGTCAAGCAGCTGGCCGAGAAGACCACGCAGGCCACCGCGGAGATCGACCAGGTCACGCAGGCGGTCGGCGAATTCGCCGGTCACCTGGACGACGCGGTCCAGACCAGCCTTCGCCGCCTCGACCAGTCCCAGGCGGGCATCGCGGGCATGCAGGCCTCACTGGGGCGCGTCGACGACGCGGTCCGCGGCGCCCGTGGCAGCCTCGACGCCGCCCGCGAAGGCATGTCCGCCCTCACGGGCCGTGTCGCCACCATCCAGTCGACGCAGGCCTCGCTGGGCCGTGTCACCAACGAGGCACGCCGTCAGGCCGACGCCGCCGCGCGCGCCGCGGTGCTCGCGCACCGGCTCGGCCTCGCCCGCCTGGAAACGGAAGGCAATCTCGACGCCGCCAGCCTCAGCCAGATGATCCGCGAAGCGAGCCAGGGCCTGCGCTACGCGCTCGAGCTCGCCTCGCGCGATCCGTCGGGCCTCGATCGTCGCTGGCTCGATACCACGCCGCTGATGCGCTGCATCGACCAGCTGCGCGCGTTGCGCCCGGACGGCACGGCCGATGGCGTCCGGGCCGCCGGCGAGCGCTTCTCCGTACTCGCATCGCAGTACGCGATCACGCTCGGCGAAGGGCGTCACGCCGACGCCAGCCATATGCTTCCGGGCCTGACGCGCGAGCTCGACGCCATCGCCCAGGGCCTCTCCGCCTCGCTCGCGGAGCGCGCGGCGTGATCCATCGTCTCCTCGCCGCCGGCGTCGTGCTTCCCGCGCTGCTCGCCTGCCCGCTTCCCGCGGCGGCGACGCAGTCGCTGGACGCCGTGCGCGCGCTGGCGGTGGACTGGCTGCAGGCGAACCGCAATCTTCCCGGTGCCCGCATGACTGCAGAAGCCGGTCCGCTCGACAACCGCCTGCGCCTGGCGGATTGCGCCGCCCCGTTGCAGGCGTCGCTGCCGGGCAACCGCCCGCTGGGCGCGCGTGCCAGTGTCGTCGTGCGCTGCCCGGTGCCCGGCGGCTGGACCGTCCGCGTGCCGGTCAAGGTGCAGATGTTCGCGAGCGTGCTGGTCACCAGCCGCCCGCTGGCGCGGGGCGACGGTCCGGGCGCGGCCGACGTGCATAGCGAGGAGCGCGACGTCGCCAGCCTCGCCTATGGCTACATCGCCAGCCTCGACCAGATCGGCGGCCGCGCACTTGCTCGGCCATTGAACGCGGGCACCGTCCTGACCCCTGGCATGCTGGCCGGACGCCAGGCCGTGCGTATCGGCGACGCGGTGAGCATGGAAGCCACCGTCGACGGCGTCACCATCCGTGCCGAGGGCGTCGCGATGGGCGCCGGCGACGCGGGCGCACGACTCAAGGTCCGCAACGCGTCGTCGGGCAAGGTGCTCGACGCCGTGGTCAGCGGACCCGGGGTGGTCGCGGTACTGCCCTGAACGAAACAGCGACACGGTCACATTCCCCGGCCCCGGGCCGGTTAAAGTTCGCCGACAGGCTGCCGTTAAAGGGTCTGACGGAACACAAGCTCCGAGGGAAACACCCATGACGACGACGATCAAACCCGGCATCCAGGCTCCCCAGCCGCAGGTGCAGCTGCGCACCCAGAATCCCGCGACCGGTTCCGCCGGTTCGGCGCAGGGCGCCGCCACGGTTCGTCCGACCGACGACAGCGTCAGCATCACCGATTCGGCCAAGGCGCTCGACGCCGCCAGCCGCGGCGAAGGCATCGACACGAAGCGCGTGGACGAAATCCGCGCCCGCCTCGCCGACGGCACGTACAAGCCCGACGCCCAGGCCATCGCCAGCAAGTTTCTCGCGCTGGAAGGCCAGATGGGTAGCGGCAAGGCATGAGCGCAGCGCACGGCGCCGATTTCGATGCCGCGCTGGTCGCCGTGATGGGCGACCTGGCGCGTGACATCGACGCCCTGCACGCCTGCCTCATCGAAGAACGCCTCGCGCTCGACGCCACGGATCCGCAGGCGCTCGACGCCGCGACCCGCGCGAAGGGCGAGCTGCTCGACCGCATCGAATCGCTCGACGTCGAGCGCCGCCAACTCAGCGAGGCGGCCAGTCTCGACAGCCTCGCCGACGCGCGCTGGGTCGTCGTCTTCGAGCGCCTTCGCGAATGCAGGCAGCTCAACGAAACCAACGGCCGCATCGTCGGCCAGCGCATCGGTCACGTGCGCCAGGCATTGGCCCTGATATCGGGCGATTCGCCCGGTGGATCGACTTACGGCCGCAACGGAGAGGCGAAGATAAACCTCCGTTCCGCGACGCTTGCACAGGTCTGATCCCGACAGAACAGCGACAATCAAGCTCACCCAAGACGGCGCAAGAAGGAAGCAATGGCAGCAACTCCCCAGCCGACAGCGGTGAACGACGACGGCATCCTTCCGATCGTCCGCATTCCCATCCTCGACAAGAAGCAGTCGCTGTTCGCCTACGAACTGCTCTTTCCGCGCCCGGTCGGCAGCGACATCGACGCCGCCTCCCTCGCACATACCCAGGCCACCCTGAGCGCCATCGCCGACGGCAGCCTCAAGCGCCTGGTCCGAGACAACCGCGCGTTCCTGCACATGTCCCGCGACCTGCTCATGGAGCACGCGGACATCCTCCGCCACAACGCGCGTCTCGGCGCCAGCATCAGCGCCGACGTCGGTCTCGACGAACAGCTGCTGGCGAAACTGCGCGAGCTGAAGGGGCACGGCTGCCTGTTCATGCTCGAGGACTTTAACCTCCCCGCCGATCCCGAGCATCGCGCCGGCGTCGACGCGCTGCTGCGCATCGTCCAGTTCGCCAAGATCGCGGTGGATCACCGCCATCCCGTCGCCGCGCGCGCACACATGGATTACGTCCACGCGTTCGGCGTGAAGGTGATCGTGACCGGCATCGACACGCACGAGACGTTCGTCGACTACGCCGACCAGGACGTCGATGGGTTCCAGGGCAAGTACCTGCTGCGTCCGGAACGCGTGGACATGCCACGCCTCACGCCGAGCAAGCTGGGCGTGCTGCGTCTCATGGGTGCGCTGCAGGATCCCGACAACGGTCCCGTCGAACTGGGCAAGATCATCCGCGACGACGCGATCCTCAGCTACAAGCTGCTCGGCTGCGTCAACTCCGCGTATTTCGCCCTGCCCCGCCAGCTCAAGTCCGTGGAACAGGCGGCCGTGTTCTTCGGCGTCAACCGCATGCGCAACTGGATCTTCACCATGGCCGTCTCGGGCATGGACGAACGTCCGCCCGAACTGCTCCGCCTCGCCCTCATTCGCGCGCACATGTGCGAGAAGCTCGCGCGTGCCATCAAGCCCGAGCTCCAGGAAATGGCGTTCACCGCCGGCCTGTTCTCGCTGCTCGACACGCTGATGAACGCCTCGATGTCCTACGTGCTCGAACACCTGCCGCTGGCGATCGAGATCCGCGAAGCGCTCCTGGACGGCACCGGACCCTTCGCCGCGATCCTCGACCAGATCCGCCATTGGGAGCAGGGCGAGCTTGAGAACGGCTCGACGCTCGACGAGGAACACGTGGCCAAGATGGCCACGGTGTACGTCGAGGCGGCCAGCTGGGCCGACCACGTCTACGCGTTCGCGGACGGCACGCAGACGGCGGAAGCCTGAGCGGTCAGACCCCGGACGCGGTGATCACGTGGATCACCAGGTATTGCCAGACGAGCAGCAATGCCATCGCCACCATGGCCAACAGGGTCAGGGCCGCGCCGATGGCGCGGCCCGCCGAGATCCCGGGTGAGCGCGACAGACCGAACGCGTGCAGCAGTCGCGCGACGATGAGCGCGATACCGAAGACATGCAGCAACAGCGGCATGGTCTGGTTGAGTTCGAGGATCAGCAGCAGGATCAGCGCCAGCGGGATGTACTCGATGGCATTGCCATGACTGCGGACCGCGCATGCCACCGTCCGGTCGCCGCCGTCGCCAAGGCCGATGCTGGTTCGCTTGCGCAGGAGCATGACGCGAACCGCCAGGCCCAGCGTGATGAGCACCAGCAATGCCGCATACAGTCCGGTGATACGCATGGACGACTCCCTCAGTGAACCTGCGCGGTGCGTTGTTGCACCCGCCAGATGGCGAGGCCTGCACCGAGTACCGCGAAAAGCAGCCAGACGCTGGCGGCCATGGCGTCGCCGGCGAGCCACATGACGCCTGCGACCGCCGACACGACGACAGCACCGATACCCAGGGCGAACAACGCGTCGCGTCGCATCCGGCCGGTGAGCGCGAGCAGCAGCGCGCCAGTGCTCGAGAGCAAGAAGGCGATGACGCGCAGCGGAAGCACGGCCTGCGGCGGCTCGGGAAGCGCCGGCACCACCTCCAGCAGGCTGCGTTCGCCGACCTGCACGTCGAATCCGGCGTCGCCCTCCTTCGCGGGCGCGGGGATCAGCGTGTCGCCGTCGATCCGGGCGAGCACGGTCATCGACTGCAGGGGAACAGCCTCCCAGCTGACGCGCAGGTCGCCCAGTCGCGGATGCGCGGGTTTGGCGCTGGTGACCAGCGCATCGTCCACGCGCTGGAACGTCGCGGCCAGATTGGCGGGCAATGTCTTTTCGTCCGGCGCCACGGTGGTACGGCCAGGGAATGCGCGGAGAATCTTCTCCGACAGTCTGAAATTGCCGAGCTTCACTTCGCCTGCCTCGAACTGCCTGCCCTGGATGGGGAAAGCGCCCGGGTTCACGTGGCCGGCCGGCCGGGCGAACGTCGAGGCATCGATCGGACGATCGACCCAGTCGAGCTCGTAATGCGTGGCACCGCCGACGGTGATTTCGCGCCACTGGAACATTTCGACATGGCGGACCAGGATCGGGGTGTCCGCGCGCACGTTGAATTCCGGGTCACGCGGCGCATCGACGATCTGCGGCATGCCGCTCACGCGCGTCTGCGAGCCGTACTGTCCGGCGGCCGGTCGGCCGGCGGCACCGAGATCGAGCACCGGCGCGCCATGCCGCTGGATCGCGGCGGCGTAATCCATCACCCGGCGCTCGTTCCACGCGATGAGGCCCAGCCCCGCGAGCAACAGCACGGCGCCCGCGAGGCGCGTGCCCCAGGCCATGCCGCCATGCTTCACCTTGTACGTCGACGTCATCCTGCCCCCGTCATGCGCCGGCGCGGGCCTCTAGCCCGTCCAGCCTATCCAGCGTATCGACCGCCGTGTAGCGGCCTTTAGCATCCTTTTCCACCGCCGCGAGCGCGCAGCCATGATCGTGCGTGAAAAAAAGCCTCACGCCCCGGGCCATCTTGTCGTCAAGGAATGTCTTTTTCTCGTCGATGAGTTTTTCCGGCCAGCGGTCGTATCCCATCGTCACCGGCAGGTGCACCCACGCACGCCCCGGAATGAGGTCGGCGCAGAAGACCACGCCACCCACCTCGGCGAGCATCAGTCCGGGCGTATGCCCTTCCGAAAATTCGAAGCGCACGGCATCGCCCAGCGACGACGGGACGCCGGCCTCGACCCGTTCCAGCCGTCCGCTCTCCTCGAGCAGGCGGATGATGTCCGGGATGAACGAGGCCCGGTCGCGCGGGTGCGGATCGCGCGCTCGCGCCCAGTGTTCCGCGCCCACCAGGAAGCGCGCATTGGGAAACAGCAGCCGCGGTGCCTCGCCCTCCGCCCATGGCGCGAGCAGTCCGCCGGCGTGATCGAAGTGCAGGTGCGAGAGCACCACGGCGTCGATGTCCTCGTGCGACAGGCCTGCCCCGGCGAGCGAATCGAGCAACACATGCCGATCCTCCACCACGCCGTAGCGCTCGCGCATCGCAGGTTCGAAGAAGGCGCCGATACCGGTTTCGAACAGCACGTTGCGCCCGTCGAGACCGGTCACCAGCAAACAGCGGCAGGCCAGCGGGATGCGATTGTGTTCGTCCGGCGCGATCCAGCGGGACCACATCGCGCGCGGCGCGTTGCCGAACATGGCGCCGCCGTCCAGCTGCTGGGAATTGCCGATCAAGGACCAGAGTTTCATCGCGACGACCTTATTGCACCTTGCCCAGACCGGACGGACGGCGCGGATCGCTCGCGGCATCCAGCGTGTTCGTCCGGTGATCCCACGTGACCACGTTCATGAAGCCCCAGGGCGAGCGGTTGCGCAGCACGTGTCCCATGTCGACCAGCGTCTTCGTCGTCGCTGCGTCGAACACGCCGTCTTCCACGTCGACGCGGTCCGGGAGGTACTGGTGGTGGTAGCGCTTCTGCGCCGTGATCTCGGAGGCGCTCTTGCCGTCCACGAAAGCGAGAATGCCTTCGAGCACCTGCGTGATGATCGTCGAACCGCCTGGCGAGCCGATGACGGCCGTGCGGTTCGCGCCCAGCACGAAGCTCGGCGACATCGACGACAGCATCCGCTTGCCCGGCTCGGGCGCGTTCGCGAGCGCGCCGCGCAGACCGAACGCGTTCGGCTGGCCCGGCACGAGCGCGAAGTCGTCCATCTCGTCGTTCAGCACCACGCCCGTGCCCTTCGCGACGAACGCCGAACCGAACTCGAGGTTCACGGTCAGCGTCGACGCGACCATGTTGCCGTCGGCATCGATCACCGAGAAGTGGGTCGTGTGCATGCCCGGCTCCGGCGCCATGGACGTCGGCAGCAGGTCGGAGGGCGTGGCCTTGTCCGGCGAGATGGTGGCGCGCAGCCCGTCGGCGTAATGGCGCGACAGCAGCATGTCGAGCGGCATCTTCACGAAATCAGGGTCGCCCAGGTATTCGTTGTGATCGCGGAACGCGCGCCGCATCGCTTCGATGGTGAGGTGCGTCGAATGCGCGAGGTCCATCTTCGTGAGGTCGAAACCCGAGAGGATGTTGAGGATTTCCGCGATGGCGACGCCACCCGACGACGGCGGCGGCGCGGTGACGATGCGGTAGCCCTTGTAGTCGACCGTGAGCGGCTCGCGCTCCTTCACCTTGTAGGCTTCCAGGTCCGCGGCCGTCCAGTTGCCACCGGCCTCGCGCGAGGCGGAGACCAGCAGCTTCGCGGTTTCGCCCTTGTAGAAGCCGTCCGCGCCCTTCGCGGCGATGCGCTCGAGCGTCTTCGCGAGGTCCGGCTGGCGCAGCGTCCAGCCCTGCGCCGGCACCTTGCCATCCGGCAGATAAAGGGCGGCGGAGGCGGGATAACGCGCCAGCGTGTCCTTGCGGTCGTCGATCGCACCGAGGAAACGCTTGTCGGGCTGGAAGCCTTCCTTCGCGATGCGGATCGCGGGCGCGAGCGACACCGACAGCGGCAGCTTGCCGTAGTGCTCCGCCATCCACGCGAGGCCGGCGGGCTCGCCAGGAATGCCGGCCGACAACGGTCCGTTGGTCGACACGTCGCGGTTCGGCTTGCCGTCCTTGCCGACGTACACCTTCATGTCGACGGCTTTCGGCGCGGTCTCGCGTGCGTCGATGAAGACGTCGCGCTTGTCGGACGCCCGGTGCAGCAGCGCCATGAAGCCACCGCCGATGCCGGAACTCTGCTGTTCGACGACCGCGAGGGTCGACGAGACCGCGATCGCGGCATCGAACGCGTTGCCGCCCTTGGCCAGCACTTCGAAGCCGGCATTGGTCGCGAGGAAATTCGCGCTGGCGATGGCGGCATGGCCGGGACCGCGCGCCGCGGAAAGCGCATCCTGGGCGGCGGCATGTCCGGCGCCGGCGACGAGGAACAGGCTCGCGGCGACGATGCGCCACGACGGGGCATGAACCATGGGGATGGATCTCCGGGAAATATCTTCAACCCCCGAGATTAACCCATGCCGCCTCAGGACGCCGCGCGGGCCATCAGGTGCTCGTACTTGAGCATGAGCTGCTCGTTCGTCTCGACGTGATCGGGATCGTGCGGAATGCATTCGACCGGGCAGACTTCCACGCACTGAGGGTTGTCGAAGTGGCCGACGCACTCGGTGCAGAGGTTCGGATCGATCACGTAATACTGCTCGCCCAGCGAGATGGCCTTGTTCGGGCACACGGGCTCGCAGACGTCGCAGTTGACGCAGGTGTCGAGGATCATCAGGGACATGGCCGGCATTTTAGCGCGGTACGGCCTTCCCTGCTGGCAGGCATGAAAAAGGGCGCCGCAAGCGGCGCCCTCCTTCGCGGCCGTGAATCCGGCCCGATTACATCGCGACGAAACGGAACGTCGCGCCGCTCGGCGCCAGCGCATCGGCCACGCGCTGCTGGTCGGCCTGGTCGCCGATGAACAGCACGATCACGTTCTTGAACGAGCCGGCGTTGGCGCCCTTGAACGCCTCGACGATCAGATCGGCCGTCTTGGCCGATTCCGGGCCACCGAACACGAGCATGTTGCCCGGGGTGACGCCGCGGGCGACGGTGCCCTGCACGTTCTCGAGCTGACGGGCGCGGCCGTCCTGACCCGCCTGGTCGTCGCCGGCCGGCACGAAGTACGGGAACGGACGGTCGGCCGTCATGCCCTGCATGTTCTTGCGCACGATCTGGCCGAAGTACTGGCTCCAGGCCTTCGTATCGGTCGGGTTGGTCGGCTTCGCGACGGCGGCTTCCTGCTGCGTGGCAGCCTGATCGGCGTCTTCCGACTTGTTGCAGGCCGTGAGGGCCAGGGCGGCGGTCAGGGCCACGGACGCGGCGAGGACGAACTTACGCATGATGATCACCTTTGTTTTCAAGAGTTGCGCCAACGCTGACGCATGGCCTGCTGCACCGCCGGATGCACGAAGCCGGAGATATCGCCACCCAGGCGACCGATTTCACGCACGAGCGAGGAGGAGATGAAGCTGTATTGCTCGGCCGGGGTCAGGAACAGCGTCTCGGCCTGGGGAATCAGGTGACGGTTCATGCTGGCGAGCTGGAATTCGTATTCGAAATCCGACACGGCGCGCAGGCCGCGAAGGATCACGCCCGCGCCGATCTCCGTGACGAAGTCGGCGAGCAGGCAGTCGAAACCGCGCACTTCCACGTTCGGCAGGTCGGCCAGCGCCAGCCTCGCCAGCGCGATGCGCTCGCCGAGGCTGAAGCCCGGACCCTTGCTGCGGCTCTCGGCCACGGCGACCACGATCCGGTCGAACAGCGGCGCCGCGCGCGACACGAGGTCGGCGTGCCCGTTCGTGATGGGATCGAACGTGCCGGGATAGACGGCAAGTCGCGGATTGGCCGGCGAGAGAGTCATGAAGGGACGGGTCAGGGAAAACGCGGGCTAGCTTAACGGATCGGCCGGTGTGCGGCGATAGAGGGTGTAGGCCACCTCCCCTGCCGTTCCCTGCCGGTGTGGCAGCCAGGTGTCGGGCAGGGCGAAGGCCGCGCCGCGCGGGGCTTCGACGTAGATCCACGCGCGCGGCGACAGCCAGCCGCCATCCTCCAGCGCCCGGGCCGTATCGGCCCACAGATCGAGCGCGAACGGGGGATCGAGGAAGACGAGGTCGAACGGCCGCGCGGCGCCGCGCAGCCAGCGGGCCGCATCGTCGCCGGCGACCTCGCCGCCCGTCGCCTTCAGGCGGACGAGGTTGGCCTTCAACGCCGCCACGAGACGCGGCTCGCGCTCCACGAAGGTGACGCCGGCCGCGCCGCGCGACAGCGCCTCGATACCGAGCGCCCCCGTGCCGGCGAACAGATCGAGGCAACGCGCCCCTTCCACCACGGGCAGCAGCCAGTTGAACAGGGTTTCGCGGACGCGATCCGTCGTGGGCCGCAGACCCGGCAGGTCGGGCACCTCGATCCGCGAGTTGCGAAGGGATCCGCCGATGACGCGGATGCGGCCGGGAGCGCTCATCGCTCAGCGGCCAGTGAGGGCGGGGGTGATAGCATTCGCCCATTGTCTTTGAATCCCTCGCGCAATGCTCAAGTTCTGGAAGAAGAAGCCCGCGGAACCCACGCCGACCGAATCGCCGGCGCCCGAGGCGCTCGTCGATCGATCCGCCGACCCGGCCTCCGCCGAACCCGGCCCGGCCATCGCCGAATCGCTGATCGAGACCGCCGCGCCGGAGCCGCAGGCGCCCGAGGTCGAGGCCGAGGCCGAGGAATCCGCCGTCGTGGACGCGGCCCGCGAGGCCGTCGCCGCACCGGAACAGCCGGTCAAGCGCAGCTGGCGCGAGCGTCTCTCCGGCAGCGGGTTCGCGAAGAGCCTCACGTCGCTGTTCGTCCGTCATCCGAAGCTCGACGACGACCTGCTCGACGAACTGGAAACCGCGCTGATCACGGCCGACGTCGGCGTCGATGCCAGCACGCGCCTCGTCGAGGACCTGCGCAAGCGCATGCACAAGCGCGAGTTCGCCGATGCGGGCGCGCTGCTGAAGGCCCTGCGCGAGGCCCTCGTGGCCTTGCTCAAGCCCGTCGAGCGCCCGCTCGACGTCAGTTCGCCCTCGCCTTTCGTGATCCTCACGGTGGGCATCAACGGCGTCGGCAAGACCACGACCATCGGCAAGCTCGCCCGGCGCTACTCCGACGAGGGCCGCAGCGTGATGCTCGCCGCCGGCGACACGTTCCGCGCCGCCGCCGTCGAGCAGCTGAAGACCTGGGGCGAGCGCAACAAGGTGCCCGTCGTCTCGCAGGGCCAGGACGCCGATTCGGCCAGCGTGATCTTCGACGCCCTGCAGGCGGCGCGTTCGCGCGGCGCGCAGGTGCTTATCGCGGACACCGCCGGCCGCCTGCACACGCAGGGCGGCCTCATGGACGAGCTGGGCAAGATCGGCCGGGTGATGAAAAAACTCGACGCCAGCGCGCCGCACGAGGTGCTGATGGTCATCGACGGCACCACCGGCCAGAACGCGATCAGCCAGCTGCGTCAGTTCCGCGACACGGCGGGCGTGACCGGCCTCGTCGTCACCAAGCTCGACGGCACCGCGAAGGGTGGCGTCATGTTCGCGCTGGCACGCGAGTTCGGCCTGCCCATCCGCTACGTCGGCCTTGGCGAAACCGCCACCGACCTGCGCGTCTTCGACGCGGAAGCCTTCGTCGACGGCCTGCTCCCGGCCACGCTTGGCGGCTGACCCGGCGTGCCGATGAACAGGCGGCTGCGGATCGGCCTGATCGCCGCGGGCGGCCTCGTGCTCGCGCTGGTGCTCGCCGCCTTCATCGCCACCTACGTCGTGCTGCAGCCGGACCGCTTCACGGCGATGCTGCAGTCGCGGGCGCGCGCCGCCGGACTCGAGCTGACGCTGGCCAGCCCGGCCAGCCCCACGCTGTGGCCGAAGCCCGCGCTGGAACTCGACGGCATGATCGTGCGCGCGAATGGCGCCGGCGCGCCGCTCATCGTCGCGTCGCGCGGCAAGCTGGTCCTGCCGTGGCATACGCTGCTCGGCGGCGACGCCCGCATTTCCCGTCTGGAGATCGAGGGCGCCCGCATCGATGTCGACGCCATTTCGGATTACCTGGACACCCTGCCCCCGCGCCCGTCGACCGCCGGCGCCATCCTGCCGACGATCGACGCCGGCTTCCGCGTATCGCGCGGCACGCTGACGCGCGGTAACCAGCTGCTGCTGTCCGATGTCGACATCGACGCCGGGCGCCTCGCGAACGGCCGGCCATTCACCCTGGCCTTCGCCGCGCATACGGCCGATACCACGCCCTACTCGCTGGACCTCGAAACCACGCCGACGCTGAGCCGCGGCGTGCTGACGCTCGGCGACGCCAAGGTCAACGTCGCCAGCGCCTCGCGCTTCGACGCGACGCTGCACGGAGAGGCCACCTGGCGCGGAGCGGCCGACGTCGGCGCTTCGCTCGCCGGCCGCGTCACGCGCGAAGCGGGTGCGCCCTACGACATCGTGCTCAACGTGACACCGGCCAACCAGCGGGATCCCCTCTACATCGCGCTCAAGCTCGACGGTGAAAACGACCACACCGACCTGCGCATTCCTCCGCTCGCGCTCGGCGAGTGGTGGGGCGGCATCCGTGCCGGTGGCCGGCCGACGCTCCCGCCGTTGCTCGGTACCGTCGAAGCGAAGACGCTCGACGTCGGCGGCGTGCAGGCGACGGGCCTGCGCATCCACGCCACCCCCAACGTGCCCGTGCCGGCCGGCACCGCGCCGGCGCCTGCCAGCACCAGCGCCACGCCATGAAGCCCTTCGCGCGCGAACTCCTGCGCTGGTACGACCACCACGGGCGCAAGGATCTTCCGTGGCAGCATCCGCGCGACGCCTATCGCGTGTGGCTTTCGGAGATCATGCTGCAGCAGACGCAGGTGGTCACGGTGATCGGCTACTTCCAGCGATTCGTCGATAGGCTGCCGACGCTGGCCTCGCTCGCGGATGCCGACGAAGACACGGTGCTCGCGCTGTGGTCGGGCCTCGGGTATTACCGCCGCGCACGCTTCCTCCATCGGGCCGCGCAACTGTGCGTCGAACGCCACGGCGGCGAGCTGCCGCGCGACCTCGACGCCCTGATGGCGCTGCCGGGTATCGGCCGCTCGACGGCCGGCGCGATCCTCGCGCAGGCATACGGACTGCGTTTCCCGATCCTCGACGGCAACGTCAAGCGCGTGCTCGCGCGCTACCACGGCATCGTCGGCTTTCCCGGCGAAAGCGCCATCGAGAAGCAGCTCTGGAAGCACGCGGACGAACACACGCCGTCCGAGCGCACCGCCGACTACACGCAGGCGATCATGGACCTCGGTGCCACCGTCTGCGTGCGCAGCAAGCCGCTCTGCCCGCTCTGTCCGCAGGCGGCGACGTGCGTCGCGCATCGCGACGGGCTGACCGCCGTGCTGCCCACCGCGAAGCCGGGCAAGAAAGTGCCGACGCGCGCGCTCGCGATGCTCCTGCTGCGCGATCGCAGCGGACGCGTCCTCCTCGAAAAACGCGGCCCCCAGGGCGTCTGGTCCGGCCTGTGGAGCCTGCCCGAAGCCGCGGACGCGGAAGCCGCTCCGCACGTGGCGGCGGGCTTCGCCGCGGTCGGCGACGCGAATCCCCTCCCCGCCTTCACCCACGTGTTCAGCCACTACAGGCTGGACGTATCGCCCATCCTGTTCGACCATGCGGCCCCGCTCGCCGCCGTGGCCGGACGCGACGACCGCCGCTGGTGCGACCGCGACGACATCGCCTCGCTCGGCCTCCCGGCGCCCGTCCGCACCTTGCTCGACCATCTTCCGGAGATCACCCCATGACGCGCATGGTCCATTGCGTGAAACTCGGCCGCGACGCCGAAGGCCTCGATTTCGCCCCCTGGCCCGGCGACCTCGGCAAGCGCATCTACGAGAACGTCTCGAAGGAAGCCTGGGCCCAGTGGCTCAGCCACCAGACCATGCTCATCAACGAGATGCGCCTCTCCCCGCTCGACCCGAAGACCCGTACGTTCCTGAGCGGCGAAATGGAGAAGTACTTCTTCGGCGGCGACGTCGTCCAGCCCGCCGGTTACGTCCCGCCCGAACGAGACGCTTGACGCCGACGCCCACACCCGATTTAATACGCGGCTCCACACGCCGCAACGCTCGTTGCAGGCACTCGTGGCTCGGTAGCTCAGTTGGTAGAGCAGGGGATTGAAAATCCCCGTGTCGGCGGTTCGATTCCGTCCCGAGCCACCATTTATTCAAGCGACTTAGGCCACCCTCGGTGGCCTTTTTCATTTGTGGCCGCGCTGTGGCCGCAGATTCCGCGTGGAAATTCCCGAAGCATCCCCAGGCCGGCGCCGCATGATTCTGTGTGTGGCCGCGAAGTAAGCTCAGGGCATGACAATGATGCGGCGCGCCACGAGCAGGCCTCGTCCGAACGGGAGGGCCTGTAAAAGGCGCTCCCCGTGGGACCACGAGTGCGGACCATCAAGCTGCTATAGCTCTCCCGCCCTGCACGCCGTAAAGACTCGGTGGATGGCGGTCAGGGAGCCGATGCGAGGATTCGGATGCCTGTTTTGACTCACCCTTGGGTCTTAGGCGGAAAATTAATGGAGTAGGCGATCGAGCTTATCTTCCAGCCTTGCTCTGTCTTAACCATGAGCCATGCCTCCTTGCCTAGGTTCGCAGGCTTTCCATCTGCCAGAAACGTAAAGTCGAATGACACAGCCGCCACCGTTCCGTCAGAGTCAATTTTGACATTGGAGAACTTTTCTTCTGCCGTCATTTTGAGCTTAGCCATCTGACCGGCAAATTTGCCGCCGGTCGAATCGAGCACCTTGGGAGCGTCTGCTTTCTTTGTTGCCCGCACGAACTCAAACGCCGCTTGGCTCGCAGCGCCCGTCACCGGCGCATCCGGGTTCGTAAAGAGTTTCGCGAGACCGCTCTCGCTCTTAGCCTTGAGCGCCTCCTGGAACTGAGCAATCACAGACTTGATGCCCGCTTCATCGCGGTCAGGCGTAGCGATGTTTTCGGCGCGGGCATGGGCGAAGATTGTCATGGCCGCAAGCACAGTCGTGGCCAGCACTAGTCGATTCATGCAGAGCTCCTAATTGGTCAGGAAGGGCTGTTCTAGGCACGGGATCGCAAACGCAATCTTAAGCGAAGCCATCCGTCCAAGTGAGCGTCTTGGCGCATACTCTTCCTGCCTGGTCGCGTCCTCTACCGAGGGGCGCAGATGGCAGAGGCGAACTGCGCGACGGTCATTCCCACAAAAGGCTGCGGTGCCTCTGCGAACGCGCCTGTTTGCGAAGGCTTCGCTGACGGACCTTGGTCATCGGTGGGATGGCGCTGTCCGCGGCTCCGTGCAGCAGCAAGACAAGCTGAGCATGGGTGTCGCGTCCTACCGGGGACAGTCTGCAATCGGCATTGGCTATGTGCATGGCTTCGAGAATGACCGCGTTGCCGTCGCCGTGAGTGGGGCGTTTGCGGGAGGGGGTTGCTCTCGCTGTCAGTGTGTCCGTCGGCCTCGGGCAGTAGAAACCCGTGGCCGGCGACTCCTTCGGGGCGCGGGTAGATCTGTGGGAAGGCCGGGAAGCAGTCTCCGCGAGGGGCCTGTTTTGTATGTCAGACGGCCGGCCGCATAAGTGGGTACCGGCCCGTGCGCTCCATCGACCATCCTCCATCACACCCACGAGCGCATTGGCGATCAGGCAATGGCACCGCCATCGGCGGTGATCGTGGCGCCGGTGATGATGTCTGCCGCGGGGCTTGCCAGGAAAGCCACCACGTTCGCGATGTCGCTCGGCTCCGCGAAGCGTCCCAGCGACGTGAGGCTGCGCTGGAAGTCGGCCCCCTCGCCATTAGCCGGATTCGCATCGGTGTCGGTCGCGCCGGGCTGAACCATGTTGACGGTGATGCCGCTCGGTCCGAGTTCTCTTGAGAGGCCACGGGTGAATGAGTTCAGCGCGGCCTTCGACATCGCGTAGGCCGTGATACCGGGGAACGGCACGCGCTCACCGAGTGCGGAACCGATCGTGATGATCCGGCCGCCTTGCCTGAGGTGCGGGATCGCTGCCTTGGCGAAGAGCACGGGGGCGCGAACGTTGATGTCCATGAGTGTCTGGAACGCGTTGATGTCGATATCCGCAATCGTTCCCGTGTGGCCGATGGCCGCGCTGTTGACCAGGATGTCGAGGCCGCCCAACGTGGAAATCGTTTCGTCGACCGCACGCGCGATGTCGGCAGGACTGGCGCTGTCGGCACGGATGGCGACGCCGCGGCGCCCCGACTGTTCGACCGCGCGCGCGATGTCTTGCGCCTTTCCGGACGCCTGCCGATAGGTGAACGCCACGTCGGCCCCCATCGCCGCCAGCGTCCTCGTGATGGCGGCGCCGATGCCGCGGGAGCCTCCCGTGATCAGGGCCCGCTTTCCGGTCAGATCTATCATGCCGTGTTCCTTGATTTCAGATGTTGGTGTGGAAGGCTGTGTGTCGCTCGTTCGATGCGACGTGCAGCCTTTCGACGGCATTCGGTGCCGCGTTTTCAACATCGGGGGCCTGTCCCTGGTCCGGTAGCCTCATCTCAGGGGCCACCTTGTCGCAGTTTGGGGAACGCCGAACGGCGTCATTCGCACGATGCCCGCTGGCGCGGGATCGCCGGTACGATCGGCTCCCACCGGAGCTGCCTTCGTGCGGGATCGCCGATGCGATCGGCTCCCACCCGACGAGAGTGGGCCGCCTATTCAGTTCGAGGGGGCAGGCCTAGGCTCGTGCGGGGCCGAAGTGGTCAGTGGCGGCGACGGAGGTGGGCGCGCACGTCCTCGGCGATCGGACCGACCCGCTTCACGGCTTCGGTCAGCTGTTCGCGGGAAATGCCGAGTTCCTTGGTCCAGTACTGGACTTCGTAGTCTTCGTTGACGTTGATGCGCTTGGCGTCGGCCGGGCCGCGCTTGGTCTTGTCGTCGGACATGTGTCTGCTCCCGTGTTCGTTGCTGGAAGCGTGGTACCGCGGGTGTTGAGAGGTTGCGAAGGAATCGTGGGGTTTTTCGGCTTCGGGATGGCTCGCGGCGCGATGGCCGCGAGCCAGGCTTTCGCCGAACGCCTTGTCCGGAGGATCAGGCCGCTTCGCTGTGCAGCTGCTTCACCGTCGACGTGGATGCGCCGGCGCTGTCGATCGCGATGCGCCGCGGCTTCATCGCCTCGGGCACCTCGCGCTTGAGCTCGATCGAAAGCAGTCCGTTGGCGAGTCGCGCACCGGTCACGTAGATGTGCTCGGCGAGCTCGAACCGGCGACTGAACGCGCGGTTCGCGATGCCACGATGCAGGAACTCGCCCTCGGGATCGGTCTTGTGCTCGCCGCTCACCAGCAGGAGGTTGCCCTGCGCGGAGATGCTGAGCTCATCTTCCGTGAAGCCGGCGACGGCCATGGTGATGCGATAGGCGTCGTCGCTCAGCTTGACCGAGTCGAAGGGAGGGTAGTTGTCGCCCTGCTGCGTGCGGGCGGCCGATTCCAGCAGGTCGAACACGCGATCGAAGCCGATGCTCGAGCGGTGAAGCGGGGTGAAGTCGAGAAGAGTACGCATGGCCATATTCTCCTTGAAGCAACATGGAATGGGTTCTCAGCGCCGCCGTCGCCCGGCGGCCAGGCCAGTCCCGAAGCGGCTGGCGGGAGAAATAATAGGGCGGCGTCGCGGCGTTTCAAGCCCCTGCTTTCAGCCATCGTTTAGGCGAAATCGGCGCATAAAAAACGCCGCCTGTAGGAGCAGGCGGCGATCTGGGGATGCATGCCCCATCCCTGGGGCTTTGTTCTTGTCGTAAGCGTGAGGCGTGTATCAGAAGTCGTACGTGGCGGTGAGGCGCGCGTAGCGAGGCGTCTGGTAGAACTGGCCCAGGTCGTAGTTGTTGTTGACCGTGACCGGGCCCGCTTCGTACGTCGAGAAGCTGTTCAGCGGCTTGCGCTCGTTGGTCACGTTGAACACGCTGAGACCGAAGGCGAGCTTGCCGTCGAAGTAGTTCGGACGGTAGGTGACGGCGAGGTCGAGCTGGCGGTACCACGGGTTGCGCTTGTCGCCCGGGTGCGACGGCATGCCGTTGCAGTTGTGGTACGACGAGCCGTAGCCCAGCGGATCCGGATCGGCCTCGGCATCCTCGAAGCCCAGGCACGACTTCGGCGCACCGGAAGCGAGGCGGAGGTTGCCCGAGACCATCCATTCCGGCGTGAACTGGTACGCGCCGTACGCCTTGATCTGGTGCGTGCGGTCGTTCGACAGCAGGCCGTTGGCGTAGCGCATCAGTTCGGCCGAATCCCAATCCTGCGTCTTGGAGATGTCGGTCTGGCCGATGTCGGACTTCGTCTGGCCTTCGGTGTTGCCGTAGCTACGCGAGAACGTGTAGTCGACGCGACCCTGCCACTTGCCGTCGAACGGATGGTCGAGGTACAGGTCGAGCGCGTAGTAGTTGCGCTTGGCCTTCTGCGTGAAGCCCCAGTCCTGCTGGTTCATCTTCACTTCGGTGCGGCCGCCGTCGACGTTGGCGAGGCTGAACGTGTTGGTGGCGCCCGGGTTGAAGATCACGCAACCGGGGATGATCACGTTGTCCGGATTGCCGCCGTCCGCGGCGATCTTCTCGCCCAGCAGGCCCGTGTCGCACACGTCGTCGATCGCGCTCTTGAGCTTGCGCACCGTCACCTTCGCACCGGTGACCCAGCCATCGCCCAGCGTCTTGTCGAAGCCGAGGATGCCTTCGTCCTGGTACTGCGACTTCAGGTCACGCGCGCTGACCGCGATCGGATCGACCGGCTGGCCGTACTCGCCATCGGGCGACACCGCGCCCGGGCTGATCTCGGTCAGGCCCGTCGGACGGCCGAGCGAATCGATGCCGGTATAGGTGTAGAACACGTCCGTGTACGTCGACGGCGATGCGCCGCGCACGGCCACGTTGTTCGGCAGTGCGAGGTAGTAGCGACCGAGGTTGCCGTAGATCTTCAGCGACGAGTCGCCGAACACGTCCCAGCTCGCGCCGATACGCGGGGCCCACTGCGGGCCGCTGTTCACGTACGGACGGTTCTTGTCGTTGAAGTTCTTGAAGCTGTCGTTACGCACGCCGACGCTCAGCAGGAAGCGGTCGGTGATCTGCCAGCGGTCTTCCAGGTACTGGGCCTTCTGGTCGAGCGACATGCTCGTGACGGTGGAGAAGATGCGCTCCGTCACGTAGTAGCCGTCGCCACCCGGCGCGCCGACCCCCTGCGACGGACGGATCGGCACGTTCTCGTTACCCTCGGACGCGCGGCGATAGCGCAGGTAGTAACCCGGGCCGCTGGTGTCCTGGCCTTCGTTGCTGGCCGAGTAATGCATGTTGTCGATACCACCGGCGAGGTGGTGATCGCCCAGCTGCCACTCGAGGTCGAGGCGCAGGCCGTGCGTCCGGCTGCCGGCGTTGGGGGCCTGCGTCGTGGACGACGTGTTGAGGTTGGTGATCGGCGTGCCACCGTTCAGCGCCGGGTTCTGCAGGAACGGGCTGTCGATGTACGGCTGCTGGTCGAGGCCGGGCGTCGGGTTGTGCAGGTAGTCGGTCGTCCAGCCCTTGCCGTACGTGGCGGTGAAGGTCAGGTCGTCCGTGATGTAGCTGGTGTACTTGGCGATCGCGTACTTCGAGGTGAGCTTCGACGTATCGGCGTTGGAGCCCAGCGGGCCGCCGACGGTACGCGTGTCGTAGTCGTAGTTGTAGTACGTGCCGCGCTGCTCGTCGGTGGAATGGATGCCCGTGAGCTCGAGGATGTTCGAGTCGGTGATGTTCCAGTCGACCTTCGCGTAGTACTTCGGCAGGTTGTACGTGTAGTGGTTGTTGGCGACCGGGTTGGCTTCCACCGACGCCGTGCTGACGCCCTCGCTCTTTTCCGCTTCCGCGGCGACGAAGAAGAACAGCTTGTCCTTGATCAGCGGACCGCCCACGTACGCGCTGTACGTCGTGGTCCACTTGGTGTTGTCTTCGCGATTGCGATAGATCGAACCGACGAGGCTCGGATCGGCGTAGCCGTAGCCCGGAGGCAGGGCCTTGTTGCCGTAGTAGATGCTGCCGGCGGTGGAGGAGGCGAACTTCGGCTCCCACAGCACCTGCGCGCCGAAGTGCCAGTCGTTCGTGCCGCGCTTGCCGACCTGGCTGATCACGCCGCCATCCGAACGGCCGTACATGGCGCTGTAGCCGCCGGTGTAGACCTCCTGCTGGTCGATCGCGCCGTACGGCAGGCCGACGCCGCCGAGGTTACGGTACGGATCGGACGTATTGTAACCGTTGATGTAGTACGCATTTTCGGACGCGCCCGAACCACCGAACGACACCGTGCGGTAGCGGCCGTTGCCGAGGTTGCTCGAACCCGGCACCGCGCCCGGCGCCAGCAGCGCGATCGCTTCGGCGTTACGGCCGAGCGGCAGGCGGGCGAGGGTCTGGGCCGTGACGATCGTGCGCGAGTCGACGGCGGTGGTGTCGATCGGCGGCAGCGTGTTCGCGGTCACCGTGACCTGATCGAGCGACTGGGCGCTGGCGGACGTGGTGGCGGCGGCGAACGAAACGTCCGTGGCGCCACCGACCTTGAGCTGCACGCCCTTGCGGGAGTCGACGACGGCGCCGTTGCGAAGCAGGTTGACGTCGTACGAGCCCACCGGGAGGTTACCGATGCGGTAACGGCCCTGCTCGTCGACGGCGACGGAACGGGTCAGACCCGTGCTGCTCGTGACCTGGACGGTTTCGCCGGCGGCCGCGGGCACCTGGCCGAAGATGTCGGCGGTGGTGGACTGCGCGAAGACCGGAGCGCTGGCGCCGAAACCGACGGCCAGGGCGACTGCCAGCAGGGACGGCCGAAGCCCTCCGCGGTGGCGGATGGAATGAAACTGCATGGATATCTCCCCAGAACGACCCAGTGCATGGGCCACCGAAATGGCCATGACCGCCGGCGCGTCGACGCGTGCTGCGAGGAAGTCCTGCCGATGCGGCACCCACTCCCCCGAGCGGTCGTGCCGTTCCCCCGTAGCACAGCGAAGAAGCCGTGCAGTCACGGTGTCGCGAGCCCCGATCAAATGATGGGGTATCACTCGCGACAGACGAAACTTAGGGGGCTTTGATGCACCGTGTCAACGAAAATTTGAGCTTTTACTCAAAAAAGTTTCCCTGACACGTTTTCGCAAGAAATCGCGCTGAAATGAACGACCTGGCTCGTCTTACCGAATGCAAACGCTCGCGGCCGCATACCGGTTACGGGCTCAGATGTCCACGTCCCTTCCACGCTGGGCCTCGCATTGCCGCAACGTCGTCGCCAGGACGCCGGCCTCGTCGGGGTTCCTGTCCGACCCGCCTTCGCGAAGGATAAGCACGCGGACCTCCATCGCCTTGCGCAGGTTGTCGCGCGCTTCCTGGCCGCAGGGCGTGCGCGGCTTCCACGACGACAGCGCTTCACCGCGCTCGACGAGCCGCCCGAGCACCGTGGCGCGATCCCCGGCGGCGGCCCTGCCCGCCTCGTCGACCTGTGCCTGCCATTCGCTCACCACGCCACGCAGGTCCGCCGTGTCGGCCGCCAGGGCTTTCGCATCGGCTTCCCGGGCGCTGTGCGAGGCCGTGAAGGCGAGCATGGCCGTGGTCGCCGATGCCAGGAAAGCGACCACGACGACGCCGATCGCGGCCTTGCGTCCGCTGGTACCACTGGAGCTTTTGTCGTTTCCGGCCGTCATGGACACCTCGATGCGTGATCGCACTATTCTGCCCCAGCGACGCGTCCGGGGCGGCACGATGCGACAACGACGCATGGTCGCAGGACGCCTGTCACGACAACGATGTCGTTACGTCGATATAGTCGGGCGCTCACCCAAACGAAGCCGGAGCCCATGACTCGTCTCTCGCGCATTGCGTTCACGCTGATCGCCGCCGCCATCGCCCTCCCCGCCACCGCCGACGACCTGAAGGTCATGTCGTTCAACGTCCGCACCATGACGGGCAACGACGGAGCGAACGGCTGGGAGCATCGACGCGACCTCTTCGCCGACACCATCCGCCAGCTGCACCCGGACGTGATCGGCACGCAGGAGCTCTACAAGCAGCAGGGCGACGACACGGTGGAGCGCCTCCCCGAATACGTCTGGTTCGGTCGCGATCGTTACGGCAAGCACACCGACGAGCACATGGGCATCTTCTACCGGAAGGACTCCCTCAAGGTGATCGAGACGGGGGACTTCTGGCTTTCGGACACGCCCGACAAGGTCGCCAGCATCACGTGGGGCAACATCTTCCCGCGCATGGTGAACTGGGCCCTGTTCGAACGCCTCTCGGACCACAAGCGCTTCTACCTGCTCGACACGCATTATCCCTATCGCGACCAGGACGAAGACGCGCGCTCGCGCAGCGCCCGCGAGATGGCGGCATGGGTCGCGAAGCTGCCCAAGGGCGTGCCGGTGATCATCACGGGCGACTTCAACACGGGCCCGGACAGCGAGGCGCACAAGGCCCTGACCGCCACGTTCAAGGACGCATGGGACACCGCGCCGAAACGCGAAGGCCCCGCGGAAACCTTCCACAACTTCACCGGCCAGGCGAACAAGCGGATCGACTGGATCCTTTATCGTGACATCAAGGCGATCTCGGTTCAGACCGTCACCACATCGAAGGACGGCCGCTACCCGTCGGACCATTTCCCGGTGCAGGCGGATTTCGCGCTCTGAGTCAGGCCATCGTACCGAGCGAGCTTCCGGCGACGCCGGAGGCTCGCGCGATGCTTACGGAATGTGCAATGAGTTCGCTGCCTGCTACGGCAGGCCCGAAAATATGCGGACTTCCGCACACCGAAGTCCGGCCCCATCCTCTTCGCACGGACGGAAGCTCTGGATGAAATTGCGAATGTGTTGGCCGGCCATGGAGTCCCCGCTAGCCTCGACATGCACGTCGAGATACTCGCCGTCTCTCCCGTACAAAAGATCGATGGATGTCCGGGATCGCACCATCGAGCATTGGTCGGTGGTGCCACCTTGCCGGCATGGCGAAGCACGCTCGAATCGCGATTTATCAGGATTGTAGCCGCTGTAAATCCTGGCTTTCGCACCGTCCGAAAGCGTCACGTCGTACAGGACGTAATCGTGCAGCGGGGAAGTTACGACCTTGCCGCCGCGCCCTATGCCAAAGCAGGCATTCGCCGTGTAGACGTTGCAGTACGGGAAAACGGTCCTGGCGTTCGCCGAACTCCTCAGGACCGAGCTGCATCCCGCGACCAGCGGTGCCAAGAACAGAAGCGCACAGACCGGGCGTGCAAGCCAGCGCACGGCAACGAGTGTCGGATTCATGGGCCTTTCCTTTGCTCCGTCGACGCGTAAGATTGCACGATCCCCGTAGCGCGACAACGTGCGTCCCCGTCGCCCGCCGGCAGGCCATGCGGCGGGAAGGGGCCGCCCACGCAGAGAGGAACACCGATGTTTCGCAAGCCCATGGCCCTTCTGCTGCTGGTCGCCGCCAGTCTGCTGACCTCGATACCGGCGCTGGCCGCGTCACCCAGGCCCGGCGCCCAGACCTCCTATTTCGACAACACCGGCCGCGACGACGTGCTTTCCGGCGGGCAGAAGACGATCGTCATCGACACGCCCAAGGGCAAGTTCAAGGTGTGGACCAAGCGGGTCGGCAACAACCCGACGATCAAGGTTCTGCTGCTGCACGGCGGGCCGGGCGCCACGCACGAGTATTTCGAGGCGTTCGACAGCTATTTCCCCGGCGCGGGCATCGAGTACTACTACTACGACCAGCTCGGCTCGGGGTTCAGCGACAAGCCCACCGATCCGTCGCTGTGGGATATCCCCCGTTTCGTCGACGAGGTGGAGCAGGTGCGCCAGGCGCTGCATCTGGATAAGGACAACTTCTTCGTCCTGGGCCATTCCTGGGGCGGCGTGCTGGCGATCGAGTACGCGCTGAAGTATCCGCAGCACCTCAAGGGCGTGATCATCTCCAACATGATGGACAGCATCCCCGCGTACAACGCGTACGCGAACAAGGTGCTGATGCCGGCGATGGATCAGAAGAAGCTCGCGGAGGTGAAGAAACTTGAAGCGGAGAAGAAGACCTCCGATCCGCGGTACATGGAGCTCCTGATGCCCATGCACTACGAACAGCACGTGCTGCGCATGCCGGCGGCACAGTGGCCCGAGCCCGTCGAGCGCTCGTTCGCGCACCTCAACGAGCAGGTGTACGTGATGATGCAGGGCCCGAGCGAACTGGGTGCCAGCGGCAAGCTGCTTCACTGGGATCGCAGCAAGGACCTGAAGAACATCACCGTGCCCACGCTGGTGATCGGGGCGAAGTACGACACGATGGATCCCGCGTACATGGAAGCCATGGCGAAGAAGCTGCCCAACGGGCGGTTCCTGCTCTGCCCGAAGGGCGCCCATATGGCGATGTACGACGATCAGGCGACGTATTTCACGGGGCTGATCGGGTTCCTCAAGGATGTGGATGCGGGCGAGCCGATGAAGTGAGGGTCCTTGCTGTCGTGGGAGCGGCCTTGGCCGCGATGGGGGCTTGCGGCTAGCACCCATCGCGGCCAAGGCCGCTCCCACAGGGTTCGCCGCTGTCATATGTGCTGGCAGTCTTCGCTCCTGAGACGGCTTTCTGGCAACATCGCCCGGTTAACGACGCGCCGTGGCGCGCCTGCCGGATGCCGAAACCCATGAATCTGCAAGCCAATTACGAACAGATCCCGCTCAAGGACTACGCCGAGCGGGCCTATCTCGACTATTCGATGTACGTGGTGCTGGATCGCGCCCTGCCCTTCGTGGGCGACGGGCTGAAGCCGGTCCAGCGCCGCATCGTGTACGCCATGAGCGAGCTGGCGCTGGGCGCCACCGCCAAGCCGAAGAAGTCCGCCCGCACCATCGGCGACGTGATCGGCAAGTTCCATCCCCATGGCGATTCGGCCTGCTACGAGGCGATGGTCCTCATGGCGCAGCCCTTCTCGTACCGCTATCCGCTGGTGGACGGCCACGGCAACTTCGGCTCGCCGGACGATCCGAAGAGCTTCGCGGCCATGCGTTACACGGAGTCGCGCCTGACGCCCATCGCCGAGGTACTGCTGTCCGAGCTGGGTCACGGCACGGTGGACTGGGTCCCGAACTTCGACGGCACGATGGACGAGCCGTCGTGGCTGCCGGCCCGCGTGCCGCACGTGCTGCTGAACGGTTCGATGGGCATCGCGGTCGGCATGGCCACGGACATCCCGCCGCACAACCTGCGCGAGGTCGCCAGCGCCTGCATCCGCCTGCTCGACGATCCGGACGCCACCATCGCGGACCTCTGCGAGCACGTGCACGGCCCGGACTACCCGACCTCGGCCGAGATCATCACCCCGCGGCGCGAACTCGCGGCGATGTACCAGAACGGCACGGGCTCCGTGCGCGCCCGCGCCATCTACGAACGCGACGACGGCAACATCGTCATCACGGCCCTGCCCCACCAGGTCTCTCCGTCGAAGATCCTCGAGCAGATCGCCGCGCAGATGCGCGCGAAGAAGCTGCCGATGATCGAGGACCTGCGCGACGAATCCGACCACGAGAACCCGATCCGCCTCGTCCTCGTCCCCCGCTCTAACAGGGTGGATGTCGAGGAGATGATGCAGCACCTTTTCGCCACCACCGATCTGGAAAAGAGCTTCCGCGTCAACCTGAACATGATCGGCCTCGACGGCCGGCCGCAGGTGAAGGATCTCAAGACGATCCTCGGCGAGTGGCTGCGCTTCCGCACCGATACGGTCACGCGCCGCCTGAACCACCGCCTCGGACGCGTGGAACGCCGCCTGCACTTGCTCGAGGCGCTGCGCATCGCCTACCTCAACATCGACGAGGTGATCCGCATCGTCCGCACCGAGGAAGAACCGAAGCCGGTGCTCATCGCCCGCTTCCGCCTCGACGACGAGCAGGCCGATTACATCCTCGAGACGAAGCTGCGCCAGCTGGCCCGCCTCGAGGAAATGAAGATCAACGAAGAGCGCGACAAGCTCGAGGAAGAGCGCGCGCGCATCAACGTGCTGCTGAAGTCGCCGGCGAAGCTGAAGGGCCTGATCAAGGAAGAACTGCGCAGCGACGCCGAGAAATACGGGGACGAACGCCGTTCGCCGCTGGTGGAGCGCAGCGCCGCGCAGGCGCTCGATGAAAGCGCGCTGGTCGCGTCCGAACCGGTGACCGTGGTGCTCTCGCAGAAGGGCTGGGTGCGCGCAGGCAAGGGGCACGACGTCGACGGCGAGGCGCTGTCTTACCGCGAGGGCGACAGCCTGCTGGCGATCTCGCGCGCGCGCACGACGCAGCAGGTCGCGTTCATCGACTCGACAGGCCGCGCCTACACCACGCCGGCGCACACGCTGCCGTCGGCACGCGGCAACGGCGAGCCGCTGACGGGTCGATTCAGCCCGCCGGCCGGCGCGCGCTTCGACGCGGTCGTGACCGCCGACAACGACACCCGCGTGATCCTCGCCACCGACTTCGGCTACGGCTTCGTCACGCGTTTCGAAGCCCTCACGGGCCGCCAGAAGGCGGGCAAGCAGATCATCTCGCTGAGCGACGGCGCGCGCGTGCTGGCGCCCGTCATCACCGCCGATCCGTCGCGCGACCGCGTGGTCGTGGTCACGGGCGAGGGGCATCTGCTCATGTTCTCGGTCGCCGAACTGCCGGAACTCGACAAGGGCAAGGGCAACAAGCTGATCGAGATTCCGAAGGCGAAGCTCGCCTCGGGCGAGGAACGCGTGGTCGGCGTCGCCGTCGTGGCCGAGGGCAAGGGCGAAGTCACCCTGTATGCCGGGCAGCGCAAGCTCACGCTGAAGTGGGCCGATCTCGTGGAATACGGCGGCAACCGCGCCACGCGCGGCGGCGTGCTGCCACGCGGCCTGCGGCGCGTGGAGCGGATCGAGACCACCGGATGATCGCCACCTCGTAGGAGCGCGCCCTGCGCGCGACATGTTCTGGAGCCGAATCCACGAGCTGGCGCGCCAGCCCGCTGACCGAGGCGCAGAGCTGTCGCGCGCAGGGCGCGCTCCTACCCGACGACGGTGCGCCAGAGCCGGGTGTAGTTCCAGCCGTCCTTGTATGGCATCACGCCGTGGAAGGCGCGTGGAGCGGATCGAGACCACCGGATGATCGCCACCTCGTAGGAGCGCGCCCTGCGCGCGACATGTTCTGGAGGCGAACGCGAGCTGGCGCGCCAGCCCCGCGGACCGGGGCGCAAAGCTGTCGCGCTCAGGGCGCGCTCCTACCTGAAGACGGTGCGTCAGAGCCGGGTGTAGTTCCAGGACACCATCCGGCCGTCCTTGTACGGCATCACGCCGTGGAAGGGCCGGGGGTCGGCATCGAACACCAGTGGGAGGAAGTGACGGTCGCCCTCCCACATCGGCAGCGTGTCCAGGGCGTCGACGGGAACCCATTCGAGCGCGCCTTCGGGATTCGACTCCAGCGGCGTGCCCTCGTAGCGCGTCACCACGAAGATGAAGCCCAGCCAGTCCTCGCCGTGCTTGCCGAAGCCCGGCCAGTTCAGCGTGCCGCGCAGGCGCATCTCCAGGCACTCGATGCCGGCTTCCTCGCGGATTTCCCGGCGCATGCACGCCGCGATGTCTTCCTCCGGCTCCATCTTTCCGCCCAGGCCATTGTACTTGCCCAGGTGATGATCGTCCTTGCGGGCGTTGCGGTGGATCATGAGCACGCGCTTGCCGTCCGGGGACAGCACGTAGCCGAGCGTGGCGACGATGGGCGTATAGGGCATGGCGTTGGAGGGAATCGGTTAAAAGCGCCGGAGTTTACGCCCTCCACGCGAAGAGCGCGTCGCCGCCCCCTTGCGCCGCCCGCCTGCCCCGGCGAACATCCGGGACATGCTGTTCCCTCGCCTCCCCCGTTTCATCCGTCGAACCCTTCCCCGCCTCACCATCGCCGCGGCACTGGTCGCGGCGGCCGGCGCATGCGCCGACGCCGCCGACGCACTGGAAGGCCACGACATCGTGTTCGACAGCCAGTCGTATTTCACGGTCAGCGTGGATCTGACGCGGGAAGACATCGAGCTGCACTGGCGCAATCCCGACAACGGCCAGCCGTTCGCCACCATCGAGACGCTGCGGACCTGGACGGCCGGCAAGGGTCGCCCGTTGGTCTTCGCGACCAACGCGGGCATCTACGATCGGGATTTCAAGCCGCTCGGGCTCTACGTGGAGGATGGCAAGACCGTCGTGCCGCTTAACCTCGCGCACGGCAATCCCCGCTCGGGCAATTTTTCGCTGCTGCCCAACGGCGTCTTCGCGATCTACGACGACGGCACGGCCGACGTGCACACCAGCGACGCGTTCCGCGCCGCGGCCCGCAAGCCGCGCTGGGCCACGCAGTCGGGGCCGATGCTCGTCATCGACGGACAGATCAACACGCAGTTCGAGAACGGCTCGGACAGCATGAAGTGGCGCAGCGGCGTCTGCGCGCGCACGCCTCGCGAGGTGGTGTTCGTCGTCAGCCGGACGCCCGTCAACTTCCATAGTTTCGCGCGGCTGTTCCGCGACGAGATCGGCTGCAAGGACGCCCTGTTCCTCGACGGCACGATCTCGCAGTTCTACACCCCCGACGACGGCTACGTCGGCGCTCCGGCGTTCATGACCAAACCCTACGCCGGCATGGTCGCGGTGTACCCGAAACAGCGGCGCTGACGCGCCGCTGTCTTCAACCGGCGAGCATGCGCTCGCAGATCGCCTCGTAGAGATCCGGCAGGCGTTCCAGGTCGGCGATGCTGACGCATTCGTCGACCTTATGGATCGTGGCGTTCACCGGCCCCAGCTCGATCACCTCGGCGCCCATCGGCGCGATGAAGCGTCCGTCGGACGTGCCGCCGCCCGTGCTCTGTTCCGGATCGATGCCGCAGAGATCGCGGCAGACGGCGGCCACGACCTCGCGCAACCGGCCGCCCGGCGGCGCCAGGAACGGGTGGCCCGACAGGTGCCAGTCGATGGCGAAATCGACGTCGTGCGCGCGCAGGATCGCCTCGGCGCGCTCGCGAAGCGCGTCGGCCGTGCTCGCCGTCGAGAAACGGAAGTTGATCAGCGCCACGAGCTCGCCGGGGATCACGTTGTTGGCGCCCGTGCCGGCGTTGAGGTTGGACACCTGGAACGAGGTCGGCGGGAAATCGGCGTTGCCCTCGTCCCAACGCTCCGCGGCCAGCGCGGCGAGCGCCGGTGCGAACGCGTGGATCGGGTTCTTCGCTTTTTCCGGATAGGCGACGTGGCCCTGCACACCGCGAACGGTGAGCGTGCCCGAGAGCGAGCCGCGCCGCCCGACGCGGATGAGGTCGCCGAGCCGCTCCTTCGCCGAAGGCTCTCCCACGACGCACGCGTCGATGCGCTGGCCCGTCGCGGCGAAGTGTTCCACCACCTCGCGCACACCGTGCAGCGCCACGCCCTCCTCGTCGCTGGTGAGCAGCAGGCCGACGGTACCGGCGTGCAAGGGGTGCGCGCCGACGAAGCGCTCCAGCGCCACCACCATCGCGGCCACCGATCCCTTCATGTCCGCCGCGCCGCGCCCGTAAAGCATGCCCTCGTGCTCCGTCGGCTCGAAGGGCGGAAAGCGCCAGCGATCCTCGGGGCCGGTGGGCACGACATCGGTGTGGCCGAGGAAGGCCAGCACGGGGCCCTCCGTCCCGTGGGTGGCCCAAAGGTTGTCGACGTCGCCGAAGCGCAGGTGCTCGATACGGAAGCCGAGCTTTGCGAGGCGCGCCGCGATGAGCGGCAGGCAGCCGGCGTCCTCGGGCGTGACCGAACGGCGGGCGATGAGGTCCTTGGTGAGGGCGAGCACGGGGGTCATGGCTGGATCGTTACCTGGGAAGCGTGGTCGCGAAAACCGCGCGTTCCGCCGTGGGCACCGGCGTGCGCCGGTGCGACGGGTGTGGCTGGCCGGATCACTTTCCGAACCGCTTCTTGAACGCGTTATCGGAAAAACCGACCGACACGTCGTCGCCATCAACGACGACGGGCCGCTTGATCAGCGCCGGGTATTCCTTGAGCAGCAGGGTCCACTCGGGATCGGTGCGCGGATCCTTGCGCTGCGGGAGCAGCGTCCGCCACGTGGTCGACGCCTTGTTGATCAGCTTTTCCCATCCGCCGAGTTTCTCCGCCCACGCCTTCAGCGTGGCCGCGGGCACCGGGTTCGCGCGATAGTCGACGAACGTGTACCCGACGCCGAAGCGGTCGAGCCAGTTCCTCGCCTTCTTGCAGGTGTCGCAGGTCGGCAGGCCATAGAGCGTGATCGTCATGGATCAGTCGCCGCTGCGCAGGAGTTCGTTGATGCCGGTCTTCGAACGCGTCTTCTCGTCCACCTGCTTGACGATCACCGCGGCGTAGAGGCTGTGGCTGCCGTCCTTCGAGGGCAGGCTGCCGGAAACGACGACGCTGCCGGCCGGGACGCGGCCATAGGTCACCTCGCCCGTCGCGCGGTTGTAGATGCGGGTGGACTGGCCGAGGAACACGCCCATGCCGATCACGGAACCCTTCTCCACCACGACGCCCTCGACGACTTCGGAGCGCGCGCCGATGAAGCAGTTGTCCTCGATGATCGTCGGGTTGGCCTGCAGCGGCTCCAGCACGCCACCGATGCCGACGCCGCCGGAAAGATGCACGTTCGCGCCGATCTGCGCGCAGGAGCCAACCGTGGCCCAGGTATCGACCATGGTGCCGGCGCCCACGTAGGCACCGATGTTGGTGTAGCTCGGCATCAGCACCGCGTCCTTCGCGATGTGCGCGCCGCGACGGACGAGCGCCCCAGGAACCACGCGCGCGCCGAGGCTCGCGTATTCGGTGGCGTCGCCGTCGGTGAAGCGCAGCGGCACCTTGTCGAACGCGCTCGACGGGCCGCCGTCCATCACGCGGTTGCCGTTCATGCGGAAGTACAGCAGCACCGCCTTCTTCAGCCACGCGTTGACGATCCAGCCGCCCTTGCCGTCGGGTTCGGCGACGCGGCGTTCGCCGGATTCGAGCAGGTTGAGCACCTGGTCGACGGCTTCGCGCAGGTTGCCCTCGATCTCGTTCTGCGTGAGGTCGGCGCGGCGTTCGAAGGCGTCGTCGATCAGGGATTCAAGGGTTTGCATCTGCATGTACGGGAGTCCTGGGGCTTTCGGAACCGATGTGACGCAGCAGGCACGTGCGCAGAATCTCCCGGCGCTCGGGAGACAACGGCGCGTCGCTGCGATCGGTCAGTTGGAAGAAATCTTCGACGCGTTCGCCGAACGTGGCGATACGCGCATCATGCACGCGCACTTCCGCTTCGGCCAGCGCCTGCGCGACCGCGGCGAGCAGGCCCGGCCGGTCGGTGCAGACCAGCGCGAGCTGCGTGCGCTCGCCCGCGTCCACGAACTCGATGCGCGGCGCCATCTGGAAATGGCGCAGGTGACGGGAAATGCCGCGCTTGGTCGGCGCATGCCCGGCCGCCTGCTCCAGCGCGTGCAGCATGCGCGCGCGCAACTCCTCCGCGCGCTGCAACGAGGCCGGTGCCTGCGAATCCGATTCGAGCAGCAGGAAGGTGTCCAGCGCCTTGCCGGTGCTCGAGACGAGGATGCGCGCCTCGACCACGGAGAAACGCAGGCGATCCAGCACGGCGGTCACCGTGGCGAACAGGCCGTCACGGTCGGGCGTGTAGATGAACAGCTCGGTGCTTCCGCGCACGGAGAACGGATGCACCTCGACCAGCGGCGTGGCGCCATGGGCGCGCAGGATCGCCGCGGTCTGCCACGCGATCTGCTCGGGGCGATGACGCAAAAAGCTCGTGTCCGGAAATTCCGCCCAGACCGATGCGATGTCGTCCGCGGGAACGCGCTCGGCGGCGAGCATCACGAGCGCGCGCTCGCGGCATTCACGCACGCGCACGCCGGAGTGGCCGGGCGGCTTGAGGTCGCTGCGCAGCGCGAAGCGCGTGGACGTATAGAGGTCCGCGAGCAGCCGGTCCTTCCACGCGTTCCACAGCTTCGGGCTGGTGCCGATGATGTCGGCGATCGTGAGCAGGTAGAGGTGGTCGAGGTGTTCCCAGTCGCCGACTTCGGCACCGAACCGGTGTACGACGTCGGGATCGGTGATGTCCTGGCGCTGGGCGGTCGTGCTCATCGAGAGGTGGTGACGCACCAGCCAGGCGACGAGATCGATCTGCTCTTCCGGCAGGCCGAGCCGGCCGCAGAACGCGCGGGCGTCTTCTTCGCCCAGCACGGAGTGGTCGCCACCCCGACCCTTCGCGATGTCGTGGAACAGCGCGGCCAGCAGGAGCAGCTCCGGCCGCTCCAGGTGCGGCCAGATCTCGCAGGCGATGGGGAACTCGCGGCGCGCGGCGGGATCGGCGAAGCGCGCCACGTTGCGCAGCACGCGCAGCGTGTGTTCGTCGACGGTGTACACGTGGAAGAGGTCGTACTGCATGCGGCCGACCACCTTGCCGAATGCTGGCAGGATCGCGGCGAGCAGCCCATGCCGGTTCATGCGCCACAGCGCCTCCACGGCCGGCGCGCCGCGACGCAGCAGCGCGAGGAACGCCGCGAGCACCTGCGGATCGTCGGCCAGGGATTCGCCGTGCTGCGACACGGCGTGCTGGATGCGGCGCATGGTTTCGGCGGTGAAGCCCGTGATGCCGGGCTCGTCCAGGCGCGCGATGAAGATTTCCACGAGCGCGGAAGGCCGGCGCACGAAAAGGTGCGGATTGCGCGGCGCGATGCGCGATCCGTAGCGCACGTAGTCGCTTCCCACCGGCTGTGGCTCGACATCGGGATCGAGCATTTCCTCGAAGCGCTCCACCAGCTGCGTGCCGGACCGCTCGATCTGGGTCGCCGCGCGGTAGTAGCCCTGCATGAACTGCTCGACGCCCAGGTTCTTCGCGTGTTCGTCCTCGAAGCCCAGGCGCGTCGCGAGCGCGCGCTGGTAGTCGAACAGCAGCCGCTCTTCCGCGCGGCCCGCCTCCAGGTGCAGGGCGTAGCGATAGCGGCGCAGCGTTTCCTCCGCGCGCGTCAGGCGCGTCACCTCCACGGGCTCCAGCAGTCCCTCGGCGACCATGGCGTCGAAATCGGGCGCGTCGGCGAGGCGGCGACCGAGCCAGCGCAGCGCGTCGAGCGTGCGCAGCCCGCCGGGGCCGTCCTTGAGGTTCGGTTCGAGGTTCTGCGCGGTGTCGTCGTAGCGCGCGTGGCGCGCGTCGCGTTCGGCCAATCGCGCGGCGAGGTATTCGCGGGGCGGCCAGATCGCGGGATCGTCGAGGATGCCGCGCAGTTCGTTGGCCAGGATGGGCCAGCCCGCGAGGCGCCGGGCATCGAGCAGGCTGGTGAACACGCTGATGTCGCGAGCGGCGAGCTCGCGGCATTGCTGGATCGTGCGCACCGCGTGCCCCGGCTTGAGGCCGATGTCCCAGAGGCAGGCGAAGAAATTCTCCAGCGCGCGGTTCAGCGCCGGCGACGTCTCGCCGACCAGCGCGAGCAGGTCGACGTCCGACCGCGGGAACAGCATGCCGCGCCCGAAACCGCCGACCGCGAAGAGCGCGCCGGCGGCGATGTCGCCGAGGCAGGCCCCCCAGACATGCACCACGATGCGATCGACGATCTCCGCGCGACGCCGCGCGAGAGCCGAGGCGTCTTCGCCGTCGCGAAATGCGACCGTGAGCGCGCGGTCGATGTCGCCGAGCAACTGGCGCAGCGAGCGTCGCGCCTCGGGCGATACGCCCGAGCGGGGCACCACGGCGGGCAGGCGTGGTAGCGGTGGCAGCGTCACGTCAGGAGCCCCTCGTCGGTGTGTCGTCGGTCGCTGTGGGAGGGTCGCCCCGGATGTCGGTCCGGCCCCTTCAGGCCGCGTCCGGCCAGGGGGTGAGGATCTCGAACCCGTCGTCGGTCACCGCGATCGTGTGCTCCCATTGCGCGGAGAGCGAATGGTCCTTGGTCACCACGGTCCAGCCGTCCGGCAGCGACTTCGTCTGCGGCTTGCCGGCGTTGATCATCGGTTCGATCGTGAAGGTCATGCCGGGCTTCAGCTCCAGGCCCGTGCCGGCGCGCCCGTAGTGCAGCACCTGCGGCTCGTCGTGGTAGACCTTGCCGATGCCATGGCCGCAGTACTCGCGGACCACCGAGAACCCCGCCGCCTCGGCGTGCTTCTGGATCGCGGCGCCGACGTCGCCCAGGGTGGCCCCCGGCTTCACGGCCTCGATGCCCTTCATCATGGCCTCGTAGGTCGTCTCGACGAGGCGCTTCGCCAGCACGCTCGGGGTGCCCACGAAGTACATGCGGCTCGTGTCGCCGTGCCAGCCGTCCTTGATGACGGTGACGTCGATGTTGACGATGTCGCCGTCCTTGAGGACCTTGGTCGGGCTCGGGATGCCGTGGCAGATCACGTGGTTGACCGAGGTGCAGGTCGTCGCCGGATACCCTCGGTAGCCCACGTTCGCCGGGATCGCCTTCTGCACGTTGACGATGTGGTCGTAGGCCAGCTTGTCGAGGTACTCGGTGGTGACGCCGGGCTTCACGTGCGGCACCAGCATCGCCAGCACCTCGGCGGCCAGACGGCCGGCCTCGCGCATCGCCTGGATCTCTTCGGGGGTCTTCGGTTGCACTGCCATGGCGGGTCTCTTTGAATTTTCCTTTGCCGTCAGGGGATTGGGCCTGCCAGCGGAGATGGCGGCGCCCCCGCCGGAATTCCACCCCGACTTGCGGCCAGGGGGAGCCGGAGGCTACAATTAGCGAGTTTTGCTGTCCGGCGAAGCCACTGTCACGTGGCCACGGCGGCGAATCGAAGCGCGATTGTAACCGCACGGCGCCATTCTTGGCCCGGCGCGAGGCCATCGCTTTTAACGCCACACACGCATCGGCACCGCCTTCGGGGTGCCTGTCCCACCGTCGTCGCGAAAGGCGCCGCGGCCGGGTCGGGTCGAAGCCGGGGATGCGTGGAGGTCCCAACCCCCATAGAACCGCACGAGCGGTTCGCCCAGGAGTAATTCCATGGCACAAGTCACCATGCGCGAGATGCTGGAAGCCGGCGTCCACTTCGGTCACCAGACCCGTTACTGGAACCCCAAGATGGCTCCGTACATCTTCGGCGCCCGCGGCAAGATCCACATCATCAACCTCGAGAAGACCCTTCCGCTCTTCACCGACGCGATGAACTTCCTCTCGGGCCTGGCCCAGAAGGGCGGCACCATCCTGTTCGTCGGCACCAAGCGTTCGGCCCGCGAGGCCCTCGCCGAGGAAGCCGGCCGCGCCGGTCAGCCGTTCGTCACCGCCCGCTGGCTCGGCGGCATGCTGACCAACTTCCGCACGGTCAAGCAGTCGGTCGCCCGCCTGAAGGAACTCGAAGCCGCCGAAACCGACGGTTCGTTCGACCGCCTGGTCAAGCACGAAGTGCTGGCCCGTCGCCGCGAGCGCGAGAAGCTGCAGAACTCGCTGGGCGGCATCAAGGACATGAACCGCCTGCCGGACGCCCTCTTCATCGTGGACATCGGCCACGAAGACATCGCCGTCCAGGAAGCCCGCAAGCTCGGCATCCCGGTCGTCGCCGTCGTCGACACCAACTACGACCCGGCCCTCGTCGACTACGCCATCCCGGGTAACGACGACGCCATCCGCGCCATCCAGCTGTACGCCCGTGCCGCCGCCGACTCCATCCTGGAAGGCAAGGCCGCCGCTCCGAACGCCGCCCGCGGCGACGCGAACGAGTTCGTCGAGCTGGACGAGGAAGGCAACCCGGTCGCCAAGGACGAAGCCCCGCGCGGCGATCGTCGTGGCGCCCCGGCCAAGAAGGGTGCCCCGCGTCGCGAAGGCGGCCGTGACGGTGGTCGTGGCCGCGCGTAAGCGCCCCGCCCCGTAACACGCTCTTCCGTTTCACCGGCGCCGCGGCACCTCGCCGCGGCGCCCATCAAACTTTGAGGAATTACCATGGCTGAGATCTCTGCAAGCCTCGTCAAGGATCTGCGCGAGCGTTCCGGCGTTGGCATGATGGAGTGCAAGAAGGCGCTCGTCGAAAACAACGGCGACATCGAAGCGGCGATGGAATGGCTGCGCAAGAACGGTCTGGCCAAGGCCGACAAGAAGGCCGACCGCGTCGCCGCCGAGGGCCTGATCGCCGTCGCGCAGGACGCCGGCAAGGCCGTCCTCGTCGAGGTCAACAGCGAGACCGACTTCTCGTCGCGCAACGAGCAGTTCATCCAGTTCACCAAGGACGTCGCCAAGGTCGCGCTCGAGTCCGGCGCCTCCGACATCGAGGCCCTCAAGGCCGCGAAGCTCGGCGACGCCACGGTCGAGGAAGGCGCCAAGGCCCTCACCCTCACCATCGGCGAGAAGTTCGAAGTCCGCCGCATGGCCAAGGTCGAGAACGACGGCCCGATCGGCGCGTACTCGCACAGCGGCCGCATCGGCGTGCTGGTGGCCCTGAAGGGCGGCTCGGAAGAGCTGGCCAAGGGCATCGCGATGCACGTCGCCGCGATGAACCCGAAGTTCGTCAGCGAGAAGGACGTTCCGGCCGACTTCCTCGAGAAGGAAAAGGAAATCGAGCTCTCGAAGATGTCCGACAAGGAAAAGGCCAAGCCGGCCGAGATCCTCGAGAAGATCGTTTCGGGCAAGGTCAACAAGATCCTCGCCGAAGTGACCCTCGTCGGCCAGCCGTACGTGCTCGACGGCGACGTCACCGTGGCCGAGGCCCTCAAGAAGGCCGGTGCCGAGATCGTCTCGGTCCAGCGCCTGGCCGTGGGCGAAGGCATCGAGAAGGTGGTGGACGACTTCGCCGCCGAAGTGATGAAGCAGGCGGGCCTGGCGTAAAGCCACATCGCTCCGCTGAACGAAAAGGCCCCGGAGACGGGGCCTTTTTTATGTCGCCATGCTCGTTACCCAAGGCGCTTTCCGTGGGAGCGCACCTGGGCGCGACAGCTTCTCGCCAAGACCCCGCAGCTGGCGCGCGAGCCCGGGTACAGGGCCGAAGAGCGGTCGCGCCCAGGTGCGCTCCCACCATGGCATCCGGCATTCGTGACATGGATCGGCATTTCATCTGCCCGTAACAAACGACGCGCGGTAAACTACGCCCGTTTTGCCCCACACAATTCGGAGACCCCCATGAGCAACCCGCTGAACCACCGCCGCATCCTGCTCAAGCTCTCCGGTGAAGCCCTTATGGGTAGCGAGGACTACGGCATCGATCCCAAGGTGATCGGCCGTCTCGCCAAGGAAATCCTGGAAGTCCGCGATGCCGGCGTCGAAGTCGGCGTGGTGATCGGCGGCGGGAACATCTTCCGTGGCGCCGGCCTGGCCGCGTCCGGCATGGACCGCGTCACCGGCGACCACATGGGCATGCTCGCCACCGTCATGAACGCGCTGGCCATGCAGGATGCCATCGAGAAGCTCGGCGGCGAGGCGCGCACCATGAGCGCGATCAAGATCAACGAGGTCTGCGAGGACTTCATCCGCCGCCGCGCCATCCGCCACCTCGAGAAGGGCCGCGTCACCCTGTTCGCGGCCGGCATCGGCAACCCCTTCTTCACGACCGACTCCGCCGCCGCGTTGCGCGCCGTCGAAGTGGGCGCCGACCTGCTGCTCAAGGCCACCAAGGTCGACGGCGTGTACTCGGCCGATCCGAAACGCGACCCGACCGCGGAACGCTACGAGCACCTCACCTACAACCAGGTCATCGAGCGCCGCCTCGAGGTCATGGACACGGCCGCCATCGCGCTGTGCCGCGAGAACAAGCTGCCGCTGCGCATCTACGACATGACCCAGCCCGGCAACCTCATGAAGATCATGCGCGGCGAGCCCGTCGGCACCCTCGTCGACGCCGGCTGACGCCCCGCCTGCCGGGCGCCTTGGCGCGGTGCGGCACGGCCGCGCCGCGAGCCCCTGCTATACTCGTTTGCTGACCCGTTCCACCGGAAACAAGCCCATGATCAACGACATCAAGAAAGATGCTGAGACCCGCATGGGCAAGAGCATCGACTCGCTCAAGCACGACCTGAAGACGATCCGCACCGGTCGCGCCAACCCGTCGATCCTCGAGAACATCGTGGTGCCCTACTACGGGACGCCCACGCCGCTCGCCCAGGTCGCCAACGTGACCACGCCGGACGCCCGCTCGCTCTCCGTGAAGCCGTTCGACAAGAGCATGGTCGGCCCGATCGAGAAGGCCATCATGGCCTCCGACCTCGGCATCACGCCGACGACGATGGGCATGGACATCCGCCTGAACTTCCCGCCGCCGACGGAGGAGCGGCGCAAGGAGCTCGCCAAGAGCGTGTCGAAGGAAGGCGAGTCCGCGAAGATCGCCATCCGCAACGTGCGTCGCGACGCCATCCAGCACGTCGACAAGCTGCTGAAGGACAAGACGATTACCGAGGACGACAAGAAGCGCGCGGATGACGACATCCAGAAGCTGACCGACAAGTACGTCAAGGAAGTCGACAGCGTCGTCGCCGAGAAGGAAAAGGAGCTGATGGCGCTCTGACGCGCCATCGGACGCCACCCATGACAGCGAGGACCGACGCACGGGTTCCCCGTCACCTCGCCATCGTGATGGATGGCAACGGTCGCTGGGCGAAGCAGCGCCTTCGCCCGCGCACGTTCGGCCACCACGCCGGCCAGAAGGCCGTGCGCGAAGCCGTCGAGTTCTGCCTGCGGCGCGGCATCGCCTCGCTCACCCTGTTCGCCTTCTCCAGCGAGAACTGGCAGCGCCCGCCCACCGAGGTGTCGGCGCTGATGGAACTGTTCCTCAAGGCGATCGACCGCGAGGTCGACGAGCTGCACGGCAACGGCGTCCGCATCCGCTTCGTCGGCGACCTCGACGCGTTCGCGCCCGAACTGCACGCGCGCATGCGCGGCGCGATGGAACGCACGTCCGGCAACACGGCGCTGAACCTCAACGTCGCGGTGAACTACGGCGGTCGCTGGGACATCGCGCGCGCCGCGCGCCTCGCCGCCGAGGCCGCGTCCCGCGGCGAGTTCGGCTTCGACGAGATCGACGAGCAACGCCTGCACGGCTACACCTGCCTGGCCGACCAGCCGCCACTCGACCTGTTCATCCGCACGGGAGGCGAAACCCGTGTCAGCAACTTCCTGCTCTGGCAGATCGCCTACGCCGAGCTCTATTTCACCGACACCCTGTGGCCCGACGTCGACCAGGACCGCCTCGCCGAGGCGCTGGACGACTACGCCCGTCGCGAGCGCCGTTACGGACGCACCGGCGAGCAGGTCGCGGGCTGACGCCGGACACCCATGCTCAGACAACGCATCACCACCGCCGCGATCCTCATTCCGCTGGTCCTGGCCCTGATCCTGCTGCCGCCGACCGGCTTCTTCGCCTCGGTCGTCGCCCTCGTCTTCGTCGCCGCCGCGTGGGAATGGAGCCTGCTCGCCGGCTGCCGCACGATGGTCGGTCGCGGCATCGTGGCCGCCGCGGCCGCCGCGATCTTCGTCGCGCTGCTGCTCGTGCGCACGCCCGGACTGCTCACGGCGCTGACGATCGCGGGCGTGGCCTGGTGGATCGGCTGCTGCTTCTGGCTGCGCCATTTCACGTTCGCCGCGGCGCCGAACGCCGAGAACCGCATGGTCAAGCTCGGCGCCGGCGCGCTGGTGATCGTGCCGACCCTCGCGGCCGCCGCGCTGCTGCACGATGGCGAGCGCGGCCCCTGGTGGGTACTGCTCGCCCTCGTGATCGTCTGGGCCGCGGATACCGGCGCCTATTTCAGCGGACGCCGCTTCGGCGGCCGCAAGCTGGCGCCGCGCATCAGCCCGGGAAAGACCTGGGCCGGCGTGTACGGCGCCGTCGCGGCCGGCGGTCTGGTCGCCCTGCTCGGCGGCTTCCTGCTCGGCGTGCGTGACGGCGGGCAGCTCGTCGGCCTGCTCGTCCTCGGCGTCGTCACCGTGGCCGTGGCGGTCGTGGGCGATCTCTTCGAGAGCCTGATGAAGCGGCATGCCTCGGTGAAGGACTCGGGCAACATCTTCCCCGGTCACGGCGGCCTGCTCGACCGCCTGGACAGCGTGTTCGCCGCCATCCCGGTGTTCGTCGCCGGCAAGCTCCTGCTGGGGCTCTGAGGATGTCGCCGCGTAACGTCGCCGTTCTGGGCGCCACCGGCTCCATCGGCGGCAGCACCCTCGACGTCATCGCCCGGCACCCCGGGCGCTTCCGTGCCAGCGTGCTCGTCGCCCACCGTGACACCGCGGGACTCGCGGCCCTGTGCGAACGCTTCCGCCCCGATCTGGCGATCGTCGCGGATCCCGCGATGGAAGCCGATCTCGCGCGCCGGCTCGCCGCCGCGGGCGTCCAGTGCGACGTCGCATCGGGTGCCGACGCGGTGACCGCGGCGGCCGCCGGGCCGCTGTGCGACACGGTCGTCGCGGCCATCGTGGGCGCGGCCGGGCTGGAGTCGACGCTCGCGGCCGCGCGCGCGGGCAAGCGCCTCCTGCTGGCCAACAAGGAATCGATCGTCATGGCCGGCGCCCTCCTGCTCGAGGCCCTGCGCCAGGGCGGTGGCGACCTGATTCCGATCGACTCCGAGCACAACGCGATCTTCCAGTGCCTGCCGGGCGGCCGGCCCGACCTCGACAAGGTCGGCGTCCGCCGGCTGATCCTCACGGCCTCGGGCGGCCCGTTCCGCGGCCGCGCGCGCGCCGATCTGGCCGGCGTCACGCCCGACCAGGCCTGCGCCCATCCCAAATGGTCCATGGGCCGGAAGATCTCGGTCGATTCCGCCACGCTGATGAACAAGGGCCTGGAGGTCATCGAGGCCCACCACCTGTTCGCCGCGCCGGTCGACGCGATCGAGGTCGTGGTCCACCCGCAGAGCCTCGTGCACTCCATGGTCGACTACGTCGACGGCTCGGTGCTGGCCCAGCTCGGCAACCCGGACATGCGGACGGCCATCGCCTGCGCCCTGGCCTGGCCGGAGCGCATCGAGGCCGGCGTCGCCCCGCTGGACCTCGCGGCCCACGCCCGCCTCGACTTCGAGCGGCCGGACACCGACACGTTCCGCTGCCTCGCCCTCGCCTTCGCGGCCCTGCGCGCGGGCGGCGACGCCACGGCGATCCTGAACGCCGCCAACGAAGTCGCCGTGGACGCCTTCCTGGCCGGCTCCCTCCCCTTCCTCGGCATCGCCGAGCTCGTCGAACGCGTTCTTGAGGAACTGCCGGCCGAACCCGTGGTCGATGTCCAGACCCTCGTGGGGCGGGATGCGCAGGCAAGGCGGACGGCACGGGACGTGCTGCACCGCGCTTACTGCTAAACTCGTTCCACCCAACGTTTTTCGACCGAGACCCACCCTCCCCGATGAGCCCCGTCCTAGGTTCCGTGTTCTGGCTGCTGGTAACGCTCGGCGTGCTGGTGACCTTCCACGAATTCGGCCACTACTGGGTCGCGCGCCGCTGTGGCGTGCGCGTGCTGCGCTTCTCCGTCGGTTTCGGCCGCCCGCTGTGGCGCCGCGTGGCGAAGGACGGCACCGAATACCAGATCGCCGCGATTCCGCTGGGCGGCTACGTGAAGATGCTCGACGCCCGCGAAGGCGACGTTCCCGCGGCGGAGCGCGACGAGGAATTCACCGGCAAGTCCGTGTGGAAGCGTATCGCCATCGTCGCCGCGGGTCCGGCATTCAATCTCATTTTCACCATCGCGGCCTTCTGGGCGATGTACATGATCGGCAAGCCCGATGTCGCGCCGGTGGTCACCGCCGATGCCGGCAGCGTGGCCGCCGTGGCGGGCATCCGTCCGGGCGACCGCATCGTCGCGATGAACGGCGATCCGGTGAACAACTGGAGCGAAGCCACCGAGGTCCTGGCCAACGGTCTGCTCGGCAGCGATCCCCTGCCGGTGCGCGTCACGGGCGTCGACGGCGCGCAGCGCGACGTCGTCCTGCCGCTGCAGAACCTCACCGCGGGCGGCGACATCGGCAAGAAGTTCGACCAGCTCGGCCTCGGCCTCCAGCTGCCCGCGATCGTGGGCCAGGTGGTGCCGGGCGACCCGGCTTCGCTGGCAGGCATCCGCCCGGGCGATCGCATCCTCAGCGTCAACGGCAAGCCGGTCTCCGATTTCGGCGACTTCACCAGGCTCGTGCCGGCGCAGGCCGCCATCTCGCCGAAGATCGCCGTGGCGGTCCAGCGCGACGGCCGCACGCAGACGTTCGACGTCACGGCCCGCATGAAGTCCGAGCAGGGGCAGCCGACGCGCTGGCTCATCGGCGTGGCGCCGCGGCCGATGGAAGAGGCCACGCTCCGCTACGGCCCCGTGCGCGCCTTCAGCGAATCGCTGCGCGCCACATGGACCGGCACGGCCTCCACCTTCAACCTGATCGGCAAGATGCTCTCCGGCCAGGCCTCGACCAAGAACCTCTCCGGCGTGATCGGCATCGCCCAGGTGGCGAACGATTCCGCCAACCGCGGCCTCGGCTGGTTCCTGAACTTCCTCGCGCTGGTCTCCCTGAGCCTGGCGATCTTGAACCTCCTGCCGATCCCGGTCTTGGACGGTGGACACCTGCTGTATTACCTTATCGAGTTGATCAAGGGCAGCCCGGTCAGCGAACGCACCATGATCGCCGGCCAGTACGTAGGCATCGTCCTCTTGTTCACGCTGATGGGGCTGGCGTTCTTCAACGACATCCAGCGAATGCTCGTCTCGTGAGTCAGGCCACCGCCTCGGGCGGCCCCTGCCACGCGCGTTCCTTCGCGCAGCGCTTTTCGCTTCACCCAGGTTACGGGCGCTTCCGCGTCCCGCGCCGAACGACGCCGGGCATGAGCCCAGCGCGTGCTCCTCTTCGGTCGCCGGCCTCGTCCGCCGTCGGCTGGAATTAACCCAACGGAATCGACGATGAAGCGTATCGCCGCCCTGATCCTGCTTGCCTCCCTGTCCGCCAATGCGCTTGCCTTCGAGCCGTTCGTCGTTTCCGACATCCGCATCGACGGCCTGACGCGCATCGCGCAAGGCACGGTGCTGAGCTACCTGCCGATCGAGAAGGGCGAGACCCTGAGCGACGACAAGGCACAGGCCGCCATCCGCGCCCTGTACCAGACCAAGTTCTTCAGCGACATCGAACTCGACCGCCAGGGCGACATCCTGGTGATCAAGGTCGTCGAGCGCCCGGCCATCGCCAAGCTCACGCTGCGCGGCAACAAGGACATCAAGGAAGACGACCTGCGCAAGGGCCTCAAGGAGATTGGCCTGGCCGAAGGCGAGACCTTCGACCGCCTCTCGCTCGACCGCGTGCAGCAGGAGCTGATCCGCCAGTACTACAACCGCGGCAAGTACAACGTGTCGGTCGAACCGCACGTCACGCGCCTGGATCGCAACCGCGTCGCGATCGACATCGAGATCCGCGAAGGCAAGGCGGCGAAGATCAAGGAGATCAACGTCATCGGCAACAAGGCGTTCTCGGACAAGGCGATCCGCGACGGCTTCGAGTCGAACACCTCCAACTGGCTGTCCTGGTACTCGAAGGACGACCAGTACTCCCGCGAAAAGCTCTCGGGCGATCTCGAGAAGCTCAGCAACTACTACATGAACCGCGGCTACGCCGACTTCGGCATCGACTCCACGCAGGTGGCGATCAGCCCGGACAAGCGCGCGATGTACGTCGACGCCAGCGTGAAGGAAGGCGAGGTCTATACCGTCTCCGACGTGAAGCTGCTCGGCGAACTGATCCTGCCGGAAGAGACCCTGCGCAAGCTGGTCTACATCCACAAGGGCGACACGTTCAACCGCGCGGCGATCGAAGCCAGCACCGACGCGATCAAGGCGATCCTCGCGAACATCGGTTACGCGTTCGCGAAGGTCACGCCGATCCCGAAGCTCGACAAGGACAAGCGCACCGCCGACCTCACGCTCTTCATCGAGCCGGGCAAGCGCGTGTACGTCCGCCGAGTCGTCTTCCAGGGCAACACGCGCACCGAAGACACCGTGCTCCGCCGCGAAATGCGCCAGCTCGAGGGCTCGTGGTATTCCCAGGGCGCGATCGACCGTTCGAAGACCCGCCTGCAGCGCCTCGGCTACTTCAAGACCGTGGACATCGACAAGGCGCTCGTGCCCGGCACCGTCGACCAGGTCGACCTCACCGCCAAGGTCGAGGAACAGTCGGCCGGCTCGCTGATGTTCGGCGTGGGCTACTCGCAGTACTCCGGCATCATCCTGTCGGCGTCGGTGTCGCAGAACAACTTCCTGGGTACCGGCGACCGCTTCTCGATCGGCGCGGAAACCAGCACGTACTACAAGCGCATCAACGCCAGCTACACGAACCCGTACCTCACGGATTCGGGCATCGCGATCGGCTACAACCTGGGCTACAGCAAGCTCGACTACGGCGACACCGATCTGGCGAACTACCAGTACAGCACCAAGTCGTTCGAGACCACGCTGTCGATTCCCATCACGGACTTCGACTCGATCTCGACCAGCCTCGGCATCAGCTCGAACAAGATCAACACGTCGTTCTACACGCCGGCGCCGCTGATCGCCTACCAGGACGCGCTGGGCAACAAGACCATCCATTCGTGGACGTCGAGCCTCGGTTACACCCACGACACGCGCAACAGCTACTGGGCGCCGACGCGCGGCGGCCAGCTGACCGCGTCGGTCTCCGGCGCGCTGCCGGGCTCCACGGTCCAGTACTACAAGCTGTTCGGTGAAGCGAACCACTACTGGCCGATCGGCAAGGGCTTCGTGCTCTACCTCGACGGCCAGGTCGGTTACGGCAAGACCTACGGCCAGACATACGACCACGACGGGTTCGCCTATAACCCGCAGGATCCGAACAACCCGACGAAGATCTACAGCAAGGGCGACCGCGTCGAGTTCCCGTTCTGGGAGAACTACTACGCGGGCGGCGTGCGCGACGTGCGCGGCTTCCAGGACAACACCCTGGGTCCCCGCCTCTGCGACGGCGGCAGCGCGAGCTCGGTGCCCGACAGCAAGGGTCGTTGCAGCGGTGGCTACTACAGCTACGGTCAGCCGGTCGGTGGCGCGTTCAAGGTGCTCGGTACCGCGCAGGTGTTCCTGCCGCTGCCGTTCCTGAAGGACGTCAACACCGCCCGCGTGTCGTGGTTCGTCGACGTCGGTAACGTCTACAAGGACTACGGTTCGTTCGACGCCAGCGACCTGCGCGCCTCGACCGGTCTGTCGCTCCAGTGGCAGGCGCCGATCGGCCCGCTGATCATCAACTTCGCCGTGCCGTTCCGTAAGAAGGACGCCGACAACCGCTTCGTCGAGCGCATCCAGTTCACGTTCGGCAACACGTTCTAAGCAGGCATCGGCGACAACGCCTGTAGAATCCGGGGGTGGCCGGGCACGAGCCCCGCCACCCCTTTCTTTTGGGAGCTTTCCGTGAGCGGGAACCCGCAATTCACCCTGGCCGAACTGGCCGAGCGCTTCGGCCTCGAAGCCCATGGCGATCCCGCGACCGTCGTCGACGGGGTGGGCACGCTCTCGGGCGCCACGCCGTCCCAGTTCACCTTCCTGTCCAACCCGAAATACACGTCGCAGCTGGCGGAATCGCAGGCCGGCATCGTCGTGCTGAACGCCGACGCGTTGCCCCTGCGCACCGGCGCCGCGCTCGTCGCGAAGGACCCTTACGTCGCCTACGCGAAGATCGCGGCCCTCTTCGAAAAGCATGCCGCCGCGCCGCGAGGGATCCATGCCAGCGCCGTGGTCTCGCCGTCAGCGCGCGTGCATCCGACAGCAAGCGTCGGTCCCTGCTGCGTCGTGGAAGACGGCGCCGTGATCGACGAAGGCGCGATCCTCGGCCCGCATTGCACGATCGGCCCCGGCTGCGTCGTCGGTGCCGGCAGCCGCCTCGTGGCGCGCGTCACGCTCGTGATCCGGGTCACGCTGGGCAAGCGCGTTTTGGTGCATCCCGGCGCCGTGATCGGCTCGGACGGCTTCGGCATCGCCTTCGATCGCGACCACTGGGTGAAGCTGCCCCAGCTCGGCGGCGTGCGGATCGGCGACGATTGCGAGATCGGTGCCAACACCACGATCGACCGTGGGGCGCTGGAAGACACGGTGCTCGAGGAGGACGTCCGCCTCGACAACCAGATCCAGATCGCCCACAACGTCCATATCGGCGCGCACACCGCGATGGCCGGCTGTTCCGCCGTCGCCGGCAGCGCGAAGATCGGCCGCTACTGCCTGATCGGCGGCAACGCGGGCATCCTCGGCCACCTCGAACTGGCCGACCGGGTTACCATCACGGCCAAAAGCCTCGTGACGGCATCGATCAGGGAGCCGGGCGAATACTCGTCCGGCTCCCCGCTGCAGGAAAACCGCCAGTGGCGGCGCAACGCGGCGCGCATGAAACACCTCGACGAGTACGCGCGCCGCCTGGCGGCGCTGGAAAAGGACAAAGGGCAATGACCGAACCGAAAGCCGCCGTGACGCTTCCCGTGGACGTGGAGCAGATCCAGCGACTCCTGCCTCACCGTTATCCGTTCCTGCTGGTGGATCGCGTGACCGCGATCGATCCGGGCAAGACGATCACGGCGATCAAGAACGTCACGATCAACGAGCCGTTCTTCCAGGGCCATTTCCCCGGCCACCCGGTGATGCCGGGCGTCCTGATCGTCGAGGCCATGGCGCAGACGGCCGGCCTGCTCACGCAGATCACCAGCCAGGTCGACGGCCAGTCGGGCAGCCCGCTCTTCTACCTCGTGAAGGTGGACAACGCGCGCTTCTCCGCCGTCGTGGCGCCGGGCGACCAGCTCGTGATGCACGTGTCGCTGAAGCGACTGATCCGCGGCATGGGCCTTTTCGAGGCGCAGGCCACGGTCGACGGCAAGGTCGTCGCCTGCTGCGAGCTGATGTGCGCGGCGAGGAGCGACAAATGATCCACGCCACGGCGCAGATCGATCCGTCCGCGCGCATCGCGGACAACGTCAGCATCGGTGCGTACAGCATCATCGGTGCCGACGTGGTCATCGGCGAGGGCACCACCGTCGGTCCACACGTGGTGATCGAAGGCCCCACGATCATCGGCCGCGACAACCGCATCTCGCAGTTCGCATCCATCGGCGGCGCTCCGCAGGACAAGAAATTCCAGGGCGAGCGCACGGAAGTCATCATCGGCGACCGCAACCTCATCCGCGAATTCGTCACGATCAACCGCGGCACCGGCGACGGTGGCGGCATCACGCGCATCGGCAACGACAACTGGCTGCTCGCCTACGTGCACATCGCGCACGACTGCCAGGTGGGCAATCACGTGGTGTTCTCGAATTACTCGGCGCTCGCAGGCCACGCGGAGATCGGCGACTGGACCATCATGTCGGGCTATTCCGGCGTGCACCAGTTCTGCAAGGTCGGCGCGCACGCGTTCATCGGCATGGGCTGCCTCGTCGGTTCCGACGTGCCGCCGTTCGTGATGATGGCCAACGAGACCCGTGGCCGTCCGCGCGGCATCAACAGCGAAGGCCTGAAGCGTCGCGGCTTCGACACCAACCGCATCGCCGCCATCAAGCGCGCCTATCGCACGCTGTACATGGCCGGCCTGCCACTGGCCGAAGCGCGCGAGCAGCTGCTTGCGCAGGCGGAAACCAGCGACGACGTCCGCCAGATGCTCGAGTTCATCGATCGCAGCGAGCGCTCGCTCGCCCGGTAACAACCGCCGGCGCCACGCGGCGCCGGCGTTTCGCAAGGCCGGGACGCCGGCTGCGGGAGACCCATCACCATGCAGCAGACCATCCCCGACGCGACATCGCCGCTGATCGTCCTGATCGCGGGCGAAGATTCCGGCGACCAGCTGGGCGCCGACCTCATCGACGCCCTGCGCGCGCGCTATCCGGACGCCCGTTTCACCGGCATCGGCGGCCCGCGCATGCTCGCGCGCGGCTTCGAGTCCTGGTACGACATCCGCGAGCTCTCCGTCATGGGCTTCGCGGAAGTGGTCAGCCACCTTCCGCGCCTGCTGAAGCTGCGCAAGGCCTTGCTCGCGCGCATCCTCGCTGCCCGTCCGACGATCGTGATCGGCATCGACGCCCCCGACTTCAACCTGGGCGTCGAGCGGAAGCTCAAGGACGCCGGCCTCGCCACCGTCCATTACGTGAGCCCCTCCGTCTGGGCATGGCGGGAGAAGCGCGCGGAAAAGATCGGACGCTCGGCGGACCGTGTCCTGTGTCTCTTCCCGATGGAGCCGCCGATCTACGCGAAGCACGGCATCGACGCCCGCTTCGTCGGGCATCCGCTCGCCGATCGCTTCCCCATGGTCTCGGATCGCGACGCCGCCCGCGACACGCTGGGCCTGCCCCACGACCAGCCCGTGCTCGCGGTGCTCCCGGGTAGCCGCCCGAGCGAGATCGAGCGCATCGGCGCGACCTTCATCGAGGCGGCGAAGCGCGTCGCCGCCGCCATGCCGCAGCTGCGGATCGTCGTGCCCGCCGCCAACGAGCGCGTGCGGGCCCGGCTGACCACCCTGCTCGCGGATTTTCCCGGCACGCCGCCCCTGCTCACGGACGGCCATTCGCACGAGGCGATGGTCGCGGCCGACACCGTGCTGCTGGCCTCGGGCACCGCGACGCTGGAGGCCATGCTCGCGAAGCGGCCGATGGTCGTGGGCTATCGCGTCTCGCCGACCAGCTATCGCATCGCGAAACTGCTGAAGATGCTCAAGACCGACGTCTACAGTCTGCCGAACATCCTCGCCCGCGCCTGTGGCCTCGGCGAGGAGCGTCTCGTTCCGGAATACATGCAGGACGAATGCACGCCGGAAAACCTCGCGCGGGCCACGCTCGACCTGCTGGCCGACAGCGAGCGGCGCGGCCAGGTCGTGGCGGCCTTCGAAGTCCTGCACCGGGCGCTGCGCGGCGGCCTCGACGGGCGCGCCGCGGACCACGCGGCCGCCGCGGTGGCCGAACTGATCGACCGGCGCTTGCCCACCGGCCGCGTCGGCGACTAGGCTTTCCGCCCATGCCACGCAAGCGCAACGTCACCTCCCAGCTCGGTCGCGATCTCGTCGTCGCGGGCGTCGACGAGGCCGGCCGCGGACCCCTGGCGGGTCCGGTGGTGGTGGCCGCGGTGATCCTCGACCCGGCACGCCCGATCCGCGGTCTCGACGACTCCAAGCAGCTGGCCGAGGACGTGCGGGAAAAGCTCTACGCGCGCATCGTCGAACGAGCGCTCGCGCACTGCGTGATCTTCGTCGAGCGCGAGGAGATCGACCGCATCAACATCTTCCAGGCGACGATGGTCGGCATGACGCGCTCCCTGATGGGACTGTCGCTCGCGCCGCAGATCGCCCTGGTGGATGGCAATCGCCTGCCGCGCACCCTGCCCTGCGAAGGCCGCGCGGTGATCGGCGGCGACGCCACGGAACCCGCGATCAGCGCGGCGTCCATCCTCGCCAAGGTCAGTCGCGACCGGCACATGCATGCCCTCGACGCGCTGCACCCGGGCTACGGCTTCGCCCGGCACAAGGGCTATGCCGTGCCCGAACACCTCGAGGCCCTGGGACGGCTCGGCCCCTGCGATGCCCACCGGCGCAGCTTCGCCCCCGTGAAGCGCTGGTTCGAGCCCGAGATCGAACCGATGGCGGACCTCTTCGCCGTCGCGGTCTGACCTACCGCAGAAACCCCTCAAGTCCTCCCGGACCTTGCCGATAGGTAGGTGGAACGCCCTTCGTGCGTTATCCAATCCCCTATCGACAGGTCACACCCATGAAGAAGATCGCCATCGCCGCCGCGCTGTTCCTCGCCGCCCCGCTGTCCGCCCACGCCGCCTGCGCCGCCAAGGATTTCGCCATCGACGACTTCGCCGTGAAGCTGCAGCAGGGTTCGGGCCAGCCGCGCTTCAGCATGAAGGGCAACCTGGTCAACAAGTGCGCCGAAGCCGCGGCCGCGCAGATCCGCATCGATGCGAAGGACGCCTCGGGCAAGGTCATCGCGAGCAAGCAGGGCTGGCCGGCCGGCACGTCGAACATCGAGCCGGGCAAGGCCGTGGACTTCGATCTCGGCCGCCTGTTCCGCTACTCGCCGGAAATGCAGGACTACACGGTCGTCGTGACCGATGTGAAGGCCTGGTAAGACCCACGCCCGGACCCGCGCGGTCCGGGCGACTCGTGCGCTGTCAGATCGCCAGCCAGCGCACCTTCTCGCCCGCCGCGAACGGCGCGCGTCGCGCCGGCAGCCAGACCAGGGCATGCGCCGAGGCCAGGTTGCTGAGCATGTGCGAGTCCTGCCGCGGCAGCAGGCCCAGTGAGGCGGTGCCGTCCGAGAGATCGAGCCGCATGCGGACCAGGCGATCGCGCTCCTCGTCGGCATCCACCTCGCCCGAGAGCACGCCGCGACGCCACGCGGGCTGAGGCTCCGCCTCGCCCTCCAGGCGCGCGAGCACCGCGCGCGCATGCACCGCGAGGCACACGAGCACCGCGGCGGGATTCCCGGGCATGCCGAGCATCGCGCGCCCGTCGCGCATGCCGAACCAGAGCGGCTTGCCCGGCTTCTGCGAAACCTTCCAGAACACCTTGCGCACGCCGAGCCGGTCGGCCACCACCGGAATGAAATCCCGGTCGCCCACCGATACGCCGCCGCTGGTCACGATGAGGTCGGCGCTATCCAGCGCCGCGCTCATGGCTTCTTCCAGCGCCGTCTCGTCATCGCGCACGTACGCGACGACGGGCTCGCCATAGCCGTTTTCCACGAACCACGCGCGCAGCAGCGGACCGTTGGCGTCGTAGACCTGCCCGGGTTCGAGCGGCTCCCCGGCGCGCACGACTTCGTCGCCGGTGACCAGCACCGCGATGCGAGGCCGCCGATACACCTCGACGGTGTCGATGCCCGCCATGGCCATCGCGGCGAGCAGGCCGGCGCCGATACGGCGCCCCGGCTCCGCCAGCGCGGCACCCGCCGCGAGCTCCTCGCCTTCGTAACGGATCGCCTCGCCCTTGCGCACGGCCTCGCGAAGGACGATGCCCTCGCCCGTGCGCTCGACGATCTCCTGCCGTGCCACGGCATCCGCGCCCTCGGGCAGGACGCCGCCGGTGAGGATGCGCACGGCGTCACCGGGACCGATGGCGACGGCGGCGGGCTGTCCGGCGGCCGCGATGCCGACCAAACGGCGCTGCGCCGTGCCGTCGTCGGCCCGGACCGCATAGCCGTCGACCGAACTCTGCGTGAAGCGCGGCAGCGCGATGCGCGCGCGCGGCGTTTCGGCCAGCACCGCGCCGAGCGCCAGCTCGATCGGCACGCGATGCGTCGGCAGCGAGCGGACAGCGGTGGCGTACGCTTCCAGCGCCTCGGCGATCGGCAGCAGCGCCATGTCAGTGCGCCTCGCCGTAGCCGCCGGGATGGCGGCCACCCGTGCGGCCGGTCTCCAGCAGATGCACGAGGCCCGGCAACACGGCGGCCAGCGATTCGCCCGCACCGCCCCGGCTGCCCGGGAACGTGACCACGAGCGTGTCGCGCACGTACCCCGCGACGCCGCGCGACAGCATCGCGAAGGGCATGCGTTTCTGTCCGAAGGCGCGGGCGGTCTCCATGATGCCGGGAATCTCGACGTCGAGCAGCGGCCGCACCGTGTCCACCGTGATGTCGCGCGGCCCGAGGCCGGTGCCGCCGACGGTGATCACGAGGTTCACGCCGCCGTCGACCAGCGAGCGCAACAGGTCGCCGAGGACCTCGGCGTCATCCGCGATCACGGCGTATTCCACGGGATCGAATCCGGCCTCGATCAGGGCATCGCGCACGTACGCCCCGGCGGTGTCCGGCTTGGCGCCGCTGGCGACGGTGTCCGACAGCACCACGACGGCCGCGCTGCGCGGCGCGGCGAGCGTGCGCCGGTAATGCGACTTGCCGCCCGTCTTGCGTTCGAGGCGGCAATCCTCGATGTGCAGCTCATCGGGCTCGGCATAGGGCTTGAGCATGTCGTAGATCGTGAGCGCCGCGAGGCTCGCCGCGGTCAGCGCTTCCATCTCGACGCCCGTCGGGCCGATCGTCTGCACTTCCGCGATCACGCGCACCGATGTCTCGGCGAGCTCGTACGCGACATCCGCGCGATGGATCGGCAGCGGATGGCAGAGCGGGATCAGCTCGTCGGTGCGCTTCGCGGCGAGGATGCCGGCGACACGCGCGGTCTTCAGCGGATCGCCCTTCTCGGTATCGCCGCTGCGCAGCAGCGCGATGCAGTGGGCGGGAGCATGCAACGTGGCGGTGGCGCGCGCGACGCGAAGGGAATCCGGCTTCTGGCTGACGTCTTTCATCCGTGGCTCGTGTGCGTGTGGTGGCGGTGCGCCGCCGGGGCCGGCTCGTCGAGGTCGTCGCGGATGCAGCAGCCTTCCACGAACGCGCTGCTGCCGTCGGTGTAGAACTCTTCCTTCCAGATCGGCGCGCCATGCTTCACCGCGTCGACGGCATAGCGGCAGGCGTCGAACGCTTCCGCCCGGTGCGGCGCGCGCACGACGCAGACGATGGCGATGTCGCCGATCGCGAGGTCGCCCAGGCGATGCACGATGCGTACGTACGGTACCCCGTAGCGTTCGCGCGTGGCGTGTTCGACGTCGCGAATCACCTTCGCCGCGAGCGGCTCGTGCGCCGTGTACTTGAGGTGGCGCACGGAGCGCCCCTCGTGGTGGTCGCGCACCGTGCCGACGAACAGCGCGAGGCCGCCGCACTCCGGATGGGCGTCGAGCTCGAGGAGCGGGTCGACGGCGACGGGATCGTGAGACAGAACGTGGGTCATGGTCAGCCTCCCGCCACGGGCGGCAGCAGTGCGATGCGCCGGTCGGCGGGCAGCGCGTCCGCACGGCGGATGATGGTGTCGCCCGAAACGCAGGCGCAGCGTTCGAGCGAGCCGGCCAGTTCGGGCCGTTCGCGCGCCAGCAGCGTCAGCGCGTCGCCGACGGTTGCGACGTCGGCGTCGGTTTCGACGCGGCATTCGCTGCCGCCGGCCAGCCGTTCGAGGTTGGCATAGAGTTCGAAGACGATCGGTGTCATGGACATTCCGGTACGAGGTGAGTCATCCGCCCATCGCGTGCATGGTCAGCGGCCGGTCGACCGGGCCGGGCCGCGAGGCATAGCCGGCGTCCTTCAGCCAGACGGCGCGGGCGACGTGCGCGGCCAGGGCCTCGTCGTCGATGCCTTCGCGCATGCGCGCGCCCAGCGGTGTTCCCACGGGGGAGAACAGGCAGGTGAACAGCTCGCCGGTGGCGGTGATGCGCAGGCGATCGCACGTGGCGCAGAACGGATGGGAGACGGTGGAAATGATGCCGAGGGGATAGTGCCCGTCGACCAGGTAAGGCGTGGCCGGATCGTGGCTCCGCGGCACGACGTCGACCCGGTGCGTCACGCGGATCGCGTCGAGGATCTCGGCCTCGGACACGACCGCGTCGCGCTTCCAGTGTCCCGGCGCGTCCAGCGGCATGTATTCGATGAAGCGCAGCGGCAGGCCGCGCGCCATGGCCCAGTCCAGCAGCGGGACGACATCCTTTTCGTTGTCGCCGCGGATCACCACGGCGTTGAGCTTCACGTTCGCCCCGGCGTCCGCGAGCGCGTCGATGCCGTCCAGAACGGGCGCGATCTCGCGACGGGTCAAGCGGCGGAAGGTCTCCGGATCGAGGGCATCCAGGCTCACGTTGAAGTCGTCGATGCCGGCCGCGATGAGCTCGCGAGCCTTCGGCGCGATGCGCGACGCGTTCGTCGTCATCGACAGCCGCGCCAGGCCACGCGCGCGCAGGCCGTCGATCGCGCGCACGCATTCCAGCAGGTCGCGGCGCAGGAGCGGCTCGCCGCCCGTGAGGCGGATCTGGTCGATGCCGTGGTCCACGAACAGGCCGGCGAGGCGCACGATCTCGTCGCGCTCCAGCAGGCTCGCGCGGGGCAGCCAGTCCGGGTGCTCGGGCATGCAGTACGTGCAGCGGAAATTGCAGCGATCGGTCAGCGATATCCGCAGTTTGCGCTTGGTACGTCCGTGGCGGTCGATGAGGGGTGACATGGTCGCCTTAGCAGAACACGGGTGGCGTGAGACGGGCGTTTCGTCCCGGTCACGTCCTATGGGTGCAATCGTGCCAGACTTCCACCATGAGTGCCTTGGACCAGACCATCATGCCCGCGTGGCCCGCGTGGCCCGAATACGCCCTCGTGGAGGATCTCCTGCCCTCGCTGCGCGACTTCGCGCATGCCGGCCGGGTGGCCCTGGCCACCCTGGTGACCGCCGAGGGCCCTTCCCCACGCCCGCTCGGCAGCGAAATGGCGATCGCGGCGGACGGCCGCGTCGCCGGCTACGTCTCGGGCGGATGCGTCGAGGCGGCCGTCGCGAGCGAGGCCGCCATGGTGCTGGCGGAGGGGCGACCCCGCCTGCTCGACTACGGGGTGGGCAGCGAGGTGGTCGACATCCAGCTGACCTGCGGCGGCCGCATCGGCATCTTCGTTCGTGAACTGCGCGAGCCGTCGCGGTACATGAACGAGCTCGCCGTCGCCCGGCGCGAGCGGCGGACCGTCACGGTGCGCGTCGCCGCGACGGACGGCGACTGGCGTGTCGAGGAAGGCGAGCACGCCGCCGAGCCGGGGTCGTATGCCGTCGTCCACCGGCCACCGCTGCGACTCGTCGTCGTCGGCGGCGACCCGGTCAGCCTCGCCGTCGCCACGATCGCCCCGATGGTGGGCCTGGAGGTCGCCCTGCTGCGGCCGCATGGCCCGATGCAGCCACCCCCCGGTATCGCGCCGGTGCTCTACGACCCGCGCGCCCTGCCCGTCTCGCTCGCCGCCCTGGCGATCGACGATCGCACCGCCGTGTACTCGCTCAGCCACGACGCCGACATCGATCATGCCGTGGCGGCGCACGCGCTGAATTCGCAGGCGTTCGCGGTCGGCGTGCTCGGTAGCCGGAACAAGATCGGCTCACGCATCCAGCGCCTGCGCGACGACGGCGTCGGCGACGGCGAACTCGGTCGCCTGCACCTTCCCGCCGGGCTGCCCATCGGCGCGCAGACGCCCCACGGCATCGCGCTGTCCATCCTGGCCCAGGTCTGCCAGCGCGATCGCGCACGGCAACCGTGACGCCCGCGCACGACGCCGTGATCCTCGCGGCGGGCGGCAGCCGGCGCCTCGGCCGTCCGAAGCAGTTGCTCCGTCGGGACGGTGAAACGCTGATCGCGCGCGTCGCGCGACTGGTGCTGGCCACCGCGCCGGCGCGCACGATCGTCGTGACCGGCGCCCATCGCGAAGAGGTCGCCGCGGCGGTGTCGGGCCTCGACATCGAGATCGTGACGAACGACGCGTGGACCGAAGGCATGGCCTCGTCGCTGCGCGCGGCGGCGCGCTCGCTCGCGGGACGCGACCGGCCGGTCCTGGTGGCCGTAGTCGACCAGCCCGCGCTCGACGATTCGCACCTTCGCGCGCTGCTCGACGCCCACCGCGACGACCGCGACACGGTGAGTGCGTACGGCGACGCGCAGGGCGTCCCGGCCGTCCTGCGCGCTTCGACGTTCGCGCGCGCCGCGACCCTGCGGGGCGATACCGGATTCCGGCGGCTCTGGACGGATGCGGATCCCCGCACCGTTCGCGCCGACACGCTCGCGCACGACCTGGACGACCTCGACGATCTCCGTGTCGCCGTCGCGGCGGGCTGGGTGGACACGTCCGGCTGAGAGCGCATACTCGACGCGTCCCCACGGAGTGCCGTCGTGACCGACACGCGTCTCGTCTACCGCCATCGCTGGCCTGTCCGCGTGATGCACTGGATCAACGTGGTCTGCCTTTGCGTCCTTCTCGGCAGCGGCCTGCAGATATTCAACGCCCACCCGGCGCTGTACTGGGGCGAGCGTTCCCATTTCGACACGCCGCTGCTCGCGCTCGAAGGCGGACAGGACCCGGCCGGCCGGCCCGTCGGCACGACACGCATCGGAAGCCACTCGTTCGATACGACGGGCGTGCTCGGAGCGTCCCGTGTCGATGGCGAGTGGACGGCGCGGGGCTTTCCCGCCTGGGCGACGATTCCCGGCCCCGGCTGGCTCGCCATGGGACGGCGCTGGCACTTCTTCTTCGGCTGGCTTTTCGTCGCCAACGGCATCGCCTACGTGGGCTGGTCGCTGGCTAGCCGCCACTTCGCACGCGACCTCGTGCCGACCCGCCGCGACTGGCGCGGTATCGGCCGCTCGATCGTCGACCACCTGCGATTCCGTCATGCCGAAGGCGATGACGCCCTGCGTTACAACGTGCTGCAGCGCCTGGCCTACCTCTTCGCGATCGTCGTGCTCGGTGGCGGCATCGTCCTGATGGGGCTCGCCATGTCGCCGCGCATGGACGCCGTCCTGCACTGGCTGGTCGATCTCGTCGGCGGCCGCCAGTCCGCGCGGACGATTCACTTCGTCATCGCGATGGCGTTCGTCGCCTTCGTTCTCGTCCACGTGTTCGAGGTACTGGTCAGCGGGCCGCTCAACCAGCTCCGCGGCATGATCACCGGCTGGTACCGCGTGCGCGCGGATCGCAAGGAGGTGCCCCATGACTGACCGCCGCCGTTTCCTGCGCAACGCGGTGCTCGCGATGGGAGGCGCGGCCCTCGCCGGCTGCGACGCGATCTCGCAGAGCGATACCGGTGAGAAGGTGCTCGATTCGGCCGAGGGCGTGACGCGTCGCGTCCAGCGCCTGCTCTCGCCCTCCACCGCGCTCGCGAAGGAATTCACGGAGGCGGACATCTCCCCGGTGTTCAAGGCGAACGGAAGCACCCTCCCCGACACGCCCGAGTACCAGGCGCTCATGCGCGACCATTTCGCCGGATACCGTCTCGACGTGGGTGGCCTCGTCGCCAGGCCCACGCAGTTCTCGCTCGATGCGCTCAGGGCGCTGGGAACGCGTACGCAGATCACGCGTCACGACTGCGTCGAGGGCTGGAGCGTGATCGGCAAATGGACCGGCACCCCGCTGGGCGTCGTGCTCGACCACGTGCAACCCCGGCCGGATGCACGCTATGTGGTGTTCCATTGCTTCGACCACATCGAAGAGGACACGCCGTACTACGAGAGCATCGACCTGACGGAAGCGCGGCATCCGCAGACGCTGCTCGCCTACGCCCTCAACGACGCGACGCTGCCCGTCGCCAACGGCGCGCCCCTGCGGCTTCGCGTCGAGCGCCAGCTCGGCTACAAGCACGCCAAGTACCTTCGCCGGATCGAGCTCGTCGACAGCTTCGAGCGCATCGGCGAAGGCAGGGGCGGTTACTGGGAAGACAACGGTTACGAGTGGTACGCGGGTATCTGACCGGCGTTTTTCCGCAGCGCGTCACGAGGAGTCTGAAAAAAAGACTCCAAAAGGCCAATATTTTTTCGCGGACCCTATTTTCAGCGGACGAAAGCAACGCTAGAGTGAGTCGCCCGCTGGGCACCGGCCGGAAAGGCCGCCTCTTTCGAACAAAGTGACAAGGATAACCATGGCCAAGACCACCAAAACGGCGGCGAAGAAGGCCGCTGCCAAGGCTCCCGCCAAGGCTGCGAAGGCGCCGGCCGCCCTCAAGCCCATCAAGGATCCGCTTTCGAAGTCCTCGCTCGTCTCGCACATCGTCGAGCAGAGCGGCGTCGACAGCAAGAGCGTGAAGGCCGTGCTGGCCTCGCTCGAAGGCGCGATCTCCGCGTCCGTGCACAAGAAGGGCGCTGGCACGTTCACGCTGCCGGGCCTGCTGAAGATCACCTCGGTCGCCGTCGCCGCGAAGCCGAAGCGCAAGGGCAAGGACCCGTTCACGGGTGAAGAGCGCTGGTTCGCCGCCAAGCCGGCGTCCGTCAAGGTCAAGGTCCGTCCGCTCAAGAAGCTGAAGGACGCGGCCGCCTGATCCTTCGCGGTGGTTCGCCACCGCGACCGACGAGGCAACCGAAAGCCCCCGCTCCGGCGGGGGCTTTTTTTATGGGACTTCGCCGCGACCACCGAGCGCCTCGCCGCGGGCACCGGCGTGCGCCGGTGCGACGTGAGGGGGCCGCCACGCCCCGACATCCACAACCGTCACCCCGGCGCACGCCGGGGTCCAAGGCCCCGGTCCCCGAGGATGCGTCAAGCGCTCCGCTGTCGCCCGGTTGACATCGTTTTCCCCATGCCACAGCATGGCCCGACGATCTGGCCATCCAGACGTCTCACCGGGCCACCCACACGAGGCATCCGTGAACCCGAACCCGCAGCACATCGTCAACACGCCTTCCCTGCCGACCACCCTGCTGGTCGCGGCGTGTTGTTGCTGTTGTCGGGCGTAAACGCCTCGCGCTGACGCCTTCGGCGTAGCGCTTCTCCCCCTTCGCGAACGAACGGCCGCCCGATCGCGGTCCGTCGCTGCCATCCCCGTTTTTCCAAGCCTTCGCCCTCGCGGCGAGCTAGCGTCGTTCGCGTGCGTGTCGCGAATGGCGTCGTTCATCCATCGCTACCCCCATAGGATCGCCCCCATGCTTCACCTCCCCTTCCGTCGCCCCACGCTTTTCGTCCTGATCGCCGCCGCCCTCGCGCCGGCCGCGCATGCGCAGGACACACCCTCCGATGCGCAGGCCAAGCCTCCCACGAACCTGGAATCGGTGGTCGTGACGGGCACGCGCTCGGTCAACCGCAGCCAGGAAAGCTCGCTCTCGCCGATCGACATCGTGACGGCGAAGGACCTCCAGTCGGTGGGCGACACGCAGCTGGGTGCCGTGTTGTCGCGACTCGTGCCGTCGCTGAACTTCCCGCGCGCTCCCGGTAACGACGGCTCGGGCATCGTGCGTCCGGCCGCGTTGCGCGGCCTGTCGCCGGACGAGACGCTCGTGCTCGTCAACGGCAAGCGGTGGCACACCACGGCCCTGCTCAACCTGCAGGGCGCGCTGGGACGCGGCTCGGCGCCCGCCGACCTGAACTCGATCCCGATTTCCGCCGTGGATCACATCGAGGTGCTGCGCGACGGCGCCTCGGCGCAATACGGTTCCGATGCCATCGCGGGCGTGATCAACATCGTCCTCAAGGGCGCCGCGAAGGAAGCCAGCAATTCGGCGAGCATCACCGCGGGCCGGTACAGCGCGGGCGACGGCAAGCAATGGCAGGGCGAGGCGAGCATCGGCGTGCCGCTCGGCGGCGACAAGGGCTGGGCCCGCCTGAGCGTCGTGCAGGGGCACGCCGATGCGACGAACCGCGGCGGTCGCGACTTCCGCGATCCGTCCTCGCCGGTCTACGGCCAGCGCACGCAGCGCATCGGCGAGCCCGACATCAGCAACCACCGGGCGCTGCTCAACGTGCAGTACGCCGTGACGTCGAACGCCGACTTCTACGCGTTCGCGAGCACGAGCAGCCGCGAGGGCACGTCGCCCGCGCTTTTCCGCACCTATAACAGCGCGCGCAACATACGCTCGATCTATCCGAACGGTTTCCTGCCCCTCAACGACGTGCGCTCGATCGACAGCGCCCTCGTCGCGGGCGTGCGCGGCACGACCGCGAGCGGATGGCGCTGGGACGTCAGCGGCAACTACGGACGCGACCACGTAAGCATCGACCCGATCCACACGCTCAACGTGGATCTCGGCGCGACGAGCCCGACGCGTTTCAACGCGGGCCGGCTCATCGCCACGCAGAAGGCGTTCGACGTCGACATCGCGAAGGACCTCGCGGTGGGCTGGCTGCAGAACCCGGTCACCCTCGCGTTCGGCGTCGAGTACCTCTACCAGCGCTATGGCATCGAAGCGGGCGATCCGTCGTCGTACTTCGGGACGGGGTCGCAGGGATTCCCGGGCTTCACACCCGGCGACTCCGGCTACCACGCCCGACACGACGTCGCGGAGTACATCAGCCTCGAGAACCAGATCACGGACAAACTGAGCGGCTCGCTCGCCGTGCGCCACGAGGATTACACCGACTTCGGCAACACGACCTCCGGCACGCTATCGGCACGTTACGACTTCACCGACACGTTCGCCCTGCGTGGCACGGCCGGCACCGGATTCCGGGCGCCGTCGCTCGCGCAGCAGTTCTACACCACGACGTCGACCAACGTGATCGGCGGCGTGCCGACGCAGATCCGGAACTTCGCGGTGAGCGATCCCGTCGCTCGCGCGCTGGGCGCGGAGCCGCTGAAAGCGGAGAAGTCGCACAACTACACGCTGGGCGCGACGTACCTGCCGGGCAACTGGACGTTCTCGCTCGACGTCTACCAGATCACGATCGGCAATCGCATCGTGCCCTCCGAGAACCTCGTCGGCGACGACGTTCGCGCCTACCTGACGAGCCAGGGCTACACCAACATCCAGGGCGGCAGTTACTTCACCAACGCCCTGAAGACGCGCACCCGCGGCGTCGATTTCAGCAGCGGTTACCGGCTCGACCTCGGCAACGCGGGCCTGCTGCAGCTGACCGCGGCGTACAACCGCAACCACACCTCGATCCTGTCGGTGGCGCCGAATCCGCCGCAGCTCGCACAGAACGGGCTCGAACTGGTGCGCGTGGGCCATATCGCGCAGGGCTACATCACCGAGGGCGCGCCACGCGACAAGATCGCGCTCGGCGGCGATTACACCCTCGGCGCGTGGAACTTCCACAGCGCGCTCACGCGTTACGGGCAGTTCCGCCAGAACCAGGATCCGATCAGCAACCCGGGCTACGACCAGGTCTTCCCGGCCCGCTGGCTGCTCGACCTGTCGGCCAGCTTCGCCACGGCCGGATGGACGTTCACGGCCGGCGTGGACAACCTCACCAACGTGTATCCGCAGAAGTACAAGGCAGGGAGCGACGGTGCCGTCGGCGGCACCTGGCCGTACCCGGATTACTCGCCGTTCGGCTACAGCGGCCGCTATCTCTACACGCGGGTCGCGTACCGCTGGTAAGAAACCGCCTGTAGGAGCGGCCCTGGCCGCGACAGCCGTTCGCGACACGCCGCAGGACCTGTCGCTCTCCGCGAGAAGCTGTCGCGGCCAGGGCCGCTCCCACACCGGTGCCCCTCCCGGAAGTCATGCTTGACTACAGCTGTCGTCAGGCGCACCCTGCCTACAGCTGTAGTCAGGAGCGGGCGGCATGAGCAAGAAGACGATCGGCGACCAGGAACTGGCGCTGCTGCAGTACATCGAGGATGCCCCGAAGAGTTCGGTGGCGGAGGTTGTCGCGGGGTATGGCGAGTCGCGCGGCCTCGCCCGCTCGACGGTGCTGACGATGATGGAGCGCCTCCGCGCGAAGGGTTACCTCACCCGCCGCCGGATCGACGGCAGTTTCCGCTACAGCGCGATCAACGGCACCGGCGAGGTGATGACGGGCGCGGTCGCGCGCTTCGTCCAGAACACGTTGCAGGGATCGGTCTCGCCGTTCGTCGCGTGGATGTCCGAACGCGGCCAGGTCAGCGACAGCGAGCTGGCCGAACTCGAGGCACTGGTCGATACCCTGCAGTCGCGTCGCGAGAAGCGCTGACATGGATGCCTTCCTCGATACGCTGTCCACCCGGCTCGCCTTCGCCTCCGCGCAGGCCCTGCTGCTCGGTGCGCTCGTCTACGCCGTCTGCCGGTCGTTCCCGTCACTGTCCGCGTCGACGCGCAGCCTCTTGTGGTGGCTCCTCGGCGCACAGCTGATCGTGGGCATCGTCGCCCCCGCGCCGTTCGAACTGCCGTTGCTTCCCGCGCCTGCGCCCGTGACGGCGCAAGCGGCCGTCATGGATGTCCCGCAGGTAACCGACGCCGGCGCGACGCAGACCACCACCCTCAACGCAGGCGCGATCTCCTGGATCGCCATCGTGCTCGGCCTCTGGGCCATCGGAATCCTCGGGCAGCTCATCGTCGCCGCCGTCCGCGGCGCGCGGCTCGCCGGCGTGCTGCGCCGCTCGCTGGCGCACGACGACGTCCGCGTGGACACGCTCTGCGCGAAACGCGCCCGCGAACTCGGCCTGCGTCGCTCGCCGCGGCTGGCGGTCTCGCGCGAAGTGGATTCGCCGCAGGTGGTCGGCTTCCTGCGCCCGACGATCCTGCTGCCGCTGGACGAGCGCCTCGACGACGACGAACTCGACATGGCGCTCATGCACGAGCTCGCGCACGTGCGCCGCGGCGACCTCGTCCTCGGCTGGGTTCCCGTGCTCGCACGCACGCTGTTCTTCTTCCACCCCCTCGTCCACCTGGCGACGCGCGAGTACGCGATCTGCCGCGAGGCGGCCTGCGACGCCCTGGTCGTCTCGCGCGGCCGTCAGGCGGCGCGGACCTATGGACGCATGCTCCTGCGCCTCGGCGTCACGCCGCACCCGCATCACGCGCTGGCAGGCGCCTCACCCACGTTCCGCACTCTGAAAAGGAGACTCGACATGCTCGGTCAGGCCACCCAGGCATCGCGCCCCGTATTCGCCTTCTGCCTCGTCGCCGCCATCGCGGTCGTCGGTGTCACGCCCTGGCGCGTGGTCGCCGCGGACAGTGCCACGACGCGGCCGGTCGCCTTCGTGGACGCCGCGCCGGCGCCACCGCCTGCACCCGCCGCGCCCGCCGCTCCGATGGCGGATGAGGTAACGATGCCCGTGCCGCCGCCCGCGCCCGTCGCGCCCATGGCGCCGCCCACACCCGCGACGGCATACCGTCCCGGCCCGGGCCACCTGCCCGACCACGCGTTCATCTACTTCGGCGACGACATCCATGTGATGAACGGCAGCAACGTCGACTTCCAGCGCGCGGAAGCGGCGCGCGCCGGCGCGGGCGAGTTCGTCTGGTACCGCGACGGTGCGCAGGCGTGGGTGCTGAAGGATCCTGCCTACCTCAAGCGGATCGAAAAAGCCTTCGCACGCAGCGCCGTTCCCGCCGAGTCGGGCCGGATGAGCGCGGAGAAGATGGCGGACATCGATCGCCAGCAGGCCATCCTCAACGAGCAGATGTCGAAGCTCGCCCACCGCCAGGCGGAGCTGGCCGTGAAGGAGACGATGCCGATGCGCCCCGACGACCGGGCCGCTTACGCGGCGGGCCACGCGGCGATCGGCAAGGAGCAGGCGGAGCTCGCGAAGAAGATGGCCGAACTGGGTCAGCTTCGTGCGATGAACGGAAAGACGCAGGCCGAATGGGGTCGCCAGCAGGCCGCCGCCTCGCGCAAGGCCGCCGAAGAGGTGAACGCGATCGTCGCGGAGGCGATCCGCGACCGCGCGGCCACCGCGGTGCGCTGACGCGACGACGATGCTCCGGTATGGTGGAAGGCTTTCCACCTTCCGGAGGCATCATGCGACTTCAATCGGGCACGGTCATCGAGGCACAGGCCCTGCTGTTCGACATGGACGGCACGCTGATCGATTCGCGCGTCGTCGTCGAGAAGATCTGGAAGCGCTGGTGCGACGAGAACGGCATCGACTGGCACACCGTCTTGCCGCGACTGCATGGCGTGCGCATGCGCGATTCGGTCGAGATGTTCGCGAAGCCCGGCATGGATGTGGAGGCGGTGTACCAGCGCCTGTACCGCGAGGAGGTCGAGGACGTCGACGGCATCGTGCCGATTCCGGGCGCCGTGGAACTCCTCGCCTCGCTGCCGCCCGACGCGTGGACCATCGTCACCTCGGCCGACACCGTACTGGCGAAGGCACGTCTCGGCGCCGCGGGCATCGTGCCGCCGCCGCGCATGGTGACGGGCGAGATCGTGACGCTGGGCAAGCCCGATCCCGAGGGCTACCTGCTCGGTGCGCGGCGCATGGGCGCCGATCCGAAGGACTGCCTGGTGTTCGAGGACGCGAAGGCGGGCATCGACGCCGGCCTCGCCGCGGGTGCGCGGGTCATCGCCATCGCGGGCGATCATCCGGAAGAGGTGCCCCCGAACGTCGAGTGGGTGACGGACCTGACGTCGCTGCGGTTCGATGGCCGGCGGGACGGGAAGGTCCTGCTTCGGGTGGTCTGAGGACTATCCAGCGATCCTGCTACACCGGCATTCGGCCCGCTGCCGCGGGATCGCCGATACGATCGGCTCCCACCGGTTCGTGGCAGGTCACCTACCGAAGGGTGGGAGCCGATCGTATCGGCGATGGGTGCTCGCGAGAGCGTCAGTAGACGTCGCGTCGATAGCGCCCCGTCGACGCGAGTTCATCGACCGTGACGTCACCCAGGGTGGCACGCAACGCGGCATCCACCCCCGGCGCCATGCCGGCGAGGCTGCCGCAGACGTGGATGCTCGCACCATCCGCGACGAACCCGCGCAGCGCGTCGGCGCTGGCACGCAGGCGATCCTGCACGTAGCGCTCCGTCGACGATTCGCGCGACCAGACGAGGTCCAGACGCTCGATCCCGCCCTCCGCATGCCACTGGACCAGCTCGTCGACATGCAGCCGATCGACCGCGCTGTGCCGCTCGCCGAAGATCATCCAGTTGCGATGACGACCTTGCGCGATGCGCGCCTTGAGCAAGGCGCGAAGTCCCGCGATACCGGTGCCGTTGCCGACGAGCAGCAGCGGCCGGTCGTCGGCAGGCGCGTGGAACCCCGCGTTGCGACGTACGCGGAGATCGATCGCGTCGCCGATGGCCGCATGCTCGGTCAGCCAGCCCGATCCGATGCCGAGATCGCCATCCTCGCCACGCATCTGGCGCACGACGAGGTGGATCGCACCATCCGTCGGCAGCGACGCGATGGAGTATTCGCGATGGGGATGCGTGCCTTCATCCGCACGGTGCCGCCGCGGCCCGACCTCGGCGATGTCGCCGGCGTCCCATGTGAGATCTGTCTCGTCGCTCGGCGCGAGCGCGACATGGAAGCACGGTCCGCCGGCACTGCCGGGATTGAGCAGGCGCCGCTCGACGAGACGCCACGGTTGATATGCGGGCCTGCGCCAGTCGGCGAGTCCGGTCGTGCCGGCCACGTGCGCGACCTGGTGCTGCCAGTGACGGAGGCTGCCCTCGTCGCCGTTGTCGACGTCGACGCGATCGAACAGCGGCGTCGCGCCACTGGCGCGCAACCAGGCGTCGAGGTCGCGGCCGAAGGCGCAGAAGTCGTCGTAATCGCGGTCGCCGAGGGCGAGCACGCCGTAGGCGAGTCCACCGAGTGCCGCGGGCGCGCGCATCGCACGCTGCCGGAACGCGGTCGCCGCATCCGGCGCATCGCCCTCCCCCGTGGTGCTCGCGACGAACAGCGCGCGCGTCGCCTGCGCGAGCATGGCGGGCGTGACGGCGTCGATGCCGCGGATGTCGACGGGCTTTCCGCCCGCGCGCAGTTCGTCGGCGGTCTTCGTCGCCAGTTCGGTCGCGAAACCCGTCTGCGACGCGTGGACGACGAGGATGCCGCCCGCGTCATGGGGTTCGTCGGGTGTTCGTCGCACCGCCATCCGGACGGTGAAGCCGATCCACGCGAGCGCGATGGCGCCGGCGGCGGTGACGTTCCACGGCGAGCCGACGCCGATGCTCGCCGGTGCCTGCAGGCGCCAGCAGGACAGAGCGACGACGAGCAGCGCCAGTCCGATGGCCAGCTGACCGAGGAGCGCCCTCACGACGCGCTCACGACTTCGTCGCCGCCAGGAACGCCGGTGACGCGCGTTCCTCGAAACGACCGTTCTCGCCGTACAGGATGAACAGCACGGCGATGCCGTGCTTCGTCGCGTACGCCATGCCGGCCTCCGGACCGAGGACGGTCATCGTCGTGCCGAGCGAATCGGCGTGCATGCAGTCGTCCGCGACGATGCTCACCGAGGCGACCCGGTGCGCGACCGGCAGCCCCGTGCGCGGATCGATGTGATGCGAGAAGAACCGGCCGCCGCTTTCGAAGAAGTGCCGGTAATCACCCGACGTGGCGATCGCCTTGTCCGTCAGCGACACGATGCGCCCGACCTGGTCGGGATCGTCGACCGCACCGGTGGCCGCACCGGGCCGTTCGATGCCGACATGCCACGGCGTGCCGTCCGGCTTGCGTCCGTGCGCGCGCAATTCGCCGCCCACCTCCACGAGGTAAGCCCGCACGCCCGACCGGTCGAGGAAGCGCGCCACCTGATCGACACCGAACCCCTTGGCGACGGACGACAGGTCCACGTACACGCCGCCGGGCTGGAACGCGCGGTGCCCCGCCTCGTCGAGGCGGATCTTCGACCAGCCGACGCGTGCGCGCGCGGCGGCGATGGCCGCGGCATCCGGTGGTTCGTGTGGGCGACGGTCGGGTCCGAAGCCCCAGAGGTTCACCAGCGGGCCGACGGTGGGATCGTAGGCGCCGCCGGAATACTTCGCGAGACCGAGGGCGTAGCGCAGCACCGCGAAGAACTCCGGCGGCAGCGTCTGCCACGTGCCGGCGGGAGCACGGTTGAAGCGACTCAGGTCGGAGTCGGGTTCGTAGGTGCTCATCTGCGCGACGACGCGATCCACCTCGGCCTGGATGCCCCGCTCGATCGCGCGGTCGTCCGCGCCATCGGGCAACACCGCGTTCACCGACCACGTCGTGCCCATGGTCTCGCCTTCGAAACGACGGACATCCGTGGCGGTGGCGATGGAGGCGAACGACAGCAACGCCATGAACACGGCGAGCGCGCCGCGTCTTGCCACGCCACGAGCCACGGAACCCAAGCTTCCTCGCGAAGTGCTGTCGCGGCCGGGGCCGTTCCTGTCGTCAGGCGTCATCGTGCTTTTACTGCGGGAGCACTTCGAGCGTCGCCGTATAGGCGAGGCGACGCTGCTTCGCATCCTTGACCGAAGTCCTGTCGTCTTCCGTGGAGGCGTTCACCCAGTACATGCCCGCTTCCGGCCACGTGAAGCTGAACCTGCCGTCCTTGTCGGTCGTGGTGTCGAGCTCGTCCTGCTTGTTCCGGTAACGCGTGCCGCCGTCGATCGCGACGACCTTGAGGTTGGCCGCCGGCTTCCCGTCGATGAGCAGCTGGAACGTCGCCTTCTCGCCGGCCATCAGGTCGTTCGGCGGCGTGACCGGCACGAGTTCCAGGCCCTTGTTCGTCGGCTTCAGCGCCCCGGCGCTGGGCGAGCCCTGCGTGACGAACGTCTCGACGCGCGAGGCCATCTCGGCGACCTGCACGTTCTTCGCGTTCGCGGGAATCGCGCCCTTCAACTCGTCGGCGGTGCCGCGCCAGCGCTGCTTCTTGCCGTCGACCTCGTAGTTCGCGAACACACCCTGGTTGACCAGCGCGAGGCGGTAAGTGCCCTTCTGCGGCACGGCCAGGTCGAACGTGCTGCGGTACTTGCCGGTCGACGCGTTCTCGGGCTTCACCGTCGAGCCGTCCGGCGCGGTGATGACGAGCTGATCGAGCTTCGCCGGGAAATGATCCGGGTAGTAGAGATCGTTGGACACCGCCGCGTCGACGGTCACCCAGGCGTCGTCGCTGGAGATCACGGTGGCCGACGGCACCATCCACATCTTGTGGGCGTGCGCGGCGAGCGGCAGGACGAGGGCGGCGCAGAGCGCGGTGCGAACAATGGCGTGCTTCATCGATAAGCTCCGGTTCTCAGGGATTGATGTCGAGGGTGATCTGGCCGAGCTCTTCCGCGCCCTTCGCCGACAGGTGCTGCGTGGACTTCGCCGGCCAGTCGAATGCGATGCGCTGGGTTTCGTGCCCACCGACCTCGCGCGCCGCCTCGACGACGAGTTCGTAATGGCCCGGCGCCAGCGTGCCGAGCGGCGCCTTGCCTTCCGTGAAGCGCAACTGGTGCTGGCCCGCCGGACGCGTGGCGCCGGAGACGCCGTCGATCGGCATCGTCTGGTCGCGGCCGCCGCGGCGCCACCACTGCCGCATGTCCTTCAGCCACTTGGTGCCTTCGCCGTCGCCCTTCTTCATCTCGTACCAGACGGCGAGGTTGGCGACCGTCGCGTTGTCGCGCTCGATCCACACCGCGACATACGGCCGGTGGTATTCGCTGACCTTGAGCGTGGGGATCTCCACGGTGATGTTCAGGTCCGCCGCGCCGATCGGCGCGGCGAAGGCTAGGCAGAGGGCGAACGGCAGGCGTCGACGCATGGGGGTTCCCGTCAGTGGATGAAGATCAGGGCGATGACCGCCGGCAGCACGAAGCCGAGCGCGACCATCGGCCACGTCATGCCGCGCTGGCCGGCGTGCATCTTGAGCAGCAGCAGTCCCGTGATCGCGAACACCAGGCAGGCCAGCGCGAACACGTCGATGAACCAGCTCCAGACGGGGCCGGTGTTGCGGCCCTTGTGGAGGTCGTTGAGGTACGCGAGCCAGCCGCGGTCCGTCACCTCCGACTCCACCTCGCCGGTTTCCCGGTCGACGCTGACCCAGCCGTCGCCACCGGGGCGCGGCAGCGAGACATAGACCTCGTCATCGCTCCACTCGCCGGAGCGGCCGGCGGGATCCACGCCGGTGCGGTCGGCGACGAAGGCGGCGACATCGTCGGGTAGAGGGCCAGACTTGCCGTGCGATCCGGCCAGCGTGCGGACCATCGGCGCCGGAAGGGTCGCGGCATGCCGCTCGACACGTGGCGACGCTTCGATCCGCGCGGCGTGATTCAGCGTGAAGCCGGTCACCGAGAAAAGCAGCAGCACGACCAGCGAGACCGCCGAGCTGATCCAGTGCCAGCGATGCAGGTGCTTCAGCCAGAACGCGCGGCGTTGCCGGTCGACGGTATCGCGCATGTGCTGGAACGCCCCTGTGTAACGGTCACTCGACAGGCGGTCATGGTAAACCACAATGCGAATCGTTCGCAATTGGGCGGCAAGGGTCGCCCGGTGCAAGCCGCCGCAGTGGCAGGAAAGACGCCGGAAAGCCTCCCGCGGCAGCATGCGCCGCACCCACTCCGGAGCGTATCCTCCCGCCATGCGCATCCTTCTCGCCGAAGACGACGCCGCGATCGCCGCGGCCGTGAAGAGCTCCCTCCAGCAGGGCGGCCATGCCGTGGATCACGTCGCCGACGGCGCCAGCGCCGACCACGCCCTGCGCGATCACGACTACGACCTTCTGGTGCTCGACCTGGGCCTGCCCATGGTGGACGGCAGCGACGTGCTCGCCCGTGCGCGCAAGCGCGGCTCGGGCGTGCCGGTGCTGGTGGTCACGGCGCGCGAAGGCCTCAAGGAACGTGTGCGCGTGCTCGACCTCGGCGCCGATGACTACCTCGTGAAGCCCTTCGCCCTGGCGGAATTCGAAGCGCGCGTGCGTGCCCTTCTCCGTCGCCGCACCACCAACGGCACGCCGGAGTTCCGCATCGGCAGGCTGCGCCTGGACATTCCCGGCCACCGCGCCTGGATCGGCGACGCCGCCCTCGACCTCACCGCGCGCGAATTCGGCCTGATGGAAGCGCTGGCCGCGCGCGCGGACAAGGTGACCAGCCGCGCGCAGCTGGTCGAAGCCCTGTGCAACTGGGACGAGGACCTCACCGACAACGGTCTGGACATCGCACTGCACCGGCTGCGCAAGAAGCTGCAAGGGTCCGGCACGAGCGTGCGGACGATACGCGGCCTCGGCTACATGCTCGAAGAATCGGCGGATGCCTGAACGCCGCCACGCGGCCCCGCGCCGGCCGGCACGTCCCAGCCTGCGCCGACGCCTGCTCACGTTCCTCCTCGTTCCCGTGCTCGGCGTGCTGCTGCTCGACGCGGTCATCGCGTACTACGCGGCGCTGGCGTACTCCAACCGGGTGCACGACGCGGATCTCTCGGACTCCGCGCTGACCCTTTCCGAGATGATCGGCAACGACGCGTTGCGCGGCGAGCTGACCGCGCAGGCGCGCTTCCTGCTCGAGTACGACCCGGATGGCCGGAACTACTACGAGGTGATCAGCGATCGCCACGGACGGATGATCGGCAATGCCGAGCTGAAGGGACCGGAGCGCAAGGTCGCCGTCGACGCCGTGCCACTGCTGTACGACACGATGCTCGGCCGTCGGCCGCTGCGCGCCGCCGTGATGCGCGTGCCCAGCCACCAGGATCCCGGCGACACGCTCACGATCACCGTGGCCGAGAACCTGCGCGACCGCCACATCCGCGCGCGCGAGATCCTCTTCCTCAGCCTGCCCATGCAGGCGTTGCTCATCGTCGCGGTGCTCTCGCTCGTGTGGTTCGGCGTGAGCCACGGTCTCGGCGTGCTGGAGCCGCTGATGTCCCGCCTGCGGCGGCGCGAGCACGACCTCGGCCCGATCGGCGAGGAAGACGTGCCGGTGGAGATACTCCCGCTCACCCGCACGATCGACGATCTCTTCGCCCGCATGCGCAACATGCTCGGGCTGCAGGAACGCTTCATCGCCGACGCGGCCCACCAGTTGCGCACGCCCCTGGCCGGGATCCAGCTGCATGTCGAGCGGCTCGAAGCCTCCGACGACCCGGCATCGCGGGCGGACGCGCTGGCGCACGTGCACCGCCTTGCCGCGCGTGCCGCGCGCACGTCGGCGCAGCTGCTGGCCCTCACCCGCACGCAGTCGCCCGACCTGCCCGACCACGACGGCATGGCGATCATCGACCTGGCCGGCGTCGTGCCCGAGGCCGTGGGCATGCGCGTCCACCAGGCCCTGAACCTCGGCGTGGACCTCGGCTACGAGGGCGTCGACGGACCCGTGCCGATCCGCGGGGACGCGCTGCAGATCCAGGAGGTGATCGACAACCTCGTGGACAACGCCTTCCACTACGCCGGCCGCGGACACACGGTGACCGTCTCGCTCGGACGCTCGGGCGACGAGGCCCTGCTGGCCGTCGAGGACGATGGCCCCGGCGTCGACGACGCGTTCCTCGACCAGCTGGGCGAACGCTTCTTCCGCGTGCCCGGCGTCGACGAGGACGGCACGGGCCTCGGCCTCGCCATCGTCGAGAGCATCGCCGAACGCCACGCCGCACGGGTGGCCTTCCGCCACGCCGCCTCCGGAGGCCTGCGCGTCGAACTCCACTTCCCGGCCGTGACGACCGCCTAGCCCGTTGGAGCGCACCTGGGCGCGATGGGAACGTGCCGCGAGCCCCCATCGCGCCCAGGTGCGCTCCCACGGTAACAGGGCCGGAAAGGCGCCTGAAACTCCTCGCTGGGACCATGGGCACATCGAAGCGAAGGCGCGAGGCGTCGGTGTGAGCAATTCGGCGGCATTCCAGTTCGAAGGCGGTCGTGACGGTGTCCTCCTCATCCACGGACTCACCGGCACGCCCACGGAGATGCGTCTGGTCGGCAAGGGCCTGAACCGCGCGGGTTACACCGTCGTGGGCGTGCAGCTGGCCGGTCACTGCGGCACCGAGGACGACCTGCTCGCCACCACCTGGCAGGACTGGTACGCGAGCGTCGAAGCGGCCGCCGAGGAACTCCGCGGACGCGTCGACCGCCTGTTCGTCGCGGGCCTGTCCATGGGCGCCCTGCTCGCGCTGCGGCTGGCCGCCATGCGGCCGGACTGGATCGACGGCGTCGGCGTCTTCGGCGCCACCTTCCGTTACGACGGCTGGTCCATCGGCTGGACGGGCAGGCTCTCGTTCCTGCTCCCGCTGTTCAAGCGCCTCGGCATCGGCCAGCGCCGGAGCTTCATCGAACAGCCGCCCTACGGCATTCGCGACGAGCGGCTGCGCGCGCAGGTCAGCGCGGCGATGTTCTCGGGCGACAGCGAGGCCGCCGGTCTGCCCGGCAATCCCTGGCCCGCGCTCGCCGAGATGGTGAAGCTGTCGCGCGACGTGCGCCGCCGGCTGCCGCAGGTGGTCGCGCCGTGCTTCATCGCGCACGCGGCGGACGACGACGTCGCCAGCATCGCGAACGCGGACCTCGTGGCGCGACGGGTGCGCGGCCCGATCGAAATGCTGCTGCTCGCCGACAGTTACCACATGATCACGATCGACCGAGAACGCCGCATGTTGATCGAGCGCACCGCCGACTTCTTCAACCGCGTCGCGCGCGACACGCGTTCGCCGCGCATGGCGGCGTGACGATGCACGGCCTGGTGCTCGCCCTATGGATCGCGAACGTGCTGCTCGACACGGCGGGCCAGCTGGCGTTCAAGGCGGCGGCGGGCGACGAACGCGCCGGAGACGGCCTCGCGCGCTGGCGCTACATGTTCGCGCGCCCCTGGATCTGGACGGGCATCGCCTGCTACGTCGCCGAATTCGTCGTGTGGATCGCGTTCCTCTCGCTGGTGCCGCTGTCCGAAGGCGTGCTGCTGGGCTCCATCAACATCGTGGCCATCATGATCGCGGGCCGTCTCCTGTTCCGCGAAAAACTCAGCCCGCTGCGCGTGACCGGCATCCTGCTCGTCGCCGCGGGCGTGGCCATCGTCGGAGCGGGATCGTGAAACGGTTCTACCTCGTCGGCTTCGCGTTGCTGCTCGCGTTCGATTCGCTCAACCTCGTCTGCTTCAAGATGGCGGGCGCGCACGCGCTGCCCGTCGAGGTGAGCACGGCATGGCTCGCGCGCGTCTTCGCGCACCCCTGGATCTACGGCGCGGTGCTCGGTTACATCGGCGCGTTCGTCACCTGGATGAGCCTGCTCAAGCACGCGCCGATCGGGCCCGCGTTCGCCGCGTCGCATCTCGAAGTGGTGAGCGTGATGGCGCTGTCGTGGTGGCTCTTCGCCGAACCCGTCAGGCCGACGCAGATCGCCGGAGCGATCGCGATCGTCGCGGGCATCGTCTGCCTCGCGATCGCGGAAGGCGACGAAGGGGCCGACGCCCATGCCGTTCCGGCCTGAGCGCGAGGCGCCGCCGACCGCCGGCCTGCCGTTGCGGCTGGCCGACCTGCGCGGCGACGTGCCCGCGCCCCTGACGGCCCTCGCCGCGCACTGGCTGGGCACGGATGGCGCGCAGCTCGAATGCTCGGGGACGGCCGCGTTGACGGTCGCGCTGCGCACGCTGTCGGAGCACGCGCGATCCCGCACCGAGGTGGCGATTCCCGCGTTCACGTGCCCGCTCGTGCCGCTGGCGGTGCGCCGGGCGGGGCTCGTGCCGCGGCTCGTCGACCTGTCGCCCGGTCACTTCGACATGGACCCGGACCGGCTCGCCGCCGCGTGCGGCGAGCGCACGCTGGCGGTCGTGCCGACGCACCTCGGCGGCCGCCTCGCCGACGTGACGACGGCGAACGCCATCGCGCACGCCGCGGGCGCCCTCACCGTCGAGGACGCCGCGCAGGCCCTCGGCGCGCGCAGCGGCGAACGCTTCGCCGGCACGCTCGGCGATGTCGGCTTCTTCAGCCTCGCCGCGGGCAAGGGCTTGTCGATCTTCGAAGGCGGACTCCTCGTCTCCCGCGACGCCGCGTGGCGCGAGCGCTTCGCCCGGACCTCGCGGCGCATCGCGCGCTGGCACCCGGTATGGGAGGCCCGTCGAATGATCGAGCTGACCGGTTACGCGGCGCTGTATCGCCCGCGCGGCCTCGGCCTGGCTTACGGACGTCCGATGCGGCGTGCATTACGGCGCGACGACCTGCTCGGCGCAGCCGGCGAGCATTTCGATCCGGATTTCCCGTTGCACCGCGTGGGCCGCTGGCGTCAGTCGGTCGGCGCCAGGGCGTTCGCGCGGCTGCCTCCGTTCATCGCCGCGACGACCGCGCAGGCGCAGTCACGCCTTCCGGCGCTCGCCACGCTGCCGGGCGTCACCGTGTTCCGCGACGACGGCGGCACCTGGCCGTATTTCATGCTGCTACTCCCCGACCGCACGACGCGCGACGCCGTGCTGGCGAGACTGTGGTCGTCGCGGCACGGCGTGGCGCGGATGTTCATCCACGCGCTGCCCGGTTACGACTATCTCGGCGGCATGGCCGGCGGCGACGACGTGCCGAACGCGCACGACTTCGCGGCGCGCACGCTGACCATCACGAACAGCCCCTGGCTCGACGACCCCGCGTTCGAGCACGTGTGCTCCGTGATCGAAGCGGTGCTGGTGTCCCGCTGAGAGCTTTCGACGCCCGGCAGCAGGACCTGCCGCTCTTCGCGAAGAGCCGTCGCGGCCGGGTCCGCTCCCACAGTCAGAGGGACACGGCCTTTGGTGGGAGCGGACCTGGCCGCGACAGCTTTTCAACGCTCGGCAACAGGACCGGCACCTCCTGGCGAAAGGCAGCGGGTCCCGCTCAGGCCTTGCCCTGCTCCACCAACGTCAGTGCCACCTTGTCGCGCAGGTACACCGGCAGCGCGAGTTCGGGCGCCACGGCCTGCCCGTCGCGGAAGCGGCGCGCGGCGACCTCCGCCACGTGCCGCGCCTGGGGGAAACGCGCGCCGTCCGCCGAGCGGATCGGCGCGGCGATGCGTTCGCGCAGCGCGGCTTCGTAGGTCGCCCAGCCGGTACCCACCACGTGCCAGCCGGACGCCTCGGGCAGCACGAGCGCGGCCGCGGTATCCACGCGTTCGCGATCCATCAGCGTGACGCTTCCGTCGCCTTCGCGACGCCAGGCGGCGACGTAGATCTCGCCCATGCGCGCATCGATCACCGAGAGGATCGCCGCATCGTCCTCCGGCGCTTCCAGCGCCAGCGCTTCCAGCGACGAGACCGTCACCACGGGCACGTCGAGGGCCATGGCCATGCCCTGTGCGAGGGAGACGCCGAGACGCACGCCCGTGAACGCACCTGGGCCGCGACCCACCGCGATGCCGTTCAGGGCCTCGCGCTTCAGGCCGGCCTCGGCGAGCAGTTCGTCCGCCATGGGCAGCACCAGCTCGGCGTGCCGGCGTGGCGCGATCTCGCTGCGCTCGATCACTTCGTCGCCGTGGACGAGCGCGACCGAGCAGGCTTCCGTGGAGGTTTCGATGGCGAGGAAGTTCATGGCGATTCCGTCGAAGGCAGGGGCGGCGTGCCGTAGGCGTACCAGTCGATGCGGCGGGTGAGGTACATCAGCAGCGCGATCACCGTCACCAGAACCACCGAACCGATCAGCAACGCGTACTGTTCCGCGCCGATCAGGCCGTAGAGTATGACGTAAACGAGCGCCAGGACGCCGCCGAGGCAGAGCCCCGCGCCCCGCGCGCGCAGGGCCGCCGTCGCGTAACCGCCGACGATCAGCACCACGGTCGAGGCCGCCACGGCGTACGCGGCCCCGAACCCGATCTGCTCGGAGAGCGCGAGCAGCAGCACGTAGAAGCTCGTCATGGCCGCGCCCACGAGCAGGTATTGCACGGGATGCAGGCGCAGTCCCTTGAGTATCTCGAAGAGGAAGAACGCGACGAACGTCAGCGCGATGAACAGCAGGCCGTATTTCCCCGCGCGGTCGTTCTGCTGGTAGACACCGCCCGGCTGGTGCAGCTTCACGCCGAACGCCGACGACGCGAGCCGGCCCGCCACCTCGGTGTTCGCCGCGTCCCAGTGCTGACCGTAGTCGCGATTGAGGTCGAGCACCTGCCATGCGGCGTCGAAGCCCTCCTTCGTCACGCTGCGCTTGCCCGGGAGCAGCGCGCCGGTGAACCCGGGGTCGGGCCACGCCGAGCGGATGCGCACGCTATTCGTGCGTGCCAGCGGCAGCGCCGAGAACGATTCCGTGCCGGCGATGCGCAGGGTGGCCGCGAAATCGATGGGTGTCGTCCGCCCGGCGTCGATCGGAAGCGGCGCCGAGAGCACCGTGTAGGGTCCCATGCGCGCCGCGGACGACGCGAACCGCACGGGCCGCCCGTCGACCGTCACGGACGTGATGTCCTGCACGCCGCGCGTGTCGGCGACGAGCAGGCGCAGCTCGGCCTTGCCCATCGCCCAGGTCGAGCCCGTGTCGGCGGCGAAACGGCGCAGATCGTCGGGAAGGATGCGGCCGCGCAGCGTCACGTCGCCCGTGTACACAGGCACCTCGTACATCCCGACGTGCCGGCGCTCGACGGTGAGGTCCGCGACGGTCGACTGCTGATCGGCGAGCACGATTTCCGTGCCGTCGCGCACGCTGGCGATTCGCCCGTCGCTGCCGGCGATCTCGTGCCTCGTCGGCACGGCGACGACGAGCCCGCCGATCGTCTGCGGCCCTCCCCATCCCTCGGCGACACGCACCGACGCCGCTTCGCGCATCGCCTGGCGCTCGCGCACCAGTCCATCGGCCTGCGTGAGCGGAATGAGCATGATCAGTGCGAGGGCGCCGATGCCCAGCACCTTCGCGGTGATCGATTGCGTCCAGCGGAACATGGCGGAACTCCTTGGCATGGGAACCTGGATCGTCGCGCCGCGACGGGCCACGAAGCGGCTGGCTTTCTGGCGGGAAGCGGGCGTTCGCTGGCCGAACGCTGAATAAGTCATGCGAATGAGAGTGTTCTCATGACAGCGCACGCGCGGGCAAGGACGATGCCCGCACCCCACGTCGCAAGGATCGCCACCATGCCGCCCGTCCAGCTAGCGCTACCCGCCGCCCTCATGATCGGCGCGGCCATCGCCGCCACGACGACACCGCCACGCACCGACGTTCGCGAACTCGCCAGCACGCTTCGCCTTTCGGGCGAGGGGAACGCGGGCACGTCCGGACTCATCGATGGCCGGCCGGCGTTGCGCATGCTGCAGGTGTCGATCAGACCGGGCGCGTCGTTGCCATGGCGGCATGGCGACGCCGGGTATGTCGTATCGGGCGAGCTCCGCGTCCAGGCGCCGACGGGCGACCTGCAGGTGATCCGTCCCGGCGACAGCATCCAGCCTGCGGCCGGTTCGCCGCATCACGGCGTGGCGGGTCCGGCCGGCGCGACGGTGATGATCGTCCAGGACGAAGGCGCTTCATGAGATCGCCGCGTCGATCGCGACGGCACCTTGGCTACCGAAGGGTGGGAGCCGATCGTATCGGCGACTAAATCGGCTCGTCGCCCTGCGCGAAGAACGAGACCACGTCGGCGAGCTCGCGCGTCCGCGGCATCGGTGGGAGGCTGGCGAGGAAGAGGCGCCCGTAGCCTTTCGTGCTCAGGCGCGGATCGCACAGCACCAGCACGCCGCGATCGTGCACGTCGCGGATCAGGCGTCCGGCGCCCTGCTTCAGCGCGATCACGGCGGTCGGCACCTGCCAGCCCATGAACGGATTGATGCCGGCCTCCTCCAGGGCTTCCAGGCGCGCCTGCAGCACGGGATCGTCGGGCATCGCGAACGGCAGCTTGTCGATCACCACGACGCTCAACGCTTCGCCGGCGACATCCACGCCTTCCCAGAAGCTCGCCGCTCCCAGCAGCACGCCGCGGCCGCTCGCGCGGAATTCCTCCAGAAGACGGTGGCGCGGCGCGGTGCCCTGCACGAACAGCGGCCACGGCACGCTCCCTTCCAGCAACTCCGCGGCACGGCGCAGGGCACGGTGCGACGTGAACAGCAGGAACGCCCGGCCGTCCGATGCCTCGAGCACGGGACGGATGGCCGCAATCACGCGATCGGTGTAATCGCGCGCGGCCGGGTCCGGCAGATCCCTGGGCAGGTACGCGAGCGCCTGCCGCCGGTAGTCGAACGGGCTCTCCACGTGCAACGTGCGCGGGTCTTCGAGGCCGAGCTGACGCGAGAAATGGCCGAAGTCGCCCGCGATCGACAGCGTCGCCGACGTGTGGATCCACGCCGCGTCGGTCGACATGCGCATCGCCCGCAGCGGCGAGGCGAGGTCCAGCGGCGTCGCATGCAGCGCGAAGCCGCGCGGCCAGGTCTCGTACCAGCGCACGTCGCTGGCCGAATGCTCCTCGGCGATGCGATCCAGCCGCAGGCTCAGCATCTGCGCACGTTCGTAAGCGTTCGCCAGGCCCCGCGAGCGCTCGCCAAGGGCCGCCAGCAGATCGGACAGCGCCGCCATCACGTCGCGCAGCTCGACAAGCGTCTCGCGCACCGTCGGGTCGCGATCGAGGGCGCCGAGCGGGCCCCGGTTCGGCAACGGTTCCATCGCGAGGCGCAGCCGCTTTACGAGGTCGCCGATGACCTCGACGGGCTCCAGCAGCTGGCTCGTCGCGCCGGTGACACCTTGCGCCTCCGCGAGCGCGTCCTGGCCGAGCTCGACGATCTGCCGCGAACTCACGCTCTGGGAGAAGAACTGGCCCGCCAGCTCGGGAATCTGATGCGCCTCGTCGAGGATGAACGCGTCGGCGCCCGGCAGGATCTCGCCGAACCCCTCCTGCTTCAGCGCCAGGTCGGCCATGAGCAGGTGGTGGTTCACCACCACGATGTCGGCCTCCATCGCCTCGCGCCGCGCCTTCACGACGTGGCACTCCTCGAAGAACCGGCATTCGGAGCCGAGGCAGTTCTCGGGCGTGGAGGTCACGCGCGGCCAGACCGGCGAATCCTCCGGGATGTCCACCATTTCCATGCGGTCGCCCCGCCGGGTCCGCGCCGACCACGCCCGGATCGCGGAGAGCTGGGAGACCAGCTGGCGGTCCGGATTGCCCTCGCGCACCGCCTGGTCCAGGCGATACAGGCAGAGGTAGTTGGCGCGCCCCTTGAGCAGGCTCGTCCGGGCCCGGCTGCCCAGCACCGAGTGGACGCGCGGCAGGTCGCGGAAGAACAGCTGGTCCTGCAGCGCCTTGGTGCCGGTGGAAACGATGACCTTGCGCCCCGACATCAGGGCGGGAACCAGGTACGCGAAGGTCTTGCCGGTACCCGTGCCCGCCTCGGCGATGAGCATGTCGCGCTCGCCGATGGCCGTGGCCACGGCGGCCGCCATGCGCTGCTGGGCCTCGCGGGGCGCGAATCCCGGTACTTCACGGGCGAAAGGGCCCTCCGCGCCGAGGATCGCGGCCACTTCGAGTTCAGTCATCCCGCAAGTATCGCCTACAATGGCGGTCTTTACGTCTTCCAAAGCGCGCCGCCGCGGCGCGCGCCGAGAGCCCACGCATGGACAAGAGTTTCGAGCCCAGCCAGATCGAGTCGAAGTGGTACGCCCAGTGGGAGGCCAACGGCTATTTCAAGCCGTCCGGCAAGGGCACGCCTTACACGATCATGCTGCCGCCGCCCAATGTCACGGGCACCCTGCACATGGGCCACGCGTTCCAGCACACGATCATGGACACGCTCGTGCGCTACCACCGCATGCGCGGCTACGACACGCTCTGGCAGCTCGGCACCGACCACGCCGGCATCGCCACCGAGATGGTCGTGACGCGCCAGCTGAACGCCGAAGGCAAGCAGCGCGCCGACTTCGACCGCGAGGCGTTCATCCAGCGCGTCTGGCAGTGGAAGGAAGAATCCGGCGGCACGATCGGCCGCCAGATGCGTCGCATGGGCGTGTCCGGCGACTGGAGCCGTGAGGTCTTCACGATGGACCCGGGCCCGTCCAAGGCCGTGGTGGAAACCTTCGTGCGCCTGTACGACGAGGGCCTGATCTACCGCGGCCAGAAGCTCGTGAACTGGGACCCGGTGCTGAAGACCGCCATCTCGGATCTCGAAGTGGTCAGCGAGGAAGAAGACGGGTCGCTCTGGTCGATCCGCTATCCGCTGACCGATGGCAGCGGCGAACTCGTCGTCGCCACGACGCGCCCGGAAACGATGCTGGGCGACGTCGCCGTGGCCGTGCATCCGGAAGACGAGCGCTACGCGCACCTGATCGGCCGCATGCTCGCGCTGCCGCTTTCCGACCGGCAGATCCCGATCATCGCCGACACGTACGTCGAGAAGGATTTCGGCACCGGCTGCGTGAAGATCACCCCCGCGCACGACTTCAACGACTACGCCATCGGCCAGCGGCACAACCTGCCGATGATCAACATCCTCACCGACGACGCGAAGATCAACGACGCGGCGCCGGAGAAGTATCGCGGCATGGACCGCTACGTCGCGCGCAAGGCGGTGCTCGCCGACCTGGAGGCGCAGGAACTCCTCGTCGAGACGAAGAAGCACAAGCTGCAGGTGCCGCGCGGCGACCGCACGGGCCAGGTCATCGAGCCGTACCTCACGTGGCAGTGGTTCATCCGCATGGACACGCTCGCCGCGCGCGGCCTCGAGCTGGTCGAGCAGGGCCACGTGAAGTTCGTGCCGGAGAACTGGATCAACACGTATCGCCACTGGCTCGGCAACATCCAGGACTGGTGCATCAGCCGCCAGCTCACGTGGGGCCACCAGATCCCTGCGTGGTACACCGACGGCGGCGCGATCGTCGTGGCGCACGACGAGACCGAGGCGCGGGCGAAGGCCGACGCGCTCGGCCACGCCGGCCCGCTGCGTCGCGACGACGACGTGCTCGAAACCTGGTTCTCGTCGTCGCTGTGGAGCCATTCGACGCTCGGCTGGCCGGACCCGCAGGCGCAGGCCGAGCGCGGTTTCGATCGCTACCTGCCGACGAACGTGCTGGTCACCGGTTTCGACATCATCTTCTTCTGGGTCGCCCGGATGATCATGATGACCGACCACTTCACCGGCAAAGTCCCGTTCAAGGACGTCTACGTCACGGGCCTGATCCGCGACAAGGACGGCCAGAAGATGTCGAAGTCGAAGGGCAACGTCCTCGACCCGCTCGACCTCATCGACGGCATCACCCTCGACGAGCTGCTCGCCAAGCGCACGCGCGGGCTGATGCAGCCGAAGATGGCCGAGAAGATCGAGAAGGCCACGCGCAAGGAGTTCGCCGACGGCATCCCCGCCTTCGGCGCCGACGCCCTGCGCTTCACCTTCGCCTCGCTCGCCACGCACGGTCGCGACATCAAGTTCGACCTCGAACGCTGCGGCGGCTACAAGGCCTTCGTCAACAAGCTTTGGAACGCGTCGCGCTTCGTGCTGATGAACCTCGGCGACGGCCCGGTCGCGGTCGCGAAGCCGACGACGGAAGCCGAGCGCTGGATCCTCACGCGCCTGCGCGACACGCTGGCGACGGTGAAGGAGCAGTTCGCGCTGTACCGCTTCGACCAGGCCGCGCAGGCCCTGTACGAGTTCACCTGGAACGAGTTCTGCGACTGGTTCCTCGAACTGTCGAAGCCGGCGCTCAACGGCGGCGACGCCGCGCAGATCGCGTCCACGCGCTACACGCTCGTGCACGTGCTGGAAACGCTGTTGCGCGCGCTGCATCCGCTGATCCCCTTCGTCACCGAGGAAATCTGGCAGCACGTGCGGCCGGTGCTCGGCATCGAGGGTGAAACGGTGATGCTGCGTCCGTACCCCGAAGCGACCGATGTCGAGGGCGACGCGACGGCGACCGCCGAGATCGAATGGGTCAAGGACGTCCTGACCGGCGTGCGCCGCATCCGCGCCGAGATGAACATCGCGCCGGGCAAGGTCATCCCCCTGCTGTTCGCCGACGGCGACGCCGCCGATCGCGAACGCGCCACCAAGTTCGCCGCGCAGGTGGCGTTCCTGGGTCGCGTGGAATCCCCGACCTGGGTGTCGGGCGAGGAGCCCGCGGCCGCGGTCGCCGTCGTCGGCGGCATGCGCGTCCTGATCCCGCTCGCCGGTCTCATCGACGTCGACGCCGAGAAGGCGCGCCTCGCGAAGGAAATCGCCCGCGTGGAAGGCGAGGTGCGCAAGTGCGAAGCGAAGCTGGGCAACGCCAACTTCGTCGCCAACGCGCCGGCGGAAGTCGTGGAGCAGGAGCGCCAGCGCATCGCGGACTGGACGCGCCAGGCGGAAGCGATGCGCGAGCAGGCCCGCAAGCTGGGGTAAGCAACCGACGCGGTGTAGGAGCGGACCCGGCCGCGACGGCTCTTCGCCCTGGTCGCCAAGTTCGCGCGCCAGCTCCCAGCCACGGCCTCAAACATGTCGCGCCCAGGTGCGCTCCCACAGGTGCAATTGTGGGAGCGGACC
>NZ_FODZ01000004.1:0-136399 GCF_900110505.1 Luteibacter sp. UNC138MFCol5.1
GGCATGGCGGCCTGTCGTTCCCGATATTGCTCGACCCAACGACGCAGCGCCGTCGGGCCAATACCCATCATCCGGGCCGCTTCAGGCGGGGAATGCCCCGCCTCGACCACCAGTCGGACCGCTTCGGCCTTCAGAGCCGACGAAATCTTCTTGTATCCCATGGATCACCTCGCAGGAGATTTTGCTCCTACTCGGTGGTCCAGAAATACCCGGACACTACAGCCCTGCGCGCGACAGCTTTTCGCGAAGAGCATCAGGTCCTGACGCTCACGGCCTCAAAAGATGTCGCGCGCAGAGCGCGCTCCTACCGCGAGGGTTCAGCGTTTCTTCCGATCCCGCGCGTAGGCCACGCGCGCCGGCACCTTCGCCGTGACCGCCACACCGCGCTGCGGCAGCGATACCACCTCGAGTCGGCCGTTCAGTCGCGCGGCGCGTTCGCGCATGCCGACGATGCCGTAATGTCCGTCGCCGGGCATCATGCTCGGCGAACCGTCGAAGCCGTCGCCATCGTCGCGCACGGTCACCGTGAGCCATCGCCGCGCGTATTCGATGGTGATCCAGATCGACTTCGCGTGGCTGTGCTGGGTGGCGTTGAGCAACGCCTCGCGCACGATGCTGTGCAACTCGTCGGTCGCCACTTCGCTGACCGGACGGCGCATCCGCGGTGCGATCACCTCGAAATGCACCGGAATGCCGATGTCTTCCGACTGTGCCGCGATGCGCTCCTCCAGCGACCCGTGCACGGACGCCTGCGTGCGCAGGCCCTTGACGCGGTCACGGCCTTCCACGAGCAACGCCTCGGCGCGATCGATGGTGCGCTCCAGCGTCTTGCGCGAGCGGTCCTCGGGCGATAGTCCATCGACGAAGGCCTGGAAGCGCAGGATCAGCCCCTGCACGCCCTGCAGCAGCGTGTCGTGCAGATCGCGGGCGATGCGTTCGCGCTCGCGATGGCGTTCGTCGAGCCGCATGCGCAGGCGGCGCGTGAGCAGGCGGACGCGCCACCGGTGCGCCAGCCAGACGAGCAGTCCGACGAGGCCGAGGCAGGCGAGCTGGAACCAGCGCATTTCGAACAGCCGCGCGGGCACGCGTACGGCAAGCGGTTCGGAGCGACTCCAGTGCCGACCGTCGTACGACGCCTCGGCGACGAAGCGGTAGTCGCCCGGCGCGAGGTCCATGTAATGCGCATCGCGATGCACGGTGCCGTCCTGGTACGTGGCGTCGACGCCTTCCAGCCGGTAGCGGAACAGCACGCCTCGCGGTCGTCCGGGCGCTAGCGCGGTGTACGACACGTGCAGATCGCGGCTGCGCTTCAGCACGACGTCTTCGTTGCGGTGAATGGTCGTCGTGCCGGATTCGATCGCGCGGATGATGACCGGCGGCGGTGGCGGACGGGCGAGCGGCTTGGAGGTGTCGAGCCACGCGAGCCCTTGCGATCCGGAAAACCACAGGTAGCCGTTGCGCGCCGCGAACACGGTGGGCAGGGGCCGTACGAGCTGCGCCGGCCCCGGCACGCCGTCTTCCATCGTCAGCACCATGGCCTCGACCGGCGTCTCCGGCTTCGCCAGCGCGGCCCTCCACGCGTCATGCGTGAAGTGGATCAGGCCGTTCACACCGTACGCCCAGACCGCGCCGTCGCGCGTGCCGACGATGCCGGTGACCATATCGAGGCGGTCCCGGGGCAGGGAAGTGAGCATGCGGAAGCGGTCGCCGTCGAGGAACGACATGCCGTGTTCGGAACCGACCACCAGCGTGTCGCCGACCGATGCCACCGCCGACACCGGTCCCAGTCGCAGCCCCTCGGCCTCGGCGTAACGGCGCATCCTCGCGCCGTCGAAGACCGATACCGAGCCGTCCTGGTAGCCGAACCAGGGGCGGCCGCGCGGGTCGATGTGGATGACCCACGGGGCGACCTCCGACGGCGCGCCGAGCGGCGTCGCCGACTGCCACGCTCCGTCGCCATCCTGGTAGAACACGCCGCGCAGGCGCAGCGACAGCCACAACCGCCCCGTGCCGTCGCGCGCGATGGCCTGAACGATGGAACGTCGCTTCGCCGCGCCCTCCGGCAAGGGCACGGACACGGGCAGCGCGCCGGTGTTCTTGCGCCACATCTCGCCATAGCCGCCCATCAGGGTGCTTCCGTCGGGCTCGGTCCAGACGCTCGTGAGCGGGCCGGCGAATCCCGGAAGCGGAACGGGATCGGGCGTGAGGGTCCACAACCGGTCATCGTACGCGGCAAGCGTCGCCGTACCCGTCCACACCGTGCCGGCGGCGTCTTCGAACACGGAGAAGTACAGCGACATCTGCGGGAAGCGCACGGTCGCCAGCCAGCTGTCGCGGAAGCGGTCGAGGCCCGCCTTCGTCGCCACCCAGATGTCGCCGTCGCGGTCCTCCAGCATGGTCATCGTGCCTTGCGACGTCATGCCGAGCCGTTCGCTCATGGCCTGGACCTTCGGGTTTTCGCCGAGGTCGCCCGCTCGTTCCACCGAGCCCGCCGGAACGCGGCAGAGGTTCCGGTCGCAGGCGACCGTCCACAGCGTGCCATCGCGATCCAGCAGCGTCGTGCTGCCGTTGGCGCGGCGTGGCCGCGCGAAGGGATGCGGTTTGCCCCAGTCGCCGGGAAGCGGTGCCACGCCGGATTCGTGGCGGCGCCAGATGCTGCCGTCGTTGTCGAGCAGAAGCACCTGCGGCGATGGCGTCGGGAGTCCGGTGTCCTCGAAACGGCGGGCGCCCTTCGGCAGCACGAAGGTTCCCTGATCGGTCACCACCCAGAGCACGCCGTCCGGCGCTTCGAGGAACTGGTCGAATTCGCCTTTCAGTCCCCAGTCCGACACGTCGTTCCAGCGCGAACCGTCGAAACGGAAGATGCCCGCCTCGGACGCGACCCAGAGCGCGCCGTCGCCCGCGGTGGCGAACTCGTCGACCGCGACGTGATCCGGCAGGCCCTCGTTGGCGCCGTACGACGTGACGGTGTCGTGGCGCAGCCGCAGCAGACCGCCGCCGGCGCGGGCCACCCAGAGGTCGCCGCCGGGAGCCGCGTAAAGCGCCCACATCGCCTCGCTCTCGTTGCTCGCGGGCGGAAGCAGCGGGTATTTCTCGAACTCGAAACCGTCGTAACGGAACAGGCCGATCCGCGTGGCGAACCACAGCCAGCCGTCTTCGGTCTGCGCGATCGACGTCGCCCCGACCGGCGCGCCGTCCTGCGCACGCAAGGCGGTGTGATGCAGCTGTTCGAGCGTGCGTGTCGGATCCGTGGCGCGCGCGGCCGGCACGCCGGTGCACAGCGCGACCAGGCACAACAGGAAGCGGATCGCGCGACGCGCAGTGAAGATCATCGGCACAGGACGGGAGGGACGAACGCCCAGCGTACCGTATCGAGGCGGTGGCGCGGCCGGGCGGCCGATCCGCAACGTCCCGCTTTCATGCCAGACTCTCCCGAAGACAACGGACGTGGTCGGTGGGGGAGCAAGGGCATGTATGTGGTGTGGGCCATCGTGGGTGCGATCATCGGCGCCTTTGTGGGTGAGGGCGTTGCCGGCGCCGTTGCCGGATTCGCCATCGGATTTCTCTGGGCGCGCACCGCCCAGCTGCGTCGCGATCTCGACGACGCGCGTCGGCTGATCGACGGCCTGGCCGGCGGCAAGCGAGCGGAAGCCGCGGATACGACACCGCCCCCGATACCGTCGCCCCGGCGCGCGCCGGAGCCCGTATCCCCGGTCCCCCCGGTCGCGACACCCGCGACCCCCACGACGGCGGCCAGGCCGGCGGCTTCCGTGCACGCCGCCGCCGAGCCACCCAGCGGCCCGACCCTCGCCGACCGCCTCACCACCGCCATCAAACGCTGGTTCACAGAAGGCAACGTGCCGGTGAAGGTCGGCATGCTCGTGCTCTTCGCCGGCGTCGCCGCGTTCCTCAAGTACGCCGCCGACACCGGCCTGCTGCGCGTGCCCGTGTCGGTGCGCCTGTGCATCGTCGCGCTCGCCGCCATCGCGGGTGTCGTGTTCGGCTGGCTGCAACGCGACCGGCGCCGCGCGTTCGCCCTGTCGCTGCAGGGCGGCGCCATCGGCGTGCTGGTGATGACCGTCTTCGCCGCATACCGCATGTACGGGCTGCTTCCCGCCGGATGGACGTTCGCGCTGCTGATCGTCTTCGTCGGTGCCCTCGGCGTGCTCGCGGTGCTGCAGGATGCCCTCGCGCTCGCGGTGCTCGGCCTCGTCGCCGGTTTCGCCGCGCCGATCATCGCGTCCACCGGGCAGGGCAACCACGTCGCGCTGTTCTCGTACTACGCCGTGCTCAACCTGGGCATCCTCGGCATCGCCTGGGAACGCGCATGGCGCGTGCTCAACGTGCTGGGTTTCGTCGGCACGTTCGGCGTGGGCACGCTGTGGGGCGTGCTCAGCTATCGGCCCGGGCTGTTCGCCAGCACGGAGCCGTTCCTCGTGCTGCATTTCCTGCTCTACCTCGCCGTGCCCTGGCTGCACGTGCTGCGTTCGCCGCGGCGCGGGCGGGCGATCCTCGACGGCTGCCTGATGTTCGGCAATCCCATCGCCAGCCTGCTGCTGCAGGGCGCGCTGCTCGACTGGCGGCCCATGCCCCTGGCGATCTCCGCGCTGGTGGCCGCGGCGATCTACGTCGCGATCGCCTTCGCCATCCGCCGTCGCGACGACATGACGCTGCTGCGCGAGACGTGGGCCGTGCTCGCGGTCGCGTTCGCGACGATCGCCGTGCCGCTCGCGCTCAGCGCCAGCGTGACGGCGAGCGTGTTCGCGCTGGAGGGTGCTGGCCTGATCTGGCTCGGCTTCCGCCAGGGCCGCCGCCTGCCGCGCTGGGCCGGCGTGTTCCTGCAGTTCGCGGCGGGCGCGGCCTGGGTGGTCGCCGCGCTGTTCCGCCACGGCGTGGACGACGTGCCGTTCCTCAATGCCGCCTTCATCGGAAGCCTGCTGCTCGTGATCGGGGCCGTCGTGGGCATGTGGCAATTCGATCGCCATGGCGCGTCGCGCGGCGTCTCCGCGCTCGCGCGCATCGGCCTGCTGGTCTGGGCCACGCTGTGGTGGCTCGTCGGTTTCGCCGACCAGATCGATCGCTTCGTCGTCGACGGCGCACAGCAGGCCGCGAGCTGGCTCGCGCTGTCGTCCGTCACCGCCGCGTTGCTGGCGATCGCGTGCCCGCGTGCGCGCAAGCTCGACCTGGGCACCACGCTCGCCTTCGGCGTGCCGCTGTTCGTGCTCGTCGGCCTGGGCGTGATCCTCGATGCCGCCAACGCCGGGACGCAGTGGCTCAGCGGCTGGCCGCTCGTCGCGGTGGCGGTGATGGGTGTATCCGGCTGGTTCGCGCTGGCCGGCGAAGCGAAACACCCGATCGCCGCGGTCGCCACGTCCACGATCTGGTGGGTGCGCTGGCTCGCCGTGTTCACCGTCGCGATCGCCATCGCGCTCGACGGTGCGTCGGTGGGGCAGGGCTGGCGGCTGCTCGCGGTCTCGATGCCGACGCTGCTGCTCGCCGCGCTCGTGCTGTGGGGCGCGCGCTGGCTGGCGATGCCGCTGCACGCGCATGCCCGCGAGATCCGTCTCGCCGTGGGGGCGTGCACGACGCTGGGCATGATCGCGATCGGCATCGGCGCGCTCGGCGCCGCGGGCGATCCACGACCGCTGCCGTTCGTGCCGGTGCTCAACCCGGTCGACCTGCTGCTGGTCGCCGTGCTGCTCTTCGTGGCGCGTGCCATCTCCGACGACGCCATCCCCTCCGACGTGCGGCGACTGCGACCCGCGGTGCTCGCGGCCCTGTTCTTCGTGATCGCCACCAGCATGACGCTGCGTGCCGTGCACCACCTGGGCGGCGTGCCGTGGGACGGCGACATGCATCGCAGCAGCCTCGCCGAGCTGTCGCTCACGGTGGTGTGGAGCGTCATCGGCGTGGTGGCCTGGGTGCTGGGCTCGAAGCGAGGGCAGCGCATGCTCTGGCTGGCAGGCGCGGTGACCATGGCGCTGGTGCTGCTGAAGCTCCTGATCGTCGATCGCGGGCACCTCGGCAACCTGTTCGGCATCGCGTCGTTCATCGCGTACGGTCTGCTCTGCACCGTGATCGGTTATCTCGCGCCCGCGCCGCCACGGCAGGGTTCGGTTCCTCCTCCGGAGTCGTCGCATGCAGCGTGACTGGCGTCGTGTCCTTCCCCTCGCTGGCCTGCTCGCCACCCTGGCGCAGGCCGACGCACCGCCGCGCTTCGCGGTGAGCTATCCGCTGGCCGCTGCGCCCGGCGCGAAGGCGTACGTCGTGTCCATGCCCGAAGACGTCTACGCCTGGGCCGTGCGCGATGCGGGCCTCACCGACGTCGTCGTGGTGGATGCGAAAGGGCGCCAGGTGGCGGCGGGCATCTACCACGCCGCCGACCCGACGTCGCACCCGCTGAGGGTGGACGCGCCGATGCTCACCGTGCCGCCGAGCGCGAACGGTGCCGTGGGCCCGCGCATCCAGCGCAGCACCACGGGCGACATCCTGATCGAGCCCGGCGCCGCCGCCACGAGCGGCAAGCCCACCGAATGGCTCGTCGACGCGCGCCAGCCGCTGCGACCCGAGCGCATCGAGTTCGCGCCGCTGGGGCGCGACGCGAACCTGCGGATCGACGTCGACGCCAGCACCAACCTGCAGGACTGGACACCGCTCGTGCGTGGCGCGTCGGTCGTCTCGCTCGGCAGCGGCGATGGCGCGGTCGACGCGCGCGTCGTGAAGCTCGCCGGCGACACGGCACGCTATTACCGCGTGCGCGTGACGTCGGGCGACGCGCCCTGGGCCGACGGCCACCCCGGCAGCGTGACGCTGTCCGGCACGGTGACCGATGCCTCGGCGAAGGACGAATCCGCGCGCCGATGGCTCGACCTCGGCCCGACCGACACCGCGACCAAGGACCAGGGCGTCGACTACGACTACCGGCTACCTGCCGCGGTGCCCGTCGGCGCGCTCCGCGTGAAGCTGGGGCGGGGCGACAACGTCGCGCGCCTCGACGCCATCGCGGTGCAGGACACGATGCGCGGCGAGCAGCTCGGCACGCTGGTGGTGACCCCGGGTGCGCCGAACGGCGACGTCCATCCACTGGAGCTGACCCCGATCCGCCGCGATCTCATCCGCCTGCATTCGGTGACGCCGCTGCGCGAGCCGCCGCGCCTGCTGGTGGGCTGGCGACCCGATCGCATCGTCTTCCTGCCCGAGGGCGATGGCCCGTACCGCCTGTTCGTCGGCAGCCGTTCGGAGCGTCGCCCGGCCTGGCCGATCGACGAGGCCGTCGCGGCATTGCGCAAGGAGGGCGGCCCCGCGTGGCGTCCGGCGGAAGCCACGACGGGCAGGGCGCAGGAGCTGGCGGGCAAGAAGGCCGTCGACCCCGCCGACGCGCCGTTCGACTGGACGCGCCCGCTGCTGTGGGTGGTGCTGCTGCTTGGTGCGGCGGTGGTCGCCGCCATGGCCGCCAGCCTCCTGCGGAAGCCGAAGAACGGCGGCGAATGAGCCGTTGAGGCGCCATGCACGGGGAACGCGCGATAATGCGCGTTCACCGCACGTCATGAGCCCCATGTCCTTCCAGTCCCCCGGCCTGTTCGCCGAACCCGAAGCCCTGAAGCCGCTCGCCGAGCGCATGCGGCCGCGCGCCCTCGACGAGATCGTGGGCCAGCAGCGCGTGGTGGGCGAGGGCAAGCCGCTGCGCCGTGCGCTGGAGGCGGGCAGGGTGCATTCGATGATCCTCTGGGGCCCGCCGGGCTGCGGCAAGACCACGCTGGCCCTGCTGGTGGCGCGTTACGCCGACGCCGACTTCCGCGCGATTTCCGCGGTGATGAGCGGACTGCCCGACGTGCGCAAGGCGCTGGCCGAAGCGGAAGGCAACTTCGCGCGGGGCCGCCGCACCGTGCTGTTCGTGGACGAGGTGCACCGCTTCAACAAGGCGCAGCAGGACGCCTTCCTGCCGCACATCGAACGCGGCGTGATCATCTTCGTCGGCGCCACCACCGAGAACCCGTCGTTCGAGCTCAACTCCGCGTTGCTCTCGCGCTGCCGCGTGCACGTGCTCGACGCCGTCGGCGTCGACGACATTGTCGCCGCGCTGCACCGCGCGCTCGCCGATACCGAGCGCGGCCTCGGCGATCTCGGGCTGCATGTCGACGAAGGCTCGCTCCGGCTCATCGCCAGCGCGGCCGACGGCGACGTGCGCCGCGCGCTCACGCTGCTGGAAATCGCCGCGGAACTCGCGGAAGACGGCCGCATCGACGACACCACGCTGGAACAGGTGCTCGCCGACCGCACGCGCCGCTTCGACAAGAGCGGCGAGCAGTTCTACGACCAGATCTCGGCGCTGCACAAATCCGTGCGCTCGTCCGATCCCGACGCCGCCGTGTACTGGCTGACGCGCATGCTCGACGGCGGCTGCGATCCGCTCTACCTAGCGCGCCGCATGACGCGCATGGCGGTGGAAGACGTGGGCCTCGCCGAGCCGCGCGCATGGCGCATGGCGCTGGACGCGTGGGACACCTACGAGCGCCTCGGCAGCCCCGAAGGCGAACTCGGCCTCGCGCAGCTCGCCATCTGGCTCGCCATCGCACCGAAGAGCAACGCGGCGTACATGGCGTACAACAAGGCGAAGGCCACGGTGAAGCAGATGGGCACGCTCGACGTGCCCATGCACCTGCGCAACGCACCGACGAAGCTGATGAAAGGCCTCGGCTACGGCAAGGACTACCAGTACGACCACGACGCCGAAGGCGGCATCGCCCTCGATCAGCAATGCCTGCCCGACGAGCTCGAAGGCATGACGTTCTACGAGCCCGTCGACCGCGGCCTCGAACTCAAGCTCGGCGAGAAACTCAACGCCCTCCGCGCCGCACGAGCCGAAGCCCGTAAGAAGCGCTGAACGCGCGCCAACCTACCGAAGGGTGGGAGCCGATCGCATCGGCGATCCCGCGCCAGCGGGCAATCTCGCCAACGCCCGCACCCCTGCCAAAAGTCCGATACCCCCGACGCCACGCCGGACGTACCCTCGGCCCATCCAACCCGCGGGAGCACGGCCATGCGCATCGCCATCGCAACGCTGCTGGGCGGCATCGTGATGTTCCTCTGGGGCGCGTTCGCGCACATGGTGCTGCCGCTGGGCGAGATGTCCATGCGCGCACCGCTCGACGAAGACAAGGTGCTGGCCGCTCTGCACGACGGCCTCCCGGGCGAGCACGGCATCTACGTGCTCCCGCACTACGACCCCGCCACGCAGGGCGACGAAAAGTCCATCGCCATGTTCTCCGCCAAGGCCAAGGCCAACCCGTACGCCTTCATCGTCTACACGCCCTACGGCAAGGACCCCATGGCGTCGATGCCGTACAACCTGTTTCACCAGTGGCTCTCCGAGACCCTCGCCGCGTTGGTTGTCGCGCTGATCATGATCCGCGCAGGCACCGGCGCCGCCAGGGGCCTGCTCATCGGCCTGGGCTTCGGCATCTTCAGCTGGCTCTCGCTCAGCGTGCCGTACTGGAACTGGTACCGCTTCCCCGGCGCGTTCACCCTCGGCAGCCTCGTCGAACAGGCCTTCGGCTGGCTCGTCGCCGGCGCCGTCATGGGCTGGTGGCTAGGCCGCCACCGCACCCCCTGAGGCCCCTCACCGTCGTACCGGCGCACGCCGGTACCCACGGCGACCACGCCCGGTCAACACGACACGCTCTCCCCCCAAGCCTCGGCACGTTGCCACCACACCACAAACCCCCTCACCGTCGTACCGGCGCACGCCGGTACCCACGGCGACCACGCCAGGCAACACGACACGCTCTCCCCCGAGCCCCCGCACGTTGCCCACAACACCATCACCGTCGTACCGGCGCACGCCGGTACCCACGGCGACCACGCCCGAAAGAACGCCCACGCCCCGACGCCCCACCGTCCAGCCCCCAAACTTTGCGATAATCCCGAATCCACCCGCCCTCGGAACGCAAACATGCTGGATCCCGCCCTCCTGCGCGGCCGCCTCGCCGAAACGGCAGAACGCCTCCGCGCCGCCCGGAACTTCGACCTCGACGTAGCCACGGTCGAGCGCCTCGAATCCGAGCGCAAGTCGCTCTCCACGGAGACGCAGGAGCTGCAGAACCTCCGCAACACGCGTTCCAAGGCCATCGGCCAGGCCAAGGCCAAGGGCGAAGACGTCGCCCCCCTGATGGCGGAAGTCGCCGGCCTGGGCGAAAAGCTCAAAGCCAACGAAGACGCGCTCGCCGCCGTCCAGGCGAAGATCAACGAGATCGCCCTCGGCATCCCGAACCTGCCCGACGCCTCCGTGCCCATCGGCAAGGACGAGAACGACAACCGCGAGATCCTCCGCTGGGGCCACGCACGTCCTTTCGACTTCGAAGTGAAGGACCACGTCGACCTGGGCGCCCGTCACGGCTGGCTCGACGCCGACGCCGGCGCGAAGCTCAGCGGCGCGCGCTTCACCGTGCTCCGCGGCCAGCTCGCGCACCTGCACCGCGCGCTCGCGCAGTTCATGCTCGACCTGCACACGACCAAGCACGGCTACCTCGAACACAACGTCCCGCTCATCGTGAACAGCGCGGCGATGGAAGGCACCAGCCAGCTGCCGAAGTTCGAGGAAGACCTCTTCGCCACCGAAGTCGGCGAAGCGAAGCGCTACCTGATCCCCACGGCCGAAGTCACGCTGACCAACCTCGTGCGCGAAAGCATCACCGAAGCCGACGCGCTGCCCATGCGTCTCGCCGCGCACACCATGTGCTTCCGCGCCGAAGCCGGCAGCTACGGCCGCGACACGCGCGGCATGATCCGCCAGCACCAGTTCGAAAAGGTCGAAATGGTGCAGATCGTCGCGCCGGAAACGAGCATGCAGCAGCTCGAGGAGCTGGTCGGCCACGCCGAAGCCGTCCTCCAGGCCCTGAAGCTCCCGTACCGCAAGGTGCAGCTCTGCACCGGCGACATGGGCTTCGCCGCCGCCAAGACCTACGACCTCGAAGTCTGGCTTCCCAGCCAGAACACCTACCGCGAGATCAGCAGCTGCTCCAACTGCACCGACTTCCAGGCGCGCCGCATGCAGGCAAGGTGGCGCAACCCGGCCACGAACAAGCCGGAACTGGTGCACACCCTCAACGGCTCCGGCCTGGCCGTCGGCCGCACGCTGGTCGCCGTGATGGAGAACTACCAGCAGAAGGACGGCTCGATCAAGGTCCCCGACGTGCTCCGCCCCTACATGGCCGGCATCGAAGCCATCGCCTGAGGGTAAGGGCAGGGTACAATCGGCGCGCCGGCCGCCCAGCGCCCGGCGTGTCGACGCAAGGAGCCGCCACGTGCAACGCGTGGCGGTGAGGAACAAAACGGAGAGATGGCCGAGTGGTTTAAGGCAGCAGTCTTGAAAACTGCCGTAGGTGTAAGCCTACCGTGGGTTCGAATCCCACTCTCTCCGCCAGACTGATTTTATGTAATCAGTAACTTGCAAGAGTCGTGCGGAACCGCCATCGGGACACAAGAGTCCCTTATGCGCATCCCACACTATCTGGTCAGGTCCCCGAGCGGCGCTTACCGCTTCCGGCGGAGAATTCCCGCCGTGGTGGCCAGACTCTTCGAAAAGCAGGCCATCAAGAAACCCCTGCTGACCCGCGACGTCAACCTCGTGTATGACCTCGCCCTCGCACTTTGGCGGCAGATAGGGGCATTGTTGAATGCCTTGCGCAGGCTTCCGCGCTCCTCCGTGCCTGACGAGGTCACCTTTTACTGCCAGTGGTGAGATTGAGCTTTGCCCTGATTTCCCGTGATATCAGGCTACGCCCCGAGCCCGACGCATTGAACCTGTCCTCATTGAAATCGATGTCGCCAGCGGGACGAAGGCGATCTCTGAACCAGCTGGTTGCTATGGTCCCCTCTGCCAGGGCTTCCGGAATCAGCAGTCGGAGCACATCAAAGAGGGCCTGCACGCCGACCGTGCGCGTGATGAAGGAATCCGGCTGCTTCTTCCAGAACTCCTCCTTGCACGCCGACAGGAAGTTGAATGCGATGGTGTAGATGAGAAGGTCGTTTCCCTCGATGAACGCCGGTCGCAGGGGTGAGTTGTCCTTGCGGAAACGCTCAAGCGACGAACGCGGTTTGCGCTTGCCTGCGAGCATCTGAGTCGCGTCCCGGCCTGGATTGGACGAGTACAGGCGGGAGATGCCCTGGACCACGGTTGCGGTCGACACCCTCCACAGTTTCTCGTTCGTCAGGGCTTCAAGTGCCTTGTCTTTCTTCGGGGCAATGATGATGCGCTTAAACAGCGGGGAATCCTTCTCGACGGCCAGACGCCTGCTCAGGAACACTGCGAGCTTGTCAGGCGTCCACATCTCCGGTTCCTCGTCGAGGACGTTATAGCCGAACTGCTCATAGGTGAGGCTCTTGTCGACCGGCTTTTGCGTAGAATTGATGATGGCAAAGAGCTGCGCCTGAAACGGTTGTGGCAGGTCGAGGAAGATGGCGCAAACGAGCCCCATGTGGTCGACCGCATCGACAGGCGCACGTGCGAGGCCAAAGAGCCGATGCTGGCCGTCGATGATGTTGGCCATCTTCCTGTCGCTCGGAATCGTTAGCTGGAATTGCCCAGCAGGGCCTTCCACGATGGACCATTCATCGCCGTCATCGAGGTCCTCAGCGTCGTCGCTGGCATTGGCAACAGTATCGGCTCCTTCAGGAAGCTGTGGCGCGTTGCCGGCCAGGATGATGGCGTTGGGAAAGGCGGCATCGACCCGGCTCACGTATTTCGCAATGGCTTCCAGGCGGGGCATCTGTGCCGCTCGCTGGGTGCCCGTGATGGTGTACTCGTTTTTCTTGGACGAGTACCTGGCAGAGAGACGGTCACTGTAGGCCACATCAAGGACCACGGCCGCGGGAAGCGAGACGATGTAGAAGATGCCCAGGGGCTGGTCGACGCGCAGTGCGGTGGTGACGAAGGGGTAAGTCGGCCTTTTCATGGTCATTTCGTCTTCAAGCCGCTGAGGGTGCCCGGCAACTCGGCTGCAGCCGCGTCGGCCGGCCCGGTGGCCGGCGGGATTGGCTCGTCAAATATCTCAGTGTTCTCGGCGTTGGCAATCCACCAGACCCAGAGCGCCGCGTTCGACAGGACTATTTGCGCAACGATTGCACTGGTTGACGTGGCATTGCCAAACGCCACGCAACAGGCGGCAAAGATAATCGTCATCAAAAGGCCGAAACCCCGCAGAAATTTCGGGACGGTCTCGTTGAAGATGAGCTGGGCCGCAGCGGCACAACCCAGCGAGGGATAAAAGACGTTGACGGCCAAACGCAGGCTTTCTGTCTTCCATTCGGTCGCGTCCATGGCACGGTAGAGTTCGACCCAAATGCCAAGGCCGGCTGTTATGACGACGATGGCGGCGAACAGCAGAAAGCTCGGACTCTTGAGTGGCAGGAGGGTGCGGTCCCTGAACGTCCGCCGCAGGCGCTTCCAATGCCCGTCGTGGGGCCGCTCTTCACTCATCTGCACGACCTCATCACGGCGTCCCTCTCCAGAGTCGCGATGAAATCAGCAAATTCTCAGCCGGTCAATCGGCGCCCTCGGCCCACCTTGCCGCCTTGGCCGACCAGCGGGTTTGTGAGTGGTACAGCCGCTTGTAGTCCCGCTCGATGAGCAGGTCGAGGAGCCTTGGATAGACGGTCGAGTAGTTGGCAACCCAGGACGCGTCGGCGTTGCACTGGGCCCGCTCGAAGATCTCCTTCAGGACCCGCTGGTGGGCGAGGTAGACAGCGATGTGGGCGCCGAGCCAGGTGCTCCTCGGGTCAAGCAGTCCGCCGTTTTTGTGCAGGTGGTCCGCCAGGAGGTCGCCCGTCGACACCATCTCCCCGACGGTCGACATGAGGTCGGGATAGGTGTTCTTGACGAAGGCCATCTCGTCAATGAGCCGGAACCCACGCGCCGGCACGTCCCTTCGCTTGATGACCAGTCGTCGTTCGCGCCCGCCTCCTTCAAATTTCAGGGTCGCGCCGCCGTCCGCCTTCCAGCTTGCCAACAGCCGGTGGTCGAACTCATCGCGGAGCACACGGATTTGCGAGAGCAGTACGCGGAAGGGACCATAGAACTCGTTGAGCTGCCGGGTGCGGAACGCCTGAAGGTTGGCCATGGCCTCGAGCCCGAAGTCCCGCTCCGCCTTTCGCATCTCGCGCACAGCACGGCGCTTGTCGGCGTCCTTCTCGGCCTTGAGGCGCCAGCTCTGCAGGATGATGCCGAACAGTCCGGTGACACCGGCACCGGCGAGAACACCGAGGAACCCCATTTTTGCAGCGAGCCATTTGTCGTCGCCGGCCCCGGCCAGATGGTCGAGGCTTTTACTGATGCCCTCAAGCTCCTTGTGGAGGTCATGGGCGACGGCATTGAGCATGGCATCGCTTACCGGGCGGTCGCCGGGGAGTGCGGGTGTCGCCAGCAATGACGCCTTCGTCTGGGTCACCGGCATGGGCACCGGGGTTGGCGCAACCGGGGCGGCGGCCGCACTCGAGGCTTGGGCGGGAGCCGTGGTGTTGCCTCGGGATTGGCCGTCGGGGGCCTGCGCACAGGCCATCGTCGACCCGGCAAGACCGAGGATGAGGGCGGCCGTGCGTGCAGTGGGTAGGGTGCTCACAGGCTTCTCAGCGTCCCAATGCCGTCAATGAGGGCGGTGGCCGCCAAGTCGATGTCGGCTTGTGTGGTCAGTCGTCCTGGTGAGAGGCGGAAGGCCTGCCGGCTTCGCGGGGAGTCGCCCCACATGGCAAGCAGCACATGGGAGGTGACAAATGACTCTGTAGAACACGCGCTCGAGGCCGAGAAGGCGACCGTCTCCCGCAGGAGCCGCATGAGGGCCAAAGGTTCGACGCCGTCGATGGACAAAGAGAGGTTGCTGGCAAGGCGCCCGGTCGCGTGCCCGTTGACGGCCACGCCGGCAACGTCGGCGACAAGGCGATCCCGGAGACGGTCCCGGAAGGCGGTCACGCGCGCCTGGTCGGCCTTCCAATCTCTGGCGGCAATGGCCATTGCTTCGCCAAAGGCGACTACGAGGGGGGTATTGACCGTTCCGCTCCGCAGCCCCCTTTCCTGACCGCCGCCCCAGCTCAGGGCGGCGAGTGTCGGCGTCGCGCGGGCGGCGTTCTATCCCACCATCAGCCTGGGTGTTGCGTTGGGTTGGCAGGACGTGGGGCACGGCAATCTCCTGGCCGCCAGCAACGAGTTCTGGAGCCTTGGGCCCTTGGCCTCGCTCAATCTGTTGGATGGTGGCGTGCGTCGCGGGCGCGAGGCGGAAGCCAAGGCGGAATTTTCGGCAGCCTCAGCCCAGTACCGCGGATTGGTGCTGCATGCGTTTCAGCAAGTCGAAGACAACCTGTCCTTGATTCAGGAGTTGGGCCGGGAAGGCCAGCAGGAGATGGCAGCGGCCGACGCGGCCAAGCAGTCCGAGACCTTGGCGACCAACCGATACAACGAGGGCGTCGTCAGTTACCTCGAGGTGGTGACGGCGCAGACCGCGGCGCTAAAGGCGCAGCGTACGGCTGAGTTGGTGCGCACCCGGCAGCTCCAGGCAAGCGTCGATCTGATTCGTGCACTGGGCGGAGGATGGCGCGCCGCTGCGCAAGACCAACCGCAGGTCAGCGCACGCTGACCCGAGGCGCTTCCCACTGTTTAGCCTGGCGTTCTGACGGGCCAGCGCGTTTGCCGGCACGCTCGAAGCGGCCACCGCGTTGGGCAGCATTACGGGGCGAGATTCGCGGACGTTGGGCGATGGTGACGCGACAGCGACGCGCATGGGTCTTTCCCCTGCTCAGACGGTCGCGGCCGAAACGCCCGCGTGGCAGGTGCTCGACGCCACCGCCCCGAATTGACACAGGAATCATAGGCGGCATCTGATCCAAGGCTTTACCATCCGGGCTTTCACCGCCCGAGTGAATCTCGGGCGAGACGCCTCGGGTCCCGATCCATGGGCCGCAACACCGGTAACGCGATCGCTGAACTCGTTGCAGTTGAGCCCGCGAGCCGTGCCGCGAACCCAGAATACTGGGGATCATCGCATCTGTGATTGATACGTCCTGCGTATCGTAGAGGCGGACACTCGATATTGGACGAGTTCCGTCATGAGGGAGAAAATGCCTGGACATAACCGCAAGGCCTAAATCGATGCTCGACCATATCGATCACATTGTTCTGACCTGCACGGATGTCGCAAGAACCACGGCGTTTTTTACGGAGGTCCTCAAAATGCGGCACGAAACATTCAAGGGTGGACGTGTCGCATTTTCGTTCGGCTCGCAGAAGATCAACCTGCACGAGCGCGGAAATGAATTCGAACCGAAAGCTCACCTCCCCGTGCCCGGGGCGTTGGACCTCTGCTTTATCGCCGCGGTGCCCTTGTCGGAGGTTGTAGAGCACCTCAATCGGTGCGGATGGCCCATCGTTGAGGGGCCTGTGGAACGAACGGGCGCGACGGGTCCGATCCGCTCGGTGTATGTACGCGATCCCGACCTGAACCTGATTGAGATTTCTGAGCGGCTATCCCGCTAATTCCTTAGCCTGTGTAGGGATGCCGCGGCCCGAATCGACAGAGCAGCGCCAATGCCATGCCAACCGCAACGAAGGCGAACACGCTGCCCTCGGGACCTACCTGGCCGCCGGTAATGGACACAGCCCCCGTTGGCTGAAGATCCAGAAGGTGCCCGGCGTCGAGATAGCCACTACCCGCGGCGCCGAACAAGGGCGCGCTGGCCCAGTTCCATCCCGTGTGATAGCCGACCGACCACCAGAGCGATCCGGTCCGGTACACCGCGTATGCCAGAACCGCCCCTTGCAGCGCGAGCCGCGCAAGCCAGACGGGCGACGCCCCCGGGTTCTCGATGTGTACCACCGAGAACATAATCGCTGAAACGGCAATCGCGCCGCCGCGGGCCAAGAAGCGCTCACTGACCAGAAGAAGAGCCGCACGGCCGAAGAGTTCTTCACCTAGGGAGCCGATCCCGTCGAATAGGAGCCAACCGGTTCCATGAACCGCTGCCGAGGTGACGCTTTGATGATGAATACTGAGCTCGGCATCACCGCATGCAAGGATCGCAATGATCGCGAGGGACATCACCGAAATGCCGATCCCCAATCCGAGGACGGCATGCCGAAGCAGCCGGGGGTCTTTTATTGGGAAACCGTTTGTCTGATCGTTCAGGACGGACGATAACGCGGCAACGAGCGCCGCATTCCACACAAGGCGAACCACCATCAGAGCGCCGTACGCGCCTAGCGACATCTCGCCGTTCTCGAACATGTGGAGATTGGCCGCGTCCCTTAACGGGTCAAATATCCACGCTTCGACCGGCGCTTGCACCGCGTACATTCCCACGAGGACGCCCAGGGCAGCCCACGAGCGAACGCTGCGCAGGTTCTTCGTTACAGACGGCGGCACGAAAGAGCGCTCTCAGAGAAATGCCACAAGTGTCTGGATGATGACTTTCGCGAGGCTTTCCCGGCCTTCCCAAAGCGACCGGCCGATTGCCCTGGTTCCACCGGCAAACCAAAAAAAACCGGAAGAAAACGTCGATTTCACGATGCGCGGCGGTGTTTACCCTAACGTGACCCACGAGACCGCGCGGAGATGGCGCGCCCGCGACCCACGTCCGGGGAAGGCCAGCGATGAAGACGGGAAGGAGCGTGGGTGTGAACGTGTTCGAACGCCAGGACCGGATGGAGCAGCTGCGCTGGTTGCTGGACCGCGGATGGCTCGCCGCCCAGATGTTTCGGGGCGACGAATTGTTGCCCGTCGTCGCCTCCATCCAGGCTCAGCTCGTCCGTCCTCACGCCGCCTTCGAACGCGGATTGCGCGATGAAATGGTGGCTCTGGTCGTGGTCGGCGCCGTCTGGCGGGACGATATCGCCGAAGCGCGACGCTGGGCCCGCGAGACTCATGGCGCCCACAAGTTGTCCCGGTTCCGTTCCACGCTGCGGACGGCCATGCGCTACGTCGCCTGGCGCCTGCGCGACCCTTGCGCGTTCTATGCGCTGTCGACGCCACGACTTGGTCGGCTCTCGGAACCCGCGATCGCGGCGCGGATCGCCAATCTCGCCATGGAAGGCGCCGCGGAAGCCGAGCAACTTCGCTTCAAGGCCGCCGAGCGGCTGTCGAAAGACGCTCTCAAGCTGTTCGCGGAGCGGGGCGGTGTCCATGGAAACACCCTGCTGCTGCCCACGTGCGTCCTCGCGACGCTGGCGTTCGAGTCGGGCTCCGTCGATGAGGCCGATGTATTGATCCGCGGCAAGATCGCCGACTTGGAACGGTACGGCTCCATGGAGAGCACGCTCTGGGGCTTTGCCGTGGCCGGCCGGGTCGCCGTGGCGCGCGGCAAGATCAACGTCGTTTTGCTACTGCTGGAGCGAGGCGAGGGGCTGGGGGTTCGCCGGCGATGGCCGCGCCTGGCCACGCGTTGCGCGCTCGACCGCATCGCGCTCCAGTTGGGGCTGGGTGCGGGTGCGTCCGCTCATCGCACCCTCGAGCGCGCCGAGCAATGGCTCGGGACCCTTGGCCCCGACGTGCCGCATTTTCCATTCGACCGCTGGCCGCTCGAGCTCGCCCGCTGCCGCGTGCTCCTGTTCGATGGGTATCCCGATGCGGCCGCTCGACTGGCGCGCACGTGGCGCGATCAGGCCGTCCAATGCAACCATCCCTATGTCGTGGTTCGCTTCGCGTTGATCGTGGTGGGCGCGCTGTTCGCGATGGATGACATCGAGGCGGCGAAGAGGGAGCTGCTCGCCGCATTGCGCCAAGGCGCGGGCACCGGGCTTTTCCGGACCTTCTGCGATGACGCGTGGATGATCGAGCCGTGCCTGCGCCTCGTGCGCCGCGAGGATCGTGCGGCGCTGGGGCGCCTGACGGTCTTCATCGATAGCGTGCTGGATGCGGGGAGGAGCGGTGGCCTCTCGGTGCGGCGGCGGGTTCCCGCCAGAGGCATTGCCGAGCCGCTGACCGAGGGTGAAACCGTGGTGCTGCGGTTGATGAGCCTGGGGCTATCGCCGCCAAGGCGTTCGATCTCCTGCGCTACTTCGCCGAGCATCCCGGCCGGCTGTTGACGCATCGCGAATTGCTCGAGGCACTCTGGGCCGAGGTCGACGTGCAGCCAGGCAGTCGCTCGAGTAGTGCCAGGGTGGATTCCTGTTGAGCGTCGAGTCGCCCTGGGGCGTGAGCGGAACCGTGAAGCCTTTCAACATGGCGCGTTCTCCGATGCGAAGTGGGGAGGAGCGGCCAAAAGTCTGCGCGGGTGGCCACTTACGGCCATCCCCCGTTTGGGGCGCGGACTTGAACGGTTCATCCGCGTCGCACGCGCGAGGCGCGCGTAATGTTCCGACGCACGGTGCGGGCGGCGCCCGAGCTCACGAACCCGCGTGCAGTCGCCTGTACTGCGCGGGGCTCAATCCGAAGCTGCGTGAGAACGCGCGACTGAAGCTGTCCGGATCGGCGAAGCCGCATGCGGCGGCCACCTGCTTTGGCGTCCGGTTGGCATCGAGCATCAGCCGCGCGGCGGCGAGTCGCACGTCGGCCAACCACGCGCCCGGGGCCTTGCCCACCTCGTCCGTGAACATGCGCGCGAAGTGCCGTGGGCTCAGGTGCAATCGATCGGCGAGGCTTGCGACCGTGTGCGGCAGCTCGGGATGCGCAAGGACATAGCGCTGCAGCTCCTGCAGCGCGGCGCGGCCCGCGACGCGCGCCGTACCCGCTTTCGAAAAGGGCGCCTGGCCACCCGGACGGCGGAAGTACATCACCAGTTGCGAGGCGACCTCGTGGGCGGTGTCGGGCCCCAGGTCTTCCTCGACGAGCGAGAGGGCCAGGTCGAGCCCCGCCGTCACGCCGGCGGCGGTCCGCAGCTTCCCGTCCGCCACATGTATGGCATCCACGTCGACGACCACATCCGGAAAGCGCGAGGCGAACGCATCGGCATGCGCCCAATGCGTGGTGATGCGCCGACGCGCAAGAAGTCCCGTCTGAGCGAGAAGAAAAGCACCGGTACACACCGAGCCGAAGCGTCTCGCCGCTTTCGCATGCGCGGCAAGCGCGTCGATGGATCTCGCCGGGAGGAGGGTATCCGGGGCGTCCGGCGCGCCGGCGACCAGGAAGGTGTCGGCCGGGGCGGCGTCGCCAAGGACACCGTCCGGCATGAGTCGCACGCCGGCCGACGAAACGAGGGGGCCCTTCGTCAGCGCGTGGACGCGGGTCTGGTACTGCGTCCGGCCCGAGCCGCGGTTGGCTTCGGCGAAAACGTCGAGTGGTCCCGCCACATCGAGCAGCTGAAACCCCGGCATGGCGAGGACGACGACGGTACGGGATGGCTTCGGCATCGGATTTGGCAGGTTCTGCGGGACGGATGTCCGGATCGGACGGTTTCCGGTGATTGAGGACAGCATGCGCCGATCCTACGCTGGAAACCAACCCCTTCATCGAGGCATACCATGCATTCCTCCATCCACGGCATCGCCATCCCCGACAGCGCGATGGCCCGCCAGATAACCGAGCTCGTCCGGGACACGGCAGGCGAATTGCTCTTCAACCACTCGTCGCGCGTGTATTGCTGGGGAGCGCTCCAGGGCGGGAAGCGCGGTCTGAGTTTCGATCCCGAACTCCTCTATGCCAGCGCCATGTTCCACGACATGGGTCTCGTCGCCCCCTATAGCTCGGCGACCGAGCGCTTCGAGGTCGACGGCGCGAACGCGGCCCGGGCGTTCCTGCGCACCCACGGCATCAGCGAATCCGACATCGACCTCGTGTGGACCGGCATCGCGCTGCACACGACGCCCGGCATTCCGGTCCACATGCACCCGGTGGTGTCGCTGGTGACGGCCGGTGTCGAGATGGATGTGCTGGGGCTGACCTACCGTGAGTTCAGCGACACCGAGCGAGACGCCGTGACGCGGCTCTTCCCACGGTCGCAGACGTTCAAGGAAGACATAATCGACGCGTTCTACAACGGTATCAGGCACAAGCCGGAGACGACGTTCGGCAACGTGAAGGCCGACGTCATCGCCGACAAGGACCCGCATTTCCATCGAGGCAACTTCTGCGACGTCATTCGTCGTTCCGCCTGGCCGGCTTAGGAAAGCCTGCGTCGGAGGCGGGAAAAGGCAGCGCGGGCCAGCGCTGCCTTTGGGCCGGATGGGCGGGAGACCGGAGCCCATCCCACCGGCTCTATCGCCTGTCCGAAGTACGAAGACTCACGATGCATTGATCGGCTCGATTGTTGCGCATGACATCGCGTGTCGACACGACAATGGCTACATCGCCCTTCACGAACGATGCAGACGGTAACGGCTAGTCCGATGGCGTCGCGGTGCGTTTCGCGTTCCGGCATCGATCCGAGCAATAGCGCACCTGCTCCCAGTCACGCGCCCACTTGCGCCGCCAGGTGAAGGGGCGCCCACAGCTGGCGCAGGGCTTCTGCGGGAGCTCCGTCTTTTTCTTCATGCGGGGCATGTCGGAACCTTACCGCTTTTTTGCGCGATAACGTGGATTCGTTGTCGGCGCGACAACCGACCGTCCCGTCTCACCGATGGGCGTCGACGGTCCGGTCCCATGGGGTCGGGGCGACGAGCGTCTGTTCGAGGAAATCGACGAACGCCCGCACGGCCGGATTCTCGCGCCGGCTTTCCGGCCAGAGCGCGACGATCGGCGCGCGGTCCACGGTCAGTTCGGGGAGGACGGGGCGCAGGAGGCCGATCGATACGTACTGCGCGGCGACGTAAGTGGGCGATATGCCGATGCCACCGCCGGCGACGAGCGCGGCGGCGACGGCCTCGCTGGTATCGATGACCAGCGGCGCGAGCACGTCGAAGGGACGCTTGCCCCGGTCGCCCGGCCAGCGCAGGAGCTGGCCGGTGCTCTGGAAACGGAAATTGACGAGGTCGTGCTCTGCGAGATCGTCGATGCTCGACGGAATGCCGCGCTCGGCGAGGTAGCCCGGTGAAGCGAAGGCGCCGATACGGTGCATCGCGATCGGGCGCGAGATCAGTCGCGAGTCGGACTGATCGCCGACGCGCAGGGCGATGTCGATGCCCTCGCGCACCAGGTCGACGAAGCCATCACTGAGGCGAAGATCGATCGTCACCTTCGGGTAGCGGCGGCGGAAGGCGGGAAGGTAAGGCGCGAGCACATGCACGCCCACGGGCAGGGGCGCCGTGATCTTCAGCATGCCCGACGGCTCGGCTTTCGCGGCGAACGCGGTCTGTTCCAGCGCGTCGACTTCCTGCAGGAGGCGAACCGCTCGCTCGTACAGATCGCGGCCACCCGCGGTGAGCGTCAACGAGCGGGTGGTGCGCGCGAACAATGCGAGGCCGAGCTCGCGCTCGAGCCGGTTGATGCTCTTGCTCACGGCTGATGGTGACACGCCAAGTGCGCGCGCCGCCGAGGTATAGCTGCCGAGCGCCGCGACGCGCGCGAAGGCGATGAGCCCGGTGAGCCGGTGCAAGCCGATTTGTTCCGTCATGGAAAGAGTGAAACGACCTTCGGGTGAGTGGTGAGGGCGAATCGCGATGCATACAGTGTTTGCTCGTCACCACGAGATAGCAAGCAACACGTCCGCTGTTTCCCTGTTCCAGGAGAGCCACGCTTGAACGTTTCCTCGCTTCATTCGACGCCGACGAGCGGACGCCTCGACGGCAAGACCGTGCTCATCGTCGGTGGCACCTCCGGCATCGGTCTTTCGGCCGCGATCCAGGCCAGCGCGATCGGCGCGCGTGTGATCGTCACGGGCTTCAACAGCGAGCAGGCCAGGGACGTTGCCGCGACGCAAGGGTTCGCCGGCTGGCGAGCCTTCGACATCACCGACGAGGGTTCCGTCGCGGCATCGCTGGCCGACCTGGAGCGTGTCGATCATCTCGTGGTGCTCGCCGGCAGCTTCGTGGTCGGCAAGGTCCTGGAGGCCGAGCTTTCCTACCTTCGCCGCGCGTTCGACGAGCGCGTGTGGGGGGCGCTTCATGTGCTTCGTGCGCTCGGCGGCCGGCTCGCTCGCGATGGCTCAGTGACCTTCATCTCCGGTGTGCTGGCCGACAGGCCGAACGCCATGGGAACGGCCGTCATCGCCTCGGCGTCCGCCGCGATGGAAGCCCTCGCGCGAGGCCTCGCGGTGGAACTCGCGCCGCTGCGGGTCAATGCACTGTCGCCCGGAACGATCGACACGCCGCTGCTGGCGAAGGCGCTCGGCGAGCATCGCGCAGCCTATGTCGCCGGCGTCGCGGAGAAGCTGCCCGTCGGGCGCGTCGGCGCGGCGGAAGACGCCGGCGCCGCGATCCTCTTCCTCATCACCAACGGCTTCGTATCGGGCGAGACGCTGCACGTCGATGGTGGCGCGCGTCTCGTCTGACAACACCGTATCACTCAATCGCAGGCATACCATGAGCAAGCTCAAAGACAAGGTCGTACTCGTCACGGGTGCGTCGAAAGGCATCGGCGCCGGCATCGCGCGCGCGATGGCGGAGGAGGGCGCGGCCGTGGCCGTTCATTACGGATCGAGCGCGTCCGACGCGAAACGCGTGGTCGACGACATCGTCGCGGCGGGCGGACGCGCCCAGGCCTTCCAGGCCGACATGTCGCAGCCCGACGAGGTGCGCAAGCTGTTCGCCGAGGCCCGCGCGGCGCTCGGTACGATCGACGTGCTGGTGAACAACGCCGGCATCTACGAGTTCGCCGCGCTCGACGACATCACGGAGCAACACTTCCGCCGGCATTTCGATCTCAACACGCTCGGTCCCCTCATCGCGATGCAGGAGGCGGCGCGTCAGTTCCCCGCGTCGGGCGGGTCGATCATCAACGTCAGCACCATCGGCACGGTGTCGCCGACGCCGACCGCGTCGGTCTACTCGGCGTCCAAGGGCGCGCTGGACACCCTCACGCGCGTGCTCGCCAAGGAGCTCGGGCCGCGCCAGATCCGCGTCAACGCCATCAATCCCGGCCCGACGGAGACCGAAGGCCTGACGGCGGCCGGCATCAGGGGTAGCGACTTCGAGAAGGTCATGATCGACAGCACGGCGCTGGGACGGATCGGCACGCCGCGGGACATCGCTAAGGTCGCGGTATTCCTCGCCTCGGACGATGCGGGGTGGCTCACCGGCAACATCGTCATCGCGGCGGGAGGCATGACGTAATGGCGGTCGACGACAGGCGCGACGCGGTCGTCTCGCCCTACCTCAGAAAGCCCCTCTCGATCGCGATCGCCACCGCATGCGTGCGATTGTTGGCGTGCAGTTTGCTCATCGCGTGGGAGAGGTGTTCCTTGATGGTCTCCGGCGAAAGGCCGAGGCGCTCCGCGATCTGCTTGTTCTCCAGGCCCGCGGCGGCTCCGCGAAGGATCGATACCTCCCGTTCGCTGAGGACCTTCGTCGCCGGGTGGTCGGCGAGATCCCTGGCGACGGAGGCGGAGATGTGGTGCCGCCCCGCGTGCACGCCTCGGATCGCCGCGGCCAGATCGTTGCCGGCGGTCGTCTTCAGGAGGTAGGCCTGCGCGCCGGCGGCTAGCGCCCGGCGCGCCTGCGTATCGCCACCGTAGGTGGTCAGCACCACCACGCGGGCCGCGGGGTCGATCAGGCGGATGGCCTTGATGACGCCGACGCCGTCCGTGCCGGGCATGACGAGGTCGACCAGCGTCACGTCGGGGCGCGTCCGCTCGAAAGCGGCGATGCCCATGAGAGCGTCTTCGGCCTCCGCCACCACGGTCATGTCCGGCGTGCTGTCGATGAGCGCGACGATGCCGGCGCGGTAAACCGGATGATCGTCGACGACGAGGATGCGGATGGCGTGGGTCATCGGCGGAGCAGCTGCCATCCGTCGCTCGTGAGCAGGTCCTGCGTCTCGGGATGTTTCCGCATGTAGTCGACGACGAAGGCGCACGCGGGCTCCACGAGCAGGTTCTGCTCGCGCGCCTGCGCCAGCGCCACGCGCATGAGTTGGGTCCCCACGCCATCGGCTTCGAGGCTTCGGGAGATGTCGACGCGATGGAAGCGCAGCACGCGGCCGGTGCGCTCGTACCACGCGCTCGCTGTCTGCGAGCGCAGTTCGGCCACGAAGCGCCCCTCGTCGGGCGCGTCCCTGATGACGATATCCGCTGCCATGCTCGCGCCAGTGAAAGAGCCGGAAGCCCGGCGACCGCGAAATCCTAGCGCGTGCGTTCCGAACGAGCTTGCACGATCGGTGTCATGCGATCACACATGTTCAACGGATCCGGGGTGAGGGTCGGCAGGGTACGTCATGTAAGTCCTGACGACTGACATTCGTTCAATCCGTCGCGCGCCCGCTGTAGCAGCATGCCGGGTACATGGGGCGTGCGCCCGAAGAACCGGGACCGGAACGATGCGCTGGAGACGAACAGGATACGTGGCGGGTGCGGTACTTCTCGCAGGCGTCATCGTCTTCGCGGCGATCGCATGGCAGCCCGCGATCCCGCCGGTGAAGTCGCCCGACATCGCGATCACGCCGGAACTCGTTTCGAAAGGACGAACGGTGGTCGCGCTCGGCGACTGCGCCGTGTGCCATTCGCCGGAGGGCCACCCGGCGTTCTCGGGCGGCCTTGGCCTCCGGACACCGTTCGGCGTCATCTACACCACGAACATCACGCCCGACGTCGAGACGGGCATCGGGGCATGGTCGCTCGATGCCTTCATGCGTGCGATGCGCCATGGCGTGTCGCGCGACGGGCATCTTCTCTACCCCGCGTTTCCCTACATCCATTACACGAAGGTCACCGACGACGATCTTCGGGCCGCTTACGCGTACCTCATGACACAGCCGGCCGTGCACGCGCCCGCGCCGCGCAACGATCTGCCGCTTCCGTTGCGGTTTCGTCCCGCGCTCGCCGTGTGGAACCTGCTCTACCTGCGACCCGGCGCGGCACCGGCCCTGGATGCCTCGCCGCGCGAGCGCGGTCGATATCTCGTCGAGGGGCTGGGCCATTGCTCGTCGTGCCACACGGCCCTCGGGATCATCGGCGGCGAATCCGGCAGGTACCTGGGCGGCGGCGATGTCGACGGATGGCATGCGCCCGCGCTCGACGTGCTCGCGCACGCGCCGCGCCCGTGGACGGTGGAACAACTGTCGGCCTACCTGACCACCGGTCTGGCGAGCGAACACGGGGCGTCGGCGGGCCCGATGCGGCCGGTCACTGACAACCTCGGGGACGTGCCGCCGGAGGATGTGCACGCGATCGCTACCTACCTGATGACGATTCAGACCTCGCAGCCGCCGACGGCACCCAAGGCGGGCGCGGTGGCCGATGCCTCGCAGCTCGCACGGGGGCATGCCCTGTTCGATGGGGTCTGCGCGACGTGCCACGGCGATGGCGGTCCCATGGAAACCCAGCTGGGACGCCCCCCGCTGGCGGCCAGTTCCGCGCTCCAGGGCCCGACGCCACGCAACGCCATCATGATGGTGCTGCAGGGCATCCCGTGGCCATCGCACCCGAAGCCGACCGCGTACATGCCCGCTTTCGCGGACAACCTGACGGACGACCAGATCGCCGATCTCGTCGTCTATCTGCGGTCGACCACCAGCCAGCCGCCCTGGCCCGATGTGCGGGACGAGGTGCGTCGCGCACGCAAGGATCTGTCCCATGATTGAACTGACCGTCAACGGTGCGACGCATCGCGTGGACGTCGACCCCGCCACGCCGCTGCTTTATGTCTTGCGTAACGAACTGGCGCTCAACGGCGCCAAGTTCGGCTGCGGGATGGGGCAGTGCGGTGCGTGCACCGTGCTCGTCGACGATCGGCCGGTCTTTTCCTGCCTCTATCCCGTGTCGTCCACGGCCGGTCGTCGGGTCCGCACCGTCGAAGGCTTTGGAACACCCGAGAAGCCAGGACCCCTGCAGCAGGCCTTCATCGACCGGCAGGCCGTGCAGTGCGGCTACTGCATCGCGGGCATGATCGTGCGGGCCCAGGCGTTGCTGGAGCGCGTGGCGCATCCGACGGAACAGCAGATCCGCGAGCACATGAATCCCAATCTGTGCCGCTGTGGCACGCACATGCGCATCCTGGACGCGATACGGGCCGTCGCCGCCACGGGCGAACTGCACCGCGCCGGGGAGAAGGGGCCGGCATCATGACCACCGATAGGGACGAACCCGTCAGCAGGAGCCGTCGCGCTTTCCTGGCCGGTGGTGGTCTGATGGTCAGCTTCGCGCTGTTCGGCTCCCTGCGTGTGAGCGCGGGGCAGGAGAACACGCTGGGGGCCACCATCCTGAATCCGAAGCTGCCGGGCGACCTCAAGATCGAGCCGATGCTGGATGCGTGGATACGGATCGATGCTTCGGGCGTCACGGTATGCAGCGGGAAGGTCGAACTGGGCACAGGGGTGAGAACCGCCCTGTGGCAGGTGGCGGCGGACCAGCTGGCCTTGCCGCTGGAGCGTTTCCGCTTCGTCACGGCCGATACCGCGCTGACGCCCGACGAAGGCTACACCGCGGGGTCGCACACGATGGCCGACGGCGGTACCGCCATCTTCCACGCGGCGGCGCAGGTGCGGGCGATGCTCGTCGACGCGGCCGCGCGCAAGCTCGCCGTGCCGCCGGAACGGCTCGTGCTCGAGAATGGCGTCATCAAGGCCCCGGACGGGAGGCAACTCACCTACGAGGACGCCGCGGCCGGTCTCGACCTGCATCGCATGGCCACGGAGACGTCGCCTCCGTCCGATCCTTCGGCCTATCGCTACATCGGCAAGAGCGTTCCGCGCGTCGACATCCTCGCCAAGGTCACGGGCGGCGCGGCGTACGTGCAGGACATGCGACCCGACGGCATGCTCCATGCGCGCGTCGTGCGGCCGCCGAACCACGGAGCGACGCTTGTCTCGGCGGACGTCGATGCCGTGTCGCGAATGCCGGGCGTGGTGCGCGTCGTCCATGACGGCGACTACCTCGCCGTCGTCGCGCGTGGCGAATGGCAGGCGGTGCTCGCGATGCGCGCGCTGCAGGCGTCGGCGCGCTGGCGCCAGACGGAGACGTTTCCGGATAACGCCACCATCCATGACGTGCTGAAGACGCTTCCCCGGCTCGACTATGTCACGACGCGCCAGGGCGTTGACGGCGAGGTGCATCAGGCGGCGCCCGTGGCGAACGCCGCGCCGGCGGCGGCGTCGACCGGTGCGCGCGTCGAGCGTGTCGAAGCCACGAAGCAGTACGTGCTCCACGGGTCCATCGGTCCATCGTGCGCGCTGGCGGTCTGGCGGGACGGCATTCTCACCGTGTGGACGCACAGCCAGGGCGTGTTCCCGTTGCGGGCGGGCATCGCGGGCCTGCTCGGCCTGCCGAAGGAGCAGGTCCGCTGCGTGCACGTCGAGGGATCCGGCTGCTACGGTCACAACGGCGCCGACGACGTGGCCGCCGACGCGGCGTTGCTGGCGCATCGCATGCCGGGCGCGCCGATCCGGGTGCAGTGGATGCGCGACCAGGAGGCCGGCTGGGAACCGCTCGGGCCGGCCATGGAGACGAGCCTCGAGGTCGCGACAGACGCGGACGGCGCGCTCACGGCGTGGCGTCACGCGCTCTGGAGCACGCCGCACAACGAACGCATCACCAACCCCGGCCGCTTGCTTCCCGCCTGGCTCGTCAGCCAGTCGATCGCGCCGTCGCCTCCGTCGCCCATTCCGCAACCGGAGGGCGACGCGGACCGGAACGCCGTCCCGCTCTACCGCGTGCCGGATGTGCGGGTCGACATGCACTTCGTCACGCAGATGCCGTTCCGCACGTCGGCCATGCGTTCGCTGGGCGCGCATATCAACGTGGTCACCATCGAAGCGATGATGGACCGGCTCGCCGCCGCGCACGGGAAGGACCCCGTGGCCTACCGGCTCGCGCAGCTCGACGACCCGCGTGCGAAGGCGGTCATCCAGCGGGCGGCCGAGGCGTTCGGGTGGACGGCCAATCCGGCGCTGCCGCCGAACCGCGGCGTGGGTTTCGCCTTCGCCCGCTACAAGAACCTGATGGGCTATTGCGCGATCGCGCTGGAAGTCGAGGTCGATCCCGACCGGCGGGCCGTCCGCGTCGATCGCGTGGTGACGGCGGTCGACTGCGGCCAGATCGTCAATCCCGACGGCCTGACGAACCAGATCGAAGGCGGCATCGTGCAATCGTCGAGCTGGACGCTGTACGAACAGGTGCGCATCGGCGCCGTCGGCGTGGAGAGCGTCGACTGGCAGAGTTATCCCATCCTGCGTTTTCCGCAGGTGCCGGCGCGCATCGACGTGCACATGATCGACCAGCCAGGCATGCCGTTTCTCGGCGCGGCCGAGATCGCGCAGGGACCCACCGCGGCGGCCCTCGTGTCGGCCGTCGCACAGGCCACCGGCCGTCGTCTGCTCCGGTTGCCGCTCGTTCCCCACCTATGGCCATGATGTCGCGGTGTCACGCGTGGCCCGTCCAGCGCGTAGCATGCGTCCCCTGATTCGTTCCCTGGAAGTGCACCATGTCGTCATCCACCCAATCCGTCGGCGGCCCCGGTCGGGGCACGCTGTTCGCCATGGCGCTCGCCGCGGGTCTCGCGGTCGCGTCGATCTATTACAACCAGCCCATGCTCGGTGTGATGTCGGGCGCGTTCCACGACGCCCGCGTGGGCGGCTGGATCCCCACGCTCACCCAGCTCGGGTACGCCGCGGGTCTCCTGTTCCTGCTGCCACTGGGCGACATGCTCGAGCGGCGCAGGCTGATCGTCGTGCAGTTCGGCGTGCTCGCGCTCGCCCTGGTGATCATGGCGCTGGCGCCGGGACTCGCCGTGCTGGCCATCGCGTCGGTGCTGGTCGGCGCGGCCGCCACCGTCGCGCAGCAGATCGTGCCGTTCGCGGCCATCCTGTCCGCGCCCGAGAAACGGGGCGCCGCCATCGGCACGGTGATGAGCGGCCTGCTCACGGGCATCCTGCTCAGCCGCACGCTCGCCGGTCTCGTCTCGAGCCTCGCGGGCTGGCGCGCGATGTTCTGGCTGGCGGTGCCGCTGGCCGTCCTCGGTGCGGTGCTCATGGCGCGGACGCTTCCGGCACACCATCCGGTGAGGAAGGTTCGCTATCGCGAGCTGTTCGGTTCGCTGGTTCACCTCTGGCGTCACGAGCCCGTGCTGCGGCGCGCGGCGTTTACCCAGGCGCTGCTCTTCGCGTCGTTCTCGGCGTTCTGGACGACGCTCGCGCTTCGCCTCGCCCAGCCACCTCTCCATCTCGGTGCTGCGTCGGCGGGCTTGTTCGGCATCGTCGGCGCGGTCGGCGTGGCCATGGCGCCCGTGGCAGGGCGCATGGCGGACCGTCGCGGGCCGGCACCGGTGATCGCGCTGGGCGCGGCGTCCACGATCGTCGCCTGGCTCGTGTTCGGGTTCTGGCAGGGCATCGCCGGCCTCGTCGTCGGTGTGATCGTGCTCGACTTCGGCGTGCAGATTTCCCTCGTCTCCAACCAGCATCTCATCTACGGCCTGCACCCCGAGTACAAGAGCCGTCTCAACACGCTCTTCATGACCACGATGTTCGTGGGCGGCGCGCTCGGTTCGCTCGCGGCGTCCACGGCATGGGGTCATGGCGGCTGGGCCGCGGTGTGCGTTCTCGGCGGTGTGCTTCCCGTGGGCGCGCTGCTGCTCAACGTCGCACGGCGTCCCTCACCTCACTCGCTCAACCGAATCGACGGAAACTCACCATGACTCCCAGCTCGCTGATCCGATCCTGTTCCCTGCGTGCCGCGACCACCTTCTGCTTAGCAATGGCAACCGCGTCCGTGGCGCACGCGGGCGATGCCGCCTCCGCCGGCTTCCTGAAAATGCCGTTCGGAGAGATCACCGTCGTCGCGCTTTCCGACGGGAGCTTCACGCTCCCGGCGTCGAAGCTCATGATCGACGCCCACAAGGGCGAGGTCCGGGACGCCCTCGCGAAGGAGCACCTCGGCGACGACGTGCCGACCTCCGTCAACGCGTTCCTCATCGACACCGGCGACAAACGCATCCTCATCGATACGGGATCCGGCGTGCTGCTCGGGCCCACGCTCGGCCAGGTGAACCAGCATCTTCAGGCGGCGGGTTATCGCCCCGATCAGATCGACGAGATACTCATCACGCACCTGCATGCGGATCACGTCGGCGGACTCGTCGACCGTGGGCGGATGGTGTATCCGAACGCTACCGTGCGCGTGGACGCCCGTGAAAAGGCGTTCTGGGAGAACCGCGGCAACCTCGACAAGGTCGATGGCTCCGTGAAGAACACGTTCGAGGCGGTACCGATGGCGCTTGGGCCCTACGAAGCGGCGGGTCACGTCAGGACGTTCACCGCGGGCGAGCATGTCGGTCCGGGTATCACCGCGGTGAGCGAGCCCGGACATACCGAAGGCCACAGTGGCTTCCGTGTCGAGAACGGCGGCGAGGTGCTGCTCGTCTGGGGCGACGTCATCCATCTCGCGGTCGCGCAGTTTCCCGATCCGAAGGTCACGATCCACTTCGACAGCAAGCCCGCGGACGCGGTGAAAACGCGCGAGAAGGCGCTTTCGGCAGCTAGCGCCTCGCGGTACCGGGTCGCCGGAGCGCATATCGCGTTCCCCGGGATCGGCACGGTGGGCAAGGCGGCAAGCGGCTACACGTGGACGCCCATCGCACCGTAAGAGCAGCAGGAACAAGGGCGCCGTGGGCGCCCTTGTTCTTCCGTGCTTTCGCTCAGCCTCGCGTGGCCGCCTCGGCGGCGGCCACGATGGCATCGACGACCGCGTCGGCGTGGGACAGGAGCGACATGTGGCTCGACGGGACTTCCGTGATGGTCGAATTCATCAGCTTCGCCGCGTCGCGCTGGAGGTCCGGCGACACCGCGCGGTCGCTCGTCGAGAGGATGAACCACGACGGGCGGGTGCGCCATGCGGTTTTCGTCAACGCATCGGCGAACGTGCTCTTGGCGAGAGGCCCTTGCGTGGCGGCGAGAAGCCGCGCCGTGTCCGCCGGAAGGTCCTGTGCGACGTCGTCGACGAACGCCTGTTCGGAGAGATAGACGAAGCCGTTGCCGTCATCGCGGATCCCGCCGAGTGCCGGCGGCGACGGATACTTGCCGACCAGCTCTCCGGTCGTGTTACCGACATCGCCGGAAAAGGCCGAGACGTACACGAGCGATTTCACCTTCGCATCCTCACCGGCCTCGGTGACGACGAATCCCGCCCAGCTGTGACCGACGAGGACGACCGGCCCGTCGACGAAATCGATCACCCGCTTCGTCGCGGCGACGTCGTCCGCGAGTGAGGTGAGGGGATTCTGCACGGCGACGGCCTTCAGGCCCTTCGCGAGCAGCCGGGGAATCACGGCGCTCCAGCTGGAGCCGTCGGCCCAGGCGCCGTGGATGAGGACGATAGTGGGTGCGGGTTGTGACGTGGCGTTCATGATGGTTCCTTCGATGGAGCAGGCGACGGTGGGTCGGGAAGCGATCGCCACACGCTAGGCCAACCAGGGGCATCGGGCTTGCAGGAAGACGAGGCGGACGATCGTGCTACGCGCGTGCTCACGCCGGGCCAACGGGCGTTCCATTCGTGCTATTGCGGCTTCTCTCGTGTCGTTACGCTGAAACTCGTCCTGGTTTCCGTCGAAGCGCAATGAAACACCATACCGTCAAGGCCAACGGCATCCGCCAGCATTTCATCGAAGCGGGGGAGGGCGCGCCGGTCGTCCTCCTCCACGGCTTCCCCGAGACGAACTACGCCTGGCGTCACCAAATCCCGGTGCTGGCGAAGACGTACCGCGTCATCGCGCCGGACCTGCGCGGCTACGGCAAGACCGACAAGCCGGCGTCCGGCTACGACAAACGCACGATGGCGAACGACCTGATCGCGTTGCTCGACCATCTGGGCATCGATCGCATCGCGCTGGTGGGACACGACCGGGGCGCGCGTGTGGCGACGCGTTTCGCCAAGGATCATCCCGATCGTCTGGATCGTCTCGTGGTGATGGACAACGTGCCGACGCGGATCGTCGCGACATCGATGAACGCGAAGGTCGCGAAGGCCTACTGGTTCTTCACCTTCCACCAGGTGCCCGACCTGCCCGAGGCGCTCATCGCGGGGCGCGAGGACGTCTGGCTACGCCACTTCTTCAGCGACTGGTGCTACGACCCGCACACCATCGCGGGCGCGGACTTCGACGCCTACGTCGCGGCGTATCGCGAACCGGGCGCGGTGCGCGGCGCCATGGCCGACTATCGGGCGGCGCCCGAGGACGTGCTGCAGGACCAGGAAGACGCCGACCGCCTCATCGCGTGCCCGACGATGTCGATCTGGGGGGCCGACTTCGAAGCCGTCGGCGGCACGTTCGACATGGCGGCCGTCTGGCGCGGCATGGCGACGCACCTTCGCGCGGAGCCGATCGCCCAGTGCGGTCATCTGCCACAGGAGGAACAGCCGGAGATCGTCAATCGCCTGTTGCTCGATTTTCTCGGCGGATGGAAAGGGGGTGCGGCATGAAACGCGTCGCGCTCCTGGTCGCGCTCCTGCTCACGACGGCGGTCGCCGCCGCCGGCGACGTGCGCATCGGCCCGCAGGGGCCGGGTTTCTATCGTATGCGCGTCGGCGCGGACGAGGTCACCGCGCTGCTCGACGGCACGCATCCGTTCCCCGCCGACGAGCTCCTGACGCATGTGGATCGGGCGAAGGTCGACGGTCTGCTGAAGGCCGAGTACCTTGCCTCGCCTGTGCAGGGTTCGATCAATGCCTTCCTCGTGAAGACCGCGGATCGCCTGGTGCTCATCGACACCGGCGCCGGCCCCCTGTACGCGGGCGACGGCGGGTTCCTGCCCACGGCGCTGCTCGCCTCGGGCTATCGTCCGGAAGACGTCACCGACATCCTGCTGACGCATCTGCATCGCGACCATGTCGGCGGACTGATCCGCAACGGCACGATGCTGTTCCCCAACGCCACGGTCCACGTCAGCAAGGCCGATGCCGATTTCTGGCTCGACACGGCCAACGAGCGCAAGGTCAAGGACATCCTCCTGCCGATGTTTCCCGGCGCCATGGACTCCCTCGGGCCTTACCTGAAGGCCGGGCGCGTCGCGACGTTCCAGGGAGAAACCGACGTGCTGCCGGGATTCCATGCCATTCCGGCGCCCGGACATACGCCGGGGCATACCTGGTACCTCGTCACGAGCGGGTCGGAACACCTGCTCGCGTGGGGCGATACGGTGCACGTCGCCGCCGTGCAGCTCGCGGAGCCCGGCGCCTCGATCCGCTACGACGTGGACGAGGAAGCGGCGGCCACGTCGCGCAAGCGCGCGCTGGACGAGGCGGTGGCGAAGGGTTACTGGGTGGCCGCGGCGCACGTCTCGTTCCCCGGCCTCGGGCACATCCGGCGCACGGCATCCGGTTACGCGTGGGTGCCGGTCAACTACACGCGGACGCCGTGAATCAGGCGAGATAGCCTCGTTCCAGCGCGATGGAGAGCGCGTGGGCACGGTTGGTCGCGCGAAGCTTCGCCATGGCGTGGGAGAGGTGTTCTTTCACCGTGTCCGCCGCTATCCCGAGGTGCCGCGCGATCTGTTTGTTCTCCATCCCGGCGGCGACGCCGCGCAGCACGGACAGTTCGCGTTCGGTGAGGTCTTCGTCGCCGCGGTACTCGGAAAGACGCCTGGCGACTTCCGCGGAGACGCGATGCTGCCCGGCATGCACGTCGCGGACGACACCGATCAGATCGTTGGCGAGCGCCGTCTTCAGCAGGTAGGCCTGGGCTCCCGCCGCAAGCGTCCGCCGCGCCGCGGCATCGCCGCCATACGTGGTCAGGACGATCACGCGGGCCAGCGGCTCGATCCTGCGCATGGCGCCGACGACCTCGTCGCCGTCCATGTCGGGCAGCTTGAGGTCGACGACGGCGACGTCCGGCCGCATGGCGCGGAACAGCTCGATACCTTCCGCCGCCGTTCCGGCCTGCCCGACGATGAGGATGCCGGGCTCGCCGGCGAGCATGGCCACGACGCCGGCGCGGAACAGGGGATGGTCGTCGACGACGAGGATGCGGATCGCGGTGGACGTCATGACCGTGCCAGGGAACCAACTGGCCACGAGGATATCCGGGGGCGGGCCGTCTGGCTTGACGGCTTGCATGGCCGGATTCACCGATGCGCCCGGCCCTCAGAACGCATACGAGATCATCACGCGGTTGTACGAGAAGGGGCGGTTGCGGGGGTTGAGGTTGTTCGTTCCGCCCGTCGAGCGTTCCCAGCGGTTGCGTAGCTGCAGCCCCTTCAGGGCGCCGGTGAAACGGTAGATCACGTCGAGGTACACGTCGTGGCTGTCGCCACGGTAGAGCGTGCGGTACCGGGTGTACGCCGCCACCACCTGCAGCCGTTCACCGAAGACCTGCTGGGCGACCTTCGCCTTCCATGCGTACCCCGGGCCTTGTTCGACTAGTCCCCTGAGCATCGAGGTCGTGTAGAGCGGGTCGGTGGCGTACGTCGCCGTGAAGGGCGACACGAGCGCACCGCCGCCGATCGTTCCTCCGGCCTGACGGAGGATACGGTTCCAGGCCACATCGACACGCGTATGCCCGACGCGCACACCGGCATCGACGCCGAGCACTTCGCTTCGCACCCGTCGCCCGGGCACGCCCAGAAGCTTCGTTCCGGTGTCCACGAGGGTGTTGTCGCCCGTCGTCCATTCCTCGACGAGCTGCGCGGAGACGAAGGGCGTGGCACGGCCCACGGCCGGCAACGTCAACGTGCCGTCGGTGTAGGCCATGCGGGCGAAGCGCAGGAAATCGTAGAGCCAGGTCTGTCCGCTGAACCGGCCGTGCCGGTAGGTCGCGCCGACCAGCCAGGTGCCGTCGTACGCCCGCGCATCGGCAGGCAACGACGCGTTTCCGCCGTAGATCGGATCGCCATCGAAGCGGGTGGGGTAGTAGAGGTTGTCCGCGAAGAAGCGCTCCGACGTGCGGCTCTTCCAGCGGAACGTGCGCGCGAACTGGAACGAGAGGCCGGGGCTGGCGTCGAAGCGCGCGCTCAGGGCGCGGTAGGCCGCGGGAATCAGGCGTGAATCGCTCACGCCCTGCCAGGGGGTGTCGAGGTACTGATCTCCTCCGCGTAACGTCCAGCCTGCCGCGCGGTACTGCACGTAGGCCTGGCTGACCGTACCGATCGCGTTCTTCCTTCCCATGAGTGTCACGTCGACGCGATTGGCCGGCGTGTTACGTGTCCCGAGGGCGTTGGCATAAGCCAACGACATCGCACCGGAGAAGCCATCGGCCTCCCCGGTGCGCAGGTTGACGAGCAACGCGGTGGCGAAGGCGGCGGCGTCGGGCATGGCAGGCGCCGCGTATATGCGGTGGTAGTCGTAGAGGCGTAGCGACCCGTCGGCATGGCCGCCGGCAAGAAAATCATCCGCGACGCATACGCCTGGCAGCAGGGAAAGCGCGATCCGCACCCATCGGGCGGCACGTCGCGTGCACGTGTGAACGCGGGAGCGGGAAGCGAGTGACTTTACGACGGACATGGTGCGGCATTCGGCGGCGGCCGGTGCAGTATGCGAGCGTGCGCGCGCCGTCGATTGGCCGCGCCTGTGGCTGCGCAAGTGACATTCCGACTAAAACGTCGTTGCACCGGACGCCCTGCACGCATTCGGTTTCCGACGCTGCGAAAAGAGACCCCCCATACAGGGGGTCAGTGCATCGACGTGCGCGGTTAGCATCCGATCCGCAACCGTCCGGAGCCACCTTTCCATTTCATTCAGGCGTCATCGAACCCGATGTACCGCACACCTTCCTGCAGCGCCCGCCCGTTCCACCCATGACCGCTCCACCGTTCGACCCCGCACTGGACCCCGCATCCCCGGTTTCACCCACGCCGCCCATCCGCATCCTCGTCGTCGACGATCACCCGGTGTTCCGCGCGGGCCTCGTCGCCATTCTTTCCGGCGCCCCGGATCTGCACGTGCTGGGTGAAGCGGCGACCGGGCAGGAGGCGATCTCGCTGTTTCGCATGCATCGGCCGGACGTGACGCTCGTCGACATGATGCTGCCGGATTTTCCCGGCGACCGCGTGATTCTCGGGATCCGCCAACTGGATCCCGGTGCGCGCAGTGTCGTCGTCACCGCATTCGCCGGTGACTGCGTGGCGCGACGCGCGCTGAACGCCGGCGCGCAGGCGTATCTGCTGAAGAGCGCGACCGGCGCCGACCTCATCGACACCATCCGTGCGGTCCATCGCGGCGAGCAGCGCATCGACGCGGAGGTGGCGCAGCAGCTGGCGAACTTCCAGGGACAGGAGGTGCTCTCCGAACGCGAACTCGACGTTCTCAGAGGAGTGGCGATGGGTTTCGAGAACAAACAGATCGCGTCGCGCCTCGGTCTCTCGCCCGAGACCGTCAAGGAATACCTGTCCAATGCCATGGCCAAGCTGCGCGCGAACAATCGGGCGCACGCGGTATCGGTCGCGCAGCAGCGGGGTTTTTTTCGCCAGGCGTGATTTTTGCGAAACGTGCGGCGCGACGGATTCCAAAGCTTCTATTCGCACGTGGGTCCGCCTGCCTATCGTGCATGCACTCGCGGGAGTGTCCCGCGATACATCCACGAGGTCTCCTTCCATGCCATTCAACGAACTCATCACGCCGGACAGCTGCGCGCTCGCGCTCATCGACTTCCAGCCGGCGATGTTCCAGGGCGTCCAGAGTCACGACCGCAAGTCCATCATGGACAACGTGCAGATCCTCGCGCGCGCGGCGAAGCTCTTCAGGGTTCCGGTGATCCTGACGACGGTGGCCAAGGACAGCTTCTCCGGTCCGTTCATGCCCGAAGTCACCGAAGACGTCTTCCCGGGACAGGACGTGATCGACCGTACCTCCATCAATTCATGGCTGAATGAGGACTTTCGCAAGGCGGTCGCGGCGACGGGAAGGAAGCGCTTCGTGCTCGCCGGTCTGTGGACGGGGGCGTGTGTGAACTTCCCCACGCTGGACATGCTGCGCGAAGGGTACGAAGTCATCGTGGTAACCGACGCATGCGGCGACACCAGCGTCGAGGCGCACGAGCGCGCCGTGCAGCGGATGGTTCAGGCCGGCGCGGTACCGATGACCACGTTGCAATTCATGTTCGAGCTGCAGCAGGACTGGGCGCGCACGGGAACCTACGAAGGCGTCATGGACATCCTGCGTGCGCTCACGCCGTATGGCATCCAGGTCCGCTTCTCGAAATGGGCGCTGGGCGAGCACGCCTCGGAAGCAGGTTGAGGCCATGACGCCCTACCTCGTCTCTCTCGGCTTCGGTCTTGCGGTCGGCATCGCGTACGGCTGCTTCGGCGTCCGCTCCCCGGCGCCGCCGATGATCGCGTTGATCGGCCTCCTCGGCATGCTCGCAGGGGAGGCGGCCGTGTCGTGGGCGAAGGGCCACCCGGACGTCTGGGCCAACCTCTGGCACAGCAAGACCTTCGCCATCACCAAGCGTGAGCCAACCCGTTCCGACGACGACGCCGTCTGACCCCGCCGGAGTGTCACCATGTCGCATGTTCCCGTTCCGGACCTCATCCTGCATCGAGGCCTTTTCACCACGCTCGATCGCCGCCAGCCCACGGTGCCAGCCGTCGCCATCCATGGTGGGCGGTTCCTGAAAGTGGGTAGCGATCACGACGTGCTTGCGCTGGCCGGAGAGGGGACGCGCGTGGTGGATGTCGGCGGCCGCCGCGTGCTTCCCGGCCTCATCGACAATCATCTGCACCTCATCCGCGGCGGGCTGAACTACAACATGGAGCTCCGCTGGGACGGTGTGCCGAGCCTCGCCGACGCCATGAGGATGCTTCGCCGTCAGGTCGAGATCACGCCGCCGCCCCAGTGGGTCCGCGTGGTCGGCGGCTTCACCGAACACCAGTTCGTCGAGAAGCGGCTGCCGACCATCGACGAACTCAACGCGGTGGCACCGGACACGCCGGTGTTCATTCTTCATCTCTACGACCGGGCGCTTCTCAACGCCGCGGCGCTGCGTGTCTGCGGTTTCACGAAGGACACGCCGAACCCGCCAGGCGGTGAAATCCTGCGCGACGCCAGCGGCACCCCGACGGGACTGCTGCTCGCGAAGCCGAATGCGTCGATTCTCTATGCCACGCTGGCCAAGGGACCGAAGCTGCCGTTCGAATACCAGGTCAACTCCACCCGGCATTTCATGCGCGAGCTCAATCGCCTCGGCGTCACCGGGGCGATCGACGCCGGCGGTGGCTCGCAGAACTGGCCGGACGATTACGCGGTGGTGCGACAGCTGTCCGAGGCGGGGCAACTCACCATCCGTATCGCCTACAACCTGTTCACGCAGAAGCCGAAGCAGGAGAAGGAGGACTTCCTCGCCTGGACGAAGTCGGTGACCTATCAACAAGGCGACGACTATTTCCGGCATAACGGCGCGGGCGAGATGCTGGTGTTCTCGGCAGCCGACTTCGAGGATTTCCGACAGCCTCGGCCCGACATGGTGCCCGAGATGGAGGGCGAGCTCGAGGAGGTCGTCCGGATCCTTGCGCAGAACCGCTGGCCATGGCGGCTGCACGCGACGTACGACGAGACCATCAGTCGCGCGCTCGACGTCTTCGAAAAGGTCGCGCAGGACATTCCCCTCGATCGCATCCATTGGTTCTTCGATCACGCCGAAACGATTTCCGATGCGTCGATCGACCGTATCGCGGCCCTCGGGGGTGGCGTGGCCGTGCAGCACCGCATGGCCTACCAGGGCGAGTACTTCGTGGAGCGATACGGCATCGGTGCCGCGCAGTCGACGCCGCCGATCAGGAAAATGCTCGAGGCCGGCGTCAAGGTATCGGCCGGGACCGACGCGACGCGCGTCGCGTCGTATAACCCGTGGGTATCGCTTGCGTGGCTGACGACCGGCCGTACCGTGGGTGGCATGCGTCTGTATCCTCAGCGCAACTGCCTCGATCGCGAGGAGGCCCTGCGCATGTGGACGGAGAACGTCACCTGGTTTTCGAACGAGGAAGGCCGGAAGGGGCGCATCGCCGAAGGTCAGCTCGCCGATCTGATCATTCCCGACCGCGACTTCTTCGCGTGCGCCGAAGACGACATCGTCGGCACGACGTCGCTGCTCACCATGGTGGGCGGCAAGGTGGTCTATGCGGCTGGCCCGTTCGGTTCGCTGGACGAAGGCGACGTGCCTGCCGCGATGCCGGACTGGTCGCCCGTCAACGCCTACGGCGGCTATGCGGCATGGGCCGCACGGGCGTCACGGATGGAAGGGGCCGAACGCGGGCAGGCCGTGGCCTGCGGCTGCGCGAGCGGTTGCTCGGTGCATGGGCACGACCATGCCCGCGCACATGCGGCGCCACTGCCTGTGGACGATTTCAAGAGCTTCTGGGGCGCGCTCGGTTGCGCGTGCTGGGCCGTATGAGCCGGCCTGTCCCCGTGCGCATGGACCTCGTGCTGTGGATCGCGCTGCTGGCGCTGTGCTCGGCGTACCTGCAGGGCGCCTTCTGCAAGCTCGTCGACTTCGATGCGGCCGTCGCAGAGGTGCGGCACTTCGGTCTGTCGCCACCGCGCTTCGTCGCCGCAGGCCTCATCGTGTTCGAGGTGGCGTGCTCCGTCGCCATTCTCACCGGCCGGCTGCGCTGGCTCGGCGCCTTCGCGCTCGCGGCCTTCACCGTCGCGGCGAGCTTTCTCGCCAACGCCTGGTGGCACGAACCCCCGGGACCGGCACGGGATATGTCGATGAACGGTTTCTTCGAGCACGTCGGCCTTGCCGGCGCCTTCATCCATGTGGGTTGGCTCGATCTGCGGGGACGTCTCCATGGCCGTTGAGAAGGGTGGGCTTTCCGACAGTCTGGCGCCGCTCAGGCACGCCACGTTCGCGATCCTGTGGGTGGCGACGGTGCTGGGCAACACCGGCACGTTCATGCGCGACATCGCCAGTTCCTGGATGGTGACCGAACTGGGAGGCGGCCCCGCCGCCGTGTCGCTCATCCAGGCAGCCGGTTCCTTGCCGATCTTCCTGCTCGCCATTCCGGCCGGAGTGCTTTCCGACATCCTCGATCGTCGCCGCTTCCTGATCGCCGTGCAGGTCCTTCTCGCCTGTGTCAGCGCGACGCTCATGATGCTCGCGGCCACCGGCAACCTCAGCATCGCGGCGCTCATCGCCTTGACGTTCGTCGGCGGGATCGGGGCGGCACTGATCGGACCTACCTGGCAATCGATCGTGCCCGAGCTCGTCGAGCGCAAGGAACTGAAGGACGCCGTCGCGCTCAACTCGCTCGGCATCAACATCGCGCGCGCCATCGGGCCGGCAGCGGGTGGCCTGATCCTCGCCGGCATGGGCGCGGCCGTGACGTACGGCACGGATGTCTGCAGTTACTTCCTCGTGATCGCAGCGCTCGTCTGGTGGCGCCGGAAGACGGCGGCCGAGACCGCCCTGCCGGAGAACTTCCTGGGTGCTTTCCGTGCGGGGCTGCGCTATACCAAGGCGAGCCGTGAACTGCACGTCGTCCTCATTCGCGCGGCCGTGTTCTTCGCTTTCGCCTCCGCCGTCTGGGCACTGTTGCCGTTGGTCGCGCGCGGGACGCTTCATGGCGGCGCGGGCTTCTATGGTGTGCTGATGGGCGCCGTCGGCGCCGGTGCCATCGGCGGCGCGTTGCTGCTGCCGAAGATGCGCGCGAAGTGCAGCGCGGACGCCCTGTTGCTCGGTGCGTCGCTGCTCTCGGCGCTGGTCATGGCCGTTCTCGCACTCGTACCCGACAAGCTCGTGGCGCTGCTCGCGTTGCTCGTGCTGGGCGGCGCATGGATCATGTCGCTGACGACGTTCAATGGCGTGGCCCAAGGCATCCTGCCCAATTGGGTGCGGGGCAGGGCGCTCGCGGTGTACCTCACCGTCTTCAACGGGGCGATGGCCGCGGGAAGCATCGGCTGGGGTGCGCTCGCCGAAGCGATCGGCGTCGGTCCCGCGCTGCTGGCCAGCGCGCTGGGCCTCGTCGTCGCCGCGTGCATCATGCGCGCCATGCCCTTGCCCTCCGCGGAGCTCGACCTGACCTCGGCGCACCAATGGGCCGAACCGCTGGTCGCCGAGCCGGTAGCCAACGATCGCGGCCCGGTCCTCATCCTCGTGGAGTACGACATCGCGCGCGATCGTCTGCCCGCCTTCCTCGCCGTCCTCGAGCGCTTCTCCATGGAGCGCCTGCGTGACGGCGCCTATGCCTGGGGGGTGACCCAGGACTCGGGCAATCCCGAGCGGATCGTCGAGTGGTTCATGGTGGAATCGTGGGCGGAACACCTCCGACAGCACGAGCGCTTCAGCCATGCGGGCGCGGACCTCCAGACGGAGGCCCTGGCGTTCCACCGGGGCAGCAGCCCACCCTCGGTCACCCACCTCATCGGTGTCCACGCGCGAGCGATGGCCCACGGTCTGTCTTCTTCCTAATCACACGGACTCTTCCCATGCGCCTTCACTCCCTGTTCGCCTCCCTGGCGCTGCTGGCCTCTTCGGCAAGCCTGGCTTCGACGCCCGACTATGCCGTCGGTGCGCAGTACGATACGACCCACGTCTATGTGGCGCCGTCCGATGTCGACGCGTTCGTCCGGAGCTTCACGGCCACGTTCGGCGGCCAGTCCACCCGGCAAGTGGTGGTCACCGTCACGCCGACACCGTCGAGTACGTCCTCCCAGCTGGTGCAGACGCCGGTCGGCACGGTATCGGTATTCGGGTTCCGTACGCCGGTTCCGTATCCGTTCGGCCTCGAGCGCACGGGTTATCTCGTTACCGATCTCGACGCCGCGGTGAGGGCCGCGAACGCGGCCGGCGCGGCGACGCTCGTGGCACCGTTCGACGATCCGATCGGACGCGACGCCATCGTGACCTGGCCCGGCGGCGTCAACATGCAGCTCTACTGGCATACGAAGAAACCGGCCTACGCGGCGTTCGAGCACGTGCCCGAAAATCGCATCTACCTCCCCGCCGGATCGGCCGATGCGTTCGTCAATGCCTTCGTTCGATTCGCCCACGGCAAGGTCGTGTCGGATGTTCGTGACGCGCCGGCTGCCGAACTCGGCCGCAAGGACGGAACGTATCGGCGAATCCGCATCGCATCCGGTTACGGTAAGGCGACCGTGCTGGTCACCGACGGCCATCTGGATTGGCCCTATGGAACGGAACTGACGGGCTACGAGGTGTCCGATCTCGATGCCACGCTCGCGCGTGCGCGAGAGAGCGGTGCGAAGGTGGTGGTCGACGCGCATGCGGAAGGCGATCGTCGCGCCGCGATGGTGCAGTTCCCCGGCGGCCATGTCGCCGAGATTCACAGCGGGCAATGAAACGAGCCGGTGCATCGATCGTCGCGGCGTTGCTGTTCGCCGCGGCGGCCCCGGCGCAGGACGTGCCCGAGGAAAAGGCCACGACCAACGACGGCCTCGTGAGCACGCCGGACCGACCGGTCGTCCTGCCCAATCGCTGGCAGGAGGACTGGTCCGTGCTCGCCGACCCGGCGGTGCCCCGGAACCCGGGCGATGCGCTGAAATACGTGCCGGTCGGGCCCGGAGGCGATCATTACCTCACCTTCGGCGCGCTGCTGCGCGAACGGGTGGAGAGCAACGACGCGCCTGCGTTCGGCATCGGCCGGGACGACGATACGTATCTGCTACAGCGGCTCCAGGTACATGCAGGCTTGCACTGGGGCGCGCCGTGGCTCGCCTTCGTGCAGCTGGAGGATGCGCGTCCGTTCGCGAAGTCGAGCTGGGGTCCGACGGACCGGAACCACGCGGACGTCCGTCTGGCCTTCGTCGCCTGGCGCGGCGAGTGGCTCGATGGCACCGTTCGCGTGCGCGCGGGGCGCCAGGACTTCGCCCTCGACCTGCAGCGCTTCGTATCGCTGCGAGACGGACCGAACGTGCGTCAGTCGTTCGATGCGCTCTGGGCCAACTTCGAGCGCGGCCCGTGGCGTGTCATCGCGTTCGTGAGCCATCCGGTGCAGTACCGCGACGACCGCGGGTTCGACGACACGTCCGGTTCGGATCACCGGTTCCACATGATCCGCGTCGAACGGCACGTGCTCGGCACCAACGAACTGTCGTACTACCACGCCTGGTACGACGCCGATGGCGCGAGCTTCCTCGATGCGCGCGGAAACGAGCGCCGCCAGGTCGACGACGTGCGATTCGCCGGCAAGCACGGCTCGCTCGACTGGGATCTCGAGGGCATGCGGCAGCATGGCAGGGTGGGCGATGCCAGGGTTCGGGCATGGGCGCTTGGAACCCGCGCGGGGTGGACTCTGACGGAGACGGCTTGGACGCCACGGCTGGGCCTCCAGCTCGACACCGCGTCCGGAGACCGGCACGCGGGCGACGGTCGTCTGGGAACCTTCAACCCGCTCTTCCCGAATGGTTATTACTTTTCGCTCGCGGGTTATACCGGCTACGTCAACCTCGTCCATGTCAAACCGAGCCTCACCGTGAAACCCACGTCGACCCTCACCCTGCTCGGCGCGGTCGGACTTCAGTGGCGGCGCACCACTTCCGACGCCATCTACGTTCAGCCGAACCTCGCGCTGCCGGGAACCGCGGGCAGGGGATCGAAGTGGACGGGCATGTATGGACAGGTCCGTCTCGACTGGAAGTGGCGCCCGGGCGTCACGTTCTCGATCGAAGGCGATCACTTCCGCGCCGGTCGGACGATCCGCGAGGCCGGAGGGTCCCACGGCAACTACGGCAGCGTGCAGGTGCTTCTGGGCTGGTAGTCGGGAAGGGTGCGAGGCGCCGTTCGCACGGTCTATTGACGGGTCGAGGGAAGCACCCCGATAGTCGACCGCACGATTCGCGTCTGCGTGCTTGCGACGTTCAGGGGTGCGATGTGAGACATGGGATCGATCGGCGGATGAATGTTTTCCTGGCTGCGCTCGCGATCGTCGCGGTGGGCCTTTCGGCCTGGACCGAGGCGGCCGCCGAGGAAGTGAAGGTTCCGGGATACGTCGTCACCGTGTGGGGCGCGTCCGAGGGTGCGCCGCAGGATGTCGGCAACATCGCGCAGACGACCGACGGCACGCTCTGGCTGGGAACGAACAACGGTCTGTTCCGCTTCGACGGTCATCGCTTCACCGAATACGACGTGGCCCCCCGGCCGCTGCCGGCGTCGCGCCAGGTCCGCGACGTCGTTCCCGACCCGAAGGGCGGCCTATGGGTGCTCTACGGCGATGCGGTCGAGATCCATCTCGCGGCGGACGGGCGCACGGTCAGCGTGCCGACCGGGTTGCCGTCGAGCGGTATCGATGGCGCGTTCGTGCACGCCGACGGGCGCACCTTCGTCACCGCGAACGACCAGCTGTACGTCCTCGAGGGCGATCGCTGGAAGCGTTGCGAAGCGCCCGAATGGACGTTGCCCTCGGGCGAGATGGACACCCCGTCCAGCGACGCCGAGGGCGGCATGCTCACCGCCGCCGGGGACGCGATCTATCGCCTGCCGCGAGGCTCGCAGCATTTCGTCGAAGTCGCGAAGCTCGCCGAACCCGGCTTCGGCGGCCAGCTCGTGGGCGACCCGACCGGGAGGCTCTGGGTGACGTACCGGAAGTACACGGAGGTCCCCGGCATCCGCATGCCCACGCGGCCCGCGCCGGTGAATACCAACCACATCACGCTCTTCGATCCGCACGGCACGTTCTGGACGGTGCAGCAGGGATGCGACGGCCTTTGCATGGCGCCTTTCGACACCGCCGTCGCCGACATGCGCGAAGGACGCCGCCCGACGCGGATGTCCGTCATTCCGGCAGGGAACCTGACCGCCCTCACGCTGATGCGCGACGCGACCGGTGACATCTGGGTGGGCGCACGGCAGGGACTGATCCGCCTGCACAAGTCGGTCGCGCAACCCATCACGGCCTTCGAGAGGGGACTGGGCTGGTTCGGCGTGTCGCCGGGCGCGGACGGTACGACGCTGGTGACCACGTACACGCGCGGCGGATACAACAAGATCGGACGCATCGATGGTCAGGACGTCGAGCTGATCGGAGGGGAGAAGGCCATCTCGGCACTGACGCGTCTTCCGGACGGCAGCGCGGTCCTGGTGGGCGACGACGCGATGTACCGGGTGACGGGCAGCGCGATCGAGACGATGTCGCAACGGCCCGGCGTCGGCCCTGCCGCTCCCGTGCATCCCGCGCAGATCGTGTTGCCGCAGGCACCGGGTCGCTTCTGGGTGAGCATCCGGGACGAGGGACTCTATCTCGTGGACGGCACGAACTGGCGTCACGTCGGTGCGAAGGAGGGATTCCCGACCGTCTATCCGATGAGCGGTGCGCGAGGGCCCGATGGGACGACGTGGTTCGGTTACGCGGATGGCGCGCTGGCGGCGCTGTCGCCGGGTCCCACGTCGGCACCGCTGATGAGCCGCGTGCCGTCCATCGGCGCGATCAACGCGATCAGTCCGGGCGATCCGTTCCTCGTCGGTGGCGAAACGGGTGCCGGGATCGTGGAGAACGGAACATTCAGCCCGCTGCGGCTTCGTCGCGGTGGACTGCTCCGTGGCGTCACAGGCATCGTCCGCACGCCCGATGGAGACGCGTGGTTCAACACGGCCAGGGGCCTGATACGCGTGGCGGCGGGCGACCTGGCCACGTTGCGTGACGACCCGACGCGAGTCCTTCCGTACGCCATCCTCACCACCGCCGATGGCCTGCCGGGTGGCGCCCAGCAGGTCCGCCCACTGCCTACGTTGAACCTGGCGTCGGATGGTTTGCTCTGGGTCGCCGGCGTTTCGGGCCTCGCCACCGTGGATCCCCGACACGTTCCGACGGCGAGCGCGGCGGCCCCTGTTCTTCTGGACATGCGCGATGGAAAGGGCGCGTCGATCCTCGCCGGTGGCGTGTTGCAGCCGGGGTCGCGCGCGATCGACGCCGAGCTCGCGGGGGTGTCGCTCAGCGATCCGGGGTTCGTGGACCTTCGCTATCGGCTCGTCGGCGTCGACCCGGACTGGCGCCACGCCACGGACGAGGCGCGCATCAGCTACGCGGATCTCCCACCCGGTCGCTTCCGCCTCGAAGTGCAGGCGAGGGGGCCGACGGGGGATTGGTCGCCCAGTGTGTTGTCGGCGCCGGTCGATTCCATGCCCGCCTTCTTCGAGACGCGCTGGTTCGCGGCGCTGATGGTCGTGCTCGTGGTCGCCGCCGCGTTCGCGGGGCATCTCTTCCGGATGGCCGTCGTGCGTCGACGGCAGGAGGCGACCGCCAACGCGAAGCTTCGCGAGCGCGACCGCATCGCGCGCGAACTGCACGATTCCATGCTCCAGGGCATGGCGGGCGTCATGCTGAGGGTGATCGCCTGGGAACGCGACAAGCGGGCGCCCGATGAGTTGCGATCGGGTTTCCGCACCGTCGCCGACCAGCTGTCGTCGCTGATCATGGAGGCGCGGGCGCGCGTGATCGCGTTGCGGAGCGTCGCGTCGTACCGCATGCCGCTGTCCGAAGCCCTCGCGATGGTGGGCGAGGATTACGGCTCGGCGAGCGCGGCGAGCTTCCACCTGCGGGTCGAGGGGCAGGAGACGCCGCTCGACGACGTCGCGCACCTGGCCGTCATGGACATCGTGCGCGAGGCGCTCAACAACGCGTTCTCGCACGCGCAGGCCACGGCCATCGAAGTGACGCTCCGCTACGGCGACGCCGATCTCGTCGTCGCGGTGAAGGACAACGGCGTTGGCCTCCCGGAGCTCGTGACCGCCGAAGGACGGCGTCCGGGGCATTGGGGTATGGTGACGATGCGCGAGCGGGCGACCGAGATGGGCGGCGGCGTGTCGATCGACACGGACGGGAGCGGCACCACGGTGACGCTGGTGGTGCCGAAACCCCGCACGTGACGGCCACCGCGCGCGGTCAGCCCAGGTGCTTCCTCAGGAACGCCCACGTCCGGTCGTTCGCGGTCCGGGCGGCCTCCGCGTTGTAATGCGCGCCACCGTGACGCGAGAACGCGTGATTGCAACCCGCGTAGCTGTGAATGGTGACGTTGGGCTTGCCGTCCAGCGCCTTCTTGATCGCGTTCTGCGCGTCCTGGGAGATGAACTCGTCCTCGTCGGCCAGGTGCATGAGGAAGGGGGCGCGGATCGCGTCCGCCTCGTCGAGGTATCTGTCGGTGTCGCCACCGTGGAAGGCCACGGCGGCATCCACGGGATGCCGTGCGGCGGTAAGGAAGGTCATCAGGCCGCCAAGGCAATAACCCATGACGCCGACCTTGCCGCTCGCGCGCGGCAGGGACGCCGCCGCGGCCATGGTCGCGACGACGTCCCGGACGCCCGCGTCGCGGTCGTACGCCATGTAGAGCGCAAGGCCCTTCTTCCAGTCGGCCTCGGAGGTCACGCTCAGGTCGACGCCTCGCTCCTGCCGCCAGAACAACTCCGGCGCCACGGCGATGAAGCCTTGCCCGGCCAGCGCGTCGCACGTCTGACGGATGTCGTCGTTGACGCCGAACACTTCGTGGAGCACCACGACGGCGGGTGCGCGTTCGGCCTGGGGATACGACACGAAGGCGTCGAACTGCCCGTCGCCGGTCGTCACGGTGATGTTCTCGTGCATGGTGATGCTCCTTTCGTCGGGCGGAACGCCCCGCCCGGAAGATTACGATATCCGCGCTACCGTGACGCCTGTGGGCCGACGATCCGTGCCGAGCCTCAGGGCTGTACGAACGAGCCGACGACGGTGAAGTTCGCGCTCTGCGTTTCGCCCACGACACGCACGTACCAGCGACCCGACGCGGGCGAGCTCGACGCCACGACTTCCGCGTTGCCCGCATGCCGCGAGACGAGCGTCGCATCCGAACCGTCCGCGGCGGGTAGCTGGCCCAGGCGCGCGTAGAGGGTGACGTCTCCCGATCCGCCGGTCGTCCTCAGGGTGAGGGCGCGCGCGCCGGTCGGAACGTCGAGGGCGTACGCGCTCGAACCACCCGTCGGAAGCGCCGCGCCGGTCACGGGCACGTTGCGCGTGAGGATCGTCAGAGGCGGCGGCAGTGGCGTCCCGGCGGCCGCATGGATGGCGGCGTTGGCGTCGATGATCCCGGCGCCTAGCGAGGGATTCTGCGCGCTCGGGAACGGTCGCGACGTACTGACCAGGAGCGATTTGAGTTGGCCGGGCGTCAGCGCCGGTAGTTGGGCCGATCGCGCAGCGGCGATCATCAGGGCGAGGGTTCCGGCCACGTGCGGCGTGGCCTGCGAGGTGCCGGCCATGCCGCCATAGGCATAGCCGTCGGTGGACTCGTCCGGTTCGTGCGCACCCGTGTTGACCGCCGACCAGACGAAGCCCGCGTCGACGAGTTCGCCCGACGCCGCGTCGCCGGCATACGCACCGCCGCCGGGTGCCGCCACCGTGACGGTGCTGCCCCAGTTCGAGTAGAACGCGCGCCTGCCGCCGACACCCACCGCGCCCACCGTGATGACGCCGGGGCAGCTCGCCGGCGAGTAGCCGGCGGCGTTGTCGGCGCTGTTGCCGGCGGCGACGACCACCGTGATTCCGCGCGATACGGCGTTCTGGATCGCGATCGCTTCGGGCGAGTCCGGATAGCACTGGCCGGGGCCACCGAGGCTCATGCTGATGACGTCGGCCGGATGGGTGTTGTCCGGAACGCCGTCCACATGGCCGCCCGAGGCCCATTCGATCGCATCGGAGATGTCCGACTCGTATCCGCCACAGTGGCCCAGCGCGCGGATCGGGAGTACGCGTGCGCCGGGCGCCACACCCGCCATGCCGATGCCATTGTTCGTGAGTTCGGCGATGGTTCCGGACACGTGCGTGCCGTGCCACGAACTGTCCTCGGCGGCCTCCGGCGTCGTGCATCCGCCCGGCGCGTCGTACGGCGCGCCGCTGGTCCAGTCGCCGGTGTCCCATCCGCCCGGCGCACGGTCGTCGGTGTCGCGCCCGGAGATGAAGCCGCTGGAAATGAAATCGTAGCCGGCGTCGCCCAGTGTCAGGTCGATGTCGGGATGATGCGTCAGGCCGGTGTCGATGACCGCGACGGTCGTGCCGCTGCCGATGCCGACCTGCCATGCGTCGACGGCGTTGACGCCGCCGAGGTTGGCGACGGCGGACGCATCCCGCCCGATCGTTTCCATGCTGCCGTTGCCGGGACGGAGGTGCCATTGATACCGCGTGAAATACGGATCGTCCGGGGTCGCCGCGTTCGCGTACGCGTGGCGGAGGTGGTCGGGTCGCACGCTGGCGACCGCGGGGTCGGCCGCGATCGCGTTCACGAGATCGGCGAGCGCGGCGTCGGAAAGCTTCGCGTCGATCGCCACGACGTCGAAGCCGCTGGCGAGGGTGCGGACGGGTCGGACGGTCGCCCGCGCGGTGCCGCCACGGAGGCGCGACTGCGCCGCGCGGGAGACCACGGCGGCGGCGTTGGCGGCGGTCGACGCGACGCCGGGTTGCATCCGGACGATCAGACGGGTCTGGAAGGCGGGTGCGGCGAGCGTCGCCTGGCAGGCCGCGAGCGCGGCAACGAAGGTCAGTGAGCGAAGGATGGTCATGGAAGTCCTCAAAGATCGAAACCGAAGCCGACGCCGGCGGAGTTCTGCGATCCGCTGAACGCCCCGCCGACACTGACGTGCGCGCGTTCGCCGATGGAGCGCGCGTAACCCACGGCCATGGCCTGCTGTCCTCCCTGCGTGCCGATGCCGACGGCGATGCGACCTCCTTGCGTGGACGCACCGCCCGCGTTGATCGCCATCTGCGTCGACGCCTGCCCCATCGCACCCGTACGGTTGAGATCGCGATCGAGCGACCGGAAGCGGCGGTTCGTCTCGTCGCGGAACGCGTCGAATTCGTTCCGCCCGACGCCGAAGCTGCCGATGCGCGCATCGGTATATGCATTGGCTTTGGCCAGCGTCGTGGCGTCGCCCTGGTCCGCGTACGAGCGCGCCGTGGTCAACGCCTCGTCGACCTGCCCGACGTTCGCCGCGTCGGTGGCGTGCACGCCGGCGGCCACGTTGCTGACCCGACGCTCGCGACCCTGCGTGCCGACCGACACGGTGTCGGCCTCCGTCGCGACCGAACCGGCGCCGAGCGCGACGCTGTTGGCGGCTGGTGCGGAGGCTCCGGATCCGACGGCGACCGACGACGCCTCGCTCGCCGCGCTGCCCGTCCCGACGGCGAGGCCGGGACCGGTGCCGGCCGGCACGCCCGACGACGGTCCCTGCGACACGTCCGCCAGCGATGTCAGCGTCCGGTCGACCGCACCGAAGGCGTCCTGCAGGCTCGTGTAGACGGTGCCCTGGATGAGGTAACTCGCACCGGGGCCACCGATGGCGGACAGCGAACGGTTGAGCTGGCCGAGGTTGACCGCGTCGAAATCGTCCGTGCCGTCGGCGACGCCGGTGAGCTGCCGGCGGAGCACCGGCGATCCGTCGCTGCCGTCGCTGCCGAACGAGACCGTCCCGGCGCGGAAGTTGCGTGCGCCGGAGCCGAGCGCGACGCCGTCCTCGACGTCGACCTGCGAATACGCGCCGATGGCGATGGCGCCTTTCTGCTCGAGATTGGCCACGGCGAAGTTGCCGATCGCGATGCTGTCCTCGCCGGTCGCCTGCGCGGCGGAACCGAGCGCCGTCGCGGAAACGCCGGTCGCGACGGCGCCGCTGCCGAACGCCGACGCCCGGAATCCTATGGCGGAGGTGATCTGGTACGAGCCGAACCCGTAGTCGTGCGCACCGCCCACGGCGGTCGCCTCGTTGTCCACGGCGCGCGCGAACATGCCGATCGCGACACCCCGGTCGCCGGTCGCCGCCGAAAGGCGTCCCATGGAAATGCTGTCGGGCGACGCGGCGTATGCGGTATAGCCCGATGCGAACGCGTACATGCCCTCCGCGAACGACCCGGCGCCGATCGCGGTCGCGTAGTCGCCGCCTGCCTCGCTGCCCGACCCGATCGATGTCGACGCGAGTCCCGCGGCGTTCGGCGCGAGCAGTGGCGTTCCGGGGGAAAATTCGAGCAGCGCACCCGTGGCATCGCGGCCCGCGCTGCCGATGGCGATCGCGCTGGCGCCCGTCGCCTGGGCACCGGTGCCGATGGCGGTGCCGTTGGTGCTGGAGGCGCTCGCGCCGAATCCGGCGGCGATGGCGTAGTCGCCGCTGGCGTTCGCGCCGCCGCCGAGCGCCGTCGCCGCCTGCCCCGAGGCGGAGGTGAGGCGCGACACCGGCGAGCCATAGTCGTCGAAACCTTCCGCGTACCCGCCGATGGCCAGTGCCGACGTACCGGTCACCGAGCTTCCCGCGCCGAACGCCGACGCATAGTCAGCCGTGACCGTCGCGCCGTCGCCGATCGCGGTCGAGTGCGCGCCGGCGGCGAGGGAGTAACTGCCCAGCGAGAGCGCGCCGATGCCGTAGGCCTGCGCAAAGTAGCCGAGCGCCGTGCTCGCATCGCCCGCCGCGACGGACGAGGCGCCGCCCGCGACCGATCCCGCGCCCAGCGCCAGTGCATCGTCGCTGCCGTCCGCGGCACCGTCGCCCTGGAAATAGTTGCTTCCCGCCGCCTGCGTTGCGCGCGCGGTGGGCGCTTGCTGTTCGGGCGCGTTACCATCGACGTTTGCGGCGTTCGACGTGCCGGGCAGGGCAAGCGCGACGCAAAGCGCAAGGAACAGTGGTGCGTATCCGGCACGGGGGTGCCGGGAGGATGGCAGGCAGGACATGTGGTTTCCCCGGATGGTTCTGGTTTCGCCTGCGAAGCAGGGCCGTCTCGGTGACGGCGGCGTCTTTTATAGGCGTCATCTGCCTGCAATACACGCACGTACGCGCACGGAAACCTCACGGACGCTCACTTTTTCCGGAGCCCTGCCATGCCCGTCGTTCGTCCCGCCATCGCCTGGTTGAAGGCGGCGCCCGTCACCGATCCCATCGATGCACGGCACGCCCCCGCGATCCAGTTCCTGCTGCTCTTCATGATGGTGACGCTGCCGCTCAACTGGGCTTATCACCTGTTCCTCGTCAGGACGCCGGTGCGGCCGGACATGGTCGTCGACCTTGGCGTCGACGTGATGGTGTGGACGACGGCGTTACTCTGCGTGTGGCTCATTCGCCAGGGACGCCTGCGGCGTGCGGTGCAGTGGTTCGTCACGGCCATGCTCGTGGCGCTGGCCATCATGTACCTGTCGATCGGCCTGACGCGGCAGATGCTGGACCAGACCTATCCGGTGCTGACCATCGTGCTCGGCGGACTCATCCTCGGCCGGCGTTCGTTGTGGACGATCTACGCGCTCATCGTCCTCATGATGTGGGGCGGAGGCATCGTCGACGTGGTGCACCTGACCGCGCGGAACTATCCCCGTCCGTGGCTCGGCGCGGCCAATGCGCCGTCGATGTCGATGAGCTACTTCGTGATCACCCTCGTGCTCGATCGCTGCGTGTGGGCGATGCGCGGGGCGCTCGAGGAAGCGAGGAAATCCGGTGCCGAACTGCTGTCGGCGAACGCGGCGCTGCGCGCGGAGATGCAGGCCCGCGAACGCGCGCAGGAAATGACGCTCTATGCGCATCGCATGGAGACGGTGGGGCGTCTTTCGGGCGGGATCGCGCACGACGTCAACCACCTCGTCGCCATCGTCGAGGGCGCGGCGGAGCGAAGCCATGCCGTGAACGAGCCGCGCGAGCTGCGCGCGCTGATCCGCGACATCGGTTCGGCGGCGACGCGCGCCCGCGAGCTGGTCCGCCGCCTCACGGCGTTCGCACGGCGCGGCGGCGCCATGCCGGAAAGCTTCGACGCCACCCAGGCGATCGACGATATCCGGCCGGTGCTCCGGCAGATCTTCCCGTCCGCCGTGACGCTCGACGTCGATGCCTCGGCCGCCTCGATGGTCTGGATGGACCGCAGCCACTTCGACCTCGCGCTGATCAACGTCGCGACGAACGCACGCGACGCCATGGGTGCGTCGGGACGATTCGTCGTCCACGTCGGCCGACGCAGGCGCGACGACATCATGGGCGTCAGCGTCGCCCTGACGGATAGCGGACCCGGCATGACCGAGGCCATCCTGCGACGCGCGTGCGAGCCGTTCTTCACGACGAAAGCGCCGGGCAAGGGGACCGGGCTCGGGCTGGCGATGGTCAAGGACATGCTCGTGCGGAACGGCGGAGATCTCGCGATCAGGAGCGAGCCGGGATTGGGTACCACGGTCGAACTCTGGCTGCCCGAGCGCGTCGAGGACCGGCCGCTCGCGACGGTCCGCGTCATGGTGATCGAATCCGACGATGCGCGCCGCGACGCCATGTCGACGGCGCTCGAGGACATGGGTTGCATCGTCGTGGCCGTCGCCGGCGCCGGCGAAGCCTCGACGATCCTCGAACATATCGCCGACGATCTCGACGTGATCCTGGCGTCCGATATCCCCGAGGGAGCGGGTCACCTCGTCGTGATCGCACCTCGGCGCGACGTCGCCGCGGACGCGGCCGCACGCATGGCCATCAACGCCTTCCGGTCGCCGGGGCGTCCGGCGGCAGCATGACGTAACCGCGTGCGCGTACGGCACGGACGGGTAGCGTGCCGGCGTTTGCGCGCGACACCTTCGTGCGCAGCCGATGGATCGTCATCTCCAGCCGGTGCGGATCGAAATCGCCCGACCCGTCGGACAGCGCCGCGATCAGAGCGTCGCGCTCGACGGCGAAACCCCGCCGTTCATGCAGGAGTTGGAGCACGCAGCGCTCATGCGCCGTCAGCGCCACCGAGGTTCCGTCGGGCGAGCGGAGGACCCACCCGCCGTCGTGGAACGTCCAGTCCGCGCCGACACTCGCCGTGCTCGTCGACGGGCCGGATGCTAGACGACGCGCCACGCTGCGGATGGTCGCGGCGAGTACCGGTATGGCGACGGGTTTCGCCAGATACGCATCGGCGCCGTCTTCCAGGCCGCGCACGCGATCGGTGTTCTCGTCGCGTGCCGTCAGGAGGACGAGGCCCAGCGACGGCGTGCTACGCAGCCGCCGCACGATGCTGAACCCATCTTCATCGGGCAGGCCGACATCGAGAACGACCACGTCGACCGCCGCGGACGCGAGGATGGCGTCGAGTTCCGCGGGACGGCCGGCGGTGCGCACGTCGAAACCGTAGGTCTTCAGCTCCGGCGCGAGGACGCGTTCACGCAGTGCCTCGTCGTCCTCGAGCAAGGCGACGGACAACGCTGGAGGGGGCTGGGTCATGATCGGTCGGAGCGGCAGGACAGGCGTGCATCGTAGCCTCGCTTCCCCGATGGGTCACGGGCCATCGCTCGTCCGCCGCCCGACGCGTTCAGGGCCCGACGTTCTCGATCTTCAGCACGGCGGCGGTGGCCGCCCGGGTGGCATCGCACGCCGCCGCGTCCTTCGTGAGGTCGATGCCGTAGGTGGGGAAGATCGCCCGGAGCTTCGGCAGCCACGCGGAATCCGTGAGCCGGTCCGCGAAACAGGTCTGCAGCACTTCCACCGCGATCGCCGCGGCGGTGGACGCGCCAGGCGAGGCACCGAGCAAAGCCACGAGCGACTTGTCCGCCGCGGCCACGAGTTCGGTACCGAAGATCAGCCGGCCGCCAAGGTCGCCGTCGTCCGGCTTGATGATCTGCACCCGCTGGCCCGCCACGGCTTCCTTCCACTGAGGCCGCCGCGCGTTCGGGAAGAACGCCTGGAGCATCTCGAACTGGTGGTGCGCGCTCTGGAAGACCTGGCCGATCAGGTACTCCTCGAGCGAGGCGTTCTGTTTCGCCACGGACAGCAGCGGAAGGATGTTGTGCGCCGTGACGGATTCGAGAAGGTCGGCCGGCGAACCGTGCTTGAGGAACTTGGTCGAGAAGCCGGCATAGGGACCGAACAGCAACGACGTCTTGCCGTCGATCACGCGCGTGTCGAGATGCGGCACGGACATCGGCGGCGAGCCGGTGGACGCCTTGCCGTACACCTTCGCGTGATGCCGCGCCGAAACCTCGTCGACGTCGCAACGCAGCCAGATGCCGCTCACCGGGAAGCCACCGTAGCCCTTCGCCTCCGGAATGCCGGACTTCTGCAGCAGACGGATCGCGGCACCGCCGGCACCGATGAACACGAAGCGCGCGGACAGGCTCCGTGGCGTGCCGTCCGAGGTATTCCCGAAGGTCACGTTCCAGCGTCCATCACTTGCACGTTCGAGCGCGGTGACTTCGCTGTCGTAGTGCACGTCGACGCCATCGCCCTGCAGATGGTGGATCAGCAGATGGGTCAGGGCGCCGTAATCCACGTCGGTGCCCGTGACGATCCGGGTCGCCGCGACTTTCTGGTCCGGGTCGCGTCCTTCCATGATCAGCGGGGCCCACTCGGCGATCCGCGCATGGTCCTCCGTGTACTCCATACCGCGGTAGCAGTGGTGCGCGCTCATGGCGGCATGCCGAGCCTTGAGGAACGCGACGTTCTCCTCGCCCCAGACGAAGCTCATGTGCGGGCAGGGGTGCAGGAAAGCGCGCGGATCGGGAATGGCGCCGTTCTCGACGAGGTGTGCCCAGAGTTGCCGCGACACGTCGAACTGGGTGTTGACCTTCAGTGCGTCCGCGATGTCGACGCTCCCGTCGGCACGTTGCGGCGTGTAGTTGAGCTCGCAGTTCGCCGCATGCCCCGTGCCGGCGTTGTTCCAGGCCATGGAGCTCTCCAGCCCGCAGTCCTCGAGCCGCTCGACCACGGCGATCTTCAGTGTGGGATCCAGCGCGTGGAGCAGCGTGCCGGTGGTGGCGCTCATGATGCCCGCGCCGATGAGGAGCACGTCGACGCGCGCCGCGTTGTCCTGGCTCATGCCTCGTTCCTCTTCGCCGTGAAATGGAGTGGGGTGTTCGCGTCATAGACGGCGTACGCGCGCCGCCACGGTTCGCTTCCGATGAGGCGCCAGCGATGGCCGCTGCCCGAATCGTCCTGCGCGATCAGCACGTCGCCCGGATGGATCGTGAACGTCGCCCCGGACTTCACCTCGAATTCCACGGTGCCGGCGAGCGTGATGACGAACTGGGGTTGCGGGTCCTGGTGCCATTCGAAGGAACCGCCCGTCGCCGTCTCCTGGAACGAGAGCTCGCGGACCGCGATGGGCAGGCCGGACGCGCGGCCGTGCAGTCCCGCACCGATATCGAGCTCGCCTTCCTCGAAAAGGGAGTTCCCGTCGGGCCCCGTCCACATTCTTACGCATCGAATCATCGTCGTACTCCTTCAGGCGCCGGCCAGGCCATGGCCGACCATGTCCAGCGGGCGTATCGTCTTCTCGAACAGCGCTTCGTCGACCAGTCCGGAGGCAAGCGCGGCCTCTTTCAGGCTCGTTCCGTCGGCGATGGCCTTCTCGGCGATGTGCGCGGCGTTCTGGTAGCCGATGACGGGCGAGAGCGCCGTCACGAGCATCACGCTGCCCGCGACGTACTGCGCGATCTTCTCCGGGACGATCGCGGTGCCCTCCACGGAGAACTCGCGGAAGCGATCGCAGCCGTCGGCGAGGATGCGTATGGAATGCAGCACGTTGTTGATGATCACCGGCCGCATGGCGTTGAGTTCGAAATTGCCCTGGCTGCCCGCGATGGCGACGGCAGAGTCGTTCCCGAGCACCTGGATCGCGATCATGACGATCGCCTCGCACTGCGTGGGATTGACCTTGCCGGGCATGATCGACGAACCCGGCTCGTTGTCCGGCAACTTCAGTTCGCCCAGCCCGCAGCGCGGGCCGGATGCGAGCCAGCGCATGTCGTTGGCGATCTTCATCAACGCGACGGCAAGGCCCCTGAGGCCCGCGGACGCACGCACCATGGCGTCGAGCGATCCCTGCGCCGCGAACTTGTTGGGCGCGGTGACGAAGGGCTTGCCCGTCAATGTCGCCACGCTCGCGGCGACATCGCGCGAGAACCCGGGCGGCGCGTTCAGTCCCGTGCCGACGGCGGTGCCGCCCACGGCCAGTTCATAGAGTCCGCCTCGCGTCGCTTCGATCGCCTCCAGGCAGGCGCGCAGCTGACCGGCCCAGCCATGCCACTCCTGGCCGACGGTCAGCGGCACGGCGTCCTCGAGATGCGTCCTGCCGATCTTCACCACCGTCATCCATTCGTCGGCTTTGCGCTCGATGACCTCGACGAGGCGTGTCACCGCCGGGATGAGCTGCTCGTCGATGGCGAGCACCGTCGCGACGTGCATGGCGGTCGGGAACGTATCGTTGGACGACTGGCCCATGTTGACGTCGTCGTTCGGGCCGACGGGATGCTGCGTTCCGAGCGTGCCGCCGAGCAACTGGATCGCGCGGTTCGACAGCACCTCGTTGACGTTCATGTTCGACTGCGTGCCCGACCCCGTCTGCCACACGTACAGGGGAAAATGCGCGTCGAGTTTTCCGGCGATGGCTTCGTCGGCGGCCTGCACGATGGCGTCTCGCTTCCACGCCGGCAGCCGTCCCGCCGTCGCGTTCACCAGTGCGCAGGCCTTCTTCACGTACCCGTACGCGCGGTAGACCGCGACGGGCATGTGGTCGCCGCCGATGTCGAAATGATGCAACGAGCGTTCGGTCTGCGCACCCCAGTAGCGGTCGGCCGGCACGGAAACCTTTCCCATGCTGTCGAATTCTTCGCGGCGACCCGTGGCATCGATTCCGATCGGCACGGGACGCAGGCTCGGTGTGTCGTTCAAGGCGGTCTCCTCGGTCAGGCGGTGAGCGGGATTCCTCCCGGAGGCTAGGTCATGCCGCTCCGAAGCGGCTTGAAGGAAGCGGAAGCGGACGATTTTTCTATGCGACGCAAGGTTCGCCGATCGACGACGCGACCCCCCATACAGGGGGTCAAACGCGCGAGGCGCTTCGATAGCATCGGGTCCGTCTTCGACCACTGAAGATGGTGACCCTCATGCGAATCGACAGCTCACTTCCATCGGCGCCCGCGGGCGTTGGAAGTTCCCCGATACACGATGTGCAGCGGCTGCTCCAGCTCGCGCTGCGGCAGATCGCGGACACGGAGCGCGCCGACCGCCGCGCTTGCGCCTACTACATCGAACAGGCGCTCCGGCTCCACCGGCACGCCGCTTCGGTGCGGGCCCGGCCCGGCACCCACAACGGACTGGCGCCGTGGCAGGTCGCTACCGTGGAGAAGGTCGCGCTCGCTCGCCTGGACAACAACCTGTCGATCTCGGACCTCGCCTCCGCGTGCCGTCTCTCCCGGGGCTATTTCAGCCGCGCGTTCAAGGCGACGTTCGGTGAAAGCCCGCATCGCTGGCGCCACAAGAAGCGCATCGAGCATGCATGCCGGCAGATCGTCGGCACCACGGACACGCTGGCGCAGATCGCCGTGGCATGCGGCTTCAACGACCAGGCACACTTCACCCGGTCGTTCAAAGCCGCGGTCGGCACGACGCCGCACCTTTATCGGAAGGGTGCGGGCGAGCAGGGCGCCTCCTGCTGACATCCGGGACGACTCGCGGTGACCGCGCCGTGTGACCACCTGGGCGCTACCCGCTTTTCACGGTGTCCTGCCGTTTCGCATCGCAGTCTCCTCGTACCAAGGAGACCCTCATGACGATAAAGACGCTCGAAGACCTCTCGAAGAAAATGGCCGGCATCGATTTCGCGATGCTGCAGACCCATGCGGCGAACGGCGAGATCGCCGGACGCCCGATGAGCAACAACGGCGACGTCGAATACGACGGCGACAGCTGGTTCTTCTCGCTGGAAGAGACGCACGTCGTCGGCGAGATCGAGGCCAATCCCGCCGTGGCGCTGTCGTTCACCGGTTCCAAATCGCTGCTCGGCAAGCCGCCGCTGTTCGTGGCGGTCGAGGGGCGCGGGCAGATCGTTCGCGAGAAGGCCGAACTCGAGCGCCACTGGCAGAGCGATCTGGAACGCTGGTTCAAGGACGGCGTGGACACACCCGGGCTGGTGCTGATCAAGGTGAAGGCCGTCCGTATCACGTGGTGGGACGGCATGGACGAGGGAGAGATCATCCCCTGATCGTTCGCCTGTAGGAGCGCACCTGGGCACGATTGGGGCCTCTCGCGAGCGCCCTATCGCGCCCAGGTACGCTCCAACCTTCCCCTCGCAGCGTTCGTCGCCGTCCGGATCCGATCTTCACGCGGTTCCTCATCCGGGGGCTTTCGCCGCGCCGAAAATCTGCGGTAGGCTCTGACACGTTCCGAGGGGTGTCCTGCGTTGGCAGGGCTGAGATGGCGGCAGCCGGACCCTTTGAACCTGATCCGGGTCATGCCGGCGAAGGGACGGGAATGCAGCGCGCCGAGGGCGTGCGCCCTGACGATCGTCACCCGGATCTCCCATCCTCCAGGAGAAGAGATCCATGATTTCCAGCACGCCATCCAGCCACGCCGCACCGGCCGATGTCACCACCGGCCCGATCCGCGGCTCGCGCAAGATCCATCTTTCGCCGCCGGGCTACCCGGACATGCGCGTCCCGTTCCGCCAGGTGGTCCTGAGCGATCCGAAGGAAGCGCCGCTGAACCTGTACGACGCGTCGGGGCCGTACACCGATCCCGAGGTGGTCATCGATCTGGCGAAGGGCCTCCCGCACGTGCGACGAGCGTGGATCGAGCGCCGCGACTTCGAATGCATCGAGGGGCGGGCCGTGAGGCCCGAAGACAACGGCAACCAGAGCGCCGGCGCCGTCGTGGCGGCGTGTCCCGCCCGCGTGCCGTTGCATCGCGGACGCACCGGGCAGCCGGTCACCCAGTTCGAGTTCGCGGTGGCGGGCATCGTGACGGAGGAGATGGTCTACGCGGCGTTTCGCGAGAATCTCGGCCGGTCGATGGCGCTCGAGGACGCCGGTGCGCGCCGCGCGGACGGCGAGGACTTCGGAGCGGAGATTCCCGCGTTCGTCACACCGGAATTCGTGCGCAGCGAGATCGCCCGCGGACGCGCGATCCTGCCGGCGAACATCAACCATCCCGAGCTCGAGCCGATGGTGATCGGCCGGAACTTCCTCGTGAAGGTGAACGCCAACATCGGCAACTCCGCGGTCAGTTCGGGCGTGGCCGAGGAGGTCGAGAAACTCGTGTGGTCGACGCGCTGGGGCGCGGACACCGTGATGGATCTTTCCACGGGGCGGAACATCCACAACATCCGTTCGTGGATCATGCGCAATGCTTCGGTACCCATCGGAACCGTCCCCATCTACCAGGCCCTCGAGAAAGTCGGCGGCGACCCGCTGAAGCTGACCTGGGAGGTCTTCCGCGACACCCTGATCGAACAGGCGGAGCAGGGGGTGGACTATTTCACGATCCACGCGGGCGTCCGGCTCGCGCACGTGCCGCTGACGGCGCGCCGCGTCACCGGCATCGTCAGCCGCGGCGGCTCGATCATGGCCCGCTGGTGCCTCGCGGGTCATCGCGAGAGCTTTCTGTACGAACGTTTTCGCGAGATCTGCGAGATCTGCCGCCAGTACGACGTGTCGCTCTCGCTCGGCGACGGACTGCGGCCCGGCTCGATCGCCGACGCGAACGACGCGGCGCAGTTCGCGGAGCTCGAAACGCTGGGCGAACTCACGCGCATCGCCTGGGAGCACGGGTGTCAGGTGATGATCGAAGGACCGGGTCATGTGCCCATGCACAAGATCAAGGTGAACATGGAGAAACAGCTCGCGCTGTGCGGCGAGGCGCCGTTCTACACCCTCGGTCCCCTGACGACGGACGTGGCGCCGGGGTACGACCACATCACCTCCGGTATCGGCGCGGCCATGATCGGCTGGTTCGGCACGGCGATGCTGTGTTACGTCACGCCGAAGGAGCACCTCGGGCTGCCCGACCGCGACGACGTGAAGGTCGGGGTGATCACCTATCGCATCGCGGCGCATGCGGCCGACCTCGCCAAGGGTCATCCGGCCGCGAAGCTGCGTGACGACGCGCTTTCGCGCGCCCGCTTCGAGTTCCGCTGGGAAGATCAGTTCAATCTCGCGCTCGACCCCGACACGGCGCGCGCGTACCACGACGCCACGTTGCCGAAGGACGCGCACAAGGTCGCCCACTTCTGTTCGATGTGCGGTCCGAAGTTCTGTTCGATGAAGATCTCGCAGGATCTTCGCCAGGATGCCGAGGCGCTCGCCGGCATGGCGTCCAAGTCCGAGGAATTCCTCGCGGGCGGCGGAGCGTTGTATGTCCCGGCCGCTTGAAGGCATGCCCGTGGCGATCATCGGCGCGGGCGTCGCGGGTCTGTCCGCGGCGCTAGCGCTCTCGGCGCGCGGCGCACGGGTGAGCATCCACGAGCGATCCCGCTCGATCGGACGGAACGCCTGTTCGTGGATGGCCGGCGGGATGCTCGCACCGTTCTGCGAGAGGGACGGCGCCGAGCACGCCGTCTGTGAGCGCGGCCAGCTCGCGCTGACCTGGTGGCCCGCGAGGGTTCCTGGCGTCACGCAGGCGGGCACCCTGGTGCTCGCGCTTCCTCGCGATGGCGCGGAGCTCGAGCGCATGGCGATGCGGACCCACGATCACGCATGGGTCGACGGCGAGGGCATCGCCGCGCTCGAGCCGGATCTCGCGGGCCGCTTCCGTCGAGGGCTGTGGTTCGCCAACGAGGCGCACCTCGATCCGCGCAAGGCGCTTCTCGCGGCGGCCGCCGCGATCGAGCGTGACGGTGGGCACATCGAATACGACTGCGACGTTCGGCCGGGCGACTTCGACGGAGTGCCTGTCGTCGACTGCCGCGGCCTCGCGGCATGCGACGATCTGCCTGACCTGCGAGGCGTGCGTGGCGAGATGGTGATCCTGCGAAGCCGCGACGTACGCCTGTCGCGTCCCGTGCGGCTGTTGCATCCACGGACGCCCGTATACATCGTCCCACGCGACGATGGTCTGCTCATGGTCGGCGCCACCACGGTCGAGAGTCCGGACGGGCATCCGGTCACCGTGCGCTCCGCGGTGGAGCTGCTCAACGCCGCCTACGCGCTGCATCCCGCGTTGGCCGACGCTGAAATCGTCGAGCTCGGCTCGGGCGTTCGCCCCGCGTTTCCCGACAACCTTCCGCGACTGGTCGAGAGGGGCAGGGTGATCGCGTTCAACGGACTCTACCGGCACGGTTTCCTGCTTTCGCCGTGGTATGCGGAAAGGCTGGGCGACCGGTTGTCGGCACGCTACGCGGAGGCCGCATGACCATCTTCGTCAATGGCGAGGCGCAGGCGCATGCGGCGAACCTCGCCGCGTTGCTGGAGCGGATGGCGCTGTCGGGCGCCGCCGTGGCCACCGCCGTCAACGGTTGCTTCGTTCCTCGTAGCCAGCGCGAGCGGACGCGCCTCGACGACGGCGACCACGTCGAAGTGCTCGCCCCGATGCAGGGAGGATGACGATGGACGACCTCGACCTTTACGGGCGCAGGTTGTCCTCGCGACTCCTGCTCGGCACGGCCCAGTACCCGTCGCCGGCTTGTCTGGAGCATGCGGTCCGTGCCGCGCGAAGCGAGATCGTCACGGTGTCGCTGCGACGCGAGTCCGGTGGGCCCAGCGGCGGCCAGCCGTTCTGGAAGCTGGTCCAGGGGCTCGGCTGTCGCATCCTGCCGAACACGGCGGGTTGCCACACGGTGAAGGACGCGGTGACGACCGCCCACATGGCGCGCGAACTGTTCGATACGCCATGGATCAAGCTGGAGGTGATCGGCGACGACGACACGTTGCGTCCCGATGTGTTCGGGTTGGTGGAGGCGGCGCGGATCCTCTGCGTGGAGGGTTTCGAAGTCTTTCCGTACACGACCGACGATCTGGGCGTCGCGGGCCGCCTGCTGGATGCCGGCTGTCGCGTGCTGATGCCCTGGGCGGCGCCGATCGGTAGCGGCCGGGGCCTAACGGATCCGTATGCGCTGCGTACGCTGCGCGCGCATTTTCCTGACGTGCCGCTCATCGTGGACGCCGGGATCGGTCTTCCATCCCAGGCCGCGGCGGCCATGGAGATGGGCTACGACGCCGTGTTGCTCAATACCGCCGTCGCACGTGCCGGCGACCCGGTGCGAATGGCCGCCGCGTTCGCCGCGGCCGTCGGCGCGGGGCGCTCGGCGTGGCTTGCCGGTCCCATGGGCGAACGCGACATGGCCTCGCCATCGACGCCGGTCATGGGACTCGCGCAGTGGACGTGAGCGTGTCGGGAAGGCGATGGTGACCCAGGCGGCATTTCCGGCGACGGGTGTTCCCCCTTAGACCCACCGCACCGGCTGTCCTCCCGATGGCCACGCTCGTGCGGTTGTCGCATCTTGCGCACGAGGGACGCGTTGTCCAAATGCGCACCCCATGCGGGGGATAGGCCCAAGATATTCGTGCCGGGCAGACTTCAATCTGTGTCGTCGACGACGAGTGTCCATGCCGCTCCGGCGCGCTGCATGACGTGCCCGTGGCATGCCTGTCGGTTGGCGCAACCCACCCATCACAAGGTAAGACCATGACGAGAAAGGCTGCGGACTATATGGCGGAAGCGCTGGCGTCGGCCGGCGTCGAGAGAATCTACGGCGTGGTCGGCGATTCCCTGAACGGATTCACCGATTCCCTGCGGCGCATGGGTTCCATCGAATGGATCCACATGCGCCACGAGGAAAGCGCGGCCTTCGCGGCCGGCGCCGAGGCGCACCTGACTGGGAAACTCGCCGTCTGCGCCGGCAGCTGTGGACCCGGCAATCTCCACCTCATCAACGGCCTGTTCGACGCCCACCGGAACCGCGTCCCCGTCCTGGCGATCGCCGCGCACATCCCGAGCACCGAAATCGGCATCGATTACTTCCAGGCGACGCACCCGGAGCAGCTGTTCAAGGAATGCAGCCACTACGTCGAGCTGGTCAACCAGGCCGACCAGCTGCCGCAGGTCCTCCTGCGCGCCATGCGCACCGCCGTCGCGAAGAAGGGTGTCGCGGTCGTGGTGCTCTCGGGCGACATCGCGCTTCGCCCCTTGTCGGCACCCGTGCCCCGCTGGCTGGTGCCGTCGTCGCCCGTGCTCGTTCCCGCCGAGAGCGACCTGCGCCGGGTCGCCGACATCCTCAACGAGGGGACGAACGTCACGCTGTTCTGCGGCGCGGGGACGGCAGGCGCCCACGCCGAGATGGTCGAGCTCGCCGGCAAACTCAAGGCACCGGTCGTCCATTCACTGCGTGGCAAGGAGCATGTCGAATTCGACAACCCGCACGACGTGGGCATGACCGGCCTGCTCGGATTCGCGTCGGGCTACAAGGCGATCAAGGCATGCGACACGCTGCTGCTGCTCGGCACCGACTTCCCGTATCGGCAGTTCTATCCGGAACACGCGCGCATCGTGCAGATCGACGTGCGCCCCGAAGCGCTCGGCAATCGCTGCGGCCTCGAACTCGGCGTTCTGGGATCGGTAGGCGAGACCCTGAAGGCGTTGCTGCCGCTCATCCATGACAAGTCCGACAGCCGCCATCTCGACGCGGCCACCAAGGACTATAAGCAGGCGCGGGCGGACCTTGACGCGCTCGCCGAGAGCCGGCCGGGTGGCAGCATCATGCATCCGCAGTACGTGACGCGCGTCGTCAGCGAGCTGGCAAAGGAGGATGCGATCTTCTCCTGCGATGTCGGAACGCCGGTCGCCTGGGCGGCTCGCTACCTCAAGATGAACGGCAAACGGCGACTGCTCGGTTCGTTCAATCACGGCTCGATGGCGAACGCGATGCTCCAGGCCATCGGCGCGCAGGCGACCTATCCCGACCGCCAGGTCATCTCGCTGTCGGGCGATGGTGGCTTCACCATGATGATGGGCGAGTTCGTGACCCTCATCCAGCACGGCTTCCCCGTCAAGGTCATCGTGCTCAACAACGGCACGCTCGGTTTCGTCGAGATGGAAATGAAGGCGGGCGGGTTCGTCGACGTCGGCGTGGACCTGAAGAACCCGAACTTCGCGGCGATGGCGTCCGCGATGGGTATCAAGGGCGTCCGCGTGGAGAAGCCCGACGACCTCCAGGCGGCGTTGACCGAGGTGCTTCAGCACGACGGACCGGCGCTGCTGGACGTGGTCTCGGCGCGGCAGGAACTGGTGCTGCCTCCGGCGAAGACGTTCGAGGAGTCCTACAACTTCGGCATGTTCCTGCTCCGGGCTGTCATGGACGGCCGCGGCAAGGAACTCATCGATCTCGCCCGGGTGAACCTGGTGCGTTGACGGAACCTGCCGTCACGGCCGGGGGACTGCGTCGCGCGAAAGGGGGGACTGATGGTCGCTCGCGTCAGGAAAGACATCACGATTCCCTGTCGATGTCGATCCGGCGAGCGAGTCGGTCAGGCCCGAGGGGCTGGTAGCGATTGAGGCGATCCGAAGGTCATGAATAGAGGATATGTCCGAAACCGGCGATCTCGTGCTCCGATTCACGCAGCAGTTTTCGCATGGCGGAGGCGAGCTCGTCTTCCTTCACGCCGTCGCTGGCGATTTCCTCGATATGCCGGGCATGCCGGGCGACGCGCACGAAGCGTGTCGGTTCGGCGGTCCGCTGGATGCGTCGCGCCAGACGTCGCACGTCGGAGACGTTTCCCTCGGCGACGGCGTCGGACATGAGGAGGAGGTCGATGACGATGGAGGAAGCGGGACTCAGCGACACGGCAACACTCCGATATGCAATATCGGCAGCGTGACGTGCGTCACGTTTTCAGGAGCCGGTCAGTCCATGAAAGGGGTCTTCATTTCTGTGAAACGTTCAGCTTCGTCCGCGTCGAGTCAGGGGGGCTGTAGCGGGAGGTGCGGCCGCGACGCGGTGGCTGGCGGGAATGTCAGGACGTAGTCGAATCCCACCGCCGTCCCGTCGTTCAGTGTGAAAGGAGACGATGCACCGGTGAAGCCGGTCACTGGCCGGGCCTCACATGTCCCTACGCACATCCACGCCTGGCCGAGTCCCGATGAGTCGAGCAGGATGCTCTTGATGCCGGGTCCGGTATACGCACCCGCGGGCTTGAAGGTGAACGACGGAATGATCGCCTGTCTCCGCTGCGCATGCATCGATCCGCCGATCGCGATGATGCGACCCTTCGCGGAAAGCGCCTTGAGATGTTCGCCGACGAGTCGGTTGCTTGTCTCGTCGTCGTCACCGATCGCGACGAGCTGGTAGTCGATGACCAACTTGCCTTGCTTCTCGAGAACCTGAAGTTCGTCGACGAGCTTCGCATAGGCTTCCGAGGTCCGGCCGTCCATTCCCGACCAGACGCGGCCATGCGTGTCGGCGGCGACAGGCGGCAGCTCGAACGACACGTAGAGCGGCGATATATGTCTTCCGACCGCCGACCGGACGAGGCAGCCAACGAACGCCGGACTCTCGTTCGTACCGTGCGTCTCGCCGAAGTAGACGTTCCCGAGATCGAGGACCTCGTTCATGACCGCTTTGGTTGGACATATGCCCGAGACCGCCCGGCCAGTCGTCGCGTCGCTCCCGGAAACGCTCGTTCCGCATAGCCCCGCCGATACCGCGATGAGAAACGCCAGCCCGCCGATCCGCTTGCCGCGAGTCACGCCAGTCACGAAACCTCCTGTTCGGTGAAACATCCGGCGTAGCGCCCAAACGACGACGCAGGCGGCCGTCTTCATCCATGATGACGCAGGGCGGCACCGCTTGAACAGGTGGCAGTCACCAGGCCGCGAAGAGCTTTACACCTTCAACAGGTTGCACAGTCGCAGCAGGGCCCGGCCTATACCGCGGCTGGGAAGCCGGGCCTCGGGTGGCAGGAGGACGATGACGAGCAGGGCGGCGTGGGCCACGTCGTCGAGGCAGAGGTCCTGGGCTTGCTTGCGCACCAGGTGCGCGCGGAACCGGGCTTCGTCCATGTCGCCGTCGAGGATGGCGTTGCCCACGGCGGATGCCTCCAGGGCGAGGTGGGCGCGGGTCAGGACGATTTCGGTGTCGACGGTAGCCATGGGTCGAGATTAGGCCCATGGCTTGGCCGAGGACATCCGACGGGCGGCGTATGCCGGCCGGGTGGATCAATCCCAGACGGGCGCCAGGCCGGCCGGGCTGACTTCGCGGCCGTTCCGCTCGAGGCGCGCGATACGAGCCATGTCGTCGTCGTCGAGGCGCAGGTCGCGGGCCAGCAGGTTGCTGGCGAGGTTCTCGCGCTTCGTGGACGAGGGGATGACCGCGTAGCCGAGCCGCAGCGCCCAGGCGAGCGCGACCTGCGCCACCGTGGCGCGATGTTTCTCCGCGATCTGAGCGAGCACCGGATCCGCGAGGACCTTTCCGTAGGCGAGGGTCATGTACGACGTGACGCGAATGCCTTGCTCCGCGAGGAACGCGGTCAGTGGCGCGTTCTGCAGGTACGGGCTGAGTTCGATCTGGTTGGTGGCGATCGCGTCGGCGCCCACCGCGGCGATGGCCTGGCGCGTGAGGTCGATGTTGAAGTTCGAGATGCCGATCTGGCGCGTCAGGCCGAGCGATTTCGCCTCCGCCAGCGCCTCCATGTACTCCGGCAACTCGACGCCGTTGCCCGGCGCGGGCCAGTGGATCAGCGTGAGATCCGCATGGCCTATGCGCAGTTTCTCGAGACTTTCGCGCAGGCTCGGAACGAGCTTCCGGCGGCTGTAGTTGTCGGTCCAGATCTTGGTCGTGACGAAGAGGTCGTCACGGCGGACGCCGCTTTCGGCGATCGCCTTGCCGACATCGGCCTCGTTGCCGTAGATCTGCGCGGTATCCACGGCGCGATAGCCGAGTTCGAGCGCGGTGGAGACGGAATCGACGGCGGCCTGGCCGGTGAGGCGGAAGGTGCCGACGCCAAAGGCGGGAAGGGTCATGGGTATTCCTCGTTGCGAACCGGGGAACACTTTGCGCGCATCATCCTTGCGGAATAAGCAGGCAATGAAGGAAATACTTTTCCTCCGCGGTGGAAAATGCCGGCATGAGCTCACATAGTCTCGGCAGCGGCGAGCAGGCGAACGGCGGCGGTGACGCGCTTTCTCAGTTGCGCCTGGTGCCTTGCGGCCTCGGTACCGGTGGACATGCTGAACGCGTTCGCGGCCGTCCATGCCGTGGCGACGGTCATGATGACCGTGAGCAGGAACTCGGGAGGGAACGCGCCGCCGATGGCGCCGGCTTTTCGCGCGTCCGATAGCGCGCGGATCTTCGCCGCATGCGACGCGCCACGTTCAGATGGCGCCTCGGTGCTTTGCTCCAGGCTGTGCCAGGCCAGCAGGCGCATCAGTTTCGGGTTAGCCATCGAGAAATCGAAGACTCGGCCGGCATAGCCCGCCACGTCGTCCGGCGTGAAGGCCAGGTGCTCGTACGCAGGTACGAGGTAATGGCCGAGCACCGCGGTGAAGAGCGATTCCTTGTTTCCGAAGTAGATGTAGATCAGGTTCTTGTTACATCCGGCCTCGGCGGCGACGCGGTCGACACGCGCACCGGCGATGCCGTACGCCGAGAACTCGGTCATGGCGGCATCGAGGATCCGCTCTTTCGTCGCTTCGGCATTTCGCACAGGTTCGCTCCCGTTGCTGGCGTTCCGGATGCTAGCACTTGACTAACCGGTTAGATATGACCACATTACATCTAACCAGTTAGTTAGCAAATGCTCGACATCCAGGAAATTCCAATGACGCAACGTACGTGGTTCATCACCGGCATCAGCAGCGGCTTCGGGCGCGAGATGGCCATTCAGCTTCTCTCGCGCGGCGATCGCGTGTTCGGCACGGTCCGGCAATCCGGAGCCGCGGACGATCTGAGCGAAGCCCATGGCGACGTGCTCCGTATCGCCACGCTCGATGTCACCGATGTCGCGGCCATCCACCGTGTCGTGGCGGAGGCGTTCGCGTCGTTCGGCCGCATCGATGTGATCGTCAACAACGCCGGGTACGGTCTCTTCGGCGCGGTCGAGGGTCTCGATGGCGAACAGATCCGTCACCAGATCGATACCAATCTCGTCGGTCCCATCGAGGTGACACGCGCGGCGCTGCCATTCCTTCGCCGCCAGGGCGGTGGCCGGATCCTGGCGCTCTCCACCTACGGCGGCCAGGCGACCCATCCGGGCGCGTCGCTCTACCACGCGAGCAAATGGGGTCTCGAAGGGTTTTTCGACGCGCTCCACGCCGAGGTGGCATCGTTCGGGATCGGCGTGACGATCGTGGAGCCGGGTGGCGCGCGCACCGCGTTTCGTACGACGGCGGGTGCACGCATGGGCGGAGAACCCGAGGCGTACAAGGACACGCCCGTCGGCATGATCCGCAGCATCCTCCAGGACCCGACGCGCATGCCGAACGGCGATCCGTCGAAGATGGTGGCGCGGATGATCGATAGCTTGGACCGGACACCTGCGCCGAAGCGGCTGGTCCTCGGCAGCGACGCGTATGCGATGATCGCGAAGGCGTTGCGCGAGCGGCTCGCCGACGTGGAGGCGCAGGAAAAAGAAGCGAGCGCTACGGACTTCCCGGCCGCCCGCTGATCGAGGCCGGAGGGCCGCGTCGTCGCGGCCCTCCGGACCTGTGGACTACTTCAGCAATACCGGCCCCGCGCCGATCTTCACGCGGAGCAATTCGTAGGGCTGCTTGCGCTCGTCATTCCCCTCGTGGAACCCGGCCTGGCGATACAGCTGGTTGGCGGTGAAATACAGGTAGCCGTCCGTGCCGACCGAGAGCGTGTCCGGCCAGAGAATGCGCGGATCGGTGACCAGCGTGTCCCACTTGCCGCCAGCGTAGCGGCGGATGGCGTTGTGCTCGTAGTCGCCGCCATAGATGCGGCCCGCGTCGTCTTCGGCCAGACCGTCGGAAGCCCCCTTCATGCCGAGGTCCACGATCGATCTGGCGAGTTCGGCATCCGGGATCGTCTCGTCGCGCAGCAACGCCGTCGGCACGCTGAAGAGATGGCGGCTGGATAGGGCGCAGTAGTAGAGCGTGCTGCCGTCGGCGGAGATGGCGATACCGTCGCTGGCGACGAGCCACGGAGTCGGCTTGCCGCCCGCGGGACGGCTCATGAGCGGCTTGCCTTCGATGACCGGCACGAAGCCCTTGTCAGGGCTCGTACTCGGGTGACCACTCAGACGGCGGATGGCGTGGCCGGAATCGAGGTCCACGACGATGAGGCCACCGGGTCCCTTGATCGAGCTATCGGTGATGTAGGCGACGCCAGCCTTGCCGACGCGCAGATCGAAACGCACGTCGTTGACGTACGTGGTGGGCAGCACGACGTCCTGGTCGAGGACGATCGTCTTGACGACTTTGTCGGTCGCGAGGTCGACCGCGACCAGCTTCGCGCCACCCGGGATCGGCGCGGTGAACCCAGGGGCACCGGTGTCGAGGATCCACAGCCGGTTGGCGGCATCCGCGACCACGCTCTGCACGCTGATAAGCGTGGCGGTGGCATGGGCCGGATCGGCATCGTTGAGCGCCTGCGACGGGTAGGCGGCGACTTTCCCGTCCTTGAGTTCGCCGACGGTGAACGCCGGCTTGTCCCCCCACTGCGGAAAGTTGACGAAGATGCGGCCGCCCGGCGAGACGGTGACACCGGTCGGCATCGGGCCACGGAAGGTGGCGACGCGCTCGACGACCGGGGCCGGCGCATCGGCCGCCATCGCGCCGAACGGGGCGACCATCAGGGTGGCGAGCAGGAGGGTTTTCATCGCATGTGTCTCATCAGGCGGCAGGTGCACGTAGCGTGCGACCTGGCCGCGCTGGGAGAAACGCGGAGCGGGGCGAAACACTTTCGCGATTTCGGGGAAGATGGCCTCCGCTGGGCTGGATCAGCCCAGCGGTCCGAACTCGCCCCATATCTGGATGGGCGTGTCCCAGGTCACCTCTACGCGATCGATCAGCGGCCGGCTCGCCTCGAGGTACGCCTTGCGATACGGCCGCGTGCCCTGCGTCATGGCGAACTCCTCGCGCGTACCGCGCCAGAGTTCGTATAGCGTGAGTTCGAGCGGCCGTTCGGGCGAACGATGCAGGATCGCCGTGATGAAGTCGTCCTCGCGGGCACACAGGTTGAGGATGTCGCGTATGTGTCCGAGTAGCTCGTCGGTCCTGCCTTCCTTGATCACGTAGTGAAGATGCAGCGACGTGCTGGGAGCGTGGATCATGGGGTGCTCCTCGCCTTACCCTGCGGACCGGGGCCGAGGAAGACGATGGTGGACGCGATCTTCCCGTCCACCAGTGTCAGGATGTCTTCGCCGCTGATCTTCGCTGGCTGCGCGGCCGGCCCGAAGGTCCATTTCACGCGCACGCTGCCGTTCTGGATCGTGGCGGGGCCGACGACACGAAAACGGAAGCCCCGATTGGCGGCCTGCAGTTTGCCTACGAGGTCGTTCAGCCCGCGCTTGCCTTCGATCAGGCCTTCGGGGTCGTTGAACACGGTGTCGTCGGCGTAATAGCGGTCGATCGTCTTCGCCCGGCTGTCGGCATTCGTGTCGTTGAGCATCGCGACGTAGTGCGTCACGACCTCATCGACGACGGTGCGATCGAGCGACACCGGACCCGCCTTGACCGGGGCCCTCCACAGCTGCACGCCTGCGGTGGCTTCGCCCGCCTGGCCCTGCGGATAGCTCACAAGCTCCATCTTCGAACCCCACGGCGTGAGGAAGTACACCCAGGTATTGCCGGCCGCCGGCCCCTGCGTCATGCGGATGGGATCGGTCAGCACCTTGATGCCCTTCGCGCGCAAGGAGGCGACGGCCTTGTCGATGTCGTCGGTATACAGGGCGATGTGCGACGCGCCGATATCGTCGTAGAACGGCTGCTCACGCGAGGCGTGCGGCGAGTCGTACTGGAAGAGTTCGATGTTCGCGCCGTCGCCGGCGCGCAGCATGCGGATGCTCTTGACCTTCGCATCGTCGTGCATGTGGAAGGTGCGACGGAATCCCGCATCGACCGGAATGTCGCGCATCTCGGTCACGGGGACGAAGCCGAACGTGTCCGCGAAGAAGCGGCTCGCCGCTTCCACGTCGGGCACGTTGATGCCCACGTGATCGACGCCGCGCACGTCGACGGCGGGCGCGGGCGATGCGGTAGCGAAGCCGGACACGGGAGCGAGCGAAAGGAACGCGGTCGCGATTGCGACCGACAGGAGACGGTGGGTCATTGCAGGGCTCTTGAGGATGGGGCCCGGCGAGATGGCCGGTCGTGCCCCGATGGATCCATTGTTGCCAGATCCGTTCGCTGCTCAATGAACGTTCCTGCGGTTTGGGTCTGATCCTGCGGCGGCGAGGGTCTTACCCTGTTAGCGGGCCGGGAATGCCCGGCCACGGCGCAGGCGGATGGGGCCACGGCCTAAATCGTCCGGCTCGAGCTGCCGCTCGCCCCGGGTGATGACGATGCGCCCGTCACGCGCCAGGTCCGAAGCCTCGTCGCGGACCCGGGGCATGAGCGCGCGCCACGCCGTTTCGTCGTCGGCGAGGGCGCGTGCCACGTCCGACGGGCAGATGGAGGCCTCGGGAGTGCGTGCGTCGAGAAGGCGCACGATGGTCGCGGCGATGTCCATGCGCGGGAGGCTAGATGGCCTACCGTGAGGAACGCGTCGAACCGCGACCATCGGGTGCGTGCGCGGTCAGCCCACCGGGATCGGGTTGTCGACGAGCATCTGGTTGAACTCGGCGATCAGCTTGTATTCGCCCGTGCCAGGGTTGTCGCGAAGCGCCCGGATGCCGTCGACGATGATCTCCTGCTCGCCGGCGCCCAGCTGGCGGATGGTGTCCTCGATGTATGCGTCGAGGGGCATCGCGCGCGGGTCGCCGCTCTTGTGGATGAGGTCGGTGTCGACCCACGGCGGGGCGATCTCGATGACTTCGACCGAGGTGTCGCGCAGCGCGAAGCGTTGGGTCTGGGTGTACGAGTGCAGCGCCGCCTTGCCGGCCGAATAGACCGCGTTACCGGCGAGCGGCATGAACGACACCACCGACGTGTTGTGGATGATCGTCGCCGACGGCTGGGCCTTCAGGTGTTCGATCAAGGCGGACGTCATGCGGATCGGGCCGAGGAGATTCGTCGTCAGGATGTTGAGCGTGACGGCATCGTCGATGACCGAAGCCGGATCGTCGAACGGCATGAGGCCCGCGTTGTTGATCAGCACGTTGAGCGTGGGATGGTTCGTCTTCAGCCACGACGCGACGGAGGCGATGCTGTCCGGCGAGGTGATGTCGAGCTCGATGCCCTGCATGCCGGGGTTGGCCGCGGTGACTTCGTCGAGGAGGTGCTTGCGGCGGCCGCTGATGATGACCTGGTTACCGAGGCGATGAAGCGCTTCGGCGAGGCCGCGGCCGATGCCGGACGTCGCGCCGGTGATGAAAACGGTGTTTCCTGACAGCTTCATGGTGTGCTCCGGATGCGGGTAGAAGTGCGCGACGAATGCCGTCGCCGCCTCGCCCCGTTGTAAGGGCGGCGCGTCCGCGGCCAAGGACGAAAAAGCCTCGTTTCCGGACATGCGGCTGGTCGGCGCATGGCGGTGCAAGCGCCGCCGTGTTCCACCGACTAACGTGGCCGCGGTTCCCCTCACCGAGATACGCGATGAAGACGCTCGTCCAGGACATCCTCGCCGCCCATGGCGGACTCGATACGTGGCGCCGGTTTCGCCAGGCGAGCGCGACGCTCGATCAGGGCGGGGCGCTCTGGGGGCTGAAGGGCAAGGCGGGCGTGCTCGATCGCACGACGGTGACCGTGGCCACCGACGCGCAGTGGGCGGCCCATGCGCCGTTCGGCGAGGTCGCGGCGCGTAGCGACTTCACGACGCGGCGTATCGCCTTGCTCGACGCCGACGAGCGCGTGCTCGACTCGCTCGACGACCCGCGCCGGTCGTTCGCGGGACATACGCTCGAAACGCCGTGGAGCGACCTGCAACTGGCGTTCTTCGCGGGCTGCGCCATGTGGACGTACCTCAACACGCCGTTCCTGCTGGCGTGGGAGGGGGTCGAGTGGGAAGACGCCGGCGCGTGGGACGAGAACGGCGAGACGTGGCGGAAGCTCATCGTCCGCTACCCGGCGTCGCTGGAGGTCTTCAGCGAGGTCCAGGCGATCTATGTCGGCCCGGACCTGCTGGTGCGCCGACTCGATTACGACGTCGAGATCGCGGGCCATACGCCCGGTGCGCATTACGTTTCCGATTACACCACGGTGTCGGGCATCCGCATCCCGACGAAGCGCCGCATCTATCCGCGTCAGCCGGACGGCCAGCGCGTCGCCGACCTGCTCGTGGTGTCGATCGACCTTTCGGACATCAGGCTGAGCTGAGAGCCCGGCTGCGTCCCGCGATCAGGCGGCGAAGCCGCCATCGATCATCAGGCTCGCGCCGGTGATGTTGCCCGCTTCCGGGCCCGCGAGGTAGGCGACGAAGCTGGCGACCTCATCGGCATGGCCATAGCGGCCGGTGGCGAGCATCGGGATCAGCCCTGCGGCCATCGGGCCCTTGGCGGGATTCATGTCGGTGTCGATCGGACCGGGCTGCACCACGTTGACCGTGATGCCCCTCGGGCCGAGGTCGCGCGCGGTGCCCTGCGCCAGGCCCTGCAACGCCGACTTGCTCATGGCGTACACCGCGCCACCGGCGAACGGCATGCGCTCGGCGTTGGTGCTGCCGATGTGGATGATGCGACCGCCGTTGGCCATCACACGTGCCGCGGCACGGCTGGCGATGACGGCGGCGCGCACGTTCACGGCGATCGTGCGATCGATGTCCTCCGTCGTGAATTCGTCGATCGGGGCGATCGCGAGGACGCCCGCGTTGTTGACCAGGATGTCGAACGAACCGAAGGTTTCCTTCGTCGTCGCCACCGCGCGTTCGATGGCGTCGTCGTTCGCGCTGTCCGCCTGGATGGCGATGGCGCGCCCGCCGGCACGGGTGATGTCGTCGACGACGGCATTGGCCGCGTCGGCGCCCTGCACGTAGGTCAGTGCGACCGAGGCACCGCCGGCGGCGAGGCGACGGGCGATGGCGGCGCCGATGCCGCGCGAACCGCCGAGGACGAGGGCGCTCTTGCCCTGGATCGAATTGAGGTCGTTCATGGCTTTGCTCCTGTGGGTGAGTGGATGGCGGTGCAAAGTTAGTCCTCGGTCGCGCCAACCGGTAGTCGCGTTTCGGTCGTTTCATTCGATCCGATCGGTTTACTATCGGTGCCATGGACACCCTCAACGGCATCGCCAGTTTCGTCCGCAGCGCCGAATCGGGCAGCTTCGCCGCGGCGGCCCGCGCGCTCGGACTGACGCCCGCCGCCGTGGGCAAGAACGTGGCGCGGCTGGAAGCCGAACTGGGCGTCCGCCTGTTCCAGCGCACCACCCGCCGCCTGGCGCTGACCGAAGCCGGCGAGGCGTTCCTCGGGGAAGTGCAGGGCAGTCTCGACCAGCTGCGCGGCGCCATGGCGAACGCGCGGGGCATGACGACGGGACCGGCCGGCGTGCTCCGCGTGGCGCTGCCGAACGCCTTCGGGCGCGAATACATCGTCCCGATGCTCGACGGGTTCCTTCGCGCCCATCCGGCGGTGACGGCCGACTGGCGCTTCGACAACCGCCCGGTCGACCTGATCGCCGAGGGCTTCGACGTCGCGATCGGCGGCGGCTTCGATCTTCGGCCGGGCGTGGTCGCCAGGGCGATCGTGCCGGCGCATCGCATCCTCGTCGCCTCGGCTGGTTTCATTCGAGAGGGAAAGGCCATCGCGGTCCCCGACGATCTGACCGGCCGCGAGGGCATCCTCATCCGCTCGCCGCAGACGGGCCGCATCCGCGACTGGGTGCTTTCGAACCGTTACGGGGCGGAGGCCCCGGTATCGCTCGATCGCCGCATCGTCTTCGACGATCCGGATGCCGCCTGCCACGCGGCGGCGCTTGGCATGGGCATCGCGCTCGTGCCGGTTCAGTCGGCGCGCTCATGGATCGAGCGCGGCGCGCTTTCGCGCGTGCTTCCCGACTGGCGGGTGGATGGTGGTCACGTCTCGATTTACTACCCTGCGCAGAAGCTGCTCCCGGCGAAGACGCGACTCTTCATCGACCACGTCGTCGAATGCGTGCGCGAGAAGGACCTCGCCGCGCGGTTCTCCGCGTGGCATCCGGACGTCGTCTGATGGTGCGAGACAAGTACTTTCAATCCCGCGACGCACCATCGCTGCCATAAAGGATCGCCGGATCGATGGGTTCCCGATGGCGAGTGTCGCCTCGACGTCGATCCCATAGAGGATCGTCGTCATGGGGAACACGCGTATTCCAGGAATCAACCGCTACGACGCGCCGGCCGGCGGCTGGGGCGCGTTGCGCGCGACCGCGAAGGCGGTGGTGGAGCAGATGCGCGTGGCCGAGGCGCCGGGCCTGCTTCTGCGCCTGAACAAGCCGGATGGCTTCGACTGCCCGGGCTGCGCCTGGCCCGACAAGGACCACACCTCCACGTTCCAGTTCTGCGAGAACGGCGCGAAGGCGGTGACCTGGGAAGCGACGAAGAAGCGCGTGACGCCGGAGTTCTTCGCCGCGCACACGGTGACGGAACTCCTCACGCAGAGCGATTATGAGCTGGAGAACCACGGACGCCTCACCCACCCCATGGCATACGACGCGGCCAGCGATACGTACGTGCCCATCGCGTGGGACGACGCCTTCGCGCGCATCGGCGCGACGTTGCGCGGACTGGCCTCGCCGGACATGGCCGAGTTCTATACCTCGGGGCGCGCGTCGAACGAGGCGGCCTTCCTGTTCAACATCTTCGCCCGCGAGTACGGCACGAACAATTTTCCCGATTGCTCGAACATGTGCCACGAAGCCACGAGCGTCGGCCTCCCGCAGGCGATCGGCGTCGGTAAGGGCACCGTGTCGCTCGACGATTTCGACCACTGCGAGCTCATCATCGCGATCGGCCACAATCCGGGCACCAACCACCCGCGCATGATGGGCACCCTACACGAATGCGCGCGCCGTGGCGCGACGATCATCGTGCTCAATCCCCTGAAGGAACGCGCGCTCGAACGCTTCGCCGATCCGCAGAATCCCATCGAGATGATGAGCTTCAGCGCCACGCCGATCGCGTCGACGTACCACCAGCCCAAGGTGGGTGGCGACAGCGCGGCGCTGCGCGGGATCATGAAGGCGGTGCTCGAGCGCGCGGACGCCGGGGAGGACGTGCTCGACCGCGCGTTCATCGCCGAGCATACGCATGGCTTCGAGCCGTTCGCCGAGGAGCTGCGCCAGGCGTCATGGGACGAGATCGTCTTCGCGAGCGGGCTGACGCGCGAGGCCATGACGCAGATCGCCGATGCCTACGTCCGCTCCAGCGCGACGATCATCACCTACGGCATGGGCCTTACCCAGCACGACCGGGGCACGCACAACGTGCAGCAGGCGGCCGCCTTGCTGATGCTGCGAGGCAACTATGGCAAGCCCGGCGCCGGTATCTGCCCGTTGCGCGGGCATTCGAACGTGCAGGGCAATCGCACGGTGGGCATCACCGAGAAGATCGATCCGGTGATGTTCGACAACGTCGAGAAGGTGTTCGGATTCCGGCCACCCAACGTGCACGGGCACGACGCGGTCGCCACGATGAAGGCGATGGCGGAGGGCCGGGCCAAGGTGCTGATCTGCCTCGGGGGCAATTTCTCCGTGGCGCTCTCGGATAGCGACGTGAGCTTCAGGGGCATGCGCAACCTCGATCTCGCCGTGCACCTCGCCACGAAGCTCAACCGGTCGCACCTCCTGATCGGCAAGGACGCGCTGATCCTGCCCGTGCTCGGGAGGACCGAGTTCGACGTGCAGGCGGGCGGCGTGCAGTCCATCACGGTCGAGGATTCGATGTCGATGGTGCATGCCTCACGCGGCAAGCTGAAGCCCGCCTCGGAGCACCTGCGCTCGGAGCCGGCGATCGTCGCGGGCATGGCGATGGCGACGTTGCCGGAGAGCAAGGTCGACTGGGCGGGGTTGATCGCCGACTACGACGCGATCCGCGACAAGATCGAGGCCGTGTATCCGGCCTTCCACGATTACAACGCGCGCATCCGCAAGCCCGGCGGGTTCCGGTTGCCGTTGGGCCCGACCGAGCGGGTATGGCATACGCCCTCGGGGAAGGCCGAATTCATCACGGCGGCCGTGCCCGAGGATTCCGCGCTTCCCGCGCCGGACGCGCTGATGCTGACGACCCTGCGCAGCCACGACCAGTACAACACCACGATCTACGGCCTCGACGATCGCTATCGTGGCGTGTTCGGGCGGCGCGACGTGCTGTTCGTCAACGAGGACGACCTCGAGGCCCTGGGCGTGGCGCACGGCGACGTGGTGGAGGTGTCCACCGCCCTGCGCGGCGAGGAACACCGCTGCCTTCGCCTGACCGCCGTCGCGCACGACATCGCGCGTGGTTCGGTCGCGGCGTACTACCCGGAAGCGAACAATCTCTGCCCGCTGGATCACCACGACCGGCAAAGCGGCACGCCGTCGTACAAGTCCATTCCGGTGCGTATCGTCCGGGCGGGCTGACGCGCGGCGCGGTCAGGGCGCCGGTTCGCCCTGGCCGCCGGATGCCCATGCCGCGCCCAGCGTCGCGGCCTTCTCGCGAATGGCGGCGATCTGCGGATCGGAGAGCCGATCCAGCGAACGCCATTGCAGCGCCGCGCGCGGGTGGTGCCGGAAGCGTTCGCGATGGCGGTGGAGGAAATCCCAGTAGAGCGTCGTGAACGGACACGCCTCGTCGCCGGTGGCCTTCGAAGGATCGTAGCGACAGCCATCGCAGTAATTGCTCATGCGCTGGATGTAGCGACCCGAGGCGGCATACGGCTTGGAGACCATCCGGCCGCCGTCGGCGAACTGACTCATGCCCAGCGTGTTGGGTGCCTCCACCCATTCCACGGCGTCCACGTAGATGGCGAGGTACCACTCGTGCACGAGGCGCGGCTCGACGCCGAGAAGCATCGCGAAGTTGCCGGTGACCATCAGGCGCTGGATGTGGTGCGCGTAGCCCGTGCGCAGCGTCTGCCCGATCGCTTCCTTCAGGCAGGCCATGTCGGTATCGCCGGTCCAGTAGAAGTCGGGCAGGGGGGCGTCGGCCTTCAGCGCATTGGATGCGAGCAACTTTTTCGGGGCGAGCCAGTAGACGCCGCGTACGAATTCGCGCCAGCCGATGACCTGGCGCACGAATCCTTCCACCGAGGCGAGGCTCGCCTCGCCGCGCGCGAAGCGCTCCAGCGCGGCGTCGACCACTTCCCGGGGCGAGAGGAGGCGGAGATTCATCGACGATGAAAGACGTGCGTGGTAAAGCCAGGGCTCGCCGGTCCACATGGCATCCTGCCATTGGCCGAACGCGGCCAGGCGACGATCGAGGAAGTCGGCGAGCGCGAGCCGCGCGTCGTCCCGGGTGACCGGCCAGTCGAACGCGTCCAGGCTTCCGGGGTGGTCCGGAAAGCATCCCGCGACGTCGTCCAGCGCCTCCCGCGTCGTCGCATCGGGCGCGAAGGCCTGCGGAGGCGGCAACCATCCCGGGCCCTGCTTGCCGAAGCTCTTGCGGTTCTCGGCGTCGAAGTTCCAGCGGCCGCCGACCGGCTTGCCCGCGTCCATCAGAACGCCGAGGCGCTGGCGCATCCAGCGGTAGAAGTGTTCCATGCGCAGCTGCGACTTGCCCTTCGCCCAGGTCGCGAAGTCGTCCGTCGACACCAGGAAGTGCCGGTCGGGGCGCTCGACGTAGTCGACGCCGCAGTCGCCCGCGGCCGCGCGGATGCCTTCGCGAAGGCGTTCCTCGCCCGGTTTGACGAGGACGACGCGGCGCGGACGGAGCGTCCTCAGCGATTCGGCAAGATGCGCGACGAGGTCATCGGGGCCGGCGTCGGTGATACGGGTATAGGACAGCGGGATGCCGTCGTCGCGAAGCGACGCCGCGAAGTGCCGCATGGCGGAGAGAAACAACGCCGTGCGCGCCTTGTGCGACCACACGTGCTCCGACTCGCCGCGCCGTTCCGCCATCCAGACGCGGTCGGTCGTGGCGTCGAAATCGTCGAACGCCTGCGAATCCCGGTTGAGCTGGTCGCCCAGGATGACGACGAGGTGCCGGAGGCCCGAGGGCATGCGGAACCTAGAGCCGCACGAAAGGCTGCAGCGCGCGTGCCATCCAGCCCGAGAAGCGCAACGGCGCATCCGTCGCGGCGACGCAGATGCACGGCACGCCCGGCGCGGTCACCGGCTGGTGTTCGGTGTCCTCGTCGAGGTCGGCCACGTCGCCCGGCGCGAAGTGGCCGAGCGTATCGTCGTACGCCCCACGCAGGATCATCGTCAGTTCGCTGCCGCCATGCGTGTGCATGGGCAGGCTGCGCCCCGGTTTGACGCGCAGCAGCATCAGGTGCCCGTCGTCGGCGCCGTGGCTGCGGATGTGATGGATGCCCGGGCCGATCCACTTCCAGCGGAGGGCCTTGTAGGACGAGCCGAAATAAGGCCAGAGCGGTTCCGGCAGTTCGTCCGGATCGTGGCGCCACAACTCCGGCGGAGGCGTCGGCGTATCGGGTTCGGTGTGTTCGAGCTTCGCCAGCAGGCGCTCCGCGGCGCCCTCGGACAGTGCGAGCCCCTCCTGTTGCCCGAGCAGACCGCCGCCGATCGTGTCGGTGGCGCGCAGGCGATCGCGGCACAGATGGCAGACGCTCAGGTGCGCCGAGACCACGGCCGCGAAGGCGACCGATAGGCCGCCGGACGAATAGCCCATCAGCGTGACGATGTCGGGATGGTGGTGCGGGTTCATGGTCGGTTTCTCATGGCCGCCTGCAGCCGGGCGAAGGCGCGGCGCAGGTTCGATTTCACGGAGCCCAGGGGCTGGTGGAGCTCGCGTGCGATTTCGCTGTGGCTCTTGGCCTCGAAATAGGACATGCGGATCATGCGGGCCTGCTGGGGGGGCAGCCCGTCGATGGCGCGGTCCAGTCCGACACCGTCGGCATAGGCCTCCGTGCTGGTCGTGCCGTCCTCGCCAGGCAACTCGTCCAGCCGATCGAGGCCGTCCTGTATCGGCAGCCAGTGCGGTTCGCCGCGCACGCTGTCGATGTAAAGGTTGCGCGCGATCCGGAACATCCACGTCGACAGGTTGGCGCGCGAGGCGTCGAACATGGCGGCCCGCCGCCAGATCCGCAGCATCGTCTCCTGCACCAGCTCCTCGGCCTGCGGCGCCGGCACCGCGAGACCCACCAGGTAGCGCTGAAGCCGCGGGCCGTAATACGCGAAGATGCGCATGAACGCGTCCACGTCGCGGCGCGACGCGACCGCGGTGACCTGGGCCGACCAGTAGACCGGATCGTCGGTATGCGGGGAAGCCGTCTGGGTCATGCGCCGGGCAGCCTGGATCGGGGTGACGGGAACTAATGGATGCATGCGCATGATAGCGGTTCGGCGACGATCATCGCGCCTTCGGTTCCGGCCACTGCTGCGGCACCTTGCGCAGCTTGCCCACGTCGTAACCCATGGCCGCCACCTTCGCCACCAGCTGGGCGTACTCGGCATCGCCCATGGTGGGTGTCCGCGCCATGATCCACACGTAATCGCGCTTGTCCCGCGCGACCACGACGGAGCGGTAGTCCGGGTCCACCCAAGCTATGACGTACTGGGCGCGTATGGGCCAGATGAACTGCATGCCCCAGACGGCGTTCTTCGTCGACGCATCGGCATAACCGGTCGCATGGATCGTCTTCAGGTCGTTCTGGACGTTTTCCTTGCGGTAGCGGAACGTCGTCTCGATCTTCCCGCCGGGGCCCAGACGATAGGATTCCACCGCGTTGACGGCATCTTTCTCGGGACGCGAGGGGATCGAGGCGATGACGTACCAGTCGCCCATGTAGCGCGAGACGTCGACCTCGGCCGCCCGCGGCACGGGTGGCGCGCCCGAGGCGCAGGCGGTGAGGGGCCAGGCGACGAACAGCAGCTTGCCCAGGCGGGATGTGATCGATGCCATGGTGCTTCTCCTCAGGACTGACGGATGAACCGGTAGTGGGCCACGAGCCATTCCTGGCCACCGGCGTAGCCGAACAGTTCCGCGCACGACATCCAGAAGATGCGCCAGCGCTGAAACCATAGCCGGGCGAGGGCTCGCGTCGGATAGACGCGGGAAAACACGTCCATGATCGCGTCGCGGTGACGATCCTGGTTGGCGAGCCAGGCGTTGGCGGTGCGCTCGTAGTGCGTGCCATCCACGAGCCATTGGCCGTCGATCCGGAGGTCGTGCTGGAACCACAGCAGGGTGTCGATGGCCGGCATCATCCCGCCCGTGAAGAAGTGCCGGCCCATCCAGTTGTCGTCGCCTTCCGTATCGAACAGGTAGGCGGCGTGCCGGTGCGCGAAGATGTGGACGAACAGCGCGCCGCCCGGCCGGAGCCAGCGCGCAATGCGCTTGAACAGCGCCTGATGGTTGCGCACGTGCTCGAACATCTCGACCGACACGCAGCGGTCGAACTGGTCGTCTTCCAGATCCAGCGCGTTGATGTCGCAGGTGATGACGCGAATGTTCGCCAGGCCCTGGCGCAGTGCCTCCGCCTCGATGTGCATGCGCTGCGAGTGGGAATTGGACACGGCGGTGATGCGCGCGCGCGGATAACGCGCGGCCATCCAGAGCGTGAGCGAACCCCAGCCGCAACCCAGCTCGAGGATCGACTGTCCGTCCGCGAGGCCCGCGCGCTCCGCATAGAGCTGCAGCATCGCGTCCTCGGCCTCATCCAGCGACGTGGTCGCTTCGGGGAAGTAGCAGGACGAATACTTGAGCCGAGCGCCGAGGCATTGCTGGAAGAAGGCGGTGGGCACCTCGTAGTGCTGCGCGTTGGCTTCTTCCGTGTGGATCGCCAGGGGCGCCTGTGCGAGGGCATCCATCAGGGCGGCATGGCGCCGCTTTCGCTCCTGCGGATCACCCTGTTCGCATTCGCGCAGTCGCTGCTCGCACAGACGGCGTATGCCGAGTCGGATCAGGGAGTCGGGCAGCAGCCCGCGTTCGGCGAGGCCGAGCAGGCCGGGGCCGGCGCGGTCGGCGGCCAGTTCGCGGGATACGGCGGCGGCGTTCATCGGGACGCTCCTTTGGCGTGGGAGGGGAACCAGGGGATCAGCATCGGCGTGGTGCGCTGGTACTCGCGGTAGTCGTCGCCGCGCGACCGCACGGCCTGCGCCTCGGTAAAGGGAATGCCGCTGATCCAGCGCAGGAACGCGTACATGACGACGGGGCCGCTCCAGGCGAGCCATCCCATCGGCGAACCGACCGCGAGCGCGACGTAAGTGAACCAGTGCACCCACTCGAAGAAGTAATTCGGATGGCGCGAGTAGCGCCACAGTCCGCCGCGGAACGTCTTGCCGCGATGCGCCGACTGTGCGCGATGCCGCGCTAGCTGACGATCGGCTATCGCCTCGCCGGCGATGCTCACGATCCAGACGACGGTCGCGAGCACGATCCAGCCGATGGACACCCGCGGGTTCGCGGCGACGGCCAGGAACGGGAGCGCGAAGAGCACGACCAGTAACGCCTGTGCCTGGAAGAACAGGAACCATTTCGTCTGGTTGCCGTTCCAGTGTTCGCGAAGGTAGCGGTAGCGGCCGTCCTCGCCTTCGTGACGCACGCGTTTCCAGAGGTGCAACGCGAGTCGCGCGGACCACGCCGCGCCGAAGGCCGCGAGCAGGACGCGGTTGACTGCCGCGCCGTCGCCCATCAGCGCCAGGAGGATGGCGGCGATGCCCAGTCCGCTCGCCCACAGCACGTCGACGATGCCGGCGTTCCCGTGACGTCGCTGCCATACCCAGCCCGCGGTCATGATCGCGAACATCAGCACGGCAAGCAGGAGCAGGCTTCCGGCACTCATGGCGACACCGTGTCGGCGCCCCAACGGGCGGCGGCCGGGCGGGCTTCCGGTCGCGCGAGCAACAGGTGAGAGACGCCGATGGAACGTTCGAGGAACCCGCCTTCGCAATAGGCGAGATAGAACTCCCACAGGCGCACGAAGCGCTCGTCGAAGCCCTGCCGCTTCACCTCGTCCAGCCGGGCGAGGAAGCGCACGCGCCATTCGCGCAGCGTGCGCGCGTAGGAGAGGCCGAAATCCTCCAGCTGCACGAGCGCGAGGTCGCTCGACCGCGTCTTCGCGGCGAGCATCGCGCTGATCGAGGGAATGAAGCTGCCCGGGAAGACATGCCGCTTGATGAAGTCGACCGACGCGACCGCCTGGGCGTAACGGTGGTCCTCGATCGTGATGGCCTGGACGAGGGCCATCCCGTCGGGAGAGAGGAGGCTTCCGATCTTCGCGAAGTACGTCTCCATGTAGCGGGCGCCGATCGCCTCGATCATCTCGATCGAGACGACGCGGTCGTACGTCCCCTCGAGGTCGCGGTAGTCGTCCTGGCGTACCGTCACACGCTCGCCCAGTCCGGCGGCCTGGACGCGTTCGCAGGCGAGCTTGTACTGCTCCGCGGAGATCGTCGTCGTGGTGACGTGGCAGCCGTAATGCGTCGCGGCGTGCACCGCGAAGCCACCCCAGCCGGTGCCGATCTCGACGACGCGCAGACCGGGGCGCAGGCCGAGCCTGCGGCAGATCACGTCCAGTTTGCGCGTCGAGGCGGTCTCCAGCGTATCGCCGTCGTCGGTCCACAGAGCGGACGAATACATGAGGTCGTCGGAGAGGAACAGACGGAAGAACGCGTTGCCCAGGTCGTAATGCGCCGCGATGTTGCGCCGGCTGCCGGAACGCGTGTTCTCGCGCAGCGCGTGCCACGCGCGAAGGGCCGTCGCACCGAGGCGGGCCATGCCCGTCTCCATCCCGTCGAGGAGGTCGCGGTTGCGCACCAGCAGGCGGACGAGTCCGACCAGATCGTTGCATTGCCAGTAGCCGTCGATGAACGCCTCCGCGGCGCCCACGCTGCCATGCGTGGCGAGCTGGCGGTAGAAGCGCATGTCGTGCACGACGATCTCCACGGCCAGGGTGCCCGCGTGCTCGAGGCCGAGCACCTCCACGCCCAGCGGATCGCGCACGGTGAGCGGGCCGTCGCGCAGCGTGGCCAGCGTGTCCAGCAGGCGGCGTCGCAGGAAGCGGTCCATCGCGGAGACGACATCGGGCGATGCGTCCAGCGCTGAATCCTTGACGAGCTCGTTCACGTGAGGTCTCCGGAAAGGGGGTGGTCGTGCACGGGCACGCGCTTGAGCCACAGGCGAAGTGCCTGCCAGTGGATGGCGCCCATGACCTGCGCCGTCATCAGCGGGTAGCGCCACAGCACGCGGGCGAGCGAGCCGCCGTCGAGCGGTCGACGTTCCAGCGCCAGAGTGGCCGTGAATTCGCGCGCATCGCCCTGGCTTACCTGCATGTGCACGCGAAGGTCGTCGCTGGGTGCGGTGAAGCGCCAGTCGTAGCGGCGGGCCATGGCCATGAAGGGTGAGACGTGGAAACGCTTGTCGAACCGCCAGCCCATCGCGCGTCCGTTCACGGACGCGTCGTCGACGGGCAGTACATACGCATGGCGTTCGCCCCACGGCGTGTTCGTGATCTCTGCGACGATCGTCTCGAGCGTCACGCCATCGTCCGCGTAGCAGTAATAGAAGCTGACGGGATTGAAGACGTAGCCGCCGTAACGCAGGTGCGTCAGCAGCCGGATGGGCCCGGTCGGACGGCGGCCGGTGTGCGCGAGGACGCGGTCGCGCACGGCGTCGGCGAGCGGCACTTCGGCCGGCCCGAGGTAGTCCGCGCGGCGCCATTGGGCGAGATTGGGCCGGTTCACCGACCAGAACCATCGCGAGCGGAAGACCTCGTCGATCTCGTCGAGGTCGAGGTACAACTGCGCCATGCGGTAGGTGAACGCATGCGCACGGGGGCTGAAGCGACGATGCGTCACGCGGCCTTCGTACACGGCGCTCGCCAGGCCGCTCATGCGGGGACCCTCTCGACATCGTGCGCGGTGCGACGGCCCGACAGCGCCGACACGACCTCCACCGCGCTGCGCATGCCGTCCTCGTGGAAGCCCCAGCCCCAGTACGCACCGGCGAACCACGTGCGCCGCTGGCCCTGGATCTCCGCCTTCCGCGCCTGTGCGCGCACCGACGCGTGCGTGTAGACCGGGTGGGCATAGCTCATGCGGCGAAGCACGTGCGCCGGGTCGATGGCGGCCGTCTGGTTGAGGCTGACGATCAGGGGGCGCGGCGAGTCGATGCCCTGCAACTGGTTCATGTGATAGCTGACCGTGCACTGGTTGTCCGGCGTCGCGGGAATGACGGCGTTCCAGGCCGCCCAGGCCTTGCGCTGGCGCGGGAGCACGCTCGCGTCCGTGTGCAGCACGGTGTCGTTGCGCTGATACGGGATGGCACCGAGGATCTCGTGTTCGCGGTCGGAGGCGTCGCCGAGCAGCCGAAGCGCCTGGTCGCTGTGGCACGCGAGCACGACGTGGTCGAACGATTGGGTATCGGCGAAGCTCTGCACCTCGACGTGTCCCTCGTGGCGGGCCACGCGGAAGACCGCGCATTCCAGGCGCACATCCACGTTCCAGCGCCGGGCCATCGCCGCGACGTAGGTGTTCGAACCGCCTTCGACGACCTGCCACTGGGGACGACCGGCGATCTGCAGCATCTGGTGATTGGCCATGAAGCGCACCAGGTAGCGCACCGGGAACTCCATGATCGTCGCCGCGGGCGACGACCAGAGCGCGGAAGCCATCGGGATCAGGTGCTCGTCGCGGAAGGCCGCGCCGTAGCGATGTTCGTCGAGGTAATCCGCCAGGCTCGGACCGGGAGCGGGGCCGTCGAGCACGGACGGCGCCTCGCGGTAGAAACGCGTGAGGTCGCGGACCATGCCGAGGAAGCGCGGCGACAGCAGGTTCCGTCGCTGGCAGAACAGCGTGTCCAGCGTCGTGGCGTTGTACTCGAGCCCGGTGCCGGCGTTGCGCACCGAGAAGCTCATCGTCGTGGGCCGCGAGGTCACGCCGAGCTCGTCGAAAAGCGCATGGAGCAACGGGTAATGCACGGGATTGTGCACGATGAATCCCGTGTCCACCCGGTAGCCGCGGCCGTCGAGTTCGATGGCGTGCGTGTGCGTATGCCCCCCGAGGTAGTCGTTCGCCTCGTAGAGGGTGACCTCGTGCTCCTTGCTCAGGCGCCAGGCGCTGGCGAGGCCCGAGATGCCCGAGCCGATGATGGCGATCCGCATGTCAATGCCTCGCCTTGTCGTGGACCCACGCCGGGACCTGCTTCAGGTCCCAGACGAGGCCGAGGGCCTGCATCAGTTTCAGGCCGTACCAGGTGATGTCCACCTCCCACCAGCGGAAACCCTGCCGCGCGGAGCCTGGAAAGTAGTGGTGATTGTTGTGCCAGCCCTCTCCGAAGGTGAGCAGCGCGAGCCAGACGTTGTTGCGGCTGTCGTCGCGGGTGTCGAAGCGCCGCGAACCGAACCGGTGCGCGAGCGAGTTGATGGTGACCGTCGCGTGGAAGAGCACGATGGTGGAGACGAAGAATCCCCACACGAGCATCTGCGGGCCGGACGTTCCGAGGGAGGGGGCGTGGGTCTTCAGGACGCTGCCCAGCGCGAACAGGGCCGCGGCGAGCGCCACGGGAACGGCCAGGTCGTAGCGATCCAGCCAGCGCAGTTCGGGGTACTCGCGGAAATCCGGCAGGCGCTTCAGGTCCGTCGCGAACGCGGCAGGCGTCAGGAACCAGCCCGCATGGGCCCAGAGAAACCCATGGACGGAGGGCGAATGCGGATCGAGCGGCGTGTCGGCGTGCCGGTGGTGATGGCGGTGGTGCGCGGCCCACCAGAGCGGACCGCGCTGGACGCATGCCGCACCGATGAGCGCGAAAACGAATTGCGTCGCGCGCGAGGTGCGGAAGGCGCGATGGGAAAAATAACGGTGGTAGAAGCCGGTCAGCGCGAACATGCGCACGGCGTAGAGGGCGACGGCGACGGCCACGGCTATGGGCGACACGCCGACGACGAAGACGGCCAGACAGGCCAGGTGCATGCCGATGAAGGGCAGGGCGCGCACCCAGTCGATGCGTCGCGCGTCCACGCCCGCTACCGGGGCCGCCCCGCCATCGAACCATTGGCGGAGGCTCAGCCAGGGGCTGCGACCCGCGCCGGGCAGTGCTTCGTCGTGCGTGTCGCTGACTTTCATCGGTGGGTCCCTGACCGTTCTCAAGGACCTCTACGCAAATGGCGGCCGATCGGATGCACGTTGGAGCGGACCTGGCCGCGAGGGCTTCCCGCGAGGAGCCGCAGGACCTGTGACGCCCGGCTCAAAAGGCATCGCGGCCAGGTCCGCTCCAACAAGGGCAGTGGAACGGCCCCGGCTTCTTGTGGGAGCGGACCCGGCCGCGACAGCTTTTCGCGAGGAGCCGCAGGGCCTGTGGCGCCCGGCTCAAAAGCAACCCCGGCCAGGTCCGCTCCAACAACGGCAGCGGGAGCGGACCCGGCCGCGATGGCTTTTTCGCCTTATTCCACGATATTCGCGGTCACGTGATAAACGCGGCCGCCCCACCCATCGTTCGGGAACGAATCCGAGACCTTCAGGTACACCGGCTTCGTGCCATCGGCACCGGCGCGAAGGAACGGCGTCAGGTCGATCGTCTGCACGCCCTTGTTCGAGCCGTCCGTGATCGGGCGGGTCTCGTGCAGCACCGTCGTCCAGGTCTCGTTATCGGAGCTGGCCTGCACGAGGTATTCGGCATCGATGGTCAGCGTCACCTGGGCGGCGGTCGTGTCGGCCGGGAACGGGAAGCGATAGGTGAAGTGCGCATTGCCGTCGGCGAAACGGTTTTGCACGCCGTTGCTCTGCGAGCGGTCGGGATCGAACAGCCACGGGTTCTCGTTGACTGTACCGGTGTCGAAGTCGATCGTGTGCGCGACGAGCACATCGGCCTCCGTGCTGAAGCGCAGCAGTCCCGCGACGAGCTTCGCCGTCACCGTGTGATGCCCGTCGGTGGCCTGGCTCGGCACGGTGACCTGCAGGGGCAGCGTGCCGCTCACCGGGTTCGCATTGCCGCGCGGCTTGAGCGTCAGCAGCTTCGCGCGCGGCGTGGCGCTCCACCCGGCGGGCGCGTCGACCGACACGAGCGTCAGCAGCGGCAGGTAGCCGGTGGCCGAGGCGCGCAGTTCGAGGGGGATGGCGGTCGCACCCGAGGCGGCGGGAATCACCACCGGCTGGGCCGGCGAGAGCGTGGCGGCGAGCGACTCGATCGGGGTGAAGGCGGGCACGTCGCCGATCAGCGCGCTGAGCGCACTGGCCTGCGTACGCCAGTCGAACACGTTCGGATGATCGTCGTTGGTGATACCCGACCAGCGCGTGCCGAGGCGACCGGCCGCATCGCGATCGTTGGCCCAGATGCCCTCGGCCTGCCGATCGAGGAACGCCGCGTAGCCGCCGTCATGCGTCGTGTCGACCAGATCGGTCCAGTAACGCATGAAGATGCCCTTGAACTGCTTCGCGTTGTCGTCGCAACGCTGGTCCGAAGCGTCGCAGCTTTCCGTCAGCACGCCGTCGGTGGCGAGGCCCTTCGGCCCGATCGCGGCGTCCGCGAGGCGGCGCACGGTGGTCAGGACCGACGGATCGCGGGTAGCGCGCCACAGCTCCAGGCCCGCACCGATCGCGAGGCCCTGGTTGTAGCTCCACACGGTCTGGCCGTTGTTGGTGCACGCCTGGGTGATGCCGTCGTTGACGAGGCCATCGGCGTTGATCATGCCGCTGCCCTGGAACCAGGCCCACGCAGTGCGCGACCGGCCCAGCCAGAGCGTGTCGCCGGGAATCCGGTTGTGCAGCTCGGCGGTGAGGCGGATCCACAGGCCATTGGTGACGGCGTTCTTGTACGTGCGCTCGCCATCCCACCACACGCCGCCACCGCAGGTGCCGGTGTCCCAGTAGCCGTTGACGTAGTTCGCGATGGTCACCGCCATGTCGAGGTACTTGGGATCGCGGGTCAGGTCGTAGGCCTGGATCCAGGTGAGTCCCCACCATTCGGAATCGTCGATCGCGCGACTGGTGAAATTGCCCAGCAGCGGATCGCCGGAGAGGACGCCCGCGGGAAACACGCCCTTGTCCTTCTCGAAGGTGTTGTCGAGCTGGCCGAGGTAGCGGCGGTCGCCGGTACGCTGCATGTAGTCGCCGATGGTCTGCAGGGCGACGGCGGAATTCCACCAGCTGGATGGGAACCACGCCTTCTCGGGGTCGTAGGAACTCATCAGCACGTCCGCGGCCACGCGTGCCCGCGCCATGGCGACGGGGCCTTCGGTCAATCTGTCGAGGCCGCGCTCCTGCTCGGCGGCCATGGAAGGAAAGGCGACGGTGAGTACCGTCAGGCTGGCGACGGCCAGCACCGTCTGGACACGCGAGCGTAATGCGCGGAACTTCATGATCTGGAGCGCTCCCTCTGAATACCCACAACGGGATGGAGTCGTCACCGGACCGTGGGCGAAGGTCCGGTTGCCCTGTCATCGCATTGCGCCGTCTGGACGGCCGGAAGAGGCAACGGCTCGCGCGAGTCCACGGAGTGTTGCAGAGGATTTCTTGCGAAAGTGAGAACCCGGTCAAAGCAAGCGATGCCTGCGGGTGTTCTCGTGACGGATCGCTTTCATCGTACGCTGACAAATCCAGGGCTACCTTCACACGAATGATCGACGCTTCCACACGCGCGCGGCTCGACGCATTGCTCGGGCACGGCGGCCGCATCATCCTTGGCATCGCTGGCTTACCGGGATCGGGCAAGTCCACGCTCGCATCGCAAGTTCTCGCGACCTATCCGGGCATCGCGGTGAACGTGCCCATGGACGGTTTCCATCTGGCCAACGCGGAATTGCGGCGCCTGGGGCGCGCATCGCGCAAGGGCGCTCCCGATACCTTCGACGCCAGCGGTTACGTGGCCCTGCTGCGGCGGCTGCGCGAGCCCATCGAGGGCGAAACCGTCTACGCGCCCGCCTTCCATCGCGAGATCGAGGAGCCCATCGCCGGCGAGATCGCCGTGTCATCGGACGTGAGGCTGGTCGTCACCGAAGGAAACTACCTGCTGATGGAAGAGGGCGCATGGGCCGACGTGCGTCCGCTGCTTGACGAAACGTGGTTCGTGGACGTCGACGACGCCCGACGCCACGCGCAGTTGCTGGAGCGCCACATGCGCTTCGGTCGGTCGCGACAGGCCGCCCTGGACTGGATCGAGACCACCGACGAACCGAACGCCCGGCGCATCGCCGCCACGGCGCATCGCGCGGATTTCCGCGCACGAACCCTTCCCCTGGAGTCTGCATGAACGCGGTAACGTCTTCTGCGTCGGTGGCGAGCGACGCCACCCCACGCAACGGTGTGGTCATCGGCATTGCGGTGATCGCGGCGCTCGGTGGCCTGTTGTTCGGCTACGACACGGGCGTCATCGGTGTCGCTCTGCTCGGTCTCGGCCGGCAGTTCGCGTTGGACGACACCACGAAACAGCTCGTCACGGGCGCCATCATCTTCGGCGCGCTGTTCGGCTGCCTGCTCACGGGGCCGCTGTCGGACCGGCTCGGACGCCGGCGCATGGTGATCTTCGTCGGCGTGCTCTTCGCGCTGGGCTCCATCGCCTCGGCGCTCGCGCCGTCGGTGGGCTGGCTGATCGCGGCGCGCTTCCTGCTCGGCCTCTCGGCGGGCAGTTCGACGCAGATCATTCCCGTGTACATCGCCGAGGTCGCGCCGCCGAAGCACCGCGGCAAGATGGTGGTGCTGTTCCAGTTCATGGTGGTGTTCGGCATCACCGTGGCGTACTTCACGGGCTTCGCGCTCGGCGAGCACTGGCGCTGGATGTTCGGCCTGGGGCTGATTCCCGCGTTGATCCTGCTCGCCGGCATGGCATTCCTGCCGGAGAGCCCGCGCTGGCTCATGGCCGAACATCGCAAGGACGAGGCGATGAAGGTGCTCGAGCGCGTTCGCGGCAGCACTGCGGCGGCGCGTGCCGAGATCGCCGAGATCGAGACGGTGTCGCAGACCGAGCCGACCGGCCGGTGGAAGGATCTGGCGAAGCCGTGGATCCGTCCCGCCGTCATCGTTGGCGCCGGCATCTCCATGTTCTCGCAGATCACGGGCAACAACGCGTTGATCTACTACGCCCCGACGATCCTGACCAAGGCCGGCTTCTCCGAACAGGCCGCGGTGCTGGGCACGGGCGCCAGCACGGTGCTGGTCGTCATCATGACGGTCATCGGCAGCTTCCTCGTCGACCGGATCGGCCGGCGCAAGTACCTGCTGTGGCTGATTCCCGGTTCGATCGTGGCGTTGCTGCTGATGGGTTACCTGTTCCAGGGCGCGGGTCCGCAGACCGACTTCAGCCGCTGGCTCACCGTCGGCTGTCTCGCGGCCTACATGATGCTCAACTGCGGCGGCTTCGGCGTGTGCATCTGGCTGATCAACGCCGAGGTGTATCCCTTGTTCGTTCGCGGCAAGGGCGCGAGCCTCGGCTCCTTCAGCCACTGGATCTTCGACCTGATCGTAACGCTCACCACGCTCTCGCTGGTCACCTGGCTGGGCGCTACCCACACGTTCTGGCTGTACGCGGCCATCTCGGTCGTGGCCCTGGTCTTCATCTACTACCTGCTGCCCGAAACCATGGGCAAGAGCCTCGAGGAGATCGAACACGAACTGCGCGAGGATCGCTTCTACCCGTACCAGCAGAAGCGCCTGGCCCGGGCGGCGCGGCAGTCGTGATCGCTTCGCCGTAGGCACCGGCGAACGCCGGTGCGACGATGAGGCACGGATCCTCCTCATCGTCCCCGCATCGTCACCCCGGCGTACGCCGGGGTCCACGGCCCCGGTCCGTGATCGGGCGGCGGCGCGTGCGATACGGGCTCTGGCGCATCCGTATCAGGACATCTAAGGAAGCGCGCGGTGCCCATAACTGAGCACACGCGTCGCCTGCCAGCCCGCGGGAAGCTTGTGCCAGACGATCACGAACTTCGCGATCCCCGAGCACGTGGAGGCGCCCACATCGCAGAACATGTGCTCGCCTTCCTCGATCGCGCCGAAATCCTTGATCGGATAGACATGGACGCTGCCTTCGACCAGCTTCCGGTAGAAGTGGCCGCACACGTTCTTCCGTGTCTTCTCCAGATACTCGTCCCTCGTCCAGCTCACGCCCCCGTTGTCGTGATAGAACTCGATCTTCGGATCCAGAAGCGCCGCGTGCTTCTCCAGTTGCCCCGGCTGGTCGCACCGGTTGAAGCTGCCGAAGAACGACGTGTCGAGCCCGACGACCGTGGTCGTGAGCACGCCCGCCGCGTCGGCGTGAGCGCCCGGAAGCCAGATCAGAGCCGCCACCGCGGCCGCAAGCCATTTCGTCCCCATGACGCACCCATCCCCCTGTCGATGTCTCTTGCCGAGTATGGACGGGCGCAGACGACGATAGCCAGTTCGCCGAGGCCGCGCGGCTAGAGCAGCTTCGGGATCAGGGCCCTGGTGCGAGCGCGGTAGTCGAGGTACGTGCTCCCGAAGCGATCACCGAGCCACCGTTCCTCCAGCCGTAGCTTTCGCCAGAAGGATGCGAAGACGATCGCCACGGCCAGCAATCCACGCCAGTCGCCCACCATGATGGCGTTGCCGAGGAAAAGGAGCAGGAAGCCCGTATAGATGGGGTGCCTGATCAGGGCGTACGGGCCGGCGGTGACCAACTCGTGCTCGCGCTTGAGGTCCACCGTCGCGCTCCAGTTCCATCCAAGCAGAATCCGCGAGACGATCGCGAGCGTGGCACCGGCCACGCAGCACGCGAGGCCGACGGAATACACCAGCGGGGTGTGAGGGACGAATTGCTCCCGTAGCGGTGAACCTTCGAACCACTCGCTGGGGCCAAGGAGCAGGCCGCCGACGATCAGCGGCAGCCAGTAGACGGCGACGCGCCGCGCAAGCGGTTCCGTTTGTATCGCGGGCCTGGCGGTGCGCGCGGCCCAGAGCCAGTAGGCGAGAACCGAAAACCAGCTCATGCGGAGCCCGTGTTCGAAAAGAGGAGGCATGCGTCGTCCTTGTTCTGGCTGGGGATGATGAGGTGTCTCACGCCAAGCTTGGCGTGCCGGCGGCGTGCAGGCATCCTTGCCGGGACGGTCCACCCCCTGCGAGGGACGAACCGCGGGTACACGGGGCCGGAGCGCCGCCTCGTCACATGGTCGGGATGGCGAATGTCGAGGGATGCGATGCCGGACGGGCTCCATTCCAGTGGCCCGCGGCATCCGGAAAGGCCGTATCACACCCATGTAACACCCTGTGTGTCATAGCGGGTCTCCATCAGAGACCAAGCACATGACCGACGCCGTATTTGTCGCGCGACCCGACGACCTGACCCGGGTCAACACCTGCCTGCGGTCCGACATGCGCTACTGGACCCGGGTCCTCGGCGTCAGCGACAAGGTGTTGCTGAAGGCCGTCATGTCCGTGGGGGTCGATTCCTGGGCCGTGCGCGCGGAGATCCGCAGGCTGCGTCGCAAGTGAACGACGACAACAAGCAGCGCCGTATCTTCATTTTCTTTCCCGGCATGAACGAACGTTTCTGGCGTGTCCTGGTGCCAGGCGGCGTCGTGCGGACGTTCGGGACGGAAGGCACCGCCGTCGAGTACGCGCTCGAGCGGGCGACGCAGTCCCGCGAGAACGATCGTCGTCTCGTCGAGGTGCTGAAGGAAACCGCGTCGGGCGGATGGATGCCGATCACCGTGCCTTACTAGGGACGCCGTGGCGGCGATTCCATGCTCGCCAGTCAAAGGCATTGTTCTCGACGATGCAATAGTCTTGGCGACTCATGCCTCCAAGTGAAGCAATAGCTGGCCCATGTCGGGCTGGCGTCACTTTGAGGATTCGAGCATGGGCAAGCTTCAGGACAAGGTCGCCATCGTCACCGGCGCATCGAAGGGTATCGGCGCCGGCATCGCGCGCCGGCTCGCGGGCGATGGTGCCAGCGTCGTCGTCAACTACGCCTCCAGCAAGGCGGGCGCGGACAAGGTGGTCGCGGACATCGAGGCGGCAGGCGGCAAGGCCGTCGCGGTCGGCGCCGACGTGAGCAACAAGGCCGAGGTCGATGCGCTGATCAAGACGGCCATCGATACGTATGGCCGTCTGGACATCGTCGTGAACAATTCCGGCGTGTACCAGTTCGCCAAGATCGAAGAGACGACCGAAGAGCTCTATCGCAAGATCTTCGACATCAACGTGCTCGGCCTGCTGCTCGTGGCCGGCGCGGCGGCTCCGCACCTGGGCAAGGGCGGAAGCATCATCAACATCGGTTCGGCCGTCACCCGCGTCGTTCCGGCGGAAAGCGCGATCTATTCGGGCACGAAGGGCGCCGTTGACGCGATCACCGGCGTGCTGTCGCGCGAGCTTGGCCCGCGCGGCATCCGCGTGAACTCGGTGAACCCGGGCATGATCGAGACGGAAGGTACGCACACCGCCGGCTTCATCGGCTCGGAACTGCAGACGGCCATGGAGAGCCAGACGCCGCTGGGCCGCATCGGCAAGGCGGAAGACATCGCTCCGATCGTCGCCTTCCTGGCGTCGGACGACGCGGGCTGGGTCACCGGTGAACTGATCCTCTCGACGGGCGGCCTGCGCTAAACCGTCCGCGCGGATGGCGTGCCGCGAGGCGCGCCATCCGCGCAGCGCGCGCGTCAACCGCCGCGCAGCTGTCTTATGCTTTTCCCACCCACGGCCCAGTTCGCGGCCTCGCTCTCCTGCAGCACGATGGTCACCGCCTGGTCGGCCACGCCAAGATGGCGCACGACCGCGTCGTGCAGGTCGGCGATCAGCGCCTCCTTCTGGGCGTCGCTGCGGCCTTCGAGCATCTGTACGGTGACGATGGGCATATCGGTCTCGCTGTCAGGTGATGGGTGAGGCGCCGGCCCGCGCCGGGAGTGCCTGGGCGACCCATTCGACGAAGGCGCGAAGCCGGGGATTATGCCGCCGCGTCGGCAGGTAGACGAGATAGACGGGCAGGGGCGGCGGCTGCCAGGTCGGCATGACATCGACCAGACGCCCGTCGTCGAGCGCATCCGCGACCTGGAAGCGAAGGGTCTGCACGAGGCCGAGCCCCGCGAGCGCGGCCGCCGAATGCGCATTGCTTTCGTTGACCTCGAGCGCGCGCGCGATGTCGACCGTGTGCAGCGCGCCTGACGGATCGCTGAGCCGCAATGGCTGCGAGCGCCCGGTGCGCGCGGAGAAATACCCGACCATCGCGTGGTCTTTCAGGTCGCTCAACGTCTCGGGTATACCTTGCCGGGCGAGGTAGCCGGGCGTGGCGGTGAGCGCCCACGGCAGTTCGGCGATCTGCCGCGCGACGACCGCCGGATCGTCCCCCGTGCTCCGGATCGCGCAGTCCACGCCTTCGCTCAGGAGATCGACGGTCCGATCGCTCACGCCGATCTGCAGTTCGATGCCGGGGAACCGTTCGCGGAATTCGCCCAGTGCCGGAATCAGCAATCGCGCGGCCACCGATCCACCCGTCTCGACCCGCAAGGGGCCGATCGGGCTGTTGCCGCCTCCCGCGAGGTCGGACTCGAAGTCGTCGAGGTCCGCCAGCATCCGCCGCGTGTGTTCGTAATAAGCGGCGCCCTCGGCGGTGACGGAGATCCGGCGCGTGGTGCGCTCCAGCAGGCGCACGCCGAGTTCCGACTCGAGCGTCTGGATCATCTTGGTGACCGTCGACTTGGGCAGCCGCAGCGCATCGGCGGCCTTACCGAAACCGCCGGTGTCGACGAGGCGGGTGAACACGCGCATGGCCAGGAGACGATCCACGGATTATTCCTGCAAAGAAATAAAGTAATCGCAATATGCCAGTTTATTGGCCGAGGCTAAATAGCGAAACTGTCGCCATCAGCCGCGACGCGGCTTCACTCACCGGAGTTTCGCCATGTATACGCTCGCCAACAGCAACGTCCATACGACCCGCCATGCCGGCAAGATCGTCCTCGTCACGGGCGGCAGTTCCGGCCTCGGCGAGGCCACCGCCGAGCGGTTCATCCGCGAAGGCGCCACCGTCTACATCACCGGCCGTCGCGAAGGCGAGCTGGCCCAGGTGGCGGCGCGCATCGGCGCCACGGCGATCCAGGGCGACATCGCGGTCGCCGCCGACCTCGACCGCATCTTCGACACGATCCGCGAGCGCAGCGGCCGGCTGGACATCCTCTTCGCGAACGCCGGCGGTGGCGAGTTCACGGCACTCGACCAGGTCACCGAGCCGCAGTTCGACAAGTACTTCGGCATCAACGTGAAGGGCACGCTGTTCACCGTGCAGAAGGCGCTGCAGCTGATGGGCCCCGGCTCGGCGATCGTGCTCAACGGCTCGATGGTGTCGGTGAAAGGCCCCGCGACGTTCGGCGTCTACGCGGCCACGAAGGCGGCCGTCCGCTCGCTGGCGCGCAGTTTCGCCAGCGACCTCAAGGGCCGCGACATCCGCATCAACGTCGTGGCGCCGGGCGTCGTCGTCACCCCGGGTTACAAGACCGAGCTCGGCATGAACGACGAGCAGATCGCGGGCTACGTCGCCGCCATGGAGGCCATCACGCCGCTCGGCCGCACCGGCACGCCGGACGAGGTCGCCAAGGCCGTCTCGTTCCTGGCCTCCGATGAAGCCAGCTTCATCACCGGCATCGAGCTCTTCGTCGACGGTGGCCAGGCGCAGGTCTGAAGACGGGACGGCGCAAGGTCCGTCACCAGATACGGACCCGTTCGGAGGGCGGCAGGTAAAGCCTGTCGCCCGGTTCGACGTCGAACGCGCGGTACCAGGCATCGACGTTGCGTACCTCGAACGTCCGCTGATGGCCCGGGGCGTGCTCGTTCGTGAGTAGGACATGCCGCAGACCATCTGCGGTGTACTTTCCATGGTTGTTCTGCGCGAAGGACAGGAAGAACCGCTGGTCGCCGGTGAAACCGTCGACGACCGGCGGTTCCTTGCCATCGAGCGTCGCGCGATACGCGTCGTAGGCGATGTTGAGGCCGCCGAGGTCAGCGGTGTTCTCGCCCAGCGTGCGCTTGCCGTCGACGTGCATGCCCGGCGCGGCTTCGTACGCGTCGTACTGTTTCACCAGGGCGTCCTCGCGCGCCAGGAATCGCTCGCGGACGGCGGCCGGCCACCAGGGCGCGCGAAGGCCGTCCTCGTCGAACGTGCTGCCGGCCCTGTCGAACTGATGCGTGAGCTCATGGCCCACCGTCTCGCCAAGACGCCCGTAATTCTGCGCGGGGTCGGCATCGGGATCGAACGTGGGTGCCTGCAGGAAGCCGGCTGGCAGGAACAGGGCGAGGCGGGTGTCGTCGGAGCACGCGTTGACCGTCGACGGATACAGACAGCGCCATTCGTGGCGATCGACCGGCACGTCCAGCTGCGCCACGTTCCAGTCGTGCTGCCATGCCTCGCCTCGGACGACGTTGCCGAACAGATCGTCGTCCTCGAACCGCAGCCCTTTGTATGCGTGCCAGGTATCCGGGTAGCCAACCTCGATGATGACGTTGTCGAGTTTGCCGAGTGCGCGCTTCCTGGTCGCGTCGTCCATCCACGCGACGTTGGCCAGCCGCCTGGCGAACGCATCGCGTAGGTGTCGCGTCAACGCCTTCACCTCGGCACGCGCGGCGGGCGAGAAGTACCGGGCGGCGTAGATCGACTCGACATCGTCCGGGATGAACCGGCGAATCAGGTCGGCTCCGCGCTCCTTGCGCGGTTTCGGCGCGGTCACGCCCTTCAGCACACCCTGATCGAAGGCGAACGCCAGATCGGCGACGTCATGCGAGAGGTACGGAGCATAGGCGTCGAGGAAGCGTACGATGAGGTAGGCGCGCAGCGTCTCCACGGACGCCTTTCGGAATGCCGCGGCTCGCACCGCGAGCACCTCGGGTTCGTCGATGAGCATGGCGCGGCCTTCCGGCCAACCGAACGCGCGCGTCACCGCGTGCCAGGGAACGCCGGGCATGCGCCGCTCCATGTCGCGCAGACTGACCTTGTCGTAGACCGGTGCGCCGCCCTCGGGCGGTTTCGGCGTGGCGAGCTGCCGTTCGAACGCCAGCACCTCGGCCGCCAGACGCGGTGCATCCGGTACGCCGGCGCGCGCGAGCAACCGCCTCGCATAGGACTGGTAGGCCTGCGCCACCTTCGCCGCATCGGCGGTGCCGGGCTGGTAGTAGGCACGGTCGCCCATGCCGAGGCCGTCACTTGTCCAGTGCAGCGCGCGGTGGCCGGGACGGCGGTCGTCGTCGTCGACGGTGCCGGCCAGGAATGTCGAGACGCCGAGGTTCCCGTAGCGGCCCATCGCTTCGGCGACCGCCTCCTTGCTGCGCAGGCCCGTCAGCTCCCGCAACATGGGTCCGGCCGGCCCGAGGCCGAGCGCATCCAGGCGGGCCTCGTCCATGAAGCTGCGGTACAGCGCTCCCGCGCGCGAGGCCGGATCGGCCGCCAGTTCGTCGACGATCGAACCGAGCCGCTCGATGGAGGTCCTTCGCGCGTTGACGGTTCCAAATACGAACGGGGCGCCGGCCGGTATGACGGTGTCCCTGTCCCATTGGCCGTTGGCGTAGAGATAGAAGTCGTCGCCGGGCCGGACCGAGCGATCCATGCCGCGGATGTCGAAAGAAGCGGCGGAGGCCGTGGCGCTAGCGATGGCCAGGACGGCGAAAACGGATCTGAGCATGAGTGCGAAGACGCGCAGGGAAGAGAATACGTATTGTTGGTGGGCGTCGTCCCGCCGCAAGGAACGTTCCTGCTGTTTGTTGTCCTCGTTGGCGGTACCTCCACCGCGACCGGGCCTCTCCATGGCGTCGCACCGGCGCTCACCGGTGCCTACGGCGAGGTGGTCGGTAGTCGCGCGTGGTGCCAATGGCGAAATTCGTTAAAGATTCCCGGTCGATCGCCGATAGCTCCGGCTACAGCCGTGCCTGAGGGATTCGAAAGGTTTCTCGGAGCGCCGTGACCGTGTTGGACCGGATACTTCAGGGGAACTTACGCATGCTCTTTTTCTATCGCACCGCGATGGTCTGCTCAGCGCTCATGCTTTCGGCATGTGTCGCTCCGAAATACAATTACGCGCCAAAAGCAACGCGCCTGAGTGAGCCTGCCGTAGGACAGATCGTTACCGCGTCGGTGGGCGATGAAATGCTGAAGCAAGGCGTGCTCTTCGAGCGTGAGGCCCTTCTTCTTCAGAAGGATGTCAACATCGGGCTGTTCAGCCCATATACGCTTCACCACGGCTACTTCGTAAAGCAGGGTGAGAACAAGAACTCGGACTTCTATGTGCCGAGCCCTACAGCCGATGGCGGCCGAATCGAGAAGGCTGCTCTTGCTGACCCATTTCAGGCCGTGCAGGCATACAAAGGCGACAACCGAATTTGCGTCGTGACAGTCTTCAATGCATCCGTCTGCAAGAAGAGCGATGACTTTCGCCGGGTCGTGAAGGCTATCGCTACCGATGAGTCATTCCAGCAGACATTGATCTACAGTGGAAAAATAGGTCAGAAGGTTAATGTCGGTTATCGCGAGTTTTCGGGAAACGTGGCGCGACCAGCTTTCAGTAATGACGTCGAGTACGATTTATCGGAATCCGCGACCATAGGCTACAAGGGTGCGCGACTCGAAATTCTGGAGGCGACTAACGATCACATCAAGTATCGGGTGATCTCGAACTTCAACGCGAACTAGCCTCGGAATCCTCATCCGATCGGCGCCTGGTTCTTCGTGATGTGACGGCCGGTGGATCGTTCTGCCGCCGCGGTTCGTATATGTATGTTGCCCTATCGGTCCGTGCGGCTTCCGGCTTGGAAAGAGTTTGCATTCTCTAGCCTGCGGGACTGGTAGTGAAGGCGAATTGCGGTCGAGAGTGGCGAATCGATGCGTTTCGTTGCGTTCTCAGAATCATCACCGGCCGGAGCGTCGTCTCAGCGCGTTGCCGATACTACGGGCTTACCGTCCCGGAGCTCGAAGCGGAACGCGTAATCGAGGCTGAAAGGAGACGTGCTCCGGGTGGTGCTGAAGTTGCCCCTGGCATCCTCGTGATCCTGCACGACCGTCATCGGGGTGTAGGTCCAGTGCATCGCCGCCTCGCGCGTCGCCGCGAAGAAGGCGACGTGCTGTGGGTCTCCGAGGTCGTCGAGGTCGCGTACCTCGGTGACCTTGCCCTCACCGTCGACGATGACCTTGGCTCGGATCGTCACGGGCGGCAGGTTCGCCGCGATCCACCCCGCTGGGTACGCCGGGGGATCGTTGGCGACCGGCTGCGCACCCGATGCGTGCTGCTGGGTTGTCATGTGATATCGGGCGTCGCTCGCGGCGGGAAGCGCTTCGTAGCTGGAAGCGGCAAAGCGCGCTGGTGGCTGTGCGGCCGGCATCGACGCCCGCGGCCGTGCGCACCCTCCGAGCAAGGTGAGCGAAACGACCAGAGATTGACCGAGTACAAAGGTCATGTAGTGAACGCGGGGACGGTAAATGGACACGCTCGACATACCTCGTTACGACCTCGCTTGTGACTACCGATAAGGCAGACTGACCACGGCGATGATGTTCGTACTCTGGTCGACATGCAATCGGGTCGGCCCTAAGCAGTCGTGGCCGCCAGGCAGCACGACACTGACCGATCTGTCGCGTCAGGCCTGCGATGACGCGCGCAGGAGCATGGCCGGCGCCCAGCTGTAATCGTGCACGTGCTCGACGTCGATGCGCACGAAACCGCAGTCGCGCAGTTCGTCCATCCATGCGGCGATGGGCTGCTCCCAGTTGGAGGGTCGGGCGGCGCGGATCTGGCCCAGCAGCATCGGTGCGAGGAATCCGCCGGCGACGAGTTCCGCGTCCGCGCCGTACTCGCTCGCCGCGCGCTCGTAGCGGCGGGCCAAGGAGGCGCTCATCTCGTCGCTGGCCCAGGCCAGATCGGGTACGTCGAACTCGACGATCGCGAGTTCGCCCACGTGCGGGCGGAGACGCCGAAGCGCCTCGCGCCGCGCCTCCGGAGCGACCGATTGCAGTGCGAAGGTGGACTGGGCGAGATCCCAGCGATCGTTCCCGGTCAGGCTCGCGGCGAACGCCTCGAGCGTCGCCGCGATCGCGCGAACGTCCGGCCGCCGGGCGGTCAGCGACGCCAGAAGACCGGGATGCGGTTCGACGACGGTGACATCGGCCGGCGGTTGCGATGCGTTCGCCAGCGCGGGAAGCAGGGCCATGCCGTCGCCCGTGCCGATGTCCAGCAGCGTGGCGGGTCGCCGTTCGTCGTACACGGCCGCCAGCGTCTCGCCGACCGACGCGTAGAGCGGCACGTTGCCCCCAGCCCGGATGAAGGTCTGGAAGGCGGCCGCCTCGTCGTACGCGCCATTCGTGGCACCGTCGTTCAGCGCGTGGAGCAATGCGCGCGCCATGATCGATCCGTCACCGGACACGCGCCGCAAGGCGTGGGTCGCGTCGTCGTCGCGTCCGGCGACGATGGCGGCGAGGGCGGCGGAAAGATCGTTCAACGACATCGCATAGGTTTCCTTGGCTGTCCGCAGACATTATGTCGACCCCGGCGATGTTTGAGTACGCGGACCTGAGCACGGGATATCGCCATGAGCATCGACGACGAACGCGCGAGCATCATCAAGGACTTCCACGCATCGGTGAACATGACCGCGAAGCGCCTCGAGACGTGGCTCGCGACGGACGAATCGAAAGCGGTGGGCGCGAAAGAGGGTGGACGCGAGTCGGTCGGCCATGCGTCGGGACGGCGTATCGTGCGACTGCTCGGCAAAGCGCAGCGCGATCTCACCGAAGGCGACCTCAGGCACATGCGCAAGGTGAATGGTTACGTGGCACGTCACCTCGCGCAGCGACCGGCCGGGAACGTGAAGGACACGCCGTGGCGTTATTCGTTGATGAACTGGGGTCACGATCCGCTGCGGCGATAGCGCCGGTCGCCGGAGACTTCGCGTCGCGCACACAAAACGGTACGCTCCGCATCCCTGATGCATCCTGACCGAATCATGTCGACCATCCGCCTTTCGCGATCCGGCGACGCCGGGCTCCTGTTGTCCCTCTGGCTGCGCTCGGTACGGGCGACGCACGACTTTCTATCGGAAGCCGATATCGAGGCGCTCATTCCCGCGGTGCGCGATGGCGCGCTCGCGCAGCTGGAGGTATGGGTGCTGACCGGCGAGGATGACGAGCCCATCGGCTTCATGGGCCTCGATGGCGCGAAGCTCGAGGCGCTGTTCGTCGATCCGTCGCACGCCGGCATGGGCGTGGGATCGACGCTGCTCGCGCATGCGCGCATGCTGAAGGGGGCGTTGACCGTCGACGTCAACGAACAGAATCCGGCGGCCCTCGCGTTCTATCGCGCGCGCGGCTTCGTGGTGGTCTCCCGCTCGGAGACGGACGGCGAGGGCCGACCGTTCCCGCTGTTGCATCTGGCGGAGCCGACATCGAACCCGGCGTAGCTTCGTCGGTGTGGCGCGCGCCGCGTCAGGCGCGGCTGCGACGCCAGGCCGACGGCGAGCACCCGGCGAATCGCCTGAACGTGCGCGCGAAATGGGCGTTGTCCGCGAAGCCGCAGGATTCCGCGATGTCCTCGAGCGTATCGGTGGTCGTCACCATCAACTCCTGCGCGCGCTTGATGCGCATGTCGAGCTGCCACTGGTACGGGGCGAGGCCGGTCGAGAGCCTGAAGGCGCGGCTGAAATGCGCGAGCGACAATCCGGCCACGCCGGCCAGTTCCTCGAGGTCGACGCGCAGCGGTAGCCGGTCGTGCAGGTAGTTCGTGACCCTTCGCACCTGCCAGGGCGCCAGCCCGCCTTTCGGTGTCTCGACCGGCCGACCGGGCCGCATCAGGCACGCGACGAGGCTGGCGATGAGGCTGTCGCCGTAGAGCTGCACGGAGGGGTCGTCGTTCTCGACGACATCGCCGAGCAGCCGGAGGATCGAGGCGATGCGCGGGTCCACCATGCGCACCCGTGGCGCCAGCAACGCCGATCGCTGGAAGATGCCCTCGAAGCGTCGTTCGAGCACGTCGAGATCGAACGCCACCGTCGCGTCCTTCATGTAGACGATGTCGTCGCTGTGGCCGTAGAGGTCCATGCCCGCCGGGACCAGCGTCATGTGCCCGGGCTGGTATTCCACCTCGCAGCGCCTGTCGGCCTTGATCCGCGGTTCGGCCCGGCCCGTGCCGACTTCCTCGAGCAGGGCGGAAAGGCGCGTCTCGTTCTCGTAGCAAAGGTGGTGACACACCCGGCCCCGGCTACGTTGTTCGTGGATGTCGACGCGCGCACCCGCCCAGTGATGGTGGCGCCCCGTGATCGAGAGGACGTTCTCCGGCAACGGCTGGAGCCGCTCGGTACGTGAGAAGGGTGTCGCGGTCGTCATGGGTACGGTGCGGGGGTTCGGCGATGGCAGGGTAGGCGATGCGTTCGCGCATGCAAAGCCACTTTCGTGCGAATCGCCCGCACGTCGGGGGCAAACCGTCGCGATCGCGGTCAGGCCGCCGCGCGCGCTTCGCGACGCAGCGCCTGGGGACTGATGCCGTACCCACGCACGAAGGCGTCGCGCAGGTGCTTGCGATCGCGGAAGCCGGTCTCGCGCGCGATGGTGTCGAGGGCATGCCGGCCGCGCTCGACCATCGTACGCGCGGCCTCGAGGCGCAGGCGCTCGATCGCTTTCGCGGGCGACGTGCCCGTTTCCGCCTGGAAGACGCGGCTGAACTGCCGCGCGCTCAGGTGCACGGCAGCGGCCAGTTCGTCCACCGACAGCGGCCGCGAGAGATTGCTTCGCGCGAAGTCGAGCGCCGCCTGCACGCGATCGGAACGTGGCGCCATGCGCAGCAGCTCGGAATGCTGGGACTGGCCACCCCCGCGCCGATGGTGCATCACGAGGACGCGCGCGACCTGGTTCGCCACCTCCCGGCCCAGATCGTCCTCGACCATGGCGAGCGAGAGGTCCATGGCCGCGGTCAGCCCTGCCGAGGTCCAGATGGCGCCATCGGCGATGAAGATGCGATCGGCCTCGACCCGGGCGTCGGGGTGGCGCGCGCGCAGGGCATCGGCGAACGCCCAGTGCGTGGTGGCGCGGCGGCCGGCGAGGAGCCCGGCGGCGCCGAGCGCGAAAGCGCCGGTGCACAGTCCCGCGACGCGGCGGCTGCTCGTCGATGCCGCGCGGAGGAAGGCGAGTTCGTCGTCGGCGACGACCTGAAGCGTCGGATCGACGACGCCGCAGATCATCCACGTGTCCGCGTCCGTGCCATCGGTGACGGCATCCGTGCTCACGCGGCCACCCAGCGACGACGTCACGCTACCGCCGGCCAGCGAGTGGTTCGTGACACGGTAGACCGGCTCCCGCGCGACGACGTTGGCCATCTCGAACACCGTCTGGGTGCCGAAGGCCATCACCTGGAAACCTTCGGTGAGCAGATAGCCGATCCGATGCATCGCGTGGTCCTGTGCCGTGTCCTGATTCGTGGTCGTTATTGTCGTTTATCCGCACCATAGCGACTTGCATAATGCAACCTTCTGTTCACGAAAGGTAGCGCCATGAAAGCCATCGTCTACGACCGCGCCGGGCTTCCGGCCAGCGATCCCGCCGCTCTGTACGACATCGACGTGCCCCTTCCCGAGCCGGGCGAGCGCGATCTGCGGGTGAGGATCGAGGCCATCGCGGTCAATCCCGTGGACACCAAGCTGCGCGCGGCCGTGCAGCCGCCGGCGCCGCGCATCCTCGGCTGGGATGGCGTGGGCGTGGTCGAGAAGGCCGGCGCGGGCGTCGACGGCTTCCGCGAAGGCGACCGGGTGTGGTTCTCCGGCGACATCACGCGTCCCGGCTCGTACGCCGAGTACACCCTCGTCGACGAACGGATCGCGGGACACGCGCCGCGCTCGATTTCCTCCGCCGACGCGGCCGCGCTGCCGCTGACGGCGATCACGGCGTGGGAGCTGTTGTTCGACCGTCTGCGCATTCCGGAGGGCGGCGGTGAAGGGCAGAGCCTGCTGGTGATCGGCGCCGCGGGAGGCGTGGGATCGATCCTCGTGCAGCTCGCGCGGAAGCTGACCGGCGTGTCGATCATCGGCACGGCGTCCCGTCCCGCGACGCAGGCGTGGGTGCGGGAGCTTGGCGCGCATCACGTGATCGACCACACGAAGCCGCTCGGTCCGCAACTGGTCGAGGCGGGTCATCCGCAGGTGGATCACGTGATCGGCCTGACGCATACGGGCGACTACTACGCGCAGATCGTCGAGGTCCTGAAGCCGCAGGGCCAGCTGGCGCTGATCGACGACCCGGCCACGCTCGATGCGATGCCGCTGAAGCGAAAGTCGATCTCGTTGCACTGGGAGTTCATGTTCACCCGCTCCATGTACCGCACGCCGGACATGGGCAAGCAGCGCGAGCTGCTGGATCGCGTGGCGACACTGATCGATCAGGGTGTCGTGCGCACCACCGTCGGTGAGCACCTCGGTCGCATCGACGCCGCGAATCTGCGTCGGGCGCATGCGTTGCTGGAAAGCCATCGCGTGCAGGGGAAGCTGGTCCTCGAGGGGTTCTGAGGCGGGTCGGGCGTCCCTCGCCGCGCCGCTAGCGGAAGCCGAGCAGGCTCGCCAGCGTGCCGGCGAGGACGCCGAATGCCACGACCGTCAGGGCGATGGTGACGAGGAGCTTCATCGGCAGCGAACGCACCAGCATCGCGAGCGACGGAAGGCTCACGGGCGGCAGGGTCATGAGCAGGGCGGCCGCGGGCGCGGCGCCCACGCCCAGCGCGAGCATGGCCTGCACGATCGGCACTTCGCCGGCCGTCGGGATGACGAAGAGCATGCCGGCCAGCGCGAGACCCAGCACCCAGAACCACTGATCGCCCACGTCGGGTCCGACGTGCGGAAACATCCACGCGCGTGCCGCGCCGAGCAGCAGCACGATGACGAGGTACTCGGGGATCAGGCGCACGGTCATGCGCAGGAAGATCTGCCCCCAGCGGACGAGGACGTCGCCGAACGTGCGCGTTTCCGGTTCCGCCGGAGGCGTCGCGACGATGGGTTCCCCCGGACCGGCGAGGCGATTGGCAAGCCAGCCCAGGCCGAAGACCAGCGGAATGCTCAGCGCCAGGCGGAGGCCGGTCCAGTGCCAGCCGAGCACGAAGCCGGTGAACACGAGCGTGGCGGGATTGAGCATGGTGTTGGAGAGCCAGAAGGCGACCGACGCTCCCGGCGCGGCGTTCTGTTTGCGCAGGCCGACCACGACCGGCGCGGCACAGCAGGTACACATCATCCCGGGAATGCCCATCAGCCCGCCCATCAGCGTGCTGCCGAGGCCGCGTCCGCCGAGCGCGCGATGCACGGCGCTCGCGGGGATCAGCGCCTGCAACGCCGAGCCGAGCAGCAGACCGAGCAGCATCGCCTTCCAGATCGCCTTGCCATAGGCCATCGCGTAACCGAGCGCCGCGTCCCACGACGCCGCCGGCGCGCTCGCCGCGTCGCCCATCAGGATCGACTTGCCGATGGAATGATTCGCGGCCGCCTCGAACGCGCGCCCGTAATACGGATACCACTTCACGTAGAAGAGGCCCGCCACGGCAAGCAGGAGGAAGACGGACCAGCGCATGGTGCGCGCGGAGCGCATGGTGGCGACGGACATGGGGACCCCTGGATTTGGCTCTGCGTTATGCTGCCGCACAAACATACCGGCGCGCTATCACGCACTTGTTGGAATCTGTCATGACTTTTCCACGTTTGACCGAACTTGCCCACGGCGGCGGCTGTGGCTGCAAGCTGGCACCGTCCGTGCTGCGCGACCTGCTCGCCGACAAGCCTTCCGCGATGCCCTTCGCTCAGTTGCTGGTCGGCACCGAATCCAGCGACGATGCCGCCGTCTGGCAGGTCGACGACCGAACCTGCGTCATTGCCACCACCGACTTCTTCATGCCCGTGGTCGACGATCCGTTCGACTTCGGGCGCATCGCGGCCACGAACGCCTTGTCGGACGTGTACGCCATGGGCGGCAAGCCGATCATGGCCCTCGCCATCCTCGGCATGCCGCTGGGCAAGATAGACACGGAAACGGTGCGCGCCATTCTCGCGGGTGGCGAAGCGGTCTGCGCCGAGGCCGGTATTCCGATCGCGGGCGGGCATTCCATCGATTCCGCCGAGCCGATCTACGGCCTCGCGGCCATCGGGCTGTGCGCACCCGGCGAAGTGCGCCGGAACACCGGTGCGCGGCGCGGCGACGCGCTGATCCTGACCAAGGGCATCGGCGTGGGCGTGTACTCGGCGGCCTTCAAGAAGGAAGCGCTGCCGAAGGACGCGTACGACGAGATGATCGCCTCCACGACGTTGCTCAACCGCATCGGGCACGAGCTCGCGAAGGATGACGACGTGCATGGCATCACGGATGTCACCGGCTTTGGCCTGCTCGGCCACGCGCTGGAAATGGCCCGAGGGAGCGGCGTCCGTATCGCTATCGACCCTAAGGCCGTGCCGTGGCTCGCGCAGGCGGAGGCGCTGGCGCAGGCCGGTTTCATCACCGGCGCGTCGAATCGCAACTGGGCCAGCTATGGCGACGGCATCGCGCTCGCGGACGATCTGCCGCCGTGGCGTCGTGACCTGCTGACCGATCCGCAGACGTCGGGTGGACTGCTGGTCGCGTGCGACGCCGCGCATGCCGAGGCGATCCTCCGTCGCATCGTCGATGCCGGCTATCCGCGGGCGAGCATCGTCGGCTCGGTCGTCGAAGGCGAGCCCGGTGTCGATGTCGTCTAGACGTCTCCGGCCTTCTCCTTGACCAGATCGATGAAAGCGCGAAGGCCGGCCGTCATGTGGCGGTGCGCGGGGTAGTACACGCACAGGCCATCGAAGCGTGGCGACCAGTCTTCGAGCACCGCGACCAGCCGGCCCGTGGCCAGGTGTGGGGCGACCGACCATTCGTTGGTCCAGATCAGGCCCATGCCGTCGAGCGCGGCGGCGATCATGAGGTGGTGGTTGTCGAACCCGAGGGGTCCGTCGATGTCCACGGTGCGCTCCTCGCCATGGCGCGCGAAATCCCAGCGGTACCAGGCGCCACTCGGCAGACGGCTCCGGATACAGACGTGCGACAGCAGGTCTTCCGGAGCCCTCGGCCTTGACCGGCCCTCGAAGTAACTGGGGGAGCCCACGACAACGAAGCGCAGCGAACCGCTGCAGGGAACGGCCACCATGTCCTGCGGCACGGCATCGATCGTGCGGATGCCCGCGTCGAAACCCTCGGCCACGATGTCGACGAAACGGCCCTCGGTCACGACATCGAGCCGCATCGCCGGGTGACGACGGACGTACTCGAGCAGGATCGGTCGCAGCACCATTGCCGCCGCGCCCTCCGAGGTGTTGATCCTCAACGTTCCCGCCGGGCTGTCGCGGAAATCGTTGGCTTCGTCCATCGCCGCGGCGATTTCCTCCAGGGCAGGGCGTATCCGTGCGACGAACGCCTCGCCCGCCTCGGACAGGGAGACGCTGCGGGTGGTGCGATGGAAGAGCAGTACCCCCATGCGGCGCTCGAGCGTGGCGATCGCGTGGCTGAGCGCGGACGCCGACATGCCCAGCGCCAGCGCGGCGCGGCGGAAGCTGCGATGCGTCGCCACGGCGAGTACCGCGTGGAGTTCTGGCAGGCCCGTCTTCTGCATTGTGCGGAATCCTTCATCGAGGCGTCCCGGATAAACCCGATTGTGAGCACAGTGACGTGCATCCAGCTTGTAGATGTCACTCAACGGAGACCGCTCATGAACCCCACTGTCCTCATCACCGGCGCCTCGACCGGTTTCGGCCGTGCCACTGCGACCCTGTTCGCCGCCCGCGGGTGGAACGTGGTCGCGACCATGCGCGACCCTGGCGCTGGCGCCGCTCTGGCCACGCTGCCCAACGTGCTCGTGGTGCGCCTCGACGTGCAGGATCGCGCGAGCATCGACGCCGCCGTCGCCACGGGGATCGAACGATTCGGCGCGATCGACGCGGTCGTGAACAATGCCGGTTTCGGCCTGTTCGGGATATTCGAGGCGGCCAGCCGCGAGAAGATCCAGGAGCAGTTCGACGTGAATGTCTTCGGCGTGATGGACGTCACGCGGGCCGTGCTGCCGCATTTCCGGGCGCGGCGACGGGGCACCTTCGTCAACGTCAGTTCCGGCGCGGGGGTGTTCGGGCTGCCGATGATCTCGCTATACAACGCGAGCAAATTCGCTCTCGAGGGCTTCTCGGAATCGCTGTCGTACGAACTGGCCTCGCAGGGCATCGTAGTGAAGATCGTGGAGCCGGGTGGCGTGCTGGACACCGGATTCAGCGCGCGCTCGACGGACGAGTTCGGTCAGGCGACGATTCCCGAGGGATACGAGACCTTCGTGGCGAACGCGGCGAAGATCTTCGAAGGCCTGCGCGCGAACCGCCTCGCGACGTCCGACGACGTGGCAGGCGTGATCTACGAAGCGGTCACCGACGGCACGAATCGCCTCCGCTACGTGGCGACCGAAGACATCAAGCCGCTCGTCAAGGCTCGCCGGGAAACCTCGGAAGACGAGTACATGGCCTTCATGCGGCGGCAGTTCGGCGGCTGAAATGGCGGAAGAGCATGGGAGTCGAACCCACCCGAAACAGTCTGGCTGCCTCACCCGGATTTGAAGTCCGGACGCCCCACCGGGGACGTTGCTCTTCCAGTGACGATTACGGCGAGGGACCGCCGTAGAGGTCGACGTAACGCGGCTGGATCCGGCGCAACGTACCTTGATTGAGCATAACACCCTGCCGGTCGAGGAACTCCAGGATCTGGATCGCGACCTTGCGGCCGCAGTCGAGGCGGTCGCGGAATTGCGCGGCGGTGAAGCGGCCATCCGCGGCGTGCGCCGCGATGTCGACGGCGATCTGCACCATCTCGTGCATCGTGGCGCGCAGGAAGAAGTGATCGTGCGCCACTTCGTCGACATGGCCCAGCCGGCCGGCGAACTTCAGCATCCGGCGGATGTGGTCTTCCGGCGTGCCGAGTTCGCCCGCGATGTCGCGCACCCGGGGCGGCTTGAACCGCGCCTCGCCGCCGAGCAGTGGTGCCACCTTGTTCCAAAGCGCCTCGCGCTCGGGGCTGATCTGCAGCGAGTGGGAGGCCAGGCGTACGAAGGCACCGTCGCGAACGACGGTGCCGGCGACGTCGGGGTGTTGCAGCGCCAGCGCGAACGCGCCGGCCGTCAGGCGCGGCAGCACGGCGAGGCGGAGTTTCTCGCGCGCCATGCCCTGGACGTCCGGTTGGGCCGCGTGGAACGTTTCGAGGTGTTCGTTCACCGCCGCCACGAAGCGCCGCCACGCGGGCATGGCGATGGCGGCGCGCTCGTCGCCGCTGTCGAAGCGCACGAGATCCATGTCCGCGACGAGGGCGGCGAGCGTCGACGGCGTGAGCGCGCGATCGCGGGCGAACACGTCGAGGTCTCGCGCGTACGGTGCGATGTCGAGCAGGGCTGCGAGGCTCTCTCGTGGATCGGCGATCGCCATCGCCTCGCGCTCGGCGATGCGCTCGGGCTTGCGCCGCTGGCGTTCGGGGGCCCGCAGGTCGATGAACGTCCCGCCGCCGATGGTGCGTCGCGCGGACACGTCGCGGAGCACGTAGCGGTCGCCGACGGCGGCCGCGATCGGGCGGTCCAGCACGAGCTGCACGTCGGCCGTCTGCCCGGGCCGGACCTGTTCGCCCTGAAGCGGCACGAGGCGGACGCCGACCTCCGTGGCACCGTGATGCAGGCGCGCCGGAAACCACGCCACGACCGCCTTCGGCTCCCCGGGCAGCAGGTGCAGCCGGGCGTCGATGCGGTCGGTCGGCGCATGCAGCGACGGATCGACGACCATGTCGCCGCGCTGGATCGCATCCTTCGCGACGCCGTCGCCGGCGAGGTTCAACGCGCAGCGATCGCCGGCGCGCCCCGTCGTCACCTGGCGATTCTGCGCGTGGATGGATCGCACGCGAGCGGCGAGGCCGGAGGGACTGATCGTGACCTGATCCTTCACCTGCACGCTGCCCGACAACACGGTGCCCGTGACGACGAGGCCGATGCCGGGCAGGGTGAACACGCGGTCGACGGCGAGGCGGAAGCGGGCATCGTCGCTGCGCTCGCCCAGTGCGCGCGCTTCCGCGGCGAGGCGCGCGCGCAGGTCGTCGACGCCAGCCCCCGTGCTCGCCGAGACCGGCAGGATGTCGGCGCCTTCCAGGACGGTGCCTGCGATCGCTTCGCGAATCTGGGCCTCCACGGTGGCGAGCCGTTCGGGTGTGGCGAGGTCGGCCTTGTTCAGGGCGATCAGGGCGCGACGCGTGCCGAGCAGGTCGAGGATCGCCAGGTGTTCGAGCGTCTGCGGCATCACGCCGTCATCGGCGGCGACGACGAGCAGGGCGATGTCGATGCCGCTGGCACCGGCCACCATGGTATGCACGAAGCGTTCGTGGCCCGGCACGTCGATGAAGCCGAGCGTCCGGCCGTCGTCCAGCGGCAGGTAGGCGAAGCCGAGGTCGATGGTGATGCCGCGCGCTTTCTCTTCCTTCAGCCGATCGGTATCCACGCCGGTCAGCGCGCGCACCAGCGACGTCTTGCCGTGGTCGATGTGTCCCGCGGTACCGACGATCACGGCGCCTCGGCGCTCCGTTCCGCCAGCGTGGCCAGGAACGCGGGCTCGTCCGAGTCGGCGAGACAACGCAGGTCGAAGTGCAGCGCACCGTCCGCGACCCGTCCGATGACGGGTCGCGCGCCGGTGCGCAGGCGGGCCGCCAGCGCTTCGAGCGCGGACTGGCTGCCGTGCGCGCGGATCGTCAGCGCGGCGCTCGGCAGCGTGTCGAGGGGTAACGCGCCCGAGCCGACCTGGCTTTGACAGTCGCCGATGTCGGCATGGAACGCCTCGCCGAATCGCGCGGCGACCGCGGGCAGCAGTCGCGTCGCCTGCGCACGGATCTCGCCGACCGTGCGCGCGAGATAGCGCAGCGTCGGAAGGTGTTCCCCGAGACGATCCGGGTCGCGATAGAGCCGTAGCGTCGCCTCGATGGCGGCGAGGCGCATCTTGTCGACGCGCAGCGCACGCTTGAGCGGATTGCGGTTGATCTGCTCGATCAGGGCGCGGTCGCCGACGATGAAACCGGCCTGCGGCCCGCCGAGCAGCTTGTCGCCGGAGAAGGTGACCAGCCGTGCGCCTTCCTGCACGGCTTCGCGCACCGTCGGCTCGCGGGCGAGGCCCTGCATGGAGAGGTCGACCAGGCTGCCGGACCCGAGGTCGTTCAGCAGCGGCACGCCGGCCTCGTCGGCGATGCCGGCCAGCTCGCGTGCGCCGACTTCCGACGTGAAGCCCTGGATGCGGTAATTGGACGTGTGAACCTTCAGGATCAGGCCGCTGCGCTCGTTCAGCGCGTCGCGGTAATCCGCCGGGTGGGTGCGGTTCGTCGTGCCGACCTCGACCATGTCCGCGCCGGCGCGCGCCATGATGTCGGGCATGCGGAACGCGCCGCCGATCTCGATCAGCTCCCCGCGCGAGACGATCGCCTCGCGACGCAGGGCGAAGGTATTGAGGCAGAGCAGTACCGCCGCCGCGTTGTTGTTCACCACCGTGGCATCGTCGGCGCCGGTCAGTTCACGCAGCAATGCGCGCACGTGGTCGTCGCGTTCGCCCCGCGCGCCCGTGCCGAGGTCGTATTCCAGCGGCACCGGGTGGCGCATGGCGTCGACGGCCGCCTCGATCGCGGACTCCGGGAGCAGGGCGCGGCCGAGGTTGGTGTGCAGGATCGTGCCGGTGAGGTTGATGACCGGGCGGAGGGTGGGCGGCGTGTCGAGCCGCCTTGCCGCCGCGTGGACGATGTCGTGCGCCGAGGGTGGCCAATCGCCGGCGAGCGCGCTCCCGTCCTGGCGCTGGAGGGCCTTGCGTGCGTCGGCGAGCGCGTCGCGGATGGCGTTCGTGGTGGCCTGGCGCCCGTGCCGCCCGGCGAGCGCCGCCGCCCCGGGCGAGGCGAGGACGGTGGCGACGGCGGGTAGCTGGCGAAAAACGTTCTCTGGGTCGGCCATGGCGCGTGGAGTCTACTCGAGGGCGTCGTCGTCCCCCGCCAGGAGCAGCGGGTTCGGTGCGTGCCTCGAGTATCCCGCTTCGGCGACCAGCAGGTCGAGGCCGAGCGAGGCGAGGTCGTCCGCGTACGGGTCGACCTGCATGTCGCGCAACTGGTAGAGCAGCTTGCTGTAGGTATGGCAGTCGCCGCAGGTTTCCACCTTGATGACTTCCGGATCGCCCTCGATGCCCTTCACGGATAGCTTTTGGGTGCCCTTGCAGTTCAGGCACACGGCACGGACGTGGTTCCACGACGTGGAGCACATCGAGCAGTACAGGAAGCGGCTGCCGGGCGTCGTGCCGCTGGCGGTGATGAGGCCCGACACGGAGGGCGAGCCGCAGCAGGGGCAGAGCGGGCGCTCCTCGAGCAGGCGCAGCGCATCGGCGTCGAGCCGTGCGGCCGACACCGTGAAATACACCTGCAGGGCCGCGGCGACATAGACCGCCGCCGCCGCGTCCGCCGTGGCGACGCGACCGCGAAGGAACTGGTCGGCGAGCGTCTCGATCGCGTCGGTGCTCATGCCGCGGAGCTGCGCGATCGCGTCGCGGGCCGGCGGCGGCAAGGACGCCGCGTCGATGCCGTCGAGCAGGCGGGTCAGTCCGTCGCGCCATGCGGCGTCGCGTCGATGGCCGTCCGCGGCGAGCGGCGGCAGACGGGCGTCGACGGCACGCGCGACGTCGTCGCCGGCGAGCGTGGCACCCGGCACGATCGCCGTGGCGACGTCGTGTTGCGCCCGCGAAAGCGCGGCCATGAACCGCAGCCACGGCTCCAGCGGGTGGCCTTCGGCCATCCCGTCCAGACGCTTCGCCGTGGTGGCGAAGCGGGTAGCGGGATCGGGGAGAACGATCGGATCGGGTGCCTTGACGCCTGCGTGGGACGGGCCACTCCATTTGGCGTTCGGCGGTGCTTCGGCTTGCTTCACGGATTCTTCCTGGGCTCGGTCTTCACGCGTTGGCCGGACGCCAGCTGATAGAACCACTTGCGGTGATGGTGCCATGCCCAGCCGGGCGTGACGTAACCCTGCGTCATGCTGCGCACCGAGTCGCGGATCCAGATCGCGGCGTACACATGCACGATCCACACGAAGATCGCACCCAGCGCCGCCAGGCTGTGGATCAGAACGGCCGCGCGCTGCACGGGGATCGACGTCGCCTTGCCGAAGTAGACCTCCCAGATCAGGAGGCCGCTGACGAACAGCGTGGGGATCAGCAGCGTCATCGCCCAGAACACGAGCTTCTGGCCGCTGTTGTTGCGGCCGATCGGCGGCACGTTCTCGTCGTCGTTGGTCACCACGTGCACGATGGACTTCGACCAGGCGGCGTCGTCGCGGTTGAACAGGTTGGACCGCCAGAACTGCACGAACATGCCGATCCAGCTGATCACGAGGCAGCAACCGAACCACGGATGCACGGCACGTGCCCACTGTCCGCCGCCGAACAGACCCGAAAGGAAGAACAGGATCGGGTCGAAGAACGACAGCCCCGACAACACCAGAAGCACGAACAGGATGGCGTTGATCCAGTGGTTCACGCGGTTGACGGTGGTGTAGCGCGTGAGGGCTCGCTTCGGACGGGTCATGGCGTCTTCTCCTCTTCCTCGATCTCGCGCAGGGCCCGATCGGCTTCGGCCTCGTCCTCGTCCCGGACTTCGTTGGGACCGATGGTGACCCAGTGGAAGAACGAGCCGATGACGGCGGCCGCGATACCGATGACCGCGAGCGGCTTCAGGATGCCCTTCCAGACGCGGACCGTCGGGCTGATGCGCGGTTCGTCGGGCAGGCCGGAGTACAGCGAGGGCTTGTCGGCGTGGTGCAGCACGTACATGACGTGCGTGCCGCCGACTTCCGCGGGGTCGTACAGGCCGGCCTTCTCGAAGCCCCGGGATTTGAGGTCTTCGATGCGCTCGCCCGCCTGGCGGTGCATGTCGGTCTTGGAACCGAACATGATCGCGCCCGTGGGGCAGGCCTTCACGCAGGCCGGCTCGAGCCCCACCGTGACGCGGTCGGAGCACAGCGTGCACTTGTACGACTTGTGGTCGGTCTTGCTGATGCGCGGGACGTCGAAGGGGCAGCCCTTCACGCAGTAGCCGCAGCCGATGCACTTGTCGCTGATGAAGTCGACGATGCCGTTGGCGTACTGCACGATGGCGCCGGGCGCCGGGCACGCCTTCAGGCAGCCCGGATCCTCGCAGTGCATGCAGCCGTCCTTGCGGATCAGCCACTCGAGGTTGCCCTGTTCGTTCTCGTACTCGGCGAACTTCATCAGGGTCCAGACGCTCGGACCCAGGTCGTTCGGGTTCTCGTACGAGCCTTCGAAGTGCCCGATCTCCGGGCGCAGGTCGTTCCATTCCATGCACGCGGACTGGCACGCCTTGCAACCGATGCAGCGGCTGACGTCGATCAGCTTGGCCACCTGGTCTTCATGGTTGCGCGCCATCGGCGGCGTCAGGGTCGTCGCCGAGCGGCGGACATAGTCTTGCGATTGCAGATCTGACATGTCGGAGGCCTCAGGCGGTGACCGGTGCGGTCGTCGATTCGACGTTGACGAGGAACGCCTTGAATTCCGGCGTCTGCGTATTGGCGTCGCCGACCGACGGGGTCAGCGTGTTCGCGCCATAGCCTTTCCTCGCCTGGCCGGTGAAGCCCCAGTGCAGCGGCACGCCGATGACGTGGGTGGCCTTGCCGTCCACGGTCAGCGGCTTGATGCGCTTGGTCACGTACGCCTTGCAGATCACCTCGCCACGCTTGGACGACACCTTGACCCAGCCGCCCTGCGCGATGCCTTTCTCCTTCGCCAGGACCTCGCCGATCTCCACGAATTCCTCCGGCTGGAGGATCGCGTTGATCAGCGCGTGCTTGGTCCAGAAGTGGAAGTGCTCGGTGAGGCGGTAGGTGGTGGCCACGTACGGGAAGTGCTCGGGCGTGCCGAAGTTGGCCTTGTCGTCCGCGAACACGCGGGCGACCGGGTTGTGGCTCACCTTCGGGTGCAGCACGTTCTCGACGGGCGATTCCATCGGTTCGTAGTGCTCGGGGAAGGGGCCTTCCACCATGAGATCGCGCGCGAATAGGCGACCCATGCCCTCGGCGTTCATGATGAAGGGACCGACGCCGTCCGACGGCTTGATCGTGGGGCCGTAGTCGGGAACGTCGACGCCCGTCCACTTCGTCCCGTTCCACTCGATCACGGGCTTCTTCGGGTTCCAGGCCTTGCCGTTCGGATCGGCGCTCGCGCGGTTGTAGAGGATGCGCCGGTTGGCCGGCCACGCCCATGCCCAGTTCGGCGCGATGCCTTGTTCGCGCGGATCCGTGGCGTCGCGGCGGGCCATCTGGTTGCCCTTCTCGGTGAACGAGCCGGAGAAGATCCAGCAGCCCGACGCGGTGGTGCCGTCGTCGCGCAGCTGGCCGAAGCCGTCCAGCAGGGTGCCGGCCTTGGTCACCGCGCCGGTGGTGGCATCGGTGAGGTCGGCGAGCGCCCGGCCGTTCATCTCCTTCGCCAGCTCTTCCGGATCCGGTTGGCGCGGGTCCGTGTACTTCCAGGTCAGGTTGAGCAGCGCGTCGGGGAAGGCGCCGCCTTCCTTGCGGTACAGCTCGCGCAGGCGCTGGAACAGGCCGGTCATGATCCAGATGTCGGACTTGGCGATGCCCGGGGCCTCGGCGGCTTTCCAGTGCCACTGCAGCCAGCGGGCCGAGTTCACCAGCGAGCCGTTCTCCTCGGCGAAACAGGTGGTGGGCAGCTGGAACACCTCGGTCTGGATCTCCGACGGCTTCGCAGGATTCTGCGGGCCGAAGTCCTGCCAGAAACGGGAGGTTTCCGTATCCAGCGGATCCATGGTGACGAGGAACTTCAGCTTGCTCAGGCCACGACGGATCTTGCCGCGATCGGGGAACGCCTGCAGCGGATTGAAGCCCTGGCAGATGTAGCCGCTCATCTCGCCGTTGTTCATCATCTCGAACGCCTTGATGATGTCGTACAGCGGGATGTCGAGCTTGGGCAGCCAGTCGTAGGCCCAGTTGTTCTCCGCGGTGGCCGCGTCGCCGAACAGCGCCTTCTGCGAGCTGACGATGAACTTGCGGTAATTGGACCAGTAGCTCGTCTGCCCGTTGCGCAGGGGCTTGAACTGCTTGGTCTTCATGTAGTCGTCGAACGTGGGCTCACGGTCGTACGGCATGCTGAGGTAACCGGGCATCTGGTTCGACAGCAGGCCCACGTCGGTGAGGCCCTGGATGTTCGAGTGACCGCGCAGCGCGTTCATACCGCCGCCGGCCACGCCGATGTTGCCCAGCAGCAGCTGGACCATCGCCATGGCGCGGATGTTCTGCGCACCCACCGTGTGCTGCGTCCAGCCGAGCGCGAACAGGCTGGTCATGGCCTTGTCGGGCGCGGAGGTCGCGGCGATCAGTTCGCAGATGTGCAGGAACTTGTCCTGCGGCGTGCCGGTGATACGCGAAACCATCTCCGGCGTGTACCGCGAGACGTGCTGCTTCAGCAGGTTGATGACGCAGCGCGGGTTCTGCCAGGTGTCGTCCGACTTCGCGAAGCCGTTCTCGTCCAGCTCGTAATCCCACGACGAGCGGTCGTAGCCGTGCTTGGCCTCGTCGTAGCCGCTGAACAGGCCGTCCTGGAAGCCGAAGCCCTCCTGCACGATCAGGCTGGCGTTCGTGTACGAGCGCACGTACTCGTGCTGGATGGCGTCCTTCTCGAGCAGGTAGCGCATCAGGCCGCTGAGGAACGCGATGTCCGTGCCCGGCCGGATGGGGGCGTAATAATCCGCGACCGACGCCGTGCGCGTGAACCGTGGGTCGACCACGATCAGCTTCGCGCCGTTCTCGATCTTCGCTTCGATCACCCATTTGAAGCCGCACGGGTGCGCTTCGGCGGCGTTGCCGCCCATCACGATCACCACATTGGCGTTCTTGATGTCCTGCCAGGTGTTCGTCATCGCACCGCGACCGAATGATGGGGCCAGACTGGCCACCGTCGGTCCGTGTCAGACGCGCGCCTGGTTGTCGAACACCACCATGCCGAGCGAGCGGGCCACCTTCCACGTGAGGTAGGCGGTTTCACTGGACGACGCGGATGCCGCGAGCATGCCCGTGCTGGTCCACCGGTTGACGGTGGTGCCGGCGTCGTTGGTCGTCTTGAAGTGCTTGTCGCGGTCGTCCTTCATGAGGCGCGCGATGCGGTCGAGCGCGAAGTCCCAGGAGACTTCCTTGAAGTCCGTGCCGCCGGGCTCGCGATAGCGCGGAGCCTTCAGGCGCGTCGGCGCATGGACGATGTCGAGCAGCGCCGAACCCTTGGGGCAGAGCGTGCCCCGGTTCACCGGATGATCCGGATCGCCTTCGATATGGATGATGTTCGACACCGCATTCTTGGCACGGTCGCCCATGCTGTAGATGAGGATGCCGCAGGCCACCGAGCAGTACGTGCAGGTATTGCGCGTCTCGGTGGCATGGGTGAGCTTGAAGGGCCGGACGGCGGCGGCCTGCGCCACCCCCGCCGCCCCGAAGCCGAGGAGGCCGAGGCTCGAGGCGGTGATGCCTAGGCCGGTGAACTTGATGAACTCGCGGCGGGTCATTGCCATCGCGTGAGCTCCCTGGAATCTGGCTGGACGTACCGCCCGTGTGACCGGACGGCGGCTGGCTTGACGTTTCTGATCGAGCACCCCGCATTCACGAGGTGTTCGCGCAAACGCTAGCACGAGTCCCGGGGAGCGTCGATGACGATCCTGCTCTTTCGGAGTGCGACTTTTGGGTGAGGCCGAAGAGCCGGCGTTGTTGGAGCGCACCTGGGCGCGATGGGAGCTCGCCGCGAACCCTGATCGCGCCCAGGTGCGCTCCAACAGGCGCGATGGGAGCTCACCGCGACCCTGATCGCGCCCAGGTGTGCTCCTACGGGCGCGATGGGGGCTAGTCGAGGCCCCGATCGCGCCCAGGTGCGCTGCTACGGGCGTTTCGTTGGTCGCGGCGGCTCAGCGGACCGGGCGGAACGCCTCGCGCAGTTCTTCGGCGAAGATCTGCGGTTGCTCCCATGCCGCGAAGTGGCCGCCCTTCGGGACCTGGTGGTAGTAGTAGAGGCTGGGGTAGGCAGCCTGGCTCCAGCTCTTCGGCGCGCGGTAGATCTCGTGCGGGAAGACGGTGATGGCGACCGGCACCTTGATGTCCCTCGTGTGCTGGGTGGCCGAGCTGAAGTTGTTGTTGTTGTTTTCCCAGTAGAAGCGGGACGACGACGCGCCGCTGTTCGTCAGCCAGTAGAGGGTGATGTCGTTGAGCATCTCGTCGCGGCTGAGGACGCGCTCGGGCACGCCGTCGCTGTCGCTCCACTGGGCGAACTTCTCGTACATGAAGGACGCGAGGCCGGACGGGGAATCGGCCAGCGAGTAACCGATCGTCTGCGGACGGGTCACCATCATCGCGCCGTAGGCGGCGTTGCGGCCGAAGAAGGTGCTGAGTGCCTCGTACGCCTCGCGTTCGTCCTTCGTCAGGTTGGCGGGGGCCGGGTCGCCGGCGTTGATCGGCTTGGACAGCTCGCCCGGCACCGTGGCCGGCATGTTGAGGTGGATCGCGAGGAGGCCCTTGGGCGCCTGACGGGCGAGGGCGTCGGAGATCACCGAGCCATGGTCGCCGCCCTGTGACACGTACTTCGTGTAGCCGAGCCGCTTCATGAGCGTGTCCCAGGCGCGGGCCGTGCGGTCCGGGCCCCAGCCGAGCTCGCGCGGCTTGCCCGAGAACCCGTAGCCGGGGATGGAGGGGATGATCACGTCGAACGAATCCTCGACCTTGCCGCCGTAGGCGACCGGATCGGTCAGCGGGCCGATGGTCTTGAGAAACTCGAAGGTGGAACCGGGCCAGCCATGCGTGAGGATGACGGGCAGGGCGTTCGGGTTCTTCGAGCGCACGTGGATGAACTGGATATCGACGCCGTCGATGGTCGTGACGAACTCCGGGAGGGCGTTGAGCTGCTTCTCCGCCTTGCGCCAGTCGTAATCGGTACCCCAGTACTTCACCAGCGCCTGGACCTGGGCGAGCTGGATGCCCTGCGACTGGTCTGCCACTGTTTCGCGGTCGGGCCAGCGGGTCTCGCGGATCCGGCGGCGCAGGTCGTCGAGCTGTTCCTGCGGCACATGGACATGGAAAGGGCGGATGCTTTCGTCGGCCTTGGTGGCGGGCGCGGGGGCGGCCATCGCCGCGTCGAAGGCGCCGGCGGGCATGGCGTGAAGCGTGGGCGCCAGCGTGGCGAGGCCGATGGCGAGGGTCAGCGCGCGGCGTGCGAGTGCGAATGACATCAGTGTTCTCCCTGGATGTGTGTCGATGAATGGATGCGCTCGGCGGTCAGCCGTGGCACGCCGTCAGACTAGGGAGGGGATGCACCTGCCTCGTGTCCCGGGCGGGCGCTTTTTGCATCCGAACGTATCGCAGGGCGGTGGCTTACAAAGCGTTACAAACGCGGTGGGAGCGGACCTGGCCGCGACGGCTTTTCGCCTCGGTGCCGAGCCTCGCGCGCCAGCGCGATGGGTTGTCGCGACGAGCTGTCGCGGTCGGGTCCGCTCCCACGGGTGACCGGGTTGCTACGGTGCTTTCACGGTGTGGGTCCGATGCTCGGGTGCGAGACCAAACGAGGAGCCTGCATGGCCGGATCGTCCCGAAAGCCCAGCGGCAAGCTGTACATCGTCCGGCACGGCCAAAGTGCCGGGAACGTCGCGCGCGACGTCGCCGAGGCGAACGGCGACGAGTTGATCGACCTGAACCATCGCGACGCGGACACGCCGCTGTCCGACCTTGGCTGGGCCCAGGCGCGCGCGCTCGGCGACTGGCTGGCGGGCCTGCCGGAGGACGCACGACCCGACGCGATCCTGGCCTCGCCGTTCGTCCGCGCCCATCAGACGGCCGAAGTACTGGCCGAGGCGCTCGGCTTCGATCCGAAGAGGATCGAGGTCGACGAGCGGCTGCGCGAGAAGGAATTCGGCGTGCTCGACCGCTACACGCGGCACGGCATCCAGTCGAAGTTTCCCGACCTCGCCGCCCAGCGCGGCATGGTCGGCAAGTTCTACTTCCGGCCGCCGGGCGGCGAGAGCTGGTGCGACGTGATCCTGCGGCTGCGCAGCGTGGTCGACGGCATCCGCCTCACCAAGCCGGATTGCCGCGTCGTGGTCGTCGGCCATCAGGTGATCGTCAACTGCTTCCGCTACCTCCTCGAAGGCATGCGCGAGGAGGACATCCTCGCCGTGGATCGGGAAGGCGACTTTCCCAACTGCGGTTATGCGGAGTACGACATCGATGCCGGTCCGCCCGTGCAGTTCGCGCTGCGGCACGGCCGCTTCGTGGCCCCGACCCTCGAATCGATCGAGGTGACGAGCGAGAGCGACGTGCCGACGGGGCCACGCTGATGGACGCGACGCGCGTGACCCGCGCACTGCTGACGTCGTGGCCGCTTCCTTCCGCCGACGACGCGCATAGCAAGGAGGACCGCGGCCGCGTGCTCGTGGTCGGCGGCTCGCGTCAGGTGCCGGGCGCGGTCACGCTCGCGGGCGAAGCGGCGCTGCGTGCCGGTGCCGGCAAGCTCATGGTCGTCACGGGCGGCGAAGCGGCCGCTCATCTGGGCGTCGCGCTGCCCGAGGCGGCGGTCGTCGGCGTCCCGCTGGACGAGGCCGGCGAGCTGCGTGCGCTCGACGCCGCGCAGGTCGACCTGGTGCGGCAGGCGGGCGTCGTGCTGGTCGGGCCGGGGATGGCGACCCGCGCGTCGCCGGTGTCGGCACAGGTGGCGCGAGCCGGCGTTCCCGTCGTCGCGGACGCCGGCAGTCTTCACGCCGATGCGCTCGAGCCGGCGGCGGGCCGCCTGGTCATCACGCCACACATCCCCGAGATGGCGGACCTGATGGGCCTGCGGCCGAAGGAGGTCGCGGGTGACTGCGTCGGCGTCGCGACCGCGGCCGCGGCGCGGTTCCGCGCGATCGTCGTGCTGAAGGGCCCCACGACGTGGATCGCCGACCCCGAGGGCATGCTATGGAAGCACGTCGTCGACGCGCCCGGTCTCGGCACCTCGGGATCGGGCGACGTGCTCGCTGGCGTGATCGCGGGCTTCGTCGCCCGCGGCGCGACGCTGCCGCAGGCGGCGGTGTGGGGTGTCGCCGTTCACGCGCGTGCCGGGCTGATGGCGGGTCGGCAGATCGGACGGATCGGTTTCCTCGCGCGCGAGTTGCTGCCCAGGATTCCGCGGGTGCTCGCGCAGTGGTAGGCACGCCTACCGCGGGTTGTCCGCGACCAGGGTGGACTCCGAACGGGCGTTGCGGTGCATGAAGAAGAGGGCGCGCACGTCGACGTCCACCGACATCGCCGTGGCGACCATCGCATCGGTGCCCGTGGCCGGGCCGAAGGCGTAGCCGATGTCGATCTTCTTCACGCGGGCGAGGAGATTGCCGGCGCCGTCATGCATGCGCAGGTCGACATGGCTGACGTACGGCCGGCCCGAGGCATCGGTGCTGACCTCGGCGGTGCCGTCGAACAGGCCGTCGTCGCCTTCGCCGTCCATCTGCACACTCACGCTGCCGGCGCGCGTGAAGGCCTTCGGCACGTGCCGCGTGGTGAACGTATAGACGGTGCGCCCCGCGTCGCGGCTCGCGACCTGCGCGTTCGCGCCGATGACGTCCTTCAGCTCGGCATACGAGGCGAGCGCTTTCTTCGGTTCCTTGCGCGGGTCCACGATCACGGTCTCGACCTCCGGTGCGTCACCGCCCGTGACCGTGGTGGTCGTGCGCAGCATGCCGCGGACGTCCCCGGGGGCCAACGCGTCGCGCGCGAGCGCCTGCTGGAGCAGCGCGTCCGCCGACGCCGTGCCGGCCATGGCGAGCAGCGCGATGCCCACCCATAGTTCCTTCAGTGCCATGGTCTACTCCCGAATCGATGCCGTGCACGGTAAGGCGCGCAAGGGTAGGGGCCATGAGCCATTGGTCACAGGGAGGTCGCAGGTCATGGCGATTCGACCCATGGCTACTTGTGGCTGACGGGGGCGAGGTAGCAATCTTGCCGGACGTGTCCGGGATGAGGCCTGGTGGGCAGCGGCAATCGAAGGGCGACGATGCGCGAGTGGTTCAGGGGGATGGGCAGGGCGGGGCTGATCGCCGTGGCGGCGCTGCTGCTGTGCGCGGCGGCCAGCGCGCCGGACACGCTGGGCAGCTACCAGCACACCGCCTTCCTCAAGAAGGATGGCGCGCCCGGTGACGTCGCCGGGCTGGTGCAAGGCCGCGACGGCTTCCTCTGGATCATCGGCACGAAGGGGCTGACCCGTTTCGACGGGGTGTCGTTCACCGCGTTCGAGCCGCCGGCTGGCGAGCGGTTCGAACAGGCCCAGCTCGACCGGGTCGTCGCCGCCCAGGGAGGCGGCGTCTGGGTCACGAACATTCGAACCGGTCCGTCCCTGGTGAGGCATGGCCACATCGAAACGTTCGGGCCGGCGCAGGGCTTCCCGGGGCGCGGTGGACGTTTCTTCACGGCGCCGGACGGCACGGTCTGGATCGCGACGCCCGACGGGTACCGCTCGTTCGACGAGGCGCGCCACACGTGGGTACGCCGTCTGCCTGCCTACGACGACCTCGACATGATGGATGCCGCGTTCGATGCCGACGGCAACCTGTGGATCGCGCGCGCGGCCCTCGCGCCCGCCGTCGTCCCCGAGGGGCGCGATACGCCCGTCGACGTGGCTCATGTATCCACCGACATCCGGAAAATCCGGATCGGCCGGTCGGGGCGCATGTACCTCATGGGCACGGACTCGGTGCATTTTTTCCGGCGCGAGGGCCTGTCGCTGACGGAAACCGCGTTGCCGTTCGACTTCCACGCCTTTGGCCTTTGTGAGGACCGCGAGGGGAACGTGTGGCTGACGTCGCCGACGAACGGCGTGGTCTTCATATCGCGCGCCGCCATGCAGGCGGCGGAAGAGCGCCACGCGGTGCCGCTGTACGAGACGATGCGCAAGGCGGAAGGGTTGAGCGGCGGCGTGGCGTGGCCCATCGCGGAGGACACCGACGGCAACGTCTGGATCGGCAGCGAAGGTGGGATCGACCGCTTCACCCGCTCGGTGTTCACGCAGGTCCGCCTTCCCGAAGGGATCCACGAGGTGTCGGCGGCGGTACTCAAGAATGGGGAAGTGTGGGTCGCAAGCGAGACGCGGCCCGCGATCCATGCCGTGCCGCCGGCGTCCTGGCAGGAAGCCGGGATCGGCAAGCACGGTTTCGCGGCGTTCCTCGACCGCCATGCCGATGCCGCGCTGATCGCGAATACCACCGGGTTGTGGCGCGCCGATCAGCGGGGTGCCACGCCGGTGGCGATGTTCGCCAAGCGTGCGAGCGTGGGTCGTCCCGCGTGCGTGGTCAGCGACGCGAAAGGGCGGATCTATCTCTGCCCGATTTCCGATACGTCCGGCGCGGTCTCATGGGACGGCACGGCCTGGAACACCGTCATCCCGCCGCCCGCTCTGCCGCGCGTGGCGGCCGTCGGCGACGACGACGCGATCTGGATGGGTGGCGTGGGGTCGCTGTGGAAGGTCCTCGACGGCAAGGTCGACGCGTGGACCACGCGCGATGGTCTGCACAACCGCGCGATGAGCGTCATCGCGCCGGTGCGCGGCGGCGCATGGATCGGCGGCGAAAGCGGCATCGAATTCTTCGACGGCCATCGCTTCACGATGCTTCGTGGCAGCGAGGCCGAGGCGTTCGTGCCGACGACCGGACTCTTCCTCGACCCTGCCGGCAATCTCTGGGCGCACACGCTCGGCGGCGTGGCACGGATCGATGCCGCGAGCATCCCGGGTGCGCTCGCGCCCGGCGGCAAGGCGTTCACTTACCGGATGTTCGACGAATCCGACGGCGTCCCCGGCGCGCCGGACCCCGACCGGACGCTGCCCACCCTGCGCGCGAGCGCGGACGGGCGGCTCTGGGCGCAGACGACGGCGGGGCTGGCGTGGATCGATCCCGCGAGCATGCCCGTCTCCCGGAAGCCGGTCAGTCCGGTCATCGAGACGATCGCCACGAGCCAGAGGCGCCTGCCGGCGAACGAGGCGGCGACGCTCGACGGCACCGAGCGCTCGGTGCGCATCGCCTATACCGCCCCGGCGCTCTCCGATGGCCCCCGCCTGCATTATCGCTACCGCTTGCGCGGACTCAGCGACACCTGGGAGGACGTGGGCAACCGGCGCGAAGCGGTGTTCACCAACCTGCCGCCTGGCGCGTACACCTTCGAAGTCGCGGCGGTGGGGCAGGACGGCGCGGCCAGCGACCGCGTCGCCACCTTGCGGCTGACGCGCAAGCCGGCGCTGCACGAAACCTGGTGGTTCCGCGCGCTGGCGTTCCTGCCGCTGCTGGGACTGATCTGGCTATGGCAGCGCATCCACGCAAGGAACCTTCGCCGACGCCTGAAGATCCGCGCCGACGAGCGCGACGCGGTGGCGCGCGACATCCACGACACGCTGCTGCAGCGTTTCCACGGCCTCACGCTGACGCTGCAGGCATGGGCCGCGGACGACCGCTTCCCGGCGTTCTGGCGGAAAGAACTCGACGACATGGCGCTCGAGGCGCGCGACGCGATCGTCGAAGGGCGGCAGCGCATCCTCTCGTTACGGCGCAGCGGCGACACGGGCCTGGCGCTCTACGACGACCTCGCCGCGGAAGGCTCGCTGCTGCAACAGCGCCATGCCATGGCGTTCGTGCTCGATGCGAAGGGCGAACCGCGGCCGTTGCGCCCGGAGTGCACTTACGAGCTGCGCCATATCGCGCTGGAAGGCATGCGCAACGCGTTCACGCATGCGAAGGGGACGACCGTGAGCGTCACGCTCAACTACGCGGGCGACGCGTTGTGGCTCAGCATCGTCGACGACGGTATCGGGATGCCTGCGGAAGCCGCCGGTACGACGGGCGCCGGGCGATTCGGCCTGGTGGGCCTGCGCGAGCGGGTGGCACGCGTGGGCGGCGTGCTCAACGTCGACTCCGCGCCGGGTGAAGGCACCGAACTGCACGTGAAGATCCCGGCGCGTCGCGCCTATGTGCGCACGGGCGCGCCGCCGGCGTCCTAGTCGAGGAATCCGCGCTGCACGGCGATCATCACCGCGTGCGTGCGGTCGTGCGCGCCCAGTTTCGCCATGATGCTGCGCATGCGCGACTTGACGGTGTCCTCCGAGACGCAGAGCTCGTCGCCGATGGTCTTGTTGCCCTTGCCCGCCGCCGCGAGGCGAAGGACGCTCAGTTCGCGCGCTGTGAGGTTGTCGGCGGCCGCGTGCAGTGCGATCTGGTAGGCCAGTTCGGGCGCCACCACGTGCCGGCCGGTGAGCGAGGCGCGGATCGCGTGGATGATTTCGTCGAGCGTGGCCGACTTCAGCAGGTAGGACGTGGCGCCCAGCGTCAGCGCGCGCATCACGCGCGCGTCGCCGGGGTAACTGGTGAGCACGATGATGTTGGCGTCCGGGAATTCCTTGCGGATGGCCTCGATCGCTTCGAGGCCGTCCACGCGGGGCATCTGCAGGTCGAGCAGCGCGACGGTGGGCCGGAGCTGGCGGAAGCGCTCGATGGCCTCGGCGCCGTCGGCGGCTTCGCCGACGAGTTCCATGTCCGGTTCGCGCGCGATCGCCGACGTCAGCCCCTGTCGCATGGCCGGATGGTCGTCGGTGATCAGTATCCGGATCTTCTCCGGCACGGCGCTCGTATCGCTCACCTGGGTCTCCTCCCCGCATCGACAAGCCTGGCCGTCCCGCCCGTTCTCCCCGGACCACCGCAGCCCCGCCATGGTCGTGTGATGTCCCGATCCATTCAATACCCAAATGGATGAATCTGCTGCTCGCGCCGCGCATGACACGAAAGTGTGACCGGTCGTCCCACGAATGGGCCGACGAGCGCCACGTCGGAGGGTATCGGGCGACCGCGGGCCTCCCTAACCTGTTGTCGCCGGGTGCACAGGGGCCAACGACCCGGCACGCAGCCTCAAGGGAGCCGCCCATGTCGTCCATGTTGATGTCGTCCGTCGAGGACGCGCTGACCCTCCTGCTCCAGCGGGCGAGGGTAGATCGTGTCCAACCGTCCGACGCGTTCGTCGAACACCTGTCGAACGCGTTGGTGGCGGCACGCGATGCCGCGGGCGCGCCGCTCGACGCCGGTGCTTCCAGCGTCCGCGGGGGCCTGGCGACCTGGCAGCTGCGGCTCGCGTTCGAGCACCTGACGCGGGAACTCGATGCGAGCCGCGCCGTGCAGGGTGCCGCGCAGGCGTGCCGCACGTCGCGCGGGCATTTCTCGCGCGCGTTCAAGGCGAGCACGGGCGTCTCGCCGTCGCGCTGGCACATGGAGCGACGGATCAGGGAGGCCGAACGGCTGCTCGCGCAGCGCGACATTCCGCTCGTGGAGATCGCCGCGCGTTGCGGCTTCTCGGACCAGAGCCATTTCACCAACGTCTTCTCGCGCCTCCGGCACGTATCGCCGGGCGCGTGGCGGAGGCGTAAGGCGGCCTGATTCGCATCGAAGGCGTCGCACGTCTCGCGGTAGGATGCTCCCGGCCTTTTCCGGGAACCCTTCGGTGTCACGTCTTCTTCGATCCTCGCCCTGGCTGTTGCTCGCCGCCAGCCCGCTCTGCGTGGCGTCCGGCGGCAGCTACCTCGTGGACGATGGCGCCATCGCGCCGGCGGGTCATTGCCAGCTGGAGAGCTGGCTACAGTTCGGCAGGGCCTCGCGAAGCGCTAACAGCGTGCCGGCCTGCAGCTGGGGACCGGTCGAGTTCTCGTTGCCGCTGTCCACGGGTTGGCACGTCGGCGGTCCCGGCGTGGCGCCCGGCGTGAAGTGGCAGGTGGTCGACGGCGCACGCGTGCAGACCGCGCTCGCCGCCGGTGCCACGTTCCAGCACGCGCGCACACGTTCGACGTATGCGTATGCCGCCACCACGTACCAGCCCGATCCGAACGGGCGCTGGGCGTTCAACGTCGACGTCGGCGCGACGCGGCCGCAGGGGCAGGGGCAGGGGCAGGGCGCGCAGCGGCTCCTCGGGGGCGGCATCGAGTTCACGGTGTCGCCCGACATGACGCTGCTGGCCGAGGTCCTGGATACCGCCGGGGCCGGACGCACATGGCAGGGCGGCGTGCGTCTGCCGTTCGGCGACGACAGCATCGACCTCGTCGTCGGGCGCAGCCTCGGGCGGCAGGACGACCGCTGGATCAACATGGGCCTCAATCTGGCGTTCTGAACGCACCGCGCCAGAAGAGGTGGATGGTACCTCCCAGCGCGGTGCTAGGATCGACACGCCTCCCGACCGACCTTGCCGGACGCGACATGGATCCCTCGCCGGAAACCGCCGATGCAGCGCCGCCCGTCCACCGCATCCGCTGGGCTTCGGTGATCCGTGGCGAGAAGCTGCTGCCGCTGGCGTGGCTCACCTGTCTTGCCTTCCTGATCTTGCCGGAGACGCTCCTGGCGCATCTGGAGCGCACCGAGTGGCTGGTCTGCGTGTTCGCATGGCTGTTCCTCATCGTGCTCGGCTGCGCCGTGGCGGTGGTCCGGCACGCGGAGCATCTGGCGCACCACCTGGGCGAACCGCGCGGGACGCTGGTCCTCACGCTCGCCGTGACGTCGATCGAGGTGATGAGCGTGACCGCGGTGATGCTGCACGGGGAGAACAATCCGACGCTGGCGCGCGACACGCTGTTCTCCGTGACCATGATCGTGCTCAACGGCATGGTCGGCATGTCGCTGCTGCTCGGTGGCCTGAAGCACAACGAGCAGGCCTACAACCTCCAGGGCGCGAACGCGTACCTGGGGCTGATCATCCCGCTGGGCGTGCTGGCGATGGTGATGCCGGACTTCGCGCACGGCGCGGTCGGAGCCTATCGTCGACTGCCGCATCAGCTGTTCATCGCGATCTTCGCCTTCGTTCTCTACGTCACCTTCGTGTTCCTGCAGAACCGGCGCATGCGCGGCTACTTCGTCGAGGATGCCGCGAAGGTGCGGGACACGCGCGAGCGGCCGGTCGACCGGGGGCCGGGTACGTCGGCCGCGCTGCTGATCGCCTACATGATCCCGGTGGTGTTCCTCGTCGATCACCTGGCGGTGCCGATCGACTACGTCATGGAGACGCTGCACGCGCCCATCGCGCTCGGCGGTCTCGCGATGGCGATCCTGGTCGCTTTGCCCGAGGGCCTCGGCGCCATCCGCGCCGCGAACCGAAACGAACTGCAGCGGTCGGTCAACGTGTTCCTCGGATCGGTGTTGTCGACGATCGGGTTGACCGTGCCCGCGATCCTCCTGATCAGCCGGGTCACGGATCATCCGATCACCCTGGGCCTCGACCACAGCGATCTGGTGCTGTTCGTCCTCACGCTGTTCATGTCCGTGGTGACCTTCTCGAGCCCGCGCACGCATCTGCTGCAGGGCGCGGTGCACCTGATGCTGTTCGCCTGTTTCATCTTCTTCGTGTTCTTCCCCTGATCCACGGCGGCGGGCATCGCGCCGCGCGCGCGGGTATCATGGGGAGCTCCGAAGCAAAGGCCCTCCCCATGCCGCTTTCCGCCGATGAGTGACCGGCGCGCACGCATCGCGGCGCGTTTCGAGCGCGTCACGAACCACGACTGGCTCTCGCCGACGCAGTGGCGCAGGCGGATCGTCTTCTGGGTAGGCGCCATCGTCGTCGGCCTGGCCGCGGTGCTCTTCGCACGGGCGGCGGACTTCGCGTCGGAGGCGTTTCGCGGGATGGCCGCGCACGGTCGCTGGGTGCCGTTCCTCGTCACGCCATCGATGTTCGCGCTGCTGTGCTGGCTCACGCAGGGGGCGCTGAAGGCGACGCGTGGGTCCGGCATTCCACAGGCGATCGCGGCGCTCAAGGTGGAAGACGACGGCTTCCGCTCGCGGCTGCTCGCATTGCGCGTCGCCGCGGGCAAGATGGCGTTGACGCTCGCGGCGCTGCTCGGAGGCGCGTCTGTCGGGCGTGAGGGTCCCACCGTGCATGTCGGCGCGGGACTTCTGTACTCGCTGGGGCGGCGATTCGGCTTCGACGAACCGGCCGCCGCCGGCCGCTTCATCCTTGCCGGCTCGGCCGCCGGCCTGGCCGCGGCCTTCAACACGCCGCTGGCCGGTGTCGTCTTCGCCATCGAGGAGATGTCCGGCACGTTCGAGCACCGGATGAGCGGCACGCTGCTCACGGCGGTGATCGTGGCCGGCGTCGTGTCGCTTGGCATCCTCGGAAACTACGCCTACTTCGGCGACATCTCCGCGGCCCTGCCGCTGGGGCGCGCGTGGATCGCGGTGCTGCTGACCGGCGTCGTGGGCGGCCTCGCCGGCGGGCTCTTCGCCCGTTTGATCATTCCCTCGGCCACCGGCATGCGCGGCGTCCTCGGGCGACTGCGCGCGCGGCAGCCGGTGGTCTTCGCTGCGGCGTGCGGCCTCGCGCTGGTGCTGCTGAGCCAGCTCAGCGCCGGCGGTCTCTATGGCACCGGTTATGCGCAGGCGCGCGACATCCTGCAGGGGCACGGCGACGCCGGGCCGCTGTTCGGCGCCCTGAAATTCCTCGGAAACATCGCTTCGTCGTGGGCCGGCATTCCAGGCGGCATCTTCTCGCCGGCGCTGGCGGTCGGCGCAGGACTGGGCGGCAACATCGCGCACTTCCTGCCAGGCGCCGACGCGTCGGCCGTGGTGCTGCTGGGCATGTCGGCCTATCTGGCCGGCGTCACGCAGGCGCCTCTGACGTCCGCCGTGATCTCCCTCGAGCTGACGGCGAACCACCAGATGGCGTTGCCGATCATGGCGGCGTGCCTGCTCGCGCGCGCGGTATCGGCGCTGGTCTGCCGCGTGCCGGTGTACAAGGCGATGGCGGATGCCCTCATCGCCCAGTATGCGGCCGAGCGCGATGCCGCCGCCCGGCCGCCTTCGGCCCCCTAGTTCAAGGCGTGAGCACGACCTTGCGGCAATCCTCCTTCTTCGCATCGAAGACGTCGTAGCCGCGCGCGGCGTCGGCCAGCTTCATCCGGTGCGAGATGATCACGTCCGGTTGAAGCCGGCCGTCCTCGATGGCGTCGAGCAGCTCGGGCAGGTATTTCTGCACGTGCGTCTGGCCCATCGCCAGCGTCAGGCCCTTGTCGAAGGCATCGCCGAGCAGGAAGCCGTGGATGAAGCCCGCATAGACGCCGGGGATGCTCACGATGCCGCCGCGACGGGTCGCGGCGATGCACTGGCGGATCACCTCGCCCGAGCTCGTCTCCAGTTTCAGCGTGCTCATCACGGTTTCGACCGTGCTTCCCTTGGCTTCGAAACCCACGGCATCGATCGACGCGTCCACGCCGCGGCCGTGGGTCTTCTCGAGGATCGCCTCGGAGGAATCGACTTTCGAAAAGTCGATGGGGATGGCGCCGTAGGTCGCCGCCGCGAAGTCGAGGCGGTACGGTTCGTCGTCCACGATGAAGATGCGCTCCGCGCCGAGCATGCGCGCGCACGCGGCGGACATCAGGCCGACCGGCCCCGCGCCGAAGATCGCGACGGACGAACCCGGACCGATCTTCGCGTTGAGCACGGCCTGGTAGCCCGTGGGCAGGATGTCCGAAAGAAACAGCACGCGCTCGTCGTCGAGGCTGCCAGGGATGACGAACGGGCCGACATTGGCCTTCGGCACGCGCACGAACTCGGCCTGGCCACCGGGAACGCCACCGTACAGGTGGCTGTAGCCGAACAGCGCGGCCGGCGGCGTCATCATGGCGCGCTTGCGCAGGCTGGCGCCCTGATCGGGATTGGTCGTTTCACAGGCCGCGTACTGTTCGAGCTCGCAGAAGAAGCAGTGGCCGCAGGCGATGACGAAGGGAATGACGACACGGTCGCCGACGGAGACCTCGGTAACGCCGGGGCCGGCTTCCTCCACGACGCCCATGAACTCGTGCCCGAAGATGTCGCCGTGCTTCGTTTCGGGGATCTTGCCGTGATAGAGGTGCAGGTCGGAGCCGCAGATGGCGGTGGCGGTCACGCGCAGGAGGATGTCGTCGGCTTCGACGATGCGCGGATCGGGAACGGTTTCGACGCGGACGTCCTTGGAACCGTGATACGTCAGGGCTTTCATCGGGGTGGGGGCTCCATGAAAAGAGCCCCCACCGTTGCACCCGGTATCTCAAGGTGCGGTCATCGCGGCGTGCGATCGCGTTGACGACGCCGTCTCACTTGCCGAGGTTGGTCAGGAACTTCTTCGTGTACTGGAGCACGGTCGTGCCGGGCACCGAGTTGCACGTCGGCGAGGCGAAGCCGCCGCCGCAGGGGTTGTCGCGGTCCAGCGACCAGAAGTGCACGCCCGCGAGCTTGTTCGCGACCGCGTACTGCGTGACCTTGTCGATATCCGCGACGGTGAAGGTCTCGCTCACCACGTCGTTCAGGCCGATCATCGGCGTGATCTCGATCCTGCTCAGCGGGATGCCGTAGGTGTGCTGCAGGTTCTGCACGGCCTGGATCGCCGACTGGCCCATGTCGCAGCTTCCGTTGTTCACCACGCAGATGGAGGGGCCGGCGCTGCCGTAGTCCATCGTCATGAGGTTGATGGTGTAGTTCTTCAGGCCCGAGGCCTTCACCGCGCGCACCACCGCGTCGCCCGTGGCGTTGACGCCGCCGTAGCTGCCATCGGAAGCCGCGAGGGTCGCTAGCGTGAAGGAGAAACGCAGGTTGGGATACAGGCTCTCGGCGTAGACCGCGTTGCTGACGAGTGCGTTGAGCTGTGCGGGCGTCTGCCCGGACTCGATGTCGAAATCGACGCCGACCATGTGCGGGGTCATGTACGTGGAAAGGAACTTCGCCATGCCCGCCGCGCTGCTGCAGGTGAACACGCCCGCCTGGCCGCCTGTGGAGACCACGTAGTTGATGCCTGCGTTGTTGAGCCGCGCGATGTTAGCGCCGGCGAAGGCCGAGGCGGGCAGGCCGCCCCAGTTCTCGCTGCCGCATTCGCCGGAGGCGAAGGCGAGCGTGATGGCGCCGAGGTTCGGAACCTGCGTCGACACGAGGCTGCCGCTGCCGACGACGGGTATCCGCGTGCCCATCACCATCGTCGACATGATGTTCGTGTTCCAGTCGAGGTTGATGGTGATGTCCTTGTAGGGACTGAAGAGCAGGTCGCCCGCGGCGGGCGGCGGATTGTCGGGCGGGTTGTCGGGCGGATTGTCCGGAGGCGTGCTGCCGCCGTCACAGGCGCCCTGGGAGGTCCAGGGCTGGCCCGATCCGGGCCCACCGCTGCTGGTGGCGGGATCGTTGCCCTGCGTCCACCAGTTGGCCACGTAGTTGGTGCCGTTGCGGCTGGCGGTGCTGCCGCCGGTATAGACGGCCGTGGCGGACCACGCGGCGGCGCATGCGGTCGCTGCATGCGCCTCGTGGACGGGAACGAAGGACGACAGCGCGATGGCGATGGCGACACCGAGCGTGCCGGTGCCGGCACCGGCCGCGATGCGGAAAGATGGACGAGTGAACATGGGAGCGCCTCCAGATCGAAGTGAATGGAAGGGGCTTCTCCGGTACGCGTCGCGCGGATCCGTTCGGTCCCCTTGCAACCCTGCCGTACTGCCGACTGCGAAAGCGGCTCCGGTTTAATCCCGGCATGACAACGTTGTCTATCGGCTGCCGAGCGAACTGTGACCGGCGACGTGAATGTCCACTGGACAGGAAATGGCGCGTTGCGGTGCGATCGACGAGTCGAATGGGCGACAGGCGATACATGGCGGTTGACGCGCCGCGACATGCGCGGCGCGTGCCATTTGTCCGCCGGTCGTCGTGAATGACAACGAAGGACAGGCGACTCCTGCCGAAAACGCGCCCCTACGGCAGTTCCTTGATGCGCAGGTTGCGGTACACGAACGTGATCGGTTCGACGCCCTTGTCCTCGCCGCCCTGCAGGGCGATGTGGCCCTTATGGAAGCGGGCGAAGTCCGGCATCTTCGCGAACTTGGTCTTCGCGACGAGCGCGTTCCATTCCGGCGTCCACAGCGTCGTGTCCACCGTGGTGTGGCCGTTCTGGATGAAGCGGACGTGGCCGTGATCGACGATGATCTCGACCGCGTTCCAGTTACCGGCCTCCCTGACGTTTTCGATGTCCGAGGAGATGAGGTCGAAGAGGTCGCCGGAGCGTTCGTAGAGGGTGTAGCTGTCGGGCTTCGTGCAGACCAGGTCGGCGATCTGCATCTCCGGACCGGTCTCCCAGGTCTGGTGGTACTTCGGCGACTCCTGCACGTTGAACATGATGCCGGCGTCGGCGCAGGGGGTCATCTTCCATTCGAGCTTCAGATGGAAGTTCTCGTACTCCTTGTCGGTGACCAGATCCGCGACATCTTGCGCATCGGCTTTCCGGTTGCGCTGGAAGTGGATCATGCCGTCGACGACGGTCCAGTTCTTCGCCGCGCCTTTCTGCCCGAACGAATGCCAGCCAGCGAGCGTCTTGCCATCGAAGAGCGAGGTGAACCCCGCTTCGTCGGTGGCGGCGTGGGCGGGCAGCGCGGCGATGCAGCAGGCGAGGACGATCGCTTTCACGTGAGCTCGAATCATGGCGGACTCCTGGGGCAAAGCCCCGAGGGTAGCGCGTTCCGTCATGGCGGCGATGCCACTCGTGGCCAATTCGTGATGCGCGTCGGGTCGTGCGTTGGGCCTGGCGCTTACTCCGGTGCGACGCGAGGGGTAGTAATGCATGAAGCCGTCACCCCGGCGCACGCCGGGGTCCACGTCCTCGGTCCAGGAGGGTGCGTCACGCTCCGGGCGTTCGTGCGTGTGCGGTGTCGCGATGACCGATCGCCTCGCCGTGGGCACCGGCGTGCGCCGGTGCGACGTGAGGGATG
>NZ_FODZ01000004.1:137308-249313 GCF_900110505.1 Luteibacter sp. UNC138MFCol5.1
CGGGCGTTCGTGCGTGTGCGGTGTCGCGACGACCGAACGCCTCGCCGTGGGCACCGGCGTGCGCCGGTGCGACGTGAGGGGGCACGTGGAAACCCTCACCATCGCCCCGGCGCACGATGTCACCGCGTGCGCGCGGACTTACCAGCTCACGCCCGCGCCCACGCCGACCGTGCTTTCCGAGCCCGAGCTCGACGCGCCGATCGACACGCTCGCGCGGTTTCGGCTGAAAGCGCGCTGGTAGCCGATCGCGAGGGCCGACTGGCCGCCGTAGTTGCCCGCGCCCACGCCCAGGCGGTTCTCGCCGGACAGCCCCGACGTGTTCATGCTCATCTGCGACAGCGCGGTGCCCATCGCACCGACGCGGTCGAGGCGTTGGTTGACCTGGTGGAAGCGGTCGTCGACGCGGTTGCGGAACGTGTCGAAGTCGCTGCGGCTCACGCCGTTGTTGATCTTGCTGTCGGTGTACGCGTTGGCGCGTGCGAGGGTCTGCTGGTCGCCGTTGTCCGCATAGGACTTGGCCGTGGCGAGTGCCTGGTCGACCTGGCCGACGTTCGCGGCGTCGGTGGGAGCGGTGCCGGCGGCGACGTTCACCACGCGGCGCTGGTTCGCGGCGGTGCCGACCGACACGGTGTTCGCCTGGTCCGCGACGGATCCCGCACCGAGCGCGACGCTGTTGGTCGCGGTGGCCGACGCCGCCTGACCGATGGCCGTGCCCGATGCCGCGGTCACCGACGTGTCGGCTCCCACCGCCACGGCGTTCGTGGCCGACGCGGTGATCGTGGCGTTGCTGCCGACGGCGGTGCTGCCATCGGCGCCGATGGTGGCGTGATCGCCAATGGCCGTGTCGCGCGGATCGGTGGCGACGCTGCCGCCGCCGACCGCGAGGCCGTTGCCGCTGCCGGACGGTACCGACGGATTACCCGGCTGCCCGCCGCCGGGCGCGTTGCCGAGTTGCTGGCGGATATCGTCGATGCCCTGCAGCGCGCTGGAGAGCACGCCGTCGACCGCGGCGAACGCGTCGCCCACGTTGTCATAGCTACCGCCCTGGATGGCGTACGTGGGCGGGACGAAACCCGCCATGCCCATCGAGGCGCCACCACCGAACGCGCTGGCGAAAGCGGCGTTGACGGCTGAATCGCCGACGGTGACGTGGCCGATCGCCGCCTGCAGCTGGCCGACGTTGACGGCGTCGTTGGCATCGACGCCGGCGCCGAGGTTCGTGATGCGGCGCGTGAACTGCGGGATCTTTTCGCCCCAGCGGTTCGTCAGCGTGCCGTCGCTGCCGACGGAAACCACGTTGCTGTCCCGCGTGGCGGAGTTGGTGCCGAGCGCGACGCTGTTGGTGCCGTCGTCGCTGACGGTGGCGAAGTGGCCGATCGCCACCGACTCGTCGCCCTTGGCCAGCGCGAGGTCGCCCATCGCGATGCTGTTCGTGCCGTACGCCCAGGTGGACGAGCGGTTGTCGCCGCCGATGGCGATCGCGTTGATGCCCGTGGCCGCGGCGTTGTAACCGATGGCCGTGTTGTTGTTCTCCTGCGCGTAGGCGTTGTTGCCGATCGCGATGGCCGCCACGCCCTCGGCACGCGCATGCGCGCCGACGGCGGTGGCGCTGTCGTTCAAGGCCATGGCGGCGGCGCCGATCGCGGTGGCTTCGTAGCCGGACGCCGTCGTGAGGTCGAACACGCCCGGGAAGACCTGCGAGGCACCGCCGATCGCCGTGGCGCCCTCGGCGGTACTGTGCGCGCCGTTGCCGATGGCCGTGGAGTCGTCGCCCTGCGCGGTCGACTCGTTGCCGATCGACGTCGCGCCGAAGCCGTAGCTCGATGTGAGCGAGCCCAGCGCGATGGCGCTGTCGCCGTTGGCCTGCGCGCTGCCGCCGATCGCCATGGCGAGATTGCCCGTGGCGGTGGTGACCTCGTCGGACAGCGGCGTGCCGCCGCTGTCGACGGCGACGCCGCCGATCGCGATGGTGCCGGCGTTGGCGGCGGTGGCGCCCGTGCCGAACGCGATCGCGTTGGCACCCGACGCGGCGGCGCCGAAACCGACCGCGGTGGCGTAATCGCCGGCGGTGTTCGCGGCCTGCCCGAGGGCGATGCTGCCGGCGCCCTGCGCGATGGCGGAGGTGCCGATGGCGGTGCTGCCGGTGTCGAGGGCGACGGAGCCCGAGCCGATGGCCGTGGCGTCGTCGGAGGCGGCGAGCGCGCTCGCACCGATGGCGACGCTATGGAACCCATCGGCGTAGGCATCGTCGCTGCCGTCGGCCGCGCCGTTGGCGGCGAAGTAGCCGCCCGGCGCGATGTCGGCGGCGCTCAGCACGCGGTGCGCGGCATCGAGGCGCGGCGCGGTGGTCAGCGGCGCGGCCGCCTGTGCCGAGGTGCAGGCGACGCCAAGCGCGATGGCGGCGGCGATCGCGCGTCGCGCGGGGAGCAGGGTGGTGCGGGTGGAACGATTCATGGGTGTCTCCGTGGAGAAGTGGGTCAGGGGGCGACGAAGCTCGCCTGCACGCTGAGGTTCAGGGCGTCCTTGACGCCGAGGACGCGGAGGAAATACGTGCCCGCCGCCGGGCGGGCCAGGACGACGGACTCCGCGTTGCCCGCATGCGCGGACACGTAGTCGTAGGCGCCGTCGGCCGGACGCGCGCCGACCTTCACCTGGAGGGTGACGTCGCCCGAACCGCCGAAGGTACGGATGACGAGACTCTTCGCGCCGGCCGGCACGTCGATCTGGTAGTAGAGCGACGTACCCGCGTAGCTCGCGACGTTCGTGAGCAGGCCGCCGTTGGTCAGTTCCGGCGTGTAGTTGTCGCCGAGGAGGGCGAGCTTCACCGCCGCGGTCGCATCGACGATGCCTGCGCCGGCCGGCGTCGCGGTCGGGAACGGGACCTTCGGCTTGTGCGCCGTCTGCTTCAGCGCGCCGACCACCGCGGCGGGCGTCATCAGCGGCTGGCCCGCGGCGAGGCGCGCGCTCTGCATCAGCGCGACCGTGCCCGCGACGTGCGGCGTCGCCTGCGACGTGCCGGCGTAGCCGCCGTAGGTCGGTTCGGCCGGAACGGTCTCGCCGCCGTTGATCGCCTGGTAGACGAAGCCGCTCGTGACCGGCGAGCCGCTGGTGCCGTCGTTGGCGTAGATGCCGCCACCGGGTCCCGCGATCGCCACCGGCTTGCCGTAGTTCGAATAGAAGGCCAGGCGGCTGGTGATGCCGACCGAGGCCACGGTGATCGCACCGGGGCAGCTCGCGGGTGAGTAATACGCCGAATCGTCGCCGGAATTGCCGGCGGCGACGACGACGACCGCGCCGCGCGCGTTGGCCGCCGCGATGGCCTGCGCCATCGGGTCGTCGGGCACGCACTGGCCCTGGCCGCCGAGGCTCATGTTGATGACCTGCGCGGGGTGCGTGTTGTCGGGCACGCCATCGACGTGGCCGCCCGCGGCCCAGACGATGCCGTCCGCGATGTCGCTGTCGTAACCGCCGCAGTGGCCGAGCACGCGGACCGGCAACACCTTCGCGCGGGACGCCACGCCGGCCATGCCGAGCCCGTTGTTCGTCAGTTCGGCGACGGTGCCTGCGACGTGCGTGCCATGCCACGAACTCGGTTCGGGCTGGCAGCTGTCCGACCACGGTGCCTCGGTCGTCCAGTCGCCGGTGTCCCATCCGCCCGGCGCGCGCCCGTCGCTGGCGCGACCGGAGACGAACGCGTCGGTGATGAAGTCGTAGCCGGCGTCGGCGAGCGAGGTGTCGAGGTCGGGATGCTGCGTGATGCCCGTATCCACGACGGCGACGGTGATGCCGTCGCCGTCGGCGAGGCTCCAGGCGCCGGGAAGGTTCGCGCCGCCCTGATTCGGTACCGCGAGATCGGTGTCGGGCGTGCCGTCGGGCGCGCGCAGGTGCCACTGGTCCTTGGCGTAGTACTCGTCGTCGGGCGTCACCACGTCGTCGGCGCGGAAGTCGCGCACGGCCTGGCGCATGCGATCGGGGACGATCGACTTCACCGCCGGGTCGGCCGCCATGCGGGCGAGGAACGCGGCGGTCTCGTTGGCATCCAGCTTGCGCGACAGCTTCAGCACGCGGCTGCCGATGGCGAGTTTGCGCAGGTGGGTCACGGCGGGCGGCGCCAGGCGCGCACCCTTCGCCGAGGCGAACGTCATGCGCGACAGCGCGACGCTGGCGGTCTGCGTCGCGGCGAGCGCATCGCCGTCGTTGCGATAGGTGACGATGAACCGGTCGAACGACGGCTGCGTCGTGGTGGCGACGTCGATGGTCCGAAGGGGATGTGACGCGGGCTGCGCGGCGAACGCCGGGACGGCGGTGGCCACGGCGAGGACGCCGATGAGGCGCAAGGACAGGCGAGGCATGGTGCGGGTATCTCCCCGGTGGTGTTGGCGTTGGCGGACGCGATGCATTCCCCTGCGTTTGCCCGTGATCCCCATGGCCGGTGCATGACCGGCCCTGCATCGCGTCGATGATCGTCGGCGTGTCGCACGACGAGCGGCGAACGTATGACAAACGCGTTGCAGGATCACGCACCGTCTCTGTCGGAATCTGTCAAAACCTCACGGTTGCCATGGTGCGCTGCATGGCATGGCGTCGATTGACAGTTTTGGTGCGTGAATCGCGAGGCCATCGCGCCTATAAAGGTCGCCTGTCATGAAACATCGCGGGAGAACGCGTGACGAAGAGAATTTTCAGGCCGGCGATCGGCTGGCTGCGCGACATTCCGTTCGGCGACGAGACGTCGCGCGGCAACGGCGTCGCGTTGCAGCTCCTCCTTTTCATGATCGGCATCACACTTCCGTTGATCTGGCCTTACCGGATCGCGGTGCTGACCAACCCGCTGACCTTCGCCGACTGGATGGACCTCGGTGGCGACGTGCTCGTGGTGGCGGCCGCGTGGGCCGGTATCGTGAAGATCCGCCGGGGCAAGGTGGAGTCGGCGACGCGGCTGTTCGTGGCCACGATGCTCCTGTCGCTGTTCGTCACCTATGCCGACCGCGGCCTGATGAACGCCATGCTCGACCAGACGTACGTGGTGCTGAGCATCGTGCTCGGAGGACTGGTGCTGGGTCGACGCACGCTGTGGCGCCTTTACGGCGTCCTCGTCGTGCTGTTCGCCGTGGGCGCCGGCTCGGATGTCCTGCGTTTATCGGCGCATGGCGCGAACCATCCGCTGATGGGCGCGGTCAACCTGCTGCCGCTGGCCCTGAGCTACCTCGCCATCACCCTCGTGCTCGACCAGTGCGTGTCGACGTTGCGCGGCAGCGTGCAGAGCGCGGAGCGGCGCGGCATGCGCCTGGCCGAGACGAACCGGGTGCTGGAAGAGGAGATCGCGGCCCATCGCAAGTCGCGCGAGCAGCTGATCCATGCGCAGAAGGTCGAGGCGGTGGGGCGCCTCGCCGGCGGCGTGGCGCACGACTTCAACAACATCCTCAGTGTGATCGAAGGCTACGCGGAGGTGCGCGAGGACAGCGACGATCCGGCCGTGCTGCGGACCGCGCTCTACGGGGTGGCCGCGGCCGCGCGGCGCGGTGCCGCCATCAGTCGCAAGCTCCTCAGCTTCGGGCGGCGCGACGTCGCGCGCGTCGAGGTGATCGATCTGCGCCGGTCGCTGCGCGACGTGAAACACGTGCTGCGCCAGCTCTTCAGCCATGCGACCACGCTCGGCGTGGAAGTCGCGGACGACGCCCGGTACATCCGCTTCGATCCGGAGCAACTGGAGCTGATGATCCTCAACATCGCGGCGAACGCGCGCGACGCCATGCAACCGGACGGTCGCTTCGACATCCGCGTGGTGCCTGCCGCCGGCGGGCGCGTCCGCATGACCTTCCGCGATGACGGTCACGGCATGCCCGAGCGCGTGCGCCAGGAGGTGTTCGAGCCATTCTTCACGACCAAACCCGCCCACGCCGGCAGTGGCCTGGGCCTCGCGGTCGTCCGCGATCTGGTGCGTGACAGTGCCGGCACCATCGAGGTGGAGAGCGAGGAAGGGCATGGCACGACGATCGTCATCGAGCTGCCCGGCGTGCCGCGCCACGCGGGGGACGATCTGTCGCAGGCGCCGCTCGTGCAGACGCTGCTGGTGGAGGACGAGGACATCCTCCGCGAGATGTGGCGCAAGCGGCTCGAGGGCGACGGTTTCCTGGTGATGGAGGCGGGCAACGCGGCGCAGGCGTTACGGCTCGCCGCCGAGTTCGCGCACTCGATCGAACTGGTGATCACCGATCTGCGGCTGGGCGACAACGATCCTTCGGTATGGATCGACGATCTGCGCCTGCTGATGCCCGACACGCCGCTGCTCGTGGTGTCGTCGCATTTCCCTCCCACGATCGCTCAGGTCGACGGCATCGCCATCCTGCACAAACCCTGCTCGCCGGACATGCTGGTATCGGAAGCCACGCGCCTGCTGGAAGGTGTCCGGCGGGCGCCCGCGCTTACATCGTGAACACGTAGCCGCTGCCGCGTACCGCGCTGAGCGGGAGCACCACCCCGGCCTTCGTGCCGACCTTGCTGCGCAGCCGGTACACGAGCACCTCGATGCGGTGCGGGTCGAACTGTTCGTCGCCGCCCACCGCGGCGATGAGCGCCTCACGGCTCACCGGTTCGCCGGGCACGTCGAGCAGGGCACGCAGCATGGCCCGCTCGTGGGCCTTCAGAGCGATCGACACGCCGTTCGGCGCGACGAGGCACCAGCCCTGGCTGTCGAGGCGCCACGCGGCCGCGGTCACGCTGCGCAGGGGCGGTGGCCGCAGGCGGCGCATGAGATTGCGCAGGGTCGCGGCGAGTTCGTGCATCACCACGGGTTTGGCGAGGTAGGCGTCGGCACCGTTACTGAGGCCGCGCACGCGATCCTCCTGCGTGTGCCTTCCCGAAAGCATGACGATGCCGATGCGTGAACTCAGGTGAAGCCGTTCCGCTAGGGAGAATCCGTCGCCGTCGGGCAGGCCGACGTCGAGGACGACGATATCCGGCTCGTCGGTGCTCAGCAGCTGCTCGAGTTCCTTGACCGTCCCCACGGCGGAGACGCGGAATCCGAAGTCGCGAAGGCCGGGGGCGACCAGGCGGTCGCGCAGCAACTGGTCGTCTTCGACGAGCGCGACATGCGGTGGCGAAACAGGGTCTACGGCGGCGGCCCCCACCGGCGCGCGCGACTGTCGATTGATCATGGGCCAGGGATCCGGCGATAAGAAGCTGCGGACGTTGATATCAGGTCTGCCGCGCGATGCATAGGACATTGCGCGCATCGTCGGGGTGGCGTCAGTCGAGCCGGTCGAGGGATGCGAGTTCCGCGCGAATGCGCGCGAGGAGGGGCTCCATCCTCTCGCCTCCACGAAGCCCGCGCAGGACCTCGTGTAACGCCAGCAGATCGCGTCGCCTGCCGAGGGCATCCGACAGCTTCGACAGCGCCTTGATTTCCGTCTTGCCGTGGTGGGGCCGGCTGCGTGTCGGCGTGTCGCCCGCGCGCCCGATCGTTCGCCAGAGCTCGAGTTGCATGCGCAACCGTCGCGCGCGTCGCCGCCAGGTGTGGAACCTGTCCGGGGAGGGCGACTTCACGGCACGCTTCCGCGCCTTTTCGACACGGCGTTTCGATGCAGTCATGGCGCGCTCCACCATGGCACGCCGGACCTTGCGCCATGGCAGGGCGGCGATCGTGCCCGCAAGGGCGCGCAGCTCCTGCCGACGCTCGAGGAATCGCGGATCCTCCCGAAGCGCTTCGACCATCAGGCCGTCGCTCCTCCGCGTCAGCAGAGCCAGGGCACGACGCCACTCGACGGCGGGCCGCGGCCCCGCGAGCGAGCGGGCGACATCGCAGGCGACGTCCGCGTCGCGCATTGCGGATAGTCCGGCCGCGAGCCGCCCCAGCCGCGCCTCGATGCCGGGCAGGGAGGCGCCGAAGGCCGTCCGGCCGAGCCGAAGCAGACTCTTGAGGCGGCGAAGCGCCTTTCGGGCTTCGTGGACACCTCGATGGCGCCGCCGGGTGTCGGCGAGCCAGCGTTCTGCGGCACGGCATTCCTTCGCAGCTGCGGCGGCGAGGGCGGCGGCGGTCCGTGACGGCGTGGCATCGGCCATGCCTGCTTATATAGCGCGATTCCCGGCGGATGGCGTGTCGAGCGGAGAGAGAAGGTCCCTCTCGACGGTCTTGCAGTAGGCATCCAGCGGCAGGTCGTTCGGCATGAGGTCGAACGGGTCTTCGATCTGGTCGCCGAGCGCGTCGAGCCCGAAGAACGTGTACGCGAGCACGCCGACGACGAGCGGGGTGAACCAGCCCATGAGGCCGACGAGACAGAAGGGCAGCAGGAAACAGTAGATGTGCACGGTCCGGTGCAGCAGCAGGATGTACGCGTACGGTATGGGCGTGCCGTGGATCCGCTCGCAACCGCCGAGCACGTGCGACAGCGTACCCAGTTCGCGATCCATCGCGGCGAGGAGGATCGGGTCGTCGTGGCGTTCGCGCATGGCCTCGCCGAGCGCCGCGCCCGTTCGCGAGAGGATCGCGGCCGGTCGGTTGGGGGCGGCGAGGATCCCGGCACGCTCCCGCTCGTCACCGATCCACGTCGTGATCTCCGTAACGGCGTCGCTGCCGCGAAGGTGGTGGCGCAGGGCGTGTGTGAACGCGATCAGCCGGTGGGCCATGCGCTCGCGCGACGTGACGCTTTCGCCGGGCAGGAAGGTGACCGCCTGGCGGGCGAGGTTGCGCATGGCGATGATCAGCTCGCCCCAGAGGGTACGGGCCTCCCACCAGCGCTGGTAGGCCACCGTGTTGCGGAATCCCAGGAAGATCGCGAGGGTGAGGCCCATCAGCGTCAGTGGCGCGGCGTTGAGGCCGACCTTCATGGACACGACGTGGTAGTCGATCCAGACCACCGCGGCGGACAGGAGCATCGTGTAGAGCACGCGCGGCCAGATCACGGGAATGATCGAACCCTGCATGGCGAACAGCAGCGATCGGACGCTGGGCGTGCGGGAACGATGCATGGCGACGCCTCACTCGTCCGCGGGCGGGACGTCCGTGGCGGCGCTTTTCCGCCGTCGGCGGGGCTTCGGCTCGCTCGCCGCGATCAGGGACTGCAGGTAGGCGATGCCTTCCTCGGGCGGAAACCATGCGACCACGTCGGCGACCGAGAGGTTGTAGCGCTGGCGCAAGGCGTCGAACTCGGCGCGCGCAGGAGCGAGCGGATCGATCTTCGGCGGCCGGCCCCGGCGCTTCGGCGTGGCGGGCGCCGGCGCGGCGCTGGCCGTCTTCGGGGGGGCGGTCTCCGTCTTGCCGGACTGGCGATCGAGGGCGGCCAGTTCTTCCTGGAACTGCCTGAAATCGTATTTGCCGGACGAGTTCATCGCGGTACGTGCTACGGAGGGGTCACCATTGTGGCACGGTCGACGCGGAAGGGTTTGAGAATGAAGGACATACCCTTCCGCGAGCACCGATCGCGGCCGGGTGCGCTCCAACCGGTGGGCGGTGAATGTGTGACCAGTGAAACGCAAGTCCGCGCCGCGCAAGGCGGCGACGGACTTATCCACACGGTTATGCAGGAACTTTCCACAATCCCTGTGGATAGATCAGCGGACGCTTGCTTCCGAACCCGTCGAGATGTCGTCGGCGTTGTTTCGCTTGAAGATGTCGCGCGCGGCGTCGCGCTGGTTGCCGCTTTCGGTGTGGACCGAGATCAGGATGCTGCCGTCGCGAACCTTGGTGTCGAAGCGCTTGGCCTCGAATTCCGGGATGCCCATGCCGACCAGCGCGCCGACGATGCCACCCGTCGCCGTGCCGACGGCCGCGCCGCCGAGCGCGGCCATGATCGGGCCGGCGGCGATGAACGGGCCGACGCCCGGAATGGCGAGCGCGCCGATGCCGGCGAGCCAGCCAAGGCCGGCGCCCAGGCCGAGCCCGACAACACCGCCCGTGGTCGCCCCTTCCGGCGCCTTCGTGTTGTGCTCGTGCGCGAAATCGCGGGTGCCACGGCGATCGGGCAGGAGCGCGGAGATGTCGTCGCTGGTGAAGCCGGCCTGCTTCAGTTCGAGCACGATGTGCTCGGCCTGTTCCACGGTGCGGGCGGTGCAGTAAACGGATGCTTTCATCGGGGGCCTCGTCGGGTCAGTGCTTGGTGTCGAGCTGGTTCTGGACGGTGGCGACGCCGGGCACGCCCTTCGCGATCGCCTCGATGCGGGCCTTCTCGGCGTCGTCCTTGACGGGACCCCGCAAGGTGACGATGCCCTTCGCCGCGATCAGCTTGACGTTCTGGCCCATCGTCGAGAGGGAGTCGTCCGCGACGATCGCCTTGCGGACGGCCGCCGCGAGACGGATGTCGGCGGCATCGTTCGGCTGGTCCATCGGCGTCGCGCTCTCCGCATGGCGGTCGCGCTGGTTGATGGCGGTGTTGTCGACCTTCGACGTGTCCTGCGCGAACGACGGCGATGCCGCCACGACGGCCAGGAGGAGGAGGGCGGGGTAGCATGGATTCACGGATGTTCACCGGTGGCTGCGACGAAGCGCAGTACGCCGCCGGGCCCGTGAACCGGCGGTGCAGGGTTAGCGACGATGCGTTCGCGAGACCGGCTGGCGGCTGAAGATCGCCGACTCAGCCCGTGGCCTGGCGGAACGTGACGACCAGCACGTCCCGATGCGATGCCTTGCCCGGATCGGTGGGCGTCACCGGCGTCACGCCGTGGAAGACGCGGGGATCGTGTACCAGCGCGGCATCGAAGGGTTCGGTGAGGGTGAACTCGCCGAGGGGACGCCCTTCGGGCGAATGGATCGTCGTCGTGCCGCTGGCGATGTTCTCGCGATCGATGAGCAGGACCAGGACGTAGTCGACGCCGTCGCGATGGCTGCCTTCCGGCGTGGGCTCACCCGCCGCCCCCGCGGTCGCCTCGATCCGGAACTGGTGCACCTCGATATGCCACTGCGCGATCTCCGGGGACAGGCCGCCGAAGAAATCGTGGCAATACTCGAGGATGGCGAGCATCGTCGGCCCGTGGGCGATCTCCTCCAGCACCGGCGCGAACCAGCGCTCGATGTCGCCCTGCAGGCTGTTGTAAGCCAGCGTCTGGTAGTGCGCCTGGTGCGGACGTGGCTCGACGCGGCCGAAGCGGCTGGCGGCGTAGGTCGCGTGGCGACGCCGGCGGAAACGGCCGGTCGCCGCCAGATAGGTATCGGGTTCCAGCGCGTTCCAGCTCGCCACGAAGGCGTCGAGGTCGCTCAGCCTGCCCGCGTGCTCGATCAGACCGCGCATCTCCTCGCCATGAACGAAGGCGAAGCCCTCGTCCCGGACCCGGTCGTGAAGGGCGCTGTCGTTCGGCTCGGCGGATGCGTTCATGGCCGCAGTATAAGGCCGCCATCGCGCACGGCGGTGCGGCAAACCGCCCCGTAGGGCGAGCGACCGCGCGCCAGGCAGCGCCTTTCACTCCGTCGTTGCGCCTGCGCGATCACAACGGGAGCGGGTGAAGGCGCAGAGGGCGCGGTCATGAGCGAGTGGTTCGAACTGTCGGAGCCGTGGTGGCATTTCGCCGGCCGCGGCGTGTTGACCTACATTGGACTGCTGGTGCTGATGCGCCTGGCGGGCAAACGGAGCTTCGGGGAAATGTCGGCGTTCGACGTCCTGGTCATCGTGCTCGCCGGCGGCACGCTGCGTACGGCGATCATCGGCGACGACCACAGTTACCTGGGCGCTTTCATCGGCGTCGCGAGCATTCTCGTCACGAACAAGGCGCTTGGCTGGGTCTGCACACGCTTCCCATGGTTCAACCGGCTCGTCGAAGGCATGCCGGCGATCCTGGTCCGCGACGGGCGTCGCGACGAGGCCGAGCTGCGTCGCCAGTCGGTGCCCGACGCCGCGTTCAACCGCGCCCTGCATGCGGCGGGCATGGAGCACGAGGGCAGCGTGGTGATCGCGCGGCTGGAGCCCAACGGCAAGATCACCTTCGTCCGCCGGGAGGACGCGTCTCTGCACGGTTCGGGCTGACGAGACCTAGGGCACCCGCAGCGGTTGCGGCCGGTCGAGCGCGGCGATCAGGCCGGCGTCGCGATCGTAGACGTCGGGCTTGTAGGCCAGCTTCCCGTCCGCGCCGATGTCGACGGTCCAGTAGGCGAGCAGCACGGGCACCGCCGTGGGCAGCGTGACGTTCTGGGTCTTCTTCGTCGCGATGCGCTCGTCGATCGCACCGCGGTTCCAGGTCTGCGGGTCGTTGAAGAGCAGCTCGACCAGTTCCAGCGGCTTCTCCACGCGGATGCATCCGGAACTCGTGTCGCGCTTCGCCTTCTCGAACAGTTCCTGGTGCGGCGTGTCGTGGAGATAGACGGCGAAACTGTTGGGAAACCGGATCACCACCTGGCCCAGCGAGTTGCCCGGTCCGGCGTCCTGGCGCAGGGTGATGCCGCGCGGTCGCGACCAGTCCACCTGCGAGGGCGGAATCACGCGGCCGCTGCTGTCGAGCACGCGAATGCGGTTGCTGGCAAGGTAAGAGCCGTTGCGGCGGATCTTCGGCAGGACGTCGTTCTTGAGGATCGTGGGCGGAATCGTCCACGTCGGGTTGAACGTGACGTAGGTGATCTGCGAGCGGAAGATCGGTGTGCTTCGGTAGGGTTTGCCGACCTGCACGCGCGAGGTCCACACCTTCTGCCCGTCGCGGTAAAAGCTGATCTTGTAGCCGGCGACGTCGACGACGACGAAGGTGCCCTGAAGGGAGTGAAGGAGCCAGCGGGCGCGCTCCAGGTTGGCGCGCACCTGACCGATGCGGGTGGCGATCGGCACGTTCAGCGCGGCGAGCGTTTCCGCCCCGACCGCGCCGTCGGCTTCGAGGTACTGATCGGCCTGGAAGCGCTTCACTGCGTCGGTCACGGTGTTGTCGTAGCGGTCGCCGTGGGCGAGGGTGGGGGCGAGGTAGCCGCCAGCGATCAGGCGCGCGCGGAGCAAGCCGACGCGCGGATCGGTCATGCCGGGTTTCAGCGAGGGACCTTCCGGGACCGTCGGCCAGCCCCCGTCGGCGGCGCTCTTGCGCAACTGCGCGAGTGCGTCGCGCAGTTGCGCGTACAGCGGGTTCTGCGGGCGCGCCATCGCGAAGGCCTGTTCGATGCTGCGTTCGTCGATCGACGTCTGGAGCATGGACATGCCTTGCGCGGGATCGATGACGGCGGGATCGAAATTCCAGGTCGGGTCGAGCCGGGCGGGATCGACCTTGCCCCGGGCCAGCTGGACGAGCGCCGTGATGTACGCGCTGGTCGCATCGATCTCGAAGTTCGCGCGCACGACCGGGTCGTCGGACGCATAGGCGTGCGCGTCGACCTGGGTCGTGAGTGCGGCAAGGTGGTAGTCCTCGGGAAGGAGACCGTCGCCGTCCACCGAGGCCAGCCCCGCGAGCAACTGGCGTACGTTCGCCTCGTCCGACCACGCGGCGGTGTAGTGGCGCTGGACGTAGAAGTCGGCCACCGCCCGTCCGATGGATGCGTCGGAACGGGGGAGGGGTCCGGCGCCCATCGGCGTCATCTGCTGCAGGCGCGCATAGATCGCCTGCGCGAGGGGATCATCCAGCGCGGGCGGCGCCAGCGCCGCGCTCGCACTGCCGGCAGGGTCGACCGCGACGATCGGGGGCGGCGAGGCGGCCGAGGCCGCGGGGGAAGCGTCCTGCGCCCAGAGCCGACCGGTCGTGGCCGCGAGGGCCACCCACGCGACGATGCGAAGCGGCCTCATGTCCATAGTCATTCCCTATCGATTCCTTAATAACTTGCGATTCTGCTTAATGCTTCACATATATGAATGGCACGGACGTGACGGTGTTGTGGTCAATAAATGATCAGCGCGTTAGGATGCGGGGGATACTTCTTCCGGCTGGTGGCATGATTCGACCGCTTCGCACGCTTCTCGCGTCCGCGCCGCTCCTCGGTGCCTTCTTCTTCCTTCCCTCTCCCGTCCACGCCGCCGACTCCCTCGGCGACGCCCTCGCGCGCCTCGCGCCTTCGGCGGATCCGAAGGTGATCGGCCTCGCCGTCCAGGCCGCCGAGTGCGCCCAGACGCAGAGCGGGCAACCGTCGGACCGTCTCGCGGTGATCGACTACAGCAAGCCCTCGTCGCAGCCCCGCCTGTGGGTGTTCGACACGGTGAACCGCAAGCTGCTTTTCCAGGAACTGGTGGCCCACGGCAAGAACAGCGGCGACGCCAATGCGACCCGATTCTCCAACGCGCCCGAAAGCCTCGCATCCAGCATAGGCCTGTTCCGCACGTCGGATACCTACAACGGCAAGAACGGGTATTCCCTGCGCATGAACGGGCTCGAGCCCGGCGTGAACGACCAGGCCCTGGCCCGCGCGATCGTGATCCACGGCGCGGCCTACGTGAACGACGCGATGGCGAAGGTGGCCGGCCGCATCGGTCGCAGCTGGGGTTGCCCGGCCGTGCGCACGGCGATCGCCCACAAGCTGATCGATGCGCTGAAGGGTGGCCAGATGGTCTTCTCGTACTACCCGGACAAGAAGTGGCTGGCTTCGTCGAACTACCTGAAGTGCTCGAACGGCCAGCTCGCGAAAGCGGAGGCCAACACCATCGCTCGGGCCGGCGGCTGATTCCCCCCGGGCCTCGCGCTAGAATCCCCGGACTCTCACCGTGGAATCCAGCATGAAACACGTTCTTGCGATCGCCGCCTGCACCCTCCTCGCCGGGTGCGCCACCAGCGGCATGACCGACACCCTGCCCAAGCTCAGCAGCAAGACGGGCAAGAGCGTGACGGCCTATGTCCAGTGCGTGGAGCCGAAGTGGCAGGCGCTGACGAAGAACGCCAAGGGCGACGCGAAGGACGACAAGGGCCGCGTGACCGCGAACGACGACGGCAAGCACGAGCGCCTCGACGTCACCGCCAACGGCGCCGGTGCCCAGGTCGTCATGTACGAGATCCAGAAGGTCAAGGGTGGCGAGTACGACGATCGCTACCGTCAGGAAGCCGTTTCCTGCCTCTGAGGCACGATCCCGATTTTCCAACGCGCTTTTCGCGGTCCGTTTATGGGCGCCTTGGTTGCATCGGTATCCCCAATGCCAGCCGGAGCGTGCCATGGGACATGACCCTGACGAAGAAGACCGGATCGACGTGGAGTGCATGCGCGACAGCCGCGACGGGGAGGTACCCCGGTTCACCTGGGACTACCGCGTGTTCGCGCGCGACATGACCACGATCATCGACACCAGCGACAGCGGTGGCGTGAGTTACGACTCCGAGAAGATGGCGCTTTCCGAGGGCCGGCGCATGGCGCGCGAGGCGCTCGAGCGTCTCGATCGGCGGTGAAGCGCGAACTGTGAACCGTGTCGCTTACTTGCGACGCGGTTCCGGGCATACATCGCGACAATCCGGCGCGTGCCGGGCGCTAGCGGAGGGACGCATGGAATCGTTGCGGTACCAGCGTAAGCAGGGCCTGCAGGCGACCTATCTGGTCGAGTATGGCCCCGAGGGTTACCAGATCAGCCGCGACGGACGGCTGCGAAGGGCGAAGGACCTGGGGCCCGCCTGCAACGCGATGGGACGCCGGGAACGTGAGCGCGTCGCGCGTCAGTTCGCGATCGACGACATCGAGAAACTCATCGGTATGGACGAGTAGGGCGCTCAGCCCGGGCTGCGCGCGGCACGCGCCTGGTCGATGGCCTCGAGCAGCCGCGCACGGTCGAACGGCTTTTCCAGGAACACGGCGCTGCGCGGGAAGGGCGCCAGGTCCTGCGGAAGGCGACTGGATACCACGACGATCGCGGTACCCGGACGATCGCGGATGGCGGCCTGGAGCAAGGCGCCGCCCCGGCGCTCGCCGGGCGTGTCGGCGTGGACCACGAGCACGGACAGATCCGGCAATTCGTGAAAGATCCGCTTCGCGTCGCGGTAGGTCACCGTCGGGACGGTGCGATACCCCTCCAGATCGAGAACCAGCGCGATGGTCTCCGCCACGAAATGGGCGCGATCGAAGACAAGCGCGGTCGGGCGGGATGGGGAGGCATCGGACATGGACGCAGTCTAGCCATTCGTGAGGGCGGCGTGTAGCTCAGGAGGCCTCTCCGGCGGGCGGCCAGTTCGCGTTGATCTCTTTCATCCGCGCCATGAGCTCCTTCACCTCCTGGTTCCGGTCGGCGATGCGCTTTTCCTCGGCCGCCTTCTGGGCGGCGAAATCCTGGTTCGTCCCCTGCACGGCCTCGTGAACCAGGCGGCACGTCTCTTCGACATGGGCGGCGCGGGTGTGGAAACCCAGCCGATCGGCCAGGATCTCCATCTTCAGCCCGGGATGTGCCTGTTCCAGAGCGCGGGCCCTGACGAGGAAGTATTGCTGCCAATCGCGCTCGGGCGCGCCGGAGAGTACGGCCTCGACGCGGGGAATGTCCGGGCGGTCGAACTGCTCCGTGTCGTCGATGGCCTCGAACGATTCGATGTCGATCCAGTCGCGGCTAGCCATGGGGCTCACATCCTTCCGGTGGGGTGGGTGGCGATTGTTGGCGCGGTCGTGTGCAGGAATAATCAAGCGCGAGCGCCACCCGAAGGTTCACGATGCGTCCACGTCGCCGAACCAATGCTTTCACGTCCCCCCGAGGAGTACCCCACATGCGCCAACTCGCCATCGCCGCCGTCGTCCTGCTCGCAGGCTGCGCCACCCAGAACGAGCGCCACGTGGGCATCCACGACGTGCCGTCCAGCACCGTCTTCGCGTTGCAGGACCCGGCCGGTGGCGACGCCACGCTGAACATCGTTCGCGATCAGGGCCTGTGGGGCGCCGGATGCTCGAGCGCCATCTATGTCGACGACAAGGTCGTGGCGGACATGGAGATCGGCCAGCAGCTCGTGCTGCACGTCCCCTCGGGCACGCGGAAGCTCGGCGTCATGCCGCATGGCGCGTGCAGCGCCGACCGGGTCGACGTCGACGCCAGCGTCGGCCAGGGCGAGACGAAAAACTTCTCGATTCCGGCAAGTGGTGAAGGATTGGCAGCACAAACGGCAACCAAGAGCTGAGTACGCTTGTCATCCTTCGACGGGAGCGCAATGATCGGGTCGTCGCCGGCACCGGCGAACGGGAGTCCGATGTGCATCGTCGTACCGTTGGGCAGTACTCCGTCGAGGTCCGGACGCTTAAAACGCTGACCGGAACCTGGAAAGCCGCGTACATCGTCGAGCCCGCCGCAGACGCCGGGCCCCACGATTTCGTGATGATCACGCTTCTCGACGAGTTCGAGGTCGAGCGCGCGGCGGTCGACGCGGCGATGACCCGGGGCATGCGCCATGCCGAATGGCTCGCGGACGCCCGCAGCGCCTATTCCGGTTGACGTGACCCGGGCGGCGACTCCGCCGTGACGCGACGGCGACGGCACCGCTCCTAGCGTGCCATCCGACGAGGGCCAAGGGGGCCCTTCCGCCGGAGTAAGCCCAGTTGCAGCGCACGACTCTCTACGTACCCTTCAACGCGTCGTCCCGTGGGCAATGGACCCTGCGTCGCAATGCCGAACTGGTCGGGCAATACCCCACGCGCGACGAGGCGTTGCGGCACGCTCACACCCTGACCGCCGCCATCCGGAGCCAGCCCGGACACACCGTCGAGATCAAGATCGAGGACGAGGCCGGCCTCTGGCATGCCACGGACCAGGACAAGGAGTGACCTCCGGTCGCAGCATCTGAGACGCAAGCCGGCCATAACGGGCGACCTCCCGTCGCCCGGTTTCCGCCATGGCCGCCTATCTGAAAGCACTTCGGGCCGACGAGTCCGATACCGTCCTCGCCAGCCACCACGACGGCCGGACCCTTGCCCATCGCCTGACCGATAAATACGGCGACCGCGTCTGCTCCGCCTTCACCGTGTTCGGTCGGGAAGGGAGCTTCGCGCCGTTGCCCGGCGACCTGCCTCCGTCACTCGCCTCGGCGCTGACCGCGCGCGGCATCGAGCGGCTCTACAGCCACCAGCAGGAAGCCTGGGAAGCGGCCCGTGCAGGCCGCCACGTGCTCGTGGCCACGCCGACCGCGTCCGGCAAGACCCTCTGCTACACGATGCCGGTGCTCTCCTCGGTGCTCGAGGCCGGAGCCAAGGCGCTCTACCTGTTCCCCACCAAGGCGCTGGCGCAGGACCAGGTCTCCGAGCTGCTGGACATCAACCGCGCCGGCGACCTCGGGGTGAAGGCCTTCACCTTTGACGGCGACACGCCGGGCGATGCGCGCCAGGCGATCCGCCTCCACGGCGACGTGGTGGTCAGCAACCCCGACATGCTCCACCAGGCGATCCTGCCGCACCACACGAAGTGGGCGCAGTTCTTCGAGAACCTGCGTTACGTGGTGATCGACGAGATCCATACCTATCGTGGCGTGTTCGGCTCGCACCTGGCCAACGTGCTGCGTCGGCTGAAGCGCATCTGCGCCTTCTACGGCGTCACCCCGCAGTTCGTGCTGTGCTCCGCCACCATCGGCAACGCCACCGAGCACGCGCAGGCGCTGATCGAGGACGACGTCGTCACCGTCAGCCGAAGCGGCGCGCCCAGTGGCGACAAGCACGTGCTGCTCTGGAATCCGCCGGTGGTCAATCCCGACCTCGGCCTGCGCGCGTCGGCCCGCTCGCAGACCAACCTGATCGCCCGCGTGGCGATCAAGGCGAAGATGAAGACGCTGGTCTTCGCGCAATCGCGCCTGATGGTGGAGGTGCTCACCAAGTACCTGAAGGACGTCTTCGACCACGACACGCGCAAGCCCGCGCGCATCCGGGCATACCGCGGCGGTTACCTGCCGACGGAGCGCCGCGACGTGGAGCGCCAGATGCGCGCGGGCACCGTCGACGGGATCGTGTCGACCTCCGCGCTGGAGCTCGGCGTGGACATCGGCAGCCTCGATGCCGTGGTGCTGAACGGCTACCCGGGTTCCATCGCCGCCACGTGGCAGCGCTTCGGCCGCGCGGGGCGCCGCCAGCAGCCGTCGCTCGGTGTGCTGGTCGCGACGAGCGCGCCGCTGGACCAGTACCTCATGCGGCATCCTGCCTTCCTCACCGAGGCGAGTCCGGAACATGCCCGCATCCAGCCGGATCAGCCCCTGATCCTGCTCGACCACATCCGCTGCGCGGCCTTCGAGCTGCCGTTTCTCGCCGGCGACCGTTTCGGCCCCGACGACGCCGAAGCCTATCTGCAGGTGCTCGCGGAAGCGGAAGTGCTGCACCAGGAGGGCGAGCGCTGGGAATGGATCGCCGACAGCTATCCCGCGAACGCGGTGAGCCTGCGTTCGGTCGCCGACGGCAACTTCGTCGTGGTCGATCGCACCGAAGGCCGGCAGACGATCATCGCCGAGGTCGATTATTCGGCCGCCGCGCTCACCCTGTACGAAGGCGCGATCCACATGATCCAGTCCGTGCCCTACCAGGTGGAGCGGCTCGACTGGGAGGGGCGCAAGGCGTACTGCACGCGCACCCACGTCGATTACTACACCGACGCCATCGACTACACCAAGCTCAAGGAGCTGGAGTGTTTCGACGGGCGCAACGCGGGCGAGGGCAGTGCGCGCCATGGCGAGGTGCACGTCGTGCGGCGCGTCTCCGGCTACAAGAAAATCCGTTACTACACCCACGAGAACATCGGCTACGGTCCCGTGAACCTGCCGGACCAGGAGCTGCATTCCACGGCGGTCTGGTGGCAACTGCCGCAGACCGTGCTCGACGCGGCATTCCGCTCCCGCCAGCATGCGCTCGACGGCTTCCTCGGCGCGGCCTACGCGCTGCACACCGCCGCCATCGTCGCGGTGATGGCCGAACCGCGCGACCTTCAGAAAGCGGTGGGTTCCGGCGACGGCGGCTGGTCGGCCCAGGTGGATGCCGGCGGGCGAGGGCAGATCCGCGCGCCCGACGGAGGGCTGGCGCTGCCGGACGCCCTCGAGCGATTCCTGCCCACGGTGTACCTCTACGACAATTTCCCCGGCGGCGTCGGGCTGAGCGAGCCCTTGTTCCAGCGGGCGCCGGAGCTGCTGAACCACGCGGCGGCGACGATCCGGGGCTGCGAGTGCAAGGCCGGCTGTCCGGGTTGCGTGGGTCCCGTGCTCGCGGCCGACGAGGGGCGCGAGGAAACGCCGCGCGCGCTGGCCCTGCGCGTGCTGACGTTGCTGGGGGCGTCCGCGTGAGCGATCTGGCGTCGCGCCTCGCGGCCCTGCGTCGGCAGGCCGGCGTCCGCGCTCCCGAGCCCGCGCCCACGGCGCGGGCACCCGCGGCTCCGGTCCCGAACCGGCCGGATCTCGCCTTGCTCCGCCGCATGGCCGGCGTGCGCGAACGCATCGCGCAACCGCGTTCGCCATTGCGTGCCGCGACGCGCGACGTGCCGGGCGAGGAGATCGCGTCGGGGCTGCGCTATCTCGAACGACGTTTCCAGGTCACCGATGCGCCGGCGGAATTCGATCTCACCTTTGCCCGCCTGACGACGGCGCGGCGCGAACACCTGCTGCACTTCGACACGGAGACGACGGGCCTGGCCGGTGGTACCGGCACACGCGCGTTCATGATCGGCGCCGCCGACTGGCACGACGGCGGTCTGCGCGTCCGTCAGCTCTACATGACGACGATGGCGGCCGAGACAGCCATGCTTCGCGCGTTCACCGGGTGGATCGACGCGGACACGGTGCTCGTCAGCTACAACGGAAAATCGTACGACGCGCCGTTGCTGGCGACGCGCTACCGTCTGGCGCGGATGCCGAACCCACTGCACGGGCTGATCCACGTCGATCTGCTGCACCCGATGCGCCGACGGTTTCGCCAGGTGTGGGAGAACTGCAGGATGCAGACGGCCGAACGCAAACTCCTGCGTATCGTCCGCGAGGACGATCTGCCGGGCTCGGAAGCGCCACGTGCCTGGCTCACCTATCTGCGCGGCGGCGCATCGACCGATCTCGTCCGCGTGGCGGAACACAATCTGCAGGACGTCCGCAGCCTGAGCGGCCTGCTGGTGGAAGCCCACGGCTGGGCGGAAAGCGACGCCACTTCGCCCGCCGGTTACGAAAAATAGACGCCCGCCCGCGCAGGCTGGCGACATGGCTGCGAGGTGAATATCGATGAATGACGACCTGAAGCCCTGCGATCACGACGGGTGCAACTGCCGCGTTCCCGTCTCGCGCGATTTCTGCAGCGAAAGCTGCCGCATGGCGGCCGAGAGCCAGAACATGGGCAGTACGTGCGAATGTGGACATGCCGCGTGCGAGCAGCGCCAATGAACGGAGCGAGTGATATGACGAACGATGGTAAACAACAGACGCCCGGCTACCGGGAAGACAATCTCAAGCCGTCGCATGGCAAACCGAAGGTGCCCGGGGAAGGGCACCCGCAGGAGTCTCAGAACATGCCGAAGGACAAGCCCGGCAAGCAGAATTCGCCGTAACCGGGATAGGTAGGAGCGCACCTGGGCGCGATTGGGGCTGGCGGAGAAACAAATCGCGCCCAGGTGCGCTCCTACGGTTTATCTGATCAGGCCGCCTTGCGGATCAGGCCGGCGATGCCGGCGATGGCCTTGCTCACCGCCGTGGCCTTGTGTTCGTCGCCCATCGCGAGGCCTTCGGCACGGACGAACTCGATGTCCGTCACGCCGAGGAAACCGAACAGGGCGCGCAGGTAGGGCTCCTGGAAGTCCATGCCGGCCGCCGGACCTTCGGTGTACACGCCGCCGCGCGACGAGGCGATGATCACGCGCTTGCCACCCGCCAGGCCCTCGGGACCCGCGGACGAGTAGCGGAACGTCTTGCCCGCGACGGCGATACGGTCGATCCAGGCCTTCAGGGTGCTGCTGACGCTGAAGTTGTACATCGGCGCACCGATGACGACGACGTCCGCGGCGAGGAACTCTTCCATCACACGGGCCGCTTCGATGTCGGCCGGATTGTCCTCGCCGACCGGCATGGACCACGGGGCGAGGGGAGCGGCGTGCAGGTCGCGATAGGTGACCTCGGTACCCGGATGGCTCTGGACGAACTCGGCCACGATCGCCGCGGTCAGGCCGCGCGTCACGGAATAGGTACCCAGCGCGCTGGCGTCGATGTGCAGGAGTTTCATGGCGGTTCCTCGGTAAGGTGCGTCGCTTGCGGCGGCGGTATGAGCGCAACGATACGCCGTCGACAATCCCGCGATTAGTCCGCTTGGAGTAGACTGATTGTTTCGCGAGCGAAACGACGGGAGCCTCCGATGGACGGCGCGCTGCAGGACCTCAACGATCTGTACTTCTTCGCCTCGGTGGTCGAGCACGGCGGGTTTTCGGCGGCCGGGCGGGCGCTGGGGATCCCCAAGTCGCGCCTGAGCAAGCGTATCGCCCAGCTCGAAGACCGCCTCGGCGTGCGTCTGCTCCAGCGAACGACGCGGCGTTTCGTCGTCACCGAGATCGGCGAGCGCTTCTACCAGCACTGCCGCGCGGTGCTCGAGGAGGCCCGGGCGGCCCAGGATGCCGTCGACGAACTCCGGACCGAGCCGCGAGGCGTCGTCCGCGTCAGCTGCCCGATCTCCCTGGCGCAGAACGTCCTCGGGCCGATGCTTCCGGCCTTCATGCTCGAACATCCGAAGGTGCAGGTCCGCGTCACGGCGACGAATCGCCGCGTCGATCTCATCGGCGAGGGTTACGACGTCGCCATCCGCGTCCGCGAAAAGCTCGACACCGACGCCACGCTGGTACTGCGCAGCATCGGTTACGCGCGCAGCCTCCTCGTGGCGAGCCCGAAATTCCTCGACTCGAACGGGCGGCCGAAGACCCTCAACGACCTGGCGCTGCTGCCGGCGCTGTCGATGTACGAGCATGAGGGGGCGCAGGTCTGGGAACTGGTCGACGCCAGTGGCAAGAAGGCGGCTGTCGAGGTCAAGCCGCGACTGGTGAGCGGCGATTTTTCCGTCCTGATCGCGGCGGCCGTGCAGTGCTGCGGCGTCGCGCTTCTTCCCGAGGACTACTGCGGGCCGCTGCTGTCGAGCGGCGACCTCGAATGGGTGCTGCCCGAATACACGACGGCGCAGGGCACCTTGCATTTCGTCTATCCCAGCCGGCGCGGCCTCCTGCCGGCCGTCCGCAGCTTCGTGGACTTCCTCGCCGAGCGCCTGCCCAAGGCGCAGGCCGAGTTCCATAAGGACTGCCAGAAGGTGGCCGAGCATCCCGAGCAGGCCGGGGCGATCCGCCTTGCCCGCATGGTAGGATCGGACGTCTCGACGGCGTTTGGCCGTCCAAACGAATAAGGGCAACGCATGCAGCTCGAAACCAAGCTTCCCAAGGTCGGCACCACCATCTTCAGCGTCATGAGCCAGCTGGCGGTGGAGCACAAGGCGGTGAACCTGGGGCAGGGCTTCCCCGATTTCGAACCGCCGGAGGCGCTGCGCGATTCGATCACGCGCGCCATGGCCGAGGGCAAGAACCAGTACGCCCCCGGCGTGGGCATTCCGAAGCTGCGCGAACAGATCGCGGCGAAGACCGAGCGCCTCTATGGGCACCGCGTGAGCCCCGATACCGAGGTGACGGTGACGTCCGGCGCGACGGAGGCCCTGTTCTCCGCCATCGCCGCGGTCGTACGCGCGGGCGACGAGGTCATCGTGTTCGATCCGTGCTACGACAGCTACGAGCCCGCCATCGAGCTGCAGGGCGCGCGCGCGGTGCACATCCCGCTGACGCTGCCGTCCTTCGCCATCGACTGGCAGCGCGTGCGCGACGCGATCACGCCGAAGACGCGCATGATCCTCGTCAACTCCCCGCACAACCCGTCGGGTGCCGTGCTCTCGCGCGCCGACCTCGATGCCCTCGCCGCGATCGTGCGCGACACGTCGATCGTCGTGCTCTCGGACGAGGTCTACGAGCACATCGTCTTCGACGGCGCGGAGCATCAGAGCGTGCTTCGCCACGCCGAACTCGCAGCACGCAGCATCGTGGTCTCGTCGTTTGGCAAGACCTACCATTGCACCGGCTGGAAGGTCGGGTACGCCATCGCACCCAAGGCCCTGACGGCCGAGTTCCGCAAGGTGCACCAGTACCTCACCTTCTGCACGTTCAACCCGGCGCAGTGGGCGTTCGCGGAATTCCTCGAATCGACGCCCGAGCACTACCTCGAACTGCCCGCGTTCTACCAGGCCAAGCGCGACCGTTTCCGGGCGCTGCTCGCGCCCTCGCGGCTGAAGCTGCTCGACGTGCCGGGCGGTTACTTCCAACTGGTGGATTACGGCGCCATCCGCGACGTCGACGACATCAACTTCAGCGAGTGGCTCGTGCGCGAGGGCGGCGTGGCCGCCATTCCGCTGAGCCCGTTCTACGAAAGCGCGCCGGATACGCGGCTGGTCCGCCTGTGCTTCGCGAAGAACGACGCCACCATGGAAGCCGCCGCGGAGCTCCTGTGCAAACTCTGACCGTCTCCCTCGTGCAGGGCGCCACGCGCTGGCACGACGCCCCCGCCAATCGCGAGTACTACGGGCGCCTGGTTCGCGGCGCGGCGCGCAGCGACCTGATCGTGCTTCCCGAGACGTTCCTCTCGGGCTTCACCAACGACACCCTGGGCAACGCCGAGGCCATGGACGGCCCCAGCGTCGCCTGGATGCGCGCGCTGGCGACGGAAGTCGACGCCACGCTGACCGGCAGCCTCGTGATCCGCGAGGGCGACACGGTCTACAACCGCCTGATCTGGGCGTCGCCCGACGGCTCGCTCGCGTATTACGACAAGCGTCACCTGTTCCGCATGGCCGGCGAGCACACGCGCTACGGTGGCGGCCGCGATCGCCTCATCGTCGAGCTGAAGGGTTGGCGGATCCTGCCGCAGGTCTGCTACGACCTGCGTTTCCCCGTCTGGCTGCGCAACGGCCGTCGCGAGGAAGCCGCCGGAGGCATGGACTACGACCTGGCCCTGTTCGTGGCGAACTGGCCGGCGCCGCGCCGTCAACCGTGGCGCACGCTGTTGCGCGCGCGGGCCATCGAAAATCTTTCGTACGTGATCGGCGTGAACCGCGTCGGCATCGACGGCAACGATCACCCTTACGCGGGCGACAGCGCGATCATCGATCCGGTCGGCGAGCCGCTGGTGGAACTGGGCCCGCAGGAGCAGGTGGTCACCGTCGCGATCGATCCGGCACCGTTGAAGGCGCACCGGGAACGTTTTCCCGCGTGGATGGATGCGGATCGGTTCTCTTTGGATGTGTCGGTCTGAGCGATGACGGGTGGGGCGAGCACCCATCGCCGATACGATCGGGTGCTTGCGTCAGACGCTCAGCGTGCAGATGAAGCGGCCGCGGTGAACGGTACCGCCGGGCCGATCGCGGTGCTTTCCCGTCGAACGCGATCGAGGCTCATCGCGAGCGCTTCCCGGCGTGGCGGAGGCATGACGGGGTGGGGCGAGCACCCATCGCCGATACGATCGGCTCCCACCCCTCCGGTAGCACCGCTTTCCTACCGAAGGGTGGGAGCCGATCGTATCGGCGATCGGGTGCTTGCGTCAGACGCTCAGCGTGCAGGTGAAGCGGCTGCGGTGAACGGTACCGCCGGGCCGATCGCGGCGCGTTTGCGCCAGGCGGCCAGTTTTTCCTCGACCCCCGCGCCGACGTCGATCTGCGGCTCCGAGGGTTCCAGCGCATCTTTCGTTTCCCACGCGGCGATCTCGCGCCGCGCGCGGCCGAACGCGTCGATGAAATCCGGTGTCGCGTTGAGCCCGTCGGCGAGCCAGGCGCGACCGAAGTAGGTGATGTCCGAATCCGCGCCGCAGCCGAACGACGTGCGGTCCGCGCGCGCGGAAGTCAGCACCAGGGTGCCCGTACCCTTCAGCTTAGGCACGAAGCCGCCCGAGTAGCAGGCGTTCACCACGAGCACCTTCCAGCGAAACGCATGCTTGCCGAGGATGTCGGCGAGGCCGTCCGGGTCCAGCTGGTCGAGCGGGATCGGGTCCATGTCGACGAGCAGCGAATGGTCGTCGCCTCCGTGCGTCGCGACGTAGAGCAGGAGGATGTCTTCCTTCGGATCCATGACCTTCGCCAGCGCGTCCAGACCGGCCTCGAGGTTCGTCCAGCTCGCGAGCGGGCGGGTGCTCAGCGTGGCGGGATGGTTCTCCAGCACCAGCGTATGTCCCGGTGCGCTGAAGCGTCGCGCCATGAGGGTGTCGAGATATTCCGCCTCGTTGCGGAAGACGTCCTCCGAGCCGTCCGCCGCGAAGGCGAGAGCATAGATGTTCGTCCTGCCCGGGGCACGCGGCGCGAGCTTCGCGACGGCGCGGCGCATCGCCTCCGGCTGCGCGGTGAACACCTGCTCGGGCGTCGGGGCGTCGGTAGGCCACGTGTCGAGCGCGTCCTCGTCGGCGACGCCTTCGTCCGCCGGCGCGACCGTTGCCGCCGAAGCGGGTGCGGCGGTCGCGACAGCCGCCGGCGCGGCCAGCGGTTCACGCCGCGCGGTCAGCGGTTCCGGGCCGAACCGCAGGACGCCGATCGTGAGCAGGACGCCCGCCGCGAACGCCGTCAGCGTCGCGATCGCGGTGCGCCGGCGGGGATCAAGGTGCGATGGCATCGAAATCCGCCACGGCGGGGTGACCGTCTTCGATGACTGGCTGCGGCGGGCGGATGAGCTGCGTGGTGCGCATGCCGGCCGCGCGGGCGGCGTCGAGTTCTTCGCGGATGTCGGAGAGGAAGAGGATCTGCGCGGGCGGCAATCCGATCGCCTCGGCGATACGGGCATACGACTGCGTTTCGCGCTTATGGCCGGTCTGCGTGTCGAAATAGCCGGAGAACAGCGGGGTGAGGTCGCCGCTCTCGCTGAAACCGAACAGCAGCTTCTGCGCGGGCACGGAACCGGACGAATACACGTACAGCGACAGGCCGCGCGCGTGCCAGGCCTTCAGCCGCGCCGCCACTTCCGGATACATGTGCGAGACATACGCGCCGGCCTCGTAACCCTCCCGCCAGATCATGCCCTGCAGGGCCTTGAGCGCCGTCGACTTGCGATCTTCGTCGATCCAGCGGATCAGCAGGTCGATGACTTCCGTGCGGGTCGCCTCGACGATCCCGGCTTCCTTCGCGGCTTCATGCAGCCAGTGCTGGACCTCGGGTTCGGCGGCATGGGTTTCGACGAACGCCGGCAGGTGCTTCCGGGCGTAGGGAAAGAGAACGTCCTTGACGAAATCGATCGAGCTGGTGGTGCCCTCGATGTCGGTGAGGATGGCGCGGATATCGGACATGCGGGGGGAGACCTGCGGATCGGGGAGATCCGCAGGATAAACGACGGGGACCGCTTACGAAACGGTCGCCGCCGAGGCGTGCGGGTTCATGCGCGGAAACTGCTCGGCGATGTCCGTGCCCGTGAAGTTCGCGACCCAGCCTTCGGTGTTCGTGAAGAGGCGGATCGCGACGAAATAGGGCGATTCGCTCATGTCGAACCAGTGCGGCGTGCCGTCGGGAACGCCGATGAGATCGCCCTTTTCGCACAGCACCTCGTAGACCTTGCCATCGATGTGCAGCGTGAACTGGCCCGCGCCGGCGACGAAGAAGCGGACCTCGTCCTCGCTGTGCGTGTGCTCGTTCAGGAATTTCTGGCGGAACGCCGCGCGGTCCGGGTGATCCGGCTTGAGGCTGATCACGTCCACGGACTGGTAGCCGTTCTCCGCCATCAGGCGGTCGATGTCCGCGCGGTACGCGGCGATGACCTCGTCCTGGCTCGCGCCGGGCGCGATCGGCTGGTTGGCCTCCCACTGCTCGAAACGCACGCCGACCGCGTTCAGCGCCTCGGCGATGGCGGCGTGGTCGTCGAGAACGGCGAGCGGGGTGTCGTTCCGGGTGTCATCGTAGATACGCAGACGGCTCATGGGGAAAGCCTCCTCAGGTCGAGTTCGCAGCCCAGCAGGAACTCCAGGGCCTCGAGATGGCGCCGGGTCTCGGCCATGTCGCGGCCCCAGGTGTAGATCCCATGCCCGTCGATCAGATACGCGTAGAGCGGCTTGCCGGAGTCGATCCAGGCGTCCACCTGCGCTTCCAGCTCGGGCATGTGCTGGGTGTTCGGAAATACGGGGATGTCGAGCACGCTTTCGTGCGTTGTGTAGCCGGAGATGGCCTTTTGCAACTCCCAGCCTTCGAGGTGCACGCGCCCCGCGGCGGCGAAGAGGCGCGAAGCGACGCTCTGCGTGCGCGAATGCGTGTGCAGCACGACGTTGGCATCCGGGAAGCGGCGGTACACCTGCGTGTGCAGCCCGGTCTCGGCCGACGGCCGATGGCTGGAACCGACCGCCTTGCCGTCCATGTCGATCAACATGATGTCGTCGCGTCCCAGCCGTCCCTTGTCGCGCCCGGAGATCGTGATCGCGGCGTGGTCCGCGTCGATCCGCATCGAGAAGTTGCTGCTGGTCGCGGGCGTCCAGCCGAACGCCGCGAGTTCGCGCGCGGCCTCCGCGATGGCGTCGGCACGCTCGGCCATCAGTTCGGCGGAAACGGGAAGGGAGGTATTCGACATGGGGATTTGGACGTCCAAACAGGCGGCGATCATACCATGCGGCCACGGATGGCCCGGAACTGTCTAATGCGAACCATTTGCTTTTGGTAGATGGCGGTAGGATGACTTCTTTCGCCGGCCGATCCCCGCCCGGCGTGACCATCGACGGAGGTTGTACCCATGTCGCAGCACGATCCGAACATCGAGGCCCGGCGCCGATTCCTCAAGGTCGCCGCGGGCGGCGCGACCGCCGCCGCGGTCCTTGGAACCGTGGGCGTGGCCCGTGCCCAGGACCTGCCGCACCTCTCCCCGAGCGACCCGACGGCGTCGGCGCTCAAGTACACCGAGGCCGCCACGGGCGGTCCGGGCCGCAAGCCGGGCGACAAATGCGCCAATTGCAACTTCTTCAAGGGCGCCGCGACGGCGGCCTGGGGGCCGTGCGACCTGTTCCCGGGCAAGGCCGTGGCGGGGCCGGGCTGGTGCGTCTCCCATACGCCCAAGGCCTGATAACCCGGGTCGGGACGATCCTCCCCGGAAACGACAAAGGCCAGCCGCGAGGCTGGCCTTTTTCATGTCCGGGCAGAAAATGCAGCCCAAGCGCGCCAGGCCGAGGAGCTGACCCGCCTGACGCGCCGGGCGGCAATCCGGGGCCCACTGCCAAGTGATTTACCCGCGGACTGGGGATCATACTCCCCTCCACGGGCGCCCGGCCAATGGCAGTTAAATGACAACGAAGATTTAACGCATTGTCATTGTGAATCAGAGGGTTACCAGTGGAACCTCCAGCCCGATCGAATCTCCGGCCGCACGGTTCCGCGTCGCCTCAGCGGCCCTGTCGCAGGCGGCTGTGGCGGTAGCCGTAGGCGAGGTAGATCAGGATGCCGAGCACCGTCCAGACGGCCATCAGGACCCAGTTACGCACGCCCATCGACGTCAGCAGCGCGATACAGCTGAGGATGCCAAGGATGCAGGTGACGGGAGCGACGGGCACGCGGAACGTGCGCGGAAGATCCGGTGCCGTGCGGCGCAGGATCATCACGCCGGCGCACACCGCGCAGAACGCGACGAGCGTGCCCATCGAGGTGAGGTCGCCGAGCACGTTGAGCGGAAACACGGCGGCGAGCGCGGCGATGCCGACGCCGGTGATCACGGTGTTGATGTGCGGCGTGCGGTGCTTCGGGTGGATCGTGGTGAACACCTTGGGCATGAGGCCGTCGCGCGCCATGATCATGAAGATGCGCGGCTGCGCGATGATCATGACCAGCACGACCGACGAGAGGCCGATCAGCGCGCCGACTTCGACGATGCCGCGCAGCCAGCCCAGTTCCGGATGCTGGCGGATCGCGGTGACGACCGGCTCCGACGTGCCGAGTTGGTCGAAGGGCACGAGGCCCGTCAGTACCGCCGCCATGGCGATATAGAGCACGGTGCAGATGGCCAGCGAGGCGAGCGTGCCGATGGGCATGTCGCGCTGGGGGTTCTTCGATTCCTGCGCGGCCGTGGAGGTCGCCTCGAAGCCGATATAGGCGAAGAACACCATCGACGCGCCGCGCAGGATGCCCGACCAGCCGTACTTGTCGCCGCCCTGGTTGGCGGGGATGAACGGGTGCCAGTTCGCGGTGTCGATATGGCTCGCGCCGACCACGATGACGAGGACGATCAGCGCGGTCTTCAGCAGCACCATCGCCATGTTGATGCCGGTCGATTCCTTGATGCCGACGTAGCAGACCCAGGTCAGCGCCAGGGTGATGCCGACCGCTGGAAGGTTGAACAGCGCACCGGTGGCCACGAGGTGGCCGTCGACGAAATCCACCGGCGCGTTGGTCAGGGCAGGCGGTATGTGGATGCCGACATGATCAAGCAGGCTGACGAAGTAGCCCGTCCAGCTGACGGCGACGGCCGATGCCGACACGCCGTATTCGAGGATGAGGTTCCAGCCGATGAACCACGCGGCGCCTTCGCCGAGCGTGGCGTATGCGTACGAGTACGCACTGCCGGAGATCGGGATCATCGACGCGAACTCGGCGTAGCACAGCGCCGTGAACAGGCTGCAGATGGCCGCGAGGATGAACGAGATGATGATGGCGGGGCCGGCGTGTTCCGCCGCCGCCACGCCCGTGATGACGAAGATGCCGCCGCCGATGACCGCGCCGATGCCCAGCGCCGTCAGACCCCACGGGCCGAGGGTGCGGCGCAGGGCCGGGCCGTGCGCGTCGTCGGGTTCGGCCTGGGGTGCTTTCTTGGCGAGTAACTGCTGGAGCATGGACTGCCTGGGCGTCGTAATGTCGTGGATAAGGATAGCTTCAAAGCGAAGGGCCGGCGGTGTGCCGCCGGCCCTTCGCGTGGAGCGGATTCGATCAGCCGAGCGACTTGCGCAGCTTGCTGTGCGCGTAGCCGTAGCCGAAGTAGATGGCCTGGCCGATGACGATCCAGCCCACCATCAGGCGCCAGTGCTCTTCGAACGCCTGCCAGAACAGGTAGACGCAGGCCAGGGCGCCGGCGATGCAGATCGGCCACACGAACGGCACGCGGAAGCTGCGCTGCAGGTCCGGACGCGTGTAGCGAAGGATCAGCACGCCCACGCAGACCGTGGCGAACGCGAGCAGGGTGCCCATCGAGACGAGTTCGCCGAGCACGCTCACCGGGAACAGACCGGCCATGGCGGCCGCGGCGACGCCGACGATGATCGTGCCGATGTAGGGCGTGCGGTGCTTCGGATGGATCTTCGCCATCGTCTGCGGCAGCAGGCCGTCCTTCGCCATCGAGAAGAAGATGCGCGGCAGGCCCATCAGCATCACGAGGATCACCGACGAGAGGCCCGTGATCGCGCCGAGGACGACGATCGCCTTCAGCCAGGACAGGTGCGGGTACAGGCCCAGCGCGGTGGCGACCGGCTCCGGCGTGTTCAGCATGCGGAACGGCGCGATGCCCGTGAGGACCAGCGCGACGGCGATGTACAGCACGGTGCAGATGGCCAGCGAGCCGAGGATGCCGATGGGCATGTCGCGCTGCGGATTCTTCGCCTCGCCCGCGGCGGTCGACACGGCGTCGAAGCCGACGTACGAGAAGAACACGATGGTCGCGGCGCGGAAGATGCCGCCCCAGCCGAACGTGCCCGGACCCTCGGCTTCCGGAATGAACGGGTGCCAGTTGGCCGGGTTGATCACCTGGATCGCGAAGGCGAGGAACAGCAGGATCACGGTGACCTTGATCGCCACGATGATCGAGTTGACGAACGCCGACTGCGTGATGCCCACGTAGCACAGGCCGGACAGCGCGGCGATGATCACGACGGCCGGCAGGTTGATCAGCGTGCCGGTGGCCTGGATGTGGCCTTCGACGAACTGGAACGGCGCCGACGAAAGCGTGGCGGGCAGGGCGATGTTCGTGCCGACCGTCTGGCCGATGAGGCCGAGCAGCTCGTTGAAGTAACCCGACCAGCCGGCGGCGACGGTGGCCGCGGCGAACAGGTATTCGAGCACGAGGTTCCAGCCGACGAACCAGGCGACGTACTCGCCGAGCGTGGCATACGAATAGGAGTAGGCGCTGCCGGAGACGGGAAGCATCGCCGCGAACTCGGCGTAGCAGAGGCCGGCGAGGGCGCAGGCGAAGCCCGCGATGAGGAAGCTGATGACCAGGGCGGGGCCGGCGTGCAGCGCGGCCGCCTGGCCGGTGATGACGAAGATGCCCGCACCGATCACGGCGCCAACGCCGAGCAGGATCAGGTGCTTCGCGGTGAGGACGCGCTTGAGTTCGCCTCCGTGCGCGCCGGTGTCGATGTGTTCACCAGCATCGACGTGCGGCGCGGCCTCGATGGGATGCGTCGCGAACAGGTGTTTCAACATGTGTCTCCCCTACTGCCGGAATGTAGCCTTTTATTGTTGGGACCGCCGCGTGAGCCACGGTGCGCACGCCGCTGCCCGGAAGCGCTGGCACGGCACCATAGCCCAGCGGGGCAAGGCCGTACAAGCTGCGATGCGAGGCGTTCCAATGCCTTGCATGCGAGCGGTGCGGGTGTCGACCATGACTTGCGGCGGTTGTGCATGCGTCGCCTGAATGCTCAGAAGACCATGTTCAGCGCGACCTGGGGCGCGACGTAATCGGCGGTGTTGCGACCGGCGACCGTGAACTGGATGCCGCCGATCAGGCCGACCGTCGGGCTGAGGTGATATTCCACGGCGGGCGCGAGACTGAACTCCTGGCTCGGCGCGAGGCGGCGCGCCGTGCGCGGGCCTTCCGTGGTGGCGCCCACCACGTCGACGGCGCCCGATCGGTTCCATATCGCCTCGCCCACGAGCACCCAGCGAGGGTCGAGCACGTACTCGGCGGCGACCGACGCGTTCCATGCCTGGCCGAGGCGGGCATAGCCGCGAAACCCGCGGGACGTGCCATAGACGCTGCCGTCGCGCACGTTGATGCGGCCGGGCGACGGACTCCAGGCCAGCTGCGTGCGCCAGCGCAGGGCGTGACCGTCGTCCAGCCAGTGGAGCTGCTGCGCGCCGAACGCCAGCGTCGTGCGCATCGCGCCGTTGCCCGTGCCGTTGAGCGGATTGGTGTCCAGGTGGTGGTACGCGCCCGTGGGCAGGCGCTGGGCGGCCGCGATCGCGAGAACGAGCCCGCTGCCGTCGGCATCCGGTGCGCGCAGGCGCTGCTGGAAGCGTACCGAGGTGTCGCCCATCCGCATTCCGTCGGTGTGCAGGCCGTCGCCGGACGTGCGCGACGCGTTGAGCGTGAGCTGGACGAAGCTCGTGTCCGTCAGCGCGTAGGACATGGGCACGGCAAGCTGCCACTGACGGACGGTCGGGTCGCGCTCCTTGCGATCGCCGGCGTTGGTGTAGCTGCCACGCGTATTGGTATGGATAAGGTATGGCTCGATGTTCACCATGCCGGCGGGCATCGAATTGACGGCCGGTGTGACGAGGGGGCCGGTGAAGTTGGCCTCGCGGTCCGCCGCGATGGCGGGGCAGGTGGCCAGGAGTGCGAGGGTGGCACCGAACGACTTCAGATTCTGCGACATGCGCGGTTCCTTGCGTTACGCAGCGCGACGCTGCGGACGGCGGAGCGCGTCGTGCGCCCCGAATCCATCGTAGGCAAGCCGCGCCCGCGTCCGACATCGGATCAGTCCTAAAATGACCTGCGAAAATGACTAGTCCCTTGAAGGTGATTTCCGATGGATCCGACCAGACAGCCCCTTGCCGATGCCCTCGCGTCCTACGCGGGGCGTTGGCCTGACGAAGAGGGAGTGGCCGAATTCGACGCGTGGCTGCGTGAGGCGGGACGTCCCTTCCATCGTGAGACGCGGGAGGGGCACTTTACGGGTTCCGCCTGGCTCGTCAGCGCGGACGGGCAACGCGCCCTGCTGATGCTCCATCGCAAGCTGGGCCGATGGCTGCAGCCGGGCGGCCATGCCGACGGCGACACGGACCTGGCGGCCGTGGCGCTGCGCGAGGCGGAAGAGGAAACCGGATTGCGGGGGCTGGACGTGCTCCCGGACATCTTCGATGTCGACCGCCATGCGATCCCGGCGCGTGGTGACGAGCCCGAGCACTGGCATTACGACGTGCGGCATGTCGTCGTGGCGCGTGGCGGGGAAGCCTTCGTCCTCAACGAGGAATCGCTCGAACTGGCCTGGCGGCCGGTCACGGACATCGCGTCCGATCCGGCCTCCGACCCGTCGCTGCGCCGCATGGCCACCAAGTGGCTGGCGCTCCGCGACGCGGCGCTCGGCTGAGAGGCCGTTCGCCCGCAAGGGTCGCTTACCTTCGGATGGGAGCCCGCTCGCGGGCGAAGGGTGCTCGCCTCAGTCGGCGTACTTCGCGGGCGCCGGGTGCACCGCACCGCAGTTCCGGCAGGTGCGTGCGTCCAGCGAGCGGTAGAACTTCTCGAACACGGGCGGGAAATCGCTTTCGATGCTGCCGAGCGGGAAGTACTCCTCGAACAGCTTCTGGTTGCAGACCTGGCAGAACCACATCAGGCCGTCCTTTTCGTCCGCGAGCCGACGCCGCTCGATCACGAGACCGATCGAATCCGGCATGCGCTGCGGCGAATGCGGCACGCGGGGCGGCAGGTAGAACACTTCCCCCGCGCGGATCGGGATGTCGCGGGCCTGTCCCTCGTCCTGGACCTTCAGCACCATCTCGCCCTCGAGCTGGTAGAAGAACTCCGGACCCTCGTCGTAGTGATAGTCGGTGCGTGCGTTGGGGCCGCCGACGATCATCACGATGAAATCGCCGTCGACGATGCACTTGTTGCCGACCGGTGGCTTGAGCAGGGCGCGGTTGTCGTCGATCCAGCGCTGGAGGTCGATGGGCGGAAGGAGGCTCATGGTCGGCGTTCGGTGAAAGATCGCCGCATGATACTCCCGGCGCCCCCGCCCGTCGGCGCGCTCGCGCGGGATCGCCGGTGCGATCGGCGCCCACCGGGAATCGGCGGCATGGCCTTACCGGCATCTTCCGCCGCGCGCCGCTCTGCCGTACAACGGTGGTTTTCCTGACAGGAATCCGACCGCATGCCGTCGTGGTATCACGACCGAATCGCCGCACCGCCATCGCGACCGCCGCCACGGGGCCGTCGCGAGGCCGCGGTGGTGATCGTCGGCGCCGGCTTCGCGGGACTCAACACCGCGCTCGGCCTCGCCGCGCGCGGCGTGCGCGACATCGTGCTGCTGGAGTCGAAGTACATCGGGTTCGGTGCGTCGGGCCGCAACGGCGGCTTCGTTTTCGCGGGCTACTCGCTCGGCGAGCGGGCCCTGCTGGAACGCGCGGGGCCCGATCGCGCCCGCGCGCTCTACGCGCGCACCGTGGACGCGGTGAACCTGATCCGAGAGCGGATCGCGGCCCTGTCGATCGATTGCGATGCGGTGGATGCGGGCGTCGTCTGGGCCAACTGGTTCCGCGACGCGAACGTGCTGCGCTCGCGGCAGCAGCTGCTGGCCGAGCACTACGGCACCGAATGGCAGTGGATTCCCGAAGACGCGATGCATGAGTTCGTGCGGAGTCCGCGGTACCACGACGGCCTCTACGAACGGAACGCGCTGCACATCGATCCGCTGGCGTACGCGCGCGGACTCGCTTCCGCGGCGGAGCGCGTGGGCGTCGGCATCCACGAGGGCTCGCGCGTGCGCATGCTGGAGCGCAAGGGTCCCCGCTGGATCCTCCGCGTGGGCGACGCCGAGATCGAGACCCCGCAGGTCGTGCTGGCCTGCGGTGGCTACCTGGCGGGGCTCGATCGCTCCATCGACCGGGCGGTGTTGCCGATCGCCACGTACGTGATGGTCACGGAGCCGTTGGGCGAGCGGCTGCGCGAGTGCCTGCGCACGCGCGCCGCGATCTACGACACGCGCTTCGCCTTCGATTACTACCGCCCGCTGCCGGATACGCGCCTGCTCTGGGGCGGACGGATCTCGGTCCGCGATCGCTCGCCCCGCGCGGTGCAGCGGCTGCTCAGGCGGGACATGGCGCGTGTCTTTCCGTCGTTGAAGGAGGCGCGCATCGAACAGGCCTGGTCGGGTCTGATGAGCTATGCGCGCCACGAGATGCCCCAGGTGGGTACGCACGGCAACGGACTCTGGTACGCGCAGGCCTTCGGAGGCCACGGCCTGGCGCCCACCTGCGCGGCGGGGGAGGCGCTGGCCGATGCCATCGCCGCGGGAGAGACGCGCCTCGACGCGTACGAGGCCTTCGGCCTCGAGCCGGTGCATCGTCCGTTCGGTTATCTTGCCGCGCAGGGCACGTACTGGAAATACGAACTGGGCGACTGGTTCAAGTCACGACTGGAAGGATGAGATGAGCGAAGAGATCAGCTGGGCCGACTTCGAAAAGGTGATGCTCGTCGCGGGCACGATCGTGCGCGCCGAGGTCTTCCCCGAGGCGCGTCGGCCCGCGTACAAGATCTGGGCGGACTTCGGGCCGCATGGCGAGAAGAAGACCAGCGCGCAGATCGCGAACATCTACCAGCCGGAAGAGCTGGTCGGCCGGCAGATCGTCGGCGTGATCAATTTCCCGGAGAAGCAGATCGGTCCGTTCCGCTCGCAGTTCCTGCTCACCGGATTCCACACCGACGACGGCGTGGTGATCACGACCACCGAGCGGCCGGTGCCGAACGGGGCGCGGCTGGCTTAGTCGTGTCCCGTCGCGGGTGAGGCGACTCAGCGCGAGATGCGATCCATCCAGACGACGATGCCCTGCGCGTTCAGGCGGATATCGATCTTCAGTAGCTTGAGGATCGCCTCCACGCCCAGCGCGACACCGTGCTTCCGGGCACGGGCGACGTACAGTTCCGCGAGCGCCTCGGCGATGCGATCCTCCCGGTCCGCCGCGCCGGCGTGACGCCGGGCGATCGCGACCATGGCGTCGATCTGCTCGTGCAGGTCGTTCGCGAGGCGCTTCACGTCGGCCACGCGGTCGTAGTGCGTGAGGTACATGGCCTCCGGCTCGTAGCGCATCATGCGCTCGATGGACGCATGCGCCTCGTCGGGATCGAACTGCACGGGCGACGTGGTCGGGATGATGAACGCCCCGGCAGCCGTGTCGAGTTCGCGATAGGAAAGTCCGAAGATGTCGCCGGTGAAGAAGGCGTTCGCGCGTTCGTCGTGGATCGCGATGTGGTGCTTCGCGTGCCCGGGCGTGTCGAGGCAGAGCAGGGCGCGTCCGGCCAGGTCGACGACGAAGCCATCGGTCGCCTCGATCACGCGATCCTTCGCCACCGGCACGATCTCACCGTAATCGCGGCGCACCACGTCCTCGCCATAGACCGCCGAGGCGCCCGCGATCAGCACCGAGGGATCGATCATGTGGCGCGCGCCGCGCGGATGCACGGCCAGCATGGCATGGGGCAGGTGGCGCATCAGTTCGCCCGCGCCGCCGGCGTGGTCGAGATGCACGTGGGTGAGGATCACCCAGTCGATGTCTTTCGGTTCGAGGTCGGCAGCGGCGATCGCGTCGAGGAACCGCGGCAGGGCGTGCGCCGTGCCGCTGTCGATGAAGGCGCCGCGCCCGCGTTCCACGACGAGGTAGGCGGCGTCGAAGTTCGGCCGGCCGAAGCCGGTATCGATGGTGTGGATGCCGTGCATGTCCGTAGCGTACGCCAGCGAGCGGCCGTCCGGGTGTAGGAGCGCGCCCTGCGCGCGACAGCTTTTGCAGCGGAGAGCATCGAGTCCCTGGCTCTCACGCGAAAAGATGTCGCGCGCAGGGCGCGCTCCTACGGGTGCCGTGCCTGTGCGTCAGAGCGCCTCGAACACGCCCGCGGCGCCCATGCCCGTGCCGATGCACATGGTCACCATGCCGTACTTCTGCTTGCGGCGACGCAGGCCGTGGATCAGTGTCGCGGCGCGGATGGCGCCGGTGGCGCCGAGGGGGTGGCCGAGGGCGATGGCGCCGCCCAGCGGGTTCACCTTCGACGGATCGAGGCCGAGGTCCCGGATCACGGCCAGGGCCTGGGCCGCGAAGGCCTCGTTCAGCTCGATCCAGTCCAGCTGGTCCTGCGTGATGCCGGTCTGCTTGAGCGCCTTCGGAATCGCTTCCTTCGGGCCGATGCCCATGATCTCCGGCGCGACGCCGGCCACCGAGAAGCCCACGAACCGCGCGAGCGGGGTCAGGCCGTAGTCCTTGATGGCCTTCTCGCTGGCGATGAGCAGGGCACCCGCGCCGTCCGACATCTGCGAGGAGTTGCCGGCCGTCACCGATCCGCCGAACTGGCCGTTGCGGAACACGGGGCGGAGCTTGCCGAGCACCTCGAGCGAGGTGTCCTGACGCGGGCCCTCGTCGGTGTCGATGATGCGGCGGTCCTCGCGGACGCTGTGGTTCTTCAGGTCCGGGTAGCGGTCGTCGAGCTGGAACGGCGTGATCTCGTCCTTGAACTCGCCCGCGGCGATGGCCGCGATGGCGCGCTGGTGCGACTGCAGCGCGAAGGCGTCCTGGTCCTCGCGGCTGACCTTCCAGCGCTCGGCCACCTTCTCGGCCGTGATGCCCATGCCGAAGGCGATGGCGCGGTTCTCGTCGTTCTCGAAGATCGCCGGGTTCATGGCGACCTTGTGGCCCATCATCGGCACCATGCTCATCGACTCGGTACCGCCGGCGAGCATGAGGTCGGCCTCGCCCAGGCGAATGCGGTCGGCGGCCATCGCGATGGCCTGCACGCCCGAGGAGCAGAAGCGGTTGATGGTGACGCCCGGGACCTGTTCCGGCAGACCGGCCAGCAGCACGCCGATGCGCGCGACGTTCATGCCCTGCTCGGCTTCCGGCATCGCGCAGCCGATGACGGCGTCCGCGATGAGCGACGGGTCGATGCCCGGCGCCTGCTCGATCACGCTGCGGATGACATGGGCGAGGAGGTCGTCGGGACGGGTGTTGCGGAATACGCCGCGCGGCGCCTTGCCGACCGGCGTGCGGGTGGCGGCGACGATGTAGGCGTCTTGCACTTGCTTGCTCATGGATGGTTCCTCAATGGGGGAAGTCGTGGTGCGTCAGAGCGCGTGGCGCGTCAGTTACGCAACGGCTTCCCCGTCGTCATCGTGTGGGCGATACGGGCCTGGGTCTTTTCGGTCTGCGCCAGTTCCACGAAGTGGCGGCGTTCCAGCGCGAGCAGCCACGCCTCGTCCACCAGCGAACCGCGCTCGATCTTTCCGCCCGAGAGGGCGTCGGCGATGCGGCTGGCGATCTCGATGTCGTGTGGCGAGGCGAAATAGCCCTCGGCCAGGTTCGCCAGCGACGCCTTGAACGTGGCGGTGGACACGTCGCCCGCGGCCGGGATGGCGCGGGCCGGCAGCGGCGGACGGTAGCCCGACTCGGCCATGGCGCGCGCCTGCGCCTTGGCGACGTGCAGGACCTCGTAGCTGTTGAAGACCACGACGTCGTCCTTGCGCAGCAGGCCGAGCGACTTCGCCTCGAGGGCGCTGGCCGACACCTTCGCCATCGCGACGGTCTCGAACACCTTCTTCAGCGATTCGAACGGGTCGGCCGGGTTCTCCTGCGCGGCGCGGACCGCCAGTTCCTTCAGGCCGCCGCCGGCGGGCAGCAGGCCCACGCCGGCTTCCACCAGGCCGATGTAGCTCTCGAGCGCCGCGACGGTACGCGCCGCGTGCATCTGGAACTCGCAGCCGCCGCCGAGCGCTAGCCCGCGCACGGCCGCGACGACCGGAACCAGCGAATACTTGATCCGCATGCTGGTCGCCTGGAAGTTGGCCACCATGGCTTCGAACTGCGCGAGCTTGCCTTCCTTGAGCAGGCCGAGCGCGCCCTTGAGGTCGGCGCCGGCGGAGAAGGGCTCGGACGGCTGCCACAGCACCACGCCACGGAACTGCTGCTCGGCCAGGCCGATCGCGTGCTGGATGCCGTCGAGCACGTGGTCGTTGACCGTGTGCATCTTGGTCTTGAACGAGATGACGCCGATGTCGTCGCCCGAGGTCCACAGGCGCACGCCGTCGTTTTCCCAGACCGTGGTGCCCTTGTCGAACGTCTCGCCCAGGATCGGATCGGGGAACGCCTGGCGGGCGTAGACCGGGTGGGCCGAGCGCGGCTTTTCTGCCTTCGCGCTGGCGGAATACGAGCCGGTCTTGCCGTGCACGCCGGTGCGGCCGTCGGTGACCCAGGCCGGCAGGGGCGCGCTGCTCATGGCCTTGCCCGCGGCGATGTCCTCGGCGATCCATCCGGCGATCTGCTGCCAGCCGGCCGACTGCCAGATCTCGAACGGGCCGAGTTTCCAGCCGTAGCCCCAGCGAATGGCGAAGTCGACGTCGCGGGCGGTATCGGCGATGTCGGCCAGGTGATAGGCGGTGTAGTGGAAGAGGTCGCGGAACACCGCCCAGAGGAACTGGGCCTGCGGGTCGGACGAGGCGCGCAGCTTCGCGAACTTCTCGGCCGGGTCCTTGATGGCGAGGATGGCGGACACCTCGTCGGAAGCCTTCTGCTCGGAGACGCGGTAGTCCTGCTTCTGCAGGTCGAGCACCACGATGTCCTTGCCGGCCTTGCGATACACGCCCGCGCCGGTCTTCTGGCCCAGCGCACCCTTCTCGATGAGGGCCTTGAGCCACGCCGGGGGCTGGAAGAACGCGTGCCACGGGTCGTCGGGCAGGGTGTCGCTCATGGTCTTGACCACGTGCGCCAGGGTGTCGAGGCCGACGACGTCCGCGGTGCGGAACGTGGCGCTCTTCGGACGGCCGATGGCCGGGCCGGTCAGCGCGTCGACGGTGTCGAAGCCGAGGCCGAACTGCTCGGTGTGGTGCATGGTCGACAGCATCGAGAACACGCCGATGCGGTTGCCGATGAAGTTCGGGGTGTCCTTCGCGTACACCACGCCCTTGCCGAGCGTGGTGGTCAGGAACGCCTCGAGGCCTTCCAGCACGGCCGCGTCGGTCAGCTTCGTCGGGATCAGCTCGACGAGATGCATGTAACGCGGCGGGTTGAAGAAGTGCACGCCCGTGAAGCGGTGGCGCAGCGCTTCCGGAAGGGCCTCGGCCAGGCCGTTGATCGACAGGCCCGACGTGTTGCTCGCGAGCACGGCCGTCTTCGAGACGTGCGGGGCGATCTTCGTGTAGAGGTCGAGTTTCCAGTCCATCCGTTCGGCGATCGCTTCGATGACGAGATCGACGTCGGCGAGCTGGGCGAGGTCGTCCTCGTAGTTCGCCGGAATGATCGCGGCGCCGAGGCTCTTCTCGGCGAGCGGAGCCGGGGAGAGCTTGGCCAGGTTGGCGATCGCCTTGAGGGCGATGCCGCTCTTCGGACCTTCCTTCGCGGGCAGGTCGAACAGCACGGTTTCGACGTTGGCGTTCGTCAGGTGCGCGGCAATCTGCGCGCCCATGACGCCGGCGCCGAGTACCGCGGCCTTGCGAATGCGTAACGGTGTTGCGGTCATGGTGATCTCCGGGGTGCTCAAGGATCGCCTCGGTCAGCGGGTGGCCGTGGCGTTCGAAACGGAAGGGGCGCGCAGGCCGGCGGCGGCGAAGCGGATGAGCTGCTCGGCGGCGGTCTCGCGGTGGTCGCGCTCGGCGACGTCGGTCTTGCGCTGGATGATGCCGAAGTCGGCCATCGCGTAGGTCAGGGCGCCGGTGACGATGTCCAGGCGCCAGTAGATGTCTTCCTTGCCCAGGCCCGGGAGCAGCCGGCCGAACTCGGCGGCGAACTGGCGCAGGATGTGGCCGTAGTTGTCGGACAGGAAGCGGCGAAGGGTCTCGTTGTGCTCGGCGTAGGCGCGGGCGAGCACGCGGACGAAGGCGGCGCCACCGCCGTCGTTGCGCGACAGGTCGAGCGCGGGGCGGATATAGGCGTCGAGGACGTCCTCGAGGCGGGTCGTCTCCAGCCCGGCGACCTTGCCCAGCGCGGCCAGGCGGCGGCTGTTGAGCTCGTCGAGGCGGCGGCGGAAGACCTCCTCGATCAGCTTGTCCTTGGATCCGAAGTGATAGTTCACCGCCGCGAGATTGACCCGGGCCGCTGCCGTCACCTGGCGGAGGGACGCGCCGGCGAAGCCATGCGTGGCGAAGAGTGTCTCAGCGGCGCCGAGAATGCGCTCTTTCGTGGTGCGTTCGCGGGAAGCGTAGGGTGCACTCGTCATATCGGCGGACTCGGCTGGCGGACAGTTTGAATCAAACGATCGTTTGAGAGTACGCCCGCCAGCCCACGGTGGTCAATCTGCGACCGCACATGCCTGCAAACGGCTTGCGATTGAGCTAGAATCTGTCAAGATTTCGTGCGCTAAGTCAGTCATTCCGGACGGCTTTGGCCGCAAACTTCCATCAGGGTCCCCATCGGGCCCTGTCAGCACTTCTTGTCTTTCCTTGTCTTCACTTTCCCGGAGCACCCGTATGGCGCTGGAGCGCACCCTTTCGATCATCAAGCCGGACGCCGTCAAGAAGAACGTCATCGGCGAAATCCTTGCCCGCTTCGAGAAGGCCGGCCTCAAGATCGTCGCCGCCAAGATGAAGCAGCTGACCCGCGAAGAGGCCGAAGGCTTCTACGCCGTGCACAAGGAGCGTCCGTTCTTTGGCGCGCTCGTCGAGTTCATGATCTCCGGCCCGGTGATGATCCAGGCGCTGGAAGGCGAGGGCGCGGTGCTCAAGAACCGCGACCTCATGGGTGCCACCAACCCGAAGGAAGCCGCCGCCGGCACCATCCGCGCCGACTTCGCCGAATCGATCGACGCCAACGCCGTCCACGGCTCGGATTCGCTCGAGAACGCCGCGATCGAGATCAAGTACTTCTTCAACGACTCGGAAGTCGTTTCCCACTGAGAACCGCCGTGAACACGCCCGCCGAAAAGGTCAACCTGCTCGACTTCGACCGCAAGGGTCTGCGCGATTTCTTCGCCCAGATCGGCGAGAAGCCGTACCGTGCCGAGCAGGTCATGAAGTGGATCTACCACCGTCTCGAAAGCGATTTCGGGAAGATGACCGACGTCGGCAAGGCGCTTCGCGAGAAGCTCGACGCCACCTGCTACATCGGGCCGCCGAAGACCGTGTTCGAAAAGGGCGCGGTCGACGGCACCCACAAGTGGCTGCTGGGCATGGATGGCGGTAACGCCATCGAGACGGTCTACATCCCGGAGCCGACCCGCGGCACGCTCTGCGTGTCGTCGCAGGTCGGCTGCGCCCTGAACTGCCAGTTCTGCTCCACGGCGACCCAGGGCTTCTCCCGCAACCTGTCCACCGCCGAGATCATCGGCCAGGTCTGGGTGGCGGCCAAACATCTCGGCAACGTGCCGCACCAGCAGCGGCGCATCACCAACGTGGTGATGATGGGCATGGGCGAGCCGCTGCTGAACTTCGACAACGTGGTCAAGGCCATGAGCCTGATGCGCGACGACCTGGGCTTCGGCCTGGCGAGCAAGCGCGTCACGCTGTCCACGGCGGGCCTCGTGCCGATGATCGACCGCCTCTCGGCGGAGAGCGACGTCTCGCTCGCGGTGTCGCTGCACGCGGCGAACGATGAGCTGCGCACCGAGCTGGTTCCGCTGAACAAGCGCTATCCGCTGGCCGAGCTGATGGGTGCGTGCGAGCGCTACATCCAGCGCGCGCCGCGTACGTCCATCACGTTCGAGTACACGCTCATGAAGGGCGTGAACGACCAGCCGGAGCATGCGCGCCAGCTGATCAAGTTCATGCGCCGGCTGCCCGGCGCGAACAAGGTCAACCTGATCCCGTTCAATCCGTTCGAGGGCGCGCGTTTCGAGCGCTCGGGCCAGGAAGCCATCCGTAACTTCCAGACGCAGTTGCTCAACGCCGGCGTGCTGACGATGCTCCGTCGCACCCGTGGCGACGACATCGACGCCGCCTGTGGCCAGCTCAAGGGGCAGGTGGTCGACCGTACCCGCCGGCAGGCGGAGTTCCGCAAGAAACTCGGAGAGGGAGTGGTGAATGCGGCTTGAGCGGTGGGGGATGCTGGCGGTGCTCGCCCTGGCGTGCACCGGCTGCGTGGGGGATGGTTCGGGGCTGAAGCCTTCGACCGCCGCGGAAGATCGCGCCAAGGGTGCGGAAGTACATACCGAGCTGGGCCAGCGTTACATGCAGAACGGCGACCTCAAGGGCGCCATGGAAAAACTGCAGAAGGCGCTCCAGTTCGACCCGAAATACGTTCCGGCGCAGACGGTGATCGCGGTGCTCTACGAGCGCATCAACGATCCGGTCAACGCCGAACTGCACTATCGCAAGGCCGTCGAGTACGATCCGAAGAAGGGTTCGGTGAACAACAATCTCGCTGTCTTCCTATGCAAGCAGCACCGTCCGGCGGAGGCGAAGGCCTTCTTCGACCGGGCGCTCGCGGATCCGTTCTACGAAACACCCGATCTCGCGATGACGAATGCCGGCACCTGCCAGTTGCAGTCGCAGGATTACGCGTCGGCGGAGGATTATTTCCGGAAGGCGCTCGCGCGCAATCCCAATAACGCCGATGCCCTGTATCAGATGGCGCACGTGTTGTACCTTACGAACGATGCATTCCGGGCCCGCGCTTTCCTGCAGCGTTACGAAGCGGTGGGGGCACCGAGTCCGGATTCGCTGAAGCTCGGTCACGATATCGAGCTCCGTCTGGGCAACGGGGAGGGTGCCCAGGACTATGCAAAACGCCTGCGCGAAACGTTCCCGGATTCGGAACCCGCGCGCGCACTCGAAGTCGCCGCACGTCAATGACCCCAGTATCTTCGAATTCTTCCGGTCGGGATGGACGCGAGCAGGATTTGTTCGCCGGTCTCGAGCCGAATGCAGACAGGGAGAACGCCATGGATCCCCAGGTGGAAGCCAGCAGTGAAGAGGGGCGGGTACTGATCGATCTCGGCGGCCACACCGCCGGTTTCGGCGCACGCCTTCGCGCGGCCCGTGAGGCCCGCGGTTACACCATCGAGGCCTGCGGCCAGGCGTTGCGCCTGCCGACGCGCCTCCTTCGCCAGCTAGAGGCTGGCGAGTACGGCGGCATCGATTACCAGGTCTACCTCGCCGGTTACCTGACCAAGTACGGCACGCACCTGGGCATCGACGAGTCCGAGATCCAGGCCGAACTGGCGCGGCACACGCCCCGCCAGCCCGAACTCGTGGTTACCGGCGGCGTCTCGCATTCGCGCTACCTGTTCGAGCGCTACCTCACGGCCGCCACCTATGTGGTGCTGACCGCGGTGATCGTCGTGCCGATGGTCTGGCTCGGCGTGCGCGGCACGCTCGATCGCGACATGGCGCGCCTCGCGCCGCTGGATGCCGCGCCCGTGGCCCAGCAGGACGCGCCGGCACCGGCGAGCAGCAGCGCCGCGACCAGCGTCGCCAGCACCGAGAGCCGGCCGGCGCCGGTCCAGGAGCCGCGTCCCGAGGAGCAGCAGCCGCTGCTCGCCTCGATGGCGATGTTCCCGCCGCTCGATCATTCGGCGACGCGGACGCCGCTCGCGACGGCCGCCGCCGCACCCGAGGCCGCCGCCAGCGGCGCGGGTGCGCACAGCCTCAGCCTGAACCTCCCGGCCGCCAGCTGGGTGGAAGTGACCGCCGCGGACGGTTCGCGCCTCGAATACGGCATCCTGCCCGCCGGCACGCAGAAGTCGTACCGCAGCGACAGCCCGCTGGACGTCCGCATCGGGAACGCCTCGGCCGCGCAGGTGACCGTCGATGGCCAGCCCGTGCAGCTCGATGCGTTTCGCCGCGCCAACGTGGCCCGGTTCCGCGTCGACATCCGCGACGGCAAGGCGGCACCGGTCGCCTTCTGATCGCCGGCGCGCCGCGCGTTGCACCGCGCGGCGCCGCCCGGCCCCCGTCTTTTCGGGTATCCTTGCCTATTGATCCGCGCCGCCATCCCCGATGGCCGGCACGGGCTCGTTCCCACCTTGGTTTGCTGCGCGGAGCGCAGTGGGTGATTGCATGGCTTTCGACATTTACGACGACTACGAGCAGGGCGAACGCGTACAGCAGTGGCTGCGCAAGAATGGCGTTTCGATCGCCGTCGGTGTCGCTCTCGGGCTGGTGCTGATCTTCGGCTGGCAGCAGTGGAAGTCGCACCGCGCGGGCCACGAACAGGCCGCCGCCGCCGAGTATTCGGCCCTGCAGCTCGCGGTCGCGCAGAGTCGTCAGAACGAGATCGACCTGCGCACCGATACCCTGATGAAGGACTACTCGGACACCGCCTGGTCGGTCTTCGCCGCCGGCGAGCGCGCCCAGCGCAGCGTCCTGGCCGGGCAGGCGGACAAGGCCTCCGGCGACATCGAATGGGCCAAGGCCCATGCGAAGGACGAAACCCTCAAGGCCCTGGTCGAACTGAATGCCGCGCGCCTTCGCTTCGCGCAGGGCAAGCCGCAGGACACCATCGCGGCGCTCGACGCCATGCAGGGCAAGTCGTTCGTCGCGCTCTCGCAGGAACTCCGCGGCGACGCGCTGGTCAAGCTGGGACGCCCGGACGACGCACGCAAGGCCTATCAGGCGGCGATCGCCGCGATGGGCGACAGCGCACCGCAGCGCGGTGTGGTCCAAACCAAACTCGATGATCTGGCCGTGGCCGGGAAGCAGGGTGCATGAAACGTTTCGTGGCAATCGCGTTGACCTCTTCGCTGGCCGTCCTGGCCGGCTGCCATTCGTTCAAGAAGGAAAACGTCGAACCGCCGACCCCGCTCGACAAGAAATTCGAGCCGACGCTCAAGGTCGACCGCCTCTGGAAATCCAGCGTCGGTGACGGCGCCGCCGAGTCCGGCGTGCGCATGCGCCCGGCCGTGGCCGACGGCGTGCTCTACGCCGCCAGCACCGACGGCAAGATCCGCGCCTTCGACGCCAATACCGGCAAGACGCTCTGGTCGAAGAGCACGCGCCAGCACGGCTGGTTCGGCTGGGGCGACGCCAAGCGCGAGGACGCCCGCTTCTCGGGTGGCCCGGGCGTGGCCGGCGACCTCCTCGCCATCGGCACGCTCGACGGCCACGTCTACGGCATGAACGCGAAGGACGGCGAACGCCGCTGGGTCGCCGAGGTCTCGTCGGAAGTCATCACCGCGCCCGCCATCGTCGGCGAGTTCGTCGTCGTCCGCTGCAACGACGGTCGTGTCTACGGCATCGATGCGAAGACCGGCGAGCGTCGCTGGGTGTACGACCAGTCGCAGGTGCCGCTCCTCAGCCTGCGCGGCAACGGCCGCCTGCTCGTCGCCAACGGCGTCGTGTTCTTCGGTAGCGATGCCGGCAAGCTCGTCGCCGTGCGCCTCGACAACGGCGAGAAGCTCTGGGAGCAGACGCTCGCCAGCGGCGAAGGCCGCACCGAGATCGACCGTCTCGCGGATGCCGACGGCGCGCTCGTGCTCGACGGTACCTCGCTCTACGGCGCCGCCTACCATGGGCAGCTGACGTCGATCGACGGTCCGAGCGGTCGCCCGCTGTGGAACCATGCGTTCTCGACCTTCACCTCGCTCGACGTCCACGGCAACGCCATCTACGGCGCCGACGACCAGTCGCAGGTCTACGCGTTCGACAAGTCGAGCGGCGCCAGCATCTGGAAGCAGGACGCCCTGAAGTACCGTTGGGTCACGGGCCCGGCGGCCCAGGGCAACTACGCGGTGGTGGGCGATCTCGACGGCCACATCCACTGGCTCAACGCCAGCGACGGCAGCATCGCCGCGCGCGAGCGCCTGTCCAAGAAAGCCATTCGTGCCCAGCCCCTCGTGGTGGGTGACACCGTGTACGTCGAGGATGTCGAGGGCCACATCGGCGCCTACCGCATCCCGGCGAACTGATCCTCAGGAAAGATGTATCTCCCATGCTACCCGTCGTCGCCCTGGTCGGCCGCCCCAATGTCGGTAAGTCGACCCTCTTCAATGCGCTGACGCGTAGCAGGGACGCCCTCGTCGCCGATATGCCCGGCGTCACCCGCGACAGGCACTACGGTGTCTGTCGTCTCGGTCCGCGCCCTTTCGTGGTCGTGGACACCGGTGGTCTCTCCGGCAGCGACGAGGGCATCGAAGGCCTCACCGCGCAGCAGGTTCGTGCCGCGATCGCGGAAGCGAATTTGCTCGTGTTCGTGGTCGATGCCCGTGACGGCATCCTGCCGCTCGATGCCGCGATCCTCACCGAGCTCCGCCGCAGCGGCAAGCCCGTCATCGTCGTCGTCAACAAGACCGACGGCGTGGACGAGCTCGTCGCGCTGGGCGAGTTCAGCTCGTTCGGCGTGGCCGAGACCCTGCCGATGTCGGCCGCGCACAACCGTGGCGTCGACGTCCTCGTCGCCCGCGCGATCCCGCACCTTCCGGACGACACCGACGACGACCCGGCCCTCGAAGACCAGGGCATCCGGGTGGCCATCGTGGGCCGCCCGAACGCGGGCAAGTCGACGCTGATCAATCGCCTGCTGGGCGAGGATCGCCTCATCGTTTCCGATCTGGCGGGTACCACGCGCGATCCGATCCGAGTGCCGCTCGAGCGCGACGGCCGGCGTTACACGCTGGTCGACACCGCCGGTGTCCGTCGCCGCTCGCGCGTCGAGGAAGCCGTCGAGAAGTTCAGCGTCATCAAGACCTTGCAATCCATTGCTGCGTCGCAGGTGACGGTCGTGATGATCGACGCGCGCGAGAACCTGGCCGATCAGGACCTCACGCTCATCGGCCACGCCATCGAGGAAGGTCGCGCCCTCGTCATCGCCGTCAACAAGTGGGACGGCATGGACAGCTACCAGCGCGAGCAGACCCAGAAGGCGCTCGAGCGCCGCCTCCAGTTCGCCGAGTGGGCCAAAACCGTGTTCATCTCGGCGCTGCATGGCTCCGGCCTGCGCGAGCTGATGAAGGCCGTCATCCGCGCCCACGCCGCGGCCACCAAGGAACTGACGTCGAGCGAGCTGACCCGGACGCTGGAGAAGGCGTACGAGGCCTACCAGCCGCCGTTGGTCCGCGGCCACGCGCCGAAGCTGCGCTACGCGCATCCGGGTGGCTCCAACCCGCCGACCATCGTGATCCACGGCAGCCGCACCAAGCACATCGCGCCAGCGTATCGTCGCTACCTGGAAGGCTTCTTCCGGAAGCGGTTCCGCCTGGAGGGTACGCCGGTGCGCATCGATTTCCGCGATGGCGAGAATCCGTTCGCCGGCAAGAAGAACGTCCTGACGGAAGGGCAGCAGCGCCGCCGCCAGCGCATGATCCGTAACGCGAAGCGACGCGAGAAGTAAGCGTCGCCCTCGTCGAGGAGCCTCGCATGACCGAACACCTCAACCGTGACCGCTGGCTGGCCGAGCTCCGGTCCCGCGTTCCGGAAGTGACCGTTACCGAGGCGCTCGCCCGGCAACTGGGTGGCGCGCTGCTGGTCGACGTGCGGGAGGACAACGAGCGCGCCACGGGTTCCCCGGCCGGCGCGCTCGGCCTGTCGCGCGGTTATCTCGAACTCCGCATCGAACAGTCCGAGCCGGACCGCGGGCGCGACATGCTCCTGCTGTGCGGCAGCGGTCAGCGCTCGCTGCTGGCCGCCGACACGCTGCAACGCATGGGTTACCGCCGGGTGTCGTCGGTCGCCGGCGGCATGGGCGCATGGAAGGCGGCCGGGCTGCCGGTTACGGCCGGCGCGCTCGACGGCGACGCCGCCGAGCGTTACGCGCGCCAGATGCTGCTGCCGCAGGTCGGCGAAGCAGGGCAGGCGAAGCTCGCGGCGGCGCGCATCGTCGTCATCGGCGCGGGCGGACTCGGCGCGCCCGCCTTGCTCTACCTCGCCGCCGCGGGCGTCGGTCATATCACGGTCGTCGACGACGATCGCGTCGAGCGATCCAACCTGCATCGTCAGGTGATCCACGCCGATCCGCGCGTGGGGATGGGCAAGGCCGAGTCCGCGCGTCTGACCTTGTCGGCCCTGAATCCGCGCGTGAAGGTGACGACGATCGTCGATCGCCTGCGCGCGGAAAATGTCGAAGAGCTCATCCGGGATCACGACGTGGTGATCGACGGCGCCGACAACTTCGCCACGCGCTATCTGCTGGCCGCCGCGACGCGGCGCCTCGGCATCCCCATGGTCTACGCCGCCATCGAGCGGTTCACGGGGCAGGCGAGCGTCTTCGATCCGCGACGCGACGATTCGCCGTGCTATCGCTGCCTCTTCCCCGAGCCACCGTCGGCCGCCGACGCGCCGAACTGCAGCGAGGCAGGCGTGCTGGGCGTGCTTCCCGGCCTCGTCGGCATGGTGCAGGCGACCGAGGCGATGAAGCTGGTGCTCGGCCTCGGTCAGCCGCTGGTGGGGCGCTTGCTCACGTACGACGCCCTCGGCATGCGCTTTCGCGAACTGACCCTCCGCCGGGATCCGCATTGCCCCGGTTGCGGTCCGGACGCCCGGTTCGAGGGCTACGTCGACCTCGAGCGGATGTGCGCCGCGGCCGGTTGAGGGCGCTTGCGGAAGCCCTACGCGCCGGCGCTGATCAGGTCGCTTCTGACGACCGAGTGCATCGTCGCGTCGACGGACGATCCCTTTACCACCAGTCGCTTACGCAATACTCCTTCGAATCTCCCTCCAAGTCGTTCAGCCGTCCTGCGGCTAGGCTCGTTGCCCACGGCGACCACGATCTCGAGGCGCTCGACCCGCACCCTGTCGAAGGCGAACCCGATCCCCAGGCGTCCGGCCCGCGTGGCGATGCCGCGCCCCTGTTCCGACTGGCGAACCCAGTAACCGAGGTTCGCGAACCGCTGCTCCTTGTTTCGCTGGTTGACGCCCATGCCGCCGAGAAGGCGATCGCTGCGCGCGTCCACGATCAGCATTTCGAAGCCGTCGGCCAGGAGCCAGTCGCGGCGACATAGGTCGAGCCACCCCCGGGCGTCGTTCGCGCCGTAGCCGGCATGGCACCAGTCCTGCCAGCGACCGACGGTGTCGACCGACTCGCGAACCGCCTCGGCGAGGGCAGCCACGTCGTCGGCACGATGTGCGCGCAGCGAAACCACACCGTCGGTGAGGTCGGTCGGGTAGGGAAGCGTCTCGATGGTCATGCGTCCATTCTAGGCAGGCGTCCGCGCCGCCCGCACGATGCCCGCTGCCGCGGGATCGCCGATACGATCGGCTCCCACCGGCATACCGCACGGTGCGCCTACCGAAGGGGTGGGAGCCGATCGTATCGGCGAGGGGTGCTCGCCGCATCGCGCGACACGCAGCCCCAGTCATCGGCGTGCGATGGTCGGTCCGGCAGCGCACCTACCGAAGGGGTGAGAGCCGATCGTATCGGCGAGGGGTGCTCGCCGCATCGCGCGACACGCAGCCCCAGTCATCGGCGTGCGATGGTCGGTCCGGCAGCGCACCTACCGAAGGGGTGGGAGCCGATCGTATCGGCGATGGGTGCTCGCCGGATCGCGCGATGTCCAGCCTGTCATCGTCACGCGCGATCGTCGATAATGCGGCGCTTTCCGCAGGGCGAATCCCATGACCGCACGCATTCTCGACGGCAAACGCATCGCCCAGGAACTGCTCGACCACATCGCGCGCCGTGTCGCCAAGCGCGTGAGCGAAGGGCGCCGCGCGCCAGGCCTCGCCGTCGTCCTCGTGGGCGAAGATCCGGCCTCCGCGGTCTACGTGCGCAACAAGCGCCGCGCCTGCCAGCAGGTGGGCTTCGAGTCGTTCGGCTACGACCTCCCGGCATCGACGACGCAGGACGAGCTCTTCGCGCTCATCGACACGCTCAACGCCGACCCGGCCGTGCACGGCATCCTCGTGCAGTCGCCGCTGCCCGCGCACATCGACGAGGAGGCGCTGGTCGACCGCATCGATCCCCTCAAGGACGTCGACGGCTTCCAGGCCGTCAATGTCGGGCGTCTCGCGCTGCGCCGGTTCGGCCTGCGCCCCTGCACGCCCAAGGGCGTCATGACGCTTCTGGGCCATACCGACTACCCGGTGCGTGGCCGGCACGCGGTGATCGTGGGAGTGTCCAACCACGTCGGCCGCCCGCTCGCTCTTGAGCTACTTATTGCAGGTGCGACAGTGACTTGCTGCCACAAGTTCACGCAGGATCTCGCCGGATTCGTGCGCCAGGCCGACATCCTCGTCGTCGCCGCCGGCAAGCCGGGCCTGGTCAAGGGCGAGTGGGTCAAGCCCGGCGCGGTGGTCGTGGACGTCGGCATCAATCGCCTTGAAGACGGTCGCCTGGTCGGCGACGTCGAGTTCGACGCCGCGGCCGAACGGGCATCCTGGATCACGCCGGTCCCGGGGGGCGTCGGCCCCATGACGGTCGCGACCCTCATGGAGAACACGCTGGAAGCCGCGGAAGCGCTCGACGCCTGAGTGTCCGCGAGAGGAATCGCGATGGAACGCCCTTCGCGGTTCCTACACAAGTGTTGCAATGCAAGGTATAATGCCGCGATTTACTCGCGGGACTAATGCTATGCGCATCCTTGCCGAGGCACTCACTTACGACGACGTGTTTCTGGTTCCCGGCCACTCCACGGTTCTGCCGCGCGATGTGGACACCTCAACCCAGTTCACGCGCGGCCTCCGCCTGAATATCCCCATCGTGTCCGCCGCCATGGACACCGTCACCGAAGCGCGTCTCGCCATCACGATGGCCCAGAACGGCGGCATCGGCATCATCCACAAGAACCTCACCGCCGCTCAGCAGGCCGCTGAAGTCCGCCTGGTGAAGAAGTTCGAAGCGGGCGTCATCCGCAGCCCGATCACCGTGAGTCCGGACACGTCGATCGGCGAAGTGCTCCAGCTGACCCGCGCGCACAACATCTCCGGCGTTCCGGTGGTCGACGGCCAGAAGCTCGTCGGCATCGTCACCGGCCGCGACATGCGCTTCGAGCGCAAGCTCGACGACCCCGTCCGCAACATCATGACGCGCGAAGAGCGCCTCATCACGGTGCGCGAAGGCGCCTCGCACGATGAAGTCCTGCAGCTGCTGCACAAGAACCGCATCGAGAAGGTCCTCGTCGTCAACGACGATTTCCAGCTGCGTGGCCTGATCACGGTCAAGGACATCCAGAAGGCCAGCGACAACCCGAACGCCGCCAAGGACTCGCACGAGCGCCTCGTGGTCGGCGCCGCGGTCGGCGTGGGCGGCGACACCGAGCAGCGCGTCGAAGCGCTGGTGGAGGCCGGTGTGGACGTCATCGTCGTCGATACCGCCCACGGTCACTCGCAGGGCGTGATCGAGCGCGCCGGCTGGGTGAAGAAGCGTTACCCGCAGGTGCAGGTCATCGCCGGCAACATCGTCACCGGCGAAGCGGCGCGCGCGCTGCTCGGCGCGGGCGTCGACGCCGTCAAGGTCGGCGTGGGCCCGGGCTCCATCTGCACCACCCGCATCGTCACCGGCATCGGCGTGCCGCAGATCACGTCGATCGACCTGGTCGCCACCGCGCTGAAGGGCGAAATTCCGCTCATCGCCGACGGTGGCATCCGTTACTCCGGCGACATCCCGAAGGCGCTCGCCGCCGGCGCGTCGACCGTCATGCTGGGCTCCATGTTCGCCGGCACCGAGGAATCCCCGGGCGAGGTCGAGCTGTTCCAGGGTCGCTCGTACAAGAGCTACCGCGGCATGGGCTCCATCGGCGCCATGCAGCTCGGCTCGAAGGATCGCTACTTCCAGGACGAAGCCGACGCCGACAAGCTCGTGCCGGAAGGCATCGAGGGTCGCGTGCCGTACCGCGGCCAGCTGCGCAACATCATCCACCAGCTGATGGGCGGCCTGCGTGCCTCGATGGGTTACATGGGCACGGCCAACATCGAAGAGATCCACCAGAAGGCCCAGTTCGTGAAGGTCACCGGTGCCGGTGTGCGCGAAGCGCATCCGCACGACGTGCAGATCACGAAGGAAGCGCCGAACTACCGCCTGGACTGACGCCTCCGGGCGCTCGCTCCAGGTGACTTCAGGACGCCCGCCACAAGTGGGCGTTCTGCTTTTTCAGGGCCGCCGCGCCGCGCGCGAGGCCCGTCCCGATCAAACAAAACCGCAGGCCGCACGATGACCGACATCCACAGCGACAAGATCCTCATTCTCGACTTCGGCTCGCAGTACACGCAGCTCATCGCGCGCCGCATCCGCGAGATCGGCGTCTACTGCGAGGTCTGGGCCTGGGATCACGCGCCGGACGAGATCCGCGGCTTCGCGCCGCGCGGCGTCATCCTCTCCGGCGGCCCGGAGTCGGTCACCGAGGACAACTCGCCGCGCGCGCCGGAGGTGGTGTTCGACCTGGGCGTGCCGGTGCTCGGCATCTGCTACGGCATGCAGACCATGGCCGAGCAGCTCGGCGGCAAGGTCGAGGCCGGCCACCATCGCGAGTTCGGCCCGGCGACCATCACCTTCGGCAGCTGCGCGCTGTTCGAGACGGTCGTGGGCAACGGCGACGAGCTCGGAGTGTGGATGTCGCACGGCGATCGCGTCACGGCCATTCCGGAAGGCTTCTCCGTCACCGCCTCCACGCCGAGCCTGCCGCTCGCCGCCATGGCCGACGATGCCCGTCGCTTCTACGGCCTGCAGTTCCATCCGGAAGTGACCCACACCAAGCGCGGCATGGAACTGCTGCGCCGGTTCGTCGTCGACCTCTGCGGCTCGGCCACCCTGTGGGACGCCAAGCACATCATCGACGACGCCGTGGAGCGGGTGCGCGAGCAGGTCGGCAGCGATCGCGTGCTGCTGGGCCTGAGCGGCGGCGTCGATTCGTCCGTCGTGGCCGCGCTGCTCGAGAAGGCGATCGGCGACCAGCTCACCTGCGTGTTCGTCGACACCGGACTGCTGCGCTACCAGGAAGGCGACCAGGTGATGACGACCATGGCGGAGCACATGGGCGTGCACGTCATTCGCGTCGACGCGAAGCAGCGCTACTTCGACGCCCTCGCCGGTGTCGAGGACCCGGAAGCCAAGCGCAAGATCATCGGCCGCCTGTTCGTCGAGATCTTCGACGAGGAATCCGCGAAGCTGGAAGGCGTGAAGTGGCTCGCGCAGGGCACCATCTACCCGGACGTCATCGAGTCCGCCGGCAGCAAGACCGGCAAGGCCCACGTCATCAAGAGCCACCACAACGTCGGCGGCCTGCCGGAGCACATGAAGCTCAAGCTGGTCGAGCCGCTGCGCGAGCTGTTCAAGGACGAGGTGCGCCGCATCGGCGTCGAACTCGGCCTCCCGCGCGAGATGGTCTACCGTCATCCGTTCCCGGGTCCCGGCCTCGGCGTGCGCGTGCTCGGCGAAGTGAAGGCCGAATACGTCGACCTGCTGCAGCGCGCCGATGCCATCTTCATCGAGGAACTGCGCAGCCACGGCCTTTACGACCGCGTCAGCCAGGCCTTCGCGGTCTTCCTTCCGGTCCGCTCCGTCGGCGTCGTGGGCGACGGCCGCGCCTACGAATGGGTGATCGCGCTACGCGCGGTGGAGACCATCGACTTCATGACCGCCCACTGGGCGCACCTGCCGTACGACTTCCTCGACAAGTGCTCGACTCGCATTATCAACGAGTTGCGCGGCATTTCTCGCGTCGTTTATGACATCTCGGGCAAGCCGCCTGCGACGATTGAGTGGGAGTGAGCCGACGTCCTTCGAGGACTACCGCCAGCTATCGTTTTCCCCGATCCGGATGCGGCAGCCGTGCCGCATCCGGTATCAATGTCCACCGCGAAACGCCCGATCGCCGTCGTTTCCCTTAAAGCTCCGTCCTCAAACTGTCGAAGGCGTCCCGCAGGAAGTTGGCAACCGGTTTTCGCTGGCCGGTCTGATCCCTCCACGCCTGGAGCGCGAGTCTCATCGCACCGACGGACACCACAGCCACCATCCGAAGGGCCAACCGCCTCTCAGGCTGCCGCCAGACCTCACACAGTGTGTTGAATAGCGCCTGCTCCTGCTCCGCGTAGTACGCCTGCTTGCGGGCAAGAAGCGATTCGCTCGAACGCATCAGATTGTCCACGTCCGTCATCTGCTCGGTCGTATAGCGAGCGATGTGCTTCACCATGACATCGCGAACAGCATCGAGTGGCGGCACATCGGGTGATGTCTTCAGCAGATCGGCCATCAGCATGGCCAAGTCGGCGTCCTGCCAGAACAGGATGACGTCTTCCTTCGACTTGAAATACGAGAAAAACGTGCGGCGCGAGATGCCAGCCGCAGCCGCGATGGCGTCAAGCGTCGTGCCTTCGTAGCCGTTGGCGAGGAACAGGCGCTGGCCGACCTCGGCGATGCGCTGACGTGTTTCGCGACGCTTGCGTTCCCGCAAGCCTTCTGTGGGTGCTGTACCTGCGGGAGGCAAGATTCCTGACATTCCGATGCCCTGTTGCATGACCGCACCAAGTGCATTAAAGTTAGCACTCAGTGCATATTTACATGCACCTAGTGTATATTCCGTTTCCTCGGCAGGCAAGGATCATGAGCTCCTGGACAGTCTCCGACATCCCTTCCCAACGCGGCCGTACGGCGGTCGTCACCGGTACTGGCGGCCTTGGCTTCCACGACGCGCTGGCGCTAGCCCGTGCCGGTGCGAACGTCATCATCGCGGGTCGAAATCCGTCGAAAGGCGCGGCAGCAGTCAATCAGATTCGCCAAAGCGTTCCTACCGCGAACGTGACTTTCGGGACACTGGATCTCGCCAGCCTCGAATCCATCGAGGCGTTCAGCGAAAGCCTGCGGAGTTCGCGCGACAGCCTGGATTTGCTGATCAACAATGCCGCGGTGATGACGCCGCCGAAGCGTCAGGTGACGTCCGACGGATTCGAATTGCAGTTCGGCACGAACTACCTTGGCCACTTCGCCCTGACTGCCAAACTGCTGCCCCTGCTGCGCAAGGGCAATGAACCACGCGTGGTCAGCCTTTCAAGCGTCGCCGCTCGAAGCGGCACGATCAACTTCGATGATCTGCAAGCTCAGCGCAGCTACAGGCCGATGCGGGTTTACGGTCAATCGAAACTCGCTTGCCTGATGTTCGCTCTTGAATTGCAACGACGCAGCGATGCTGCGGGTTGGGGCATCCAGAGTATCGCCGCCCATCCCGGCATTTCACGTACCGATCTACTGCCCAATGGCGCCGGCGCCTGGAGCGCCCCGGGTATGGTCCGTCGTTACATGTGGTTCCTGTTTCAGCCGGCAGCGCAGGGCGCGTTGCCGACACTCTTCGCCGCGACTTCGCCGCAGGCTCAAGGGGGGGCCTATTACGGCCCAGACAAGCTCGGCGAAACGCGAGGCTATCCAACCGTTGCCAGGGTTCCCCCGCAAGCACTGGATACGAGCGTCGCTGCGAGGCTGTGGATCGAGTCGGAAGCACTCACTGAAGCGGTCTTTCGATGAAGCCCCCTCGCTTGGCTAAGCGAACCCACGCTTGACACTTCGTCAGCTACCTTGCGATATTCGTACGGTAGCTGACGAATTCGAGAGGCTGGCCGTATGCCGGACGTGGAAAAGACCGAACACCTGACGGTGGGGGCGTGGACGAAGCGATGCTATTTCGCCGGCCGCGCGCTCATGGATGCGACGCTGCGGCCTTTCGATCTGGGTTCGACGCAGTGGTACGTGCTCTGGCATCTGGCGAATCAAGGCCCGTCGGTACAGCGCGACCTTGCCCGCGCGCTCGAGCTCGAACGGGCGACGTTGAGCGGAATCGTCGCCACGCTCGTGCGCAAGGGGCTCGTACGGCAGACCTCGGACGGGGACGATCAGCGCCAGCGCCGCCTGGCCCTGACGCGCTCGGGCGAGAACCTCTGGCGCGAGCTTCCCGACCTCTCGTTCATTCAGCAGGCCGCGTTTGCCGGTATCGACGAGGCCGATCTGGCCACGACGATGCGTGTCCTTCGAGCGGCGACCGAGCGGCTGCAAGCCCTCCTGCAGAAGGCATGAGCTCATGAGCATCCTGATTACCGGGGCGACAGGTCTCGTCGGTGAACGCATTGTTCCGCGTCTGCTGCAAGCGGGATTCGCCTGCCGGGTGCTGCTGCGGGCCGGGAAACCGTGCCCGCCCGGTGCCGTCGCCGTGACGGGCGACATGCTCGACCCGTCGACGCTGGCCGAGGCCGTTCGCGGTGTGTCGGCGATCGTGCATCTGGCGGCGGTGTTCCGTACGCAAGACACCGATCTGATCTGGAAGAGCAATCTCGAAGGAACCCGCAACCTGCTCACGGCGGCACGGGACCACGCGCCGCGCGTCCGCTTCATCATGGCGAGCACGGGTCACGTCTACGACAGGCATGGCCCGCATCCTGGACGAGAGACGGACACCGTCCAACCGGAGCTGGCGTACCCCGCGAGCAAGGTCGCCGCGGAGAACGCGCTGCGCGAGAGCGGGCTGAACGGGTCGATCCTTCGGTTGCCGTTCGTCTACGGCGATGGGGATGGTCATCTGCAGGCGTTGCCGAAGCACGTGGCGGCCCTCGGGTTTCATCCGGCCAACCGCATGAGCACGATCCATCACCGCGACGTCGCCGTCGCGATGACCATGGCACTCGCCGGCGATTTCGATGGCCGGATCGTCAACCTGTCCGACGATGCACCGACGACGGTCTACGAACTGGTCAGGCTCGTCGGCGGACAGATGGATGCCTCGGCCGAGCCCATGACGAACCCCTGGCACCTGCATATCGATGGATCGCTTGCGCGGCAGCTGGGTTTCCGGCCCACCGTGAGGACGGTGTACCAGGCGGCGCAGGACGGGATCCTCTAGGCGGTCGCGCGCCGGTCCGCATCACCCACGACGACATCGCCTCACGGAATCACTGCGCGCATCCGGTCATGGTCGCACCATGCATGCGCCACGAGTTCCTTCGCCATGGACCCATCGATGATCCGGATAGGATGTGCCGGCTGGTCACTGCCTGGCGACGCCGCGTCGCGCTTCGCGGGGCAGGGCAGTCATCTGGAGCGGTACGCGCGCGTTTTTTCCTGTGTCGAGATCAACAGTTCGTTCTATCGGCCGCATCGGCCCGAGACCTATACGCGGTGGGCAGCGAGCGTGCCTGAGGCGTTCCGGTTCTCGGTCAAGATGCCGAAGGCCATCACGCACGAGCTCAGGCTGCGCAATGCAAACGCGGACCTGCGTCGGTTCTGTGACGACATCGCTGCCCTCGGTGAAACACTCGGCTGCCTGCTGCTGCAACTACCGCCTAGCCTCCCGTTCGAGCGAGCGACCGCGAGCCGTTTTTTCGCGATGCTTCGCGCAATGACGAGCACCCGCGTCGTGTGCGAGCCGCGCCACGCGACATGGTTCGGGGAGGAAGCAAGGCGGGCGATGCGGGATGCGGCGATCGGCTGCGTGCTGGCCGACCCGTCGCCGGTGCCCGGCGTGCTTCCCCTCGGCGATGCCGCGACGCTGTACATCCGGCTGCATGGTTCGCCACGCATGTATTACTCGGCCTACGACGCGACCTTCATCGACGCGCTCGCCGGACGGCTCGTCGCCGTGCCGCCCGGCATGAGCGTGTGGTGCGTCTTCGACAACACCGCCGCGGGAGAAGCGATTCCGAACGCGCTGTATCTGCGGGAGCGCGTCGCAGCGTGCGACGCGGCTCCCTGACGATGACGCGCGATCAGATGTTCTGGCCACCCGACACTTCGATGCGCTGTGCCGTGACCCAGCGGTTGTCCGGTCCGAGGAGACTCGCGACCGCGGGGCCGATATCGTCGGGTAGACCGACACGGCCCAACGCGATCATCGCCGCGAAGGCGTCGTTGTACGCGGGCGTGTCGCGAACGGCGCCGCCAAGGAAATCGGTCTCGATCGCACCGGGGGCGATCGTATTGGCGGTGATGCCGCGGCTGCCGAACTCCTTCGCCATGTAGAGCGTGAGGATCTCGACGGCGCCCTTGGCCGCCGAGTAGGCCGAGAATCCGGGGTAGGAGACGCGCGTCAGGCCCGTCGAGAAGTTCACGATCCGGCCGCCATCGGCAAGCAGCGGCAGCAGCGTCTGCGTCAGGAAGAAGACGCCCTTCACGTGGACGTTGAACAGCTGGTCGAACTGCGCCTCCGTGGTCTCGGCGATGCCCGCCATTTCACCATGGCCGGCGTTGTTGACCAGGTGGTCGAAGTCGCTTCGCCCCCACGATGCGAGGATCGCGCGCACCTTGTCGCCGAACGCGGCGAAGCTGGAAATGTCGGCGACGTCGAGCTGTACCGCGACCGCCTTGCGGCCAAGCGCCTCGATTTCGGCGACGACCGCCTGCGCCTGCTCGGCACCGTGGCGGTAGGTGAAGATCACATCGCCGCCGTGACGGGCGATGCTGATGGCGGTATTGCGACCGAGGCCGCGGTTGGCGCCTGTGACGAGAGAAACGGTGGACATGGAAGGCTCCTTCTGAGGGGTGTCGAAATGACGGATTCAGTATCGATCCGAGCCCCTCGTGCCGGTTGCCGGTTCCTCGGACCTTCTTGCCCGTTCCTCCGGAGCGGCGGTCGCGTGGCGACGCCGGCGGTTTGCGGCGGATGGCACGGAGCCCGGCGCAGGTTTGCCTGATCCCACGGATTCGTTGCGCCTCGCACGGTTCGGGGACTACGCTCTGGCCATGACCGAGACCCTGCTCCAGGCGGTCCGCTTCTACGCGGATTCCCACGCGAACGCGGACGGTGTCGCGCGTACCCCGATCCCGGGTCTGACCGCGATCCGGGCAGGCACGCCCAGCGAACTGCAATACGCGGTTTCGCGTCCCCTGATCGCGGTCGTCGTTCAAGGGCGCAAGCGCGTCATGCTTGGCAAGCAGACCTTCGACTTCGGTGCCGGCGACTCCATGCTCATCACCGCCGACGTCCCCACGGTCAGCCAGATCACCGCGGCCGACGCGAACGCGCCGTACTACTCGCTGGTCTTCGATCTGGATCCCACTGTCATCGAGGCGCTGGTTCTCGACATGAACATCGCCCAGGGCGAGTCGAGCGCCCCCGTGAGGGTCGATCCCACCGAGGCCGAGGTCGCCGACGTCGCCCTGCGTATGATGCGTCTGCTCAACCGACCGTCGGCGCTTCCGGTGCTGCAGGCGGACATGATCAGGGAACTGCATTTCTGGATGCTTGCCGGACGCCATGGGCCCGCGATCCGCAACCTGGGCATCGTCGAAAGCCACACGCGGCGTGTCGCCCGCGCCGTCGCATTGATCCGGTCGGAGTATGCGCGGCCCTTGCGGATCGAACGCCTGGCCGAGGCGGCCGGCATGAGTCCGTCCACGTTCCATCAGCACTTCCGTGCCGTGACACAACTGTCGCCACTGCAATTCCAGAAGCAACTGCGCCTGATCGAAGCGCGGCGGATGATGCTGTCGGAAGGCGCCTCGGCGAGCATCGCGGCATACGCCGTGGGCTACGAAAGCGTGCCGCAGTTCACGCGCGAATACGGCCGTCTGTTCGGCGCGCCGCCCGTGCGCGACATCAGGTTCTCGAGGGCGGCGACCGAGACGTCTCCACGGACCAGTCGCGGAATGCGATGACCGGGCCGTTCGACTCGTCCTTGCGGGAAATCAGCAGCAGCGTGGCCTGTTCCTCGAAGTCGGCGAGCGGCATGTAGATCAGTCCCGGCACATGGATGTCGCGTATGGGCTGCGGCACGAGCACGAGGCCGAGACCGGCCGCGGCCATCGTCAACACCGTCAGCGTGCTGGCGACGCGATGGCCGATGATCGGTTCGCCGCCTAGCGCTTTCCTCAACAGCTCGGTCTGGCTGCGATCGCCCGCGTTGGCGGCGTACGTGATGAAGGTTTCGCCGGACAGGTCGCGGCACCGCACGTCGCTGAGGCGCGCCAGGCGGTGGCTGAGCGCCATCCCGATGACCCAGGGCCACGCGCCGACGACCTCGCTGGAAAGCGTGTCGGGAATGGGCAGCCCGACATCGGGGCAATAGCCGATGTCGATCCGGTTCTCGACGATCGCCTGTATCTGGTCCGCGGACGGCATTTCTTCGAGCTCGATGCTCACCATCGCGCGGGTCGCATGGAACGACTGGATGTGTTCCGGAAGGCGGCCCGCCAGCGCCGCGTTGCCGGAGAATCCGACCCGCACCCGGCCGACCTCGCCACGCGCGGCGCGCTGCGCCGTCCGACGCGCGTGCTCGGCCTGGGCAAGCGTGCGCTCGGCTTCCACACGGAAGAGGCGACCCGCCTCGGTCAGTTCGACCCGGCGCGTCGTGCGCGTGAGCAGGGTGACGCCAAGGTCTTCCTCGAGCGCGCGGATCTGCATGCTGAGGGCGGGCTGCACGATGTGCAGGCGCTCGGCGGCGCGGCCGAAGTGGCCCTCGTCCGCAACAGCCAGGAAGTATCGGAGATGCCGAAGATTCATCGATTATCACCGTGAATGATCAATCGGTCAGATCAATATATTTCAGTTTCCAATGCCGCGCACCCATCCTTTTCCTCGCCCCCCCAAACAGCCCGAGGAAATCGACATGTCCGCCGCGAATCGCATCGATGTTCACCAACATGTGGTCCCGCCGTTCTGGTCCGACGCGCTCCCCGCGTTCGGCGGCGATCCGTCCGGCTGGAACAGCCCGGCGTGGAGCCCCGAAGCCGCCATCGCCTTCATGGATAGCCAGCAGATCGCCACCGGTGTCCTCTCCCTGACCGCGCCGGGCATTACCGGATGGCAGGGCACGGCGCGGCGCGACATGGCGCGCCGCGTGAACGAGTACACCGCCTCGCTCGTGCAGAAGCGACCGGACCGCTTTGGTAATTTCGCCACGCTTCCGCTGCCGGACGTGGACGGCGCGCTGGACGAGATCCGTTATGCGTTCGATACGCTGAAAGCGGACGGCGTCGTGCTGCTCAGCAACTACCACGGCATGTACCTGGGCGATCGCTACTTCGACGCGGTGTGGGCGGAACTCGACCGCCGCGGCGCAGCGGTGTTCGTCCACCCCAGCAAGCCCGCCATCCAGACGATCGACGGCATTCCCGGCCCGATCGTCGATTACCCGTTCGATACCACCCGTTGCGCCGTCGACATGGTGCTCAACGGCGTGATGGACCGCTACCGCAACGTGAAGGTCATCCTTTCGCATGCCGGCGGATTCCTGCCGTACGCGGCTTACCGGTTCGCGGAGCTCGCCAACGCCGTGCGCCCGGACGCGAAGCCGCCGGCCCAGATCATCGAGTCCTTCCAGCGGTTCTACTTCGATACCGCGTTGTCTTCCGGTCCGTCCGCGCTGCTCGGGCTGAAGACGTTCGTGGGAGCGGGGCGTGTGCTTTACGGCAGTGATTTCCCGTACGCACCCGCCCGGGTGGGCGCATCGTTCACGGCGATGCTCGACGCGTCCGACGCGTTCACCTCCGACGAGAAGGCCGCGGTGAACGCCGGTAACGCGCGGGGCCTGTTCCCGCGTCTCGATCGATAGGAGCGAAGCGATGGCCCCGACATTCGCACACAGAGATCATGTTCTTCAGGCGCCGGACGGCGCGAGGCTATCCGTGCGGTCGTGCGGTCCCGAGTCCGGCGTCCCGGTGGTGCTGATCGCAGGCTGGCCGCAGACGCTGCATGCCTGGCGCGCCGTGCAGGAAAAACTCGCCGATGCGGGCATCCGCTCGATCGCGCTGGACCCGCCCGGGCTCGGCGAATCCGATCCGATCGGTGACGCGGCGAACTACGCGACGCCCGAGGTCGCCCGACGCATGGCCGCCGCGCTCGCATTGGCCGGGGTCGATCGCTTCGTCCTCGTGGGACACGACGTGGGCGCTTGGATCGCCTACGCGTGGGCCAGCCTGATGCCACAGGGCATCGCCGGGCTCATGTTGCAGGATGCCGCCATTCCGGGCGCGTTTCCCGACGGTTTCCTGTCGATAGGCAACGCCGCGCGCGTCTTCCAGTTCGCGTTCAACGCGGTACCCGAGCTCCCCGAGCGCCTGACGCGAGGCCGGGAGCGTGTGTACCTCGACTGGTTGTTCGAAACGAAGACGCGCGTGGCCGGCGCCGTCACCGCGGAAGACATCTCGGTCTACATGCGCTGCTATGGCCAGCCGGAACGCATGTCGGCCGGATTCAACTACTACCGCGCCGTGCCGGCGAGCATCGACGCGCTGAACGACGTCGCGCCGCTCACGATGCCGGTGCTCGCCCTCGGCGCGGAGTTCGGTGTCGGGGCGATGATGGGGAAGGTGCTCGAGCCGCGCTGCACGGACCTGAAAAGCGTCGTCGTGGCCGGATCGGGACATTTCATTCCGGAGGAAGCCCCGGACGTCGTGTGTCGGGAGCTGCAGGCACTGATCGCGCGGACGTCGATGCCGGGTTGACGCATCGCGTCCGCGCATCGTCGTTGACAGTGCTGTCCGGCCGCCACTAATGTATCGACCAGTACATTAGTGGCGAGGCCACCCCCGTGACGACATCCACCTCGATTCCGGCAGCCGCGGCTGCCGACGGCGAACGCTTGCCGTATTCCGCGTTGCTCGCACTCGCGATGACAGGCTTCATCTGCATCGTCACGGAGACGCTGCCGGCAGGGCTCCTGCCGATGATGGCCGCCGGCCTCGGCGTGTCGACCTCGTTCGCGGGCCAGACGGTCACCGCCTATGCGCTCGGCTCGCTGCTGGCGGCCATACCACTCACGCTGGCCACGCGAGGCTGGCGTCGGCGCAACGTGCTGCTGCTGACCATCGTCGGCTTCCTCGTCTTCAATTCGATCACGGCGTTGTCGTCGAACTACGGGGTGACGCTGGTCGCGCGCTTCTTCGCGGGCGTGTCGGCCGGACTCGCATGGAGCCTTCTGGCCGGTTACGCGCGCCGCATGGTGCCCACGCACCAACAGGGCAGGGCGCTGGCGGTGGCGATGGTCGGCACGCCGATCGCGTTGTCGCTCGGCGTGCCGCTGGGCACATGGCTCGGCACCCTGATCGGTTGGCGCAGCGCGTTCGCCGTCATGTCGGCGCTCACGCTGGTGTTGATCGCGTGGGTCGTGGCGAAAGTACCGGACTATCCGGGCCAGACCGGCCAGGAGCGGCTGCCGTTGCGCCGGGTGTTCACGACACCGGGTGTGCGTCCCGTGCTCGGCGTGGTGATCGCCTGGATGCTGGCGCACAACATCCTCTACACCTACGTCGCGCCATTCGTCGCGCAGGCCGGTCTCGAGGCGCGCGTGGACGTGGTGCTTCTGGTCTTCGGCCTGGCCGCGCTGGTGGCGATCGGCATCGCGGGCCGTCTCGTCGACCATCACCTGCGCGCCACGGTGCTGGCCAGCCTCGCGATCTTCGCGGCCGTATCGCTTCTCTTCGTCTGGCTCGCACGCGTGCCGGCCGCCATCTATGTCGGCGTGGCGCTGTGGGGACTGACCTTCGGCGGCGCGGCCACGCTGTTGCAGACCGCGTTGGCCGACACCGCCGGCGACGGTGCCGATGTCGCGCTGTCGATGAACGTGGTCGCGTGGAACGGCGCCATCGCCGGCGGCGGTCTGCTGGGCGGCGTGCTCCTGGAAACATGGGGTGCGTCATCGTTCCCACCGGCGCTGGTGGTGCTGCTGGTCATCGGTTTCGGCATCGTGGCGGTCGCGCGCACGCATGGTTTCAGGGCCGGCTCACGCCACGGGCACGTCGTGGGGCATTGAGGCCTCGACGCACCCGGGTTTTCGCATGCCGTTCCGCATCGATCGCGATCCCGTACCATGACGGGGATGACCACGCGCCGCCGGGACGAACCGACACCCATGACCGACACGCCTTCGAACCTCCGGCTCGCGGCGCGAGACGTACCCTTTCCCTCGTCCGTCAGCGACGCCGCGCGCGCATCGCTCGAGCGTCTCGTGGGCGCCGACGGCGTTCCGGTCAACGCGCGCTACGTGATGCCGCCGCCGGAGGATCGTGCGGCGTGGTCGCGGATGAAGACGGCCGTCGACGCGCAGTACGGCGCCGCCGCGCGCGAGGCGGCCGGAGCGCTAGTCTCGACGGTTGAGACGATCACGCTCGGCGACACCGTCGTGCACGTGGCGACGCCTGCCGGTGCCGTTCGCGCCGACCGTGCGTACATCGAACTGCATGGCGGCGCGCTCGTGTTCGGCGGCGGCGAAGCGTGCGCGGTCGGCGCACGGAAGCAGGCGGACCTGCACGGCGTGCCCTGCTATGGCGTGGATTACCGGACCCCGCCGGACCATCCGTATCCCGCCGCGCTCGACGATTGCCTCGTGACGTATCGCCATCTGCTCGAACGGCATGCACCGGAGCACATCATCGTGGGTGGTCGTTCCGCTGGAGGGAACCTCGCCGCGGCGATGCTGCTGCGGGCGCGGGACGAAGGCCTCCCGATGCCGGCGGCGCTGGTGCTCCTGTCACCGGAGGTCGACCTCACCGAATCCGGCGACAGCTTCGAGGTCAACCGCTTCGTGGACGTCGTGCTCGTCGGATCGCTGATGTCCAACAACCGTCTTTACGCGGACGGCGCGGATCTCTCGGCTCCTTATCTGTCACCGCTGTTCGGCGACCTGGCGGGTTTTCCGCCGACCTTCCTGCAGAGCGGCACGCGGGACCTGTTCCTGTCGAACGCGGTGCGCATGCACCGGAAGCTGCGCAAGGCGGGCGTGCACGCCGAGCTGCATGTGTTCGAGGCGATGCCGCACGGCGGCTTCGGTGGGCACACGCCCGAAGACGACGAGCTGGCCGCCGAGGTGCGGGCGTTCGTCGCCTCGCAGTGGGGATAGGAAACGCGATGAAGCCGCGCGTCGCTGCGACGCGCGGCTTCGTGATCGGTCAGACGGCGACCATGCCGCCGTCGACGGTCAGTTCGGCGCCCGCGATATAGGCGCTTTCGCTCGACGCGAGGAAGAGCACCGCATTGGCGACTTCTTCAGGGCGTCCGATGCGGCCGAGCGGGACGAGCTGCGTGAACGCTTCCTCGACGCCGGGGCGTACGTCGAGATAGTCGCGCATCATGCGCGTCTCCGTCGCACCGGGTGCGACGACGTTCACGCGGATGCCGCGGTCCTTGAGGTCCGCGGTCCAGCTGCGGGCGAACGACCGGACGGTCGCCTTGGTCGCGTTGTAGAGCGACTGCCCCGGAAATCCCTTGCTGCCGGCGACCGATCCGTTCAGGACGATCGTCGCGCCGGCGCCCAGCAGCGGCAGGGCCTTCTGCACCGAGAAGAGCAGTCCGCGGACGTTGAGACCGAACATGCGGTCGAAGTCGTCCTCGCCGATCTCGCCGAGGGGCTTCGCCCCGGTGTCCGCGATACCCGCGTTCGCGAAGACGACGTCCAGCTTGCCGTGATCCGCGCGGATGCGGTCGTACAGGCGATCGAGGTCGGCGAGATTCGACGCGTCGCCCTGAACGCCCACCGCGCCGGCGCCGATCTCCGCCACCGCGGCGTCGAGGCGATCCTGCCGGCGCCCGGTGATGTACACGTGGGCGCCTTCCGCCGCGAACGCCTTGGCCGTCGCCAGCCCGATGCCCTCGCTGCCGCCCGTCACGACCACGACCTTGCCCCCGAAACGCTTTGCCATACCGGATCCTTTAATAAGTGGAGAATTGCTCCACTTACTATATGGAGGCATCATCCACTTTGCAACCGGAGACCGCATGAGCACCGACAGCCCGCCGATCGAGGAAACCCCCTTACGCGCCGACGCCGCGCGCAACCGCGAGCGCATCCTCGAGGCGGCGGACGAGGTGTTCTCCGAACGCGGCGCCGATGCGTCGCTCGACGACATCGCCAGGCGGGCGAAGGTTGGCATCGGCACCCTCTATCGCCGTTTCCCCACGCGCGACGCGCTGCTCGCGGCACTGTGCGATGAACGGATGTTCGCGCTCGCCGCCAACAGCCGCACGCGTGACGACACCATGGAGCCTGGGGCGTCGCTTCGCACATTCATGGTCGAGCTCGCGACGCATGCGAGCCACTACCAGGGTCTCGCCGTCGTGCTTGGCGCGGTGCTACAGAGTCAGACCGCCGGATGCCACGCGGGCGCAGCCGAAGGCATGCGACTGCTCGACCGGGCGAAGAGAGAGAATGCGGTCGCGATGGACGTTTCGTTTGACGACCTGCTCTGCGTGATCACGGCGACATCGCTCGCGGCCGGGCAGGGTGGCCCGAAGTCACGTATCACGCACCTGATCGACATGTTCTTCAACGGAATCAAGCGCGGCTGACGAAAGCCGTATCGCCGTGTCATGCCGCCCTTGCTGTGGAGAAATGCTCGTCGAACCGGGTGAGCGCTTCGTCGAATGCCTGTGACAGGGCGTCGCTGGACAGGAACGCGGTCGCCTGCAAGGGCAGGAAATGCAGGGAATGCAGGCCGATGCACTTCAGCGCGGCAGTGAGGTAGGGCCGCAGGAAATCAGGCTGGCTCGCTCCCTCGTCCGCGAACACTCCCCCCGAAGCCACGGCGATATAGACCGGTCGATCCTTCAGCAATCCGACTTTCTGACCGGGAGCCTTCGATGCGAACGTGCGGCCGGAACGCAGAACCTGATCGATCCAGGCCTTCAGGACCGACGGGATCGTGAAGTTGTTCATCGGTGTTCCTATCACCACCGCATCGGCCATTTCCAGTTCGCAGATGAGTTCCTCGGACAATTGCATGCATGCCGGGTCGACCTCTTCGTGCGGGTTGGAAAGGGCGCGCGCATAGTCTTCCGTGGCGTGCGGAATCGGGTTCCGCCCGAGGTCGCGGCGTGTGACCGAAGCACCCGGATAGAGATCGAGGATGCGGTCGACCATGCCCGCCGATAATGCGCGGCTGTAAGACTCGGGGCGAGGGCTGCAGTCGATATGAAGGATTTTCATGGGTCAAGTCCAGTTCTGAATAAAATACTTTCTCGCACCGCCGTTCCGCCAGGACGAGAATCCGGAGCGTGGATTCGCGTTTGATCGCCGCATCAGAGCGGCTGGGCGAAATGCATGCCGCGGGCGAGAAGCCCCTGGCGAAAATAGAAGCGCTGTCCCAGGTCGTTGGAGAGCGCGGTGTCGAGGACGAGGAAGTGGCAAGCCTGGCGTCGACCTTCTTCCCTCAACTCGGCGATCAGGTCGCCCCCTACACCCTGACCACGGGCTCCTTCGCTCGATACGAGGTCGTCGACATAGAGGAACCGGCCATAAAGAAGGTTCTCGACGATCCGGTACCCCGCGAGCGCGATGGGCTGATCGCGGCGCCAGGCGGCGAGCAGCAGATAGCCGGACGCGGCTTGCCGGCGCACCTGGGCTACGAAAGCGTCCGGAGTCCGCAGATGGGGCCTTAGCTGGTGGATGATTGGAAAACACGATCTGAGTTCGTCGTCGGTTTCAACGAGTCCCATCTCATACCGATGCATGTGGAAGGTCCTTGTCGTCTTTCGGTCACTGTAGGAGACTGTTGCCCCATGGCACAGGTACAAGAACGGCGTTTATGACTAGGCCATCGCGCCTCGAACTCAAAGCGCTGGGGCCGGCGCGCGACCGTGACGCGCCCATCTACCTGCAGCTCTACAACCAGCTCCGGGAGGCCATTGCTGGCGGTCATCTCGGTCCTGGAGACCGCATCCCGTCGGTCCGCAGTCTGGCGAGCGAACTGGGTCTGGCGCGGGGTACGGTCGAGGCGGCGATCCAGCTCCTCGTCAGTGAGGGGTACCTCGTCGCGCGTGGTGCAGCCGGAACCATCGTGTCGCCGCGACTTGCCGTCGTCTCCACCGTCGCGCCGGTCATTCCCGAGTTGCCTCATGTGTTGGCACCACTGAGTCCGCCTGCCAGCGAAAGAGGCGTCGCGCCATTCCAGCTCGGTATCCCGGCACTCGACGCGTTTCCGCGCAAGACCTGGGCCCGTTTGTCCGGACGGCATCAAAGGACCGTCACGACGAGCGCGATGGTTTACCCCGACCCTGCCGGCCACGAGCCTTTGCGGCGCGCGATCGCGACGTATCTGGGCATATCGCGTGGCATCTCATGTAGCCACGAACAGGTGTTCGTGACCACCGGATATCGCGGCGCGCTGGATCTCGTGCGTCGGACACTCTTTTCGCCCGGCGACACCGGTTGGTTCGAGGATCCGGGCTACCTGCTGGCACGCATCTTCCTCGAACGCGCCGGTCTCAGCCTGCAGCCCGTGGCCGTGGACGACGAAGGGCTCCGGGTGGCCGATGGCAAGACATCGGCGCCCCAGGCCCGCTTCGCGGTCGTGACACCCACGCATCAGAGTCCGCTTGGGGTGGCGCTTTCGCTGCCGCGGCGCCTGGAACTGCTCGACTGGGCGGCGGCGCGGAAGGCGTGGATCATCGAGGACGATTACGACAGCGAGTTCCGCTACAACGGGCGTCCCTTGCCGGCGTTGAAGAGCCTCGATCGCGACGACCGCGTGCTGTATGCAGGAACGTTCAGCAAGGTCCTGGTTCCGGGCCTCCGCCTTGCGTACCTCGTCGTACCTGTAAGCCTGATAGGCACGTTTCGCGACGAGGTCGAACATTCGCCGGGTCCGGGCCCCGTCGCCCCGCAGGCCGTCGTCGCGGACTTCATGAGTCAGGGCCATTTCGCACGACATCTGCGCAGGATGCGTCCCCTCTATGCCACCCGGCGCCAGTACCTCGTTGAAGCGCTTGTCGACCGGCTCGACGATCGCCTTTTTGTGCAGCCACAGGCCGGCGGTCTTCACGTGCTCGCACACCTCAAGGCGAGACGAAACGACCGACCCATTGCGTCGGCCGCGCGGGCCAACGGCATGGACGTGCAGGCGCTCAGCGACTGGAGGTTGACTCCATCGGTGGAGGGCGGATTGTTGATGGGATTCGCGAACTTCGGTTCCGCAGACGAGGCAAGGGATGCCGTCGGGACGTTCGAGCTCGCATGGCGCAGCGCTTGAAGCGGCGAGACGCGCACCTTCAAGAACTTGGCCTAGTCAATCGGTGAGGAATTGGTCCTTTTTTGGACCAGGAAGGCGGCCCATCCTCATGGACTCTCCTTCCAGTCATCCTCCCCATGGCCACGAACTTCCGACGGCTCCTCCGTGCCGCCGCCTTGCCCTTTGCTCTCCTCGTTCTGTCGGGCTGCCACAAGACTCCCGAATCGACGGCGGTGCCCTCGCCCCCCGAGGTGGGCGTCGCTCCTCTCGTCAGGAAAGACCTCCGTTCCGTCGATGATTTCAATGGCAGGGTGGAGGCCATACAGTCGGTCGACGTCCGGCCGCGGGTGAGCGGATACATCGACCGGATCGCCTACGTGGAGGGTTCGCGGGTCGAGGCCGGCGACCTGCTCTTCGTCATCGACCCTCGTCCGTACCGCGACGCGCTCAACGCCGCCAGGGCGCGGCTCGAAAGCGCTCGCGCAGCGTCGCAGCTCGCGCAGAGTCGCTTTGCGCGCGCCAGCAAGCTGATCGGTAACCGGTTCATCTCGAAAGAAGACTTCGACACCAGCAGGGCGGCCGTCGATCAGGCGGCTGCCGATGTGCATGCGAGCGAGGCGGCGATGGCGACGGCATCCCTCAACCTCGCATTCACTCAGGTGCGCGCTCCCGTCGCCGGGCGGGCGGGGAGGGCGGCGCTGACAGTCGGCAACCTTGCCCGGGTCGATGAAAGCCTGCTGACGACCGTGGTATCGGAAGACGAGATGTACGTCTATTTCGACTGCGACGAGCATAGCTATCTCCGCTATGGCAACGGGTCGGACCATACGGCAACGGCGAGCGTAGCGCTCGCCAACGAAGAAGGTTTTCCCCGCAGCGCCCGCGTCGATTTCCTCGACAATCGGCTGGATCCGTCCACGGGTACCATCCGCGCTCGTGCGATCGTCGCCAACCCAGGGCACGCACTGACGCCCGGGCTCTTCGCACGCGTCCGCTTCGAGAGCGGCTCGCCGGTGATGACCCGCCTTGTCGCCGACCGTGCGGTCCTGACCGATCAGGACCGCAGATACGTCTATGTCGTCGATGGCAAGGGGCATGCGGTGCGCAAGGACGTCGTGATCGGTCGTGTCATTGGAGGCATGCGTGTCATCGAGTCCGGCCTTGACGACGCCGACAAGGTCATTGTCAGTGGTGCCCAAAAGGTCTTCTTCTCCGGCATGCCCGTACGCGCAGTGCCCGAAGGCGATGGCGAGGATTCCAGGACTCGCGTGGCCTCGGTGCCCTCCGGCATGGATCGCTGACCCATGGATTTCTCGAAATTCTTCATTGATAGGCCGATTTTCGCGGTTGTGGTCTCCGTCCTCATCTTCGCCGCCGGACTGATCGCCATCCCGCTTCTTCCGGTGGGCGAGTACCCGGAAGTGGTCCCTCCTAGCGTCGTCGTCAGGGCGACCTACCCCGGCGCCAACCCGAAGGAGATCGCCGATTCCGTCGCCGTTCCGCTCGAGGAAGCGATCAACGGCGTGGAAGGCATCATGTACATGAAATCCGTGGCTGGCTCCGACGGCAGCCTCCAGGTGACGGTGACGTTCAACCCCGGCGTCGACGGAGACACCGCGGCGGTGCGCGTACAGAACCGGGTGTCCCAGGCGCAGAGCCGCCTTCCCGAGGAAGTACGGGTGTTCGGCGTCACGACGCAGAAACAGTCGCCAACCCCGCTGATGTATGTGAGCATCGAATCCAACGACCAGCGATTCGACAGGCTTTACCTGCGAAACTACCTCACGCTACACGTCAAGGACGAATTGTCGCGGCTCCCGGGCATCGGCGATATCGGACTCTACGGCGCCGGCGATTACGCGATGCGCGTATGGCTGGACCCGAACAAGCTCGCCGCGCGGGGTCTCACCGCGAACGATGTCGTGAGCGCGATCCGCGAACAGAACATCCAGGTTTCGGCCGGGCAGCTGGGTGCCGAGCCCTCGCCGCGCAAGAGCGATGTGCTCGTCTCGATCAATGTGCGCGGCAGGCTTCGATCGACCGACGAGTTCGGCCAGATCGTTCTGAAAAACGATTCCCAGGGCCGTGTCGTCAGGGTCGCCGACATCGCCAGGCTGGAGCTCGGCTCGAGCGACTACACCACCCGAACGTCCGTGGATGGCCGGGAGAGCACGAGCGTCGGCATCTTCCTCACGCCCGGCGCCAATTCGCTCGCGGTGGCCAGCGCCGTCTACGCGAAGTTCAGCGAATTATCGAAGTCCTTTCCGCCCGGTGTCACCTGGAAGCCGGTCTGGGATCCGACCGTCTTCGTGCGAGAGTCGATCGACGCGGTGGGGCACACGCTGCTGGAGGCCACCTTCCTGGTGGTGCTCGTGGTGATCCTGTTCCTGCAGAGCTGGCGCGCTTCGATCATCCCCCTCGTCGCCGTGCCCGTATCGATCGTCGGTACCTTCGCCTGGCTTCTCCTGCTGGGCTATTCCATCAACACGCTCACACTCTTCGGCCTGGTCCTGGCCATCGGTATCGTCGTCGACGATGCCATCGTGGTGGTCGAGAATGTTGAACGGTACATCGAGCAGGGGATGTCGCCGCGCGATGCAGCTCACCAGGCCATGCGGGAGGTTTCCGGTCCGATCATCGCCATCGCGCTGGTCTTGTGCGCGGTGTTCGTTCCAATGGCCTTCCTCTCCGGCGTCACGGGCGAGTTCTACAAGCAGTTCGCGGTGACGATCGCCATCTCGACCGTCATCTCCGCGGTCAACTCGCTCACCCTTTCGCCTGCACTTGCAGCGAAGCTGCTCCTCGCCCACGGTGCGCCGAAAGATATCGTCGCCCGCGGCATGGATCGGATGCTCGGCTGGTTCTTCCGTTGGTTCAATCGCTTCTTCGCGCGCGCGTCGGACCGGTACCACTCGGCCGTCGGCCTGACGCTCGGACGTCGCGGGCTCGTCTTCGGTGTCTACATCGCGCTCCTCGTTTCGGCTGGCGTGCTGTTCCATCAGGTACCCGGCGGTTTCATACCAACACAGGACAAGCTCTATCTCTTCGCGGGGGCGAAGCTTCCCGAAGGCGCCTCGCTCGCCCGGACCGCCGACGTTACCCGGACGATTTCCAAACTGGCCAACGAGGTAGACGGTGTCGCCCTCACCAACGGATACGCGGGGCTCAACGCCTTGCAGGCCACGAACACGCCGAATCAGACGGCGTCCTACGTCATTCTCAAGCCCTTCAGCGAGCGCGAGCGCACGGCGGCTGAGATCGCCACCGAGCTTTCCGCGAAGCTCGCGGGCATCAAGGATGGATTCGCCTATGCATTACAGCCGCCTCCGATTCAGGGCCTCGGCAACGGTTCCGGCTACTCGCTCTACCTGGAAGACCGTGCTGGACTGGGCTATGGCGCATTGCAGGACGCAGTCACCGCCTTCCAGGCCGAGGTTGCCAAGACACCTGGCATGACGTTTCCGGTCACGAGCTACCAGGCGAACATTCCGCAGCTGGAGGTCAACGTCGACCGCCAGAAAGCCAAGGCCCAAGGCGTCGCCCTCACCGATCTCTTCGATGCCTTGCAGACGTACCTGGGGTCGGTCTACGTGAACGATTTCAACCTCTATGGACGCGTCTATCGCGTGATGGCGCAGGCAGATGCCGAATTCCGTCAGCAAGCGGCCGACATCGGCAACCTCTACACGCGGAACAATGCGGGTGGCATGGTTCCGGTCAGCTCCATGGTGACGGTCACACCGACGTATGGCCCCGACCCTGTGATCCGCTACAACGGTCATCCGGCCGCGGACATCATCGGGGATACCGATCCCCGCATCCTCTCGTCGAGCGAAGCGATCGCTACCTTGCAGGCGATTGCCGATCGCGTCTTGCCGAGGGGCATAGCACTTGAATGGACTGACCTGAGCTACCAGCAGGTCACCCAGGGACACGCGGCGGCAGTCGTATTTCCGCTTTCCATCCTTCTGGTGTTCCTCGTCCTTGCATCACTCTATGAGAGCTGGACGCTGCCCCTGGCCGTTATCCTGATCGTTCCGGTATGCCTCTGCTCGGCCCTCTTCGGAGTGTGGTTGTCCGGTGGCGACAACAACGTGTTCGTCCAGGTTGGGCTGGTGGTGCTGATGGGCCTTGCCTGCAAGAACGCCATCCTGATCGTCGAGTTCGCACGGGAACTGGAGATCCACGGCACGGCGACCGTGGAAGCCGCGCTGACGGCATGCAGGCTCCGCTTGCGCCCCATCGTCATGACGTCCATCGCATTCGTGGCGGGTTCAGTCCCTCTGTTGATGGGCCACGGTGCAGGCAGTGAAGTGCGTTCCGCGACGGGTGTTACGGTCTTCGCGGGCATGCTCGGCGTCACGCTTTTCGGCCTTTTCCTGACGCCCGTGTTCTACGTCGCGCTGCGCAAGTTGTCGGGACCGCTTCCCGCGGCGTGGCGAGAGCACGCCACGCCGTGACGGAACTGCGCCTCAATGTGACGCGCCGATATCCGCCCGGGACGGAATCCTCGCGATCACCTTGATCTCGAAGTCGAAGCCCGCGAGCCAGTTGACGCCGACGGCGGTCCACGTGGGGTAGGGGGCTTCGCCGATCTCCTTCTCGCGAACGGCCATCATCGCCTCGAACTGGTTCGCGGGATCGGTGTGGAACGAGGTGACGTCGATCACGTCGTCGAACGTGCAGCCCGCCGCGGCGAGCACCTCGCGCAGGTTGGCGAACGCACGACGGACCTGGTCCTCGTAGACGGGTTCCGGGGATCCGTCCTCGCGGCTGCCGACCTGGCCGGCGACGAAGAGGAGGTCGCCCGCGCGGACGGCAGGCGAATACTTGTGCGCGTCGTAGAGGGCGTGGCGTTTCTCGGGGAAGATGGCGGTGCGCTGGTTCATGATGCTTTCCTTGGATGGGTACGTGGTGTGAGTCGCGAGGAGCTGTGGCGCGCGGGGCGCGCCCCTACGAAAGCGTCGCGAGCTCGTCGGCCGTGAAGTCCGCGGCGAGCGCGATGGCCTGCTGCCGTTCGAGTTCATCGAGGCGAGCCTTCAGCGCGTCGTGAACGTGGGTGTAGGCGTCGGCGCCGAGCACCAGACGCTTCGGCAGCGGCGCCTCCTGATCGGCGAGGCGGATCATCGCGTCGGTCATGCGGTCGGGATCGCCCTTGATGACCCACTCGCCTTCGAGCGAGCGACGCAGCTGGCCCGCGGGTGTCGCCTCGTATGCCGGCAGCGGCGTCGTGCGGGCGAGGTTGCCGCCGAAGTCGGTGCGCGCGGGACCGGGTTCCACCAGCGTGAGCGCGATGCCGAACGGCGCCACCTCCTGCGCGACGGCCTCGACGAACCCCTCGATGCCCCACTTCGTCGCGTGATAGAGGCCGAAGGCCGGGTAGGCGATCTGGCCACCCTCGCTCGATACCTGCTGGATGCGGCCGCCGCCCTGGCGACGAAGGTGCGGCAGCGCCGCCCGGATCAGCGCGATGGACCCGATCAGGTTGACGTCGACGATGTCGCGCACCTGCCGGTCGGTGGCCTCCTCGCCGGCGCCAAGCAGGCCGTATCCCGCATTGCTGACGACGATGTCGATCCGGCCGCTCGCGGCGAAGGCGTCGTCGACGGCGCGACGGACCGCCGCCTGATCGGCGAGGTCGGCGGCGACGATACGCAAACGGTCGGCGTGCCGGACACGAAGGTCGGGCAGTGCATCGGCGCTCCGGCTCAAGCCGACCACGCTATCGCCGCGGGCGAGGGCCTTCGTCGCCAGAAGGCGGCCGAGACCGGAGGAAACGCCGGTGATGAGCCAGTGCTTTGCCATGGGGAGTGCCTCTCGTGGGGTGATGAAGTCACCATAGGCTCCGACCGGTTAGACAACTAGACGTTGCAATCCGCATGGGTTGCTGCAGAATCGCCACCAATGGCACGCCCGTCCCTCAACGATCTCGGCGCTTTCGTGGCCGTCGCGACGCACCGGAGCTTCCGCCGTGCGGCCGACGAGCTGGGCACGGCGCCGTCGACGCTGAGCCACGCGATGCGCGCCCTCGAAGAGCGCATGGGCGTGCGTCTGCTCAACCGGACGACCCGCAGCGTCTCGCCGACGGAAGCCGGCGCGCGCCTCCTGGAACACCTGCAGGGCGCGCTCGCGTCGCTCGACGCGGCACTGGACAGCGTGGCCGATTTTCGTGGGCGCGTGACAGGTACCGTGCGCATCAACGCCCCGCGTCTCGCGGCGGCGATGCTCGTGCGTCGCGTGCTGCCGACGATGGTCGAGCGCTTTCCCGAGGTCACGGTCGACCTCGTCGCGGAAGGCGAGCTGGTCGACATCGTGTCACGTGGATTCGACGCGGGCGTGCGCCTGGTGGAGTCCATCCCGAAGGACATGATCGCGGTGCCCATGTCGCGGCCCATGCGTTTCGCCTGCGTCGCGTCGCCCGCCTACCTTGCGCAGGCCGGTAGGCCTCGCACGCCGGACGAACTCGCCCGTCACCGTTGCATCGGCCACCGCATGCCCAGCGGCAAGCTCTATCGCTGGGAATTCGCGCGCGGCGGCGAATCGCTCACGATCGATACCGCCGGTCCGGTGGTCCTCGACGACGAGGCGCTGATGGTGGATGCGGCCGTCGAAGGCCTCGGCATCGCCTACGTGCCGGAGCCCGCGGCGGCCGCGGACATCGCGGCGGGGCGGCTGCGCGAAGTGCTCGCGCCGTGGATGACGGACGCCGAAGCGATCGCGGTTTATTACCCGGGCCACCGCGCCGTGCCGCCGGCGCTGCGCGCGTTCCTGGATGTGGTGAGGGAGATGAGCGGCGCTCCCTAGGCCACGGCAGGAAAGCGCGCTCCGCGGGTGGGGCGACTCAATCGGGGAAATAGGCGGCACTGTCGATGTCGGCGAGCAGTCCCGGTTCGCGGGGTTCCCAACCGAGCCTGCCGCGAGTCCGCTCGCTCGACGCTCCCATGTTCAATCCCGTGAACTTCCCGAGCCAGCCGAAATGCGCGGCGGCTTCATCGCCCGTCTTCGAGACCACGGGAATGCCCAGCCGGCGACCGATGACGGTCGCGATGTCGCGAAACGGCACCGCGGCATCGGCCACCGCGTGATATGGACCGCCTGACGCTCCCGTTTCGACGGCAAGCCGGTACACGCGGGCGGCGTCGAGGCGGTGGACTCCCGCCCATGCGTTGGCGCCGTCGCCGACGTACGCGGAAACCCCGGTGCGCCGCGCGAGGTCGATCAGCATCGGCACGAAGCCATGATCGCCTTCGCCATGCACCGACGGTGGCAGACGCACCACCGCGGCGCGGACGCCGCGCGCGGCGATCGCGAGCGCGGCAGGCTCGGACGCCCGCGGGTAGTCGTCCGAGGTCGGCAGCGCCGCGTCCGTCTCGGTCCCGAGTTCGCCGGCCTTCGCCAGGGCGAGGCCCGACGTGACGAGAAACGGCTTGTCGGTACCTATCAGCGCCTCGCCCATGGCGTCGATGGCGCGACGGTCGAGCACGCAGTTCTCGGCGAAACGCGAGAAGTCGTGATTGAAACCGGTGTGGACGATGGCGTCCGCGGACGCCGCTGCACGCCGCAGCCCGTCCACGTCCTCGAGCGATCCCCGCACGGGCTCGGCACCGAAGCTTTCGACCCGCGCGGCGCCGTCGTCGGAACGGGCAAGACCCAGTACCCGATGGCCGGCCGACAGCAACTCACGAACGACGGCAGAACCGACGAACCCCGTGGCACCGGTGACGAATACGCGCATGGAGCACCTCCCTCGTTGGAATGGCGCTACTCTGGGCCGGCCGGTTATCCGGGTGAAGTAGTGACGTTATACGGGTAAGAGGACTAACAGGATGAGCGAATCGGCCGCCTTCGCGGACAACAGCCTCGGCGCATATCTGCGCGACCGCCGCACGAAGCTGGATCCCGCCGCCTTCGGTTTTTCACTGACGCGGCGGCGCACGCCGGGTCTGCGCCGCGAGGAGGTCGCGCAGCGCGCGAACGTCAGCGCGACCTGGTACACATGGCTCGAGCAGGGCCGTGGCGGCGCACCGTCCGCCGACGTGCTCGACCGCATCGCACGTGCGCTGATGCTCACGGACGTCGAACGGGAGCATCTGTTCCTGATCGGCCTGGGGCGCGCGCCGGACGTGCGCTATCGGGCGATCGACGGCGTGTCGCCGCGGCTCCAGCGCGTGCTCGACGCCCTCGAGCTGAGTCCCGCCATCGTCCGCACGGCCACCTGGGACGTCGTCGCCTGGAACCACGCCGCGGCCGCCGTGCTGACCGATTACGCGACGCTCGCGCCCAGGGAGCGCAACGTGCTGCGATTGATGTTCGGCCGTCCGGACGTCCGTGCGCGGCAGCCGGAATGGGAAAGCGTGGCGCGCTTCGTCGTCGCCTCGTTCCGGGCGGATGCCGCCCGGGTCGGCGCGGGCCGTGAGATGCAGGGTTTCGTGGACGAGATGTGCCGGCTCAGCCCCGAGTTCGCATCGATGTGGCGGGATCACGACGTGCGCGCGCAGGGTGAAGGCACGAAGGTGCTGCGTCACGGCGCGCTCGGCGACATCGCATTGGAATACTCGTCGTTCGCGGTGGACGGTCGGCCGGACCTGAGCATGGTCGTGTACAACGCGGCGTCGCCAGGCGACGCCGCGCGCATCCGCACGTTGATCGACGAAAAGCGTCAGGCGCGCTGAGCGATGCCGTCGAGCGTCGCCACCGCGTCGGCCGGAAGCGCGAGCTCCCCGGCCCGGAGGTTGTCCTGGAGGTGCGCCACCGACGACGTGCCCGGGATCAGCAGGATGTTCGGCGAGCGCTGCAGGAGCCACGCGAGGGCGACCTGCAAGGGGCTGGCGTCGAGCCGGCGCGCCACGTCGGAGAGGGCATCCGACTGCAGCGGGCTGAAACCGCCCAGCGGGAAGAACGGCACGTAGGCGATGCCGTCCTTCGCCAGCGCGTCGATGAGATCGTCGTCGCCGCGGTGCGCCAGGTTGTACTGGTTCTGCACGCAGACGATCTCGCAGATGTCACGGCCCTCCGCCACCTGTGCGGGCGTCACGTTGCTCAGCCCGATGTGGCGCACCAGCCCCTGTTGCCGGAGTTCGGCGAGGACTTCGAGCTGTTGCCTGATCGAGCCCTCGGCCGGGCCGTGCACGTCGAACATGATGCGCAGGTTCACCACGGGCAGCGCATCCAGTCCGAGGTGGCGCAGGTTGTCATGGACGGCCGAGCGGAGCTCGTCGGGAGAATATGCCGGGAGCCACGCGGCCTTGTCGTCGCGGCGCGCGCCGATCTTCGTGCACAGGGTCAGGTCGTCGGGGTAGGGCGACAGGGCTTCGCGAATGATCTGGTTGGTGACGTGCGGGCCGTAGAAGTCGCTGGTGTCGATGTGGTTCACGCCGGCCTCGACCGCGGCGCGCAGGACGGCGACGGCGGCGGCGCGATCCTTCGGCGGGCCGAACACGCCGGGGCCGGCGAGCTGCATGGCGCCGTAGCCGAGACGGTTCACGGTGCGGTCGCCGAGGCGATAGGTGGTCTGCGATGCAATGGTCATGATGGCATCTCTCGTTGGGGTGGGAGAACGATAGGCCCACCCGCGGCGTTCGATAACCCGGTACGATCCGCACACGTTGTGCGGAATGGCGGACAATGAAACTCGATCTGAATGACCTGAACGCGTTCGTCGTGGTGGCCCGGGCAGGTGGATTTCGCGAAGGCGCCCGGTTGAGCGGTGGCAGCGCGTCGGCGCTCAGCGAGGCCGTGCGACGCGTCGAGGCCCAGATGGGCGTGCGCCTGATGCACCGGACGACGCGGAGCGTCGCGCTGACCGAAGCGGGCCAGGGGCTGCTCGACCGGCTCGCCCCGGCGCTTGGCGAAGTGGAATCGGCCGTGGACGCCGTGAACCGCTACCGCGACCGTCCGGCCGGCACGCTGAAGCTCAACGTGCCGCTCAGCGCCGCCCGGCTCGTCCTGCCGGCGATCGTGTCGCCGTTCCTCGCCGCGTATCCGGACGTGCGCCTGGACGTCACCGTGGACGAGAGCTTCGTCGATGTCCTCGCCGCGGGGGCGGATGCCGGCATTCGTTACGACGAGCGGCTCGAACAGGACATGATCGCCGTGCCGATCGGGCCGCGGGTCCAACGCATGGTGGCTGCCGCGTCGCCGGCCTACCTCGCCGCGCATGGCCAACCGGCGCACCCGCGCGACCTGATCGGGCACGCGTGCCTTCGCGGCCGGTTCCCGAGCGGCAACAAGCCGCCGTGGGAGTTCGAACGCGACGGAGAGACCGTGGTCGTCGATCCCGGCGGCCCGTTGGTGGTCGGTCTCGGCGGTGCGGCCGATCTGGCGGTGGACGCGGCCATCGGGGGCACCGGCATCGTGTATCTGTTCGAGGACTGGCTCGCGCCACACCTGCGCAGCGGCGCGCTGGTTCCGGTGCTCGAGGACTGGTGGCCGGCCTTTCCGGGGCCGTACCTCTACTACCCAGGGCGGCGGCTGGTGCCGGGGCCTTTGAAGGCCTTCGTGGCCTTCGTTCGCGAACATGCGACGTCCTGAGTCACGCCGTCAGGGCCGCCAGGCTTCCTTCGACGGAATGCGTTCGGCGATGAAATCGACGAAGGCGCGAACGCGCGTGGCGAGGTGCTCGTGGCCGACGAAGACGGCGTGCACGACCTGCAGGTCGCCGGGGTTGTACCGCTCCAGCACCGGCACGAGGTGGCCGGCCTCGATGTCGCGCTCCACGTGGTAGGTCGACAGGCGTGCGATGCCAAGGCCCTCGAGCGCCATGCGGCGCATCGTCTCGCCGTTGTTCACCTGGAAGTTGCCGCGCACGGGGATCGGCTTCTGCTGGCCGGAGTCCGGATCGAGGAACGGCCATTCGTGGAACGTCCTGCCCAGGTTGAAGGTGAGGCAATTGTGCCGGGCCAGGTCCGCCGGAATCTCCGGCACGCCGTGGCGCTCGAGATACGAAGGCGAAGCGAACGCGATGAAGCGCGCTTCGCCGATGCGCCGCGCCTTGAGGCCGGAGTCGGGTAGCGCGCCCACGCGTATCGCCACGTCCGCGCGATGCTCGATGAGGTCCACCATGTTGTCGTTGAGCGAGAGGTCGAGCTCGACACGCGGGTACGCGGCGAGGAAGGCGGGCACCAGCGGCACGATCCGCCGGACGCCGAACGAGACGGACGCGTTGACCCGTAGCTTGCCCGAAGGCGTCGCCGCGCCACCATGGGCGACGAGCCGTTCCGCTTCGTCGATATCGGCCAGGACGCGCAACGCGCGCTCGTAATACGTGTCGCCTTCCGGCGTCAGCTGCAGCGTCCGCGTCGTGCGCACGATGAGGCGCGTGCCGAGACGCGCCTCCAGCCTCGCCACGATCTTGCTGATGGCGGATGGCGATAGACCAAAGCTTCGCGCCGCCGCGGCGAAACTGCCGGTCTGCACCACGCGCATGAAGGCTTCCATTTCCCCGGCCCGGTTGTCCATGGCGTGCCTCACTCATGAAAAAAAGGAAAGAGTGTCTATACGGCCGGCGAGCTTGTGGCTCGGTCCTCCGCGTTTCATATTAGTCCGCATCGGGTCGCCGGGGCACGTTCGCCTCGCAGGCATTCGCGATCGCCAGTATCGAATGGCCGCACCGAGCGCCCACCGTCATACCTAACGTCATCATCGGAGCACCCATGAGCATTCGTCAGTTCCTTCCCCACGGCCCCCTCGGCTTCGGCACGGCGCCGCTCGGCAACATGTTCCGCGACATCCCCGAAGACGAGGCGCTGGCGACCGTCGACGCCGCCTGGGACGCGGGCACCCGCTTTTTCGATACCGCGCCCTTCTACGGCGCCGGTCTGGCGGAGATCCGTCTCGGCAAGGCGCTGGCGAAGCACAAGCGCGACGACTACGTGCTGGCCACCAAGGTCGGTCGCGTGATCCTCGACGAGGTCGACCCGAACCAGAAGCTGGGCCAGTCCGGGCAGCTGTTCGCCGCCGGTCTGCCGAACAAGGTGGTGAACGACTACTCGGAGAAGGGCACCATGCTCTCCATCGAGGGCAGCCTCAAGCGCCTTGGCGTCGACCACATCGACTTCGTCTGGGTGCACGACGTGGCGCAGGATTTCTACAAGGACGAATGGCTGGCCATGTTCGAGTCGGCCCGCACCGGCGCGTTCCGCGCGCTCGATCGCCTGCGCGACGAAGGCGTGATCAAGGGCTGGGGCCTCGGCGTGAACAAGACCGAGCCGGTCGAGATCCTGCTCGGTCTCGACGCGCCGCGCCCCGATGCGACACTGCTCGCGGGCCGTTACACGTTGCTGGACCATGCGCACGCGCTGCAGCGCCTGATGCCTGCCGCGGCGGCGCAGGGCGTGGACATCGTCGTCGGCGGCCCGTACAGCTCCGGCATCCTCGCCGGCGGAAAGCACTTCGAATACGCCGAAGCCTCGCCCGAGATCATCGCGAAGGTCGAGAAGATCAAGGCGGCTGCCGAACGCTTCGGCGTGCCGATCAAGGCGGCCGCGCTGCAGTTCTCGCTGGCCAACCCGGCGGTTGCCGCGGTGATTCCGGGCGCGAGCAAGCCGGAGCGCATCCGCGAGGATCACGCCGCGCTCGCCGCGACCATCCCGGCCGACTTCTGGCGCGAACTCCGCGCGCAGGGTCTCGTCGCCCCGGACGCGCCGCTGCCGATCGACCGCTAAGTATCGCCAAGCGCCGGCACACCGTCATGGGCGAACCTGTGACGGTGTCCCCAAGCTCCCTCGCACTCATCCTCCAGGAGTCTCCCATGGCGCATCCCGCGCTGTTCAAACCGCTTCGCGTCCGCAATCTCGAACTCGCCAACCGCATCGTGATCGCGCCCATGTGCCAGTACTCGGCCGAGGACGGCCGCATGACCGACTGGCACCACATCCACCTCGGCCAGCTCGCCATGTCGGGCGCCGCGCTGCTGACGATCGAGGCCAGCGCCGTGCTGCCGGAAGGCCGCATCACCTGGGGCGACGTCGGCCTGTATGACGACGCCACCGAAGAGGCGATGCGCGTCACGCTGGAAAGCGTGCGCCGCTGGTCGGACGCCGTCGTCGGCATCCAGCTCGGTCACGCCGGTCGCAAGGCCTCGACCGAAGTGCCGTGGGCCGGCGGCCATCAGATCGCACCGGACGATGCGCATGGCTGGCAGACCGTCGCGCCGTCCGCGATTCCGTTCGATCCGGGCACGCACGCTCCGGTCGCGCTCGATCGCGACGGCATGGTGCGCATTCGTGACGCCTTCGCAGCCGCCGCGAAGCGCGCCGCGCGCATCGGCCTCGATTTCGTGCAGATCCATGCCGCGCACGGTTACCTGCTGCACCAGTTCCTCTCGCCGCTGTCGAACCAGCGCACGGACGAATACGGCGGCTCGCTCGAGAACCGCATGCGCTTCCCGCTCGAAGTGTTCGATGCCGTGCGCGCGGCGTTCCCGGCCGATCGGGCGGTGACGGTCCGCGTCTCGGCGACCGACTGGGTCGAGAGCGGCTGGGATCTCGAGCAGACCCTCGCGTTCTCGAAAGCGCTCGAGGCGCGCGGCGTCGACGCCATCCACGTGTCGACCGGCGGCCTCCATCCGGCGCAGAAGATTCCCGTGGGGCCGAGCTACCAGGTGCCGTTCGCGCGCGCAGTGAAGCAGGCGGTGTCCGTGCCGGTGGTGGCGGTCGGCCTCATCACGAGTCCCGAGCAGGCCGAAGCGATCGTCGCGACCGGCGACGCGGATCTGATCGCCCTTGCCCGCACCGTGCTCTACGACCCGCGCTGGCCGTGGCATGCCGCGGCCGAGCTGGGCGCCACCCTGCGCGCACCGAAACAGTACCTGCGCTCGCAGCCGTCGAAGCACCGTCACCTGTTCGGCGTCGACGGTCCGGTCGGCCCGACGCCGACCTGGGTGCGCGATGACGACGGCGCGTATCGCTGAGCTGCCGACGACGTAGACAGGAGCGCGCCTTGCGCGTGACATCGTTCGAGGCCTCACCCTGGAGCCGGCGCGCCAGCTCCAGGGTGGTGGCGAAGAGCTGTCGCGCGCTTCGGCGCGCTCCTACCTCGCGACCGCGCGCCGAGGCGTCGCCGCATTACGGAATTGTGCAAGCCTCCCCGGAGGCGTGTCGCTACCATCGGACGCCCGTCACTGGAGTTCCGGCCATGGCCGCACCGTTTCCGCCTTTCACCCACGAAACCGCCGTGCAGAAGGTTCGCCTCGCCGAGGACGGCTGGAACAGCCGGAATCCGGAGAAGGTGTCGCTGGCGTACAGCCCGGACAGCCAATGGCGCAATCGCGCCGAGTTCGCGACCGGGCGCGAGGAGATCGTCGCCTTCCTGACCCGCAAGTGGCAGAAGGAGCACGAATACCGCCTGATCAAGGAGCTCTGGGCGTTTACCGGCGATCGCATCGCCGTCCGTTTCGCCTATGAATGGCACGACGACAGCGGCAACTGGTTCCGGTCGTACGGCAACGAGAACTGGGAATTCGACGAGAAGGGCGAGATGCACCACCGCTATGCGTGCATCAACGATCTTCCCATCAAGGAAAGCGAGCGCAAGTTCCACTGGCCGCAGGGTCGTCGTCCCGACGATCATCCGGGTCTCTCCGATCTCGGCCTCTGACGCCCGTCGCAAGAAAGGGATGGCGCGGCGATCGATGACGCGTGATCATGGCCGACCGACGGTTGGACACGACGATCATGAGCAAGGAACCGAAGCGCTGCGCCTGGGCCGGTAGCGACCCGCTGTACACGGCGTACCACGACGCCGAGTGGGGCGTGCCGCTGCACGATTCGCGCATGCTCTGGGAACAGCTGATGCTCGAAGGCTTCCAGGCCGGGCTCTCGTGGATCACCATCCTGCGCAAGCGCGAGAACTTCCGGGATGCGTTCAAGGGATTCGATCCCGCCCGGGTCGCGCGTTTCGGCGAGAAGGACATCGCCCGGCTGCTCGACAACGCCGGCATCATCCGCTCGCGCGCGAAGATCGAGGCCACCATCAACGGGGCTCGCATCTACGAAGCCATGCGAGAGCGCGGCGAAGACTTCGACGCGTATTGCTGGTCGTTCACGGACGGCAAGGTCATCCGCGGCGACGGGCGCAGCGTTCCGGCACAGACGCCGTTATCGGTGACGATTTCGAAAGACCTCAAGAAGCGCGGCTTCAAGTTCGTGGGTCCCACGATCACGTACGCCTGGATGCAGGCGGTAGGGATCGTCGACGACCACGCCCTCGGGTGCTTCCGGCGCTAGCGCGCCCATCGACGGCGCCGGAGTGCCGTAGAATCCGCGCTTGCCTTCCCGGAACGCCGCCTTGCTCCCGCCCGACAGCCCGCTCCTCTCCGCCGCCCCCGTGTTCGACGACGCCGACCGCGCGTGGATGGCGCGCGCGCTCGAACTCGCGGCCCATGCGCGCGATGCGGAGGGCGAGGTGCCGGTGGGCGCGGTGCTGGTGCTCGATGGCGCGATGGTGGGCGAGGGCTGGAACCGCAACATCACGCTGAACGATCCCACGGCGCATGCGGAGATCCAGGCCCTACGTGCCGCGGGCCAGGCGCTGTCCAACTATCGTTTCCCCGGCGCGACCCTTTACGTGACCCTCGAGCCCTGCGCGATGTGCGCGATGGCGATGGTGCACGCGCGCGTCGCGCGGGTGGTCTTCGGTGCCACCGATCCCAAGACGGGCGCTGCCGGCAGCGTGTTCGACACGCTGGTGTCCCCGCGTCACAACCATCGCGTGGCGGTGGCGGGCGGCCTCCAGGCCGAGGCGGCCGGCGACATGCTGCGCGCGTTCTTCCGCGCGCGGCGCTAGGCCCAGGGGGCGAGCGCGTCGGCGCAGGAACGCTCGACCTTGAGCGTGATCAGCGCATCGGCCCGGGTGACCCCGAGGTTGACGGAGGCGATGGGCAGGCCACGGCGCGATGCTTCGAGCACGAAGCGGTAGCCCGAATACACCATCAGCGACGATCCGACGACCAGCATGGCGCTCGCGCGGGCAAGGTGCGCCCACGCGGTATCGACCCGTGCGCGCGGCACGTTCTCGCCGAAGAAGACGACGTCGGGCTTCAGGATGCCGCCGCAGACGGTGCAGGGCGGGATGTGGAAGCCGGAGAAGTCGACGCCGTCGAGATCCGCGTCGCCATCCGGCGCGATGGTCGCCTGCATCGCCAGCCAGTCCGGGTTCGCCTCGCCGAGCCGGTGCTGCATGGTTTCGCGCATCGTGATGTCGCCGCATTGCATGCAGCGGACGCGGTCGAGGCGGCCATGCAGGTCCACCACGTTGATGCTCCCCGCGCGCTCGTGCAGTCCGTCGACGTTCTGCGTCAGCAGGAGTTCGATCCGTCCCGCGCGCTCCATGGCGGCGAGCGCGCGGTGCGCGACGTTCGGCTGCACCGCGGCGAAATGGCGCCATCCGATCATGCCGCGCGCCCAGTAACGCGCGCGTGCCGGCGGGCCGCTCATGAACATCTGCAGGGTCATGGGCGGGCTGCGTTTCCATGCGCCCTGGTCGTCACGATAGTCGGGAATGCCGGAATCGGTGCTGATGCCGGCGCCCGTCAGCACGAAAAGCCGAGGATGGGCTTCGACGAAATCGCGCAGGGCGGTATCGACGGTGTCGGGAGTGGCGGAGAGCGTGGTCACGGTCCGTGACTATAGCCGATCGGTCCGGCGTGTTCGCGGAGCATCGAGAGCACCTCGGCCGCGTCGCCGGCGAAGCGGCGGATGGCGCGGTCCAGGTTCGGCTGGCGTCCGCGTTCGAGGTCGCGTTCCAGGGTCAGACCGGTGCGCGCGAGATCGCTGGCTTCCGCCATGCCGAGCGCCCCGGAGACCCGGTGCAGCCAGGCCTGGAGTTCGTCCGCGCCGGGGCGGGAGAGCAGGGCGTCGAGCTCGGCGAGATCGCGCGTGAGCGCATGGTCGAGCGCGACGATCACTTCGCGCAGCGCGGCGTCGCCGCCAAGGGTCGTACGCAGGGCCTCCACGTCGATACACGGGGACGGGCGGGGCAGATCGAACCCGAGCTCGACGATGGCACGGTGGCCGATGTCGTCGCCGGTCTCCGTGTGCACGACACCGCCGAGCGCCGCGACCTGCGCCGACGCCTCGCGCAGGCGACGGTCGTCCGGCACCGGCGAGGTCTGCTCGTCCGCCACGGTGAAGTGCAGGATCTGCGATCCGCTGCCGTCTCCGACGACGTCGACATGCAGCGCGACGCGCCACGTTCGCCGCTCCAGCGCACGATCGAGCAGCAGGCGCAGGGCGTTGCCGAGCGGGCCGAAATCGCCTTCGAGATCGGGAGCCAGCGCAGGGTCGACCTCGAGCTCAAGCCGCATGCCGCGGGCACGCGCTTCCGCCGCGTAATGCCGCCCGAGCCGCGCGAGGAGTTCGGGCAGGCTGGCACTCGCGCTTAAGCGCGTGCGGAAGCCGATCGCACGCACGGCGGAGCGTATGCGGACGATGCGCCGGCGTAGTGGCATCGGAAGTCGCGATGTGCTCAACTCAGGCCCCCGTCGACGGTGCCCCAGACCCGCCCGCCGCGGACTGGACAGGCAGGATAAGGATGAATCGCATGGTCTACCGCGTCATGCTGGCGGACGATCACCCGGTGGTATTGAAGGGACTCGGCCTGGCGCTCGCGAGGAACGCGCTGGCGACGGTGGTCGGCGAGGCGCAGTCGCCCGAGGAACTGCTGGCGATGCTCGAATGCACGCCGTGCGACGCCGTCATCACGGATTTCAGCATGCCGGGGCTCGGGCACGACGGACTGGCGCTCTTGCGCGAGTTGCGCCGCCTCTACCCGGACCTCCCCGTGATGGTCATCACGACGCTCGCCAACCCGGCGCTGTATCGGGAGATCATGGGCACGGGCGTGCTCGGGCTGATCGGAAAATCGGGCGACGCGCGGGAGATTCCCGAAGCGCTGGTGCAGATCGTTTCGAACCATGTCTACCTGGGTGCCTCCGTACGCGAAGTGATCGGCGCGCCGCAGCGCGAACCGATCGGAAAGTCGGGCACGCTGGCGGACCTGTCGCCGCGCGAGCTCAAGATCCTGCGGCTGTTCGCCGCCGGGAACAGTGTGACGGACATCGCCCGGGCGACGGGCCGCGGTCTGTCCACCGTCAGTCAGCAGAAGAAGAACGCCATGCGCAAGCTGGGGCTGGAGACCGAGGCCGAGATCTTCGAGTACATCGATCGCCTGCGTCTGTAGTCCGTTTCCTCGACCTGGGTCACGATAACCATGCCGGGCGCCCGCGGACATGGAAGAAATCGGAAAACGCGTCGTATGCTTGGGGGCCGGGCGCGCCGTGCACGCGCGCTTGACAACCGTGGCCGGTCGCCCGGCCTACAATGCCGCGCCCGGCGCGAAGCCCGAACAAGAGCACGAGGAGTAACCATCGGTGAGTGCCAACATCAGCCCGCTCGCGGGCAAGCCGGCGACGGAAGGCAAGCTGGTCGACGTCGCCGCCCTCGTCGCGGCGTATGCGGATCTGAAACCCGATCCGTCGGTGCCGGAACAGCGGGTGGCCTTCGGTACCTCGGGCCATCGCGGCTCTTCGTTCGACCGCTCGTTCAACGAATGGCACGTGCTCGCCGTGGTCCAGGCCATATGCGAGTACCGCGCGGAGCAGGGCATCGACGGTCCGGTCTTCGTCGGCATCGACACGCATGCCCTGTCGGGTCCGGCGTTCGAGAGCACGCTGGAAGTGCTCGCCGGCAACGGTGTGCAGACCCTGGTCTCGACGGGTGGCGAATTCACTCCGACGCCCGCGCTATCCCATGCGATCCTCGTCCATAACCGCGGTCGCGAGCGCGGCCTCGCCGATGGCATCGTCATCACGCCTTCGCACAATCCGCCCGACAGCGGCGGCATCAAGTACAACCCGCCCAACGGCGGGCCGGCCGACACCGACGCCACGGGCTGGATCGCGAAGCGCGCGAACGCCCTCATCGAAGGCGGTCTGCGTGAGGTGAAACGGCTGCCGTACGCGCAGGCGCGCAAGGCGTCGACGACCCGCGACTACGATTTCCTGCAGCGCTACGTCGGCGATCTGGGCAACGTGCTGGATCTCGAAGTCATCCGCGCCAGTGGCGTCCGCATGGGCGTCGATCCGCTGGGCGGTGCCGGTGTGCATTACTGGGCGGCGATCGGCGAGCTCTACGGCCTGAACCTCACCGTGGTGAGCGAAGTCGTCGACCCGACGTTCTCGTTCATGTCGCTCGACTGGGATGGCAAGGTGCGGATGGATCCGTCCTCGTCGTACGCGATGCGCCGCCTGATCGGCCTCAAGGACGATTACGACGTGGCGTTCGCGTGCGATACCGACCACGACCGCCACGGTGTGGTGGCGCCGGGCGCGGGCCTGATGCCCGCGAACCATTACCTCGCGACCGCGGCGTGGTACCTGTTCCAGAACCGTCCCGGCTGGCGGGCCGACGCGGCCGTGGGCAAGACGGCCGTCAGTACCGCGCTGCTCGACCGCGTCGCGAAGGACCTTGGCCGTCCGCTCCGCGAAGTGCCGGTCGGCTTCAAGTATTTCGTCTCGGGCCTGTTCGACGGCAGCCTCGGTTTCGGCTGCGAGGAGAGCGCCGGCGCATCGTTCCTCGCGAAGGACGCCTCGCCATGGTCGACGGACAAGGATGGCATCGTCGCCGCGTTGCTCGCCGGCGAGATGACCGCGCGCACCGGCTCCGATCCGGGCAAGCTCTATGCGGCCATCACCGCGAAGCTGGGCGAGCCCGCGAACGCTCGCATCGACGCGCCGGCCAACCACGCCCAGAAGGCGAAGCTGTCGAAACTGCAGCCGTCGCAGGTCACGTCAAAGACGCTGGCCGGCGATCCGATCGTCGAGGTGACCAACCAGGCCGGCGGCCAGGGCATCGGCGGCATCAAGGTGATCTCGGAGCAGGGCTGGTTCGCCGCGCGCCCGTCGGGCACCGAGGACATCTACAAGGTCTACGGCGAAAGCTTCCGCGGTGAAGCGCACCTGCGCGACGTGCTCGCCGAAGCCCAGGCCATGGTCGACCGCGCCCTCGCGGACTGATCGCGCGCGCTCGGCGGTCGCGGGCTGGTACCATCCCGCGATCGCCGCCAGGTTTTCCGCCGATGTCGCACGACACCTCGCCGATCCGCGTCATCGTCGGGTCGCGCAATCCCGTCAAGATCGGCGCCGTGCACAACGCACTGGCGCCGCTGTTCCCCGGCCGCCTGGTGCGATGCGAGGGCATGCATGCGCCGTCGGGCGTGCCCGACCAGCCGATGACCGCCGCCGAGACGCGGGAAGGCGCGCTCAACCGCATGAACTTCTGCCGACAGCACGCCGAGGCGGATTTCCACGTCGCGCTGGAAGGTGGGGTCGACGTGACGCAGGATGGCCCGGGCACGTTCGGATACGTCGCGATCGCCCACGGCAGCGATGTCTCGGTCGGTTGCAGCGCATGGCTACCGTTGCCCCTGGCGGTGTACGAGGCGCTGCTCGAGGGCGATGAACTGGGCGACGTCATGGACCGTCTGTTCGGTACGGTCAACATCAAGCAGCAAGGCGGCGCGATCGGCCTGGTCACCAACGGCCATGCCACCCGCGAGAGCGCCTACACGCAGGCGATGGTGCTGGCGATGGCGCCGTTCCTCCATCCGGAGCTGTACGGGCTGGATTCCTCGGCGACCTGATGCGCCGCGAGCGGAAACGATGCGCCTGCCGCATAACAGTTGTGCGCGCCGGTTAACGTTTTTTCCGCACTGCAACACTTGAATCGGCGAGGGGGCGCTCCATTGAGGATCGGGTACGACGGCGCGCCGTCCTTCCATCCCTGCCGGACTCCTCCATGAACGCCATCTCCCATTCCCTCGAACCGGTCGACTCCTTCGACTACGTGATCTTCGGCGCCACGGGCGACCTGACCATGCGCAAGCTTCTCCCGGCGCTGTACCGCCGTTTCGCGGAGGGGCAGGTGCCGGAAGACTCGCGGATCGTGGGCACCGCCCGTTCGCCGCTCGACGACGCCAGCTATCGCGAACGCGCGCGCAAGGCGCTCGGCGAACACGTGCGCGCCGAGGAGCTCGACGACGCGACGGTCGACCGTTTTCTCGGCCTGGTTCACTACGTGAGCCTCAACGGCGCGGAATCGACAGGCAACTGGGACGCGCTGAAATCCCTGCTCGCCTCGGGCGCGCCGGCCGCGGACCGGGTTCGCGTCTTCTACCTCGCCACGGCGCCGGATCTGTACGGCGACATCGCGCGCAACGTCGACGAGAAGGGCCTGCGTACCGATACCTCGCGCATCGTGCTCGAGAAGCCGATCGGCACCGATCTCGACACGGCCCGCAAGGTCAACGAAGGCGTCGGTCGCCATTTCCCGGAAAACAGCATCTTCCGCATCGATCACTACTTGGGCAAGGAAGCGGTGCAGAACATCATCGCGCTGCGCTTCGCCAACCCGATGCTGGAACGCATGTGGGACCGCGAGTCGATCGAGTACGTGCAGATCACCGCGGCGGAGACGGTCGGGCTGGAAGGTCGCGGCGGTTACTACGACGGGTCGGGCGCGCTGCGCGACATGATCCAGAACCATCTGCTGCAGGTGCTGACCGTGGTCGCCATGGAGCGCCCGGCTTCTCTCGACGCCGATGCGCTGCGCGACGAAAAGGTGCGCGTGCTGAAATCGCTCAAGCCGCTCGACCGTGCGAACCTGCGCGCCAACGTCTCGCGTGGCCAGTACGTGCAGGGCACCACCGGCGGCAAGCCGGTGCCCGCGTATCGTGAGGAACTCCCCGGCGAGACGCCGAGCAACACCGAGACCTTCGTGGCGCTGAAGGCGGAAATCGACACCCCGCGCTGGCAGGGCGTGCCGTTCTACCTGCGCTCGGGCAAGCGCATGCCCGAGAAGCTGACGGAAGTGGTGATCCAGTTCCGTGCCGGCGAGCCCGGTCTCTTCGGCGAGGCGCGTCCGGGCAGCCGTCTGGTGATCCGCGTGCAGCCGAACGAAAGCGTGACCCTCCCGCTCTTCGTCAAGCATCCGGGCAACAGCTTCGGCCTCGAGGAAGTCGATGCGCTCTCGCGTCTCGGCGAGCCGCGGCGCGTCGTCTTCCGCGATTCGTACGAGGGCCTGATGCTCGACGCGGTGAAGGGCAGCCCGGCGCTGTTCGTCCGCAAGGACGAGACCGAGGCCGCCTGGCAGTGGGTCACGCCGATCCTGGAAGGGTGGCGCGAGGACACGGCGGGCCCGGATACGTACGAGGCAGGCACCTGGGGCCCCGAATCGGCGCGCGAACTGCTCCGCCAGGCCGGTCACAGCTGGGTGGAAGACATCGCGGCCTGAGGCCTCCCATTGCATACAAGACGGCAGGCCACATTATGTGGAGAGTGCCGGCATGAGGGGTGTCGCACCCCCTGCCGGCTTCTCTTCTCCCTTCCCCCTGGAGGCCTCCATGACCGAGTATCGCAAGACGCCTGAAGCACTCGCGCGGCTGACCCCGGAGCAGTTCCGCGTCACGCAGCAGAGTGGCACCGAGCGCCCGTTCCACAACGAATTCCACGACAGCCATGCCGAGGGCATCTACGTGGACATCGTGTCGGGCGAGCCGTTGTTCTCGTCGCTCGACAAGTTCGACAGCGGTTGCGGCTGGCCGAGCTTCACCACGCCGCTGGAAGACTCGCACGTGGTCGAGCACCGCGATACCACGCACGGCATGATCCGCACCGAGGTGCGCTCGACGCACGCCGACAGCCATCTGGGCCACGTGTTCCCGGACGGCCCGCGCGATCGCGGCGGTCTGCGCTACTGCATCAATTCGGCGTCGCTACGCTTCGTTCCCGTCGCCGATCTCGAGAAGGAAGGCTACGGCCAGTACGCCAGCCTGTTCGCCAACAAGGGAGGTGCCGCATGAATGGCAAGACCGAACGCGCCGTCCTCGCCGGCGGTTGTTTCTGGGGCATGCAGGACCTGATCCGCAAGCAGCCCGGCGTGATCACCACCCGCGTGGGTTACACGGGCGGCGACGTGCCCAACGCGACGTACCGCAACCACGGCACGCACGCCGAGGCGATCGAGATCACCTTCGACCCGGCGAAGCTCAGCTATCGCAAGGTGCTGGAATTCTTCTTCCAGATCCATGATCCGACCACGCTGAACCGGCAGGGCAACGACCTGGGCCTCAGCTACCGCTCGGCGATCTACTACACGGACGAGGCCCAGAAGGCCACGGCCGAGGACACGATCGCGGACGTCAACGCCTCGGGCCTCTGGCCGGGCAAGGTCGTGACCGAGGTCGAGCCGGTGGGACCGTTCTGGGAAGCCGAGCCGGAGCACCAGGATTACCTGGAGAAGTACCCGAACGGTTACACCTGCCACTTCATCCGCCCGGACTGGGTCTTGCCGAAGCGGGCCGCCTGATCGCTTCCCCTGCCGGCTCTGGTATAAGGGCCGGCAGGGGACGTGCGTTCCGGCCGGTCGGGCCATCGACGCACGGATGAGGCGGGCGCCCGAGCCCGCCATGGCAGTCGGGGGTTCGAATCGACATGGATAGCGCGAATGCTGCGGACGCGCGTGGGTCTTTCTGGCATCGCCGGGGGCTCATGCTCTGGCTGGCGTTGCTGGTCGCCATCGCCGTGCTCCGCGCGACCAACCGTTACCTCGTGGACGTGGCCAACCACCACGTATCGCCATACCTGCCGAAGTTGCTCGAGGAGCTCACGGGCTCGCTCAGCTTCGGCGCCTTCCTTCCCGTCCTTTTCCTGATCCTGCGCCGGGTGCGCTGGACGTGGCTCACGCACCTGGCGATCTTCGCCGGTCTGTCGATCCTGCAGACCAGCGCGATGATCCTCCTGCGGCAGCTGGTGTTCGCTGCTGCGCGGCTCCCGGAATACGCGTACGGCTTCGGTGTCTGGCGCTACCTGATGGAAGTGCCGACGCAGCTGTTCTTCTACGTCGTCATCGTCACCGGCTTCTGGCTCTTCGAGCGCTACCGCGAGGGCAGGGCGCGCGAGCTTCGCGCCGCGCAGCTGGAGTCGGCATTGTCGGAGGCGCGCCTCGAGGCGCTGCGGCTGCAGCTGAACCCGCACTTCCTCTTCAACACGCTCAACGCCGTTTCCGAGCTGATGTACGAGCGCCCGCGCGTCGCCGACGAAATGCTCTCGCGGATCGGCGCGCTGCTCCGCGCCACGCTGTCCGCGAGCGGGCAGGAGCACAGTCTTTCCGACGAGTGGCGGCTGGTGTCGCTGTACACGGACATCCAGCGCGTGCGCTTCGGCGAAGGCCTCGACGTGTCGCTCGACAACGATCCGTCGCTCGACGAACTCCGCATTCCTTTCCTCCTGCTGCAGCCTCTGGTGGAAAACGCCATCGAGCACGGCGGCAGCGGCGACGAACGACGCGTGCGGATCGACGCGTCGCGTCAGTCGGGACGGCTCACCGTGCGTGTGCGCGATTCCGGCGGCGACAGGAACCCACGCGGCGGACACGGCATCGGGCTGGGCAACGTCGGAGCGCGGCTGCGTCATCTCTACGGCGACGACGCCGGCGTGCAGCTGGAGCCCGTCGCCGAGGGCGGGAGCGTGGTCACGGTCTGGCTGCCCGCGCGTCGTTGGGAGGCGGCATGACGCTGCGCGCGGTGGTCGTCGACGACGAGGCGCCCGCGCGGGCGAAGCTGCGTCGCTACCTCGCCGAATGCGACGGCGTGCGGTGGGTGGGCGAGGCGGTCGATGGCCCGTCGGCCGTCGCGCTGATCCACAAGGAACGTCCCGATGTCGTGTTCCTCGACATCAGCATGCCGGGCATGGACGGCTTCGGACTCCTGCAGGCGCTGGGCGATCCGCTGCCCGCCGAGATCGTGTTCGTCACGGCGCAGGACGACCAGGCGGTGCGCGCGTTCGAAGTGCACGCTTTCGACTACCTGCTCAAACCGGTCGGACCGGAACGGTTCGCGCGGGCCGTGCAGCGGCTGCGCGCGACCGTGTCGCCAGCGCTGGGTATCGCCGGGCGGGTCGACGGGCTGATCGACGGTGCGCCGCCGCCCGCCCATTACCTCGAACGCGTGCTGCTACCCGCCGGCGAGGGTGCGGAGCTGGTGCGCGTCGAGCGGATCGATCGCATCGAGGCGGACCGCAACTACCTCGACGTGCATGTGGACGGCCAGAGCTATCGCCTGCGCGGCACGCTCGACGCGATGCTCGGTCGCCTCCATCCCGCGCAGTTCGTCCGCGTGAACCGCTCGACGATCGTGCGCCTGGACGCCATCCGGCAGATCCAGCCCTGGCCAGACGGGGAGCGCAGGCTCCTCCTGGTCGATGGTGCCCGGGTGACCTGGACGAAGCGGTACCTGGCGAACGTGCCGGAAGGTCTCGGCGTCTAGACTTCCCACATAGATGAGCCTGGCCGGGGCGTTCGTCCCGGCCGTTGCGGCCTTCGTCCCAGCCGCACCTCGGAACCCCCGGCGCGCGTCGCATGCTCCGTCCCTACCCACGGCGGAGTTGCCTCATGCCTCGCAAACGCACCCTCATCGTTACCTGTGTGGCCGGAGCGCTCGCCCTCGCCATCGGCGTCGCCATCCCTCCCGCGCATGACGCCCTGCGGGTCGCCGCCGGCGTCGCCGCGCACCACGTCTGCTCGATGACCTTCGTCGCCGGGCAGGAGCCGCGGCGGACGGTCGACGAACTGGTCGAGCCCATGATCGGCCCGGTGGCCGCCGCGCTGCTGACACCGCACGTGTCGCGCGCGACGCGTGCCGTCGAGGTCTCCGGTCCGTTGACCGTCCTCGCCCGCGCGAGCTTCACGCCGGGTTTCGGGTGCCGGCTCGATCTACCGGGGAACACGGCGCTGACCGCCGATCCGACGAGCCACCGCGCGGCGAACGACGCCCTGTCCCAGGCAGGCATCGTCCCCGCGTCGCGGCCGGCGCTGGCCGCCGCGCTGGACGCCGTGTTCGACGAGCATCCGGACAAACCGGTGAAACGCGTCAAGGCCGTCGTGATCGTGAAGGACGGACGCATCGTCGCGGAACGCTACGCGCAGGGCGTGGACGAACATACGCCGCTACTGAGCTTCTCCGTCGCGAAGTCATTCACCAACGCGTTCCTCGGCATCCTCGCGCGCGACGGGGCGGTCGACATGACACGTCCGCTCGACGCGCCCGAGTGGCGCGGTCCCGGCGACCCGCGAGCGACGATCACGGCCGAGGATCTGCTTCGCATGCGCAGCGGGCTGGCGGCCGAAGAGGCGGAATCCGCGTTCAGCCCCGTCGCCCGGATGGAATTCCTCAACGCCGACATGGCGGGATTCGCGGCCCGCATGCCGTCGAAGGAACGGCCGGGGAGGACGTTCGAATACACCTCGGCGGATACCCTGCTGCTCGACCGTATGATCGGCGGCAAGGTCGGCGGAGGCGCCGCGGGGATGCGGGCCTTCGCGCGACGCGAACTGTTCGACCGGCTCGGCATGGGCGACGTGACCATGGAGTTCGACGGGCAGGGCACGTTCGTGGGCTCGACATATGTGTACGCCAGCGCGCGCGACTACGCGCGGTTCGGCATGCTCTACCTCGACGACGGCGTCGCGCCGGACGGCGGGCGGATCCTGCCGGAAGGCTGGGTCGCGTGGTCGCGCACCTCGACGCTGGGCGCGCCGTACGGCGCCGGCTTCTGGACGAACGACGGACCGAGCGAACTGGCGGCCCTGCGCGTGTCGGCGGGATTTCCGAAGGACGGCTTCTTCGCCAGCGGCACGATGGGCCAACGGATCTACATCGTGCCCTCGCAACGGCTCGTGATCGTCCGCTTCGGCTACTCCGCGCCGCCCGAGTACGGCATCCGCGACGACATCGCCCTGATCGCCGCGGCCATCGCGGAATGAAGAAGGCATCCGCGCCCCGAGCCCGCCTGCCGTCGGGTGGGAGCGCGCTCGCGCGCGAACGGCGAGCCTCAACCTTCTCGCGTGACGCCGGTCAGGTCGGCGAACCGATCGATCACCGCGACCGCGCCGGCGCGATGGATGTCGAGTCCCTTGTGATAGCCGTAGCTCACGAACACGAGGTCGATGCCGGCATCGCGCGCGGCGAGCATGTCGCTTTCCGAGTCGCCGACCATCAGGGTATCGGCGATCGCCACGCCCGCCTCATCGGCGAGATGACGCAGCGGCACGCCGCTGGGCTTGCGCTCGGGCAACGTGTTGCCGCCCACGATGCCGTCGATGTACGGCAGCATGCCGCGCGCTTCGAGCAGGGGCCGGACGAATTCCTCGTTCTTGTTCGTGCAGACCGCGAGCTTCACGCCTTGCGCGTGCAGCGTCGCGAGCGTGTCGACCACGCCGTCGTACGCCACGGCGTCGAGCGCCGTCTCGCCGTAGTGCACGAGGAAGCCCGGCATCACCGCGTCGATGTCCACGTCGCTGCCGGCGTGGCGGAACGCATAGGTGATGAGCTTGCGCGAGCCTTCGCCGATCCATTGCTCGATCTGCGCGTCGTCGAAGGTCGGCAGTTTCCAGTCGCGAAGGGTGCGGTTCACCGATTCGGCGATGTCCCTGACGCTGTCGACGAGCGTGCCGTCGAGATCGAAGATGACGAGGGAATAGGGGAAGGCCAAGGCGGACGCTCCGGCAAAACAGGCATTCTAAGCCTTCGACGCCGCCACGGGCACACGCGGGGCGGGCGGCGCCAGGCCGTGCTCCAGCAACGCCACCGCGTGCCGCGCGATGGCCTGCGCGTCGATATGCCTGCGCAGTGGATCGTCGGCCCATTTGCGCAGGCCGGCCATCGGCAGGAACGTGAGGGCGGAGATCGTGGTCATCAGCAGGGCGGGATCGAGGTCCGGATTGATCCGGCCTTCGTCCTGCCAGCGCCGGATGGCCGACAGCAGGGCGGACAGGCGCTGTGGATCGGTGCGCGCGCGCAGGTGCTGCTTGAAGAGGTCGTCCTCCCGGAGCAGTTCGCTGATGAGCACCGGACCCATCCAGGGTTCCTCGACCGCGACCTGCACGAACCGTTCGGCCAGTCGCGTGAAGGCCGCGACCGGATCATCGGCATGCTCCGAGAAGATCGCATCGACTCGCGCGCGCATGGGCGTTATGCGCTCGTCGAAGATGGTGGCGAAAAGCTGCTCCCGGGTCCGGAAGTAATAGTGCACCGCCGCGGGTGTCATGCCGGCCGCCCGGGCGATCGCGGCGAGGGTGGTCTCCGCGTAGCCGTTGCGCGCATAGAGTTCCAGCGCGATCCCGATCAGGCGTTCGCGCTGGTCCGGCCCATCGGGCTGGCTGGGCGGGCGACCCGGGGGGCGTCCTCGTCGGGCTCTGGTCGTCGTCATGCGGGGTTCCTTCGATCAACGCGGTCGGCGGCGGCATTGTGCGGCGATTGACGCCGAAGCCAATGGTCCATATATTAACTCAGCCATTAATTAATTACAGGCCCATCGGCGTGACCACCGATCTCGCGCGCAAACCCGCCGCCCCACGGCCCCATGTCAACACCGCGATGTCCGACGAGCGGCCACCGCCACCGTCGCTGCGGCTGCTGTTCACCGCGCTGATGATGGTGATGCTTCTGGCCGCGCTGGATCAGACGATCGTCTCGACGGCGCTGCCGACGATCGTGGGCGACCTCGGCGGCTTTGACCGCCTCTCGTGGGTGGTCACGTCCTACCTGCTCAGCTCCACCGTGGTCGTGCCGCTGTATGGCAAGTTCGGCGACCTGTTCGGTCGCAAGATCGTGATGCAGGTCGCCATCGTCATCTTCCTCGCCGGATCCGTGTTGTGCGGACTCGCGCAGGACATGACGCAGCTGATCGTTACGCGCGCCCTGCAGGGTCTCGGCGGCGGGGGCCTGCTCGTCATCACCATGGCGGCGGTCGGCGACGTCATCCCGCCGGCGGAGCGCGGAAAATACCAGGGCCTGTTCGGCGGCGTGTACGGGCTGGCGACCGTGATCGGTCCGCTGCTGGGTGGCTTCATGGTCGACCACCTCTCGTGGCGCTGGATCTTCTACGTGAACCTGCCGCTCGGCGCGTTGTGCATCGCGGTCATCGCCGCGGTGTTCCATCCGCACGCCCGCCATGTGAAACACACCATCGACTACTGGGGCGCGGGCTGGCTGACGCTCGCGCTGAGCTGCCTGATCCTGTTCACCACGGAAGGCGGCTCGACGCTGCCATGGGATTCGGCCGAGCTCTGGTGCTATCTCGCCGTCGCGCTCATCGGCATGGTGGGATTCGTCTACGAGGAAAGCGTGGCGGCGGAACCGATCATCCCGTTGCATCTCTTCCGTCACCGCACGTTCCTTCTCAGCTGTCTGGTCGGCCTCTTCGTCGGTGCCGCGCTGTTCGGCGCCACGACGTTCCTGCCGTTGTACCTGCAGGTGGTCAAGGGCGTCTCGCCCACGGGTGCCGGCCTGCAGCTGCTGCCGCTGATGGGTGGCGTGCTGACCAGCTCCATCGTCTCGGGGCGCCTGATCAGCCGCATCGGCCGTTATCGCGTGTTCCCGATCGCCGGCTGCGCCATCGCCACGGCGGCGCTGCTCCTGCTGGGGACCGTCGGCGACGGGGATCCGATCGCGTTGATCTACCTGTATGCGGGTTTTCTGGGGCTCGGTCTCGGCATGGTGCTGCAGGTGCTGATCCTTGCCACGCAGAACAGCGTCGAAGCGCGGCACATGGGCGTCGCCACCTCGGGCGTGACGCTGTTCCGCTCGATCGGCGGTTCCATCGGCGTCTCCGCCTTCGGTGCGATCTTCACCAACGGCTTGCGGTCGCGCATGCAGGATCTTTTCCGCGATGCCGCGACCTCGCCGCGCGCCTTTTCGCCCGAAGCCGTGCGCGCCATGCCGGCCGCGGTACACGAACGCTACCTGCATGCGTTCGGCGCGTCCCTGCACACGGTCTATCACGTCGCCGCCGTCGTCATGGCGATCGGCTTCGCGATCGCGTGGGGACTGCGCGACATACCGCTACGGCAGGCGGCCCGTGCCTAGCCGAACGTGAAGGCGTAGGCCTGCACGCCCAGGCCGTCGAAGACGATCTCGACGGTCCGGTCGCCGATCTCGCCCTGCTGGCGTACCAGCTGGTACATGCGCGGCGTCGTGACGGTGCCCCGGCCCTCGGCGTCGACATCCACGCCGTGGTTGGCGCCCGGTGGCTTGCCGTCGATGAGGACGCGGAAGCGCACCGGCGTTCCCGGCGTCGAGGGCCCCATCACGAGGTGGACGTCGCGCGCGTGGAAGGCGAAGACGATGCGCGAGGACGCCGCCTCCGCACGCGCCGATTCCTTGCCGACGGTCCAGTCGCCCGCGAACGCCCAGTGATCGTCGTCGAGCTTTCCGGGCGCCGCATAGGCGCGGCGGCGGTCGCGCGCGACGTCCTCCGTGGATTCGAAACGCTCCGCGCGCGCGTAGCCGACGTACGTTTCCGGCGTCCGCAGATCCTGCCAGTCGGCCTGAACCTCCACGCCCGCCGTGGGTACGCTCGTCAGTGGCGGAGGAAGGCCGGTCTGTCCGGCCTCCGTCAGCAGCTGGCGGATGATCGCCTCGGTCTGTGCGTACTCGCCCTCGCCGAACACGTGGTGGCGGATGCGTCCCTCGGCGTCGACGACGTAGAGCGCCGGCCAGTATTCGTTGTCGAAGGCGCTCCAAACGCGGTGGTCGCTGTCGACCGCGACCGGGTAGCCCGGCGCGATGTCCCTGACCGCCTGGCGCACGTTGTCGATGTTCCTCTCGAACGCGAACTCCGGTGAATGCACGCCGAGGACGACGAGGCCGTGCTCGCCGTAATGCTTCGCCCACGCGCGGAGGAACGGCACCTGGCGCAGCGAGTTGATGCAGGAATACGTCCAGAAATCCACCAGCACGACCTTGCCGCGGAGCGAGGCCGGTGTCAGCGCGGCGCTGCCGATCCACGCCGTGGCGCCATCGAGCGACGGAAGACGGCCCTCGACGGGCAGGGCGCCGCGGACGGCCGGCGCGGGTGCGCTCTGGGCGCTGAGGTTCGATGCGCCGAAAGCCAGCACGAGGGAAGCGATGAGCAGGGTCCGGATCATGGCGGCGGTGGTTCGTGAGGCTGATGGGAGTCCTGCATCTAACTACGTCGCGCCGCGAAACGCTTGCACGACCCACGCTCTTACAAGGCATCCAGGCGCAGCCGATGGAACCGGCAGGTGTCGACGCGTTCGACGGTCGAGGAGCGGCCGTCGCGGAACGTGACACGAAAGCGACGGAGGCAACCGCCCTCCGGCAGACGCAGCGTGGCCGTCGCCAGGCCGCCTCGCAGCGGTTCGCCCAGGGGAACGTCGACCCAGGCTCCCGATCCGGCATCCGCCACCTCGAGCGAGGCGATGCTGGCGAACGACGCGTTGACCACGGTGAACAGCTTGGACGGCAGAGCCGTCCGGTCGGCCGCGTGGCTGACGAGGGGCAGGGCGGCGGCGAGGGCGATGAGGACGAGACGGGTGGCGTGCATGGATGTCGCTCCTTGGGATGGCGACACCATCGAAGCGCCGCGCCCAGCGCGCGGGAAGCGATCCGGGACGAATCGTCGGGCGAGCGGGACGATTCGTAGCATGCCGAGGTTTTGCTTGACGGCAGAACGCAGCCGTCCAAGCATGCGACCCATGGCTCACCCGAAGGCACGGTGGATGAAAGTTCGGCTCGGCACGGCGGAGATCGGTCTCGGACGGTACATGGGCCTGTGGACGGCGATCGCGGTGGTGTTCGCCTTCCAGACGTACCTTCACGCGCAGCTCGGCGGTCCGCAGTTCGACATCGCGGTTTATCTGCGCTGGTCGCTCATCAAGTGGTACACATGGGCCGCCCTCGCGCCGCTGGTGTTCCATTTGGCGGAGAAGTACCCGATCCGCGATGACATCCGGCTTCGGGGCCTCGGCATGCAGTTGCCGTTGAGCGTGGGCGTCACGCTGCTGTCCATGGTGATTGGCGCCCTGGTGTCGACGCTCTTCGAACCGAGCGGCTTCGGCGAACAGCTCCGGCAGTTCATCCAGCATTTCGCGACCGGCTTGCTGACGTACTGGGCGCTGTTCGCCATCCGCCAGGCGATGGCGCTGCATGCGGAGAAGGTCCAGCGCGAGATCGAGGCGGGGCGTCTCGCCACCGAGCTCGCCCAGTCACGCCTCCGCGCGCTGAAATCGCAGCTGCAACCGCACTTCCTGTTCAACACTCTGCACGCGATCGCCACACTGCTGAAAGAGGACGCCCTGACCGCGGAGGACATGCTTCTGCGGCTGAGCGAACTCCTGCGCGCGTTCCTCGAGGACTACGACGGCCAGGAAATCTCGCTGCGCAGGGAGCTCGTGTTGCTGGATCTGTACCTCGGCATCCAGCGCGTGCGCTTCAAGGATCGCCTGACGACGCGCATCTACCTCGATCCCGACACGATCGAGTGCGCCGTTCCCAGCCTGATCCTCCAGCCGATCGTCGAGAATGCCATCCGCCACGGCATCGGCGAACGGGTCGGCGCCGACCACATCGAGATCGAAAGTCGCCGTGACGGCGACAGCGTGCTCATCGAGGTGCGCAACCGGAACAGTGTCCTTGGCCGCCGGAAGGCACCGTCCGGCCACGGCATCGGCCTGAGCAATACCGCGCTGCGACTGCGGGAGCTCTACGGCGACGCGGCCGAGGTCCGGCTCGACATGCTCTGGCCGGAAGGCGTCGTATGCCGGTTACGACTCCCGTGCCGCGAGGCCGCCGAGGTCGACGACGATCCGGAGTTCGTCGGCGCATGAAGATCGCCACCCTGGTCGTCGACGACGAACCGATCGCGCGCAAGGCCGTGATTCGCCTGCTGGAGCAGGACCCCGACATCGCGATTCTCGGCGAATGCGGCGACGGCCTGTCCGCCGTGAAGGCGATCCGCGACCAGTCACCGGATCTCGTCTTCCTCGACATCCAGATGCCGGCGATCACCGGCATCGACGTCGTCGGTACCATCGGCGCCTCGCGCATGCCGGCCACCGTATTCGTGACCGCGTTCGAGCAGTACGCCGTGCGTGCGTTCGAGGCGAACGCGGTGGACTACCTCGTGAAGCCGTTCGGCCGCGAGCGCTTCGCGGAAACCCTGCGTCGCGCGAAGGCGCGCCTCGGCACGCGCGTCGCGACGGATGCGGGCGGCGCCGCCATCGCCCAGGTGCTGGAAGCGTTGCGACGTCGCGACGATTACCTCGAGCGCGTGCCCGTGCGGGTGGACGAGCAGGTGACGTTCGTGGACGTGGGCGACATCGTCTGGATCAAGGCGAACCGCAACGTCGTCGAGCTGCATCTCGCCGACCGCGTGCACGAGTTGCGCGAAACCATGGCCTCGCTCGCCGGGCGACTGGATCCGAAGCAGTTCGCGCGCGTGCACCGCTCCGCGATCATCAACGTGCGCCGCGTCCGCTCGATCCATCCGTGGTTCAACGGTCACCACGTGGTGACGATGGATACCGGGCAGAAACTTCGCATGAGCCGTTACCAGCAGGAGGCCTTCCTGCGGCTGGTGTCGACGAAAGGTGTGAAGGAAGGCGACTAGCGACGGGTCGCGAACACGCCGTCGAGCGCGAGCTCCGCGCGGAACCCCGCCTTCTCCAGTCGGCGCGCGACCTCGCTGGGCACGTCGCGTCCGCTGGTGAGCTTGTTCGGGCTGCCGGTGTAATGGAACAGGCGACCACCCTTGCGCAGCACCCGCGCCAGTTCGCCGTAGAACGCCTGCGAGTAAAGCTCGCCCGCGATGCCGAAGCGGGGCGGATCGTGCAGCAGCGCATCGAACGACGCGGCGGCGAGGCCAGCGATCGCCTCCGCGACGTCGGCGTGCTCGAGACGCAGCCGGCCACCGGCTTCCGCTGAATCTGGATCGGGCGACCAAGGGTTCAGCGTGCGCAGCCAGAGCACGTCCGCGTTCTTCTCGAACGACTGGATCTGTGCGACGCCGGCGTCGAGGCAACACGCGGCGAAGTAGCCGAGGCCTCCGCAGGTGTCGAGCACGCGCTTGCCGCGCGGCTCCACCAGCGCCACCTTGCGGCGCGCGTCGTCCAGGGGGGATTCCTTCGACGTCGGCAGCATCTTGATGCCGTCGATTTCGAACGTCGGCACGCCCCACGTCGTGGGGACGAGCTTGATCAGCGAGCCGGAGAAGCGCGACACGACATCGAAGCCCTCGCCGTCCCAGGCGTAGATCGAGCGGTCCTTCAGCTTACCGGGCCACGGGTAATCGACGTTTCGCCAGCGCCATGTGTCCGGTCCGAGCGATGCTTCGCCGGTCGACCTGCCCAGATCGAGGGAGCCGGTCCACGTGACGCCGCCGGCGTCGCGCGCGGCCGCCATGGCTTCGGCGACATCGCGGGTGAGCAGGGGGCCGGCATAGTGCGTCACGACAGGATCCTCGCGCCGCCACGGAGCGGCGCAAAGGACCCGATGGTACCAACTACGCGGCCTGACGCGTGAACACGTCGCCCTGGTTCCTTACCCCGACCGAAGCCGCGCTGATCAGAACGCGTCGACGTCGATCACCGCCTTGGCGAACGCCTCGGGCGCTTCCTGGGGGAGGTTGTGGCCGATGCCGCCGGTGATCGTGCGGTGCTCGTACCTGCCCGAGAAACGTTTCGCGTACTGTGACGGATCCGGGTGAGGCGCGCCATTCGCATCGCCTTCCAGGGTGATCGTCGGCACCGTGATCGTCGGCGATGTCGCCAGCTTCGCCTCGAGGGCGTCGAACTTCGCCTCGCCCTGTGCGAGGCCGAGGCGCCAGCGATAGTTGTGGATGCTGATCGCCACGTGGTCCGGATTGTCGAAGGCCGCCGCCGAGCGATCGAACGTCGCGTCGTCGAAGTGCCACTGCGGCGACGCGAGTTCCCAGATCAGCCGGGCGAAGTCGTGGGTGTACTTCGCATAACCGGCCTCGCCGCGCGCGGTCGCGAAGTAGTACTGATACCACCATTGCAGCTCCGCCTTCGGCGGCAGCGGGGCGACGTTGCCGGCCTGGCTGCCGATGAGGTAGCCGCTGACCGACACGAGCGCCTTGACGCGTTCGGGCCAGAGCGCCGCCACGATGTCCGCCGTGCGCGCGCCCCAGTCGTAGCCGGCGACGATCGCCTTGTCGATCTTCAGGGCATCCATCAACGCCAGCGCGTCGGCGCCGAGCGCCGCCTGCTGCGCGTTGCGGGGCGTGTCGGGCGATAGGAACTTCGTCGCGCCGTAGCCGCGCAGATACGGAATGACGACGCGGTAGCCCCGGGCGGCGAGGATCGGTGCGACGTCGACGTAGCTGTAGATGTCATAAGGCCATCCATGGAAGAGGATCACCACCGGGCCCTTCGCAGGACCGTCCTCGGCGTAGGCGATCTCGAGCACATCGGTCTTCACGGTCTTCATCCGCGCGAACGACGTATGCCCGCCCGTCGCCGGCGGCGGTGCCCCTTTTCGGCTCGCCGGCGCAGGTGCCGCCTGCGCCAGGTCGCCGAGGCCGAAACCGAACGAAGCGAGCGCGAGCGCCATCGCGCTGTTGCCCATGAATTGCCGCCGCCGCTTGTCGTAGGTGTCCATCGTCTCTCTCCGGGATCGTTGACGTGCGCGCCGGATGGCGCCTCGGTGACCACTCTAGGCCCCGGTTTTGTCGGGAAATTGCACGTGCTTCCGCCCTATTGAAACGTTCTGTAACCTCCACCGGCGCCGATACGTTCGGTTACAAATCGGCCCCGACAGGGTGGTCCATCACGTCCCGGGACCAGGGATGCCCTAAGATCGGCCCATGAACGAGGGGGCATCGGACATCACGAATCCGCCGAGGCGCGGCCGCCTGGCATGCGTGGGCATGGGCATGACGCTCGGCTCGCACCTGACGCCGCTCGCGCGCAGCCACATCGCGCAGGCCGATGTCGTGTTCGCAGGGCTGTCGGACGCGATCGTCGAGGCCTGGCTGCGGGAGATGCATCCCGACGTGCGCAGCCTCCAGCCGTACTACCGCGAGGGGAAGTCGCGCATGCGCACCTATCGGGAGTGGGTCGACGTGATGATGACCGAGGTCAGGGCGGGCAGGCGGGTCTGCGGCGTCTTCTACGGGCATCCCGGCATCTTCGCTTGGTCGCCGCACAAGGTCGTCGAAACGGCGCGCGCCGAAGGCTTCGAGGCGCACATGGAGCCCGGCATCTCGGCCGAGGATTGCCTCTACGCGGACTGCGGCATCGATCCGGGACGCTTCGGCTGCCAGCACATCGAGGCCAGCCAGCTCGTCCTCTACGAACGGCGCATCGACACCGGCGGCTATCTCGTGCTCTGGCAGGTCGGCGTGGTCGGCGACCGCTCGCTCGGTCGCTTCGCGACCGGCATGGCCTATCGGCAGGTCCTCGTCGACGTGCTGCTGGAAGACTACCCGCCCGAGCACGAAGTCATCGTCTACCGGGCGGCCACGCTCCCGGTCGACCGGCCGCGAATCCGGCGCGCGCCGCTCGCCGACCTGGCCGCGCTGCCGCTCACCGCCGAGGAAACGGTCATCCTCCCGCCCTATCAACCGCTGCGCAGGAACCTGCGCGTGGCCGCCAGGCTCGCCGCGATCGACGCGGCCGATCCCGCCGCCTCTTCGTAAAGCCACGGATGCATCGGCCGTTAACGAATGCAGGAGCATGGTCGCGTGCCATGACCGGGAAGGCAGGGGACTTCATGTGGAAAAGGACGGATTGAGCCGGTGAGGCGCTGGCTCGCCATCGCGCTGCTCGCCCTGTGTGGCATGCCGTCGCCGGCCGGCTTCGCCGCGGCGGCCGATAGCGTGTCGGCCATGTTCGCGCACGTCGAACCGCTCCGTTTCTCCGACCATCCCCGCTTCGTCGAAGGTCTCGCCCGGCTACGCGCCATGAAGGCATCGATGACACCCGCCGAGCGCTGGCATCTTCGCTACCTGGAAGCGTGGGAAGACACCTTCACGGGGAATTACGCGCACGCACAGGACGAGCTTCGGACAGTGGCGGCCGATTCCGGCGACCCCGTGCTCGCGACGAAATCGAACGCGCTGTTGCTGAGCAACCTGGCCGCGAACCGACAGTACGGCGACGCCTTCGCCCTGGCCAACCGGCTCGTGCCGACGCTGCCGACGGTGAAAGATCCGGATGCCCGCTGGGCGTTGCTGTTCAACCTGTCGCAGATGTTCGTCCTGGCGGAACAGACGGACCTCGCGCTGCGCTACGCGGGCATGCTGGAGCCGGGAACGTCGCCGCAGCGCCATTGCGCGGTTCTCGGCCTGCGCATCGCGGCGCTCAGCAAGCGCAGCCTCGCGCTGCCGTCGTCGAACCCCGCCATCGGCGAGGCGATCGACGCCTGCGTCGCGGCCGATGTCGTCGTCACGGCGAACATGGTCCACCTCGTGCGGGTGGACCGCCTGCTCGACGAAGGTCGTCCCGACGACGCGATCGTGGATCTCGACGGAATCGACGAAAGCGTGCGGACGATCGGTTACAACCCCCACCTCGTCGCCACGGCGGAACAGCGCGCTCGCGCCCTCGAGGCCCTGGGGCGATCGGGCGACGCACGTCGCGCGGCCCTGGCCGGTCTGGCCCACACGCGACCCGGCGACGTCAGCGAATGGCTGAAGGAGCTCTACGGCGTCCTCTACCGCGTGGAGAAGGCGCGGGGCAACAACGCCGCCGCGCTGCGCTACTTCGAAGCGTACGCGGCGCAGGACAAGGGATACCTCAACGACATCACGGCGCGCAACCTGGCGTTCGAGCTGAGCACGCAGCACGCGGTGTTGCAGAAGCTCGAGACCGAACGCCTCGTCAAGGCGAACAACATCCTTCTGTTGCAGAAGGAACTCGAGACCAGCGCGGTAGCGAAGAGCCGGCTCTTCATCCTGCTCCTGTTGTGCGTGGTCGGCTCGGTGGTGCTGTGGCTCTTCCGCCTGAAGCGGTCGCAGATGCGCTTCCGGAAGCTCTCGCAGCACGACGGCCTCACGGGCGTCTACAACCGCCAGCATTTCATGAGCGAAGCGGCACGGCTCCTGCCGGCGCTGCAGCGACGACGGGCACCCGCGTGCCTCGTCTTCATCGACCTGGATCACTTCAAGCAGATCAACGACACGCACGGACACGCGATCGGCGACGCGGTGTTGCGGCGGGCCGCGGCGCTCTGCCGTGGGCAACTCGGTCCGCACGACCTGTTCGGCCGGCTGGGGGGCGAGGAATTCGCCGTGCTGTTCGTGGACCGCGGCCGGGAGGGCGGCATAGCCGCCGCCGAGGCGATGCGCGCCTGCATGGAGGCATCACCCGTGATCGAGGACGGACACATCGTCACGTATGCCTGCAGCGCGGGACTCGCCGCCACCGACAGCTCGGGCTACGACCTCCAGGCTCTGTGCCGCGACGCGGATAAGGCGCTCTACCGCGCCAAACGAGCCGGTCGCAACCGCGTGAACGCCGACGTCCGCGACGACCGTCCACTCACGATGAGGAGCGGTTGAGTGGCGCGGCTGCCAGATCGCGACGCTGAAGCGCCTACCAGGCGAAGCTCGTGAGCCAGGTACGCTCGTCCAGCGGCGTCCACGACAGCGTGACGCGTCGCCCCACGTCGAAGCGCGCCGAAAGCGGCGCGGCGACTTCCGCCTCGATGACCCGCGCCTCCGGCGACAACGCGAGGATACGTAGGGCCGCGAAATCGAAGAAGCGCCCCACCGACGCGGCGGTCGCTTTGTAGAAACTCTCCTTGGCCGAGAAGGCGAGGGTGAGGACGACTGGCCAGCCCAGGCTCGCGGCCGCGCGAGCCAGGGAATCGCGCTCCCCGCGGTCAATGACCAGCTCGCGCACGGATTCCAGAACGGCAGGCGCGATCTGCCGCTCGATGTCGATGCCGATGCCGGAGAGATCGCCGCCGGCACGGACCGCGACCGCCACCGCGAGATCGTCGGTATGCGACAAGCTGCCGAGAAAGCCCCGCGGCCACGCCGGAGCCCGGTCCGGCGCGATCGCGATATCGGTGGCGTCGCTGCCGGCGGCCTTCAAGGCAGCGAGCGCCACGCGGCGGCCGGCGATGTATTCGGCCTGACGCTTCGGCACGCTGCGTGTAATGGATGGGGGAGGCGTGACACCATGCCTTAGGAAGTCGGACGGATCGAAGGCATCGGTGTCGAAGGCGAGCGCGAACGCATCCGGTAGCGCGGGGCGCCCTTCACCGAGAGGGATCCTTCGCCATGCACCGCCGTTGTCGGTTTCAGCCATCGACGCACCCCTGCGAGACGAAACGGAGAATAGCGCCTTCCATCGTCCCTGAGACGCTCATTCACAGATCGAACGATGCCGACACGTAGAACGTGCGCGGCTGGCCCTGGGTCAGGTAGCCGCCATTGGCCGAGGCCCAGTAACCCTTGTTGGTGACGTTCTGGACGGTGAGGCGGAAGGTGACCGGTACGCCTTCCAGGTGCGCGGTGGTGCGCGCGCCGATGTCGTACGTCGTCCAGGCCGGCACCTTGAGGTCGTTCGCGTTGTCGAGGTACTGCTTGCCGGTACGGACCGCGCGGGCGCTCAGCGTGATGTCCGGGGTGTGCGGCACGTCCCACTCCACGCCGGCATTGGCCTGGAAGCGCGGCACGCCGATGGCGTCCTTTCCGTCCGTGAGGCCCGCCTGCGTCTTCACCTGTTCCGGACGCACGTAGTTCACGCCACCCAGCAGGCGGACGCTCTCCACGGGCTGGCCGAAGAAGCTCCACTCGACGCCGCGGTTGCGCTGTTCGCCGGCGACGACGTACGTGTTGGTGGTGGCGTCCACGTAGGCGCTGGGCTGCTTGATCTGGAAGAGCGCGAGGCTGCTGCCGAAGCTGCCAGCATCCCACTTCACGCCGACCTCGTTCTGCTTCGACTTGTACGGCGCGAACACCTGGCCGGCGTTAGTCACGGGCAGGCTGTTGAACGTCAGCGGCGCCTCGCCGCCCTGGGTCAGGGCCTCGATGTGGTTGGCGTACACCGACCACTGCTCGGCGAAGCGATAGTTCACGCCGATCACCGGCGTGGTCGCGTACTGCTCGTACTCCGAGTTCTTCGCTCCCGGGCTGCCGTAGTCGTAACCCAGCACGTGGAGCTTCTGGCGACGGGCGCCGAGGGTCACTTCGAGCATGTCGCCCATGAAGCCGAGCGTGTCGGAGACGGCCAGGCTGCGCAGCTGCGTGCGCCCGGTCACGCCGGGATCGGCGATGGGCCCGATGTCGTAGATGAAACCCGGCGCCGGCACGTACGTCGGGGCGTAGATGTTCGTCTCGATGGCACCGAACGCCGACCCCGCGTACGCGGCCTTCTTGCGGAAGGTCAGCGCCGAGAAACCGACGTTCACGCGGTGCGTGACCTCGCCTGTGTCGAAACGCGCGTTGAAACCGGCTTCGCCGGTGGCCGTGTCCGCGATGTACGGCACCGTGAACCGGTACTCGGTCGCCGCGCCGGCGACGTTCGCGAGCGTCGGGCTGACGTAGTCGCCGAACTCGTTGCCGTGGTGCGCGCCGGCGGCCACGTATCCCGTGAGCCAGGGCGCGAAGTCGTATTCGGCGCGTACCACGCCGAAGGTGTCCTCGAGCGACGAGTTGGACCACGGCTGCGCGTAGTTGGTCTTCGCCGACGGAGCGCGCGGCACGCGGGTGATCGCTCCGGGATACACGACGGCGCGACCACCGGTGATCACCTGTTTCTGATAGCCGACGTCGGTGGTGATGCGCAGGTTCTCGCCGCGGTAGTCGAACGCGACGGAGGCGGCGGTGACACGGCGCTGTTCGCCGTCCACGGCCGTGCCGCCGTCGCGATGCACCGCGTTCACGCGGATGCCGTATTCCTTGTTGGCTCCGAAACGGCGGCCGACGTCGACGCTGCCGCCGACCTGGCTGTCGCTGCCCCAGTCGAGGCCGATGCGGGTGATCGGGGCGTCCTCGGCACGCTTCGGCGCGATGTTGATGTTGCCGCCGATGCCCGAACCCGACGGCGTGATGCCGTTGAGGAACGCGCTGGCACCTTTAAAGACCTCGACGCGGCTGACGAGCTCCGGGGCGAGCAGCTGGCGGGGCAGCAGGCCGTACAAACCGTCGAACGCGATGTCGTCGCTGTAGATCTGGAAGCCGCGGATCGTGAACACCTGCGAGAAGTTGCCGTAGCCGTTGCCGACGCGCACCGCCGGATCGTTGCTGACCACGTCCCCGAGCGAGCGCGCCTGCTGGTTGCGGATCAGCGTGTCCGTGTAGCTTGTGATCGCGAAGGGGACGTTCATCGCGTCCTGATTTCCCAGTACGCCGAACCGACCGCCACGCGCCACCTGGCCGCCGGCATACGCGGCGGTGGGCGGCGCCACGTTCGCCTCCACCTGCACGCCCGACAGGGTCGTCATGTTGTCGCGCTTCTGCGGATCGGCGACGTCCGGCGCCTCGGCGGCATGAGCGACGCAGGCGACCGAAAGGGCCGTGAGGACGGAAAGGGCGAGGGTGCTAAGGCGAAACGTCATGAAAGATCCCGAGGGCGGCAAGGGCCCTGAATGCGAATGTAAATGAGAACCGGTCGCAAGTATGACGTAGATTTAACGTCGCGGCCACCGATTGCCGCAGCGCCCCCCCGTGGGAGCGCGCCCGGGCGCGACAGCCTTTCGCGCCGGTCCCGAATCTGGCGCGCCGGCCTGTGAACCGCGGCGAGAAGCTGTCGCGGCCGGGTCCGCTCCCACCTGGCTGGCCAGGCGATGCC